>NZ_JXOJ01000009.1 GCF_001017125.1 Methanoculleus sediminis | reverse complement strand
GGTAACGTCTCAGATCTTCTGTAATTTGCCTGAGCCCCGTCTCCTTGCCTGATCATTCCTTCTCCATGGTCAAATACCTTCTGCCGGTGACCCACTCCTCGTTGATGTCCATCAGGATGGATCCGACCAACCGGAGGAGGGATTCCTCGTTCGGGAACGCTCCTACGACTTTGGTCCTTCGTTTGAGTTCCTTATTGACCCGTTCCATCAGGTTTGTGGTTCGGATCCGTTTCCCGTGCTGTTTTGGGAATGCCGTGTAACTCATGAGCCCGGGGAGGAATCGTTCGATGGTATTGGCTGCTTTCCGGTACCCCCTGGCATTCAGGTCATCGGCGAGATCTTGAAGCCTTTGTTCACTTCCATAGGCCTCCTTCAGCCCCTCTACAACCTCCTTCTGATGTTTCCGGGGAATATTCCTCAAGACGGCTCGGGTACAATGAACCTGACACATCTGCCAGGATGCACCGAGGAAGGCGGCTTCAGCCGCCTTCTGGATGCCGGTATGCCCATCCGAGATGACCAGTTGAACCCCGGCAAGTCCTCGTTCTTTGAGGTCCTCGAAGAGTCCCGACCAGAATTCTTCATTCTCACAGTCGGTGACTCTCGCGCCCAAGATCTCCCGGTAACCATCCTCGCGCACTCCGGCGACCACCAGGACCGCCTTGGTGACGTACCGTGCTCCGTCCCGGATTTTGTAGTAGGAAGCATCCACGAAGAGATACGGGATAGCCTGTTCGATCGGCCGCAGGAGGAATGCCTGCACCTGATCGTCGAGATCCTTGGCCATCCGGGAAACCGAAGCCGGAGAGAGCTGATCGATCCCCAGATGACTGACGATCTCCTGGACTCTCCTCGTTGAGACGCCCTGGAGGTAGGATTCGACGATTGCATTCACCAGAGCCTTCTCCACCCGGGCATACCGTCCAAAGACCTGTGTCTCGAACGGGAACTCCCGAAACTGCGGTTTCCGGAGGATCGTCTCCCCGTATCGGGTCTTGAGGGATCGGTCCTTGTAACCGTTTCGATGCGCTTTCCGCGCATCGGTGCGTTCGTACTGGGCGGCTCCTGCCTGCTGGAGGGCCTCTGCGAGCATCACCTGGTTGAGGAACCAGGTGATGAGCGTCTTCATGCCGTTCTCCTGATCGGAAAGATAATCTTCGATTAACGCTAAGGGATCCATGGCCCTGTTTCTCCTTTGTCCAAATCTAGGTTGGATCCAGGGCCAATTCAATTTTACAGAACTTTCGTTACGCTACC
>NZ_JXOJ01000008.1:227210-227458 GCF_001017125.1 Methanoculleus sediminis | reverse complement strand
ATCCACGCTACGGCGTCATCGGACTTCTCGGCGTGATCCTCCCGTGGATAGGTGGCTACATCACTGCCGTTTTCTTCGGGTTCGACTTCGCGAGCGCGGTCTTCGTCGGCACGGCACTGACGGCGACGAGTATCGCCATAACCGCAAACGTTCTCAAGGAGATCGGCGTGCTCCAGACCGGGGCGGCAAGAGCAATCATCGGCGCTGCGGTCATCGACGACGTCCTCTCCCTCCTGGTGCTTGCCGTC
>NZ_JXOJ01000008.1:43819-227032 GCF_001017125.1 Methanoculleus sediminis | reverse complement strand
ATTCCTTGCCGGAGTCGCCTTCGCCGGCGTCGAACTCCGGCAGAGTAAGGGAGTCCACGAGGGCGCTGAATACTTCCAGATCGTCTTCGCCTCGATCTTCTTCGTATCGCTCGGGATCCTCGCGGACGTCCGCGCACTCACATCCGACATGGTTCTCTTCCTCCTGGCGCTGACCCTCGTCGCCATCGTCACCAAGGTTCTCGGGTGCGCTCTCCCCGCCCGGGCGATGGGGATGTGCCGTGAGGACTCCCTCATCATCGGGTTCGGGATGGCGCCGCGGGGCGAGGTGGCGATGATCGTCGCCCTGATCGGGCTGGAATCGGGGCTGATCGGCCAGAGTATCTTCGTGGTGATCGTCCTGATGAGCCTGCTGACCACGCTCATTACTCCGATCGTCTACCGGAACTGGTTCTTCAAGGGTGCATACTGCGCCGTCGATTGATGCAGGGGGAGAGCCTGCATCCATTTCTCAACAATCTCCCCCCTCATCGTGCGTTAAAAAAGAATGGTGGAGCCGCGAAGCCCCGCTTTCACCAGGCTTCCGGGAACGCCATGTTCGTATAGATGTCCTCGAGGCGCGCCTTGTGGCCTCGCTCCATCGCGGCAAGGCTCTCGAACAATTCCATCTGTTCCGGGTCCAGGCTGAGGCTCGCGAGCTGGGTGTACATCTGCATAGCATCGAGTTCTTTTCTGATCGCAATGACGAGACCGTCGAGCGGCTTTAAGTCCGCGGAGAGCGGCGGGGTCTCGAGGGTCTGGGCGACCTTGTAGTCCCGTTGTGTGTTGAATCCGAGTTTTGCGGGTTCTTTCGTGAGAAAGCCCTCGAGGGTCTTCCGATGTTGGCTTTCTTCCCCGGCAAGTTCGTTGAAGAGGTCTTTCAGGTTCTCGTCCGTGACCTTCTCCCTGACCGTGCGGTAGAAGGTGTATGCCTCGATCTCCCGATCGATGGCATTCGATATGATGGAACGGTATTCTTCGGTGTCCATGACTTCATGCACCGGTGGGACAGTAGCATTTGAGGCTTTTATACCTTGTTGGGGGCGGAGTTAGGTAGGGTGATGGCAAGGCATGTCTGTGATGCGGCGGGGGGTGGTTTGGGGATGGGAGGATGAGTGGCCAAACTGACGATGTCAAACATTGGGTTCCCGTCCTACTGTTGTCAGAAATGTCACAAACCGTACACGGCTTTCCACCGGGTATCGCCGTGGGGGGTGGGGACAAAGGGGAGTGCGAACGGAGTGAGCATGAGAAACCCGGAGGGTTTCGAGGGGGGTCTCCCCCCTCCCCTGCAACCCCTCGCACCTAACGGTGCTCATGCACCTGCCCTTCGGCCAGTCGCACTCCCCAATGGCGATAGCCACCACGGTCCACTAAACCGGGATTTTCCCTTGACTCTGTCGCCCTGTTTGTCGCAAATCGAAGCCCTGGCAGTCTCTTCGAACTCCTTCCCTTTCAGGGAAGTCGTCGCCCACACCTGACGGTCCTCTCGCTCCAGTTTTAATGAGCTGTCGCAAGTCGCACCTGCGGTGCTCGCGCTCCGACCCCGAAAACGCTTCGCGTTTTCTCAAGCTCCGGTCCTTCACACCTCCGGTGCTCACGCTCCCGCCCCGCACCTTCGGTGCTCCTGCTCCGTTCCTACGGAACATCGCACCCTACGGCCGGTCGCGCTTCGGACCATCGCGCCCATCGGGTCGTCGTGCCCTGAAATTTCGTAAAAAAAGAGTGATTAAATAAACCGGGGCTTCCGCGAGAGAAGCTTCGGCGTGTAGAGCTGCCGGAAGGGCTTTCCGGCGGTCTCCAGCTTCACCGCCTGGACGAGTTCGCTCTCGGTCATCGTCTCCTTGTAGGGCTTCTTCTTCTCCGAGAGTTTCCGGATGGTGATCATGAGCCGGCCGGTCTCGGCTTCCTGGTCGCCGATCACCGCGACGTAGGGGACCCAGTCCATCCCGGCCTCGCGGACCTTCTTGTTCACGCTCTCGTCCCGGTCGTCGACGTCCGCCCGGATGCCGGCCGCGTTCAGCCGGGTGCCGATCTCTTCCGCGAAACAGACGTGACGCTCCGCCACCGGCACCAGCCTGACCTGGGTCGGGGCGAGCCAGGTCGGGAACGAGGGAACCTCCTGGCCTGCGGTGTTCTCGAGCATCGCGCAGATCACCCGCTCGATCGAACCCGTCGGCGAGCAGTGGAGGATCGGGGGATGAATCTCCGTCCCGTCGGGGGCGTAGTACTTGATATCGAACCGGTTGGCGCTCTCCACATCGATCTGGACGGTCGGATTCTCGATGGGTCTTCCCTGTGCATCGATCGCCGCGAGGTCGACTTTAGCAATCCAGTAGTGGGTCCGCTCCGAGAGGACCTCGATCAGCATCGGCACGCCCGACTTCGCGACGATCTCCTTCACCCAGAGTTCGTACTGTTCGAAGAAGTCGCGGGTGCACCGGAAGACCCCGACGAGCGGGGTTTCGAGGTCGTCGCCGGTCTTCCAGCCTATCGCGAGCTGCTCCTCGAACGCCGTGAGTGCGCCGTCCACGTCCCGGCAGAGGGTGTGCATATCGGGCATCGTGAATGCGCGCAGACGCTTCAGCCCGATAACCTCGCCCTTCTGCTCGTGGCGGAACGAATAGGTCGAGAGTTCGTAGAGTTTCATCGGGAGGGTGTTCGGGGAGATGTGCATGTCGTGCATGATGGAAAACATCCCGAAACACGCCGCGAACCGTAGCATCATATCGCGGTTGCCGCTCTTGAACCGGTACTGCCGCTCCCCGAACTTGGCGGCGTGCTCCCAGATCGCCTTGTCGCCGAGGTCGTACATCACCGGGGTCTCGACCGGCATTCCGCCGTAGCCGAGCACCAGAGAAAGGACGTAATCGGAGAGAAGGTCCCGGATCAGTTTCCCCCGGGGCATCCAGCGGTGGTGCCCGACATCCGAGCGCGGCTCGTACTCCACGAGTTCCTTCGCCCGCATCAGGTCGACGTGCACCGGCTCGGCTCCTTCCGGTCCCGGGTACCCGAGTTCCTTCCGTATCAGGGCGGCGAAGGGCGTCTCCTCCCTCACGTAGTCGGCCGCGTCTCTCCGCTCCCCCTCGGGGGTGATGACGAAGAACTCGTGCTCGATCTCCTTCTTCGGCGCGGTCGCCGCCCCTTCGCCCGGGACGATCGTCCGCGAGAGTTCGGAGAGCGGATGGCCCTTGCAGGAGAGCGAGAATGCCTTGTACCAGCCGAACGGTGCGCGTTTCACGACGAAGCCGTCCATACCGGCGAGAGCCTCCTCGATCCCCTTAAGGGCGCTCACCGCCGTCTCCGGCGATGCAAGGTCGGATGAGAGGTGCGCATAGGGGTAGATCATGATATTGGCGGTGCCGAGCTGCCGGGCGGTGGCGACGATCTCGTCGGACGCCTGCCGGACGGAGTCTTCGATGTTCTCTTCGTCGACAGACTCAACCGCGCAGAAGACGGCGAGCGCCTCGTCGAGGGCGTCTTTCGGGACGGCATCCTCTTCGGCGACCTTCGTCTTCTTCCGGGCCTCGTATTCGATATGATCAGAGTGGATCAGAAGAAGTCGCATTGGTATCCCCAGTTGAATCGTTCAATATCTGTTTTCCTGCTATATAGTGCATGACGCTCGTCGGCCGGGGAGCATGTGCCCCGGTCGCCTCTCCCGCCGCAGTGCAGAGGGAAGCGTCGGATTTCGCCGTATTCGCGGAACTACTCCTCTGCGCGGCGCGCGTTCTCGTGGTAGCGGGAGAGGGTCGCCTGCCGCTGATCCATGTACTTTGCGTCCTGCTTCATGTTGTACGGACGCGCGGCACGATCTGTTCTGTAGAAGACCAGTTGCCCGATCGGCATCCCCGCATAGACCTTGACCGGCCGTGAGTTCACGTTGCACATCTCGAGCGTGATCGTCCCCCGAAAGCCCGCGTCGATCCAGCCCCCCGTCTGGTGGAGTTCGACCCCGAGGCGCGCGATGCTGCTCTTTCCCTCGATGCTCGCGACGATGTCGTCGGGGAGTTCGATCGCCTCGAGCGTCTCGGCGAGGAGGAACCGGCCCGGCGCAAGGACGATCGAGTCGGCCACGGTCTCCTCGGTCTCGGCGCAGACGGTCTCGCTGTCGTAGGGGTCGATCACGGTCTCCCCCGGGACATACCAGACAAAGTGCGAACCGAGCCTGATATCCAGGGAGTTAGGCTGAATCAGGGAGGGCTCGAAGGGATCTACCCGGATATGCCCGCGCCTGATGCGGTCTTCTATCTGCCAGTCGACAAGAATCATTCCACTCTATTTCTCCCGCAAACTATTCTTTGTTTTCGAGATGCCACTCCGTCCGGCGCATCAGCCCGTGAAGCGTGCTCGCCTCGCGGATGGTCAGTTTCGTCCGGCCGAGCACCCGACGGATGAGCGTCATCGTGTTCTCCCGCTTGAAGTCCGGGTGGTCGATCCGGTTCAGGAACGCGTCGATGTGCCGGTAGAGCGAGTCCATCTCGACGGCGCTCGCGAGCGGGTAGGTCCCGCGCGGCAGGTTAGCAAGCTCGTAGCAGAGGATGCCGACCGCGTGGGAGAGGTTGAGGATAGGGTAGATCTCCGAGGTCGGGATGGTGCAGATGAGGTTTGCGCGCGCGAGCTCGGTGTTCGCGAGGCCCCAGTTCTCCCGCCCGAAGAGGATCGCGACCGTCCCGTCGATGTCGCCGACGATCTCCCGGACCTCCGCCGGCGCGTAGTAGGGCATCCGCATCGGGGTGCAGACCGACTTGCTCACCTCGCCGGTCGTCGCGACCACGAAGTCGAATTCGGTATAGACCTCCTCGACCGTCATCCGCCGGGCGCCCTCGAGGACGTCGCGGGCGTGGGAGGCGCGCATGATCGCGTCGTCGCCGAGCGTGCAGGGATTGACGAGAACCAGCCGGGTGAACCCGAAGTTCTTCATCACCCGGGCGGCAAACCCGACGTTCCCCTCGTAGAGGGGTTCGATCAGGACAATTGAAATCTCGGGCATGCCTTCACTGTACCGCCCGGACCGTCGCCCGGAGCACGTCGATCCCTTCCTCGTAGACCGCGTTCCCGACGACGATCGTGTCGGCATAACGCCCCATCTCCGCCGCCTGCTCGGCCGAGCGGATCCCGCCGCCGTAGTAGAGAGTGGCGTGCTCGACAGCCCCGGCTGCCGCCTGCACGATTGCGGGATCCCCGTAGGTTCCGCTGTACTCGATGTAGACGATCGGGAATTTGAAGTAACGGTCCGCGACCTCTGCGAACGCGGCCACGTCCCCGGCCGAGAGGCTGCAGTCCGCCCCCGTCACCCGGCCGACGGCCGAGTTCGGGTTGAGGACGATGTAGGCCTCGGGCACCACCATCTCCCAGTCGATGCTGCTTGCCTGGCGGAGCCAGGCGTAGTGCTTCCCGACGACCCAGCGGACGTCGTTCGTGTTCATCACGCTCGGCACGAAGAGGTGGTCGACGCCCTTATCAAAGATGGCGCAGTCGGGGCTCGCCGGTTCCACCACCAGCGGCAGCCCGTAGGCGGAGACCAGATCCAGGAGTTCGTGGAGATTCTCCCGCGTCACGTTCAGCGTTCCCGAGAGCATCAGGGCGTCGGTTCCGCTCGTCGCGATCTCCTCCACAGCTCCTTTCGGGAGGCGTTTATCGGGGTCAAGTTTCGTTACGTGTACCCAGGTCTTCCAGTTCGCGTGCATGGTGTCACTTCAGGTGGCCGATGTAGTCGCGGAGTCTGGCCTTCTGGATGCCGGTGATGGAGGAGACCTCCTCCGGGTCGGCAACACGGAGCGTTGCGGCGTCATAGATGCCTGCAAGGTAGAGCCTGTCCACGGTCGCCTCCCCGAGCCCGGGAATCTCCAGGAGCTCTTTTTGCCCGCGCTCAAAGGCTGCCTTGGTGATCTTTTGCGGGGTGGGGCGCCCGAGGTGCCTGCAGACCAGATCCACATGTTTATGTACGGTTTCCGGGTTAATGCCGGTTTTGCTTGCAAGGTAGGGGATGGGCAGGTAGCAGAAGTCGTCGGGACTTGCGACGCCGCCTGCCTGGTACTTCTTCAGGCTGACCGCGGGAACCCCGGCCTCCCGGAGGGCGCGCTCGTTGCAGAGCCCGCGGGCCGCGTCCAGGAGTTCGATTCCGGTTGCCTCCGGGACCCCGGCCTTCTTGAGCGCGGCGGGTTCGGCCAGCGAGAGCGCATGGATATCGCCGATCCCCTGTTCGAGGAGGTTTTTGATGATCTTCGCGTGGCTCCGGCCCTTCCTCGGAGGGACGATCTTGCGGACGAACTTTCTCAGTTCCGAACGGCGGCGGAGAACCTCGAGCGCATCCTCCGCTTCTCTCGCGAGCTCTGCGGCCTCTTTTGTGTCGACGCCGACGGCTTTCGCGAGTTCTTCAGGCTGCATGCCCGCGATCTCGGAGACCGTGTAGATGTGGTGCGCGTGCAGGCGCCGCATGAGGTCGTCGGTCATCGAGGGCATCATCCGGAGCGCTTCGACGTTCGAGGCGATGTGGCTGCAGAGCGGGCAGCCGATGTCCCACGGGCGGGCGCCCTTTCTGATCAGGCGGACGTGGGAGAGGTTGTGCTCCTTGCAGGTCTCCTCGACCCGGATTGCCTTGCCCCAGGTGCTGCCGGGCAGGCTGATGTTGAACCGGCACTCGGGGTAGCCGGTGCAGCCGATGAACTGGGAGACGCCGATGTGCCGGATCCGGAGATCGTGGCCGCAGGCGGGGCAGGGGCCGACGGTATGCTCCTCGGCGGTCTGCTCCATGATCTCGGTGCCGATCTCCGACTTGTGCGCCTCGAGTTTGTCGAAGACCCGATGAAGCATCTCGCGGGACTCGGTGACGACGTCGTCGCGGGAGCGCCGGCTCTGCTTGATGAGCTGCATGTGCTCCTCGAGCGTCCGGGTCATCTCCGGCTCCGTGATCGTCTCGGCGTGGTTGTCGAGCGCGTCGATGACCGCCCGGCCGACGAGCGTCGGGCGGAGCGGGTTGCCTTCCACGTAGCGGCGGGAGACGAGTTTGCCGATCACCTCGTGCCGGGTGCTCTTCGTGCCGAGGCCGAGTTCCTCCATCACCTGGATGAGCCGGCTCTGGGAGTAGCGCGCCGGCGGCTGCGTCTCCTTCTCCTCGAGGCTCACCTTCTTGATCGGCAGCCTCTCACCGGGGGCGAGCACCGGGAGGATGTTCTCCTTCGCCTCCGAGTAGGGGTAGATCCGGCGCCACCCGGCATAGAGGAGCCTGCCGCCCGTGGCCTTGTAGGGCTCGCCGGACGCGTCGAAGGTGCACCTGGTGGTCGCCCAGTTCGCGTCGGGAGAGAGGGTCGCGAGGAACCGCCGCACGACGAGCTCGTAGACCTTCCACCGGTCCTGCCCGAGAGCCTCGCGGGTCGCGGAGCCCGTCGGGTGAATCGGCGGGTGGTCGGTGCTCTCCTTCTTGCCCCGGGTCGGGACGGGCCGCCGGTTCTGCTGCACCCAGGCGACGTCCTTATCGAACACTCCTCCTTTGAGGGTATTGAGGATCGCGTTCAGGTTCAGCGACTTCGGGTAGACCGTGTTGTCGGTTCTCGGGTAGGAGATGTACCCGTTCATGTAGAGGTCTTCGGCGATCCGCATCGCGTTCGCCGCCGAGAGCCCCAGGCGGCTCGCCGCGACGATGAAGGTCGTGGTGTCGAACGGCGTCGGCGCCCGGTCGGTCTTCTGCCCCTCTTTCACGTCCGTGACGACGAGCGGCTCCTTCGTCCCTGCCTCCGCGGCGAGGGCTGCTTCGTGGTCGGTGAATCGCCCGGCGGTATGCCGCGCCTCGATCGTTACGCCGTCCTTCTCGGTATCGAGCGAGAGCATCCAGTAGGTCTGGGGGACGAAGCTCTCGATCTCGCGCTCCCGCTCGACAATCATGGCGAGCGTCGGGCTCTGGACCCGGCCGACGGAGAGGATGTTCGTGCCGCCCCGGCGTGCCGCGAGGCTGATGAACCGGGTCAGCGCCGCTCCCCACATCAGGTCGACCGTCTGGCGGGCCTCGCCGGCGGCCGCGAGGTCGAAGTCGAGGTCGGTCAGGTTCTCAAACGCTGTGCGGATCTCCGCCGGGGTTATCGCGGAGAACCGGGCGCGGTTGATCCTGACGTTTGAATTCACCGCACGGACGAGTTCGTAGGCCTCCTTCCCGATCAGTTCTCCTTCCGTATCGTAATCAGTGGCAATGGTGACGAGATCCGCCTTCTTCGAGAGTTTCTGGATGAGGTTGACGATCTTCTTCTCGGTCGGCTTCTTGACGATGCCCGCATCGATGAGGCTTCGCGGCGTATGGGTCTCGCTCCGCCAGTTGGTGTAGCCGGGCTCGAAGTCCACCTCCACCACGTGCCCTTTGAGGCCGACCACCGTCTTCGTGTCGAAGGAGTAGGTGGATACGCTTCCGTCCTTCGTCGCTCTCACTTTCTCGTTGCCGGCGAGGATCTGTGCGATCCGATTTGCCGAGATGTTCTTCTCTGCGATGATTAAATGCACTGCGGATTACACCCCGCCTGTATCAATATACTCGGATACGATGCGGCCGAGTTCCCGCGGATCCGCCCGCCCGCGTGTCTCTTTCATCACCTGCCCCACGAGGAAGTTCAGGGCTCCCTTCTTGCCGGCCCGGTAGTCTTCCACGGCCTGGGGGTTCGCGGCGACCACCTTCTGGACGACCTGCGTGAACTCGTCGCCCGTGGCTCTGGCGAGCCCTTCGCGCTCCACGATCACGGCGGGAGGCTCGCAGGGCTTGCCGGCGGCGCAGGCATCGAGCATCTCCCGCAGAACCTGGACGCCGGCCGTATCGGTGATCGTCTTTGATTTGAGGAGGGCGAGGAGTTCCACGATGCGTTCGGCCGGGACGGCGGCGATGTTCATGTCGCGGTAGTTGAGTTCTCCAAGGAGCGTGTCGGCCACCCAGGTGGCGGCGAGAACCGGGTCGACGGACGCAACGCGCTCGTAGAAGTCGGCGAGTTTCGGGTCGCCGGTCAGTGTCCGGGCGTGGTTGAGCGATATGCCGTACTGCGCCATGAACCGGTTCTTACGGGCGACGGGAAGCTCGGGGAGGTCGATCGCCGCGACCCGGTCCGCGACCCGGAGCGGCCGGAGATCGGGCTCGGGGAAGTAGCGGTAGTCGTGCTCCTCCTCCTTGCTGCGGGCGGAGGTGGTGATCCCGCGCCCTTCCATGAAGTGCCGGGTCTCTCGCGTCACCTTCTGGCCGCGCCGGAGCAGGTTCTTCTGCCGGGTCACCTCGAAGGTGAGGGCCTTCTCGACGCCCTTGTAGGAGGAGATGTTCTTGACCTCGACCCGTTCGGAGCCCTCGAGGGATATGTTTGCGTCCACGCGGAGGCCGCCCTCCCGGTCGCCGTCGAAGACGCCGAGGTACTCGAGGATCGTCCGGAGTTTGTTCAGGAACCGGCGTGCCTCCTGCGGGGAGCGCATGTCCGGCTCGGTGACGATCTCAAGGAGCGGGATACCCGATCGGTTGTAGTCGACGAGCGAGTACTTCGAACCGCCCGCGACGTGGACGAGCCTCCCCGGGTCCTCTTCGAGGTGCACCCGGGTGATCCGGACGATCTTCTCGTGCCCCTCGTCGTCCTCGATCTCGACCGTCCCTTCGACCGCGAGCGGCTTGTCGTACTGTGTGATCTGGTAGGCCTTCGGGAGGTCGGGGTAGAAGTAGTTCTTCCGGGCGAACTCCGACTCTTCCGGAACCTTCATATCGAGGGCTTTTGCGACCTTCAGGCCGTAATCGACCGCCTTTCTGTTGATCCGCGGGAGCGCACCGGGGAGGCCGAGACAGACCGGACAGCAGTGGGTGTTCGGCTCGTCGTCGCGGTAGTCCGTCGAGCAGCCGCAGAAGAGCTTTGTCGCGGTCGAGAGCTGGACGTGGATCTCGAGCCCGACGATCGTCTTCATGCCCTCACCTCCTGTTCGTAGGCAAACGCAGCATCGACGACGCGCTCGTCCTCGAACTGCCGTCCCATGATCTGGAGGCCCACGGGGAGGCCGTCCACCTTACCGCACGGGACGGATATCGACGGGATCCCGGCGAGGTTCGCCGGCACCGTGAGGATGTCGGAGAGGTACATCGAGAGCGGGTCGGTCTTCTCGCCGAGGCGGAATGCGACCGTCGGCATCGTCGGGCCGGCGATGACGTCCGCGTCGCAAAACGCCCGCTTGAAGTCCTCTCTGATGTTGCGGCGGGCTACCTGCGCTTTCGCGTAGTACCGGCCGGCATAGCCCGCCGAGAGGGCGAAGGTGCCGAGCATGATCCGGCGCCGGACCTCGGTGCCGAACATCTCCTGCCGCAGGTCCTGGTAGGCCTCGTGCCATGACTTTCGGATGTCGACAGCCGGGCCGTAGCGGACGCCGTCGAACCGGGCGAGGTTCGAGGAGGCCTCGCTCGTGCAGATGACGTAGTAGGCCGCGAGCGCGTGCCGCATGCCGGGGATGCTCACCGGGACGGTCTCGGCCCCGAGCCCTTCGAGGGCACCGATGGCGTCCCGGACGGTCTCTCCCACACGGGGGTCGACGCCTTCGCCGAAGTACTCCTCCGGTATCCCGATGCGGAGCCCCTTGATATCGGCCGAGGGCCGGTGGTCGTACGGACGGTCGAGCATCGTCGAGTCGCGGGGGTCGTACCGCGCGATCACCGACATCAGCCTTGAAACGTCCTCCACCGTCCGTGCCATCGGCCCGATCTGTTCGAGAGAGTTCGCGTAGGCGATGAGGCCGTAGCGTGAGACCCGGCCGTAGGTGGGTTTTAGCCCAACGATCCCGCAGAACGCCGCGGGGCACCGGATCGAGCCACCGGTATCGGTGCCGAGCGCCATCGGGACGAGGCCCGCGGCGACGGCGGCGGCGCTCCCGCCGGACGAACCGCCGGGCACCCGCTCCGGGTCGACCGGGTTTTTGGTGGGGCCGAACGCGCTCGTCTCGGTGGTGGTGCCCATCCCGAATTCGTCCATGTTGGTCTTGCCGACGATCGCGGCTCCGGCCTGCCGGAGGAGTTCCACGACGTAAGCGTCATACGGCGGGACGTAGCCTTCGAGGATCTTCGACCCGCAGGTGGTCTGTATCCCTGCCGTCGAGATATTGTCCTTGACCGCGACGGCGGTGCCGGCGAGCGCCCCGTCGGTGAACGGCGCTGTGCTACAGGTGGTGATGAAGGCGTTGTCCCGGTCTTCCGGCGAGAATTCGAGGATTCCCGCCACTCACATCACCCTCGGCGCCTTGATGAACCCGTTCTCGGTCGACCCCGCGTTCGCGAGGGCTTCTTCCTGCGAGAGGCCGGGCCGGGGCTCGTCGTCCCGGAATACGTTCACGATCCCGGCGTCCGGGGCGCTTTCTCCCTCGACGGTGTCGAGAACCTCGAAGTAGTCCAGGATTGCGTTGAACTGGGTGGTGAACTCCGGCACCTCGTCTTTCGATATGCCGATATCCGCAAGTTCTGCTATATGTTCAATATCGCTCTCAGTAATCATGTTCCGCCCTACTGATCTCCGTTAAGTACCCTTGTACCGACTTTTTATAACCGTTGTCACGTGCGAGCCGTTGCATCGCTCTCCAGATCCCGCTCCCGTATTGCATCGCTTTCTTCTCGGCCGTGGCGATTTCGGCGGGAATGTGGCGTTTGGCGACCTCGCGCAGGGGGTGTTTTCTCACCCCTCCGCGCACCCGCTCGGCGGCCGGGATCGCTTGAGCGGCGCGCACCACCCTGACGTCGAGGTAGGGCATCGAGAAGTATGCCCCGTGAAGCGCCGCCACCACCTGATCCCGCGTTCTCTGGCGGGCGAGGTCCGCGAAGTCCCGTTCGAGCTCCGCCGCGAGGTCGGGAGAGGTGAGGTAGCGGGCGTAGCCGCCGAAGAGCTCGTCCGCCCCCTGCCCGGCAAGGATCCGGGTATGGCCGTTCTCTTCCGCCCACGCGGCGACGAAGGAGAGGGTCGTCGCGATCGAGGCCTCGAGGGGGTTCGTCGGGTCGGGGATGACCCGGACGACCCGGGCGAGTGCCTCCGCGACCTCGTCCTCTGTCGGGGTGACGATTGCGAGGTCGAGCCCCATCATCCGGGCGGCCTTCTCCGCCCGCTCGAGATCGTGCGACCCCTGGAGCCCCACCGCCACGCAGGGGAGGCGGGCGAGGTGGGCGACGAGAGCAGAGTCCACGCCGCCGGAGAACGCCACCGCGCCCTCATCGCTCCGGAGACCGACCGCGGTGACGATCGCCTCCTCGAGGGTGCAGGGCGCCGGATCGGGGGCTACCCGGGCTATCTCTCTTCCGCCAGAGCAGACGGTCCCCGGCGGGACGGGGCCGGGCACGATCCCGAGGGCGTCACGGGCGATGCAGTCACCGTAGGTGAGCAGGAACTCGCCGCCGCACGGTGCGAGAGCTTCCGGCCCGTCTTTGAGCATCCGCTCTACATCGGCAGGGGAAAGCCGCACCCCGTCACGTTCGATCCAGCCCGTCAGGTTCATGGTCGGCATATTCCGTAATCCGGCAGTTGTCGCCGTGAGGTTCACGCGGTGCGCGATCGCCTCAAAAAACGGATCCGTGTCAGTGTTTGCACTGTTGGACTATAAATGTGCGTACACCGGCCGGCACGAAATGCGGGCGGGTTGGAGGGTTTCAGCCTGAATCTGTCACCCCCGGGCGGATATGGCGATCCTGGCAGGACGCAGCGTCACCTCGGGCGCGTGGCCCTCGGCAAAGGTGAGCATCACCCGGCCGTCTCCGGAGGAGGACGTGCAGTTAACGACATCGGCATATATCCTTGTCTCGTGCAGCGTCTCGTTGCACGCCTCCCAGAGTGGCGTGTTCAGCGGAACCGGGAGGCCTGTATTGACCACGATTTCGATCGTGGGCGGTGATTGGGAAGTCAGGTTGATCTTCATCGTCTCCACCGACGTATCGAGCGAAAGCGTCCCCCCACGCCGTTTCCGCTCGCGAACGTCTGCTCCCACGAGAATCCCTGGGGGCTGGAGGAGATCGGGAGACGGCTGCTTGAAGCGCACGAACGCGGCCTCTGGGATGCCGATCCGGATGTTCTCGAAGGGTTGCGGGCGGCGTACCTAGAGATGGAGGGCTGGATCGAGGACCGGATGGGCGATGCCGGAGGCGACGTCCAGGGCGGTGCGGTTCGCGTGGTGACCGTGGGGGATGTAAAAGCACTGCGGGGAGCACGGGAGAAGGAGTGAGCGGCGTGAAGACGGCGATGGCGATAAGCGACGTTTCGGCAGAAACGGAGCTCGAGCACCGTCAGGTGCGCTACTCGTTAACGCGTCGCGCTCCACCGGTAATCGTCTTCGTGCGGCACGTTCCCGCTCCCCCTCATTTCTGTTTTCGCAGTCTGAACAGACATGCCGTGAGAAACAGTGCACCCGCTGCAGAAACTACCTCAAATCCCGGCGATGCGGGTGCCGCCGGATCTTCGAGCGGGATCGCATAAAGGTTGTTTCCATCGCTCACGACGATCGTTCTGCCGTCGGGAGACCACTGGTGCATCATGTATGCCGGATTATCAGGACCGAGGGGTGCGAGGCCGGAGCCGTCGCTCTTCATCACCCAGAGCGCCCGGTCCCGCGACTCCGACCGGAAGGCGATCCTGGTACCGTCCGGCGACCAGATCGGTGATCTGTCCCGGTTTCCGGTTGTCAATTGCTCCGAACCCGATCCGTCGCTATCGATAACCCAGAGAGAGAACTCCGGCCATGTTCCGGGGGGTGACGCGACGACGTAGGCGATCCTGGTGCCGTCCGGGGACCAGGAATACCCGGATACGCTCCCCTCGCTGAACGTCACCTGTGTCTCGCCCGCTCCGTCGCTCTGCATGGCCCAGATCTCCCGGTTCCCGGATCTGTCTGCGAGGTATGCGATCCTGTCCCCCTGCGGCTGCCACAGGGGCAGGCGCGCATCTCCGCCGCTCGTCAGTTGTTTCTTGTTGCCGCCGTCTGCGTCCATGATCCAGATATCCGCTTCCGTGCGGATGGCCGAGAGGTTCACTTCCTGGATGGCTGCATCATCGAAGAGGCAGGAGGTATAGACGATCCGCTTTCCATCGGCGCTCCAGTCCGCCCCGTAGCCGGAGAGCCCCGGAATGGGGACGATGCAGCCGCTTTCAGTTAGGCGCACCCTCCCGGTCCCGTCCGGGTTCATCGTCCAGAGGTCGAGCCCTCTTCCACCGTCGGAGAGGAAGAGGAGTTTCTTCCCGTCCGGTGACCAGGGATCGAACTCGGTGAAAAGATTCCACGAACGGTCGTCCGTCACCTGCGTCAGGCCCCGGCCGTCGCGCTCCATCACCCGGATGCCGGCATGCACTCCGTCGGATGAGACGAAGGCGATCCTGGCGCCGTCCGGTGACCAGAAGGGGTACGAATCGAATGCCGAATCGTTCGTCAGCTGGATGACAGGTGCGGCCGCTGCCGGGAGAGCGCACGCGATCAGCAGGAGGACGATACATATCGTTTTTCGGTTCATACAGGCCTCTCCTGTGCGTTTCATGGATATATAACGCAGGAAGCAGAAGCGTCCTCTCTACCAATATTCGTCCATCTGATGACCCAGACCCAACATTCGGCATGCACTTTTACTTCCACAGTATAGGAGGACGCTGAAGACGTCACAGCTAAATTGTCCGTACCGGACTGTATGCAGTAATCGGTATAGAGAGGTTTCACGATCTCACTCGAGCTGCCAGGCCAACTCACTTTGATCGTTGTACTGAGTTCGCAGCTCGTGAACGTGAACTGTTGACTATAATCAAAACATCCACTTACATACCAGTCTATTACAACATAGCGGGTACCGTCACCCCTCTGGTACAATTCTGCAGAATTAATCTTTGCCGATGCGTTCATTTTAACGTCCTGAACAGGACCACAAGAACCAATTGACATCACATCCCTATCCTGTTTGGTGCATTTCCTTCCCATTGCAATACTATGTCACTCGAAATTCCGTAACAGTGCTTGGAGGAACACGGAACCGCAACGGCTATCCTCTGGCACCCAGCAGCCCTATTGCCCTCCGGGCACGCTTTTGGGGGCCGGGATACGACGGCAATCGGGGTTCCCGGCCCCCGTGGGATACCGTACGCGGTGTCACCGATCAAGGCGTCAACGTTCCCCCATATACCTTTTCTGTGTCAAACATCGAACTGTCGCGGCTATACCCAGGCCGTCGCATTCTCCTGATATGCCCTCGTTGTTTTATCTCCCGGCAGTACTGCCGATATCCAGTGGAAATATACCTCGATCCCCGGATCGCGGGTATGAGTGCATACTCCGGTAAGAACCCTGCATACGTTCCCCAAATATCGAAACCCGGCGGAATAATCGGCCTGCCTCCAATGCAGCCCCTCCCCGGGAGCGAAAGTGCGCGCCTGTCTATCATCGGATATCCGTCCGCATGAACCGCGTGTATGCGACGGCAAAGAAGACAACGGGATAGAAGATCAGCGCCACCACGCTCGACCATATCCCGCCGGGTGTATCTTCAGGGGTCGCCCTCGGGAGGCGTGAATCCTCAGGATCAGGATGCTCCTCAGGGAGCGTCCTTTGAGCATCGTCAGGTGCGCGTCCGGTGAACCGTCGCGCCGCGGGGTGGTGACGCAGGCGGGGCATTCGGGCGCGGAAGGGATCTCTACCTGCACGAAGAGGAGGGGCTGCCGGATATCTATTACATCCACATCTGGTCGATGGAGCCCGGCGAAGACGAACAGATCCAACCTATCTCCATCGTATCCGCCGAGGAGTTCCTGGAGTCGCGGGGGCTCGTGCTTGCCGCATACCCGGAGCAGCGGGGGAGCGAGGTATTGCGGTCGTACGGCTACGGCATCGCGGAAGAGTTCTGAACATGCCGGCGGGGGCACTACCCGATCGCCGACCTTTCGGGCTCCTGCGGGAGATCGCGGCGACCGAACGGGATGCGATGGTGCATCCCGCCTGAATCGCTGCCAGCCTCTTTCTCCGGCGGGGTGCCGCGCTCTGTTCTGATCCGACTCCCGTCTCGTTATTCTATTTTGGGCAAGGGGTCGGCCGGTATCGGCTGTTCGCGTCGGATATCCCTGCGAAACACCGATACGTATCTTAGTTTCATTCTCTTTATTTGCAGAACGCAAATAGATAGATAGACCGGTGAAAACCTCCATGCACGAATCAGCACTCGCCCGGTTCAGAAGCGAGATCCGGCACTTCTATGTTGTTACTGTCGCGAACATCGTCTTTGCCGCCCTCGTGATGGCCTTCGGCATCAGCGTGCTCGTCGGAGAGGCGGTTTCCATGTACGAGACCTTCTCTACCGCGCTGTACGTAATCTATTCCCCGGTCGTCCTGTTCATCGCACTTGTTGCCGTTCTTACGGGCTTGCGCTGGATTCTCGCCAGCATCGGGGTCTTCGAAGGGATCGAGACGATCAAGGACGACCTCGACGGGATGGGAGGCGAGGTCCCGGACGAGGCTCTCACCCGTCTCATCGTAAGCATGCTCGCCCACTACCGCGACAACCGCGCAACCGTCCGCACCATGATCCTGGTCTGCACGCTCGGCGGCGTCTGCTCGTTTCTCCTCGGGATCCTCGGCAGCCTGGAACACCTCTCTGTCTCGACGGACGGCATCTCCTTCACCATCAACAACTACCTGGTCCTCCCGTTCATGCTCCTCACGCTCGGGGTCGCTCTGGTCAGCCTTGCCTCCTCCTACTATTTCTCCCGGTTCGCGAAAGTCTGGGACGAGCGGCTTGGCGAGATCGAGGGGTCCGAGGCTCTCCTGAAAGAAACGCTGGAGCTGGATCGACGATGAGCGGGCGCAGGACGGCTTTCGAGATCTACTGGGAGATCCTTGTTTTCTGCAGAACGCCCCAGTCGTTTACCGCCATCATCAACCGGTGCGACCTGAACTCAAAGACCGGCCAGGAGTATCTCCGGTTTCTCGTGGAAAAAGAGTATCTCGTTGAAGTGGTAGAGGGGGACAAGACCCGGTACGTCGCCACCGAGAAGGCCGGGGAGTACACCGCGCTCTTCAGCTCGCTCTATCGAAAACTCTTCGATGCCCCTCCCCGGTTCAAACTATGAAGGGCGTCCGAAACCCCTTCACCGGCAGAGCGGCGTGAGTTTCTCGACCAGCCGCTCCACCTGCCGGACGGCCGTCCCGATGTAGGCGTCCGGGTCGAGGAGAGCGTCGAGCTCCTCGCGGGTGACGAACCGCGTGACCTCCGGCCGCTCGCCGAGCACCTCGGCAAGATCGCGGTCCTCGGCGAGGGCCTGCATGCTCGCCGTCCGCATCGCCTCGTGGGCCTCCTGCCGGTTCATGCCCCGCTTCGTGAGGTCGATCATCACCGACTCGGCGAGGTTCACGCCCCGGAGCAGCATCAGGTTCTTCCGGATGTTCGCCTTGTTGAACTCGAGGCCCTCCATCACGCCGATCATCACGTTGAGGATGTGGTCGGCGAGCACCGACGCCTCGGGGAAGAGTACCCGCTCTGGGGAGGAGTTCGTCAGGTCGCGCTCGTCCCAGAGGACGTTGTTCTGCAGCGCCGGTTCGACCGCGGAGCGCACGATTCGGGCAAGGCCACAGACCTGCTCGCTCTTTATCGGGTTTCTCTTGTGGGGCATCGTGCTCGAGCCCACCTGCTTCTTCCCGAACGCCTCCGCGAGCTCCCCGATCTCGGAGCGCTGCATCAGCCGGAGTTCAAGGCCGATCTTGTCCAGCGTCGTCGCGATGTTTGCAAGGAGCATGAAGTACTCTGCGTAGCGGTCCCGTGAGATGATCTGGTTCGAGACGTCCACGGCCCGGATCCCGAGGAACTCCATCATCGTCTCCTGGACCTCGATACCGGCATCCCCGAGGGCCGCCTGGGTGCCCACGGCACCGGTGAGCTGCCCGACGACCACCCGCGGGCGCATCTGGCGGAGCCGCTCGATGTGACGGGAGACCTCGCTCGCCCAGATCGCGAACCGCAGCCCGTAGGTGGTCGGGACCCCGATCTGCCCGTGGGTGCGGCCGGCGCAGACCAGGGTCTTCGTCTCGGCGCTCCGGGCGAGAAGCACGCAGAGGAGTCTGCCCAGTTTCTCCTCGATGAGCGCGAGGCTCTCGCGGATCTGCAGGGCGGTCGCCGTATCCAGGATGTCGTTCGAGGTCGCCCCGTAGTGGATCCACCGCCCGGCGTCGCCGCAGACCTCGGTGACGGCCTTGACGATCGCCATCATGTCGTGGTTGATCTCGGCCTCGATCTCCTTCGCCCGCTCGAGGCGCGCGTCATGCGCAGAGGTCGCGATCGTCTCCGCATCCTCGCGGGGGATCATCCCGTGTGCCGCCTCGGCTCGGGCCAGCGCCACTTCGGCCGTGACGATCGCCCGGAAGCGGTTCTCCTCACTCCAGACGGCACGCATCTCGGGAGTGCCGTACCGGTAGTCGATGGGATGGATTGCCATAATAGAGAAGTGTTGGCAGTCTCGCTACAAAAAAGGGATTGCCGCCCCTCTCCCCGCGCCGCGGGGCTCGACGTCATATCCATTTCTTCTTCCTGAAGTAGAGGAGCATCACGACGGTGACGCCTACCATGAGGAGGAGGACGAGTGGATACCCGAGCGGCGAGTCTTCGAGCGGTATGTCCCTGAGATTCATCCCGTAAAACCCGGTGATGAAACTCAGGGGGATGAAGATGCTCGCGACGATGGTGAGGATCGTCGTGATCTCGGCGAGCCTGTTGTTCTGGTTCGAGGTATGGAGATCCATCACGCCGGAGAGCGTATCCCTGGTATACTCCGCAACTTCTGCCGCCTGGATGCACCGGTCGTAGATATCCCGGAAGTACGGGATCGTCTCCTTCCGGACAAGGCTCAACTCCCGGCTCGCGAGCGCCCCGAGAACCTCGCGTGCCGGGACGGCCGCTCTCCGGATGGTCAGGAGGTCTTCCTTGAGTTCGTAGATCTGCTTCAGGGCAAGCGGGTCGGCGGAAGCCAGAACCCTGCCCTGGAGGTCTTCCACCCGGTCGTCGACCGCGTCGAGGATGGTGAGGTAGACGCTCACGATGGCGTCGAGGAGCGTGTAAGCGAGGAAATCCGGCCCCGATCCCCGGGTGACGCTCAGCTCGTTCCGGAGCCGCTCCCGGACCAGTTCGAAGACCTGGAAGGGCTGCTCGCGGAACGTTATGACGTAGTTCTCCCCGAAGATCAGGCTGACCTGCTCGCTTGCGACCCTGCCGTCTCTCTCCGAGAGCATCCTCGCGATGACGGCGACGTAACTCCCGAACTCCTCCACCTTCGGCCGCTGGTCCGGGGCCGTGATGTCCCCCATCGTGAGCGGGTGGATCCCCGCCTGCCTGCCGAGGATCACGAGTTCGTCGCGCTCCGGCACCCCGACGACGTCGATCCAGGTGACCGTCTCCCGGCCGATCCACGACCATGCCTCGGTGAGTTCGATGCATTCGTGCTCCTCGAGGCGATCCTCCGTGTAATCGATCACCCGGATCGAGAGTATCCCACAGGTTTTTTCCGGTTGCATCACCACCTCCGGACTGCCTGCCCCCCGGGAAGAGGCGGATACACCTTGCCGGTTCCGGCAAATCACCCGGCGAACCGCCCGGCAGGAGTCATAGAAACCTTCTCGGGGAGGGGGGCATTCATCCCATGGTATAAAACACCACTGTCGGGCCGATCACGCGTCTTCGAACGGTCCGCCGTCGTAGACGATGATGTTCTCGGTCGCGATGGCGATACCGTCGGCCGCTTCGACCGCCTCGAGGAGTTTGCGGGAGAGGTCGTCTTTCGTGGCCCGCTTTCTCCGGACATCGGTCACGTAGCGTATGTCGAAGGAGATCCAGTTGTCGGTGAGGGTCAGGTAGACGGACGGCTCCACCTCTCTTCCCGGCAGGTAGTAACGCTCGCCAATCCTCTCGATCTCCCGTTCGGCCCGTCGGGCCGTCGCCGCCGTCTCCCGGCGAACGATATCGAGGAAGAGGGAGACCGCCCGCCGCCAGTCCGACCCATAGGTGATGGGGATGGTGATCTCGTCCCAGACGAAAGTGTGATCCATCGTGTAGTTAAAGACCCTCGATGAGAGGGTGTCGCCGTTCGGAACGACGGCGATCCTGCCCGTTGCCTGATCCCCCTTCACGTCGCGGGCGTGGATCTCCAGGATCTTCGTCGTGAGGATTCCGATATCGATCACGTCGCCCATCGTCTCGCTGATCTCGATCCGGTCGCCGATCTGGTAGGTGCGGGAGACGATGATCAGGATCCCGGCGACGAAATTCTTGAAGAGATCCTGGAGCGCGACGGCGATCCCGGCACCGACGATCCCGTAGGCGACGAAGATGTAGTTGGTGTCGATCCAGACACGGAGGAGGATGACGCCGGCGACGACGAACTTTAAGATGGATACCGTTTTGCGAAACGAGTAGCGTTCCCGCTCGTCCCTGATGCGCCGGAGGGTGAGCGATTCGACGATGAAGAAGAAGAGGTAGACAAGGCTGATCGTGAGGGCCGTGTAGAAGACGCGTTCGAGGAAGATGTCCGGGTAGAGGAGTGCTGCAAGCAGGAACAGGGCCGTGGCGGTGCCGGAGATCACGATGACGGCGACGGTCCTCAGCGTCGCCTGTCTCCGTCTCTCCGGGTGCCGTTGGCTCGCCTGCATACCCCTTCGCCCTGCTGCCGCCGGCGCACGCGGCCTGCTCAGTGGCGCGGGCTTCGACGCAACGGGATATAATGGTATCCGGGCTTATGGGGTAGGGGTGCCGGCCGCGGTTCAGATCCACCCTCGCTTCCTGAAGTAGAGGAGCATCGCGGCCGCGACGGCCGCCATCGAGGCGAGGGCGACCGGATAACCCCAGGGATGGCTGATCTCCGGCATATGCGCGAAGTTCATGCCGTAGACCCCGGCGATGAAGGTGAGCGGGATGAAGATGGTGGCGATGACGGTGAGAACCTTCATGATCTCGTTCATCCGGCTGCTCTGGCTCGAGAGATAGACGTCGAGGGTTCCGGACATCATATCCCGGTAGGTCTCCACCGTCTCGGCGACCTCTATGGTGTGGTCGTAGACGTCCCGGAAGTAGACGAGCGTCGCTTCATCGATCAGGGGCGATTCGCCCCGCTCGAGTTGTGCAACCGCTTCGCGGAGCGGCCAGACAGAGCGCCGGAGCACTATCAGGGATCGTTTTAAGGTATATATTGCCTGCAGCGTCCCGCGGTCGGGGTCCGCCACCACCTCCTCCTCGACGATCTCGATACGCTCCCCGAGTTCCTCGATCACGGCGAAGTAGCCGTCGACGATCGCGTCCAGCAGGGCGTGGAAGAGGTGGTCCGGCCCGACGCGTCGGAGCCGTCCGGATCCCGTACGCAGCCGCTCCCGGATACGCTCGAAGACGTCGCCCGGGTGTTCCTGGAAGGATACGACGTAGTCTCTCCCGAGCACCAGGCTGACCTGCTCGCTATGGAACTCACCGTCGCCGGGAGCAATCATCCGGACCGCAACGTAGAGGTAATCGCCGTAATCCTCGATCTTCGGCCGCTGGCGGGTATTCGCGATGTCCTCCAGGGTCAGGGGGTGAATCCCGACGGCATCCCCGACCGCCTGGATCACCCCGGTATCATGGACGCCGTCGACGTCGACCCAGGTGACCGCCGGACGGCGAGCCGGGAGCCGGATCTCCGGCAGCGTGTACGTCCGCTCATCGAGGCGGGACTCATCGTAGTCGATGACCGTGACGGTGACCGGCCGTGAGCGGGGAGTCGCTCCACCCGTCACCCGGTCGTCATGCAGGCTCATAGGATATCCGGCAGGTTCAGGGTCGGGAGGATTTGCCGAAAATGAAGGGATTTCGGGGTCTTACCTTCTTGTTGCCGCTATTTCGTCCTCTCTCTTCGCCTTCGCTGCGGCGCGGCCGATCAGGATGACCGCGATCACCGCGATGATCGTCACGACGATGGCATACACAAACATTGCAACGAGCGAGCTCTGATCTCCAAATATGACTGCGAAAAGCTCCTGAATGGCTCCGTTCCATGCAAGAGCGGCGATCAGGCCGAATGCAGCTGCGAGAAGAGCCGATATCTTATCGATGACCTCAGCCTTGAGTGACATACAGTCTCACCGGTGAGCGGTAAGCGGGTTGATATATAATACTTTCGTACAGTCTTCCCGGTCTGCGCTCTCCCTCCATTCCGCCGTTCGGGCAGCACCGCCACCGTTCACTTTCGCCCCGGGCACCCAAACTACATTGACGTACGACGTCGAACTGTATGCAATGGATAGCCTCGACGACTGGTTCCCGTACTTGGAGTACCGGCCACATCAGCGGGAGATGCTCGAAGCGGCCGCCTCCATCGCACGCGACGGCGGTATCGCCATGATCGATGCACCGACCGGGAGCGGCAAGTCGAGTGTGGTCTCCGCGCTCCTCGCGGAGAGCCGGGGACGGAAAGTGCTCGTCGCCGTCCGGACCATCAGCCAGCTTGCGACGTTCATGCGCGAGCTCCAGCTCATCCGGAAGAAGCGCGGCGACCTCAAGTTCGCCTACCTCATCGGCAAGTCCAGCATGTGTCCGCTCGGCGGCGAAGGCGATATCTACCGGCGGTGCGAGGGCGTCAAATCCTTCTCGACGGCGCTGATGCGGGAACGGGCGCAGAAGGGCTCGCTCGTCCCGGCAAACGACCGCCAGATAAAGCAGCAGATCCGCAAGATGGACCCGGAGCACCCGCTCATCTGCCCCTACTTCATCCACGGTAAATCGTTCGTGGAGCCCGAGGACGGGGGATTGAAGATGATCCCGTCGGCGGCCCTGCGCGTCCGGGCCGAGCGGGTGAGCACCGAGCTCATCTGGCCCGACCAGCTTGCCGGGTTCTGCGGCGACATCTGCCCCTACGATACGATGATGCATGCCGCCCGGGACGCCGACGTGGTGCTCGTGAACTTCTACCACCTCTTCGACGATATGATCCGGGATCAACTCTACCAGTCGCTCGGGATCGAGGGGCACGACGCCCTGCTGCTCATAGACGAGGCGCACAACTGCGGGGACGTCGTCCAGAGCATCGAGAGCGTGACGATCGAGGAGCGCGATATCGTGCAGGCCGGGCACGAACTCTCCGGGCGCCGGCGATCGCCGCAGGCGGACGCCGTGGTCCAGATCCTGCCGCAGATCACCCGGTTCATGGAGGCGCTCAAGGGCTCTTACGAGACGGAGGACTTCTTCGAGCCCCCGGTCTTTCAGAAGATGATCCTCTCCGGCACGCTCTACCGGAGCATGGAGGAGATCGTGGACGACCTCCTCAAGATCAGCGAGGGGATCCGCGAGAAGAACATGCAGGCGGGCGAGTTCCGGGAGAGCGCGATCGAGCGGCTGACCGAGTTCTTCTACCGGATCTTCCGCTCCGCCGCCGACCCGGCGTACCTCACGGTCTACCGCAAAGAGGACGACGGGGCCGTGGCGCTCGAGGTCCGAAACATCGACCCGAGCACCAAGCTCCAGGAGATCGCCCGGGCGCACGCCTGTTGCGTCCTGATATCCGGGACGCTCTCCCCCATCGAGAGTTACCGCCGCTACTACTTCGGCGACCTTCCCGTCACGACGATGTCGCTCCCGAACTCCTTCCCCCCACAGAACCGCCGCATCTTCTGCGCAACCGACATCACCACCGCCTACTCGATGCGCCGGGACAGAGAGAACCTCGCACGGACCGAGGACTACATCACCACGTTCGCCCGCCTTCCGGGGAACCTCGCGGTCTACTTCCCCTCCTATGACCTCCTGAACACATTCGCGGAGCGTTGCGCACCCCGCATCAGAAAGAAGCAGATCTACATCGAGTCCAAGGACACCGCAGCCTCGGCCACGATGCTCCGGGAGTTCATGGCCCTCCCGGGAACCGGCCGTTCGGGCATCCTCTTTGCGGTCTGCGGCGGCAAGTGGAGCGAGGGTCTGGATTACCGCGGCGAGATGCTTGCAGGAGCGCTCGTCATCGGCCTCCCGCTCGCGCCGTTCAACCGCGTCAGGAGGATGGTGATCGACTACTTCCGGATGAAGTTCGGCGAGGAGGGGGAGTTCATCAGCTACACCCTCCCGGCGGTCAACCGCGCCCTGCAGGCGCTCGGCCGGGTGCTCCGGACGCCCGAAGACAGGGGCATGCTCGTCCTCGGGGAGAAGAGGTTCCTGGAACGGCGGGTTCATGCGGGGCTGCCGCCGTGGATGCAGGAGGAGATGACGGCATGCACCGTAGATGTTTTCAAAAAGGAGGCTGAAAAATGGCGATCCTGACCGGGTCGTGCCGGTTCGGGCTGTGGCACGTCCACGTCGCATGGCAGGACGACCTCGTCTACCGGGTGCGTTTCGCACGTGAGGGCATCGCCGGATCGGTTCCGGAAGAGATCCTGCGCTACTGTGCCGGGCGGCCGGCGGACCTCTCCTCCCTCCGAAGCGTCGCGACCGAGGGCGACTCGACCTTTGCCAGGATCTATCGTGTCGTCCGGTCAATCCCCTGCGGGGAGACCCTCACCTACGGGGAGGTTGCCCGGATGGTCGGAACCGCGCCCCGGGCGGTCGGGGCGGCGATGGCCCGAAACCCGACCCCGATCGTGGTGCCCTGCCACCGGGTCGTCGCGAAGACCGGCATGGGCGGGTTCTCCCCCGATCTTGCGATCAAAGAGATCCTGCTTGGCATGGAACGCCGGGGAGATGTCTGCACGCCGGAAAAGCGAGGAGTTAACAGGTAACTCCGCCATACTAGTACCGAAATGAAGATCGTGGTCCTGGGTGCCGGGGCGGTCGGGCTGACCGTTGCCGCAAAGTTGTCCCGCATTGCGGACGTTCACGCCGTAGCGAGGACGCGGCACGCAGATGCGGTACGGGAACGGGGCTTTCTGATGACCGGCATATGGGGAGAGGGCACATACCGGTTCAGTTGCTCCGAGGACCTCCCCGGTGCGTGGCGGGACGCCGACTACTACATCGTCGCCGCAAAGTCCACCGATACGGAGGCGATCTGCCGCCAGTTCGCCGACGCCATCGGGGGACGCGAGGTGATAAGCCTCCAGAACGGCATCGGGAACGAGGAGATCATCGCGCGGTTCACCGACCGGGTCGTCGGCGCCATGATCATCACCGGGTTCGAGTGGCGGGGCGATGCGTCGGTCCACGTCTCCGTGGAGGCGGCGCCCATGAAGATCGGGCGGTTCCCGTCCGGCACGGACGACGCGGTAGAAGACCTCGCCGCCCTCATCCGGGATGCCGGTATCCGGGCGGAGGCGACCGATAGTATCCGGACGGATATCTGGGGCAAGACCCTCTACAACTGCGCGTTAAACCCGCTCGGCGCCCTCATGAACGTTCCCTACGGCGCGCTCGTCGATCCGCATGCATGGGCGGTCGTCGCCGCGATTGTGGAGGAGGCTTACCGGGTGGCAAAAGTCGAAGGCGTCCCTCTCCCCTGGGAGACGGCGGAGGCGTACCTCGAGTATCTCCGGACGACCCAGCTCCCCGCGACGGCCGCCCACCACTCGTCGATGCTCCAGGACATCGCCGGCGGGAGGAAGACCGAGATCGACTTCATGAACGGTGCGGTAGCGGCGCTCGCCGAAAAACACGGCGTCGGTGCGCCTTACAACACCTGCATCGCCGAACTGATCCGCTTCCGGGAGCGGCTCTGACGGCCGGGAGAGAGGAGCATGCGATCTGCGATAGTCCTTGTCGGAGGAGCGGCACGGCGTGCCGGCGGGCGGGAGAAGTACTTCTTTACGTTCCGGGGCAAGACCTTCATCGACCGCCTCATCGACACCCTCAAGGAGTCGGTCGATGAGATCGTGGTCGTCGCGCGGGATCCCGGGCAGTGCGAGCGGTTCGGCCATCTCGGGGATATCAGGTGCATATCGGACGTCCGGAAAGGTCTCGGTCCCATCGGCGGCCTGCACGCGGGGGCGCTCGCGGTGCACGGCGAGTACGTCTTCGTTGCCGCCTGCGACATGCCCTGCATCCACCCGGGGGTGGTCCGGCTGCTCTTCGATGCCGCCGTCGGCTACGATGCCGCCATACCATGCTGGAACGCCGAGATGCTCGAGCCGCTCCATGCAGTCTACCGGAGGAGCGCGCTGCTCGGCTACCTGGAGGAGCACGAGTCGCTCTCGCTCCGGGCGATGATCTGGAGCCTCGATACCCGGTACGTCCGCATGGAGAAGATCCGCGAGATCGATCCGGGTCTCCTGACGTTCACGAATATCAACAATCTCGAAGACCTGGAGTCGATCGATCCCGCGGCAGAACGCGATACCGACGACCCGTAAGCGGACGGGGGACCACCCCGCCTGCCGTCCCTGCGAGCATTCCGGTCGTGAACCATCCTTTCCTCGCGACCCGGCAGGCGGGTTCTCCGGCTCCGCCCCTTCCGAATCCTCAGAATGTTCTACCGGTATTCCCGAAACCGCGGCAGCCTCCGGCCGCCTCTGATTGGGGTCGGGCAGGAGCCGGAGAACCGTCCCGGAACCCGGGTGCGGAACGTTGCCCGAAAGATATATATATTATATCTGTGGATCAGGGCCTGATGTCATCGGGGGAAGTGACTTCATCCAGTTCTACCTTCAGGGCCCGGGCGTATTCCCGGATAGCAAATTCCGGGCGTGTCAGGACGGTGCTCCTGCTGTGCTGCTGCCTTATCGCTGCCCTGTGCGGGGTTGTTTCCGCGGACGAGGGGGAGTATGTTCCGGTCTGGGGATTGGGGGCCAACGGTCCTGTCAGTTCCGTGGCGGTCACGCACGACGGTTCTACGATCGTCGCCTCTGCAGACTCCGTGGTGTACGTTCTCGACCAGCAGGGAAACGTCCTCTGGAAGGCCTCTGTCGGCGGACGTGTGAACAGCGTCGGAATATCGCCGGAAGGGTCGCGAATAGGGGTTGCTGCGGACAAACTCTATCTCTATGACGGGGAAGGGGGCCTGCTCTGGACCGAGAAGACGACGTTCGTCTACCGTTCCGTGGATCTCTCCTCGAACGGGATGTATGTCGCCGCCGGCTGTGACAACGGTGCGGTCTACATCTTCGACCGGAACAAGAAGCAGCTCTGGGACTACGATATGGGGACCGACAGCTACGATCTCGCGATATCGGAGAACGGCCGCAGGATCGCGATCGGCTGCGATAACCAGGGGGTCTACCTCCTCAACAGCAGGGAAGGAGAGTCCTGGAGTTACGGAACCGGCAAACTGGTGAGGGGGATTGACCTCACCCCCGACGGACGGTTCGTGGCGGCCGGTTCGGTCGACCGGTGCCTCTATCTCTCCACGGGGGAGGGCGAGCACCTCTGGAAATATCCCGTGGGGGATGCCGTCGTCTCGACGGCTCTGACGAACGAGGCTGACAGGATCTTCGCTGCATCCGGCAAGACGATCCACGTTCTCGACCGCACGGGAGCCGAGGTCCAGAAGATCGCCCTCAAGGGCCGTGCGGAATCCGTTGCCGTGACCCCCGAAGGTTCGTTCCTCGTCGTCGGGGGCGGCGAGGGCGATCGGTCGATCCGTCTCTTCACAAACGATCCTGACCTGATCGAGACCTGGAATCCGCCGGAGGCTGCGATCAACGAGACCGAACCGTCGGCCAACGTGACGGTCGGCGTGACCGTTCCTCCGGAACCCGGGAACACCAGTACGGGTATGGCGGGAGTAAGCGCCGATGCCCGGGAAGAAGTCCCGATAACCTCAAGGGTGTACGGGTGGGTGGAGAACATCATCTCCCTTCTCTTTGAACCCCAGGAAAACTTCCTGGCCTGATCCACTCTTTTCTGCAGGATGGGCGCACTAGATGCGGCGCCTGCTCCCGCTCGCGTCGCGCGCGTAATGCCCGAACTCGCTATCGAGCAGGACGTCACCGGAGAAGACGGGGCCGTCCCTGCAGACCCGCAAGCCGTGCGGGTCGGTGCAGCACGAGCCGCAGAGGCCTACACCGCACTTCATGTAGCGGTGGAGGGAGAAGAGTCCCCGCTCGGCACATCCTTCACGGTCGAGAACGGCGAGCACCGCCGTCATCATGATCTCGGGGCCGCAGACGCAGATGTGGTCGAAGTCGGCGAGATCGACTCTCGAGACGAGCTCCGTCACGAACCCGTGGTGGCCGGCGGTGCCGTCGTCGGTCGCGACCATCAGCGTCGCCGCGCCGCGTATCCTGTTCTCGAAGAGGAGTTCGGAGGCCGTCCTGGCGCCGAGGAGGAAGGTGTCCACCAGCCCGGCCGTGACGAGCGGCAGGAGCGGGGAGGCACCGACACCGCCGCCGACGGCAAGCGTTCTGCCGGAGACGGCAAACCCGTTCCCGTAAGGGCCCCTGACACCGATCCGGTCGCCCTCGTGCATCGCAAAGAGCGCGGCGGTCGCGTCCCCGACCTTCTGGACGGTGATCGAGAACGGAGAAGAGAGGGCCATCGGGACCTCGTCCACGCCCGGCACCCAGACCATCACGAACTGGCCCGGCCGCGCTTCAATCTCGCGGTCGAAGACGAACGTCCTGATCGACGGCGTCTCCTCGACGATCTCCGTTATCGTAACCCCTGCAGGCATCTGCTCATGCATGGGCGCACCCCACGATCTCGCCCGCGTCGATGCCGTCGAGGCTATAGAGGTCGTCTGCAATCGCTGCAAAGATGCCGATATCGTCGATGACCGCGCTCCCGATCTCGACGGCGCTTGCTCCGGCCATCATCATCTCGACGACGTTGTCGGCGGTGGAGACCCCGCCGCACCCGACAATGGGGATGGAGCATGCCTCGTAGAGGTCGTAGACGCACCGGACGGCGACGGGGAAGATGGCCTTCCCCGAGAGCCCGCCGAACCGGTTCCCGAGCACCGGCCGCCGGAGCGCCGTCGAGATTCGCATCGCTTTCACGGTGTTGACCGCGACGATCGCGTCCGCCCCGCCGCGCTCCGCTGCCGCCCCGATCTCGGCGATATCGGCGACATTCGGGGTGAGTTTCACCCAGGTCGGAACCCCGAGGGAGGCCACCGCCCGGGTGCACTCCTGCACGAGGGCCGGGTCGCTCCCGATGGCCGCCCCGTAGCCTTCTGCATGGGGGCAGGAGAGGTTCAGTTCGAGCCCGGAGGCCTTCCCGGCGAACCACCCGGCGACCGTCCGGAACTCTTCCGGCGTCCCCCCGAAGATGCTCACGATCACCGGCTCGCCCGCGAGAGAGGCCAGTTCGTCCACAAACGCGGCCGAGGGGTTCGGGAGGCCCATCGCATTGATGATGCCGCCGTCGACCACGACCAGGCAGGGGCCGGGGTGCCCTTCTTTCGGGCTCGGGCCGATGGATTTCGTGACCACGCCGCCTGCACCGTTCGCGAGGATACGGGCGAGCGACGCCCCGGTGGTACCGAGGATGCCGGCCGCGAGCAGGAGGTGGTTCCTCAACCGGATGCCGCCGACCTCGACGGGGCCTGGATAAAGCGCAACCATTGAAAAAAGGTGGGAGCAGGGTATTATTATACTCTCGCGCCAAGTGTACTGACAGGAAGGTATGTACTCCGCTCTCCGGAGCCCGGGTACCGGCACGGGAGGCGGTAAGAAGGCTCTTTTCCCCGCCGGATCGTTATTCTCCGTGCAGTCGGGAGCCTCTTTGCGCGCATAAACCTATATCATTACTCTGATCAGGACCGATACTATGACCTCGCTTGCAATCTTGGGCGTCGGAAAGGTGGGGGGCGAGACGGCGTTCCTCTCCGCCGCGCTCGGTCTCGTAGACGAGATCGTCGTCTACGACGTATACGAGCCCCTCCTCCGGGCGCAGGTGCTCGACCTGCAGCACACGGGTATCGACGTCGCGGTCTCCACCGAAACGGCGGCGATGCGGGATGCCGATATATTCGTCTTTGCGGCGGGCACCCCGAGGACACCGGATATCAGGACCCGGGCCGACCTCCTCGAGGCCAATATCCCGGTGGCGAAGCGGTGCAGCGAGCTCCTGCAGGGGTTCCCCGGTGTCGTCGTCTCCGTCACGAACCCGATGGACGCGAACAACTACGGCCTCTGGAAGATGATGGGCGTCGACCGGCAGCGGTGCATCGGTTTCGGCGGCCAGCTCGACAGCGCACGGTTTGCCGGTTTCCTTCGCGAGGCGGGGATCGGCGGGCCGGCCTGGGTGCTCGGGGAGCACGGCGACCGCCAGGTGCCGGTCTTCTCAAAGACCGGCAGCGACGTCGATACCAGAGAGCGGGAAGCAATCCTCTCCCGGATGCGGGGGGCGAGCATGGAGGTGATCCGCGGCAAAGGAGGGACGGTCTTCGGACCCGCATACCACATCGCCATGCTGATCCGTGCGATCCTCGAAGACCGGCGCGAGGTGCTCCCCTGCTCGTGCGTTCTCGACGGCGAATACGGTCTCTCCGGCTGCTCCCTCGGCGTCCCCGCCCGGATCGGCCGCGAGGGCGTCATCGGTATCGAGGAGTGGGAACTCGATCCCTGGGAGTCCGCGAAGATGGCGGAGGCGGGAGCGTTCGTCAGAGACCTCTCGAGGAGGTTCGATGGCTGACCGGGTACCCGGGATGAGCGTTCCGGCAACGCTGGAGGAGTTCGGGAAAGCCCGGATCGGCATCCACCAGGTGGAGTACAGCACCGGGGTCGGGTTCGAGATCCCGGTCATCCACGTCTTCGGCCGGGACGCCTCGGGGAAGGCGGTCCGGATCGACGTGACCGGCTTTCGCCCCTACTTCTACGCGCCCGCCGGGCAGGTGGAGACGGCGCCCCTCCCGCAGGGGGTCGAACTTGAGCCGGACACGACCTACCGCTCCATCCGCGGAGAGCCGCTCCGGCGGCTCTACACCCGGCGTCCCGGCGACGTCCGCGAGGTCCGTGACCGATTCCTGCACTTCGAAGCCGATATCCCGTTCGCCACCCGGTTCATGATCGACTGCGGCCTCTCCGCCGGGATGGACCTTCCTGCCGGTGTATCCACGGTGGACTACCGCGAACTCGCGCCGGCCGAGATCAAGGCTCCGGCCCGCACCTGCATCATGGACATCGAGTGCGTGGACGAGCAGGGGTTTCCCGAGCCCGAACGCGACCCGATCATCTGCGTCACCTGCTGGGACTCGTTCGACGACGACTACACGACGCTCCTCTGGCAGCCCGGCGGGGCGGCGGGCGACGTGCCCGGCCTCTCTGTCGGCGAGCGGCACCGGGTCGTCCGGTACCCCGACGAGGTCTCGATGCTCAAGGGGCTCGCCGCCTACATCGGGGAGCGCGACCCGGATATCCTCTCGGGCTGGAACTTCGTGGATTTCGATATCCCCTACATCGTGAAGCGGATGGCGGCGCTCGGCCTCAGGGCCGAAGACCTCGCCCGTATCCCCGGACAGACCGAGCGGAACGCCGTCCGGGGTCGCTCGATCTTCGATCTCCTCGGCGCCTACCGGAAGATGCACCAGGCGCAGAAGGAGTCCTACCGGCTCGATGCAATCGCCGAAGAGGAACTCGGGGTGACGAAGGTCCGCTACACCGGGACGATCACCGGACTCTGGCGGTCGGATCCGAAGCGGCTCGTGGAGTACAACTACCGCGACGTCGAGCTCTGCGTCGGGATCGATCAAAAGAACAACATCATCGAGTTCTACCGGGAGATTGCCCGGTACGTCGGATGCCCGCTCGACCGGACGCTGAACTCCTCGAACGTCATCGACATCTACGTCCTGCGGAAGGCGTCGGGCACGTTCGTCCTCCCATCAAAAGGGCTCGCCGCCGGCGACGAGTTCGAGGGAGCGACCGTCTTTGAGCCCGCGACCGGCCTCCGGGAGAACGTGGTGGTTCTCGACCTGAAATCGCTCTACCCGATGGCGATGATGACGATCAACGCCTCGCCCGAGACGAAGAACCCGGACGGCGAACTGCGGGCGCCGAACGGCATCCGGTTCTCCCGGGAGCCGGACGGGTTGACGAGGAGCATCATCGCGGAACTCCTCGAGGAGCGGGACGAGCGCAAGCGCCTCCGAAACCTTTACCCCTTCGGGTCGCCGGAGTACGTCCTCTACGACCTCCAGCAGAACGTCCTGAAGGTGATCATGAACTCCTACTACGGGGTCTCGGGCTACACCCGGTTCAGGCTCTACGACCGCGAGATCGGGTCTGCCGTCACGTCGGTCGGCCGGGCGATCATCAGGCACACCCGCGATATCATCACCAACCTCGGCTACACCGTCCTCTACGGCGACACCGACTCCTGTATGGTGCAGGTTCCCCCGGGCGACCTCGAGGCGACGATCGCACGTGCGAGGGATATCGAGGCGAAACTGAACGCGAGCTACGGCGACTTCGCGAAGACCGAACTGAACGCCGATACGCATTACTTCTCCATCAAGTTCGAGAAGGTCTACCGCCGCTTCTTCCAGGCAGGCAAGAAGAAGCGCTACGCGGGGCACCTGGTCTGGAAGGAGGGCAAGGACGTCGACGAGGTGGACGTCGTCGGCTTCGAGATCCGGCGGAGCGACTCCCCGCAGATCACGCGGGAGGTGCAGCGCGCCGTCATCGAGATGATCCTTCGCGGGGACGCGTTCAGCGACGTGCAGGCGTATCTCCGCGACGTCATCCGAAAGTACCGCCGGGGGGAGTACTCGCTCGACGAGGCCGGCATTCCGGGCGGTATCGGGAAGAGCCTCGATAGTTACGAGAACGACGACGCCCACATCCGGGGCGCCAAGTACTCGAACGAGCATCTCGGGACCGACTTCAAGCGTGGCAGCAAGCCCAAACGGGTCTACATCAAGAACGTCACGGCGAGGTTCCCACGGACGGACGTGGTCTGCTTCGAGTACGCCGATCAGGTGCCGCCGGAGTTCGTCGTCGACTGGGAGACGATGCTCGAGAAGACGCTCAAAGGCCCTATCTCACGGATCATCGAGCCGCTCGGGTGGGACTGGCACGACGTCGACCCCTCGCGGACGACGCTCTTTGATTTCGGGATGTGACCTTCCCCGAACCGGCGATAGCACGGCCCGGTCGACCGGGGTTCTGCACCGCCGGTTCGTGCCGGCTCTCTCTACGCACGGAAAACGGCGTGAAAACCCTGGTCCCGTGGCCCGGAGTTACTCTGCTTCTTCCCCCTTATACAAGTTCGAACTCCTTGGCGAGGTTGCGCCCGTACCATATCCGGTACTTTCCGGGGGTAAGGGGGTCGTCGTGAATCCGAATCTCATATGGGTGTACAGGACTTCCGCTCGCCTCCGCAGTATCCCACCAGTCTGTAGTGTTCCATCGCACCCGTTCCTCCGTCCAGCTGTATTTGAGATCTCCGGCTGCCCTTTCCTGAGCTGAGGTTCGATAGAGCGTCCAGTTTTGTCCCGGATTGAGGTAGCACCTTGCACATGGAGTACACCCGGCATCGCCGATGATCTCCCATGTGCCTATATTGTTCCCCGGCGTGCCCCCGGATGCGTTCGTGACCCACTTATCGATCCGCCACGGGGACGGGTTGCTGAATTCCACCTGTTCATCGCCGCAGTTGACGATGCCGAACTCCACCACATCCCCGATATGATAGACGTTCCTGTCCGTGAAGACGTAGACATCGTTCACCGGCTCCCCCGGGCAGACCCCGGACGGGCCGCAAATCCCTCGGGTACGGTGCAGGTCTCGCAGGGTTCCGGTGTCGGTTCTGGCGTGACGTTTACGGCGGTATCGGTCAGTCCCAGGCACCCGGCCGGTTGCGAGGAGGGCGATGAGGGCTATCGCCGCGATGCATGGGGGAATACGTGACTTCATTGTGGTTTCTCCGGTTGCGTGCACATCCTTACCCCTCCTGGTGAACGGGACCCACCGGGCTGCGCGCTGGCACGGGGCCGCCTGCTCAACGCCATCATACGAATGCGAACTCCTTGGTGAAGTTGAGGTTGCCCTCTACGTAATGTATCCGGTCCCCCCGGGATATCCCGATCCAGGGGTACCGTATCCGGTATGTCCCGGGGGTGAGGGTGACGTTGTCGTTCATCGGCCGTACCTCTCTCCCCCACTCTGGAGTATTCCAGTCTGTAGTATTCCACCGCGTCGTCTCCGTCTCTCCGGGATGAAGAGGCCATGCCATTGTTTGAACAAATCCTGCAACATGGCCGACCATCTCCCACGTACCGTCGGTATCGTTGTCCGGTGTGCCTCTGGGTGCGTTTGTGATCCATCTTTCAACCTGCCACGGAGATGGGTGAGCAAACATTATGCGTTCATCGCCGCAGTTGACGATACCGAACTCCACCACCTCCCCGATATGGTAGACGTTTCTGTCTGTGAAGGCGTAGACGCCGTTCACCGGCTCCCCCGGGCAGACCGCGGGCGGGCCGCAGAATCCTTCGGGGACGGTGCAGGTCTCGCAGGGCTCCTGTGTGGGTTCCGGGGTGGCGTTTACGGCGGTATCGGCCGGTCCCAGGCACCCGGCGGTCGCGAGGATAGCGATGAGAGCTATCGTTGCGATGCAGGGGTGAATTTGTGGTTTCATTGTGGTTTCTCCGGTTGCATGCACATCCTTACACCTCATGGGGATTAGGCATGTAAACCGTGTGCAGGCTCGGAACTCAAGGGGACGCCGGGGGCCGGCGTTGCCTGCTTTTCCTGCTTCATACGAACTCGAACTCCTTGGCGTAGCCGCCTTCGTACCAGATGCAGTGTGTCCCGGGAGTGAGGTTGTCCGCCACCATGTATAGGGTCTCACTTCGGTTCGCCCCTGAAGTATCCCAACGCACCGTCCAGTTTTCTCCGGGGTCGAGGAAGCACACCACGGTCGGAGCACATCCCGCATTGCCGACGGGCTCCCACGTGCCGCCGGTGCAATTGCCCGGCATGCATCCTGATTCGTTCGTGACCCATCTGTCAATCCACCATGGGCGCGGGTTGCCGAATTCCACCGGCTCATCGCCACAGTTGACGATACCGAACTCCACCACCTCCCCGATCCGGTAGACGTTCCTGTCCGTGAAGACATAGACGCCGTTCACTGGCTCCCCCGGGCAGACCCCGGGCGGGCCGCAGAAGCCCTCGGGGACGGTGCATGTCTCGCAGGGCTCCGGTGTCGGTTCCGGGGTGGTATTTACGGCAGTATCAGCCGGTCCCAGGCACCCGGCGCTGGCAAGGACGACGAGGATTATCGTTGCGATGTATGAGTAAATACGTAATTTCATTGCAGTCCCTCTGTTGATGATACAAAAATAAGTGGGTTCAGGGGTCGCTGATGCTGTAAGCCAGCGCGAGACGCTCGGATGCGCCTTCGAACCGGTATTTAACAACCCTCGCCTGATAGTTCCCGCTCATTTCCGTCTCGAACTGGCCGATCTCGTAGTTGTTGTCGTAGGACGACGAGACTTCGACCTGCTCGCCGTTCGGATCGTAGATGATCAGGTCAAAATCGGATTGCAGCGGGTCGTTGATCGTGCCGTAAGGGGGATGTAGATCCGGGGGATGCGAGTCCCACGCGGCAACGACCCGGACCTTCTTCCCGGCGGGGATGCCGCTCAGGACATAAGTCTTCGGGAAGTCGCCGTAGGTCACGGTGTTCGCCCACCAGCGGTTGTTCGCGATGGTGTCGTCGGCGATCGAACAGTCGATCCCGCCTGCACCGTCGCGGTCGCTCAACCTGCTGGCACCCTCGATGTTGTGGACCGCTCCCGCCATGATGGCCGCCTTGACGGCTTCCGGCCAGGACGTGAGCTGGCTCTGCCGGTGCATCAACAGGGCGGCCTCGCCGGATACCGCCGGTGCGGCGAGACTTGTTCCTGAGGCGCAACTGACGAGCCAGGGGCTGGCCGTCGAGGTGGATGTTATCCCGCACCCGACGGCGACCACCTCCGGCTTCTCCCGATCACCGTGCGGCGATTCAGGATCGTTATAGCCAGAGTATTGCCACATGGTATCACCTGTCCAAGCTGATGAATCCCGATCATCAAAAGCACCAACAGTAATGACGTTATAGGCAAGGCCCGGACACCATACATTGCCACTGTTGGGTGGGTTACCTGCAGCAACAACGACGGTCAGGTGGTTGCTCCAGACGACATGATCGAGGTACTGATCCATATCGCCGAGGCTGCTTCCAGTCTCTCCCCCAAAACTGCAACTGATGACCTTTGCGCCCTGCGTTATCGCCCACTCTGTTGCAGCGACAATATCGGTATCGTCCTCGCTGGGGGCATTTGCAGAGAGCAGTGCCGGTACTCCGTAGGAGATGCCCTTGTACGTTGAGTGGGTACTTGCAACGATACCGGCCACCTGTGTTGCGTGGCCACTCACGGGCAGATCGGGGCGGTACGACGACCCGTCAAGCAGGTAGGGGTTTGAGAACTGTATCCCCGAACCTGAACCGAGAGGCACTTCCACAATCGCGACCTTGATGCCGGTGCCGGTCTTCCCCCTCCCCCAGACAACATTTGCCTTCACGGTCGGCGCTGCACTATTGAGCGCAGGTTCGTAACTCCGGGTGATGTCCAGCGATACGACGTCCGATCGCTTGCTCAGGTCCTGGATCGTCTCCCTGGAGACCTCCGCGAAGACCACCGGGGCGTACTGACAGGCATAGACTACGGTCGAGTCCTGTGTCTTCAGGAAGTCGATCACCGGCGCTTCGTGGGCGGCATACGTGGCCCTCTGTAGGCTCAGCAGTTCCTGGTGCTGTTCCTCGCTCAGGTTGCCCTGGAACCGCGACCGGTCCGTGGAGGGCTCCGTTAGCCAGATCCAGACGACGACCTTCTCATCGGATCGCATGGTTGCGACACGCTCCGCAAGTTCCGGGTCCAGTTTACCGTATCGTTTGCTCTTCTCAGCCGCTTCAGCCTCCTTGACGGCATCGATATCGGCAACCTTGCCCTCTTCGTCCAGATAAATCCCGTAGATAGCGGACGACTTTTCGTCCAGTATCTTTGCCCCCCAAAGGGACCGGCCTGTAAGGGGGAACGTGGCAAAGGCTTCGTTTATGATGGTTAATTCTCCTACGGGAATGCCCTCCCGCGTGGAGACATGTTCGAGTGCTTCCGCTCGGTAGGTCTGCAGATCGAACGGTTGTTCGATACTCTGTGCGCTCGCCACCGGCACGGTTATCATTCCTGCGAGGATGATTGCCAGAACGACGGGCAATCCCCCGATCTTTTTTGGTTGCATCGTTTCACCTCCGTGTAGATAGACAGAGGCACGACGCAACGCTTTTACAGTTCGAAAGCTCAGATCGTCATGCCTCCGGGCACGCGGGGTGCGTCATCCGGGGCGTCAACCAGGGATGGGCGGCCCCCGCGCACTGTGAGATGCCTGTTCCGACATCCACGCTGGAGAGCTCAACGCTCCGGTATATACCTTTTCTGTGACAAGCATCGACTCTTTGGGGCCGTTGGATTGAGTTTCCACCGAAAAAAGCCGCTATCGGCCGGAAATGGGAGCCGCGCGAATGATGGAGGATCTGCATGGCGGAAGAGGGTCCGGCTCCCGGCGGCGGATCGCGGGTAAACTCTCGTCTATCATATGAGCGCCGTTTGCTCTGCCCGACATGTCGGGATCGCCAGAGGCAGGACGAGCAGATGGGGGTTCAAATCCCAAAGTGCAATGTTCCCACCTTTCGGTGGAAGATCTCCCAAACGTCGTTGTAAAAGTGTTGTGAAGGGCCGCCTTACGCGAGACCCCTTCTCGCACGCTCCTCCTCGAGGAACGCGCTCCGCTCGATGTTCTTCGCCCAGGCGATGCGGCCGCCGACGATCTGCCAGTTGCCCATCTCCAGGACGTCGACTCCCTCGGGAACCTCCGGGACGGCCGCCCCTCCGGGAACGACGAGAACAGCCCTGTCGGCTTTGCCGACGCTTGCGGCTGCCCTGAGCGCCTCAACGGCATTCACCGGGACACTGGGAGTCATCTTCACGTTCACGAGCACCCGCTCCGTCCTGCCGGCGACCCGGCGGGAGACCAGGCCCTCCGGCTGCGCACTGCCGGCGGGAGACCATGCGAACCGCCACCCGTCCTGGGGAGAGAACCGCCGGGCGAGTGCTTTCTGGACATCAAGATACGTAGAATCCTTTATGCCACCCATATCAATATCCTCTGCTTTACTGTATGGTCACGGTCGAATATAAGCGTTATAGTTCTTTTCTCTTCTCGCGTATTCGATGGCGGTGCCGGCGGTTTCGCTTCTCCGGGAACCGGTACGATGCCGGGAACCTGCGTCGATCCGGGCGGCGTGCCGGAAAAACACGGAGGAACACTTTTATCCTACTACCGGTATTATGCACCGGGGTTTGTTAGTATGGCAGAGGCAACGCAGAAAGAGGCCGGGGTTGTGGAAGCGTACGAGAATCTGGCTCGCCAGGTGCTGGATCGGCCGGAGAGCATTCCGAGCGCCATCCACAACCTCCTTCTGAAACTGGCGGAGACGCATCCGGGAGCGGTCTACTGGATCGTCCGGAAGTTCTACCAGGAGTACCTCCGGCTCTACGTCTCCGATACCGGCTACATCGGCATTGCAGACCGGTACGAGCCGGAGCTGATGTATCCCGGCGACATCGCCCTCTACATGGTGCCCGAGAGCCCGCAGCCGGACGACGTCGTCCAGGTCACCTTCACCGACAAAGACGAGGTGAGCGTCTACGTCATCCACGCCCGGGTCGTCAGGTGCAACGACGACCGGTCAGTGCAGGTGGCGGATACCAGTACCGGAGAGGAGTACAAAGTCGTTGACTGGAACATCCTCGGCAAACTGGTCAGGGTCATCCCGTTCGGCTCCGGGGAGTGGCAGGAACTCTTCGCGGCGTCCGGCGTCCCGAAGGAGTGGGTGGCCACGTCGATCGAGGAGAACATCCGTTCCGTCCAGGAATCGGAAGTCCCCGGAAAGGACGAGGCGATCGCCGAACTCAAGCGCCGCCTCGGCGATCTGGTGTAGCCGGAACGGTTCCGGGGCGTAATTCTTCCGGATGGCGGACGGATCGGCGTGCATGCCGGCCGTGAGCACCGCCGCTCCGGTATCACCGTCCCTTTCGCACGAAGGTTTTTGAGGGGAGCGATCTATCTCTGGTATATGAAGCATCTGGCAGTGCTGATTCTCGGTCTGCTGCTCATCCCGTCCGGAGTTCAGGCACTCACCTTCCTCGGCGGGGATCAGCAGGTGATCGACACCCCCATCCCCGACGACGTGGTCGCCTCGGGCGGGTCCGTGACCGTCAACGCCCCCGTAGACAGCCTGACGGTCGCCGGGGGCATGGTGACGGTGGATGCGCCGGTCGCCGGCGACGTCATCGCCGCGGGAGGCACCCTGATCGTCAACGGCGATGTCGGCGGAAAGGTGCTTGCCGCCGGGGGCGAGATCGAACTGAACGGGAACGCGACGAACGCCCTCATCACCGGAGGCACGGTCAGAATCGGGGAAAATGCCGTCATAGAGCGCGACGCATTCATCTCGGCGGGGGAGGTCACCAACGCGGGATCGGTTCTCCGCAACCTGACGGTATCGGGCGAGACCTTCAACAATCCCGGCACGGCCGGGAACGTGACGTTCGAGGAGCCGTCGGAGCCCGGACTGCTGCCCGACCTGGTCTCGGTGCTCTTCGCCATCGGATTCCTTATCCTCGGGCTCCTCCTCATCCGGGCGTTCCCCGACCTGTTTGCGGCGGTGGTCGGACAGGTCGAGAAGAGTCCGGTTCTCCTGACGGTCCTCGGGTTCGTCGCAATCATCGTATCGGCGATCATCCTCGTCATCATCGCGATCACGATCGTCGGCCTCCCCATCGCGCTCGTCGCAGGAATGCTCTTCATCGTCGCCCTGATGCTCTCGTCGCTCTTCGTCGCATACGCCCTCGGGGACGCCATTGCTTCCCGGGCGGGATGGAGTCCGGGGCGTTCGTGGATCTTCGTTCTGGGGTTCGTGATCCTGCAGATCCTCATCTTCATCCCGCTGCTCGGGGCGATCGTCCAGGTGATCGCAGTCAGTCTCGGCTACGGGGGGCTGCTCTACGCGCTCAGGGGCGCCTGTCCGTTCGGTGCCGGTGGTGGCGGGGCGTAGTATCTTTTTTTGGGGTTTGTGGGGCGCGCTTTCTTCTGCACCCCGGCAGGGGACGTTGTCGGTAATTGTATTGATCTGTGGGGATCGGGGTGCTTGCTGTGGGAGCACTGCCTGCGGGGCGTGAGCAAAGCCCCATACAGTGGACCGTGGGAGTATCGCCACGGGGGGTGGGGACAGGGGAGGGGGGTCTCCCCCCTCCCCGTCAGCCCCTTCCCCCGGTTGCGATATCCCCTCGAAATCCGTGCATGGGAGTTGTAGCAGGGCACGCAGTTCTCCCTCTTACTGGATTGACCTACAAAACCCTGTAATCTGGCGGGGTAGGAGCCTCTCCGGGAGCCTAGGTGCTCCTTGTTTCGCTCTCCTCTCCCCCCGGACACCCGATCGGCTCGATCCGCGTCCCCGGCAGGACGACCAGGTTGTATGCGCCGTGGTCGCGGTTGAACCGGACGAGAACCTCATAGAGCCGGACGATCTCGCCGTAGGGGAGGCCTTCGAGCGCGTCGCGGTTCGTGCCGCGAAGGGTCGCCGGGACGACGGCGTAGGTGGGGCCTGCCGGCGTCCCGTCACAGATCTTGTAGACCTTTGTCCGGTTATCACCGAGATTCCCCGACATCAGCGCGGCGACGACGTTGATCTTCCGATCAAGGTGCCGGCGGAGGTGGGAGAGGGGAGCGAACTTCGCCCCCGGCGGGACGCGGTAGGCGTGCTGTGTCTTCGTGTCTTTGCGCAGGAGCGCCGACGAATATTTGATATCGACGTTCATGAACCGGTAGCCGTCTTTCCCCGCTGCAAGACGCTCCATCAGCCGGGTCGGCCGGATGTCGCCCTTCTGCTCGAACGCCCAGCACCGGGCGGGGTTGCAGGCGGTTCCCCGGATGAACGAGCAGGGGCTGTAGACGGTAAGGCCGCGATCCGCGATCGCCCGCACGGTCTGCCGCATGGCGGTGGAGTTCGCGAGATCGGCGGGCTCCACGACGACGATCGTCCCGTCGGGGGCGAGCCGTTCGGCAAGACCCGCGACGAGGTCGGCGCGCCGGTCGGTATCGAGGTGGCGGAGTTCGTTCAAGACGTTCGAGAAGACCATGAGGTCTATCCGGTCGGGCAGGTCCCCGGCTTCGAGCGCCCCGATGTCGGCGCGGATGGGCTTATGCACCTGCACCCTGCTCCCCTGCGCCGCGGCGGCGGCCGGGACGAGGGCGTTGTAGGCCTCGAGGTGCTCCTCCGATTGCTCGACGGCGTAGACCTCTGCGGAGCCGCTCCCTATCCGTCCGAGAAGGTCGATGACGGCGAGCGGCACGATTCCAGGGCCGGTGCCGAGATCGAGGATGCGCATGCGGGGTTTCGCGAGCCCCTGATTGATGACCTGCCAGAGGATGTGCTCGAACTGCACCAGGTAGACAGGCGCGTGGTAAGCCAGGTAGCCGAGAACCTGGTAGGCCTTCCGGTAACTCACCCGTTTCTCCTTCCAGTACCGGCTCTTCTGGGCAAGGATAGCGTTACGCATCCGGTCGAGCACGACCGGGTCGTCCCGGGACTTGGCGGTCTTCTTCCCGATGTAGGACTCGACCAGACTCTGGATGTAGTCCGGAACCTCCGGCTTCTTGAAGAACGCGAGCTGCCGCTCGCGTCCGGCATCGTCGACCGTTAAAGGCCCTTCAACGCTACCCCGCTCACTCATGGCATACCAGCTCGGCAGGATGGGTAATACAGGTTGCGGGCGCCAAAAGGTGCTTCATGTCTTCCAGGACTTTTACACATTTCATACCGCTATTTCGCGATCTTCGCGTGAGCCAAAGGTTTTGAGACCCGGATTGGGTCTCACGCGAAGCCGCGAAGGGCGCGAAGGGGCATATGAAACGCCTGGATGCGGTTGACGGTAGTGATGGGGAGAGCGGGGAAACCCCGGGAGCCTCCCGATCAGGGCGCGCCGGCGCCCTTCTCCCGTCCGAGCCGGAAGGCCGCGGTATTGACCTCGACGGTCTTTGGCGGCACGCACCGCCGCACCGCCTCTTCGAGGGTCTCGGGCCGGAGGGGGATATCGCCCGACGCTGCGCCGAGCATCACGATGTTCTGCGAGAGGATGCTCCCCGCCTCCTCTGCGAGGGCCGCGGCGTCGATGCAGGTGACGTCGAGGTCGGCGAGCGCGGCGAGGATGCTCTCCTCGTCGGGGACGTCGATGCCCTGCTGGTAGACCGACGTCGGGACGACCAGGTTCCGGTTCACGACCAGTTTCCCTCCTGCCGGGAGGTAATGCCGGTAGCGGAGGGCCTCGAGGAGGTCGAAGGCGACGAGAAGATCGGCCGTCCCCGGCACGATCAGGGAACCGTGCTTCCCGTCGATGCGGATGTGGCTCTCCACCGACCCGCCGCGCTGCGCCATCCCGTGGGTCTCGGCGCTCCTGACGGTCCGGTTCTCGAGGATGCAGGCCTCGCCGAGGACGTTCGAGGCGAGAACGGTTCCCTGGCCGCCGATACCGACGATCAGGATATCGAACGAGGGTTTCATCGCCGTCCCTCCATGACGATCGCGCCCGACGGACAGATGTCCGCGCAGACGCCGCAGCCGGCGCAGAGTTCGGTGATCGTCGCGTTCTTGTCGACGAACGCGATCGCCGGGCAGCCGAACGACCGGCAGGCGCCGCAGCCCGTGCACCGCTCAAGGTCGACCGTGTAGGCCTTGCGCCTGATCCCGCTTTTCCGTGCGGTGATGACGCAGGGCTGCTTCGCGATGATCACGCGGACGCCCCTGCGCTCCTTTGCCTTTCGGAAGGTGTCGAGGAGCACGGGAAGGTCGTAGGGGTCGACCGTCTCGACCCAGGAGACCCCGCACGACCGGCAGATCGCGTCGAGCGATATCGGGGTGCTTTCCTCGCCCGTGGCGGTCATTCCGGTGTTGGGGTTCGGCTGGTGGCCGGTCATGGCGGTGATCCGGTTGTCCAGGATGACGACGACCATGTCCGCGCCGTTGTAGACGGCGTTTAAGAGCCCCGGTATGCCCGTGTGCAGGAACGTCGAGTCGCCGATGGTCGAGATCACGGGGCGCTCCTCTCCAGACCGGGCGATCCCGCTCCCGACGGTGATCGAGGCGCCCATGCAGATGGTGGTGTCCACCGCGCCGAGCTGGAGCCCGAGGGTGTAGCACCCGATGTCGCTCGGGAAGATGCCGTCGCGGAAGACCTTCCGCATGGCATAGAACGTCGGCCGGTGCATGCACCCTGCGCAGAGGATCGGCGGACGGGGCGGCACACCCGGAACCGGGGCGGCCGCCGGGAAGACCACCGTGGGTGTCATGCCTGCCTTCTCGAGGGCGGCGGCGACGGTCGCCGGGGTGAACTCCCCTTCGTACGGGACCGTGCCGTCTATCTTACCGAATACTTCGGTCTTCGTCGCCGCCTGGCGCACCGCCTCCTCGACGACCGGGTCGAGTTCCTCGACGACGAGAACCTTATCATGCCGGTCGACGAAGTCCGCCAGCCACTCCTCGTCGATCGGGTAGGCGCCGACGACCGCGAGCGAGACGTCGTCGCCGAGCACCTCCTGGACGTAGGCGGCGGCGACACCGCTCGCGACGACGGCGGTCCTGCCCCGGACGGTGTGGCGGTTGTAGCCGAGCTCGACCAGCCGCTTCTTGAGCGCCGGTTGTTTCTCGTTCAGGACCTTATGCAGCACCCGGGTGTGCGCGGGGATGACCACGTACTGTTTCGGGTCGCGCCGGAACTCGGCAGCCCGGTGCTCGGTGCCGATCTCACCGAGGTCGACGTCGCCCTTCGAGTGGCAGATCCGGGTGGTGGGGCGGAAGATCACCGGCAGGCCGAACTCCTCGGAGAGGGAGAAGGCGTCCCGTATCATGTCGTGCGCCTCCTGAACCGATGCCGGGTCGAGGCAGGGGAGCCGGGCGAAGTGCGCGTAGCGCCGGGTATCCTGCTCGTTCTGGGAGCTGTGCGCGAAGGGGTCGTCGGCGGAGAGGATGACGAACCCGCCGGTCACCCCGGTGTATGCGCTCGTCATCAGGGGATCGGCCGCCACGTTCAGCCCGACGTGCTTCATGGTGCAGAGCGCGCGAACCCCGCACCAGGCGGCGGCGAGCGCGTTCTCGAAGGCGACCTTCTCGTTCGTGGACCACTCCACGGTGAAGGGCCGCTCCTTCTGCACCCGGAGGACGTCGATCACTTCGGAGGACGGCGTGCCGGGATAGCCGCTGGCAAAGTCGATGTTTGCCTCCAGGCATGCGTGAGCGATGCCCTCGTTTCCGAGTAGGTATCGTATTGCCATTGTTCCACTCAACTATACTTCTATCATCGGTTTTCAACATAGCCCTTTGGATGCCTGTCCGGAACATTCCGGTGCCGAAACGCCGGGTATTGCAGGGTAGCCGCGACGGCCCGTATCTTTGCGCACCATCGTTCACCGGGGAGGATTGGCGATCGCGTCCCCGATGCGGCCATGCAAACCGGCTCCTTTTCCGGGTGGGTACCGATCTCTGGAGTTCGCCCCGTGCCGTTGCCCCTGCCCGTTCTTTGCCGGCGCCGTTCTCCGACGATTCAGGAGCAGAGTCCTTGCACAACCTTTAAATTGAAGATTGTACAATATTTGTAGGCACTAATACAGGTGTTTCGGGCCCGTAGCATAGCTGGTGGTGCACCCGGCTGATAACCGGGAGGTCGTGCGTTCGAATCGCATCGGGCCCATCGTTCCTCATTTTACGTAACTTCCAGGAGTTGTTTGAACAGGTGGTGCACCCGGCAGATTACCGGGTGATCGTTCGTTCGAATCTCGGTTTCCTACCGTTCTCTTTATGTTATGTCTTTCTCCAGGTCGCCTGTCCAAAATTCATGCCGCATTTGCGGTTATCCGGTGATATTCTCTCTCACTTCGAGTCGCGGGAAACGGGAGGCGATACAAGAGCGCATCCGTTCAGCTTCGTTCCTGCGGTCGCCGCCGGTAAACGATGTGCTCTAGCCCGAGGACGGTGACGATGCCCACGACAAAGCCGTTCGTGAGCAGGGGGCGGATCATTGCCGGGAGACCTGCGGCGACCTCCGGAGGCAGGAAGGCCACCAGCGTTCCGAGAAGGAGGGGAATACCGACGATCAGCCCTCCGTCGAACGTCCCGACCGCCCCGCTCTCCTGCCCGAGCATGAGCCCCGCTGCAATCTGGGCGGCCATGACGTAGGCGAGGACGACGCCGATGACCGGCGCGGGGATACTCTCCAGGTAGCCGATGGCAAGGGGCGATGCGGCCATGAGCCCGAGTGCGACCGCGGCCGGGACGAGGGCGAACCGGGACGCGCACCCGGTGGCGGCGATGATGCCCGGGGAGAGCGAGAAGTTCACCGGGCCGATCACTCCGGTAATGCCCGCGAGGGCGTTCCCGAGACCGGTGACGGCCAGCCCGCGGTTCACCCGTTCCCCCATTCCGTCGGCTTTGAGCAGACTTCCCACCGACTGGATTGACCCGAGGTCGTTCGTGGCGAGCGCGAGGTAGCAGATCAGGAACGCTGCGAGCACCCCGGCGTCGGGCACGGCGAGCGGCGCGAGAAGGATTTCAGGCAGCGCGACGAGGGCGGTATCCGCGGGCGGCAGGGAGACCGCACCGAAGAGGACGATATAAACCGGGGTGCCGAGGAGGATCGCCCAGAGCGCCAGGGTCGATCGCCAGATGCCTTTAAGAAATCCGTGTGCGGCGAAGAGAGCGAGGGTGAACCCGGCGGCAAAGAGGAAGGTCTGCGTCGCCGGGACCGTTGCACTGCCGTCCGTGATGAGATCGAGGATGGTGGGTGCGAGGGTGAACGCGATGAGCATGAGGACGACCGCGACCACCCGGGGGGTGAAGAGCCTCTGGAGGTGCCCGATGAGGCCGGTCGCCGCAAGACCGGCGAGGAGGAGCCCGCCGATCACCAGCGACGCATTGATGGCCGGAAACCCTGCATCGAGGCTTGCAAGGATGCCGACAAGGAGCACCGTCGCCGGGCCGAGCACCAGGGGGAGCCTGTGCCCGAGATATACCTGCGCGAGCAGCACCAGCCCGACGAGGAGGAAGAGTCTCTGGAGGTACGGGACGGCCGATCCGTCGGCCTCGAGCCCGGCAACCACCCTGCCGATGATGAGGACGAGGGGAACGCTCACCGCGAGCCATTGCAGGCCGAAGATGAGGAGCGATGCCGGTTGCGGCCGGTCGTCGATGCCGTAAGAGAACTCCATCGTAGTGGCTCCTGGCGAAACGACCGGCCCGAGGTGGAGCACGGGGTGTTCCTGCCTATAATGATGATAATATCCTCTCTGCCTCCATAATTGTTCCCATTTCAGCGGGAGAAGGTCTGGGCCGGATGGAGGATATGGGGCGCGGTGCGTCCGGATGTTTGGCGATACCTCTTTGCAGCCTCCTACCAATCCGGTATATCTGTTGTAACCCCACCCGGCCTTCGGCCTCCTCCTCCGCACCTTCGGTGCTCAAACTCCTGCTGTTCCAGCAGTCGTTCCCCGCCCCTTGGGGCGGGGGCAGTCATGGCGATACCCCCACGGTACACTGCCTGGGGATAGGCTCTAGATAGGGGGATGTATGGCTCCCCTCCCGGATACGGCTTTCGTGGGGGTATCACCATTGGGGGAGTGCGACTGGCCGAAGGGCAGGAGCATGAGAAGAACGAAGTTCTTTGAGGGGCTGACGGGGAGTGCGACTGGCCGGAGGGTGCGACTGCCGGAACGGCAGGAGCATGAGCACCCGAAGGGTGCGGAGTGCGAGCGTAGCGAGCTTGAGCACCGGAGGTGCGAGTGCGATGGTTCGTAGAACCGGAGCTCGACCACCGTCAGGTGGGAAGTGCGAGCGAAGCGAGCTTGAGCACCGATAGGTGCGAAGGGGAGCATCCCCCCTCCCCTGTCTCCACCTGCCGCGGATAACTGTAGCCCCCACCCCACCCGCGCTTCACGCTCCTCCCCCTTCCTGCGGGGCGGGGGCAGTGTGTGGGGATAGCCGGTGGGAAGGCGTGTCCGGTTCATCTCGGGTTCTTCGCGGCAATGCGAGGGAGAAGAGCCGGGTGAAACTTCAGATGCGCTCCTTCTCCGACCTCCCCTACCCTACAGGATATGGTTCCGGCGCAATCTCATGGTCGTTTCCGCACAAACCGATGGATTGATGCCCCGTGGCCGGGAATTGATCGGTATGCTTTCACCCAGTCATGCGGCTGGATCCTGTATCCGTCCCGCCCTCTCCCGGCCCTGTGCCGTGCGGTGCGGGAGGAGGGGGCGGGCGTGAACGCCGTCGAGGTCAGGGGGCTTTCGCGGTCGTTCGACGGCCGCGAGATCCTTCGCGACGTCTCGTTCGCCGTCGGGCACGGCGAGATCTTCGGCTACCTCGGCCCGAACGGCGCCGGGAAGACCACGACCATCCGGATCCTGCTCGGCCTGCTCGCCCCCGGCGCGGGCGAGGTCCGGGTTCTCGGCCGGGACCTTGCCGCGGATGACGATGCGCGGGCGCGGGTCGGGGTGCTCTTCGAGAACAACGGTCTCTCCGACCGGATGAGCGCCGCGGACAACCTGGCCTACTACGCCGGGCTCTACGGCATCGAAGAGCCTGTGGAGAGGATCGACGAACTCCTCGCGCTCGTCGGTCTCACCGACCGACGGGACGACCCGGTCGGGACGTTCTCGACCGGCATGAAGCGGAAGCTCGGGATCGCCCGGGCCATTCTCCACCGGCCCGAGGTCGTCTTCCTCGACGAACCCTCCTCCGGCCTCGACCCCGGGGCGCAGCGGATGGTCCGCGACCTCATCGTCGAACTCTCCCGGCGTGAGGAGATGACCGTGTTCCTGAACTCCCACCACCTCGACGAGGTTCAGCGGATCTGCTCCACGGTCGCGATCCTCGCCGAGGGCAGGATCCGTGCCTTCGACTCGGTAGAGAACCTCACCACGGCATCCGGCCGCCCTGCCGTGACGGTCGCGCTTGCCGGTGCCGGCGACCGCGCGTGCGAGGTCGTGGGACCCCTCCCGTACGTTACGGAGTGCGACGCGGACGGCGACCGCCTCCGTTGCACCCTCGCCGACCCGGGCGCGACACCCGACCTCGTCGCGGCCCTCGTCGGGGCGGGGTTCCGGATCGAGGAGGTCCGCCGGTCGTCCCGGTCGCTTGAGGAGATCTATCTCGAACACGTCGGCAGGGCGGAGGGTGGGGCATGAGCACGTTTGCCGTCATCGCCCGGCGCGAGATCCGGCTCGCCCTCCGGAACCGGAGCGCCCTCATCGCAGCGCTCATCTTCGCCGTATGGTTTCCCGTCGTGACGATCCTCGGGATCGCTGCGGGCTCGGAAGGCGACGCAGCGGCCATTTCCGGCGGCATCGCCACGGTTACCCTCCCGGTCGGGGTCTTTATGGGCTACCTCTTCTGTGCCGACGCCTTCCTCCGCGAGAAGCGGGACGGCTCCGTCGAGACGCTCCTCTGCACCCCGGTCTCCCTCCGCCGCCTCTGGGAGGGGAAGGCCGTAGGGGTCGCCGTGCCGGCGTATCTGATGACCCTTGTCTCGGCCGCAGTGACCATTGCGGCGGTTTACACCCTTGCGAGCGCTCCCGTAGCCGGCGAACCCCTGCTCCTCCTTCACCTCGCGGCCGTCGTCCCGATCTGGATCGCCGCTGCGACCGGGCTGATCGGCGCGGCCCAGCTCGCGCTCGGGATGCGGGAGAACCAGATCCTCGGGTTCGTGCTGATATTCGGGTTCATCTTCCTGATCGTCGGGCTCCAGCAGGTCGCACCGGGCGGCTCGGCCATCTCGGTGACGGCGGAAGCAATCCTCGCGGCGGTGGGATTCGCGCTCCTTGCCCTTGCCCGCTTCATCGCCGGGAAGGTGACGAAGGAGCGGATCGTCAGAACAATTCCGTAAAAATATGAAACGGGCCGGCCTACTGCCCGGCCGCTTTCCCTTCTTTGAGATACCGGATGACCGGGGCGAGGATCTCCTCGTTTACCGCGCCCGCTTTTGCCGCAGAGTTGCTGTTCATGGCGATGTAGGTGTCCTTCTCGGCCCAGTAGTACCATGCCGTATACGAGCCGTAGTACCCGCCGGTATGGCCGTAGAGGGTCAGGCCCTCCGATGCGTTCTGCTGCGTGAAGTATCCGTAACCGCATCCGACGTTCATCTCTCCAAGTCCGGGCACCATTCCGATCTTCCGAGACTGTGGGGAGGTATTCTCCATCGCCGCGAGCGACGCCGGGCTGAGCAGCGCACCCGAGCGGAGGGTATGGTGGAACCTGTTGAGATCGGCCGTCGTGCTCACGATATCTCCGGCGCCCCGGTCGAACTGAATATAGAGGTCGCTGAAGTCCATGATGGTGCCGTCCTCTTCGCTCTCCTGGGCCCGCATATGCGGCCCGGGGATGTGGTTGGTCCGGTGAACGAACGTATCGTTCATCCCCGCCGGGACGAGGATGTTGCGGGTGACGTAGTCCTCGTAGGGGACGCCGGCCGCCTCGTCGATGATCAACGTGAGAAGGATGTAGTTCACGTTCGAGTAAGTGTAACCCGTTCCCGGCGGATACAGGGGGCCTGCATCGAGGCCCTGCCGCATCCCTTCCTGGTATGGTATCGGGGTGTCGGGGCTCATGTACTCTTCGAGGACGATCGCGTCCTCATCGTAATCCGGGATCCCGCTCGTGTGATCGAGGAGCTGGCGTATCGTGATCGCGGAGGAGTTCGGGATCTCCTCCGCCACGTCCGCCGGGAGCCAGAGGTCGATGGGATCGTCGAGCGAGAGTTTTCCGTCCTCGGCGAGCTGCTGGATTGCGACGCTCGTGAAGGTCTTTGTCACGCTCGCGATGATGAACCGCATCTCCGGTGTCGCCGCCACTGCGGGGGAGAGCGAGGCGTTGCCGGCCGCGTAGTTCCAGGTCCATTCCGGCGTCGAGATCTCGATCAGGGTACCGGGGACGCCGGCGTTCCGGACACCGGCCGAGACGATCGACGCGAGCTCGGAGGCTACCGCCGGGGGCGGAGTGCTCCGGTTGGGATCGCCTGCTTCCTGCACGGGTCCGGCGCTCTGTAAACATCCGGAGGAGAGGACTGCCGCGGCTACGGCGATACCGATGAGAAGGAGTATGTGAATCTTCGTATGCGGAGAGAGGGGCATAATCTTTCCTATGAAGCTTTCTGCTTATATGCCATCTCTTTCTTCCGAAAGAGCGCCCGACGCATCTCTTTACCGGCCCGTTCGGGTGAGCGGGGAAGAGGCCGGCGGATGTCCGGATCCGTCAAAAAAGTATTGTCGGGCTCTCGCAGACCCTCGAAGTTCTACAGCGTCTCGCTGCCGTAGAGATAGGGCCTGAGAGCCTTCGGAATCGTGACCGAGCCGTCCTCGTTCTGGTTGTTCTCGAGGATCGCCCGGATCGCGCGGGACGTCGCGATCGCGGTGCTGTTTAAGGTATGCACATAGCGCTTCTCGGTGAACTCGGTCGGATCGCGCACCTTGATGTTCAGCCTGACCGCCTGGTAGGCCGTGCAGTTCGAGCAGGAGACCGCTTCGCGGTAGCGCTCCTCGCGCGGCATCCAGACCTCGAGGTCGTACTTCTTCGCGGCGACCGTCCCGATATCCCCCGTGCAGATCGAGACGACCCGGTAGGGAAGGCCGAGCCGCTGGAAGACCTCCTCTGCATTCGCCATCAGTTCCTCGTGGAGATCCCAGGACTGCTCGGGGGTGGCGTAGACGAACTGCTCCACCTTGTGGAACTGGTGGACGCGGAAGAGCCCTTTCGTATCGAGTCCGTGTGCCCCGATCTCGCGCCGGAAGCACGGGCTCAGCCCCGCAAGCCGGAGCGGCAGGTCCTTCTCCTCGAAGATCTCGTCGCAGTACATCGCGGCCATCGGATGCTCGCTCGTCGCGATCAGGTACTCGTCCTCGCCGTCGATCCTGTACATGACGTTCTCGAAGTCGGCAAGGTCGGTCACGCCCTCGTATGCGGCCCGGTTCATCATGTAAGGCGGGATGATCGGGGTATACCCGCGCTGGACGAGGATATCCATCGCGAACCGCTGGAGCGCCATATCGAGCAGGGCGAGCCTGCCCTTCAGGAAGTAAAATCCGGCCCCGGCAATCTTCGCCGCGCGTTCGAAGTCCGCCCAGTCGTGCTTGACGGCGAGCGCGCCGTGGTTCTCCAAATCGAACGCGGGGATCACCGGCTCGCCCCAGCGCCGGATCTCGACGTTCTCGGAGTCGTCCTTGCCGACGGGCACGCTCTCGTGGAGGATGTTCGGGAGCCGCATCAGGCGGTACGTCACCGCCTCGGTGAGCGTCTCGCGCTCCGCCTCTGCCTCCTTGATCCGTTCCGGGAGTCCTGCGGCTTCGGCGAGGAGATCCGCGATATCGTTCCCCGCCTTCCTCGCCTGGCTGATCTCGCGGGATATGACGTTTCTGCGGTTGCGCAGATCCCCGATCGCAACGGTGAGTTCCCGTGCCCTCCTGTCCATCTCCAGCACCTCATCGACCCAGGCCAGCTTCTCGGTGTCTCCTCTCTTCGCGAGGTCTGCCCGGACGATCTCGGGGTGTGCACGAACGAACTTCAACTCAAGCATACTGTCTCGTACGTACTTCGCTATGACGGTATATGGTCGTGTTGCCCGTCCTCGATGATGAACGCGGGGGGCTCCCGGGCACGGCGCCCGGACTGCGCCCCGCCGCTCCCGCACACGAAACCTACTCTTATAATTCCCGGCAGACCAACCCATTAGCATGGATAAGAACCAGAAGATCGTTCTGGTAATGGGCGGCCTCATTGCGCTCGGGCTGTTCGTCATCGAGCCTTTCTTCGGCCTCATCGCGCTGGTATTCATGATCGCTATCCTGATGACTCTCCGTATCATGGGAGATACGGAGGACTATCCGCTCGTCACCGCTGAGCTCGCGGAGGATGCGCGGGAGATCATCGTCACCAATACGGGGACCGCGAGGGCGCAAAACATCCGTGTCGCCCTCGTTCCGCTCGACATCGAGTTCGAGGTCGTCTCGCTCGACCCGGACGAGGAGTCCGGGTTCAGCCTGCCGTCGATGGTCTCGGAGGCAAAAGCGGTCGTCATCTACGAAAACGCCGAGGGACAGCGGTTCCAGCGCTCGTATCCCCTCACGGCGCTCGGGGCCGGGCGCGACCTCACCGAGCCGATCATCCCCATCTTCGGGCGCCGGTGAAGGGGGTTGGGTGGGGGAGAAGGCCGGCGTGTTGATAACGGTGGACTGCCTCTGCCGGTCGCCCACTATGTCCTGCGGGTGCCAAAGCCTCGGGGTGCCCCGCCGATTGCTCATAGGGACACCACGAACCCGTGCACGGATTTCCGTTGGATATCGCACCTCCGGTGCTCCAGCTCCGGTTCTACGAACCATCGCACTCCCCTGCAACCCCCCCTCGCACCTTCGGTGCTCGAACTCCACTCCTAGCGGAGTGTCGTTCCCCCAATGGCGATTCTCCCACGGTCCACTGCACCGGGCTTTTAATCGAGTCCTGCCTGTCCGTCTATGGCAGCACGCAAGCAGTGATCAAAACCCCGGGAGGCCCGCTAAACCCGGCACCCCTTCGATATCCCGGGGCCGCCTTCGGAAAAAATGTTTTCAGGACCCCAGATACTCGAGCGTCCGCGCGAGCGCGGCCGTCAGTTCCTCGTCCTTCTCTGCATACTCGTAGAGCGCCCGGTAGAGCATGAAGACGAGTTCGTAGCCGTAGATCTCGAACGCCTCCTCCGGCGCGAGCGGCGCGAGATAGGAGTCCGTCCGGATATCGGTGTTGGTGTACATCAGTTCGTGGAAGGCCCCGTCCTCGTCGAGGACGCAGATCTGCGCATCGACGGGCTTCGTCGGGTCGTCGGGGCGGTAGGGGAGCGGGTCGCCTTTCCCGAGAACGATCATCTTCTTCTCGTAGAACTCCTGGTCGTAGAGATCCCCTGACGCCTCCCTCTTTGCGCGCCGGAGCATCTCGAGCCCGATCCGCTTCACGACCGGCGCCGTATCGGCAGCCATCCGCGCAAGGAGGGCTCCCATGCTGCCCCGGAGTTCCGAGGCCGATTCTTCCTTCTTCGCCTGCAGTTCCTCAAGGGTCTCGAGGAGGCGGGCGTATCCCTCTTCGATGATCGGATCCATTGCTCACTCACCTCTTGCGTACGCCGGCATAAGCGCACCGGTTTGTCCCGCTAGTCGCCCTGCCGGAGGCGTTCGGCCCCGAGGGCGCCCGCATACGCGAGCGTGCTCACGAGGATGATCGTCGCCCCCGAGGGGACGTCGAGGAGGTAGGAGAGCCCTATCCCCGTCAGGGTGAAGGCGATGCCGAGGACGACGGCGAGGACCATCATGCTCCGGATCCGGGTGGTGTAGAGGCGGCTGATCGCCGCCGGGAGCGTCAGGAGCGCGATCACCAGGATGATCCCCACCACCCGGATCAGCATCACCACGGTGAGCGCAATCAGCACGAGGAGGAGGAGCGAGAGCCGCTCGACCGGGAGGTTCATGACCGTCGCGTAGTCCGGGTCGAACGTGACCGCCTGGAGTTCCCGGTAGAGGAGGGCCACGACCGCGACGATGATGGCGACGAGCACCCCCATCAGGAGGATGTCCCCCCTCGGGACGAGGAGGATGTTCCCGAAGAGGTAGGAGAAGAGGTCGGGGGCGAATCCCGGTGTCAGGTAGACGAAAAGGATGCCTACGGCCATCCCCGCCGCCCAGACCGCGCCGATGATGGTGTCCATCTGCTGCCGCGCCCGGAGCTGGAGCGCGCCCATCCCGAGCGCCGTCGCCACGGTGAATCCGGTTGCGCCGAGGAGCGGGTCTATCCCGAAGAAGTAGCCGAGGCCGATCCCGCCGAAGGCCGCGTGGGATATGCCGCCGCTGACCGAGACCATCCGCCGCACCACGACGTAGGTGCCGATGATGCCGCAGGCGATGCTCGCGAGCACTCCGGCGATGAGGGCGTTCCTGAAGAACTCGAACCCGAGAATCTCGAGCATGCTCACTCCTCCTCCGTATGTTCCGAGAAGACCCGGTGCGGAACCCCGTGGGCGATGAGATCGACCGGGCAGTGGTATGCGGCTTCGAGCATATCCGGCGTTATCTCGTTCGTGTCGTGCGTGTAGAGGCGCCTGTTCAGGCAGGCGACCCGGGTCACGTGCTCCGGGATCACCCCGATGTCGTGGGTGACGAGGACGATCGCCATCCGTTCGCGGAGTCGGTCGAGGATCCCGTAGAACTGCGCCGCAGTCGGAGCGTCCACGTAGACCGTCGGTTCGTCGAGGAGCAGCACCTTCGGGTCGCCGACGAGCGCCCGGGCGATGATCGCCCGCTGCTGCTCACCGCCGGAGAGATCGCGGATCTGCCGGTCGGCGAGACCGGCGATGCCCATCGTCTCGAGCGCCTCCTCCGTCCGGGCGTGGTCTTCGGCCCCGTAACGCCGCGGGAGCCGGGTGATGTGGCCGAGGCGGCCGGAGAGAACCATCTCCCGCACGGTGATGGGATACTCGAAGTCGAACGTCCGGAACTGGGGGACGTAGCCGAGATCCCTCCTCGCCGCCGCCCCCGTCCCGCCGAGGATCCTGACCGTGCCGCGGGAGGGTTGGAGGAGGCCGAGGATCACCCGGAGAAGCGTCGTCTTCCCGCCGCCGTTCGGCCCGATGATCGCGTAGAAGTCGTCCGGGTAGACGGCAAGGCTCACGTCTTCGAGGACGGTATGGCCGCGCAGCCTGACCCGGACGTCCTCGACCTCGATCACGGGCGCGGTCATGGCCTGCCGCTCTCCGCAAATGCCCGGGCCACGTACCGCATGTTCGCGAGGTAGTCCTTCGCGAGCGGGCTCACCGTCACCACGGTGCCCCCGATCGCGTCCGCGATCACCTCGGCGCTCCGGGTGGAGTGCTCGGGCGATGCGAATATCACCCGGATCTTCTCCACCTTTGCCTGCTTGATGAGGTGCTCCAGCCTCTGCGGCGAGGGTTCCTTTCCCTCGCTCTCGATCGGCACTTCAGCAAAGCCGTAGTCCCGGGCAAGGTAGGCCCACGACGAGTGGTAGACCATGACCTTCTTCACCCCCGATGCGGCGAGCGCACCGGTGATCTCCGTATCAAGGGCGTCGAGTTCCCCGAGGTAGGCATCGGTGTTCCGGCGGTAGTCTTCGGCGTTTTCCGGGTCGACCGCTATGAGCCCCTCGCGGATGTTCTCGACCATGACCTTCGCGTTCTTCGGGGACGTCCAGATGTGCGGGTCGGCTCCCGCGTGTTCTGCGTCACCGGCCGCGATCAGGTCGACGCCGCGCGAACAGTCGACGACCAGCATCCCGGGGTTCAGGGCGGCGATCTTCTCCCGCCAGGCGAGTTCGAACTCGATCCCCGAACCGACCACGGCATACATATCCGCCTCTGCGACGTCGGCGAGGGTTCCCGGCGGGGGTTCGTAGGTGTGCGGGTCGGCTCCCGGCGGCACCAGCAGGATCACCCGGACGTGATCGCCGCCCACCCGTTCTACGAACTCCTGTTCGGGTGGTATGGTGACCGCGACGACGACCTCCCCACCGTCCTGCCGGTCGGTGCCGGTGCACCCCGCCGTGGCTGCTGCCAGCAGAAAGACCGTGAATATGGTTGCGGCGAGGGATAAACGGACGATATTGTTGTTATCCTGCGACCCCATCGTTCTCCACTCCGGATTTGGTGTCTATCTAAATTCTTCCCGCACCGGACGACGTTTCGCCGTCACCCGCGGTACCCACCGGGAGACCCGCAGCAGCGGTGATCATGCTCGATCTCCCCGCAGACGCTCATCATCGGGTGCCCGAGCGACGTGCACATCCTGTCGGTGAGGTCTTTCGAGAAGCACTGCTCGATCTTCTTTGCCTCCCTGCACGCCTCTTCGGGCTCGAGCCCGTGGCGGCTGAGCACCAGGGCGACGATCCGGTGGCGGCGGACCAGGAACCGGGCGTATTCGGTGCCGCGAGAGGTGAGCCGCACCCCGTGGTAGGGCGTATGCTCGATGTAGCCTGCTCTTGCAATCTCCGTGAGCGCTTTTGTCACCGTCGAGGGCGCGACGGAGAAGTGGGCGGCGATCTCGGTCGTCTTCACGACGTCGCCCTGCATGTGGATGTACTTGAGGTATTCCGCCTTCTTTGAGGAGAGTTCTTGCCCGGTGATCCCCTGCATGGAATGATGATACGCCGTATCCAAAGAAAAAGTTTCGGTGGGGCTAAACCCTCTCGTCATCGGATGGGATCCGTTCGGCGGTGACGTAGTGCCGGCGGTTCCCGGTTATCACCGCCTTCCCGGTGAATCCGAACGGGAGATCCTCTTTTACGACGACATTGAGGTAGCAGGGGTTGCGGCAGACGGTCGATCCCGGCGCGTTCTTCTCGGTCGCGACGATCGGTGTCTCCCGCCCGATCCAGCGCTCGTTGTAGGCGTCGTAGATCCGGTTTGCTTCGGCAAGCAGCGTGCGGGAGCGGTCTTTGCGTATCCGCTCGGGGAGGTCTTTTAGGGCCGCCGCGGGCGTTCCGGGCCGCCGGGAGTAGCGGGTGATGTTCACCTTCACGAACGCCGCCCTCCGGAGGAGTTCGAGCGTCTGCGAGAACTCTTCGTCCGTCTCTCCGGGAAACCCGGTGATGAAGTCGGAGGAGATCATCATATCCGGGAAGCGTTCCCGGAACGTATCGACGATCCGGACGACGTCGGCCGCAGTGTAGCCGCGCTGCATCCGTTCAAGGACGGTATCGGAGCCCGACTGGACGGGGAGGTGGAGGAACCGGAAGACTGTGTCGCTCTCGTAAGCCCCGACGAGCGGATCGAGGATCCCGAGCACCGTAGCCGGGTTCATCATCCCCGGCCTGACGGTGAACTTCCCGGGGATCTCCGCTATCTCCTGCAAGAGGTCGGGGAGCGACTCACCCCGGTCGAGTCCCCACGCGGCCACGTCCTGCCCGGTCAGCTGGATCTCGCAGGCGCCCGACGCGACAAGAACCCGGACGGCGTCGAGTATCTCCCGTGCAGGCGCACTTTTCAACTGTCCACGGGCGAACCGGGTGATGCAGTAACTGCACCGGCCGACGCACCCGCTCGCCACCTGCACCACGCCGGTCGCCCCCGCACCCCGGGTGCCGACCCCGGCGGAGCGCTCGTGGATCTCGTCCGGATAGATGACGTGCGGCGTGCAGACCGAACGGATCCTGTCCATCTGGACGACCGGCATGCACCCGGTCACGTAGAGGTCGCGGTCGGCGAATAGAGCGAGGCGCCGGAGCATCTTTCGTTCGGTCGCACCGATCACCGTGCAGGTGTTGACGATGACGGCGTCCGCCTCCTCCGGCCGTTCGGCCATCGTGCAGCCGAGACCTTCCAGTATCGCCGCGAGCCTCCGCGTGTCGGCGTGGTTGTAGGTGCACCCGTAGGTCTCGATGTAGACCCGTCTTCCCTGCAGTTCGTCAAATATGATGGTGATCGACTCTCCCTGCGCGCGGTCGGCGGCCGGCCCGGGCTCCCGGCGGTCCGGTCACCCCTATCGGTCGGAGGATAGTTTGCTCCTCTTCTGGCCGGTTTCGTGCCGAGCACAATACTTAACCGCTGACATTACAACTTCTTTATTCGATGATTAAAATAGGGTTGCTGGGATGCGGCAACGTCGGGCATATCATCGCCACACACGCCGAGGGCATCCGGGTCGTCGCCGTCTTCGATATCATCCCCGGGCGGGCGGAGGAACTGGCATTACTCTGCCATGCCCGGTCATACGCGGACTTCGACGCCTTCATGCGGGAGGACTTCTCGATCGTCGTGGAAGCCGCTTCGGTCGACGCCGTCAGAACATACGGCGAGGCTGTCCTCCGGTCGGGGCGGGACATCGTCGTCCTCTCCGGGGGAGCTCTTGCTGACGACGCGTTCCGCGAGCACCTCATCGGGGTCGCACGGGAGGCGGGGAAGAAGATCCGCATCCCGAGCGGCGCCATCACCGGACTCGACAACCTCAAGATCGGCCAGATCTCACCGCCGAAGCACCTCCTCCTGCGGACGACGAAACCTCCCGCGTCGCTCGGGATGACCGCCGAAGCCCGGACAGAGATATTTAAGGGGCTGGCGCACGACTGTATAAAGCAATACCCCAAAAACATCAACGTCGCGGTAGCGCTGGGACTCGCCGCCGGCAGGGATGCCGACGTGGAACTCTGGGTCGACCCTGCTGCGGAGAGGAACATCCACGAGATATTCGTCGAGGGGGACTTCGGGGACATCTACATCCGGGTCAGGAACGTCCCGAGCCCCGATAACCCGGCGACGAGCTATATGGCGGCCCTCTCCATCCTGACGCTCTTAAAGAACCTCGAGAACCCTCTGGTGGTGGGTACGTAACAATGGAAAAGGAGATTCGTGCGCTCAAGGCCGGGAAGAACGCAGTCGTCATGGCGCATAACTACCAGCCCATGGAGATTCAGGGACTCGCCGACGTGGTGGGCGACAGCCTCGAGCTCGCGGTGAAGGCGAAGGAGACCGCGGCGGACCTGATCGTCGTCTGCGGCGTCCGGTTCATGGCCGAGACGGCAAAGATCCTCAACCCCGACCGTAAGGTGGTCATCCCCGTAGAGGACGCAGGATGCCCGCTTGCCGATTTCCTGACCCCGGAGATGATCCGGGAGGCACGCCGGCAGCACCCCGAAGCGGCTGTGGTGGTCTACGTCAACAGCACGGCGGAGAGCAAGGCGCTCGCGGACATCACCTGCACCTCGGCAAACGCGGTCCGGGTTGTCCGTTCGCTCCCAAACGACACCATCCTCTTCGGGCCGGACGCAAACCTCGCGGCATACGTCCAGCGGGAACTCCCCGAGAAGACGATCGTTCCCCTGCCTCCCGGCGGCCACTGCTACGTCCATACGGGGTTCACCCTTGCCGACGTCGAGGCTGCCCGGAAGAAAGGCGGTCGGATCGTCTGCCACCCCGAATGCCCGCCGGAGATCCAGGAGCAGGCCGACCGGATAGCCTCCACGGGGGGCATGGTCCGGGACGCCGCGGCCGGCGGGAACGAGCCCTGGTGGGTCTTCACCGAGCGGGAGATGGCCTCCCGCCTGCGGGTGCTCTACCCCGGAAGGGTCTTTTACGAGAAGCCGGAGGCCGTCTGCGCGGATATGAAGAAGATCTCTCTTGAAGACCTCCGCCGGGCGCTCGAGTCCGAGGAGCACGAGGTCGTCCTCCCCGGAGAGGTCATGGACCGGGCGCGGCGGGCGATCGAGCGGATGATCGCCGTCGGAGCGTGATGCGGATGATCCCGATCGAGGACCTGCTCCGTTTCGTCCGGGAGGATGCGCCGTGGGGCGACGTCACCTCCGAAGCGGTCGTCCCCGACGTCGCCTGCCGGGCGGTGATCCGGGCGAAGGATACGGGGATCGTCGCCGGCCTCGAGGAGGCACGGGCGCTCTTCGAGCATTTCGGGGTCGCAGTGCGTCAGCGTTCTGCCGACGGCAGACCGGTTGCTCCCGGGGCGGTTCTCCTCGAACTCGAAGGCTCCGCGAGGGCGATCCTTCTTCTCGAACGGACGGCGCTCAACATCATCGGGCGCATGAGCGGGATTGCGACCCGGACCCGGGAGGCGGTCGACGCCGTCCGGGCGGTCTCCCCCGACGTGCGGGTTGCCGCGACCCGGAAGACCGCTCCGGGCTTGCGGGTGCTCGATAAGAAGGCGGTGGTCCTCGGCGGGGGTGACCCGCACCGCTACTGCCTCTCGGATATGGTCCTGATCAAGGACAACCACCTTGCGCTGGTGCCGCTCCCGGAAGCGATCCGGAAGGCGAAGGGGCGGAGTCGCTACCGGGCGGTCGAGGTTGAGGTCGAGTCGGCACGGGACGCCGTCGAGGCTGCGGTAGCCGGTGCCGACATTATCCTTCTCGACAACATGGCGCCGGACGCGGTCCGGGAGGCGGTCGGGGCGCTTAAAGAGCAGGGGCTCCGGGAGCGGGTCACCCTCGAGGTCTCGGGAGGCGTCGCCGGCGACGATCTTGCCGGATATGCCGTGACCGGGATCGATATCATCAGCATGGGTGCGCTCACCCATACGGTCAGGAACTTCGACGTGAGCCTGGATATCCTGAAAGGCGCGGGTACCGTCAGGCTTCCATAAAAAAAGAGAGTTCAGGACGCGGTCTGGACATCTTCCAGCGTGAGTTCGTCCAGAAACGGCATCAGCCCTTTGACGTAGGGTATGAGTTTGCCCTCCTCTGTCCCGAGCTCCCCGTAGGCCACGACTTCGATGACCAGCGGGAGCTCGTCCAGGCGCCGGGTGAAGAGGGGGTCCTGCTCCGCGGCGTACCGGAGGAACGCGTTCAGGTTGACGAACGGGCGCTCCAGGTCGGGAACGTCGTCGTATTCCTGCAGGTCTTCCCGGAGCGTGGAGTCCCTGGCCAGGTCCTCCTCGAAGTAGAGGAAGACGTGGAAGTTGTGGCGGCGACCCATTGCATCGAGGTCTCTGATATCGATCTTCGCTCCGGCAACGACACCGAGACGTTCCAGTTCCGGGGGAAACGTCGTCCCCTCCGGTGTAACCGTCGGACTCTCCATACTATGGTGAAGGCAGGGAGAGTAGAAAAATGCACCCCTGTGAGCATCTCCCGTGGCAAAACCTTATGCCCGGCCGCCCCCAGTTGGGCGTGAGGTGGCCTATGGCAGGGAGGGATCCGCCGGTGCCGGGGGGAGAGACCGAGAGTCTCGATAGGGAGAAGGTACTCCACAGGCACCTTTCGATGCTTGCGTCCGGGAATCTCAATGAACGGTGGCGGGCTGCGGAGGCGCTCGGGGAACTCGGCGACAGCCGCGCGGTACGGCCGCTCATCGAGGCGCTGGAGGACGAATACGTCGAAGTACGGTGGAAAGCGGCGAAAGCGCTCGGGCTCCTGGATGGGCGCGAACCTGTTCTCCCGCTGATAGGGAGCCTGGAAGACGACAGTCCCTGGGTTCGGGTGGGGGCGGCCTGGGCGCTCGGGAAGATCGGTGATCCCCGGGCGGTCGAGCCGTTGATCCGGCTGCTCGACGATAGAAAACCCCGGGTCAGGAGGATGGCGGCCTGGGCGCTCGGCCGGATAGGCAACCCGCAGGCCCGTGAACCCCTTTTACGCCTCCTCGGGGATGCCGACCGCGACGTCAGGATTGCCGGCAGGCAGGCGCTCGACGAGATCGGAACCGAGCGGGAGATCCCGAGCGTTTGAAGGGGCGGCGGCTCCCCTGACCGGATCCTTCGCCCGCCGGTGTCCCGAACTGCCGTTCCCGTCCCGTATGCGTTTATCATCCAGGAACGTCTTCTTATACTTGATAGGGTGTTGCAGCCGGTTTGTCCACGGAATTGAGCGCCCGGGAGGAGATTCACATGGATATATTCATGAAGTGCGCCGTAAACGAGGCGGAAACGGGCCTGCGGGAAGGCGGAATACCCATCGGCTCGGTGCTGGTGCGCGACGGCCGGATCATCGGGCGGGGCCGGAACCGGCGCGTCCAGAACGACGACCCCGTGCTCCACGCAGAGATCGACTGTCTGAGAAACGCCGGCAGGGTCCGCAACTACGCGGAGTGCACGCTCTACTCCACGCTGATGCCCTGCTACCTCTGCGCGGGAGCGGCCGTCCAGTTCGGGATCGGGAAGGTCGTGGCCGGCGAATCGGCGAATTTCGCGGGAGCGCGGGAGTTCCTCGAGTCGCACGGGGTCGAGGTGCTCGACCTGGATCTCGACGTCTGCAAGGAGATGATGGGCACGTTCATCGAGCAGCATCCCGACCTCTGGTACGAGGATATCGGGGAGTTGTGAGGCGGATCATGGCCGGGGACAGGTTGTTCCGTTACATCGTCGTTGCCGCCGCCGCCCTCATCGTCGGGGCCTGCATCGGCCTCGCCGCCGCTCCCCTCCCGCCCGTGCCGGAGGGAGGAGCCGACAGGGATACGCTCTTTCAGGTCTCGACCATCGACGCGCTCCTCCAGGGAACCTACGACGGCAGCATGACGTTCGACGAGCTCGCGAGGCACGGAGACTTCGGGATCGGGTGCGGCGATCGGCTCGACGGGGAACTGATCGGCGTCGACGGCGAGTGGTACCTGATCCGGGTCGACGGGCGGGCCTATCCGGTTGCCGGGAATGCGACGACGCCGTTCGCGGTCGCGACTTTCTTCGATTCGGACATGACGGTCCCGATCGACGCGCCGATGAACCTGACCGCTCTCGAGAGCCGGGTGCAGGCGGAGCTCCCCTCGAAGAATCTCTTCTACGCGATCAGGGTGGACGGCACCTTCCCGCATCTGGTGACCCGGAGCGTGCCCGCCCAGGAGAAGCCGTACCCGCGGCTCGCCGATGTGACGGCGAACCAGACGGTCTTTACGTTCGAGAACGTCACCGGAACCGCCGTCGGGTTCTGGACGCCGGCACTGGCGAAAGGGGTCAACGTCCCCGGCTACCACCTTCACTTCATCACCGGCGACCGCACCGCCGGCGGCCACGTGCTCGATATGGTCCTGGCGGAGGGCACCGTGCAGGTCGACACCACGACAAACTTCACCATGGCGCTCCCGGCGAGCGGTGACTTCTGGACGGTCGACCTCTCGGGAGACCTCTCGGGAGACCTTGAGCAGGTGGAATGAGCCCGAGGGACCACTTTTTTCTCGCACCTGATGGTGCTTGAGTTCTGGTTTTCACGACCTGTTTCCGGATAAGGCTACAGGCCTCACGCGAAGAGCGACGGATGTCTCATCCGGAGCGTAACTCACAATCAACTTGGTCTTCGCGTTCTTCACGGCTTCGCGTGAGATGGTGGGGCTGAGCAACGATACGGTCTCACGCGAAGGACGCGAAGCCGCGAAGGGAACTCCGCATCACCGCGGCCAAAAAAAAAATGTTAGCGGACGACGAGCAGCGGCGGTCTGACCGCGCCGCCGATCTGCTCGAGCAGGGCGCTGATCCGGGACTTTCCGCTCCTGCCGAAAGCGCCCATGACGATCAGCCCGTATTCGCCGGAGTTCGCCTCCTTAAGGATCTCCTCCCTGATTGACCCCTCGACGATCTTTGACGAGCACTGAACCTTCTCCCCCTGGTAGCGGGCGAGGATGCTGTTCTGGTCGTCCTCGATGCTCTTTCGCATATCTTTCCATATCCGCCCCTCGTAGCCCTTCAACTGCTCGCAGATCCCGCTCTGGGCGCAGAAGTTGAACGCCATCGCCTTGGCCTCCGCGATATCCAGCACCGAGAAGAGGACTACCTCGGCATTCTTCCGCTTTGCCAGTCCAATCGCATGCAGAGCCGCTTTCTGGCTCCACTTCGAACCATCGATAAGCACGAGAATCTTCATGTCGTTCACACCGCAAATTTCAGCCAGAGCATCACAAATCCTACCGCCACCGTCACGAAGAGCACCAGCATCCCTACCTTCAGGAAGTCGATGAACGTGATGCCGATCCCCTCGCGCTCGGCGATACCGATGACGACCACGTTTGCCGACGCCCCGATGGCGGTTCCGTTCCCCCCGAGGCATGCGCCGAGGGCGAGCGCCCACCAGAGCGGGTAGACGTCCATCGTCGCCCCCAGGTCGTGGATGAGCGGGATCATCGCCGCAGTGAGGGGGATGTTATCCACGATCGCCGAGGCGATCGCGGCGAACCATGCCACGATGAACATCGCCTCCCCGGTCGATCCGACGTTCTCGATCATGATCGAGGCGATGCTCGAGATGATGCCGGTCTCGACCAGGGCGCCGACGATGATGAAGAGCCCGCCGAAGAAGAAGAGAGCCGGCCACTCGATCTTCTCGAATATCTCCTCCGGCGACTGCCTGCTCCAGAAGAGGAGGATCGCCGCTCCGATGAGAGCCACCTCCGCGGGTTCGAGCCCCATCGCCGGGTCGACGAACGGCAGGACGACGTGCAGGATCTCTCCGATCCGGTCGTGGACAAAGAAGAGGAGGACCACGAAGGCGATGACGGTCACCGATTTGTTGAAGAGGGACCGATCGACGATCGCCGCCCGCTCGTCGAGACCGTTGAGCGTCCGGACCAATTCCTCCCTCTCTTCGGCGCTCACCCTCATCGATCTGCCGTAGATGACGTACATCATCAGGAGGAGGATCGCCATATCGACGACCATGATGGGCCCGAGATGGATGATGAACTCGTTGAACGTCAGCCCCGCAGACGACGCGATCATGATGTTCGGCGGGTCGCCGATGAGCGTCGCCGCCCCGCCGACGTTCGAGGAGAAGATCTCCGTGACCAGGAAGGGAATGGGGTTGAGGTTCATCACCCTCGCGACATAGAGGAGCATCGGGGTGAGGAGAAGGACCGTGGTGACGTTGTCGAGGAACGCGCTCACGATCGCCGTTACGAGCGCAAAGAGGACGAGAACCCTGATCGGGCTGCCTTTCGCGAGCTTTGCCGTCCGTATCGCGATGTATTCGAAGAGGCCGCTCCCGCGGGCGGTATTGACGATGATCATCATCCCGAGGAGCAGAAAGATCGTCCCGAAGTCGACGTGCTCGAGGAGCGCCTCCCAGGGGACGATCCCGACGAAGACCACGATCGCCGCACCGAGCATGGCGGCGACCGCCCGGTGGATCCGCTCGTCGATGATGAGCGCGTAGGTGAAGAGGAAGACCGCTACTGCGATCAGCGCCACTGCTTCCATCTATGCACCCGTCAGTAGATGAGCGCGGGGGTCTCCACCCGCTGGCAGATGCGCAGAACGATCGGGCTTACCGAGACGTCGGTCGACTCACCGTCGGCGTAGCGGCGGCAGAGCGCGACCATGTCGTGGTTCTTCGCCATCCGGACGACGTCGTCGCCCTTATGTCCGACAAACATCCGTGTCTGGGTCGAAAAGCCGTGTCCCTCGAGTTTGGCTGCGGTCCGTTCAAGGAGTTTTTGGCCGTACTCTTCCTTCTTTGCCCGGAACTCCTCCGTCGATTCACGGTCGAGCGCCTGCTCGAGGAGTTCGATCACCTCGGCATCCGTGATGTAGGCGAGCGAGATCGTGGCGTCGTAGGCGGAGAGCACGTCGATTGCTTCGTCGGTGATATCGTGAACGAAAAGGTCGAGCGGCACCAGGATCGACCGGACCTCCGGGACGAGCATCTCTTCGTCGGTCAACAGGAACTCGCTGTAGTCCTTCAGGACCGAGTCGTACCGCCTCCCGACGATATCTTTGAACTTTCGCTGGATCAAGGAAGAAGAGTATCCCATCGTGATCTAGGTTTCCCGGCACGCTCGTTTAATACTTTTGTCTGCCCGCTTCCTGTCGAAAAGCCGGAAGAGACTCGCCCGGTGGGAGTTAGCGGCAGCAGGGATCGGGCTTGCCGTCACCGCGTTGCCAGCGACGCGAGCGCCTCCCGGCAGTCCGGGCAGAGCATCTTTCTCTTCCGGTCCAGTTCGTCCAGGGTTCTCGGCCGGAACATGACGCATTCGGGGTCGGGGCAGTGATCGAGCCCGAGGAGGTGCCCGAGTTCGTGCGCGCCTTCTTTTGCCGTCCGGTCGATGAGGTCGCTGTCGTCCGGCATCCTGCCGTAGTAGTCGTTCCCGAGACGGGCGGTCGAGACGACGGCGACGCCGCATGCCGGTCGTGCGAGGCCGAAGACGAAGTCGCACCCGTTGACGTAGAGGTCGCGGGAGGTGACGAGCAGCAGGGGGCCGTCGATATCGTACCTGCGCGTGAGGGTGTCCTGCAGGCGATCCAGGATCTTTTGAGCATCGTGCTGGTCGCGGTTCCGGTCGTAGCCGTCGATGAGGAACGGGTATTCGACGAGTGCGGGCTCTTTCCCGAGGATCATCGCGATCATCCTGACGACCGGGAGTTCGATACCTTCCGGTGCCTGTGGGTCCCAAAGAATATTGATGCCCATTACCTAATCTCTGGGTAATGTGTCGGTATAAACATATTGAACGGAGTATCGGGGAGTATATCGCCGCCAGCTACCGGCGGGCCGTCGAGGTGGGTATCGGCAACAACCCTGAAGCTGCAAGGCTGATCAAGGCTGCCGGCGCCCTGATGCTCTGCACCGACATACGGCCGGGCATCCGGCACGACGGGCTCGACGTCGTGACCGACGATATATTCGAGCCGGATCTCCGGCTTTATGAGGGTGCGGACCTGATCTACGCCGTGAGGCCCGGCGTGGAGATGGTTCCGCCGCTGATCGCGCTTGCCGGCCGGATCGACAGCGATCTCCTGGTCTACCACCTGGGATGCGAGATCTACGAAGACGGCGGCGAGGTCGTGGACTGCGGCCCGGTTCTCCTTCATCGATACCGCCGGCGTGCCCCGTAGCGGAGCCGTTTCATCTCAACGTTATGGCGCCATGACCTCGCATGTGCATGGTGGCCTCGACCACCGGGCCTCTCAAAAAAAAGGGTTCTTTGTGAGTTAGAACAGCGTCGCCTGGCCCGGGGGCGGGTCCCGCCGGGATTCACCGGTATCGGCGGGCGGGTCGTCGTCCCGGGACTTTTTGCCTTTGCCGGCATCCTTCCCTTTGGCGGGGGCCTTCTTCGCCTTCGCTTTCTCCTCTTTTGCCACCTCTTTGACGACCTTCGTGGCCCGGGCTTTGTCGTGGATGAAGAGGTTCAGCTCGTCGGCGTCGAGCTCGAACTCGCGGACGTATTTCGCAGGGTCCTGCTCGACGAGGATGGTGATCGCGGTGAAGAAGTCTTCCCGGAGGGCATCCTGTGGGATGTGCGTCATCTCGCTGAGTTTCCGGGAGAGGCCCGCCCGGACCGCCTTCTGCTTCTTCGACGCCCCCATCTTCTGCCAGCGCGACGGCGGCATGATGCGGCCGTGGACGCCGTGCCCCCCGGCGGCGTCGGCGACGCCGAGGAGCATCACCGCGCTCGCGTAGCGCCAGAGGGTGTAGTACTGCCGCCGGTAGGTCCGGCCGATATACTCGTCCGCCCTCGCGAGGCAGGCGTAGCCCTTCGCCCGGGAGGCGAGGTCGGGCATGTGGTCGAGGTTCCCCTCGAGCCACTGCTCGACGGCGTCGGGGGTATCTTCGACCTCCACCGCCATGCGGAGCAGGTCGGCGTCTCTCTTCCCTTTGAAGGTCGCTCCGACAAGTTCGAAGATGGTCGAGCGCTCGTCCTTTGCGGAGGTGTGGACGTCGCCCGCCGCGAGGTGCTCCTTCCCGATCGCCGCGGCGTAGAGCATGTTCACCGCGGCCCGCATATCCCCGCCGGCGCGGTTCGCGATATCGTCGAGCGCGGCGGGATCGCATGCCACGCCTTCCGCGGCGCAGATCTGGCGGAGGCGGGGGACGATCGAGCGGGCCTGGAGCGCCCGGAACTGCACCGGCTCCGTGACCGCCTTGAGTTCTCTCGTGAGGGAGTAGTAGTCGTTTGCAATCAGGATGATCGGCTGCTGCGCCGCCGCAATGATCTCCACGATCGCCTTCGCCCCGCCCCGGTCGGCCTGCCCGTGCAGGTTGTCGGCCTCGTCCAGCAGGATGAGTTTGCGGCTCGCGCCGGAGAGGCTCGCCGTGGTGGAGCCCGAGCCCGCCACCTTCTCGAGGGCCGCTTTCGTCCGCTGGTCGGAGGCGTTCAGTTCCACCACCTCCCAGTTCATGTCGTTTGCAAGGGCGTAAGCGCTCGAGGTCTTGCCGGTACCGGGTTTTCCGTACAGGATGAGCGGCTTCTTCCGCCGCGACCAGTCCTGCGCCCACTCGTATATCTGCCTGACGGCGCCGGAGTTCCCCACGACATCCTGAAGGTGTTGCGGCCTGTACTTCTCCACCCAGTCCATACCCGACTATTCGACGCGATGCATCAAAAATGCCACCCCGGTGCGGATGCAAAACGATCCGAAGGACGCGTTGCAGCGGGGCCGCACCTGTCCCGGCCGGACGCCTGCCGGCAGTTCCCTTCCCGATAGGTTCCCGGAACGGAGTGCATAATACCGGTGAATCAAATACATTATCTCTGATGAGGCAGAATACCATAAAGAAACCTGGAGTGTTGGTGTTCTTGTGGTGAAGGATTGCTCCACCGATACGGTAGCACAGGCCGTCAGGGAATACGAAGGCGTCACCCGGAAGAAGGAGATCGGAGATATGATCCGGTCTCTCCGGATAGAGAGCCCCGACGTTGTCGCTTCGTTCGGTGAGGATGCCGCGGTCATCCGGCATAACGCAGAGGACGCGCTGCTTCTTGCGGCGGACGGTATCTGGAGCAAGTTGATGGAGGCGGACCCGTTCTGGGCGGGGTATTGCGCGGTGCTCGTGAACGTTCACGACATCGCCGCCATGGGCGGGAGGCCGGTTGCGATGGTCGATATCCTCTCCGTCACGAACGATCGGCTCCGCGACGAGGTGACCCGGGGCATGGTCGCGGCGTCCGCACAGTTCGGCGTCCCGATCGTGGGCGGGCACCTGCACCCGAATACGCCATACAGCGTCGTGGATGTGGCGATCCTCGGGACGGCCACGATGGACCAGATCATCTTCTCGGACACGGCAGAGGAGGGCGATGTGGTCGTCGCGGCGATAGACCTCGACGGCCGGGTGCACCCGTCGTGCTGCTTCAACTGGGACTCGGTCACGATGAAGCCGGCGGAAACGGTGCGGGCCCAGATCCGGGTGATGGAGGATCTCGGGAAGGAGCACCTGGTGACGGCCGGCAAGGACATCAGCAACCCGGGCGTCATCGGGACGCTCGGGATGCTCCTTGAGGTGAGCGGGAAGGGCGCGGTGATCGACCTCGAGGCGATACCCCGGCCGGATCTCTCGGCGATCGACCTCCCCTTCGAGCAGTGGGTGCGCATGTATCCCGGCATGGGGTTCATCCTGACCGTCAAACCCGAGAACGTGGAGGAGGTCCGCCGCCGGTTTGCCGATGTCGGGATCACCGCCGCCGCTATCGGGGAGGTTAACGGGAGCCGGAGGCTCTCCGTCAGGTACCTGGGCCGGGAGACGCAGGTCTTTGACCTGGACCAGGAAGGCATCATGCGCTTCTTCACCGAAGGAGGGGCATGCCGGTAACGGTCGGGCTTGGTGCGGCGTCCCCCGACGCGAAGATCCTCTCGACCGTCCGGGCGATCGGCCGGGAGGTCGATCTCATCCTTTTTTCCCCTCCGGGAACCGCCGGGTCGCTTGGTGATGCGGTTACGGTTGTCGAGTCCGTGGAGCCGGAGATCGCCCTCATCGAGGCTCTCTATGCCGGCAGGATCGATGCCGCCGTCAGGGGCACCCTGCCTGCGTCCTCCACCTTAAAAGCCCTCAAGCAGGCCGCAGGCGTCGACTGCCTCGAGCGAATCGCTCTCCTCGAGACCGCCGACGGGCGCCTCTTCCTCCTCGCCCCGGTCGGGGTCGACGAGGGCTGGACGGTCGAAGAAAAGGTACGGTTCGTCAAAATCGGCAGGGATATCGCCCGGAATTTCGGCCTCGCCGAAGGAGTGGCGATCCTCTCGGGAGGGCGGCTCGGGGATCTCGGGCGGCATCCGTCCGTCGACCGGACGATGGCGGATGCCGAGCTCGTCGCACGCCTGACCGGTGCGGAGCACACCGAGATCCTGATCGAGGAGGCGGCGGGAAGGTACGGGATGGTCGTGGCCCCCGACGGGATCTCGGGGAACCTGATCTTTCGCACGCTCACGTTCCTCGGAGCCGGGGCGGGGCATGGTGCTCCGGTGGTAAATATCGATAGAATTTTCGTGGATACGTCGCGCGCCTCTGCAGATTATACCAATGCAATAATGCTTGCGAAATCTCTGGTGCAATCAAAAAGTCCGTGATTTTTCCTCGGATTCCCTGTCGGGGCCCATATCTTGATTTTTTCAATCGGCACTGTTCCCTGCCGGTTATCGGGGTGCCCTGTCCAGACATACCCTCAATGGTAAAGAGAAACGCAAATTTCCGAGATTATCCCGAAACGTTTAAATATTAACTAATACACCTCTTTTTAGAGGTGGAATGAGATTATGGCAGATCTACCTATTGCTGCGGTTGTACGTATCGCAAAGAAGAATGGTGCTGAGAGAGTCGGCAGCGACGCCGCTGCCGCACTGGTTACCAAGGCTGAGGCGTACATCGCCGAGCTGACCAAGGAAGCCAACAGGCTTGCCCAGCACGCGGGACGCAAGACGATCAAGGCGGAAGACGTCGACCTCGCGGTTAAGTCCGCGTAAATCGACCTCTCTTTCCTTCTCTTTACCGGGGTCCGTTTGGGCCCCAATTAAGATCTTGCTTGGGCAGCATACATGCTCTCGTGATCGGCTGCCGTGATAGCGAGGATGAGGAGAGCATGTACTGTGTTTTGCTCCTGTGAGACCGGCAGACGGATCGCCGATGCACGTCAGACGTTCATATCCGCGATTCCAGCCCGGTTATGCCCTCATGCCGTGGACTTTCACGTTTGTTGAACGCAAGAGCCCCTACGGGCCGATATGTCGCTCCCCGGACGGCGGTTGTCTCCCCGAGAAAAAAAAGATTGATATCTGGCGGAGTCACAGCGTGCCTTTGGTGCTCGGCACGTCGCCTATAGAGGGGTCGATCGCCACGGCCGCTCTGAGCGCCCGGGCAAACGCCTTGAACGCCGCCTCGCAGATGTGGTGGTCGTTCCTGCCCGTGACCGTGATATGGGCGGTGATCCCGGCGTGGTTGCAGAGGCTGTAGAAGAAGTGTTCGATGAGATCGCCGGGGATGCCCCCCGGGCCCGCCGGCGAGAAACCGCACTCGAAGACCAGGTAGCCCCGGCCGCCCAGATCAAGCGCTACCCTGGCGAGCGCCTCGTCCATCGGGACGGCGGCGTCGGCGAACCGGGTGATCCCTCTCCCGTCGCCGACCGCTTCGGCGAGAGCCGTCCCGAGGACGATCCCGATATCCTCGACGGTGTGGTGGGCGTCCACGGCGAGGTCGCCGGCCGCGCGGACGGAAAGATCGAGCCGCCCGTGCCGGGCAAGCGATGTCAGCATGTGATCGAAGAACGGTATCCCTGTCTCGACGGTTCCTGCCCCGGTCCCGTCGAGATCGAGGGAGAGGGTGATATCGGTCTCCCGTGTCGTGCGGTGGATCTCACTCGTTCGCATGCGCCGCCTCCATGGCCTCCGGGAGCCGCACCTTCCCGGCGTAGAGGGCGGACCCGAGGACCGCCCCTGCCGCTCCGGCTTCCCGGAGCGTCGCGACGTCTTCGGGGCTCGATATCCCGCCCGAGACGACGACCGGAACCTTCACCCGATGGAGGAGTTCCGTCACGGGCTCGATGGCGATCCCCTGCTGGAGCCCCTCCACGTCCACGTTCGTGTAGAGGAGCGAGCCCGCGCCGAGGCTCTCGAACCGCTCCGCCCAGGAGAGGTAACTGCCCGCCGGGCGCTCCCACCCCTCGATCATCACCTCGCCGGCCCGGGCGTCGACGCCCGCCATCACCCGCTCGCCGCCGAATTCTTCGGCAAGCGTCCGGATCATCTCCGGCTCCCGGACGGCCTGGGTCGAGACGATCACCCGGTCGACGCCGGCGTCGAGCCACCCCGCGGCATCCTCCACGCTCCTGATGCCGCCGCCGAGTTCGACGAACGTCTCCGTCTCGCGGGTGAAGGCCCGGATCAGGTCGGCGTTTTTGCGCGCGCGGCCGAACGCCCCGTCCAGGTTGACGACGTGCAGGCCGTCCGCTCCCTCATCAAGCCACCGGTGCGCCCAGGCGGCCGGATCGCCGTAGACCGTCGCCGCCTCCGGCCGCCCCTGCACAAGCTGCACGCACCGCCCGTCCAGGATATCAACTGCAGGATAGATCTCCATGCTCTCAGCGTATGATCCGTTCGATGGGCATGACTAATATGTCTTTTGCGCCGGCCCGCTTTAACTGGTTGATTAACTGATAGACCCGCTCTTCTTTTACGACAGCGTGAACGGCGACCAGATTCTCGTCGGAAGCCACGTCCATCACCGTCGGGCCGGAGAGGCCGGGCAGCACCTCCCGCACGTCCGCAAGCGCGCTTTTGTGGACGTTCATCATCAGGTAGCACTGCCCCTTCGCCCGGATGACGCTCTCGAGGGCGAGGGCAAGCTCGTCGATCTTCTCGCGCTTGGCCGTGAGCGAGGCCGGGTTCGCCACCAGGATAGTCGTGGAAGCAAGCACCTCGTCGACGACGCGGAGGTGGTTCGTGCGGAGTGTCGTCCCCGAGGAGGAGAGGTCGACGATGGCGTCGGCGATCCCGAGGTGCGGCGTCGCTTCGCATGCCCCGCCGACGGTCACCACCGTCACGGCGACCCCGTGCCCGGCGAAGAACGCGCGGGTGATCGCCGGGAACTCGGTCGCCACCTTTGCGCCTGCAAGGTCGGCGACGGTCTCGACGTCCGACTCCTCCGGCACGGCGACGACGAGCGTGGCCCTCCCCGTCTGGAGGTCGAGAACCTGTTCGACCACTGAACCCCGCTCCATGACCATATCCTTCCCGGTAATGCCGAGATCGGCGACGCCGCTCGCCACGTACTCCGGTATGTCGATCGGGCGGGCGAAGAGGATCTCCACGTTCGGATCGCGGGTCCGGGTGATGAGCCTTCGCTCGCTGCCGCCTTCGGCCAGGTGGAGGCCGCTCTTCTCGATCAACTCGTTGATGGGCCCGGAGATCCTCCCTTTGTTCGGGATGGCGAGACGAACGAGCCCGGGTCCGGGCACGGGGTGCCGGGGTGACGGTTTACTCATGGGTTGCAACAACTCCAGAATATTGAGAGAGGGTTAGAAGGTAGAGAGTTCTCCCCTGATAACCTTCTCGGTGATGGTGGGGGTCTTCTCCAGCCATTCGTCGATGATCGCCTCGATATCGGGCTTGACGGAGTTGATGTTGACGCCCGGTTTCGTGAGGATCTGGGCGCTCGCCACGTGCGGCTGGTCGATCGGGTAGCCGATCTGGGAGAGCATACGGACGTACATCTCCTCGATCCCGTCGACCTTCGCGACGCAGTCCTGCGCGATCTGGGTCGCGAGGAGGTTGTAGATCTTGCCGATGTGGTTGATCGGGTTCTTGCCGCTCGTCGCTTCCATGCTCATCGGGCGGTTCGGGGTGATCAGCCCGTTGGCGCGGTTGCCGCGGCCGACCGAGCCGTCGTCGCCCATCTCGGCGGAGGTGCCCGAGACCGTCAGGAAGACGCTGGCGACCTCGAGGTCGTCGGCGGTGTTGATGGCGACGTTGACCGATCTCCTGGTGAACTGTTTTGCGACCGCCGCGATCTGCTCCGTCAGGAAGTTCTTCTGCTCGATGTACTCGGCGATGCCCGAGCAGTAGCGGTCCACGAACGCCATCGCGATCGTGAGGGTGATGGCGTCGCCGTCACGCAGGCACATGATCTTGCAGTCCTGGCCGATGACGGGATACTTCGGGCGGAGCGTATCGTCGATGAACGCGGCGACGCCCCTGACGATACTCTCCGCCTCGCTGAACGGCGCGTGCCCGACACCGAACGAAGTATCGTTCGCCCGCGGGACCTTCCCCTCGCAGGAGCGGAAGACGTCCTGCAGGTCGGTCGACCCCTTGCCCATCCGGCAGTCGACGATGACGTCGCGGTCCATGTTGATGGTGGGGAGGATACTCTTGATGTAGTCCCGTGCGGCCTCGACGGCGATTGCGTCCGCAGGGATGTTTATGCCGTTGAAGGTCTTCGTGGCCCGTCCCGATATGAGGAAGTAGATCGGCTTTGTGATCGTGCCGCCGCCGAACTTCGGAAGCGATTCGCCCGCAACGACCTCGCCCTGGTCGGTGTTGTGGTGCAGGACGCTGCCGCACTCTTCCAGATACGACCTGCTGAGCGCCCGGCTGATCGACTCCGCGATGCCGTCCGCGAGACTGTCCGGGTGCCCGAGGCACTTGCGCTCCACCAGTTCTATCCGCTGCTTCTCGATCGGGATCTGGTCAAGCCCTTCTACGCTGATGTTCCTGGTCATCAAATCCACCGTAGTTCTAAAGTATGATAAGAGAAATGATTGCAATTCATATAACCATTTCTAACCGTCACTACGGAGGCGGATGTCGGAACGGATGCTGATCTTGCAGTTTCCATCCCTGAAGATGCGCACCATCCCCCCGCTCTCGGAGACCGTGATGCCAATGACCGGGATCTCGTGGGTGATGGACGCGGTCGCGCGGTGCCTCCCCCCAAGGCCGCCGGGAAGGGAGATCCCCCGCCCCGTGACGTCCAGGTAGCGGCCCGCCGCCCGCACCTCGCCGGTCTTATCGATGACGAAGACGCCGTCGAGCTGGGCGAACTCTTTGACGCTCTCCCAGTTGTCCCGGTTCTTGATGTCCCGGAGTGTTCCGGGCTGCCCCTGGTAGGGGTTGAGGATCGCCTGGTGGGAGTGCCGGAAGATCTCCTCCGGGTCGCCGATGATGAACGCGGTGCCGATGGCTCTCCCCTCCCTCCCCTCGACCGCGATCTCGAGGGCGAGCGTGAGGGCCGAATGGAGCACCTCGCGGGGGACGATGTCGGAGAAGTCCTTTAAGTTGATGAAGTTCTTCCCCTCCTCGATGTCGTAGAGGATGACGGCGTAGGGGAAGACGCCGACGACGAGGCCGGTCTCAAGGTTGCGCCGGAGGTAGAGGTGGACGGCGGCGTCGAGCATGTGCCGCTCGCTCACCTCCAGGATGTCGTGCATGGTGAGGTCTTTCAAGACGTCGAGCTGGAGTTCCTGCACCCGGATGATCGGGATATCAGGCACCTTCGCGAGAACCGGGGCCGGTTCGACGAACGAGACGACCGCCCGCGCCCCGATCTTCTCCGCCACTTCGCAGGCGGTTGCAAGCATCAGGTCGCCGTTCATAACACCTCGCGGATCAGTTTCGGTATCTCCGAAGGACGGGACGCGACGGGGATCTCGAGGGCGCGGAGCCGACTGACCTTGGACCGGGCGTCGCCCTCGCCGCCCTCGATGATCGCGCCCGCGTGGCCCATCCTCTTCTCGGGCGGGGCGCTCACGCCGGCGATGTAGGTGACGACCGGAAGATCGGTCGACCGGACGCCCTCCTCCTCCAGGTTGCCGCCCACCTCGCCGATGACGACGACCGCCTTCGTGTGGGGATCCTCCTCGAACCGGGCGAGGACGTCGACGAACGTCTGGCCGATCACCGGGTCACCGCCGATCCCGACGACCGTGCTCTGGCCGATGCCGGCGCGGGTGAGCTCGTCGACCACCTCGTAGGTGAGGGTGCCGCTCCGGGAGACGACGCCGACGTTGCCGCGGCGGGCGAGATGGGCCGGCATGATCCCGAGTTTGCACTCGCCGGGCGAGAGGAGCCCCGGGCAGTTCGGGCCGATGACCGTGCAGTCGTGGAGTTTCGCGTAGGCGATGGCCGACATAGCGTCGTGAACCGGGATGTGCTCGGTGATGACGACCGCAAGCTCGATCCCCGCGTGCGCCGCTTCCATGACCGCGTCGCCGGCGGCGCCTGCCGGGACGAAGACGACGCTTGCGGTCGCTTCGTGCTCGGCGAGCGCTTCCCTGACGGTGTTGTAGACGGGTACACCGTGAACCTCCCGGCCGGCCTTCCCTGGCGCGACCCCGGCGACGACGCCCCGTCCCCCGACCTCGCGGGCGTAGGCGTTCATCAGTTCCGTGTGGAACGTGCCCTGCCTGCCGGTGATGTTCTGGACGATCACGCCGAGATTTTTATCTCCGTAGATCATGGTGAGACCTCCATCGCCGCCTTCACGGCCGTGTCCATGCTATCGAGCATCCGGTAGCCGCATTCGGCGAGCAGACGCCGGCCTTCCTCCTCGTTCGTCCCGGCCATCCGGACGATGACCGTCGGCGCGACGCCGGCGGCGATGATCCCCTTCGCCACCTCGTCGCACCGGGTGATGCCGCCGAGGAGGTTGACGACGATCACGTTCACCCCGGGCATGCTCGCGACGAGTTTGACGGCGTGCATCACGCGCTCCTGGTCGGCGCCGCCCCCGACGTCGAGGAAGTTCGCCGCCCGCCCGTTGTAGAACTCGATGAGATCGAGCGTCGACATCGTGAGCCCGGCGCCGTTGCCGATGACCCCGATGCTCCCGTCCAGCTCCACGTAGGAGAACCCATGCTTCTCGGCCTCGCGCTCGCGTTCCGAGAGGTCGCGGTTGACGGTTATCCCCTGGCGGGCGAGGGCGTTGTCGTCGACGATCAGTTTCGCGTCCGCCGCGTAGACCCCCCGCGCCGTCGTCACCAGGGGATTGATCTCCGCGAGCATGGCATCCTTCCCCTGGAATACGTGGTAGAGGCTGTTGATGACCGGCGCGAGTTCCTTCGGCGCGCCGCCGAGGAGTTCCCGCATCAGAAACGGCGGGATGTCCGAGAGGAGAGGGGATACGATGACTCTCCGTACGGCGGACTCGTCCTCTTCTGCCATCTTCTCGATCTCCACCCCGCCGGCGTCGGCGAAGAGCACCACCGGCTGCCTGCTCGACCGGTCGACGGCGATGCTGACGTAATACTCGTGCTCGATGGGGAGACGCTCCTCGACGAGGATCTCCCCGACCGGGACGCCCTTGATCTCCCGGGAGAAGAGTTCCCGGGCGGTCTCTACCGCCGTCTTTGCGTCAGCAAAAAGGACGCCGCCGGCCTTGCCGCGCCCGCCGACGTCCACCTGCGCCTTCAGCACCACGCCGTCGCCGAGGTCCGGCAGGTGCGCCGCGACCTCCTCCGGCGCCCGTATGACGACCCCTTTCGGGACCGGTATCCCGTACTCTGCAAAGACCCGTTTTGCCTCGTATTCCAGTAGTTTCATAGGTTCACGCTCGTTCTCCGAGTTCGAATCCCCTCTTTAACGCCTTCTGATTCAGTTCTTCGGTGCCTTTCGGGACGCTGTCGAGCACCGCACGCTCGATCGCCTCCCTGCTCACGACCCCGGTTGCGGTCACGAGAGCGCCGATCATCACGATGTTCGCGACGATCTCCCGGCCGAGCGCGCCTTTTGCCTCGGCGGTCGCCGGGATCTCGTAGTGGCGGCAGTCCGGCCGCGACCGGACGAGGTCGGCATCGAGGAGCATGACCGCATCCATCCCGGCACGAATCCCGTACTTCTCGAACCCCTGCTGGGACATGATGACGTAAATATCCGGCTCGGTCACCTCGGGGTAGAGGATCGGCTCATCGTCGATCACCACCTGCCCCATCGAGGCGCCGCCCCGCGCCTCCGGGCCGTAGACCTGCGTCTGGACGGCGTATTTGTCGTCGTAGAGCGCCGCCGCCCGTCCGAGGATGACCGCGGAGAGGATGATCCCCTGCCCGCCGTATCCCGAGAACCTGATCTCGTGCCTCATCTCTGCACCCCCATCGCCGGCCGGCTCCTTCGGACGAGTTCCCCGACGGTGAACGTCCCTTCGGGGATCGGCTTTCCTTCCGCGACCAGCCGATCACGCTTCTGAACAAGCATCGCGTGGCTCCGGAGGTGCTCGATCATCGCCGGGACGCTCCGGAGCTTGTTGTGGCGGCCGTAGTTGGTCGGGCACTGGGTTCTCGCCTCGATGAAGGCGAGCCCCGGGGTCTGCATCCCGGCCACGACGGCCTTCGTGAGTTCCTTGACGTGGTAGGACGTCCAGCGGGCGACGTAGTTCGCGCCGGCGGCGACGGCGAGTTCCGCGAGATCGAAGGCCGGTTCGCTCATCCCGTAGGGCGTCGTCGTCGAGATCGCCCCCGGCGGGGTCGTCGGGCTCCCCTGCCCGCCGGTCATGCCGTAGATGTGGTTGTTCATGCAGACCACGGTCATGTCCACGTTCCGGCGGCAGGCGTGGATGAAGTGGTTCCCGCCGATGGCGGCGAGGTCGCCGTCTCCCGTGAAGACGACGACGTGCAGGTCCGGCCGCGCCATCTTCACGCCGGTGGCGAACGCAAGCGCCCGCCCGTGGGTGGTGTGGAGCGAGTCGGTGAGGATGTAGCCGGGAGCCCGGGAGGAACACCCGATTCCGGAGACGAAGACCGTCTCGTTGCGTTTCCAGCCCATCTCCTCCACGCCTGCGAGGGTGCAGTTGATGATCGTCCCGTTCCCGCAGCCGGTGCAGTAGATGTGCGGCAGGCGGTCGTCCCGGAACCAGTCGGGCGCGATCATCGGTACGCCTCCAGCACCCGGACGAGTTCGGCGGGGGTATGCAGTTCGCCGCCGATCTTCGGGATGGAGATGACCGGCTGGTCGACGTGACGCTGGACCTCCCGCACCATCTGGCCCATGTTCAGTTCCGGCATCAGGAAGGTCCTGGCGTTCGGGAAGACCTTGAGGGCGAACTCCGGGAACGGCCAGACGACCCGGAGACGCAGATGACCGATCGAGTCGTCGGGACGGTCGCGCATCACCTGCTCCACCGTCCGCGACGGCGGGCCGTAGGTGACGAAGACCGTCTCGGCGTCGGGGTTGACGACTTCGTAGTCGGCGATATCGCGGCGTGCCGACTCGACCTTTGCGACCAGACGGCGCACGAGTTTATCGTGCGCCTCGGGATCGGTCGTGTCCGGGTAGCCCCGCTCGTCGTGGGTGAGGCCGGTCACGTGGACGGCCCGCCCCGAGCCGAAGGGTGCGAACCCGGGAGTCCCGTCGTCCCCTGCCTCGAACGGGAGAGCGCCCTCCGCGAGCGGGCGGGGGCGTTCGACCTCGACCGCGCCGGGTATGGTCACCCGCTCGCGCATATGGCCGACGATCTCGTCGGACATCAGGAAGGTGGGAACCCGGTAGCGGTCGGCGAGATCGAACGCTTTTGCGGTCAGGTCGAACATCTCCTGGACGGAGTTCGGGGTGAGCGCGATGGTGCTGTAGTCGCCGTGCGACCCGAACCGGCACTGGAGCATGTCGCCCTGCGCCGCCCGCGTCGGCTGCCCGGTGCTCGGGCCGCCGCGCTGGATGTTGACGACGACGCACGGCGTCTCGGTCATGGCCGCGTAACCGATGTTCTCCATCATCAGCGAGAACCCGGGCCCGCTCGTCGCGGTCATGGCTCTCGCCCCCGTCCAGGCGGCGCCGATGACCGCGGCGATGCTCGCGAGTTCGTCCTCCATGGAGATGAAGACTCCGCCGGCCTTCGGGAGTTTCCGGGCCATGGCCTCGGCTATCTCGGTCGACGGCGTGATCGGGTAGCCGCCGAAGAACCTGCACCCTGCGGCGAGCGCGCCTTCAGCGCAGGCGGCGTTCCCCTGCATGAACTCGGTCCTGCTCAAAACTCCACCTCCACTTTGTGCGGTTCGAACGGCTTCTCCTCGACCCAGGAGATGGCCTGGTCGGGGCAGATCATGTGGCAGACCCCGCAGAGCATCCTGCCGTAGAGGGCCTGCAGCCTGCAGTTCGTGCACCGTTCGGGGCGGTCGAGGACCGGGGCGACGATTCCCCGGCTGTTGAGCTCCGTTCCCTCCCGAAATATACCGTAGGGGCAGACCAGCACGCAGAGGTTGCATCCTTTGCAGCGGCTTTCATCGATGACGAGTTTCATGAGACGGTATCCTGCTTAGTATTGAATCGCTGGTGAAATTGTGTTTTCGCTTTCTCGCGTACGGCGCGGAAGAGATCGCCGCCGTGGGCGTCGATCCCGACCGTGAGGGGCAGGTGATCGGCTTCGATGACCCATACCGCCTCGGCCATGCCGAGGTCTTCGAAATAGACCCCTTTAAGGGTCATTCGGGCTGCGGCGAGCGCGGCGCACCCGCCCGTGAGCGCGAGGTAGACTCCGCGCCCCCGGAGTTGTTCGACCACCTCCGGCCCCATGCCGCCTTTGCCGACGAGGGCGCGGACGCCCGCGTCGATGAGGAATCCCGAGAGCCTGTTCATCCTGGCGGACGTCGTGGGGCCGGCGACGACGAGCCGGCCGTCCTGCACCACCGGGCCGCAGTGGTAGACCGCGGCGCCCTCCGGATCGAAGGGGATGCCTTCTTCCATCATCCGCAGGTGGGCTTCGTCCCGTGCGGTGTAGATCGTCCCCGAGAGCGTGACCGTATCGCCCGCCCGGAGGTCGAGCACCTCGTCGCCGAGCGGTGTCGTGAGGTTCACCGCTTCACCTCCACGGTCGCCCGCCGGCATGCCCAGCACTGCACGTTCACCGCCACCGGGAGGGACGCGGTGTGGCAGCCGGCGCGTTTCACCTTCACTGCGAGCGCCGTCGTGTCGCCCCCAAGTCCCATCGGCCCGATCCCGAGGGCGTTGACCGCGTCGCAGAGTTCCTGTTCGTAGTCGTCCATGGTATCCACCGGGAGGAGGAGCGCTTCCTTTGCAAGCGCGGCCGCCATATCGAACGTCCCGCCGATCCCGACGCCGAGGATCACGGGCGGGCAGGGCTTCCCTCCCGCAAGGAGCATCGTCTCGGCGACGAAGCGGGGGATCTCCCCTGCCTGCGAGGGGAGGAGCATCCCGATCCTCGAGACGTTCTCCGAACCCGCGCCTTTCGGGAGAACCGTCACCGTGAGCCTCTCCCCGGGCGTCACGTGGACTGCAGGCATCCCCACACCGGTGTTGTCGCCGGAGTTCTCCCGGGTAAGGGGGTCGACGACGTTCGGGCGGAGGGGGATCGCGGCCGTCGCCCTCTGCACCCCTTCCCGCACTCCTTCAAAGAGGGCAGGGGTGAACGGGACGTCGGGCGGGAGGGTGAGGTAGACCGCCGGCACGCCGGTATCCTGGCAGATCGGCACCCGCCGTTCTTCTGCGAGCGCGATGTTCTCCAGGATATTGCCGAGTTCCCGGCGTGCGATCTCGTCCCTCTCGGCCGCCGCCGCCCCCCGGAGCGCCGCGAGCACATCGGGGGGCAGCCGGATCTCGGCCTCCAGGAGTGCTCTCTCTGTGGCGTCTGCAAGTGCGTCCGAAAGCGTCGGATCTGCCGGATTAACCATCATGTATACTGGTGGGAAGAGACTATAAATACCTATATTTCCCCCGGTAGCGGATACGCCGCCTGCGGGGAGTTCCCCGGAAAAAAGATGGGAAGTGATGCGGGTTTATGCTGCCGGCGCCCGCTCTTCGACGATTCTTGCGGGAGACGGAAGTTTGTATGTGCCGCGCTTGAGCGAGGCCTTGGCCTTCTCGACGTACTGCGGGCTCGTCCAGACGGAGAAGACCTTCTGGCCTCTCTCAACCCGCGCCGCGGTGCCGACGGCCTTCCCGAAGGCGAGGCGCATGCCTTCCGAGACACGGTCCGCACCTGCGCCGGTTGCCTGCTTGTTCTCACGGAGAACGTGGTGCGGGAAGGTCCGGATCTTTAAGTGGAAGTTTGCCCTCCCGACCTCCTTCTGGAGCTGCCGGTTGATACCGATACGGGCGGCCTCGAGAGCCGTGTGGCGTATCTGGCAGGCCTCGTCGACGACGATGGAGAGTTCGACCGGGTACTCCTCGGTGAGGTTGCCCATATCGAACTGCACGATCTTGCTGCCCGGCACGCCGCCCATGTATTCCCTGCGTGTATATGCTTTCTTTGCGAGATTCCTGTACATCTTCGCTGGTTTTCGTACCATCGTTAAAAACTCCTGCCGATCTTTGAGTGCTTTATAAAATGGAGATGTCCTCTAATAAACCTTACTGGGCGTTTTCGGTCTCGTCGATCATCCGGAGCACCCGTCGCCGGACTTCTGCGAACTCTGCACTGGTGCGGTCCCGCGGGTGCGGCCAGGGGATCTCGATGATCTCCCGGATGGATCCCGGCCGCGGCGAGAGGACGACGATCCTGCTGGCGAGGTAGACCGCTTCGTCGACGCTGTGGGTGACGAAGACGATCGTCTTCTTCGTCTGGTCCCAGAGGGAGAGGAGTTCTTTCTGCATCCTGTTCCGGGTCTGGGCGTCCAGCGCCCCGAACGGTTCGTCCATGAGGAGGACGTCGGGGTCGTTTGCGAGCGCTCTCGCGATCGCCACGCGCTGTCGCATCCCGCCGGAGAGTTCGTAGGGGTAGGCGTCCCGGAACTGGGAGAGGCCGACCATCTCGATGTAGCGGTCCGCCGTCCGCCGGCGCTCCTCCTTGCCGACGCCTTTCATCTCGAGGCCGAAGGCGACGTTGTCGATCACCCGCCGCCAGGGGAAGAGGGAGTACTCCTGGAATACCATCCCCCGCTTCGGGTCCGGGCCGGTGACCGCGCGGCCGTCGACGGTCACGGCCCCGGTGGTCGCGGTCTCGAGCCCGGCGATGATCCGGAGAAGCGTCGTCTTCCCGCATCCCGACGGCCCGACCAGGCAGATGAACTCCGTATCGCCGATCTCCAGGTCGACGCCCTCGAGCGCCTGTGTCGCGGTGCCGTCCTCTTTCGGGAAGGCCTTGCCGAGATCGCGTATCGTAACCCCGCTCATTCTAGGCCACCTCCCCTGCATGCCACCGCAGGAGCCTCTGGTCGACGTAGTTCCGGAAGATGCGGTCGATGATGAGACCTGCAAACCCGAGGATCAGCATGTAGACAACGACGTTGGGCATCTGGTGGAGGTAGTAGTTATGCCAGAGCTGGTAGCCGAGCCCCGACCGGGAGACGCCGAACATCTCGGCGGCCACGAGACACATCCACCCGACGCCCATGGCGATCCTGATGCCGGATGCTATCGCCGGGACGGCGGCGGGAAGGGCGACGTGGCGGATCAACTCGAGCGACGTGTCGCACCCGAGCACCTTGCCCGCCTCGACGAAGACCTTCGGGACGGACCGGAACGCGGCGTAGGTCGCGGTCAGGATCGGGAAGAACGCCCCTACGAAGATGACGAAGCCGGCCGCCTGGGTGGTGAGCCCGAACCAGATGATGGCGAACGGGATCCAGGCGAGCGGCGGTATGGGGCGGAGGATCTCGATGATCGGGTCGAGCAGGAAGTCCGCGACCCGGAACCATCCCATGAGGATCCCTATGGGGACGCCGAGAAGGAGCGCTGCGAGGAGTCCTATTCCGAAATGCTCCAAACTTACTACGATGTCGGCAACGAGGGTGCCGGACTCGAGGAGGTTTACGAATGCGCCGGCGACGTCGGTGACGCTCGGGAGGATGAAGGATCGTCCCACCACGTATTCGGCGACGATCTGCCAGAGCGCAGCAGCGACGACGAGTGCTGCGATGCCGAGGAGTCGTTTCTGTGTCTGTCTGTTCATGTCTTCATTCCGTTGCCTGGTTGTTGCCGAAGCAGGATGAGGCCCGGTTCACCCCGGGCGATTCTCCAGTATTTCATCGGCACGCCCATAAAAGATACTTTTGGGGAGGGAAACGGGTAAGGTTCCCGGGTTATGCCCGGGCCTTATCGTAGAACGAGAAGTCGAAGAGATCGTCTTCCGTGAGGGGGTTGCTGATGTAGCCGAGTTCGTACTGGAGCTCGGTGTACTCGACGACCGACGTCGTGATGACGTGCGGGTCGGCGGTCCAGGTGCCGTCCCAGTCCCTGAAGGATGCCTTCACGGTCTCGACGTTCTGTCCGGTCTTCCCGGCATAGATGGATGCGGCCTCGTCTGGGTGTTCGAGGTTGTACTCCGTCGCCCTGACGTGCGTCTTCACGACCTGTTCGACGATCTCGGGGTGGTCGCGGATCAGGGAGCCGCTTGCAACCATGACGCAGCACGCGTGATCTTTCATCATCTCGCCCGATTTAACCACGGTTCTTCCCGTGCCCTCCGCCGCGATGATGGCCGGGGACGGGTGGGGCAGGAAGACGCCGTCGACCTGGCCCGCCGAGATGGCGGTGGTGGCGGCGCCGGGATCCATGGCGATGATCTCGACGCTTGCGGGGTCGACGCCGTTCTCCTGCAGCCAGGTTCTGAGGATGGTGTCCTGGATTGTTCCCGGCGGGAAGGTGGCGATCTTCTTGCCGACGAGGTCGGCGGGGGTCGAGTACGGAACCTCGGTTCTGAGCACCAGGTCGGATCCTTGAGTCTGCACCGCGGCAACGATCTTGGCGTCAAGCCCGCTGCTCACGGCCGCGACGAACGGGGCGGCGCCGACGAAGGCGATATCCAGGTCGCCGGCAAGCATCGCCTGCATCTCGGGAGCGCCGGTGCCGAACTCGTAGTCGGTCACCTGCGTGATGCCGAGCGGTTCGAGGTCTTCCTGCCACCACCCTTTCTCCATCGCGGTGGTGTGGGAAACCTGGTGGGTGCTCGGCTGGTAGCCGATCCGGAGCTGCGTTACATCGCCGGTCCCGGTGCCGGTGCACCCGCTTACGAACGTGAACGCCGCGACGAGGGCCACGGCCAGAAGAATTGCGGTCAGTGATTTCATAGGTCTCTCCATCCGTATGTGGATGTGTAGTCTTCATGGTATCAGTATATAGTATTGTCGAAAATAGGAGGGATTGTTATACTTTAGTAGATATTTTCGCTTCGATTTTGTTCTTATGAGGGTGATCGGGTGCGGAGTGGAGACGGTTGGGGGTACATGCATCTTTGGGAGATACGGCTGTCCAGCATCGTTACCTCACGCGAAGCCGCGAAGAACGCGAAATTCGGTAGGTGGCTAGAACAAAGCCTTCTGCACTATTGGTGCTCAAGCTCCGCTCCTACAGAGTGCCGCATCCTGCGATGAAGCCGCAGTTTGAAAACGTGAAGCGCTTTCTCACGCTCCGGGCCAAAATTGTCCTTCGCGGCTTCGCGTTCTTCGCGTGAGACTATGCCGTCAGCAATGCACCACTGCTTTGCACAAGACTGCGGCGCCACCGATCGCTGACCCCCCCATCTCCCGGGCGTTGTTTTAATCTCTCCCCCGGTCAAACGGTACAGACAGGACTGTTGATATAATGCGTTCGGATCAGATTCGGCAGGGCCGTCTTGCCGGCGAGCGGTCGGGCGATCTCGAGCACTTTCTTGCATCGATGGACGCCGACCGCTGGATTGCAAGGGCGGACCTTCTCGTGGATATGGCGCACCTCCTCGGCCTCTCGCGGCAGGAGATCATCGACGAGGCCCCGGCACGTGCGCTGATGGCGGCGCTCCTCGATCTCTACGACAACGGCCTCCCGGAGGAGGCGTTCGACGAGCGGTTCGAGGACGTCCACGCGGGCAAGGAGGCCTACCTCATCGACCGGGTGGGCGAGGACTTCGGCGGCCGCCTCCACATGGGCCGGTCGCGGAACGACGAGGTCGCGACCTGCATCAGGATTCGGTTAAAAGAGGAGATCCTCGCACTCGTGCGGTCGCTCGCCGATCTCAGGGCGACCCTGCTCGACGTCGCCGCCGGCCATACGGGGACGGTGATGCCGGGCTTCACCCATCTCCAGCACGCCCAGCCCACGACGCTGGCCCACTATCTCCTCGCCTACGAGCAGGCCTTCTCCCGCGATACGGCCCGGCTGCGGGAGGCGTATGCCCGGGTGGATGTATCCCCGCTCGGTTCGGCGGCGTTCGCCTCGACCGGCTTCCCCCTCGACCGCGCCTACACCGCCCGGCTCCTCGGGTTCGCCCGGCCGGCGGGAAATAGCATGGACGCGGTCGCAGCACGGGACTTCGCGATCGAGGTGCTTGCCGATGCCTCCATCTGCATGGCGACGGCGAGCCGGCTCTGCGAGGAGCTCGTCCTCTGGAGCACCTCGTTCGTCGGGTTCGTCCGGCTCGACGACGCCTACTGCTCCTCCTCCTCGATCATGCCCCAGAAGAAGAACCCGGACGTCGCGGAGATCATGCGGGCGAAGGCGGGGTCGGCCGCAGGCTCGCTTACAGCGGCGATCACGATCGTGAAGGGCCTTCCCATGAGTTACAACCGTGACCTCCAGGAACTGACCCCGCACCTCTGGCGGGGCGTGGAGGCCGCGAGGCAGAGCATCCCCCTCTTGTCCGGGATGCTCGGGTCTGCGGCCTTCGAAACGGAGCGGATGGCCGCCGAGGCGGGGAAAGGGTTCTCCACCGCGACGGAGCTCGCCGACGTCCTCGTCCGGGAGTACGGACTTGCCTTCCGCACCGCCCACCGGATCGTCGGGCGGGCGGTCAGGCACGGGTCGCTCGACCTCGCGATACTCGAGGCCGCCGCCCGTGAAGCGGCCGATCTCTCGGTCGTGGATCTGGGGCTGACCCAGGAGAAGATCGACGCCGTCCTCGACCCCCGCCATGCCGTCGCGGTCAGGAAGATCGTCGGCGGTCCGGCGCCCGCGGCGGTCGCGGCGCAGATCTCGGAGCAGAGAGAACTCCTCGCCCGCGACGCGGCGTGGGCGGAGGAGACGGATTCAGCACTATCGAGCGCATTCGAAGACCTTATCCTTGAAGCACGGAGGTTTGCAGCATAATGGAGAGACTCGAGACCGGTGATCTGGTGCGGTACGCAAACGGCGGAACCGCGCTCACCGGCACCTACATCGCCGAACGGGACGGTATGGCCGTCGTCAAACTGGAGAGCGGCTACAACATCGGAACGTCGCTTGAGAAGATCGAGTTCGTCGAGCGCCCGGCCCGGCAGCCGCCGGCATGCGCGGGAGTCGTCGTCCAGAACTCCGACCTCCCCGATCTTGCCATCATCTCCACCGGCGGGACGATCGCGAGCAGGGTGGACTACCGGACCGGCGCGGTGATGAGCCAGTTCTCGGCGAGCGATATCCTGCGGGCGATCCCGGAACTCGGGGACATCGCCCGCTACCGCGACCGGCAGATTGCAAGCATTCTCTCCGAGAACATGCAGCCGGCGCTCTGGCGGGAACTTGCCCGGGCGATCTACGACGAGATCCGGGCCGGTGTTTCCGGGGTGATTGTCACCCACGGCACCGATACGATGGCCTACTCGGCCGCGGCGATCCGGTTCATGCTCAAGACGCCGGTGCCGGTCGTCTTCGTCGGGTCGCAGCGGTCCGCCGACCGCCCGAGTTCCGACAACGCCATGAACGCTCTCTGCAGCGCCGCCGTCGCCACCGGCGATCTCGGCGAGGTGACGGTGGTGATGCACGCGACGACGAACGACGACCGGTGCGCCGTCCACAGGGCGACGAGAGTCAGAAAGATGCACACCTCCCGGCGCGACGCCTTCCAGAGCATGGGGATGGAACCGCTCGGCTACGTCGACTACCCCTCGCTCTCCGTCACCCTCTCGGACGAGGCGGTCCGGCGGGGGACCGAAGAGCCGGAACTCCACGACAACCTCGAGGAGCGCTGCGCCCTCCTCCACTTCTACCCGGGGATGCCTTCTAGCGTCCTCGACGCTTTCGAGGGCTACGCCGGCCTGGTCATATCGGGGACGGGGCTCGGGCACGTGGCGACTGCGTGGATCCCGAAACTCCAGGAGATGATCGAGGACGGGACGATGGTCGTCATGACGTCGCAGTGCCTGCACGGCCGGGTCTGCGACCGGGTCTACAACACGGGTAGAGACCTTCTCTCCGCCGGCGTCGTCGAGGGCGAGGATATGCTCCCCGAAGCGGCGCTCGTCAAACAGATGTGGGTGCTCGGGAACGAACCCGACCCCGAACGGGCGAGGACACTGATGCAGACCGATCTTGCCGGTGAGATCCGGCGGAGGTCGATCCTATGACGGATTACAAGAAACTCGGTCTCAAGGCCGGTATCGAGATCCACCAGCAGCTCGACACCACCGAGAAGCTCTTCTGCCGGTGCCCGACCTGCCTCCGGGAGACCGCGGAGCGGACCGGGGAGTTTCACCGTTACCTCCGGGCGACGGAGAGCGAGCTCGGGGAGATCGACCGGGCGGCGCGTGAGGAGATGAAACTTGTCCGGAAGTTCTGCTACTACACCTACGACACGGTTTGCCTGGTGGAACACGACGAGGAGCCCCCGGCCCCGATGAACCCCGAGGCGCTCGAGGTCTGTCTCACGATAGCAAAGATGCTCGAGATGACCCCGGTCGAGCAGGTGCACACGATGCGGAAACTCGTCATCGACGGTTCGAACACCAGCGGGTTCCAGCGGACGGCGCTCGTCGCGCTCTCCGGCGCCCTTCCCGGCGGCTGCCGGGTCGAGACGATCTGCCTGGAGGAGGAGGCGGCGCAGCGGGTGGAGGACGAGACCTTCTCCCTCGACCGCCTGGGGATCCCGCTCGTCGAGATCACCACCGCCCCCTGCATGCACACCCCCGAGGCCGTCCAGGAGGTCGCGGCGCATATCGGGATGGTGCTCCGTTCGACCGGCCGGGTGAAGCGCGGGCTCGGGACGATCCGGCAGGACATCAACGTCTCCATCGCCGACGGTGCCCGGGTGGAGATCAAGGGCGTCCAGGACCTCGACCTGATCGCCGAGGTGGTGCGCCGCGAGGTGGAGCGGCAGACAAATCTCCTCGCCATCCGGGGTGAACTCCGGGCACGGAACGCCCGGGTCGACCATACCGTCGTCGACGTCACCGCCCTCTTTGCCGGGACGAAATCCTCGATCCTGAAGAAGGCGAAAGCCGTCCTCGCGGTCCGGCTCTGCGGGTTCGCGGGCCTCGTCGGCAAAGAGATCCAGCCCGGCAGGCGTCTCGGGAGCGAGATGTCGGACTACGCGAAGAAGTGCGGCGTCGGCGGGATCTTCCATACCGACGAGCTCCCCGCCTACGGCGTCACCGCAGAAGAGGTGGCGCACCTGCGCGAGTTCGTCGGCGCCGCGGAGGAGGACTGCGTCGTCATCGTCGCGGCCGGGAGAGAGCGTGCCGGGTGTGCCGCCGAGCAGGTGATGATCCGCGCGGAGATGGCCCTCTCGGGCGTTCCCGAGGAGACCCGGAAGATGCTCGAAGAAGGGAGCACGGCCTACATGCGCCCGCTCCCGGGAGCCGCCCGGATGTACCCCGAGACCGACGTCTTCGAGGTCGCGATCGGCGAGGAACTCTGGGAGAGCATCAAGATCCCCGAACTTCTCACCGACCGGGCCGAACGGTTCGTCCGGGAGTTCGGGCTCGACGAAGGGCTGGCGCGGCAGGTGGCGTTCTCCGAGCGATTGGCGCTCTTCGAGAAGGCGGTCGCCGCCGGCGTCCGCCCCACCCTTGCTGCGCGGACGCTGCTCGGCACCTGCCGGGAGCTTGCCCGCGGCGGCGTCGGCGTCGGCCGGGTGACCGAGGAGGAAATCCTAGCTCTCCTCTCGGCCGTCGAGGCCGGGCGTGCCGCAAAAGAGGCGATCCCCGACCTTCTCACCGAACTCGCGCGGACCGCCGGAAGCGCCGGTGCACCCGGAGAACGGGTGGACGCGGCGATCGAGGCCATGGGGCCCGCCGTCTCGCAGGCGGACGTGGAGGAGATCGTGCGCCGTATCGTTGCCGAGCGCGAGGCGTTCGCCCGGGAGAAGGGTATGGGCGCGCTCGGCCCCCTGATGGGCGTCGTCATGCAGGAGCTCCGCGGGAGCGTCGACGGGAAGGTCATCAGCGAGACTCTCCGGCGCGAGCTTCAGCGGTTACTCTCCTGATCCCCGGCCCGGGCCCGTCCCGGCCGGGTTACTTTTATCACCGGATCAGTGCATAAATATAAAGGAGTTTTATCATGGGAAAGACAGGCAGTGTTCAGTGGGCCCAGGTCAAGGGCGTCAAGGGGCAGATTCGACTCGTCCCTGCAAGTGAAGGCGAAGTGAAGAAACCCGGCCCGAACCAGCGGTTCAAGCCTGCGGCGGCTATCCAGAAGCGGGAGAGCAGGGAAGGGCAGGACCAGCGCCGCGGCGGACGCGGCGGTCGCGGCGGTCGCGGCGGCCGGGGCAGGGGAGCAAGCGGCCCGACGGTGGACGTGCGGGTACGCCGGGGCATACGCCGCCCGAAGGTTTCGGCTCTCGGGACCAAGCAGAAATCGAGATAAACCGTCCCCCTCTTCTCCTTCAATACTTTTTATACTTGAGAGTTCCAGTATGTGGTATGGATCTCAAAACCGCCATCAGGACCTATCAGTTTGCCGAACGGGCGAAATCCGAGCTGATTGTGGGGTCGCAGCTGACGACAGCCCTGATCCAGTTTCCGCTCCAGGAGAAGCCCGGCGGAAAACGGATGCTTGTGATGGTGCTCGAATCGATCCGCTCGGAACTCGAGTTCGCGTATGGCGATACGGAACTTTCCGAGTTTAAGAAGGCGATCGATCACCTCAACGAGGCGATCAGCCTGACAGAAAGCATGGAACTGGGCGCCGCGTCGGAGCGGATGAGCAGGGCCGTCAGCGCCGCCACGACCGCAGCCCAGGCCGCATGGGAAACGCTCAAAGAGCATGAACTCCTCTGATTTCCTCCGTTTCGTGAGAGCACGGTCGTCGGTCCGGGAATACTCCGGGGAGCCGCTCGAAGAAGAGGATATCGATTACATCCTCGCCTGCGCGAGTGCGGCGCCGAGCGCCGGCAACCGCGAAGGCTGGGACGTCGTCGTCGTCACCGACGACGATGTCAGGCTGGAACTCGCGTCGGCGGCCCTCGAGCAGGTGCACGTCCGGGAGGCCCCGGCGGTCTTCGTGGTCTGCGCGAACTATGTCCGGTCGATGTCGCACTACGGGGAGCGGGGGATCCTCTACGCGCTCGAGGACGCCACGATCGCCTGCACCTACATGATGCTTGCCGCCCACGCCCGCAGCCTCCACTCGTGCTGGACGGGGGCGTTCGAGGAAGACGAGGTTCGCGAGGTTCTCGGCCTCCCGCAGCACCTCCGTCCCGTCGCGCTTCTCGCGGTCGGGAAGGGGACGCCGCCGCTCGAGCCCATGGAGCGGATGCCCATCGAGGAGCACCTGCACCGCGAGACCTGGTAGGATTAACATTTTCGGAGAGAATATGCCGGATTATTTGGTTACGCTTGAATCAGCGTGGATAATTAAAGACGTCAAGTCTATGGACGACGCCGTGAGCATCGCGATCAGCGAGGCCGGAAAGCGGCTCAACCCTTCGGCGAAGTTCGTGGAGATCGAGGCGGGGATGATCGCCTGCCCCTTCTGCGAAGGGGAGTTGAACACCGCTCTCGTGGTCGCCGGCACCGCCCTCGTCGGGCTCGTGCTGCAGATGAAGGTCTTCCGTGCGGAGTCCGAAGAGCACGCGGCCAGGATAGCGAAGTCGGTCGTCGGGAAAGCACTTCACGACGTGCCGCTGAAGGTCCAGGAAGTGCAGGAGTTATGATCTCCGTCGTCGGGCATACCGCCATCGACCATCTCTTCCGGGTGCCGAAACTCCCCGGACGGCACAACTCGACCTACATCACCGGTCACGAGGTCTACTTCGGCGGCGGGGCGGCGAACATCGCGGCCGGGATTGCGGTGCTCGGCGAGCGGTGCCGGCTGGTCTCCGCGGTCGGGGGCGACTTCCCGGGCAGCGACTACGATCGGTGGCTGCACGATCTTGAGATCGTGCAGGACTTCACCCAGGTGAAGGATGCCCGGACCGCGACCGCGTACGTCTTCACGGACGACGACGGCGACCAGGAGACCTTCTTCGAGTGGGGCGCGTCGACCGCGTTCTCCCGTGCGGAGGCTCCCGCTCTCGACTTCGTCCATATGGCGACGGCCGACCCCGACTTCAACGTCCGGGTGGCCGAGAAGAGCAAATTCGCCTCCTTCGACCCGGGGCAGGATCTCCTCCGCTACACGCGGGATCAACTTGAGATCATCCTCGCGAACGTCGATATTCTCTTCTCGAACAATCACGAGATGGACCGGATGTGCGATATGCTGGGGCTGGAGCGCTCCGCACTCGTCGCGTCGATCCCGATGACGGTCACGACCCGGGGGGCGGAGGGAAGCCTCCTCTGCATGGACGGCGAGGAGTATCACGTCCCGGCCGTCAGCGTGGAGGCCGTCGACCCCACCGGCGCCGGCGACGGCTACCGTGCCGGGTTCCTCACGGCGTTCCGGAAGGGCTACGCCCCGCTCGACTGCTGCCGCGTCGGTGCGGTGGTCTCGTCCTTCGTCGTCGAGCGGCCGGGCACCCAGACGAACCTCCCCGACTGGGAGCGGATGCTTGGGCGGTACCGGAAGGTCTTTGACGAGCCCGGCGAAATTATTGTCTGAATTATGGGGAATACAGCGCTGATAGCCGGCATTGTTATGCCGGCTGCCGTGTCCGGCCCGAGAGCACCCGGAGGCGCCTGATGGAATCCGGCCCCGACGTCCGTGTCGAGCGGCTCACCCGGTACATCTTCTCCGCCCCGTCCTGGCCGCGGTCGCTCGCGATCATCGTGGTGCTCGGGCTCATCATCGACATAGCTACCTACCGGCCCGGAACCGAGTTCTTCCTGATCGGCACCCTCGGGTTTTCGGTTCCGGCACTGCTCGCCTTCCTGCTGACGGTGCCGCTCGTGGGGATCTTCGGCCGGCATATCACGTGGAACCGGTCGGCTCTCCTAGCCCTGGCCTGCACGGTCCTTACGGTGATCCTGAGCCTTTCGCCGGCTCTCGTCTTTGGCCGTGCGCTCTTCCCCACGCTCTATGCGATCGCGCTCGGCCTGGCCCTCGGCCTCCGGCTGCTGGTCCTCGCGGCCGTGGCCGACTACCGGGTCAGCCGGATGGCTCTTCCCGCGTTTACCCAGAGCGCGGCCGCCATAGCGGTCGGGGCCTGGTTCTTCACCCCCGGATTCGTTCCCTACGCCCTCCTCCTCCAGGCGGTCTTCGGGATGGTCTTCGTCTTCCTGATCTGGCTGATCGAGCGGCCGCTGAAACGGGCGTTCCAGATCAGCGGGCTCAACTTCCTCAACACCTTCATCGCCCACCTGACCGACGGCTCGAAGAACATGGAGGACTTCTTCCGCGAGATCGGGGAGGAGGTCTATGTGCCCCAGATCTCGCTCTTCTTCTCCCGCAACTCCGGAAAAGACGTCCTCTTCACCGTTCCGAACGTCCACCCCGGCCCGATGGGCGACGTCGGCGGCGGCAACCTCCCCCGGATACTCCACGATACGTTTCCCGAGGAGACGCTGGTCGCTCACGGCTGCGCCACCCACGACTTCAACCTGGTCTCGGAGAGCGAGATTGAAAAGATCGCCCGCGCCGTGGAGGCGTCCCGGGAGGGGCTTGCCTACTCCGACACCGCGAGCCGGCCCGTCAGGGTCGTATCGGGCTCGGTCTCGATCCTCTGCCAGCGGTTCGGGGACGCCCTCCTGATGGTGAGCACCCGGTCGCCGGAGCGGACGGAGGATCTCGACTACTCGATCGGGATGGCTATCATGGCCGAGGGGAGGTGCGCCTTCTCGGAGGTCGCGTTCGTGGACGCTCACAACTGCATGACCAGCGTGGGCTCCCCGGTCCTCCCGGCGACGCGGATCGCGACGGAGTATGTCGCCGCCGCACGCGAGGGATTCCGGGTCGCACGGGACCTCCCGACGGAGCCGTTCGCGATCGGGGTCTCCCACGTCCGGGTCCCGTTCACCCGCGAGCAGGGGTTCGGGTCGCTCGGGGTGCAGGCGCTGGTGACGGAGGTCGAGGGTGTTCGGGCGGCCTACGTCCTGATCGACGGGAACAATGTGGCCCGGGGCGTCCGGGAGCAGTTGCGGGCGGTGGCTCTCGCCCACGTCGACGAGGCGGAGATCATGACGACCGACACGCACACGGTGAACACGATCAGCGGGAAGAACCCGGTCGGCTACGCGGTGCCGCCGGGGGAGATCGTCCCCTACATCGAGCAGGCGGTCCGCGAAGCGCTCGCCGACCTCTCGGGGGCCCGCGTGGGGGCGGCGACGGCCTCGTGCGAGGGGATCACGGTCTTCGGGTCGCAGCGGGTCTCGCAGCTCGCGAGCACCGTGAACGCGATGCTTGCGTTCATCGCCCCGCTGAGTTTCATGATCCTGGTGCTCGCGTTCCTGCTCTCGGTCGTTGCCTACATCATGCTGCAGTAAGATACCCGGCATTTTTCTTTTGAGACGCTCAATACTGGTTATATGGAATACCGGTTTTCTTCCCGGATGGGGCGGGTCCCGGAGTCGTTCCTCGAAGAACTCTTCCGGGTCTCGGGCGTTCCCGGGGTGATATCGTTTGCAGGAGGGCTGCCGGGTTCGGCATACATCGACGTCGAGGGAATCCGGGAGGCGGCCCGCGAGGTCTTCGCCGAAGAGGGGCGGACGGCGCTGCAGTACACGACGACGGACGGCTACCTGCCGCTCCGGGAGTTCATCGCCGACCGTTACCGGAGAAGGCTCGGCCTCCCGGCGGCCCCCGAGGAGATCCAGATCGTGAACGGCTCCCAGCAGTGCCTGGACCTCGTCGGGAAGATCTTCCTCGACCCCGGCGACGCCGTCGGGATGGAGCGGCCGGGCTACCTCGGGGCGATCGAGGCCTTCTCCCTCTACGAGCCCGACTTCTATTCGGTTCCCCTGGAGGAGGACGGGCCGGATCTCGCGGCGTTCGAGTCGCTCATCCGCGGTCGCGCGCCGAAGTTCTTCTACGGCATCCCGAACTCGCAGAACCCTTCGGGGAGAACCTACTCGGAAGGGAAGCGGCGTGCCGTTGCGGAGATCCTCGAGGGGACGGATACGGTATTCTACGAGGACGACGCTTTTGGAGAGTTATTCTTCGACGGGAAGCCGCGTCCGCCGGTGAAGCGCCACCTCCCTGAACAGACGGTGATATCTGGGTCGTTTTCGAAGATCGTCGCACCCGGGATGCGGATCGGCTGGATATACGCGCCGGCGCCGGTTCTCCGGCAGTTCAACGTCGCGAAGCAGGCGGCCGATCTCCACTCGAACTTCCTCTGCCAGGTGATCCTGCACCGCTATCTATCGACCCACGATCTCGACGCCCACGTCGCCCGGGTCTCTGCGGTCTACGGCGAGCACTGCCGGCTGATGTGCGAACTCCTCGACGACCTGATGCCGCAGGTGACCCACACCAATCCCGAGGGCGGGATGTTCATGACGGCGGCCCTGCCGGACGGCGTCTCGTCGATGGAGGTCTTCCGTGAGGGTGTCAGAGAAGGCGTCGCGGTCCTTCCCGGGGTGCCGTTCTACGTCGGCGGCGGCGGGGAGGACACGATCCGGCTGAACTTCTCGGCGGCGGGTGAGGAGGAGATCGTCGAGGGGATGCACCGGCTGGCGAGGGTGGTGCGACGGCTGGCGTGAAGCCGGCTACCGGCGTTTCGTCATGCTCCACGCCACGAGCCAGCACCCGATCATGACGAGCAGCCCGTGGGCGATCCGGACCGCCGGCGGCGTGAAGAACTGCGGGAGGAAGAGCGCGAAGCCGAGCGCGAGCGGGATGCCGCTCCACCGGGGGAGGATGCCCGAGCGCCGGATCGCGGCTGCAAAGAGGATGCTGCCTGCCGCAAGGGCGAGGAGGCCCGCACCGAAGAGCCAGACGCCTTCCCCGAACCGGATCGCGTCCGTGAGCGCGAGGAGGAGGTCGACGCTGTTCTGCTGGAGTGCTTCCCGGCCCACGGCGGCGAGCGCGAACGTCTCGGCCCCGTAGTAGGGGAGAACCAGCCCGACGCCGGCCCAGGTCAGGACGAGCGCCGCGACGGCCCGGGGTTCGGCCTCTGTCTCCCGGAGGCGGCCGTAGAGGCCGAGCAGCCCGAGCACGAGCAGGATGAACCCGACCATGGCGAGCGTGTGCGAGAGGGTCCAGGCGGGGGAGGCGAACGCCCCGGCGCCGGCGAGGGACGCTTCATCGGTGTACGGCCGGATCGCGGGATACGCGAAGAAGCAGGCGCCTGCAACCGCGAGCGAGAGCGCCGCGAGATTGATCCTGGTTCGAGTCATCGGTTTCTCCCCGGGTTCGCATTCCCTTCGTGTCTTCGTACTTAACGGTGCTCATGCCCCGGACGTTCCGTCCGTCGCACTTCGCATGAGGCCGTACCATCGCTCATAAATCGTCATCTCACGCGAAGAGCGCGAAGCCGCGAAGGGGGGTCCCCTCTCGGATAAGCCGATCTTCGCGTCCTTCGCGGCTTCGCGTGAGATTATATTGCTATCTGCACCTACTAACTTACGCGAAGAACGACTTCCCTTTGGGGAAGGAGTTTGAGAAGCCGTAGGCTTCGAGCCGCGGAGTTCAGGAGTTGGGTCTATGCCTCCACGATCAGGTCTTGCTATCCCTCCAGGCACGGCCGGCCGGGGTCGGGCCCGCGCTCCACCTGGACGAGCATCAGCACCGCGGGCTGGTCACCTACGGTTCCGGAACGGTGTCCCCTGCGCCCCCGATGGTCAGGCCGGGTGTTCTGGTCGTTCCCGAACGAGAGTTCCCCCGGCCCCATCTCCACGCGGGTGCCGTCCATGGTCTCGACGAACCAGCGCCCCGACAGGGGCACGATCCACTGCGGCTCCGGGTTCTCATGCCACTCGCCGACCCAGCCCGCGGGGAGGACGAGGACGACGACGCGGCGAGCCGGGTCGCCGGGCCTCCCGATCCACGACGGTGCGGCACCGCTCGATACGCTTGCGAACTGAAAGTCGCTCATCCGGCAGCGGTCCTGCCGGCTCACGCCGTTCTCGTCGGTCCGGACGTGCCAGTAGGGCACTTCGGGACTGTCCGGGTTACGGTCTCTCTCCATGCAGCCTCCAATCTTCGGCCCCGTCCTCAAATACCTTTGGCCCCGGGAGTCGCCCTGGAGAACGGCTGCCGGATCCGGGTTTTCGCCGGCGGCATGCGGGCGTCGGACTTAATACATGCGGTGGAGAATAGGTAATGGCACTTTTCGAGCGAGGGTAGCCAAGCCCGGCCAACGGCGCCGGACTTAAGATCCGGTCCCGAAGGGGTCCGTGGGTTCGAATCCCACCCCTCGCATTCCGGAACAGGGTTATAGCTATTCAAAAAAAATTTGACATCTGTCACCTGTGGCATGATCACGGTGGTGGATGAAGTGGCCCCCTGACAGGACGATGGTGGGGCATGCTCTTCTGAAGGGTTTGGGAGGAGTGACCACCTCGCGCGGGAGGTGGGGTCAAGTGGTTTACTGACTTTTCATCGGCACGTATGGTGTAGTAGTGACGTGCACCCACCAGAACGAACGAGCATTGGTATCTAGTGGAGGATTCTATCCGTAGGTAGTTAGGGGTACCATCTATTTGATTCCGGGAAGCGAGCGGCAGTGAGTTGCACGAGTAAAAGGTCTGTGATGGGAACTGGGCATACAGTTGAGCGTACCCACCAATATTCGCCCCTCCTTAAATTAATTAGGTGCTACGCCTACGGATATAGTAATGCCTGATATCTTCCCCAAGGAAAAACGCAGTCAAATAATGAGTAAGATTAAGGCTAAAAATACATCTCCTGAATTAGTTGTCCGAAGGTTTCTGTATTCTCATGGCTTTCGGTACAGGGTACATCAGAAAGACCTCCCAGGTAAGCCGGATATCGTTTTACCAAAATATCGGACTGTTATCTTTGTACATGGCTGTTTTTGGCATGGGCATTCATGCAAAATCGGAAGCGGACTTCGCAAACCAAAATCAAACACAGATTATTGGATTCCAAAAATTGAGAAAAATATCGCCCGTGACAAAGAAAATCAGAGAATGCTAGAATCTGACGGATGGAAAGTAATTGTTATTTGGGAGTGTGACGTAAAACATGAAGACAGATTAATCAGCGCATTGAAATCCTTGTTAGATCTCAAAGAAAGTGAGAATGCACAAAAGCCAGTGGTAAAATGAAAGTAGCGTCGTTTTTCAGCGGTATTGGTGGGTTCGATCTCGGGTTTGAGAATATTGGCATGAAGATAGTCTTCCAATGTGAAATAAACCCATTTTGCCAGCGCGTCCTGAAAAAGCATTGGCCTAATGTGCCGCTTGTAAGCGATATTAAAGATGTAAAGGCCAGCGAAATACCAGATGCGGATCTTTGGTGTGGAGGGTTTCCATGTCAAGATCTTTCTCTCGCTAACCAGGGGAAGCGAAAAGGGCTTAAAGGTGATCGAAGTGGATTATTCTTCCAATTTGCAGAACTCATATCAGCAAGAAGACCTCGCTGGATTATTATTGAGAATGTTCCCGGAATTCTTAACAGTAACAGTGGAAAGGATTTCCAAGCACTCATCCAAGCGCTGGATGAACTCGGGTATGGCATATCGTGGCGAGTACTGGATGCAAAATACTTTGGAACACCACAGAGACGGCGAAGAGTCTATGTTGTCGGAAGTCTTGGCTCTCTCGTGTCCGCCGAGGTACTTTTTGAACCGGGAGCAACTACAATCGCTCCTCGAGCGGGCCTTGGCAAGTGGGAAGCCCTTGCCAGAGGAACTCAAAAGCGCAATAGAGAAACAGATCTCTATGCTATCCAGCATGCCGCAATTGGAAGAAAGCATACAGCTGGACCGCAAGCCAAAGGGTACAGAAATGACGGGGAAACATATACACTCGATTCAAGAGGGGGAGCAGATGCTGTTTGTTCGACGGCTGACCCCTTTGGAATGCGAGCAATTACAGGGGTTCCCCCGGGGATGGACGGAAACCGGCACCGAGCAATAGGTAATGCAGTGAATGTGCATGTTATTGAGTGGATCGGACGACGGATCTTAAATGTAGATAGTCACTATTATCCAAAATAAGGGATTAAAACCTCTTAAAATTCAAACAGCATCTATTTTCGCCTAATGCTTGCTGGCTCAGGTTAATTCTGTCTCCATCTAAGCAAAAGAATTCACCCCTAAACAGAGTAGCGGATGGTCCACCTTGATTGATGAGCGCTTGGACGAATGTATGGTAATTTGTAAAGAGCAAGCGGTCCTCATCGATTTTTATGGGTATAGGCCCTGGTTGTGGCTCTTGTGATGTATCTTCAACAAACGCAATGAGCGCTAGCGTCCAGTTAAAATCCCGTAGGTTGTTTAACTTTGCGTCGCTGATTCGCTTCCAGAGATAGTCGTATAAAAGAGACCCCATGCAGAAGACCATCTGCCCACCTGTCTGCTGGGCAATGTTCCCTTTGACGATAAATTGCTCCTGCTGTCGGCGCCATGCATTTGTTTCAATTGTTCCAACACCATCGACAATTTGGGCCAACATTTGGTTTGTACGTTCTGGATTTCGCTCAAACGCCTTGACATGATTGGTTAGATTTTTAGTCTGAGAGGTTTCCCCGCCTCCTTGCATTTCTACGACTGCCCTACGGGGATCAAAGCATACTCCATGCTTTCTAAACATAATAAAATCAGCCCGGTAGTCAGTGCCGTCGATCACTTCAATCTTTTCTTCACGCTTATAATATATTTCAGAAGGGGGGACGCTGTCTCCATAAAGCGTTTTCGCAACACTGTGTAAAATTTCTTTTTGATAATTCGAAAGGGGGAGCGGTTGCTGTGTCTTAGGGATATTCTTTTTAGTAGAGCAGAGCCTATCGGGGCAGACAATCCACAACGTGCCATCGGATTTTCTGACAGAACAGACTGGTGCCTGCTTTTTTTTTACTTTGGGACAATATGTCCCCATAAATGGACATGGCGGTTCAGACCCTGGCTCTACAGGTTGAATAATCGGGGTTTCGACGTCGGTTCGTTGACCTAGGTACTCAGCAACTGATACAGACATGGAGCACTTATACGAAATTGGTTGACAGACATTTAATATTTATGGATTTTATTTCCTCATTAAACGCGGTTATTTTATTTTGTGGCTTCTATGAGAGATGGCCTATAGTAATGGAATGCATCTGTGGGAGGTGTTGTATCCGTCCCGTGCAAACCTACCTCCGTGAAGTAATCTCGACCCTCCATACTGATCTCGATGGGGTTGATATTTTGGCACGTCAGGTTCCTTCCAGTGCACCCAAAACTTACATCCACGTGGCCTGGAGGGGATAGGTAGGATACATTAAGCAATCACTTAAAAAGGGGGGTCAGACCTATAACAGTTATACGGGAGATCCAAGTGGTAAATCTTCATAACATTCCCATTGCTCCAGCCGCTCCCGCACATGCTTGTTCATCGTGAACGGCTTCCCGTCCCGCGCGTTCTTCTTCAGGTAAAACAGCGTCCCCTTGGAGAACCCCATCTTCTTCCACTCGGCGTATGGGATCGCAAGTATCTTCCGGCGCATCTCATCGGAGTCCTGCCGGTCGATCTCGTAGGAGGGTGATGCAAAGTCAAGTTTCCGCTTCTTCTCGGTGAGATAATGTGCAAGTTCCCTGGTCTTGAGGAAGATGACATAACTCCACACGGTTTCCTTCCCCTGATACTCCACTACCTTGTTGAACCACCGGTTGACCTCTTCGGTGACTTTGCGTGCGCCAGCAGGTCGGAGACGGAGGTTATAGTTCTCGGTCCGGACAAAGTCGCCTTTCGCCATAGCCTCACTTTCTATGAGGGTGATCACGGCGAGATCCACCAAGAACCGGAACGGCTCCTGCAGGTCATAGGCGAGGCTATATTTCCCGGCCTGCATCTCGTGGAGGAAGCCAACGTGTGCGTCCAAGCCAGTGCTGTTGATGGCTCGCAGGCACTCCGCTTCCAGCAATGAATATCCGTAGTTTAGCATGCAGTTCACGTGGTCTACGGCTCCCATCGGGCGGCCCGTCTTGCCGATGTTCCGCCCGTCAAACTCATACTTATCCGGGATAATCTTCTGAAATTCACTCCAATATAACTGTGCAACTGCCCCCTCAACACCCATTACTTCCCGGATCGTATTTGTGTCACTGAGCTTGGAAGCATCCCGTTCAATATCCGTACCAATGTTCGTGTATCTCTGTCCCAGGTAGTCGAGAACAAGCCGTGTCCGCGCGAACTTAGCTTCGATCAGTTTCCGGGCAATCTGTATCCTGAGCCCTATATTCTCGTAGGCACGGTACTGGTCAAACTTTGTCTTCACCTGGACGCTCTCAGGCGGGAGCATCGTGGTGAGCAACTTCCCGTCCCAGTTGAGCACCGACACCTGCACACCCTGCTTGACCAACCAGCGTATAGCAGGGATGGAGATGGTCCCGCTCTGCCCATAGATGGCGATTGAGTCAACATCGATCTTCTTCGGTGCGAAAACATAGGATGCAGGCTCCTCTTTTGTGGAGAACTTCCCATCCCGGACATGGAGCTTTGCACCGTCGATATTCATGCGGATCCCATGCCCGTTGAGCAGCATGAACTTCATTTCCGGGCTCCACACATCTTCTCATAGTAGACAGCCTTATCTCTGTTTTCGGCTATGTAATCGAGAAGGTCATCAATGATTAACGCAATTTTACGCTCGTCCTGGTGTCCTTCCTTTTTCCCCATCTCATTGTATTTCCACATCTGCTCGAGGAGGCTGTCTATATTCTCTTCAAACGCATGGATGAGGTATTTTGAATGATAGACGGTCTTTATCCACGTCTTTTTCCGAACTTCGTCGTCCTCTTTAGATAACAACTCCTTTTCGCCTTCAACTCTTTCAAGATCCACTTTCAGCATCTCTACCATGAACTCATCGGAAAAAAACCCTAGTATCTCCAACAAGAGATTTTTACTTGTATTGACCGGAGGGAGGGTATATGCACCAAGTGCTTGGCTTACGTCTCCGATTAATGATGCCCGTTCCTCCTCACCAATGCATGATCTCTGTTTAAGGAGGGCTTCGTGCAGGATTTCAATAACCAGTTTATCTGTATCCTCATCAGCACCCAAACACGTCGACAGGCGGGATAACTGGACGGGGTTTAAGGAGTACTCAGCCAAGTTACGCTTGATTTCCTTGAGTGCGAGGCGCTTCTCGAATTGATCGCCTGTTGAAGACTTGGCTATTAGGCCGTCGACAACTCTTTTCTTATCGGCATAAGGGCCTGATATGAGGTACTTCGCACGTTTATCCTCGTCAGAGATGCCATACTCTGCAAACTCCGCTGGTTCGATAACCCCGATTTTGCCAGCGCTGATTAGCTCGCCAATCCTTCGATTGAGCGAAGTGGTGCTAAACCCTTTCTCTTTTGCATACTTCGCTTTCAGAACCTCAAGGAGGTCCTTCCTGCGGATATACCCGGCCTGCTCAAGTTCTGACAGGATTTTTTCATCAAACTCGCGAATCCTCATCCTTAACCCCTGTATTTTCGCTATCGAAGTAATCTATATCGCTAACTTATATTTAATGATTATGTACCGCCAATCTTTATCGGCCCAATTTTAAGCCCAAAAGTTACTACCAAAGATGTTACCAAAAGATACAATTATATATCCAAAACACAATCCATCTGGTGTATGGAACGATCGATTAAGGTCGCGTTTGAGCACCGCCGGCCCTGTAAATTGATGATTGGGCCAGGGGATTGGTCCGCGGCTCATCTTGGCTGGGACACGCCGGTAGGCCACAGGAGGGGCGTAATCAACTGGTAACTATGGGACAATTTGCACGTGGGTATCCAACCTACGATGACTGGGCTAAGGTTGTGCGAGCAGAGAGCAGGTATGCACGACGGATACACCTTAAACATCACCTCTGTCCCGACCAAACCCGGAAAGAACTGGTACAAGTGCGGTACGCGGATCACACGCTCACACGAACCCGGTGGGAGGACCTAACCCCCCAGCAGAAATGTATCCGTTCACTCGCCGTAAATGCGCTGCGTCAATTACGGGCGGGGGCGGAGTTCCAGAGCGCAATAAGCGCGGTTGGGCTGACAGAGAGTGAGGTGCTTGCCCATCTTGCACCATACTACCTCTGCTGGGACCAAAAACAGCGGACGCTACGGTGTGCACCATCTGACACGATCGAAGTCGAAATGAGCTTTTTCGTGCGGGACATGGGGATTAGGTCTGTTGTCACCGCGAAAAGCCAGGACCGGTCGCTCATTGGTAGATACATGGCGGCGGTGAGCGATGCGCTTGAGGCGCGTAATCAATCCGCGTTGGCAGAGTTTGTCGGTAAGAGGGTTCTCGATGCGCACGGTGTTGCCCACTACTTCGAGACCGACCTGGACAAACTCTATCTGTACCACGAAATGCAGGAAGAGCCGGAATTCTTTGAGATCTATCATACGGAGGATCTGTGAGGATCTATGCATAAAGACACATATCGGGAAGCAATCCTGAAAATGATCAGGGATGGCGATGCCAAGATTTGTTGTATAGCCTGTGGGGAAAGTGATCGCAGCGTGATCGAGCTCCATCACGTATTTGGAAGGAAACTTTCATGGCTGGAAGTTCCGCTGTGCAAGAATTGCCACGCAAAAATCACCGCCGAACAAAACAAACTTCCACCGAAGGACAGAAAGGGGTGTCCGTTTATCGGAGTAAGCATAGGAGCGCTCGCCGTAGTGTGGGGACAACAGTGCATCGATCAGGCCCATAAGGGAGTGGACACGTGATGGATAAGCTGGCGTTACGGGTGTACACACAAAAAACAGTGTGCCCGAAAGCGTTTTTCACGAAAGAGCGTAAGGATCCCCCACTTCGGCACTCCAGGGTGTTGGTTTTCGATACGGAAACCACCATAGATGCCTATCAGAACCTCAAGATCGGGTATTTTCGAGTATACCACGACGGATACATACAGCATGAAGGGTTATTCCACGACCCTTCATTGCTCACCACGGAAGAGATGGCGACGCTGAAGTCCTATGCAACGGAGAACTACATTGGGTTGTATTCGCTCCCCGAATTTATTGACGATGTGTTCTATCCTGAGGTATATGAACTTCACACCCTCTGCATAGGATACAACCTCGCGTTCGATGTAAGTCGGATCGCAAAGAAGGCAGCAAAGTCGAGAAAGCGGAATAAGGGGGGATTTTCATTTATACTTTCCAGCGACAGGTTCAAGCCCCGTATAATCGTGAAGCAGTTGGGGACGGCTTACACCTTTAAGTTTTCATCCCTGAGGAAAAAGAGTGATACGCCTCACTTCCCAGGACACTTTTTAGATGTCCAGAGGCTCGCTGAAATTTTTTTACAGAGCCGCCATATCCCACTAGCGAAAGCAGCGGAAAAATTAGCCACAAAAACCCGGAAAATGACCGTTGACGAACATGGGACGGTTACAGAGAATTATATCGATTATCTCATCACCGATGTTGTAACCACGTTTGAGGTATACACGCGCCTCTGTGCGGAATTAGACCTTTACCAGATCCAGGCTCCGCTTACCAAGATCTATAGCTCTGCGTCGCTTGCAAAATTCGCCCTTAAACAGCTCGGCATTGGGCAGCCCCCCCTGTCAGGTGATAGTAACACTGTTGGTCATATCATGACAGCCTATTACGGTGGACGAACTGAATGCAGGGTGCGCAAAAAACCACATCTGGTCACCGTCCTTGACTTTACAAGCATGTATCCCTCCGTCACCATGCTGCTCAAACTCTGGCCGTTCATTGTTGCCAGGTGGATAGATACCAAGGTCGTGACCGAAGAGGTTCGCGATCTGTTGGCACATGTCGATCTCGCGTTCCTGCAGGACCCAAGTAACTGGGGAGGGCTCACTGTCATGGTGAAGATCAAACCGGCTGGGGATATCCTTCCCGTCCGGATGGACTATAACGGGAGTGGCGAATCCTTCAACGTGGGCATCAATCCCCTTAGCTCCGACACCCCCATGTGGTATGCTTTGCCCGATGTCATTGCCTCATGTATCCTGACGAAGAAAGCGCCTGAGGTCATCGAAGCGATCAGGTTTACCCCCAAGGGTGTGCAACCCAATTTGACGAAATCCGAAATCCTCGGAATTCCAGTAGATCCACGCAAAGACAACCTTATCCAGTTACTGGTAGAGGAACGGCAGAAAATCAAGCAACGCATGAAGGGAATGGATAGGAATGACCCTGAACATGGACTGCTGGAGAGCCGAGCACAGGCAATGAAAATTCTCGTCAATGCAATGAGTTATGGGATATTCATAGAGTTGAACCCGGAGGACCGCAAAACTGCATTAGACGTGTATGGGCTGGGCCGCTTCTCGACAGAAGCAAACCTGTTTGAAAGACCGGGCCTTTTTTTCAATCCATTTCTTGCAGTTATGATCACGTCCGCCTCCCGCTTGCTCCTCGCTATGGCAGAGGCATGGCTGCAGGCTAGGGAGGTCCCTCACGCATACATGGACACAGACAGTGTTTTTGCGCCCGTGGATTATGCAAACGAACTTTCAGCCTTTTTCCAACCGCTGAATCCCTATGGTATTGATATCCCCATCTTGAAGATCGAAACAGGTAAGGTTAACGTGTGGTTCTATGGGATTTCATCAAAACGCTATGCTCTCTATTACTATGAAGGCGGGGAAATTGAGTTGATAGACTACAAGCTCCACGGGCTCGGTCATCTCCTTAACCCCTATCCAAGGGGTTCGGAACACTGGCACGCAGAGATCTGGCGTGATCTGCTCTGCCTACACTACGGGAAGATCTCTAGGGGGAGTATTATGGAGAAGTACAGGGATCTATACGCGCTTTCCCGCCTGACTGTGAGCACATCGCAGGTTTGGAACCGATTCTCTAACCTGAATAAGCGCAAGCGTTGGAATGTAACGATTAAGCCATTTAATTTCGTTATCGTGGGTTTCCAGACGATTAATAACGAGGGTAAGGTAGTCAAGCCTCTATCCGCGTACTCAGGTTATCCGCAAACCGTAGTGCATCAGCCATTTATCGACTATAACACGGGGAAAACGATGTCCGGGCTGCACTGTTTCAAGTCCCTCAGCACAACAATACTTCAGTACTTTAGCCATCCCGAATACAAATATAAAGGCGACATCGGCTATCTTGCACGGAGGCCCGTCGACGCCCAGGGAGTGATCTACATAGGTAAAGAGGCGAACAAAATTGATGAGCAACCGCTGAGCGTGTTAGAACCGCAAATATTTAGAGATAAAGACGCGACTATGCAGCAAATTTTAGCGATGTCCACTGCAGAAGCCGAGATGCGTGGCGTCGGTCGGGAAGCGTTCAGACAGATAAAGAGGCGTATTACAGAATCAGGGGATATTAATTTGAACACCCCAGCTGTTAAACGGCTGATCGATTAATCGAGTCAAGTTGGATAGAGAATCATAAGGTGGTTCCTCCCACCGACCCCATTATAGCAGGAACCCCGCATCCGGTACGGCATGTCCCACATGCCGCGCATGGTCCCCTCATCTCACCACTTCAGAAGAGCATGCCCCACCATCGTCCTGTCAGGGGGCCACTTCATCCACCACCGTGATCATGCCACAGGTGACAGATGTCAAATTTTTTTTGAATAGCTATAACCCCGCATTCCGGAACACAGATGGGAAGTAGGATAGGTATGGGATCTCCAGAGGAAATTTGGGGTCTCTTCTCAGCCTGTGGACAGTGATCGGGAGGCGTAGATACAGAATCTCCAGAGGAAATCTGGGGTCTTGTTTCACAACCTGTGGACGGTGATCGGGGAGCGCAGCTGCAGAATCTCCAGAGGAAATTTGGGGTCTTGTTTTCCAACCTGTGTGATCATCTTACTGTTTGTAGATGACAGAATCTTCTAGTACTCTGAAGAATCATTTTTATTGTCCACTTGTGGGCGAGCACACCTTTCCTGGGGTTTCAATGCCTGACTAGATTTTATTGCATGCTATTAGTCTTATGATGCAGTGAGGGCATCGAAGAGGTGATTACATAATTAGAAAATTATTTATGTAAGAATAGTTAATTAACGCTATTTAAGGGAGTTAATTATGTCAAAGCACCATCATTTGTTTATCAGTCATTCGTGGACATATGGTAATCAATACAATAATTTAACAGAATTACTTAAGAATAGGCCCTATTTTTCTTACTCTGATTATTCAGTTCCCAGAAATGATCCAATTCACACAAATGGGACTGATAAAGAACTCCGAGAGGCAATAGAGCGTAAAATTAAACCTTGTGGCGTAATTATCATCTTAGCAGGAGTTTACTCCACATATAGTAAGTGGATTAACAAAGAGATTGAAATTGCCCGAGAGTATGGAAAACCTATCTTAGCGATTGAACCTTGGGGATCAGAAAAAACATCCAGCGTTGTAAAGCAAGCAGCAAATAAAATTGTAAAATGGAACACAGAATCAATTGTGGCAGCAATACGGGAATTAGATTGATATGCGGAAAGCCCTTGTTGTTGGTATTGACTACGAGGTCATCCCAATATTCTCCCGATCATGACACTACATGCCAGGTAAATCAATCCCAGGAATGAGTGTTCATACCGCTCGTAGCGTGGGACAATCTTCTTAAATGCCTCAATCCAACTGAAGAACCGTTCTACTGCATTGCGCTCCTTGTAGAGTTTCGGATCGAACCAGAATGGTCTCCCACGTTTCGGATATCTCCGGGATCTCCGGTTGACTGGAATATTGCTCTTAATTCCTCGTTTCCGGTTGTACTGACGAATTTCCCGAGCATCATAGGCTGCATCTGCGGAGATGATCACGGGACGATCCTGCACTTCGGGAATCTCAAATGCTTCGAGGGTTGGCTCATAGAGCCGGGAATCATGGACATTTGCGGGTGCAACCGTGCAGGCAAGGGGGAGACCATGCCGATCGACCAGAGCGCTCAGCTTGTTGCCGTTTACTTTTTTATAGCCATCATAGCCAGTCGATCCCCTTTTTTCGCCTGGATATCCTTGGTATCGGTAGAACAGTGCGAGAGATCGATCTTTTTGATCTCGTAGCCAGATCGGAGGAGGTCGAGGAAGATCGCCTGGTACACTCCTTTCTCGCAGAGTTCGAGGTGGTACCGGTGAACCGTCGATTTGGTACCGTACTTTACCGGCACATCGAGCCAGGAGCATCCGGTGGTCAGAACGTACAGGATGCCGTTGATCAACCCGCGGGGGTCACACCGCGGTCGGCCAATGTGCGGCTTCGTTGGTGGGAGGTATTTCTGAACAATCTCCCAGAGATCGTCATCAATTTCCCGGAATACCATGATCCCCGGTTTTATTTTGGAGGTCTTATAATTTTAGGATCACCTCTCTGATAGTTCAAGATATTTAGGCAGATTTCGAAACGGTCCCGCACGCTATATTGACAAACCTGACCGCACCAACGCACCGGACACGTAATTTATTATACTACTTTTATTAATGTGGCACCATGGCTCCAACATACCGTGATGCAACCATCAACTCCGTCGAAGCGACTGCCACGGTCAGCGGCAGCACCGGCGGCGGCCGCGACGAGAAGGGCAACGTGTATTTCTTCCCGAACGTCTCGGTGAGCATCGGCTACTGGTTCGACAACGAAGGAGTTCCGTCTTCGGACTGGGATACGCACTTCAAGGCGCAGTTGTGGATCAACGGCGAACAGGTCGGCAAGAAACAGGACCTCTCCGCCGGTGGCCCGCAGACCTACGCGTTCTTCGCGCACAAGTTCCCGGCAGCGGGCACCTACAAGGTGGAGGTTCGCGGGAAGAACTCGAAGTCGATCGACGTTACGATCAAGAACCCCCCGGTGCAGGAGAAGAAGGCGGCGCAGTGATGGGGGAGGGTGTCTACTTTTTTCACTTGCCCATAACGGCGCAATCTGGATTGGTGGCACCAAAAACCACTTATGGGATTGTACAGCATGTGTACCTATTATACTCGCTACCGTTCCGTTGTGGGACGGTAGTTTGTTCTTTTGTTCACTCTAATATCACGAGCTGGTTCAGGTAACCCGGAAAACATCTCCTCATGGAACCGGTCTTTCCCCTCGCTCATGTCGTCGGCTCACCTGTCCCGGGGATGGAGCATGCTTCAGTGAAGGTCATTCCAGTACCTCCCAGTGACCGCTCCGGGCAGGGCCGATGCGACGGAGCCGGCCTTGCTGTTTCAATTTTTCGATCTGTTTCTTGATCGCTCGGTCGGTTACACCTACGCTCCGGGCGAGTTCAGCAATGGTCACGGTTGGGTCATGTTGCATGAGTTCAATGATCTTCTGGGAACTTTTCTGGGAACCTTTTGGGGAACTTTTCTGGGAACCTTTCTCCGAACTTCTCTCCTCTTTTCGGTGAACCGTGACGGTGAAAAGATCTCCCTCTTGATCGTCGGTAAAGTCGATCTCAGGCCAGTCTTCGAGTGCCCGTTTGATGCCGGAGCCGAGGCCGCGGTATGGCAGCAGCCCCTTTGCGACGTACGATGCAAGAATCGGGTTTCTGATATTGGAGTTGCCGGCCCGAATCTTTTCCACCGTCAGGTTGTTCGGGAGGTGACCGGGGCTGATGATCTCGATACGGTCATCGAATATGAACAGCCGGATCGGTGCGCTGATCAGATAATCCCGGTGCACCAGGGCATTGACCAGGAGTTCCTCAAAGACCACCGGCGGGATCTCCGGAACACCCGGGGCGTTGACTCCCTTGCCGGCCTGGATCTTTCGGAGGTTGCGCATGACAAAGGCCATAGCGCCCTCGAATACATCAGGAAACGTCCCCGTAAAATCCTCAGTGTCGAGATATTCGCTTACGTGGATGCCATTGCCCGGATAGCGGATGGCCTTGATGATAAACTGCGGTTTGATCCATTCCGGCCTCTCGGCAAAGAGGAGCACCCCGGCCAGATTCAGCATCCCGTTATCCGCGGCAAGGTTCATGTTCTGCAGGAGCGTTAGCAGTTCTTCAGGCGAATCCGGGTAGGGTTGATTGTAGGTGTCCCGCAGAAAGTCCCGGAAGCGCAGTCTGTCCAGTTTGTCGACGCCTGCTCTGGTCGGCAGTTCGTCGGCATGGAAGATATCGACGCTCTGGAAGAGGCGGCGGAGCTCCTCCCTGGAGTTCACCCGCCGTTTGTCGGCCCCGTTTTTGAACCAGATCACACCGTTCCTATCGAAGTATGGCTTATCCTGCCCCTTCGGAACGGTGAGTATGATAACAACGCGATCTCCATCTACCGGGATATTTTTGGTCTGTACCGTCAATGGGCTCTTCACGTGCTGAGAGGCCGCGTTGCTGATGATCTGATTGATCCGGTTCACATCCGTGCGCGACAGACCGGGTACGGAACCGTCATCAGCCACACCGAGAAAGAGCGTACCTCCATCGGCGTTGGCAAATGCCGCCATCTCAGCAGCAAGGGCATCGGCATTGGTAACGTCGCGCTTGAACTGGCATCGGCTGTCTTCACCGGTGGCGATCTGGGCTCGGAGGATATCAGGGATCATGGGGGGAGCCTCGTTGCGGAGGGGGCAGAAGGTAGGCTGTCTCTGTAGATCCCGTTCCCATCTTCCCTCTCTGGTTGTTGCGATACGATAAGTACCCATTTTGGATCGGGGCTATATTAACCTACCATTTTTCTGTATTCAGCGAACTCTTGATTTGCTCAATCCCGAATCTGCAGGAGGCATCTTTTATTTTGCCCCATCTACAGTGATAAACCGGAATACTACGGTTCGGAGTTTATTCCTCCTTCATACTTGAGGCAATCCCCGGCGAAATGTTTCGCCAATCGATATGTTCCAGTCGTCTCTTTTTATATGTCGGTTCTGCTGAGATCTACTATATGGGCGGCAAGATATTCCTCCTCAAAGACGGTGACGAATTGCAGGAGATGGTCGAAACCCCATATGATTCTGAAGACCTCCTTCAGCAGCTCCTCAAGAACCATCCTGCGCTTCTTGCCGGTGACCAGATTGATCCGACCGAACCGAGGAGATGGCTGTTGATCACTCGTGAAATGGGTGTCCCGGATAGCGATGACAGTACAGGGAGGTGGGCACTCGACCATTTGTTCATTGACCAGGACGGAATCCCTACCCTCGTTGAGGTGAAGCGGAGCTGCGACACTCGAACTCGCCGTGAGGTGGTTGCCCAGATGCTGGACTATGCAGCGAACTCAGTGCAGTACTGGAATATCGGAGATATCATCAGATCCTTTACTCACACTTGTGGAGAGAAAGGAGTTGACCCTGAAGAGGAACTTGCAGCCTTCTTATCTGGCTCTACCGATCCCGAGGAATATTGGGATATAGCGTTGGCGAACCTTCGGCAGGGGAAGATCCGACTCCTCTTTGTCACCGATATTATCCCCCCTGAATTGAAGAGGATTATCGAGTTCCTGAATGAGCAGATGAATCCCGCGGAGGTGCTCGGGGTGGAGGTTAAGCAGTATACCGGCCGAAAGGAAAAAACCCTTGTCTCCAGGGTCGTTGGCCAGACGATGAGGGCGATCGACACCAAGAAGGTTCGGTCTGGAAAACCACGGCAATGGGATCGGGAGTCGTTACTTCTGCAGGTGCAGGAGAGGGCAGGAGATGAATCTGTGCGTATTGTAGATCATGTCCTTGAATGGGCGGAGACGCACAATTTCTCATTGAAATACGGAAAGGGTGCGCACGAGGGGTCAGCAACGATTGGACTCGACCTGCCCGGCGGGAATTACTGCAGGATTATCACAGTGAATGGAGGAGGCAACATCGCTCCTAACTTTGATATGCTATTGGGTTTTCCTCCATTTGATCAGAGGGAGATGCGCCTAAAGATGCTTAATAAATTGGGCCGCGAAAGCAATATCCGGTTTGATCCGAATAAAGTCGATACCTGGTCAAACCGACCTCTCTCTCCGCTCGCAGATGAGAACCACTTCCATGCGTTTTGCAAGACCCTTGAGTGGGTGAGAGGTAAGCTGGAAGAGCATCACCGACTTGCAGGAGCGCAATCGGGATAAAATCTTCTTCGTAAGGGCATCCAATACCTTTTTCGAGGGTATAACTGTTGTCTGGAGACGTACCTTGAGATCTCCCTATTTTGGCTCTGTACTGTGAGTCACCTCTCAAGCCCCATGCCTGCCCGCCCCCATTGATAAACATCTATCAACCTCTCCCTCCATATTCGCTATGGAGATTCGATGCCCGCGATACGAATAAGCGAAGGAAGCGAGCTGGCCCAGCAGCCGGAACCCTTCAGGAACGAGTACGAACTGCAGGAGATCCTCGCCGGGCACCCGGTGCTCCTCGTCGACCGGGGCGATTCCGCGCTCGTCACGATCTGCCGGGAGTTTCCGCTTGAAGGCGGGTTCGCCGATATCGTTCTCGTCGACAGCAACGGGCTGCCGGTCATCGTCGAGGTGAAACTGGCCCGCAACGGGGAGTCGCGGCGCGAGGTCGTCGGCCGGTTATGCGACTCTCTATCAGCAATGCGTAACCTTACGCCCGATGCGGTGAACGAGCGATCCGCGGGCCTTCTCGAAGAAACGTTCCAATCCATGGCCGGTGCCGAGGGGGAAGAGAATCCCGAGGCCCGGCTCGCCCTGGTGAAGAGTACCTTTGCCTCGTATCTGAGAGCCGGGCAGGTTCGGGGCATCATCGTCCTCGACGCTGCCCCCGACGACCTTATCCGGGAGTTCAGTTACCTCAACGAACACAGCGATCTCGATCTCCGGCTGCTGGTGGTCGAGCGCTACCGGCTCGGCAGGCACGAGTACTTCTACCATTCGCGGTTCCTGGTATCGGGAGAGACGGATCCGGAGATAAAGCGACAGAGGCTGCGGCTTCGCCTGATCGTCGAGATGTTCTCGAAGATGAAACCGCCGATATTCTCGACGCACGCGACAGGGAAGGAGAACGTCCGGGTATACCGCGAAGGGTGGCCGGCAGCGGTGTGCTACGAGTTCGGCGACCGGGGGGATTCCATCAGCATCGAGATACAGGTCAGACATAAGGAGTACCCGAAGGTCGCGGACTTCCTCGCCAGACTCCGCGAGCACCTCGCCACGGCCATCCCGGACACGCAGAGGGTCGAGCTCGCTACCGACCCGTCCGGGTGGACGAGGCTTCAGTTCTTCTTCGGGGAAGAGATCGACCCGTACCGGATCGCACAATCGATGGTGCGCCTCTGCAGGACCGAGAAAGACATCTCCACCCTGCTGCAGGAAGGGAGCGGATAGAGGCCGAACACCAACCGCCGATTCGTCCGGCTCCAAGGAGGTGCCCGCCTGACACCGGAACCGCCGCCCTCCTCCAAAGGTATACGTATCGGTGCATCAAACACCCTGTATGGATGCTCCGGCCTCGACGGGCAGGGATAGATCATGAACGGCAGCACGATGATCCCGGTTCTCGTTTTTGCATGCGGCCTCCTTGCGGGATTCGGCGTATACGCGGTTCTATCCTCCGCCCCGGGCGAGACCGCTCTCTACACGGCGAACGCGCCGGAGCCCATCGGGCCGTACAGCCAGGCCGTGCAGTCCGGGGACTACCTCTTCATCTCGGGGCAGATCGGTCTCGACCCGGTCACCGGCAACCTCTCCGGCACCGCCGCCGGCGAGGCGAGGCAGGCGATGGAGAACCTGCGGGCCGTGCTTGCCGAAGGCGGCCTCGACTTCTCCGACGTCGTCCAGACCCGGATCTACTTGACGGACCTCGCGGACTTCAATGCGGTCAACGCCGTCTACGCCGGGTACTTACAGGAGCCGTATCCCGCACGGGCGACGGTGCAGGTCGCCGCCCTCCCGAAAGGGGCGAGGGTCGAGATCGAGATGATCGCAAGCGTGCGGTGACCCGGGCGACCAGAAGCAGGCGCAGTACTCACGCGGGAGAGATCTTATTCTCCCCTCTGTGGGCGTACAGACCGCCTTTCGAACTAAATCTTTCTTCAATCTCGCACAATGCGATAAAATGTCATGATAATGTCCTGACAATTGGAAATGTTTTTTATACTCGTTCTCTCTCATTTAGATATAGTGCATCCCCTCGCGAACCCGGATCACATCCTCTATGTGGACGACGAAGAGGCGCTGCTCGAGATCGGTCGGGCTTTCCTCGAGCGAACGGGCAGCATCATCGTCGATACGACCTCGAACCCGCTGGAGGCATGCGAGACGATCATGACCGGCCGGTACGACGCGGTCGTCTCGGACTACATGATGCCGGGAATGGATGGGATTGCTCTCTTAAAGCAGGTCAGGGAGGCGGGGTCCCGGGTGCCCTACATCATCTTCACCGGCAGAGGACGCGAGGAGGTGGCAATCGAGGCGCTGAACTGCGGTGCCGACTTCTACCTCCAGAAAGGCGGCGACCCGAGGGCGCAGTTTGCCGATCTTGCCAATGCGGTCCGGCAGCTGGCCGGGAGGCGGCGGGCGGAAGCGGCGTTGCGCAAGAGTGAAGAGATGCTGCAGAGAGCGGAGAGCATCTTCCGCACCGCCCCCGCCGGTATCGGAATGGCTGTGGACGGGGTCGTCACGGAGGTCAACGGGCGGCTTTGCGAGATTGTCGGCTACACCCGCGACGAACTCCTCGGTCAGTGCATGCGGCTGTTTTTTCCGGGCGACGCGGAGTATGACTCCGCCCTGCGGCAGATGGACGTCCAGATCGGGAAGGCCGGAACGTGCGCGCTTGAAACCCGTTGTATGCGCAGGGACGGAACGACTCTCGACGTGCAGTTCTCCAGCACGCCTCTCGATCCGACGGATTCCTCGCGGGGCATGACGTTTGCCGTTCTGGACATCAGCGAGTACACGGCACTGGAGCTGGAGATCGCGTATCACTCCGAGGAACTTGTCCGTCAGACGAACAGCCTGGCCGTTGCGAACAGGAAACTCAACCTGATGAGCAGCATCACCAGGCATGACGTCCTGAACCAGCTGACGATCCTTCTCGGCAACCTCTATTTTGCCCAGGAGGCCGAGCCCGGCGAGGACATCCTGGAATACCTTGCCCGGGTCCAGAGCGCAGCCGACCGGATTCGCCGCCAGATCGAGTTCACCCGTGACTACACGGATCTCGGTGTCCGGTCTCCGGAATGGCAGCGGATCTCCGATGCGCTCGGGACCGAGGCGGTTCACGGCCTGCCGGTCGAGAACGAGGCCGGAGATCTTGCCATCTATGCGGATCCGATGCTTGCAACGGTCTTTTCCAACCTGATGGACAACACAATCCGGCACGGAGAGTCGGCGACCCGGGTCCGCGTCCTGTATCGTCCGGAAGAGAACGGGGATCTCACCCTCGCCTGGGAGGACGACGGCGCCGGTGTTCCTGCCGGGGAGAAGGAGCGGATCTTTCACCGGGGCGTCGGGAAGAACACGGGGCTCGGGCTCTTCCTGATCCGGGAGATCCTCGGGATCACCGGGATCGGCATCACCGAGACGGGCGAGCCCGGGAAGGGGGCACGGTTCGAGATGCTCGTGCCCCGCGGGATGTATCGGATCGAAGGATGAGGGAGTTTTGTGACCGTGAGCCGGCCTCCTGCATCGCCGTCCCTCCGGCTCCCGCGACCCGACCCCTACCTTAATCTCCCCTTAATCCAACGTTACTCTATGAATATCCCCCGGATCCCACTCCTCGCCGCCCTGCTCATCCTCGCCGCGGCCGTTGCATGCGGGTGCATGGCCCAGGAGACCGTGGTCTCGGACGGCGTGAAGGCAGAGGTGCTTGCATACGCGGACCCGATCGCCGGGAACGTCATGCAGGGCTTCAACGAAGGCAACTACACGATCTACTCCCGCGACTTCGGCCCGGAGATGAGGCAGGCTCTCGACGAGGCCGCGTTCGAGCAGAACCGCGAACACGTCACGTCCCGGATCGGGCTGTATGAATCCAGAAGAGATCCCGTCGTCACCGAGACCGGAGAGTATATCGCCGTGACCTACCGGGCAGAGTTCGAGCAGGAGGACGGCGTTGCTCTCCGGTTCGTCTTCCAGAAGGATGATCCGTCGCACCGGCTCCACGGGCTCTGGTTCAACTCGCCGAAGCTGCGCGGTTGAGGCACGTTTTGGCTAAAAGAGATTCCGGGGTTCCCCCCGGCCCTTCTCCTTTTCAACGATCCGCGTCAGGCGGGCACCTGCTCCTTCTTCTCCCGGTCCCAGTGGCGGTGCCGGGCAATGGCCGTCTTGAACTGCTCGACAAACGAGTTCACGTCTCCCTGGCTCCCGCAGGTGACGACCCCCATCTCGGAGACGGCCTCCCCCCCCGAGCCGGCGTCGACGAAGGCCACGCCTTTGATGCCGGAGGCCTTTAAGAGTTCGATCCCCTCTCCTATCGCCCCGATCGGCTTGCAGTGCTTGAAGGCCTCGTTGACGAAGTGGATCGCGTAGCCCTGGTTCTTCAGGGTCTCCGCGTGCATCCCGCCCGGGATATACACGGCGTCGTACACGACGGAGGTGGTGGTGACGTAACTCTTGTCCACCTCTATCTCCTTGCCGTCGGCGGATCTGACCATGCCGTGGAACTGCGAGATGATCTGCGGATGGGCTCCGGCATCTTTGAGCGCCTGCTTCACCTGCATCACCTCGTCGTGGTTGTAGCCCTCCATCGCGAGGATCGCGACCTTCCTGCTCTTGATGGTGTCCATGACGGTTCTCTCCTGGCTGAGGTTCGGGGATTTCTTCGTCCCGGAGGACGCGCCCTTCTCCGCCGGGGGCGGCACCCCGATCCCTTCCGCGATCCGTATGGCGAGGTCGCCGTCGACGTTGTTGATGAGGTCCACAACTTTCTTCCGGACCTCGGAGTCCGAGACCTTCCCGAGCTCGAAGTGGAAGGCCTTGACGATATGCTCCTTCTCCGCGTCCGACATGCTGTTCCAGAAGAGCTTCGCCTGGCTGAAGTGGTCGTTGAACTTCTCGCTCCGTGCACGGATCTTCTTGCCCTCGATCTTCTCCTGGTAGTGGACGAACCCGCCTTCCTTCGCCGTTGCCGGCCGGGGTTTGTTCTCGCCGAGCGCGTTCGGGAAGTAACTGCTCTCGCCCCGGTTGATCGTCATCCGGTTGTAGCCCTCCCGCTGGTTGTTCGCGGCGGGCGCGAGCGTCCGGTTGATCGGGATCTCCTGGAAGTTCGGGCCGCCGAGGCGTATCAACTGGGTGTCCAGGTACGAGAAGAGCCGGCCCTGGAGGAGCGGGTCGTTCGAGAGGTCGATCCCCGGCACGACGTTCGCCGGGCAGAAGGCGACCTGCTCGGTCTCGACGAAGAAGTTGTCCGGGTTCTTGTTCAGGGTCATCTTCCCGATCCACCGGATCGGCACCTCCTCCTCGGGCCAGATCTTCGTCGCGTCCAGGATGTCGAAGTCGAAGTTGTGCTCGTCCGCCTCCTCGATCATCTGCACCCCGAACTCGAACTCCGGGTAGTCCCCCATCTCTATCGCCTCCCAGAGGTCGCGGCGGTTGAAGTCCGGGTCCTTCCCGGCGATCTTCTGCGTCTCGTCCCAGACGAGCGAGTGAACCCCGAGCAGCGGCCGCCAGTGGAACTTGACGAACCGCGCCTTCCCCTCGGCGTTGACGAACCGGAAGGTGTTGACCCCGAACCCATCCATCATCCGGTAACTCCGCGGGAGCGCACGGTCCGAGAGGACCCACATGATCATGTGCGTGATCTCGGGCAGGTTCCCGACAAAGTCCCAGAAGGTGTCGTGGGCGGCGGAAGCCTGCGGCATCTGGTGGTGCTGCTCCGGCTTGATGGAGTGAACGAGGTCGGGGAACTTGATGGCGTCCACGATGAAGAAGACCGGCATGTTGTTGCCGACAAGGTCGTAGTTCCCCTCCTCCGTGTAGAACTTCGTTGCGAACCCCCGGACGTCCCGGACCGTATCGGCAGACCCTCTGAATCCGACGACCGTCGAGAACCGGACGAAGACCGGCGTCTTCTTCCCCGGATCCTGGAGGAACGCCGCCCGCGTATACTCGGTCATCGGCTCGTAGACCTGGAAGTAGCCGTGGGCGCCCGAACCCCGGGCGTGGACGACCCGCTCGGGGATCCGCTCGTGGTCGAAATGCGTCAGTTTCTCGCGGAAGTGAAAGTCCTCCAGAAGCGTCGGCCCCCGCTCCCCCGCTTTTAACGAGTCGTCGGTATGGCTTACCCGGACCCCCTGGTTCGTCGTCAGGTACTCGCGTTCCGGGTCCTGGCGGAATTCATCGAGCTGCTCCTGCTTGCTCTTCTCATCGACCTTTCTCCTCTCATCCATACTCTCTCACCTGCACCCCTCTCGCCCGGCCCGGTCATACCGCTGATCCCCCGGCGGGCGTGCCCCCACATCCCGGCCAGCCATCTTAAAAGTAACTGCACGCTGGAAACGGATGTTCAGAACGGCCTTTGCAGCCAGAAGTGTCTGTAGAATCGGTTGATGGAGGAAACCAGGTTCTTCCATCCGTCAGACGTTTCCGGTCACGGCCGGTCCCGGGTTTCCTCGCGAAAGATGGGGCAGAGAGGGTCTTCCGCCCAGAGATCGCCGGTATCGGCAAACGCCCGGATCCTGCACCCTCCTCCGCAGCGGTCGCGGTAGGAGCACCTTCCGCAGGAGCCCCCGATCAGGTCCTTCTTCCTCCTGAAGTCGGCGAGGATCCGGTTCTCCGGGTCGTTCCAGATGGCGCTGAAGGGCTTCTCCCTGATGCTTCCCAGCTTGAGTTCGTCCATCTGGGCGAACTGGCAGGGGTAGACGGTACCGGAGGGATCGATGTTTGCGATCCGGTCTCCCGCGCTGCACCCGACCCCGGAGCGTGCGAGGAGCGTGCACATGTTCTCGTATCGAGGAGGATCCTCTTCCTGCAATCTCCTGAGCAGGTATACGGCGTCCTGGGGCGCGTCGACCGTGAGGAACTCCATGACTTCCGGGTCCACGTCATGCGCCCTCTCGATGAGCAGGTCGAGAAGACCGGCAATCTCCCGGGATCGGAGCTGCAGGCTGCCGTACCCCTCGCCTCCCCGACCGCTCGGGACCAGCCAGTAGACGCAGAACCGCTCCGCCCCGACGTCCAGGGAGAGGTCGATGAGGGCGGGAATCTCGGTGCGGTTCTCCCTGGTCGCGGTCACCCGGACCCCGCACTTCAGCCCGGCGGCCTTGCAGTTTTCGAGCGCCGAAACGGCCTTATCAAAGCTCCCCGGGACGTTTCGCATGCCGTCATGCGTCCGTGCGGTCGCCCCGTCAAGCGAGATTCCCGCGTACTCCACGCCGACATCGTGGAGCCGCCGTGCAGCGGCGGGCGTGAGCAGCGTGCCGTTGGTGCTCAGGGCGGTGGCAAGACCGTGCTCCTTCGCGTGTTCGGCGAGATCCCAGAAATCTCCCCGGATCAGCGGCTCGCCCCCGGAGAAGAGCAGGAGGGGGATCCGCATCTCTGCAAGGTCGTCGATCAGGCGAAGTCCCTCCTCTGTCGTCAGTTCGTCCTCCCGCTCTCGCCCCGGCCCTGCACGGATGTAGCAGTGGGAGCAGAGCAGGTTGCACCGGTTCGTGACGTTCCAGAAGACGACCGGCCGGCGAATGTCGGAGAATGCAAGCATTCCGCTCGGTGTCCTCTCACCGGCACGGTGCCGGAGCACCTCGCTGACCGTGCCTTTTGCATGGATATACCTGGTGATCCGGTTCATTGTCCACGCTCTGGCCCTGCCGCAGGGCCGATCCGGCCGCCCGGCCGTTGCTTGAACTCTTCGGTGCTGAAGAGGACCCGATACTCGGCGGCACCGGTCGCCCGGGAGAGTGCCGCGACCCTGCGGAGAGCGTCTTCACGGTCGCGGCAGTGGAGCACGGTGTAGAGGTTGTACTCCCAGCGCCCGGGGATGGTGCGGCGCTCGTAGCAGTGGGTTACGTCGGGGCTCTCTGCCATGGCGGCTCCGATATCGGCGATACGATCCCGGGGGACGCTCCAGACCACCATGGCGTTCGCCGGAAAGTCGGCCTTCCGGGGGTTGATCCTCGTCCCGAACCGGCGGACGACGCCGTTCTGCCTGAGCCTCTGCAGCCTGGCGACGACCTCCTCCTCGCCGATCCCGAGTGCCGTTGCCGCATGAAGAAACGGCCTCTCCTCGATCCCGATACCGTCCTGCGTCAATCTGAGTAGCTCCCTGTCAATCCTGTCCATCATCGTCTTCCTCCGCGAGAAACCGGAACCGGACATCGAGTTTGAACCTCCGCGCTATCGGGAGGTTCAGGACGTCCCGGAAAGGGATCATCGACCGCCGGATGATCTCGTCGAGCGTATCGAGCAGTTCTCCCTCGCCTGCCGCAGCGACGGTGAACCAGAGATTGTAATCGCCATCGCGGCGGTAGTTGTGGGATACGCCGTCGTACTCGTTCACGATCGCCGCAACTTCGTGCATCCGCTCTTTCGGCACCCGCATCGCAACGAGCGTCGAAGCGCTGATGCCGAGACTTCCGGGCTCGAGGATCGGCGCGATATGCCTGATCACCCCGCGGCGGGAGAGATCGGTCAGCCGTTCCATCACCTCCCGCTCCGGCATCCCGAGCACTTCGCCGAGAACCCGGTACGGCCTGGGGTCGAGCGGGAAGTCGTCCTGCACCTGCTGGAGGAGCGCCCGGTCACGCGGATCGAGGTGCATTCATCTCACCCCCGGCTCGTACAGGCACCAGGGGTCTTGTGCCAGGTAGTCGCCGGCATAAAAGTTCTCTTTCGTGAGCCCGTATGCCCGGGCACGGCATCCCCCGCAGGTGAAACGGTACTCGCACGCGCCGCACTTGCCTGTCAGGGCCTCGCCGGAACGAAGATTCGCAAAGACTTCCGACCCGTTCCAGATCTCCGCAAACGTGGTTTCGCGGATGTTCCCAAGACCCAGCGGAAGGTAGGGACATGGGGTGACCTCTCCCAGCGGGTCTATCCTGCAGTAGCGGATGCCCGCGATGCACCCCCGCTCCCCCTCTGCCACAGGTAATCCCATCTCGGACGCAATCCGCACGTGTTGCGGGGCGCACGTCGGGCGGATGGCTAAACCCCTCTCCGCTCGCAGCCGGAGGATCTCGCGGATAATGGTCTCGTACATCCCGGGAGACAGGTCGGCGAGCCCCTTTCCCCTCCCCGTGGGGACGAGGAAGAAGAACTGGAAGTCATGCACCCCGAGGCTTTCCCCGAGATCCGCAATAGCCTCGAGCTCGCAGTGGTTCTGCAGGGTCACCGTCGTGTGCACCTGGACGCCGATACCGGCATCCCTGCAGGCCTCGATGCCCGCGACGGCACGCTCCCACGCGCCCCGAACACCCCTGAACCGGTCATGAACTCCCGGGTCTGCAGAGTCGAGACTTATCGCCGCTTTCCGGATTCCCGCCCCGGCGAGCCGCGCCGCGGTGCGGCCGCCGATCAGCGTCCCGTTCGATCCGATAGCCATTCGAAGCCCTTGCTCTGTCCCGTATCCGGCTATCTCGAAGATATCGTCCCGCAACAGGGGTTCTCCGCCGCTGAGGATCATCACCGGGGAGCCGACCTGCGCAACCTGGTCGATGAGCATCTTCGCTTCACCGGTGGAGAGTTCCCGCGCTCCTCCCCCGTTATGAGCATCCAGGTAACAGTGGGCGCATCGCAGGTTGCACCGGCTGGTGACGTTCCACGATATGAGGGTGGGTCTGTATCCGCTCTTCCCGTCGCCTTCCATACTATCTAACATCAACCGATCACCAGTGTCGATACGCTCCCCCGGAAGGGAGGAGTGGTATACCCGGACGACTCTATATCAATGTATCGCAAATCCCGGTAAAAGAACGAATTTTTGGGTTATCTCTCCTTTTGCGGCACTTTTGTAGTATCAGGGATTTTTCACCTCCTGCGTTCGCTCATGTTGCCGGGGCTCCGGGGAACGCCTCTTTCGCGTCGGCAGAACGGTTAACTATCATGCCGGTCGTATAGGTGCGCCCCGGCCCCGGCCGTCGTGGGCGTGGAGGGCGTATGGCAAAGACCCCGCGCGGAATCGAGGCAAGCAGGCTCTCGCGAAGGCTGCATACGGGGGATGCCGTCTTTATCGGGCTCGGCTCCATGGTCGGGGCCGGCATCTTCACGGCTCTTGCACCTGCGGCGGCCGCGGCCGGGGCAGGGCTGCTCTTCGGCCTCGCGCTTGCGGCCTCTGTTGCGTACTGCAACGCCTCCTCATCCGCACAGCTCGCCCGCCTTTACCCTGCATCGGGCGGCACCTACGTATATGCACGAGAACGGTTGAACGGATTCTGGGCCTGGGTTGCGGGCTGGGGGTTCGTGGTCGGCAAACTCGCCAGCTGCTCTGCGGTCGCGCTCACGTTCGGCTACTACCTGGCTCCGGAATATGCACGATTCCTTGCCGCGGGGGCGGTGATCGCATTCACGGCGTTGAACTTCTTCGGGATAGAAAAGACCGCCAACGCCACGAAGATCATTGTCGTGGTGGTGCTGCTTTCTCTTTCTGCGATCGTTGCCCTTGTCTTCGTCGGCGAGCCGGATGTCGGTAACTTAAGCCCGATCCTCGGATCGAACGGCCTGTACGGGGTTCTGCAGTCGGCGGGGATCTGGTTCTTCGCGTTTGCGGGATATTCGAGGATCGCGACCCTGGCAGAAGAGGTCGAAGACCCGGAGACGTCCATCCCACGGGCAATCGTGCTCGGTCTTTGCATCACGCTCATCGTCTACGCCGCCGTCGTCGTCTCGGCGCTGCTCCTTGTCGGGCCCGCGGCGCTCGCCCGGTCCGATGCACCCCTGGTGACGGCGCTCGCAGGGGCGGGTCTTCAATCGTGGCAGTGGATCATCAGGGTCGGTTCGACCTTCGCGACCCTCGGGGTGCTGCTCTCCCTGATGACGGGTATCAGCCGGATGCTCTTTGCCATGGCGGCGGACCGCAATATGCCTTCGTACCTCGCCCGGGTTCACCCGGTGCACAGGGTTCCGCACCTTGCCGAACTGACGGTCGGCGTAATCCTTGTCGCGGTGGTGCTGCTCGCGGACCTTCGTGCGGCGATAGGGTTCAGCTCCTTCACCGTGCTGCTGTACTACGCGGTCACGAACCTCTCCGCGTACACCCTGACGGAGCAGGAGAGGCTGTACGGGAGATACCTCGCGATACTGGGTCTTTCAGGGTGTCTGCTGCTTGCTTTCACGCTGCCGGCCATGGCCGTCGGCATCGGGAGCGCGGTCATGCTGGCGGGCATACCGGTATACCTCGTACAGAGGCGGCGCAGTTCGTGACAGGACCGTCAGCCCCAGATCGGGTCGTCGCCGAACCGGTCCATCCAGTAATCGGCGGGGTTCTGCTCCAGGTCCTTTTCGAGATCCTCGAGCCTGAACGAGACGGAACGGTTCATGCAGTAGTCGACCAGGAGGTCGTAGGCCTCTTTTAAGCGTATCGTCATCTCGTGGGACTCCGCCGGGTCTTTTCGCGACACGTCGGGATGCCACTCCTTGATCTTCTCGGAGTAGCGCACGCGAATCTCACTCTGGCTGGCATGGTCCCGGATGCCGAGCAGCTCGGCCGCTTCCCTCACGCGTCCGGCGGTTATTGTGGCCATCAAAGATGCGTGTACGGTGCCTGCGGGATAAGCGTTGTGAAATGCCCAAAGCGATCTCTTTTTGGCCGCAGACGATAGATTCACTGAAAACGAGTCTTATGGCAGATAACCCGCCGATCATCTACCTGAATAACGCCGCCACGACCTGGCCGAAACCCCCGGAGGCGCTGGAGGCCGCGAGACTCTCCCTTGCCCTCCCCGTTTTCGGGTCGGGGAGGACCACCGGGAGCCAGGGCGAGGACTATATCTCGCTCGCCCGGGAGGCGCTCTCGGGCCTCCTCGCCGCAGATCCGCCGGAGCACGTTGTTTTCACCCAGAACGCGACCGATTCCTTGAACATCCTCATCCAGGGATTTCTCGCCGGAGAGGCCGGATGCCACGTCATCACGACCGAGCTCGACCACAACTCGGTTCTGCGGCCGCTTCACGAGCTCGAGCGGCAGGGCCGTATCCGGCTGACGGTTCTCCCCTTCGAGAACGGCGCTGTCTGCCCCGGTGCCGTTCGCGCGGCCATCACGCCCGGGACCCGGCTCATGGTCACGGCCCACGGGAGCAACGTGCTCGGGTCGGTGCAGGACGTCGCCCGGATCGGGGAACTCCTGCACGATCACGGCGTCTATTTCATCGTCGACGGAGCGCAGACCGCCGGCCATATACCCGTCGATCTCAGAAAACTCCCGGTCGACGCCTACGTCTTCACCGGCCATAAGGGCCTCCTCGGCATTCCCGGCACCGGCGGATTCTACCTGCGGGACCCGGAGTCGATTGCTCCTCTCCGTTACGGGGGGACCGGGACGGACTCCTTCTCGCTCTTCCAGCCCCGGGAGATGCCGGAGCGGTTCGAAACCGGAACCCATAACTATCCCGGCCTTGCGGCCCTCGCTGCCGGGGTGAACTACATCGCCTCCATCGGGGTAGAGGCCATCGCAGAGAAGGCGGAGCGCCAGACGGCGTTCCTTATCGGGGAATTGAAGAAAGAGCCCAACATCACGGTCTACAACGAGTCGCCCGCCCTTCCGATCGTCTCCTTCAACATCCATGAGATGGAGAACGACGACGTGGGGTTCATCCTCGCCCGCGCCTACGGGATCGTCGCCCGCACGGGGCTGCACTGTGCCCCCCTCGTGCACCGGGCGATCGACGGGGGGAAAGGCTCCGTGCGGCTCAGCCTCTCCTGGTTCACGACGGACGAAGAGTGCCGGACCGCCGCAAAAGCAGTAAAGGAGATTGCACGAAATGCGAATTCTTCGTTCGGTTCGTCATAAATCCTGCGCAGACGGCTCGTTCATGAAGGAGTTTCTCCTCAATGAACCGGTGCCGGCGGGGTTCTTTGCCTATCTGGAGAACTTCGGGGAGGTTGAGGCGCTCCCCAACCTCGGCGAGGGGTTCTACAAGTTCGAGAAGCCCGACTGGTTCTCCATCAAAGGCCTTGCCGGGGATACCACCGTTGAGGTCAGGTTCAAAAAGGAGGTCATGCACCTGACGGTGGATTTCCTCTATCTCCTCTTCTCCTCCTACCGGAAAGGGCCGGTAGATCTCACGGTGCTGAAACAGAGGGAGCAGGGGGTCGGGGGACGGGTGAAAGAACACCTGCATGGGCGCGGTTGACGGAAGACACAATGTCCGAGGACATATTCGAGCAGTTTTCCGGGGATTACGATTGCTGGTTCGAGGAGCACCGCGCCGAGTACCGCGCGGAACTCGCCCGGATCCGGCGTCTCTTCCCTCGCCCGGACTCGCGTGCCCTCGAAGTAGGGGTCGGGTCCGGGCGGTTTGCCGCTCCCCTCGGCGTCCCGCTCGGGCTTGAGCCCTCGCGCGCCCTCGGCCGGATGGCGCGGCGCCGGGGAATCGAGGTGATCCGCGGGCGAGCGGAATCGATCCCGATCAGGGACGGGTCATGCTCGTCCGTCCTGATGGTGACGGTCATCTGTTTCCTGGACGATCCTGTCCCGGCATTCGAGGAGATCCACCGGATCCTCGTCCCGGGGGGAACGCTCGTCCTCGGGTTTATCGAACGGGAAGGAGAGGTCGCCCGAAAATATCTGCACGAGAAGGGAAAGCACCGGTTCCTCTCCCGCGCCCGGTTTTATTCATCGGGCGAAGTCCGGGAACTCCTCGGACGCACCGGGTTTTCCGTCATGGCGATCGACTCGAGGGCCGGGTTCTCCGTCATCGCTGCACGGAAAGATCGGTAGAGTAATCACCGGCCCCCGCTTCGTTCCGGTGCCTTCGATTGGATATGGTGCCGGGCCCCCGGGAAGGAGCAGTGGCTCCAATTCATCCTGCTCTCATGCCTTCTTCAGGGTGAACCGGAACGCTGCGCCTTCCTCGGGGTGGCCCGGCACCCGGTCCTCGGCCCAGACCCGCCCCCCGTAGCGCTCCACCAGGATCTGCACCAGGTAGAGACCGAGACCTTCGCCGACGCCGCGCTTTCGCTGCTCGTAGCGGTGGAAGATTGCCTCCTTGTCCTCATCCGGCACGCCCCGACCGGTATCCTCGACCGTCACCAGCACTTCGTCGCCCTGCTCTTCAACCCGGACCACGACTTCGACGTCAGGACCGCCGTGCTTGACGGCATTGCCGATGAGGTTGTTGAAGACCACGGGAAGCAGGTCGTCTGCCAGGACCAGATGGCAGGCCCCGTTATGGTAGATGGCGCTGGTGGGGAACCCCTCGATCGCTCCCTGGATTGCCCTGTTGAGATCGGTCTGTTTGAGATCCGGTGAAGCCTGATAAATCCGGCGGATGGTTGAGACGGTGCCCAGAATCTCGATGCTCTTCTGGACGCTGCTCTGCAGTTTCTTAACGTATCCAGCTGCCTCTCCCTCCAGGGACTCGATGAGCAGTTCGGCGTAGAGGTTCGAGACGTTCTCGGTGTTGCCGATATCGTGGGTGAGGATGTCCAGGTAGAGGTTCGCCTCCCGATTCGCGGCCTCCAGTTCGCGATGAAGCCGGGTGAGTTCTTCAGTATGGCGTATGAGCGCTTCTTCCGCACGTTTGCGCCCGGTGATATCCGTGAGGATGGCAATGGCTCCGACGATAGTACCGCCGGCATCGCGGATAGGGGCTGCCGACGTGTCCACCCAGAGCGGTTCCCGGTTCAGGCGGGTAACCATCACCTCTTCTCCCTGCACGGTCTCTCCGTGCAACGCCCGGTAGTATGGGGTCGCCTCGAGGGAGAGCGGCGTCCCATCCTCCCGCAGGACTCCGAAAATCGCCTGGCGCTCCTCGAAACAAATCGGATCAAGGGACATCGACGTTCTGTCGATCATCTTACGCACCGCCTCGTTCACCCGAACAATAGCCCCGGTGGTATCGTAGATGATGACGCCCGATGCGATCGAGGCAAGAGTCGCATCCAGTTCGGTGGCTCTCAAATGCGCTCTTTCCATGACGGCGCGAAGTTTCGCCTCGGCCTGCTTGCGCTCGGCGATATCCCGGAAAACAACCATGATAGAAGGCCTGCCCCGATAGAGTATGGGGGTGGCCGTGATGTCGACCTGAATCGTCCGGCCGTCGAGGGTTCTGAGTCCCAGTTCGGCTAATGGGGTAGACGTGCCTTCCTGTTCCATCCGGCGGATATGCCCGGCGATACGCTCGCGGTATTCGGGGGAGACGAAGAGATCCAGCGGTTTGCCCACGATGTCTTCGGGACTCCTCCCGCCCGCAATCCGGACACAGGCAGGATTCACGTAGACGATGATGCCGTCCCGGTGTACGACCACGGCATCCGGCATGAGCTCGACGAGGGAACGGTACCGCTCCTCGCTCTCCCGCAGGGCATCCTCCATCTGCTTTCTCCCGGTGATGTCCCGCATGATCACCTGGACGACGGGGGTGCCGGCAATGTAGGTCATGACTCCTTTCCCCTCCACCCAGAAGGGGGTTCCATCCAGCCGGAGGAGCTGGAGCTGGGTGGTTGGCGAAGGTTCGCCCATAAGATCCATTGCAGCGTTCTCCTGGATGCGGTCGCGGAAGTCGGGATGAACGATCTCGAGGAAGTTCCTGCCGAGGATCTCGTCCGGACTGGATGCGCCGAGAAGGTTCACCCCGGTTGGATTGATGTAGAGGATCTTCTCACTGTCGTGAATGAGGACTATGTCGAGAGCGGTCTCCACCAGGGTTCGGTACTTGGCCTCGCTCTCCCGCAGGGCTTCTTCCGCCTGCTTCTGCTCGGTGATGTCGGTGAAACTCTCGAGAACATGTGTTACCCGGCCGGATGCATCTTTCACCGGCTGGGCAACGATATTCATCCAGCGCCCACGGCGCGAGACGCACTTCTCTACTCTTGTAACCTCGCCCGTTGCAAAGACACGCCGTGCTGCACACACTTCGCACGGTTCGTTCAGGCTTTCGAAATAGCGGTAACACTTCTGGCCGATGGGTTCCTGTTCGGGAAGTATGTCACGGGCCTCCTGGTTGACCCACACGATCGTCATATCCGGGTCGACAAGGGACTGCCCCGTGTCGAGCGCGGAGAGGATGGCACCTACTCTATCCTTCTCTTTGCGCAGCGCCTCCTCGTCTCTCCTGCGTTCGGCATCGGCCAGCCTGAGATCTGCATTCTCCCGGCGGAGGGCATCAATCTCTGCCTGGAGTTCCCGGATCTGCTCATCGACGAGCCGTTCGGTCTTTGCAGGGATCTCCTGTGAAACCTCGTCCCGTCCGGCGGGATCAGACTTCCTCCGTGGAGTTTCAGGGGGCGCTGGCATCAGATGTGGGGACTCCTATTAAAAAGCAGATATGATGAGTTTCACATGAGCTGTATTAACGATAGCGCTACCGGGCTACGCAGGTTTTCCTGGAGTATCTGTTAACAGGGGTACGGAGGTTGCGAGATCCCTTTAACCCTGTAAATCCCATGCGGGATGACGGAGCGGCCCGGTGAACGGCCGGCGTTCTCTCGCTTCCAGTCGTGACAGCTGCCTGCCCACTGCCGGAAAAGGTCCTCACCCTCTCTCCCCCGAACAGCCCGTACCGTCACCGGCGTAGCCGTCCCCCGGTGCTCCCGTCCCTTCCCGGTCCCGCGCGATCGTCAGTGTGTCGGGGACGACCCCCGGTACTTTTATAGAGATCTACCCCTCACACCCCGGTCCGAAGGAGGGGTAGAACATGAAAGGTCTGGCAATGCTTGAGATTGGAGAGATCGGATGGATAGAAAAGGAGAGGCCGACCTATGGTCCGAGGGATGCAATCGTCAAACCGCTGGCGCTCGCCCCGTGCACGTCCGATGTTCACACCGTCTGGGAGGGAGCGATCGGCGAGAGGCACGACCTCATCCTTGGGCACGAGGCCCTCGGTGTGGTGGACGAGGTGGGCAGCGAAGTCCGCGACTTCAAGCCCGGCGATCGGGTCATCGTACCGGCCATCACCCCCGACTGGGAGACGGAAGCCGCACAGCGCGGGTATCCCTCGCAGACCGGCGGACCTCTCGGGGGCTGGAAGTTCTCGAACTTCAAGGACGGCGTCTTCGGCGAGTTCTTCCACGTGAACCTGGCGGACTACAACCTCGCGCATCTGCCGGAGGGCATGTCCCTCGAGGCGGGGGTCATGCTCCCCGATATGCTCAGTACCGGTTTCATGGGTGCCGAAAATGCTAAGATCGAGTTCGGGGCCTCCGTGGCGGTCCTGGGGATCGGGCCGGTCGGACTGTCCGCCATCGCCGGTGCAAAGCTCCGGGGCGCCGGAAGGATATTTGCCGTCGGCACGAGGCCCGCCGCCGTCAACGTGGCGAAGGAATACGGCGCGACGGATATCATCAACTACAAGGAAGGAGATACCGCAGAACAGATTCGTAATAAAACCGGTGGAGCAGGCGTCGACGCCGTGATCATTGCCGGTGGGGGCCCGGACATTCTGATGGATGCGATACGCGCGGCCAGACCCGGATCGGTGATCTCGAACATCAACTACTTCGGCCAGGGCATGGGCGACGAAGATACCATACCCCTTCCCCGGGTCGCCTGGGGGTTCGGGATGGCGGATAAGAATATCATGACCGGGCTCTGCCCCGGCGGACGGGTGAGGATGGAGAGGCTGGCCGAAGTGGTGATGCACGGGCGCATGGACCCGTCGCTCATGGCGACGCACGTCTTCAAGGGTTTCGATAAACTGGAGGAGGCCCTTCTCCTGATGAAGGAGAAGCCGAGAGACCTGATAAAACCGGTCGTCATCGTGGAACAGTAGGAACCCGGGTATCTTTTTTTGTCCGGTAAGGCGGTTTCGTTCCGCCGTGCATACGCTAGTTACCCGAGACCTTCGCGATCACGCTATCAAGGTGCTTCCGGTAGAGTTCCTGCGGGTCGAGTTCCCCGAGCCCTTCCGGCGTCCTGACCATCACCCTGCCGATGCCGGCGTTCACCAGCATCTTCGAGCACATCAGGCAGGGCGGGTCGTAGGAAGGCGCTCCCGTCAGACGCTCGAACCCGGCGAGGTACATCGTACAGCCGGCCGCGGCCCGTCCCGCCTGGAGGAGCGCGTTCATCTCCGCGTGTACCGATCGGCAGAACTCGTAGCGTTCACCGGAGGGGATGTTGTATTGCTTCCTTATGCAGGTGTTCAACTCATCGCAGTGCGCCTCCCCACGCGGCGCCCCGTTGTGCCCGGTGGAGACGATCTCTCCAGCCGAATTGACCACGACCGCCCCGTAGCACCGCCGGATACAGGTCGACCGCCGGGCGGTCTCGACCGCGATGTTCATGTACCATTCGGTCCGTGAGGCCCGGGGCGGTACGGGCGGTGCGTCGGTATGCCAGTCCGTCATGGCCGCCCCTCCGGCAGTGGGTTGCGCCCGATCAGGTTTTTGCTCATGATAGATCTTCCACGGTGCGGGATTAAAAAGAGGCGTTTTATGTCGAAGGGATGGTTGTCCGTTAAGGGTTTTCAACGCGCTTTGAAGGGGGCCGGGGAATCTCCTGTCATCAGTGTGGCGCCGTCCGCTCCGAATACGACCTCTCGGCGTTCCGACCCGCAAATTAATCACCCTCCGGTTCGACTCTGTATGATGAACCTCTCTCGGGTACTGGCGCTTGCCGTTCTGGTCATCCTTGCCGGGGTCTCTGCATGCGGCTGCATGAGCCAGGAGACCTTGGTATCCGATGAGGAGAAGGCGCGGGTGCTTGAGTATGCGGACCCGATCGCCGACGATGTCCTTTTGGGCTTCGATGAAGGCAAATATACGGTGTACCGCGAATTCGTCACATCCAGGTTAGGGCTCTATGTCTCCAGAGATAACCCCGTCGTTACGGAGAGGGGCGAGTATATCACCGTAACCTACAGGGCGAACTTCGAGCGGGAGGATGGGGTGAGTCTCCGGTTTATCTTCCGGAAGGGCGACGAATCGCACCAGCTCTCCGGGCTCTGGTTCGACTCCCCGATGCTGCGCAGTTGAGGCGCTTCACCGGCAGAACTGCTCTGGCGGAAACGATCGGTCGACCCCGTGACCACCTCTGCCCCCGTGCGGGGAGGATTCCCCTGCCGTATCCGAACAGCGTTCTTCTCGATCTCCAGGACCGGGACGGGCGTTCGCAGAGAGAACAAGCGCGGGAAGAGCCCGACCCGATGGCCTGATGCCTGGATCCCGGGAAGAAAAAGCACTTCTATGGGAAAAGAAGACTCCGGAGGGTCAGTACACCCCCTCGCCCGTCACGAGGGTGCCCCGCACCAGATAGGTGCCGTTGCACGGGCCCGTGAACTCGTGGCGCACCTGCTCTTGGTACGAGTTAAACTGCCAGCCCATGACCCACCACTCGTTTCTCCCCTGAAGGTCGGCCGCGATGGTGAGAACGTTCTCGTCATCGGCCTCGAACGAGAGGATGAACGGCACCTCGACGATGTAGCCGGACGATCCCGGGCTCAGATGAGCGTCGGAACCGGTGAGATTGCCGACGATCCGGTAGGGCGCAAGCAGGGGTTCTGTCCCGATCGGCGTTCTGGTCTCGATCTCGCAGTCCGGATCGGCATCAATCATATTGTACAGTTCCATATCGACGAGCACCGGCGTCTCGTCTGAATATCGGTCGGAGTAGACGTGGGTTGGCTTCGGGAGTTCCGACTCGTTCTGCCCCGGCAGGATGGGCATCGGCGTGATGCGGTTTTTGTAGATGGGATCGATCCGGTCGGCCGAGATGTTGAGCATGGGGACTCCCCGAACGTTCTCGATCCCCATCGATATCCCGCTCCCATCGAAGTTGCGGAGACTTGCCTGGGAGGGATTGATTGGGGTGACGTTCGTTCCGGTCTCCGGGTCGTAACGGGAAGGAAGGGGGATCAGGAGAACCGCGTCCTCGATCGGCCCCGTCGTCGAGACCTTCAACTCGTAGTGATACTGCGACCTGAAACTCTCGGACGCGGACTGGCCGAGATTTGCCGCGATCAGCGCGACAATTACGAACAGAACTGCCACGAGGATGCCTGCCGCGATGAGCAGGTTTCTGAGCGTCTTTGTGTGGTTCCCCATCGATCAGATCGTCAGGGAGTTGGTGGTATTATATTCATCTGTTTTCAGGCGCCCGTCTCTCCGTCCCGGCCGCCGGACTTCTCCCCGGTCCGGACGAACGGTCCGGGCCACAATCTTTTATAGTACGGTGGTTCCCGGGAACCCGCAAGGAGGTATCCCATGTCGTATCTCACCGTCGGTAAGGAAAACTCGGGCACCATCGACCTCTACTACGAGGACCACGGTGCCGGGAGACCGGTCGTCCTGATCCATGGCTGGCCGCTCTCGAGCAAGTCCTGGGAGAAGCAGGTGCCGGTGCTGCTCGATGCGGGCTACCGTGTCGTCGCCTACGACCGCAGGGGGTTCGGCAACTCCAGCAAACCGACCTCCGGCTACGATTACGACACGCTGGCCGAAGACCTGCACAAACTCATGACGGAACTCGACCTCGCCGACGCCACGCTCGTCGGGTTCTCGATGGGCGGCGGCGAGGTCGCCCGTTACCTCGGCACCTACGGGAGCGATCGCGTGGAGAAGGCCGTCTTCATATCCGCGATCCCGCCGTTCCTCTTAAAGACGGCCGATAACCCCGAAGGAGTGGACGGCAGCGTCTTCGACGGGATCATGGAGAGCATCGCCGCCGACCGTCCGGCGTTCCTCTCCGGTTTTCTCTCGGACTTCTATAACGTCGATCTCCTCGGGGGCGACCGCATCAGCGACGAAGTCGTCCGCCTCAGCTGGAACATCGCGGCCGCCGCGTCCCCTGCGGGCACGCTCGACTGCGTCCCGGCGTGGCTGACCGACTTCCGGGACGATCTCGCGAGCGTAGACGTGCCGGTTCTCGTGATCCACGGCGACGCCGACCGGATCGTCCCCTTCCCCGCCTCGGGAAAGCGCACCCCGGGGTTGGTCAACGAGAGCCGTCTCGCGGTGGTGGAGGGCGGGCCGCACGGGATCACCTGGACGCACGCGGAGCGGGTCAACCGCGAACTGCTGGAGTTCCTCGGGCAGCAGGTTCAGGCGGCGCAGCCGTTTGCCGCAAACCCCACGTAGGAGCGGGGGCTCCCCTCAGTACACCGGGACGAGGCCGGGATTCGCCCCGGTGATGCACCGGCCGCCTCCGCGGGCGACCACGAACGTGTTCTCGATCCCGACCATCCCGACGCCCTGGACTCCCTTCTTGGGTTCGAGGGCGATCACCATCCCCTCTTCGAGCGGCTCGTCGAAACCCCGGGCGATCACCGGCATCTCGTCCACCTGCAGGCCGACGCCGTGGCCCAGGAACTGCACCCGCCGTTTCCCGTAGCCCATGAAGTTCTCGAGGAATACGGGATCCAGATCGCCGAGGATCGTATCGTAGATCTCTGCCGGAGAAATCCCCGGCCGCAGCATGGACGCCGTCCTGTCCTGGACCTCCACGCACCGGCGATGCGCCTCGATCGCCTCTTCGAGGAGCGGTCGCCCGAACATATACGTCACCGTCTTGTCGGTGTGGTAGCCCTGCACCCCGCACGCGCAGTCGACGAAGACTAAATCTCCGGTTCCGAGCTTCCGGTCATGGCTGCCGAGCACCGGGGCGCCGGGAGCCGCTCCGAGGCACCCCCCCGGCCCGTCGAAACCGGTCGGGTAGATGGAACTCTCTCCAAAGCCGAGCTGTCCGAGGATCATCTCCGTCCCGAACATCCCGAACCGGGCAATCCCGTGATGCCCTTCTGCAACCAGGCGCGAGAAGACCTCGCCCCCGAGTTCGGCCTCGCTCATCCCCTCGCGAAGCATCGCAGGAACACAGTCTTCGAGCACGTGGCGGTGAATCCTCCCGGCTCTCTCCAGGATCGCGAGCTCGTAAGCGCTTTTGACCGACCTGACCTTCGCCGCCTGGGCATCGAGCGACGCCGTTGCCGTGAAGGGGAAGTACTTCCGGAACCTCTCAAGCAGCGCGAGGGGCACCGTCTCCGTCTCCACGTGAACCGTCTTCGGGCATGCCCCCATCCCGGCCGCTGCATCGCGGAAACTCTTCATCGGCCGGATCTCGGGGAAGTGCGACTCGTCTTCCGCTCGTTCGAGACTCCGGCGCACCCAGAGCACGCCCTCTTCGTCGCGGGGGATGAGGAGGACCCCGTCCTGCATCGTCCCGGTGAAGTAGAACTGGTTTGTCCGCCCGAAGATCGCGGCGAACTCCCACGAGGGGTTCTCCCGCTCCATGCGGAGCCGGAACCGCTCCATACGGTCCCGGAGTTCTGAGGCGGGGGTCTTATGCTCCATATCCATGAATGGGTGCCGCTGGTATTTAGCTCTGGCGGGATTTCTCGCGACCGTCGGCAGCAATTCCGACCACATGGATTATAGAGCCGCACGGCGCATTACCTTCATGGGAACTCCTTTCATTTTTACCATGCACGAGGGCCTGCCCCGCCAGGGGCCGGGGAGCAACGCCTGCACGAGGAAAGCTTTCTCGATGCTCGCCGACCTTCCTCCCCGGCCGGAGATCCTGGATATCGGGTGCGGGGCCGGGATGCAGACGGTCGAACTTGCCCGGACCTGCCCGGGCTGCCGTATCACCGCCGTCGACGTCCACCAACCGTTCCTGGACGACCTCGCCCGGAGCGCGGCATCGGCCGGGGTGGGCGAGCGGATCACCACCATCCGGGCCTCGATGGACGGCCTGCCTTTTGACGACGCATCGTTCGACGTCCTCTGGGCGGAGGGCTCGATCTTCATCGTAGGGTTCCGGGAAGGGCTCGTCTCGTGGAAGCGGCTCCTCCGGCCCGGCGGCTACCTCTGCCTCACCGAGGCCGCCTGGTTCGTCGAAGATCCCTCGCCGGAGGCGGCGGTGTTCTGGAACGAGTGCTACCCGGCGATAACGACAGTCGCGGCAAACCGCGCGATCGCCGAAGACGCCGGCTACGAGGTCGTCGCGACTTTCCCGCTCCCGAAGTCCGCGTGGTGGGAGAATTACTATATGCCGATCCTCAAGCGGGTAGAAGACCTGCGGGCGAAAGTCGCCGGAAATCCCGAGGCAGAGGCGCAGATTGAGTTCGCCGAGCGAGAAACCGCCGTCTACCGGGAGCACGGCAGCGAGTACGGCTACGAGTTCTTCATTCTGCAAAAGAAGGGGTGATCCGGGCAGGAGATTAACCGCCAGCGGCCGTTACCTCTCCTTTGTCTTTCCGATATCCCTCTGGATCTTGCCGATCGCTTTCCAGCGTTTCTTCTCGAGCCTTACAAGCCCGATCTCCGCTTTCTCCTCTTCGAACGCGAGTTCGCGCATGAGCCTCCGGAAACTCTCCAGCCGTGCCGCAGGGAGGATTCCGGCCGCGACGGCCGCCCGGACCGCACAGCCCGGCTCCTCCTCGTGCCGGCAGTCCGAGAACCTGCAGCCCTCCGCGAGTTCGAGGATCTCGGGGAACGTATCGGCGATGCCGGCGGATGCCGTACCGATGCCGACCTCCCGGATGCCGGGGTTGTCGATCATGAGCGCCCCGCCGGCGAGGATGAAGAGGTGGCGGACGGTCGTGGTGTGACGCCCTTTATCGTCGTAGTCCCGGGTATGCGATGTCTCCTGGACCGGACTGCCCATGAGCCGGTTGATCAGGGTGGACTTGCCGACGCCCGACGAGCCGATGAGGGCAACCGTCGTTCGCGGCGCGAGATACGGGGCGAGCCGGTCGACGCCCTCCCCGCTCGCGGCGCTGATCGGGATGATCGGTATGTCGGGAGAGACGGAGGCGATCTCGTCGGCAAGGGTTGCAGGGTCGTCCGCGAGATCGGACTTGTTGATGACGATGACCGGACGGGCACCGGAGGCGTGGGCGATCGCGAGGTAACGTTCGATCCGGCGGGCGTTAAGATCGTGGCCGGCGGCGGTCACGATGAAGACCGTATCGATATTCGCCGCGATGACCTGATCGGCGCCGTCGCGTCCGGGAGTTCCCCGCGCAAAGCAGGTTTTCTGCGGGAGGATGTCGACGATTACCGTGGTGCCGGCCTCCGGTTGATGGAGTAATACGACAAAGTCTCCCACCGCCGGAAACCGGCCGAGTTTCCGCAGGGCTCCGGATATTCCGGCCGTGACGGAACCGCCGTCGACGAGCACGTCCCACACCGTCTTCTGCCGGCAGGCCACGCGGCCGGGGAGGTACGGGCCGGCGTACTTCGAGAATGCCGCATCGTGCTCGTCCGTCCATCCGAGGTCTTCGAGCGTGTAAGGATGCTCTTCTCCGCATCGTGAAGTGAATTGGTTCATAACGTGGCCAAACCTTTGTAAATTGGGTGGCATGCAGGATGACAAGTGCTTTGTGGTCGCGGTTAACGGCGCCGACGGCCCGGGCCCCGTTGTCCTGAACATGATGCTTTAAACCGGGCGGTTGACTCTATATTCTGCAGACACGCAATAGAGGAACCGGATGAACGGCAAGTATGTCCACGGGTATACGGAGCGGGAAGCGGAGCGGTTGAGCGACCAGGCAGAGACCCTTACCAGGCTCCTCCACGACGACACCCGCTATCCGGCGGAATCAAGGGTGCTCGAGACGGGCTGCGGCACCGGCGCCCAGACGGTGATCCTGGCGCGGAACAGCCCGGAGGCGCGGATCACGTCGGTCGATATCTCCGAAGTCTCGCTCGATGCGGCAAAGAAGCGTGTACAGGCCGAAGGCATCACCAACGTCACGTTCGAGGCGGGAGACATCTTCGACCTCCGCTACGAGCCGGGGAGTTTCGACCACATCTTCCTCTGCTTCGTCCTCGAGCACCTGGCGGATCCCCGCCGCGCGCTCGAGCGCCTCCGCCCGCTGCTCCGGGGGGGCGGCACGATCACGGTGATCGAGGGGGACCACGGCTCGGCGCACTTCCACCCCGACAGCGCCCATGCCCGCCGGGCGATCGGGTGCCTCGTCGACCTCCAGCGGGAGATGGGCGGCAACGCCCTTATCGGGAGGGAACTCTACCCGCTCGTCGCCGGTGCCGGCTACCGCGACGTCCATGTCTCCCCGCGGATGGTCTACGTGGACGGGTCCCGGCCGGAACTCGCCCGCGGGTTCACGAGACTGACCTTCACCGCCATGGTCGAGGGCGTCGGGGAAGATGCGGTGGGCCGGGGGATGATGAGCCGGGAGGACTGGGAGCAGGGGATACGCGACCTCTACCGCACCTCCGAACCGGACGGGGTCTTCTGTTATACGTTCTTCAAGGCAACGGGAAGGAAGTGACCGGGATACTTACCGCTTCGCACCAAACGGCGCCATGAGGTATCCCCCGAATCCCGCGAGCCAGAGGAGCGCGGGGTAGACGATCATCCTCTCCGACCCCCCATGGCCGATAGGGCCGTAGAGGCTTATGATGCCGAAGTCGCTCGCGGCATGCGTCACGAGGAAGACGAGGCCGACAACGCCGGCGATAATCGAGATCGCCTTCAGGGGTCCCCGGACCAGAGAAGCGCAGGCGATCGACTCGACGTTGAAGAAGACGAAGGCCGCGAGTGCAAAGAGGCCGTGGATGCCGGGAATATCCAGCGTGAAGACCGCGGTGCCCATCGCCCCGGCACCCGCGAGGACGAAGACGGGGAGGATCCAGCCTCTGGCATAAGAGCGGTAGAGGAAGTAGCCGCCGATGACGTTCAGGAGGCCTGCAAAGAAGAGGGAAGAGTTGAAGAGCCATGCCGTCGCGCCGGTCACGCCGAGATCGCTGATTGCATTCAGGTTGATGCTGTAACCCGGCGCCATGGCCGCGCCGGCCATGAGGGCGATCATGAACTGGACCGGGAGCAGAAAGAGCAGCACCCCTGCAATCGTCTGACTGGTGTTGGTTCGGCGCATGCCAGCGGATAGTGATTCCACCTTTATAATTCCCGCGCAGGCCCGGCGGCGCCGGCCTTCGCAGCGTGCCCTGATTTCCGTTAACGGTGTTAACGAGACCCGGGAGGTGCACCGGGCAGCCTATTTCGTCGCCATCACGCGCAGGATCGCCATGATCCCCGGTTTCGTCCCCCCCGCAAACGGTGAACAGAACTCTTCCATATCCATATCCGCGGACCCGTAGAGTTCTTCGTTCAGCCGGTCGGTGATCTCGTCGAATATCCGCTTATATGCGATACAGTGAGGATCGACACCCCGGATCTCGCCGTCTGTCGGCGTTATCGCGTTGTAGGGGCACCCGCCCCGGCAGTATCTGATGTGGGAGCACCCGGCGCACTCGCGGTCGACGTAGTCCTTGAACGCGTGCATGAGTTTCCAGGCGTCCGACCCGGCGAGGTCTTCGGCCGTGGGATGGTCGTAGACGTTCCCCATCACGTATTCCGGCATCCCGACGAAGCGGTAGCAGGGGTATATGCTCCCGTCCGGCCCGAAGGCAAGGGTGCTTCCCATGCAGTCCACGAACGTGCAGACGGTGCCGTGCCGGGTAAAGACGCACTTGCAGAGGTCGTTGATGTTCATGATCTCGATTTTGCCCAGGTTTTCCAGGTATTTATCGAGGAGGTAGACCAGCAGGTCCCCGTAGACCTCCGGCTCGAGCGCCCACTCTTTCGGGTTCTCGCTCCGGAGAGACGGCAGCGCCGGGTGCAGTTTGAGGGGAAAACCGTTGTTCAAGAAGAAATTGAAGATCTCCTCCCTGTGCTCGACCGACCGGCAGGTGAACGTGCAGATGAACCTGACCTCGAGTCCGTTTGCCCGTGCTATCTCGTAGCCCCGCATGGTCTTTTGATAGTAGCCCTTCCCTCTCTGCGTGTCGTTGATATCCTCGGGGCCGTCGATGCTGGAGCCGATGGGAATATTGTATTCTGCGAATATCCCGGCCATCTCCGGGGTGAGTTTCCAGAGGTTGCTCTGCAGGGCGAACGTCGGTTCGAGATGGGCGAGGCCTTCGGAGAGGATCGGGAGTGCCTGCCGGTAGAACTCCGCGCCTGCAAGGAGGGGCTCGCCGCCGTGGAAGGTGATGGTGACCTGGTCGGAGCGGTAGTCTTTGAGCCATTCCGCGATCTCCCGGACGGTCTCGATACTCATCACGGGAGACCGTTCATCGGAACTCCAGCAGTAATGGCATTTCGAGGGGCAACCGAGCGTGGGGATGATCATGACGTGGAACGGACTCTTCATCGTACCGAGTTCTCTTTGAAGACTTTAATACCTATTTATACGGGCGCCGGGACCGCAGATCCGGGCGGAACTATCGCCCTCTGCCGTTTATCGGGTCGGCCTGCGGCGGAGGGAGTTCGAGGCCTCCGGCGATCCCGTCGAACGGCTCTGGAGGGACTGCATCTGCACGTTCTGCAGGGTTCCGGTCGTTCGCCGCCGGATGTCCGGGGTTGCGGTCACGAACATCGGTGGTGAGTGCAGGGGCCGGCTCGACGAGGCCCGGAGACCGGCCCGGGAGGCATTCCCGTCCCATTCCGCCCGAGGGTTCCCGGAAACATTTTGTGCTTCCTCTCCGTATTGATGGGTGAGGAAGGAAAATGGACTTCTCCGATTGCGTGAAATTCGCAAACGAAAACCCCGTGACCTACATCGCGACAATGGACGGCGACCAGCCCCGGGTCCGGGCGTTTGCCATGTGGTTTGCCGATGAGACCGGGTTTTACTACCATACCGGAACCCCGAAGAGCGTCTGGAAGCAGCTCACGAAGAACCCTAAGGTCGAGCTCTGTTTCTACAATCCCGAGGGTAGAGGAACGATGATGCGCATCAAGGGAGCGGTCGAGTTTCTCGATGACGCGGCCCTGAAGGAGCGGCTCGTCAAAGAGCGGTCGTGGCTCCTCCAGATCGGGGTCTCGGGCGCGGACGACCCGAAGCTCGCCGTCTTCCGCGTGGCCCACGGCGAGGCGTACTTCTGGACACTGGAACAGAACATGCGGGAAGCCGAGGCGCCCCGCGTCAGGTTCTAGGCGCCCTGGAGCGGGAAGAGCACTCTTTACGGGCTACCGGGAGCGCGGAGATCAGTCCATCGGCCTCCCGCAGGCGGAACACGTCCGCCGGTAGGGGTCGATGCACCCTCCGCACGACGGGCACGTGTAATCGGCCTGCACCTGCCGTCCCCACTCTTCGGGCCCGAGAGCGGTGAGTCTCCTGATATTCTCCGCAAGGTCGATCCGGTATCGGCCCCGATAACGTTTATCGAGAGACCCCCGGGTCGGGCAGGGGAACTCCGGACATTCGCCGCAGTGGTTGAGTTGCCGCTCCAGGACGCATCTCCGGATCCGGCATTTCCATTTTGAGGTGCGTTTCTGGCGAGGGTCTTCGGAACGGCAGCCACGGCATCTCCCGGAGAGAAAGCAAGGGGCGAGAGCGCAGTTCACGCCGCACATCCCGACAAAATCTGGATAGGTAGTCCGTGCCATGATACCCCGGACGATCTACCAGTCCTTCTTCATCGCCTCTGCCTTCAGGTCCTTCGGCATCAGCTCGATCGCGTAGCGGAGCGCCGTCCGGGGCATTTCTCGCTTATTTGCCATGACGTAAGAGAAGACCTCGTCCGTATGCTTCCGGCTCGCCTCCTTGAGGAGCCACCCGTAGCCTTTCCGGACCAGGTCGTCCGTGTCGGTCAGGAGGAGATCGGCGATTGCAAGGGCTTCGTCGAGGAACTCCCCGTGCTTTGCCGGCACGATCAGCGAGACAGCCGCCGCCCGCCGCATCCAGCGGTTCTTCGACTGCGTCCAGCGTTTCAGCTCCTCGATATGTTCGGGGTACCGGACGATGAAGTCCCCGACGGCGTGGTTGCAGAGGCCGTCGCAGGTGGCCCAGTTGGTGATGTAGGTCTCAATCCAGTGCCGGAAGACGGCGATATCACCGGGCTCGTAGCGGTCGGCGAGCCGCGGTGCCCATTCGGAGACGACGAACGCCTCCTCCATCATCCCCGACGAATAGAGTTCCTCGCAGAGGGCGAAGATCTCCTTCTTCTCGCGGGCTTTGACCTCCTTCCAGTATTTTTTCGCGATCGCGATTCCGGTTGCCGTCTTCATCCCGTAGCACCGGACCTCCTCCTTGAAGAACCGCTGGCCTTTCTCCCGGATCTCTGGGTCTGCGTGCGCCGCGAACTCCTGCCGTATCGCTTCGACGACCGTGTCCATGTATGATCATACGGATGGGCGGGAGATAAGCGATGCGCTACCGTGTCCGGCGGCCCGGCACCCCCCGCCGCCCGAGATACCGCTCGATATGCGTTTTTTTGATTCCCATCCCGAGCAGGCGTCCGAAGACCTCTTCCCGCCCTTCGATCGCGATCTCCTGCTTCGCCCTCCGTAGCGCCTCGACTTCATCAGGATACGGAAGCGATCCGCGCCCCTCCGTAAGATCCCGGAGGAGAGCCGGGTCGCAGCCGGTCGCGGCGAACCTCTCCCCCGGACGCAGATCGATCCGGCACGGCCCGGCGACATATTCGATCCGCCACCCTTCCTCCCGGTCGATCACCGCGTAGGAGGCCGGGGAGCAGTCGAGGGCGACATACGCCTTCCCGGTAATCCCAGCAACCATCATCCCGTAGTGGCCGGTGATGATGCACGCCGCCGGGAGGTCGAAGAGCCAGACCCGGTTCGCGAGAGGTGCGTGGGCGACGACGATATCGACCGGCCCTTCGGCCGAGCGGGCCATCCGCCTCTCCCTCCCGGTGGGGACGCCGAGGAAGCGGATGCCGAGGACGTCCTGTACCTCCCCCGAGATCTCGTGGAGATAGGGGCTTGCCCCCGCCGCCTCCCGGACGCGGCCGTAGGTGCCCATCGTGTCGTCGTTGTTCCCCTCGATGACGATGCAGTGCCGGCCCGCCGCCGCGATTGCGCGGAGGAGGCCGAGGAAGAGCTCCGTCTCGTCGAGCGTTGAGCGCGAGCACCGGTCGTAGGCGGCGTCGCCGGCGAAGACGACTATGCCCGGGTCAATCTCTTCGACAAGGCGGAGGAACGAGCCGATCTCGACCCGGCCGCCGGGCGCACCGCGCTCCCTCGTCCCCCACGCGAGATCGCTGAACGCGAGTACCCTCGTCGCGGGCATGGGGCGGGGTTGGGCGCCGGGGGTGATAAGGTCTCGCGGTTACCCGTCGTGCGATCCGGTGCTCCGGCAGTCCAGTATCTTCGCCGTCATGACGAGGTTCGAGTACATCCCTCCGCACCGGAACGCCTTTCGCTTGACGCCCTCCCGTACAAACCCGTGCTTCTCGAAGAGCCGTAGAGACCTCGTGTTCTCCTCGACGATGAGCGCCTCGACCCGCTCAAACCTCCCCTCCGCCTCGGACAGCGCGAAGGAGACCGCGCGGCCGCCGATCCCCCGTCCCCAGTACGGCCGTTCGAGGTAGACGAAGATCGTCGCGCTGTGCGCAAGTTTTGTCCCTTCCTCCTCCGGTATCAGCCCCACGCAGCCGATCGTCTCTTTATCCGCGACGATGCACCAGAGGGATGCCCGGATCGCCTGCATCGACGAGAAGAACGCCTGCGTCTTCTCGAGCGGGACCGGAAGGATGAGGTCGAGGTACCGCGCAACGTCGGGCTCGTTGACGATCCGGTTCAGCCGTTCGACGTCGCTCTCGCGCGCCGGTTCAAATGATACGTTCTCTTTCATTCTGCCTCCCGGGGAAGTGCTCTGCTCCGGCCCGAACTACGGTATTCTTCAATCGCCGATCCGCAGCACGACGACCGTGATATCGTCGAACTGCGGGGCTTCGCCGGCAAACGCGGCGACGGCACCCCGGATCGCTTCCGCGACCTCGTCGGCACAGCGGCCGGCCGCGGCCTCGATGACGGCGTAAAGGCGTTCCTCGCCGAACATCATCCCCTCCCCGTTCTCCGCCTCGGTCACGCCGTCGGTGTAGAAGACGAGGAGGTCGCCGGGCCGAAGCGTGATCGTGCTCTCCTCGAACTCCACATCCTCGAGGAACCCGATCACCGGGCCGGTCGGCTCCAGGGTCTCCATCGATCCGTCCCGCCGCCGGAGGACGGGCGGGTTGTGGCCGGCGTTGACGTAGGTGAGGGTGCGTGCCTCGTCGAAGACCGCATACAGGAGGGTGACGAAACTGACGGATCCCGTATCCTCGATGATGGTGTCGTTCGAACGGCGGACGGTCTCCGAGACGGCCCCGCACCCCCGGGCGACGGTGCGCACGGTTGTCCGGGCGAGCGCCATGTAGAGCGCGGCCGGCACGCCCTTCCCGGCAACGTCGGCGATGACGAGGGCGTATCGCCCAGTTCCCAGGTCGACGAAATCGTAAAAGTCCCCTCCGACCTCTTTCGCCGGGCAGGTGAACGCGGCGATCTCGCACCCCGGGATCTCCGGGGTCCTGCGGGGCAGAAACGATGTCTGGATCTCGGCGGCGATCCGGAGTTCGGACTCCTTCCGCTCGATCTCCTCGCTGTAGTGCCGGATCCGCTGCACCATCCGGTTAATGCTCCGCTCCAGCCGGACGAACTCCGTCGTGTTCATACCCCGTATGGCGTGATCGAGGTCTCCTCCGGCGATACGGTCGGCATCGTCGATGACGGCTCCGACGGCGGTGCCGACGTAGCGGGAGAGGCCGAAAGCGAGGGCGATCCCGACCAGGGCGGCGGCAAGCCCGATGAGGAGGTAGGTGACCAGCAGGTGATCCCTGACGGCATCGAGCCGGGAGCGGTCGAAGATCAGTTCCAGCACCATACTGCCGTCGGTCACCGTCGCCGGGTCACGGAGATCGATGAAGACCAGCCGGCTCGTCGTACGGACTCCCGGATTCTCGAACGTCGCCGAGGCACGGTTCTCAAGGACGCTCATGATCCCGGCGTCTGCGATCCCTCCCGTCTCGTTTCCGGCGACGATGTTGCCGTAGATATCGACAATCCTGACGCCGGCGAGATCCGGGTTGTTCTGCATCAGGATGCGGACAACGTCGGTGTAGGAGAACTGCGAACGGACGTCGGAGAACTCGGGCGTATCGATCCCGAGTTCGAGGACGAACCGATGGTCGGGCGACGGGAGGTAGGCGAACTTCCGGAGCCTCCCCGATACGTTCAGGTCGCTATGGTCCTCGATTGAGCGGACGACACGGTCGGCGGTGAATGCGTCCCCTTCGCGAACCTCGGTCAGCCGGGTATAGAACGCCGGATACTGGCGGAAATCGACCCCCAGAACGTCAGGGGCGGTAGAATAACGGATGATGCCGTCGGCATCGATGATGTAGAGGTCCAGCTCGCCCGGAAACCCGGGTGCGAGTTCGTCTTTGAGGGCATCCAGATCGACGGCGGAGGGGTCGTTGCCCGCCGCGCCGTATACGCGGGAAAACTCCAGGAGCCCCTCCTTCATGGCGGGCGTGAGATCGTCGTCGACGAGACCGAGCCCCTTATCGACGAGCCGGACGGATGCGACGCCGTTCTCTTCGGTGTACCACCGGAGGGCGTCATACTCCCGGGCGGCATCCTCGCTTGCCTGCAGGTACGAGACCGTCAGCGCGAGAGCGATGACGACGACGATGATGAGGGCGGTGGAGGCCGCAAGGATGGCCTGGATCGAGCGGCCGGGGTTTTCGGCGCCCCCGTTCAGGTCGTCTGCTGGTTTCATCGCCCCTCGTCCGGTGCGTGATCGTCCTGCCCGGTCAGGCGGTCCGGTCAAGCCGGGTGACCGGTGCAATCCCTACCGTGGCGTTCCGGAGTTTCGAGATGGGGAGAAGGTGGTGGAGCGCAACGAACTTCCCCGCATCGAGGGTGGTCGCGATCCCTTCTTCGAGGACGCCCGGCCCCACGTAAGGAACGCCGGTATACACCGCTCCCGTCGCGTAGATGAAGAAAGGAGCCGCCGGAGCGCCGGGCCGCGTGTAGTAGAGCGGTTCGAGGAGTGCGGGATCGACCGCCGATCCTGCCCGTTCGAGGTCGATGGCGTAGCCGAACGCGATGAGCGTCTCCCCGTCATACCTCGGCTCGATCTCTGTCGCGGTGACATCGTCGGCTACGAGGGCGCCGGGCCTCCTCCCGAAGTACATCGAATGCATCCCGCCGGACGACTGCCGGTTCTCTGCATCGGCGGCGGCACGGTGCGCCGCAAGAAGCGAGGATTTGATGTCCGCACTGCAGATCCCGCGGACGGTGCCCCGCAGGAGGAACGAGAAGACGCCGGTATACTCGGGGTGGTTCCCGCTCAGGTAACCGGCAGCCTTCTCGACGATATCCTGGACCGTGATTCCTTCCGTGCCGTCTGCCGCGATAGTGAGTTGTGTGGAGAACCCGCCGTCAAGGGCGACGCGAAAAGCGCTCGCGACCGTGATGCCGCCGCCCTCGAGGTGATCGGGGAGGAGGTAGTCCGGTGTCTGGTTTCCGTCCGCCGTCAGGGTATAGACGGTGCCGCGGATACCGAGCATCTCGCCGACGAGCGGGGCGGCCGCTTCGAGACCCGGAGCGGCTGCCCCGATACCGACCATATATTCGCCGACGGGTGCGGGAACCGCGGTGATATCCTCTTTCGCGAACGGCCCGAGATACGCTGCCCGAAGGCTGCCTGCATACCGGAGAGCCGCACTTTCTCCTCCCCGCCGGGTAAAGGAAACGGTTTTCTCGTCTGCCTCGCCAAGGGCCAACCGGAGAGCCGCGAGCGCCGCACCTGTATCGGGGAATTCCTCGATGACTCTCAAAAACCCGCCCATCGAGAATATTTTGCGGGGGTACTCGGTGAGGCCGGCAACGGCAACCCGGCCGTTGCGCTCCCTCATGGTCGTATAGAGCGACTGGAAGAACCGCAGCCCCGCCGAGCTCATGAAGTCCACGCCGCCCATGTCGACGACGACCGCACTGTCGGTTTCATGCATGTAAGAGCGCAGCAGATCGTTGACTTTCTCCGCACCGAATCCGTCCAGCCTTCCGACTGCGGATACCACCAGGACTTTTCCCTCTCGCGTCGCCTTACAATCCATTAAACCACAGTAATTCATTCACCGGCCGCGAGAAAAGGATTTTTATTCTATTTCGGAAGGCTGCGCATCGATTTCGAGTGATATGCGGCTCTGTCGCGCGAATCGTACGGGCCCCCCTCACGGGAGATACCCGTCCACGTATTCGAGGTACCGCTCCACGACGGCCGTCGAGTAGGGCCCTTCCTCGTAGGCCGTGGCGAGGGTCAGGCGGTCGCGGAAGGTGGAGGCGATCATCAAAAACCCGTACGGCCAGCAGGCGCAGGGGAGGTACCGGATCTCCCGGATATCAAGCGCCGCAACGTCCTTCCCGGGGATGGGGAGGTAATCGCCGGGGTCGAAGACCCCGAGGTTCGAGAAGACCGGGTTCTTCTGTCCGGACGTCTCATACCGCTCGATCATCCCGTCGAAGAACGTCCGCACCGCCGGCATCCCGCCCGCGATGATCTCCTCGTAGAAGAGGATAGGCGCGAGACCGAGGCTCCCTGCCTTTTTGCGAGCCGTTATCGCCGTCACCCGGCCGATGACCTCCTCGAGCCGGGCCCCCTCCCCGGCGGAGAGGGTGACCTCGTAGGCGATGGAGAGGTTCGTGAGCGGAGAGTCCTCGTAGAGGCCGGTATACCTCCTCCGCAGATCGGCCGAGGTCAGGAGCGACCGGGGTGCTCCCCGGTCGGAGGGGTCGTTCCGGATCTTCTGGAACGCAAGGAAGAACGCAGCGATGAGGACGTCGTTCACCGTAGCCCCGTGCCCTCTCCCGAACGCCTTTATGTGCCCGAGCCTTTCGGGGGAGAGCGTCCGGGAGGCCACCCGGGGCGTCCCCCTCCCGGTTCGCTCGACGGGGAAGCGCCACCGGTCGACGAACGGCTCCTCCTGCGCGAGCGCCTGCTGCCGCTCCTCTTCGGAGTAGAGCGCAAGAACCCTCTCCGTGCTCCGCTCGTAAGGGGCGCGGGGGGCCGGCCGGAACCCGGGCTCGTCCACGATCCGCCGGTAGGCCGCAAAGAGGTCCCGGGCAAGGGTGAGGGCGCCGGTGGCGTCGCAGAAGCCGTGGTGGCAGGTGACGGCCACGGTATCCCCCTCTTCCCTCCGGTAGAGGTTGACCTGCACCTGCGGCCCGGAGCGGACGTCGAGCGGCGGCGGGGGCGCGTGGAGGGGCTCGTCCCCGCCGGCCGGGACGAGGACGAATGCCCCGTCCCACCGTTCCTCCGGGATCTCTTCCCAGACCGGCTGTCCGTCAACCTCCGCGAACCTCGACCGGAGGTAGGGATCGGACGCAACGAGCCTCATCGTCGCCGCCCTCATGGCCCCCGCGTCGACTTCACCGTCGAGTGCGAAGACGACGTGCATCGTCGGATCGTAGATACGCTCGAAGTAGACGTTGAAGACGTCGAAGGCAGGTGCGGGATGGCGGATAGGCGGGGAAGACATTCTCTCTAACATCTCCCGGTTACGGGATAACTCCTTGTTCGGCATACCTTCGTGCAGGAGGGACCGTTCATTCCAGTATCCGCCGGACGGCGCCCTCCCAGATCCGGTGCGCCTCGTCCCGTTCGAGCCCTGCCGCCGCTCCCATCCTGATCCCGAGGATGACGGAGATGAGGATGCTTGCAGAGAGTTCCGCATCGAGGTCTTCTGGGAGGTGCCCCGCGGCTTTTTCATCTTCAAGAACCGAGGCGATCAGATCGTGGATGGCGCGGTAATTCTTCCCGACGGCTGCACGGAGGGAGTCGTCCCGCACGGCACCGGCGAAGAGTTCGACGACCGCCTTCATCCCCGTTCCGCCTTTGGGGTAGATGACGTTATCGAAGATCGCGGAGAACGTGCCATCGAGAGTATTCCTGGAGCAGGCGTCCCGCAGACTCTCCGAGAGCCGGGACCGGATATAGACGAGAGCGGAAGAGACGAGATCCTCTTTGCTTCTGACGTAGAGGTAGAGCGTCGCGCGGGAGATGCCGAGCCTGCCGGCGACGTCCTCCATCTTCAGGTTGGAAAAACCCTTCTCGTCCGCCTCGGCTATCGCGGCCTCGATGATCCTGCGCCTCGCTTCGTCTTTATACTCGGGCACGACCTTCGGCATGATACTAACACATGTGTCAGTAATCTTATATACGATCGATCCGTACCCTGAATAGTGACACAAGTGTCAAAAATAATTACTCTAGTGTCAGAATACGGGGGCCCGCGGCAGGACCCGGATGCCTGCCGCAAGGAGTCTTCGAGCGAGAACGACGATCTCGTGCTCTTCGAGGCTCTGGTCCGGGAATATTGCGGAATAGGGTTCTTCGAGTGCCTCGGCTCTCCGGAGAGCGGTTACCTGACCTCGGCCGTATGGGAGGAGAGCGGCGGCCGCCCGCCCGCGCTCCTGCGCACCGTCGTCGAACTGCTGCACCGGGCGGTCGAGCGGGAGGGGGAGCGATGAAGGCAGCGTCCTCGTATCTCGACAGATTCATCGCCGCTCGCCCGTATCTCGTCGCCGGCCTGCTCATCTCGCTTCTGATCTTCTCGGCATACGGCGCTTCGTCGATCCGGATGGAGACGGGTATCGAGACGTTCATCGATACGGACTCTTCCGAAGGGATACTGCTTGACGGTTACACACGGGAGTTCGGGACGGATCTGGTCTTCCTGGTCGTCGAGTCGGAGAACGTGCGGGACCCCGCTCTTCTACGGTACGTCGACAGCCTCGGTGCGGATATCGCCGACGAGCGCTACGTGGCCGGGATAAGGTCGTTTCCGGCAGCGATACGGTCGGTGAACAACGGCCGCATCCCCGGGACGGAGGCTGAAGTCGTCGAAACGATCTCCCGCCTCCCGCAGGAAGCCCGGGCACGTTACGTGCCTTCGGGGACGATGACGCTCCTCTTCGTCACCCTCGAGCCCGACCTCTCCGACGACGCAAAAGACCGGGTCCTCGATACCCTCGGGACCATCGTCTCGATCTCGTCGCCGCCTCCCGGGGTGAGCGTTTCAATCTCCGGCGATCCGGTATTCGATAAAGAGATGCAGGAGGCCATGCGCAAAGAGATGGGCATGCTGATAGGGATAGCCCTCGCCCTGATGGTCGCGGCAATCGGGCTGCTCTTCAACCATGTCCGCCACCGCTTCCTTCCCGTGGGGATCATCCTCTGCGGAGTGTTCCTGACGTTCGGCACTCTCGGGTTCTTCAATCTCCGGGTGACCTCGCCGGTCATCGGAGCGTTTCCCGTCATCATCGGACTCGGGATCGATTACGGGGTGCAGCTCCATTCAAGGTTCCATGAAGAGATCCGGGACAGGAGCCTGCACGACGCGATCGTCGCCACGCTCTCCCACGCCGGCCCGATCCTGATCGCCATGTGCACGACCGCTCTCGGCTTTCTGGCCCTCCTCTCCGCTCCCATACCCATGATCAGGGACTTCGGGACCGCCTGCCTTATCGGGGTCGTCTCGTGCTTTCTGCTCGCGGTCATCATTGTTCCTGCCTTCTTCGTCATCTTCGGCTACGGTAAGCGGGCGGAGGGAGGGCCGGATCCGGAGGAGGCTCCGGAGACGGGAGCACTCGCGGGCTACAGCCGGTTCCTCGGCGATCTGGCGGTCCGGGTGGCAAGACATCCCGTTCCGGTTATCCTCCTCTTTGGGCTCGTCGCCGTCGCCGGCATCCAGTACGACGGTGCCATCGGGATCAACGTCGACCAGCAGTCCTTCGTCCCCGAGACCATGCCTGCACGGGTCAGCTTCGAGAAGGTGGAACGGACGATCGGCGGGACGTCCACCGTGCCGGTGATGATCAGGGGGGGCGATATCCTCGATCCGGAGGTTCTCGAGTGGATCGATGCGTTCGGGACCTACGAAGCGGAGCACCGGGGCGAGATCACCGCTCATGCCAGCATCGCCACCCTTATCCGGGAGTATAACGGCGGGTCGATGCCTGCATCAGCAACAGAAATAAAAACGGTCGTCGCGCGTATCCCCGCCGAAGTCCGCGATGCATACCTCTCGGGCAATACCGGGGCGGTGATCGAGTTCGCGACGGTCGATATGGAGATGGACGCGGTGAGCGCCCTCATCGACCGGCTCAGGAGCGACATCGTCTGGCTCGAACCGCCGGCAGGACTGGATGTTCAGCCCACGGGCAGATCGACGGTATACGGCGATCTCTACGACGGGATCATCCACTCAAAGAACCGGATGACCGTCCTCGGCCTTCTCCTGATCGCCGCGTTCATGATCGTTGTTTACCGCCGGTTCGACTCTCTCGCGCCGCTCCTCCCCGTCGTCATGGTCATCGGGTGGAACGACCTCATCATGTACGCCCTCGATATCGCGTACACCCCGCTCACGGCGTGCCTCGGTTCGATGACCATCGGCCTTGCGATGGAGTATACGGTCCTGATCCTCGAGCGGTGCAGGGAGGAGATGGAGAGAGGCCTGGAACTCTACGAGGCCATACGCGAAGGTGTGACGAGGATCGGGATCCCCATCACCATATCCGGGCTGACGACGATATTCGGGTTCTCGTCCATGCTCGCGTCCTCGTTCTCCCTCGTTGCGGGCTTCGGGCAGACGACCGTGATCACGATCTTCTTCTCGCTCGTCGGCGGCATCATCGTCATGCCCGCGGTCGTCGCCCTGGTGCTGCGCAGGGCTCCGGAGCCTTCCGGGCACCGGAGCGGGACTGCGGCCGAAACATAACGCGGCCCGCCCCCATCCCCGACTGCAAATGTTTTTGGTTGATAAGCGGCCAGGAGATGGACGCGGGAGGCCCCGGATGAAGAGAAAGATCATCGATATCGACGAGGAGAAATGCACCGGGTGCGGGCTCTGCATACCCGATTGCCCGGAAGGAGCGCTTCAGATCATCGACGGGAAGGCAAGGCTCGTGAGCGACCTCTTCTGCGACGGGCTCGGCGCCTGCATCGGGACGTGCCCGGAGGGGGCGATCTGCGTCGTCGAACGGGAGGCGGGGCCGTATGACGAGCGGGCGGTGATGGAGAAGATCGTGCCCCAGGGAGAAGGAGTCATCAGGGCGCACCTCGAGCACCTCCTCGGCCACGGGGAGGAAGGGCTGTACCGCGAGGCCGTCGAGTACCTGAACGAGAAGGGGATCCCGGTTCCCCGGCACGAGACCGCCGGGGGCGGTGCGGCGTGCCCGGGCTCCGCCGCAAGAAGCCTTCCGCGAAGGGAGACCGAGGAGAGAGAGCGTGCCGGACGGGTAGAGTCGGAACTGCGGCAATGGCCGATCCAGTTGCAACTCCTGAACCCCGCAGCCTCGTACTTCGACGATGCGGATCTCCTCGTCTCCGGGGACTGCGTTCCCTTTGCATACGCGGATTTTCACCGCGACTTCCTGCGCGACAAGATCGTGATCCTCTTCTGCCCGAAACTGGATTCGGACGTCGAGGGCTACGTCACGAAACTCGCGGAGATATTCTCGCGGCATGCGATCCGCTCGATCGCCGTCCTGCACATGGAGGTTCCCTGCTGCAGCGGGGTACGGTACGTCGTGGATCAGGCGCTGGAACGCTCGGGAAAGAAGATCCCGGTAAAAGAGCACACCATCCTGATCAGCGGGCGGGTCGCAGAGGAGGGTGAGAGGACGATTTCGCGACGGGGTTCCGGAATGGGCCGGGGCCACGGGCCCGGCCTTACCGCCGCGAGACGTACCGGTTCCCCTTCAGGTAAAACCGGAGGGGGAGGTCCGCCGCCTTCGTGATCCCGACCCGGGTCGTCTGCACGATGTCCTCCGGCCGGAGTTCCGGCGGGTTCGCAGGCGACCTGACCTGGAGCGGGCCGTCGCGAAGGGAGGTTCCGTTCAGGTCCATGGTGATGCCGAGGGCCTGCGCCAGTTTGCCCGGCCCGCTCGCGAGCGAGAGGGGGTCGTCCGTTCCCCGCCGCGCCTGCATGAGGTCGAGCCCGACAACCGGCTCGAGAGCCCGGACGAGGACTGCCTCCCCCGCGCCCTCCGTCTCCGTCACGACGTTGACGCAGGTGTGCAGGCCGTAGATCCGGTAGACGTAAGCGTGGCCGGCCGGGCCGAACATGGCGCTGTTCCGCTTCGTCTCTCCCCGGTAGGAGTGGGCCGCCGGGTCTCCCCTAAGGTAGGCCTCGACCTCGACGATCCGGCCTGCCGTTGTTCCCGTCTCTTCGCAGTGGACGAGCAGGCATCCCAGCAGGTTTTTTGCGACGGTTACGGTGTCGCGTTCGTAGAATGCAGCAGGAAGGGCCATGGAGGTTCTCTTCTCCCTGCATGGTCTCTCCCGCCTGCCCATCAAGGTTCCGGGTCGTGGCAGGCGGATGGACTTCAGCGGCATGTGAGTGCCCCGGTTGACTCACGGGAGATTCCCCGTAGATCCGGGGGTGTTTCCTCGCAGGCCTTTTCCCCGATCGACCTCCGTGAAACGACCTAACGATTAAATACCGGTGGCGCCACAAGAACTACTGTTACTACCCTATAGCATCCCTCATCAGGAGGTTTTGGATATGAAGAAAGGATTTTCAATCGATATCGAGGCGGAGACCGTAAAGAACACCGAATTCCGCAGGGTTCTCTATACGAGCAATTTCAGCCAGCTCGTGCTGATGTGCCTGAAGCCCGGTGAGGAGATCGGCGCGGAAGTGCATGACGACGTCGACCAGTTCTTCCGGTTCGAGGAAGGGGAGGGGGTTGTCGTGATCGACGACACGAAGCACACCGTCAAGGACGGCAGCGCCGTGATCGTGCCGAACGGTGCGAATCACAACGTGATAAACACCTCAAAGACCGCCGACCTCAAACTCTACACGATCTACTCCCCGCCGGAGCACCGGGACAAGGTCGTGCACAGGACCCGCGATGAGGCCATGGCGGACGAAGAGCACTTCGACGGGAAGACGACGGAGTGATTCTTCTAAAATTGCTCTAAAACAGGCTCTCTTTTTTTGCAGTTACGGTTTAAGGCCGGGGCGCCTTCAGTCCTCACGCTCGATCTCGCCGCCCGCTTCCCGGATCGTCGTCTCGATATGCTCGAGGAGGGCATTGTCGTGGGTGGCGAAGTCCAGCAGGGGAAAACCCGCCACGAGAGGAATGGGCTTGAAGATCGCAAGCGGCGACTTTCCGCTTCTCTCCGGGCTCTCGCCCGGGGCGATGACGGCGGTCGCTCCATCCTCCCAGACGGCGAGGTTCCCGTAGCCCTGTGCATCCCATAGTTTCTGGACGATCTCACGTGTATGCAGCATTTCCTGTCCCCGGACAATGATGGTGCAAAAGAGGCTATCAACTTTCCGGCACGGCAACGGGGCAAAATATGAGCGGGTGTTCTTCCCCTATCTCACCGATGGTGCTTCAGCTTCCCGGGTTTCCGCAGGAGGCGCTCGTTCTCCCGTAAAGAGGTGGTCGACCCCGAGAAGCGTGTTCACCCAGGCCCAGTCGTCGCTGAACTGGAAGATCATCAGGACGATGAGGGTGAGCGGAACGGCAAAGATCATTCCGGCAACGCCGAGCGCCCATCCCCAGAAGATGACCGAGAGAATGACCACGAGGGCGGGGATGTCGAAACGCCTTGATGCGAAGTGCGCGAAGATCGGGTTCTCCACGAGCGCGTTCAGGACCGCGACGGCCGCAATCACCGCGATCGCGCCCCAGATCCCGAACTGCAGCCAGGCAAAGAAGATCGCCGGGAGTGCAGCGACGATCAGGCCGATGTAAGGAATATACGAGAGGAGAAACGTCAGTATCCCCCAGAGTACGGCCGCGTGCACCCCCATGATCCAGAGGAACGCGCCGAAGAGGAAACCGTGGACGAGGTTTGCCTCGGTCCTGACGATGACGAAGTCGATCAGGAATCTGCTCATGCGGGAGAACGCCTCGACGGTCTCGGGCCTGTTCCCTGTCACCTTCCGTATGCGCCCCGGCATCCGCGGCGCCTCAAGGAGCATGAATATCGTCGTTACTGCTATGAAGAAGAGGTAGAGCAGGAGATCCGCGATACTGATCGCTGATGAAGAGAGGAATCCCGCGAATCCCTGCAGGTTCACCGAAGACGGTGAGAACGAACCTGTCTCGATCCCGTGCCTGTCCAGGAGGGCGAGGATCTCCGATAGTCTGGCGGTCAACTCCCGCTGGTAGAGAGGGAGGTCCGAGATCAACGTCTCAAACGAGAAGAAGACGAGGTAGCAGATCAGCAGGACCGCAAGGCAGGCGATGACGGTCACCATACCGACGGCGGCGGTCTCCGGAAAACCCCTCGAACGGAGCGCTTTCGTCGCGGGATACACGATCATGGCGAAGATCAGCGATACGACGACGATGGTGATGATATACGAGATCGCCTCGATTCCTATGACGAGAAATACTGCCGCCGTCAGCAGGAGCAGGGTGCTCGCGGACCGGGGAAAAACTGGAGTGTCTGCCATCCTGATTGACGTGTTTTAACGGAAAGTATATTAACCCCGCGAAACGCGGCGGAGCCGATAAGATCCGTGGAAGTCCTTTCGTGGCGTGCAGTTCCCCATCCTTCGGCGTACTGAAGGCGGTGCTGTCTCCGGGCGGGCCCGGAAGATAGGACGCACACGGATATCCGCCCGAACGATCGAAGAGTCAATATTAAGGCACCGCAAGCATGATTCGTATGCACTGATGATACTCACTCTCGAACTCATGCTTGTCGGCATAGCGTTGCTCTTCCTGATCAGCATCGTTGCAAACAAGTTTTCAGAGCGGCTCGGTGTCCCTGCGCTCCTCATCTTCCTCGTCGTCGGGATGCTCGCGGGTTCCGAGGGTCCGGGCGGCATTCCGTTCGACGATCCTGCGATTGCGCAGATCATCGGGATCATCGCGCTCGCGTATATCCTCTTCTCCGGCGGTCTCGACACCCGGTGGGAGCAGATCCAGCCTATTCTCTGGCCGGGGATCGCTCTTTCGACGGTCGGCGTTGTTCTGACCGCAACCATGCTCGGCGGGTTTGCCGTTCTGGTTCTCGGTTTTTCTCCGCTGACGGGCCTTCTCCTCGGTGCGGTCGTCGCGTCCACCGATGCTGCAGCGGTCTTTTCGGTTCTGCGGACGGCAAGGGCGCGCCTGCAGGGAAACCTGCGGCCGCTGCTCGAGCTGGAGTCGGGGAGCAACGATCCCGTGGCCGTCCTTCTCACCATCGGCATCATCGGCGTGATCCTTGCCCCGGGCACGTCGCTGCTCGCCGTCGTCCCGATGTTCGTGCAGCAGATGGCGGTCGGAGGCCTGCTCGGCTACGGGATGGGGCAGGCCGTCATCTTCCTCATCAACCGTCTCAAGCTGGAGTTCGAGGGACTGTATCCGGTACTCAGCCTCACCATGGTGCTGCTGACCTACGGCCTGACCGCCACCCTCGGAGGGAACGGGTTCCTCGCGGTCTACGTAGCCGGACTGGTCATGGGCAACAGCATTGTCGTTCATAAAAAGAGCCTGATCCGATTCCACGACGGGATCGCGTGGCTGATGCAGATCGTGATGTTCCTTGCGCTCGGCCTGCTCGTCTTCCCCTCGCAGCTGGTATCCGCGGTCGTTCCTGGCCTCCTTGCCGCCCTCTTCCTGATCCTGATTGCACGGCCTGTTGCCGTCCTGATCACGCTGCTCCCCTGGAAGATGCCGGTGAACGAGAAGGTCCTGGTCTCCTGGGTGGGGCTGCGGGGAGCCGTCCCGATCATCCTCGCGACCTATCCGCTTGTTGCGGGCGTGCCGAATGCAGAGTTGATCTTTAACATCGTCTTCTTCATCGTCCTCGTCTCGGCGCTGGTTCACGGGACATCGATCCCCTCCGTCGCCCGGTGGCTCGGCCTTGCCGCCCCGCTCGAGGAGACGCGCAAACTCTCCCGGGAGTTCGACGTGGACCCCGATACGCCGAGCCAGCTGCTCGAACTGGTCATCCCTCCGGACGCCCCGGCGGCGGGGAAGCAGGTCGTCGATCTCGGGTTGCCGAAGGGCGCCCTCATCATCCTGATGCAGAAAGGGGACGAACGGTTTGTCCCGGGCGGGAGTACCATCATCGAGATCGGAGATACGCTTCTCTTCCTGACGACCGGCGACCTGGCGGATGTCGTCCGCACCAGACTCCTCTGCAGAGAGGAGCCGCCGAACGTCTCTGCCACCGATACGTGATGTGCAGGTGAAATCCGCCCGGCGTTCGGCAGGAAACCCCTTCTCCTGCAGCGCACCCTTTCCGCTGCGGGATCACCCGGAGGGCACTGCCGGGGGGCCCCATCACTGTAACTCCGCGCAGGTACCCCCGGAGAGATCCGGCTCACCGCCGGCCGGTCCGGGCTCCGGGCTTCCCGGGATCTCTGCCGAGATCCACCCCGGTGCGGCCTGGCATGTACTCTTTTTATAAAAATATTTAAATACAATGTAACGTTTAATCCCCCGGGGATTGTATGAGAAAACCCCGAGTACCTGGAACCTATCTGATAGTTTTCATTGTGGCGGTCATCTCGATTGCCGTGATCGCCACTGCAGCTCCTCAGTCCGGAACCTTTGCGAGCGGCGAGCCGGGCATGCCCGGCCTCTCCGAGCCGCTTGAGATCTACCCGAATAATCTCTCACACGCGGATATATCCGGCAGTCGGATTGTCTATAGCGATTATAGAAACGGTAACTGGGACATCTTCCTGTTCAACCACACATCGGGCAGGGAGTACCAGCTCACGAACGACTCCTACGACCAGATGAACCCCACGATATCCTGTGATCTCGTTGCCTGGTACGACAACTCCACCGGGGCGTGGGACCTCGTTCTCCTCAAACTCCACGGAGACGATGCAGCCTACCAGGTCTGCACCGCCCCCGACGAAGGGCGGCCGGGCTGTCCCGCGGGAGTGGTCTGTATCCCGGCCACCACGACGACCACCACGACGACCACCACGACGACACCCGGGCCCGACAACTGTTCCTGCACGGCGAACTTCACCTGGAGCCCCGAGAGTCCCACCGTGAACATTACGGTTAACTTCACCGGGAATGCCACGGTCGACGGAGACTGCAACGTTCAGACATGGGCCTGGAGTTTCGGCGACGGGGCAACCGCCAGCGGCCAGGACGTCACCCACAACTACACGTCGGAAGGCACCTACACGGTCAGGCTGAACGTGACTCTTGACGACGGTGGGGTGTGCAATGCGTCCGAAAACATCACGGTTTCACCGCTTCCCACCGACAACTGCTCCTGCACGGCGGACTTCACCTGGAGCCCGCAGAGCCCTGTCGTCAACGGGACGGTCGACTTCACCGACCAAACCACGGTCTTGGGTGACTGCGCCATCCAGACATGGGTCTGGAACTTCGGCGACGGAGCGACCGGCGAAGGCGGAGCCGCGAGCCACATCTATGATACGGCGGGAACCTACACGGTCAGGCTGAACGTGACCCTCGACGACGGCACGGCGTGCAACACCTCAAGGGACGTCATCATCGTGCCGCCGCCGGAGGAGAACTGCTCCTGCACGGCAAGCATCGCGAAAGACCGCGATCAGGCCGAACCGGAGCAGCCGGTTGCCTTTACGGGCTCGGCTGCGATCGACGGGGACTGTTCCGTGACCGGCTGGGCGTGGGACTTCGGCGACGGAGCGACCGGTGAAGGCGAGACCGCGAGCCACGCCTACGCCGCGGCGGGACCCTACACGGTCACGCTGGTCGCAACGCTCGACGACGGCACCACCTGCCAGGCAACGACGGACGTGACGGTGACCGCTCCTCCGGAGCCCTGCTCCTGTTCGGCAAGCATCACGACAAGCGGGAACTCGTTCCACGGCGAGGCCGATATCCAGGGTGAATGCTCCGTGACCGACTGGTCATGGGACTTCGGTGACGGAGCGACCGGCAGCGGCCAGGACGTCACCCACGACTACATGGCGGAAGGAACCTATACGGTCACGCTGACCGTGACGCTCGACGACGGGAACACCTGCCAGACGACGACCCAGGCTTTTGTGGTCTTCTGATACGTCTGCAAAATGGCGGCGGGGGGAAATGACCCCGCCCATCTCTTCAAGTGATACGCGGGATCACACCCCGACAACCGCAACCCCGGATGTCTCCTCTTCGAGGTTGTCGGCGTGAACCTCGTCCCGGCTTAAGAGAGCAAGGGCGACGACGGCGAGCGAGAGCACAAAGACCGCGGCGAAGACGAGGTCGAACCCCGTGGCGAGCACGTCTATCCTGATCTCCGCCGGGGACGACATCGTGACGTGGCGGTGCGACGCGACCGTGAGCATCGCCTGGACGAAGATCATGCTGATGAAGGAGATGCCGAGGGTGATCGGGCCGGTCCGCTCCACGGAGATGAGGCTCGAGACCATGCCCTGCCGGTCGCGGGGGGCCATGTTCATCACCATGTTCGTGCCGGGGGAGAGCATGAGGCCGAGCCCGAACCCCACGACGGCAAGCGCGCCGCTGATGGAGTATATCGTGCTCTCCGCCGAGAAGGACCGGAACATCAGGTAGCCGGCGGAGATGACGAGCGCGCCGGCAATGCAGAGTCTCCGGTTCCCGATGCGGTTTATGAGCATGCCGGAAAGGAAGCCGCTCGCCATCATGGCGAACGAGAGCGCGGTGAGGACGAGCCCGGACGTCGACGGGTCGAAGCCCTTCACCAGTTCGAGGAAGAACGGGAGGAGGTAGTTGACGCCGCCCATGAGGAAGTAGGCGAGGGCGAGCATGAGGTTGACGTAGAGGAAGTTGCGGTTGTTAAAGAGCCGGAAGTCGAGGAGCGGGTCGGCCGCCCTCCGTTCGTGGAGGACGAGGTACCCGAGCGCGATAGCGGCGGCCGCGAGTGCCGCAAGGATCGTCGGGTCGGTCCATCCGAGCGCGGAACCCTGGCTGACGGCATATATGAGCGATCCAAGCCCGGCGAAGATCAGAACCGCGCCGAGCCGGTCGAACGGCGAGGGCGTGCCGGACGCCGTGACGCCTGCCGGTATGGCATAGGAGCCGAGCAGGATGGCTGCGGCGCCCACCGGGACGTTGATGTAAAAGATCCAGTTCCAGGAGAGGTACTGCGTCAGGAGCCCCCCGAGGACCGGGCCGGCCGCGGTCCCGAAGGCCGCGAACGTGGTCACGACCCCCATCGCCTTCCCTTTCAACTTCATCGGGAGGAACGCCGCGACCAGGGCCGGGGCGATGGCGGCGATCATCGCCCCGCCGATCGCCTGAAGCACCCTTGACGCGATCAGCATCTCGAACGAGTTAAAGACCTCCGGGAAGAAGCCGCAGAAGAACGAACCTGCCGTGAAGACGCAGAATCCGGTGAGGAACACCGTCTTGAAGCCGATCCTGTCGGCTACCTTGCCGAAGACGAGGATAGAGCCAGTCAGCACCAGCAGGTATGCCGTTGCAACCCAGCTGACCGTTGTCGAGGGGAGGTCGAAGATCGTCGAGATCGTCGGAAGAGCGATGTTCACGATCGTCCCGTCAAGCGACGTCATGAACATCGCAAGGGCGATCGAGACCATGAGCAGGGTATACCGTTGCCGCGAGGCGTTGCCGCCCGTCTGATGCATACTGAATGTGCTTGCTGTTTGGATTAAGATATTTTGGAACGGATCTCTCCCCCGATTTCCGAATGGAGCCGAGATGCTTGTGCACACCGGGAGTTCACGGCCGCAGGGGGCTGAAAATCCGGCGGTCTCTACGTCTCACTCCTTCGGCCGCAACGGGCAGCACCTGTTGCCGCACACCGGGCAGACGCGGCGAAGGATCAGGAAGACGCCTGTGCCGGCAAACGCCCAGAAGAGTGCAAAGAGCGGAACCTGCGAGAGCAACCAGTACTGGGGAAGTGCGGCGATGAGGAGGAGTGCAGCCGAGACTGCGGCGATCTCGACGGCCGTATACGTTCCCTGCCGGGCCGGAAGGAGGGCGGCGAGCCTGCCGGGAAGGATGTGGAGGCATTTCTCCCCCCTGAGCGGGCATTTCGTGCAGAAGACTGCGATGACCGTCCCGACGAGGAGGGCGGCGACGGCGAGATACACCAGGGCGTAGAGCGGGGCGGCGAGGCCTATTGCGGCTGCTCCCGCTATGACCGCCCCTGTAAGCAGCGTGAGGGAAAAGACGCCGACGGCAACGGTGTTCATGCACAGGTGTCGTAGTCGCGGGCGATTAAGGTATCCTCACGGGCGACGACCCCCTCTGCTTACGAGCCGGGTTCTCGATCCCCCTCTGCCGGTTTGAGCGTGAACCTGAATGCCGCTCCTTCTTCCGGACGGCCGGGCACGCGATCCTCGATCCAGATCCTTCCCCCGTAGCGCTCGGTGAGCGTCCTGCAGATGAAGAGCCCGAGCCCGTCGCCCCTCCCCCGGGCCTTCCCCCGCTCGAACCGGTGGAAGAGTCTCTCCTTCACGTCGTCGGGCACGCCGGGCCCGTTGTCCTCGACCGTCACCAGCACCTCGCCGTCCCGTTCCTCCGCCCGGACGACGATCTCCACGTCAGGTCCGCCGAACTTGATGCTGTTGCCGATGAGGTTCATAAAGACCGTGGAGAGGAGGTTGTCCGCCAGGACCTCGAGCGGCGGAATCTCCCGGCGTATCGATGCCCCGCGGAAGTTTCCGGCTTCCTCGCTGACGACCGCGTTGAGGTCGACCGGCGAGAATCCCGTCGAACAGGTGTGAATACGCCTGATCGTCGAGACGTTCATGAGGATCTCGGTGCTCCGCGAGATGCTGTCGCGGAGTTTCTGAGCGTAGATTCTCTCGGCGCCTTCAAGCAGTTCGAGCATGAGGTCGGCGTAGATGCTTGAGACGTTGTTTGCGTTCCTGATGTCGTGGGTGATGATGTCGAGGTAGAGGTTCGCCTCCCGGTGCGCCTCCTCGAGACCGGTGATCAGCCTATTGCGCTCCTCCTCGGCATGTTTTCGATCGGTGACGTCGCGTGCGTTCACGATGAATCGCCGCTCGCTCCCTTCCCGGATCAGGTTCGCACCCGTAACGTCGAGGATGATCCACCGGCCGGCAGCATCCCTGACCCTGACCTCGAACGTGAGTCTCGCCGATTGCCGGGGTACTCCGGTTCTCACGGCTTCCAGGGCCTTTGGTGCGTCTTCGGGGTGTATGAGGTCGAGCACGTCCGTGCCGATGAGGTTGTCGGGCTCATAGCCCCCGATCTGCCTCACCGAAGGACTCGCGTAGGTGATGCGCCCCTGCATATCGAGGAGGAGGATGATATCGGATGCGTTCTCGATGAGAGAACGGAAGTGCTCCTCGCTCTCCTGCAGGGCCCGGTTGAGAAGCGCCAGTTCCTCGGTCTTCTCCTGCAACTGCTCGGTGGTGCACTGCAGTTCTTCGTTCTGGACCTCCATCTCTTCGGCCGACTGCTGCAGCTGTTCCAGGAGTTTCTGCCTCTGTGCTTCAACCCGCTTCAGTTCTGTTATCTCCGTTCCGACGGCGATGACTCCGGTGACGTCGCCCTGCAGATTCCGGAGGGGGGTCTTGGTCGAGTAGTAGATCCGGTGCCCGATCTCTTCCTCGAAGGTCTCGGTGATCCCGGTCTCCATAACGCGCTGCTCATTGGCTACGACGGGTCCGCCGACCTCCGGGCCGAGGAGTTCGGCCTTCGACTTCCCGAGCACTTCGGGGTGCGATCTGCCGATTGTCCGAAGCACAGCGGGGTTGCACATCACGAGACGGCTCCGGCGATCGGTGACGTAGATGGGTGCCGGTGTATTCTCGCAGATGGCGTTGAGGATGGCGTTGGCCTTCGCGAGTTCGTCCGTACGCTCGATCACGCGCTCCTCAAGCGTCTCGTTCAGCCGTTGCAGCGCCTCCTCGGCACGCTTGCGCTTGGTGATGTCGATACCGACCTCCAGGATGTGGAGGGAGCCGTCCGCCTCGGTGAAGGGGAAGTCGAAGATGTCGTAATCGTGGCCGTCAGGGCCGGTCCACTCCCAGTGGTGGGGGGCTCCCGTCTTCACGACGTTGTAGGACTCGCAGTTCTCGCAGGGCTCCGTGCGCGAGAAGAGGTACTCGTAGCAGCGCCGGCCGCCACATTCGCCGAACCGCTCCCGGAAGAACCGGTTTGCGAAAGGCACGTGGTAGTCCGGCGAGAGGAGTATCACGTATACCGGCAGCATCTCGAGGACGTCGTAGAGCCGTTTTCGCTCGGCCTTCACCGCCTCCTCGGCCCGGATGCGTTCGGCAATCTCTGCCTGCAGGGCTTCGTTCGCCTCCCGGAGCTTGAGGGTGCGCTCCAGAACGCGCGTCTCCAGTTCGTCGTGCGCTCTCTGCAGCGCCTCTTCGGCCCGTTTGCGCCCGGTGATGTCCTGGCCCTGCGCGATGACCGAGGAGACCGTCTTCCGGCCGTCTTCGTATACGGCGGCGGAGTTCCAGAGGACCGTCCTGATCCTGCCGTCGACGGTGAGTACAGGGATCTCGACGGTCTCCCATCGCTCCCCGGCCGTCGTCTCCCGTATGAGACCCATCAGTTCTTCCCGCCGGTTCTCGGGGAAGAGGATCTCCGGCGACCGGCCGATGACCTCGTCCGCTGCCCGCCCCGTCAACCGTTCGAAGGCGTTGTTGAACCTGGTGATCCTGAGACTCGCATCCCAGACGATGATGGGAGCGTTGGCGTATGTGATCAGGTTCTCCAGGTACTGGGTAGTTTCGGCCACCTTCTCGAGTGATTCGTAATCGCGTGTCAAAATTCGTTCCTCCGGCGGAAGACGTGTCGTCGAGCGAATCGGTACTGCGGGGGGCTTGCATCTGCGGCCCGGAGCAGTTTTCCCTCTCTATCGCTCCCGGTGCCGGCCCTTATGACAGGCTGCTCCGGCAACGTTCTGAGTAGAACGTTTGAATGGAATTGGATCTCTGTTCGTAGACAGTTTTTGGGATATGTTTGCAATTAACGTTTGGCATTGAGTGCCCGCAAAGGCGCACGAAGGAAGCATCAGACTCATTTTGGCTCCTTAACGCCCTTAGTTTGTTATCTCCTCCTCGCAAACCGCCGGTCGGAATTGTCCGGCCGAGAACAGGCGCCGGGAGGGTTGTACATGAATAACATTGAATTGAGGTGAGCGTATTTTTCCCGAAAGCGGCATCGAATACGACGATAAATTCGCTATGTTTTTTAACCCGGATTGCCTTTTTCCTTCATGCGAAAGCATATCGGTATGACTTGTTTTCTACAAAGTTGCCTCTGCCTGTTCGCCGTGCTTCTGCTGGTATCGAATGCAACGGCATGCACCGTCTTTGCGATAACGCCCGGCGCATCCGAAGACGGTTCGATGTACGTCGGGCATACGAACGACGGCGTCGGGAAAGACTGGAGAAACATCGACGACATCAGCATACTTTACGTTCCCGCGGCCGACCATGCGCCAGGAGAGAAGAGGCCGGTCTTCTTCGATCCCGACAGCGGTTCGGATGCGGCGGGAGGCGAGGACAGCAGCGACTCGCACTTGATTCTCGGATATATCGACCAGGTGCCGCACACCTACGCCTACTACACCGGGTCGTACGGCATGATGAACGAACGCCAGCTCCTCTCCGCCGAGTGTACCGAATACGCGAGAGTCGAGCTCGATGCAGCCGAAGGAAAGCGGATCTTCTACTCCTCGGAGCTCTCGAACGTGGCGCTTGAGCGGTGCACGAAAGCACGGGAAGCGATCGAACTGGTCGGCGGCCTGATCGACACCTACGGCTACTACGGAACCGGCGAGACGCTCGTCTTCGCCGACCCGGAGGAGGCGTGGGTCATCGAGATCTGCTCGAGCCTCGACCCGGAGGACGGCGGAGGGCTCTGGGTCGCGCAGAAGATCCCCGACGGAGAGGTCTTTGTCGCGGCAAACGAGTTCAGGATTCGTGAGATCGTACCCGAAAATCCGGACCTGATCTATTCAAAGGATCTCTTTAACAGGCTCGAAAAGGCGGGGGTATGGTCCCCTGCGGACGGCACCCTCGACTGGCTCGAGACCGTCAGCTACGGCGAATATGCGCATCCCTACTACTCGCTGATGCGGGTCTGGCGCATCCAGGACCGGCTCGCCCCGTCGCTCAACCTGAGCCCGTACGTCGAGAACTCGTATACGAAGGCGTATCCGTTCACCGTTACGCCCGACGAGAAGGTCAACCTCACCGGGGCGTTCTCGCTCTTCCGGGACCACTACGAGGGAACCGATTTCGACCTCTCTGCAGGCACGGCCGCAGGGCCGTTCGGGAACCCGTACCGCTACTTAGGGCCCGACGACGCCCACACGAATTTCCAGAACGAATCGTACATGGAAGTCCGTCCCGGGGCGAACCCGCGGCCGGTCTCGGCGGTCTTCTGCAGTTACAGTTACGTCGCCCAGGCACGGTCGTCCCTTCCCGACCCGGTGGGGGGCGTGCTCTGGTTCGGTCCGGCGGTCGCGTACGAGACGGTCTACGCACCGATCTACGCGGGCTCGACGAACGTATCAGCCGCGTACGCGACCGGCGACCGGTCGAAGTACGACTACGATACCGCGTACTGGACGTTCGACTTCCTGACGAACTGGGCCATGCTTCGCTACGACGCGATGATCGATGCCATCACCGCGAAGCAGGGCGAACTCGAGGCCGAATCGATCGTCCTCGTGCAGGAGACCGACGGACGGGCGGCCGAGCTCATCGCCGCCGGCGACAGTGAAGGGGCGGCACGTCTCCTCACGGACGTCACGGTCACGCGGGGTGACGAGATCATCGACGAGTGGCACAGTCTCACGGGCACACTGATCGTCACGTACTCGAACGGCCTCATCACCGACCCGGCGACGGAGGCGGTCGAAGAGCCCGGGTACCCGGCATGGTGGCTGAACGAGACCGGCTACCAGTACGGGCCGCGGGTCTACGAACTCGACGACCTCCACGCTGCCGGCGGGCTGAACTACACCGGCAGCAGCGTGTGGGTTCCGAAGAATGCGTCGTTTGCGGATATCCGGGACCTCATCTGACCACTTTTTTTGCCGATCGGGCGTCACCGTTATATGCCGTGAGCAGGATGGGGGTGCACCCCCAGATGGAGGGAAACCTATGAGAAACGTCATTCTGCTTGCAGCGGTCGTATCCCTGCTCCTCCTCGTCGGCGGTGTGAGCGCCGCCGACGTCGGGACTGCCGGGATGCGGAACGGAACGACGGTGACTATCCAGAGCGCCGGCCAGGGTTATCCGGCCTACATCACGACGCCCGAGGAAGGCGGGCCGTATCCGGCTGTGGTGCTGATCCACTCCTTCAACGGGCTCGAGCCCGGCTACCGGGTCATGGCCGACCGCCTGGCGACGGAGGGGTTCGTCGTCATCGCCCCTGAGTGGCAGACCTTCGAGGAGGCGCCGGAGGACAACGTGACGGAGGCCCTGGTCCGGGATACGGTCGCATATCTCGGGACCCGTCCCGAAGTCAACTCAAGCAGCATCGGCCTGACGGGGTTCTGCGCGGGCGGGCGCTACACGATGCTCTTCCTGCCCCGGATCGAGGAGTTCAGTGCGGGTGTCGCCTGGTACGGCTTCCCCTACTCCGGCGGGCAGGCGAACGGGAGTCCCCCGGCAGAGTTCATCGAGAACATCACCGACCCGATGCTGATCATCCACGGCACCGCGGACGAACCGAGCCCGGTGGCCGATATCTACCGTTACGCGACCGAGCTCGATGCGGCCGGGAAGTACTTCGAGCTCAAGGTCTACCAGGGTGAGCCGCACGGGTTCATGATCGGCGAGGACGGGCAGCTCGTGGAGAGTCCTGTCGCAGAGAGCGCGTATGAGGAGATGGCAATTTTTTTCAACCGGACGCTCGGGTGAGTGCTATCTTATTGAGCATTTCTTATTTTTTGGCTCTGTTGAAACCATATTCTGATCTTCACCCTTACCCTGATGAGGGCGGTGCCAGACTAGGCTTGTCCCTAGGGCGACCTTTCTTCTCTGGGGCATGTCCTCATACAGTGACCGTGGCGGCTATCGCCATTGGGGGTGGGGCTGACGGGGAGTGCGACGTTCCGATAGGAACGGAGCTCGACCACCGTCAGGTGGGGAGGGGGTCTCCCCCTCCCCTGTCTCCACATACGAAGGGATTCCTGTAACTCCCACCCCACCCGGCCTCCGGCCTCCTCCCCCGCACCTTCGCACCTGCGGTGCTCGAACTCCGTTCCTGATGGAACATCGTTCTTCGGTGCTCAGACTCCTGCCGTCCGCTACGCTCCCGGCAGTCGTTCCCCGCCCCGGGGGGCGGGGGCAGTCATGGCGATATGCGATGGACGGAACGCCCGGAGCACAAGCACCGCAGATGTGCAACCTGGTGAAAAGCCATACCCATGAGTCCCCCTGATTGTGGCCACCTGGAACAAACAGGTGGGGTTTCAACAAAGCCCAATTTCAATAGCATTAAATCCAAGAGCGACTCCTCTTGCCCATTTAATTTAGGCAATATGTGTTGCGTTTTTGTTGGCTGCCGCCCCATATCCGAGCCCGCCTTTCCAGGGCGTTTAGAATCCCCTCCTGAAGAGTTAGCCCGTTATTTCCTGACTATGGTGAATGCAGTCTGTCGCTCCGCTCGATCTTCTTCACCACCTTCTCCCACGACTCCGTGATGAGGAAACTCTCCTCCATGAAGCCGACCGCCCGGGTAAACTTCTTCATGGGGAAGGCCATCGTCAGGGTGTCCAGTGGGACGCAGGGCCGTGCCGAGGGGTCGAACATCCCGAGCACCGCTCTTGGATTCTCGTTCTGCTGTTCGAGCCACGGGAAGTAAAAGACCGAACTGCACCCGGCGCCGAACGGAGCGATGACGCCGTTCGGGTCGGCCCGGTCGAAGTTTGCAAGCGTGAAGAGACCGGAGAGCACCTCCGGCCGCGCAAAGAAGACGACGGCGTCCGGGTTGTCCGCGTCCGCGAGATTGTCCCAGCGCTTGAAGACGATCTCCTTACCCTTCGTCGGTATCCGGGTGGTCCCCCGGTCGAGTTCGTCCACGATCTCCGGCGTCTGCTTGTAGCGCTCCCCCTCCATCTCGCCGGGTTTCCCGGAGGAGAGGAAGTAGCGGAAGTCGGGGAACCGCTCGGCGTCGTAGCCGAGATAGAACCTCCCTCCGCGGCACCCGATCGCCTCTTCGGAAAAAGCGAGGCTTTTGCCGTTCCGCACCTTCGTAAGGTCGCAGATGAAGCACCTCCAGCCCTTCGGGGCGGGGGCCTTCTCCACCCCCTCGGTCGCGCCCCCGACCTCGAAGGCGATCGGGAGGTCCGTCCCCGGGAAGTAGTGTTCGTGAAGATCGATGTAGGCGTCGCGCAGTGCTGTATCCATATGGCCCTCTTTTGACGCGGCGAGGATTAATATTCTGATCTATCTCCCGGTCGAGGCGCATACAGCCGGCGGCCTGTCACCGTCCTGTCAGGGGAGCGGGGTGCGGTCGGGACACTATCCGGCTGCGGGGCACCGCACACAAGCCGGATCGGCGGGAAAGATCGAAATGTATATATTGTCAACCTCCGACTGTTGACGCATGCCACTCCCCCTGAACGAGAGGCAGTTTGCGTTCTGGAGGCTCCGCCGCGGCGGTCTTGTAAACATCCAGATCGCGGACCGCTTCCGCATATCCCGCCAGGCGGTCTCGAAGGCGCTGCTTGTCATGGACCGGAAGGTCGAGGAGACGCTTCTGGAGATGGCGCAGGCGAACCAGATCGAGGTCGAGCGCATGAACGCAGAGATTGGTGTCCTCTTCGGGCGTTCCGTCCCCTTCGATGCGGCTGCGATCGTCTTCGTCTCGGCAGAACACGGGGTGCAGGTCTGGTACGAGCACGAGGGCGACTGCGGCGCGTGCCCCCGGTACGCCCGGTGCATCGAGCTCCTCTGGGGCTACGCAGACGAACTGGGGATCGCGCTTGAAAAAACCGACGACCCGACCCGTTTGGCCGACGAACTCTTTGCAAAACTCCGGGAGATGGTATGATGCCGCTCATGGAGACGATCCGGGCGTATCTCGGATGGTGCCCCGCGGAGGGGCAGATCCATCGGCAGATGCAGCCGGGGCCCGGCATGCGCGGGGATGCTCCGCATGACGGCCGACGGCGCGTCGGCGGTATAAGTATGAAGATCGATTTCATCGTCAAAGAAGAACTCTGGCGCTCAATTGGGGCAGTCTACTGGATAGCGTTTATCGCCATCGGTCTTCTCATCATGAACGACTACCTCCCGATCCCGATCTCCTATGCATTCCCCCTGGCATTGATACCGACTGTGACGCACTTTCTTTTCATGGTCTGGTACCGGCGCAAGGAAAATCTGGTCGATCCCAACCCCGCAAGCATCCTCCGCCACGCCTTCGGGTCGAGGAGACAGAGAGGGGAGAGAACGGAGCAGAGAAGGGCTCTCGTCGAGAAGGCGGTAGATGCGGTTCTCATCGTCGCGATCCTCCTGATCTACCTCTCTGCGTCCCTTACCTATGCTATCAGCCAGGTCTTCTGGTTCCCCGTTCTTATCATCGTCGGCATACTCCTGGCGCGGATCGTCTTCACCGACGGTGGTGTTCAACGCGTCACCGTTGCGCGATCATTTGTCTTCTATCTCATAGTAGCCGGGATTCTCCTCCTACGCTACGTGGTGTTAGGATATCCTGTTGCTCCACTTCTCCAGGCAATCGCGCTTATTGGTATCGTTTCTTTTCCCATCCTCTACATCTGGGAACGGCGACGCGCACCGGAGGGAACAGATTGATGATAACTCTTGGAGCGATGGACCTGCTCTGTGCACCCGTCCGGGACATATTCGGGGTGGGAATCCACAACGGACTCATTTTGATGGGAATGGAAGCGGACAGACAAAGAATTCGGGAGATGATGTTATGACTCTCATGGAGACGATCCGGGCGTATCTCGGATGGTGCCCCATGACGGGGCCGATGCGGGTGAGTCCAGCAGTGCATCCGTCGACGGCCGCAGCGGCGGGCGGGCGTGACTGCGTCCCCCGGACCGGGCCCGGATGGTGGCGACTCCACCACAACCAGCTGCTCGTCGCGGCAATAGCCTGCTCGGCGGCGGCAGCGGCGCTCTTTATCCTGTTCGAGGACGCTTCCGGGCACCTTGCCATGTGGACGGGTCTTGCCGTCGGGGTAGGGGCGCTCCTCGGCTCTCTGCTCAGTTACCGCTCCAGGTATGCGCGGGTTGCCGCAGGCGAGTTCCACAGGGACAACATGACCCGGAGACAGCGCATTGTTCAGTATCTGAGGGTGCCGGTGGCCTCCGTTCTCATCGCCGCCTGTATGGCGTATCTTGTTCTGGGCGGGATGTTCGACCGGATTCTCGGGCTCATGCTGGGCATGTGTCTCATCTGCTGGATCTGGTACGGCCTCACGATCCTCTGGGAGCGCCGGCACAAGGCGATCATGATCGCGGAGTGGGGGTCGGTGTATACCGTGGATACGGCAACGGAGAGTGGGCGCGTATGATGAAGTTCTCCGAGACGATACGGAGATGGATGGGCTGGTGCCCGAACGCGGCAGCTGCCGGCACCGTCCGGCGCCGGTACGCCGCGCCGGAGGGCGAGGTCGGTATGGCGAGAGAAGGCAACCGGGATGTGGTGGAGGGTGCACTGGTGGACTACGGCCCGATCGGCACCCCGGGAAGGCTCTTCATTCTGCCTGTTGCCGCCGCTCTCCTCATTGGATGCCTCTTCGTTATGGCACCTGCTGTGGGCCTTTTTGTGCTGGTCATCATACTGGCTTACTCCGGTATGGAGATCTATGGAGTCATGCGAAGAGCCCGTATTGAGGTCACCCCGGACACGATTACCATCACGCGACCGCTCTTTCGGCCCATCGTCATCCCGAAGGACGCCGTCGTGAAAGTGGAAGTGAAGGAGAACAAACTCCCCATCCCTTACTGGCTCCTTGTGGGGGCACTGGCGATGATCTTCCTATCGGCGGCCGGCGGTATATACTATGGACTCTCAAATCCGACCTCCATGCGGTTTATCTCCGGGCTTGGCGCCGCGATCTTCTTCCCCGTGATCTTCTACCGCACCTACGTGCGGACACGTTACCCGCGAGCCCTGACGATAACGACGGAGAAGAAGATCGCCGCAATCTACACCGATGACCCCGAACGGATGGCCCGAATGCTGGAGGTTTCCTGATGGCGGTCTTCATGGAGTATATCAGGAAGAAGCTCGGCTGGTGCCCGAACGCCGGTACTATCGAACCCGTCCGGCGCACGAGCGCGGAAGCGGGCTACGGGGATGCGTGGAAGGGAAGGAGTCCGGAGCCAGACCCCGGCCCGGAGCCGGCCGGCACCGCAGGCGGCGATCGGAACGGCTACCAGGACAACATGCTGCTGATCCTCATTGCCCTGGCCTGGCTCCTCCCGGTCGTGTACGACCGTGAGTTCCTCCCGATCCTCATCCTCCTCTCCGCCGTCGCCGTATATTACGACGCGCAGAGCATCCGTGCCGGAGACCGATTCGAGAAGGAGACGCTGTTTGGCGATATCGTCACCTGGCAGCCGCTGACCTGGGGAGCCGCGACGCTTGTCGGGGGGATCATCATCATGGCGATCTACCTCTTCCACCGCAAAGAGATCTACCGCGCAAACGTCGGCGGGGAGGCATCCGCATGACGCTGAAACTCGCTGAAGCGATACGCCGGTGGATGGGGTGGTGCCCGAACGCCGCCGCTGCCGGAGCCTGCCGGCGGCGGTATGCCGCGCCGGACGATGAGATCGGGCTCGGGACGGCGGCAGACGGCAGCCGGGAGGTGGTGGAGGACGTGTTCGTGGAGTATACCAGTCCTCGCTTCTTTGTGCTGATGCCGTTTGCCGTCCTCGTTTTCCTCCTCCTCTTCGTGATATCCGTCCTGATCCCCTCCCTGTGGCCGGGGCTCATCTTTACCTTCATGGCTGTTTCCCTTCTGGCATGGACTGCATGGCGCATCTACCTCGATCCCTACCGAACCATGATAGAATTCTCCGGGAATTCCGTCATCGTCCGGAGATCGCATACCCGGCCCCTCGTCTTTGGAAAGGATACGGTAAGGTCGGTCGAGGTTAAGCGCCCCTACCTCTCCATACCCCGCTGGTTGTCCGCACTGCTCCTGGTACTCATGACTGCAGCGATATTCTTTGCCGGCGTAGGGAACTGGTTGATGTGCTATTTCGGCGACCAGGCCTTCAACCCCGATTTCGGCTTTCAGATTCTCCTGGCGGTCGGCTGGATGGCATTCATGCTGGAGTTGCTCTATCGTGGCCTGGTCAGCCTGCGGTATCCCGGCCGCGTCTGGGTGAGGCTGGAGCCCGCCGGGTTCCTCAACATCTACGCGGACGACCCGGAGAGGGTTGCCGCGCTGCTCGGTTCCCCGCAATGATGGTGCATACCTTTTGACGAGAACCGTCCAACATACAGAGCGACATCCAATGAAGTCCTCTGTACCGAACACCCTCCTGCAACCCCCGACGGAGCAGCCGGCATGACCGATAGTTCCGCCGGCGCTCACCCCTCTTCCCCGCCGCTCGTCGAGTTCCGAAACGTCAGCGTCGTCCGGGACGGCCACAGACTCCTTGATGCGGTATCGCTCACGATCCGGGAGGGGGAGCATATCGCCATCCTCGGCCCGAACGGTGCCGGGAAGTCGTCGCTCATCCGCGCGATCACCCGCGAGTACTACCCCTCCTCGCCGGGCCCGGACGTCACGTTCCGGTTCCGGGGGCGGGAGACCTGGGACGCCTTCGATCTCCGGTCGCACATCGGGCTTGTCTCCGGCGACCTCCAGCACACCTTCACCCGCGGCATATCGGGCCGCGAGGTCGTGCTCTCGGGTTTCTTCTCGAGCATAGGGCTCTTCCTCTCCCACGAGGTGACGGACGCGATGGAACGGAAGGCGGACGAGATCCTCGAGTTCCTCGAGGTCGCCCACCTTGCCGACCGCCAGATGACCGCAATCTCCTCGGGCGAGGGCCGCAGGCTCCTGATCGGGCGGGCGCTCGTCCACGACCCCGGCACTCTCGTCCTCGACGAACCCACGAACAGCCTCGACCTGCACGCGCTCCATACCTTCCGTAAGACCCTTCGAAAGATCGCACGGGCGGGGACCGGGATCATCCTCGTGACCCACAACCTCCACGACATCATTCCCGAGATCTCCCGGGTCGTCCTGATGCGGGACGGCGCCGTCCGGATGGACGGCAAGAAGGCGAAAGTCCTGACCGACGGAGCCGTCGGCGACCTCTTCCGCGTCCCGGTCCGCGTCCGGGAGGAGGACGGCTACTATTACGCGACGGGCTACTGAAAGGCTCCTCGAAACCTCATTTTTCAAACCGGCACAACGCTTAAGGCCGGTGACGATCTCTCCCGCCGCCTATACTCCGGCACCTTCGTGCGGGGGGAATCCGAGAGGAGAGAGTAAACATGGTCGAGATTGGCTACAAACTTTTCACCGAGTCGCACAGCGCGCCCGAACTGGTGAAGAACGCAAGACTGGCCGAGGATGCCGGGTTCTCGTTTTTGAGCATCACCGATCACTACCTCCCGTGGATCTCGAACCACGGGCGCGCCGGGTTTGCCTGGTGCACCATCGGCGGGGTATCGCAGGCCACCTCGCGGGTCAGGGTCACCACCGGCGTGACCTGCCCGCTGATCCGTTACCACCCGGCGATCGTCGCGCAGGCCGCCGCAACCGCCGCCACGATGATGCCGGGAAGATTCGAGCTCGGGCTCGGGACGGGCGAGAGCCTGAACGAACACGTCGTCAGTGGCGTCTTTCCGACATCCGAGCCGGTGCGGCTCGATATGCTCCGGGAAGCGGTGAACATCATCAGGACCCTCTGGAGGGGAGGGATGCAGGACTACTCCGGCGTCTACTACACCCTCGACAACGCGCAGATCTACGAACTGCCGCGGGAGCTCCCGCAGATCCGCATCTCGGCGGAAGGGCCGATGTCGGCGGAGGTTGCCGGCGAGATCGGAGACGCGCTCATCCACTTCGAGCAGAAGCCGGAGGAGGTCATCGAGACGTTCCGTTCATCGGGCGGCGAAGGAAAATCGTGCATGATCGAGACCGTGGTCTGCTACGGCAGGAGCGAGGAGGAGGCGAAGCGCACGGCGTACGAGTGGTTCCCCATGGCCGCGAACAAGGGCGAGTTAAACTGGATCGTTCCCACCCCGACGCATTTTGAGCAGTTGCAGCAGATGGTGACGCCGGACGACGTTGCAAAGAACGTCCTCTGCGGGCCCGACCCGCAGAAGATCATCGAGAAGGTGGGTAAATTCGTCGATATGGGCTACGACAGCGTCCTGATCCACCAGGTGGGCCCGGAGCAGAAGGAGTTCATCAACCTCGCGCACGACGTCATCCTGCCCGAGTTCGGGATCAAACCCCCGCGGCCTGAGGCCGGGGGCAGGATGATTCCCGGCCCCGCACGGTGAGCCGGAGGCCGGAGAATCATTTTTTTTACGGCCGCTGCCACGCCCCGGGTCCGGTAATGCTACCCGCGTGCCCGCTTCCCGAGGCACCACCCGATAACAGCACCGACTGCAGTACCTGCAACCACGCCGGGCAACCCGGCGAGCACCAGTCCCGCGATCATCCCGAGCGCCGCTCCGACTCCGGCATACCCGCCTGCGAAATCCGCCATACCTATCCGGTGTCTCCTCCCGCCGTAAGTAACTGCCCGGATAACATTTAAGAACCCGATGCAGCATCCCGTTCCGCGGGATGACAGGGGATACGAACACCGCAATTGTCCGGGATCTCATGGCGGAGTTCGCCGGCCTGACCGGGCTTGACCCGCCCCGCACCCCTCTGCGGCGCTACCTCTGGACGGACGCTTATGCGGTCTGCAACTATCTCGAACTCTTCCGCCGGACGGGCGACGGGGTCTACCGCGATCTCGCCCTCCGCCTTGTCGACCAGGTACACCACACCCTCGGCCGGCATCGCGACGACGACCCGCGGACCGGCTGGATCAGCGGCTTACCCGACGAGGAGGGGGAGGCGCACCCGACACGGGGCGGTCTCCGGATCGGAAAACCGCTTCCCGAGCGGAGACCAAATGATCTGTTCGATGAGCGGCTGGAGTGGGACCGTGACGGGCAGTACTACCACTACCTCACGAAGTGGATGCACGCGCTCAACCGGGTGGGCCGGACGACCGGTGACCCGGCCTACGTGCGGTGGGCGGTGGAACTTGCAGAGACCGCCCATGCCGCGTTCACCTGCGTCCCCTCCTCCGGCGGCAAGAGGATGTACTGGAAGATGAGCATCGACCTCTCCCGGCCGCTCGTCCCCTCCATGGGCCGGCACGACCCGCTCGACGGGTTCGTCACCTACAGCGAGCTCCGGGCGGCGGCAGGGGGAACCGACCTATCAGCCGAGATCGCCGAGATCGCCCGCATCTGCCGCGGTGAGCCCCTCGCCACCGATGACCCGCTCGGCATCGGCGCCCTCCTCTTCGACGCCGGAAGGATCGTGCAGATCCTGGATGGTTCCGGAAGGATCGTGCAGATCCTGGAGGGTTCCGGGAGGATTGTGCAGATCCTGGATGGTTCCGGAAGGATTGCGCAGTTCTCCGGCAGGAGAGGGTTCGCACACGAAAGTCTGCTGGCTTCCGTCCTCGATGCGGCCCTCTCCGGCCTCGCCCGCTTTGCCGGGAGCGGGACGCTCCGCTCCCCTCCGGACTACCGACTTGCCTTCCGGGAGCTCGGGCTCTCGATCGGGCTCTCGATCGGGCTTCGGGGGATCGGCCCCCTCGCGGAACGGATGCGGGAGAACCCGGCTCTCTCCCGGCGGGCGGACGCTCTCATGAGGTACGTGCCGCTCGCGAAGACGATCGAACAATTCTGGATGGACGATACCAACCGGAAAGCCGTCACCTGGACGCAGAACGCGGAGATCAACATGGTGATGCTCGCGACCAGCCTGGCTCCCGGAGAGTTCCTGGCGGTATGAGGGCATGGAAGAATCCCGTCACCCATACCCTTTTAAGCAGAAGCGATAATCCCGGGATCAACTGGAGGAGAGAACCATGCCGTCCAGATTGGTGGATTACTTCAACAAACAGCCGAGGATCGGCCTTCTCAGCACCGCAAACAAAGAGGGAAAGGTCGATGCAGCAATCTTCGGCTCGCCGATGATGGTCGACGAGAAGACCGTCGTCATGGGGCTCGGAAAGAACCGCACGTTTGAATACCTGCAGGAGAATCCGAACGCCGTCTACACGATCGTGGAACAGGGAGAGACGATCATGGACTGGAAAGGGCTCCGGGTTTACCTGAAGATGAAGGAGTACGCGACCTCCGGGGAGACGCTGGAGAACTATAAAAGACAGATTGCCGAGGTCGTGAACGAGGATGCGGCGGCGATGATCCACGCCACGGTGACGTTCGAGGTCGCTGAAGTGCGGCCCCTCATCGATATGGGCCAGGGCTGGGAGCAGTCTATCTGACCCTCCTGTATGTATGCGAAAAAAGGCATCCGGTCGAACATCATCGCCCCCGGCGGCGTCAGGATCGAGATCGGCGCAGGCCAGGAAGCAAACGAGGGAGGTGCGGCCGTATATATGGCGGGTATGGGCATCAACCCGCGAATGGGGGAGGCCGAGGAGATTGCATCAGTAGCTCTCTTCCTGGCCTCGGATGAGGTCGGATTCATGGACGGGGCGACGGTTGTCGCCGATGCCGGCTGGACTGCCTACTAGGCAACCCGTCTGCCGCCCCATTCTCCCCCCGGGGCGGTCGTCCGCCTACTCCGAGAGGTACGGGAATATCCGTAGCAGATCCCTGTCGAGCGGCTTCTTCTTCTGCCAGGTCTCCTCGAGCGGGGTGTGCGTGAGGTTCCCGCCGACCTCTCCCACCATGCACCCGCTCCGCTCCTCCATCAGCGCCTCGACGGCGGCAAAACCGAGGAGGCTCCCGAGCACCCGGTCGCGCAGCGTCGGCGGCCCGCCTCGCTGGAGGTGGCCGAGGACGACGACGCGGGAATCGAAGTTGAGGCGCTCGCTGACTTCCCGTGCGATCTCAAAGGAGATGCCGGGGGTCTTCCCCTCCGCCACCACCACGATCGCGCTCTTTTTGCCGATGATGAACCCTCTCTCGATGCGGTCGCTGATCCGGGCCACCGTGACCTCTTCTTCCGGGATGATCAGTTCCTCGGCGCCGCCGGCGATCCCGCTTTCGAGCGCCAGGAACCCGGCCGTCCGCCCCATCACCTCGATAAAGAAGAGGCGCTCGTGCGAGCGGGCGGTGTCGCGGATGCGGTCAATCGCCTCGACCGCACAGTTCGCCGCGGTATCGAACCCGATGCAGTAGTCGGTCCCGTAAACGTCGTTGTCGATGCTCGCCGGCACCCCCACGAGCGCCGCCGTATCCGCGTCCGCAGCAAGCAGGCTTGCGCCGTGAAATGTTCCCTCGCCGCCGATCAGGACGATGCCGTCAAGCCCCATCCGGTCGACGGCGGCCGCCGCTTTGAGCCGCCCTTCCCTGGTGTAAAACTCCGGGTTCCGGGAGGTCTCGAGGATGGTGCCGCCAAGGTGGATGGTGTTACGGATCGCCGAGCGGTCGAGCGGCATCGCGTCGCCGGCGATGAGCCCGGTATACCCCCGGCGTATCCCGACGACGGCAAGGTCGTTCGCGAGCGCGGTCCGTACCACCGCCCGGATGCAGGCGTTCATTCCGGGAGCGTCGCCCCCGCTCGTCAGGATACCGATGCGCTTCATGGCGTCCCTGCATCGTCGAGCGCCTCAACGCCCGGAAGCGGCTTTCCCGCAAGCACCGTCAGCGCGGCCCCGCCGCCCGTCGAGACGTGCGTCATCTGGTCGGTGAGCCCGAACCGCTCCACGGCATCCGCGGTCGAACCCCCGCCGATGACCGTGGTTCCGTCGAGGGTGGCGAGGGTCGCGGCAATCCTGCGCGTCCCTTCCGCGAACTCCGGGAGCTCGAAGACCCCCATCGGCCCGTTCCAGACGACGGTTCGCACACTGCCAAGTTCCCGGGAGAACTCGTCGACGGCCGCGGGCCCGATATCCGCGATGACCCGGCCGTCCGGGATCTCCGTGGAGGCCACGGTCCGGGCCGGGGCGCCTGCTTCCAGCTTCTCCGTGACGATGACATCCCGGGGCAGGATGAGGCGGACACCGCGTCTTTCTGCATTCTCCTCGACCCTTCTGACGGCGTCCAGGCGATCGGTCTCGATGTGCGACGCGCCGGTCCGGTAGCCCCGGCTCGCAAGGAACGTCGCCGCCATGCCTCCTCCGATGAGAAGCCTGTCCACCCGGAAGATGATGTTATCGAGGACCTCCAGTTTGTCGCTCACCTTTGCTCCCCCGATCACGGCGGCAAACGGCCGTTCGGGTTTCTCCAGGATCCGCGTGAACACGCCGATCTCTTTCTCCAGCAGGAGCCCGGCTACCGCCGGCAGGTAGTCCGGGACGCCCACAATCGACGCATCGGTTCTATGCGAGGCTCCGAAGGCGTCGTTGACGTAGGCTTCGGCGAGGCCGGCGAGTTCTTCTGCAAACGCCGGGTCGCCTTTCTTCTCTTCCGGGTGGAACCGGAGGTTCTCGAGGAGAACAATATCCCCGTCGCTCATCGTCGCGACCGCGCTCTCCACCTCCGGCCCGATGCAGTCACGAAGCGCGACGACCGGCCGGCCGAGCAGCGCGGAGAGCCTGTTTGCCACGAGGGTAAGGCGCAGCCGCTCAACGATTTCACCTTTCGGCCGGCCCAGGTGGGAGCAGAGGATGACCCGTGCCCCCCGCTCGCAGAGGTAGTTTATCGTCGGCAGGCTGGCCCGAATACGGGTATCGTCGGCGATTGCTCCTTCCTCATCGAGCGGCACGTTGAAGTCGGCACGAACGAGCACCCGTCTGCCCCTCACGTCGATCTCCCTGACTGTCTTCTTCCGTCTTGGTATCACGTTCTGCATACCGGCATACCCCCGGAGCAGCGGAGAACGTGAGGGTTTCCATGTCGCGTGTGCGGGCGGCCGCGCCTCCCTGTCCGGCTCCCTCCGGTCTTTCGTTCTCCGCTGGATTACGGTTCGCAGTGCATGCGTGCCCTGGCATATATAGTGTTCGCAGCGGCATCCCGGACGCGGGCCCGTGCGGCAAAGGCAACGGTCTCGATCTCTCCGCCCTGAAAAGTGTCGCCGGCCCCGGTTCTCGGCAGGGGCCGGCGGGTGGTCGAATCCCCGTTTTTTTATCAGGTTCACCGCTCCATGCGGCGTTCCCAGTAGGGCGTGTAGCCATAGTGGCTGTACATCCCGGTGAGCCAGGTGCGTTCGGCGGTCGTCGGCCAGTTGTCCTTGTCGAAGCCCGGCGCGTTTTCCAGCCGCTCTTTAGGCACGTCGAGGACGAAGGTGTCGTCGGTCGCGTTGTACTGCAGGGCCTCCCAGGGGACGGCGAAGAGTTTGTCGCCGAGCCCCATGAACCCCCCGAACGAGAGGGCGGCATAGGCAATGCAGCCTTCGCCTGTATCGATCACGACGTCCTTGATCGTCCCGAGATCTTCGCCCTGCGGGTTCCTGACCGAATAATCCTCAATATCCTTTCCCCGTATAATGCTCCGTGCCTGCATCTCTGTAGCAGTTCCTCTCATGTGTATCACGTCTCCATAATTGTGGAACGTCCTGTTCCACGGCAAGAGGGTGAATACAGGCCGGGGATATTTAATTCTTATTGAATTATATTTGTGGTTAGATATGTGGCGCCACAGGAGCGTTCTCCAGGGCAGGCGGTCGTTGAAAGGATTGCCCGGAGCGCGACCTGATGCTTCGCCTCCTCCTTCCGTCTCCATTCACCGCCTGGCCCCTTCTCGTAGACGCGCTCCACCGCCGCCCAGGCGACCTTGTGGGCAACCTCCTCGCGCGACTCTTGTGGGTTTCGCCGCTCCGGGGGATCGGCATACTGCTCCCATGCGCTGTTGAACGCTTTGCGGTAGATACCCCGGCCGTGCCCGGGAAGCGCCTCTCTCACCGGCAGCGGCAGGTCTTCGTTCCGTCCGTACTTCGGCATCGCACCTCACCAGCCGATCTGCGCCGTCTCCCCCATCCTCACGATAAACGTATCGGCCCGGTGGGTCGTCACCTTAATCCCGTGCCCGGAGAGACTGTTAGGATACATGCCATGCAGGCGAAACCGCCGGGAAAACCCGGTGAACGCACGCCGCACGGCCGGAATACCGCAGACATGAAGGTCTACTGGCGACACATCCCCCAGGCGAACAACTCCTTCGCCGCGCTTGCCGCAGCGTGCGAGGTGCACGGATACGACCTCGAGGCGACGGACGGGCCGCGTCCCGACGTCACCGTCTACAGCCTGAACTCCATCAACGAGCGCCTGTACCGCGACGAGATCGCAGAGGCCGACTGCATAACGATCGTCGGCGGCCCCCACGCCTCCGCCTGCTACCGCGAGGTGGCGGAGTACGCCGACTACGTCGTCGTCGGGGAGGGGGAGTACACCCTCCCGGCGCTTCTCTCCGCCATCGAGGAAGGGAGAGATCCGCCTCCCGGGATCGCCACCGCCGCCGGGTATACGCCCGCCCGCCACACCGTCCTCCTCGACGGCTACCCGCCCTTCTCACGGATCAAGGGCTTCGTCGAGATCACCCGGGGATGCCCGTTCTCCTGCGGCTACTGCCAGACGCCGCGCCTCTTCGGGCGGTGCATGCGCCACCGCTCCATCGACGAGATCGTCCGTTACGCCTCGCGCTACCGGGATATCCGGTTCGTCACCCCGAACGCGTTTGCCTACGGCTCCGATGGCGTTCATCTCCGTCTCGACAGGGTCGAACGGCTCCTCCGGAGCCTCGACGGGAGGATCTACTTCGGCACCTTCCCCGGCGAGGTGCGCCCGGAGTGCATCTCGCGCCGGTCGGTCGAACTCGTCCTCGACACCTGCGCCAACACCCGCCTGCACTTCGGGGCGCAGTCGGGAAGCGATCGTGTGCTGCGCCACCTGCACCGCGGGCATACCGTCGAGGACGTCGTCCGTGCCTTCGACCTCTGCCGGGAACACGGCCTCGTCCCGGTCGTCGACTTCATCCTCGGACTGCCGTTCGAGAGCGACGACGATCAGCGCGCGACGCTCGACCTTGTGAAGATGGTCACCCGGGGCGGGAAGGCGCACATCCACTACTTCATGCCGCTGCCGGGGACTCCTCTCCAGAATGCACGCCCCCGCCCGCTCCTCCCCGAGACAAAAAAGGTTCTCGGGAAACTGGCGCTCGACGGCAGAATAACCGGCTCGTGGATGGATCATGAGATAAGGTTTTTTAGACGCACTTCTCATCTATAGAGCATGACGGATGTGCTACTCTTAGCAGATCTGCACGGTAACTACGGAAAGCTTGACGCTTTTCTCAGCTACGACTACGATGCAGTCATCATTGCAGGCGACATCACCAATTTCGGTCCACTTGAGCCTGTAGATTCGGTACTCTCCAACTTCGAGGTGCCGTGTTTCGCAATCCCCGGAAACTGCGACCCCCGCGAGATCGTCGACGTGCTTGAACGCTCGGATGCGGTCTGCCTGCACAACTCGTGGATCGCGCTCGGCAAGATCACGCTTGCGGGTCTTGGCGGTTCGAACAAGACTCCGTTCGACACGCCGTTCGAGCTGACGGAGGAAGAGATCGATAAAGACCTTACCCGGATAACCAATCACATGGACAAGAATATCCACAACGTCCTGCTCTGCCATGCCCCGCCGTACGAGGCGCTGGATGCCGTCGGCGACGACCATGTCGGCAGCCAGAGCATCCGAAAGCACATGGCCCGGTTCGATCTGGTCTGCTGTGCCCACATCCACGAGGCACGGGGCGTCACCGAGGTCGACGGCGTCAAGGTCGTCAACCCCGGACCCGCTTCAGAAGGCTACGGCGCTATCATCCGTTTCGGGAAGGAGCCCAAAGATATCCATATAGAACTTATCGCTGTTTAAATAGCAGCATCTCCAGATACGAGGTGTAGATCGGTGGACCGTCTACACCCAATTCTTTTGCAACCGCTCCGATCCGGCCGGCGGCATCCTCTTCGTCCTTTTCTGTCAGGATCTCGATCTCGGCGAACGTCCCGAGCCCCTCGACGTCGTCGAGCGTAACCGTCACGTCCCCCATCTCGTAAAACTCCCGCACCTTCGAGACCGTGGCGGCACGCCGGAAACCGAGACGGGAGAGAATCGTCTCGAGCAACTCTCCGTCGGCTACCGCGAGGTTGAACTCCTCGCGGGCCTTCGCGCTCCCGACCCGGATCTTCGGGCCTTTGTAGGTCACGGTGACCCCGGTATCGTCGTACCTGACCCTTAACGCCTCGTCCGTCTCTCCAAAATCGCGGTGAGGGGCGTTGTAATAGACGTCGCGTTCCTGCTGCCTTCTCCCCATCCGCACTCCCTTCCGGTCGAGCCCGGCCCTGACGTCTTCCAGGTCTCCGACCGTATATTTTGCTTCTACTTCGAGCATGCCCATTCTGCGTCAGATCGTCTCTCGGGAACGACGATAAACCCTCACCGTCCGGCCCCGGGCGAGCCGGAGACCTTCTGCCGGATGACGTCTCTCTGCCGCTCTGCGGCGGCGAGGAGCACATCGTCTCCGAGGCGCTCCGCGGAGACGACCGCCCGCTCCGTGAGCATCAGGGCGGTATCGTGGTCCTCGCGATGGTGGAACCGGAGCCCGATCTCCAGGTTCAGGTCGGCGGCTTTCCCGTACTCGCGCGCGTGGAAGAGGTGGCCGGCAAGCGAGAGGAGGGCGTGCAGCCTGCCGGGGAGGCGGTGCATGGAACGCTCGAAGCAATCCGCCGCACGGGCGTTGAGCGCAACTCGTGCGTCTTCAGAGAGTTCCCGCCTGCAGTGCTCCTGCAGGAGGGGGTGCGCGAAGGCGTACTCTCCGTCCGGAAGCCTTCTGAACATGCCGCTCTCCAGCAGCCGGTCGGTCGTCGGCGTTATGCCTGCTCCCTGGAGATCGAGCATGCAGGCCATGACCGGCACGGGGAACGGGGGGTTTAAGGTGCAGAGTTCCTCCGTCCATGCCTTCGTGGGTTTCGGGAGCGCGGCAAAGACAAGCCCCGCGGGATCTGTTGCCCCGGCGATGACGTCCGCGACATTTTCCCGGGAGGGTGCGAGCCCGCGGTCGCGCAGGGTGTTGAAGCAGGCTATTAGACGGAACGGGTCGCCCGCACTCTCTTCGAGGAGGCCGGCGGCGGCATCGTCGATGGAGAAGTGAAACCGCCTCTCCCCGAGTTCCCGGATCTCGTGCCGCTGCATCCCGGACAGCTGTACTTCGTGGATACCGAGATCCCGGATCTCCTCCCGCATCGTGGCGTATCCGGAACCGGCGTTGTCTTCCGTCCGGCAGGTGAAGACGAGGAGGATGCCGGGCGGGAGGCCGTTCACGATGTCCCGGAGGAGGCGCCGGTCGTGGCTCGAGGCGAGGTGGACGTCGTCTAAGAGAACCGCCGCAACATGGCCGGTCATGCTCATCTGTCTCCCGAGTTCCCCGAGCAGTTCCTCGAACGCCTGGTATACACGGTCGTAGCCGACCTCGGGCGACCGGGCGAAGACGCCGACGATCTCCTCGCCGGTCTTGGGGAGCAGGCCGACCGGCTCCACCGGAGCGGCGTACTTCTCGAAGACGTCGTCGGCATACCGGACAGCCTCTTTCATGCTCTCGGCATCGAGGATGCCCCCGAATCTTGCGGATGCTGCGGATCGCCGAAGGTCGTTCAACAACTCCCGGAACGCAGAGAAGATCATCCCCGGGAGGTCGAAGATTTCCGCTCGGAGGACAGGGGACTGCCGCCCGCCGGGGGGTTCCTGCACCTCGTATGCGAGCCTGTTCAGGAGCGAACTCTTCCCGGTGCCCGGCGGGCCGGAGATCATCACCGCCTGCCCGTGTTCTCCCGCCCGCGAGAGAACGGCGGAAATCTGCTCGAGTTCTTCCTGTCTGCCGCAGAACTCCCCGGGGGGAGAGGGGGCGTACGAGACCCCGCCGGCCTGCTGCTGTATCTCGTCCATGATCCTGCCGGGGGTGTTCCGGTAGACAGTATAAATACCATTCCATCCAAATAAAATGGAACAACAAGACGCAGGCATGCGGCGGGCAGGTGCGGGAGGCGTACCGCGACCGCAACGCATCCGCTATCCAAGGTGAATGGAATGGCACTTCAGGAAGGAGATTTTATCAGGCTCAGATACACCGGCCGCGTCGGTGAGAGTATCTTCGATACCACGGATGAGGAGAACGCAAAGGAAGAGGGGATCTACAACCCGCGGGCGGAGTACGGTCCTGTCACCGTCCGCCTGGGGAGCCACCACGTCATCATCGGCCTCGAGGACGAGCTGATCGGTAAAGAGGTCGGCGCCGAGGGCGAGGTAGATGTCCCGCCCGAGAAGGGGTTCGGGGCGCACGAGGATGGGGCTGTAAAGTCCGTCCCGGTCACGCAGTTCCGCGAGAAGCCGCAGAGGGGGATGCGGATCGAGGTCGAGGGCCGCGAGGGCGTCGTCATCGACGTCATCGGAAGGCGCGCGGTCGTCGACTTCAATCACCCGCTTGCCGGGAAGACCCTGAACTACTCCTACGCGATCCTCGAGAAGGTCGAGGACCCGGTGGAGCAGATCAAGGGTCTCATCAAGCTCTTCTCGGGCAGAACCGACATAGGTGTCACCATCGCCGACGGCACGGCCGAACTGGAGCTCCCTCCCGCGATCACGTACGACCGGCGCTGGATGGTCTGGCGGGGCACCCTCGTCCGCGAGATATTCGAGAATTACTCCGATGTCAACGATGTCGTCATGAAGGAGACGATCTCCCGCCCGGAGAAGCCGGAAACGGCGCCTGAGGTCGTTGAGGCCGAAGAGCCCGCCGAGACCGAAGAGACGAAAGAGTCCGAGGAGTAATTCTCCTCCGCTCTTGCGGTTTTGCTTTTTTTTGGAGAGTTGTTGCGTTGACAGGTGTTCCCAAGGTGGGGGGCGCTTGTAGGCCATGCAGTAGATCTATCGGGGATGTCTGGTTCTGGGTGGTGGGATTGAATTCATTTTCAGTGTTAAAGCATCGAAAGCGTGAGTCGCGATAGACGGTGCGTTGAAGACGTGGACATTGCCCGATACACTGGGCCGTGGGAATATCGCCCTTGGGGAGGGGCTGACGGGGAGTGCGATGGGCGGAACGCGACTGGCCGGAGGGCAGGAGCGTGAGCACCGTTAGGTGCGAACGCCCGGAGATCGAGCACCCGGAGGGTGCGGAGTGCGAGCGAAGCGAGCTTGAGCACCGGAGGTGCGAGGTGCGACGTTCCGCAGGAACGGAGCTCGACCACCGTCAGATGGGGAGGGGGGGCATCCCCCCTCCGAAGAACTTCGTTCTTCTCGTGTTCGCTGCGCTCACACCTCGAAACTCTTCGAGTTTCTCATGCTCGCTGCGCTCGCACCTCGAAACTCTTCGAGTTTCTCATGCTCGCTGCGCT
>NZ_JXOJ01000008.1:0-43702 GCF_001017125.1 Methanoculleus sediminis | reverse complement strand
CACCTCGAAACTCTTCGAGTTTCTCATGCTCGCTGCGCTCGCACCTCGAAACTCTTCGAGTTTCTCATGCTCGCTGCGCTCGCACTCCCCTTTGTCCCCACCCCCCTTAAGGCGATATCCCCACGGTCCAGTGTACGGGGCTTTGACCTCACTGCCGACCGGGAATTTATGATGTCCAATGAGTTGCTTGTGGGTTTTCCAGTGTGGTGACTCTGACTGCCCCCCGCCCGCTCCCCTCCAATATCAGAACGGCCCGTACCCTTCTTTAGGTACCGGGCCGAATGTATTCTGAATCAATGGCGACACTACAGGGAATGAGCGGGGTCGATCTTCGGGCGCTGACAGCGGAGGCTGCCGATCGCCTTCCGCTCTGGGTCGGCAAGATCTACCAGTTCGATGCGAAGACCCTCGGCATCAGGCTGAATGGTGAAGACCGGGCGAAGTACTTTCTCCTCGTCGAGACGGGACGGCGCGCCCACTTCACCGCGGAGTTTCCTGTGCCTCCAAAGAACCCGCCGAGTTTCGCGATGCTGCTTAGAAAGCACCTCGAAGGCGGGAAGGTGCTCGGCATCCGCCAGCTCGGGCTCGAGCGCACGGTAAGCCTCGATATCGGGAAGCGGGATACGACCTATCACCTCATCTTCGAGCTCTTCGACGAGGGGAACGCCGTTCTCTGCGATGAAAAATATACGATAGTCAAGCCCCTCTGGCACCACCGTTTCAAGACCCGTGAAGTGGTTCCCGGCGCGGTCTACGCCTTCGAGGGATCCGACTGTTCGTCTCAATCGCCGGAGGCGTTCGGGGCGATGCTTGCAGAGTCCGACCGCGATATCGTCAGGACGCTTGCCGTCGGGTGCATGCTCGGCGGCGCGTATGCCGAAGAGGTCTGCCGGGTGGCCGGCGTCGAGAAGAGCGCCGCCGCCGCGGAAGTGGACGCGGAGGCTGTCCGGGATGCGTTCGAACGGCTGATGGCCGATGTAGGAGGACGCCGTGAGCCGGTGATAACGGCGTCCGGATGCTGGCCGGTGGTGCTTGCCGGCGAAGAGGTTCGCGAGCGGTTTGCGACCTTCAGTGAGGCCCTGGATGCGTTCTACCCGAAGACGGCGGGCGAGAAGCAGGGGCCCGCGGCCGAGAAGCCCCGCCTCTCCCAGGCGGAGGTGATCCGCCTGCGGCAGGCGGAGGCGATCAAGGGGTTCGAGAAGAAGATCGAGCGCTATGGGCGGATCGTGGAGGTGATCTACGAGAACTACACGGACGTTGCCGGGATCATAGCGACGCTTGATGAGGCGAGCAAAAACCGGTCGTGGCAGGAGATCGAGCAGATCCTGAAAGCGAACGGCGATAACCCTGCGGTAAAGATGGTCAGGGCAGTTCATCCTGCCGATGCGGCGGTGGACCTCGATCTCTCGGGGGAGCGGGTGAAGATCCACATCCACGAGACGATCGAGCAGAACCTCGGCCGCTACTACGACCAGATCAAGAAGTTCAAGAAGAAGAAGGCAGGCGCGCTTGTGGCGATGGAACGGACAGTTCCCGAGAAGCCCCGGACGAAACGGAACCTTGCCCTCCTGAAAAAGCGGTGGTATCACCGCTTTCGCTGGTTCACCACCAGCGACGGCATTCTTGTCATCGGCGGCCGCGACGCCTCCCAGAACGAGGAACTCGTCAAGAAGTACATGGAGGGCGGGGACCTCTTCGTCCACGCCGACGTCCACGGCGGGAGCGTCGTCATCGTGAAGGGCACGACCGAGCACCTTGACGAGGCCGTGCAGTTCGCCGCCTCCTACTCAAACGCCTGGAAGGTCGGGCACTTCACGGCGGACGTCTATGCCGCCCGGCCCGACCAGGTGAGCAAGACGGCCGAATCCGGCGAGTATGTGGCGAGAGGCGCCTTCATCGTCCGCGGCGAGCGGCAGTATTTCAGGAACGTGCCGCTCGGGGTGGCGATCGGTCTTGCGACAGCACCCGAGGTCGCCGTCATCGGCGGTCCCCCCGGTGCCGTCACCGGGCGTACGAAAGTGTGGGTGGAACTCCGTCCCGGCCAGTTCGAACCGAACGACACCGCAAGGAAGGTAGTCCGGGCACTCAGGGAGAAACTCTCGGAGGACGAGTGGAAAGGGCTCAAAAACGCCTTGAACACCGAAGCGGTCGCCGCTTTCGTCCCGCCGGGAGGCTCCGATATCGTGGAATCATGAAGGCCGAAGTCCGGGAGATGAAGAGGCAGTTCGGCGAGATACGTCTCTTCCCGGAGACGCTCGACGACCTCTGGCACCTCTCCCACCTGGTCGGGCCGGGGGATCTCGTCTTTGCGACGACCTTCCGGAGCGTGGAGGCGGCGACCGACAAACTCCGGCCGGAGAAGGTCGAGAAGCGGCCGGTGCGGCTCGGGATCCGGGTCGAGAAGGTGGAGTTCCACCAGCACACGAACCGTCTCCGGATCGCCGGCGTCATCGAGAGCGGGGTGGATGTCTCTGCACACCACACCCTGAACGTCGATGCCGGGTTCGAGATCTCGGTCGTCAAACGCTGGCGGGCCGTCGACTGCGAACGGATCCGGCGTGCCGTCGATGCCTCCGCATACGGCGTGGTTCACGTCGTGAGCGTCGAGGAGGGGGAGGCGCAGGTCTACCGGCTGCGCCAGTTCGGCCCGGAGTGGGTGACGACCATCACGATCGGGAGCAGCAAGGGTGCCGAGACCGGCACCCGGTCGGCGCTCTTTGAGAAGACGCTTGAGGCGGTCGCCGCGGTCACCGGCCCTCTCGTCGTCGCGGGCCCGGGGTTCGTGAAGGACGAGTTCGCGGAGTACGTGAAGGCCCGTGCCCCCGACCTCGCCGGCCGGATGGTCGCCGTCGAGACCCGGCGCATCGGACGGGGCGCCGTGCAGGAAGTCATCGGGCAGGGGATCCTTGACCGGCTGCTCGGCGACCTGCACCTTGCACGGGAGGTCGCGCTGATGGACGAGGTCCTGCTCCGGATCGCGACCGAGGGCGCCGTCGTCTACGGTATCGACGAAGTCCAGAGAGCGGTTGCCTACGGGGCGGCGGAGACGGTGCTGGTCGCCGACACCCTGCTCCGTGACGATGAGGCTACGGGCGTCATCGAGCAGGCCGAGCGCGTCAACGCAGCGGTCGTGGTGCTGAGCACCGAGTTCGAGCCCGGGGAGCGGCTTGATGCCATCGGCGGCGCCGCGGCGCTTCTGCGGTATAAGATTGAGTGAGACCGGTTTTTTTGGGAATGTGTCCCGAGCATGTCGCACTGCATGCCCATACCTCTCCTGCCGTATCCGCGCGTGGAGAGCGGCCGCAAATCGTCCCGATCCGCCGCCGCCCCTGTTCCGGCGTGCCGCAGGTACCTATCATTTATAACCGGAGAACGCCCTATAATGTAATAATTCCGTCAATCCCGGGAAGTGGCCAGAAGTCGGTTTGCTCCCGCCGGGCCGCCGCCCCGAAGCGACTCCCTTTCAGGAATGGCGCAACACTGGTGTCACGATGAGCGATAATGCGGTAGCAGAAGAAGTCGAAAAGACACGGCCGCGGACCCGTGCCGAGAAACAGGTCGAGCACAGGAATCGGATAAAGCGGACGCTTGTAGCCTGTTTTATGGGCATCCTCGCCGGAGGACTCTCGTTCTACCTCTCCGGCACCCCCGACCCGGTGAGCGGGCTCCAGGAAAACGCCATTATCGGCATCCTTCTCCTGATGGCGGGCGTCGTTTTCCAGAAACACATCTTCATGCTCATCCGGGTTGACTACATGGCCCTGACCGGAAAGGACTGGTTCTACCAGAGTTTCATGACGTTCGCGCTCTGGTTCATGACCTGGACGATCCTCCTGACCACCACCGTTCTGTGATCACCCATGCGTATTGCTGTCGTACACCGTGATCGGTGTCACCCCGTCAAGTGCGGCACCGAGTGCATCCTCTACTGCCCCCGTGTCCGAACCGGCGATGAGACCGTCGTCATCGGCGAAGACCAGAAGGCCATCATATCCGAAGAACTCTGTGTCGGGTGCGGTATCTGCGTGAAGAAGTGCCCCTTCCAGGCGCTCGACATCGTCAACCTCCCCGAACAGCTCGACCAGCCGATCCACCGCTACGGCCAGAACGGCTTCGTCCTCTACGGTCTCCCGATCCCCGTCGAGGGGAAAGTCACGGGCATCCTCGGTCCGAACGGTATCGGGAAAAGCACGTCGGTGAAGATCCTCTCGGGCACGCTCGTCCCGAACCTGGGGAGGACCGATGAAGAGGTCTCCTGGAAGGAGGTCCTCGACCTCTACCAGGGGACCGAACTCTTCGACTACCTCCAGCTCCTCTCGCAGAAGAACGTGAAGGTCGCGGTAAAACCGCAGTATATCGACCAGATCCCGAAGGTCTTCTCCGGGTCGGTGCGCGACCTTCTTGGGACGACGGACGAGCGCGGCAAACTCGACTACTACATCGACCGGCTGACGCTTAAGGCGGTCATCGACCGGCCTATCGCGACCCTCTCCGGCGGCGAACTCCAGCGAGTGGCGCTCGCCGCCTGTCTTTCGCGCGACGCCGACTTCTACTTCCTCGACGAGATCACGCCCTACCTCGACGTCTACCAGCGGATGGCCGCCGCGAACCTGATCCGGGAACTCGCCCAGGAGCGGCCGGTCGTGATCGTCGAGCACGACCTCGCCATCCTCGACATGCTGGCCGATACCGTGCATATCGCCTACGGTGAACCGGCGGTCTTCGGCGTCATCACCCACCCGAAAGGCGTCCGGGTGGGGATCAACCAGTACCTGGAGGGTTTCCTCCCGGAGGAGAACGTCCGGTTCAGGACGTACGCGGTGACGTTCGATACCCGGGCGCATGCGTCCGACGCGGACCGGGAGGTGCTGCTCGAGTTCCCGGCGATGACGAAAGGCTTTACGCAGTTCTCGCTCACCGTCGACGGCGGGGAGATCCGGAGCGGCGAGGTTCTCGGGGTGCTCGGGGCGAACGGTATCGGGAAGAGCACGTTTGCCGGGCTCCTTGCCGGGGTGCTCGAACCCGATACGGGGGCGATGGACACCCGGGTGCGGATCTCCTACAAGCCCCAGTACCTCAAAGGCGATACGGAAGCGACCGTCGAGGAGGTCCTCCGCCAGACGACGACGAAGTTCGACACCTCGTACTACCAGCACGAGATCCTGGAGCCTCTCTCCCTCGCGCAGTTCCTCCAGGCACCCATAAACACGCTCTCGGGCGGCGAACTCCAGCGCGTGGCGATAGCGATCTGCCTCTCGCGCGACGCCGACCTCTACATCCTGGACGAGCCGAGCGCTCACCTCGACGTCGAGCAGCGGGTGAAGATCTCAAGGATGATCAGGAAGCACGCCGAAGGGCGGGACGCGAGCACGCTCGTGATCGACCACGACATCTACGTCATCGACATGATCAGCGACCGCATCCTGGTCTTCGAGGGCGAGCCGGGCATCCGCGGCAAAGCCGCCGGGCCGTTCGACATGGCGGCGGGCATGAACCGGTTCCTCGAGGCGCTCGGGATCACCTTCCGGCGGGACAAGAGCGGAAGGCCGCGGATCAACAAGCCCGGCTCGTTCCTCGACCGGGAGCAGATCGCCGCCGGGGAGTATTACTACACGGAGATCTCGAAGTAGTCGGCGGCAGCGGATCCCTTCTTTTTCGTGAACTCCGGGGTTACAGGCATTCTGGGCCTGTCCACAACGGTTTCGGATCTTCTTCTGAAAGAACTCGTCAGACCTCGGAACGATGAGAAAGCCCGATATAGTGGAGATCGGGAACAGGGGGATCAAGAAAAGCGGGGACCCCTCCCCTGTTTCGCACTCTCACGCCCCGTTCACCCGACGCTCGCCGCGCCGATCAATCCCTCAAAGAAAGCCCAAACCCCGTCAAACAGCCCGGCACTCTCTTCGGGAGTCTCCACCGGTGCCGGGGGCAGTGGCGTCTCCGTTGCATCCGGTGTCGGCACCGGGACGGCGGAGAGATCAAGGGTGGCCCGCTCCGTCCTCGGCGGGATGTAGCCCACGTTTCCGGCAACGACGAACCAGCACCGGCCGTCGCCGTCGACAAAGAGTTTCTTGACGACGTTTGCGCGGATACCGTCTCCGGACGTGATATGCAGGGCAACGGCCGACGAATTCCACCCGTATATCCCGTTATCGGATGCGATATAGAGCATCCCTTCCGGTGTCGCCGCGACGTCGTTGATCGTGACCGGGAACGCGCTCAGGTCTCCGGCACCGAGGACCTCTGTAACCCCGGTATCGGGGGCGTAATGGAGAACCATCGTGCGGTTGAAGAGGTACACCCCCCCGAACGGATCGACCCGCACCTCCGAGACCCCGCGAAGCGTGTCGTCGCGATAGGTGACCCGCTCGAAGCGGACCTCACCCGTCCGATTCCGGAGCACCCGGATACCTTCGTTCTCCGATCCGATGACGAGCGCATCGCTCGCAGCGTCGACCGCCATGCTCACGACGGTGTGGCACCCGAGCCCTTCGGGACCGGCCGGCTTGTACCACGTCCAGTCGTCGTCGTGGCAGCAGTGGAGGCCCGCCCGCCCGGTGGCGATCCACATCTCGTCCCCCCACCGCTCAATGCAGTTGACGTTGAGGTTCTTGAGGAAATCCAGATCCTGGATGGCGCGGTATCCTTTCCCATCTCCGATCTGTAACCCGTTCGGGTACCCGATCCAGAGGTGCCCCTTTGCGTCGAGCGCGACCGCGGTGACCATGTTCTCGAGGGGTGCGAGCAGGCCATACGCCGTCTCTTTTGGATGCCTTGCGTTGACCGAATACCAGGTGCCGTTCTCCGCGTGCACGGAGATACCGCTGTCGGTTGCAAAGATGACGTCTCCATACCGGCCGTTGATTGCGTCCTTCACCCCGGCTGACGCGATGCCCGAATGATAATCGGGCACCTCGACGTACAGGGCCGATGCAGGGGGGCTGAAGAGGAATGCCGCGGCTAAAATGAGGATCAGAGCGCGATGCATGTTCCGTCCGCCCTCTTGATGATGAGGCGTCCCTTCCCCTCCGGCCAGTAGTATACGGATCGCCCGATCTTTCCGCCGGTCTCCTCGTGTTCGATCCTGATGCCCTGTTCCTGAAGCAGTTCCTTCACCACAGCGGCGTTTCGCTCGCCGATATTCAGGGAGTTGGCCGAAAACTCGAACATGCTTGCACCGCCGACCACGATTGCGGTGATCGAGGATTTCGTGCTTCCGAGTTCCACCATCTCTTCGAGGAGAGCGCACATGGCAGTATCTGCGAACTTCCCGGGACGATCGGTCACCCCCCGGCTTTCGGGGAGCATGATGTGGGCGAGCCCCGCAAGGGACCTCCTCTGGTCGTGCAGGATGAGTGCGATGCAGGAACCAAGCCCGATCGTCCCCATCGGGCACTTCCCGACCCGGAGTTCGCCCAGACCCAGGATTATCGCCGTCTCTTCGCCAAAAAAATTGTTCTCCATGGTACCCCGGAGGCTGGTTATGAGAGCGGTTCCATCATCCGTTCCAGCATGAGGAAGAGCTGCTGCGTAAGTTCGGCGTTCGGGAGCATGTAGATGCTCCCGTAGACAGGCGGCGCCTCGCTCGTGAGCTCGGTGTTGAAGATCAGGACGTCGTTCACGTCGCCGGCCACCTGCGCGACGATGGACTCGAAGGCGGCATGCGCCATATCGATGGCCAGCGCCGGGGGAGACGGCAGCATGACGATACCCAGCAGTTCGGCTGTCGCATCAAGGAACGCCGATATCATGATGTTCCCGATCTCGATTGCAGCGCTCTGGTCCATCTCGTTGATCTCGCGATCGGTATCGGTGGTGCCGAGCATCTGGTTGGTCAGCTGGATGACGGTCTCCCGGGGCATGCTGACGACGACATACCCGCCGTCCGCGACCTCCCCCTGAATCTGGAAGACGACCATGGCCGAGATCTCGTTGCTGATGTGGTTGTGCAGGTCGGCGATATCGATGGCCAGCACTTCAGGCACCGTCATCTCGATCGGGCTCATCAGCATCTGCGACAGGGTCGTCGCCGCGTGTGCTGCACCGATATTCCCAAACTCTGCCAGTGCGTCCTTCTGAAACGGATTCAGTTCCATGAAAAATCTCTCCTAAATCATTGTATTTACGTCGAGTACCGGCACGACATCGCCGTCTCCGGGGATGGTGATCCCGCTGATCCCGCGGCAGTTGCCTGCAATGCTGGAAAGCGGTTTCACCACCACTTCCTGCTGGCCGTCGACGGAATCGACGACGATACAGCATCTCCTGCCGTCGTTCTGCAGCACGACCAGCGTGTCGCTCTTCTCCGCCCGGCCGAACATATCGTCCAGGCGGTGCATCGGAAGGGTCTGGTCGCGGAGCAGGATCGCCTCGCTGTTGCCGATCCGGTGGATGGCTTCCAGTCTCGTCTGCGCCACCTCGACGACGTTGCTGACCGGGATGGCGCACCGCATGCCGTTGATGTGCACCATCATGACATCGATGATCGCCATGGTCGGGGGGAGCACCAGCTCGAACTTCGTTCCCCTGCCGACCTCCGTCTCGACCTTGATCGATCCTTTGAGCGATTCGATCGTCTTCTTGACCACATCGAGCCCGACGCCCCTGCCGCTGATGTCGGTGATCGTCTCGGCCGTGCTGAACCCGGGCTCGAAGAGCAGTCCGACCAGTTCGTCTTTCGTTGCGTTTGCTGCCGCCTCCGGTGTCATGAGGCCTTTCTCAACGCCCTTCTTCCGGAGTCTCTCGGGATCGATGCCGGCACCGTCGTCCTCGATCTCGATGATGACGTTGTCCTTGTCCCTCCTTGCCGTCAGCCGCAGAGACCCTTTCGGAGATTTACCGCTGGCGTTTCGGATCTCCGGCGTCTCGATGCCGTGGTTCACGGCGTTCCTGATGATGTGCAGGAGCGGGTCGGAGAGCCCGTCCATCATGCTCCGATCGAGTTCGGTCTCGCCGCCCTCGATGGAGAACTCGACCTCCTTCCCGTCGTGGTTTGCAACGTCCCGCACGACCCGGGGAAGGCGGTTGAAGATGCGCTCGAGCGGCATCATCCGGATCCCCATCATGAGGTTCTGAAGGTCGGAGACCGAACGGCCGACCATGGAGAGCGCCTCGTCGAACTCCTTGATGCCATGCTTCTTCGCGATCTGCTCGAGCCGTCCGCGGTTGATGACCAGATCCTCCACCAGGTTCATCATCCGGTCGAGCCGCTGGATGTCGACGCGGATATTCTTGATCTCGCGGCTCTTCTCGGTTTTCGCCGCCCGCTGAACCTGCGGCGGCGGGATCTGCGGTTCGGAGGGGGCTGGTTCTGGCGCTCGAACCTCCTCGCTCGCTGCCGGCAGCGACTGCGGTGTGGAGAGGGCAAGGAGCGAGAGTTCCGTACCGGATGCGATTGTCCTGAGCGCATCCTCCCCGGCCTCGCTCTCGATGAGAATCTCGAACGGCCCGTCGAACTTTCCGTCCTCAAGGAGTTCCCGCGAGGGGGTCGTCGAGTGGATCGTCCCGATCTCTTCCAGGTTCTGCAGGAGCAGCATCGCCCGGACGTCCTTCATGGTGCTGGACGGGTCGACGCCGACCGTTAACGTATACAGCGGGCGTTCTTCGGCTTCTTCTGCCTGTTCGGGAGGGACCCCGGCGGAAGCCGCCGCAGCGGGAGGTGTCTCCTGCGCGCTCCCCTCCTCTTCTTCGGCAAATGCCTGAAGCTCCTGCACCAGACTTGCGGACTGCTCCCCGGACGGCGTTTCTCCTGCTTCGATGGCATCCAGCATCGCCTCAATGGCGTCGGTACAGGTGAGCAGAAGGTCGGTGAGCGTCGCGGTCACCTCGCGCCGGCCGCTGCGGATGAGCGAGAATACGTCTTCCATCGAGTGACAGAGGTGTTCCATCGCATCAAAGCCCATCGATGCGGACATCCCCTTGAGCGTATGCGCGGACCGGAAGATCTCATCGATAGCTGCCTGCTGGTCATCGCCGTTCTCAAGAGCAAGAAGATTGTTCACGATGTTCTCGTGGTTCTCCCGTGATTCCTCAACAAACAGCTTCCGATATCCCTCTTCGTCAAACATGATTCACCTCGAGTTGACCGACTGCTCTCGTGATCTCGCGTGCGAGGCCGTCGAGCGGAACCACCTTATCGACGCAGTTCCTGGCAAGAGCGGAGCGTGCCATCCCGTATACGAGACAGTCTTCTTCGGTGCATACCATCGTCCTTCCGCCTGCAGTCTTCACTGCGAGCGTCCCCTCGCCGCCGTCGTTCCCCATCCCCGAGAGGAGCACGGAGACTGTGCGCGAGCCGAATACGCGGGCTGCAGAGGCAAAGGTCTTGTCGACGGCAGGCCGAACCGCGTGCAGGCGGGGAGCGGTCGAATGGATGATCCGCCCGTGGTTTTTTCCGTTGCTCGATGCGACTCCCGAGATGACGGTGTGGAACCCGGCCTTTGAGACCAGGACCGTTCCGGTCCGGAGGCTGTCTCCGTTCGCGGTCTCTTTCACGGGGAGAGCGGAGACTCTGCTCAGGCGCTCGGCGAGCGATGCGGTGAACCCCTCGGGCATGTGCTGGGTGACGACGACCGCGGCAGGCAGGTCCGGTGGAAGCGCGGAGAGGAGCGTATCGAGCATCGGCGGACCCCCGGCAGAAGAGCCTATCACAACGACTGCATCCGCCTCGCTCCGGCTGACTGCAGTGGGTTTCACGATCGTCGGGAGCACGACGAGATTTTTGATCTTCTGAACGAGTTCTTTTTCGATGCCCCTGACGTTCGGAACATCCCTCGGTTTGAGCATGAAATCGTCCGCTCCGAGCCGCAGCGCCCGGTGGGTCATATCGGCCTGACGGGAAGTCAGCGTGCTCAGGACGATCACTTTCGGTTTCGTGCCCGCCTTTTGCAGCGCCTCAAGGACCTCAAGACCGCCCATCCGGGGCATCTCGATATCGAGCGTGACGACGTCGGGTTTCAGACCGGATATCTTTTCGAGGGCATCGATGCCGTTGACCGCCGTTCCGACCACTTCGATCTCCGGGCTGTCTTTGAGCAGATCCCGGAGTATCGTGCGGATGAAGAGCGAGTCGTCGACGATCAGAACCCGTATCATAGTTACGCACTGAGAACGCTCTTGACTTCTTCGAGTACTTTCGGAGCCTGGAACGGTTTGACGATGTAACCTCTCGCACCGCTCTTGACGGCGAGTTTGACCATCTGCTCCTGGCCGACCGCCGTACACATGACGACCTTTGCTGCCGGGTCGGCTGCTTTGATGGCCTTGAGCGCTTCGATCCCGTTCATCTTCGGCATGACCACGTCCATAGTAACGAGGTCGGGCTTGAGCTCCTGATATTTGGCGAGGGCTTCCGCCCCGTCCGCTGCCTCACCGACGATGTCGTGCCCGCCGGAGAAGAGGATGTTCTTCAGCAGCGTTCTCATAAACATTGTATCATCGACGATTAGGATTCTCCCCATCGAACACCACTTATTGAATATTTGATAAAAAAGTTATATATATCTTCTCATTTTGAAGAAAGAAAGTTTTTAATCCATTGGAGATTTTACAGACTCTGATATGTATCTGACGCCTTTTGGGGTTAGTTGTACTTCTTTTCTGACGTAGAGTACTTCGGCGAGCCCCGAGCCGAGGAGTTTCTCATAGATGACGTCGAGGTCTTTGTGCGAGAGTTTCAGCATGTTCTCGATGGCGCTCGAATCCATCCCGCTGTAGACCAGCATGGCCACCTGCCCCGTCAGGGGATCGATCTCTTCGCTGACCTCGGTATCGCGTGTCGCCTCTTTGAGGAAGTTGTAGAGAACCTGGAGCGTCGTCAGCGGGCAGAGTACGAAGCTCGTCACGAGTTCGTTCTCGATGAGGTGGTCAATCTTCACGACGTCGAGATTCTTCTCCTGGATCTCCCGGGACGTAACTTCGATACCGGTCACCTCGTCGAGAGGGATGCAGACCTGTTTCTCCTGGCTGACGAACCAGATGCCTGTCTTCATGACGGCGATCGCGCCTTTCTCCCATTGCGCGTTCTGGACGAGCACCCCCCCGCGGATTGCGGGCGACATGAAGAAAGCGTTCAGCCGGTAGGCGCTCGCCTGGGTGATGACGAACTTCTTTAAGACCAGGAGGACCTTCTCGACCGACGCGATACGGTAGACACCCTCGCCGTTCGCCCCGGTGGTGATGATCACCTGGTTCTTCTTCTCCTCGAGATCGACCACGGATTTGTATGGGATCTCCTGATTGAGAGGGGCATCGATGCGGAAACGATCCTCAGCGATGCCCATTGTCGTCGGGATCCACTTGCCTTCGTGCTCGACTTTTATTGGAACTGATTTCATCTTTGCCTCCCTCGTCTCCTCTGTATTACTGTATTCTGCGCGCTATCATCATCGTTGTGATTTCATTGCCGTGAGGACGTCCTCGAGTTCCGTCGCCAGATCTTTCGCATGGAACGTCTCCCCTTTCAGTTCGCGGATCAGGCTGATATCCTCCACGAACTTCTTCTTCTTGGCGTCGGCTTTGAGTGCGGTGATCAGGTCGTCCTCGACCGCGCCGCCGGACGCAAAGGAGACCATGTCGAAGTCCTCTTTCGTCTCCTCCTCTATCTCCCCGAGAATGTCTTCTTCCGGGACGGGTTCATCAGCGTCGGCCTCATCTTCTTCCTCTTCTTCGCCCTCGATCTCGATCTCGTCGAGATCCAGTTCGTCGAGCGTGGAGAGTTCGTCGCTCAGCGCGTTCATGTCCGGCACGCCGTCGTCTCCGGGCAGTTCAGGGACGTCTGCTGCTACCGGCGGGAGGGCGGCATCGGATTCGCCTGCATTCCCGGCAAGATCGATGCCGGGTGAAATATCGAGGTCTTCGAGCTCGCTCTGGTGCGACTTGAGAATATCCGATATGGCATCCGCATCCTCCACCGAGAGCAGGGAGATCTGGTCGGGCTCAAACATCGTCCCCGGACCGGATGATTCGCCGTCGATGTCGAGCCCCTCCAGCGAGTCGATGTCGAGGTCTGCGAGCGAAGCAAGGGGATCGGCCGTGTTTCCGCCGGCCTTCGGCGGGGCAGGGGTTATGGCCGGGTCGGGCACCGTCCCCTCGACCGTCTGGTCGAGCATGGCGTCAATCTGCTCAATGCTGCTCTTCTTCTCTCGTTCAGGAGCGCGGGCATGTGCGATCGCTTCCAGGGCCGATGCCTTGAAGGTCCCGAGCATACCGGAGATGCTGGAGAGATCAATCCCGGAGAACGGGCGTCTTGGGGTGGAGACCGGGCTCTCTGCCGGTGCACCCGGTTTTTCGACCGGCGCATCGGGTTGTACCTTCTTTCCGCGCTCCCGGAGCGCGGTGCGCAGCCTCGACGGTTTCAGTTCGGCAAGGTCGAGCGCCCCGGTGACGACGAGCGCGAGGAACCCTGCGAGCACGGTGCCTGCGATGACGACCTCGGCGGTTGCGTCGAGGACGATGATTAGCGAGCCGGTACCGACGGTTATCAGAAACAGAAGCGGACGACGTATATTTTCTCTCAACATCACACCTCCACGAATGCTGGAATGTTAAAGAATGCGCTCACGACGATCGGTGCAATGATGTAGATGGCACCGGTTGCCACGCAGAGCAGGCTTGCGAAGAAGTAGTACAGGTATCGGTCGCCGCCCATGACAATCTTTCCTGCAAGCATGTTTGCAATGGTCAGCATTAAGAGGATCGTTATCACGTAGGTTCGCATTACGTCCTCGGGGAAGTTTACGAAGATGTTCAATGACGTTGCCATCGAGCTGCCGATCGATGACGTTCCTCCCGTGAGTGCCGCCGAGGACTCTGCAAAACGATCCATCACCTCCGTCACGGCACGCGACATCGAGAGGAGGATCTCGAAGAGGAAGACGAAGATGCCGATCATCGCGCCGTGCATCGGCACAAGCAGGACGACGAACCCCTTCACCATCATGTCGCGCTTCCTCCGGAGCAGCACCTGCTCTAGCATCGACGAACCGACGATCTTTCCGATCGCGTCGGGCGACCCGCCGAGAGCCACCGCGTCCCGGAAGATGTTCATGTACTTGTAGATCAGGTAACTGCCGGACTCCCCGATGAACTTCTTCCAGCTCCCGGCTTCGTCGAGCCCCAGGTTCAGCTTCGACGAGACCGAGTTGATGAACGGCTCCAGGTGGAAGAGCGACTTCCTGTCGACCTCCTGGAGCGCGTCGCCGGTGGTGATGCCTTTGCCCCCCATGATCGACCCGAGGGCCCGGATGAACGTGGCGAAATCGTTGTCCCGGTTGACGACGTTTGCGTCGTCGATATAGCCGATGACCCCGAGCGGCATCAGGAGCAGGCCGACAAGCAGGAAGATGATGCCCGCGTTGGCGCCGACGAGGATGAGCATCAGCCCGATCGCGGCGGTTATCGGCAGGATAAGGCGCTCCAGCCGCCGGACGACACTCTGCTCTCGTGAGCAGATCTCGACAAGGCCGTGCGTGCGGGGGTCGTCGGGGACGGCACGGTACATGATCACGAGGCCGAAGATCGATATTGCGAGAATGATGAAGTAGGATGAGTTCAGCGCCGACTCGATCCCGTCGGGGGCGTAGATGGCCACCGAGATCATGATGATGATTGCGACGAGCGCTCCCGAAAGGAGCATCGCGATGTAGGCGTCGCCCCACTTCTTCAGAAGTTCGATCCCCTGCTCGAACGAGTTCCGGTAGATGCTCCTGATGCTCGAGAGTTCCGTGGTGATGAAATCGTCGTCCGGGACACCGGAGTCGATGGAGTTGGCGTAGCGGTTGAGCATGCTCTGGAGGGTTCCGTTCCGGCACCGCTCCGCGACCGCCCGGAGGGCGTTGGAATAATTCTGACCCCACCCGGCGACCAGGCGCTGCACCTTTGCTATGTAGCGCGACGGGATGTACTCGAACCGCTCGGAGGTGTACTGGAAGATCTCCGGCCGGGTCACGGTCGATGTGGTGATCGCGGCCATGTAGGTGTACATGAAGAGCAGGTCCTGCTCCATCTTCTTGTTCTCGAGGATGGTGGAGCGGAGATCGCCGAGAGCTTCAGCCTGCTCCTCGAACGGGATCTTCCCCTGGTTTGCCTCCCGCAGCCGTTCGGTCACATCCTCAAACAACGCTTACACCTCGATGTTGAGCAGTCCCTGCTTCTTGATCTTCGTGGTCATGTGGAAGAGGTCCCAGAACTGGGTGTACCCCGCCTTGTGAAGCCGTTCAAGAATTTTGGCGCGTTTATCGACTTCATCGTAGATCTCGGTCCGCCGATTCTCGGGTATGCCGAGCATCGTTGCGATCTTGTTTTCAAGCAGGTAGCTGCTTCCTTTCCCGGTGAAGGTGAACGTATCGGTCGCCGGGTCCCAGACGAACGTCGCCATGAAGGAGAACCCCTGCGTCTCGGGGTCGTAGCCCACGAGTTCGTTGACGCTGAGCATCCGCCGTACGGTTCCGCCCTGGGGGAGTTTGACCGCACTCTGGATGATGACCAGGTTTAAGTTGTCGACGTAGGTCTTCGGGATGTTGATCGGGTCGCCGCAGAGACGCTGGATCAGTTTCTCGACCGACGCTGCGTGGAAGGTGCTCATCACCGGGTGACCGGTCTGCATTGCGGAGAATGCGACGGACCCTTCCACCCCACGAATCTCACCGACCAGGATCTGGTTCGGACGCTGACGCAACGCAGCTTTGAGGAGGTCGAACATCGTGACCTCCGAGCCTTCCCCTTCACCCTTTCCTTTGGCTTTCGCGACCTCGCGTGTCCAGTTCCTGTGGGGGACGGTCAGTTCCGGGGTGTCCTCGATGGTGACGATCTTGTTCTCGGGCGGGAGGAAGGTCGTGAGGGCGTTCAAAGTAGTCGTCTTGCCGCTCGCGGTCTCGCCGGAGACGAACATCGACATCCCGTACTCGAGGCAGATCCAGAGGTAGGCGGCCATCATGTAGTTGCACGCCCCGCTCTCGATGACCTGCAGGATGCTCAGGGGCACCTCGTTCACCTTACGGATGGTGAAGTTGCTTCCGTGCTTGCTGATCTCGGTTCCGTAGACGATGTTGATACGCGAGCCGTCGGGGAGGGTCGAGTCCACGATGGGGTTCCGATACGTCAGCGGCCGTTTGATCCGCTCGGCGAGTTTGATGACGAAGTTGTCGAGTTCCTGCGAATCCCGAAACCCGATGACCGATTTTAACCCCTTGAAGATCTTGTGCTCGATGAAGATCGGTCCGACGCCGTCGCAGGTGATATCCTCGATATATTTGTCGGAAAGAAACGGTTTGAGCGTCCCCATCTCGATCTTGTCGCGGATGATCATGTACTCGAGCGCCTTGTACTCCTGCTGCGTGAGGATGACCCGCCCGTCGGCAAGTTCCTGGCGCCCCGATGTCTGGGGTTGCTTCGACGCGCCGATCTCGGAGGTGAGGAAGGTCTTGATCCGGAGTTTGAGGTCTTTCGATCTCCCGCCGGCAAGCAGGGATTCGTCGATCACCTCGCCCGGCTTCTTGATGTAGACGAGTTGCTGGATGAAGTTCTTCAGCACGCCGATTCGTGCCTGCTCGGTCACCGGCTCCTCCTCGAGGGCATCGATCATATCGATCAACTTCTCCTCGATCACCGGGAGGATCTCTTTGACGGAGTGGAGAAACGCCGGCTCGATCGGGATGTACCAGTTCCGGACGTCGTCCGGGTCGGGGAAGATATGAATGAACGTCGTATCGTTCACCGGGTAGATGATGTTCGGGTTCTCCATCGATTTTAAGTCCCGCTTCAACTCCGAGAGGAAGAGCGGGATACCGACGGTGTTGACCGGCAGGATGTGGAGGTATTCGAGCAGGTGAGGGCTTGCCCTGACGTAGTCGCGGGCGTTTGCCGGGAGCATCCGGTAGAGTGCGCAGGACTCCACGTTGTTGTAGCAGTCGTTCCCCTCGTCGATGAACTCGGGCTCGAAGGGGAGGGTTACCGTTGCTTCCAGCGCCGATCCCATCTCTCACACCTTCGCGACCGAGACGGGGATGATCTTGATGCCGTACCCGGGGTGAACCTCGAAACTGATGATATTGCCCGTGGTCTTTCGTGCGCCGCGAACCTTGACGACCTCGAGCATCATCACGTATTTGCCGCCGACGAGCGCCTTCTTCATGAAGAGATGGGCGTCGCAGATCGAGCGAATCCGGACGAGGGAGTCCTCGACGAAGGCGTAGGTGTGGAGGGTTACGAGGATGGTCTTACCGTGGTCGACGAGGTTCTTGCAGTTCGTGAAGAACGTAAGGACCGTGTCCTGCTTGGCATACTCGGTGAAGAGCGTGAGCGAGTCGATGACGATCACCTGGGCTTTGCTCTGCTCCATGTAATGGATCATCCGCTCGAGCGTCCCCTGCATCTTCTCTTTCGTCCACTCGAACCCGACGACGTGCATGGGAAATACCCGGAAGTAGCCCCAGGCGAAGTAGTCGGAGACATCGAGGCTCATCGACTCCATCTGGGTGAGGAAACTCTTGCTCGTGTTCTCGGTCGAGAAGAGGTCGACGTTGAACCCCTGTTTCAGGGCGCCCCAGATGATCTGCTGGGTGAGCACGCTCTTTCCGGTGTCGTTCTCCCCCTCGATGAGGGTGAGAGACTGGAGCGGGAGGCCGTCGGCGATCTTCTTGTCGAGTTCGGTGTTTCCGGTCGAGAGGATCGTCTTGTCGGGCATTTCGAGAACACTGGTGTTTGCTTCTTCGCTCGTTGCCATTTCGTCATTCACCTGCCTGTATGTATGCCGAACCGGAGACCCCATTTCCGGTGACGACCTGAACCCACGTGAGGTTGGCGTCTTCCCGGCACGTGACGGAGAGGTTGAGGGTCTCGCCGGGATCGAGCTGGCCCGGGTGGATTCCGTCGGGGGTTATGCTCACCGTGCTCCAGTTCCCGTAGGGGACGTAGATCGGCTCGTTTTCGTTCTGGAGATAGACGTCGATGGACGGGATCTCGACGATCGGTTCGCTCCCGGTGTTCTTCACCTCGACGTAGAGGGTCGTGCCGTCGAGGGTCGTATTCTGGATCGCGATCGCCGTCCGCATCCGGGCCTCCTGGTAGGCGGCGAGATTGCTCTGCGCTTCGACCATCACCTCGGTGGTGGTGAGGGTGCCGCCGATCAGGATGTAGGCGGTGACGACCAGGAGAAAGATGCCGATTCCGGATGCGACGAGGGGTCCCGCACTCATGGTCAATCACTCGCGGTGAAGGTGGTCGACCGGTAGAGGCCGGAGGGGAGGACGAACTGGAAGTAGACGATCTCCCCCTTACCGGGAACCTTCGTGGTCATCGCCTCAACGTAGAGGGTCTCGCCGGGATCCCAGTAGTTGTTGGCGTCCTCGAGGATCTCGTACCTCCAGGTTTCAGGGTTGAGTTCTGTTGTCCGTGTCAGCCGGACGAAGTCTCCCTGACTGCCGAGGAAGATGTCGGCCCTCTGGACGCTGGCATCGGGGACCCTCCCGGTGCCGATGTTCTTCAGCCAGATCCGGGCGGTGTGGTTCCCGCTGCTGGCGTAGGTCGTGACGATCTTCACGTCCGTACTCAACCGTTCGTCCACGCTGTGGGAGGACGACGAGATCGTGCTCGAGAGCGTGTAGATTACTGGAAACACTGCGTTAATGAGTACGCCGGCCGATATGATGGCGGCGATAAGGAACATTGCTGTGGTGAAGGTTTCGCTCGACATCCATCATATCCTATCCAGCAACTCAATCCAGGCATCACCGGCATTCCGTTCCTGTGAAGATGTTTTCCCCTCGTCCTGCTCGCCCGCATCCCGCCGGGAGAGCATCAGCACCTCGATCATGTCCCTATCAAGTGTGGAGTCGTCGGGGTCGAGGATCCGGTTCAAGACGTAGAGCTCCGAGACAAACTCGTTCGGGCCGATCTCCTGTACGTCTCTCCGGGTTTCAGGTGCCATCCGCATGATCTCGCCAATCTGGTCGGAGACCTCTTCGGTGATGTAGCCCATCGACCGGTAGGCGTCGATCATGATTGCCATGTGCTCGTGCCCGTACCTGGAGCATCCCCGGTGCACCCACTCGAAGAGTCGATGAACCTTCTGGAGTTTGAGTTTTCCTGCAGGTTTCCCCTGCGGGAGAGCAGCCGTGCCGGTTTCCGGGAGGCAGGCTGTCTTGAGGTCGGCCGGGAAGAGTCCGCTGCCAAGCCCCTCTATCGCCGTGTTCGCCTGGTCGTCGAGATCGGCGGGCAGAGCGTCCGTGACGGCCATCTCTTCGTCCGCATCTTCATTATCCGGGGCGACATCCGGATGCTCGAACCGGTTCCCTGCATACGATGCGGCGGCACTGGTGAACGGGTTGTCCAGTTCGTTCATCCGCTCCCGGAGATCGATGAGCAGCCGCTTGATCGAGGTCTTGACGAAGTCCAGTTCCTTCTCGAGAGTGTCGAGACGTGCCTCCGGGTCCTCGGAGGACGCGCCGGAGAGTATTTTGTCGATTTGAGCCTGGTCTACCCCCACCATAATAGTAAATTATATCCGTGTCATAGTTAATAAAAGTTGCTTGTGTTGATATTCGATTTCCGGTCTTCTTATCGTCTTCTGGATGCTATCAAGGACCTGTTCGGGGCATATGCCTTCTATATTGCCGGGGACTGCCGAACGGTGTGGTTCCCCCGGCGTCGGGGTGAGGTGGAATACAGGATCTGGTAGCACAATCGGGTGTTGGCCGGCGTTGCGGGTGATTCCCAGGGGAATGTTGTGCCCCTGCGCTCCGGGTTTGCCGCGGTGGTGGCGGTGACGCGCGGTTGAAGGGGCGGGGATGCCCGGGAGGCGGAGAGTTTCTTTACGTTTTCCCTCGCGGCTCGATGGGTTTGTGCTAGGGCACATGCTTCACCTGACGGAGTCGGGCCTTGCGGGTTCGACGATCGCGTTTCTCGGCCGTGTGTTTATCAACGGCCCGGACGATGCCCGAACTCGCCAGCGGAGCCGTTCCGCGATGCGGCGCTCGCTGCCGGCGTGGAGATCCGGGTGCACGACCCCTGAGTGGACCCAGGCCTACGTCCGCCGGATGCGCCGCCGGGGTGGTGGCGGTGATCGTGAAGGTGCCGGGCGGCCATTCTACCATTCTCCCCTTGATCAATATAACTTTGTACATCTGGAGTGAAAGAAGGAACTTCTATCCCCAGGAAATCTTTGCAGTGGCTCCATAAACTGAGGTTATTTTCGATAGCCATATGTTTAGACCTGTGCAATTTAATTTAATGGATAATAAGGTGAGATATTTTGATGAAATTAATTTTTTGAGAGCTTTTGCAATTCTGGCCGTAATAAGTATCCATGTTTCAGCATATTTCACGCGTATGGATGCCATAAACGGGCTAGGGGCGCTATACATGTCGATTGATGTTCTCTCTCACTTTGCAGTCCCGCTCTTCATAGTTCTCTCAGGTTTTGTCTTATATAACAAATATTCTGATGACATAGATATCAAATGGTTCTATAAAAAAAGACTAAAATCTGTTCTTCCACAATATCTCATCTTTTCTACATTTTACCTGGCGGCAACATACACAGGCTCGATTGTGCTTGCTAGACCTGTCAACCTCGACCTCCCGCATATTATTTATCGGTACCTCACAGGGGGATGTTTTTACCATCTCTGGTTCTTTGTCTTGATCATTCAGTTGTATCTCCTTTATCCCGCAATATTACGGCTGTATAATTACTTTGATTTACGAGGGAGACTATTAGAACTCCTCTTTACAGCTTACCTCATAGGAGTTCTCTACAACGTATATCCTATTCCGGATATATTCATACTAGGCACATCCACACAGATACTGGGAGTGGCCACCAAATTCATTGGATACGTGTTCTACTTGGTATTGGGGATGACTATTCGGAGAAGGTACGATGAACTGCTACTGAAATCTGTGCCTAAATTATCACTATGTTATGCATCAATTCCCCTGCTCTGTTGCACGGTTATTGGCATTTTCGGCTACGCTCAAAGGTACTTTTACTTCGACATAACGCAGATCCTGCCTGTGATGGGAAGTTACTGGCACTGGCTTACCGTTATGATAACCCCATTTTATTACATGACCATCTTTGCCCTCTGCTTCTACATCTCCCTGAATATCGTATCCAGTAGATCAACTGCACTCAAATGGCTGGAGAAAATTGGTGCATATTCTTTCGGGATTTACCTGATTCATGCATTCGTACTGTATATCATTGTTCTGGCATTCCCGCGTTTTGGATTCGATTGGAATAACTGGCTGTTCTATCCCCTGATAAGCATTATAACTCTCGTTATGAGTTATCTCTCCGTTGAGGTTCTGCAAAAATTCCCCTATAGTGAGTATTTGATTGGTAGCACCAGGTAGAGAACTCGTCTACGAGACGAACTGGGACGTGAAGTGGATCTGCCGGGCGCGACGGGCCGCAGGGTGCGATGGTCCGGAGGACCGGAGCTTGAGAAAATGCGAAGCGTTTTCGGGGGCCGGAGCGGGAGCACTGTTAGGTGCGACTCGCTCCAGCGAATGGAAGCGCAGGACGAGGATTTTGAGAGCCGGCTCCGGGTGCTGGAGGGGTGGCGGGCGGAGAAGGCCGGCGAGGAGAAGAGGGTTTCGACGGTGAGCGCCGGGGCCGGCGGGGTCGTGGCCGGGGTGGTGGCGGTGATCGTGAAGGTGCTGGGCGGGGGGTGAGGAGGGAGGTACGCGCTCTCTCCTACTCGGACAGACTGGAATCCCGGTTCGATTCGGAAACCCCTTAAACAGGCACTCGACGTAATCTCTTCATGCGCCACATCGTCACCGGCGGGGCTGGCATCTTCCACCAGCCGACCATTGTTTCCCCCGGTCAGTGACGGTGTCCAAACGGTATGCCGGGTGAAAGTGCAATCATCCTCCTGTTCGCCATAATCCCGGTGGAAGAAACGTTCAACGATGTTACCTCTCATAGTCCCAGAGCAGTCCCGGCTCATCTAAGAACGGCCACCCTTAAAGAGCAAATCCGGCAGGCATTTCATATCGCCGTTACTAATCTGTAAGATAAGAAACCCCGCAGGTGAGTAATCCCCCGGGGAACCGGCACCATCCTGGCCAGAAGAATACCCATGCCGCCCACCACCCCAGACAACACACCAACCACCCGAGGCCTCGCCGCCCAGCTCCCCCGCAACCTCGCGGGGAACGTCGCCTATTTCCTGGCAAATGTTGTAATCGGCGTTCTCCTGGTTCCCTACTTTATTGAAACCCTCGGGGTCGCAGCCTATGGGCTCATCCCGCTTGCAACCTCGATCACGGGGTACGTGGCGATTGTCGTCCAGTCCCTCAACGCCGCCGTCTCCCGGTTCCTTACCGTCGACCTTCAGCGGGAGGATTATGCAGCCGCGAATAAGACCTTCAACACCGCGTTTTTCGGACTCACCGCGGTCATTCTTCTGATGGTTCCGATCGCCCTCGCGGTCGCTTACTTCGCTCCTTCGATCTTCAACGTTCCGGCCGGGCAGGAGGACGGTGTGATTCTCCTCTTCCTCGGGGTCTCTGCCGCTTTCTTAATCAGGTCCTGGAGTGGAAATTTTACGGTCCAGCTCTTTGCCTACAACCGTCTCGACTTGCAGAACTTCGTCAATATAACAAACGTTGTAGCCCAGGCCGGGATGATCGTCCTCCTCTTCGCTCTGTTCGGGCCCGATCTCGGCCTCGTCGGCAGCGCGTACCTGACCGGGGCGGTGGTGGCTTCCGTGGTCTCGTTCGTCCTCGCCCGCCGGGTCTGTCCCCATCTTCGGCTTTCGATCCACTCCTTCGACCGCAGGAGAGTGAAGGATCTCTGTGGGATGGGGTGGTGGGTGGTCATCAACCAGATTGGCTCTCTTCTCTTCCTCCAGATCGACCTCATCGTCGTGAACCTCCTCTTCGGGTCGACGTCCGCCGGGGAGTACGCGATCGCTCTCCAGTGGGTGGTGCTTCTGCGAGCGGTCGCCGGAGTGCTCTCCGGCGTCCTGACGCCGACGATCCTCTCCTGTTATGCCCGGGAACAGACCGGAACCCTGATCCGGGCCACAAAGAGCGCCGTCAAACTGATGGGGCTTGCCATGGCCCTCCCGATCGGTCTCGTCTGCGGGCTTGCCCCGCAGCTCCTTACGATCTGGGTGGGGGAGCAATTTGCCTCCCTTGCCCCGTTGATGGTCCTCCTGACGGTGCACCTTGCGGTCAATCTCGCGGTCCTGCCCCTCTTCTCGGTCAACGTCGCCTACAACCGGGTGCGGGTGCCCGGGCAGGTGACATTCTTTATGGGGATCGGGAATTTCGTCCTCGCGATCGTTCTCCCGCTTCTGACAGGCTGGGGCTATTACGGCGTCGCGGCTGCGGGGGCGATTGTCCTCACGTTGAAGAACGCTTTCTTCACCCCCTGGTATGCGACGAGGGTGCTCGGGGTCGAGGTCCACACCTTTACCCGGTCGATGCTCCCGGGGATCGTTGCGACGGTCATCATCGGGGCCGCGGCGGCAACCCTGGGCGCCGTCATCCAACTTCCCGCCCTGATTACGCTCGCCGTTGCCGGTGCGACTATCGGCTTCGTCTACCTTTCGACGGTCTGGGCGTTCGGCCTCAGTGGATATGAACGGAGGCTCTTTGAATCCTACCTCCCTCAGCCCTCAGGAGAATGATTGCGTGAAATCGCCTGTCATTACAAGCGTTGTTGAACACGATCTCTGCATCGGCTGCGGCCTCTGCGCTGCTCTTTGCCCACAGGGCATCCTTACGATGCAATGGAATTGCTACGGCGAGTATAACCCCGTGGAAACGTCGCTCTGCACCACGGAGTGTGGCCTCTGCCTGAAAGTCTGCCCCTTTGCGGACTCCGGGGAGAACGAAGACACCATCGCGAAGCGGCTCTACGGTGCGGTCCCGGGCATCCGGCACCGCTCCGAGACAGGCTACTACCTCGCCTCGTACGTCGGCTACTCCGAAAGACACCGGCCGACCAGCGCCTCGGGGGGGATGGCGACCTGGCTCCTTGAGGCGCTGCTCGCCGAGGGGATCGTCGATCACGTCATCTGCGTCGCCCCTACCGGCGACCCGGAGCGGCTTTTTTCCTTCCAGGTCTTTGATACCCCAGAGGAGGTCCGCGCCGGGGCCGGGTCGGCCTACTACCCGGTGGAGATGTCGGGAGCTATCAGACATCTCCTCACCGTGCCGGGGCGGTATGCCGTCACCGGCCTGCCCTGCTTTCTCAAGGCGATCAGGCTTGCCCAGCAGCGGAACAAGAAACTCCGAGAGCGGATCGTCGTCACCGTCGGTCTTACCTGCGGGCAGTTGAAGAGCAGGCACTTCACCGACTACGTCGCTGCCCTCGCCGGGGTGCGGGGGGAGGTGACTGGAGTGCGCTACCGCGGGAAGAGCCCGGACCAGCCAGCGAACAACTTTTACTTCTCGTTCACGACCGCGGACGGGGAGGAGCGGAAGATCTTCTGGAACGAGGGGATCGCCGAGACCTGGGGGAACCGGTGGTTCACGCAGAAGGCCTGCAACTACTGCGATGATGTTTTTGCCGAGTGTGCCGACGTGACGTGTATGGACGCCTGGCTGCCGGAGTTCTCCGGTGATCCCGGGGGTACCAGCCTGCTGATAGTGCGATCTGGTGAGATGTTGAATTTGATTGAAGAATGCTGTGCTTTCGGTAAAATATCCGTTGCATCCATCAATATCTCTCGCGTTGTTCGGAGTCAGAGGAGTGTGATTACAATTAAAAAAAGTCATCTTGCATATCGTTTGTACCAAGATGAACTTCTTCGGAAAGTTTTCCCAAAAAAACGAATTCGCTCGAGCAGCAACCTCAGTGAACTAGAAAGGTGGAAATTCAAAACAATCTGTGCAATGCAGAGGCAGAGCAGGGAATTTACCCTCAAAAATAGCTGTTATCTGAAGGACGGTGTGAGCTCCCTAAAAGGTGAAATGTACTGGGATCTCATGCAGTTGCGTTTAATCAGGTTTTTGAGCTTTCCTTTTCGAGCCGTTCGTTATGGCCTGGAGTTGGTGGCGCAAACATTAGATCGGAGATAGATCCGATTCGAGGTACTTCGCAAACAGGTGTCCATTCAATAATGATTTTTCTTTTACTTCTGGAATAACATTTTCAAGGTGTTTCTTAATGCTACTTCTATCAGACCATACGGTTTCAGCTACTGACTTCAGGACATCGCTGTCCAATTTATTAATATCTATGATATATCGTTCCAGGCCAAGTGTTTTTCCAACAATTCCATGAATTTTGTGGCTGTAAGATATTCCTATTGTCGGTACGCAGAGGGATGTCGCAGCAATCGTGGCATGCATTCTGGATCCGATAAACATGTCGCATAATCCGATAATTCCTTTCAATTCTGTGGCGGAGTATTCATTGGCGATCTGGAAAACCTTTTGCGGGTTCAGTACCTTTTTCATGACTTTTTGAATCACAATTCGATCGTCAACATCTTTTGAGTATACATGTGGAATTAAGAGGACGCTCGCCTCTTTAGTTTCGATGAGATAATCGATTACATCCGCTATTGACTGCACATAGTGGTCTTCGGATTTTTCAGGGTCATTAAAATATCTGCTTATCAATCCGCTGGGATTTACCCCGACAATCGGGTTTGGAAGACATGATATTCCCTCAACACTTAGTATTTCATTGACTCTCGAAAGCGGTGCAGGGGGTAAAATGAACGCTGGATCTGCAGTCACGAATATCTTTCCCGCATCTATACCAAGATCGATTAGATATTCTTTAGAGAGTTCTTCCCGGACTAAGATCAATTTGGCGTTCCTGAAGATGTACCTCCCCACCAGGCGATTTATAAAATACTTATAGTACCCGAGGCTTTCTGCAAACAACACTACTGGTTTGTCAAGTAAAAGCGGATATAAAAGGTTTAGAAAACTGCTCCCTATGATTTTCTCTCCGCTTAGCTGGTCTCCCCCGCTATTAATTACAACATTCGCTTCATTATATATGCTTAATTTTGATTTCTTCGAAACACTTACAGCAAAACCACATCGACGCAACGCACGTATCCCCACGCATTCTATAAGATATAACCATGGATATGGGGATCTCGTTGGGTTTCTTGCAATATGGGGGACTATTTGGTTTTTGTCATCGCCTTCTGCTCCTACATTAATAAATTTTATATCCTCTCTAAAATCCTGGATAATCTTTTTCGTCGAAATAACCAATGCTTCATTGCCTTTATTCGTAACCCCTACATTCAACAAAAGGGCTATCATTGGTATTTTTTATTACTTCTCTCATTATGTACTTGTCGTTTTGTGTGAGCGTCCCTCAAAAAGATTCGGGCTGTATCTGCTCTTATCCATGACATTTCATGCTTTGTATTGATGTCCTCTTGCCCTCTCTTTGATACATCTCCCGAATTCGGATATGAGGCACTTGTTCCTGCTGATATTTTTATCCGCAAAACTTCTCTAATCTAGAGTCTGATGTACACATCTACAATCTTCTTCCCGATATTATCCCATGTATACCGCTCTGCATACGCGAGGATCGCCTCCGGATTCCACTCCCGGTCCAGCGCCATCAGGATCTTCTCTGCCAAGTCTTCGGAATCGGCGGGCTCGACCAGCAGACCATGCAAATCTGATACAATAACCTCCTCGCTCCCCCTGTTTCGCGCCGAAATAACAGGCTTGCCACAGGCCATAGCCTCGATCTGAACAACTCCAAAACTCTCCGAAAGACTCGGCAGGACAAAAATATCACAGGCATTCATCCAGAGTGGCAGAATGTCGCTCGGCACAGACCCAAGCAACTTCACCTTCTCCCCGAGGCGCAACCGGCCGATCTGCCCCTGAAGGCTCCCCCTCTCCGGCCCCGCTCCACCAATAAAGCAGAGCACGTCGTCCCGTTGACTGCAGACCTGCTCCGTCGCGTCGATCAGGTAGTTGAAACCCTTCCTTTTGATCAGCCCACCCAACGTGAAGATGATCTTTGCATCTCTTGGCAGGCCGAGTCGCTCCCTGGCAACAGCTGTGTCGATAGGATGGAAGGCCGGAGAAAACCCATTGGGAATAGAGTAGACCTGCTCATTGTATCGCTTCAGAACGGGAACATCCTTTCTGTTCACCCTGATGAGGGCGTCGGCACCAGACCATGCGGTATTGATGAGAGGGTGGTCCGTCCCGACCTCCTGATCAAACCAGTCGCCGTTCTCGTGGATGGTGGTGATTACCGGTTTTCCATATTTCTCCTTCAGCCTGACACCGATATAGCCGGAAGGCCAGGTAAAATGGGCGTGGATCAGGTCAAAATGAAGATGATGCTCTTTAATACACCGCTCCACCACCTGCAGTCGGTTATCTATCGCGATCTTGCTCAACCAAAGGAGAGGGATGTAGATGCACCGGGGATAGTATACCTCCACATTGTCGTAAGTATAGTCCTTGCAGAGTCTGTCTTTCTTGAGATACCCAAAGGAACGAAGTACCGGCGCAATAATAATGACTTTTTTGAAGTACTGTTTCAGCTCGGCGACCTGATACTTGACAAACGTCTCTGCGATAAAAGACTCATCCTCATTGGGGTAGGAGGGGCTGAGGATAAGGAGGGTCTTATCCTTCAGGCCCACCGGGGAGTTATCTTTTGTGCCTATCATTTCAACCATCGATATTCAGACCAGCCCTTTCCCAATCCCCAAATACACAACCCCCTCTTCGCCGGCGAACGGATTCTTCCCGTCTACGACCACCGGCGAGGCCATGAACTCCTTCACCGTCGCCATAGAGACTCCCTGGAACACGTCATGATCCACGAGGGAGACCATACACTCCGTCCCGGAGAGCGCCTCCTTAACATTTCCGACCGAGACAAACACCCCAGCCTTCGTCGCAAGGGAGAGGACGAACGGGTCGTACACCCGCACATCGGCCCCAAGGTTTGCACACTCCTCGACGATCTTGATCGCGGGCGACTCCCGGGGATCGTTAATGTTCTTCTTGCAGGCGAGACCCATGACGGCGATCTTCGCCCCGTAGAGGTACTTGCCGACCTGCTGGAGGCCACGTTCGGCGAGGTTGATGACGTGCATCTTCATGAACTCGTTGATCTCGCCGGAGGTTTCGATGAAGTAGTGCGATCTCGTGGCAGCATGGGAGAACAGATAACCGGTAGGAGAGCTTGCATGTGTAGCAGCACTCATGATGCATCTCCCGGGACCGAAGCACAGGAATACTGCACAGCGGGGTGTTCCTTCATCTCTGTAAAACTCCGGGGATAATTCTCAATGAACCAGATCATGAAGACAGTTATATCGATCTTATCCTCCAGTAACCGCTCCCGCTTGCCCCTCCACTTTTCCTTGCTTGCAGGATCCTTCAGGATCTCAATCGCCTTACCCAGCGCCGCATTACTATCGGTAAAACTGTAGAGCAGGGCATACGTCTCCTCAAGGTCGATGAAGTTGCCCATCATACCAACAAGGGAAGAGACATAGATCGACGGTGTCCCAAGGATTGCAGCCTCTGAAGCCGTCGTGCCCCCCTCCCCCACGTACAGCGCCGCGTAATATAACAGATCGTGCAACTTCTCCGGGGAGACCCGGATCTGGTTGGGCTGCAACTCCGGGGGCAGCGCCCCCTCAGAGGTGATCAGGACCCGGCCATACTCTTCCAGCGCCTTCACGAGCCCGACCCTGTCGCGGATGCCGTGCTGGCCGGCGTCATGGCTCGCCTGCCATGAGACGAAACGAACGATGATGAAAGGGTCGCCCTCGGCAAGACCGAGTTCGGTGAGGACAGCGGGGTTCGGGGTGAAGCGGTTTGGGTGGAGATAGGCGAGTTCATGGTAGCCATTGTAGCGGATCTGCTTCGGGCCGATGTCGTCACAGTAGCACGAGGGAGTACAGATGACACTTGCGAAGGGAAATGTGACCATGTTTCCAAATTTTGCATGCTCTGTGTCGGTAAATATCACAGATGGCTTTCTCAGTATCATTGCGGCGTGAGCTATAGAAGGGTTCCCGACGCCAAGCAAAATATCCGGACGAAATCTACGGGAAATTTTAAACACTTCTATACCGCGGGAGATCCATTCCCAAATCAGGTTTGTATCCCCTGCTTTTCCACTACCTGTTTGTACAAAGTTGAAGCCATACCTGCGCAGGAGTTGCAACGTGATCTCTTTGTCCCTTGCAGTGATCTTGACTTCATGCCCTCGGTATCTCATCTCCCGGATGAAATTTTTGAATAGATGTACGTGGCCGGGGTGGCCCATATCGATAAGTACTCTCATCGAGTTCTCCCGTACTCCGTATCTGTCACGGTCAGTACCATCCGCCATTCCTCTCAGCCTGCATATCGAACAGCATCGCAAAGAGCAGGAACTGCGCTCCCAGGCCGAAGACCAGGATCGAGATGACCGCCGGGACGAAGATGGGGTAGCCCTGGACAAACTTAAAGTGCAGGGCGTAGATCCCAACCAGCAACCCGAGAACCGCAAAGATAGCGCCGAAGAAGTAATAGAACACCAGCGGGTGGAATCCCATAAGGACGTACTTTGTCTTCATTCTCCAGAGGAAGTCTTTCAGGAGGAGCCCGGAGAGCCTCACGATGTAACGGCCGTACCGGATCCCGGATTGCTCGAGCCCGTACCTGGCTGGATGCGGGACGTTCTTCACCCGGAACCCGTAGACGTTGAGCCGCACGAGGATGTCGTTGCAGTAGCCGTACCGCGGGTAGACGGCATCGAGGGGTATCGTCTCGAGCGCCCGCCGTGAGATTGCCGTGTAACCGTTCTGCGGGTCCATCAGCTGCCAGTAGCCCGAAGCGATCTTCGTGAGGAGCGTCAGTGCCGCGTTCCCGAAAAAGCGCCACCGGCTCATATCCTTACGGTATTCAGGGTTGATCAGCCGGTTCCCTACCGCGTAGTCGGCTTTTCCATCGACGACCGGATCCAGCAACCTCGGGAGAAACGCCGGGTCCATCTGGTTGTCGCCGGCCATGACGGCGACGATGTCCATCCCGTCCGCAAGCGCAGCAGTATAGCCGGTGACGATCGCGGCCCCGACACCGGCGTTCGCCTCGTGCCGGAGGGAGACGATCCGCGGGTTCTGCGCCGAACGTTCTCTGATCTCCGCGGACGTCCCGTCCGTGGAGCAGTCGTCCACGACGTAGACCCGGTCCACGCACTCCGGCATGGTATCGAGCGTCGGCCCTATCAGAAGTTCCTCGTTGTATGCAGGGACGACCACTGCGATCCGGTGTTCTCGGTACATGACGACAGCACTCCGTCTGCACCCGCGGGCAGGTGCCGGAGAATTTCCGGCTGCTGTGGGGTGCATCACTTGTTGTTATATTCTCTTGTAGTCAGGGATAATCATATCGTTTCCTAAAGATGTCTATAAACTCTCTATTGATGAAAATTGGTGTATTTCACCTGGATCTAGCGATTCAGATTCCTGCTGATGGTTGGAGCGCGGTCAGGCATTATTGGTCGGGGAGTGCCGCGCGTTCCACGCACTTCGATGCCTGACTTGAGCCCCACGCGAGCTTGCAACGCTCTTTGGGAATCACTTGGGAGCATTGCGGCGCTGTGTCGCCCTCTTTTATTCTTTATTTCAGATATATGTTTTACGTATTTGGCAAAATGTTCTTTACGAAGATATTAAAATTGGCGAGTCTAAAAACTACTAATTCACAGATCAGCTCCTCTTTACGCATCATCAGGGCGGTTATCATGAGTTCACGACGACGAAAGTCAACAACAAAGCCTCAGCCGGATCGGGTAGAGGAAATCCGGGACATGCCGGAACAGGGGGCGCTCTCCTGCCTCCTGAGTAAAAACCTCATACCGGTGCTCATCTTCCTCTTTGCACTCTTCCTTACATTAACATTCTCGAATCCGGCGCTCTTCCTGAACGACGAATGGATCACCGTCAACCAGCTCCACCAGCTCGGCGAAGGCCACCAGGTAACCGTAAACGAGGGAAAGTACGGCACGTTCCTGAACGGGACGGCCGGCCCCTACTTCCAGGCCCGCCATAACCTCCTCGGCTACACGATGATGCTCCCCGTTCTCTCGCTTCCTGCGCTCTGGTTCTTCGGCCTCTTCGGCGACCAGTTCAGGCTGGCTATCGTGCTCCTCTGGTCGCTCCTTCCGGTCGCAATGGCAGTGCTGGTCGATGCCTATCGCCCGCAATATGCCCGGTGGCACGGGGTCCGGTGGACCTGGCTCGTGATCGCCGCTGCGTTCATCGGGCTGCTCGCAAACCTCACTTTCTACTACCCCTGGCCGTTGACCGCACCGGACGCGCCTATAGAAACCGCAGCGGTGATCTTCACGAACCACCTCCTCTTTGCCGCGCTCGCGGTGATGATCTACCTCACATGCAGGGCCATCTTCGAGGATACCTGGTTCTCGATCTTCGGGACGATCGCCTGCATCTCCTGCTCGTCATATGTCTTCTGGGCCTCGAACGCGAAGGATCACATGCTGCTGATAGCGATGACCGCGGCGGTCGTCCTTTTCCTGGTGCGCTATATCCGGTACGGGGGGCTCAGGGATGCCGCTCTCGGGTTCGCGTTCATCGGGCTGCTCGCGTGGGCGAGACCGGAGGTCGGGTTTACGGTCTTTGTCTTTGCCGCGCTCTACTACGTCGGGTTCCGGGTCTCCCGCGGCCTTCTGCAGATGCCTCCGCTCAATGCGGTCAAAGCGCTCTGCATACCCCTTGCGACGCTCCTCGGAGCCATCCCCCTGCTCATAAACAACGCCCTTGTGACCGGAAACCCTCTGGTGCCCACGTTCTACGTCTACGAAAAGCGGCTCGTCGCCGGTGCCCCGGGCGAGGAGATCATCGGAGCGGCCGAGGCCGTGAACGGCGTCGTTCAGTCGGTTCCGGGGCCTTCTGGAGGGATCTCGGGTTTCCTCTCGGTCCTTGCAAACCACTTCTCCCCGTCGTGGTCGACCCTGCCCGGCGACATCTTCGGCATCCTCTTTGCTCCCGCATCCGGGAACATGAGCCTCGTCGCGGTCTCGCCGCTGATCATCCTCGCGATCGTCCTGCTCCCGATGATCTACCTGGACTACCGGAGGGGGGAGCGCCCGCCCCATCTCGCGGTGGTGGCCTTCCTCCTCGTCATAGCCTGCGCTGTCTGGGTCGCCTACATCCGGAGCCTTCCGGGGCTGAACGCCAGCCACGGCATCGTCCCGGATATCCGCTACCTTGCTCCCTTCTACCTGCCTGCAGGGCTGCTCGGGGTCTACGCGATCTCGCGCCTGAACGGGACTATTGACCCGAAGCGGAGGACGCTGTGGCAGATCGCCGTCGTTGCTGTCTCCGCTCCGGCGCTGCTCGTCGCCATGATGCTTATCCAGCCCTACGACGGCCTGTATGCCGGTTACACCATGTTCTTCACGCAGATCACGTTTGTACTGCTTGCCGTAACTCTCATCCTCATCGTGGCGAGGAAACAGTTCGGCATCCCGGACGCCTGGGTTGCAGCAGCCCTGTTCCTCCTTATCGCCGTGCCGTTCACGTGGCAGTTGATGATGGTCTTTTTCTACTCCGTGGCGAAGTTCAATGGCTACCCGCTCTGGATACCCCTCGTGGAAACGTTCTTCCAGCACAATATCGGGGTGTCCGGGCTGGAAAACCTCTAAAACATTACTTTTTACCTGGAACTGGGATATATGTGAAGGACGGTCGTCAACACTCACGTGGACTTCTCGCGACGCATATTCATCGACGGAAATGGTAAACGATGCGCCCTCCGGGGAGTATTCTCTACAGGGCGCGCCATGAGCCTCAGTACTTCGCCAATTTAGACATCCGACGTCAAGCACTGCAGCCTCGTGCGACGACCTAAAACGAAGTTAGCAACACCCGGACAGGTTCTCACGCTCTCGCCCTCCGGCCAGTCGCGTTCCGCCCATCGCTCTTCGCACCTGCGGTGCTCGAACTCCTTTCCCTTCGGGAAAGTCGTTCGTCGCGGCTTCGCGTGAGGCTCTATCACCCTCTGTGCTGAAAACTCACGCGAAATGCGAGCGCAGCAAGTTTGAGCACCGGAGGTGCGATTGGTGTCCCTCCTGTAGAGGGCATTCCGGGATGCCCTCTTATGCCCCCGTGGTCGTCCCGGAAAGATTTTCGAACCTTCGGTATACCCCAACCGGAGCCCTTACTTCCCGGGTATCTATCATTTGAACTGCATTCTGAGCAAGAAGGGTGAACCGGCTTTCCGTAGGGAGTCGCACCTTCGCACCTCCGGTGCCCAAACTCTGTTCCCAGGTGGAACGTCGTTCTTCTGTGCTCCTGCCCCTCGGCACGCATCGCATATCGCACCTCGGGGAGTGCGACTGGCCGAAGGGTGCTCCGGACAACGTCCGGAGCAGGAGCATGAGAAGAACGAAGTTCTTCGAGGGTCCGGGGAGGTGCGACTGGAGGGAGTTTGAGAAGACCTAAGGTCTTCGAGCGGATTTCCCCCTCCCGGTAACAGCGTTTCACATGAAAATACAAGAGGTGTATTACCCACCCTCGAGGCGTTCTTCACGCTTTGCGCCTTGCACGGTGGGATGACAACAAAGCATCCACGCGGAGTGCGAACGGATTGAACATCCAGAAAAAAGCATCTCCAGAAGTCCTGGCAAAGTACTGAAACCGGGACAAACCGCGATCGCCTGGCATCGGTGAATATTGTGACGAACACAACGCATACGCAAAGGCGGGCCGTTGCCCAATCTCCCGTGCACAGGTTGCCGTTGCCGGATCGAGTCGTCCGGTATCGGAGTCCCGAAGAAAAAAAGAGATTAGTAGAGAATGTTCACCCTGTGGAGCGCCGGCGGGAGAGTCTTCTGCAGTGCGAAGACCGCACCCACGGAGGGCTGCAGGTTAACCGAGAACGGCGTGTTTGCCGTCAGGGTCGTCGGCGTCGAGACCCCGATGACGAACTGCTCGCCGGGTTCAAGGACATCGTTGTCGTTTGCGTTGACCTTCTCGATGATACCCCACTTGCCCATTTCATCCTTGCTCGCGGGGTTTTCCGTCATAGCCTCGCTCGCGGCTATCAACGTCGCCTTCAAGGTTTCGCCATCTTCGTCGTCCACGAACTGAACGTCCGGGGACCTTGTTGCTCCATCGAGGTAGGAGACAACCATCTTGCTGACGTCAAGCGCGGTGCCGCCGGCCGTGTTGCCGACGGTGAACTGGACATATGCCAGGTTTTCCGATGCGGTCGTCGCTACGCCGTAGACGTTGCCGATAACCTCCATGCTGGAACTTGCCTGCTGTACACCGGTATGGACGACTTCCTGACTCTTCTGGGTCGTGAAGAAGCCGGCGCCGAGCACTACATACGAGAACACCGCGGCTACGACGATGAACGCGATCAATACGATCGCCGCCTCGAGCCCGGTGAATGCATCATCATGCTTGATTAAAGATCTCATGTTTCATCACCACCTCAGTACAGCTCGTAGCTGCGGTCCGTAAGCAACGCCGGGGGCACGACCTTCGTCATCCCGAGTGCGGCACCGATATCCGGCTTGATATCGATGTTGAACGGGGTGTTCGGCGTGAGTATATTATCACCCACAAACTCACCGGTCCCGGTCAGCGGGATCGTGATCATGACCATCTCGTGCTTCTCGAGCATATGGTCGTCGGTGACCTGTTGCCCGACCGGGGTCCGTATTACCTTGTGGGTACCGGTACCATCCTGATCGACGTAGGTTACGATGTGCTCCGTTGTCGCTACCGTGTAGGTTACTTTCCTCATGTCGACCGACGTTCCGCCGGCCGCAATCTGCAGGTAGAACTGTACATTGCCGAGGTTGGCCGTACTCGATGCCTGAGCGATGACCGGCCCGGATATCTCGAGCGTCGAGCTCGTCTGTGACACACCGGTGTGCACAACCTCCTGGCTCTTCTGGGTCGTGAAGAACCCGGCACCGAGAATGACGTACGAGAAGACTGCGGCCACGACGATGAACGCGATCAATACGATCGCTGCCTCAAGGCCGGTGAATGCGTCTTCGTTTCTCATCAATTTGCTCATGAAACGTTTCCTCCTGTTACCGGAGTCCGAATGAGAGTTTCATCCGGAACAATACGGTTCTTTTGAATATATGCGTAAACCTGTATAAAAAGTTATTCAAACTGCAGGAGATTTGAAAACTGGTGTTTTTGATAATGAATGCGTATAAAATCCCTTTTACGGGCTCGCATCGGTCTCAGACAAGTATTTGTAGCCGGAGGTACAACGATACCTGTACCGAAAAACCACGCGGATGACCGCCCCGTTTTGGAAAAAATGTTTCTAAATGGGAAATATACTGCATTTTCCGGGTACCGGAGACGGGGAGGCGGATCGGCCGCACGGGATGGTCTCAATCGAAGGGAGGAAGGAACAGAATATGACGAAAAAGCAGGATTTCATCTACGTTGTTCTGGGAATCGCGGTCGTCCTTGTGATGGCCCTGATCATCAAGCCGGCGGCGACCGGCGAGCTGCCGGGCTTATGGGGGTCCGGGGAGCCGGAGCCGACGATAACCCCGGCCTGGACGCCCACGATACCCACCGCGGCGCCGACGCCCACGCCGGTGCCCACCTGGGACGGGAAGCCGCGGCCGGTCAAGTTCGTCGACCCGGGCACCCACCAGATCCCGACCGGGGAGACCCGCCTGAATATGACCACTCCGCCGGGGGCCGTGACCGGGCCCGGCACCACCCGGTGGGTGACCTACGCGACGATCGACGGGCAATGGTCGGGGACGACCGGGATCGTCCGGGTCCCGTTCCCGATGTGGCGGCTCGACTACTCGGATATCGCGACCTCAAACGACGAGATCCCGTTCTTCAACTGCCAGGTGATGGATGCCGAAGACCCGAACCGGTTCGTCCGGGTCGTCACCCTCAACTTCGCCGACTTCCTGGGGGCGAAGGACAACCCCGATCTCAAGAAGCAACGGTGGGTGAGCACCTTCTACGAAGGATATCATGATTACTACTTCGTCATCAACACCCGGCGCATCGACTCCTACCACTTGAAGATCCAGGTGCCGGAGACGTATGTGGGTACGTAAGATCGATGCGTGACGGTTCGTCGACGGTGCCGCGTGGGGTGACCGACGGTGAGGATTGAAATGGACTCCGAAGATCCGGGCTTTGCTGAAGTCTTCCCCGGAAGATGAATCCTCCGGATTGTCTATGCCTGGCCTCCATCGGCGAACCGGGTATTGCCGGCAGTTGTGGGGAGTATTTCAACCAGTTTGTCCATTCAGAAAGTGATGTTTGCACTGTTAGATGATCGGACATACGAGAGGGGCTGGAAAAAGAGAGATTACCTTATTGCGGCGATCAACTCTTTCCGGGGAATCTCCGTTGCTTTTGAAACCTCATCGAGTATTGAATATAGTGTTCCGACTCTCAGTTCGTTGTGCAGGGGAACGACAACATGATATGTCTTGTCACCTTTTTGGATAACCATTTGAACGTGGCTTCCTGTTTGTCGAAGGTAAGTGTACCCGAGAGATTCGAGGTATTTAACGATCTTGAATCCACTAACAACCGGTCGCCTTGACATTGCGATCAACTTTGAATGTCAATTCAAGCTGTTGAGTAAGTGGTTCGGCGTCGATCTCATCGAGTTCAAGGATGAAGTCAGGCACGGGTTCGGTCGTAACGGTGATCGTGATCTGTTCTCCCGATCCGATCTCTTCTTCGAAATAAAGTTCTGTTGCTTCTATGATATTATCGACGAGTTCGCCGATAGTTTCTCCCTGGGTGACGATGCCGTGATCTGTAGCACGAGCGGTCCATCCCCCATCGTAATAGAATATTTTGAACTCGACTAACATGACCTTCACCCCGAATTAGTTGAGATGTGTGTGGTTTAATACAATAAATGTAGTGGCGATACCGGGTCCGATGTTTCGGGGGGTATCATGTTTAGTCGATTTGACACTCTCCCGGGGCTTTCTTGCATCCCCATGAACCCCGATGTTGCGACGCGGCTGTAAGCCTTCGACGATGATACCAGAACAAAACTGAGCGCCAGGAAAAAGAACCCGGATCTTCACCGCCCGGCAACCCAATGCCGTGCAATGAACTCCCGCACGATCTGCGCCGCCACCGCTGCCGTCTGCCCGGTATCGAACGGCGCGACCTCCACGTAATCGAAGCCCGCGACCTCGGGCGCGAGGGCACGCACGACCTCCCGGATATCGAGCGGCGTCATCCCGAACGGCTCGGGCGTCCCAAGGCCCGGGGTGAGGCAGCAGTCGATCGCATCGGCGTCTATCGAGAGGTAGACCCGCCGTTCCCCGATACACTCCCGGACCTCCCGGAGGACGGCGCCGATCCCCCGTTCGCGCACCGCATCGGCGGTATAGAGGCGCGTCCTCTCCGCAGCAATCTCGAACTGCTCGCGATCGCCGCTCCGCGCCCCGATGACGACGACGTCCTCGACCGTATCGAGGACGCGCCGGGTGACGCACCCGTGGCTGTAGGGCGTCCCGTCGAGTTCGTCCCGGAGATCCAGGTGGGCGTCGCAGACGACGTAGACATCGGGCCGGACGGCCCGGACCGCGCCGATTGTAGCGGTGTGCTCGCCGCCGAGCATCACCGGCACCTTGCCGTCGCGGACGATATCCCCCGCGACGTCGGTCACCTGGCGGGCGACCTCCTCGGGCAGCCGGGAGACCGCGAGGTCGCCGAGGTCGGTGATCGGGACTTCCGAAAAGTCTATTTTGGTCGTGGGATCGTAGGACTCGAAGTTGAACGAGACCTCCCGGATTGCCCGGGGCCCGAACCGCGTACCAGGCCGAAACGACGTCGTACCGTCGTAAGGGACGCCGAAGACGGCGTAGCGGGCATCCTCATACGAAGCATCCGCATCCGCAAAATGGAGGTGGGCGAGCTCGTGCATGCCCGTTTTTGTAAGCCAGAAAAGGTCACTCAAGTTTCTTCTTGCCCAGGGATGATATGTACGGGATCTCCTTGCCCGGCTCGAGCCCGGCGGCCTGCTCTTCAGTCACGTTGAGCTCGAACATATCGAAGTCCTTGACGTCCATGAACTGGACGGTCGTGCCGGCGATCGAGATGACCTGCGCCATCTTCCGCTCCACTACGGGCACGTAGGTCTTTGCCGAGACCGGCTGGACGATCGAGCGTTTGACGCCGTCGAAGATGCCGATGCAGTCGATTCGGGACTTTGCCGCTCCATGCTTCCCGGGCTTGGAGGTGGCGATGGAGACAATCCTGCAAGGCTCATCTTCTACAACGACGTAACGTCCCTCTTTTAGTTTCCCAACTTCTGTCTGTTCCTTCATATTGTCTCACTCGGTAAACGCGTGATTAATGTATCTGGATTACAGTACATAAATACACCGTAGAACAAGGGAAGGAACGAGGAGAGTTGATGGAGTTCATCCGGGCGTGTGAAGACGTGGCGGGGGCGGTACGCGATGCGATAGCGGGCATGGTCGGAACGCCGGAAGCAGGGGCGTACGTCAAGATGGGCGCGGACGGCACGCCCACGAAGAAGATCGACCAGGTCGCGGAAGATATCATCGTGGATCACTTCGCAGAACGTTCGCTCTGCCGGCGCCTGATCAGTGAAGAACTCGGGTGCGCCGAGATGGGCGGGGAGAACGGAACCATCTTCCTCGACCCGGTCGACGGCACCTACAACGCCGTGGTCGGAATCCCGTTCTACGCCCTCTCCATCGCATATGCGGAAGAAGGGGTCGTTCAGGCGGGATACGTCCAGAACCTCGCCACGGGCGAGACCTTCCACGCTGTCCGGGGCCGGGGCGCCCGCCTCGACGGGCGTCCCATCCGTGTCTCGGGGGTATCGCTCCTCGAAGAGAGCGCCATGAGCGTCTACGGCCGGAAGTTCGACCCGACGCGTGTCCAGATGATCGGCCGGAAGATCCGGCGGTGGCGCCTCCTCGGCGCATCGGCGCTCGAACTCTGCTACGTCGGGTGCGGTCGCATCGACGGTTTCATCGACGTGCGGGGAACGCTCCGGGTCACAGACGCGGCGGCGGGGATGCTGGTCTGCGAGGAAGCCGGCGGGAAGGTCTCCGATCTCGAAGGAAACGCGCTTGTCTTCCCCGACGAGGTATCCGTCGGGCGGAGTCTCGTCGCCACGAACGGGATCGTGCACAACAAGGTTGTCGAGTACCTGAGGTGAACCGCGCATGAAGATTGTCCTTGTATCGCGTATCGACGAGGCGGATGCGCTCCGCTACACCGCGTCGCTCGCCCGGGAACTCGAAGGCCTGGGGCACGACGTCGCTCTCGAAGAGGGCACGGCGGCACACCTCGGGGAAGAGGGTATTTCGTTTGAGGAGATCGACGGCGACCTGGTCGTGGTCGTCGGCGGCGACGGGTCGGTTCTCCTCACCGTCCACCAGATGAAGAAGCAGGTTCCGGTCCTCGGTATCAACTGGGGCGAGGTGGGATTCCTCGCGGATCTGGAACCCGACGAAGCAGGAGCGTTCTTCGCCGCCCACAGGGATGGGTTCGATGTCGAGCGCCGGATGCGAGTCAGCCTCTCCGTCAACGGGATGCCGCTCGGCGACGCCCTCAACGAGGGACTCGTTGTCACCGACCGACCGGCGAAGATGCTTCGGTTCGGCGTTTACGTCGATGGCACGCCCGCAGAACGGTTCAGGGCCGATGGCCTGCTCGTATCAACCCCGACCGGGTCGACCGCATACGCCATGAGTGCGGGAGGGCCGATCGTCGACCCGCAGATCGAAGGGTTCCTTCTCGTGCCGCTCGCGCCGTATATGCTCTCATCCCGCCCCCACCTCATCAGCACCAGGAGGAACCTCGAGATCACCCTCGAGACCGAGAAACCGGCGCACCTCGTCATCGATGGGCAGAGCACGTTCGAACTCGAAAAAGAGGCCACTCTCACGGTCAAGAAGTCGGACCAACCCGCCCTCTTCGTCCATACGGGCAAGCCTTTCTTTGAGAAGGTGAACCGTAAACTGCGCAACCTCTGACCCTGCCGATACCTCGAACAGAGATTTTATGAGTGACCGCGGGGACTATCTCCACAGAGGAGTGAGCACGATTATGGAAGACCAGATGCGCACGGAGATCCCCTACGCGGAGATCGCGGAGACGTTGAAGAAATCCCTCGACCTGCGGGGATCGCCGGTCGCGGTGAAACTCGCAAAGAGCCCCGAGGGCATCCCCGAAGGGGTCGGGCCGATCGACGAGACCGTCCGCCACTGTCAGATGATCACCAGGGCGCGATTGAACGGCGAGATCTTCTACGCGACCGCCGACAAGCACGTCTGCATGGGGGGCGGCTGGGCCCTCGGGCTGAAGGAACTCACGCCGAGCCTCCGCTCGGGAGAGTTCTACTACAAACTCGGCAAGTTCGAGAGCTGGGCCGCCTGTATGCGGACCATCCGTCAGGTGCCGCATGTCCCGGAACTCGAGACGTATGCGACTGTCTATGCGCCGCTTGAGAAAACGCCGTTCGATCCGCACGTCGTCGTCATCGTGGCAGAACCGCGGGCGATGCTGAAACTCGCGCAGACGACGCTCTACCTGCTCGGAGGACGAATCGAGTCCACGATGGCGGGGATCCAGTCGGTCTGTGCGGACGCGACCGCGCTGCCCTACCTCTCCGGCAACGTCAACTACTCGCTCGGGTGCGACGGTTCGCGCCGGTTCTCGGGGATCGAGGACGACGAACTCGTCATGGGCATCCCCGCCGAGTTCCTTCCCGAATTTGCCCGGTCGCTTCCGATCGTCACCGCCGCACCCGGGTCGGTGAAGTAGCAAAGCGTCCCTCTCCATTTTTTACGGCACACCTCCCGTCGAAGGACTGTTCCCGGGTACAAGGCTTATCACCCCGGCAGGTCAACTATTCAGCAGGTGGTTTTTTTTGCAGGTATCCATGAAGCTCGAGATGAGGGACCAGCCCGGACAGCTGGTCGCAGCCCTCCAGCCGATCTCGGCCGTCGGGGGAAACATCATCGCGGTTATCCACCAGCGGGAGACGCCGGCGGCTACGGAGACGCTGGACGTCCAGATCGTGCTGGAACTCCCCGAGGGGCGCCTTGAGAAACTCCTTGAACTGCTCCGGGAGCAGGGCGTCAACGTCGTGCGCATCGGCGAGGAACGGCTCCTCTACGAATGCACAATGATCATGATCGGGCACCTGATGCACACGGATCTCTCGGACACGGTCGACCGGATCGATACGACCGGCTCGGCCGAGGTGACGGAACTCTCTCTCGTCATGCCGGCGATCAGTTCCCCATCCTCGGCACGTATCACCATCCGTTCGACCACCCGCGACGAGATGAAGAGAGCGATCCGGATCCTGCGCAGCGTTGCGGAGCAGAAGCATCTCCTCATCATCGAGCCCCTGGAGGATGCATGATGCGGATCGCCATCCTGGGATTCGGCTCCGTCGGCCGGGGCATCGCCCGGGCAATCCTTGCAAAAAACCTCGATATCACCGTCACCGGCCTTGCCGACTCGCGGAGCGGGATCATCGATCCGGCCGGGATCGACCTCGCGGCGGCGCTTGCCAAGAAGGAGAACGGCGGCCCCTGCGGCGGTCCGGACGTCGGCCCCGCCGACGTGGTGGCGAAGGCGGATTACGACGTTCTCGTGGAGGTGACCCCGACGAACGTGGACGACGGCGAGCCGGCGCTGGGCCACATCCGGGGAGCCCTCGGGCGGCACAAGCACGTCGTCACCTCGAACAAAGGCCCGATCGCCCTCGCCTACCCGGAACTCCGGGACCTGGCTGCGGCAAACGGCGTCTTCCTGAAGTACGAGGCGACGGTCTGCGGGGCGATCCCGCTCATCCACGCGATGCAGGAGGGCCTCGCGGGCAACACCATCTCACGGCTTTACGGGGTCTTCAACGGCACCTGCAACTACATCCTCACCCGTATGGCCGAGGATAGCCTCACCTACGAGCAGGCCCTTGCCGAGGCCCGGGAACTCGGGTATGCCGAAGCCGATCCCACCTACGACGTCGAGGGGATCGACGCTGGCGTTAAGCTGGTCATCCTGGCAAACACCATCCTCGATATGCGGACCGCGCTCGACGACGTGGAGAGGACGGGGATCACCCTCCTGACGCCCGAAGCCCTGCGGCTTGCGGAGGACCAGGACTGCACCATCCGGCTGATCGGCGAGATCGTCCCGGAGGCGGGAGTGCTCCGCGTCTCGCCGCGTCTCGTCGCAAAAGCGCACCCGCTCGTCGTCGAAGGGACGCTCAACGCGGTCACCGTGGAGACGGATCTCGCCGGGGACCTGACGTTCATCGGGAAGGGCGCGGGCTCCGTCGAGACTGCCAGCGCCGTGATCGGCGACCTCCTCTACATCCGTGATCGGCATGTCCAGGGTTCTTGAGCGGAGAAAACAGTACCTGCGGCTGATGCGTCAGGCGACGCTTGAGAGTGGCTACTTCACGGTGGCCGATATCGCGGAGGCGACCGACACCCCCCGGAGCACCGTCCAGGACTGGGTGAACCGCCTCATCGAGGAGGGTTGCGTCCTGATCACGGAGGAGCAGCGGGGGCGGCACGCGGCGCGGTATGCGGCGAGCAGCGTGATGCCGGAGAGCGCCTGCCGCCGGGTCTTCACCACGGTCGACGGGGACGAGGTCGAGATCTACCACGAGTGCATGAGCGGGGGGTGCGCCGCCTTCTGCGAGTTCCATCACGCCCGTGCCGGCGGCGCCCTGCAGTCGGTCCGCCGTGACGGGACGCTGCTCCGCGAGCGGGCAGGCCTCGGGCGGCGGGAGGTGGCCGTCGGGCTCGACCCCGCGCCGGCGGTCGGGATCGTCGGCGTCTTCCACGAGGACGGTTACATCCGCCAGCAGATCCGGTGCATCGGCGGCCCGGCTTACTCGCTCACCGATATGATGTCCCTCGCCGAAGGCGTCTGCGGCGTCACTGTCCACCGCGAAGGGCCGGTGGTCGAGGGCGAGGTGGTCACCCGGGCGCTCGCCTACGTCGCCGTCGGGATCGACGACACCGATACCGGGACCGAGGGCGCGACGTTCGCCCTCGCCCTGGCCCTCCTCCAGCACCTCGCGAAACTCGACGGCGTCATGCCGATCGGCCACCGCGTGGCGATGCTCAACCCCCGGCTCGAGGTCCGGACGGCCGGGAACTCGTGCAGTTGCATCGAACTCGCGGTGGAGCCCGATCTCGTGCCGCGGATCGAGGAGGCCGCCGTTCGGTTCGTCGCCGGGGAGGCGGCGTCCCCGGAGTGGGGCGTCGCCGTCCGGCAAGGCTTCCGGGTTCCCGGCGCGCTCCGGGCATACGGGAGGACCGCGAGAGAGTCGGTGATCGGCCGGGAAGAGGCCGAGGAAGCCGCCGGGCGGTTCGGGGCGCACCTCCACGGCGGCCGGGGCGTCATCGGGGCGCTCGCGGCGGTCTCGCTCATCGGGCTCCCTCACGACGTGCTCCTCGATCCCGGACGGGACGTCTGCACCGGGTGGGAGCCGGTGGGGTGAGTGCGGGGGTGCAGTCTTCGGTTTCGGTTCTTGAGATGCTCATTTTTTGAGTGGTGCGCCCATTCTTTAACTCATTGTCCTACATCCCCGGACACGGATTCCCATGGGCTATCGCCATTGGGGGAACGACACTCCGCTAGGAGTGGAGTTCGAGCACCGAAGGTGCGAGGCGCGAACGCAGTGAGCGTGAGCACCGTTAGGTGCGAGGAGGGGCTGACGGGGAGGG
>NZ_JXOJ01000007.1 GCF_001017125.1 Methanoculleus sediminis | reverse complement strand
CAGAACTTTCGTTACGCTACCTGGAATGCACAAAACCTCCCCTCTCTGCCGTTATGTGATGGGATCATGACATAGGAAAGATTCGACGTCCGGATCTGCGTAACGTCTGGAGAGACGAGGCCTACGACTTCACCATCCGGCTTGAGGAGAAGAACGATGCCCTTGTTCTATCGTCGACAACGTTTATCGGAAACCGAATGCAGGTGATCCCATGGGTCGGGATCAAGTACCCATCAAGTACGGATAAGCCGGCAGATATCCGGATATACAGATCTTCGGCAGTATTTCCGACATTGATATCAGGAAGCGGACACTCCGAATATAACCCATCAAGTATTCCTCTTATCCGGTGCCGCCCACCAAGGAATATTTTATTTCAGGTCCCCAGTAGTCTCATTGTTTTTGTTATCCTGTTCCTCTCCTTCGGGCGGGGCGGCCTCCTTTAGCATCCGGTCGAAATCGCTCTCAAAAAGTCTGTCCTGAACAACCCGGTACTTCTCAAATTCACTCTCTGCGAACTCCTTTGCCATCTCTTTTGTGACCTTTCCACGGTCTTCGAGCAGTTTGCGATCATCGAACTCAATGAACCGGTCAAGGCGTTTTGCCCAATCCTCCATAGTCATCGGGATCTTTCTTCTGGCACGCTCTTCAGCAAGGTCAAGCCAGGCGCTGACGATTCTTCCGAGCGATTCAAGTTCTGTTGCGTTCAGATAGTTCTTCGCAACCGATACGTCGGTTCTGAGTATCTTCCCGTCAGGGGCTGTTTCCCAGGTGCTAAGGCCCATATGCTTCTTTCTGCTGTCGGCACGCGCCATTATCAGTTCAGCCGCAGTATTCCCATGTATCGCAAAGTGTAATTTGTTCTGAACGTTTGCGAAAAACTCGCGTGTTGTTGGTGCATTCCTGTTGTAGTCGATGCTTGTAGCATAGATGTCCGTGATCTTCTGGTAGAATCGTCTCTCACTCAGCCGTATCTCCCGAATTTCTGCCAGCAAGCGCTCGAAGTAGTCTTCCCCAAGGAACGTACCGTTCTCCATCCGCTTTTTATCAAGTACGTATCCTTTAATGGCAAATTCCGTTAACACCTGAGTCGCCCACTGACGGAACTGGGTGGCTCTTCGGGAATTGACGCGGTATCCAACTGAGATTATGGCATCAAGGTTGTAGTAGTCAAGAGTCCGTGAAACTTCACGACCACCCTCGATTTGAACTGTTTGATATTTTCTAATAGTTGCATCACGGGTCAACTCGCCGCTTTCGTAGATGTTTTTCAGGTGTACGTTTATTGTCGGAACAGTCACATCGAAGAGCGCCGCCATCATCTTCTGGCTTAACCAGATGGTTTCGTCCTCGTACCTGACCTCGATTGAGTCTTCACCGGCGGCCGAAGTAAATAGCAAAAATTCAACCGTGCTGTTCCGTATCAGTTTCTTTTCATCTCCGCTCATAGTTCCACCCCTGCTCGTACGATATTGTGGAGACCCTGCCGAACGCCGGGCTTTCTCTTCTGTGATCCCCGGATCTTCTATGGCGGTTCATGATGCACTCCTCGTTCATATCCGTCAGGAGAAACGCCTTCTCCTAACGGCCCGGGCGCCACCCGAGGGGGGATGGCTATTCGAAGCCGGGACGATCTGCTCAAAGGACTGCCGCCCTGTTCCACGACCTCCTGCCAGACCGCAGGAGGAATGACTACTTCTGAGAAACGACGAAGCAGGCTGATACGACCGATCAGTGAGAGGTGGATGAGCGGCGAAGAATTGCTAACTGCGAGCGGCATAAGCGATGTCCTGGTCGAGGTCCTCATCGGCATAGTGCCGGGGGATCTTCCGTGCCCCGAGCAGTTCCTCCCATTCCCACCGGCTCATCTCCGCCAGCGCCGCCGCCTTCCCGGAGGAGAGGATGCCCCGCTGGTAGAGCGCCACGGCAAGCTCCCGCTGCAACTCGGCGGCAACGGCGTCGGGGGGGAGCCGAAGCGCCTGGACGATATCCTGGGAGACGGTGATGGTAATATCGGTCATAGCCGCTTCACCTGATGAATAAGGGATGGGAGGGAGAACCGATAAATTTGGTGGTGAGCGAGGGGCGGAGAGATCCTTCCCGGTCGATGGCGTATTGTCGGATGTATCCAATCCTGTGATAGTGAAGATAACCACAACATCGATATTGACCCTACTATGATTGATCCTTATGGATCGCGAGAGGTATTTTCATTACCCGATAAAATGTCCTCATTGCGGTGAATGCAATATCGGTGGGGGACTTTTCTGTGGTGGATGCGGAAACCTTATCCACATACCACGAATTCTGACGTACCTTGAAAAATTCATCGAATTTAAGGCTCCACAAACAGTTCATAAATCCGAAAACATCGAGAGCATCTTTGCCTGCGAGTTCGAACGACAACCCTTTGGTTATCGCTATATGGCCATGCACCGTGTGGGAACCGGCGATCTCGCTATCAGGTTTTGTGGATGCTCAACTTGCAAGCGCTTGCAAGGCGAGATAGCGGATTACTTTGTTGCATTTGAGGCAACATACAACCCCGTAAAGCCCTATAAATACCCGCCCAGGAATAGGCCCTAGATGTGGGGGGGATCAGAAGCGCGAGATTGCAACTAATCTCAGTCCGGTATATCGATTTTCGGATATCATCTATGAGTTCTATGAGTTTCACTCCCGCAGATACCTTCCCCCGACCGGCACAAACCGCTCCGGCTTCTTCACCGTATCATACTCCCGGATACCCTCAAGTTCGAGGGCCATCCAGGGCCGCTTTCGGGGAACCTCCTTCCTGACCCGAACCCCCTGCCACCGCTCCTGGTTCTCGACGTAGGCTTTGGCCTCCTCTTTCGTCAGGAAGACCGCGTCGCCGAAGGTCTCGAAGAACGCGAGAGGGTTATCGTTGATGACGATCCGCTTGATCGTCGCCTCCCCGACGTAGCCGGTATCCTCGTGGGACTGGTTATCTCACAATTATTAGGATCACAACTTCTGCCAGATGTGAAATTCAATACAGGTTAATGAACTCCTCCACAGTAATTTTTTCTCCGCTATGGCGTCCAGTATGAGGATATCCATACGAAAAGGAACTGGGATTATCGTCCAGTGAATATTCATCGACTATATTTTCATGAACACTGAAGCCAATACACCGGGTAATTTTCTGGTTAATAGCGCTATTATTACCTTCACTGGTCGTAATTACAAAATCTATACCATTTTGCTGCGGTACGTTAAAGCCAATCTTCCTGTCTTTTATGCCATTATAGGCCGGACATATGTCCCTGAGATCCTGCTTGCAAATCTTGCACGCCAATGGGTTGGCCCCACGTGGTTTCTTTTTTGAAGTATTGTTACCTTCAGTCTCCTGATCGCCATTTAATGCATTCTGATCTGCATCTTGAGAACCATACTTAATACACCAGAGTATGTCACCACACACAGACGAATGGACTTTTTTTGCTTGGCAGACAACCCAGAGAAGTCTTTCGACCTTACCTAAATTTCTTGTTGTTTTAAAGAATGTTATGTATTGATGTTTTGAACCTTTTTTTGGCCAGACTGCCAGCGGCCACCTTAACAGTGTGTCCATCCATGTATCAATTGGAAATGTGTCGGCATTTCCAAAGCATTGCTGGGAATACAATGCGATGACTTTCGGAGATTGCATTGTTATTTCCTGACTTTTGCTCATCTGATAAATCCTGCCACACATATCAGAGTCAAGTTCTTCAGGGTTCCATCTATCGTTTCTCAAGTCTCCCAGCATCATAAGTAAGATTAGTGGTCTTTGTGGTCCTTTGTCGAAGGCATTAAAACACTCAATTGCTGCTTTCTGATCCCCTGTTGGTATCACATTCCCCATTAGGATCGTTTTCAGTTTTTCTGCGGTCCATCCGTTCTCCCCCTTTTTTGCGCTCGCTTTTTTAAATGGGGCATTAAATTTTGAGAACTTCATTTCCCTAACATCGATGTCTTCGCAGTAATTATCGTGAATTGCTTTTGTAACATTAACCAATTTAGAGAACTCAGGAAACCATGTCAGAGGGTTGGAGCTATCTCTCAACTCTTCGTATGTTGGTAAAAGGAAGAAATCGATTTTGGGATAGCCGTCGCCAGTATTTATTCGCACCCCAAATCTCGAAAGGAAATAGTGTGTTTGAATCAACTCGCTCTTCCTTCCACTCGGAGAGTTCCAACTCGCTACCCATCTCACAAGTCCAAAAACCGGATCCCAGAGCCGACCGAATGGAAGCTGGCCACCATAGGAGTTTGAGACGGTAACATCCCAGAGATAATTCAGAACGTCTTCCGGCAAATTCGCTGAGGTTGTCTCAGTTAGGGTCCGCTGCGCTGGTAGCTTCCCGGCAAATACGCCTTGCAAATCTTCTCTTTTAACCGGATTATTTAATCCAAAGCGTTCCCTTATTTCTGACTCAACAATTTCGATGTATTCGGTATTACGGTTATTTTGGAGGTTTTTATTCAATACAACAGTTACATCAACACGATTGTCGGCAAATATGTTTATCTTCTCGACATAGCCAAAGACCCTATCGGTTTCTCCCGGGCGTCCGGTTACTGTGGGGGAAAGGACATGAAAGTAGTATATTGGAAATAAAGGTAAATCTGGATCGTAGAGTGATATTAACGGTAACCATCTCTCCGGAAAATCATTGAATTTAAAGGTGTACCTGTTGGATAGACTCTCAAATCCCATACTCTTGTTCTCCTGTTTCGAGACCTCAGTAATATTTAAAAGCCCTATCCCCAAAAAGCTATTCCATCGCTGTGGAAGGGTGCCGATAATGGAAATTGAGGTATGTCCTGCAATACCAGGACATCCACGTTGTAAGTATGAGTGGTAGAAATCTGTTATTCATTCTGAAGGTTTAACCCCAAATTTTGAAAGAGGTGCCTGCTTGGCAACTGCCTCCGTTTCACACTCCGGTTGTAAAGTGCGGACAACTTCCCTCGCTAGAATTTCAATCAATGGCACCGCGACAGAATTCCCGAATTGTTTGTATGCCTGCGTATCAGATACCGGGATCTTGAATGTATCTGGATATCCCTGAAGTCTTGCGCACTCCCGAGGTGTCAACCTTCTGGGATTTTTCCCCTCCTGTGGAATGAGGATCTCACTGCCATCCTTGTAGTATCTTGCTGATAGGGTTCTGCAATAACTTTCAGTATTGACAAGACCAAACCCGAAGCCATTCCCTTTTTTCCTGTGCTTTTCAGCATAATTCTGTAGATAGTTCCAGAGATGATCGGTAAGTGTGTACTTTTCCGGAACATCGTCTTCCAGAATCTGAATTATTTTTGGTTTCAAATCGGGAATTTCAGGAAAATTAAATGTGATGTCTTGGTCTCTGAACCCCACCATAAAGATCCTTTCGCGATTTTGAGGGACCAATTTATTTGCGTTTATCACTTTATAAAAAAACGAATACCCTTCATTCTCAATTGATTTCTTGATTATCGCAAACGTCCGGCCTCTGTCGTGTCTCTCCAGGTGTTTTACGTTTTCCAGGAAGAACGCAGATGGTTTCTTTGCTCTGATTATCCGAAGTACCTCATAAAAAAGTGTTCCCTGTGTTTCATCATCAAATCCATGTGGTTTGTTGAGGCTGAGTTTTTTTGAGACGCCTGCTATTGAGAACGGCTGACAGGGAAACCCTGCACAGAGAATATCGAAATCAGGAATTGTTACCGCATCAATCTTACGGATATCGCCTTCAGGTAACTCGCCGAAGTTAGCCTCATAAGTTTTCTGCGCAAATTTATCCCATTCAGAAGAAAAAACACACTGGGCTCCTGCTTTCTCGTAAGCGAGCCTGATTCCTCCGATACCTGCAAATAGATCGATGAACGTCAACTTCTGATCATCTGAAAATGTTTTATTATCTGGCATTTGAATATCGTCCTCGGATACGTTCTCAATATCAATTGGTCCTGATGTGATTAAGCACTTGTGAAATCAACGAGTTTGGTCATATTAACATTTAGCATCGCGGGGTGAAAGTATGTTTATCACCTTCTTTGGCGTAGAAGAAATTCATTGATTGACACTATAGTAGGCCTAATTTCATCTGTTAGAAGCCTATTGGTATTGGGTGAGTTAAGACTCTGCGTTGTGAGGACAACCTATGGCAATATGGATATCTGATATTACCTCCCACAGTTAGATACAGCTAAATGAAAATAGCACATCACATCGATCGAATATGAAATCTGATGTATCCCCGAAAGTACCTGCAGAATCTGTGCAGCAGACTCTCCTGCAATGGAGCAGGTCTAACTTCAGGAATTTCCCCTGGCGACATACTCGGGATCCATACCGGATCATGATTGCTGAATTTATGCTTCATAGAACGAGAGCAGAACAGGTTGTTCCGGTATACAATGAGTTAATTGTGAAATATCCGGATGTATTCTCTCTATCTGAGGCAGCTGACAACGAGATCCGAACGGTTACACTACATCTTGGGTTGCACTGGCGTGCAGCACACTTTAAAATGGCAGCACAATTTATTGTCGAAAACTATCACGGAGTATTCCCTACAACAGAAGAAGGGTTGCTGGCAATTCCTGGTGTAGGGCATTACGCTGCAGGTGCCATTCTTACCGTATGCTACCACAAACCCTACCCCGTGGTTGACGCAAACATAGCGCGGTTCATTAACCGGTTGTATGGGTTACAGTTGGAAGGTGAACTGAGAAGAAAAAAGGGAGTTACTGAAATTGCTCGCTGTCTTTTTAACCTTCAGGATCCGGGCAGGTTCCTGTTTGCGGTGCTGGATTTTACGGCTGCCGTGTGCAGACCACGACGGCCCCTGCACGAAATCTGTCCCTTTAGAGGTATCTGCGGGTTCTACAACAAAGAAGTACTTCCAGCTGTTCGGGAATCCAACGCTAGGTCTTGACTGTAGCTGCAATCCGATAAAGCCTTGGAGTTCAAGGAGGGATATGTGAATAAATTTCTGGGTGAATTTTACACTATTCTGATTATTCAAGTCTGGGTCTTACTCTGGACCAGATTAATGAATTGCTCAAGATTAATTATTTTCTCCCTGAAATCACCTGGAAAATACCCCCGATGTGGTTCTGGAACAACGAGCTGTACTCCAGCCTCTTCCATCTCGCCGAGTTGATTGTGGGAAATACCCTGCTGAAGAGTAAAGAGATGCTTTAATTCAATTCTATCTGCCTCATTTAAAATCTGACGCCAGCGATCTTTGCATGTGGTTTTCGCGCCGAGAAATATCAAATTACCCGCTGGAAAAGAAGGCTCATGGTACATATCGATATTAGGGAAAATGAAATCCGGTCTCTTATTGCCTTCAGTCTTTTCACCCTGTGAAAATGGAATGTTGTGATATCTAAACATGGAAGCCAGATGATTCTCAAGGGACTTGCCCGCACGGCTTTTACGCCGGTTAAGTATTGTGTTTGCGAATTCAAGAAGTTGTTCAATATTTTCAAAAGGATCGCATATTATATTTGAATACCGCCTGCCTTCAATGAATTTAAAAAGATCATACTCTGTTTCGAGCCATTTGAGTAGAAATCTGTCAGGGCTAGATGAAGAAAATCCGTAAATCTGTGAACAGATGTTTTGTGCTGCTAGGGACATCTCAATTGTCGACGGGAACTCAACGGTCAAAGAGTTGAAAAATTGCGCAAACAAGTGTTCAACTGTGAGTGATGGTTGCAGAGATCTCTTCTGTTTTTCGCTACTAACAACCCCTGCTAGGTCGAGAGAAGATAATTCAAATTCTGCAAGGAACCTCTCGATATCTTCATCTGAGTCAAGGATGTATGCAAGATATTCATCCTCTTCGGTCTTTGCGAGTATGAAAAGTGAGCCCACATTGTCATCATTAAGATAGGGAAATCCCCGACCAAATCGCGTTAAACGGTATTCACTTCGGGTACCCTGTCCATACCAGATAAAACGACTATCGGTTGTTATTTCATCGTTCCAGGTAATTCTGATCTCTCTATCCTTGTTTGTCCCTTTTAAACCAGCGGTATCAAAAAAAAGTGACCACGAATCAACCGGCATATACAGCCCGGACTGATGTGAACCGGTGATTCCAATATCGTTTGCGGAAATAAATTTATATATAAATGTATTCCCATGGCACGCTTTCAGAGCACTGTCAAAAAGATACATACTTACAACGTCCTGACCGTAGTGAGAGTTTTGCCATATGGATTTTCTCAATAGAATTATATGGTGTTTGTGTTTGGTTTTCCCAATCTGTTTGTCTGACTTTAATAATGTGATTCCCTCCCCTCACCCCCGGGGCACCCTTACGATCACCGCCACCACCCCAAGCCACTCCACCCTAGAGCCCTTATACGCCATCTCCCGCTTCCGCACCCTCGCCGGCCCGATCGCGCCACCCCCGCCCCGCAAACCGCGGCCCCGCCCCGGGCCCCGATCGTTGTGCGGCGGCGGTGTCGCACTACCTCTTTTGTGCGACACAAAAGTGCATTCTATGTCGCACAAGATCGGTTGTGGGTCATGGGTGTCGCACAAATTCCGTTGCGGGTCATGGTTGCCCTAAAACCCCCGGGGCATGGTATACGCCGGTGCATACAACGTTGCATGGCGAATCGATACACGGGACGGCTTGCAGGTACCGGGGTATTCACAACCGGTCTCCTTCGGTGATGGCAATCAGGCGCGGAAAGACGTAGGTCGCGGCACGCCTTCCCCCGCCCTCCGCGAGGACGGCGATGATCCCGTGTTCCCGGAGTTGCTGGAGGATCCGCTCCGCCGCCCTCCGCGGTATTGCCGCCTGGTCGTAAAACTCGGCCGAACCGAAGACCGGCGTCTTAAAGAGCGCATCGGTCGCGGCGGTCGCGTACTGCGAGCGGGTCACCTCCGGCACCGTCCGCTTCATCTCGTCGTAAAGGTCGAGGATCGCCTTTGCTTTCCGGCCGTTCGCCCCGGCCTGCTCCTCGATAGCGTGGAGGAAGAACGCGATCCAGCCGTTCCAGTCCCCGTCCCCCGAGATCGCGAGCAGCCGCTCGTAGTAGACCGGCCGGTTCCGCTCGAGGTAGGCGCTGATATAGAACATCGGGCTTCCGATCAGCCCCTTCTCGTACATGATCAGCGGGACGAGCATCCGGCCGATACGGCCGTTGCCGTCGCAGAACGGGTGGATGAGTTCGAACTGGGCCTTCAGGACGGAGAGCTGGACGAGAACGTCTTTCTCCTCGCGGTGCAGGTAGGCCTCCCAGTCCGCGAGCGCCCCGGAGAGATCCGCCGGCGCCGGCGGGACGAAGATCGCGTGCTCGATATGCGCATCCCGCCCGATGAAGTTCTGGATCGTACGGATGCACCCCGGCTCCCGGTCCATGCCCCGGCTCCCGGCCAGGAGAACCCGGTGCAGGTCGCAGACGAGGCCGGTGTCCAGCTGCCGGGCCTTGAGGGCTTCCACCGCAGCATTCAGCGCCTCCCGGTAGTTGATGATCTCCCGGATGTCGGCAAGGGCCGCATCGCCGACCGGCTCCTTCGGGTTCGCCTCGAACCGCAGGACGTCCTCGAGCGATGCCTGCGTCCCCTCGATCCTTGAAGACAGCACCGCCTCCTGCGTCAGGAGCGGGGAGAGGAGGAGCCCGGGGTTCGGGATCACCTGGAGGATGCCGTCGTACCGGGCGAGGGCGCGGTTTGCCGACGCAATCCGGGGGATATGGCTCTCCCAGTCGATGCCGGGCGGGGGCAGCGGCTCCGGCGCGTAGGGTCGGATCGTCATGTTATCCCCCTCCCCGGGGCCGTAATGCGCCCGCACCTCGCGGTAGCGGCCTGCTGCACGAAGCACCCCGTATGTTCATCCCATCACCTGCCCAAAAAAGCCGGATGTCTGCGTTTTGATTGATGTCAGCGAGGATATGCCTCCTGGCGGCGGAGAGCGTTCCGTGCGCTGAAAATTCTCCATACAATTATCCGGTGGTGTGAAAGGGTATTAATATTGACTATTTGGAATTGCAGCGTTCATCATCCGGTATATGCAGCGGAACACCGCCCGGCCGAACAGGACACCGATCTACGGTCGCGATGAAAAGCAGAGATGGAAAAGCGAAAAACGCCCCGGCCGGGATTTGAACCCGGGTCAAAAGCTCCGCAGGCTTCTAGGATATCCACTACCCTACCGGGACACAAGAATGAGTGTCTTACCCCTAACAACTAGGTTGTCCAGGTTAAAAAGGATTGCTCGCCGGGCGATCGGACCGCCACGGCAACGACTGCAGGTGCCGGAATTCGGCCGGCAAAACTCCGTCCGACGGTGAGGGCCGGGAGGCCTAAATGCCTCCCGCGCGCATCTTTATATGCACCTTTGCCTCGTTTCCGGAGAGCTCGATCAGGTAGTCCCCGAACTTGCCGAGGTACATCCGCTTATCGGTAGCCGTACCGAAACGCTTCCCGAACCCGTCCTCGGCCACGATCTCGCCGGATTCACGTTCCCTGACGGTCACCGCAAACCACGAGTCCTCGCTCGGATAGGTCTGCTTGACGACCACATCCTTTTTGCTGCCGTAATCGCTCGTGGTATGTTTCTCCCGCGTGACCATCTTCGGCTCCACGTCGAAGTCGATGATGAGCGGGGGCGCGGTCAGGTTGAAGGAGTAGGCTTCCCTCAGGTGAGCGGGACTGAACTCTATCGTTTTGTTGAAGAGCGTCACGTAGGGGTCCGGCGTCGGCGGAACCTCCGTCGGCTTGCTGAGCGTGGGGCCGGCCATACTGTTCGTTGCAGTCGGATACGGGGTTGCCGGGGTCAGGTATCCGGGGTCGTCCTCTCCGCCCTGCTCTTCCGGCGAAAGGCCTCCGGACCAGCCCGGATCGTTAGCCGCCGGCATCTCCGCGCACCCGGCGGACGCGAGGACCAGGATCATCACCGCAACTACAAAGAGCGATTTATACACCTTGCTCATCGTAGAGGGATTATGCAGAGGGATATTTATGTTTTTACTCTTGAATATCGGAAGAAACATTTTATTCGATAGTTATTAACCGGCAGAAAATGTCGTTGGAAGCCGGCCTGTCCTGGCGACACGATCTCTGACGGTGCATTGCCGGAGCGGAACAGGAGAGCCGCCGACATTCCCGTGAGAAGCCGGTCGTGCACTTCCGGCGGGGGAATCTTTTTATTGGACACTCGTATCTCTATCGCTCGGCTGATGACGGTGCCGAAGAGACATAAGATACAGCACAGAGACACCGGGACGTCTATTCCGGGCGACGCGAGCGACCCATGCGAGAGCGCAAAAACCCGGCGTGGCACTCCGGAAAACGGCACGGCGTCCTGGGTCCTCCTGGGCCTCGCCGCCATCGGCGCCCTCCTCCGGTTCTACAACCTCGGCGGAAACTCGCTCTGGCTCGACGAGGCCGCGACCCTCTCGTTTGCCCGGCAGTCGCTTGCCGGCATCTGGGAGAGCACGGCCGGCGGAGAGTTCAATCCGCCGCTCTTCTACTGGCTGGAGCACGGAATGCTCGTCTTCGGGGAGAGCGAGCTCGTGCTCCGGTTTCTCCCCGCGCTCCTCGGCGTCCTGACGATCCCCGTCGTGTATCTCATCGGGTCCGGGTTTAAGGACAGAAACGTCGGGCTCATCGCCGCCGCCCTCCTCGCGTTCTCGCCCTTTCACATATTTTACTCCCAGGAGGCCCGGGCGTACGCCCCCATGCTCTTCTTCTTCTCCCTCGCCCTGCTCTTCTACGTGCGGGCGAACAGATCGAACGAGACCCGTTCCTGGATCCTCTTCGGGATCTTCTCCGCCGTCGCCTTCTGGATGCACTTCTACGCCATCGTGCCGGTCGCCGTCCTCGTCCTCCACGCCCTGGTCGTCCGCGCCGGAGGGATCCGAAAAGACGCCAGGAACGCGAGGGGTCCTGCTCTCGGGCTCGCTGCCTTCGTCGTCGCCGCCCTCCCCCTGCTCATCGTCACGTTCGGCCTCTTCCGGGTGAGAACATCATCCGCCCCGACGTTCGGCATGCAGGGGCTTGACGTCGTCTACGTGACCCTTATCGAGGCGTCGGGACACAGCATCGCCGTCCTGGTTGCCTTCCTCCTCCTCTTCCTGCTCGGCGTCGCCCATACCTGGCACGAGGACAGGAGCGGTGGGCTCCTCCTCGTCTTCGTGATGATCATCCCGCTGGCGGCGAGCCTCGTCCTCTCCTCACGGATGCCGATGATCCCGCGCTACCTCATCTACCTCCTCCCGGTCTACTTCATCGGAATCGCGTCGGCGTATCCCGCGCTCCGTGCCCTCGTGCGGGAGAGGTGGGCGGTCGCTCTCTTCATCGCGGCGGCAATCCTCGTCAGCGCCCCGTTTCTCTCCACCTACTACACGACACCGCAGAAGAACGACTGGCGGGGTTTCTCCGCGGAACTCGGCGGGATGACCGGAGAAGGAGATCTCGTCGTCGTGCTGCCGTCCTACACGGCGCTTCCGCTCGACTACTACTACAGTAACACGACCGACGGGACCATCGAACTCGCGGCGACGACCGGGGGCGACCTTGAGGCTATCCGCGGTCGGTACCCGGATCGGCGCGCGTTCTACGTCGTGACCGGCGATATCTTTGCAGCGAACCCCGGCGAGGATGCACTGGACTGGCTTGGTGAGAACGCGCAGTTTGTCGGGCAGCAAACGGGGATCAAGCTCTTCAGGTCTGCCTAAAGGAAAAGGACAATGGCCGAACCCTGTGATCTCTCGGTGATCATCCCGACCTTCAACGAGGAGGAGAACATCGCCGCGATCATCGATGCGGTCGACGGGGTTCTGACGCAAAACGGCATCCGCGGCGAGATCCTGGTGGTGGACGACGACTCGAAGGACCGCACGATCCCGATCGTCCGGGAGATCTCCGGCCGGCAGGAGAACGTGCGCCTGATCGTGCGGAGGGAGGATCACGGCCTCTCGCAGTCGGTCGTCGAGGGATTCCGGTCGGCGCGCTCGGATATCCTGCAGGTCATCGACGCCGACTTCTCGCACCCTCCCGATCTCATCCCCCGGTTCTACGAGGCGATACGGGGCGGCGCGGACATCGCCGTCGGGAGCAGGTACACGAAGGGCGGCGATATCGAGGCGTGGCCGCTCAAGCGGAGGATCATATCACTCGGGGCAACCGCGTTCGGCCGCATTCTCTTCCCCGAGATCACCGATCCCGTGAGCGGGTTCTTTGCCGTGGGGCGCGAGGTCGTAGACGGCGCCCCGCTCGCGCCGCGGGGCTACAAGATCCTGACGGAGATTCTCGGCAAAGGCCGCTGGCGAACGGTTGTCGAGATACCGTTCGTCTTCAAAGACCGGGAGGAGGGGGCGAGCAAACTCCGGGCCGGCACGATGGTCGATTACCTCCGGCAATGCGGCGGGATCGTCCGGTTCTCCGTCACGCGCCGGACAGGACCGGTATGGGCCGAGTGGAAAAAGGTCGTCCGGTTCGGGCTTGTCGGGCTCTCCGGCATCTTCGTCAACATGGGGCTCCTCTACGCCCTGACCGAGATTGCCGGCCTCTACTATCTCGTCTCGGCGGTAATCGCGATCGAACTCTCGATCGTCAACAACTTCGTCTTGAACGATGTCTGGACGTTTCGGTCGATAGAATTCCTGAAGTTCAAGCGGAAGGTTTCGCGGTTCGGATCGTTTCAGGCGGTCTCGATGGGCGGGCTCGTCATCAACATGGCCGCTCTCTACCTCCTTACGGACGTCGCCGGGGTCTACTACCTCGTCGCGAACCTTGCAGGGGTCTTCACCGCGTTTGCCTGGAACTATATGGTGAACAGGCACTACACGTGGACGAAAGCATGATGAGACGGGCGCCGGTCAGTTTGAACCGGAAAAAAAGCGGATTGTAGTTGACGGCTACCGGGAGTACGCCCGGATAACCCCGCGATAGATATCCACCGCTCGCTCGAGCTGCTCCACGCCGATCCGCTCGTCCACCGCGTGCAGCGTCGGGATCTCCCCCGGTCCGTACTCCACGACGTCGAACCCCTCGTCGCGGAGGTACTTCGCGTCGCTTGCAGCCCACTGGAGGAACGGCGTCACCGTCCCGTAGACCCGCTCCACCTCGCGAGAGACCGTCCGGACGACGCGGGCGTCCGGAGGCGTCAGGGTCGGTTCGGCCACATCCGTCTCGCGTATGACGGCATCCGGTGCGTGCTCGGCGATGCCCTTTCTGAGATCGTCGAGGGAGCAGCCCCACGGCACCCGGATATCGAGCTCCATCCGGCACTGCTCCGCCACGATGTTCGCCTTCTCGCCGCCCTCGATGCGTCCGGGATTGAACATCACCCGGGTCAGGATCTCGTCCCCTCCCTCGATGCCGAAGATGTCGCGGAAGACCCGGGCCGACTGGTTGACGAGCGGCTGCAGGTCCCTGCCGGGAGGGAACGGGCGGGCGTGAACCTCCCGCAGGTAGCCGACGAGATCGAACGCCGCCATGACGGCGCTCTTCCCCACCAGAGGGTAGAGGGAACTGTGGCCCGGACTGCCGCGGAAGGAGAGGTCGACCCGGTAGAGGCCTTTCTGCCCGATCGCCGGGCTGGTCTCCGGCGTCGGTTCGGCGATCAGGCATTCGCGGGGCTCGAGCAGACCCTGCGCGAGCAGCGACCGGATCCCGTACTCCCCGCCGGTCTCCTCGTCGCAGACGAAGGCGAACTGGACCTCCGGCTCCACCCCGCTCTCGATGAGGTCGCGGTAGGCGATAAGGAGGGCGGCGCATCCTCCTTTCATATCGGTGGCCCCTCTTCCCCAGACGTAACCGCCGGCAACCTCCCCGCTATGGGGATCGTGCGTCCAGTCGTCGGGGATGGCGGGGACCACGTCGACGTGGCCGCAGAGGAGGAGCCGGGAACCGGCCCCGGTCGTGACCAGGTTGTCCCGGCCGCCGGGATGCGAGATAATACGGTTCTTCACCCCGAGCGCATCGAAGAACTCCCCGATGAACGCGACGACATCCGCCGTGCTCCCCGGGGGGTTCTCGCTCCTGATCCGGATGAGCGAGGAAGCGAGTCGAGCAACATCCATAGAGTGGTCCTCTTATGCCGATCTGCTCCGGACGTACTCGTCGAAGAGCCGGGCGAGCGACGAGGTCTTATAGAGCTGTTTGATGAACTTCGCATCAAAGAACTCGTCGATGAACGTCGAGAGGTAATCGGCCGGAATCGCTTTCTTATCGTCGGGGTTGAGCACGATCCGGAAACTCCGGTATTGGGCGGGGTCGTCGTCGTCGTAGACGCCGGACCAGAGCATCGGGAGTTCCTCGTACTTCTCCGGCTGCTCCTCCTTGAGCCAGTTGACGAACCCGGGGAAGTGTGCCCGGTCGCCGACCTTCTCTTCGTCCAGGCGCCACCGCATATACTCCATGCTCATGATGTTCCGTGGCGACATGTAGTTGTAGGCCAGGGTGCTGAGCGTGTAGTCGATGTGGGCGAGGGCGTCGGTGAAGTAGAAGTGCAGGACCGGGTGGAACTCGGCGGGGCTCTCCAGGATCAGCGATTTGCTGTACATTTTCTGCATGACGCGGACGTACTCGTTCATTTCCAGCATACTCTCTCCTATTGGGGAGAGTGGTACAAAAAGTATTGCTTCCGCACAACAGTGGCGGTGATACGGGGCGCTGACGGGCTCTGGTTCGTTAGAACCGAAGCATGAGATGGCCGATGGCCTTCGGGTAGCGACGGGCCGGAGGGCCGGTGTTCGAGAGGGCCGAACATCGCCTTCGCACCTTCGGTGCTCAAACTCCGTTCCTATCGGAACGTCGCTGCTCGAAAACGCTTCGCGTTTTCTCAAACTCCGCCTGCTTTCGCACCTGATGGTGCTCATGCTCCGGACGTTCCGTCCGTCACACCCTAACGGGGCACGCGTCGCCATCGAAAATTGCTGCGCAATTTTCTCAAGCTCCGTTCAGCCCTGCGGGCTGAACATCGCTTTAAACAAAGAACGGCTTCCGCCTGCCGACGGCTTCGCGGAAGGCGTCTTCGAGTTCCTTGCCGTGCTTGCCCCGGATATCGACCAGGTTGTCGCTCCTGAGAAGGCAGGGCTTGAGTTTCCCGTCCGAGGTCACGCGCAGGCGGTTGCAGAATGCGCAGAACTCCGTGTTGTGGAGCGGGCGGACCACCTCGACCTCGGCGCCGTCGAGGCAGTACTTCTTGCGGTGGTGCATCCGGCGGGTGACGACCCGTTTCGCCCGGTCGTTCAGGTCCTGCTCGACACTGTCCACGTCCCCGTGGAACTTGCACTCGTTGAACTCCATCAGCTCGATGACCTGCAGAATGACGTCCTGCTTGCTCCGGACGAACGCCATGAAGTCGTCGAGTTCGTCCTCGTTGATGCCGTCGAGGAGCACCATGTTGAGCTTGACCGGGGTCAGCCCCACCTCGATCGCCGCGTCGATCCCCTTAAGAACGTCCGCGAGGCAGTCTTTGCCCGTGATCTCGCGGTAACGCTCGGGGCGAAGCGTATCGAGGCTGACGTTCACCCGGGCAAGCCCGGCCTCTTTGAGCTCCGCGGCCTTCGCCGCGAGCAGCGTCCCGTTCGTCGTAAGGGACGACTCCACTCCCGGCGGCACCGAGCGGATGATCTCGACGAGGTCGCGGCGGAGCAGCGGCTCCCCGCCGGTGAACTTGATGCTCCTGATACCGAACTGCACGCCCACCCGCATCAGCTCGGCGATATCCCCGGCGCTCATCTGCTCCTCCGGGTTCACCTCGCCCTCGGCGTGGCAGTAGATGCACCGCAGGTTGCACCGGGAGGTCAGGCTGATCCTGAGGTTGGTTACGGTCCGGTTATAGGGGTCCTTCAACACCATCGCATGTTCCTTTGAAATTTTTTGCAATAATATAGGTCTCGGCACTCCCTTTCCGTGAAGCCTTCGTCCTGTAGCCCCGGACGGAGTAGAAGTGCTTCCTTGCTTCGGCAATCAGTTCGCCGAAGAGCTCGCCCTGGAACGACTTTATCACCAGGTTGCCGCCGGGTTTTAAGATCGTGCAGGCAAACACCAGTGCGTCCTCGCCGAGCCCGATCGCACGGGCCTGATCGTAACTCTTCTGGCCTGAGAGTTTCGGCGAGGCGTCGGAGACCACGACGCTGACGACGCCGCCGGCCTCCTCGCGGATGCGCTCCTGGACGAGGGGGTCGGTGAAGTCCCCGACGATGGTGGTGACGCCTTCCATGGGCGCGATGGGATTGAGATCCACGCCGATGACCCTGCCGTCCGTCAGGTCGCGGAGCACCTGCAGCCAGCTGCCCGGCGCCGCCCCGAGGTCGACGATATTGTCGCCGGGCCTGATGATGCCGTTCTTCTGCTGGATCTCCAGCAGTTTGTAGGCGGCACGTGCCCGGTATCCCGCCTTCATCGCCTTTCGATAGACGCTGTCCTTAGTCCATTGAGAACCCATGGGGAGATTACCCTCCGCTTGAGGCTGACGGATCCGACCTCCAGCACAATCAAGAAGATTATGTATAGTATTCGATGCTGTTAAACATGAATGATACGGTTCCGGAGTACCGGGCGATCGGCATCTGCCGCGACCGCCGCCATAGGTCTACCGCCGATTTTGATCGTAAAGCACTATAATGAATAGGGTGATTATATACTTTCAACGAGAGTTTAATAAGGGGTCACAATGTTAAAGGCAACGATTGACGCAGAAATATTTCGGGAATCCATCGACGCGATCGCCGCACTGGTGACGGAGTGCCGCCTGCACACAGCCGAGGACCAGATCCGGACACGCTCCGTCGACACCGCAAATGTGGCCATGGTCTCCCTGGAACTCCAGAGCACGGCGTTCAACTCGTTCTCGGCGACGGTCGGGGAGCTGGGTCTGGATATCGCAAAGCTGAAGAACATCATCGGGATGATGGGGAAGGGCGACGCACTGACGTTGACCCTGCTCGACGAAGAGCGGAAACTGGAACTGAGTTTCGGCGGCTACCGCTACTCCATCTCGCTCCTTGATGTCAACACCATCCGGAAAGATCCGAACCCGCCGGGAATCGACCTCCCCGGCAAGGCGGTCGTCCCGGGCGACGCGCTGAACAACGCCATCAAAGCCGCCGCCGTCATCTCCGACAAGATCGCGCTCGGGATCGACCCCGATGCCATGACCTTCTACATGGAGGCGGAGGGAGACACCGACCACATCAAACTCGCGCTCGGCGAGGACGAACTCGTCGCCTTAAACCCGGTGCAGGCCCGTTCGCTCTTCTCGATCGATTACTTAAAGGACATGGGCCGGGTCATGGCGCGCGCGGACGAGGTGGAGGTCTACCTCGGCATCGATCACCCGGTAAGGTTTGTCTTTGACATTGCGGACGGCAACGGCCGCGTCGAGTATCTCCTTGCTCCTCGGATCGAGGCCGATTGATGGGTATCGTACTCGATCGCAAAGAACTCATCAAATATCCCTTTTTGAAAGAATCGCAGCAGCTGGCCCGCCGGCACGTGGAGTCGCTCGAAGAGTTCCTCGGAAGCAGCCCGGGCGACGCGGCGCTCGAGCGGGCAAAGGAACGGGTGGTTGCCGCGCTCACGTTCAAAAAGGAGTTCCAGGACGAAAATACGCAGAACCTCAAGCCCGAGCTCGAGATCGCGAGTTACGCCATCGCCCGATTGCTCGTCTCCTGCGTCGGCGACCGGTCGCTCGTCGACCGCCTTGCCCGCTACGAGGCCGAACGCGCATCCTTCTTCCTCGCGGCCGAAGAGCCGGAGATCCGGCGGTTCGTTGCCTGGAGCGTCGGCATCGATACCGGAGCGGCTGCAATGCCGGTCACCCGGTATGTCGAACTGGTTCCTCACCTGCGCGACAGGCGGTGGCGGCTCGTCAACAGGGATGTCCGGCAGGGGGGCGTGAACCTTGAACCGGGCGAGATCGACGAGCTCATCCGGGAACGGATCCGGGCGATCATCGCCGACCAGCTGCCGCTCCGTGTTCCGGCGGGCATCTGCGAACGCCTCGCGCCGGTGACGGGTGAGATTGCCGCGCTGCAGCAGCAGCAGGTCCTCGAGCAGTTCGGCGAGGTCAGGGAGGAGGCGTTCCCCCCCTGTATTTCCGCGCTCATCCAGGCGATCACCGCGGGGACCAACCTGACGCACATGGGCAGGTTCGCCATCACGTCGTTCCTCCATACCATCGGGATGAACGTCGCGCAGATAGCGGACGTGTTCGCGCGGGCTCCCGACTTCGACCCGGACATGACGATGTACCAGGTGGAGCACATCTCCGGCCGGGGCGGCACCGAGTATACCCCGCCGTCGTGCGCCACCATGCGCACGTTCGGGCTCTGCGCCAACCGGGACAGGGACTGCGAACGGGTCAACCACCCGCTGAGTTACTACCGGCTCAAGAAAAATATCAAGAAGAAGCGGAGTTAAGCGGCCTTTTTATCGATCAGGTAGCCGGCGATACTGAGCACGGCGATGAAGACGACCAGTGCGACGACGTATGCAAGCCCTTCCATCCCATTCATAAGTTCGGGCAGCGCCACCAGCAGCACGACAAACAGTGCGAGGCACCCGAATGCGGCCAGCACCTCAAGAACCCGTAGATTCATGTAAACAGGTGGGGTACGTGCAGGTATATCTCTATCCATAGGGCGGTGGCGACCCACACGCTTATCCGGGACGACCGACAATTCCACACACATGGAGAGAGACGAGGCACCGGCTCTGCTCCGGCGTTATGTGACATCGCCGTCCCACATCATTCAAGTCGCACCTGCGGTGCTGCTGCTACGGCCCTTCGCACCTAACGGTGCTCACGTTCCCGCCCTTCGGCCGGTCGCGTTCGGCCCGACGCACAGCCATGCCACGGCCGCCATCATGAGGAAGGTTGCGGAGCATCTCGGCGAGGATGCCGGGACGTGGGAGATCATCGGGCTTCTGCACGACATCGACTACGACATCGTCTGCGGGGATATGGAGCGGCACGGTGTCGAAGGTTACCGGATTCTCATCGAGAACGGTGTCTCTGAAGAGATCGCGGATATCGTCAGGCGCCACAACCACCTGCTCTTTGGGGACTACGTCCGGCCGGTCGAGGTTGCGCTCCAGGCGGCGGACAGCGTCTCGGGCCTGATCATCGCCTGCGCCCTGGTGAAGGGCGGGGCGATCGACGAGGTCAGCCCCCGCACGGTGAAGAAGAAGTTCAAGGAGAAGTCGTTTGCCGCCGGTTGCGAGCGCGAGAGGATCCGGATGATCGAATCCCTGATGGACATGGAGACGTTCTACCGCCTCGCGATCGAGGGGCTCGCGGAAGCCCGCGGCGATCTCGGTCTCGGCTGAGCGCAACCCATATATGGCTCCCTGACCGAGGATAGAAGGCATGATGCAAGAGCGCGGGAAGGTGATCGATCGCGTGGAAGAGGCCGTAGGGCTTCTCGTCGAGCGGATGGACGCCCGGCTCATCCCGGAGGTCGGGATGAACATCGTCTACGCCCTGCCCGATGCGCGGAGCAAAGACGACGTGGCGGGAGTCCCCGGCCGGATCGTCAGGCTCGCAGATAAGGTGCACCCCGTCGGGGGGATCGCGTTCGGGGCAAGCGACCACGTGGCCCGGATCGTCATTACGGCCATGCGTTTCGACCCGCGGATCAGGAGCGCGGCGAACATCCGCTTCTCGGAAGCAATCCTCCCGGAACTCGAGAACCTTCTCTTCGAGGTCTGCTCGTTCGACCGGGAGAACGAACCGGTGGGCATGCAGACGATGGACTGGGGCGTCGCCTCCTGCTGCAGGGAGGGCGTGCCCGACGTCATCTACGACCGGGGGGCCGTGGGGAAAGAGCCGATGATCCGGGTTCTCGGGGAAGATCCGGTTACGGTCGCACAAAATATTCTTAAACTGTCAAATCGCATTACCTATGCACAATTGTAAGGGTAGGTCCACATGGGAATCAAACCGTCATATATCAAGAACCTCGGCGAAGAACTCATCGTCAAGCACCGCAGCAGGTTCAGTGGAGACTTTGAAGAGAATAAGCACGCTGTCGCCGAAGTCGCCATGATCGACAGCAAGGCCGTCAGGAACCGGGTTGCCGGGTACATCTCAAGAAAGATAAATACAAAGAAGCGGTAAACCAAACTGTATGTTTGAGGGAATCCTTCCGGCGATCATTACCCCTTTTTACCGGGACTCGAGAGCGAGTCTCGATATTGAAGGATTACAGTCCAACATAGAATCACTCCTGCAGCGCGGGGTTCACGGCATCGTGCCCTGCGGGTCGACCGGCGAGTCCGCGACGCTCACGTTCGAGGAGCACGAACAGGTGATCGGCAAGACCGTCGAGGTCGTCGACGGACGGGTGCCGGTGCTTGCCGGGACGGGATCGAACAACACGGAGGAGGCCGTTCGCCTGACCCGGTCCGCGAAGGACGCGGGTGCGGACGGCGCGCTCGTCATCAGCCCGTACTACAACAAGCCGAACCGTTCCGGACTCGTCAAGCACTTCACGAAACTTGCCGACCTCGATATTCCGATCGTCCTCTACAACGTCCCCGGCCGGACGGGGCAGAACCTCCAGCCCGACCTGGTGGCCGAGCTCGCGAGGCACCCGAACATCGTCGGGATCAAGGAGGCAAGCGGCGACATCACCCAGATCTCCCGCATCATCGAGGAGACACGGGACGAGGAGTTCAGCGTGATCTCCGGGGACGACGCAATGACCCTCCCCGTCCTCGCCGTAGGGGGTGCTGGCGTGATATCGGTAGCGGCAAACGTCGACCCCGGCCGGATGGTCGGGATGTACGAGGCTTTCCGGGCCGGCGACCTTGCCCGCGCACGGGTTCTGCACTACGAACTTGCTGTGCTCATGCGGGCGATGTTCATCGACACGAACCCCATCCCCGTGAAGAAGGCGGTGGAACTCCTCGGGATGGCTGCGGGACCGGTCAGGCTGCCGCTCGACGAGCTCGACGAAGCAAAGACGGAACAACTGAGGAAGGTGCTGGTAAATCATGGTTAAGGTAGTCGTATCCGGTGCCCTGGGACGTATGGGAACCAATATCGGCCGGATCGTCGACGAGGCCCCCGACATGGAACTGGTCGGCGGCATCGACGTGCGGGAGGGGACGCTTTTTAAGACCGAGGTCGTCCCGGCGGCGAAGATCGACGCGTTCCTGAACGAGAAGAAGCCCGACGTCCTGATCGACTTCACCGTCGCGGCCGCTGCGGTCGAGAACATCAAAGCAGCCGCCCGAAACGATGTGGCGCTCATCGTCGGGACGACGGGGTTCTCCCCCGAGCAGCGGGAGACGATCGCGAGCGCCGTCGAAGGAACCGTCCCGGCGGTGATCTCGAGCAACTTTTCCGTCGGCGTCAACATCTTCTGGAAACTCGTGCGGGAAGCGGCACGCGAGCTCGGCGACTACGATATCGAGGTCACCGAAGCCCATCACCGCTACAAGAAGGATGCCCCGAGCGGCACGGCGAAGACCATCCTCGAGATCCTGGACCGGGAACTCGGGGGCCGCGAGAAGGTCTACGGCCGTGTCGGCGAGACCGAGCGGAAAGGCGAGATCGGTGTCCACGTCATCCGCGGCGGCGATATCGTCGGCGATCACTCCGTTCTCTTTGCCGGGAACTTCGAGTGCATCGAGGTCTCTCACCGGGCCTACGACCGGGCGGTCTTCGCCCAGGGCGCCGTCCGGGCCGCACGCTGGGTCGTCGGCAGGGAGCCGCGCATCTACGGGATGCAGGATGTCCTCGGGCTGTGATAGGGAAAGCGAAATTTATTTTTGGTGCAGTCATAAACTATGTACGTTCGGAGGAACCAAATTGGCAGCAGTTGTTGATATTGAGAAGTGTACCGGCTGTGAAACCTGTGTGGACGTCTGCCCGGCTTCCGCCATCACCATGGAAGACGGCAAGGCAAAAGTCGACGTTGACCTCTGTGTTGATTGCGAAACCTGCGTCGACGAGTGCCCGTCGGAAGCAATCTCCATGGAATAAAGAAACCAACTCTTTTAATACCACCTACACTACAGATATTTTTGTCTATGATAAACGTAGGAGTGCTTGGTGCCACAGGAGCGGTGGGACAGCGCTTCGTCCAGTTGCTGGCGGATCATCCCTGGTTTAATCTCCAGACCCTGACCGCATCTGAGCGGAGTGCGGGAAAACCGTACGGCAAGGTGGTCAACTGGCGCCTCGATGCGCCGTACCCGGACAACGTCAGTGATATCGTCGTCACTCCCACAACCGTCGAGAGCCTGAAGGACTGCGATCTTGTCTTCTCGGCACTGCCCGCCGAAGTGGCGACGTCCCTTGAGACGGAGATCGCCGAAGCGGGTATCGGTGTCTGCAGCAACGCCCGCTCGCACCGCATGGACGCGGATGTTCCGCTGGTGATCCCGGAAGTCAACCCGGATCACCTCGGCCTGATCGACGTCCAGCGGGATCTTGGACGTGAGGGATTCATCGTGACGAACCCGAACTGCTCGACGATCGTCCTTGCGCTGGCCCTTGCACCCCTCCGGTCGTTCGAGTTCCATGACGTCCGCGTGGCGACCATGCAGGCAATCTCGGGAGGCGGATTTGCCGGCGTCTCCGCCATGGACATCTACGACAATGTCGTCCCCTACATCGGCTCCGAAGAGGAGAAGATGGAGAGCGAGACGCTGAAGATCATGGGGTCGTTCGACGGTTCCGCGGTAACTCCGGCTCCGTTCAGCGTGAGCGCAAGCTGTCACCGGGTCCCCGTCATCGACGGGCACACCATTGCGGTCTGGGTCGACGTAAAGGAGCCGGTTGCCGAGGTGAAAAAAGTTTACGCAAACTTTAAGTCCCCCTTAAGCAATCTACCCTTACAGCCGGAGAAGGCCGTTGAGCTCCTCGACCCGTCCGACCGTCCGCAGCCACGGCTCGACCGTAACCGCGGGCGGGGCATGACTGTCTCCGTCGGGAGGATCCGCGAAGGATTACGGTTTGTTGCGCTCGGCCACAACACCATCCGTGGGGCCGCAGGCGCATCCGTCCTCAACGCAGAACTGATATGCTCGAGGAAGTACCTTTAGACGAGGTGGGCTAATGATAAAGGACAACACAGTATTCGTGGGAAACAAACCGGTCATGAACTACGTGCTTGCGGTGGTCACCCAGTTCAATAACGGAGCGGAGGAAGTCGCGATTAAGGCCCGGGGGAAGGCAATTTCACGTGCGGTCGATACGGCGGAGATCGCACTCAACCGGTTCCTTGCAAACGTGGACAAAAAAGAGATCTTCACGTCGACCGAGATGATCGACACCGATACCGGGAAGACGAACGTATCAAGCATCGAGATTGTCCTCGCTCATGCGAAGTGAGATCCCGAAGCACTTTTTTGATACCGGTCAATAGAGCGTAGCGGCTGGCTGTCGGCGGAACTCCTCCGTTCGAACGGCTTTTCTCGTGGCGGCGTTCCTGCACGGTGCGCCGGAGATCTTCGGCGCTCCGGAAAAATCTGTCTGGCGCGCCCTATCCGTCAGACGGTCGCGTATACGGCCGGTTTGGCGCGGCTCGACCATAAAGGCTTTAAGAACCGCACCATATACGCTATACTATGAAACGGTTGGCGGTCGGCATGGCGCTGATGCTGGTTGCTGCTCTCATTGCTCCCGCGATGGCGGCGGGCGAGGAGCGGTACAGTTACATCACCGTCAAAGACGTCACCGTCCGGCTGGAGAAGGCGGATGCCGTCGTCACCATGAACTATACGATAGACGACGGCATCGGGTTCCTCGTTCTCCTCCTTGGGAAATCCGATCTGAGGCAGAAGGCACTCGATATACTGAACTTCGACAACGTCAGCGTTCGGCACCTCGACCTCGAGCGTATCGAGGTGCGCGTGAAGGACGCGTCGAACGACTACGGGCAGGGATCGTACTGGTTCCCCGCGCACGGCTTCGGCGTGGTGGTGCCCTCGCTCACCGTCATCACCCCCCAGGACGTCAAACACTACGAGAACGTCAGCGAGTTCCCCGAAGGACTCGGCTATTTTGCGTAACCGCCGGTAAGCCGGATGCGGTGCCGATCTTTAGACGCTACCTGCAGGTCTTCCGGGTACGGTGCTACGGCCGCCGCCCGATCTCCGCCAGGGCACGGCGGGTATGGCGGGCGAAATCGGATCCTTTCGAGGATGCCGCTACCTCGCGGCAGAGGCGATCCAGGTCGGCCGCCGTGTCGACGTCGTACCAGGGCTCGAGCAGGGAGACCGAGAGATCCAGGCGCTCGGCGATCCTGACCGTCCGTTGCGTCACGCGGGCCGAACTCCAGGGAATGCCCTCAAAGAGGCGGGGGACATGCTTCCGCATCCCGATCAGGTAGTAGCCGCCGTCGTCGCACGGCCCGATGACGACATCGGCTTCATCGAGCCTGCCAAATGCTTCCTCGAGGCACCGGCCGGGAAGGGTCGGGCTGTCGCTGTCGCAGAGCACGGCCGCCGTTGCCCCCCGCGAAAAGAGTGTGGCCGTAACGTTGTCAAGGCGCTCGCCGAGATCCTTTCCTGCCTGGGGAAGGATGGAGAACCCGGGAGGAACGATCCCGGAGAAAAAGCCGTCCGCACCATGAGGCGTGTAGGCCACGAACGGACGGATCCCCTCGAGGGAGGCGAGGAGCCCGATCGTGTCCCGCAGGAATCCGGCATACAGCCGTGCCGCCTCCGCTGGCGTGAGCGGCGGGACGAGCCGTGTCTTCACCTCTCCCGGAACCGGCATCCGGGCCATAACGGCAGCCGCCCGCATCACGACTTCCGGCCCACGAACCGGCCTCTCCCTACCTTCCCCTCGTCGGCGGCTTCTACCCAGAGGCCGATGCCGCGTTCCATAGCCCGGAAGGTATCCGTCCCGAAACGTTCGACGATCCGGCCCTTCAGGCCGCCGGCGAGGGCATCCCGGTAGCGGTGCATCTGCGACGCGAAATCCTCGCTGATATCCTCGCACTCCCTCACGGCAAACCCGTGCCGCCGGAGCAGGGTCTCATACCCTCCCATGGTCTCCAGGTACGGGAAGAGCATGAAGGCGTTGAGATTGCAGCGTTCTTCAGCGCTCATGGCTCCGGTCTCTATCCAGTCGGTGAAGGCGATCGTGCCGCCGGGCATCGCCACGCGGCGGCATTCGCGTATCAGCCGGTCCTTATCGGTGACGTAGCACCAGGAGTCCTGTCCCCAGACGACGTCGAAGATCCCCGATCTGAAGGGCATATCGAGAGCGTTACCGGGCCGGAAGGTGACGCGATCGTGAAGACCGGCGCGCTTTGTGCGCAATACCGCCTCATTCACCATCCGCTCCGTCGCGTCGAGACCCGTCACCGTCGCGCCGTAAGTGCGTGCAAGGTGCCGTGCCGGGCCTCCGAGACCGGAGAGGACGTCCAGCACCCGTGTGCCTGCGCCCACACCCGCTAACTCCGCGAGGATATCGGTCTCCCGCTCGCCGCCGACGTGGATCTGCTCCCCCATCAGCATCTCCCAGATGACGCCGACCGCCCCTTCGTAGGCGGCCGTGACGTCGCCGATGTTTATGTCGAGCATACTTGCTTCACCTCTCCGGCGCCGCCCGCCAGCACTTCGGGTCGGGGCCCAGGAGGTCTCCGGTCTCGTAGTATGCCGTCGCCCGGCACCCCCAGCAGACGGCGTTCTGCCCGCACCGGGTGCAGGAGGACGGGCCCGGCTGCCGCATCCCCGAAAAGAGCAGCTCGTTCCGGTGCTTCTCGACGATCTCAGAGAGCGGCTGCTCCCTGATGTTCCCGAACCCCTTCCTGATGACCGAACAGGGCGTAACGTCGCCGTTCGCCGTCAGGCAGATCATGCTGCCGCAGTAGAACTTGTTGACGTCCATCGTCCCGAACGAGCAGGAGGAACCCGGATAACAGATCGCGTCCCGTGCCCGGCAGGCGTCCCGGATCTCCCCGGGTGCCGGCACCCATTCCGGATGGCGGCATGCCCTGCCGACCGTGCAGATCTGCGTCAGGCAGATCCCCATCCCGACCTCCTCGCAGAAGTACCGCATCGTCTTAATAAGGTCTTCCCCGGCCAGCGGCCGCGTGAACGTGATGCAGTTGACGAGTTCGCCCGCAGGTTTGCCGAGGGCGACAAGGTTCTCGATGCCGCGGAGGATGGCCCGGATCTTTTCTCCGGCATCCCCGTCGTGGAGTCGGGCGTAAACGGCCGGGTCGAGGGTGTCCAGGTGCACGGAGATGAAACCCCCTTCCGCTATGGCGACGGCGCGCTCCGCGACTCCCGGGTCGGCAAGCGGGATGCCGCTCGACCAGATGTTGTTGACGAAACCGAGGTCGCGGGCGTGTTCTGCGAGATCGTACCAGCCCTTGCGGATCAGCGGGTCGCCCCCCAGCCAGTCGACGGCTTTCACGTCCATATCCGCCGCAGAGGAGAGAGCGGCGGCGATATCTTCGGCGGGGAGCTCCCCGGCCCCGGCGGCATCGGCCGGAGCGTAGCAGTAGCGGCATCCCTGCGGGCAGGCAAGGGTCGACTCTACCTGCAGCGAGTAGACCCGCTCCTCATCGAAATACCGCACCGCCTCATCCGTAGCAGGATGAAGGCAGCCCCGGGCGATGACCGTATTGAGATTTTGTCCTCCCGCATCCATGGCAGCGGCCCCAGCACAGCCTACCATAAGCATCATCATATAAGTGGGTGACGGAGATGCGGTCTTTGTGAGAGGAGGTTTTCGCGCATGCTCTCGATCATCACGCCGGTGCTCAACGAAGAAGAGAACATTCCTGCGTTTCTGGCGCATATCGATGATCTCGCGGGTCCGCTCGAGTTAATCGTCGTCGACGGCGGGAGCACGGACGGCACGTGCAGAGCACTCGAAGCGGGAGCGGGATCGTTCTCTCACAGACTCGCCGTGCTCTCCTCGCCGCGAGGGCGGGGCGTTCAGATGAACGCCGGAGCCCGGCATGCCATGGGAACTGCTCTGCTCTTTCTCCACGCCGACTGCAGGATACCTCCGGATGCCCCGGGCGCGATCGGCCGGGCACTGGAGCGTGAGGGGGTCATCGGCGGGGGCTTTTTACACACGTTCGCGAGCCGCGACCCCCTGCTCTCCCTGACGAGCAGGTTCGGGAACCTGCTGGCGGCGAGAACGCAGACATTCTTCGGGGATTTCGGTATATTCGTGGGAAGAGAAGCCTTCTTTGAGATCGGCGGATACGAGCCGCTCCCCTACCTGGAGGACGTGGAATTCTCGCGGGCGGCACGCCGGCACGGGAGGCTTGTCCAGCTCGACCTCCCCATCGTTGTATCGCCGCGGCGATACCTTCTGATGGGGAAATACCGCCTGAGTGCCGTTTATATCCTGGTTATGCTCCTCAATACGGTCGGCATCAGGCCGAAACGCTTCATCCGCTACGTCGTCGAGAAGTGAGAGTGGCCCTGCGAGACGGCCCCGCCTCGGAAGGGCGCCTCTACGCCTCCCTCTTCAGTGCGACCGGTTCCCGCTCGTCGACCCACCGGCCCAGGAACGACTGGAGGTAAACGCCGAAAAAGGCACAGAAGAGGCCTCCGATTATCGCGAAGACGATATACAGCGCACCGCCCGTACTCGTTACGGGGAACCCGGAGATCTCGCTGCTGATCGAGAGGATGTAGGTGCTTGCCCCGTAGGCGATGGCCCCGATCGCCAGGACAAAGAACGGCAGGGCGACCACCCGCTGGATCGTCTCGCGCTCGTTTAAGAAGACGTCGATGATCTTTCCCACCGATGCGACGAGGGCGGCGGCGGTGAACCAGGCGACGGCACCGTAGATGAACGCGAGCATCTGGATGACGATGCCGAACGGGGAGTAGTATTCGAGGAGGCTTATGAGCCCGAGGATAATTCCGACGATACCGAGCAGTATCGCTGCGATGTAGGATACGAACGTGAACCTCCCGCCGTGGAGCGATGTTTTCAGCGAGGAGATCAGGTAACCGAAGACCTCGTCTATCCCGACGCCCTTGAAGAGCAGGTAGGTGCCGATGACGCCGACGACGACGATGGTCGCGCCCTCGGGGTACCCGAGCAGGTATCCCACGGCATAGAGGAGCATCGCGAGACCGAGCGGGACGAGCACGATCTTCGAGACCTTCGGGTCGTCGAGAAGGCGTCGTAAGATGTAGTACGTCCCTTCGAGGTTCGGCATCTGGTTGACCACGACCCGCCGCACGCTGCTGACCGGCACCCGGGACTGGATGATAGGGAGGACATACTCGTCCTCGGCACCGTCCGTCACGATGATGCAGGATGTAGAACCCGTTGCGGAGAGAATTGCATCGAGACCGGACGCTACCCGCCGATCGCCTTCGAGCAGATTCATGTGGTTGCCGCAGATGACGGCGACGGCGACCTCTTCCCCTTTTTTGGTGAGTTCGTCGTAGAGCCGGATCGTCTCGAAGATCGCGTTGACGTCGGAGTCCTCGGGATCGATCAGGGCGAGCGCGGTCGCCGCGTGGAGGCATGCCTCTCTGCCCACGGTGGGACCATCGATCCCGGCCTTGAACCCGAGATCGTCATCGCGATCGACACAGAGGACGAGCGTCCGCTCTTTTGCCATTCAATAGAACATCGCCTCTGATCTATTAAATGATTTGCAGCGCGGTAAAAAAGTATTAGATGAGTTTTGCACGCTGAAGCAGGAGCAGATCGTCGGTGGTGATCTTCTCGCCGTCACGGAACTGCTGGAAGACACGTTCCGCCTCTTTCCGGACGGCCTTCTGCTCTTTGGTGACTTTGGTCTTCTTGGTCTTCTTCCGGAGACCCGAGATAACCTTGTCGTAGTCGCGGAGTTCCTTCTGGCAGGCGATGAACTGCTTGTGCTCCTCGTCCGCAGCCTCCTGGGCTTCGACGAACTGCTGGTGGGACTGATCGGCCTCCTCGCGGGACTTGTCGGCCTTCCTGTAGGACTCCACCATCAGGTCGTGGTGCTGCTGTGCGGCCTCGGCCTTCTCGGTTACGTCCTTGTGGATCTCGGACGCCAGCCGGCGAAACTCGCGGGCATCGGTGAGTTTCGTCCGCATCTCCTTGTTCTGCTCGAGCTCGGCCTCCTGGTCCTTTGCCGCCGCCTTGAGCTGCTTGATCTTCTCGATCAGTTCGCGCTCCTTATCGGTGCTGTAGACCTCGGTCTGCTGCTTGAACTCCAGGTGCTCGATCTGCTTCTGCAGTTCCTTGATGCCCCGGTTCTGGAGGTTGCCGTGCTCTCTCTTGAAGGACTCGATCTCTTCGAAGAGCGCGTTTGCCTTGTCGTTATATTCGTTCCTCTGGTCTTTCAGCGCCTGGACTTCCTCGTTGATCTTATCCCGCTGCTCCTTGTGCTGCTGCGCCTCCTCGACGAACTCGCGGGTCTGGGCATTCAACGTGTTGCGTTCCCGGGCGTTTTTGCTGGCAAGCGCGTTCAACTCGTTGCGCCGGTCTTTGTGCTGTTCAGACTCCGCAAGGACTTTTTTTCTCTTTTCAATCAGATCGTTCAGCATTCTTTACCAATCCTCGACATTCGGTACCTGTCTCATATCCCCGCCAGCAAAAGGCCGCTCCCGTGTGCTGCAGGATGCCGGAGGCTCGTGTAGCGGCTACACCACAAGAAAAGACGTTTCCGGACTCGGCAATCGAGACCGTCGTTCATCTGTCTGCTCATGTGTTCAACCCCGGTACTCTGGCAATCGCAGACCCGTTGGATCTGTGCCCTGCACAATACACCCCGTGCTGGAGGGATTATACAAGAACGTCTATAATTCAAACGTCATCTGTACTCTTAAGTATTTCGTAGGAGCACGGAGCACGCCTCCGCGGAACGATTCCGATTTAAAAAAGGTATGAAAGAGGGTAGAGGATTTCAGAGGAAGTCGATGAGGTGCCCGCTCGGCGAGTCCCCTGCTATGCGCCTGCCGGCAGGTGCACCGGACCGCTGCGTTGCCGGTTCGTAGGTGCGGTGGCTTCCGAGGATCTGTGCGCTTTTTACGCCGGTCATGACCGCCATGACGCGAACTCTTCCTTCGTACTCGCTGTTCACCCGCGCTCCCCAGATGACGTCCGCGTGGGGGTCGAGTTCGTAAGTCAGGGAGCTTGCGATCTCCTCGGCGTCCTGGAGGGTCAGGTCGTTCCCGCCCGTGATGTGGATGAGGCTTCCCGTGGCTCCGCGGTAGTCGATGTCCAGCAGGGGGTGGTTGAGACACTCGTGAACGACGCTCTCGGCCTTGTTCTGCTGTTTGCTCTCGCCGACGAGCATAACGGCGACGCCGCCCTTGCTCATGATGGCACGCACGTCGGCGTAGTCGATGTTGATGAGCGAAGGCTCCGTGATCGTCTCGCTGATGCCCTTGACGGTCTCCGCGATGAGCTGATCCATGACCGAGAACGCCTGGCCGAGCGGGAGGTTCGGCACGTACTTGATGAGGCGGTTGTTATCGAGCACGATCACCGAGTCGGCGGAGGCCGAGAGCTGTTCAAGCCCTTCTTCCGCACGGAGGAGCCGGGCCTTTTCGACCTGGAAGGGGTAGCTGACCATGCCGACGACGATAGCGCCCTGCTCCTTTGCGATCTGCGCGACGACCGGGGCGGTGCCCGTACCGGTGCCTCCGCCCATGCCGGCGGTGATGAAGACAAGGTCGGCGTCGCAGAGGAGGCTCTCCAGGGTCGGCCGGGCCATCTCGGCTGCACGCCTGCCGACGTCGGGGAATCCGCCGGCTCCAAGGCCTTTGGTGAGCGACTTGCCGACAAGAACTCTCTTGTCGGCCTGGATCATGTCCAGGTGCTGCTTGTCCGTGTTGATCGCGATCGTTTCCGCACCGCTGACCTGCATGTGGTACAGCCGGTTGACGGTGTTGTTGCCCGCACCGCCGCATCCTACGATGACAATGCGCGGCTGGCCGATGATGTCGTCTTCGCCGTCGGCCATGTCCGTCTTTACGTACTTCTCACGTTCCGCGTGTTTTAACGCCTCGTTGATGATCGTCTGCATCAATAATACCTCCTAAACTTTGAATGAAATCTGGTCGGCCTCACGTAAAACACGGTTTCCATGCCTTTCAAGAAGCGCCCTGACCGAATACCGCACGGCCTCCGATACCGTGGGGAATTCGCCAGCCTCCACCAGCTTCTCGAGCATCTCGACCTGTTGCCGTGGCAATCTGATTGTAATCCGATCCATCATTTCAATCACTCATATCTGACATGTGGCTGCCCCTTGTCGGCCATTTGTCAGACAATCATAACCTTTTCGTCTGACTGCATCAGATAAGGCATAATAATATTCGGATGGTATATATACCTGTCGATATGCAATCCTGCCCGACATAACGGTTTTATGGATAGCAGCCGACAACGTATCCTCAAAGAGTTGCCACGAATATGAGAGATAATCTCCCTAAAAGGGCGGAACATGGCGGTCGGGTGCGCTGGCACCGCACCCGGAAGAGGGGCGAGGTGCTTGATTTCAGTGCCAACGTGAATCCGTATCCTCCGGCGTTCCCCTGGATTCCGGACGCTTCGGCGCTGAAAGATTACCCGGACGACCGTTATGAGACGCTCAAAGAGGAAATCGGCAGAACATTCGGGCGCGATGCCGCAGAAGTCGCCGTCGGCAACGGATCCGTCGAGTTGATCCGCGCGTTCTGTTCTGCCGTGCTCGGGCCCGGCGATACCGCCCGTATCGAGTCGCCGACGTTCGCCGAGTACGGGATGGCGGTGAGACTTGCCGGTGCCCGGTGCACCGCCGGTGACGGCAGGGCTGCCGTCCGGTTCCTCTGCAATCCGAACAACCCCACCGGGAAACTCTATTCCCGCGAGGAAGTCCTCCGGGTGCTTGATGCGGCCGCCGGACAGGGGACGTGCCTCTTCCTCGACGAAGCGTTCATCGAACTCTCCGACCCGCGCGAGAGCGTTGTCGACGTCTCGGACGAGAACCTCTTTCTGCTGCGTTCCCTGACAAAGAGCTTCGCCGTGCCGGGCATCCGGTTCGGCTACGCCTTCGGCACGCCCGAGCTCATCGAGAAGGTCGAGACGGTGCGCCTTCCCTGGACGGTGAACACGTTCGCCGAATCCTTCGCGATCGAGGCTTTCCGGCACTACGATCTGCTCGAGGAGTCGCGGGAGCGGATTGCCCGTGAGCGGGCCTGGCTCTGCAGCCGTCTGGACGCTCTCGGTCTCGTCTATGCGCCCCCGTCCGCGAACTATATCCTTATCGAAGTCCCGGTGGAGGCGGAAGTGCTCGTTGAGCGGCTCCTCTCCCGCGGCATCCTGGTGCGGGACTGCCGGTCTTTCGGGCTTCCCCGTCACATCCGCGTGGCCGTGCGGACGCATGAAGAGAACAGGCAACTCATCGAGGCGCTCGAAGCATGCTTGCCCTGATCATGGCCGGGGGAGAGGGTACCCGTCTCCGCCTGGGTGAGAAGCCCCTGGTCACCATCTGCGGACGGCCGATGCTCTCCTACGTCACCGGCGCCTTCACGGCCGCCGGCCACGAGGTGGTCGTGGTCGCCTCGCACAAAACGCCGTTCACCAAGAACTGGTGCCGGGCGCAGGGGGTCGCCCTGTACGAAGCGGAAGGGCTCGGCTACGTCGAGGATATCAACGCCGCTGCGGCGGACCTGAAGGAAGAAGGCACACCCTTCTTCACCTGCGTATCCGACCTCCCCTGCCTTGCACCCGACATCGTCGCCGATATAGAGGACGCCTGGCGCCGGGCGGGAACACCGGCATGCTCGACGTGGGTGCCCCGCGACCTCTGCGAGGAGCACGGCTGCCGCACGCGGTACACGGAAGAAGTCGACGGCGTCCCGGCCTGCCCTGCCGGGATCAACATCCTGACGGCGGGCGGTTCCGGTGCGGCCCAGGACGAGCTGCAACTTCTCCTGCACGACAGGCGGCTTGCCTTCAACGTCAACACCCGCGAGGAACTGGCGCTGGTGCAGGAATACCTCTGCCGGAAGCGGAGTACGTAGGCCTCCGGTTGTGCCGGGGTCATACTGCACGATTGAATACTATCAGCGCCGTTGAACGGAATTTGAGCCCCGGAGGCTTCCCACTATCAGGACCGGTGCGCGGCGGCGCTCGGCCGGGAGGGCATCGTTACGGACGGGCGGCAGGCGCACTGTTCCGGGGGGAGAGACGGGCGGGGAAACTGTATTATCGGACAATCACCAACTCTTATATATGGAATCCTGCCGGGAAATCGAACTAGAGGGCCATATCATCGATTCGGGCGTCATGACCCTGGTGTTTGACAGGATCATGGATATGGGGGGAGAATTCGAGATCCTCACGTTCAATGTCGGGAAGCTGAAGACGGACACGAGTTACGCACGGCTGCGCGTGACGGCGCCCGGCGATCACCAGCTCGACGCCATCCTCTCCGAACTGCACCGGCTCGGCGCACGCGCCCCCGAGATCGGCGACGTCACCCTCGTACCGGCAGAGGGCGACCGGATCCTGCCGAAGGGGTTCTACTCGACCACCAATCACCCGACCTTCGTAAAATACCGGGGCGAATGGCTGCCCGTCGAGCGCATCGAGATGGACTGCCATATCGTGGTCGACGAGAAGAAGAAACGGGCGTTCTGCACCCCGATCTCGAAGATCAAGGCAGGGGATGCCGTCGTCGTCAGCGAGACCGGGGTCCGCGTGGTCTACCCCGAGCGGCCGAGGAAGGTCAGCACGTTCGAGTTCATGCACGGAACCGTCTCGTCCGAGCGGCCGAGCGAGGCGATCATCGCAAAGATCGCCCGCGAGATCCTGAAATCGAAGAAGAAAGGCGAGAAGATCGCGCTCGTCGGCGGCCCCGCCATCGTCCACACCGGAGCGGCCGACGCCCTCGCGAAGATGATCCGTGCGGGCTACATCGACGTGCTCTTTGCGGGGAACGCGCTCGCCACCCACGATATCGAGTCCAACCTCTTCGGCACATCGCTCGGGATGGACGTCAAGACGGGCACGCTCGTCACCGGCGGGCACAAGCACCACATCCGCGCCATCAGCGAGATCATGCGGGCGGGCTCCATCAGGAACGCGGTCGACCAGGGGGTCGTCACCGGCGGGATCATGTACGAGTGCGTGAAGAAGGGCGTCCCGTTCGTGCTCGCCGGGTCCATCAGGGACGACGGGCCGCTCCCCGACACGATCACGGACGTCGTCGAGGCGCAGGACGCCATGCGCCGCCATATCCACGATCTCGGGATGGTGGTGATGGTGGGAACGCTTCTGCACTCGATCGCCGTCGGGAACTGCCTCCCGTCATACGTCAAGACCGTCTGCGTCGACATCAACCCTGCATCGGTGACGAAACTGATGGACCGGGGCACGACGCAGGCGATCGGCGTCGTGAGCGACGCGGGGACGTTCCTCCCGCTGCTCTGCGAGCAGCTTGAAAAACAGGAGAAGTGCTAACGGGTGAGCGGCATACAGAACGGCTCTTCCCCGTCCAGCACGAACTCCCACTCTTCTTTGCACCCGCACTCCGTCTCCGCAAGGGCACGCAGGAGCCCGACGTCGCCGGAGAGCGAGTAGTCGGCGATCCCCTTCACGATCGGGCCGTCGCAGGCACCGCAGTTATGCGGCCCCCGCATCTGTCCGCCGCCGACGGGGTCGCAGAGGATATGCACCGGGGAACTTATCAGCACATCAAGGACGCTCCAGAGGTACGGCGGCCGGTATGCGTGCTGCTTCCAGAGGTGTTCGACCTCGGTCCTGCTCTGGACGGTGCAGAGGTTCATGGAGATGCTGTCCGCGACGGGAGCGACGTCTCTGATCGAGCGTATCATGTCGTCGCGTGCCTCGCGTTCGGTCAGGAACGGCGGTTTCATCAGCAGGTAGGCCTTCATGCCCGCGCCGGCGGCGTGAGCGGCCTCTGCGGCGCGGAGGAAGTCGGCGTACGAGAACCCCTTGTCGATGCTCCTCTCCCTGATGAGATCGTTCGTGGTCTCGAGGCCCACGGCGACGTGGAGCGGCTTGTCCCAGTCGCCGCTATCGATGCCTTCCCGGAACTCGCGGACCGCATCGGCGTCGACGTACTCGGGCCGCGTCTCGGCGATCACGGCCTTGCCCCGGAACGCCTCCGCGACTGCGCGCCTGACGGCAGGGGGAACCTCGTCGGGGTCGAAGAAACTCCCCGACGTGAAGATCTTGAGCACCTGGTAGTCCTCGTCGCGGAAGTTCTCTTTCACCCAGCGGACCTGGCGTATCAGCCGTTCGGCGAGTTCGTCCCGGGGGAGGTCCGGGTAGCGCTCATGCCGGTAGCCGCACATCCGGCACCGGTTCCAGGAACATCCGCCGCTTCGAAAGATTACCGTCAGCGTATCGAGGATCCGCCCTTCATAGCGGTCTTTCCCCCGCCAGGACGCCAGCGGCTTCTCGGTTAATTTGGATACCATTATACCTCATATTCGAGGATGTAATGATATGAAAAGGATCGCATGGCTGACGATCATCGTCGCGATGATGCTCGTCGGCACGGCATCGGCCGCGTACGTTTCAATCAGTGCCCCGCAGACGGTATACGTCGGCGACCCGCTCAAAGTCACGGGTACCACAACCGTGGAGGGGCTTCCCAAGCCGACGGTCAATCCCGGATTCAGCACGGAGATTATACTCTACCGTGCCCAGTACATGAAGCACGAGATTGCCCGCAAAACGATCGTCGTCCAGGCGGACGGGACGTTCTCCGCGACGTTCGAGACGGACGGTCTTGAGCCGGGGCAGTATTCGATCGAGATCGTCGATCCCACGCTCTCCACGTTCGGAGGCAGTTCGACAAAACAGCGGACGGTCATTCTGGTCGATCGATCGGGTAGTCTCAAGATCGACTCCCCGCTCAACCAGAACTTCGACGGCACCCTCGATCTCCGGGGTGAGATCGCCGACATCGGTAGTGCGGGAGTGCGGGTTCTGGTCGAACGAGACGGCTTTGTCGTTTACGGGCCGGAGTTTGTCGCGACCGACAAGAACGGGGCGTTCTCCGTTGAGGTCCCCATCTCCGAAGGCGGCTCGTACGAGGTCACCTTCTCTGATACCAAAGGCTACATCGGCAAAGCCGTCTTCGTGGTAGCCGGGACACCCGGCCCGACGCCGACGGAGGCGATGATATCCGCGAGTTCTCCCGCCAGCCGGTCCGCCCCTGCCTACTTCGAGGTCGACACCAAAAGCGGTATCGTGACGATCGCAACCTCGGCCGGGATCGATTGGGTGGTCGAATACATCGATGAGGATGGGGAATCCCATAAAGTTAACAACAAGGGCATGCTCGAGCCCGAGACCGTAGAGGTTGCCGCAAAGGGAGGCCCGGTCTACGTCAAGGTCTACCCCATGAGCTTCAACGACAGCGGCACCGTGCAGGTCTCGGCAACGAACGCTGATTCGGTCAGGGTGAGCCAGACCGCGCCCGGTCTCTTCGGGGACGCGACCCCCACCCCTGCACAGGCCGCACCGCTCCCGGCGGCCCTGGCACTCCTCGCGCTTCTTGCCGTTGTCTTCGCGCGCAGGGGATGAACAACCTTTTTTTGTCCGGTGATCAATAGGTTAAGGCGAGCCGGGATAGTCTAGTCCGGGAAGGCGGTGGCCTTGAAAGCCACTGGTGCCTGGCACCTCGGGAGTTCAAATCTCCCTCCCGGCGTATCTAATTAAGAACGGAACTGTTTTTTTACGGCGAAGCCTCGCCGGTCACTTTATTCCTCCCCGATCCAGCCCTCCCGCACCCACCGTTCGTACTCGTCGGTCCGCCAGTCCCGGTTCGCCCGGACTATCCCGGCGAAATACTGCCGGTTCTCCGCCATCCCGGCCTCCTGATCGGGATAGCGCGGCCGATCCCTGACGGCGAGGACGAGCCGGCGCCCGAGCTCGCGTGCCGCCGGCTCCGCCCGGTCGAGCGCCTCCGGGTCGTTACCGGGTGTGACGCTCATCCCCCTGACCGTCGTCACCCCGAGGTAGTTGAGCACGTGGTTCAGGTAGCCGACGACCGCGTCGCCTCCCGAGACCTCGGTGGTCGCGACGCTGCAGCCGTATTTCCCGGCGAAGTTCTGGTAACGCATCGCGTCCGCCAGCCGGTCGATGAAGACCTTCATCTGCCCGCTGACGTTGTCGACGTAGACCGGCGAGGCGAGCACCAGCCCGTCGGCATCCCGCATCCGGTCGTACGCGGCGGGGAGATCGTCGGCAAAGACGCACGTCCCGTCCAGGCTGCAACTCTCGCAGGCGGTGCAGGGCGTGACCTGCAGGTCGGCGAGATCGATGAGGTCGACCTCAGCACCAGCATCTTTCGCCCCGGCAAGCACGAAGTTCACAACTCTTCTCGTCCTGCTCCGCATCCCCCGCGGGCTTCCCACAACTGCCGTTATCTTCACTCTTCCGTCACATCCGGAAGGAAGGGTTGGCGGCGGTGCGGGAAAATAGTTTAGAACCCGGAAGGCAGTCCCCTTTGTGAGGCGGTGCGCGAACGTATGGAAGATGGTTGGTTGATCCTGGCCTCTTTAGGTGATCGCCAGAACCGTTTGGGTTCGTGAAAAGTCCCGTACAGTGGATCATGGGGATATCGCCATGCACTGCCCCCGCCCCGAGGTGTGGGGTGCGACGGGCCGTAGGGCCGGAGCATGAGCACCGCAGGTGCGAATGAGGAGGCCGAAGGCCGGGTGGGGTGGGGGTTGTAGACATCAGTTTAGGAGTGGAGACAGGGGAGGGGGATGCTCCCCCCGCCCCACCTGACGGTGGTCGAGCTCCGTTCCTATCGGAATGTCGCACTCCCCGCGAGCCGCCTCCCCCAGTGGCAATGGCCAACGGAAATCCGTGTATGGATAGGCTACCTGCGGCAAAAGAGAACCCGGGAGAAGGCCGTGGATATTGTGCATGGCAGATTCCGACAGGGATTCCGCAGAAAAAAGTTAGAGAATCTTTTCCCCCGCTTTCGGTCCGGGGGAGCACTCGTAGATCTCCCGGATCTTCATGATGAGAAGGGTCTTTGCCGGGGCCTTCGCCATCTTTGCCCGGACGGTGAACTGCATCTTCTCGAACTCCGGGCCGCTCGACCGGATCTCGACGTCGCCCTTGACCTGGAAGCAGCCCTTCGTCTCGGGCCCCCAGACGTAGATGGAGATCTTCGGGTTCTCCTGGACGTTCGCGAGCGTCTTCTTCATGAAGTTGTCGGCGATCCAGATCGTCTCGTCGTCGGCGATCTCGACAAACGCGATCGGCACCACGTTCGGCCAGCCGTCCTTCGAGGCCGTTGCGACCGGGAAAGCCTTCATCGTGCGAAACGCCGTCTTCATCTCTTCAGTAAGTGCAACCATCGGTTTCACCGGTATAATCTCTCGATTGCAGGTTTAAAAAGATCCTGGAGGAAAACAGCGGCTGCGGTGAAGCCGGCAGGGCTTGTGCAGAGGTGAGGTGCGGGCCGTTCACGGCATAGGCCCGCACCCGCTCACGGCTCGAAGTCCATCACGACGGCGGAGTGATCGCTCAACCCCTGCCCCCGCAGGTCGTGGAGGTACCAGCACGCCGTCGGGTTGAGGCGCACGGACGCGAAGATGTGGTCGTAGCGTTTGCACTTCGGCACGTCCTCGGGCCCGCGGTCGGGACACCAGCTGTACTCCCTCGCCTGGTAGCCGTGCAGTCTCCGGAAGACGTCGGGAAGGTCGTACTCCGCGAGACCGGGAAGGACGTTCATCTCGGCGTTGTACCACCACTTTCTCGGGCGGCCGAGGTACTCGTCGCTCTCGGAGATCGTGGTGTTGTAGTTTTTGTCCGGGATGATGTCGCGGTAGAAGGGAACGATCGTCCCGTCGGGGAGCTCCGCCTCCGGGATGTGGAGATCGCCGCAGAGGATCCGGGGCCGTTCCGATCTGGCGGCGAGGTGCCGGTATATCCCCACCAGCGTCTCGGCCTTGGCAATCTCGTTCCTCCGGCTTCCTATGGCCGTCGGCACATGGGCGTTATGAATCTCGAACTCGCCCGCCGGTGCGCTGACGACGGCAGAGACCACCCGCTGTTTCCACGGGATATCGAAGTCGAGCGGGTTTAGCGGTGTGAGAGGGTACCTGCTCGCGATCAGGCATCCGCAGTTTTTTGCCTCGCCGGGAGGAGAGTACTGCTCCGAGAGCCGGGAGACATTATACGCGAACTGAAACGGATCGTTCGCGCCCCGTTCGCGAAGGTCGTTCAGTCGCTCGGCCATGTAGGCCACCCGCGCGATCTCCACCAGCGCAAGGCTGTCGACGGAGTGGAGCAACCCGAACTTCTCCAGTTCTTCCCGGAAGAGCGGCAGCGCCCGGTCCGTAACCTCCTGGAAGGCGACGATATCAGGCGAATACTGGCAGACTGCTTCGACTTTCTTCTCCACGCTCTTCAGACCGGAGCGGAAGAGATCTATGTTCCATGAAATGAGCCGCATATGCCTTGTACATGGCATATTGGCGTTCCTTGTTCATTAATACATCGAGTTGAGGGCAATTCGAGGTGTTTGCGCGTGCCGGGGTCACCCGCTCCGCCGCTCCGGCCCGATCCCGTGCTCGGCGCAGTGCTTGTCGATGGCGTCGAGGAACCTCCTGCCGTAACGCTTCAGTTTCGCCTCGCTGACGCCGTAGATCCCGAGGAGGGCAACGCCGGTGCCCGGGTAGGACGTCGCCATCTCCTTGAGGGTTCGGTCGTGGAAGACGACGAACGGCGGCACGCGGTCGAGGTCGGCGACGACTTTCCGGAGCCGGCGAAGCCGGAGGAAGAGGGCCTCGTCGTAGTCCTTCTCTCCGACTTCCGGCGCCACGACCCCCTCCGGACGCGGCTCTGTGAGCGGCACCGGGATCTTTCCTGCGAGCACTGCCCGGCTCCGGTCGTTTGAAACGAGGACGGGGTACCGCCCGCCGGTCGACGCGACGAACCCCTTCCCGACCATTTCCTGGATGAAGAGGAGCCACTGGTCGCGGGTGTAGCCCCTGCCGGAGCCGTAGGCGGCAAGCCGGTCGTGCCCGTTCTCGTGGAGCCTCGCGCTCTTCGAACCGGCGAGCACGTCGGCGATGTAAGATGCGCCGAACCGCTCCCCGGTCTCCCGGATGCAGGAGATGACCGCTGCCGCGACCTCCGTCCCATCGAAGACCTTCACCGGCGTCTCGCAGCGGTCGCATGCCCCGCACCGCTCTTCCGGGTAAGACTCGCCGAAGTAGGCGAGCAGGAACTTCCTCCGGCACCCGGTGGTCTCGCAGTAGTCGAGCATCGCCCCGGCCTTTCGGTAGGCGACGTCCTTCTGCGTCGCATCGCCGCCCTCCTTCTCGATGATGTAGCGGATCGTGCCGTAGTCGCCCCGGGAATAGAAGAGGATGCAGTCGCTGTCCTCCCCATCCCTCCCCGCTCTGCCGGTCTCCTGGTAGTAAGACTCGATATCCTTCGGGAGGTCGGTGTGGATGACGAACCGCACGTCCGGTTTGTCGATGCCCATCCCGAAGGCGACGGTGGCGCAGATGATCGCGGTGTCGCCGCGGGAGAAGGCCTCCTGGTGCTCCGCGCGGACGCTGTCGGGGAGGCCCGCATGGTAGGGGAGCGCCGAGAAACCCTTCTCCTGCAGTTTCTTCGCGAGTTCCTCCGTCGCCTTCTGGGAGAAGCAGTAGATGATCCCGGCGTTGTCCGGGTGCTCGGCGAGATAGGCGACCAGCCGCGGGAAGTAGCGGGCCTTCGGCACCACCCGGTAGGTGAGGTTTTTGCGGTTGAAACTCCCGACGAACCGGGCCGGGTTCGAAAGATTGAGCTGCACCGCGATGTCGTTCTGGACGGCGGGGATGGCGGTCGCGGTCAGGGCGATGACGGGAACCGCGGGGAACCGCTCTTTGAGCACCCGGAGCCGGCGGTATTCGGGGCGGAAGTTGTGGCCCCACATGGAGATGCAGTGCGCCTCGTCGATGGCGATGAGCCGGACGTCCGCTTTTGCGATGAGCGAGAGGAAGAACGGCTGCACCGCCCGTTCCGGCGAGACGTAGAGGACCCGGATGCGGCCTTCGAGGATCACCCGCTCGACGATCTTCTGCTCCCCGTAGCCGAGCGAGCTGTTGATCGTCGCCGCCGGAATGCCGTTTGCCCGGAGACCGTCGACCTGGTCCTTCATCAGGGCGATGAGCGGCGAGACGACGACCGTAAGCCCGCCGAAGACGAGGGCGGGGAGCTGGTAGCAGAGGGATTTGCCGCCCCCGGTCGCCATGACGGCGAGGACGTCGCGCCCGGCGAGCACGGCGTCGACGATCTCTTCCTGGTGGGGGAGGAACGACGTGTAGCCGAAATATTTCTCCAGAATACTGTATTTATCATTCATTGCTTCATCGGGCCCGGTGTGCGGGTACGGTTGGACGGGAACCGGGATAGGGTTTGTCGTTCCGGGACGGAAAAAAGGATTATTTGAAGATGAGCATCGTCGAGGTCTGGTTGATGTGTCCGATATACTCCTCGCCGTAGGTGGAGAACCCGATCGTCGGGATATCGGCAAAGAGCGACCCGTACTCCGCGGACTGCCCCTTCTCCTCGAGTTCGAGCGCCCGGAGGATGCAGTGGAAGTTGATGAGGGCAGAGGCTCTGCCGAGCTGACGGACCTTTTCTTCAACGGCGTTATGGGTATCCTCGATGATATCAGTCGACTCCAGCAGCGCGAGTTCCATCCCTTCCTTGACCATGCAGTAGAAGAAGATGCTGTCGCCTTCGATCTGCCTGGGGCTCCGGACGAAGAAGTCGTCGCCGGTCACGAGCCCGACAGGGTTGTGCATGAACCTCTTCGGCGCCTCCTTGACGGATACGCCGACCGCCCGGGCATATGCGAGTGCCGCGGGCATGTTATTGAACTCGAGGACCTCCCGCCGTTCTTCGTTCACCTTTGTCGGCACGAGGACGGTATCCAGGGTCCGGAAACTCTGGGTCTTGATGATGTCGAACTCGCCGACGGGTTTCAAGAGCGCAAGCACGGCTGCGTTGGTGTATGCCGCGCCGTCCAGGTAGACATAGGTCGATTGGAAGTTGAGGTCGTCGCCTGCGGAGCCGCCGATGAACGTCACGTCGGTCAGATCCCCGAGCCTGTCCATCACCCGCTCCTCGGAACCGCTCAGTCCGTCGATCAGGATGATTCCCACGTATTTCTGGAAGTCGAGATCCCGGAGCGGTGTGCCGATCTTTTCTTCAAGGTCCCGAACCGCATCTGCAAGTGAATCGGGAGAGGCCACGTCGGTGACGACACTGCATGCGACGCTTTCGATGGTGCGGTCGTCGAACGCCATGGCAACGATCGAGTCCTTCATGACCCGGCCGCTGACGATCTCCCCGGCGGTCGAACAGCCGATGACCTGCGCCCCAGAAAAGGCGTCGTGCATCGCCCTGCTGATCGACGCGGGGTCGTACCGGGAGGATGCAAAGAAAAGCACCGTATTTGGGGAGATTCCGCCGCATTGCTTGATAATGTCATCGACTGCTCTCTCGATCGATGATGCCGCCGTAGAAGCAACAGTAACGCTCATAAAAGACTCCTAAAGGTTTACGCCCATGTCCCGGGCAATCTGCTTGAGTTCTGCAATCTTTGTTGGATCGTCTTCGGACCGCGATGTCCAGGTATCCGGGTTGTATCCTTTTATAATCAATTTTGTTCGAGTGGTGCTCTTTAATACTTCGTTTCCATTCGAACGTTCTTCGATGATCTTCTCGATCATCTGCTTGATTTTGCCTGCCATATCAGAAATAAAGAAATGATAAACACATATTTAATGATATTTATTTTAAACGAGATAAATTCCAGTGATTTGAAAAAAATCGTTTGTATCCTGACTCCCTTTTAACCATCTGTTTACAATGGACCGCTGCACGGATTCGGAACAGCCCGGATCGCCTTCGCGATCCGCACCTCCCGGCCCCGTACCGATCTGCATATTCCCCAAAGATGCACACAGGTACGCATGAAGAACGTCGATATGACTGTCGAGAAGAACATCCTCACCATACGGGTGGATCTCGCAAAGGAGTTCGGGGAGTCCAAGAGCGGGAAGTCGATCACGATCGCCTCCACCGAGGGTAACGTCTCGGTGCCGGGGCACGAGGAGATCAGGATCGGGCTGAACATCTACCGGAAGAAGTGAGCGGGAGGTTACGTCCGCCCCACGGCGCACCGGAGCGTCCCGTTGACCTCCCGGATGGGACAGCGATCGCAGAGCGGGGATTTTCTGCAGATGGTATTACCCAGGCGCACGATCTGGGCGTGGTAGTCGTTGAAGAGTTCCGCGTCCGGCTCAAGATTCTCCGCAAAGAGCCGCTGTGTCAGGTCGTAGGACGCCCCTTCGGGGAGGAAACCGTAGCGCGAGAATATCCGCCGGGTGTAGGCGTCGACGACGAAGACCGGCTTTTCGCAGACATACAGCAGGATGGTGTCCGCCGTCTCCTTCCCGAACCCGCGGAGGGCGAGCAGCCGCTCGCGAAGTTCGCCGGTCTCCACGGTCGCCATCGCCGCCGGGTCCGCCCCGAACTCGGCGACGTAGACCCTGGCGAACTCACGGATCCGCTCCGCCTTCTGGTTATAGTACCGGGAAGGGACGATCAGGGGAGCGATCTCGGCGGTATCGGCCGCGGCGAGGAGATGGGGATCGAGTATCCCGGCGTCTTCGAGGCTGCGGACGGCCTGGGCCGCGTTCGTCCAGGAGACGTTCTGGGTGAGGATCGCGCCGATCATCGTCTCGAACGGCGTCCTTGCGGGCCACCAGTGCTGGTGGCCGAATGCCGCGAAGAGGGCTTCGTAGATCTGAATGAGATCGCCGGTGAGGGTCGCCGCCATCACTCCCACCAGGGTCTCGCGGCGATCGGCATGTGCCAGTCGGTAGAAAACGCCCTGCCGGTCACTTTTATCCCGGGCGGGGCCTGCCTGCGCTTGAACTCCGAGCGCTCGACCATTCCCGCGACCTCCCGGACGGTCTCTTCGGGATACCCGGCGGCGATGATCTCGCCCGGGGACTCGAAACAGTCGACGTAACGGTGGAGGACCGCGTCGAGAAGATCGTAGGGAGGAAGGATCTCCTGGTCGGTCTGGCCCGGCCGGAGCTCCGCGGAAGGAGGCTTTTCCAGCACCCTCTCGGGAATGACGGGCTGCTTCGCGTTCAGCCACCGGGCTATCCGGTAGACCATCCCCTTCGGGACGTCGGCGATCACGGACAGCCCCCCCGCCGCATCCCCGTAAAGGGTGGAGTAGCCGACCGCGACCTCCGATTTGTTCCCGGTCGAGAGGAGCATGGAGCCGAACTTGTTCGCAAGGGCCATCAGGACGGTCGCCCGGATCCTGGCCTGCAGGTTCTCCTCGGTGATGTCGCGGGGGAGTCCGGAGAAGACTCCCGCGAGGGCTCCGTCGAACGCTTCCATCATCGGAGCGATCGGGATCTGCTGCACCCGGATACCGAGGTTCGCCGCAAGTCTCCGGGCGTCCTCGATGCTCTCCGCGGAGGTGTGGGGTGAGGGGAGGAGCACCCCGAGGACGTTCTCCGGCCCGAGCGCCCGGGCTGCGACGGCGGCCACGAGCGAGGAGTCGATCCCGCCGGAGATGCCGAGATGGACGGACGTGAATCCGCACTTACGGACGTAATCCCGGGTCCCGAGCACCAGCGCCCGCCATATCTCGGATTCGGGGCCCTGGTCGTCGGGAGCGGCCGCCTGCGGGACGGGGCGGGCGAGATCGACGGTTACGATCTCCTCGGCAAAGGCCGCACCGCGGGCGACGAGGGTTCCGTCGGCGGAGAAAACAGTACTCCGGCCGTCGAAGACCAGGTCGTCGTTCCCGCCGACGAGGTTTGCCGAGACGATTGCGGCCCCATACTCCTTCGCAAGCCCCGAGAGCGTCTCCTCGCGCAGGCGCTGTCGGCCTGCGGCGAACGGCGATGCCGAGAGGTTCACGATCACATCCGGCACCTCTCCGCTCCACCGGATCTCCTCGCCGATGGAGACCCCGACCGTTCTCTCGCCGAGGCGGAATGACCGGGGGCTTTCTGCCGGCGGCTCGAAGTAGCGGCCTTCGTCGAAGATGCCGGAGATGGGATCTTTCCGGAACGTCCCCCGCACCTCCCCCTCCCGGAGGAGGGCGGCGGCGTTGAAGAGCGGCCGGCCGGTTCCTGCGCGGTTCGGTTCGGCGAAACCGACGAGCACCGGCGGGGCATCGGCGAGCCCGGCGGCCAGGTCGTCCAGAACGGCGAGGCTCCGGGTTATGAACCCCGCCTGCAGGAGCAGATCCCGGGGAGAGCAGCCGGTCAGGGAGAGTTCCGGAGCGACGATCAGGTCCGGCCGGTGGCGGGACGCTTCCCTGACACCCGCCGCAATCCGGTCGGCGTTGCCGGCGAGGTCGCCGACGACCGTGTTCACCTGGAGGAGCGAGATCTTCATGGTCATTCCCTGGTTATCCTGATCATTAATGGCGGAACGGATGGCATATGCCTTTGCATGACCCTGTTCTCGCGGGACGGGAGCCTCCCGGCACCCGGCTTCCCACCCCCGCCGACCATATCCCTTTTAAAGGCCAAAAGTCAATGCGCCTTATAACTATGCAAAGAGCATGCCGTGGAGCGATCCCTCCCGTCCGAAGTTCCGGCGGATCGGTTGCGTGGCGCACCAGCGTCCGGGGGCGGGCAGCCTGATCCCGCGCCGCCGCCGATCCGCAAGGCAGGATACCCGGCTCCTCCTGCTTGCTGCATCGGTTTTAATCGCCTTCATCGCAAACGCCGCCGGTCTTCTTGCCGGCGTCACCATCGTCCTCCCGCACCTGTTCTACCTGCCGATCATCCTTGCCGCCTACTGGTTCCCCCGCCGGGGAATCGTCTTCTCGCTTGCCCTGGCTCTCGGGTACCTGGCGTTGATCCTGCCCTTCACCGGTGGAGATGCCGGAGCGGTCGTCTCGGCGCTCTCGCGGGCGGGGGTCTTCGCCGCCGTCGGCGCCGTCGTATCGTTCCTTTCGATCCGGCTGCGGGAGCAGGAAGAGCGGTACCGGGGGATCTTCGATAACTCGGAGGCGGGAACGTTCATCGTTGCCCCCGGCGCGTCCGGGCCGCGCATCGAGGAGGCAAATTACGTGGGCGCCGCGCTCCTCGGCTTCACGGCGAAGAATCTTGCCGGGAAGCACGTCGCCGGGTTCTTTGAAGACCCCGGTGCCTGGGAGGCGCTGGCGGCAGATATCGACCGGGATGGTACCGTCTACGAGTACGAGACGACCCTTTGCCGTATCGACGGAACGGCCGTCCTGGTCCTCGTATCGGCCGGCCGCCTCCCGGACGGGAGGATCGTCCTCACGCTCGTCGATATCACCGCCCGGAAGAACGCCGAGGACGCACTTCGACGGACGAACGCCAAGCTGAATATGCTGGGACACCTCACCCGGAGCGATCTCGCGGCGGCGGTATCGGGACTCCTCGGGCGGATCACCGTGGGGATGCGGGAGTTCGACGATCCCGCCGTTCGCAATTACCTCGAAAGCCTGGAAGAGAATGCCCGGGTGGTGCAGCGCCGCGCGGAGATCACCCGGGATTACCAGGATCTCGGCGTCCGGCCGCCGGACTGGCAGCCGGTTCAGAGGGTGATCCGGGAGGTGACATCGTGTCTGCTGCTCCCCGGGATATCGGTCCGCGCCTGGGTCGAGCGGCTCGAGGTCTTCGCCGACCCGATGCTCGACCGGGTTTTTTCGAACCTGATCGAGAACGCCGCCCGACACGGGAAGACCGTATCGTCGGTTGTCATCACCTACCGGATCCTGGACGACGGGCTCTCGATCTCCATCGAGGACGACGGCGTGGGAATCCCTGAGGTGGAGAAAGAGCGGATATTCGATTACGGCGTCGGCATCGAAGGCGGGCTCGGGCTCTTCCTCGTCCGGGAGATCCTTGCCATCACGAACATGACGATCCGGGAGACCGGGACGCCCGGCAGGGGGGCGCGGTTCGAGATACATGTGCCCCCGGGCGGATACCGGATAATTTGAGGCAGAAGAATGTTTGCAAAGGTGGTTATTCCAACGGACCTCTCCGAGGCCTCCTTCACCATGGCGGAGCGGGTCGGCGAGGTTCCGGGCGTCCGCGAGGTCGTCCTCATCCACGTCCGGATATCGGCAGGCTCCTCGCCAGCCGGTGAAGATGCGCTCCGCCGGATGCAGGAACTGGTGCAGGGGCAGGGATACCCCGTCGAGGTGGTGGTTGCGGAGGACGACGGGACACCGGTCCCCGAGAGGATACTCCGGACCGCCGCAGAATTAGGGGCGAACCTGATCGCGATGGGAGTCCGGGAGCAGGGTCTTCTCCGGAACCTCTTCTCCGGCAACGTTGCGGCCACCGTGCTCCGGGATGCCCGGGTGCATGTCCTGATCGTACCGCAGTCGGCAGGAGACGGATCGGCGCTCTTTTCACGGCTGCTGGTGCCGACCGATCTCGCTGACCCGGCACCCGAAGTCCGCTCGCTCCTTAAGGGTGCTGCCGGGGACGGGGCGGCGGTGCTCCTGCACGTCATCGAACCCGGGCGTTCGGAGACGAAACAGGGGGCCGGCGACCGGCTCGCTGCACTGAAAGATGAACTGTCACCCGCAGGGCAAGAACTCGAACCGCTGGTACGGGCCGGGGATCCGGCGCGCACCATCTGCACCGTGGCGGACGAGACCGGCGCATCCCTGGTTGCCATCCCGCGCATCGGGAAACGTGACGCTGCGGGAGCCGCCCCGCTCGGGAGCGTTACGAGCGCCGTTATGGGGTGCGTAAAACAGCCGGTACTGGTGCTGGCGGTCTCGATCCGCCTGGTGATCGAGACCCGGGAACTGCGGAGCGAAGAGTTCGGGCTCGCAGAAGAGATCTGGATCGATTACCACGAGTTGAAGGCAGACCCGAAGACGGATCGGATATTCGGCGTCTTTGCGGACGGCATGCTTGTCTCCGTCGCCCGGTGCCGCCGGCACCCGGACGGCTACGAGGTGGACGGCGTCTTCACTCCGGTCAGGTTCAGGGGCCGTGGATATGCCCGGCGGGCGATGGATGCACTCGTCGAGGCGTGCCAGCACGACACCCTGTATATGCACGCGGTCAGGGACCTTGTCGATTTCTACGGGGAGTATGGATTCATATCGATACCGGAGAGCGACCTCCCGCCGACGATCCGGGCGAGATTCGCATTTGCTCTCGGCGAGATGGAGGGGGCGAACGTCCAGCCGATGCGCCGGGCCGCAGGCTGGTTCCGGCGGTTTCAGTCGTCGTAGAGGTCCGGGAAATCCGTATCGTCATCGATATCGTCGGGGTACGGGACATCGATGACGACCGAGCCGTCTTCAAGGATGTCGCCGATCTCGATATATACCCCTGCAGGAAACTCCCGCTCCTCTGTTCTGCCATCAGAGTACTTGATATATGCCCACATGCTGTCACTCTGCAGATCCATTCTTTCGATGCCCCGGCGCAATCCCGTGGGCGTGCTCCATTCCAGTATCTGAAGGTTGTTTTATATAGATTTTCCTCTTTAAAAAGCCGGATTACGCGGTAATATTCCTGATTTACAGGGAGTTATGAACAATAGCGCATCCCGGAGCGCCGTGTTGGATGGATGCGTTTTCCGGAAATCCGCGGGGATGGACAGCCATATATATCGTGACAGTGCCCAAGGATGCATACATGCGCATCGGGATCCTCTCCGACACACACGACTGCCTCGAGATGGTGGACGCAGCCGTAAAACAGCTGAACGAGGAACGGGTAGATCTGGTGCTTCACGCCGGGGATTACGTCTCGCCGTTCGTCATCCCCCGGCTTGCGAACCTGCAGTCCCCCATGATCGGTGTCCTCGGGAACAATGACGGCGACCTCCGTCTCCTCTCGGCCCGGTTCGCCGAGCACGAACGGCTCAGCCTGCGGGGCACGTTTGCCGCAGTTACCGCGGGCGGCATGACGATAGGGCTGCTCCACGGTGATGATCGCGAACTCCTGCAGGCGCTCATCGTACGAAAGGCCTTCGACGTCGTGGTTCACGGCCATACCCACCAGGCGCAGGTTCGAACGCTCTGCGGGACGCTGGTCGTCAACCCCGGGGAGGCCTGCGGTTACCTGACCGGGCGGCCGACCGTTGCCGTGCTGGATACGGGAACCCGGAACGTGGAACTGCTCTCACTCTGATCCGGAAAGAAATGGGGAGACCGGTGCGGGTTATACCGCACCCGCATCGTCGGGTTTTTCGTCGAGTCTCCAGGCCGGAGTGCCGGCATACCCGAGATCCGCCCTGAGCGTCGCCCCGGAGGCCTCGAACGTCTCCGGGACGTCGAAGTAGAGGTATCCTTTCAGTGATTCATACCGTTCAACCGGCTTTTTGTCGAACGATTCCCCGAGCGTGGTGAAGGGCGGGACTTTCAGGGGCGCAAACGTGGTCCCCTCGTATTCGAGGACGAACGCGTCCCTTGCAGGCGTCTCGATGGTGTAGAGATCGGAGTCGCCCTTGTGTCCGAGGTTGGTCGACTTGACGGTAACGAGGAGGAACATGCGCCCTTCGCCCGCCTCGACGGCCGGTGTCGACTCGTTTCCGGGAACCTCCCGGTATGCCGTTGCGGTTCGGGTGGACTCGGCGAGCACCGAGACCATATTCTCGCCGCCCGGATCGTCGTAAGTATGGCGATCCAGGAGATGGAGCATCTTTTGTGGGGGTGGAATTACGGCGGGCCCGGTGCCGGCCGGGCTGCCGGGTGCCCCCGCGGCGACGTTCACCACGGATGCACGGGATTGTATCTCGCCGGCCTCACGGCTGACCGTCTCAAGGTTTTCCGAGGCCGCTGCCAGATCATTGAAGGCCGCCGGAACGGCATCATCGCCGGCATCGGTCGAGCCGAGAAGTTTCGAGCTTGCCAGGGAGTATGCCTCGAGCGACCGGACGAACTCGTCCTTGAAAGGCTGCCGTTCCGGGGAGACCTGGAGCGGCTGCACCTCGCGGAGCAGCCTGACGGAGAATGCATGCAGGGCGTCCGCCGCCGTAGCGGCGGCATCTGCATCCTGCAGGTAGAGGGCGTGGGCGTGCTCCATCGAGAGTCGCATCAGGCGTATGCTGGCGGTCTCGACCAACCCCGCCAGCCGTTCGTCGTCGTAACTGCCGATTTCACCGGCAGGCATCGTCGGCTCCGTGCCGACTTCGGCACCGGTCGGGGCGGGAACCGCGCCGGTGGTGTTACCCTCGTCGGGGGCACCCTCCTGCTCGGGGGTTGCCGCGGGCTTGTCGGGGTCAGCGTTGTCTTCGGGAGGCGCCGGGGCAGCATCGGGGGTATCGCTCTCGTCCGGGAGTACAGGATCACCGGATAGCTCCGATCCGTTCTCTGCCGCCGGAGACTCCTTGAGCGAGAACGGCAGCAGTTCTCCCGACTCCAGGACCGCGAGCCCCTGGCCGGGGCCGGCAGCGGCCGGTGCGAAGAGGAGGAATCCCGCGCAGGCGGCAATTCCAAGGAGAATCAGAGCGTTCTGGTGGTGCTTGCTCATGCGCATTTTTCTTTCAGTTGATAAATATAAATATTATTATATTTTCTTTTTGAAAAAATGAGTTCTCCGGCAAAACCGTTTTCGGTACAGGCGCATCTCCGGCATCCGCGAGCCTGTATATCCGGCAGCACGGGCCGGGTCGCTCAGGGCCGTGGCCCGGAACAGCCGGCAAAAGACTCGCAAACAGCTCATGGTGCAGCGAAATCCTGCAGGGAATGGGGGATAATCCCGGCTGCGGGAGAGGCATTGGCAGGGCTCCCGGCCGTTAAAATGGACATTCCGGGGATTGGTCGGATGTTTGCCGGAGGCACTGCGCCTTCTTGTGGGAAACTTATATGTACTCTCACGGGTTACCGGCATAGGAGGATGCCCGATGGAGATCGTGAAGATCCCGAATATGGACAAGGCGGAGTACGACAAGCTCATCGAGGAAGGATTTCTCAGCCGTATCGCATTCCAGGGCGGTAAATATCCGTATATCGCCCCGTTCCTGTACGTCTTCGACGGAAAGTTTCTCTACTTCCTGGCAACCAAATACGGCAGGAAGAACGATCTCTTCCGACAGCACCCGTATGTCTCCGTTGAGGTCGAGCGGTATTCCGGTGACCTCTCCTGCTACACCTTCGTGACGATGCAGGGGTACCTGGTGCAGCTTGAGGACGCGATCGAGAAGAAGATCATCCGGGAGAAGTTCGTGAGTATGATCAAGGCGCACAATCTCTCGAAGAACATCCTCGCAGCGCTCGGCCACAAGCCGGAGGAGCCGATCGAGGCGATCGCCTCCGAAGAGCGTTCGAACATCTGGAAGCTTACCGGCGTGACCGATATCGTTGCCTTAAAGAATCTCTGACTTCTTTTTTGACGGAACCCTTATGAGCCGGGAAGACACCTGACGGGTATGACCCCCGGATGCCGTCCGGCGTTCCTGGTTCTTCTTATCGCACTGCTGGTCGCGACCCCCGCCCTTGCTCACGTTCCGCTCTTCGCCCGGAACGGATCGTCGCCTGATGCGGCGTTCGTCGTCGAAGACCCGGCGAAATCGTGGGTGATCTACGACACCCTGCCGGACGGCCCCGCCGCCCGGTACTATCGGTTCCGGATGGAGGAAGGAGAGCGGATCTACGCAACGCTCCAGGTCCCTTATGCAGGCGGGTTCGTGCCCGGCATGGTGCTCACGGGGCCGGGAATCGGGAATGCGGGCACCGTTCCGCCCTACGTCGCTGTCCCGGAAGGCTCCGGCGCGACGGCGGTGCCGGGGCGTCTTCCGGAACAGCCGGAGTACGAACCGTTCACGCCGTCGAAACTCTATGAACTCGCCCGGATCGATACGGCGGCGCCGCAGGCCGGCGACTATACCCTCGTGGTCTACACCCCCGGAGAGGGTGGGAACTACGCTCTCGCGCTCGGCTACGTCGAGTCTTACACCCCCGGAGAATGGGTTCGGGTTCCGATCGACGTCGCCGCCATCCACCGGCACGAGGGGCAGCCTCTCCTCCTGATCTTCGCACCGATGATCGCCGTCCTTGCCATAGGAGCCGCCCTGCTCCTCCGGCGCCGCCAATCCCTCTCCCCCTTCGCGGTCTCCGGAGCGATTGCCGGTCTCCTCTTCATCGGGAGCGGCGCGATGACCCTGATGCAGATGGTCATCGCGGCCGTGGGGACGGACGTCGGGGCCGCTCTCCTCCTGACCCTTGTCTTCGCGGTCATCCCCGTTCTCCTCGGGGTCTGGGCGCTCCTGGTGGCCTTCCGCAGGCAGATCGGGGCCGGGGAGCAGATCGCCATGGCGGCACTCGGGGCTCTTGCCCTCGTCGCCTGGGCGGGGCTCGTGATCGGCCCCGTGCTTGCTTTCATCGCCGCTATCCTGCCGGCCCGCCGCCCGCCGCCGTGAGTTACGTAAGAAGCGGTTCGAGCATCGTTCCGGCGGTATCGAGCAGGTCGGCGAGCCCTTCCGGCGTTGCGGTCCCTTTCTCCATCCAGCGGATGATCCCGCGCCCGTCCAGGAGGTAGATGTAGGCGAGCGAGGGGTCGCCGATCGCGTAGGCCCGCCGGCACCGCTCGATATCCTCCGGGAAGATCAGCACCCGGTCGTGCTCTGCGGGCGAGGTGCCGCCCGCGAGTCCCTGCCGGATGCGATCGGCGAGGGAACTCCCGATGAGGCTGTCGCCGACGACCAGAGCGAGGTAGGTCTTCACCCGGGGATTCCCGGTGAACGCTCCGGAGAACGGGCCGCTCCAGGACTCCGCCATCGGCCCGGCGGACTCGAGGAAGACGAGGACGACGAGCGAGACGTCGCCTCCCGCGTCATCGGGGAGGGTGACGACCCTGCCTGAGAGGGACGCTGCCATGAGGGTGGGAAACGTCCTGCCGAGGGCTGCGGGCACCGGTTCGGTGGTTGCTGGCGTTCTGTCCATGGCCTGCGGGTAGGGACACCCTCAAGATAAAGCCTCTCCCGGGTGGGATGCGGCCTTCGTGCGGGGCGTTGCGCCAAGCACTATAACTCTCGAGCGCAACAGTTCCTCCAGGGAGGCGTACCGGTTTGATCAGCATCGGGGAAGGATGGGAAGACCTCGCCGCGGCGCTCCGGGGGTCGGATGCCGGGGAGCGCGTATACGTCGTCGGATCGACGGACAGCGGGAAGACAACGCTCTGCCGGTATCTCGTCGATACGGCGGCGCAGACGAGGACGGCATACGTGGACTGCGACACAGGGCAGTCCCGGATCGGTCCGCCGACGACCGAGGGGATGGCCGCCTATCCCGGCCCGTCGGACCCCTATCTCCGGTTCGTCGGTTCGACGTCCCCGGGCGGACACTTCGTCCAGACCATCACGGGAGCAAAACGCCTCGTCGAGAAGGCCGACGAATGTGGGGCTCGCGTCACCGTCATCGACTCGCCCGGGCTCGTCTCCGGCGGGGTGGGGATCGAGTTCCAGTTCCAGATGATCGATCTCCTCCGTCCCACCCGTATCGTCGCGCTCCAGCGCGGCCGGGAGCTCGAACGGCTGCTCGCGAACTTTTCCCGCCGCCCGGGGGTTGCAGTCCACCGGATGGCTGTCTCCCCTGCGGTCGTCGTCCGGCCTGCCGCCGCCCGGCGGCGTTACCGCGAGGAACGGTTCTTATCCTATTTTGCCGACGCAAACGTGCAGGAGATCCCGCTCCGCGGTCTCGGGCTCCAGGGCAGGGTGCCCGACATGAGAAACCCCCGCGGTGTCGCCGGGCGTCTGGTCTCCTTGAACGATCCCGAGAACTTCGTCGTCGCCCTCGGCATCGTCGAGGACCTGCATCCCGGAGGGCGGCGGCTCGAAGTCTTCGCCCCGCCCTTCGACCCGGCCGCCGCCGCGTCCGTCCGGTTCGGCTCGATATACCTGGATCTCGGGGCGGTTCCGGGGTCGATGGAGTCGTTTGGGCCCTGACCTCCCCTCACGCCGGGATGAGCGAGAGCCAGACCACGTAAACGACTGCCTGGGCGAGGGTGAGCGGGACGCCGACCCGCGCAAACTCGGCGAATGTCAGCGTCTCGCCCTCCTTCTCCGCACCCTGGATGACGATGACGTTGCTTGCCGCGCCGAGGATCAGCATGTTCCCGGCGATGGTGCTGCCGGCCGCAAGCGCCATCAACCCGACGGTGGACGTCCCGATGTGGGAGAGGACGGGGAGGAAGAGGGCGACGAAGGGGACGTTCGAGATGAACTGGGAGACGACGACGCCTGTTGCGACGATGACGGTGACGGCGCCGGGATCGAGCGAACTCCCTTCGATGAGCGGCTGGACGAATCCCGACTGCCAGACACTCGCCATGAGGACGAAGAGGGAGGCGAAAAAGACCAGTGTCGGCCAGTCGATCCGGCGGAGGATCTCGAACCGCCGCCCGCTCCCGGCAAGGATGGGGATTGCCGCAACGGCCGCGATCCCGGTCAGCGGGATATCGATGCCCGGGACGAGCATCACCGCCGCTATTCTAACTGCGATCATGATGACGAGCAGGATGAGCGAGAGGCGGGCGAGGGCCGCGAGGGCGGGATCACAGATCGTCTCCTCGCGGTGAACCAGCGGAACGGTGGAGTTGAGTTCGGCCGGGAACGCCCGGCAGAGGAAGGCGTAAGCGAGCAGGAGGGAGATCGCCGTCGGGACGGCGAGGTAGAGGGGGAACGTGATGAACGGGTTTGCAATGTCGCCCGAGAGCGCGATGAGAAGGTTCTGCGGGTTCCCGATGGGGCTTAAGACGCTTCCCGTCGTGACGGCGAACGCAAGAGCGAGCAGCAGGAGTTTTGGGGAGATGCCGTGCCGCCGGGCGAAGTAGAGCATCAGCGGGGTGCCGACGACCGCGAGCGTGTCGTTCATCAGGAGCGCCGAGAGGACGCCTGCGCCGATGAGGATGAGGACGACCAGATGCCGGACCGACCCCGCCCGCGAGAAGAGGCGAAAGGAGAGGTGGTAGAGGTAGCCGCTCGACGCGAGCGCCTCCCCGATCACGAACATGAAGAAGAGGAAGAGCATCACGTCGAGGTTGATCGACGCGAGCGCATCGAGCGGCGCGATCGATCCCGTCGCGAGGACGGCCGCCGCGCCGAGGAGCATCACCTGCCAGATGCGGAAGTCGACGTTCCCGATCTTTCTGATCGCGATCAGGAGGAAGACGATGACAAGAACGACGAGCGGGATGAGTGTGCCCATGATATCGCCGGTGAAGATACTTGCGTGCAATCGATTGGTTTGCTCTCTGCCCGAAAAAAGGAACTGCCGGGGCCGACGGACCTTCAGGCCGTCTGCCCGACGGTATAGTTGATGACGCTCTCACAGATGTCGCCGGAATATTCTCCGATCCGCCGGATGCTGTCTGCAATCTGCCCCGTCGGGATTGCCGTCACCGCATCGAACCGGAGCACCCGGGCATTGATATCGCGGGTCATCTCCTCGAGGTCGCGCACCCTCTGAAGCGTCGTGTTCGCCTTTGCGACGTCCCCCGCGTGAAACGCCTCCATGCTCCACGAAAAGATCTGCAGGGCAAGCGCGCTTGATTCGTCCATGAGGTCGAGCGTTGCCGCCTCGATCTCCCGGTCGATCAGGAGGAGGGCATTGTGCGCGACCCGGGTGGCGTGGTCGGCAATCCGCTCGATGATCCTGCTTACCTGGAAGCAGTACGCCGCCCGGGTTACCGGGATCCCCATCCGGCGCGCGAGTGTGGCGTCGTTCGCGATGAGATTGTCCTGCCGCGCGATGAGCCAGTGCAGCCGGTCGACCTCCGTGTCCCTTACGATGACGTCGCCCGCAAGAGCCGTATCATGCCCCCGTATCGCGGCCATCGCGTCCTGCTGCATGCCTCGCGCCAAGAGGTGCATCCTTTTGATGGTGTTCTCGAACGGCATCTCTGCGGGGTTGAGGAGATCCTTGATCGTTATCGAGGAATCCGTCTCGCCGACCACCTCCTGCCCGATCGCCATCTGCGTGAACTCCCGGACGAGCTGCAGGATGAACGGCGGCATCCTTCCTTTCGCCTCAAGACGGATGGTCGTGAATCCGGCAATGTACGCCCCTACAAGGAGGCGGAGCAGGTAGGTGCGGTCGGTCGCGGCTCCTACCTCGAAGACCCTGGTCCGGTGGGCCGACTCGCCGCTGATCTTCGGGGTGATCAGGAGCGATCCGTCGGGCTGCACGACCAGCCCGACCGGATCGTTCTTCTGGATGTTCGCGGACCGGATCCACTGTTTCGGCAGGGATACGATGTACGACGAACCGCCGGTGATCTGGACTTTTCTGATCTCCATGGGTTGGTAGGCGTTGGTGCCGGTAGGATATATGCGTTCTGCGGAGTATATATGCCGCCGGTATTTTCAGGGGGCAACTATATCTGTATAGATTTTTCGGGAGCGCCCTATCGCACGGTTGTCGGCGGACGAATACCGTGGTTACATCCACATGAGCGCCGTGATCCAGAGAAGCAGGGTGAAGAGGATCACGGTCGTTACGATCGACCCGATCCGGTATCGCCGTGCGGCGGCCTTGTCCTGGGGAGCCCGGGGCTCTATCTTCATCAGGACCACGGCGACGAGCGCGCCCGCTATCAGCCCGACGATCTGTCCGGCAACCAGCACCCCGGACGTGATCAGGCTCATCGGCTGGAGCACCAGGACGAGGCCGGACACCACCGTCGGCGGGATGATGGCGGCGGCGATGGCGACGCCGGCGATCACCTCCGTCGTGCCCTTGCTGAACGCCAGCGCCGCCGCGAAGCCGAGGAAGACCGCCATCAGGCTGTAGATGGGGTTCAACACGAGGCGCGTGGCGATCTCTTCGGTCATCGTGAGCGGTATGATGAGGTTGATCAGGAAACTGGCGATCGCGGAGAGGATGAAGACGCCCAGGAGCAGCGCCGCGAGCACGCCGAGGCAGCGCGTGGCGTTCTGGATATTGCCGAGGGCGGCATAGACGGAGAACCCGTAGATCGGGCCCATGATCGGGGAGAGGAGCATCGCCCCGATGATGATCGTCTGGTTGTCGAGCAGCAGGCCGGAGAGGGCCACCAGCCCGGCGATGGACGTCAGCGCGAGTTTTTCGAGATCGAGTTCGCTGTAACCCTTGACCTGGTCGACCAGCTTTTCGACCGGCGTCTTCTCTTCCTTCTCCTCGACCTTTTTTTCGGCACGTTTCAGGAGCGACGAGATGACGAACTCGGGTTTCGAGACCTCGATCATGTTCTCGTTGTACCGGAGATCGAGCACGCTCTGGAGCTTCTCGATCAGCTCGTCGAGGTTCTCGTCCGGCGTGTATATGGTGATCTGGTAGACGTCCTGAACGAGCGATACCGTATAGTGAAGCCCCTCGAGAACCGCTTCTATCTTTTCGTGCCCGTCTTCGCGCACGTGAACGACGATCTTCTTCATGTCTCCACCCGGCCGTCGGCGGCTCCGCCGATACGCGTAAGTTCCCACGCCTCCCGGTCCGTTTCATACCGTGTGCCCGGCCGCAGACTCTCCCCGGGAGCCGATCCTGCAGAGGCGGGTGCTGCACCATAATAGTCGGCAGGCGCACGGAGGCAGTGCTCCGCTACGTGGCAATACGGATGTTCCAGGATGAAAAATGTCGCCACGGCGCCCTCCGTCGCGTTATCGCCGGGATCTTCGTCGTCCATGGGATCGATCCCGGCGATAGTACTATCCACGAAGAGTGTAATGGCGGCGGGTGAACATAAATGTTGCCTGGATACGGGAGATGTCGGGTTATCAAAGAATCGGCGGTCCTGAAGACGTTCTTGCTCGGTAAAACGCGGTGGTGCGTCGCGGAGACCTGCCTGCCGGTGGACGGTAATCCCGGAAGAAATGCGGTTTCGTGCCTGCGGTGATCCGACCCGTCGCAAGTCGCACCTAATGGTGCTCCTGCTCGGTTCCTGCGGAACCTCGCAACTCGAAAACACTTCGTGTTTTCTCGAGCTCCGGTCCTTCGGACCGTCGCATTTAGAGAGAAGAGGATACACGAAAAGACGACGTCAAGGGGGGAAGTGTCTTGTGTGGATCCAAATCTCTCTAGGTCTATCTAGTGCAGTCTAATATTTAATGATTTCTGTTTGGGAAATGTAGAAAATAAAGGTTTTGGCCGGTTGCCCGGGCATTTAAGGATTACCGTGCAGGAGCCGTCTCGACTCTCGCCCCTCGGGGATCCGGCCCCTCTACGACGGGGTTGTCCGGATAGGTAACCCACTCGGTGAACGATCCCTCGTAGATCCGAACGTTCGGGTAGAGGTAGAGCCACTTTAAGAGGACGAACTCGTTCGTGGCCTCCCGTCCGGTTCCGCACGAGCAGATGACCGTCTTGCTCCGGTCGACGCCGTGCTCTTCCAGGATCATGTCGAGTTCGTCGTTGGACTTGAGCCGTGCCGGGTTCGCCTCGTGCATCAGGCTCTTCCAGGGCAGGTTGACGGCACCGGGGATATGCCCGGCCTTCCGCCAGGGTCCCTTCCCTTCATAGACCTTTGCCGGGCGTGCGTCGAGCACGACCACATCGTCGTTGTCCTTGATCCGCACGAACTCCTCGTACCCGATGGGGTAGTCGTCCCGGACCTCGACGGTGAAGCTGGACGGCTCGACCGCAGGATAGTCCTGCGAGAGTTCCCGCCCCTCGCTCTTCCATGCGTCAATTCCCCCGTCGAGGACGTACACGGCGTTGTGGCCGTATTTCGCCAGGGTGTAGGCCATCATCGTCTGCCCGAGTCCGTCCCCCGCGCCGGAGAACGCGCCTTTCCCGGTATAGACGACGACCGGGGAGTCGGCCTCGATACCCGCACGCCGGAACGACTCCTGCAGGCAGGCGTTCGGGCTGTACGACCCCGGGAAGCCGCGGTTTGACACCCGCAGGACGCCTTCGGTCAGGTAGACGGCACCGGGGACATGCTCCTGGATGTAGTCGTGTATGTTCGGCTGAACGTCGATGACCGACAGGTTTGTGTCGGTTAAGTGACGCTCCAGCCACTCCGAGTTCACCAGTTTGACCTTCCCGTCTCCACGGGGATACGGGATATTCTCCCGGTCGCTCGTGGCCTGCAGGCGCTCCATGCCGCCGGGAGTAAACATCTTCTCTTCCATTTTCCCTCACCTCATGCTGGATACTCTCACCGGGGGCCGGTGAGCCCGCGTCACTCCAGGCGTGAGAGCACATATATCTTTGTGCAGGATCGAGTGGGGGGCGGGGTCTGGGAGCCCGGGGCGTTGCGTTCCGGTGAGCACGTTTGCTAAAGCGGCGAGCTCTGGAGGTTTTCGCGCTGATTCAATAGGTGCCGGTGGGGGTTTGGGTGTGTGAAGGGTGTTCGTGGGTTGCTCATGGGGAGACGACGTTGCACCTCTGGCAACCTCCGATCTGCTGTTGCTCGGAGTCCGATGGTGCTTACGGTCACTGCCATCGCGGCTCGAAGACCTTCGGTCTTCTCGTATGCCACTTATGCTCGCATTTCGAAGCCCGATGTCTTCTTGAACTCTGTCGCAAAGCCCGTGCACGGATTTCCACTGGGAGCCGCACCTTTGGTGCTCCAACTCCGTTCCTGCCGGAACGTCGCATTCCCATGGAACGTCGTTCCTACCGCTGCTCCAGCTCCGTTCCAGAGGAACATCGCACCTCCGGCCAGTCGCCTATCGCCACGCACTGCCCGCCCCCCTGGGGGGCGGGAGGAGCGCGAAGCGCGGGCGGTGGGGGTCACAGGTAGAGCCTTATGCGGTAGAGACAGGGGAGGGGGGCAAGCCCCCCTCCCCGTCAGCCCCTCCCCAAATGGCGATATCCGATGGAAATCCGTGCACGGGACTTGAGATGTCCCAAAATGTGGCCGGAGGAGCGCGAGCACCGAAAGTATGGGTTGATCTTCCTCAACCCTCGGTCACACATGCCACCGAAACAACATCACCCGGGCATACGGGCATACGCTCTCTGTAACCGCAAAACGGGGTGTGGGTTCCCTCACTCCCCGGCCCCTTCCGGGCCGACCTCGATGCTCTCCCCCGGCGAGAGCAGCGCGACCCGGATCGACGTCGTCCGCTCGATCGTCCGCTTGAAATCCTCCAGGTTCTGCCGGATGGCGGGGAAGGTGTCGTAGTGCATCGGAATCACGAGCGGTGCGCCGACGTACCGCGCCGCGATCATCGCCTCGTCAGGCCCCATCGTATAGCACCCGCCTACGGGGAGGAGCGCCACGTCCGGCCGGTAGAGGTCGCGGATGAGCTGCATGTCGGAGAAGAGCGCCGTGTCGCCGGCGTGGTAGACGCTGACCCCGTCCATCGTGATGACGAATCCGGCGGCCACACCGCCGTAGAACCCCGCTCCCTCGTCTTCCAGCCACGAGGAGTGAAGGGCGGGCGTCATCGTGAACCGGACGCCGTCGACGGTGATTGTGCCGCCGAGGTTCATCGGTTCGGCGGGGACGCCCTTTGCTTTCAGGTACTTCGCCACCTCGTTGACGGCGACCGTCTTCTTCCGGAGCGCTGCGGCAATGCCCAGGTGGTCGGCGTGGGCGTGCGTCACGGCAACGATGTCGGGCTCCACGGCAAGGGATCCCTCCGGGATGAAGGGATCGATGAGGACCGTCTGCGATCCGGAAAGCAAGAAACACGCGTGGCCAAGCCAGGTCAACCTCATGAAGAAGAGATCGGCACGAATACTAAAAAAGTGTTCAGTGGATTATGAGGATGGACCGGGGTTCAGAACTCCCCCATGTCGATCGCTTCGGTGATGTCGATTGCCTCGGCGAGGCCGTCGTTCGCGACACCGCGCGTCATCATCTCGGAGAGATCGCGGTCCTCCATGACGTCCCTGATCCGTTCCAGGAACGGGTCGAGCGTGGTGTCTCTCTGCTGCTCGATCACGTGGCGGTACTCACGAAGTGTCGAGGGACTGATATCGAGTTCCTCGCTGATCTCCTTCATGGTCTTCCCCGAATCAAGAAGTTCCCCCATCGCCGCCTGGTCGAACGGCATCTTGAAATCGAGCTCCCTGAAGAGTTTGAGGCGGACCCGGGCACGTGCCACGGTCTTGCTCAGCTTCTCATCGCCGAGCGCCCTCGCGATTTCGGTGTCGTTCTTGCCGTCGTAGTACGCAACCACGAGTTTCGCGAGCTGCCGCGGGGCGAGTTTGGTCTTGAAATACCCCCGATCGAGGATCTCCCGCATGATCAGGGCAATCTCGCGCTCCACAGCGTCGCGATCCCGGAGCGTACCGTGAACCTTTCTCATCGGTTCGACGATCGTCTTCTTGTTCGTGATGGTCGTGAACAGCTCGAGGAGCTGCTGCTTGCGGGTATCTTCTGCCATGTCCGTCTCTCTCAGTTCTGTATTCCACCGTCTGGTTCTGTGGGTCACCCAGGGCGACCCTGTATATAAAGATTTTCCCCCGACCGGGGCGTAACGTTCCCTACATTACAACCGCTAACATTTAAACTTTACCATATAATCTCTCAAAACAGAAGGATCGTTTCAGTGGATGTAACCATATCTTCCGGGATCTTGCCCGCCGTGAAAAAACCCTTTGTCACACCGCTCATTTCTCGAAGGATCGTGATCCCGCGCGAGGTGGGGACTATTCTTTATTAGCACCGCCGCTCAACTGTACTGCAAGACTATGGCCGAGACGAGCGATATTTACGAGAAAGTCATGGAAGTAGCCAGAAGACGGGGTTTCGTCTGGCCCTCATCCGAGATATACGGGTCGATCGCCGGATTCATCGATTACGGCCCCCTCGGAGCGATGCTGAAGCGAAACGTCGAGAACCTCTGGCGGTCGTTCTACGTCTTCCAGGAAGGCTACTACGAGATCGAATGCCCCACCGTCGGAAACGAAGCGATCTTCATTGCATCCGGCCATGTGAAAGAGTTCGCCGACAAGATGGTGCAGTGCCCGCACTGCGGCGAGTACCTCCGCGCCGATCATATCGCGGAGGAGAACGGCATCGAGAACGCGGGCACGCTCTCGGCGGAAGCGCTCCAGACGGCGCTCCATGAACTCCCCTGCCCGTCGTGCAAGGAACCCCTGGGCGAAGCGGGCGTCTTTGCGTTCAACCTGATGTTTCAGACGACCATCGGTCCCGGCTCGCAACGGAAGGGCTACCTGCGTCCCGAGACCGCCCAGGGCATATTCACCGACTTCTCCCGGCTCCTGCGCTTTTACCGGGACAAACTTCCCTTCGGCGCCGTTCAGATCGGGAAGTCCTACAGAAACGAGATCTCCCCCCGCCAGGGCATGATCCGGCTGCGGGAATTCTCCCAGGCGGAGGCCGAGATCTTCGTCCATCCCGACCGGAAGGATCATCCTGCGTTCCACCGCTACACGGACTACACGGCCCCGCTCCTCACCATCGCGCGGCAGCTCGACGGCCAGGAGCCCGCCGCAATGACGATGCGCGCCGCCGTGGACGAGGGGGTTATCGCGAACGAGTACGTCGCCTACTACATCGCGCTGACGCACCGGATCCTGACCGCCATCGGTGTCGATCCGGCAAAACTCCGGTTCCGCCAGCACCTGACCGACGAGCGGGCGCACTACGCGGCCGACTGCTGGGACGCCGAGGTCTACTCCGGCCGGTTCGGGTGGGTGGAGATCGTCGGCATCGCCGACCGTACCAACTACGACCTTCGTTCGCACGCCGCGCACTCCGGCACCTCGATGACGGTCTTCATACCCTACGACGAGCCGAAACGGGTCGTGAAGCGGCGGATTGTCGCCGATATGGGGGTGCTCGGCCCACGGTACCGCGGCAAGGCGAAGGCAATCGCGGACGCTCTCTCCGCATCCGAGCCGGGTGAGGACGGTGCGCGGGTCACCGTCGACGGCGAGGAGTTCTTCATCCCTGCCGACCTCTACCAGGTCCGGGAAGAGGAAGTCGAAGTCCGCGGCGAAGAGGTGATGCCCCACGTCATCGAGCCGTCATACGGCATCGATAGGATGATCTATGTCGCCCTCGAGCACAGTTACGCCGAGGAAGAGGTCGAAGGCGAGATCCGGAAAGTGCTCCGGCTCCCGCCGGCGGTTGCGCCGATCCAGGTCGCCGTCTTCCCGCTGATGAGCCGCGATGGTCTCGACGATATCGCGCAGACGATCACGGAGAGGCTCACGCAGTGCCGCATCCTCGCCCAGTACGACGACTCCGGCGCCATCGGCAGGCGTTACCGGAGACAGGACGAGGTCGGGACGCCCTTTGCCGTCACCGTCGACTATGATACGCTCGAGGACAACACCGTGACCGTGAGAGACCGCGACAGCATGGAGCAGGTTCGCGTACCGATCGAGCGGTTGCCGGAGGTTCTCTCCGCACTTGTCTCCGGCGCCGTCACGTTTCGTGAAATAAAGGTATGAACTACGTCTCGCACCCGCTGATCCGATCGGAGAGCATCGAGGAACGGCGGTATCAACTCTCCATCGCGCTCCGGGCGCTTGACGCGAACACGATGGTCGTCCTCCCGACAGGGCTCGGGAAGACGGCCGTCGCGCTCATCGTCGCGGCGTCCCGCCTCTATTCTCACCGGGGGAGAGTGCTCGTGCTTGCGCCCACGAAACCCCTGGTCGAGCAGCATCTCCGTTTCTTCAAACAGTTCCTGCTCATCCGGGACGGCTCCGGGCCGGATGAGTCCGATTTTGCCATGTTCACCGGCGACACCTCGCCGGAGGAGCGGGCGCGGGCCTGGGAGGCGTGCCGGATCTGCTTCGCCACCCCGCAGGTGATCAAGAACGACTGCCTGGCCGGAAGGTACAGCCTCGCCGACGTCGCACTGCTGGTCGTGGACGAGTGCCACCGGGCGGTGGGGAACTACGCCTACGTCTTCCTTGCCGGGCACTATTGCACCGCGGCGAAAGACCCCCTGCTGCTCGCGATGACCGCCTCGCCCGGCGGGGACCCGGCGAAGGTGCAGGAGGTCTGCGACAACCTGCACATCGCGGCGGTCGAGACGAGGGTGGAGACCGACGAAGATGTCCGGCCCTACATCCACGAGCGCGATATCCAGTACGTCGACGTCTACCTGCCCGAAGAACTGCAGGCGGCGATCGTCGTTCTCAGGGGGCTCGTGGAGTCGCGTCTTGCCCGGCTCGCGAAACTCAACTTCCGTGTCCCGAAACCGGACAAACTCTCGATGAAGGCGCTTAATGCCTTGAACGCCCAGATCCAGCAGCGTATACGAACGCGCGATCCGTCGGCGTTCATCGCGGCGTCCCTGCACGCCGAGTGCATGAAACTCCGGCACGCCGTATCGCTTGCCGAGACGCAAGGGAGCGAGGCGCTCAAACTCTATCTCGCCCGGCTCGGCGCGGAAGGAGCCTCGAGCGCAGGAAGCAAGGCGAGCAAGCGCCTCGTCGCCGACCCCGCCTACAAAAGCCTCGTCGAGGCCGCCGCCGGCTGGAAGGAAGAACTGCACCCCAAGGCTTCGATCGTCCGCGAACTGGTGCGGGCGCAGCTTGCGGCGCACCCCGAGAGCCGGATCATCGTCTTCGCCACCTACCGCGACACCGTCCAGACGCTCGTCGATACGCTTTCCAGCGCCGGAATCACCTGCGAGCGGTTCGTCGGCCAGGCGTCCCGTGACGCGGAGCGGGGACTCTCGCAGAAGGAGCAGATCGCGAGCCTCGCCCGGTTCCGGGAAGGCGAGTTCAAGTGCCTGATCGCGACCTCCGTGGGCGAGGAGGGGCTCGACGTTCCCTCGACGGATATGGTGATCTTTTACGAGGCCGTCCCCTCGGAGATCCGGAGCATCCAGCGGAAGGGACGGACCGGGAGAAGCGGCAGCGGCACGATCGTCGTGCTGGTGACGAAAGGCACGTCCGATGAGACGTTCCGGTACGTGAGCCAGAGCCGGGAGCGGGCGATGGTGACGGGGATCAAGGGCATGAGCTCGGCACCCGCTCCCGCCCCGGCCCCCGCCCCGACCGTTCCGTCCGCCACCCGGCAGGCGGACATCCTTTCGTTTGCCCCGGCGGGGCCGGCGATCACCGTCGACGACCGCGAGACGTCATCGAGGGTCGCCGAGCGTCTGCACGAGCTCGGGGCGGCGATCGCGCTGGAACGCCTCGAATTCGGCGACTACGCCGTCGGCGACCGTATCCTCGTGGAGAGAAAGACCGTGCAGGACTTCATGAACACCCTCGTCGAGCGCGATCTCTTCGGACAGATCAAGGCGATGGCCGACGCGGTGCCGCGTCCCGTCCTGATCATCGAAGGAGAGGACGACCTCTACGCGGTGCGAAACATCCACCCGAACGCAATCCGGGGCACGCTTGCGGCCATCACGGTCGATATGGGCGTCGCGCTGATACGCACGCGGGATGCGGACGATACCGCCGAGGTGCTCTACGTGCTTGCACAGCGGGAGGGGAGCGAGCGGGGGGAGCGGAAGGTACACCCGAAGAAGTCGTACCGTTCGGTTCGCGAGGAGCAGGAGTACGCGCTCGCTGCGTTCCCGAACGTCGGTCTGAAAAGCGCACGCCTCCTCCTCGAACACTTCGGATCGCTCAAGGCGATCGTCGATGCCGAACCGGAGGAACTGGCGGCGGTGCACGGGATCGGAGAAAAGACCGCCCGTGCGATCTGGGATCTCGCCCGGAGATCTTACCGCTGACCCAGTCTCGCGAGGGCTCTCGCGCCCCGCTCGACCGCCTTCATCAGGGTCAGGCACTCGTCGGGCCTCTGTTCTTCCCTGATCCGTTCGCAGAGGTGGACGATCGTCCGCTCGATCTCCACGGCAGCCTCACCCTGCGGCTCCTCCCGTGCGGCCGGTGCCGGGGATCGCCCTGATTCCGGGGCCGGTCGAGAAGGCTCCGGTTCGGGAAGAGGTTCTTCTGACGCAGCAAGCGGACAGACGACGCACTGTGTCTCTCCCTTATACTCGAACAGGGGATAGCCGCAGACCTTACAGGATTTAGCGAGCATCTTTCCTCCCTTGAGGAGATACCCGGCCATGACTTCGTCAGCCTGATCAGCCGTCATTTCGTTGAACTCCCTTAATGAACTTATATATGTCTGGATGCCATTAATAATAGAGGGGTAATTCTAATGGCAAGTCCAGACGAAACAATACGGATCTGCATCCAGATGCTGCAAAATATCAGTGAGGATTCTACCATTCCAAGAAATATCCGGCGCGTCGCAGACTCGACCAAATCGGTTCTCCAGGACGAATCGAGAAGCATCGGTCTTCGCGCCGCAACCGCAATCTCCATGATCGACGAGATCAGCAACGACCCGAACATGCCGGTCCACGCACGGACCCGCATCTGGGAACTGGTATCTCAACTGGAAACGGTACCTCTCGATTAAACCACTCATTCTTCCCGAGCGATTCCGGCGAAGACCGGGAGCAGGGCGATACTATCCGGGTTCCCGGCAACAACGTACCTCTTTTACCCGTCGTGCGGCAATCGGACCGTATATCCCACCCTGTCCCCGGCGTTCAGCCCGTGACGGTGACGTATACCGTGCGCTCGCGTTTCGACCGCACGTCGAGTTCCAGGAGGACGATCTGCTGCCAGGTGCCGCACGCGAGCGCACCGGCGATGACCGGGACCGAGAGCGACGGGCCGACGATTGCCGCCCTGACGTGGGAGCGGCCGTTACCGTCGCCCCACGCCGCATCGTGGGCATAGGGGATATCGGCCGGGGCGATGACCGAGAGCGCCCGGGAGAGATCGGAGAGCACCCCGGGCTCGTACTCGATGGTGGTGACGGCGGCGGTCGAGCCCGCGACGAAGACGTTCGCGAGGCCTTCCCGAACACCGCTCTCGGTGACCGCCTGCGCTATTTGGGGCGTGAGGTCGACGATCTCCCCCTCCCTGTGCGTATCTACCCGGATTGTCGTACGAAACATTATGGACACCTCGTCTGAACGTCGTGTTGTCGCCCGGCCGGATAAAACCCACGGAGAGCAGCGGTGGTGCGGCTGCCAGCAGGTGCATCACAGCGGATCATCGCCCGGCCTCCGTATCCTCGTCGTCCTCGAAGCAGAAGACCTCCTCGATGGTAACGTTAAAGGTCTTCGCGATCCTGTAGGCGACCTCGATGGAGGGGTTGTACTTCCCCCGCTCGATGGAGTTGATCGTCCGCCGGGTGACCCGGATCGCATCGGCAAGTTCCTCCTGGGTCATGTCGTGCATCGCGCGAAAGACCTTGATCCTGTTCTTCATCGCCTCTATGCCCCGTATTTTCTGTTGTAATACCACAGGAACGCGCCGTACAGTGCCGTCAGCAGCACCGTGACCGCGCCGAGCGCCGCACCGAACGCACGGGTCGTATCCCGGATGCGGTGGCCTTCGGCAAACATCTCGTCGAAGGCGAGGAGATCGTCGCCGGTCAGGTTCGCCGCGTCGGGGATGAGATAGGAGTTCTCGTAGAGAGGTTTCCAGTCCGGAGGAGCGGAGAGTACCGCATAGGAGACACGGATCGATCCGTTGTCGTAGGTATGCAGGGTCGATCCGGTCCCGCCGGTGAACGAGAAGGTCATCAGCACGGCAAACCCGATCGCGGCGACGATAATGGTCACCTCGAGCGCGCTGAGCGCCGCCTTCCCGTGCAGGATCGTCGAGAGTTCGTCTTCCGTGACCTCCGTCACGCTGCGGCGGCAGAGAGTCAGGATAGCGATGCCGGCAATGACGGCAACGACCGGGACGATCATGTTCGCTGTCGTCAGGCCGAATCCGAGAGCAAGGATCAGGCCGATTGCCACCAGGGCGATGCAGATGAGATACGTTCGTTGCTTCATGCTTCCACTATGTAACGAGTACTTCTCTTATTGTGTAAATAACTTCCTATATGGTGCAACACACTTCTCTATGGGGGCCGGCATCTCCTGGGCATCAAAACGGTCAATCCGGAGGCTGAAGGCTCGCAGGGATCCGAAAAAAGGTGTAAAAAGAGGGGATGAAAAAGGCGTTACGCCTCTTCCCCGGGCTCCTCGGAATCCAGGATCGTGAACCCGATGACGCGGTCGCCGTCGTCGAGTTTCATGACCCGAACACCGCGGGTGCCCCGCTTCTGGATCGAGATCTCCGAGACCTTCGTCCGGATCACGATGCCGGACGCGCTCATCACGATGATCTCGTCGTCGTCGGAGACTGCCATCGACCCGACGACATTGCCCGCCCGGACATCGACGACGATGTTTCTGACGCCGAGCGTGCCCCTGCCGTGGCCGCGGAACTCGTCGAACTCCGTCCGCTTCCCGTAGCCCTGCTCCGTGATGGTGAGGAGATGGTCCTCCTCGACCACCGATACCGCCTGCAGCGCGTCGCCGTGGCGGAGTTTGATCCCCCGCACGCCCATGGCGTTGCGGTGAACCGGGCGGACGGCCTCCTCGTGGAACCGGAGGCTCTGGCCGAACTTCGTCGTCAGGATCAGCTCCTGGTTGCCGTCGGTCGCCTTCACGTCCACCAGCGCATCGCCGTCGCGGAGGTTGATGGCATTGATCCCGGTCTGCCGCGGCCGGGAGAACTCGTCGAGCGCCATCTTCGCGACCGTTCCGCTCCTCGTCGCAAAGAAGAGGTAGTGGTCGGGCCGGTACTCCCGGACCGGGATCACCGTGGTCACCCGCTCTTCGCCGTCGAGGTTCAGGAGATTGACGAGGGCTTTGCCCTTGCTCGCCCGCTGGCCTTCGGGGAGGTCGTAGACCTTCAGCCAGTACATCCTCCCCCTGTCGGTGAAGCAGAGGAGGTTGTCGTGCATGTTCGCGACGAAGACCTTCTCGACGCCGTCGTTGTCTTTGGTCGCCATACCGATGACGCCGCGCCCTCCGCGCCGCTGGTTCCGGTAGGTGTCGAGGTCGATCCTTTTCACGTAATTCGAAGAGGTGAGCGAGACCAGCACCGGTTTGTCCTCGATGAGGTCCTCCTTGTCGAGCGCCTCGACTGCCTGCGCGATCCGGGTCCTCCGTTCATCGCCGTAGCGCGCACCGACGTCGACGAGTTCCTTCTTGATCTCGGCGAGAATGCTCGCCTCGCTTGCGAGGATCGCGGATAACCGCTCGATCTCCGCCGCGATGGCGTCGCGCTCGTCGAGGATCTTCTGCTGCTCGAGCGCCGCAAGCCTCCTGAGTTGCATCTTCAAGATGGCGTCAGCCTGCACCTCATCGAGCGCGAACTTCTCTATCAGGGCCTTCTGGGCTTCTTCGGTCGTCCCGGAACCCCGGATGGTCGCGATGACCGCGTCGATGTTGTCGAGCGCGACGAGGAGGCCGCGGAGGATGTGCATCCGCTCCTCGTTCTTCGCGAGATCGAACTCGGTCCTCCGCCGGACCACGTCCACCCGGTGCTTGAGGAACTCGTGGATGATCTCCTTGAGGTTCAGGGTTCGGGGCTGGCGGTCGACGATTGCGAGGTTGATGATGCCGAAGGAAGACTCGAGCGCCGTGTGCTTGTAGAGGAAGTTCAGGATCACCTGGGGCGCGGCTCCCCTCTTGAGTTCGATCACGATCCGCATCCCGTCGCGGTCGGACTCGTCGCGGATATCGCCGATTCCCTCGATCCTCTTGTCGCGAACAAGGCTTGCGATATGCTCGATCAGGCGCGCCTTGTTCACCTGGAAGGGGATCTCGGTTACGATGATCTGGGGTGTCCGGCCCTCTTCCTCGATCTCCGCGACGCCCCTGACGACGCACTTCCCGCGCCCGGTCAGGTAGGCGTCGCGGATGCCTGCGGTGCCCATCATGATCCCGCCGGTCGGGAAGTCCGGTCCGGGCATGACCCGCATCAGTTCCTCGGTGGATATGCCCGGCTCGTCGATGACGCGGCAGGTCGCCTCGCAGACCTCTCTGATGTTGTGGGGCGGCATGTTCGTCGCCATGCCGACGGCAATCCCGCTCGACCCGTTGACGAGGAGGTTCGGGACCCGGGCGGGGAGGACGTTGGGTTCCTGGAGCGATTCGTCGAAGTTCGGGACGAAGTCGACCGTCTTCTTGTCGATATCGTCGAGCAGTTCCTCCGAGATCTTCGTGAGCCGGGCCTCCGTGTAACGCATGGCGGCTGCGGAGTCGCCGTCGATCGACCCGAAGTTACCCTGGCCGTCAACCAGCGTGTAGCGGTAGGAGAAGGGCTGGGCCATCTTCACCATCGTGTCATAGATGGCCGAATCGCCGTGCGGGTGGTACTTACCCATCACGTCTCCGACAACACGAGCGCTCTTCTTGTAGGGCTTGTCGCTCGTGTTGCCCATCTCCCACATGGCGTAGAGGGTGCGGCGGTGAACCGGTTTCAAACCGTCTCTCGCGTCGGGGATGGCGCGGCCGATGATCACGCTCATCGCGTAGTCGATGTAGCATGATTTCATCTCCTCCTCGATGTTGATCGGGACGACCCCTTCCCCTTCAGATGTCAAGGTTGCTCACCTCCTTTGCGTGCCTGCGGATGAAATCTCTCCGGGCGTCCACGTTCTCTCCCATGAGTTTCTCGAATATGTCGTTTGCATAGACGGCGTCCTCGATCTTCACCCGTTTGAGGATCCGGTTCGCCGGATCCATCGTGGTGCTCCAGAGCTGCCCGGCGTTCATCTCGCCGAGACCCTTGTAGCGCTGGATCGAGACCCCTTTCTCGCCCCACTCGGCGAGGACGTCCCGCATCTCCTCCTCGCGGTAGACGTATCGCTCCTGCTTGCCCCTTGCTATCCGGTAGAGAGGGGGCTGGGCGATGTAGATGTAGCCGCTCTCGACGAGCCCCACCATGTAGCGGTAGAAGAACGTGAGGAGGAGCGTGCGGATGTGCGCTCCGTCGACATCGGCATCCGTCATCAGGATGATCCGGTGGTAACGGGCCCGTTCCGCGTCGAAACTGTCGCCGACTCCGGTGCCGATTGCTGATATCAGCGCCTGGATCTCGGCGTTTTTCAGGATCTTGTGCTCCGACGCCTTTTCGACGTTCAGGATCTTCCCCCGCAGGGGGAGGATCGCCTGGAACTTCCGGTCCCGCCCCTGTTTCGCGGAACCGCCTGCGGAATCTCCCTCCACGATGTAGAGTTCGCTCTTTGCCGGGTCGCGCTCCTGGCAGTCGGCGAGTTTCCCGGGGAGGCCGGTCGACTCCAGCGTGCTCTTCCGCCGGGCGAGTTCGCGTGCGTTCCGGGCGGCTTCTCTTGCCCGGGCGGCCGCCATCGCCTTGTCCACGATCGCCTGGAGGGATTTCGGGTGCTCCTCGAAGTATTCGGTGAGCGACGAGTAGACGAGAGAGTCCACGATGCCCCGGACGTTGCTGTTTCCGAGGCGCATCTTGGTCTGCCCCTCGAACTGCGGGTTCGCCACCCGGGTGCTGATGACGGAGGCGAGCCCTTCCCTGACGTCTTCACCCTTGACCTGCGCATCGTTGTTCTTGAGGAGGTTGTTCCTGCGTGCTGCGTTGTTGATTGCCCGGGTGATGGCGCTCCGGAATCCTTCGAGGTGGGTGCCGCCCTCCCGTGTGTTGACGCTGTTGACGTAGGTGTAGATCGTCTCCGAGTATGAGTTATTGTACTGCAGGGCGACCTCGACCTCGACCATGCTCTCGGGGTCGCGCTTCTGGAAGTAGATGATATCGTCGTGGAGGCTCTCCTTCCCTTCGCCGAGATGAGCGACGAATTGCCGGATCCCGTCCTCATAGCAGTAGGTGGCGCAGTCACCGGTGCGTTCGTCCCGGAGGGCAATGGTGAGGCCGCTGTTTAAGTAGGCGAGCTCGCGGAGGCGGTGATCCAGCACGTCGTAATCGAACTCGACGGTCTCGAAGATAGACCGGTCGGGCTGGAACGTGATCCGGGTTCCCTGGAGCCGTTCGTAGTCGAGCCGCTGTCCGTCCCGGGCGCCGTAGCGCTCCTCGTACCGCGCCTCCATCTCGTGCTCGGTCTCCGGGCGGCTCTCGATCGGTTTTGCGACCAGGCCCTGCCGGAACTGCATCGTATAGATGCTGCCGTCCCGGAAAACCGTCGCATCGAGCCAGCTTGCGAGGGCGTTGACGACCGAGACGCCGACGCCATGCAGCCCGCCGGAGACCTGGTAGGTATTCTTGTCGAACTTTCCGCCGGCGTGGAGCACGGTGAGGACGATCTCGAGAGCGCTTTTGCCGTACTGGGGCATGAGATCAACCGGGATGCCGCGCCCGTTATCGTCTACCGTGACCGAGCCGTCCCGGTTGACGGTCACCTGTATCCGGTCGCAGAATCCGGCGAGAGCCTCGTCTACGGCGTTGTCCACGACCTCGTAGACCAGGTGGTGCAGCCCCCGGCTATCCGTGCTGCCGATGTACATGGCGGGACGCTCCCGCACAGGCCTCAGGCCTTCCAGTACCGTGATGTGTGAAGCATCGTAGGTATCAGTCATCTGTGACCTCCGCTGAGCAAGCGGTGTCCTGAATCGCAGCAAAATTCACAGTATATATTGGTTTTATAAGCACTTATAGTATATGGCCCTGGAAAATTCTCTATTTTGAGGTTATCCTGCCGCTCAACGTTTCGATGGGGCTCCAGCGCAGGCGCGCCCGGAAAGCCCCGGTGTCCCGTCCGATCCCGGTTACGGGGCGGAAAGCATGCGCTCCCCTCAGTCGTACTTTCCCGTATCCGGATCGGGTATGCCGAGTTCTTTATCGACCGCGACCGCGAGCCGGTTGAGGATCCGTTTTACGTCGGCCGCATCTTCTTTGTCCAGGGTGCCCGGCTGGTGCCAGATCACCATCTTGCGGAGCCGTTCGACGAGTTCCTCGATCTCGGTCCCCCGGAACTGTGCTGGCACGATGAAGTCGTTGAGGTGATCCGCGGCGCCATAGAACGCTCGCTCGGGAGGCAGGCCGAAATGCCGTGAAAGCAGCATCAGGGTGACGACGAACCCTCTGCCGAATTCGCTCTTCTGGGGCATACTACCCTATGCACCGCCGGGAGATATGAACGATCTGGTTTCTCGTGTCGGTGGTGCCAAGGAAACGGTTCCGGGTCTGCGATGTTGCTCATGCTTCTGCATTTGCATTCGGTTGTCTCTTTTAATTGCACCTGGCACGGATTTCGAGGGGACTGCCTCCTCGAAGCCTCACGGCCTCTCGTGCTCCCGCCCCCGCACCTGACGGTGCTCAAGCTCCTGTCCTACGCGCAGTCTACATCCCGTGCACGGCTTCCCAGTGACTATCGCCATTTGGGGAGGGGCTGACGGGGAGGGGGGAATATTCCCCCCT
>NZ_JXOJ01000006.1:92632-137598 GCF_001017125.1 Methanoculleus sediminis | reverse complement strand
CCACCCCCCTGCGTGGCGATAGCCACCACGGTCCACTGGATCGGGCTTTTCCTCGCTATAGTTGCATTGTTGTCGTTGGTATCCCGGAATCGCTTTGACGAGAAGAGGTAATGCCTGCAACACGCAAGTAAGCCATTTCAGGCTCTGGACGCTTCAACAGGGACAGAATTTGATTGGCAAGGTAACATCGCACTCACCTACGCCTGCCCATAGATCAGAGCCGCAGAGAGGACGATGAAGCCGAGCGTCATGGCGAAGAATATGGTCTCTCCGGTGCGGAGAGGTTTTTTCCTGACATACAGGCCGGCATTCGCCCCGTATCCCCGGCAGAGCATGCTCGTGTAGGTGCGCTCGCCCTGCTCGTAGGACCGGATGAAGATCGTCCCGACCGTGTAGCCGAGCTGGTTCAGCCGGTAGCGGTAGGGGAGGGTGCGGTCGAGGGGGTCGAAGCACCGGGTCGCCATCGCGGTCCGTATCCGGGTGAACATCTCGGCAAAGACGAAGATGTAGCGAACCATCATCGCGAGCGTGAGGGTGAACTCCCGGGGCAGGCCGAGCCTTCCCGCCGCCTCGATCATATCCTGCATCTTCGTCGTCGACGAGAGCAGGATGATGAACGATACGCTGACGACGAACTTCACGAGGAGGATCGAGGCGAACTCCACAGACTCCGCGTAGACCTCGATCCCGAACGGCAGGGTCGCAATCGTGTGAAAGACCTCGTAGTAGGGATTTTTCACGAAGACCTGGAACGCGATCAGGAAGATCCCGAACGGCAGGATGAGCGCGAGCCGCTTTAAGTAGACCGTCGGCGGGAGGCTTGAAGCGGCCCAGAGCGCGGCGACGAGAGCGAAGAGGACGGCGCCGAGCTCGTAGACCCTCGTCGAGTACGGCACGGCTACGATGGCCACGATGGCGGCGAGGGCTATGAGGAGTTTAACCCTCGCGTCCAGCCGGTGGACGATGCTCGTTCGATAAGCATACTTCTCGATGAAGTAGAGGTCGTCGATCATCTTCGTCCCGCGTAGGCGTCGAGGAACGCCTTCTTCGCGTCCTCGTAGGTGTAGGCCATATCGATGGCGACGCCGTTCTCCTGGAGCGACCGGATCAGTTTCGGTATCGGCGGCACGTCGAGCCTTGTTTGGGTGAGCAGTTCCGGCCGGGCGAAGACCTCCTCGACCGTCCCGGTGCCCACGACCCTTCCCCTATCCATCACGTAGACAAAGTCCGCCATCTCCGCAACGAGGTCGAGATGGTGGGTCGAGAAGACCACCGTCATGCCGTACTCCTCGGGGAGCCGGTTGACGAAGCGAACGAGGTCGGCGACGCCCTGGGGATCGAGCCCCGCGGTCGGCTCGTCGAGCACCAGAACCTGCGGCTCCATCGCAAGGATGCCGGCGATGGCGACCCGTTTCTTCTCGCCGCCCGAGAGGTGGTGCGGCACGCGCTCGCGCAGGTCCTCGATCCCGAGGAGGCGCAGGGCCTCCTCGACGCGGTGGGCGACCGTCGTCTCGTCGAGGCCGAGGTTGATCGGGCCGAACGCGATGTCCTGCTCCACGGTGGGGGAGAAGATCTGGTCGTCGGGGTTCTGGAAGACGATCCCGACGAACTTCCTGACCTCGCGGACGTTCGCGTTCGTGATCGGTTCGCCCCTGATCAGCACCTCGCCCGACGTGGGTTTGAGGATGCCGTTGAAGTGCTTGAAGAGCGTGCTCTTCCCGGCACCGTTCGGCCCGATGACGGCGATGCGGGACTTTCTCTCGGCAACGAAGTTCACGTCCTCGAGGGCACGGACGTCGCCGCGATAGATATGGGTAAGGTCGCGGGTCTCGAGCAGGTGCATGATGACAAAATGAGGGTTTTTCGGGTATCTAGTTATCGGGCCGCGCGGAGACCTTCGCGACGGCGAATACCAGCACCAGCATGAGAAGCGTGCCGAGCACGACTGCAACCACCTCTCCGGCCTTATCCATGCCGGGGATGCTGTAGTCCGGCATGAGCGCCTCGTACGAAAAGTCGTTCCCGGTCGTAACGATTGCCTGCTCCTCCGCAGCGCCGGCGGCGTCTTCGTCGAGTTCGCTGCCCATGAACGGCTTTGCGCCGTAAATGCTGAAGAACGCGCTCTCGAGCCCGTCAGGATCTCCGGACGCAAGGAACGGTGCGGCAACCGCGATCACGAGGGCGATCGCGATACCGATGACGACGAACTGTTTGGTCTCCATTACGCGCTCACCCCTGCCGGGTGTTCGAGGATGTCGGGGCGTGCCGAGGCTATCAGGTAGAGGGCGCCCGCGGTGATGCCTCCTTCGATGAGCCCGATGACTGCATGATAGGTGCCCATCATGGTGAGCCCGGGGATGAGCGGGAAGGTGCCGGCGATCGCGAGTTCGACCGCACAGAGGATTGCGGAGACGAAGAGCGCCGCCCATGCGGCGATGAAGGCGGCGGCATACGCATTCCCTATCACGCGTTTGATGGCGGTATACCCGTAGTAGCCGATGAATCCGCCGATGACGCCCATGTTGACGATGTTCGCGCCCATGACGGTGATGCCGCCGTCACCGAAGATGATGCCCTGCACGAGCAGCACCAGCGTCAGGACGAAGACCCCTGCAAACGGCGACCCGAGGACGATTGCCGCGAGCGCCGCGCCGACCATGTGGCCGCTCGTTCCCCAGGGAATGGGGATGTTCAACGCCTGGATGGCGAAGATGCCGGCGGCGAGCACGGCGACCAGCGGTATCTTCTCCTCTCCCATCGAACGCCGCGCCCACCGGAGGGCGAGAACAATGAAGATCAGGGCGATGACCCAGTAGATCAGGGCCTGCCCCATCGGTATAAATGCATCAGGTATATGCATAGCACACCTGATGCGATTGTATTATTTATTCGTATAAATGTGTTACTAACCACATCGAATATCTCATCCCGTAAGAATCCGGCGTACTCCCGATGCGAAAAGTATGCCCATTGCCCGGGCCAGCGCGGGTTTCAGGGCCAGTTTGCGGAGCAGGGTGCCCGGCCTGTCCATGTCGCCGTGCTCCACGATCGTCGCGATGAGATCCGGGTCGTCGAGAGCCCGGCAGAGGCGATCGATCTCTTCCGGCGTCATCCTCTGCCGCATATGAAGCGCTTTCATCCCGATATCGAGTTCTTTCCCGAAGTCTTCCTTCCAGCAGCGCTCATAGTCCCGGAGGCGTTCATCGTCGAACTCCCCGCGCGCGCAGCACGCCGCGGCAACGGCGGCCGCGTGTTTTGCCGATCGGACGCCGGTGTAGATGCCCCCTCCCGATGTGGGCTTCGCGAACCCCGCTGCGTCGCCGACGACGAGCGTCCGGCGGCCGTAGGTCCGGGGCATGACCCCGAGCGGGATGACCCCGCTCACGAGGTGGAGCGAGTTTTGCCCGTAGCGGGCGGTGAACCGGTCGAAGTGGTCTTTTGCGTGCTCCCGGGCGCAGAGGCCGACACGCGCCCGGGTCGCCGAGACCGGGATCACCCACCCGAAGAAGTCGGGCGAGGCGTTGGGGTGGAGTTCCACGTAGCGCGGGTCCATCTCGTATGGTATCTCCGCCTGAATCCCGGCGAAGTAGAGCGCAGGGCGCTGCAGGCCGAGCATGCGGGCGACGGAACTCCGCGGCCCGTCGGCGGCGACGAGAAGGTGGAAGGGGATCTCCTCCCTCCCGCGGACCCCCCTGGTCAGGAGTGAGGAGCCGCTGATGCCTGATACGCTGGTCTTCAAGCGGAACTCCGCCCCGGCGTCCGCCGCCTTCTGTGCCATCTCCCGGTCGAGGAGGCCCCGGTCGACGACGTAAGCCTTCGTGATCCCCGCATCGAAGAGGAGTTCCCCCCCGAGACCCGAGACCATGCGTGCGCCGCTCACTTCGTTCAGGACCGAGCGGTCCGAGACATCGCACTCGGTAAACGCCGAGACCGAGAGCAGTCCCGCGCACTGCACCGGGTAGCCGATCGTTCCGTGCTCCTCGATACAGAGCGTCTTGAGCCCCTTCTCCGCGCACGCCCGCGCCGCGGCGCTCCCGGCAGGCCCCGCGCCCACAACGACAACATCCCAGACCAGAGTATCATGCCTCGCACGAGTTCGTTTCCGGCCGCCGGTGGCGGTCCGGTTCTTGAGTAGAGTGGACGTTCGGCGGTATAAAAGGGGGTGGATGATGGGAGTAAGAGTCATCGGTGATGAGCGGCTGGAGGACAGGAGTTTGGGGGACTGTGCACCTCCCACCTCCGCTGCCCGTTCTCCTGCCCTCCGGCCCGTTTCCTATTACACCTGGCGTTGCTCCTGCTCCTGCCCTTCGACAGTCGCATATCGCCACGCACTGCCCCCGCCCCGAGGGGCGGGGAACGACGCTCCGTTAGGAGTGGAGTTGAAGCACCGAAGGTGCGGGGGAGGAGCGCAAAGCGCGGGAGGGGTGGGGGTAATAGGGGATGCAGGCATAGCGAGTTTGAGCAACAATGATGTGAGTTGGAGACAGGGGAGGGGGCATGCCCCCTCCCCACCTGACGGTGGTCGAGCTCCGGGCGTTCGCACCTAACGGTGCTCACGCTCCTGCCCTCCGGCCAGTCGCGTTCCGCCCATCGCACTCCCCGTCAGCCCCTCCCCCAGTCGCGATATCCACTGCAAATCCGTGTGTGGGTTCATAGTATCCTGGGGGACGGCGGCCGCGATATCCAAATTCCCCAAACCCCCTTCCCCACCTCGCGCCCCTCCCCGCAAGGCCGGCAACGTATCGCCCCCCGCCCTCGCACCTATCGGTGCTCATGCTCCGGCCCCGAAAACGCTTCGCGTTTTCTCATGCTCCTGCCGTTCCGGCGGTCGCACCCTTCAGCCCGTCGCATTTCAGAGGAACGTCGCACCCCACAGCTGCGTATTTGACGGATCATGCCCCAGATAGTACGAAATGCCTGATACACGGGAGTTCAAGTGGAAGCAGTGCCTGGTCGTGCGCGCCGACATCAAGATGAGCTGCGGCAAGAAGTGCGCGCAGATCGCCCACGCCGCCATCGGGGCCTACGAGAAGGCCGACAAGCTGGCGAGGAAGGCCTGGCTCGACGAAGGACAGAAGAAGGTGGTGCTGAAGGCTTCGTCCGAGCGGCAGCTCTTTGAACTCAAGACGATCGCGGAACGGGCGGGTATCCCTGCATCGATCATCCAGGACGCCGGGATGACCGAGATCCCGCCGGGAACCGTGACGGCGCTCGGCCTCGGCCCCTCCCGCTCCGAAGACCTCGACCGGATCACCGGAGACCTCTCGCTATTATGATGCCCTCGCCCCACCCCCTCGAGCAGGAACTCGGGATGCGCTACTACGCGTCCGACGCTCCCGGCATCGGCGGGCGGCTCCGTGCAAGCCCGGAAGACTTTGTCGTCGAGGAACTCCCGCTCCCGATCAGCGACCAGAACGGCCCGTATCTCATCTGCCGGCTCACCAAGACGAACTGGGAACTCCAGCGGGCGGTCAAGGAGATTGCAAAACGGCTCGGCGTCAGCCACCGGCGGATCGCCTGGGCGGGGACGAAGGACAAGAACGCGGTGACCACGCAGTTCATATCGATCTACGACGTCCCGCCGGAGGCCGTGGAGCAGGTGCATCTTGCGGACATCTCGCTCGAGGTCGTCGGGCGGTCGCAGCACCCGCTCGCCCTCGGCAGCCTCGCCGGCAACCGGTTCGATATCGTCATCCGCAACTGCATCGAAGACGGCCTTTCGGCACGGGTGCAGGCGGCGACGGAGGTGGCGTCCGCCGGGATACCGAACTACTACGGGCTGCAGCGGTTCGGCGTCGTCCGGCCGGTCACGCACCTCGTCGGCGAGAGGATCCTCAAGGGCGACTACGAAGGCGCCGTGGCCACCTATATCGGCCGGGCCTACCCCCGGGAGCCGGAGGAGGTCGAGCGCGCCCGGACTCACTTCGCCGAGACCCGCGATGCACGGGCGGCGCTCGCCGATCTCCCTGTCCGGATGACCTACGAGCGGGCGATGGCGAACCACCTCGTCGCGAACCCCGGCGATTACGCCGGCGCGCTCCGGGCGCTCCCCCCGAAACTCCTCTCGCTCCTCGTGAGCGCATACCAGTCCTACCTCTTCAACTGCGCACTCTCCTCCCGCATCGATGCCGGCATGTCGCTCACCGAGCCCGAGATCGGCGACCGGCTCCTCTTTTCAGGCGGCCGCGAGGATATCGTCTCCGCGCGGAACCGGCAGGCGGCCCTGATGCAGATTCGCCGCGACCGGTGCCGAATCGCCCTGTTCATCCCGGGAGCCGGGACCGTGGCGTCGCACGGGCCGATGGATGAGATGATGCAGGAACTGATGACTGAGTCGGGTATCGACGCCGGGGACTTCGAGCGCGCCTCCCGGTTCGTGGAGACTGCGTTTTCCGGGGTGCTCCGGCCGATCAGCCTCTCCGCCGACGTGGAAACGGACGTATCCGGTGCGGACGTCCGGCTCAAATTCACGCTCCCTCCCGGCCACTACGCGACGACGGTCTGCCGGGAATACATGAAGGCCGACCCCTACATGATGATCTAGGGGGTCGGCGATGAAAAGTGGTTAATTTCCGGGCTGGTAGAGCACGTTCCACTCGGTGACCAGGTTGCTCCCGCACATGAAGTGGCGCTTTAAGGAGAGCCGGAACATCTCCTCCTCGGTCTCGATATGCATGCCGCCGACGAGCGACGGGGTATCGGCGCCGCCGACGATGAACGGCAGATGGATCAGGCGGATCTCGTCCACGAGCCGGTGGTTCAGCATCGCCCAGTTCAGCGTCGGCCCCCCCTCGATCATCATCCGGTCGACGCCGTAGTCCCTCGAGAGAATACCCATCAGTTCCGGCAGATCGACCTCTCTCTCGCCCGCGACGACGACGTCGACGCCGCTTTCCCGGAGCCGGGCGACATTTTCCGCCGGCGCGGCCTTGCTGACGGCGATGACGGTTCTCGCGTCAGGTCCGAGGACGTTTGCTTCCGGCGGGATATCCGCCCGGCTGCTCGGAATGACGCGGAGCGGGCTTTTTCCCTCGACCAGCCTGACCGTCAGGAAGGAGTTGTCGATCCTGATGGTGTTTGCCCCGACCATGATGGCGTCGTATTCCGCCCGGGTCCGGTGGAGGAGGAGTTCGGTTTCGGGGGCCATGTACTTCATGAGAATCTTGCTCGAAGCCCCGCGTTTCAGGGTGAGTTTCCCATCGACGGTGATCTCCGACATCATGAGCACGTGCGGCCTGTCGTGTTCTGGCATTGGAATTCGTTCCCGGTGATCTATCTGGCGGGAGCATTTATGAATCTGGTGATTTTAGCCCGTAAACGGTATTCCGGGTGAAGTGTTGCGCCCTCGTCCATCAGAGCAAAGGTTAAACTCCTTTCGGGCAGATAAAATATGCGATGAATATAACCTCCCTGCGGCCGAAATTCATCAAATATACGGAGCCAATCGCGTCGTTTTTTATACGCCTGGGCGTTACGCCGAATCAGGTCTCGGTACTCTCCGTGCTCTTCGGTTTTTCGTGCGCACTTGCCTTCGCCGGTCGGCACTTCCTCGCGGGCAGCCTGCTCCTGTTCGTCTCGGCGATCCTCGACCTGGTGGACGGCAACGTCGCCCGGAAGAATCACGCCGAGAGCCGGTTCGGGGCGGTCTTCGACTGGATCGCCGACAAATACGTCGACGCGGCGGTCATCCTCGGCGTGGGGTTCTCCGGCATCCCTATCGTCAGCCATCTCATCGACGTCCCGCCGGTCGCCGACTTCGGTGTCGTTGGGCTGGCGCTCGCGGGATCGCTGATGAACACCTTCATCAAGCCCGTCACCTACGCGGAGATCGGTTACTCCGAGAGGGTCGCCGGGAAGATCGAGGACCCCCTCGAAGGAGTCGGCTTCTTCGGCAGACCGGAGACGATCCTCGTGCTGGTGCTCGGCGGCGTGACCGGACTCCTCTGGGTTTCGGTGCTCCTCATCGCGGTCTGCACGAACCTCTCCGCGGTCCAGCGGGTCTTCTACCTCTACCGGCGGTATTCCTGACCGGCTCGCAGATCTTTTTTTGGCCTTGAGGAAGCGTGGCGGATGGGCGTTGCAGCCCGCATCCTGACGGTGCTCAATCTGTGCCCTTCGGCCTTCGCGGCTTCGCGTTCTTCGCGTGAGGCCGTATCATCGCCTATAAACTGTTAGCTCACGCGAAGCCGCGAAGGACGCGAAGATCGGTTTATCTGAGATCAACTCCCCTTCTCGGCTTCGCGTGAGCCCCTGAACTCACTCTGTGCTGAAGTCTCACGCGAAGTGCGACTGGCCGAAGGGTGCGACTGCCGGAACGGCAGGAGCATGAGAAGACAGAAGGTCTTCGAAGAACGACACTCTGGAGTGCGACTACCGGGCACTTCCCGCCCGGCGTCAACGTTCGGTCTTTCCGGCGTTCGGTCGGACGACCTGCTCGATCTCGCCGCGGTAGAGCCGGTAGAGACTGTCGGCGAGGGTGCCGAGCCCGGGCACGATCGTGAAGAGAGCGTACGCGAGGATCACGAGAAGGACGAGCGCCCCGAGTTCCGCCATGACGTTGTGCGCCCAGAAGAAGCTCTCGTAACCGAATTCGCCGTTGCCGGCAATCTCGGGGAGGTAGGGGAACCACTGTTCGGTGTAGGCCGTTATCACGAAGACGTTCCGCACGATATTGAGGATGTAGATCGTCGGAAAGACGACGAAGAAGCCGGCGATCTTCTGCTTCAGCGTCGACTGCACGCCCCAGGCGACCCCGAGCATGATCGCGATGCTCTGGATGCCGGTGCAGGCGAGGATGATCTCGGTCTGGAGTCCGTTGCGCTCCATCAGGTTCCAGGCCTGGAAGGTTACGGGATAGCCGACTGCCGCGAGCGCCGCGGAGGTCTGATCGGCGACGGCTGCAATCAGCCAGTTCCCGAGTGCGGGTATGTAGCCGAAGGGAGCGTAAATCAGGAATGCGACGGCCGCTATCATCGAGATCTGCATCACGCGGGGGTCGTCGCGGAGCAGGTATTTTGCGGTGATATAGAGGAAAGGCAGCGAGAGGAAGGCTATCGCCGGGTACATGAAGTTATTGATTGAGAAGTAGTAGGGCAGCTCGAGAAAGAGGTATCCGACGATGCTTGCCCATCCGCCAAGTGCGAAGTATCTCCTGAACCTGCCCGGGATGAGAAAGACGAGAAAGCAGATGCAGGAGATCAGCACCAGGTAATCCTTCATCCTTTACCCTTCGGCGTATCCGGCTATAATTATTTGTGCGCACGTTCGATCCGGGCCACGTGCCATGCGAATGGATCATGCGCCACGACCAAGAATTAATTGCGATCGGCACCCCATTCATTACAATGATGTTCTGTCCGCAGTGTAAAGGTCTGATGATATCGTCCGGTGGTCAGCTGAAATGCAAAAAATGTGGCTATATCCGGGAGATCAATGAAACAGACCGGTTAAAGAAGACAGACAAACGCGTGGAGAAAGAGATCACCATCGTCGACGAGGAGGACAAGATAGCGACCCTCCCGACCGCGACCATCAAGTGCCCGGATTGCGACTGCACGACGGCATTCTGGTGGCTGCGGCAGCTGCGTGCGGCGGATGAGAGCGAAGTCAGGTTCTTCCGGTGCACCGCCTGCGGCAAGACCTGGCGCGAGTACGATTGATTCGTCAGGTTTACTGTTCTGGTGTCCCTTCGGGGCGCATTTCTTTCTGTTGTTTTTTTAGCGGGTTCTTTTCCACTCCACGAGGTCCTATCCCCATCCTCTCGCATTCATGCCCGTATACCCCGTGCCTTTGCGGTGCGGGGACCCCTGACCGCACGGCCGGAGACGGGCCGACGGATGGTGGCGAAGTTCCGTCTCCGCTACGCTATCGTATCCGGTGGCCGCACGGGGTCGGCCGGAGAACTCTGTCGTATCAGTTCTTTTAACCGTTCAATCGACTCTTTGACCTCTTCGGCGGCGATATCGTCCGGATGGCAGCACTTCTTCACGATCTCGGCAAGGTGTCGGATGGCTCCAAGTTGCCCGGGATTGATACAGTCGTTTTCATGCAATCGTTGAGCCAGAAGTTCGGCGGCATCCCCCTTTTGGTATTCAAGGCCGTACCTGTCGCATAACATTTTCAGTTGCCGCTCAAGTGCAAGCCCTGCAAGGGCTCCCGCGGCACGATAGTGGCCCAGCATGCAGAGACCCTCGGCTTCATCGATCTCCCGGTCGATGAATTCCGACGATATGAGTTCCCGGAAGTTTATTCGCTCTATCTCGGTCACGTCCGATACGGAGAGGAGGATGCTCCGTTGAATCTCGAAGACACGCCAGAAATCATCGATGATCCTTGACTTGTTGCGTGACCATTGCGGCCGTTCCAGCTGGATGTAATCGATGACGCCATACTTGCCTTGCGTATCGCCACAATAGCATCGATTGAACTCATCGATCCTTTCGGGGACATATTCCCGGACATATCGGTGGGCGACCGTGTACCACCGTTGATACTTTTGTAACGCGTCCCGCTGCTTTTGCTGAGCCTGACCGGACAGTCCGTCCCAATGGTTATTTGGGGCGAAGAATACTACTCCCATGGGATCCGGGCGTTGAATCAGTTCCACGGTTCGGAGTAGTCCGATTACAGTCTTTTCAATTTCAATTGCAGCGGTCTCAAGATCGTTTATCGTTCGCCCGATTCCTTCCATGTCCTTCATTCCTTTGCCCCCGCGAGCCCGTAGACCTGCCTGTCGTTCTGCCGGTCGGCCGCATCGCTCATCCCGGCGAGCGCCCCGCGCTCGTGCGCGGTCTTCGCCGCCGCGAGGCGCGTATTCCGGCCGGGCATCTGTTCCGCAAAGGTAGCCGTGCGGTCGTGGTGCCGGAAGGAGAGGATCTTTGAAATCACCCTGGTGGGCATGGCGATCAATGGAATATGGAAAAGAGCCCGGCAAAAATGTTGGCATTTATCCTTTCGTATCGAAGGCCGCCGTTGACGATTTCGCGATCCGGCGGGTGCCTCTCATACTGCGGCGGCCATACGGGCCCCCCTCGTTGCGCGGCACCGTCCCCGGCAAAACCTCAATCCCGTCCCGGCACCAGCCCGGCGGTCCTGCCTCTCCGGGCTTCGATTCCCCATAACGGCGCGGGAGTCGGATGCCCCGGCGCAGTCGCCGGTCCTTTCGGTGCGGTATCGGCAACTGTTCCCTGCCGTTTACCTTCAGGCGAATCCGGCCCCTCAACCAGAATGTTGATATACAATATTCATTATTAATAATGTATAATCGAGGTACACGGATGGCGGAAAACTTTGATGTCAAACTCGAGGAGGCGAAGTACTATACCCCCCAGGCCCACTGCAGGGAACAGTCCTGGGTCGGGGACTACAACCGGGCCTACCGTGAGTTCCTTGCGGACCCCGACGGGTTCTGGGACGGCGTCGCCAGAGAGCTTGAGTGGTTCCAGCCCTGGGACCGGGTGAAGGAGTGGAACTACCCCTACGCCAGGTGGTTCCTGAACGGCAAACTCAACATCACCCACAACTGCCTGGACCGCCACGTCCACAACCAGCGGCGCAACAAGGTCGCGATCATGTGGCGGGGGGAGACCGAGGAGGAGGAGCGGATCTTCACCTACCGCCAGCTCTTCCAGGCCGTCTGCCGGTTCGCAAACGGCCTGAAGCGTCTCGGCGTCGGGAAGGGCGACCGGGTCTGCATCTACATGCCGGTGGTGCCCGAGCAGATCGTCGCCATGCTCGCCTGCGCCCGTATCGGGGCGATCCACTCGGTCGTCTTCGGCGGGTTCGGCGTCAGCGCGCTCAACCAGCGCATCACGGGCACCGATGCGAAGGTGGTCGTCACCGCCGACGTCACCTACCGGCGCGGCAAGGCAATCCCGCTCAAGAACATCGTCGAGGAGGCGGTCGTCAACGCGCCCTCCGTCGAGCGGATCGTCATCCTCCGGCGGGACCTCGACAAGCCCGTCGAACTCCACCCCGAGATGGAGGTGGACTACTACGACCTGATGGAGGGCGTCGAGCGGGAGTGCCCGGCCGAGCCGATGGATGCGGAAGATCCGCTCTTCATCCTGTACACGAGCGGCACCACCGGGTCCCCGAAGGGCATCGTGCACACCTGCGGCGGCTACATGGTCGGGACGTACTACACCACCCGCCACGTCTTCGACGTCAAGGACAACGACATCTACTGGTGCACCGCCGACCCCGGGTGGATCACCGGCCACAGTTACGGCGTCTACGGCCCCCTCCTGAACGGCGCCACCTGCCTCATCGCCGAGGCAACCCCCGACTACCCGGACCCGGGCACCTACTGGAACCTCATCGAGGAGTACGGCGTCACCATCTTCTACACCGCACCGACCGCCATCCGGATGTTCATGCGGGTGGGTGAAGAGTGGCCGGACCGCTACAACCTCTCGTCGCTCCGCATCCTCGGGTCGGTCGGCGAACCGCTCAATCCCGAGGCGTTCGAGTGGTTCTACCGCACCATCGGCAAAGACCGGTGCCCGATCGTGGACACCTGGTGGCAGACCGAGACCGGGATGCACATGGTGACCACGATGATCGGCGAGCCGATGCGCCCCGGATTCGCCGGGAAGCCGATCCCGGGCGTCGTCGCGGACGTCGTCGATATGGCGGGCAACCCGTGTCCGCCGGGGACGGGCGGCCTCCTGGTCGTCAAGGAGCCCTGGCCGTCGATGATGCGGACGATCTGGAACGACGACGAGCGGTACTGCAAGTACTGGAACACCATCTCCGGCTGCTACACCGCGGCCGACCTCGCGGTGAAGGACAAGGACGGCTACATCATGGTCATCGGGCGGTCCGACGACCTGATCGTCGTTGCCGGGCACAACATCGGGACGGCCGAGGTCGAGAGCGCGCTCGTCTCCCACGAGGCCGTGGCGGAGGCCGCCGTCATCGGCAAACCCGACGCCCTGAAGGGGAACACCATCAAAGCCTTCGTCATCCTCCGGAACGGCCAGAAGCCCGGTGAGAAACTGAGAAACGATCTCGTTTACCACGTCAGGATGACGCTCGGTCCCATCGCCATCCCCTCCGAGATTGACTTCGTCGAGTCGCTCCCAAAGACCCGGAGCGGCAAGATCATGAGGCGGGTCCTGAAAGCACAGGAGCTGGGTATGGACCCCGGTGATATCTCGACATTGGAGGAGTAGAAAACCAACTATTTATATACCTTTTTTAAGCATGCTATATATATGAATGAGCACAGACCAGAGGAGTCCCTCAAGATAGAAAATATCGTCGCTTCCGCGAAAGTGACGGATTCTCTTGATCTGCCTTCTCTTGCGTCCCGGCTGAAGGACGCGGAATACAATAAGAAGCGGTTCCCCGGCGTCGTTCTCCGGATGCAGGATCCGAAGATCGCCGCGCTCGTCTTCGGTTCCGGCAAGGTCGTCCTGACGGGCGCAAAGAGCATCGACAGCCTCTCGCGGGGCCTGCAGATCCTCGCCGACCAGTTGCGGGCGCTCGGCATCGACATCCCCGAGAACCCGGAGTATAAGATCCAGAACATCGTTACGTCCGCAGACCTCGGGACGCCGATCAATCTCAATAAGATTGCCGTGGGCTTCAATCTGGACAAGATCGAGTACGAGCCCGAGCAGTTCCCCGGGCTTGTATACCGGCTCGACGACCCCAAGGTGGTCGTCCTCCTGTTCGGGTCCGGCAAACTGATCATCACGGGCGGCAAGGTGCCCGAGGATGCCCAGCGTGCGGTACAGCGGATTCTCTCCGAACTATCCAGTCTCGGTCTCATCTGAAACCCGTCTGACCTTCTCTTTTTCTAAAAGACCATAAGCGCCCTGGGGCCGTCGGCTACCCGTAAGGGCCGTTTCGAATCTCCGGTGCAACCTGGGCAGCCGCAGGTACCCCGGCCGATGGCATGGCCGCCGTCTTCCGATCTTCCTGCCGGAGAGCACTCTCTTGCTGCCGGTGGAAGCGTGATCCGGTGAAGAAAAGAGCGTTCTCATGGGTTTGATGCTTCATCTATTCACTTAAAACAATCACAATCGCCGGATCTCCCATTGAAATAATAATATTTTTATAGTCAGATTTAAAACAATAGATAACTATCTGATGGTGAATGGATGAGGTCCGATAAGGTACGGTATTTTACGCCACGCGATGAAGAACTCGCCGAGCTCCTGATGGGTATCGGTATCAAGCGAAACGTCTCCAAAGTGCTCGTATATCTGGCAAATACCGAGGAAGCGACATCCCGGGACATCGAGCGCGGCACCGATCTCCGCCAGCCCGAAGTCAGCATCGCCATGCGCTACCTCAAAGAATGCGACTGGATCGATACCCGCGAGAGCAAGTCGGAGAGCAAAGGAAGGCCGGTGAAGATCTACACGCTCTCGCGCTCAATAACGGAGATCATGGATACAATCGAGAAAGAAAAGAAGAAAGAAGCCCGGCATCAGTTAGACCTTATCCAGAAGATGCGGGAATGCATCTCAATGCAGTGATACGACGCTGCAACCTTTCTCCTCACCGACAATAACCGTTATTTTTTCCGTGTAGGCACAGAACAGGCCGCACTCCAGTACACCGGGGATCGAGGCGATCTCCGTCTCCAGGCGCCCGGGATCCGCGATCGTCCCGAAACCGCAGTCGACGATGAAGTTGCCGTTGTCGGTGACGACGGGGCCGTCTTTCTTCACCCCTTCCCGGAGAACCGGATCGGCACCGAGCGCCGCAAGCCGGCGGGAGACCGCTTCCACGGCGAACGGGAGCACCTCGACCGGCACGGGCGCGTCCAGGGTCTCCACCATCTTTGTCCCGTCGACGACGACGACCGCCCTCCTTGCCGCGTCGCAGACGCACTTCTCCCGCAGAAGCGCGGCTCCGCGCCCCTTGATCAGGCGGAGAGCCGGATCGACCTGGTCGGCGCCGTCGATGGCGATATCGAGTTCGGGGTGCTCGTCGAGGCTCGTGAGGGGGATGCCGTACCGGCGTGCCCGGATGGCCGCCTGGTAGGAGGTCGGGACGCCGGCGATGGAGAGCCCGTCCTTTGCTATCCGCTCGCCCAGCCGCTCCATCGCGAAGAAGACGGTCGACCCGGTGCCGAGCCCGACGTTCATCCCGTCCTCGACCTCTTCTGCCGCGCGGTAGCCTGCGTTCCGCTTCGATGCCGCCTGTTCTGCTGCACTCATGCTGTACTCTTCTCCTCCCGTTCAGATATGCATGCCGTCGAAGACTTCCTTGAGTTCGTCCGCGGCGGCATACGCCGTGCAGTCGAGGGTGATCGGCGTGATGGAGACGTTGCCCCTCTGCACCGCGTGCACGTCGGTTCCCTCTTCCGCATCCTCGTACAGCGGCCCGTCGATCCAGTAGTAGGGACGGCCGCGCGGGTCGAGGCGCTCCTCCACGCCGGTGTAGAAGAGTTTCTCGGCAAGACGGGTGATCTCGTATCCGCCGCGCACCTGCGCCGGGATATTCACGTTGATGACGTGAGCCTTTCCGGGAAACCCGTTTGCAAGAACCTTCTCGCAGATCTCGCGGATCACCCGTTTCGCGTCGAAGTACCGGTCGGTGATCCGCGAGGGGTCGTCGAACTTGTCGCCCTGGTCCTCCACCTGGAGCGAGAAGGCAAGGGACGGCACACCCTGGTTGGACGCCTCGAGCGCGGCCCCGACGGTGCCCGAGGTCATGATCGATTCGAACGAGAGGTTCTCGCCGATGTTGACCCCGCTGACCACGAGGTCGGGGTTGAGGTGCAGCGCGAACAGCCCGATGATCACGGCATCGGTCGGTTTCCCGCCGACCGAGTAGGCGGTCACGCCGTTCATCGTCACCTGGTTCGCACGGATAGGCTCGAAGATGGAGATGGACCTTCCTACGGCGCTCTGCTGGGTGGCGGGCGCGACCACGGTGACGTCGGCGATCGGCGCGAGCGCGTCGTATGCCGCCCAGAGTCCCGTAGAGGTTATCCCATCGTCGTTGGTGAGCAGAATCTTGGGCTTCATCCTTGTCTATAGGGATGGTCCCCGCGCATCAAAAACCTGCCCGATCGTCAGGGTCAAGTCCTTTGCAGCTGACCTCTACTGCAATGAAGGTCTTTCTCGCCGAATACTCCGTATGCAACGACCCCGAGCTCGCGCCCGAGGGCGCCGCCATGCTCGCCGCCATACACGGGAGTTTTGAGCGGTGCGGCTACGAGGTGGTGACGCCCGAGCGCCCCGACTTCGAGGGCGAGATCAAAAGACTCGCGCCGGAGTGCGACGTGGGCATGGTCATCGCACCGGATCACCTCCTCTTCCGGTACACGCACCTCCTCGAAGGGTTGACCCACAACATCGGGTGCGGAAGCATGAACGCGGCGGTCTGCGCCAACAAGCAGCGGACGGCGGATATCCTTTCCAGGAACGGGATAGCCGTCCCCCCCGCTGCCGGGGAAGGGAGGCGAGTCGTCAAGCCGATCATGGGCTGCGGCGCCCTCGGAGTCCGGCTGACGGATGAGGAGCCGGGAGCCGGCGAGTTTGCACAGGCCTACGTCGAAGGAGAGGCGTTGAGCGTGAGCCTGGTGGGGAGCCGGGTGACCGGCAACGTCTGCGAGTTCTACTCGGGCGCCCCGCCGCTCCTGCTCGCCGTCAACCAACAGGAGATCGCCGTCGCGGACGACGGGAGGTTCCTCTACCTCGGGGGAGAGACGCCCGTCCATCCCGATCGCGAGGAGGAGATCGTCGATGCCGCCGTCCGGGCGATGAACGTCCTCGGGTGCCAGGGGTATGCCGGGATCGACGTCGTCGTCGGGAAGCGGATCTACGTCGTGGACGTCAACCCGAGGCCCACGACCAGCCTGGTCGGTATTTCGGCCGTCATGGAGGAGGAGATCGCCGACGTACTCGTCAGAGCGTCGCACGGCGAGGCGCCGGTGGAGGTGCACCTCTCCGGGAGGGTGCGGTTCGACAAGGACGGGGGGCTTCACCGGCTATGATCGGGATCGATATCGGCGGCGCGAACCTCAAGGTCGTCGACGATACCGGCGTGCATATCCACTACTGTCCCCTCTGGCAGGGCGCGCCGCTCGCCGATCTTCTCAAACCCTATGCCGGAAAGCCCGCCGCCGTGGTGATGAGCGGGGAGCTCGCCGACTGTTTTGCAAGCAAGATGGACGGCATCCGGTGGATCGTCGGGGCGGTTCAGGAAGTCATCCCCGGCGCCGTCTTCTACGGCACCGACGCGGCGTTCCATACGCGGCCGGTTCCGGCCCTTGCCGCCGCGAACTGGCTGGCGTCGGCCGACTACCTGCGGGAGAACTACGCCGACGCGGTGCTCCTCGACGTCGGGAGCACTACCGCCGACGTCATCCCCCTGAACCGTTTTGAGGAACTGAAAGGTCTGACGGACACCCGGAGGCTCCAGGAGCGGTACCTTGTCTATACCGGTATGCTCCGGACGAACGTCGCGACGCTGGTATCGTCGGTCACGCTCGACGGGACGGCGACCCCGGTGAGCACCGAATACTTCGCCGCAAGCGCCGACGCCCACCTCGCGCTCGGCCACATCGCCCCGGAGGACTACACCTCCCCTGCACCCGACGACGGCGAAAAAACCCCTGATGCGGCGCTCCGGAGACTTGCCCGGGTGGTCTGCGCCGATCTCGACGAGATTGGGCGGGACGGGGCGTTAGCGGTCGCCCGGCAGTTCTGGGACACCCAGAGAACGCTGATCGCCCGCGCAGTGGAGCATGCAGTATCCCGGAGCGGCGCCGGGCGGGTGATCACGGCCGGGATCGGAGCAAACCTCTTTGCCCGGGAACTCGGCGGCGTTACGCTTGAGGAGGAGATCGGAGAGGTCTCGGATGCACTGCCGGCATACTCTGTCAGGGAGGTGGCGCTACGGCGAGCCGGTGGAACCTGACCCTTCTTCTGCTCGCGGTATCGGTCGCCGTCACGGCCGTATCGCTTGCGCTAGGATTCCCGTTCTTCTTTCTCTTTCTGCTCATCCCGCTGATCCCGCTCTTCGGGCGCCCCCCTGTTGCGAAACGATGCCCTGCCTGCGGGTGGGAAACCGCAGGCAACGAGCGCTTCTGCCCCTACGATGGGACGCCGCTCACGGTCGAGGGTGAAGGTGGCGAGGTTTAAGAGGGAGAGCGGTAACAGGAAACCGAAGATGTCGGTCGCGGGGATCGTCCCGAAGTCGCGGGAGGCGTAGTTCCGGATCGTCCCCCGGTCGACGACGATCCCCATCGCCCGGAGGTGCTGCGCCACCTGGTTGAAGGGCATCTGCCGTGAGAGGAGATGGCAGAGATCGACGATGGGCGACGCGAGACGGGTGTCGGGATAGAACGGGGCGTCCGCATAACAGAGGCCGCTGCAGTCCTGGCAGTAGAAACGCTTCACGAAGACCCGGATGGTGCGTTCTTTTTCATTATCGAGTATGACGGCGAACCGTTTTGCCCGCATGTCGTGCCCGATCACCTGGCCCCCGCACGACGGGCAGGCGTCGAGGTCGGCGAATATCACGCCGTCCATCGACGCGAGGGCGTTTCCCACCAGGTCGACGAGCATCGGTGGGATTGGCACTGTCTTCTTTGCTATGGCAACTCTCTCCCGTGCAGTTGTATGGGAGGGGTATGCGTCCACCGATAATAACCTCTCCCGTCAAACGGGAACGGACGGCATGGGGGTGGTTGCAGCCCGCAGGAGAGTGTCCCGGAAAGCGCCGGTTTTTGCCTGTTCCGCCGTCCTGGCTTCGGCCCGGGGTAACCTGACCCTTGTGCGCCCGGAGATGCTGCCGCCCGGGCATCGGTTCAGCACTTATGCCTGGTCTTGATCCCGATTGGGGTCGATGTTCCGGTACTTCTCACGTACGTAAAAACCTAAATAACTGGTGCGAATTGTTGTTTGCCCCTATATTCTGCCGGCAAAGGGCGGATAAAGTTAGTTAACTAACATAATTTAAGTAACTTAACGCCTGATAGTCGGTTTGTCACAGAGGTGACAAAAACATGACGATGAAATATGTTGCCACAACGTGCCCTTACTGCGGTACGGGGTGCAGTTTCAACCTTGTCGTCCAGGACGGCAAAGTTGTCGGAACGGCACCGTACCGCCGCTCACCCGTAAACGAGGGGAAGGTCTGCCCCAAGGGGACCTACGCTCACGAGTTCGTGAACAGTCCGGACCGCCTTACAAAGCCGCTCATCAAGAAGAACGGCAAATTCGAGGAAGCAACCTGGGACGAGGCCTACGACCTGATCGCCAGGAAGTTCAAGTCGTACAAGCCCGACGAGTTCGCGGCGCTTGCATCGGCCCGTGTCTCGAACGAAGAGAACTACCTGCTGATGAAGTTCGCCCGCGGGGTCATGAAGTCCCGCCACATCGACCACTGCGCCCGGCTCTGCCACGCCTCCACCGTCGCGGGCCTTGCGGCGGCGTTCGGCTCCGGTGCGATGACCAACTCCATTCTCGACATCGCCGAGTCGAAGTGCGTCTTCATTCTCGGGTCCAACACATTCGAGCAGCACCCGCTCATCGGGCGCAGGGTGATGCAGGCGAAGAAGAGCGGCGCGAAGATCATCTACGCCGACCCGCGCTACACCGCGACCGCGAAGCAGGCCGACCTCTACATGCCGTTCGTCTCCGGCAGCGACGTCGCGATCCTGAACGGCCTGATGCAGGAGATCATCAAAAACGGCTGGGAGGACAGGGAGTTCGTCGCCAACCGCACGAAGGACTACGAGAAACTCAAGGAAGTCGTCATGAAGGACGCCTACAGCCTTGAGAGCGTCTCGAAGATCTCCGGCATCCCCGTCGAGAGCCTCAGGACCGCGGCCGAGTGGCTCGGCACCAACAAGCCCGGCGCGATCCTCTACTCGATGGGCATCACCCAGCACACCGTCGGCGTCGACAACGTCAAGTCGGTGGCGAACATCCAGATGCTGCTCGGCAACCTGGGCAAACCCGGCAGCGGCGTGAACGCGCTCCGCGGCCAGAACAACGTCCAGGGCGCCTGCGACATGGGCGCGCTCCCGGTCGTCTTCACCGGCTACCAGAAGGTCGTCGACGAGGCCGCCCACAAGAAGTTCGCCGACGCCTGGGGCTTCCCCGACGGCATCTGCGAGCCGAAGAACGGCTACGAGGTCACCGTCATGATGGATGTCCTCACCGACAACCCCGGCGAACTCAAGTGCATGTACATCATGGGCGAGAACCCGATGCTCTCCGACCCGGACCTCAACCACGTCAGGCACGCCATCGAGAGCCTGGAGTTCCTGGTCGTCCAGGACATCTTCCTGACCGAGACCGCCGAACTCGCCGACGTCGTTCTGCCTGCGGCATGCTACGCGGAGCGCGACGGCACCCAGACCAGCACCGAGCGGCGCGTCCAGATGTGGCGCACGGCCCAGAACCCGCCCGGCGAGGCGAAGGAAGACTGGAAGATCATCAGCGAACTCGCCGCGAAGATGGGCTATGCCGCCCAGTTCCCCTACCGGAGCGCCGAGGAGATCTTCGACGAGGTTGCGAAGGTCACCCCGTCCTATGCCGGCATGAACTACGAGCGGCTCAACCGGCCCGAAGCACTCCACTGGCCCTGCCCCGCCGCCGACCACCCGGGAACCCCGATCCTCCACACGGCGAAGTTCGCCCACCCTGACGGGCTCGGGGTCTTTGCCCCCATCGAGTGGAAACCTCCGGCGGAAGTCCCGGACGCGGAGTATCCGTTCGTGCTCACGACCGGCCGTGTCCTCTGGCACTGGCACACCGGCACGATGACCCGCCGCTCCGCGACCCTCGATGCGGAAGTCCCGACCGGCTGGATCGAGATCAACCCCGAGGACGCAAAGGCGCTCGGCATCAGGGACAAGGAGAAGGTCCGTGCCGTCACCCGCCGCGGGTCGGTCGACGTCCCCGCGAGGGTGACCGGTGACATCATGAAGGGCATCATGTTCATGCCGTTCCACTTCAAGGAGTGCGCAGCGAACATCCTGACGAACAACGCACTCGATCCCATAGCAAAGATCCCCGAGTTCAAGGCCTGTGCTGTGAAGGTCGAGAAGATTACGGAGGCCTGAAGATGGCGGCGATTGGCGATATGTTCTACACGTGGGCGGCGGATGCCGACGTGCTGAAGAAGGGAGAGTGCGGGGGTGCGATCACCGCCCTGCAGCAGTATGCCCTGAAGTCCGGCATGGTGGACGCTGTCCTTGCCGTCAGGAAGGGTGCGGACCTCTACGACGCGGTCCCGACCGTGATCACCGATCCTGCGGAGATCGCAGAGACGGCAGGCTCGCTCCACTGCGGAACGCTCCTGCTCTCGAAGCTGGTGAAGGACTACCTTGATGCCAATAAGACCGCAAAGCTCGGCGTCACCGTCAAAGGCTGCGACACGATGGGCCTTATCGAGCTCGCGAAGCGGAATGCGGTCGATATGGATCGCCTCCTCCTGCTCGGCGTGAACTGCGGCGGCTCCGTCAGTCCGGTCCTGGCCCGCAAGATGATCGCCGAGAAGTTCGAGGTCGACCCCGATGCGGTCCACAAAGAGGAGATCGACAAGGGCCAGTTCATCATCGAGTACGAGGGCGGTCATAAAGGGATCAAGATCGACGACCTCGAGGACGAGGGCTACGGCCGCCGCAGCAACTGTCGCCGGTGCCTCTACAAGGTCCCGCGCCAGGCGGATCTCGCCTGCGGGAACTGGGGCGTCATCGGGGAAAAAGCCGGCAACGCCACGTTCGTCGAAGTCTGCTCCGAGAAGGGGGCAAAACTCCTGGATGCGGCAGCAAAAGCCGGAGCCGTCGCCACGGAGCCTGCGAACCCGAAGGGTATCGAGATCCGCGGCAAGGTCGAAGGCGCCATGCTGAACCTCGGTAACAAGTGGCGGAAGAAGGACTTCGAAGCGCTCGCCTCCGACCTCTGGGGAACCATCGCCCGCGAGACCGGCCGGTGCATCAAGTGCTACTCCTGCATCGAGAACTGTCCGGTCTGCTTCCCGGCAGCGGACGAACTCAAGGGAAAGTCCCGGATGGTCGTCTCGGGAGAGGTTCCGCCGAACCCGATGTTCCACCTGCGGCGGTTCGCGCACATCTCGGACTCCTGCATCAACTGCGGCCAGTGCGAGGAACTCTGCCCGATGGATATCCCGCTTGCGCTCTTCTCCCACGCCGTCAGATCCGAGGGCGACACCGCGTTCGAACCCAAGCTCGGGAAGGCGCCCTATACCAACTAACCATTTTTTGCCTGATGCATTATTCCTGAGCGCATCCGGGATCAGGCTGGTTCCATGCTCCGGAATGCCTGTTCGGGCAAGAAGGGTCGATATCGTACCGGGCTCCCGGCAAAAGGCAGGCCCTGGCCCACACTTATTCATCAAAAATGTGGGTGTTAATCACTATAGTTAAATATCCTGGACCTCGTATTTCTATGTATCCGAGGTTTTTACCATGGATCTCAAGTATGTACAGACTACATGCCCGTACTGCGGTACGGGGTGCAGCTTCAACCTCGTCGTGAAGGACGGGAAGGTTGTCGGCACACAACCTTACAAGCGTTCTCCGGTCAACGAGGGAAAAGTCTGCCCCAAGGGCACTTACGCTCACGAATTCGTGAACAGCCCGGACCGCCTCACAAAGCCGCTCATCAAGAAGGACGGCAAGTTCGTCGAGGCGACCTGGGACGAGGCCTACGACCTGATCGCACAGAAGTTCAAGTCGTATAAGCCCGATGAGATCGCCTGCCTCTCCTCAGCCCGTGTCTCGAACGAAGAGAACTACCTGCTGATGAAACTGGCACGCGGCGTCTTCAAGACGCGCCACGTCGACCACTGCGCCCGGCTCTGCCACGCGTCCACCGTCGCTGGCCTCGCCGCCTCGTTCGGCTCCGGCGCGATGACCAACTCCATCCTCGACATCGCCGAGTCGAAGTGCGTCTTCGTCATCGGGTCCAACACATTCGAGCAGCACCCGCTCATCGGCCGCAAGATCGTTCAGGCCAAGTTGAACGGCGCAAAGGTCATCGTATTCGACCCGCGCTACACGCCGACCGCGAAGCAGGCGGATCTCTATGCATCCTTCTACTCCGGCACCGATGTGGCCATCCTCAACTGCCTGATGGGAGAGATCATCAGGAACGGATGGGAGGACAAGGAATGGGTTTCGAAGCGTGCAAAGGGATACGAGGAACTCAAAGCGACGGTACTCAAGGACGATTATCTCCCCGAGAACGTCGAGAAGATCTCCGGTATTCCCGCTGCGGACCTCAAGACCGCAGCCGAATGGATCGGTAACGCCGAGTCCACCGCGCTCCTCTACTCGATGGGCATCACCCAGCACACCGTCGGCGTCGACAACGTCAAGTCGACCGCAAACCTCCAGATGCTTACCGGAAACATCGGCAAGCGTGGCGGTGGCGTGAACGCGCTCCGTGGCCAGAACAACGTGCAGGGCGCCTGCGACATGGGATGTCTCCCCGTCGTCTTCACCGGCTACCAGAAGGTCATCGACGAGGCCGTCCACAAGAAGTTCGCCGACGCCTGGGGCTTCCCCGACGGCATCTGCGAGCCGAAGAACGGCTACGAGGTCACCGTCATGTTCAACGTCCTCACCGACAACCCCGGCGAGCTCAAGGCGATGTACATCATGGGCGAGAACCCGATGCTCTCCGACCCGGACCTCACCCACGCGGAGCACGCACTCGAGCAGCTCGAGTTCCTGGTGGTGCAGGACATCTTCCTGACCGAGACCGCCCAGCACGCGGACGTCGTGCTGCCCGCTTCCTGCTACGCAGAGAAGGAAGGCACCCAGACCAGCACCGAGCGGCGCGTCCAGATGTGGCGCACGGCCCAGGACCCGCCCGGCGAGGCAAAGGTCGACTGGCAGATCCTCTGCGAAGTGGCAGCCGCCATGGGCTACGCCGCCCAGTTCCCCTACCAGAGCGCCGAGGAGATCTTCAACGAGATCGCGAAGGTCACCCCGTCCTATGCCGGCATGAACTACGAGCGGCTCAACCGGCCCGAAGCACTCCACTGGCCCTGCCCGTCCGTTGACCACCCCGGCACGCCTATCCTGCACATCGGCAAGTGTTCGCACCCCGATGGAATGGGCGTGATGCACCCCATCGAGTGGAAACCCCCGGCGGAAGTCCCGGACGCGGAGTACCCCTACATCCTCACCACCGGACGGTGCATCTGGCACTGGCACACCGGGTCCATGACCCGCCGCTCCGAGACGCTCGATAACGAGGTTCCGACCGGCTGGATCGAGATCAACACCGAGGACGCAAAAGAACTCGGCATAGCGAACAAGGAAATGGTCAGGGCAAGCAGCCGCCGCGGATCGGTCGAAGTCGAAGCGAAAGTGACCGACGAGATCAAGAAGGGCGTCATGTTCATGCCGTTCCACTTCGCCGAGTGTGCAGCGAACGTCCTGACGAACAACGCGCTCGACCCGATCGCAAAGATCCCCGAGTTCAAGGCCTGTGCTGTGAAGGTCGAGAAGATTACGGAGGCCTGAAGATGGCTGCAATTGGCGATATGGTCTACGCATGGGCAGCCGACGCCGCCTGCCAGGAGAAGGGCGAGTGCGGCGGAGCGGTCACCGCTCTGCTGACGCACGCGCTCAAGTCCGGCATGGTGGACGCTGTCCTTGCCGTAAAGAAGGGACAGGATCTCTACGATGCCGTCCCCACACTCATCACCGACCCGGCCGAGATCGCACAGACGGCAGGCTCGCTCCACTGCGGAACGCTCCTGCTCTCGAAACTGGTCAAGAAGTACCTGGACGGCGCCGAGAATATGCGGATCGCCGTTCCGGTGAAAGGCTGCGACGCGATGGGCCTCTACGAGCTCGCGAAGCGCAACCAGGTCAACCTGGACAACCTCCTGCTGATCGGTCTCAACTGCGGTGGGTCCGTCAGCCCGGTCGCCGCCCGCAAGATGATCGCCGAGAAGTTCGAGGTCGACCCCGATTCGGTCGTCAAGGAAGAGATCGACAAGGGTCAGTTCATCATCGTCACGAAGGACGGCCAGCACAAGGGCATCTCGATGGACGAACTCGAGGAGGCAGGCTACGGCCGCCGCAGCAACTGCCGCCGCTGCAAGATGAAAGTCCCGCGCCAGGCGGATCTCGCCTGCGGCAACTGGGGCGTCATTGGCGACAAGGCCGGCAAGGCCACCTTCGTCGAGGTCTGCTCCGAGAAGGGTGCAAACCTCCTTGATGCAGCCATAAAGGCCGGAGAACTCAAGACCGAGGCCGCGAACCCGAAGGGTATCGAGATCCGCGGCAAGGTCGAGAACGCGATGCTGAAACTCGGCGACAAGTGGCGGAAGAAGGACTTCGAGGCGCTCGGCGAGGGCAAGGACCGCCTGAAGGAGATCATGGACGCGACGAGCCGGTGCATCAAGTGCTACGCCTGCATCGAGAACTGCCCGATCTGCTACTGCGTGGAGTGCAGCACGAAGAAGGCCTACCTGGTCGAGCCCGGTCAGGTCCCGCCGCCCTTCATGTTCCACCTGATCCGCTACGCCCACATCTCGGACTCGTGTATCAACTGCGGCCAGTGCGAGGAGAACTGCGCGATGGATATCCCGAACGCGCTCTTCATGCACGCTCTGCAGGTCGATCTCGAGGAGATGTTCGGCCACACCCCGGGTGTGGACATGGAGCTCCCGGTGCTCGCGCTCGTCGAGGAACAGACGGAACGCAAGCGTCTCTCCGACACCGGCAGCGACCAGATCTTCAACATCTTCGAGTAAGGAGAAATCTCTCCCTTTTTTTAGCAGGCTGCGACCGGTTAGCGATGGCTCTCCGGCATTGGTGGATGGTTAGCGAAGCGTGAGAAGACCACAGGTCTTTGAGCCGCGACACGCGCGAAGTCCGGTATGGCTGCCGGCGGCTCGTTTTATTGCATCCCCTCTCCCTGATGGCAGGCAGGAACCCGCATCAGGGAATGTGAATGAGTGTAGCCTGCTTCCGGTTTAACTACGATTTTCCGTGCGAAAAAAGAGAGATAAGCCCCGTTCACGGAACCGTGTGGGAGAGGGGCGGGATTGCGCTCTGGTCGGAGAACGTCTCCTCGTGGCCGTCCGGGAACCGGACCACCGTCAGGCCCGGGGAGAGGTCCGTCTCGACCAGCGATGCAAACCAGTAGCCGTCGATTACCTCCTGCGCCCCGGTGAAGTCGAGTCCCGGTGTCGAGTAGACCCGTCCTCCGTCGGTGCCGTCGATCTCCGCAAACTCCTGAACGGAGAATATAGCGACATCGCTCTCGGCCGAGACCACCGTTACGGGAACCCCCAGCGCATCCTCGAGCGCGGACTTCAGCTCCCGCTCCGGATCGGCGATCTTGAAGAAGACTGCGATCCTCTCGATCCACGAGAGGGTGTAGTTAATGGTGATATCTGCGCTTCCGTCCTCGTCCACAGCTATCAGAAGGTTATCCGTGGTGAATGCCCCGGCAGGTGCCGCCATAAGAGCCAGGACCAGGAGGGAGGCGACCGGAATTCCGCGTCTCATTCGTGTACCTCGGTGAACCATATACTGTTTGGATATTTAATCATTTGGAAAACCTTCTCTGGGTCTAACAACTCGATAACTGATTTTCATGCTGCATTCTTCTGAAAATAGAGAATCTCGAAAGATCCGGGTGAGGGGTATCTCCGGGATCATGGGTGTTTCGCCTCCCGTGACCCGGCGCAGAAACTCCCGCGTGCAGCCCGTTTCCGGTCAATGCACCCGCAGCCAGAGGTGCAGGTTGCGGTAGCCGGCGCCGGTGAGATTGTTCCTGGCGATGTTGTCGGGTGGCGCCTCCTTGAAGAGGAGGAACTCAAGCCGGTTCGTATCCGGGTCCATGATCCGGAAGGAGTAGGGCTGCTCGACGGTCCGGTTGTGCGGCACCGTGACGGAGAACCGGTCGAGAAGCGTCGCCGAGACGATCGTCGACCGGTTCGTCGCGTTATTGAACCTGCTCTCCACGGCAAACGTCTCCACCGTGTAGGTGATATCCTGGTATTCGTGGTTCCCGATCCCGATGATGACCGTCTGCGGCGTTCCGGACATGAACTCGGTCGGGTAATCGGCTGCTTTTCCTCGCGGTCCGAGGATGTAGAACTCGGTGAACTTCTCTCCCTCTTTCGGGACCGCGGTGACGAAGATCGTCGTTGCGATGGCCACGAGGACGGCGGCGATGAGGACGACGCTCAGGACCCGGTCGAACCGGGATGGAGAACCGCCGGAAAATTCCTCCTTTATCGCGGCGAGGCACGTGCCGAAAGGAACCGCAAATCGGCTCTCTTCTGGCAGCTTGCGGCGTTGGAACTGCGCGATAAGGCCGGCGACAAGACTGAACGCCAGGAGGGTGACGGCGATGGAGTCGAGCCGGATACCCCAGGGCGTGTAGTTGAGCGCGAAGCTGAAGAGCGGCACGGCGGCGATGGAGACCCCGAGCGAGAGGGCGATGCGCTCTATTCCGTCGAGGTCGTCTCTTGCCGGGAAGAGGGCCGCGGTCAGGAGATAGCCGGGGATGAAGAGGATGAACGGCAGGACGACGACCACACGAAGGGGGCTCTCGCTGATGATCGGGACGTAAATGCCGGCAAGGGCGAGGAGGGCCCAGAGATAGACGCCTTTTAAGTCCAGCGGGATGGTGCGGGGATCCAGGGAACCGATGAGAAGGCCTGCGGTGGTTTCGGCTGTCATTCTGTTACCCCATAAAAAGCCATGGTATAAATAGGTTCTCCGGTGAGGGCCTGTTTGGGGGATACGGACTCCTGGAGCCCATGAAGACGGGACTGCGGGAAAAATCAGCACCTTTTAATCGAAGCGCGACAAACCCGCATTCATATGCCCCGGAAAGACTGGGACGATCGGGCGTTCACCGGACTGGAAGCGGCCATCGTCTTCATCGCCTTTATCGTCGTCGCAGCGGTCTTTGCGTACGTCGTTCTCGGGGTGGGCATGACCACGTCGCAGAAGAGCCAGGAGACGATGTATGCTGCTCTCGGGGAAGCCGGATCCGCCCTCCGCCCGGGACAATCGGTCATTGCCAAGCTGGATAACGATCAGGGTTTTCTCGATTTCATAGAGTTCGATCTCGAGACCGCGACCGATCTCGCCGTCATCGATATGGGGAGCATGACCTACACCATCGCCACGAAGGAGACCCTCATCACGTTCCCCCCCGGCGACCCCGCCATAAACGTCACCTGGCGGTATCCGGAAGATGGCGGCCCCCTCCTTGAGACGGGTGAGGTCGTCACGGTAAGACTGGAGATGGAAAGTGTTGAGATCGGGCGCGGAGACACGTTCACGATCCAGATGACCGCCGCAGGCGGGGAGACCGCTGCGTTGACCAGAAACGTTCCCGCCGGTATTGGAAAGAATGTCTACGTCGAACTCTTCTGAAGCCGGGTTCACCGGACTCGAGGCTGCGATCGTGCTCATAGCATTCGTCGTCGTTGCAGCCGTCTTTGCGTACGTCGTCCTGGGGGCGGGTATCCTCTTCTCCGAGGAGAGCCGATCCGTCGTTCACCAGGGCATCCAGGAGGCCGGGTCGAGCCTCACCGTGACCGGCGGCGTATACGGCATCAGCAACACTCCCGGAAGGATAGATTCCATCATCGTCCCGGTCGGTCTCGCCGCCGGCAGCGAGCCGATCGACATCACCACGGTCTCCGTCCGCCTGATCGGTCCCGCGCACAAGGAGACGATTTACCAGAACGATCCTCTCATCGACGCCGTTCCCACAATCGGGCGCTGGAGTGTCCAGGAGCGGTTGAACGCCGATTCCGATCATCTTCTGGAGGCCGGCGAACAGTACGTACTGAACATCTCGCCGGTCAACCGGTCGGATTGCAGGTCGTACCGGACGTTTGCCATCGAGATCAAGCCGGCAGGGAGGCCGGTGCTCCGGGTGGAGAGGACGGTGCCGGGCAGCATCACCACGTTCACCCGTCTCGACTGACGTCTCTACCCGGCATCCAGGATCTTCCGGTGCCGCATCACCCCGATGATCCCGACAGCACTCACCACTGCAAGCAGCAGGTAATCTTCCGGGCCTGCCCCGGCCATCAGGATGCTCTCCGGGATGCAGGCCGCCCAGGCGAGGAAGGAGACGAGGGCAAGGACTCCGAGGAGCGGGACGGAGATGCGGACGAGCGCCGCGGCGATCCTGGAAGTGCCGGAACAAAAGCCCCTGCAGGCGGCGAGGGCGATCCCGGTCGATGCCGCGAGAAATATCCATTCGGAGAGCGACGACACTTCCGCCATGACGGCGCCGCCGAAGTAGCCGGTGTACTCGTAAGCCTCGTACGGGCCGAGGAGCGGGAAGTACCAGGTGACGGGCATCGCCCACATCGCGTCGAGGACCGGTGGGAGAGTGCGCCGGCGGCGACGGCGAGGAGGGCGAAAGATTCCCGTCTCCGGTACAGGACGATGCCCGCAACCGCGAGGAGCGCGAGAAAGAGCAGCCCGTGCCCGAATATTCGCCCGGAATTGAGGGTGCCTGCAAGAAGAATGTGGCCGACCGGTTTATCGATGAGGTCGGGGAGAACTGCCCCGAGAGCACAGAAGCCGATGAGACGCCGGTCGTCCAGGCGTCCGGCGATCGCGAGGCCCAGGATGAGGCCGAGGAAGAGGTGGCAGGCGACGAACACTTTTCATGAAGACGATGCCGGTGGTTATATTCCTGCTGTTCGGGGTGGGGCAAACGATATGGCCGGAGAGCGACGATAACTCTCCGGGTTATGGCAACGCTTGATCGGCAGGAGATCCTCATCATCTTCGCCTCGTTCCTCATCGGCAGCGCGGCGGGGTGGTGGAGCCGCATGCACTGGGGCGACGGCCTGATCGCAGTCGCCGCGACGCTTGCCGGAACCGTTGCCGGCTACCTTATCATCGTAACCGTTCTCCGGGTTGCGGGTCACCCCGTCGGGTAGCCCGCGTGGAAGGGGCACTCCTCCCGCAGGCATTCGCGGTTGATATCGCTGAATTCGCACCGTACCGTCTCCTCTACCGGGAGGTCTACTCCGAACCGCTCGGCAAGAAACGTGATCGCGGTGCGGATGGCAAGCCACGAGTCGCGTTTGCAGCACCGGGGGCCGCCGTGCCGGGCTATTGTCATCAGGCTCCGTGCGGTCATCTGGTTTGCAAGCGACCATTCCTGCTTTTTTAAGGGCGTTGACCCGGTGATCAGACTCACGAAGATGCCGGTGCCGACCGCCGCCCCGCAGGTGCCGTGAGTTCCGCAGGCCCCGCCCGGAACCATGCCGGCCCTCGTGCGGGCCCGCTCAAGCAGTTCCCCTTTTCGCCCCGGCTCCCCCTGGTGGTTGCAGTAGGCGGCGATGAGGGATGCGGGCACGAGAAAATGGTGCTCCGGCCCGTGCATCCTGACCGCCGGATACCGCATCAGGATACAGGCGATGGCAAGCGGGTCCTCGAGATCCGTTGCGATGCAGAACTGTTCGATGAGGTCGAGCGCCTCCAGGCCGTGGCACCGGTCGCAGACGAAGTGCCCGGCTTCGCAGGCGACCGCAGTACCCATGACCTCCCCGCAGACGGCGCACGCAAGGTCGCGGGGCTCCTCGCCGTATACGAGATCCCTGCCGCAGATCAGGCATCCTGCCTTATGCTCCATGCCATAGGGTGTGTCGCCGTATCCCATAATCCTCTGGCCCGGTGAATCAGGTGGCCGCGGATTGGCCGGGGCGGTGTATGCGCCCGGTATCGGGTCCCGGCGGGAGATCCGTTCCCTGCTGTTCCCGCACCTGCCCGCCTTCGATCGCGAGGACGCGGTCGGCGAGCGTCAGGAGCGACGGACGGTGGGAGACGAGGATGGTCGTCCGGTTCCGGACCAGGAGCCGGAGCGTCCGGCGAATCTGCTCCTCGGTCTGCATGTCGAGCGCGGACGTGGGCTCGTCGAGGATGAGGATGGGCGCGTCTTTGAGGAACGCTCTCGCAATGGCGACCCGCTGCCGCTGACCGACGGAGAGCTGGGTTCCGCGCTCCCCGACGACCGTCCGGTATCCGTCCGGAAACCCCGTGATGTCGTCGTGGATCTGCGCTTTCCGTGCGGCATTGACGATCTCTTCGAAGGTGGCGCCGGGCCTGCTGTAGCGGATGTTCTCCTCGATGGTGGTGTGGAAGAGGAAGAGATCCTGCGAGACCAGCGACACCTGCCGCCGCAGCCAGCGGGGGTCGAGCGCCGCGAGATCGCGGCCGTCGAGGGTGATCGTGCCTTCCTGCGGCGAGAACCCCCGGAGGATCAGGTTCACGAGCGTCGTCTTCCCGGCACCCGTTCTCCCGACGACGGCGACCACCTCGCCGGGACGGATGACGAGGTTTGCGTCCGCGAGAACCGGCTCCGACTCCGTATACCCGAACCGGACGCCGGAGAACTCTATCCTGCCCTGCACCGCGGCGGGCACGACCCCGCCGCCGGCCGGCTCCCCGTGCATCGAGAAGAGTTCGCCCAGGCGGGCGGCGGACGTCGCCGCCGGCTGCATGACGACGGGGAAGGCGAAGAAGGTGTTGACGGTAGGGGCGAACGTCACGACGTAGACCGCGAACGCGACGAAGTCCCCGACGGTCATGCCCCCGGCGAGCACCTCGTTCCCCCCGACCCAGAAGACGGCGATCAGCATGAGCGACATCGTGCCGATCCTGAAGTACTCCGAGAACGCCGAGAGCATCGTGTTCCTGATCCGGGCATCGACCACCTTTGCAAGCGTCGTGGAGACCCGGTGCGCCTCCCGGTCCTCCGCGGCGTGCGTCTTTACCGTGTCGATGCCGGAGATCACCTCCTGGATGTCGCGGGAGACGTGGGCCTGCCGTTCGCGCTCCCGGTGGGTGGCGGCGCGGATCCGCCGGATGAAGACGGCGTTGACCAGCAGGTAGAGCGGGATGAAGGCGGCGACGACGAGGGTCAGCCTGAGGCTTAAGATGCAGAGAACGGCGAGGGTGAAGGTGACGTAGAGGGCGTTTGCGATGATCAGGGGGAGATACTGGGAGACGGTGTACTGCAGGATCTGGACGTCGTCGGAGAGGCGGGACATGATGTAGCCGGTCTGCTGCGACTTGAAATACGAGAGCGGGAAACTCAGGACGTGCTCGACGAGGGCGGTCTGGAGATTGAAGGCATAGCCTTCCCGGAACCGGGCCGTCCAGTAGTTCCGGACGAGGTCCATGCCGCCGGTGAAAAGCCCGAGCGCCAGGAGGGCGGCGATGAGGGTGTCGAGCGACGAGAGGAGTCCACCGGCCCCTGCGAGGGCGGCGCCGGAGGCCTCCGTCCCGCCGAGCAGGATGTTGTCGATGAAGAACTTGATGCTGAGCGGGAGCACGGTCTTTGCTGCCGAGACGAGAGCGGTCGCCGCGAGGGCCAGCACGCCCACCATCCTGATCGGCCGGGCGAACCGGAGGAAGAAGGCGAGGTCGGAGAACCCGAGATCGCTCCTCGCCGTCGCCGGCTGGCGCATGATATCCCGGGTGAAGGCGACGGTTCGCCTGCAGCAGTCTGCTATGCTCATGGTATGGGTCCTGTTGAGGAGCGGCCTCCGGTCTTTTGCCGGGTCTCCGTTGCAGTTCCATACCGTTCTGCCGTATAATACCTGCGCCCGGGAGGTCGGGGCGGGCCGCACCGGAATGTCCGGAACCGTCCCGGAAAAAAGTTACAACTGGGCCGAGGGGGTCGCCCTGACCGTCCCGGGAACGGCCACTCTCTTTTCAAGAATGGTGACGGCGATGGTCGTGATCGAGACCAGCACGAGGTAGACGATGCCGACGGCCGCAAACGACTCCGTGTAGGTGAAGTACTTCGTCGCCACCAGTTTTCCCGCCCCGGAGAGTTCGATCACCGTGATCATGTAGGCAAGCGACGAGTACTTGATCAGGTAGATAAACTCGTTCGAGAGCCCCGGTATCGCCCGGCGGAGCGCCTGCGGCAGGATGACGTTTCTGATCGCCTGCCATCGGGTCATCCCGAGCGCCTGGGCGGCAACCATCTGGCCTTCCTTGATCGATATGAGGGCGCCCCGGATGTACTCGGCGTTATACGCCCCGTTGCAGAGGATAAACCCGACCACCGACGCCACGAACGCGGTGAAGGTGATCCCGATCGACGGGAGCCCGAAGTAGAGGATGAAGAGGAGGAGGAGGAGCGGCGTACCCTTGATGAGAAAGACATACGTCTTGCAGAGCCAGGATACGACGGGGTTGCCGTACTGCCTCCCCACCGCGACGGCGACCCCGAGCGCGAGACCGAACGGGGCGGAGCACGCGATCAGCTGCAATGTCACGACCAGGCCCTGCATCAGCGCCGGGAGGAGAATCTCAAAGAAGAATACTGCCTGATCCATGCCGCTCCTCAGTCATCCATCCGGGAATCGATCCGGCCGATGAAGTCCTTCATCCGGGTGAACCGCGGGTCATGCAGGAGCAGGTCCGGCGACCCCTGCTCGGCAACCACGCCGTTTTCCATGAAGAGGACCTCGTTTGCAACCGAACAGGCAAACCCCATCTCGTGGGTGACGACGAGCATCGTCATCCCGTTGCGGGCCAGTTTCTTCATGACCTCGAGCACCTCCCTCGTCAGTTCGGGATCAAGCGCGGAGGTCGGTTCGTCGAAGAGGATGACGTCCGGGTCCATGGCAAGCGCCCTGGCGATGGATACCCGCTGGGCCTGGCCGCCGGAGAGTTCCGCCGGGTAGTGGTCGGCCCAATCCTCCATCCCCACCTGCCGGAGTTCGGTGAGGGCCTTCTCGCGTGCCTCCGCCTTCCCCATGCCCCTGACCTTCAGGAGCGCCAGTTCGACGTTTTTGACGGCGGTGAGGTGGTCGAAGAGGAAGAAGTTCTGGAAGACCATCCCGATCTTCTGCCGGAAGTAGTTGATCCGCGCCCCCGAGTTCGTGACCTCCTCCCCGTCGAGCCAGACCCTTCCGCGGTCGGGCGGCGTCAGCTGGTTGATGCACCGGAGAAGCGTGCTCTTCCCCGTCCCCGAGGGACCGATGAAGACCTTCGTCTCGCCGCGGCGAACGTCGAACGATACCCCGCGCAGCACCTCGTTATCCCCGAAGGACTTGTGTATGTCCTCGACTCTCAACACAATGTCGTTGTTGTTCATGCTCTACATCGCTCCGGTTCCGAATCCCGGGATTGCTATCCTCTTCTCCAGCCTGTGCAGGAGTTTGAGCCCCCCGTAGTTCAGGACGATGAAGATCCCCGCCGCAGCGAGGTAGATCGGCATCGTTATGTGGGTCTGCGTGACCATCCGCGACGTAATGGTGAGCAGCTCCACGACCCCGATCGCGTAGCAGACCGCCGAATCGGTCAGGATGTTGGGATACTCGTTCGACCAGCCCGGGAGCGCTATGCGCATCGCCTGGGGGAGGATAACGGAGCGGATGGCGGTGAGCCTGCTCATCCCGAGGGACCGCGCCGCGATCATCTGTCCTTCACCGACCGACTGGATGGCTCCCCGGAAGATCTGGGACTGGTATGCCGCCCCCCGGAGGCCCAGCACGACCGCCCCGACGATGAACGCCGAGAGTTCACCGAGCCCGAGCGCGGGGAATATGCCGAACCAGAAGAGGAAGAGCAGGACGAGGATGGGGAGGCCCCTGAAGAACCAGACGTAGATCCCGACGACCCACCGGACCGGCCGCGCCCCGTAGACCTGGCCGAGCGCCATGGGGAGTCCGAGAAGGACTCCGAGGCCGAGAGCGGCGAGGACAAGGCCGAGGGTAGAGGCGATGCCTGAAAGGAGATACGGTAACCAGTCGATGAGAATCGGCAAAATGTCCATTTGGCTATCCCTGAATCACTGCACGGCACTGTCTCCTGCAAGAACGGCGCCGGGTACTCTATGCATGAATCTGACGGAGAGCAAAATAAACGTTGTCAAATCCGCCCCGGTTGAGCAGGACGACCGCTCGCAGCAGCGGGATGTTATTATCCCCGGAGGCGGATTCGACCGTATCCGCTGCAAACACCCTCCACGCCACGCTCCAGCGGGCTCCAGCAACACTTAAGTATGTGGGGGAGGGGGAAGAGGGGGTATGCCACCTGCACCCGATATCAGGATCCCTCTCGATGTGCCCTCCGAGGAGCAGGAGAGGTACCGGGAGAACTACCGGACAATCACGCACGGCACCGGGAGGCTGATGCTCTTTGCCGGGGACCAGAAGGTCGAGCACCTCAACGACGATTTCTACGGCGAAGGCATCCATCCCGACGACGCCGATCCCGAACACCTCTTCCGGATCGCAAGCCGGGCGAGGATCGGGGTTTTTGCGACGCAACTCGGGATGATCGCCCGCTACGGCGAGGATTACCGGGACGTGCCCTACCTCGTCAAGCTCAACTCCAAGACCAACCTGGTCGGAACCACCCAGCGCGATCCGCTCAGCTCGGAACTCCATCTCGTCCGGCAGGTCGTCGACCTCCGCGACCGCACGGGGCTTGCAATCCTCGGTGTCGGCTACACGATCTACCTCGGGAGCGAGTACGAACCGATGATGCTCTTCCAGGCGGCGCAGATCGTCAACAACGCGCACGCAAACGGGCTCACCACCGTGCTCTGGATGTACCCCCGGGGCAAGGCCGTCAAGGACGAGCGTGATCCGCACCTGATCGCGGGCGCGGCGGGCGTCGCGGCGACCCTCGGGAGCGATTTTGTGAAGGTGAACCCGCCGAAGGCGGGTGGCACGATGGACGCCGCGCTGCTCCGGGAGGCGGCGGCGGCCGGCGGCAGGACGGGGGTTGTCTGTGCGGGCGGCTCGCATGCCGACGCGCCGGAGTTCCTGCAGCAGCTCCACGACCAGATCCACGTCGGCGGCACGGTCGGGAACGCGACCGGCAGGAACATCCACCAGCGGCCGCTCGACGAGGCCGTCCGGTTCTGCAACGCGATATCGGCGATCACCCTCGACGATGCGGGCGTCGCCGAGGCGGTCGGGATCTACGAGGGAGGTAAGTGAGGGCATGACGACGGTCGGCATACTGACGGGAGGAGGAGACTGCCCGGGCCTGAACGCGGTGATCCGGGCGGTCGTGCGGACGGGGGCGAAGCACGGGTTCGACGCGATCGGGATCCGGGACGGATGGCTCGGGCTGGTCGCCGGGAACGTCGAGCCGCTCACCGACTACTCGGTGACGGGTATCCTCCCGAAGGGCGGGACGATCCTCGGGACGTCGCGGACGAACCCCTTCAAGAACGAGGCTGACGTTCAGCGGCTGCGCGACAACATCAGGAAGTTCGGGATCGACGCGATCGTCGCCATCGGCGGCGAGGATACCCTCGGCGTCGCGAACAAACTCTCGAAGATGGGCATCCCGGTCGTCGGGGTCCCGAAGACCATCGACAACGACGTCGGCGCGACCGACTACACCTTCGGGTTCGACACCGCCGTCTCTATCGTCACGGAGGCGATCGACCGCCTTCACACCACGGCGGAGTCGCACCATCGCGTCATGGTCGTGGAGGTGATGGGCCGGCACGCCGGATGGATCGCGACCGTGGCCGGAATCGCGGGGGGAGCCGACGAGATCCTCATCCCCGAGATCCCGTTCGACCTCGACGAGGTCACCCACCACCTCCGGGCGCGCTACGAGCGGGGAAAGAAGTTCAGCATCGTCGTGGTCGCCGAGGGCGCCCAGCCGAAGGGGATGGCGGAGGCGATCGCGCAGTCCGCACGGACGGATGAGTTCGGCCACGTCACCCTCGGCGGCGTCGGGAACTTCCTGCGCGACGAACTCGAAAAACGGCTCGACATGGAGGTGCGGGTGACGGTGCTCGGGCACATCCAGCGCGGCGGCTCGCCGACGGCGCACGACCGGGTGCTCGCGACCCGGTTCGGGGTGGCGGCGGCGGACCTCATCAGGGATGAGGACTTCGGGAAGATGGTCGCGCTCCGGGGGGACGATATCGTCGCGGTCCCGCTCGAGGAGGCGGTGGCGAACCTCAAGACGGTGGATATGGACCTCTACAAGATCGCGAGCATCTTCTACGGGGGGTAAGCGGAGGCCCTACCGCCGGTGCAGGTGCCGGTGGTGGATGTCGGGCTGGTGCGGGTGCTCGTGGGCGAGTTCGGTATGGGCGTGCACGTGGGAATGCTCCCCGGTCGCCGGGAGCGGCGGGTCGCCGGCCTCGTGGTCATGGTCGTGATGGAGGTCGTCGTGGCGGTGGCGGTGCTCGTGGACGGTTGCCGGGTGCCGGTGGGGATGGGAGTGCTCCTCGGAGACCATCAGCCAGGCCCCGAACGCCATGACGGGCAGCGCGACGTAGAAGGCGCCTGCCGGAAGTTCGGCGAAGAGCAGGAGCGAGAAGAGGACGCCGAAGAACGGGGAGACGGCAAGGAGCGAACCCGCCCGGGCTGCGCCGATCCCCCTGAGGGCGAGGAGGAAGAGGATGCTCGTCAGTCCCCCGTAGCAGAGGAACCCGACCGCCATGGCGGCGGCAGTCGTGGCCGGGCCCGGGAGGTGCTCCCCGGCGGCGAGCGCGATGAGGAGCGTGACGGTGCCGGCGCCGATTCCTTTTACGGAGATGACGAGGAGGGGATCCTTTGCCGAGAGCCGCTGCCCCAGGTTGTTGTCGACCGCCCAGAAGAGGCAGGTGAGCAGGATGCCGAGCGCCGGGAGGGATAACCCGAGTCCGGCGGCCGGGTTCCAGGTGAGGAGGAGACACGATGCGGTGATGCACCCGAGCGCAGCCCAGACGCGGCGGCTCACCCACTCCCCGAATATCGTCGCGGCAATCAGCGTCGTCGCAACGGCCTCGAAGTTCAGGAGGAGGGCCGCCGTCGCCGCAGGCGTTCCCGGGAGGCTGTATACCAGGGCGACCGGCGCGAGAAGCCCCCCAAAGAGCGTCACGCCGATGAGCCAGGGGATCTCGTTCCGCCCGGGCGGCGCCTCCATGTGGCTCCGCCGGGTTCCCAACGCCGTTCCGGCGAGGGAGAAGAGCAGTGCGCCGCAGCCGCTCCCGAGCGAGACCAGTGCGGCGAGAGCGAGCGGCCCGATATCGGCGAGGAGGAGTTTCGTGAACGGGGCGCTCCCGCCGATCAGGACTGCTGTCGCCAGCGCACAGAGGACGGGTGTCCGGTATTGCGTCAGGGTGGATCCGTTCTCTATAGCGGCGGGTTTACGCGGGTACAGGAGAGTTGCCTCCGGGAGGATTGAATGTCGTGAAAAATGGGGGGCGAATCGTCCCCGGTTACTTCAGGTTGTGCTTCTCTTTGAGTTCTTCCCAGTAGGGGTCGGCCTGCAGTTCCGCGATCCCCTCGTTCATGAACTCGAGGAGCGCGGTGTCCTCCTTTCTGATGGCGACGCCGAACTGCTCCTGCTCCTGCGTCTCGACGGAGCCGATGGTCTTCAGGGGCTTGCCTGCGATGATGTCCTGGATGGAGACGTCGTCATACATGACTGCGTCGATCCTGCCGATCTCGAGGTCACTGACGGCAGCCGGCGTGTCGGGGTAGTATTTCAGGTTGTCTTTGGGCAACTTCCCGGTCTCGATCAGGTTGTCCTCGATCCAGATGGCGGCGGTGCATCCCCGCTGCGCTCCGAGGACCACCTTTCCGGCAAGGACGTCGTCAAGCGTCACGTTCGAGTCCTCGCGGGCCACGACGTCCTGGTTGATTGACCAGTAGGGGTTGCTGAAGTTGACCTTCTCCTGCCGCTCGGGGGTGATCGACATTCCGGCATAGACCATATCGATCTTCCCCGCCTGGAGGGTCGGGATGATGGCGTCCCAGTCGACCGCCATGAACGTCACCTCGATGCCTTTCTTCTCGGCGATCCACCTCATGGAATCGACATCGAATCCCTGGGCGTTCCCGTCTTTGTCGATGTAGCTGAAGGGGGGATACGCGCCGTCGATACCGACGATGTAGGAGTCTTTCAGTTCCGCTCCGCCGGTCTGTTCGGTCGTGCCGGTGCACCCTGCACCTGCGACTGCCAGCACTGCGACGATACATGCGAGCAGCGTGAGAATACCATGCTTTTTCATAAGGAAGGGATTAGTTTGACGAGTAAAATTAACCTTTTGCTTTGGCCCTGCCTGATAGGGCGGTTGGCCTGACAGCCGTCAGAATTTTTCGTTTCGGAGCAAATTCTCGCCGTTGCTGCCGCCCTTCCGCTCGGACCGGTGAAGCCTCCGGCGTTCACAGCAGGAGAGGTCCGGTCGCCTTCGGCCGGCACCGGGGCAACCATCCCCGCCGCAGTATGGCCGATAGGTATTTATTGTATCTTACCCCCCTGGGACCGCCTCCCGGAAAGGGAACGCGAATATGGACGGTGAGCAGTATGAAAGGCATGAAAGAATCCGCCATGGGCGGGATGTCGAAAGTCGCCGGGTCCCTGCAGGAACTCGACCCCCGGATCATCGAACAGATCGCTTCGAGGATCAACTTCCCCGCATCGAAGGACAACCTTATCTCCCAGGCGAAGGAGAGCGGAGCACCCCAGGGTCTCCTCGACACGTTGAACCAGTTTGAAGATAAGCAGTACAACAGTCAGGAAGACATCAAATCAGAGTTTCAGAAGGTCCAGCAGAAATAACCCTTTTTTCAGCCGCACACAGGTGCCGGAGGCGGCGCCTGCCTCTGAAGCAACCGGTTATCAGGGCGGCGCTCCGTGCCGGGAGCCATGCAGGCAGCCGGGCTGCACCGTGCCTGGAAGGCTTGGTATGGACCGCTCTGCCGGAAAAGCCTGCGACCCGCCATCTATATCTGATCCCCGGATGCATGGCGTCGCATGTTCATCATCGGACACCGGGGGGCGAGGGCTCTCGGGCCGGAGAACACCCTGGGGGCTCTCCGAAGAGGTATGGCGTGCGCCGATCTCGTCGAGGTCGACCTGCGCCTCACACGGGACGGTATCGTGGTCGCGATCCACGATGCAACCCTCGACCGGACGACGAACGGGACCGGGCCGGTCAAGGGGTATACCGTCGAAGACCTGGCCGGACTGGACGCCGGCGAAGGCGAGAGGATTCCGACGCTCCGAGAGATTCTCGACCTCGTCCACAGCGATACCGGGCTTGTCGTGGAGATCAAGGAGCCCGGGACGGAGGCGGTCATCGTCTCGGCGCTCATGGAGATGATGCCGGAACGGCTCGTTTTAGTCTCGTTTCACCCCGCAAGCGTTGCGACGGCAAAGAACCTCCTTCCCGGAGCGCAGGCGGGCCTCATCTACTCGCAGGAGACCGGCGGTCCCGTAGCGCTCGCCCGCTCGGTGCAGGCCGACCTCATCCTCCCGCGATGGGACCGGGTCTCGCGTGAACTGGTGAAGGAGGCACACGCGGCGGGGCTGCTCGTCGTTCCCTGGCTCTTGAACACGGAAGACGATATCGGTGAAGCGCTCCGGCTCGGCATCGACGGGTTCTCAACCGACGATCCCTGCGCTGCACGGCGGTACCTTGATGCATCGGTCAGACAGGCGTCCCCGGGAGGTGCTTGAGGAGCCACGCCTTCACCTCCGACGTAGAGGCTCCCGGCCGCCTCGTCGAGGGTGTGCCCCGCCCTTTCGTAGACGATCAGCCGCCGGGGTTCGCCGGTACGCCGGTAGATCTCCTCGGAGGAGCGACGGGAGAGAACCGGGTCCGCCCGACATCCGCAGGGTGCACGTCGACTCTCGCACCCTCCACTTCAATTGCAGCCGTCCCGAGCATGGGGAGCAATAGAGATTGGGCCTATTTGTCCTTTGCGGCAGGGAGGTTTCCGCGCGCCCGTGCGAGGAGCGATCCCGCGTAACGGCGACAGCGTTGCTTCGTAGACCCGTGCGGAAAGTACATTACTATTGATTACAAATTATAAACTACGATGAATAAAATGGGACATAGACTCTTCCAGCACACCGGAGGTTCTCCTTCGGAATCGGTCCCGGAAAGGCACGCTGCGATCCCCGATCCCGGGGATTCCGATGCCGACCTCCTCGACGCCTACTCCCGCGCCGTCGTACGGGTCGTCGAGTCCGTGGGCCCCGCGGTCGTGAGCGTGGTCGTGGAGAAGAACTCCCACGGCCGGCGCGGCGAGCAGGCGGGAGCGGGCTCGGGCGTGGCCGTGTCACCGGAAGGCTACATCCTGACCAATAACCACGTGGTGCAGGGGGCGGGGAGGATCGAGGTCCGCACGGCGGACGGAACCGCTCTTCCCGCACGCCTGGCCGGGGCGGATCCGGCGACCGACCTCGCCGTGCTCCGCACCGGTACCGCGGATCTCGCCTACGCGTCGTTCGGCGACTCCGGGAAGCTCGCGGTCGGGCAGCTCGCGATAGCCATCGGCAACCCGCTGGGCTTTAACTCGACCGTCTCGACGGGAGTTCTGAGCGCTCTCGGAAGGGCGTTCCGGAGCCGGGACGGCCGCCTGATCGAGAACATCATCCAGCACACCGCTCCCCTGAACCCCGGCAACTCCGGCGGCCCGCTGGTCGACTCCCGCGGCCGGGTCATCGGGATCAACACGGCCATCATCCCGATGGCGCAGGGCATCTGCTTCTCGATCCCCTCGAACACCGCCTCGTGGGTTCTCCCGCAGCTGGTCGCCGACGGCAGGGTACGGCGCGGGTACCTCGGTATCGCCGGCCAGTCGCAGCCGCTCCCGCAGCACGTTGCTCTGGCGCTCGGCCTCGCCGCGAACCAGGCGGTCGAGGTCGTCTCGGTGAACCGGGCCAGCCCCGCCGGCCGGGCCGGGCTCCGGGCGGGAGATCTGATCGTGGCGATCAACGATACCTGCGTAACCTGCGTCGACGACCTGCACCGGTTCCTTGCCGCCTGGCCAATCGCGGAACCGGCAACCCTGACGATTGTCCGGGACCGGCGGCGGCTCACGCTCCCGATCATCCCCGTGGAAGCGGTCGCGTGCCCTGCCACCGGCTAAACAGGGGCGCAACTCACAACCGAACAGGTCTTCGCGGCTTCGCGTTCTTCGCGTGAGGACCTGTCCTTCTCCTTGTACGTTATCTCACGCGAAGCCGCGAAAGACGCGAAGAGCGACATTCCGAGGCGCGACGGACAATGTCCGGAGCATGAGAAGCCTTGGGCTTCGAGGTGCGAAGAGCGCGACGTCCGTGACAACTGCTTCCCTTTGCGGTCATTACCGGTCCCGGTCAGGCGATCCACGTTACCTGCGGCTCCCGGCGCACCGCTTTCGGTGACAGGGGGCCGGGATAACCGAAGATCAACGGCGCCACGATCTGGTGGTCGGCCGGAACCTTCAGCGCCGCAAGGAGGTCGGGGTTCTGCTGGACGAGAGCCGCCGAACCGATCCAGCAACTGCCGATACCAAGCGCCCAGGCGGCAAGCATCATGTTTTCCGCGCAGAGCGTGCAGTCGAGGACGCTCGATACGGCTTCCTGTGCGCCGAGGACCAGGATCAGCACCGGGGCGTTGTAGAAGATGTTGAAGCCGGGGCTCTTGAGCGCCGCGAGAAACTCCTCCGTCCCTGATCGAGCCTCCTCTCCGATCTTCTCCACAAGGATCGGTTTACAGTAGTCGGATACCTGCCGCATCAGGCCCCGGTCCTTCACGATCACGAACTGCCAGGGCTGAAGCCCGAGGGCGGTCGGGGCCTGGATGCCTGCGGCGATGATCGCCCTTAGAGCCTCGTCCGGGACGTCCCGGTCGGTATAGTTCCTGACGCTCCGGCGTTCCCGGATCACGGAGAAGATCTCGATGGGCTCGGTATCCGTCATCATGGACTCCGGCTATGGCCTGCCGGGGGTATTTATACCTTGGCGAGGCGGGCCTCGCGGGTCCCCCGCCTGCAGGCATCTCCCTCCGGACCTCCAGTCCACTCCCCCGGGAACCCGGAAGCGTCGCGCAATCATCCGGGAGGTCGAGGAAAACCTGATTTTCGCCCAATAATCGGATAGTAATCTTTTTAGTGTCCCCGGAGCACAACCACTACAGCGACTGTATCTCGGCGCCGGTGGGAAATGACGGACTCGCACCAGGATCGGGCACCCTTTGATCGTGCGGTGCTCAACGCTCTCGAAGACGGACTTCTTGTGGTTAGCGACGACCGGAAGGTCAGCTGGTACAACCCGTCCCTCGCACGGACTCTCGGCATCCGGCATGCGGACGCCATCGGGATGGAGATGAGTTCCCTTCTCGACGCATATTTCCTGCCGATCATCGAGGACGACGATTCCGTGCGGCTGCTCCGTCATGTCCTTGAGAACGGCGCGGACCTGCCTTCTCTTCTCTGCCGTGCCCGGACCCCCGACGGCACCCGGCGCTGGCTCTCGATATCGAGCAAACAGGCTTTCGCCGTGACCGGGCAGCGGCTCATCAAGATCCGGGACGCCACCGCGGATCTGAATGCGCATCATTTCAGGGCCGCGCTCGACCAGTCACCGGTGGTCGTGTTTGTGCAGGATGAAGAACTCCGTTACATCTGGTCGTACAACCAGCAGCTGGGGTCCACGGATGCGTCTATCATCGGGATGCACGAAGAGGATGCCTTTCCCGAGAACGCCGGGCATCTTGCCGCGCTCAAACGGCGGGTTCTTGAGACGGGAGAGACCGTGCGGGCCGCGGTGACGTTCACCGTCGCAGGCGAACGGCGTGTCCGCGACCTGACGCTCAAACCGCTTCGGGATGCGGAGGGAAAGATCGTCGGCGTTGCCGGGACGGCCTTCGACGTGACCGAACGGAACCGGGTGGAGGTGGCGCTCCGGGAGAAGACGCACGAACTGAAGAAACGGATGGACGAACTCCGGTGCCTGTACACCATTGCGCACCTCGTCGAGACGCCCGGGATGACGCTCGACAAACTCCTGCAGGCGGTTGCCGACACCCTTCCCGTGGGATGGCAGTACCCGGAGTATACCGGGGTGCGGATCACCGTCGACGGCCGGGACTACTACCGGGGCGGTCCGGCGGATACCCCCTGGAAACAGGAGAGCCCGATCGTCGTCCACGGCAGACGGGTCGGTGAGGTCGAGGTGCGGTACCTTGCGGAGATCCCTGAGGGCGGCGAAGGGCCGTTCCTGCCGGAAGAACAGATGCTGCTCGATTCCGTCACGAAGCGGCTCGGCCGGATCATCGAGCGGCTGCAGGTGGAAGCGGCGCTCGAGGAGAGCGAGGAGAAGTTCCGGGGGATTGCCCAGCGGAGTTTCGACCTCATCGTCACGTCGTACCTGAACGGCGGGCTGAACTACGTCTCGCCGGCGATGGAGCGGATCCTCGGGTACTCTCCCGAAGAGATGGTGGGAACAGACTGGGAGGACTACATCCTTCCGACGAGCCTTCTGGCCTGGGAAGAGGGGCGGCGAAGAGTTCTCCGGGGCGAGCAGGTCGAAGGACTCCAGATCGAGGTCAGGCGAAAGAACGGGGAGACCGCCATACTGGAACTGAACGAGTCGCCGATCGTCGAGAAGAAGATAATCGTGGGGTTCCAGGTCGTCGGCAGGGACATCTCCGAGCGGATCCTGCACGAACGGCTCCGGGAGCAGGCGTTCGATATGACCGAGCGGAATATCGAGCAGTTCGCCTTCCTTGCCGACCGGATCCGCCACCCGCTCCAGGTGGTCATGGGGGTCGCGGATCTCCTCGAGGACGAGGTGGTCGCGGAGAAACTCCGGGAGCAGGTCCGGCGGATCAATACGCGGATCAGCGAGCTCGACCGGGAGTGGACGGAGTCCCGGAAGATCCGGGAGTTCTTGAAGCGGTACGAACTCTGAACGCAACTCGCATCAAATGATGGTCAGGGTGAAAATCCGTGTCCCGGAGCGCAACTGACCAAGACGACGTTCCCGGCGTAACTACGATCCTATAAAACAACCACGAGGCCGCAGCAGCCGACTGTCGGAACGTACGACGGTTCGTAGAACCGGAGCGTGAGCACCGTCAGGTGCGAAGAACCGGAGTTTGAGAAGGCCAAAGGCGTTTGCTGTTCGGCAAACAAAGCGAGTGAAGCGAGAAAATATCCCGATGCAGTGGACCGTGGGAATATCGCAATTGGGGGAGGGGTTGCAGGGGAGGGGGAGCATCCCCCCTCCCCTGTCCCCACCCCCG
>NZ_JXOJ01000006.1:0-92502 GCF_001017125.1 Methanoculleus sediminis | reverse complement strand
CACTGAAGAACGACGTTCCGCTAGGAACGACTGTCTGAAGCGCGATGGTTTGTAAGAACCGGAGCGTGAGCACCGGAGGTGCGAAGGACAGGAGTTCGAGACCGGAGTTGCGCAACCCACTACGATCCACTGCACGGGAATATCCCGGGAAAAATCCCCCTCACCTTCGCCGCCCTCTCCTGTCGTATACCCCCGGCATGGCCTCCCGGACGGCGGCGAGCGTCTCCGGGAGGAGGGTGCCCTTCTTTCCGACGACGTCCGCCGTCCGGATGGTGGCGGCGTGTGCGGCCAGAGCGTAGCTCTCGGTGAAGAGGTCGAGCCCGCCCCGGGCGAAGTCGTCGAGCGAGAGGGGTATCGAGATGCCGTCGGCGGACGGGCTGCTCGATACCGGGCAGACCAGCAGGCTCCCGCTCTCTCCCGCAGAAACGATCACCGCCGGGCGCACCTTCCGCTCGCTCCCTCCCCCGATGCGCACGGGGGCTAGAACGACGTCGCCGCTGGCGTAGCGTCCCATGTTCATACTGATTGGCTGCAGAACCGATAAGAGAATTGATCCGGGCTTTACGGTTACAGAAGGATAGGGGAGCGTTCTCGCCCCCACGGTGCGCCGTTATGGCGCCCGCCCGTTTGCTTTTCCGTTGGATTTCTGCTGCGCATCAAGGAACTCCTTCTGGTTCTTCGCCTTCTCCTTCACCATCGCGGCCCGGGCATGCCCGCCATCGTTGCCGAATTCCGCCTTTTTGCCGTTGCCCGGGTCGATCACGGAGACGGCCCCGGTGCCGGCGACCGGGACGGAACCGTTCTCCGTCACGACGGTGCCGGTCACGGTCAGGTTGCCGTCGCCGGCGGCGAGGTCGAGATCCTGGCGCCGGTACTTCAGGATGAGCGTGCCGCCGTCCTTTGCGCAGGAGTTGACCTTCTCCGGTGTTGCGTTCCCGATCGCGAACTCCGAGGGGTTCGATACCGTCGTGTTCGCGCTGTCGGCTCCGGCAAACCCGAGCCAGTCAGCGATGCTGATAAAGACGGTCATGACACCGTTGCTCTTCCTGTTCAGGACCTTCGGGGCGACCTTCACCTCCGCCGTCTGCGGGTCGACGGTCACGTTCAGGGTGTCGCAGGCGACGGCACCCGTCGCGTTGTTTGCGACCTCTACCGTGACCGTGTAGGTGCCGGCGGCGAGGTAGGTGTGGGTTGCCCGGACGGTGCCGTTCTGCTCGTCGTCCTGCACGATCTCCGCCTCGGTCCTCCCGGTGCTCCAGTTGACGCAAGCCGAGAGGTTCATCGCGTCGAATACGTCCGTGTCGTTGCAGGCAGCGAGGATGGTAACCGGCTCCCCGGCAAGCACGGTGCGGTCGCCCCCTGCATCGACGACAAGGGCGGCCTGCACGGCAGGAACCACCACGGCAAGGGCGATGAAGAGGGAGAATATCCGGATTGTGGTATCTCGTTTCATGAGTGATTACCTCCGGTAGATACTGGCCCGGCTCCCCTATTTGACCGCATTGAGCTTCCGGGTTCAATCGATGAGCCGGGCGGTGGGGAACGGCCGCCCTTATACCCGGAGCAGCCTGGCGTTGATCGCGACGATCACCGTACTTGCGCTCATCAGCACCGCTCCTGCCGCCGGCGTGAGAAGGATCCCGGCGCCGATCAGGACCCCGGCGGCGAGCGGAATGGCGACGGCGTTGTAGCCCGTCGCCCAGAGGAGGTTCTCGAACATCTTCTGGTAGGTCTTCTTTGCAAGGTCGATGACCGCCGCCGCGTCCCGCGGGTCGCTTCTCACGAGCACGATATCGGCGCTCTCCACCGCCACATCGGTCCCGGCCCCGATGGCTACCCCGAGATCGGCCTCGACGAGCGCGGGTGCGTCGTTGATCCCGTCGCCCACCATCGCCACACGGTAGCGCCGCTGCACCTCCCGGATCTTCTCCGCCTTCTCGTGAGGCAGGACTCCTGCAAAGAACTCATCGAGACCCAGTTCCCCCGCCACCCACGCTGCGACGTCGCGGTTGTCCCCGGTCAGCATCATGCACCGGACCCCCATATCTTTGAGCCGGCGGATCGCCTCCCCCGACTCCGGCCTGATGATGTCGGCGAGCGCGAGCGCTCCCGTGAGCCGGTCGTCCTCGAGCAGGAAGACGACGGTCTTGCCCTGCTGCTGGAGCGCCTCGATCCGTCCGTCCCCGGCATCGATGCCCCGTTCCGCGAGGTAACCCGGACCGACCACCCGGACGTTCCTGCCCCCGACCGTCCCCTCGACGCCGACCCCCGGGATCGCCCGGAACCCTTCTACCGTAAGCGGAGCGAGTCCCCGTTCCTCCGCACTCCGGACGATGCCCCGGGCGATCGGGTGCCCGGAGTGCGCCTCAACCGATGCCGTCGTCCCGACCACGTCCTCCTCCGCCGCGCCGCCGAAGGCGAGGACGTCCGTGACCCCGAACCGCCCCTCCGTCAGGGTCCCGGTCTTGTCGAAGACGACCGCAGTGAGGTCTTTTGCCCGCTCGAACGCGCTCCGGTCCCGGATCAGGAACCCCGACTTGGCGGCAAGCGCCGTCGAGACCGCGATCACGAGCGGGACGGCGAGGCCGAGCGCGTGGGGGCAGGCGATGACCATCACGGTCGCGGCCCGCTCCACTGCAAATCCGGTTCCCTCCCCGAGGGCGAACCATACCGCGAACGTCACCGCACCGACCGAGAGGGCGATCGCCACCAGGAGGAACGCCGCCCGGTCGGCGAGATCCTGCGTCCGCGACCTGCTCTCCTGCGCCTTTCGCACGAGGTCGATCACCTGCGCGAGGTAGGTCTCCGCACCCGTCCGCCGGACCTCGACGACGATCGAGCCCTCACCGTTGACCGCCCCGCCGATGACCATAGCACCCGGGCGTTTCTCCACCGGGCGCGACTCCCCGGTGAGCATCGCCTCGTCGACGCTCGTCGCCCCCTCGATCACTGCGCCGTCCACCGGCACCTTCTCTCCGGGCCGGACGAGGACCCGGTCGCCCGGTTCGAGCCGGTCGACGGGCACGTCGTCGGTCCCCCCGTCCCGGAGAAGGTGCGCCTCCGAGGGCATGACCCGGACGAGTTCCTCGAGCGCCCGCGAAGCCCCGAGAACCGAGCGCATCTCCACCCAGTGCCCGAGGAGCATGATGTCGATCAGGGTGGCGAGTTCCCAGAAGAATCCTTCTCCGCCGACGAGACCGAGAACGACCGCCGAACTGTATACGTAGGCGACGGTGATCGCGACGGCGATGAGCGTCATCATCCCGGGCATCCGCGCCCTGAGTTCGCGTACGATGCCGGTAAGAAACGGCCACCCGCCGTAGAGGTAGACTGCGGTCGCAAGAGCGAGGAGCAGGTAGTCCGAACCCGGGAACCGGATGACTATCCCGAGAAGTTCCTGGACCGGCTCCGAGAGGAGGAGAATCGGAACCGTCAGTATCGTCGAGACGACGAACCGCCGCCGGAAGTCTTCGAGGGCATGGTGATGCGTGCCGTGGCCGGGCCGGCGCTGCTCCGGCGGCTTCTGCCCGGCGGCTTCTGTCAGATGCGTCTCGTACTGTCGTCCGTCCTCACCGTGATCGTGGGCCACCTCATGCCCTCCCCGTCTGCTTCTCTTCTGCGGTCCCGTCGTGCATGTCCAGGCCGCGTGCGTACCCGTTCATGGGGGTGATGCCGTTCTTGCGGGATGTAAATATACCGGCCGCGCGCAGCCGGAGCAGCACCGGGGCACGTGTCTGCCTTCTCGCGGGTGACGGACGCCTGCCGGTGGAAATGAACAGATTTATAACTTCAGGGAAATAGCATAATGCCTGTGCTCGGATGAACCTGCCCGCATGACCGGTAGAATCGTCAAAATTCGTCTGAATTTTGGCAGAATTCACTGGAGGTGTGCGGGAACATTTTATCTGCCCATGGAGATGAAACTCCTCCGAGAGTAAAGGAAGGTGATCCCGGCCGATGCATGAATGCACACCCGCACATGACGATATCCTCGTGCTCTCCGGCATCCTGGATGCGTTCGACGAGGGGCTGCTTATTGTCGGTCCCGACAACCGGGTGGCCTGCATCAACAGGCGCCTGCGGCACCTGCTCGGCATCAGCCATGACGAGCCCGGTGGAACCGGCGCGGATCGCTTCGTCCGCCGGACCCTGGCATCCCGTATCTGCGAGGAGTCGGGAAAAACCGAGATCGCTGCATTCCTCTCCGGCCGCGTTCCGGCTGCCGATTTCCCGTGCGCGATGCGGTTGCCCGACGGCGGCGAAGGGTGGTTCCGCTGTTCATGCAGGGCCGTGCATGAAGGCCGGCTTCGCGGCAGCCGGCTCATTCGCTTTTCTCCCGAACCTTCCGGCGACCGGATCACCCCGGGCAACGCTCGCGGAGTGGGTGTGGATGACGCTAAACGGAGGCGGATAGAGGAGATCCTGCGGGAAAGCGAGGACCGCTACCGGTTCCTCGTCGAGAACCTCAACGAGGGTATCGCGCTGATAGACAGAGAGGGCACTGTGGTCTTTGCCAACCAGAAGATGGCCGATCTCCTCGGCTGCCCGGTCGCCAGGATCATCGGCTCGTCGGTCTATGCGTTCGTCGATGGGGATGGAGCCGGAGACGTGAGGGAATTCCTGCAGCGTCTGGGCCGGAACGTGCGAGAGGTCTTCGAGTTCGAACTGGTCCGAAAAGACGGCACCCGTATCCATACGCTGCTGGCGACCACCCCTATCATCGACGCCGGCGGCACCTGCCGGGGATTCCTTGCCGGAGTCCAGGACATCACCCCCTTAAAGCAGATGGAGGCAAAGCTCCGCGAAAGCGAGGAGAAGTACCGGTCTCTCGTCGAACTCTCCGCCGAGGCGACCCTGATCCACCGCGGCGGGAATATCGTATTCGTCAACCCCGCCGGCCTGAAGCTGCTCGGGGCTTCACGCCCCGAGGAGGTCATCGGGAAAGCTATCCTCGATATCGTCCACCCGGACGCCCGGGCTACGATCGAGGCGTTCACCGTGCGGGACCTCCAGGGCGTGGAGACGCCGCTTGTCGAGTTATTGGTCCTCAGGCTCGACGGGACGACGGTTCCCATCGAGGGAAGGGGGACGCGGACGATCTTTGAGGGCCGGCCTGCGGTCCAGGTCGTTCTGCGGGACGTCAGCCACCGGAAACAGGCGGAGGAGCAACTGCAGGCGAGGAACCGGCATCTCCTGCTGCTCAACCGGATCATCGGCACATCCGCATCGACACACCTGCCGGGAGAACTGCTGGTGACGGCACTCAATCAGACGCTCGATCTCCTCGGCTACGACGGCGGCGCGATCTACCGCCTCGATTCCGGGCGTGGAGACGCCGCTCTCCAGTGCCGGCGAAACATGCCGGATGCATGCCTGGAACTGGCAGAAACCATTTTTGGGGTGTCGTTTGCCGATACCATCGCCACCGGTCTTCCGTGCTACCTTGAACAGGACCGGGGCCCGAACACCTCGGGAGCCCGCCTTCTCCGGGAGCTCGGGTTTGCCGCACTCGCCTGCATCCCGCTCGTCGTCGAGTCCGACGTCGTCGGGGCGCTCCTCATCGGGAGCAGGGAGCGGGGATTCTTCGCTCACGACGAGCGCGCGCTCCTTGAAGCGGTCGGACGTGAGATCGGCGCCGGCATCGTGCGGAGAATGCTCTACCGGAGGCTTGAGGTGGCAAACCGGGAGGCGAACCTCTACCTCGACATCCTGACGCACGATATCCGGAACGCAGACAACGTCACAAACATCTACGCCGACCTCCTCATCGACGAGCTCGAGGGCGAGCCGGCCCGGCACGCCCGGAAGCTGAAGGACGGGATCAGGAAGAGCATCGAGATTACCGCAAACGTCGCCACCCTCCGAAAGATCCAGGAGTGTCGGAACGGACTTGCGCGACAAAATCTCCACGACGTTATCCTGGAGGAGATCGCCCACTTCCCCGACCTCTGCATCTGGTACTGCGGGCAGCCCGTGGAGGTTTTCGCCGACGATCTCCTGCCCGAGATCTTCACGAACCTCATCGGCAACGCCGCAAAGCACGGCGGGCCGGGTGTCGAGGTCACGGTGGCGGTCGATGATCTGGACGGGAAGACCATCGTCGTCACCGTTGCCGACACCGGCCCGGGTGTTCCGGACGAGGCGAAGGAGGCGATCTTCTTCCGGTTCGAGCGGGAGGGCGGCAGGCGGGGGAGCCAGGGACTCGGCCTCTCGATCTGCCGGATGCTTGCTGCGCGCTACGGCGGCAGGATCTGGGTCGAGGACCGGGTCAGGGGGCATCCGGAGCAGGGCGCGGCATTCCGGTTCACTCTCAGGAAAGCCGGACGCGGGGAATGTGCGTAGGCCACCCCGGTTTCCGCCAGATCGTTCGCGATGCACGCCTGACGGGATAATCGGATTTATTCCTCCCGTCGCAGATAGTTTACCATGTACAGGATTGTTCCTCTTCTCTTTGTCTGTATCCTCCTCTCTGCCGGATGCCTCGCCGCAGACGAGCCCCGGGCGGAGGCGGCTGTCAGCCTGATCGCCCCGGCGGCCCCGATCCCCATCTTCGACGGCCGGGCGACATACTTCGGGATCATCGGCGAGGAGACGCCGCAGATCCGGGCGAATTACAGCATGGGCTGCGTCTCCATCGCACCGGGCAACGCGACGCCGCCGCACCGCCTGGTCGGGACGACGGAACTCGTCTACGTGCTCGCCGGTGCGGCGGAGGTCCGTTGCGGCAACGAGACGATAACCGCCGGCGAGGGAGAGACGGTGCTCCTGCCGGAAGGCGTGCTGCAGTCGATAGCCTCGGCCGGGGATACGGAACTCCGTTACATCACCGTGATCCAGCCGCCCTTCACCGCTGGAATCGAGGTGTCGGGAGACGGGCTTGACGTTATCAGTGCGGGGACAGGCTGTGCGCCGCTCGTCGTCGCCGATCCCCGGGAGGGGATCGAGTGGAGCCTCGAATCCGGCGTGGCGGTCTATACTCTCTTAAATCCGGTGCTGATGAACGAGACCGTCGTCCCGATCGGCTACAGCCTCGCGTACGCCGAACTCCTCCCGGGCGGGTATCTCGGCTACGACGGTATCAACGGCTCTTCCGACCTTCTCTACGTGATCGAAGGGGAGATCGAGGTAGTCACTCCCGATGGAGAATCGATACGGGTTCCGGCCGGGAGTGCCGCCTACGTCCTGCCCGACCAGGTGAAAGAGACCCGGAACGGCGCAGACTCGACCACGAGGCTTCTCTCGTTCATCGACCCGGCGTGGACGCCGGAGAAGACCGTTCTCTTTGAATAGTCTCGTCTCCTCTTTTTTGCCCGACGCCTGTTCCTCGCGGTTTCATGGGGGATTGCCGGAATCCTGCCGGCCGATCCTGAGAGCGTTTACGATGACCGCGAGCGAGAGCCCCATGTCCCCGAACGCCACCGCCGTCCAGAGGGTGACGAGACCGAGGACGGCGAGCCCGGCGATGCCGAGTTTCACCACAAGCGCCGCTATGACGTTCTGCCGGACGACCGAGACCGTCTTCTCCGAGAGGGCGACGAGGTAGGCGACCCGTAAGATGTCGTCCTCCATCACGACGATCTCGGCGGCCTCGATCGCGACGTCCGACCCGATCGCCCCCATCGCGACCCCGACGTTCGCCCGGGCGAGCGCCGGCGCGTCGTTCACGCCGTCGCCGACCATCACCACGAGCCCGTAGCGGTCCATCAGCCGCTCTACCATCGTCACCTTGTCCTCCGGCAGGAGCCCGGCATGGCACTCGTCGATGCCGATACGGCGGGCCACCGCCCCCCCGACGCGCTCGTTGTCCCCGGTGAGCATCACCGTCCGGATGCCCCACGCCCGAAGAGCGGCGACCGTCTTTTCTGCATCCTGCTTTACCACGTCCGAGAGGGCGATCAGCCCGATCACGCCTGAAGCGGTGCCGGCGAGGACGGCGGTCTTCCCTTCGCTCTCCAGCCGGTCGTACGCCGCCCGCCATGTCCGGGTATCTCCGTCGGCAAAGAGCGCAGCGTTCCCGAGCATGTAGGCCGCACCGCCGATCTGTCCCCGGACGCCTCTCCCCGCGATCGCGACGAACTCCTCGACGTCCCGCAGAACGGCGCCCTCCTCATCCGCCCGCCGCCGGATCGCCTCCGCGATCGGGTGGCCGGAACGGGACTCGAGCGACGCGGCGACGGCGAGCACCTCCGACTCCGGGATCCCGAACCCGGCCACGTTCTCCACCTCGAGCCTCCCGGTCGTGAGCGTCCCGGTCTTATCGAAGACGACCACCCGGGCGAGCCCCACAGCCTCGAGCGAGTCCCTGCCCTTGATCAGCACGCCGTTATGCGCCGCGGTCGTGATCCCCGAGACCATCGAGACCGGGGTGGAGATCGCGAGCGCACAGGGGCAGGCGATGACGAGCAGGATCAGTGCCCGGTAGAACGCTTCGAGGAACGGGACGCCGAAGGCGAGCGGCGGGACGACGACGAGGAGGCCGGCAAGGAGGATGACCGCCGGCGTGTAGTAGCGGGAGAACCGCTCGATGAATGCCTCGGTGGGAGAGGTGTGGGCCTGGGCCTCCGCGACCAGGGCGGCGACCCGGGCTATCGTGCTCTCTTGTTCCGGTTTCGTTACCCGGATTTCGAGGTACCCGTCGAGATTCCGTGTCCCGGCGTAGACCCCGTCCCCGGCCTCCTTTGCCACCGGGACGCTCTCCCCGGTGATCGCCGCCTGGTCGACCGACGATCCGCCGGCAACGACGATGCCGTCGAGCGGAACGGTGTCGCCCGGTCTCGCGATCACGGTCTCCCCGACGCCGACGCCGTCGACCGCAACGATCACCTCGCCGTCGCCCCGCCTGACCCGGGCGGTCTGCGGCGTGAGGTCGAGGAGCGAGGCTATCGAGCGTTCGGCCCTCCCGGCCGCATACTCCTCGAGGTACTCGGCGACGGCGTAGAGGTACAGCACGGTCGCCCCCTCTGCGGGGTTTCCGGTCAGAAACGCCCCTGCCGCCGCGATCGTGATGAGCACGGCGATGCTGAACCGGAGCCGGATGAGGGCGAGGAATCCGGCTATCAGAACGTCGTAGCCGGATATGGCCGCGGCGGCGAGCAGCAGGGCCGTCCCGGCGAAGGGATACGGGGTGAAGTACCCGACGAACACCCCCGCGAGGAGGAGGATGCCCGAGGCCCCGAAGACCGCGATCTCCCGGGGACCAACGGCCGATCTCTGAACCGGAGGGACCCCGACGCGGCAGCGGGGGCAGGACGGATCCTCCTCGCGCTCCGTCACGGCCCGCCTCCGGCCGGGGTCGTTCGGGCGCAGGTCTCAGTCATGACCCTGCATCCTTAACTGCGTCTCACTTAAAGGGTGTCCGGGCGCATATCCCGACCTATCGCCGGTGCGATCGCTCAAATGGGGGGTCGCCCTTTCATCGAGCAGAACCATTATGAAGAGATCGACCAAATTGATCGGAACGATCACCCCCTGCACAGCATGCCCGGGTGACGGCTTCCCGGCCATATCCGTCACCCTGCCCGACTTCCCTGCAGTATTGAACCATGCCGTCATCAGACTTCACCGCGACCGCCCCGGAAAAACGGGATCTGCCTGCCGACGAGGCAATCCCATGCAGGATCTGGATCGGCGGGCCCAACGGCGTGGCGCCTGCTCTCCGGGAGACGGTGCTCGAAGACCGCTACGATCCCGTGTGGGCGGGCAACCTCCATCCGGGGGACGCCGAGGCGATGAGCGCCCGGTGGGAGCGCCGTAGCGATGCCGGTGTTCCGTGGAGGTGCAACTATCGCATTCTGGGCGCCGATGGAGAGTATCGCACCATCGCGAGCAGGGGAATCCCGGTCAGGGACGCCGCGGGCAGGATCGTCCTCTGGGCGGGGGTCGATCTCGACATCACCGGCCGGGACGAACCCTGCTGGCAGGCGAGGGAACTCTGCACCCTCTCCGCAATCGCCCGCGCGATCGAAGGCGGCGGCGATACCGACGAGATCTTCCGGGAGACGGCCGCCCTTCTGCCCCGCGGGTTCCGCCACCCGGGAGAGGTGTCGGTGCGGATAGAGCCCGGAACCGCCGTTCCCGGACCCGGAAGGATTGTTGCCGGGATAGATGCCGGAGAACGTACAGCCGGGCAGATCGTGGTCGAGTGCCGGAGGGTTCCGGAGGGGACGGACGATCCGTTCCTGCCGCAGGAGCACGCCCTCGTCCGTGCCGTCGCCATGATGCTCGGGGCGGTCATTGCGCCGGCACACGGCAAGGCTGTATCGTCCGAGCACCAGTACCGCCTCCTCTTCGACCAGATGCCGGACGCCGGCCTCCTTCTTGAGATTTTCCGCGACGCCCCGGGGAACCCTGCCGGCTTCCGGGTCGTCTGGATCAACCGCAAAGCCGCCGAAAGCCTCGGGCATCCGCGGGAAGAGGTCGCCGGAAAAGACCTCGCAACGGCCGTTCCGGCGATCGGCCCCGCTGCGCTCGACCTCTTCTACCAGGTTGCCGCAACCGGGAGGACGGTGCATCGCGAGGTCTCAAGTCCGGATACCGGCTTCTTCTACGAACTGAAGGTGTACCGGCCGCAGCACGACCGGCTCGTCGTCATCGCAGAAGACGTCACGGACAGGCGCAGGGCTGAAGAGATGCTACGGGAGCAGCGGGTCGCCCTGGATAACCGGGTGAGGGAACTTGCGACGCTCTACGCCGTGAGCGGCGTCATCGAGCGGCCGGGGGTGTCGGTCGAAGAAGTCCTCCGGGATGTTGCCGTCATCCTCCCTGCCGGCTGGCTCCATCCGGAAGATGCCGCCGCCCGGATCGTGGTCGACCGCCGGGAATACCGGTCGGCCGGATTTGTCGAGAGCCCCTGGCGGCAGGAGAGCCCGATCGTCGTCCAGGGGCGGATAGCCGGCAGGGTGGAGGTCTGCTACCGCCACCCGCAGCCTGGTGATGAAGGTGCGCCGTTTCTCATCGGTGAACGCCGCCTGATCGACGCCGTTGCCGGACGGCTCGGACGGGTCATCGAGCGGATACGGGGGGAAGACGCTCTCGGGAGGAGCGAAGAGAAGTACCGCCTTCTCTTCGAACGAATGCTCGAAAGTTACACCCTCTACGAGGTTATCAGGGACGACGATGGGAATCCTGTCGATTACCGTATCAGCGAGCTGAACGAAAAAGCGGCCGAGGTCTTCGGCCGCGACCGGGAGGAACTGATCGGGCAGCGGCTCTTCGACATCTTTCCGACGATTGCGAAGGGTGCCTGTGCTCTCTATGGAGAGGTCGCAAAGACCGGTATCCCGATGCAGCGGCGGCTGCAGGAACCGAGAACCGGGCGGTGGTACGACCTGCAGATCTACCGGCCGCAGGTCGGAATGCTGGCCGTCACGGGGCAGGATATCACGGAACAGAAGAAAGCGGAACTTGCCCTGCGGGAGAGCGAAGAGAGGTTCCGCGGGATCTTCGAGCAGGCGGGAACCGGGATTGCGCTCATCGACCCGAACGGACGGATCATGGAGGCGAACCCGGCGCTCGTACGGATGTTCGGCTACGACGAGGACGAGCTGTATGCTATGCGGTCGTACGACCTGATCTACCCGCCCGATCGGGAGGGGGCCGACTCTCTCCACCGGCAGACTGCCCTGGGGAAGGGCGTCCGCCGGGAGAAACGCTACCTGACGAAGGACGGCCGGATCATCTGGGGGCGGCTGACCACGTCGCTGCTTCATGACTCCGGGGAGGGAGGCCTGGTCATCGCGATGCTGGAGGATATCACCGATTGGCGGGAGATGCAGAACGCTCTCGCGGAGAACGAGGAACGGTTCCGCCAGATCGCCCAGCGGAGTTTCGATATGATCTACACCTGCTACCATGACCGTGGGATCACCTACATCTCCCCGGCGGTGACCCGCATCCTCGGCTATACTCCCGACGAGTTCGTCGGCCGCGGGTGTCACGACTATGTCGTCCCCTCGTCCCTCCCCGTCTGGGAGGAGGGACAGAAGAAGATCGCCCGGGGCGAACCGGTCGAGGGGCTCGAGGTCGAGTTCCGCCGCAAAGACGGGTCCGTAGCGTTCCTTGAACTGAACGAATCTCCGATCGTGGAAGACGGTCGCGTGGTGGGCGTACAGATCGTCGGCAGGGACGTTTCGGACCGGGCGCGCTACGAGGATATGCGGATGCAGGCGTTCTACCAGATCGAGCAGAATATCGAACAGTTTGCAGTTCTCGCGGACCATATCCGGCTGCCCCTCCAGGTGATCCTCGGTATGGCCGATCTGGCCGACGATGAGGCGACGTCGACGACGATCCGGGAGCAGGTTGAGCGGATCAACGCTATTGTCAAGCAGCTTGACGAGGGCTGGGTCGAATCGCGCGATATCAGGGAGTTCCTGCGGAGGAATGAACTGGTGTAGCGATCGCTCCGGGATCGATCTCGATCCTTATGGGGGCCGCCCTCCTGGTTGCCTGAATACAATCCTCGTTTTGTCTGAATTGTCCCATAGATGACGCTTTTTGTATCCGATACATTGATGCCGAATAAAATATATTATTAGATGGATAAAAGTTGGGCGGATAGTCCGGGCCCTGGCCCGGCGTTCCCCGCCCCGGAACCGGAAGCCATGCTGAACAACCTTAAGCGGACAGAGTCGTCGGCCCATGCAGCCCGGAGCGGAGCGGAGAGCCGGTGGGGCCGCATAGAACAGGAAGCCGCGGAATCCGGCGTCTGGCGATCGTTCACCGTCCTGACGGTGCTTCTGGCCGCCCTCGCGGCGACGAGCCTGTACAGCTACCTTCTCTTCCACACGATCGCCGAGTTCGTCGCCATCGCGATTGCGATCGCCGTCTTCATCGTGGCGTGGAACGCCCGGACGATGCGGGAGAACGGCTACCTGCTGGTCGCCGGCACCGGGCTGCTCTTCGTGGCCGGCATCGAACTGGTCCACACCCTCGCGTATGACGGCATGGGAATCTTCGCCGGCTACGATGCAAACCTTCCGACGCAGCTCTGGATCGCCTCGCGCTACCTCCTCGCCGGGACGCTGCTTGCCGCGCCTCTCCTGCTCCGGAGAAAACCCGGTTCCCGACGGGTGTTTGCCGTGTTTGCGGTGGTTACCGCTCTCCTGCTCCTCTCGATCTTCGCCGTCCCGGTCTTTCCCGACTGCTACATCGAGGGTTCGGGGCTGACGGAGTTCAAGGTCTGGAGCGAGTACGTCATAGCCGCGCTGCTCACCCTCGGGGCGGTCACCGTTTACCGGGTACGGGACGCCTTCTCGCCCCGGGTGGCGGGCCACCTGATTGCGGCCGTCATCGTGATGATCACCTCGGAACTTGCCTTTACGCTTTATATCAGCGTTTACGGGCTTTCGAACATGATCGGCCATCTCCTGATGGTGCTCTCGTTCGGGCTCATCTACGTTGCGTTCGTCGAGACCGGGATTCGGCAGCCTTACGCGCTGGTCTTTACCGGCCTGAAGACGAGCGAAGAGCGGCTCATGCGGGAGAAGAACCGGCTCGCGCAATACCTGGATATCGCGGGCGCCCTCTTCGTCGTCCTCGACAGGGACGGGCGGGTCGCCCTCATCAACCGCCGGGCGTCCGAGGTTCTCTGCTGCCCGGCGGATGCGGCCGCAGGCGAGCCCTGGGCCGAACGGTTCGTTCCCCCGTCGGAGCGGAAGCGCTGCCGTGCGCTCTTCACGGGGCTCATGCAGGGCGAGGTCGGGGCGAACGAGCGCGTGAAGATGCCGGTCGCCGCCATGGACGGCGGCGAACGGATCATCGCGTGGCATAACACCGTGCTTCGTGACGAGAGCGGCGCCGTCTGCGGGATCCTGAGTTCCGGGGAGGATATCACCGAGCAGCAGCACGCCGAGGAGGCGCTTGCCCGGGCGAACGCGAAATTAAACCTTCTCGCCGGGATCACCCGGCACGACATCCTCAACCAGATCACCGTCGCGCGCGCTTACATTGAGTTTGCCGGAGAAGACAGCGAAGATCCCGGGGTTCAGGCCTGTCTGGGCCGCGTCCGTTCCGCCGTCGACGAGATCCAGAAGCAGATCGAGTTCAGCCGGGACTACCACGACATGGGAGTGATGGCGCCTGTCTGGCAGAGGCCGCAGGACCTCATCGCGGAGAGCGTCTCCGTTCTCACCCTTCCGGCAGGGGTCGATCTTCGCGCCGACTTCCCGGGCCTTGAGATCTACGCGGACCCGATGGTGAAGAAGGTCTTCTATAACCTCATCGACAACGCCGTCCGCCACGGCGGAAGCGTGACGGAGATCCGGTTCTCGTGCGCGAGGGCCGGGCAGGACCTGCTGATCGTCTGCGAGGACGACGGCACCGGCATTCCGGACGGCGAGAAGGAGGCGATCTTCCGCGAGACCTATAAGCGGCGGTACGGCCACGGGCTCTTCCTGGTCGCGGGGATTCTCGGGATCACCGGGATGACGATCCGGGAGACCGGCGAGTCCGGGAAGGGTGCCCGGTTCGAGATCACCGTGCCGAACGGGGGGTGGCGGTTCGAAGGCGAGAGGGAATAGGCCTCCCGGATCTTCTCCCCGGCCGCGAAACCCTCATATACCCCGGCACCCCAGTCTCTTCCACTGAAAACGGCAGCCGTGCCCCCCGGGGGCCCGGATGGTGGTGAAGGATGGCGGGGGACGGGCGACCGGGTAAAACGGCGGAAGACCTGGAATGGGGGAGAGGTCCGTTCTTCGGGGCGCTCGTCGTCCTCATCATCCTGTGCGTCATCGGTCTCGGATTCCTCCACTGGATCAACCTGATCGACGAGACGAGCCTCGGCGCGTCTCCCCGGAAAGCGCCTGTGAACGCCGCTTCCGTGACGCACCTCACCGAAGACGACTTCCGGAACCACCCGGCGCTCGGCGCGCTGATCCTCGACGAGAAACCTGTCCTGGTCGCGAAAGGCCCCCTGTTCGACGCACTCCTCTGGCTCGATCCCCGTTCCGCGTACTGCCCGGCAGGAAAGGAGCACGCGAAGTACAGCTCACTCCGCATAACGACAGAGGAGATGCGGCGGATCCTCGCGAAGTATGCCCTCTGCGAATGGAACGGAACCGTCTACGGCGTGGCGCAGAGTGCGTGACGGCAGGCGATCCAAGAGTGCCGGCCGGTAGACGGGCGGCACAGAAACGATATATGGTGCTCTCCCCTCTCTTCTTTCATGTACCATTCAGCCGGAGGTGCGACGAGAACCGTCTGCCTCGCGTGTATCCTCCTCCTTGCCGCGGCTATCCCGGCGTCGGCGGTCGGCGATATGAACACCGGGCGTTACGTCGTCCACTGGTTCAACGGCGACGGCGCGGAGGTCTCCTTCGACGGTGAGTTCAGGGGAACGATCGCCGATACCGAACTTGTCGTGCCGGTGGACCCGGCGGCCCCGCCCGCACGGAAGTATACCGTCCGTGATGGAGAGCGCCTGATGTATACCGGGTTCATCGAACGGGCCCCGGCCGCCGGGGAGACGATCGACCTCTTCCCGCAGTTCCGTCAGGTCGAACAGCCCGTCCCGGGCGCGGAGATAAACGAGACCGGCTGGTACCTGATCTACGGTCCCGACGGGGAGGATGTCTACATCGACAACGCGTTTGCGGGCGTCGTCGAGGGCGGGACCCTCCGGGTCGCGGTGAACACCACGCTCCCGCCTCCGGAAGAGTTCGTCTTCAGAGATAAGGAGAGAGGGACGATGTCGCGGCACCAGTTCCCGCCCCTGCCGCCGCCGGGAGGGACGGTTCACGTCTACACCCGGGTGCAGCCGGCACCCTACGCCTCCTCCCTCCCGGCGGAGACGTCGCCCACCCCGCTCCCCGGATTCGGTGCGGCGGGGGCGATTGCGGGACTGCTGGTTGCCGCGAGATCCCTCCGGCAACGGTAAATCTCCTTCAGTGCTCTTTTTTGAGCAGCATCCAGTGGTACCCCCAGACAATGAGCCCCACCACAACCTGCGCCACACTCCCGGGAAGCCCGGGGTAGTAGTGCGGCACCGGGTAGGGCTGGGGCGGCGGGTAGACGAAGACCTCGATTGCGACGGCGATGAGGTTCACGGCGCCGAAGACCGCGATGATGAGCGCGATGAACGAGACGGCGTAGAGGTAGACCCTCCACGCCGTGAGGCCCTCCTCCGGTGCCATCCTACCTCCTCCGCCTCGCAAGCACCGCAGCCCCGCCGCCGAGGAGCCCGGCGGCGGCAAGTGCGGCCTCAAACCCGGGCGCATACGTCGGGACCGGTGCACCGCTGCTCTGCACCCTGAACTGCCCGACCTGCGCTGAGGACGGTGTCATGGGGGTCGGGGCCGGGGTCGGAAACGTGAGAGCGGTCGGCGACGTGCTCCTCGCGGGGCTGAACGCCGTCCCGTCGGCGAGGATCACCTGCGGCGGCGGTGCCAGGGTGATCCGGCCGGTGCTGGTTGCAAACGCCGCGCCGTCCTCGACGAGGCGGATGCGGATCTCGTAATCGTAGCCGTTCGGCACCGTGATGCTCACCTTCTTCGTTGCCGAATCGCCGGGAACCATCCCGAGCGGCCGGGACTCGCGGACGGCCGTGATCCCCGTCTGGAGGTTGACCGCCCGGATCTCCATCATGAGGTTCCCGGACGAACTGCCGCCGTTCGCGATCCCGGTGATGATATCGAGCGTGATCGGGTCGGCGTCGATGTCGGGGGTCATGACGTCGATCGCGGAGACGGTGAGGAGCGAGTAGGCCAGCTTCTGCCCGGCCGTCGTCCTGTCGGGGAGGAAGACGTTCACCGAACCCGACTCCCGCATACGCCCGTCCTGCCATATCGTCACCCAGATGTCGTAACCCCGGCCGTTCTCGAGCGTGAGCGTAACCTCCTCCTTCGCGGTCTTCCCCGATGTCAGGGTGCCGATGGAGAGAACCGTCTCCTCGACGACGATATCCGTCCCGGCCTCTTTTGCAATGACCTGCAGGTCGACGCCGTCCACATCGTCGTAGACTGCGTCGAGGTACGGGACCGCCGTGACCCGGGTGACGTTCGACGGCGGCTGGCCGTCCGGGATGCTGACATCGACGCTCCGGATCGTCACGTAGCCTGCCGGAGGCTGGGAGGTCATGCACCCTGCCGCGAGCACCAGGACAAGGAGCACAACGACCACACCGAATAACCTTCTCATAGCAATCAGGAGAACCTTCAGGCCGGCGGAAGAAAAGGTTTTTGCATTGCGACCCTCTCCAGAGGGTCTTAAGGAAGAAGGGCGGTCGAACGGCTGTGGCTACCCGGTATCGAAGCTTCTGGCCTCGCCGGTTCCCGAATGTCTGTAGTGGTAGGTTCGATTTTTTTCGTAGTTTACCATCGCCTTATCTCCCTATCATCCCTATACTCTGTCACCGAACGCCGAACCGAGGAGCGAACATGGCCCGTATCCTCGTGGGGCGTCGCTGCAGAACTCATGATTGGTGCCGCGCGAGGGCCGATACGCAGTCCGGCGCCCGATTCACGGCGCATCTCAGGACTCTGCCGGAATAACCGTGACGCCGTAGAGGCTGGAATCGTGATCACTCCCCGAAGTGTAGACGATTGTCACAGAAAACGTTAATAAGAGGATGTCATAGTCTGCAGTAGAACGCCGCCGAACCGGCCCTGGCGGGAATGTAAAATGATACGAACGGAGAACCTCACGAAGGTATATAATGGAAAAACAGCCGTCGACGGGCTGGATCTCGTGGTCGGGGAAGGCGAGATATTCGGTTTCCTCGGCCCGAACGGAGCGGGAAAGAGCACGACGATCCTGATGCTCACCGGTATGATCGAGCCCACCGGCGGACGGTGCTTCGTCGACGGGATCGAGGTCGCGAAAGACCCGCTGAACGTGAAGAAGATCATCGGCTACCTCCCCGAAGACGTCGGGTTCTACGGGAACATGACCGGCGAACAGAACCTGGACTACTTCGCCCGGTTCTACGGGATGGACGCGAGAGCGAGAAAGGAGCGGATCGCGGAACTGCTCGAACTTGTCCACCTCGACGGCGTTGCCCAGAAGGCCGGAGAGTACTCCCGCGGCATGAAGCAGCGGCTCGGGCTCGCCCAGGCGCTGATCAACGATCCGAAGGTGCTCTTCCTCGACGAACCGACGGCAAACCTCGATCCCGAGGGCGTCCGGGAGTACCGGGAACTCGTCGAGCACCTCGCCGGCGAAGGAAAGACGATCTTCGTCTCCTCCCACATCCTCTCCGAGGTCAGGGTGGTCTGCCGGACCGTCGGGCTCCTTGCGAAAGGAAAACTTGCCGCGCAGGGGACGCTCGAAGAGGTCGCCCGGGCGCTGGCACCTGCAGACGGCGATGCCGTCCGGATCGTCGTCGAGACCAGGGAACACCTGCCGGCGATCGACGACCCCGCGGTCATCGATATCGAGAGGAACGGAAACCGTGCGGTCGTCCGGGCGAAGGCCGATATCCGGGACCGGCTCTCCGCGACTCTCTTCGAGCAGGGGCTGCACGTCCGGGAGATGCGCCTCGAGGAGCCCGAGATCGAGGACGTCTTCATGGCAGCCTACCGGAGGTGACAGAATGGCGCTCGATCGATTGTTCAACGTAGCACGAAAGGAGTTCTCCGACCACATCACCAGCAGGCGGTTCATCATCATCCTCGGCCTGTTCCTCGTGATATCGGCGATCGGCATGCACTCGGGCATCGAGAACTACAACACCATGCTCGAGTCCTACAGCCTGCAACTCCAGCACATGCAGGACCTCGAAGGCCCTTACGCGGGGTGGATGCCTGAAAAACCCTCGATCATGCTCGTCTTCAGCTCCATGATGGGTTACATGACGATGCTCGGCGGCATCCTTGCCATCGCCATCGGGTTCGACCTGGTCTCAAAGGAGAAAGAGACCCGGTCGCTGAAGTCGCTCCTCTCCCACCCGGTCTACCGCGACGAGATCATCAACGGCAAGGCGCTCGGGGGTGTCGGCGCGCTCGGGTTCGCCATGGCACTCGCGCTTGCCATCGCCCTTGCCATGCTCCTCCTCTTCTCGGTTGTCCCGACACTGGATGAGTTTGCCGCCGTCCTGGTCTTCGGGGCGGTCTCGCTCGGGTTCCTGCTCGCCTACTTCGCCATCGCGCTCATGATGTCGACGGTCGCAAAAGAGAGCGGGAACGCGCTGATCTACACCCTGGTGATATTCTTCGCCGTCTCCTCGCTCCTTCCCATGTTCGGGATGATGGCTGCAAACGCTTTTGCAGGCGACCCGCCCGAGCCGCCCCAGATGCCTCGCATGCCTCAAGAGATCGTGCGAACCGCGAGCAGCGGGGGGTATTTTACCACCAGCGTCTCGCAGAGCGTGGTATACGGCGGGACCGAAGACCCGGAGTGGAAGGCTTATGAAGAGGAGATGAAGACCTATATCGAGAAACGGAGACTCATCAGCGACATCTCGAGCCTCCTCTCGCCACAGAGTAACTACCAGACCATTGCGATAGCGGTGACGCAACCGCAGATCTTCTCGATGATGCAGTCGCCTTACGATACAGCACCCGAGGAGACGACCGGCCTTGCCGGTGCTCTCGGCAAGGTCTGGATGAACATCGCCGCGCTCATCGTCTTCCCGTCGGCCTTCTTCGCCGCGACCTACGTGAAGTTCATGCGGATGGATATCAGGTGAGACGATGACCGGGAAAAGAATTCTTCTCATCCTCCTCCTTGCCGTGCTGATCGCCCCGGCGGCGTCGGCTGCAACCGGGGGCGGGACGATGCCCACAGAGATCCGGTGCGACTTCCCCGGCGAGGTGATCGAGGCGGGCGACACCGCCGTCTTCGATCTCGCGGTCACGAACCGCGGCGATACCGGGACGTGCCTCCTCAACTACTGGACGTTCCGCGGCACCGACAACTGGAAGATCCGGTTCGAGGCCGACGACCGCGAGGTCTACCGGATGCTGATCCCGGCCGGCGAGACGAAGACCGTCCGCCTGGTGGCCGAGACCTCCGGCCATGCCGCTGTGGGGGAATACCCCATCCGGGTGGGCATCGGCGAAGGCACGGTCTGGGTCTACGTCAAGATCACGAAGTCCCACAGCGGTGAAGCGGGAACGCTCGAGGCCACTGTGGTGGACAAGGAGGGTAATGTGGTGAAGGGCGCCGACGTCGCCCTCTACGATCGCGATACCCGGATCGAGGGGATGCTTGCGACCGCCGAAGGCAAGGTCTCCATCGGCGCCCCGATGGGCACCTACACCGTAAAGGTCACCCGGCCCGGATACCGGCCGTGGGAGAAGAAAGGCGTCGATATCCGGATCGGCCGGACGGTCGACCTCGGGATCGTGCCGCTCGAGAAAGAGAACTTCTTTGCCGAGGTTCGGGTGAAGTCCCCGTCCCGGATAGCGGCGATCGGCACCAACCCGCAGTACGAGATGACCCTGAAGAACGCCGGCAGAAACGACGATACCTATACCCTTGCCGTCCAGGGCCTCCCCGAGCAGTGGTATGCCCGGTTCAAGGAGAGCAGCACCGCCACCGAAGAGGTCTCGGAGATCTACGTCCCGTCCGGCGAGGAGAAGACCCTCTACCTCGATCTCATCCCTCCCTACTCGGTGGATGTCGGCGAGTACAACCTCACGGCGGTGATCGGGTCCTCTGCCCGGGAGTACGAGGAGAACCTGACGCTCCGGCTCCGTGGATCCTACGATCTGCGGACCTACGCGAAGAGTTACCGCCACGAGATCAACCGCGGCGACACCCTCACGTTCGATATGACGGTAACGAACGCCGGCGTCGGCGGAGCGCTGACCAACATCGGGATCAACATGAGCGCACCGGAAGGGTGGCGGGTGACCGTCGATCCGGCATCGGTCGCGAGCCTTGAGGCCGGCGAACGGGCGACGGTGCAGGTGACGGTGATCCCGCCCGCCGATATCGTCGCCGGCGAATACAAGGTCGTCGCTCTGGCAAAATGCGACCAGGACGAAGAAGAGGACGAGTACCGGATCGTGGTGAAGGAACAGTCCTACGTCGCGGTGCTCGGCATCCTGGTGATGGCCGGGATCGGTGCAGGGCTCTGGTATATGTTCAGGAAGTACGGGCGGCGGTAGGAAGAAGACCTGCCGGTCGTCTTTTTTGGCAGGTTGTCACCCGTATCGGACGTTGCCCTCCGGGACCGCAATCTCGAACCGGACTCCTTTCCCGGGCTCGCCGGTCTCCCGGATGGCGATCCCGGTGATCGAGAGGACTTCCTTCACCAGGAAGAGGCCGAGCCCCGTGTGGCTCCCGAAGCCCCGCTCGAATATCCGCTCCTTTTGCTCTGCGGGGACGCCGACGCCGTTGTCCTCCCAGACAATCCGGGCTCCGCCGCCGTCCGGCACGGCCGTGACGCGGATCTCGGTCACCGTCCTGCCGTGCCGGACGGCGTTCTCCAGGAGGTTGAAGAAGACAGAAGAGAGGAGCGGATCGGCGTAGACGGTCATCCCGTCGAGATCGGTGGAGATCGTGATCCCGATCGGCCGAAGGGCTTTTGAGGCTCCCGTGACCAGGGGCTCGACGGGGAACCACCGGGGAGCCCGGACACCGAGATCCTGGTAATCCCGCGTGAACCCGATCTGCGACTGTATTATCTCGACGGCGGCCTGCTGCTTCTCGAGGGCGTCGGCGACGGTCGGATCGAGCGGCTGTTCCCGGAGGAGGGCGATATGCCCGAGCACCACCGTGACCTGGTTCAGGATATCGTGCCGCACGATACTGTTCATCAGGGTGAGTTTCTTGTTGGCCTGGATGAGCGCCGCCTCGGTCTGTTTCCAGGCGTCGATGTTGTGGATCGCGTAATCGATTGCAACCGCCCGTCCGTCGTTCCCGTAGACGGGGATCGTGCAGGCCTCAACCCAGATGTAACCCCCGTCCTTCCGGCGCACCCGGAAGACGTACGGCTGGCTGGCGCACGCGTCCCGCTCCTGGAGGAGGGCCAAGAAAGTCTCCCGGTCGTCGGGGTGGATCAACCGCCTGATGAAATACGGATTGCCCAGGATCTCCTCCCTGGTGTACCCGATCAGGCTCTCGCATGAGGGGCTGATGTACTCGATCGCCTGCGGCGCCGTGGTTGCACGGATGTAGCAGTCGTGCGACCGCTCCACGAGGCTCCTGAACCGCTCCTCGCTCGTGCGGAGCCGTTCCTGCACACGAATCCGGGAGAGGAGATCGGCAAAGAGGTTGCCGACGATCTCAAGCAGCGTGACGTCCTCGTCCGACCAGGTCCGTGTCTTCCGGGCGGTCTCAAACCCGATTGCCCCGAGGAGCTCGTCGGCGGTCGCGATCGGCACCAGGATGAGCGACCGGACCCCGTACCCCTGGAAGAAGTCGCGCACCGCCGCTGCCTCCTGTGGAAGACCGGCGATATCGGGGATGCAGATCGACTTTTGCGTTCTGATCTGCGCCATTCCCCAGGAGATTACGTCGGCGGGCAGGTTCTGCAGCACATCGATCTGCGCCTCGACCCCCTCCGCACACCACTCGTGGGTATCGTCCACGCGGGTGAGGTCGGCGGAGAAGCGGAAGATGTAACTCCGGTCGACGTCGAGGAACGATCCGAGCGCCTGGAGCATCTCTTCGAGGGCGTCTTCGAGGTCCGCCGGGTCGAGGCCGATGAACTTCGTGGAGATTGAACTCACCACCTGTTCGAGGTCTACCCGGTGCTGGATCTGCTCTTCCATCCGTTTCGACTCGGTGACGTCCCGCAGTGACTCGATTGCTCCGGAGAGCCGCCCCTGCGCGTCGTAGAGCGGCGATGCTTTCGCCCAGAGGCAGACCTCCTCCCTCGTGCGGGGCGAAGTGATATGGACTTCCCGTGCGACGCTCTCGTCGCCGCCCCGGGAGAGGACGGTCTCCGCTACCAGCGGGGATTGTAGCCCCGGCATCGTCTTGCAGACGGCTTCCGGCCCCGATCCGATGATCCGGTTTTTCTTGACCCCGGTCAACTCTTCGATTGCCCGGTTCCAGATGATGACCTTCCCCGTGCGATCAAGCACGAACGTCGGGTCGGGAAGAAAATCTATGATGCCCCTGAGGTTTGCCTGGTAATCTTCCATCTCGCGGCACTGCGCCTCGAGCGCCTCCTGGCTCGCTTTCGCCTCCTCGAACGCCGCGATCATCTCCTCGTGCGCCGCGCTCAACTCTTCCTCGAACCGTTTCCGGTCGGTGACATCGATCATCGACGCAACGGAGCGATCCGTTCCGGGGATGATCCCTATCGTCATGTGCAGGTCTTTCTGGCTGCCGTGCCGGTCGACCAGCCGGAACTCGTAGGTTCTCGGCGCCGAACCGGGGTCTTTCCGCCGATCCCGGTGATAACCCCTGAGCCGTTCAACGTCTTCTGCGGCGACGAACACCGTCCAGGGAGCTTTTGATTCTATCTCCTCACGGGAATAGCCGGTAAGGTGTTCGAATTCGTTGTTTGCGAGGGCAATCGTCATGTCGCCCTCGATGATGATGGTGGCGGAGCCGGTATGCTCGAAGACGCTCCGGTACAGGTCGCCGGCCCGCTGTACTTCCTCTTCGGCCTGTTTTCTCCGCACTGCCTGGAGGATCGTATTCTGGAGTTCGGCAAACTGGGCGGAGGGGTTGCCGCCTTTCTGGAGGTAGAAGTCCGCCCCGTTGTTGAGCGCCTCGATGATCACCTCCTCGCGGCCGCGGCCGGAAAAGATGATGAACGGTATCGAAAGGCCCCTGCCGCGGACCTCCTTTAAGAGGGCGATGCCGTCCATCTCCGGCATCTCGTAGTCGGCAACGACGGCGTCGTACGGGACTTTCGAGAGTATCTCGAGAGCCTGCAGCGACGAAGACGTCGTCTCGACCTGCATGTCGCCGGACATCTCCAGGTAGATCCGGCTCTGTTCGAGAAGCACCGGTTCATCGTCGACTACGAGAATGCGATACATGCACCACCCGTTTATGGAGTGATGGTCGATATAAACCTTAAGCATTTTGATTCGCCACTGATTCCGATATTCCGTAAAATTGAAGGAGAATTTTCCAGATTTCAGGTCGGTGTCATCGGTTTGGATGGTCGCCGTACCCGCCGAAGGCACGGGTTCCGGAAATCCCGGGGGTTCCGGAAATCATTATCTCACCGCGCGGCATCATCCGGCGATGACATGACAGCCGTATGTATCGACACGAATCTCTTCCTCGAACTCTACGAGTCCGAAGAGAATCCGGAAGAGATTGTTGCGGATGTCGGTGCGCTGGCGGAGCACCTCGTCTTTCCCGACATCATCATCGACGAGTTCCTCCGCAACCGATCACGCATTCTCGACCGGATCGCGGACGATGTGCGGAGGCGGGAGGCAGGCGAGATCCGCCTCCCCTCCATCATCCGCGGCTACCCGAACGCTGCCATACTGCAGCGCGCCGTTGAGGAGTACGACAGGGCTATCGGCTCCCTCTGCGGCGATATCGAGGGCATGATTATAGACCCCGCCGCCGACCCGGTTGCCCTGGCGTTCAATGCCCTCTCCGGCGACCCTGCCGTACAGGTCTTTCACCGGACCGACGAACTCGTCACGCGGGCTCACCGCCGCAAGCTTCTCGGCAACCCCCCAAAAAGCGCGGGCACGGATACCATCGGCGACGAGCTCATATGGGAGACGCTGCTTGCCAACATCGAGGAAGACCTGATCTTCATCACCCGGGACCGGACCTACCGCAACCACACCGCTTACCTCATACGGGAGTACCGGGAGAGGACCGGCAGCACCCTTACGATCACCGACAGGATATCCGATGCCCTGGCACTCGTCGGGAGGCCGCCGTCGCCGGCGCTGGTCGGGTTCGAAGGCCGGAGCGCAAAGAACGCCGGCTGAAGAGGTATCACAACACTGAAATCGCCGAAGACCCCACATAACTGCGGATTCACCTGCGTGGAGGACTGATCGGAGGATGCTCACGGATCGGGGACTGGACCGCTACCAAAGACAGGTCGCGCTCTTCGGGGAAGAGGCGCAGGAACGGCTCGGGTGCGCCCGGGTCGTCATTGTCGGGGCCGGCGGGCTCGGCTGTCCCGTCGCTCTTTACCTTGCCGCCGCGGGCATCGGCGAGGTCCGGCTGGTCGACGGCGACGTCGTGGACCGGACCAACCTGAACCGGCAGGTACTTCATGCCGACCGCGACGTCGGGCGGGCGAAGGTCGAGTCGGCGGCCGAGAAGATCCGGGCGCAGAACCCGGAGATCAGGGTCGTTGCCACCCGGGCAACCCTCGACGAGGGAAACGCCGCCGGGCTCGCGGGGGGGGCCGACCTCATCGTCGACGCCACCGATAATTTCGCGGCGCGCTACATTCTCAACCGGGTGGCGCTTCATGCCGGCGTGCCGCTCGTCCACGGGGCGGTCAGGGGATTCGACGGACAGGCGACGACGATTATCCCCGGGAAGACAGCCTGCCTCGAGTGCATATTCCCGGTAACCCCGCCCGGCGAGGATCTCATCCCCGTGGTCGGCACCACGCCCGGGATCATCGGGCTTGTCCAGGCGAACGAGGCGATCAAGTACATCACCGGCACCGGCGATCTTCTCACGGATCGGCTCCTCGTCTGGGACGGGCGGGCCGCCACGACGGCGATCCTGCCCGTAGAGCGGCAGGATGACTGCAGCGCGTGCGGAAACGGCAGGTGTTGAGGAGGGGAAAATGCAGGTTCGGGTACGGGCTTTTGCGCGGCTGCGGGAGGCCATCGGGGGCGATCTCACGCTCGAGGTCCCCGAAGGGGCGACGATGAGCCGGCTGCTTGCGGCGGTCGGCGAGACCTCGGAGCAGGCGGGGGAGGCGCTCTTTGAAGAAAGCGGAGAACTTCGGGGATACGTGATCCTGATGCACAACGGCAGGCGCGTGCGGCGTGCGGAGGCCGGGACGCTCACCCTCGCCGACGGGGACGAGGTCGCACTCTTCCCGCCGGTGGCGGGCGGGTGACGGAGGAGACTGGAATGTTCGGCTTAACAGAAGACGATTTTGACGTGAATGCCGTGATCGACCGGGTGCGGAAGCCCGATATGGGCGCTCTCGTCACCTTCCTCGGCACCGTCAGGGACGACGGCGGGACGGAGGTTATGGAACTCGAGGCCTACGAGGAGGTCGCGGTGAGGGAACTTGAGACGATCCGGGACGAGGCGTTTGCCCGATACCCCATAGCGGCCGTCGAGGTCATCCACCGGGTAGGAAGGCTCCGGGTCGGGGAGAACATCCTCCTCATTGTCGTCGGCGCAGGTCATCGGAAGGAGGCTTTCGACGCCTGCGAGTATATTCTCGAGCGGATCAAGGAGAGCGTGCCGATCTGGAAGAAGGAGATCGGCGAGGGCGGCGAGCGCTGGGTTCCGGGCGAGTCCCACGGGGGCGACGCATGATCCGGCTGCAGTCGTGCCGGAAGGCCTACGCAAAGGAGACCCAGCGCACGGTTCCCCCCGAGGAGACGCTTGCCCGGGCCCGGGAGAGGCTCCCCGTGGCGGGGATCACCCGCGTCGCCGATATCACGAACCTTGACCGGATCGGGATCCCGGTCTTCTCGAGCATCCGGCCGACCGCCGGGGCGGGGGCGATATCGGTCTACAACGGCAAGGGCGCCACCCCCGTCGAGGCAGAGGTCTCGGCGATGATGGAGGGGATCGAGCGCTATTCGGGCGAAATGGATAACCGGGAACCGATAATCGGGAGATACAGCGAGATCTCGGCCGGGGAGAACGCGCTCGACCCCGCGGACCTGATCCTCCCCGACCGGGTTCCGGCCGACATTGTGGTTCCCTGGGTCGAAGGATACGACATCGTGCAGGAGGAGGAGGTGCTCGTTCCCGCCCACGCGGTCTACCACCCCCTCCCGGCGACTTATGGCCGCCTCTTCCGGACCAACACCAACGGGCTTGCTTCCGGCAACACCCTCGAGGAGGCGACCTTCCACGCCCTGATGGAGGTGGTCGAGCGCGACGCCTGGTCGCTCGTGGAGGTGACCCGGAACACCGGTCCCCGGATCGAGGGGATCGACGACGGGCTCGCCGCCGACCTGCTCGCGAAGTTCGCGGCCGCCGGCGTCGAGGTCACCCTCAAGGACATCACGAGCGATATCGGGATCCCCACGGTGGCCGCGGTGGCCGACGACGTGGTGCTCAAGGATCCCACGCTCCTCACGATCGGGATGGGGTCGCACACGAGCGCCGCGATAGCGGTCCTCCGGGCGCTCACGGAGGTCGCGCAGAGCAGGCTGACGCAGATCCACGGTGCACGCGAGGATACCGATACGGCGGACGTCAGGAAGAGGATCGGCTACGACCGGACGAAACGGCTGAACCGGCACTGGTTCGCGGAGTCCGAAGTCGTCCGGTTCTCACAGATGCCGTCGTTCGACAGCGACGACTTCCTCACCGACATCCACCACGTCACCGAAAGGCTCGATGCGGCCGGGCTCTCCCGGGTGATCGTGGTCGACCTCACCCGGCCGGAGATCGGCATCCCGGTCGTCCGGGTGATCGTGCCGGGGCTGGAGATGTACGCGATGGACCAGGACCGGATGGGCAGGAGGTGCCGTGACGCACGAAGTCGTCGTCTTCCTCGGTCCCAGCTGTGACCGCGAGACTGCCCGGACGATCCTCGACGCCGAGTATCGTCCTCCGGCGAAACGGGGCGACATACTGGAGGCCGCACGCGCCGGAGCCCGGATCATCGGCCTCATCGACGGCGTCTTCTTCCAGGACTGCGCCGTCGCCCACCGTGAGGTCCTGGCCGCGCTCCGGGCCGGGGTGCGGGTCGTCGGCGCCTCCAGCATGGGAGCGCTCCGGGCCGCGGAACTCGACAGCCTCGGGATGGAGGGTGTCGGGGAGATCTATCGTGCCTACCGGGAAGGAAGGCTCGTCGCCGACGACGAGGTGGCGCTCCTCTTCGATCCCGAGACGTTCGTGCCGCTCTCCGAGCCGCTCGTGAATATCCGGGCGACTATCCAGCGGGCACTGGAGTGCGGGGTTATCGGTGCCGACTCGGCCGGGGCGCTCCTCGAGGCCGCCAGGGCACTCTATTTTCCGGAACGAACCTACGACGCGGTCGTCGAGGCGGCTGAAGGGAAGGCGGACCCGGACGACCTCGCCCGGTTTCTGGCGTTTGCCGACGAGCATGCCGTCGACCGGAAACGCGAGGACGCGCTGCTCGCGCTCGAATACATCAGGGATCTCCCCGGGATGCATTGAACCGCGTGGTTCAACGATCCTACCGTAGCCGCCGTAGCAATATATCATCGTCCGACCCGACTCCTGTATGCCGGTGCGGAACTATTCCCACCGCAGGGGCAACGTGTTTATCGGGCCGGAAGCGGTTCTTCCCGGTCTCCGTCGCGCTTCCGGCATGTACGGCGGGCCGGAGAAGATCCACGGCCGAAACCACGCAGGCATGTACTGTGGTTGCCCCGAATATCCCGGGTCCGGCCGATGCCCGCGCAGATGCCATCAACCGCATAAGGCCGGATCCGATGCCGGCGGGGAGAACACGTTACGTGGATCTCCTACACCCACCTATCCTGATCCACCGGACGATTCCGGGGCGGCATATGCCTCCCGGAAGTTCTCCCCGAACCCGACTTCCACGTAACGTCTGGTTCCCCGATACGTCCGGTCATACTACCTTCGCTCTGCGTGGCGAGACGATAGAGACCCCCGGCGGCGTACAGGATGGGGTATCGCAACACTCATATGTGTAAAAAACCATCAACACATGTTGACATTGTCTTTCAGCACCCTTCCCGAACTGGCGCGGCTGCTCTCCCTGCTCGGGAACGAGCAGCGGCTCGCCGTACTCGGGGCAATCGCGGCCGAAGAGAAGTATGCCCGCGAGGTCGCCGAAGAGCTCGGCATATCGCGCCCGCTGGCCGCCATTTATCTCCGGCAGCTCGAGAAGCTCGGTCTCGCGGAGGGGATCAGCAGGACGTCGGACGAACCCCCGTATCTCCGGAGGTGCTACCGGGCGGTGCCGTTCGAGCTGATGCTGAACCTGGATTTGATTGTGTCGTTAGAGAGGTCGAAGGATGAAGCAGGATAGGTGGAAACTCTACCTGAAGGCGCTGTGGGGCGCCGTCATTGCATTGCTCGTGATCAGTCTGGCCGGTGCCGCAGCCGGCTTTGAATTCTGGCGTACCATGATCGGTGGATCCGTCTGGATCGTCGAGATGCTCGTCGTCCTTACGCTGCTCTTCATCATCGTCGTAAGGCTCAAGGAGTGGATCGAAGACCAGATTGCGAGTGCGGCGGGACAGAAGAGCGGTGCGGCCGGCGCGGAACTCCAGATGCTGCGGCAGTCGCTGGAGCGGATCGAGGCGAAGGTGGACAGGATCGAGAAGGTTCTCGACGGGGTCTCCGAGTGAACGCTAAAAAATGATTGGGTGGGTGTATGACGGACGTGCAGTAGCGCGCTGCAGGGTATGACGGACGAGGCGCAGGCAGGTTCCATCGTCGCCTGGCCACGTATTGGTAAGAATCCCTTACATAATAATGTTTACCTTTTATAACAAAAAGTTGTATTCGTAACAATTGCCCCTTCTTTCCCGTTACCGGGAACGCTCCAGCGAGAGCACCCCGGCAAGCCACGCGACACGGTCGCGGCGGGCCGCTTCGTCAAGGAAATGGCCTGCGTCGTACCACTCGAGCGACTTCGGTTCGCTCGCCTGCTCGAAGAACTCCCGGGCCTGCTCCTCCGTGAAGAACTCGTCGCGAAGAGCGGCCTGGAAGAAGAGCGGGGTGGGTGCGGCACGGCCGACCCAGACGGCAGGGTCGAGTTCCGCGAGCGTCCGGCGGTAATGCTCGAATTTCTCGCCCTGCAGGTCGGGCAGGTTCACGGCGGCGACGTCGACAAACCTTCCGGTGCCCGTCATCAGGACGGCGGCTCGAAGACGCCGATCGACGCCGGCGAGCACCGCCCCGAAAAGCGCCCCGACACTGTGGCCCACGAACCCGATCCGGTCCGGGTCGACGCCCGGCTGCGCTACGAGGAGATCTATCCCCCGGCGAAGGTCGATCACCGTCCGGTTATGCTCCCGCACGGCCTCCCCGGGATCCGTGACTGCCTGACCCCAGGCTGCTGCCGTATCGGCGGCCCAGGGAGCGTCGACGAGCAGGGAGGCCGCACCCATCCCGGCAAGGGCCACGGCCTCGGCGAGGAACGTGGCGCGGGAACCAAGTCCCGGGTGGAGGAAGAGAATGGCAGCGGAGCGTTTCGACCGGTCAACTTCTGCCGGGGCCACCAGGTAGGCCCGAACCCCCCGATCCGGGGCAGTCTGGTAGGTCAGGTCGCTGACCGAGACGCCGGTGCCGGCAATCTCGATCGCGGGCGGTCTCTCTGCATCGTAATCAAAGAGCGGGCGCAAATTATCGGCTTTTCGTTCCATAAGACTCCTTCTGCTTTCCTCTCGACCCGCCGGCAGATAAACCCGGCGCCTGCGGAGAGAAAGTGATTGCAGCGTTCTTTACCCTGCTCCGAATGGAAGGTTTTTCTACCCGGGCACCCCTTCCTTCAAGAGGTGATTCTATGGCGATTGACTGGTACGAAGAGTTTGTTGATTTAAACCACACCCCGGGCCCGGACGAGCTCGTAGCCCTCTACTACTTCGAGCCTGCGGCGGGGATCAGCAAGGAAGAGGCGGTCGGGAGGATCGCGTCGGAGAGTTCGACCGGAACCTGGACGACGCTCTTCACCCTGCCGCCCCGGATGCGGGATCTCCAGGCGAAGGCGTTCGAGATCGAGGGAAACTACGTGAAGATCGCCTACCCGCTCGCCCTCTGGGAGGAGGGGAACGCGGCCCAGCTCCTGAGCGGGATCGCCGGGAACGTCTTCGGGATGAAGGCGCTCGACCGCCTCCGGCTGGTCGACGCCTCGCTCCCGGCCGAATACCTCCGGCACTTCAAGGGGCCGCACTTCGGCATGGAAGGAATCCGGGATATGATGAAGGTCCGGGGGCGGCCGCTGACGGGCGCGGTTCCGAAGCCGAAGGTGGGGTTCACGGCGGAAGAGCACGCCGAGGTCGGCTACGAGACCTGGATGGGCGGGTTCGACTTCGTCAAAGACGACGAGAACCTGACGTCCCAGTCGTTCAACCGGTTCGAAGACCGCGTCCGGGCGATGGCGAAGATGCGGGATAAGGCCGAGCAGGAGACCGGCGAGACGAAGTCCGCGTTCATCAACATCACGGCCGATACGGAGACGATGGAGAAGCGGGCGAAGATGCTTGCTGATTACGGCTGGAACTACGCCATGATCGACGTCGTGGTCGCCGGGACGGCAGCCGTCGCGACCCTCCGGGACTACTGCTCCGACCTCGGACTTGCCATCCACGCCCACCGGGCGATGCACGCGGCCTTCGACCGGGACGAGAGGCACGGGATCACGATGCAGTTCCTGGCGAAGATGATGCGACTTGTCGGCGTTTCGCAGATCCACACCGGGACCGCTGTGGGGAAGCTGGTCGGCACCCGGGCGGAGGCCGCGGTGCTTGCGGACGTGCTCCGGGAGAAGCATACGAACGCCGTCGACCGCATGGCCCTCGACCAGGACTGGGGTAACATCAAGAGCGCTTTCCCCGTCTCGTCGGGCGGTCTCCACCCCGGGCTCGTGCCGGACGTCCTCGATATCTACGGCACCGAACTCGTCCTCCTCGTCAGCGGCGGCATCCACGGTCACCCGAAGGGCACACGGGCGGGCGCCGAGGCCACCATGCAGGCGATCGAGGCCTGGAAGGACGGGGAGACGCTCGAGGAGAAGGCGAAGAAGGCCACGGCGCTTTCGGAGGCGCTCGAGAAGTGGGGGCGGTATAAGCCGAAGTGAGGGTGTTTTGAGTCCTGTTTCGGTTGGGGTGGCTGTGAACCCCTCAAATTTTTGGTTGGTATTCGCACTGGAGATAAATAACTGCCGTCCTAATTGCCGCGCCCACTCTACATCGTAGACTACAGTTTGAGATCTAAAACGTTGCCCCCACCCCTCCCGGCCTTCGGCCTCCTCCCCCGCCCCTGAGGGGCGGGGGCAGTGCGTGGCGATATCCGGGGAAATCGGTTGATGGGCAACGCAGTTGTGGTAGGACTCCATATGATTGGGATCGCTCTTATATGCGAACTATAGTTAAGCAGGAAACTGTGTGTCCTGTTCATCCGCGATTCTAGACACGGATTTCCACTGGCTATCGCCATTGGGGAGGGGCTGACGGGGAGGGGGGCGTGCCCCCCTCCCCTGTCTCCACAGCAAAACGTTTTGGGTTCCTCGTGCTCACTTTGCTCATGCAGCGAAGACCTACGGTTTTCCTATTGCACCCCACCACCCCATCACGCCCTCACCGGCCCCCGCCGCTCCGGGCACCCCTCCAGAGCCGTCGTCTCTCCGGCGTATATCCTGCCCGCCAGCCGCTCGAGCCCCTCGCGGAACTCGTCGATGTAACCCTGCATCGAGAGGCTGCCCTCCGGGAACGGACAGTCAATGTCGTAGAGCCGCTCGATCATCGGATCGGAGGGGAGGAGGTCGACGGCGATCCCGGTCTCCTCCGCCGCCTCGACCATGGCCTTCCGAAACGGCCCGATGCAGTAGGCGAGCCGGTGCCGGTAGGTGTCGCGGGTCTTCTCGAGGTAGCCCTTCAGCCGGTAGACCTCGATCCGGTGGAAGTCCCGCCGGACCCGTTCGTCCGTGGTCTTGCCGAGCATGTAGTGGTAGTTCCGGTAGGGATACATGCCCTCGAGCTCCGCGGGAACGGTCCCGCAGGTGCCGAACACGACGATATGGTAGTCCTCCGGAGCAAGGACGCCGTCGATGATCCGCCGGAAGAGTCTGTGGCTCGGGCTCTGGCTGTAGGGTTTCCGGACGGCGCAGGGGAGGAAGAGGGCGATCTCCCTCGGCGGTACCGTGTAACTGTCGATGATGAACCGGTAGGCGTCCTCAAACTCCTTCCGGTAGAACGGCGGGTCGAATATCTCGATCCGGTCCCCGTGCCTGTCCTGCACGATCCTGACAACCCGCCGCGGGGCCCCCGCACCCGGCACTATCCGATCCTTCTGCATGAAAATGATTCTCTTTCCTGGTGTATACGGGTTTGACCGAAAAAAGCAAAAAGGGTGACCCTATGGGAGAGTTCCCGGGACCCCTCCAAAACGGCGCCATTCCGGGCTCCGTTAACCTATTCTATTTAAATTTTGATATCGGCAAACGGCTATGAGGTAAGAAGACAAACATATCTGCACGTACCAATGAAGAAGATCGTCATCAAGGGGGCGCGGGAGCACAACCTCAACAATATCACCGTCGAACTCCCGCGCGACCGGCTTATCGTCCTCACCGGCGTATCCGGATCGGGAAAATCCACGCTTGCCTTCGATACCATCTATGCCGAAGGGCAGCGGCGCTACGTGGAGTCGCTCTCCGCCTACGCGCGGCAGTTCCTCGGTCTGATGCAGAAGCCCGACGTCGACAGCATCGACGGGCTCTCGCCCGCCATCTCCATCGAGCAGAAGACGACGTCGAAAAATCCCCGGAGCACCGTCGGCACCGTCACCGAGATCTACGACTACCTGCGGCTCCTCTTCGCCCGGGTAGGGACGCCGTTCTGTCCGGAGCACCAGATCCCCATCGAGGCCCAGTCGCCGGAGAAGATCGCCGACCACATCGCCTCCACGATGGCCGGGACGGTCACCATCCTCGCCCCGGTCGTGCGGCAGAAGAAGGGAACCTACCAGCAGGTCTTCAAGGACCTCGACCGGGAAGGTTACGCCCGGGTCCGGGTCAACGGCGAGATCCACCGGACCGACGAGGAGATCACCCTCGAGCGCTACCGCAAGCACGACATCGACGTGGTCGTCGACCGGCTCTCCGTCGACGAGCGCTCGAGGCTCGTCGAAGCGATCGAGAACGCCCTTGCAAAGTCCGAAGGGCTCGTCATCGCCGTCGACGAGGGCGGCCGGGAAGAGACCTGCTCGGCGCTCATGGCCTGCCCGGTCTGCGGGATTGCGTTCGAGGAACTCCAGCCCCGGATGTTCTCCTTCAACAGCCCGTTCGGCGCGTGCGAGGAGTGCAACGGGCTCGGAATCAAGATGGAGTTCGACCCGGACCTGATCATCCCGGACAAGAGCAAATCCATCGCCGACGGCGCCGTCATGCTCTACCGGAACTTCCTCGACGGTTACCGGAGCCAGTACCTCGGCGCCGTCGCGAAACACTTCGGGTTCTCGGTCTTAACCCCGATCAAGGACCTCACCGAGCGGCAGTACAATGCCCTGATGTTCGGCTCGCCGGAGCAACTCCGCCTCTCGATGCGGACGAGGAACGGGGACTCGTGGTCGCACTCCGGGACGTGGGAAGGGCTCGCCCCGCAGGCCGAGCGGCTCTACCACCAGACCCAGTCGGAGTACCGTCGCCGCGAACTCGAGAAGTTCATGCGGGTCCTCCCCTGCCCGAAGTGCGGGGGCAGGAGGCTCAAAGACAAGGTGCTTGCCGTGAAGGTCGCCGGGAAGTCCATCGTCGAGGCCACCGACCTTTCGGTTACGGGAGCGCTTTCGTTCTTCCGGACGCTGGACCTCACCGAGACCGAGCGTGAGATTGCAAAGCAGGTCTTAAAAGAGATCATCGCCCGGCTCGAGTTCCTCAACCAGGTCGGCGTCGGCTACCTGACCCTCTCGCGAAGCGCCGGGAGCCTTTCGGGCGGGGAAGCGCAGAGGATACGCCTCGCGACGCAGATCGGGTCGAATCTCACGGGGGTTCTCTACGTTCTCGACGAACCTTCCATCGGGCTGCACCAGCGGGACAACCGGAAACTTCTCGAGACCCTGCAGCACCTCCGCGACCTCGGCAACACCCTCGTCGTGGTGGAGCACGACGAGGAGACGATCCGGAGCGCCGACTGGGTCGTGGACATGGGACCCGGGGCCGGGCTCCACGGCGGCGAGATCGTCGCGGAAGGTCCTCCCGATGCCATCGCGGCAGCCCCTGCCTCGCTCACGGGCCGTTACCTCTCCGGCGGTCTCAGGATAGATGTCCCCACGACCCGCCGGAGGAGCGACCGGTTCATCAGGCTTTCGGGCTGCCGGGAGAACAACCTCAAGGGCATCGACACGAATATCCCCATCGGCGTCCTGACGGTCATCACCGGGGTCTCGGGGTCGGGGAAGTCCACGCTCATCTATGAGACGCTTTACCGGGCGCTGATGCAGAAACTCCACAATTCACGGGAGCCCCCGGGGAAGCACGACAACCTTGTCTTCGACGACGAGATCGACAAGGTGATCGTCATCGACCAGAGCCCCATCGGGCGGACGCCGCGCTCGAACCCGGCGACCTACACCAAGGTATTCGACGAGATCCGAAAGGTCTTTGCCGAGACGAAGGAGGCGAAGGTTCGGGGTTACAAGCCCGGCCGATTCTCGTTCAACGTCAAAGGCGGGCGGTGCGAGGCCTGCCAGGGTGACGGTCTCATCAAGATCGAGATGAACTTCCTCCCCGACGTCTACGTCGAGTGCGAGGAGTGCAAAGGGGCGCGCTACAACCGCGAGACCCTCGAGGTGAAGTACCGGGGCAAGTCCATCGCCGAGGTTCTCGACATGAGCGTCGAGGAGGCGATCGGCCTCTTCGAGAACGTCCCCTCGATCAGGAACAGGCTCGACACCCTCTCGAGGGTCGGGCTCGGCTACATCAAACTCGGCCAGAGTTCCACCACCCTCTCGGGCGGCGAGGCGCAGCGGATCAAGCTGACCCGCGAGCTCGCGAAGCGGGCCACGGGGAAGACGATCTACCTCCTCGACGAGCCGACGACCGGCCTGCACTTCCACGACGTGAAGAACCTGATCGCCGTCCTCGACGATCTGGTGGCCCGGGGGAACACGATGGTGGTGATCGAGCACAACCTGGACGTGATCAAGTCCGCCGACTACGTCATCGACCTCGGGCCCGAGGGCGGGGACGCCGGCGGCGAGGTCGTCGCGACGGGAACCCCCGAGGAGGTCGCTCTGGTCGAAGGGAGCCACACGGGCGCGTTCTTAAAGGAGATCCTGGTAAAGCATGAGACGTGATCTCCTCGCAAACCGCGGCCTGCTACCTCGCGCGAAATCACATCACTACAGCAGTTTACTTACGCGAAGCTGCAAGATATTGGCCTTGTTGAAAACTCCAGAATTGACTCACGTGAAGTGCGAGCGCAAGCGGAGTTTGAGCACCGTTAGGTGCGAGCCGCGAAGCCGCGAAGCTGGGAACAGTGTTAACAGTACCCTTCGCGTCTTCGCGTCTTCGCGTGCGATCCACCACCCTGTCTCACGCGCATGATCGACCCCACAACCCTTCCGACCGAACCCGGATGCTACCTCTTCTCCGACAGTGAGGGGACCATCATCTATGTCGGGAAGGCGAAGAACCTCCGACGCCGGGTATCGAGTTACTTCTCCCGGCACGACCTCGATCCGAAGACCAGCAGGCTCGTCGCCGCGATCGCCGGCCTCGACTTCATCGTCACCGATACCGAGGTCGAGGCCTTCATCCTCGAGAACACCCTGATCAAGAAGCACCAGCCGAAGTACAACATCGACCTCAAGGACTCGAAACGGTACGCCTACATCCACGTCACCGACGAGCCCTATCCCCGGATCCACACCGCCCGCCAGCCCGACGGGAACGGCCGTTACTACGGCCCGTTCGTCTCCGGCCGGGAGCGCGAAGACCTTCTCCGGCTCCTGAAATCCCTCTTTGGGCTCCGAACATGCCGGCGCCTCCCCCGCCGCCCGTGTCTCCGGGCGCACATCGGTTCGTGCAGCGCGCCCTGTACGGGGAGAATAACCGAGGACGACTACCGGGAGCGGGTCAGAAGGGCGGAGGCCGTCCTGAAAGGGGATATCGCCGGGCTCATCCGGACGCTCCGCGAGGAGATGGCGGCATCGGCAGAGCGCCAGGAGTTCGAGCGGGCGATGGAACTCCGCGACCAGATCGCGGCCCTCGAGGGGCTGCGCGAACGCCAGCACGTCGACCGGCAGAAGACCTACAACGAGGATATCGTCAACTATATCGTGAGCGAAGGAACCGTCTTTCTGATGCTCTTCAACGTCGACCGGGGAACGCTTGCCGGGAAGCGCGAGTACACCTTCGACGAGACGGAGGGGTTCCTGGAGGAGTTCCTCGTCCGCTACTACGCGGACCACGAACCGCCGCAGGAGGTGATCCTGCCCGTGCCCATCGACGATGCCGTCGCCGGCTACCTCTCCCACCTCCGGGGCGGCAAGGTCAGGGTGGTCGTGCCGCAGCGGGGCGAGAAGAAGAACCTGCTCGACCTTGTCCGGAAAAACGTCGAGATCGGGTTCTTCGGCGACCGGATCAAACTGGACGAACTCAAACGCCGGCTGCACCTCCCCGACCTCCCGGTCGCGATCGAGTGCTTCGACATCTCCCATCTCTCCGGAACGGCGATGGTGGGCTCGATGGTCAGGTTCCTCTGGGGGAAGCCTGATCGGCGGAACTACCGGCGCTTCCGGATCCGGACGGTCGAGGGAATCGACGACTTCGCGGCCATCGCCGAGGTGGTCCGCCGGCGCTACTCGCGCCTCCAGAAGGAGGGCGGCGAGTTCCCCGACCTGATCCTCATCGACGGTGGGAAAGGGCAGCTTGCGGCGGCCGTGGCGGTGCTTCGGGAACTCGGGATCAAGGTCCCGATCGCGGCGATCGCGAAGCGCGAGGAGGAAGTCTTCGTGCCGGGCTTCTCCCACCCCCTGCCGCTTGAGCGGCACGAGAAGGCGTCGCTCTTCCTCCAGGAGATCCGCGACGAGGCGCACCGGTTCGCGATCACGTATCACAGAACGCTCAGGAAGAAGACGGTGGCACCATGACGGAATTTCACCTTAAAGCGGATTTCAAGCCAACTGGCTCGCAGCCCGACGCGATCCGGAAACTCACCGGCGGCCTTTCCCGCGGCGAGCGGTACCAGACCCTCCTCGGGGTCACGGGATCGGGGAAGACGTTCACGATAGCAAACGTCGTCGAGGAGGTCCGGAAACCCACCCTCGTCATCGCGCACAACAAGACGCTTGCCGCCCAGCTCTACAACGAGTTCAGGTCGTTCTTCCCCGATAACCGGGTGGAGTACTTCGTCTCCTACTATGACTACTACCAGCCCGAGTCCTACATCGCGAAACGCGACCTCTACATCGAGAAAGACGCCCAGATCAACCCCAAGATCGAGCAGATGCGGCTTGCGGCCACAGCATCGCTTCTCTCCCGCCCGGACACCATCATCGTCGCCTCGGTCTCCTGCATCTACGGTCTCGGGAACCCCGCGAACTTCCAGGGGATGGGCTTTGAGGTGAAGGTCCGCGACAGGATGCGGCGGGATGATATCATCAGGAGACTCGTCGACATCCAGTTCGAACGAAACGACATCGAACTCATGCCGGGCCGGTTCCGCGTGAAGGGCGACACCATCGATATCGTCCCCGGCTACTTCAACAACATCATCCGTATCGAACTCTTCGGGGACGAGATCGACCGGATCAGCGAGATCGACAAGACCTCGGGAGAGCGGCTGGAGGCGATGGACTACTTCTTCGTCTACCCGGCCAGGCACTTCGTCGCCCCCGAGGAGGAGAAGGAGCGGGCGATAGCCTCGATCGAGCAGGAACTCGAGGAGTGGCTCCCGAACCTCGATATGCTCGAGGCGCATCGCCTCCGCCAGCGGACACTCTACGACATCGATATGCTCCGCGAGACCGGGACCTGCAAGGGGATCGAGAACTACTCCCGCCACTTCGACGGGCGGAAGGCCGGGGAGCAGCCTTACTGCCTGCTTGACTACTTCCCCGAGGACTTCCTGATGGTGATCGACGAGAGCCACCAGACCCTGCCCCAGGTCAGGGGGATGTACAACGGCGACTACTCGCGGAAGAAATCCCTCGTGGACTACGGCTTCAGGCTCCCGTCGGCGTTCGACAACCGGCCGCTGAAGTTCGACGAGTTCTCGGGCTACATGCGAAACGTCATCTTCGTCTCGGCGACCCCGGGAGACTACGAACTGAAACGGTCGAGCGTCGCGGAGCAGATCATCCGGCCGACGGGGCTTGTGGATCCGGCGGTCGAGATCCGGCCGATCGAGGGGCAGATCCCCGACGTGATGGCGGAGATCCGGGCCACCATCGAACGCGGCGATCGCATACTGCTGACGACGCTCACGAAGCGGCTCGCCGAGGAACTCTCGGAGTATCTCGCCGAGCAGGGAATCAAGACCCGCTACCTCCACTCGGAGATCGAGACCATCGAGCGGACCGAGATCATCCGGCAGCTCCGTCTCGGGAAGTACGACATCCTTGTCGGGATCAACCTCCTGCGGGAGGGGCTCGACATCCCCGAGGTAGGACTGGTCGGCATCCTCGACGCCGACAAGGAAGGGTTCCTCCGCGACGCGAGAAGCCTGGTCCAGACCATCGGGCGGGCCGCACGGAACGTCAACGCGAAGGTCGTGCTCTACGCCGACACCATGACCGACTCGATCAAGAAAGCGATGGCCGAGACCGGGCGGCGGCGGGCGATGCAGCTCGAGTACAACGCCCGGCACGGCATCACGCCGCAGACGATCGTAAAACCGATCCGCGAGAAAGAGGTCGATATCACCGATATCAAACACGTCCCGAAGTCCGAAGTCCCGAACCTGATCATCGAGCTCGAGGCCGATATGCGGGAGGCGGCGGAGCGCCTGGAGTTCGAGCGGGCGATAGCGCTGCGGGATATGATCAAGAAACTGCAGGAAGGGAAAGGACGGTAGGAAGGCCGGCGGTGATGGGGCAGGGCTCTAGATTGTCGCAAGTGTATGGGCCTGGGAGGGACCGGGACGGCAAAGGTGGCAACCTCCGTTGTTTTGGCAGTAAATCTGTTGAGGTGATGGAAAGCCCGGTGCAGTGGACCGTGGGAGTATCGCCATTGGGGGAGGGGCTGACGGGGAGGGGGGAGCATCCCCCCTCCCCTGTCTCCAACTTATAAGGCTACACCTGCAACCCCCACCCCGCCCGGCCTCCTCCCCCGCCCCGAGGGGCGGGGGCAGTGCGTGGCGATAGCCGGTGGAAAGCCGTGCACGGGTGTAGCCACCTCTCCGGGCACCTTTTCGCACCTAACGGTGCTCCTGCTCCGTTCTTGCGAAGCGTCGCCACTCGAAAACGCTTCGCGTTTTCTCAAGCTCCGGCCCTTCGCTGCTTATACCTCGGCCGTCGCCTCGACCGGGCGCGCCTGCCCCTCCTCCGGCAGGATGATCCAGAGCAGGATATAAATGATTACCCCCGGGAAGACCGTCGTGAGCACGCTGAGGACGACCCAGATCACCCGGATGACGTTCGGATCGATCTCAAGGTACTCTCCAATACCGCCGCATATCCCGGCAATCCACCGATCGGACGTTGAACGAGTTAACCTCTTCATGGTAAATCCTGGAGAACCTCTTTGCCGTATGCCTAATAGGTGTTTCCCCCCGAGGGTGGGAGAGGAGTGCCGTCATCCCCCGGCTCGACCGGACGCGGATCGGGCGGCACCGCGTTTCCTGCGCCCTGACCGGGTGCGGGCCTTCGCGGCGGGGGCTCCTGCCGGAGCACAGGCATCGCAGCCGTTGCAGGGCTCCTCGATTCGCTCCCCGAAGTATTCGAGGAGCATCTTTCTCCGGCACCCTGTAACGGTGCAGTAGTCGACCATGTTCTGGAGTTTCGAGCGCGCGACCTCGCGCTGGAATTCGGATGCAAGATCGCGGTCGATGAACGATCTGAGGCGCCGTGCATCGTCGTCACTGTAGAAGAGGATGCAGTCGCTCTCCTTCCCGTCCCGTCCGGCCCGGCCGCTCTCCTGGTAGTAGGCCTCGAGTGTCTTGGGCATATCGTAGTGGACGACGAACCGGACATCCGGCTTATCAATCCCCATGCCGAACGCGCTCGTCGCGCAGACGACCGGAACCTTCCCGCCGATGAAGCGATCCTGCGTCTCCCCCCGGGCGGTCGCCGTCATGCCCGCATGGTAGGGGAGTGCCGGGATGCCGCCGGCGCGGAGCCGTGCCGCGAGCGTCTCGGCCCCCTCCCTCGTTGCGACGTAGACGATCCCGGCATCCCCTCTCCTGCCCCGGAGGTAGGCGCGGAGCCGCTCGTAGGCGTCTTCCTCCTTCCTGACGACGGCGTAGCGGAGGTTATCCCGGTTGAAACTCCCGACGTAGACCGAAGGCTCCGAGAGATTGAGCTGCCGCGCGATGTCGTCACGGACGTCCGGGGTCGCGGTCGCCGTCAGGGCAACCATCGGCACCCCGGGGAACCTGTCCTTGAGCACCGCCAGCGACCGGTACTCCGGGCGGAACTGGTGCCCCCACATCGATATGCAGTGCGCCTCGTCGACCGCGATCAGGCTGACCGGAAGGGACGCCATAAGGCCGAGGAAGTCGTCGCCGACCGCCTTCTCCGGCGAGACGTAGAGGATCTGGATGAGGCCTTCGTTGAGATCCGAGAGGATTCGCCGCGTCGTGGCGTAGGAGCAGGAGGAGTTCAGCGCTTCCGCGCCGATCCCGCGGGCCTGCAGGTCGTCGACCTGGTCCTTCATCAGGGCGATGAGAGGCGATATCACCAGCGTGACACCGTCGCCGACGAGCGCGGGGACCTGGTAGCAGAGCGACTTCCCCCCTCCGGTCGCGAGCACCGCAAGGACGTCGCGCCCGGCGAGAAGGTCCCCTATGATCTCCCGCTGGTAGGGATTGAACGCAGAATGGCCGAAGTAACGCTGGAGGATCAGGTGCAGACGATCCATCACTAATATAAGTGGGGGCTCTACCGGCATAGTATCTTCGGCCGGAAATTCCGGCGGATATGGCCCGATTGAGCGGGTTCCTCACCCCGAAACCTCGTCCCAGAACCCGGTGATGGCCGCGAAGATCCTCCCCCGGAGTTCGGTGAGCCGTGCCTCCCCGGCCTCGCGGTCCTCGGTCTCGTAGAGGCCGCGGTTGATCTCGACCTGGACCCAGGGGATCCGCCGCCGCCGGTAGTGCGCCACCGAGATGAACCCGCCCCGGAAGGGATCGTTCATTGCAACCTGCCCCTCCCCCTCAAACTCCGCCTGAAACGACCGCGCGAGCGCCTGGAGCCACCCCGGCGGGCAGGTCACGAGACCGCCCGCCCGTGTCGGTCTGCCGTTCCGGTCACCCCGGTTGCTCAGGCAGAAGAGCGGGCGGGGGCGTCCGGCGTCCATCCGGACCGGCGGGGACTTGGGCAGCATGCTGTGGCAGTCGAAGGCGATCTCGATCGGCCGGGTGTCGAGCGCCCCGGCCAGCCGTTTATGGAAGGGGTGATAATAGTTCTGCAGGAGAGTTCCTATCAGTTCTCTGCCGGGTGTCTGCCCCTTCCGGAACACCGGGGTTCCGTCCTGCGTGACGGCCTTGACCACGCCGTCCTGCGTCCGCGGCGGGTAGTCGTAAGGCGCCCGGTTGGTGTCGACGAAGACCCTCGAGACGTCGAAGTCGACCATCGCCTCCACCGCATCGTCGAACCCGTAGAGGCGGCGGGTATAGGGGTCGCTATTGAAGACAATCTCCTTATGCGTGAGGTTGACGAGACCGCGGAGTTCGGGCGGAACGGCGGTGCCGCCGTGGGGGATCGAGACGAGGAACGGATACCTGCCGTTCACGCTCTTTCCCTCCTACAGGGACATTTCCGGGAACCGACGCTCATGCTGCTTCTAACCGCAGTCGTATGGGGTCACCCGCTACAAAAGTGCAGTGGTCGAGGTACCCGGCGGGCATGAATATAAAGGCGGAACCCCTCCATACCCTGGGGGAACCGTCCTCAAGCGGTGAGTGATGTGGAAAGAGAACAGTGGTCGTCAACGCTGGGCTTCATCCTTGCAAGCATCGGATCAGCCGTGGGTATCGGGAACATCTGGCGGTTCCCCTACATCGTGGGCGCGAACGGGGGCGGCGCGTTTCTGATCCCGTTCCTGATCGCCGTCCTCCTCTTCGGCCTCCCGCTGATGGTGCTGGAACTCGCCATCGGCCGCTCGACGGGGACGTCGGTCGTCTCCGCCTTCCGCTCGATACGGCAGCGGTTCGCCGCCGCCGGTCTCGTCATCGTCGCCGTCGTCAGCCTGATCCTCGGCTACTATCTCGTGATCACGAGCTGGGTTCTCGCATACGCGCTCTTCTTCGCCTTCAACCGGCCGATGGATTTCGATGCGTTTACGGGCTCTTATCTCCCGCTCGTCTTCTTCCTCCTCTCGGGACTCGCGGTCTATGTGACGGTGCGGTCCGGGGTCCGGGGAGGGATCGAGCGGGCCTCCCGGTACCTCATCCCGTTTCTCCTCGTGATCCTCACCTTCCTCGTGATCTTCTCGCTCACGGAGCCCGGAGCGGCCGAGGGAATCGGGTTCTACCTCTCCCCTGATTTCTCGAGGCTGACCGACCCCGCCGTCTGGATCGCGGCCTTCGGGCAGGCTTTCTTCTCGCTCTCCGTGGGTATGGGCATCCTGCTCACCTTCGGAAGTTACCTGGGGAGAGAGGCTCTCTTCCGGAACGCCGCGATCATCGCCGTCGCCGATATGCTGATCGCAGTCCTTGCCGGTCTCGTGATCTTCCCCCTGGTCTTCACCGCGGGCCTCGACCCCGCGGCCGGGGTGAACCTCGCGTTCATCACCCTGCCCACGGCCTTCACGGAGATCCAGTACGGCACGGTGCTCGGAGCGCTCTTCTTCCTGATGCTCTTTGCAGCGGCGCTCACTTCGGCGGTCTCCATGCTCGAAGTTCCGACGGCGGCGCTGATGGACTCCTACGGCTACCCCCGGAAGCGTGCCACGCTCCTCGTCTTCGCCGCGGTCATGGTTCTCGGGCTTCCGTCCGCTCTCAGTTACACTGCCCTGAACCTCGAAGCCTTCGGAATGCCCTTCCTCGACTTCGCCGACTACGCATTCGGGACAATCGGCCTCATCGTCGCCGGGCTGCTCGTGAGCGTCGTCGGCGGGTGGTTCATGATCCGCACCCGGATCTGTGCGGAGATCGGCGGCTGCGGGTGGCAGCAGAAGGTCTATATGGCGCTCATCCGCTACGGCGTTCCGGCCGTTCTCCTGATCACGCTCGTCGGCAGTTTTTTCCGGGGCACGGGGTGAGCGGGGCCGGGCTACGCCCCCGGCACCTCCTCCGCATGCCTCTCCTGTGCCCGGAGAGCGTCGAGGACGTCCTGCATGTCGGGCACCGTCGTCGCCGGGTATTCCGCGACGAATATGATGCGCCCGACCTCGTCGACGACGATGTTCGCCCGCCGGGAGTAGCCCTTTGTGCGGTCGAAGACGCCGTATATCTGCGCCACGGCACCGTGCGGCCAGAAATCCGCAAGGAGCCGGGTTTTACCGATCCCGAGGCTCTCTGCCCACGCATGTTTGCACGGGACGGAATCCACGCTGATGCCGAGGGCAACGGCACCGAGGGCATCGAACGCCTCCCTGTTCGCCTCGAGCGCCTTCATCTGCCCGGCACAGATGCGGGTCCATGCCAGCGGGTGGAACGAGAGGACTACCCGCTTCCCCGGGAACGCCGATAACCGGACCGTGTTCCCGTTATGGTCCGGTATCGAGAAATCCCTGGCCTGATCGCCGACCTCGACCATCATGTATCACCTGACGGGACTCTCTCCCGGCGACGATAAATATTTTCTCACGGACGCTCCTCTCCCGCCCGGAGTTCGTGCCTCTTCCCGGGAGCCCCGCAGGTTTAAGGCTCCTGCCGGCAAGAACACTGCAATGCCACCTGCCACCGATATCGCGATCATCGTCCTCCTGATACTCGCAAACGGCTTCTTTTCGATGGCGGAGTTCGCGCTCGTCTCTGCGAGAACGGCACGCCTGCAGAAGAGAGCAGCGGGCGGCGACGCCGGGGCGGCGGCCGCCCTCGAACTTGCACGGGATCCGACACTCTTTCTCTCCACGATCCAGATCGGCATCACCCTCGTCGGGATCCTGGCCGGAGCCTTCGGCGGGGCGACGCTTGCGGGGCCTCTTGCGGAAGTGTTTGCCGGATCTCCCCTGATCGCGCCTTACAGCGGCCCGCTCGCGGTCGTAACCGTCGTCGCCGCCATCACTTACCTGACGCTCGTCGTCGGGGAACTGGTGCCGAAGCGGGTGGCCATGAACAACGCCGACCGGATTGCATCGCTGGTCTCGCGCCCGATACGGCTCCTCTCTCTGGTCGCCGCACCCCTCGTCCGGCTGCTGGGCGCCTCGACCGAGGGGGTTCTCATGCTGCTTCGGGTTCGGGAACCTTCGGGGCCCGAGGTTACGGAGGAGGACGTCAGGGTTCTCATCGGGCAGGCCACCCGGGCCGGCGTCTTCGAGGAGGCGGAACAGGATATGGTGGAGAGCGTCTTCCGCCTCGCCGACCGGCGGGTCAGCGTGCTGATGACCCCGCGGCCCGACATCGTGGCCGTGGACGTCGAGGATCCCGTCGAAGAGAACTGGCAGCAGATGGTGGATTCCGGGCATGTCTATTTCCCGGTCTACCGCGACCATCTCGACAACCTGCTCGGCACCGTCTCGGTCCGCAGCCTCTGGGCGCGGATGATCGCGGGCGAACCTCCCGACCTCCAGGCGGCAATCGAGCCTGCCTTCTTCGTGCCCGAGAGCGTCCCGGCACTCTCGGTCCTCGACGAGTTCAAGACCTCCGGGGCGCGGATCGCCCTCGTCACCGACGAGTACGGGAGTATCCAGGGTCTGGTCACCATCCACGATATCATGGAGTCGATCGTCGGCGGCATCCCGTCGCCCGAGCACCCGCCCGAGGGTCCGGCGGTCCTTCGTCCGGACGGATCGTGGCTCCTCGACGGGATGCTCCCGGTCGACGAGTTCCACGACCTCCTCGACGCGGGCACCCTGCCCGGAGAGGGGCGCGGCTACTACCAGACGCTCGGCGGGTTCGTGATGATGTACCTCGAACGGACTCCGGAGGCCGGCGACCGGTTCGTCTGGAACGGACTCCGGTTCGAGGTGCTCGATATGGACGGCCACCGGGTCGACAAGGTGCTCGTCACCCCGGTGGGGGGCGGGGAAGAGGAGAAAGGGTGACTATTGGCCTCGCTGACTTTTCTCTCTGGGGAGAGTCATCGATTGCGTCGCGGGCATGGGTCGGGGGGACTGCACGACTCGAAGCCTGATGGCTTCTCGTGCTCCGGTTCTTCGCACCTTTGGCCAGTCGTACTCACATATCATTCCTGGGACATCGCTTACCCCGATGCACGGATTTCATGGAGATATCGCCACGCACTGCCCCCGCCCCCTTGGGGGCGGGGGAGGAGGCCGGAGGCCGGGCGGGGTGGGGGTAGTAGGTGTCAGATAATGATCTGGAGACAGGGGAGGGGGGATGCTCCCCCCTCCCCGTCAGCCCCTCCCCTATGGCGATACTCCCACAGAAGCCGTGCCAGTGTGACCGCAGAAAAGTAGTTTATGGGTTCTTTGCAACCGTGATCGAGACCGATCTGCATGGTCGAGCTTGTTCCAGGAATGACACTCCAGAGGGAACTCCAAAAAAAAGTTGAGTAATCCTACACAATCTCGACGAGGCTGATATGGAACGTAAGATCCTCGCCCGCGAGGCGGTGGTTCGCATCGATGGTGACGGCATCGGCCGATACCGCGACGACCCTTGCGGGCAGCACCTGTCCGTTCTGCAGGGGTATCCCCACCTGATCGCCGACCGTCAGGTTCTCTTTGCCGGCAATTTCGGCAGGGTCGAGGATAATGACGAGATCCTCGCGGTACGGCCCGTATGCCCGGTCGGCCGGGATGCGAAGGGTTTTTTCCTCCCCTACCCGCATCCCGACGACACCTTCGTCGAACCCCGTGATCACCTCGCCCTTGCCGACGGTAAACCGGAGCGGTTCGCGCCCGGCGGAACTGTCGAAGACCGTCCCGTTCTCGAGGGTGCCGGTGTAGTGGACCAGCACCGTATCCCCGGACTTCACCCGCACCTCTTCGCCCGCGATGCAGCCCGAGCAGACGGTCAGGACGCACGCGATCAGCAGCAGGATGCCGTATGCCTGCCTCCCCTTCATTCCTCTTCGCCTCCGCCCCCGTTCTCGAGCGCCTCTTTGAAGCACTCCACCGCGTCGGCAAATCTGCCCTGCTTATCGAGCGCTCTCCCTTTCAGGTACCATGCCCGGGCATGGCGGGAGTCAGCCTCCAGGACCTTCTCAAAGCAGGCGGCTGCCCGGTCGGGTTTGCCCAGGTGGCCGAGAGCGAGCCCCTTCGCGAGCCAGGCGTGAGCGTCTCCCCCGCCCAGCTCGATGGCCTTGTCGAACGCTTTGACGGCCTCTTCGTGCCGTCCCAGCGCATCCTTGAGCCTCCCGGCCGCGTTCCAGACGGCCGCGTTCTTCGGGTCGATCGAGAGCGCTTTCTCGTAGCTTGCGAGGGCGTCGTCGTACCTGCCCGCCTTCTCGAGCACCGTCCCCCGCATGAAGAGCGTGGCGGGGTTCTCATCCTGGAGAACGATGATCTTGTCGATCGACTTGACCGCTTCCCCGTATCGCCCGAGGTGGATGAGGGCCGACGAGCGGGCATGGAGGGTCTCGATGCTGGTCGGTTCCCGGTCGAGCACCTGCGTATAGGCGGCGAGGGCATCCTCGTACCTGCCGGCCTTCTCGTGGGCCTCGCCGAGTCTTCGCAGGGTGAGAACGTCGGCCGGATCGGCCGCGATCACCTTCTCGAAACACTCCACCGCGTCGGCGTAGCGGCCGAGCCACATGAAGATCTCTCCGCGCCGCTGCCAGGCAGCCCAGTTCTCCGGGCTCGCCTCGACGATGCTGTCGGAACACTCGAGCGCCTCTTCGTAGCGGCCCATGTGCACGAGAGCGCTCTCGAGGGTGTACCACGCTTCGGTGTCGCGTTCGTCGCCCTCGAGCACCAGCGCATACTGCTTGATCGCGTCGCCGAACTTCCCGTCCCGCTCGAGCGCCATGCCGAACGCCATCCTGGCGTCGCGGTCGTCGGGAGAACTCTTCAGGTACTGCTCGTACGCTTCCGCCGCCTCTTCGTGCTTGCCGACGGCTTCGAGCATATCCGCCCGGATTCGTGCAACCGCGGCGTTCGAGGCGTCGGCGGCGAGCACCCGGTCGCAGCACTCGATGGCCTTCTGGTGTCTGCCGAGCCGTGCGAAGGTGACGGCGAGCGCAAAGCAGGCGCCGGTATCCTCCGGCCGGCCTTCGGCCACTCTTGCATAGCACTCGGCCGCATCCGCGTACTGCCCCATCCTCTCCAGCGCCCGGCCCCGGTTGAACCACGCAAAGAAGTTGTCCGGGTCGGCACGCGTGGCTTCCTCGAATCGTCCGGCGGCCTCCTCGTACCGCCCGAGCATGGCGAGAACAAACCCGAGATTCACCGGGTATCCGGCCTTCGGATCGGCTGCAAGGAGGGTTTCGTAACACGCGACGGCTGCATCGTAGCGGCCGAGAGCTTCGAGGATCCACGCCTTCCGAAGAAGCGTCCCGGTGTCTCCGGGACCGGCCTGCGTCAACCGGCCGATGGATTCGAGCGCCTCTTCGTACCGTCCGAGACGCTCGAGCGCCGTGCTCCGGCCGAGCAGAGCGGCACGGTCGGCCGGGGCGGCCGAGAGTGCCCGGTCATAGCAGGCGAGCGCCTCCTCGTACCGTCCGAGGTGCACGAGCGCTTCTCCCCTGCCGCTCTCCGCCGCCGCATCGGCGGGATTGACGTTGAGGAGGGTTTCGAATACCTCTGCCGCCTCCGTATACCGCCCGAGATGCAGGAGGACCTCTCCCTTCCGGTACAGGAGATGGGGTTCGTCGCCGCCGGCTCCCTGCACCGGATCAAGGCAGGCCAGCGCATCGTCGTGCCTGCCGAGGTTCATGAGCGCGTCCGCTTTCATCGACCCGGCGACGGCGTTGTGCGGCTCTTTCTCAAGGACCGCATCCAGGCAGCGTGCGGCCTCCTCGTATCTGCCGAGATGGAGGAGCGCGGTGCCGCTCTGCTGCAGGGCGGAGACGTTTCCGGCGTCGGCCTCGAGGACCTGCTCGAACTCCTTCTGCGCCTCGGCATACCGCCCCAGGTGGAGCAGCGCGGCTCCCCGGCAGTTGTGGACGATCTCGTTCAACGCATCGAACTTCAGCGGCTTCTGTCTCCGGGGCGCTCCCCCTTCGTCACGCTCGAAGAGCGCAAGGTCGGTGCCGTCTCCGATCCATTTCATCCCGGTCGTCGCCCGGCTCTCGAGCACGCGGTCGAACGACCGGATCGCCTCGGCGTACTGGCCGAGACGGAAGAGCGCCATGCCGCGGGCGTACCATACCTGGACCTGACCCTGGTCGTGCTTCAGGATATGATCGAAACTCTTGACCGCCCGTTCGTAGCGGCCGAGGGCGTCGTAGACCATTCCCATGGCGTAGCGCACCGGGACGTGATCCGGGTCGGCGAGAGCGACCTTCTCGAAGCACTCCAGTGCTTCTTCGTGCTTTCCTGCACGGAGAAGCATCGAGCCGCGGTGGTACCAGGCGGTGATGTTCTCTGGCTCGACGGCAACGATCTCGCCGCAGCAGCCGGCAGCCTCCTCGAACCGGCCGAGGTGCTCGAGAGCCCGGACTTTTCCGTAAAGCGCGTCGATGTTCTGCGGATCCGTATCGAGCACCCGGTCGAAGACACCGACGGCTTTCGAGTAATCGCCCTGGTTGAGGTATGCGGCCCCGATTCGAGCGAGCAGATCGGTGCTGCCGGGATTCGTCCTGAGAATCTTCTCAAAGCATGCCGCCGCTTCCCGGTAGTCACCGATTCGCTCGAGCATTCTCCCGCATCTCTCCCGCAGAACGGTATTTTCCGGGTCTCCTGCCAGTGCCCGTGCATAGGCCGATGCCGCGTCGGCATACCGGCCGAGCCGTTCAAGCATCTCCCCGTGCCAGTAGGAGGCGTTCGTGTCCATGGGCTTTTCTTCGACGATCCGGGCGAAACACCCGGCCGCCTCCTCGTACTCACCGGAGCGAGCGAGGACATGCCCCAGCACCCGCAACGTCCCGGCATCGCCGGGAGCCGACTCGAGGGCCTTCTTCAGCCACTCCGCGGCTTCGCCGTCCTTGCCGAGACAGGCGAGCGCTCGACCCATATACAGCCGGGCAAAGCCGTTTTCAGGCTCTATCTTGAGCGCCTTCTCGAAACTCTTCACCGCCTCGCCGTAGTTTCCGGCCTCGAACTGAGAGGTTCCCTGCTGTATCGAGGGGTTTGCGTTCTTCCCCTGACCCAGAATATTACCGAAGAAATCCATCCGACATCATCTGCCGCTGCTCGTCTGATACGTGACTCTTCAACGCCGCATTCTCTGTGGGCGGCTGCCCGTAAAGAAGGCGGCCGGTGTTTTTCTAACATTGATGCGCCGGCCAGTATTTGAAAGGACCGATTTTGAATGAACGGACTGATTCACATTATGATGGGTGTTAGGGATTCATAAAGGAGTGCTGCCGCAAAAATCCGGCATCGTGCCGGAGCGCCGGATCCCCCTGCAGCCTGTGGGATGGCGGCCGGCACGGCACGGTTCCGGGAGAGAGGCGGACGGCCCCCCGCTCTCCTTTCAGGCGTCCAGGATAGGTTCGAACTGCGCTTTGCCGACCGGGCCGTGGAACTTCGAGATCTGCGGATCCATTCCGCAGACCGGGCATACGTAGTCCTCCGGCAAATCCTCGAATGCAGTGCCCTTCGGATAGCCGCGGAGGGGTTCGCCGCGCTTTTTGTCGTAGACGTAGCCGCAGATCTTGCAGACGTACTTGGTCGGTTCCCAGAGCTCGAACCCCCACTTCCCGATCTGCCCTTTTCCGGTCGCACCGCAGACCGGGCATACGTAGTCCTCCGGCAGGTCTTCAAATGCGGTACCCGCCGGGATGCCGCGGTGCGGCTCGCCCCGCATCGGGGAGTAGATGTAGTTGCAGTACTTGCACCGGTATCGCTTCACTTTCTCCATGGGCATCACGTTCACCTCGCGATAATCACCCGGCACGAAGGCGGTCTCACCTGATAAGGTTTCCCGTGATCCGACCGGACCGGCGCGGTTCTCCTCCTCTTCTCCGTATCGCGGTGCCGATTGCCCCGGGGAGGGGAGAGTCGCCCGGTAAAAAAGGTGTTCAGGAGTCCTGCTGCCGTCTGCCGCCCGAGATGACACGAGCGAGGAGCGACAGGACGAGCATGAAGACGATCAGGACTCCTCCGAGGAAGAGGAGGAGCATGACGCCGAGCCTGCCGGCCCAGGAAGCCGGTGCCTGCCCGTTCCACGAGAACCCTCGCGTCCAGACCGTCTGCCCGCCGGGACGGTACTGCTGGAACGGGTCGTGCGGCCCTGTCGTGCAGCCGCCCCGGAGAGCGAGGTCGTAGCGCGCCCGGGCATCGGGGTCGATCAGCGTCTCGTACGCCTGCTGGACCGCGATGAACCGCTCGCCTGCATCCGGGTCGCGGTTTACGTCCGGGTGATACTGTTTGGCGAGGCTCCGGTAGGCCGCCCGGATCTCGTCGGGCGTGGCGTCAATGGAGACGCCCAGGATCTCGTAATGAGTCTCCACGGCGCCTCACGAAGCTCCGTCGCAGGAGACCTCGCCCGAATCTCCGTTCACCGTCACGGTGGTGCCGGACGAGAGATCGGAGAATTCCGGCGGGAGGCGGTCGACCATGGGGATCCCGGCGATGATCGCTCCGACCGCGATGATCGCTTCGGTCTCCGTATTGATGATCGCCGCAGGAGCGAGCCCGTTCTGTTTCAGCGCGTAGATCACGTAGGATCCGACCGTCGATCCCTTACCGTACGGGAAGGCCAGCACCCGTCCGGCGACGGATTGGCCTTCGAGCGGATGCCCGTGCTCGACGACGATCCCGGTCTCGGGGTCGACGCCCGAGAGGAACGATATGGGTTCGGACGAGACGAGGAGTTCTCCGGTTCCGATACCCCTGGATATGCTTCTGCCTTGCATGATCACTCCAACCACATTATAATGTGGTTGGAGAACCAACTATATGAGTGACATGGACGAAACCATTGGCAACACTCCCGGCAGCGAGCACGACATGCTCACTCTCCAGATCCAGGACCTGAAGGCACAGATCCTGGATTACAAACTCAAGAACGAGTTGCTGGAAAAGGAGCTTCTGCAGCTCCGGAAAGAGAACGCCCAGTTAAAGCGGGTGCCGCTGTTTGTTGCCGCTGTGGTCGATGTACTTGAGAACGGCGAAGTGTATCTCCGGCAGCAGGGCAACAACCAGGAATACGTCACCGCGGTCAGCGAAAAACTCCACCGAACCCTGAAACCCGGGATGAAGGTGGCGGTGAACAACACCCTCTCCATCGTCAAGACGATCGGCAACATCTTCGACGCGAGAGTCAGGGTCATGGAACTCGACGAGCAGCCGAGCGTGACGTTCGAGCAGGTCGGTGGCCTGAAGGAAGAGATCGAGGAGGTCCGGGAAGCGGTCGAGTACCCGCTCACGAAGCCCGAGATCTACGAGCGCGTGGGCGTCGAGCCCCCGAAAGGCATCCTCCTCTACGGCCCGCCCGGCACGGGTAAGACCCTGATTGCAAAGGCGGTTGCCCGCCAGTCCCAGGCCCGGTTCATCAGGATGTCCGGGAGCGAACTCGTCCACAAGTACATCGGGGAGGGCGCGCAGCTCGTGCGCGAGCTCTTCATCCTTGCACGGGAGCGCGCTCCGGCGATCGTCTTCATCGACGAGATCGATGCGATCGGGAGCATGCGAACGAACGACGGAACCTCCGGCAGTGCCGAGGTCCAGCGGACGCTGATGCAGCTCCTGGCCGAGATGGACGGATTCGGGAACCGCGGCAACGTCCGGATCATGGCGGCGACCAACCGGATCGATATGCTTGACCCGGCCCTCCTCCGGCCCGGCCGGTTCGACCGGATCATCCAGGTCCCGCTGCCCGACGCCGGAGCGCGCCTCGAGATCTTGAAGATCCACACCGCGAAGATGTCGCTCTCCGATGACGTGGAGCTCTCCGGGCTTGCGGAACTCACGGAGAACACCACCGGCGCCGAGCTGCAGGCGATCTGCCGCGAGGCCGGGATGATGGCGATCCGGCGGGACGCCGATGCCGTCGACCGGGAAGACTTCCTCGCAGCGATAAAGAAGGTGAAGCGCGAGGTAGCGGCGCCGGACAGCCGCATGTATCTCTGATGGTCTCACCCGTCCCCCTTTTTTAGAGGAAACCTTATCGATTCCTCCGGCTCACCAATATGCAATGAACGTCCTCCTCATTCAGCTGGAGGGGGTTGACCTCTACGCCACCCTGCTCAAGTCCGAGACCAGCAGGGGCGTTCTCCGTTTTTATCAGCCTGACCGGCTCGCGTACGGCATACGGATCAGAACGGCGTCGCTCGGGAGTGCGCTCGCCCTCGCCTCCGAGCTCCGGTGGTACATCCAGCGCTACGTCGACGAGGCCCTATTCGAGCCCGGAGAAGGTCTCTTCTGCTCTTCAGGCCTTGCCCGGCAGATCTACGAGCGGGACGTGATGCCCGCAGAACCGTGGAGGTACCGCTGCCTCTACCGGATCGTGGGGGATCATATGGTCGACACCATATGGATGGAAGAGGGCACGACGCCGGAGACGTATGCCGACCGGACGGAGCCGGAGGATACGCTGCTCGAGGTCTGGTGCGCCGAAGAAGAGTACCCGGCAGAGTAGGGCGGACAGTTATTATTTTTGAGATCTTGTGCCCTATGTGGCTCTGAATGGGGATTGCCGTAAGCAGCCCTGACCGATAGCAAGAATCATATGGTATTCCAGCGCAATCCGGATAAGGAAGAACCGTATGCCCGCAACTGATCCCTCCCTCGAGACAACTGTCGGTCCGCTCGCGCTCGGGAACCCGTTCCTGCTCGCCTCGGGTCCGCCGACCGCTTCCGGCGAACAGATCCGGCATGCGTTCCGGCTCGGCTGGGCGGGTGCGGTCACGAAGACCATCGTTCCGGACGCGATGGAGATCCGGGACGTCTCGCCCCGGTTTGCGGCCTGGAAAGACGGGAACTCGGGCCTCCTCGGCTTTGAGAACATCGAACTCCTGAGCAGGAAGAGCGTATCCTACTGGACCGGAGAGGTTGCCGCGACGAAGAAGGAGTTCCCCGACCGTGTCCTGGTCGCGAGCATCATGGCTTCTCCCGACCCGGGGGAATGGCAGGAACTCGCCTGCACCGTTCAGGATGCGGGTGCGGACGCGATCGAGCTGAACGTCTCCTGCCCCCACGGGATGCCGGAACGGGGAGTCGGTGCGGCCATCGGCCAGCACCCCGATCTCGTCCGCGAGGCGACCCGGGCGGTGCGGCAGGTCGCCACGGTCCCCCTGATCGTCAAACTCACCCCCAACGTGACGGATATCGTGCCGGTTGCAGGGGCTGCGGTGGACGCCGGCGCCGATATCCTCGCTGCTATCAACACCGTCCAGTGCCTGATGGGCATCGACCTCGAGACGCTCGAACCCAACCCCCCGGTTGCCGGCTTCAGCACCTACGGGGGATACTCGGGGCCCGCGGTGAAACCCATCGGCCTGAAGATGATCTCGCAGATTGCCCGGGAACTCCCGGTGCCCCTCATGGGTATCGGCGGCATCTCCCGCTGGCAGGACGCCGCCGAGTACATAGCGGCCGGGGCGTCGGCGGTCCAGGTCTGCACGGCCGTGATGTGGGAGGGGGCGGGAATCATCCGCGGGATGAACGCGGGTCTCTCGGGATACCTTTTACGCAAGCAGTTTGCGGGCGTCGGGGCACTCAGGGGCCGCGCCCTTCCCCTCATCGGAACGCACGCGGCCCTCTCCCGAAGCGTTCACCGTTTCGCGGCGAGGGTTTTTCCCGAACGGTGCAGATCCTGCGGCCGCTGCGTGACGGCCTGCCGCGACGGCGGATACCATGCCATCTCGATGGTGGGCGGAGAGGTCGCGATCGATAGAGACCGGTGCGACGGGTGCAGCCTCTGCTCCCATGTCTGTCCCGAAGGCGTGATCGTCATGCTGTCCGGAGCGTGAACTCCCGGTTGCCGGCTGAATGCCGGCCTGCACAGATATCGGTGCCCGGGGCCCTCTTCTTATATGCGGAGAGATCGAACACTACGGCATGCAGCAGAGCTGGATCGGCGGCGGTATGAGGTTCTCCTACTGCACCGAGCACGACCTCCCCGATATATCCCGGATGCTCTCGAAGGAGTCGGTTTGCAGGTGGCTGTTTTTCGAGCCAAATACGGATGAGGCCACGCGATCCTATTTTCTTCCCCTGATCGGGGAGATGTGGGCGGCGCTCGCGGAGGGGAGGATGCCGGATCACCACGTCTTCACGGCAAGACTGGAAGATGCCGGGGATTTCGTCGGGCAGTGTGCTCTCTTGCCGGTCGATTTCAACCCCGGATCGTTTCTGATCGGCTACCAGCTCGACGATATATACTGGAAAAGAGGCTACGGCACCCTGGCCTGCACCTTCCTGGTCTACTTCGCGTTCATCGTGCTCGAGGGCTACCGGCTGAACGGCGACACCGTTGCCGGCAATACGGCATCACGGCGGGTGATGGAGAGGTGCGGCTTTGTCCTGGAGGGTACCCAGAGACGGTACTGGCATGCCGGGGGCGGATATCACGATCGCCTGATCTTCGGCCTTCTAAAGAGCGATCTTGCCCTGGAGCGTCTTTCGAGACTGGGGGAGACGTTCACGGCAGAGCATTCGGTTGCGGTTTAACAACCCGATATTCAAAAAGGGCCTTGTTGAAGGTCTCTTCGGACAGTTGTTCCTGGAACCGGGCTTGCTCTGCAGAACAGGCACAGTCACGATCGCAGTGAAACGCACCTGACGGTGTTCACATTCCCTCGTATCTGGTATGTTTCTGCAGTCATCCTAGCACGGATTTCAAGGGAGTATCGCCCTTGGGGGAGGGGCTGACGGGGAGTGCGACGGGCGGGACGGCCGGAGCATGAGCACCCGAAGGGTGCGGAGTGCGAGCGAAGCGAGCTTGAGCACCGATAGGTGCGAAGGGGGGCATGGCCTCCTCGAAGACCTTCGGTCTTCTCATGCTCGCTGCGCTCGCACTCCCCTTTGTCCCCTCGAAACTCTTCGAGTTTCTCGTGCTCCTGTCGTCCCGACAGTCGCACACCCCCGAGGCGATAGTCCCACGGTCCACTGCATGGGGACAAGCCGGGCCCAGCACCAACCTCATCAAGGTAAGGAATGAAGACCAGAAAAGGGGTTCAACGGAGCCAAAAAAAGATATCCTTCAGGCGAACATCTCGCCGAAGGTGGTGTGGAAGTGGTGGCGGTCGAAGTCCACCGAGAGTTTGTCGATCGCCTTCATGAAATCGTCGCTGTTGACGGCGTCGCGCTCCATCCTGATGGCGAACATGCCCGCCTCCATGCATATCGCCCGGAGGTCGGCGCCGTTCTTGCCCTCCGTCAGCCGCGAGACTTCCGAGAGGTTGACGTCCTCGCCGATGTTCATGTGCTGGGTGTGGATCTTTAAGATCGCAAGCCTCCCCTGGTGGTCGGGGAGCGGGATCTCGATCATCCGGTCGAACCGGCCCGGGCGGAGGAGGGCGCGGTCGAGGATATCGATCCGGTTCGTCGCAGCGACGATCTTGACGTCGCCCCGGTTGTCGAACCCGTCCATCTCCGCCAGGAGCTGCATCAGCGTCCGCTGGACTTCGCGGTCGCCGGAGGTGGTCGAGTCGTTCCGGTGCGCACCGATTGCGTCGATCTCGTCGATGAAGATGATCGACGGCGCCTTCTGCTTCGCGAGGTCGAAGAGCTCCCGGACCAGGCGGGCGCCTTCGCCGATGTACTTCTGCACCAGTTCCGAACCGACCACGCGGAGGAAGTGTGCGTTCGTCTGGTGGGCCACCGCCCGTGCGAGGAGGGTCTTCCCCGTGCCGGGCGGGCCGTAGAGGAGAACACCCTTCGGCGGGGAGATGCCGACCTTCTCGAAGAGCTGCGGTTTCGTCAGGGGGAGTTCGACGGCTTCGCGGATCTCCTCGATCTGCGGTTCAAGGCCGCCGATGTTCTCGTAGGTCTCCTCCGGTGACTCCACCAGCTCCATGCCGTAGATCTGCGCGTCGTAGCTCGTGGGGAGCACGTCCACGATCGCGAGGGACTGCTGGTTGAGCGTACACCGCACACCCGGTTTGAGGAGATCGGGGTCGATGAGCTGGGACGTACGGACCAGGAATCGCGGCCCTGCACTGCTCCGCACGATCACGCGGCTGTTGTCGATAACGTCGGTAACTGTTCCGATCACGAGAGGAGGGCTTCTGAGCTGCTCGATCTCGCTTTTGAGTTTTCGGAGTTCCCGCTCGTAGCGGATCTTCTGGGTTTCAACGTATCGTTTCTCGGACTCCATCTGGCGGAACTGCTCGCGTAGCTCCAGGTTTCGGTTTTCGAGGTTCGTAATCCGTTCCAGGAGATACTGGTAGATGTCTTCACCGGTATCCTTCTCTGGTGCCTGCCGAGCGATATCTCCCATAGGTCTCCTCGATTAATTATATAGGTTAAAATGAATATAAAGTTGTTTGCGAGACTTATGCAGTGCGAACTATGCGGCGCTCCTATAGTGGGACCGTCGAAAACCATCCAGATCGAGGGTGCAGAGCTCTGCGTCTGCGCTCGATGTGCGAAACACGGTACAGAAGTCCAGCAACCGCGACGAAAAGGTGCCCCGCAGACGAAGCCGGGACTCGCCGGCCCGCAGGCTCCCAGGAGGAGGCCACGGGACGTCTTTGACCTGATGGAAGGAGAACTCGTCGACGATTACGCCGACCGTATCCGGGCGGCACGGGAAGAGAAGGAGTGGTCCACGCTCGACCTTGCACGGGCGATCAAGGAGCGTGAGATCCTGGTCAAGAAGATCGAGAAGGGCGACCTCATCCCTGAAGACGATGTCCGGAAGAAACTCGAGAAAGCACTCAATATCAGGCTGATCGACTCGGCTGAAGACAGCATCTCCACGGGCGGGCCCGGCCGGGTGACCATGACCGTCGGCGATGTCATATCGTTCAAAAAGAGCCGGAAATAAGGGCCCTGTTGAAATGCTTTCCACAACCCCTGGATAACATTCGGTTGCCGATAGAGGCGGGTGATGTGGGTCTCACGCGAAGCCGCGAAGTCGCGAAGGGAGACAGTCAATACCCATCCAGACTTCGCGTTCTTCGCGCCTTCGCGTGCGTCGGTGAGACATGGATTATCCGGAGATAATTCATCCTCCGGGAGAGGGTTTCAACAAAGCCGAAATAAGACAAACCGCATACTTTTTTCCGCCGGGCCATCTCCCGCCCCGGATTCTCCTCCCGCGTGCAAATCCGGCATATTTTTATACATGGACACATAACGGTATAGCCAATGCGTGGTGGATGTTTTTTCGCCGGTGACCGCTTTTATCTCGGTTAACGGAGTAGCCGCCGCGTGCGCAGAAGCGATCTGCAAGTTTTCTACAGCCGATATCCGTAATGTTGGAGCGGCAGCGTTCTATCGCTATTTTACCTGGTTTATCCAGTTTTAACTACTCCCGGAAAGATTGCATCATCAAAATCCGGGGAGGACTATGGTTATGAGAGGAAAAGAGATTCGTCTGGAACGTATCATGGATCGGAACACCGGCAGGACCATCATCGTGCCGCTCGACCACGGGGTGACGCTCGGCCCCATCCCGGGGCTGGTCGACGTAGGGAGAACCATCGACCTCGTCGCCGAGGGGGGAGCGAACGCGGTCATCGGCCACGTGGGGCTTGCGCTGCACGGCCATAGGGGGCACGGGCGGGACGTCGGCCTCATCATGCATCTCTCGGCGAGCACCAGCATCGGACCCGACCCGAACGACAAAGTGCTCGTCAACACCGTCACGAACGCCCTGAAGATGGGCGCCGACGGCGTATCGGTGCACATCAACGTCGGCGCCGACTCCGAGGCACGGATGCTTGAAGACCTGGGCAGAGTCGCGGTCGCCTGCATGGAGTGGGGGATGCCGCTCCTCGCGATGATGTACCCGCGGGGCAGGAAGGTCAGCGACGAGCACGACCTCGAGAGCGTCAAACTCTCCGCACGGGTGGCGGCGGAGCTCGGCGCCGATATCGTGAAGACCGTCTACACCGGGGATGCGGACTCGTTCCGGGAGGTGACGAGAGGATGCCCGGTGCCGGTCGTGGTCGCGGGCGGTTCGAAGACCGACGATCGGGCGATCCTCGACCTGGTCGAGGGCGCGATGGAGGGCGGTGCCGCCGGGATATCGATCGGGAGGAACGCCTTCCAGCACCCGGCGCCCGATCGCCTTATCCGTGCCGCCGCACTGATCATTCATGAAGGGCGGTCGGCAGAGGAAGCGGTCGAGATCTTGAGGACGTGATAACATGATTGGAAAAGAGATCCGCCTTGAGCGGATAATGGACAGGAACACCGGCCGCGCCGTGGTCATCCCCATGGATCACGGGTTCACGATGGGCCAGATCGAAGGGCTCTGCAACATGACAGAGACGGTCAATGCGGTGAGCGAAGGCGGGGCGAACGCCATCGTGCTCCACAAGGGCATGGTGAAGGGGGGGCACCGGAAGCACGGAAAGGATATCGGGCTCATCGTGCACCTCTCCGCGAGCACGTCGATGAACCCCGATCCGAACGACAAGGTGCTCGTCTGCACCGTGGAGGAGGCGGTCGCGCTCGGCGCCGACGCGGTCTCGATCCACATCAACCTCGGCGCGCCCAACGAGTCGAGGATGATCGAGTCGGCGGGCGAGGTGGTGCGGGAGTGCAACCGCTGGGGGATACCGCTCCTGATCATGATCTACCCCCGCGGCAAGGGGATCGATCCCACCTCACCGGAGTCGATCGGGCACTGCGTCCGGGTGGCGGAAGAACTCGGGGCCGACCTCATCAAGACGAACTACACCGGGGATCCGGAGACGTTCCGCCGGATCACCGCCGCCTGCTCGGTGCCGGTGATGATCGCCGGCGGCGAGAAGGGCGGGGATATGGAGACGCTCGCGACCATCCGCGACGCGATCGACGCGGGCGCGGCGGGCGTCTGTATGGGAAGGAACGCCTTCCAGCGCGACGATCCCGCCCGGTTCATCGCCGCGATATCCCGGGTGGTTCACCAGGGGATAAGTCCGGCCGACGCCCTGGGGAAGGAGCGATGAAACTCTTCTGGGTCGATCTCCGGCCGTGGAGGAAGGATCTCGCGACGACCGCGCTCGAGAGCGGTGCCGACGCCCTGTTCGTCGAGAATGCGGAACGCGTCCGGGAACTCGGCCGGGTGACGACCGTCGCAGAGAACGGCGACCTCGTCCCCGGAAAAGACGTCTTCGAGATCGAGATCGTCGATAAAGAGACCGAGGAGGAGGCGCTCCGGCTCTCCCGCGAGGGTCTTGTCATCGTCCGGACAGGAGACTGGACGGTCATCCCGCTCGAGAACCTCGTCGCGCAGTCCGACCGGATCGTCGCCGCGGTCGGAAGCGCCGAAGAGGCGAAGGTCGCCCTGACCGTCCTCGAACGCGGGGCGGCGGGCATCCTCCTTGCGACCGACGATCCGGCGGAGATCCGGCGGGTCGCGAAGACGGTCGCCGGCGCCGGCGAAGAGGTTCCTCTCGTCCCGTTCGAGGTGACCCGGATCGTCCCCGTCGGGATGGGGGATAGGGTCTGCGTCGACACCTGCTCGATCCTCGCCGACGGGGAAGGGATGCTCGTCGGCAACACCTCCTCGGCGTTCCTGATGGTGCACCCCGAGACCCTGGAGAATCCCTACGTGGCGCCGCGACCGTTCCGGGTGAACGCCGGGGCGGTGCACGCCTACATCCTCCTCCCCGGCGGGAAGACCGCGTACCTCGCCGACCTCGCGGTGGGCGACAGGGTGCTCGTCGCGGAGCATACCGGCCCGACCCACGACGCGGTCGTCGGAAGGGTGAAGATCGAGCGCCGCCCGCTCCTCCTCGTCGAGGCGAAGGCCGGCGACGCGACGGTGAGCCTGGTTCTCCAGAACGCCGAGACGATCCGGCTCGTCCGGGAGGACGGGACAGCCGTATCGGTCGCCGCCCTCGCGGTCGGCGACAGGGTGCTCGGCAGCGTCGCGGAGGGCGGGCGGCACTTCGGCGTCGCCGTCAAAGAGACGATCCTGGAGAAGTGACGGGAATGCTTGCAGGCATCATCGGCGGCACGGGACAGATGGGACGGTTCTTTGCCGGGGTCTTTCAGGCCGCCGGCTGGGAGACGATCGTCTCGGGGAGAAAGACCTCGCTCACCGCCCGCGCCATCGCGGAGACGGCGGACCTCGTCATGGTATCGGTCCCCATCCGCGCCACCGTCGGGGTGATCCGGGAAGTCGCGCCGCTCCTCTCGGATGAGCAGGTCTTCTGCGACCTCACCTCCCTCAAGGCCGAACCCGTCCGGGCGATGCTCGCCTCCCGTGCGGAGGTGATCGGGCTCCACCCGATGTTCGGGCCCGGCGCTGCGTCGCTCCAGGGCCAGACGATCGTCGCAACCCCGGCCAGGTGCAGTCCCGAGACCCTTGAAGGACTCTTATCGGTCTTCCGCGACCAGGGGGCGGCGATCACCCTCTCGACACCCGAAGACCACGACCGGATGATGGCGGTGATCCAGGGGCTCACCCACTTCGGAACGCTCGCAAAGGCGGAAGCCATCCGCCGGACCGGCGCCGACGCCGCGGAGACCCTCCGGTTCACGAGCCCGATCTACCGGATCGAGATGGGGCTCGTCGGACGGCTCCTCGCCCAGGATGCGGGGCTCTACGGCGACATGCTGCAGATGAACCCGGCCGTCCCGGAGGTGCTCGCCGGGTTCGAGGAGGCTGTCCGGACGCTCCGCGAGATCGTCGAGTCCGGGGACGACGAACGGTTCCGGGACTTCTTTGCCCGGAACGCCGATCACTATGCCTCGTATCTCCGGGCCGCGACGGAAGAGACCGACGACCTCATCAGCCACGTGGTGAGCCGATGACCGTCGCAACGCTCGGACCTGCCGGGACGGTCAGCCACGAACTCGCGGCCAGGCTCTACGGCGACGATGTCGAACTCCTGCCGACGATCCGCGCCATCATCAAACGCGTGGCGGCCGGTGGAGCGAAAGGGCTCGTGCCGATCGAGAACTCGGAGGCGGGGGGCGTCGGGGAGACGCTCCAGGGGCTGATGGAGTTCGCGGTCTCGATCACCGGAGAGGCCTACATGCCCGTCCGGCACCACCTCGCGGCCCGGGGAGACCCCGCAAGCCTCCCGGTCGTCTACGCCCACCCGCAGACGCACGAGCAGTGCTCCGTCCTCCTCGACAGCCTCGGGGTGGAGGTCGTGCACACGAGCAGCAATGCGGCGAGCGCGATGGCGATGCAGAGGGACGAGCACGCCGGCGCCATCGTCTCGGAGACGGCGGCGCGGATCTACGGCCTTCCGATTGCCGTCCGTGACGTCCAGAACAGCAGGGACAACACCACCCGGTTCGTCGAGATATCCGCCGTCCCCCGCGGAATCGCGGGGTGCACGAAGTGCAGCCTCCTCGTCGACCCCGAACTCGACCGGGTCGGGCTCCTTGCCGACATCCTCGCGGTCTTCGCCCGGCGCGGGATCAACCTGACCCGGATCGAGTCGCGGCCGTCCCGCCGGGGTATGGGGAAGTACCTGTTCTTCATCGACATGGAGACCGCCGAAGGATGGCGGGAAGCAAAGGAGGAACTCAAGAGCATGACCACCGTCAGGGAACTCGGGTGCTACGCCCGCATGGAGGTGCCGATATGATCGTCCGCGTGTCGCAGACCGGCCCGGTCGACGCGGCGTTTCCGGCGCCGCCTTCCAAGAGTTATACCCACCGGGCGCTGATCGCGGGAGCGCTTGCGACAGGGAGAACGCGGATCGAAGGCCCGCTCCGGGCGGCCGATACGGAACTGACCGCCCGGGGGCTTGAAGCCCTCGGGGTGCAACTCGAGTGGCTGCCGGGGGAGATCGCCGTCGCCGGCTGCGGCGGCACCTTCCCCGCACCGGGAGAGGTGACCATCGACTGCGGGAACTCCGGGACGACGCTCCGGCTCCTCACCTCGTCGGCGCTCCTCTCGCAGCACCCGGTGGTGCTGACGGGGAGTTCCCGGATGCTCGAGCGGCCGGTCGGCCCCCTTGCCGGGGCGCTCCGGGCCCTCGGCGGCGACGTCGCGTTTGTCGGCGAGCCGGGGTTCCCCCCCATCCGCATCTCCGGCAGGCTCCGGGGCGGGAGGACGGCGATCGACGGAAGCATCAGCAGCCAGTTCGTCTCGTCCATCCTGATGGCGGCGCCCTACGCGGAGGAGGACGTGGAACTCACGCTCCCGGCAACCCCGGCATCCCGGTCCTACCTCGACGTGACCGCGGACGTGATGCTCGGGTTCGGGGCGCAGATCGAGCGGCGGGGTTACGAATGGTTCCGGGTGGAGAGCGGTAGAGCCTACCGGGGAAGAGATTACCGGGTCGAGGGAGACTACTCCTCGGCCTCCTACCTCTTCGCGGTCGCGGCCGTCTGCGGCGGGAGGGTCACGGTCACGGGCCTGAACCCAACCTCTGTCCAGGGCGACCGCCGGTTCCTCGACGCCCTCGAGGCGATGGGGTGCCGGGTGACCGCCGGCGCCGATGCGGTGACGGTGGAGCGGACGGGCGATCTCGAGGGTATCGAGATCGATATGTCCTCGTCCCCCGACACCGTCCAGACGCTCGCGGCGGTTGCGGCGACGGCAGGGTCGCCGACGACGATCACCGGCACGGCGCACCTGCAGTACAAGGAGAGCGACCGCGTCGGGGTGACGGCGGATACCCTCCGGCGGATGGGGGCGGGGGTCGAGGTGACGGAGGACTCCCTCACGGTCACGCCCGCCCCCCTCCACGGCGTGGCCGTCGACCCGCACGACGATCACCGGACGGCGATGGCGTTTGCCGTGCTCGGCCTCGCGGTCGGGGGGATGGCGATCCGTGACCCCGAATGCGTGGAGAAGTCCTTTCCCGGGTTCTGGGAGGCGCTCTATGGGGAGGGGCTGCTGTGAGGGTCGTCCTTGTCGGATTCCGGGGGACCGGGAAGACCTCGGTCGGGCGGATCCTCGCGGCTCGCCTCGGGCTGCCGTTCTACGACACCGATGCGCTCATCGAGCAGCGGGCCGGGATGCCGATCCCGGAGCTCTTTCGGCAGTATGGTGAACCGCACTTCCGCGCCCTGGAGCGGGAGGTCGTCGCGTCGCTCCGGGATGCGGAGGGCGTGATCGGAACCGGCGGCGGGGCGGTATGCGACCCGGCAAACGTCGCGGATCTCCGGCGGCACGGCAGGGTCTTCCTCCTCACCGCCCCGCCCGGGGTCATCCATGAGCGGATCGCCGGGAGCGACCGGCCGGGGCTGACCGCTCTCCCCCCGGAAGAAGAGGTGCGCACGCTCCTTCTCCGGAGAAAGGAGGCCTACCTCGGTGCGGCCGACATCTGCATCGATACCGGGAGGCATGCTCCGGGAGAGGTCGCGGATCTGATCGTCCGGGAGATCGGTGGGGAAGCCGACATCTCCCCGGACGAGAAACACGAAGATGCGAAGTTTTCCCGCAGCCTGACACTCCCTTCGCGAACTTCACGGCTTCGCGTGCGGCCGGATCCCCATCCCCACATTCTTGTTTCACGCGAAGACGTGAAGACGCGAAGTCATGAACGCGATGTCCTCCTTGAGCAGTTCGGGCTTTCCGCCGTCCGGGAGATGGTCGACCGGGATCCGGGTCTCATGGTGTGCGGCATCGCCGGGAACCCCTGCGCCCACAGCAGGAGCCCGCTCCTCTACAACCGGCTCTTTGAACACTTCGGGATGAACTATCACTACACCCGCTTCGAGTGGCCGGACGCGGGAATCATCGTCCGCCTCGCAAACCTCCTCCCCCTGAAGGGCTTATCCGTCACCATCCCGTTCAAGGCCGATGTGATGCATTATCTTGATGAGGTCGACGAGCACGCCGCGGCGATCGGTGCGGCGAACACCGTTGTGCGGTGCGGCGGGAGGATGTACGGCCATAACACCGACTGGCTGGGGGTACAGATCCCGCTCGCCCACCGGCGGGGCGCCCGGGCGGTTGTGCTCGGCGCCGGGGGCGCGGCGGCCGCGGCGGTCTACGCCCTTCGCTCGCTCGATATGGACGTGACGGTGCTTGCCCGGCGGCCGGAGGCGGCGAGGACGCTCGCCGAACGGTTCAGGTGCCGGTGGGGCAGCCTCGAAGAGTTCAAGGGGAGCGACGCCGATGTTGTGGTGCACACGACCCCGGTCGGGATGGAGCCCGACACCCGGAGCCTGCTTGCCGCGAACGACCTCGAGCGGGGGACGGCGGTCTTCGACCTCGTCTACACGCCGCCGGAGACGCCTCTCATCAGGGCGGCGAGAGAAGCCGGGTGCGAGACGATACCCGGCACGGAGATGTTCGTCCACCAGGCGGCGGAGCAGTTCCGGCTGATCACCGGGATTCGCGTCACGCCTGAACTGGTTCGGGAGATGCTTGCATGAACACATTCGGAAGAAACTTCAGGTGCACGACGTTCGGCGAGAGCCATGGGTTGGCGGTGGGCGCGGTCGTCGACGGCTGCCCGCCCGGCATCCCCATCACGGAGGCGGATATCCAGCCCTACCTCGACCGCAGGCGGCCGGGGAAGGGCCCGCTCGAGTCCGGCCGGCAGGAGACCGACCGGGTGGAGATCCTCTCGGGGATTTTTGAAGGAAAGACGACCGGCGCCCCGATCGCGCTTCTCGTCAGGAACCGGGATGTCCGGTCGGAGGACTACGACGCGCTCCGGGACGTATTCCGGCCGGGGCACGCGGACTACACCTGGCAGGAGAAGTACGGGCTGCGCGATCACCGCGGCGGCGGGAGGAGTTCGGGCCGGGAGACCCTTGCCCGGGTTGCGGCCGGAGCGGTGGCGGTCCGCTGCCTCGAACCCTGCGGCATCGTGATCAGGGGGCGGGTTATCGAAGTGCACGCCGCGACGGATCCGGAAGCGATGGAAGCGGAGATCCGTGCCGCCCGTGATGCCGGCGACTCCGTGGGCGGCATCGTCGAGGTGACGGCCTCGGGGTGCCCGGCGGGACTCGGCGACCCGGTATTCGGGAAACTCGACGCCGCCATCGCCGGGGCGATGATGGGGATCGGTGCGGTGAAGGGCGTCGAACTCGGCGAGGGGTTCGGCGCCGCCCGGCTCCTCGGGAGCGAGATGAACGATCCGATCACCGAAACCGGGTTTGCAAGCAACCATGCGGGCGGCGTCCTCGGCGGGATCAGCACCGGGCAGGATATTGTCGTCCGGCTTGCCGTCAAGCCAACGCCCTCGATACGCAGGGCACAGCAGACCGTCGACATCGCCGGGAAGGAGCGGGAGATATCAATCGAAGGGCGGCACGACCCCTGCATCGCGCCGCGGGTCGTTCCGGTCGCGGAGTGCATGCTCGCGATGGTTCTCCTGGATGCGATGCTCGAGCAGGCGAAGTACCGGGGATTTGGGAAATAAGGAGAGCAGGATCCAGGCTCCGCGGCCTGCAGTCCTCTTAAATTCAGGCACCTGTCGGCCGCGTAAACCTGTATACTATCCGACGCTCCCATCCACCAGACAAATGGGGGGTCTAACTACTTCGTATCCTGCGCACTCATCCACGGCTTCCCAATAAGTATCGCCATTGGGGGAGGGGCTGACGGGGAGTGCGATGGGCGGAACGCCCGGAGCTCGACCACCGTCAGGTGGGAAGTGCGAGCGTAGCGAGCTTGAGCACCGACAGGTGCGAGGGGGGCATGCCCCCTCCCCTGTCTCTACCTTGTACGCAGACATCTGTAAACCCCACCTCACCCGGCCTCCGGCCTCCTCCTCCGCCCCACAGGGGCGGAGGCAGTGCATGGCGATAGGCGATGTCCCATGGGGACATCGCTGGAGAAGACCGAAGGTCTTGGACTAGCGACTGGCTGAAGGTGTGAGTTCCGGTAGGAACAGAGTTCAGGCACCACAGGTGCGTAGTCGGCCCGAGCCCCAACCCCCCTCACTTCAGCAGATCCGCAATCTGCCGCATCTCCCGCACATGGTATTGTCCTTCGGCCGTCGGGGTTCCGGCATGGCTGAACGTGAACTCCGACCCGAAGAGGGGCAGGATTGCGCGGGCGTAGCGGAACTCGGCGCCCATGATGCTCGTGCAGATGGGTTTCTGGGCCTGGTGGGTAAAGAGGACGAGTTCGAAGAGGTCTTCCCGGGTTTTAGGGCGCACGACGATCTTCGGGATGTCGCCGTATGACCGGAGCATCTCGTCGATCCGCCCGAGCTCCGGCACGGTGGGCATCTCGTTCGTGTGCAGCGACGCGAGGATCTGGACTCCCTGGCTCTTGATGAACGGCGCGTGATCCCGGTAACGTGCTTCCACGTCCACGATATCGACGTATCGCGCTATCGGCCCGACGATCCGGGCCCAGAGATCCGCATCGCCGACAAACCGGCCCCCTTCGTCCCTGCTCCTGAGCGTGGCAATCAGCGGGATGACGGTCTTCTCCCGAATCGTACGAACCTGATCCAGCAGGTCTCCCTCCATCCTGTCAAGCCTGATCTCGATGAACGTCGGGTTGTACTCCGCCACCTCGTCGATAGCGGCGGCATTCTCCACAGAGACGACGATCTTCATACTTACCGGATGTATTCCCGCCCTATCACTTAAAAGTCTGCCTGCAGTCTCCCGGAGATCGTGAGGGGTCCCGGCCGGCCGTCACTTCCCCACCGCACCGTAGCGCTCCAGCATGGCGGCGACCGCCTCGTCGAAGACTTCCGGCAGCCGTTCCCGGATCCCCTTCACCCCGACCTCCGTGACGCCGCCGCCGGTCGCGACCCGCCCGATCAGGTCACCGGGGGTCTCGCCGGTCTCCCGGAGATAGGCGGCCGTAGCCGCGGCCGTCTCCGTTGCGAGTTGAAGCGCCCGATCCGCCGAAAGACCGCTCGCACGGGCAGCAGCGTCCGCCAGTTCCTCGATGACGGCAGCGAGCAGCCCCGGCCCGCAGCTCGAGAGTATGGTGGCCGCCGGGAGTTCTTCCTCCTCGACGAGCATCACGTTCCCGATGGACGAGAAGAGCCCCTCCACCCGGAGAGCGTCGTGCATGCCCACCTGCCGCCCATGGCAGATAAGCGTCGTCCCCTGCCCGACCGTGGAGGAGATTGTGGGAACGACCCGGGTGACCGAACCCGAAAACAGCCCCTCAAGCTCCGCGAGGCCGATGCCTGCGGCGAGCGAGACGATATGCTCGTCGCCGTCCATCAGGGGGACGATCTCGCGGAGGACTTCTGTCACCTCCTGCGGCCTGACGGCGAGAATGATCGTGCGGCACCGCCGGGCGAGTTCCCCGTTCGCTCTGGCGATGCCGATACCCGGCCATGCCGCGGCGCATGCATCCCGGCTCTCCCGGCTCTTCGACGTGACCACGACCTCATCGATGCCGAGCACGCCGGACGAGAGAAACCCGTTCACCAGCATGCCGCCCATGTGCCCGTAGCCGATAACTCCTATGCAATCCATACTCCAGATCCCTTCTCCACATCGCTCTCCTGCCCGAAAAAGGATACCCGCCTCACCCGGGGTGGGTATATAGGCCGTCGGGGCAAACGGTACGGAGCAGATGCCGCACGATCACCATCAGACGTCCGGGCCACCGGAACTGCTTGCGCCGGCCGGGTCGCCGGAGGCGCTGGCCGCAGCGGTTGCCGCCGGTGCCGATGCCGTCTACCTTGCCGGGCGACGGTTCGGGGCCAGGCACTACGCGGCGAACTTCTCCGACGAGGAACTCGAATACGCCGTCGGTTACGCGCACCTCCGGGGAGTCAGGGTCTACGTCACCGTAAACGTCCTCGTCCGGGACGCCGAACTCCCCGACGTCGCCCGCTACCTCCTCCGGCTCTACGAGATCGGGGTCGACGCCGTCCTGGTGCAGGACATCGGGGTGGCGGCGCTTGCCCGGGAGGTCGTCCCGGACCTCCCTCTCCACGCCTCGACCCAGATGGCGATCCACAACCGGGAAGGCGTGGCGCGGACGGCACGGGAGGGGTTCTCCCGCGTGGTGCTCGCCCGGGAACTCACGCTGTCCGAGATCAAGGGTATCGCAGAGGATGCGGAGGCACGGGGGATCGGCATCGAGGTCTTCGCCCACGGGGCGCTCTGCTACTGCTACTCGGGCCAGTGCCTCCTCTCCTCGGTCATCGGGGGACGGAGCGGGAACCGCGGGATGTGCGCCCAGCCGTGCCGGAAGCCTTACCGGCTCGTGACCGCCGGGACGGACGAGTACGGGCGCCCGAAAGACCTGCGGGCAAGGCCCGGATCGGACCGTTACCTGCTCTCGACCCGGGACCTCTCGGTGTACCCGCGCCTCGACCTCCTCGCGCGTTCGCCGGTGGCCTCGCTCAAGATCGAGGGGAGGATGCGCTCGGTGGAGTACGTCGCCACGGTGACGGCCATCTACCGGCATGCTCTCGACGCGATAGCCGCCGGGGAAGACTGGTCGCCCTCGCGGGAGGATATGCGCGACCTTGCGCTTGCGTTCAACCGGGAGTTCACGGAAGGCTACATCCTCGGCGCCCGCGATATCATGGCCCGCGACCGGCCCGGAAACCGTGGTCTCCCGCTCGGCACGGTCATTGGCTACGACCCGCAGCGGCGGGAGGCGACCGTGCGTCTCGCCGCCGATCTCGCGTTGCGTTCCGGGGATGGGCTCGCCTTCTGCACCGACGACCCCGACCGCGACGCAGGAGCGGTCGTCCGCGGCACGCCCGCCGTCCGCTCCGGCACGGTGCGGCTTTCCGTCCCCGCACCCGTCGATGCCGGCGCCCGGGTCTTCCTGACGAAGAGCACGGATCTCGAGGAGCGGGCGAAGCGGATCATGGAAAGGCCCCTGCGGCTGCTGCCGCTCGACGTGACGGCCGTCTGGGAGGACGGGACGCCCGACCTCGAGGCGGTCGTCGATCTGCAGGGGAGCGAGCCGCTCCGGGTGCGCTACCGCTCCGACCTCTCAATGGAGCCGGCACGGAGCCGGCCGCTCACCGAAGAGCAGATCGCGGAGCAGCTGACAAAGACCGGGGGGACGCCGTTTACGATACGGAGCCTGGAGCTCCGCTACCCCGGCGGGCTCTTTGCCCCGCTCGGGGAGTTGAACCGGATCCGGCGGACATTCCTGGAGAGAGTCGAGGATGCGGTGCTCGCCGGACGCCGCCCCGGGGAGGATGCGGTGCGTGCGGCCCGGGAGAGGGTCGAGGCGGCTATTGCCGGGCTGGAGCGGCCGGCGGGCGCTCCCCGGAACCCCCGGCTTCCGTCGGTCTCGGTCTACACCAGTACCCTCGAAGAGGCAGAGGCCGCCGTCAGGGGCGGCGCCCGCACCGTCTACCTGGAGGTGTCCGCTCCCGGTATCCTCGAAGAGGCCGCCGCCGTCTGCCGGGAGGGGGGTGCGGACCTCGTCTGGAAATGGCCGTCGATCGCCCGGCGCACCTTCCTCGACGTTGCGGTTCCCCTCCTCCCGTCGCTTTACGATGCGGGCGTCCGCGGGGTGATGGTGAGCGGGCTCGGGGCTGCCGACGCGGTGCGGCGGGCCGAACCCCGGATGGCGCTCTACGGGGCTGCCGGACTGAACCTCTGGAACCACCGCACCGCCGCGGAACTCGCGCCGCTCTTCCTGCGGTGCACGGCCTCCCCCGAACTCCCGGCCGACGATCTTGCCGGGCTTGCGGCCCTGGCCGGGGATACCCCCGGACTCGAGGTGCTCGTGCAGGGCAACGTCGAGGCGATGGTGACCGAGGACAGGCTCGCGGCGGGGATCGGGGACGGCCGGTTCCTGGGTCTCCAGGACGGACGAAACCGCGTCTTCCCGCTCCGGTGCGACGGCGAGGGGCGGACCTACATCGCGAACGCCGTCGAGACCTCTCTCATCGACCGCCTGCCCCGGATCGCCGGGATGGGCATCGACGCCGTCGTCATCGACGCACGGGAACGGGGGGCCCGCTACGCAGCGGAGATGGCCCAACTCTACCGGACGGCGATCGACGCCGCGGCCCGGGGAGACCACGGCGCCCTTCCCGCGCTCAAGGACGAGGTGAAACGGCGGGCGCTCGGCGGCATCACCGGCGGGCACTTCGTCCGGGGGCTTCTGGAGTGATGCTCTGCACGGCGCTATCAGCCCCGGAGATTCCGGATCGACGGGTCGGAACCCGGTAACCGTCAGTGCCGAGGTGGAACAGCCCCGATCCCCTCAAGCATTGATTCAGGCGTGCTCACCCATCATTATTCCGCATTTCTCTTCGCGTTCTTCGCGGCTTCGCGCGAAACTCTTTCATCTCACATTGCTCACGCGAAGCCGCGAAAAGACGCGAAGATGGGCGTGATACTTACCACGGGCGATGCATAGATTCTATCTTCACGCTCCTTGAACGCCGGGCCGTGCGTTTCCTTACCTGGAACGCCACCAGCATCAGAGTTAATATCAAGAGGAGCAACCTATCAGGCAGACGTGATGAATATGGATTCCCCGTTCGTTCTGGTCAATCTCAAGACCTATCAGGAGGGTATGGGCAGCAACGCTCACCGGATCGCCGCTGCGGCCGAGATCGTGGCAAAAGAGAGCGGAGCCGTCATCGGCATCGCGCCGGCCTTCACCGAGCTCCACCCGATGAGCCACCACTACGCGATACCGGTCTACGCCCAGCATATCGACGCGATTACCCCAGGCGCCCATACCGGCCATATTCTCCCCGAAGCCGTCCGGTCGGCGGGCGCACGCGGCACCCTGATCAACCACTCCGAGCGCCGCCTCACCCTGGCCGATATCGGCGCCTGCGTCGAGAGCGCCCGGAGGCTCCACCTCGAGACGGTCGTCTGCACGAACAACGACGCGACGAGCGCCGCCGCCGCAGCGCTCCGGCCCGACTACGTGGCAATCGAGCCCCCGGAGCTGATCGGGAGCGGGGTCTCGGTCTCGAAGGCCGACCCGGGGATCATCGAGCGGTCGGTCAACGCCGTCCGGGCGGTGAACCCGGACGTGAACGTCCTGACCGGGGCGGGCATCCAGTCGGGCGAGTGCGTGAAGATCGCCGTCGACCTCGGGACATGCGGTGTTCTCCTCGCCTCAAGCGTGGTCAAGGCCGACGATCCCGAAGCGGTCCTCCGGGACCTGGTCTCGCTGCTCTAAAATCAGGTGATCAACGATATCAGGTCGTGCTTGGTGATCACGCCCTGCACCTTCCCCTTCTCGATGACGACGACCGCGTGGCTGTGGTGCAGGAGGTGGACGACCGTGTCGATCGGCGCCGTCGGGGGAACCGTCGGGAACCCGGGTTCCAGGTAGTCCCGCACCAGTTTCCGGTGCGTCTGGTGGAGTCCTCCCTCCTCCATGGCGTTCATGATCGCCGACTCGGAGATGCACCCGACGGGCACCTCCTTCTCGAGCACCGGCAGCTGGGAGATACCGTTTTTACCCATGATCTCGACGGCACGGCCGACGGGATCGTCCGGGGCGACGGAGAGCACGGGGGTGTGCATCACGTCGGCCGCCGTGACTGCCGAGTGCTCCGCCGCCCGCAGGACGTCCACGATCTTGGCGAGCGTGCTCACCCTCGGGTCCACGCTGCCCGCCTCGATCCGCGCGACCATGGACTGGCTGATTCCGGCCATACGGGCCACATCGGCCTGCTTTAAGCCCATTCGAAGCCGTTTTTCCCGCAGTTCCGCCGGGGTGGGTATCTCCATCTTATTACTATAGGTAATTTTTTTACATATATATTTGCCTGTAGGCACTGGAGAGGTTAATATACCCCCGGGCGCATGAGAGGGTATGGCCGTAACGGAGGAAGAACAGCAGACCGTCCTTGCGAAGATCAGGGATATCCTCTCGACCTACCACACCCGGGACGCCGTCCGGAGCGAACTGGAGTCCCTCGGGTTCGAAATCCGGGCGGAACACGCCGACGTCGTATCCATGGAGAACACACCCGCCGAGATCTTCGTCCAGTTATACACAAACGAACGGGGCGATGTCTTCGATTCGCACGTCGTGACGTTTGAAGAGATTGAACTGAAACCACGGAGTGGATGAGGTTCTATAACGGTTTCATTCAAAAGAGCTCAGCATGTTGTGAAGAGTGGGAGGAGTAAGCCTCCTTCTGTTCGGTGCGGCATTCAGCTACGCGCCATACCTGGGCGGATACCAGACGATCCATACGCCCGATTCTGGCTTGCACCCGCAGGGATTCACCGTTTCATCGTTTCCCGCCGCTGCGTTCAACGAGTTGCGCGGAAACCCGCGCCGCTCGCCCCCGGACGGGGGCTCGATCGTTTCATCACTGACGGCGGGCCGTGTCGTTTCTGTGTCATTGCCGTGACTCTCGCCACCCGCACTTGCATGCGGCTGCGTGTCTGGCCGGTGGGAGGACTTTCCTCAGCAGCACAGGGTGTGCCACCGTCGGCCGCACTCTCCCTCTCCCATATAATACTTCACCACGGGAGTATATACCCGTACGGGTGCTTCGCCCGGGTTCATCCGGAGCCGCCGGAATCAGAACCATTCTACGGGCGTTTCCGGATCGGCCGCGCATACCGGAAACACAGATAGATTTATATGCCGGTTCCGGGGTCTTACCATTGGCGTTACCATGGGGGGAAGCGAAGTTCACACACACCTGGAGCTTGCGGCAATCTTTGCGGCGTTCGTCGCCGTCACGACACTCTTCTCGCTCATCTCGTACGGGGCGAGCGGTATGGACGGCAGTTTCTCGCGCGATTCGGATGGATACCCTGTCTTTGCCGCAGGCGAACCGTATCTTGAACCGGTCGGGGAGGTCACCGGCTCCTCGTCGGTTCCGGGGCTCTCCGGCACCTTCGTCGATATCGTCGCCGTCCGCGTCGCCCACACCGGGGAAGGCGATCCGGTCGACCTTGCCCGGGCCACGGTGACGGTCATGGCAGGGACGTATCTTGAGATACTCGCCCCGTCCGGAGACACCCTTCCGGAACCGGGGACGTGGTCGGCGGCAACGCCCCGGGGCGATAACCTCCTCGGTGCCGGGGAAGAGTGCACGATCCGGCTCCGTCTCGACCGGCCGATCCCCGCGGGCGAGTCCCTGACCGTTCTGGTGCGCCCCGAGGGCAATGCACCCTGCTCCATCACCGGGCCGGCCGTTGCTCACGCTCCCTCTTCTCCCGAGAAAGACTAAAAGTATTCAATATCATACAACCCATTTTGATGGAAATGCTGACCCCGGAAGAAGGCAGAACGGCAGTTCGTCTGGCACGCAAAGCCATCGAGAAAGCCGTCGACGGCGAACGGATGGTGCTGCCCGATCTCCCAGAGGTTTTTGGGGAGAAACGCGGCGTCTTCGTCACGATCAAGCGGCAGGGGCATCTCCGAGGATGCATCGGCCTCCCGTACCCGATAAGGCCGCTCGGCGACGCGATCCTTGAAGCGGCAGCATCGGCGGCTCTCGAGGACCCCCGTTTTCCCCCGGTATCGCGGTCGGAACTCTGCGACCTCGACCTCGAGGTGACGGTGCTCACGCTTCCCCGGCAACTCGACTGCCCGCCACAGGAGCGCCCCGACCACGTCGAGGTCGGGAAGCACGGCCTGATCGTCAGCGGCCTCGGGACCGGGGGTCTCCTCCTCCCGCAGGTCCCGACCGAGTATGGCTGGGGCAGCAGGGAGTTCCTCGACCAGACCTGCATCAAGGCCGGGCTTTCGCCCGGATGCTGGAAACGCGGCGACGTCGCCGTGCAAACGTTCGAGGGGCAGATATTCGAAGAAAAGGCGGTTTAATCCGAATGGCAATTACTTTTGAAGTCATACACAAAGATATCGCGGGCAGGGTCGGCAAACTCCGGGTGAACGATAAAACGGTCCGGACGCCCGCACTCCTCCCCGTCGTCAACCCCCATCTCCCCCTGATAACTCCCCGCGAGATGCGGGAGATGGGCGTCGAGGCGCTGATCACGAACGCCTACATATTCAGGCGGAGCACCGAGTTCCACGACCGGGCGCTCGCGGAAGGGCTTCATGGCGTCCTCGACTTCGACGGCGTCATCATGACCGACTCGGGATCGTTCCAGCTCTCCGTCTACGGGGAGGTCGAGGTGAGCAACCGGGACACGCTCGAGTTCCAGCAGGCGATAGGAAGCGACATCGTCGTCCCCCTGGACATTCCCACCCCGCCCGATGCGGGCCGGGAGAGGGCGGCACGGGAACTCGCGGTCACGATGGAGCGGATCCGCGAGGCACAGGCTCTCTTCCCCGACGCGAACCTGGCAGCGCCGGTACAGGGCGGCATCTTCACCGACCTCCGCGAGGAGGCGGGCCGGGCCGTCCGGGACCTCGACTTCACTTTCGCTCCCATCGGAGCCGTGGTGCCCCTGATGGAAAGTTACCGCTACAAAGAACTCGTGCAGGTCGTCCTTGCGGCGAAACGCGGCCTCTCCCCGGCGACCGCCGTCCACCTCTTCGGTGCAGGCCACCCGTCGATGTTCGCCCTCGCCGTCGCAATGGGCTGCGACCTCTTCGACTCGGCCGCATACGCCCTCTTCGCCCGGGAAGGGCGCTACATCACCCCGCATGGGAGCCTCAAGATCGACGAACTCGCGGAACTCCCCTGCGCCTGCCGGGTCTGCCGCTCGATGACCGCCGACGAACTCCGGAAATCCGACGACCGGGAGCGGCTGCTCGCCCTCCACAACCTGCATGTCACTCTTGCGGAGATCGCCCGCATCCGGCAGGCGATCCAGGACGGAACACTCTGGGAACTCGTCGACGAGCGGTGCCGGAGCCACCCGCGCCTGCTTGACGGCTACCGGGAACTCCTCGCTCATGCTGCAGAACTCGAACGCGACGATCCCGTCTCCAAACGCCGGTTCTTCTACCGGGGCTCGGAGACCTGCCGGCGAACGGAGGTGCTCCGGTTCCACGAGGTCATCCCCCGCATCCCCGTCGGCGAGCGGGTGCTCGTCTCGTTCGACGGGCAGGGAGCGCCCGGGTTCGACACCGTCCTGAACTTCAAGCCGCCCTTCGGCCCCTACCCCGTGGAACTCGCGGAGACCTTCCCGGTAGGCCAGAGCGAGGTCCCGGAGTGGGACGACGATATGGTCCGGTCGGGGTGCGCGGGCATCCGGGCGCTGATGGAGGCGCACCCGGAGAGCCGGTTTGCCGTCCGGTGCGGCGAGGAGTGGGCACGCCTCGTGCTTGAAGAGGTTCCGGATGCGGAGGTGCTCCATGAGCAGGTATGAGGCGCAGAAGCGCGACGGCCTCGCCCGGATAGGAACCTACGAGTACGAAGAGGCGAGCGTATCCCTCCCCGCCGCCCTCGATACGGACGCCCTCTTCCCCACGCTCCGCGAACGGGCACTCTCGAACGTCCCGCTCGCCATCGACCCGGCGTTCGTGCAGAACTACTTCAGTCCCGGCGAGGGGCAGCCGGTGGCCGTCCACCCGCTCGCCGCCTCGGCGGAGTCCGGCGACTGCGTCATGGTCGCGAACTGGCACACGGCGGAGAAGAACCCCCGGAACTACGCGGGATGGCTTGCCGCTTTGAAAGAGAAACTCCCTCCGGACACCGCGTGGTACGCCCCGGCCGCGGCGCTCCCCTCGACCGCCTGCCTCCTCGTCTACTCGGGCTTCGACCTCTTCGACTACCGGGGGGTCGACCTCGCCTCCGCGCAGAAGAAGTTCTGCCTCTCCGAAGGCGAGTTCCCCGCGTCGATGATGGAGACCGGGGTCTGCGGGTGCGAGGGCTGCCGGGAGGGCGACCTCGCGCGGCACAACCGTCTCGCGCTCGACCGCGAGATTGCCCTCGTGCGGCACTACGTCGAGGCGGGGAGGCTCCGGGAGCTGATGGAGGCCCGGTGCCGCACGGACGCCGCGCAGGTCGGCATCCTCCGGTTCCTCGACCGCAACTACGCATTTATGGAGCGCTCCCTCCCGGTGGCGCGGGCAGTGCCGATGCGGGCAAACACGGCCGAGTCGCAGAACCGGGCGGAAGTCCGGCGGTTCGCCGACCGGGTGATCGAGCGGTTCGTCCCGACCCGGACGGACGTCGCGGTCCTCCTTCCCTGCTCGGCGCGGAAGCCCTACTCGCTCTCCCGGAGCCATCGGCTCTTCGTGAACACCGTGAACCGGCGGGCGCACGAACTGATCGTCACCTCGCCCCTCGGCCTCGTGCCGAGAGAACTCGAGCGGGTCTACCCGGCGGGCCATTACGACGTGCCGGTGACCGGCTACTGGGACCGCGAGGAGTGCGCCTTCATCGCCGATATCCTTACCCGTTACTTCGCCGCCCACCCCTACCGGCGGGTGATCGCGCACCTCGAAGGCGGGGCGCTCACGGTTGCGGAGATGGCGGCGGAAGCCTGCGGGATCGACCTCGAGGTGACCTGCAAGGGGCACCCGACGGCGCCGGGGTCACTGCATGCCCTGGATGCCGCCCTCGAAGGCGAGCGGCGGATGCAGACCGACACCATCCGCGGCACGGTCTCCTGGCAGTTCGCGACCGATATCAACACAAAGGGCCTCCAGCTCCGGGGGAGGAGCATGCAGATGGCGGTCCTCCGCGGGAAACAGCAGCTCTTCAGCATCGACGCGGGGACCGGGCTCTTCCGCCCGACGTTCGAGGGCTGGGACCTGATCCCGGAGGGCTACCGGGTCAGGATAGATTCGTTCGTGCCGCAGGGCGACGTCCTCGCCCCGGGGATCACGGCATGCGACCCCCGGATTCGGGAAGGCGACGAGGTGCTGGTCGAAGGCCCGCTCGCGATCGCGACCGGCCGGGCAACGATGGGCGCGGACGAGATGCTCCGGTCGAAGCGCGGGGTCGCGATCAGGGTGCGGAAGGTGAAGAAGCTCGGGGAGTGAGGGGGACCGGGGGTTCGGTTCCCCCTGGGCTTATTTTTTGTGGCGCTCAAATTTGGAATCGTCAAGGGCGTCGCCTTTCGTGTCTGTGACATCAGGTAACACTGTCAAGCGAGTATAGAGCCCGGTACAGTGGACCGTGGTGGCCTGCGCACCTTCGGTGCTCGTGCTCCTGCCCTTCGGCCAGTCGCATATCGCCATTGGGGGAACGACGCTCCGGAGAACGACCGTCCGCAGGACGGGAGTTTGAGAAGCCATCAGGCTTCGAGGAGCGGAGTTCGAGAAACCTGAAGGGTTTCGCTGTGGGGCTGACGGGGAGGGGGGAGCATCCCCCCTCCCCTGTCTCTACCCCAGAAGACTACACCTGTGCCCCCACCCCACCCGGCCTTCGGCCTCCTCCCCCGCCCCGGGGGGCGGGGGCAGTCATGGCGATAGCCGATGGAAATCCGTGTTACAGACACACGGGAGTAGCAAGAATTCTAATTCCCATCAAGAGGGCAAACACGTTTTCGAAACCCGCGGCCTCAAATCTGTATTGCAAATCCCAAACAAAAAAAGAACGACAGTCTCCCCCGCCGCCAAAAACCCCGAAAAACCCCTACTTCCTCGGGACGAGCTTCACCGCCGTCCCGTAGGCAAGAAGTTCCGCCGCCGTCGCCATCGTCTGGGACGTCGTGAACCGGACGTTCACCACCGCATCGGCCCCGAGGTCGCGCGCGGAATTGACCATCCGGTTGTACGCCTCGGTCCGGGCATCGGCGAGCATGGCGGTATATTCCTCGAGTTCTCCGCCGACCAGGCTCTTGAGCCCGGCCATGACGTCTTTTCCTACGTTCTTCGTCCTTACCGTGTTTCCAAAGACCACGCCGAGAACCTCTCCCACGGCGTAGCCCGGCACTTCTTCAGTCGTCGTCAGTATCATATTCGGTTCACTCCCTGATTGCTTCGATGCTCTCCTCGCGCCCCCGCCAGATGATCAGCGCAACGCCGATCGCGATGAGCGGGATACTGTAGAGGAGGAGGAACGGGAGCCCCAGGACCGCGATGATCGTGATCGCCGCACCGATGGCGGTCAGGACAATACCCCAGAGTACCTGGCTCCGCATACCTATTCCTGTGACGGATCAACGGATAACCGTTCGTGTTTTTTACTCCGCACCCATCTTCGCTCCGGTCGATCATGGGGTACGGTTCAAGGTAGAGGAGCTGCAGTAAAGAGGCTGGAGCCACAATATGTACGAAGCGTTAGATGCGTTTTGACGTCATGAAAATTAACATCATCAGGAGTGAAGCGGTTGTATAAGATAGAATTGGCGACGAAACTCGCCGACCGGGTTTACGAATACTGGATACGTGCGCCGCAGGTGGCGCAGCACGCACGGGCGGGCCAGTTTGTTATCCTGCGCCTGCACGAGGCAGGCGAGCGGATACCGCTCACCATCTCCGCGGTCAGGGGAGACACCGTCCGGGTGATCTTCATGACCGTCGGCAAGACGACCGAGGAACTTGCGACGCTCGGCGCGGGCGACAGCATCAGCGACGTCGTGGGGCCGCTCGGCAAGCCGAGCGAGATCGAGAACTACGGCACCTGCTGCGTCATCGGCGGCGGGGTGGGGATCGCGAGCACCCCCCTCATCGCAAAGGAGCTGAAAAGTGCGGGCAACTACGTCATCGGGATCATCGGTGCGCGGAACGCCGATCTCCTCATCCTGGAGGACGAGATGGAGGAGATCTGCGACGAGCTCTACATCACGACCGACGACGGGAGCAAGGGCGTCCACGGGTTTGCGGCCGACGTCCTGAAGAAACTGCTTGAAGAGAGGAAGATCGACCGGGTCTGGATCATCGGCCCCGCCATCATGATGAAGGTCACCTCCGGCGCGACGGTGCCCTACGGCGTGAAGACCTACGTGAGCCTCAACCCGATCATGGTCGACGGGACGGGGATGTGCGGCTCCTGCCGGGTGACCGTCGGGGGAGAGACGAAGTTCGCCTGCGTCGACGGCCCCGAGTTCGACGCCCACCAGGTCGACTTCGCCGAACTGATGCAGCGGCAGCGGATCTACACCGGGCAGGAGAAGGCCTCGCTCGAGCGGTTTGCGGAGCACCGGTGCCGGTGCGGCGAAGGAGGCCACCACCATGAGTGATCGGCCGGCCGACGTCCGGGTTAAGGACTTCAAGGAAGTCGACGGCGGTCTCACCCCTGCCGAGGCCGTCGCCGAGGCGGAGCGCTGCCTCCAGTGCAAGAAGCCGCTCTGCGTGAAGGGCTGCCCTGTCTGCATCGACATCCCCGCGTTCATCGGGCACGTCGCGGAGGGGGACTTCCCCGCGGCCGCGCGGGCGCTCAAGGAGCAGAACATGCTCCCCGCCATCTGCGGGCGTGTCTGCCCGCAGGAGACCCAGTGCGAGGGCGTCTGCATCCTCGGCAACAAGGAGACCCCGATCCGGATCGGCGCGCTTGAGCGGTTCGTGGCCGACTGGGAGCGGGCGAACGACCCCACCCTCCCCGACGTGGCGAAGCCGACCGGGAAGCGCGTGGCGGTCGTGGGCTCCGGCCCGGCGGGGCTGACGGCTGCGGCCGAGCTCGCCCGCGCCGGCCACGCCGTCACGATCTATGAATCGCTCCACGAGGCCGGCGGCGTCCTGACCTACGGCATCCCCGCGTTCCGGCTCCCGAAGGACGTCGTCAGAGCGGAGATCGACCAGGTGCTCGCTCTCGGCGCTCGCTTAAAGAAGAACCACCTCGTGGGCCGGAGCGTCAGCGTGGACGAACTCCTCGCTTACGACGCGATCTTCCTCGCGACCGGCGCGGGGCTCCCCGCGTTCATGGGCATCCCCGGGGAGAACCTGAACGGCGTCTACTCGGCAAACGAGTTCCTGACGAGAGTGAACCTGATGCACGCCGAGGCGTTCCCGGAGTACGACACCCCGGTCATACACGGCGCCCGGGTGGCGGTGATCGGCGGCGGCAACGTCGCGATGGACTCCGCACGGGTGGCGCGCCGCCTGGGTGCGAAGGTCTCGCTCGTCTACCGGCGGGGCGAGGAGGAGATGCCGGCACGGAGGGCCGAGGTCCTGCACGCGAAGGAGGAGGGGATCGAGTTTTACACCTGCACGAACCCGACCCGGATCATCGGAGAGCAGTGCGTCACCGGGATCGAGTGCGTGAAGATGTCCCTCTGCGGCCTCGACGCAAGCGGCCGCCGGTCGCCTGAACCGATCGAGGGGAGCGAGTTCACCCTCGACGTGGACATGGTGATCCAGGCGATCGGCACGAGCCCGAACCCGCTCCTCGTCTCCCTGATCCCGGGGCTCGAGCGCGGCCGGAAGGGCAACGTCGCCGTCGACGAGAACGGCCGGACCTCGATCCCCCACGTCTACGCCGGCGGGGACATCGCCACCGGCGCCGCGACGGTGATCGAGGCGATGGGCTCGGCGAAGAAGGCGGCCGCGGCGATCGACGCGATGCTGAAGGGTGAGTAAGACTCTCCCACGGCTCCGGCGTCAGGTGTCCCGATTCACCGGCCGGAGATCAATCAGGGCGTACCCCGCCCTGCAGACACTCTTTTGAGAGCACCATTAACCCACGCGAGACTCGTTGCTAACCCTCCAGCATCCGGCCCCCTCACTCCGTAACGCAGTAGACGTAGTAGACCCGTTGCCCGTCTTCTGCCACGACGTCCACCCCGTGCACCTCGTTCTCGAATCCGGGGAAGAGGGTGTCGAACTCCTGCGACGAGACGAGGTAACCGACGATCGCCCGCGTGGCCGGGCCGCACCGCTCCCCCGGCATGATGACGGGAATACCGGGCGGGTAGGGGACGACCATCACCGCGACCGTCTTCCCCTCGATGTCGCTCGCGGGCACCGGCGTCACCTCGCCGCGCACCAGGCGGCGGTAGGCCTCCGCAGGCGTCATCACCGGTTCCGGCAGCGTCGCGTAGACGTTTCTGAGCGTCCCGGCGATCGACTCGTCCCGCAGGTAGCCGTGCATCTCCCGGCAGAGGTCGGCGAGCCCCCGCCCGGAAAACCGGGCGGGGTGCTGGCGCACCAGGTCGGGGAAGACCTCCTCGAGCGGGCTGTTGCCGTCGTAGAGCGCCTTGAACCGGAAGAGTTCCGCGAGCAGCGTCCCGGACTTGCCCTTGGTGATCCCGAGCGTGAAGAGGACCAGGAACGAGTAGTACCCAGTCTTCTCGACGACGATCCCGTTCTCCCGCAGGTACTTCGTGACGACGGCCGCCGGTATCCCCCGCTCCTCCATCTCCCCGCCCGGCCCAATCCCCGGGGTGAGGATCGTCACCTTGATGGGGTCGAGCATGGCGTAGCCTTCCTCGAGGCCGGGAAAGCCGTGCCAGGCATCGTGGGGCTCCAGGAGCCAGCAGCCGGCATGGTTCCGGAGGAGAGCATCGTCCGCCTCCGGAAGCGCCCTCTCCGTCTTCTCGTCCATGATACAGTCGGGCTGCCAGACGGTGAACCACCAGTAATCCTCCCGCGGGGAAGAGCCTGCCCGGATCTCTTCGGCCACCGTCACCATCTTCTTTCGAAAGACGATCGCCTCCTCGATCGCCTCCTCGACGAGGAACCGCCCCGAGTGCCCGGCCATCATCCTAGCGGCGACGTCGAGCGACGCAATGATGGTGTACTGGGGGGAGGTCGAGGTGAGCATCATGAACGCCTCGTTGAACCGCGGGTGATCGACAACTCCCCGGCCCTGCCTGACGTGGAGCATCGAGCCCTGCGAGAATGCCGCGAGAACCTTATGGGTCGACTGGGTGGCAAAGACCGTCGGGCCGACCGCATCCGTCTCGTGCATCCCGAACCTTCCGGCGTAGAGGGGGTGGAACCGGGCGTAGCCCGACCACGCCTCGTCGAAGTGGATATACGGAACCGTCTCCCGCAGGTTCTCCTCGATCCTCTCCGCACTGTAGCAGATCCCGTCATAGGTAGAGTTCGTGACCGCGGCCATCCTGACCGTCCGCGACGCTGGATCGTCGATGAGAGGGCAGTTTCTGACTTTCTCCGCGACGACCTCGGGATGGAACTCGCTGTTCCGGACAGGCCCGATGATCCCGTACTCGTTCCGTGCCGGGATGAGGTAGATCGGGACGGCGCCGGTCATGACGATCGCGTGCATCACCGACGCATGACAGTTCCGGTCCACCAGGACGACGTCGCCGGCGGTGACGGTCGAAAGCCAGACGATCTTGTTCGCGGCCGACGTGCCGCCGGTGACGAAGTAGGTGCGGTCGGCCCCGAAGACCTCCGCGGCCTTCCGCTCCGCCTCCCCGACGACGCCGGAATGTTCCAGGAGCGAACCGAGTTCCTGCACCGAGGCCGAGAGATCGGCCCGCAGAGCGTTCTCCCCGAAGAAGTTGTAGAAGATCCGGCCTGCGGCGCTCTTGAGGAACGCGACGCCGCCCATGTGCCCCGGCGTGTGCCAGGAGTAGCGGTATTCCTCGACGTAGTCCATCAGCCCCCGGAAGAAGGGCGGGAGGACGTCGGCGAGGTAGTTCGTTGCCGCCCGCTTGATGTGGCCGGCGATGAAGCCGGGGGTGTCCTCGAGTTTCCAGATGTAGCCGTCGATCCGGGATATGACGGAGAGGGGTATGGCGGAGATCGCCAGTTTCTCGGTGTTCAAGAATATCGGGATCTTCGGGTTCCTCTCCCGGATGAGAGTGATGAGGTCCGCGGCGGTGAGCGTGCCGTCCGCGGCCTCGGGGGAGAGTTCCCAGTCGATGACGATGCAACTCGCGTGGGGGTGCGAGAGGAATGCGTGAACCCCGTCCCGGGCGGTCAGCGCCTCGATGACGGGGAAGTTCTCTTCTTTCAGTTCTTTCACGATCTCCCGCGACGCCCGGCCTTCCGCGGTATCCGAGTGCAGTTCGTCGTCGATGACGATAACGGGAAACTCCTCCAGGTAGTCCATGCAGTCACACTTCCCGGAGGGTGATCGGGAGAGGTCGCTTTAGAACCTTTTGGCCCGGACGACGGCAATCCCGACCTCCCGCCGAACCATCGTCATCACGGGAGATCCAGCCATTTCCACGCCGTCCCGGGCAGGGTGCCGCTCTGATGGGCTGCCGGAACGGCGCCCGCACGCCGTCGGTGCATCGGAGCCGGGAGAGACGGAGAGGATCGATGGTGCCCCGGAGCCGACGACATTTATATACGGAAACGGCCATCTACCCCCGATGACAGGCGAGGGCTCAAATCCACCAAAGGTCTGTCTGGGATTCGATATCCACTATCCCTGTTACCTCAATCCCGGATTTCGGCCAGGTACGGTCAAGAGAACGAAAGACGCGAAAGACAGGTACTTTAATCCGGATATGAAGGAAAGCCTGGGAGATGTCATCGAGCGTTCTTTTCGGCCGGCAACGGAGATCCTCCTCGATCTGCTTGATAGCGGGTTTACCTGCGCCATCAGCATCTCCGGGGCGATCGTGGAGCACCTCGAAGAGTGGTACCCGGAGATGCTCGACCATCTCACCGTCGCGGCCACCCATTCCAGCGTCGAAGTCCTCGCCCAGACCTATTATCACAGCGTCGCCGGACAGTTTGCCGATATGGCGGAGTTCGAGGCCGAACTCCACATGCACCGCGACCTGATGAAGGAACACTTCTCCGTCGTGCCGACCACGTTTGCGCATACCGATTATCCCATCACCCCCGCCACCGCGGAGGTGCTCGATGACGCCGGAATCAGGGCGGCCGTCATCGAGGGGGGCGAGGGGCCGGCTCTCGAGAGAGACCCGAACTACACATACACCTACCGCGATCTTCCCGTCATCGTTACCCACTGCGATCTCGCCGACGATATCGCCGTCCGGTTTCCCTGGCGGGGATGGGACAAATGGCCGCTCATGGCCGACCGGTATGCGGAGTGGCTCTCCGTATCCCCCGGCGACTGCGTCACGCTCTTCCTCGACTACCGGGTCTTCGGGGGCGCTATCGGGGCCGAGACGGGCATCCTCGAGTTCCTGCGGGCGCTCCCGGCCGCCCTCGCAGGGGAGGGGATAGAGACCGTGCGCCCATCGGATGCCGCAAACTTCCCTGCGCACGGGGAGATCGGGGAGACGGCCAAACCGGAGAGCCTGCAGAGAACCATCCTGCAGCAGTCCGCCCTTCAGGCGCTCGAGGAAGCCCGCGATCTGGTCGCGGACAGGGGCATCTGGCGGTGCCTTCTCGATACCGACCATATCCGCAGAATGGCCATGCGCTCGGCTTCGTGCGGGAAACCGCTCCACGCCGTCAGCCACCAGGCGACCCACGACCACTTCGCCTCCTTCATGCGGGTTCTCTCCGACCTCGAGGAACGGTCGGCAGCCGGCGCACGCTCGCGGAAATCCGTCCTCTCGCTCCGGTGCGTCCCGCCGGAGAAGGCGTTCTACTTCTCGTCGCACGAACGGCCGGCCGGCTATGCCGCCCACAGCCTGCAGGAACTCCTGAACATGCTCGAATTTGCCCCCGACGACGTCATCCGCTACCATGTAGAGCGCGAAGATTTCTCCCGGTGGATCGACCTCGTCATCGGCGACGAAAATCTGGCGAAGAAGGTTTCGGGCGTCTCCGACCGTGCAGAACTTCGATCGATGATACAGAAGAGGATTGAAAGGCTATGGAAACGCTTAAGATAGCGTTCTTCTGCTGGGAATCGCTTCATTCCACGTTCAAGGTGGGCGGCCTTGCGCCGGCGACGACCCACCTCGCCGAGCGTCTCGCCCTGAAGGGGCACGAGGTCCACTTCTTCACGCGGGGGGAACGGGACGATACGACGATCAACGGCGTGCACTACCACTACTGCCTGCCGTACGGCGACAACGTCATCGAGTACTGCAGGACGATGAGCAACATGCTCGTGGACACATTCCGTGCTCACGACGCGCCGCCGTTCGATATCCTCCATTTCCACGACTGGCATCTCGTGGAGGCGATGCACGTTCTCCGCGACAGGAACACCGTTCTCTCATTCCACTCCACCGAGTACGGACGGCACGGGGGGAATTTCGGGGGCTGGTGGGAGTTCCAGGAGATATCGGGCAAGGAGTGGTACGGGGGCTACATCGCAAAGGCTGTCACGACCGTCTCCAACTCGACGAAGACCGAGGTGATGTGGCTCTACAACATCCCCGAGTGGAAGATCGCCGTCATCCCGAACGGAATCGATCCCGATGCCTACCGCGCCCGGGTCGATCCGGGCGAGGTGAAGAAACACTACGGCATCCACCCGCTCGCGCCCGTCGTCCTCTTCGTCGGGCGCCTCACCTACCAGAAGGGGCCCGACCTCCTGCTGCAGGCCATACCCGAGATCCTGGCCAAACGCTGGGACGTGCAGTTTCTCTTCGCCGGCACCGGGGATATGCGCAGTTACCTGGAAGGGGCGGCGAACGGTCTTCCCGTGCAGTTCCTCGGCTACGTCTCCGACGAGGAGCATGTCCGGCTCCTGAATGCCTGCGACCTCGTCGCCATCCCGAGCAGGAACGAGCCGTTCGGGCTCGTCCTCACGGAGGCCTGGAGCGCGGAGCGTTGCGTCGTCGCGACCGACGTCGGGGGGCTCGCCGAGAATATCGATAACTTCAAAAACGGGATCAAGGTTCCCGTCCGGTCGGACTCGATCGCCTGGGGAGTCTGCCACCTCATCGACGATCCGGCCTACATGCAGAGGCTCGGGAAAGCCGGGCGCAGAAAGGTGATGGACAGGTTCCGGTGGAGCGTCGTCACGGAACGAATGCTCGGCGTCTACAGGGACATCCCCCTGGCGGGCCGTGATGAAGACTGGGATGGGTGAGAGCGTGCAGCAGGCGTTGCCCGATATCACGAAGACCGGGACTCTCGTCACCGACTACGACGTCTACCTCTTCCGGCAGGGGAACCACACCCGCCTCTACGAGAGGCTGGGAGCGCATCCCGCCGTCGCCGACGGCGTGCAGGGGACGTTCTTTTCCGTCTGGGCGCCGAACGCCGCGGAGGTCTCGGTCATCGGGGACTTCAACGGGTGGAAGGCGGGCGAACACCCGCTCGCGGCGCGGGGCGACAACTCCGGCATCTGGGAAGGTTTCGTCCCGGAACTCGGCCAGGGGGCGCTCTACAAGTATCAGATCAGGAGCAGGTACCGCGATTACTGCGTGGAGAAGGGCGACCCGTTCGCCCGCTTCTGGGAGGTTCCGCCGAAGACCGCGTCCGTCGTCTGGGATCTTTCCTATGCCTGGCGCGACCGGTCGTGGATGCGCTGCCGGGAGGAGGCGAACACCCCGGACGCCCCCATATCCGTCTACGAGGTTCATCTCGGTTCGTGGCGGATGCCGGAGGGGGAGAGACGGTGCACGAGCTACCGGGAGCTTGCAACCGAACTCGCCGACCACCTGCTCGAGGCCGGTTTCACGCACGTCGAGTTCCTCCCGGTCATGGAGCACCCCCTCTACGCCTCCTGGGGCTACCAGACGCTCGGCTACTTCGCCCCCACGAGCAGGTACGGCACCCCGCAGGACTTCATGCACCTCGTCGAGCACCTCCACCTGCGCGGGATCGGGGTGATCCTCGACTGGGTGCCGTCCCACTTCCCTTCCGACGGTTACGGCCTCTCTTACTTCGACGGCACCTACCTCTACGAGCACGCTCTTCCGGGCCGGCGCTACCACCCGGAGTGGAAGAGTTACGTCTTCAACCTCGCGAGGAACGAGGTCAGGTCGTTTCTCATCAGCAGCGCCGTCTTCTGGCTCGAGCGCTACCACGCGGACGGTCTCCGGGTCGACGCGGTCTCCTCGATGCTCTACCTCGACTATGCCCGGAGCGCCGGGGAGTGGACGCCGAACGTCTACGGCGGGCGGGAGAACCTCGAGGCGATGACGTTTCTGCGGAAGATGAACGACACCGTCCACGCGAACTTCCCGGACGTCCTCGTCGTCGCCGAAGAGGCGACCGCATGGCCGGGGGTGACCGCCCCGACCGCGACCGGGGGGCTCGGGTTCGACCTGAAGTGGAACATGGGCTGGATGCACGATGCGCTGGACTACTTCGCGCTCGACCCGGTCTTCCGGAAGTACCGGCCCGATCTCCTGACGTTCAGCATATGGTACGCGTTCTCCGAGCGTTATGTCCTCCCCCTCTCGCACGACGAGGTCGTCCACGAGAAGAGCGCGCTCGTCGGGAAGATGCCCGGCGACGAGTGGCGGAAACGGGCGAACCTCCGTCTCCTATATGGGTATATGTTCACGCACCCGGGCAAGAAACTCCTCTTCATGGGCGGGGAGTTCGGGCAGTGGTCGGAGTGGAACCACGAGACCGGGCTTGAGTGGCACCTCCTGCAGTATGCCCCCCACCAGGGGATCCTCCGGTGGGTTACCGACTTGAACCGCCTCTACCGGCGGGAGCCCGCCCTCCACGAGCGGGACGCCGAGCCGGCAGGGTTCGAGTGGGTCGACTTCTCGGACGTCGAGAAGAGCGTTGTCAGCTACCTGCGGCGGGGGCGGTCGGCCGACGACGTCGTCCTGGTCGTCTGCAACTTCACCCCGGTGCCGCGTTACAACTACCGGGTCGGCGTCCCGTTCGGCGGGTTCTGGAAAGAGGTGCTCAACAGCGATGCGGTAGAATACGGCGGGAGCGGTGTCGGGAACCTCGGCGGTGTGGAGGCGGAGCGGGTTGCAGCACACGGCCGGTCGTGCTCGCTCCCGCTCACCCTGCCCCCGCTCGGGGTGGTCGTCTTTCTTCCCGAGGGGGCGTGACCAGTGAAGCGTGCCGTCTGCATCCACGGTCACTTCTACCAGCCCCCGCGCGAGAACCCCTGGCTCGGGGAGGTCGGGGTGCAGCGCTCCGCCGCGCCGTACCACGACTGGAACGAGCGGGTGACCGCGGAGTGTTACGCACCGAACACCGCCGCACGCATTCTCGATCCCGACGGGCTGATCGAAGATATCGTGAACACCTATTCAAGGATCAGTTTCACGGCCGCCCCGACGCTCTTTGCCTGGCTCGCGCGGCATCGCCCGGAGGTCTACGGTGCGATTCTTGATGCGGATCGCGAGAGCCGGGATCGTTACGGCGGCTACGGGTCCGCGATCGCCTGCTGCTACAACCACGTCATCATGCCGCTTGCAACCCCGCGGGACAAACGGGCCCAGATTGCCTGGGGAATCCGCGACTTTGTGTCACGATTCGGCCGGGAGCCCGAAGGGATGTGGCTTTCGGAGACGGCGGTCGATCTCGAGTCGCTGGATCTGATGGCGGCAGCAGGCATCCGGTACACCATCCTCGCCCCCCACCAGGCCGCAGGCGTGCGGGCGATCGGGGAAGAGGGCTGGACGGACGTCTCCGGCGGCAGGGTCGAGACGAAGATGCCCTACCTCTGCCGCCTCCCCTCCGGCCGGAGCATCGCGGTCTTCTTCTACGACGGGGCAATCGCCCGCGACGTCGCGTTCGGCGACCTGCTCTTCGACGGGCGGCGGTTTGCCGGGCGGCTGATAGGCGCGTTCTCCCGGGGAAGAGACCGTCCCGAACTCGTGCATATCGCGACGGATGGGGAAACTTACGGCCACCACCGCGAGTTCGGGGAGATGGCGCTCGCCTACTGTCTCCGTGCAATCGAGGCGCGCCGCGACATCCGCCTCACGGTCTACGGCGAGTACCTCGCCGCTCACCCGCCCACGCACGAGGCGCTCGTCCGCGAGGAGACGTCGTGGAGCTGCGCCCACGGCATCGAGCGATGGCGCGGGGAGTGCGGGTGCCACAGCGGGACGCATCCGGGGTGGTCGCAGGCATGGCGGTGCCCGCTCCGGGAGGCGATCGCCATGGTCAGGGATGCTCTCGCCCCCCGGTCGGAGGAGGCGATCGCGGCTCTCGTCCGCGATCCCGCGGAGGCCCGCGACGCCGCCGCCGGTCTCGTCCTCGGCCGGTGGTCGGACGAGAGCGTGGCGGCGTTCTTCTCCCGGCACGCACCCGGCGGCATCGATGCCGAAGGCCGGTGGCGGGCGCTCTCCCTCCTTGAGATTGAGCGGCAGGCGATGCTGATGCAGGCGAGCTGCGGCTGGTTCTTCGACGACATCACGGAGCCCGGGAGCGTCCAGGTGATGCGGCACGCGAAGCGGGCGATGGATCTTGCCCGGCAGGTTCTCGGGATCGATCTCGAACCGGCGTTCATCGAGATCCTCCGCCGTGCGCCGGTGAACGAGCCGGGGTACGCGACCGGCGCGGATGTCTACGATGCCCTTGTCCTGCCGGCGGCGGTCGACCTCCCCCGGATTGCAGGCGGGATCGCTCTCTACGCGCTCTTCGGCCTCGAGCACCCCGCGGCTGCGTCGGGTTTGTACGACGTCGCCGGAGACTGGCCGTACCGCTTGAACGCGAAAGAACGCCGTATCCTCGGGACCGTCAGGGTGCGGTCGCGGGCGACGGGGGAAGAGGCGTTATTCGATGCGGCCGCGGTCTTTGACGGGCTTGACCGGGTCGTCCTCGGTGTGCGCGAGCCCGGGAGCGGCGAGGCGCTCGAGGCGGTCCGGGAGAGCACCGATCCGGCCGGGGCGGTATCCGGAACCTTCTCCCGGGTCTACACCGCGCCCGATCTCTCCGAAGAGGAGCGGTGGGCGATCGCCCGCGAGATCGCGCCCGGGATCGGGGACGCCGTCTCTCGGGTCTACCTTGAAGCGGCGGCGCTGATCGGGGTGCTCGACGACCTCGGGATCCCCGTGCCGGGAGCTGCCGCCCGCCTTCTGGCGCACGCCCGCGCCGAGCGGCTGCTCGCGATGATCAACGAAGGGTGCCCCGACTCCGGACGGTTTTTCGCGCTCGCGGGGGAGATGCAGGCGGGGAGCATCGAGCCCGAGCTCGCGGCCCTCGTGGAGGCGGCGAGCAGGCGGATTACGCGTGCTCTCCGGGCGGCAGCGGCCCGACCGGATGATCCCGCTCCGCTCGAAGAGGTCTCCCGCATCGTCGGGTGTGCAAAGGTATTTCCTTTACCGCTCGCTCTGTGGGAGAGCCAGAACATCTGCGTCGGGATGCGCGGGCATTATGCGGAGATGCGGGAGCGTGCCGGCCGGGGTGACAGGGGTGCAAAACGATGGACAGAAGCCTTCGGGAGGGCGGCGGCATGCCTCGGCGTGCGGGTGACGTAGGGAGGAGGCCGGCATGAACCGGCGGAGCAGCGGGGTTCTCCTGCATGTCACGTCCCTTCCGTCGCCGTACGGCATCGGCGATCTCGGGCCCGCGGCGTACCGGTTCGTGGATCTTATCAGCCGTGCCGGGCAGCGCTACTGGCAGATCCTCCCCCTCAACCCGACGTGCCCGGTGTTCGCCAACTCACCCTACCAGAGCACCTCGGCGTTCGCCGGAAACACCTGGCTCATCAGCCCCGAGCAGATGGTCGCGGACGGTCTCCTCGCCCCGGAGGATATCGCAAACCCGCCCGACTTTCCTGCGGATCGGGTCGACTACCGGGCGGTTCTCGACTACAAGAACGGCCTCTTCGATACGGCGTTCGAACGGTTCAAGGAACGCGGCTCCGATTTTCGCTACGAGGATTTCGCGGCCGACAACACGTCGTGGCTCAACGACTATGCCATCTTCATGGCCCTCAGGGAGCGTTTCTCCGGGAGGGTCTGGGGAGACTGGCCGGCAGGGATCCGGGACCGGCACGATGAGGCGCTGCACAAGCACGGCACGGAACTTGCCGACCGGATCTTTCGGGAAAAGTTCCTCCAGTACGTCTTCGACCGCCAGTGGAAGACGCTCAAGAACCATTGCCGCATGCGCCATCTCCAGATCGTCGGGGACATCCCGTTTTACCTCACCTACGACAGCGTCGACCTCTGGGCAAACCCGGGGCTCTTCAAACTCGACGAGCAGAAGAAACCGACCGCCGTCGCGGGCGTGCCTCCGGATATGTTCAGCGATGACGGGCAGCTCTGGGGGAACCCGGTCTACAACTGGGACGCGCACCGGGAGCGGGGATTCGGGTGGTGGGAGAGCCGGATCGATCGCACCCTCACTCTCGTCGACCGGCTGCGTCTCGACCACTTCCGGGGGTTCGTGCAGTTCTGGGAGGTGCCTGCCGGTGAAGAGACCGCACGGAACGGGCGCTGGGTCGACGCGCCCGGCAGGGAACTCTTCACCCTGCTTGCACGGAGCAGGTCGTGCCTTCCCATCATCGCCGAAGACCTCGGCCACATCACTCCCGACGTCCACGAGATGATGGCGTATTTCGGGTTCCCGGGGATGAAGATCCTGACCTTCGGCTTCTCCGGCGACGTCGCGCAGAACCCCCATGCGCCCCACAACATCACGGAAGGTTCCGTCGCCTACACGGGGACGCACGACAACAACACCGTCCGGGGGTGGTTCGGGCGCGAGGTCCCCGACGACCAGAAAAACCTCCTGTTCCGCTACATCGGGGGACCGGTGAGCGGCGATGAGATACACCGGATCCTCATCCGTCTCGCGATGCTCTCCCCCGCCGATACCGTCATCGTCCCGATGCAGGACATCCTCGGTCTCGGGGAGGAGGCGCGGATGAACCGCCCGGGCACGACGGAGGGGAACTGGGAGTGGCGGCTCCGGCCCGACCAGGCAGGGGAAGAGAGCATGCGGGAGTTCGCCGAGGTGACGGGGATCTACGGGAGGGGGTGAAGGAAGGCGGGGAATCGGCGGTGAGTATTGCGGCATGAAACGTTGTTCTTGTGATTCCCATGTACGGCTTTCCAGTTGGTATCGCCACGCAGGGGGGTGG
>NZ_JXOJ01000005.1 GCF_001017125.1 Methanoculleus sediminis | reverse complement strand
ACGGTGGTCGAGCTCCGGGCGTTCGCACCTAACGGTGCTCACGCTCCTGCCCTCCGGCCAGTCGCGTTCCGCCCATCGCACTCCCCGTCAGCCCCTCCCCCAATGGCGATATCCACTGGAAATCCGTGTACGAGATCCGTGAGGTACAATGCCCATTAGAGCCTGCACGCTCGGGGACATTTGCCGCATCAAACCCCCCCTCACTCCCGCTTCGCCGTTCCCCCGATCTTGAACCCGACGCCCTCGAACGTTGCGACCAGGCGGTCGCCCGAGTAGACGTCGACGGCATAGACAGACGTCTTCTCCGTCTCCGAGACCATGTACGCGACCGCTTCGAGCGTCTCCCCTGCCGGGACGGAGAAGTAGCGGATGTTTGCGGAGATCGCGATCTGGTCGATCCCCTCCATGTTCGCTGCGATGCCGAAGGCGTGGTCGGCTACGGCGAAGATCGCGCCCCCGTGGGTCGTGCCGTGGGCGTTCCTCATCCCCTCCGTCGGCATCGCCACCCGAACACGGCCGTCCTCGATCGCCGTGACCGCCATCCCGAGCAGCTGTGCGAACTCGCAGGTATCGGAGCGCTGCACAGCCCCGGCATAGGCTTTCGGGATGGATGCGGTCTTCTTCATGGCAGCTACTTGTACTCCCGCTGCGAGTAGGTGGCGCCTTTCGCCTCGCCGCCGCGAAGAACGATGTAGAGCCATTCCCAGAGCGACTTGAGCGTCCCGAACTGCTGGTAGCGCCGCATCGAGAACCCGACTTTCAGGCGGGGGTCGAGACGGACCTTCCCGAGTTTGCGCATCCGCTGCGCGATCTCGAGATCGTCCCCGGCGTCGATGCAGCGGTACATCCCCGCCCGGACGAACGCCTCCCGGTCGAAGGCCGTGTTGCACCCGAGCGTGAAGTAGATCGTCCGGGTGTAGTAGCCCAGGCGCGAAAAGATGTTCGCGCCGAGAAGAGAGAGCCGGTTCCGCAACCCGTCCTCGATCGGGTAGACCGTGCCGTAGAGCTGCACGATATCACGCTCCGCAAAGTTCCTTTCGATCCGCTCCACCCAGTCCCGGGGGAGGACGCAGTCGGCGTCCGTCGTGGCGATGATATTGCCCGTTGCCGCCATCGCCCCGTCGTTCCGGGCTCCGCCCACCCGCTTGCTCGTCTGGATGAAGACCCTGTCCGCAAGGGGTTCGGCCAGTTCCCGGGTCCGGTCCTTCGAGTCTCCGTCGACGACGATGATCTCGTAGGTCTCCCTCGGCACCGTCTGGTCGGCGAGCGACGCAAGGCAGCGCTCGATGTTCTGCTCTTCGTTGTAGGTCGGCACGACTACGGAGATCATCCCTCGATCAGCTCCCGGTATAGTTGTTGATGCCGTTTTGCTATAAGCGTGATGTCGTATTTCTCCGTCGAGGCGCGGGCGCGGGAGGCGCAGCGATGCAGGACCGCGTCGTCGGCGAGGATCTCCCGCGCCTCGCCGGCCTCGGAGAAGAAGAGGACCGAGTCGCCGAAGATCTCGCGGAACTCGTAGATATCCCGGGCGATGACCGGAAGGCCCGCCGAGAGAGCCTCCACGATCACGAGGCCGAACGTCTCCGCGTGGGAAGGCATGAAGAAGATATCCGCCCCGCTGTACGCCCGCGAGATATCGTCGATGACGCCGGTGAAGATGACGTTCTCATGGCACTGGGTCTTGAGCATCTGGATCTTCGCGTAGTCCTTCGAGAACGTCCCGTACGGGAACCCCCCCACCCAGACCCAGGTCATCTCGGGATGCTGGTCCGCGAGTTTGAAGAAGTCGTAGATGCCCTTCCGGGGTGTCTGCTGGCCGACGGAGAGCACCACCCTCCGGTCGGGATCGATCCCGTGTTCGTCGCGGAACGACCTCCTCTTCTTCTTGTCCCGCTTGAAGTACTCCCGGTCGATCCCGTTCGGGATGAGGGTCTTCGGGACATCGGGGACGAGCTGCTCGGTCTCCCGGTGGCAGGGCTCCGATATCGTGATGATGTGGTCGAACTGCCGGTAGATCTTCGGGTATATCTGGTTTATCCTCTGCGAGAAAGCAACGTTCCCCTCGTTCAGGCGGGGTGTCGAGTGGGCGGTCAGGACCGTTGCGCCCTCGGTGAACTTCAGGTGATACATCGCCCACGGCCCGAAGGTGTGGTAGTGGGTCAGGTCGAAGTCGCCGTGGTAGAGGTTGCGGGTGACCTCCATGCCGGGGAGACGGGCGAGGTGGTTATACAGCGTCCTCGCCGCCGTCGCACACCCGATGTAGCGCAGGAACCGGAAGTCCTCGACGAAGATGTTGACCTTCATCGATCCTTCCTCACGAAGTCGATTGCGCTCCGGATGCAGCCGTCCATATTGAGGTACTCGAACTCTGCGAACCGCCCGACGAGGTCGATGCCGCGCTCACGGCAGAACTCCCGGACGATTGCGATGTTCTTCCGGTACTCGATGTCGTAGACGACGTAGGCGAACTTCTCCCGCGCAACGCCGGTGTAGACGACGTCGTCCCGTGACGGGACGAACCCGGCGTCGACGAGCGACGCGACGGTGTGCTCGATGATCCCGGCGTCCGACATCCGGGAGACCGCGTCGCCCTCGTTGCAGGTGATCTCGGCGAGGATCGAGGAGTGGCCGGGAGGGGCGACCTCCGTGCTGTAGTTCGAGGGGAACGATATCCGGTTGAAGAGGCCGGTCTTCTCGTCGGGGACGTAGAGCCACGAAATATCGGGAACCTCCCCGACAAGGCCGACGAAAACCGAGCAGAGCGAGTTGTAGCGGAGGGCGTCGCACGCCGCCTGTACGTCGGCAGGGACGTCGGAAAGGCAGGGGAGCAGGTTCTGGAGCGGGATCGTCGAGATCACCCGATCCGCATGGACGGTCTCCTGGCCGTCGCTGACGGCAAAACCCCCGTCCTCCTCGCGGACGGAGGCGACGGAAAAACCGGTCCGGACGGCCGGAGCGACCGGTTCCGCGATCGCCTTCACAAGCGCCTCGATCCCGCCCGTCACCGGGTAGGAGAAGACCGCCTGGTGGACGTAGCCCTCGGTCTCGATCCCGATGGCCGACCTGATGATATCCTCGACCGGCGGCCGGGGGATGCGCCCCTCCACCCAGTGGTGCGACATCCGGTCGGCCGGGTAGTTCCAGATCTTCTCGTTGTAGGGGAGCATGTAGCACTCGGCGATGCCGCGGCCGAAGGTGCAGGTGATCCACTCGGCAAAGTTCGTCGGCGGCGGGACCTCGCCTTTCTCGACGGCGATGAGGTTTTTTATGAACTCGTTGATGCAGAAGAACCGGTCTTCGTCGGGGAGTTGATACAGCCCGTTCTCGAAGGGATACTTGACGTAGCGGCCTTTATAGAGGATCTTCGTATTCCGCGTCCGCCGGTCGGCGTTCTCGCCGAGGACCGAGAGCATGAACGAGAGGACTTCCGTATCGCGGGAGAAGATGATGTGCGAGCCCCCGGCATCGAACGTGAAGCCCGCTTCAGTCCGCGAGCGGCAGAGCCCCCCGATATTCTCGTTCCGTTCGAGAACGGTCACGTCGTCGTCCTGTTCGTGGAGCAGGCGGGCCAGCGTTATCCCGGTAAGGCCGCCGCCCAGTACCGCCGATTTCACGTTCGTACTGTTTATGCCGAAACCATATATGGTTGACCATCCGTTTCCCCGCGGTTGCCGCATATCGGGGTGAAAATCAGGAGTTATCAGGGCGGGAACGCGGAGGGCGGGTTCTGCCGTGCCGTCCGGCCTGTACGGGAGAACATGCTAAGCATTGCGCAGTTCTCCGACAAAATCCTGAACGTCTTTTGCGTAGAGTTCGGGTTCTTCCCAGGCCGCGAAGTGCCCGCCGCGGGGGAGTTCGGTGAAGCGCTTCAGGTTCACCCTCCGCTCGGCCCACTCACGCGGCAGCGGAGCGTCCCGGGGCGGATGGGCGACGGCCGCCGGGACCGGTGTGCGCCGCCAGGGACCGGAGGCCGCGTGCGCATCGAGGTAGTACCGGCGGACGGACGGGCCGATCGTCCGGGTGACCCAGTAGATCATGATGTTCGTGAGCAGTTCGTCCCGGGCAAGACGCTTCTCGACCTCCTCGCCGGTCGTGCCCGATACCATGAAACCCATGATCCAGGCCGCGAGGCCTGCGGGCGAATCGGCCAGCCCGTAGGCAAGGGTCTGCGGTTTGGTCGACTGGATGATATTGAAGCCGCCTTCGCTCATCCACCACTCCCGAATGTAGTTCGCGAATGCAATCTCGGGTGCCGTGAGGGTCGAAAAGTCCGTCGCCTGGTCCGGGTAGCCGACGTCGGTCAGGTGGATGCCGATCAGGGCGTCGGGGTGGCGCTCCGCGAGGAACCGGGCGACGAGCGTCCCGGCGTCGCCGCCGGCCGCGACGAACGTCCCGTACCCCAGCTCCTCCGTCATCAGTTCGGCGAAGAGGTCGGCGGTATCGCCGGTGGTCATCGGCACGGGGTCGGAGAATCCCTGTCCGGGGAAGGACGGAACGATCACGTCAAAGGAACCGGTCAGCATCGGGATGACCCGGTGATACCGGTAGAACGAATCGGGCCAGCCGTGGAGCAGGAGGAGCGGCACCGGATCGGGCCCCGTGGCACGCTCGTGGATGAAATGGACGCCCACGCCGCCGATCTCCGCCCTGAACTGGGCGAAGTGGTTCAACTCCGCTTCGCGGGCCCGCCAGTCGTAGGAGTGCCGCCAGTAGTCGACAAGGTCTTTCATGTACGCGAGGCTCGTGCCGTACTCCCGGCCGCCACCGTCATCGGGCCAGCGGGTGCGGGCAAGGCGTTGCCGCAGGTCGTCGAGGACGGCCTCCGGAACGGCGATGGTGAAGGGTTGCATGCCCGGGGTGGACGGCCTCCACCCGGTTATACATTTCCCGTGGGGGCCGCCCTTCGAGAGCGCCCGGGCGCGCTACCGCCCGGCCTTCCTCTCCGCGAGAACCCGGCTCGACGCGATTGCCTTTTCGAGCGGCTGGATCATGTAGGCGGGCATATTCTTCACCACGTCCCGCCGGACGGAGGGGATGGCCATTGCAAGAGAGGTCGCCCGGACGCCGATCCTTTTGCCGTAATCCCGGGTGGGGAAGTCGTAGAGCCCGTGCTGCCGGTAATACCGGTCGTCCGCCTTGAAGAACGCCCGCATTCCTCCCCATATCTCGTCCCGGAAGACCTTGTGGCCGGCGACGGCGGGGAAGGTGACCGGTGCGACGTAGCCCCGCTCGGAGAGCCGCACGGAGCGCTCGGCGAGAGCGTGCAGGGCGGCGGCGACATCGCCCCCCGGCTCGCCGGTCACGATCCCGGCAAGGTTGGCCCCTTCCATCACCGCGAGACCGGTGAGAACCTCCCGGAGAGTCGCGAGATGGCCGAGCGGCCCATCCACCAGGTACGCGACCTGCTTCCCCTTGAAGGCCGGCACATGCCCGTTCGAGAAACTCCGGTCGAAGAACTGCTTCCAGGCGGCCGAGAGGAAACGGTCGCGGACGGTTCCGGCCATGACCAGGATATCCGCCGGGACGATGTACTCCTCCCAGAACGCCCGGTAGCCGTCGTCGTAGACGCAGGTGTTCTCGAGGGCGCACCGGCAGCACCCCAGGCAGCCGCCTTTCATCCCGGCGTCCCGGATATCGGCGACCCGGGCGGAGCCCCCATAGCACGCCGCGAGCCCGCCGACCATCGCCGCGAGGCCGGAGCCGGGCTCTCCATCGTGGAGGATGACCACCCGCTTTCCGCGGGTATCGACCGCGGCCGGCGGGGTCGCCGGGGAGCAGGGGGAGGAAGGAGCGGGCAGCGGGGGGTATGCCCGCTGAACCGGGCGCTGCTCTGCAATCGCTTCCAGGAAGTCGGAGAAGAAGAGGACGAGCTGCTCCTGGAACGCCTCCTTCCGGAGATCTTCCATATGGGCCGAGCAGGAGCCGACGTAGCGCATGTCAAGATCGTCGCAGATCCCGTGCAGGTAGTCGTGGGCGGTGTGGTCGAAGTAGTGGATGGAGGTGGTGAGGCTGGCGGCGTACTTCCCAAAAAACGCATCCGCCGCGTTCCGCTCGCCGATCAGTTCGATGAACCGCTTCAGCTGGGCCGGAACCAGCATGACGTAGACCGGGGTCGCCCAGAGCACACCGTCGGACTCCGCCACCGTGGCGAGCAGCCTCTCCCACGCCTCTTCCTGCCGCTCAATCGACCTGATATCCCGCCCTGCATGCACCACGGAGAAGGTGTGCCCCGGAAATGCCTCCTCGAGGAACCGGACATACTGCAGGGTGACGCTCATCTCGCCCTTGGGGCTCCCGGAAATGACAGCGATCCGCATGATCTTGCCTGCTCGCGTTTTATATACGGAACTGAAGCAGGCGGATGGATATACCTTGCGGAAGAGGGTTACGCGGCGGCCCGCCGCCGTATGGCGCTCGCAGCCCATCCTGCGGCCGCAGCGAGGATGAGCAGCACGCTGACCGCGATGAACGTGTACTTGATCGGCGAGATCACGGCGGTGAACGCCGCAACCCCGTAGAGCTCCGCCGGGTAGGCGAGAAGCATCGCGATGACCCCGATGTTCTCGCAGTAGTCGGCGATGCCGGCGACGAGCGGAACGAGGTTGAGGCGCATCCAGGGGCTGCCCTCCGGAAGCCACCGGGAGAGGAGCCAGGATATTGCAACCGCATAAAAGAGCGTATACGCCGGCGGGAAGACGAGGTCGAGCGGCACGATCCGCGTCAGGTAGAACGCCCGCCCGGCGTCCCCGAGCGCCGCAAGCATCGCGTATGCCTGCACCGGCGTGTAGGTGAACTCCATGTCGAGGATCGTAGCGCCGCCCGTGAGCTCTGTGAGTGCGGAAAGGCCGAACGGCCGGCCGTTGATCAGGGCCGCCGAGACGGCGAAGAAGGCGAACGACGCGATAACTGTTCTTCCCGATGAAATCTTCCGGATGGCGGACGAGACTGTATCGATGATCAGGGCCTCCCCCTCCACGCGTAGCCGACGGCCCCCTCCGGGCAGGTGTCGACGCATTCGCCGCAGAGGATGCACTCCGTATTCTCCATCCGCCCATCCCGGACCATGCCGTGGACGTCGAGGCTCATCGGGCAGGCCCGCGAGCACCTCCCGCAGTCCACGCAGCGCTCCGCGTCGGCCGCGAGGCGGAGCGCCGGCCATTTCACGAGGTTCCTGATCTTCCGGCCGATGATCAGCATGACCGCGATCGGGCAGAAGGTGTGACAGAACCCGCGCCTCCCGGCGAGAAGAGCGAATACGGTGATGAATACGATCTGGCCGTAGAGGAGGGTGTATGCGCCCGGCCGGTCGATCGAGATCCCGTTGCCGGTCTGGTAGAACGGGTCAAAGACCCAGAGGCCTCCGGCGGAGTAGACGGCGAGAGCGATGGACCCGAAGATCCCGAGGAAGACGGGGTATTTGAGGTAGTTCAGCCACCCGGCCGTCACCGGCTTTCCATTTATCCGGGCGTAGATCTCCTGCAGGCCGCCCGCGGGACAGAGGTAGCCGCACCAGAGTCTCCCGACAAAGAGCGAACCGATGAAGAGCAGCGTGAACACCAGGAGGCCGCCGGTGGCGATCCCCTGCGACGCACCTTCGGTGATGAGCGGGCAGGAGATGTAGACGAAGGTCACGGGCATCAGCACGAACGAGAAGATGAGGAGCGCTATGCGTATCCTCTGGCGCAGTGCCGACCTGTTTTCGGGTATACTTCCCCGTTCCTGTCCCATAACGCAGTCCTCCGCCGCAGGCGCTCACCGGCCCCCTGCGCCGTAGGTGATCACGCCCTCCGGGCAGGTGTCCGCGCAGGAAGCGCAGAGGATGCACTCGGCGCTCTCCATCCGCCCTTCCCGGACCATGCCGTGGACGTCGAGGCCCATCGGGCACGCCTTCGAGCATTTCCCGCAGTCGATGCAGCGGCCGGCGTCGGCGGCGAGCCGCAGGGCGGGCCAGCCGACGGCGTTCCTGATCTTCCGGCCGACGATCATCAGGACGGCGGTCGGGCAGACGACACGGCAGTAGCCGCGCCGGCCCATGACGAACGCGACGGCGAAGATCATGAAGAAGATGAAGCCCACCATCATCAGTGTGTCGAGGGACGTGATCGAGAACCCGTTCACCGTGCCGTAGAAGGGATCGACCGCGAGGATACCGCCGGCACCGATGAAGAGGTATGCAAGCAGCGAAAGCCAGAGCACCGTGACGCCGTACTTGACCCGGTCACGCCGACCGTCCACCCTGCGTTTCATGACGGGCGAACAGATCTCCTGCCACGCCCCCATCGGGCAGAGCCAGCCGCACCAGACGCGGGAGACGCCGAGCGAGAGGACGAAGAGCGCGGTAAAGAGGAGCAGGCTGCCGGTGGCTATACCTTGAGCCGCCCCCATCAGGATGACGATGGGGGAGATGTAGAAGAGCGTGGCCGGGAGAAGGAGGAACGAGACGATGAGGATAGCCCTCCTGATCGTCTGGCGCGAGAATCGCGACTTCTGTGACAGGGTTTCCTGTGCCATGATGATTTCCTTGCGTTGATCCGATGGTCGTGCGGGTCTCTCACGCCGCCGGAACAATCCATCTGTCATGGGATCTTCCCGTACGGAGGGCTGTGAGGGACCGCACAGCGCAACACTCTTGTTTCTATCAAAGGGATGCAATAACACTTTTGCATGGCGATTAAATCCCTGCTGAGCAACGGCTACGAAAATGAGCGGGCATTCCCGCCCAGAATCCCATTTAACCACCCTGAGGAGGTTTGCCCATCTCGTGAAACCGTCAGCCGCGAACTGTTGCAGGTGAACCGGCCGGGTCACGATACATACGACGCCGCTTTCACCAGCCGCCTGATGTCCCTGAGGCCGATCGTTCCTTTGAAGTAGTTATGTTCCTTGTTGACCCGATCGAGATCGCTGCACAACTCCTCCGGATCTGCAGCTGAAACCGCTTTTGCATCCGTATACCCCGCAGAGACCAGCATCCTGGCCGCTGTGGGGCTTACCCACTGGATTCGCGTGAGATCGGCCAGCGCGTAGATGGAATCGATAAATTCGGCATCGACACCGAGAACGATTGCAGTCTCCTCCCGTTTTTCGGGGGAGGCAAGAGTTTCATAGAGTAAAGCGGTATTCTTCAATCCCCTGCTCTCCAGGTTATCGAGATCCGTCTTCCGGAACCAGTCAAAAGCGCCTACGGGGTGCGCTTTTGGGAAATAACTCTCGATTTCCCGGCGCAGTAGCGTCAGGTACGCCGTGTCGACTCCGGTCTCCTTTGAAAGAGCGGGTATCTTTTTTGGATTCTTCAGAGCCTTTCGGAGATCCGCGAGGGTCGCGAAACCATGTGCTTTTAGCTTCGAAAACGTTCCATCAATCTCTTCCAGGAGAGAAGAGCGGCTCGGGACCAGATCGGTCTCTTCAATCCTCTTCTGCAGGTCGTCAAGCCTTACTTTTTCGGCATCGATGTTGTACGACATAGTTACCTCCTTTACGAACCGTCCGCGGAACCCGTCGCCGGGTTCTCCCGTGCGGCTCCGCCCCCGCGTTGCGCCTCCATATCCGCAACCGTGAGATCCGGGTGCCGGTAGCGTCCCCGGCCCTCGGTCCCGAACATCACGCGGAGCTGGATCGCCTCGACCGGGCAGAAGTGGAGGCAGGCGCAGCAGAGCTCGCACTTCCGGCTCCAGACCGGGCGGTCGCCGGCGAGCGTGATGTTGCTCGCCGGGCAGACCTTTGCACAGGTGCCGCAGCCGGTGCAGGCATCCGATACGGAGAAGCGTTCCCCCGCATCGTGAGCGCCCTTTGCAAGCGATCCGTAGCTCAGGGCGTTCACGAGCCTGGAGAGGAGTGCGAACCCCGGGGAGACGGCCCGTCCGCTCCCGATCGCCTCCGCGATCTCGCCGAGCCGTCTGTCTGCCCTGCCGAGGGTCTTGCCGCACTTCTCCGCCGGCACCGACCGCATGAGCGGCGGGAAGTTGCCGGGCATGGTGACGGCAAACGCGGCGTCGAGCCCTCTCGACCGTCGTTCCCGGAGGATCCCATCGAGCTGGCGGAGTGCCGAGACCCCCAGGCCGCCCATCGTGACGATCGCGAAGGTGTACCCCACCCGCGAGAGGTCGAGCCGTTCCGCGAACCTGGCGACCATGACCGGCACCCCGCAGTCGTAGACCGGGCAGACGATCCCGACCCGATCGGCCGCCGGGGCGATAGTCCCCGGGGTGTTCGCAAGCGATGCGATCGGAATGAGTTCGGTCTCCCCGAGGGATGCGGCGATCTTCCTGGCAGCGGCAAGGGAGTTGCCGGTGCCGGTGAAGTAGTAGATGACGGTCTTCATGGCAACCTCAAGCGACCCGGCTCGATCCGGCCGGCAGCCGACCGTCTCCGAATCGATCCACCTCTCCGCCGGCTGTGTCGCAGTCTATGTGTTTTCTCATGGGGATATGGACTTTGCGAAGGCGATCGCGCGGGCGGACCTGGATCGTTCCCGGCGCGGCGCGAAGAAAAGAAGATGCCGGGAACCCCCCGCCGTCACTGCCGGCGGGGCGAGTCCTGGTCGGCGAGCCGGGTCGCCCCCGGTGCGCCCGGCCGCGGAGCGCCGCGGGGTGACTGGATGAACCAGCCGGTCCGGGTGCCGTCGAGCACATCCGTGGAACTCCGGGCGGTGAGGAGGCTTACGGCGACCATGGCGAGGGTGGAGAGCACGAGCGCAAAGAAGCTGAAGTGCATGGGAAGCGGCGATACGAACTGGTGCCAGTAGCCGAAGGCCGCGGCCGCGACGAGCCCGACCGCCATGCTCGCGATCGCGCCCTCTCCCGTGGCACCGCGCCAGTAGAGCCCGGCAAGCAGCGGGACCGCGAACGTCGCGAGCATCACCCCGATACCCATCCAGATCAGCCACGCAAGCATCGGCGGGGGGTTGATGGCAAGCACGAGCGTGCCGCCGGCCCCGAGGACGATCGCGATCTTCGAGACGAGGAGCACCTCTTTATCGGGCGCCGCGGGGCGGAAGACGTTCTTGTAGATATCCCACGCGAACGATGTGCCGACCGTGAGCATCAGCCGGTCGGTCGTGGACATCACCGCCGCAAGGACGATCACCGCAAAGAGCGCCCAGAACGCCACGTTCGGCATCGCGTGTTCGACTCCCAGGATGAAGGCGAAGTCCTGGGCGTTCACGGCGTCCGGGAGCACCAGCCTTCCCTCCTCGACGAGCGACCGCACGGCAAACCCCGTGAACTTCACGAGGAACATCACGACCGCGTAGATCCCGAACGCAACGAACGGCGCCCACTTGAAGTAACGGGCCTCTTTTGCAGCGAGGACGTTGTTGATGACGTGCGGCGCGCAGGCAAGCCCGACCATCAGGAGAATACCGAACGAGACCAGGAACTCCGGCGTCGCGTAGGCGTAAGACGCATAGGCCGGGCTCGGGAACCAGGGCTCGACGAAGTTCGGGTCGATCCCGGCAATGACCGTGTTGATGTGCTCAAGCCCGCCGGCGCTCGCGATGACGAACGGCGCCATCAGGAGCACGCCGAAGATCAGGATGCCGCCCTGGAAGAGGGTCGTCCAGGAGACGGCGTAGAGTCCCCCGACGACCGTGTAGGCGGTGATGATGATTCCGGCGATGAGGAGCGCCTGCCAGTGGGGGATCGCAAAGAGCCAGACGAGCACGATGCTGATCGCGGCATACTGCCCGACCAGATAGATCAACGAGACGATAATGCCCGCAACGGCCGAGAGCGCCCGGAGCGCCCGCGGACTCTCGAACCGGTCGGCGAGGTAGTCCTGGACGGTCAGGTAACCCCGCTCCTTCCCGATGGCCTGGAGTTTCACGCCGAAGAAGATGATACAGAACGCGGCCGCGAGCGGGACGAAGATCTGCTCCCAGATCCCGGGCCAGCCCGAGTTATAGCCGAACCCGCTGACGCCGAGCAGGGTCATCCCGCTGCAGATCGAACAGACGATCAGGATCGTGAAGACCCAGAACCCGAGCGATCGCCCGGCGAGGATGTAATCCTCGGTGTTATGGATCTTCTTCGAGGCCCAGTTCCCGATGCCGATGAGCACGACGAAGTAGAGCCCGATCAGGACGAACGTCAGGATGTCCGCCATCACGGAGCCTCCCTGAACCCGAGACCCCAGAGAGCGAGCAGTACGAAGACCAGGGCGACGGCGCCGCCCACGATAATTCCCGTATGGAGAGGTAGCCCGAAGAACATACTATGTTAGTGTGTGACATGCTAGCATATAACACAATCGCCGGGGAGGAGGTGATCTTACCCCGATGGAGCGATGACGGTATCACACCGAAAAGAATGTTATTTGGAACTCTTTACGGTCTTTGCGCCCCGAAGGAGCGCAATCTTACCCGTGCGGACGAGTTCCTTGATGCCGTACTGGCGCAGGAGTTTCTCCAGCGCATCGATCTTCTCCGTATCCCCGGTCACCTGGAGCACCAGCGTCTTCGACCCGACGTCCACGACCTGTGCCCGGAAGATATCGGCGATCTGCAGGATCTCGGCGCGGGACGGCCCGGTCTCGGCGGCAACCTTGATCAGGGCGAGTTCCCGCTCCACGCTCTCCCGCTTCGTCAGGTCCGAGACCTTGATGACGTCGATGAGCTTGTTGGTCTGCTTCATCACCTGCTCGACGACGCCGTCGTCGCCGTTCACCACGATGGTGATCCGGCTCATGTTCGGCTCCTCGCAGGTCCCGACGGCCAGGCTCTCGATGTTGAACCCGCGCCGCGAGAACATCCCGGCGACCCGGCTCAGGACGCCTGCCCGGTTCTCCACGAGAACGCTCAACGTATGCGGTTTCATTGCTGGCGCACCCCGATCATCTCGTTGATGGCGGCACCGGCGGGGACCATGGGGAAGACGTTCTCCTCCCGCTCGACCCGGAAGTCCAGGACGAACGGCCCGTCCGTGGCGAGGGCGGTCTCGAGCGCCTCCCGCACACCGGCCTTCTCGTCGACCCGGAGCCCTTCGACCCCGTAGGCGTTCGCGATCTTCACGAAGTCCACCGGCGGCAGCTCCGTGTAGGAGTAGCGGCGGTCGTAGAAGAGTTCCTGCCACTGCCGCACCATCCCGAGGTACATGTTGTTCAAGATCACGACCTTGACGGGGATGTCGTACTGCGCAACCGTCCCGAGCTCCTGGATGTTCATCTGGAAACTCCCGTCGCCGGCGATGTCGACGACCGGGAGGTCCGGCCGGGCGTAATGTGCGCCGATGGCCGCCGGGAACCCGTAACCCATCGTCCCGAGGCCGCCCGAGGTGATCCAGGTCCGGGGTTTTTTGAAGCAGTAGTAGAGCGCGGTCCACATCTGGTTCTGGCCGACCTCGCTCACGACGATTCCATCGCCTTTCAGGAGATCGGAGAGTTGCTCCACGACGTACTGCGGGCGAAGATGGTCGTCGTCGCGGTAACAGAGCGGGTACTGCGCCTTCCAGGCACCGATCCGGGCGACCCAGTTCGCCGTGTCGCCGCGCTTCTGCATCCGCCGGAGGAGTGCCTGGAGAACGGCCTTCACGTCGCCCACGATCGGGACGTCGACCTTCTTGTTCTTCCCGATCTCCGCCGGGTCGATATCGATGTGGATGACCGTGGCGTTCGGCGCGAACGTCTCGATCTTTCCGGTGACCCGGTCGTCGAACCGGACGCCGACGGCTATCAGGAGGTCGCACTCCGTCACCGCATAGTTCGCGGACTGGGTGCCGTGCATCCCGAGCATGCCGAGGCAGAGCGGGTGGTCGCCGGGGACGGCGCCGAGCCCCATCAGGGTCGTCGTCACCGGAATGGCGGCGGTCTCCATGAACTCCAGGAGTTCTGCCGACGCTCCCGAGAGAACCACCCCGCCGCCGGCGTAGACGAGCGGCCGCTCGGCTGTCGCTATCAGGTCGAGCGCCTTGTCGATCTGGCGGACGTGCCCCTGGTAGGTGGGCTGGTAGCCCCGGAGGGAGACCGTCCCGGGGACGGGCGTTCCCTCCTTCACCACACCCGTGCTGACGTCTTTGGGGAGATCGACCAGCACCGGGCCGGGCCGGCCGGTCCGGGCGACGTAGAACGCCTCCTGCACCACGCGGTCGATATCGGCGGCATCTTTGACCAGGTAGTTGTGCTTCGTGACCGGCATCGTGATCCCGGTGATGTCCGACTCCTGGAAGGCGTCGTTCCCGAGAAGGGCGGTCGGCACCTGGCCGGTGAGCGCCACGATCGGGATGGAGTCCATGTATGCCGTCGCGATCCCCGTGACCAGGTTGCACGCGCCGGGGCCGGAGGTGGCAAGGCATACGCCTACGCGGCCGCTTGCACGCGCGTAACCGTCGGCCGCGTGCGCCGCTGCCTGCTCATGCCTTACCAGAATGTGCCGGATCGACGAATCGTAGAGTTCATCGTAGATCGGCAACACCACGCCGCCGGGGTAGCCGAATATGGTATCCACCCCTTCACGCTGCAGCGCTTCAATGAGAGTCCTGGCTCCGGTCTTCATGCTCTTCCCTGAGTAATCTGTTCATCCCCGCGATAACTGCTTCGACGCTTGCCATGATGATGTCGGTCCTCGCGCCCCGCGAGGTTACGGTCTTCCCGTTTCTGCTGAGCTTCACCGATACGTCGACGAGGGCGTCCGTGCCGCCGGTTATGGCATCGACGCTGTATTCGTCGAGCCGTACGCTCCCGACGTCCGCGACCGACCGCTGGAGCGCGCGAATAGCCGCGTCCACCGGCCCGGTCCCGACTGCGGCGCCGGTGATCTCCTCGCCGCGGACGAGCATCGTCACCGAGGCGGTCGGCATCGCGTTGCTGCCCGAGACGATGGTGAACTGGCGGAGTTCGATGCACGGCGTAAACTCGATCTCCATGACGGTATCGGCTATCGCCATGATGTCGGCGTCGGTTATCCGCATCCCGGCATCCCCGAGGAGTTTGATCCGGTCGACGATCTCCCTGAGCTGCGGGCCGTCCGGGGCATACCCCATGTCGTTGAGCGCCGCCTCGACCGCCGCCGACCCCGAGTGTTTCCCGAGGACGATGCGGCGCTTGCGGCCCACCCGCTCCGGCCGGAGCGGCTCGTAGGTGCTCGCGTCCCGCATCACCCCGTGGGCGTGGATCCCGCTCTCGTGGGTGAAAGCCATCTCGCCGACGATCGGCTTGTTGGTCGCGAGCGGAACCCCGGTCAGCCGGGCGACGTGGGTCGAGAGGGGGTAGAGTTCCTCGGTCCTGATCCCGGTATCGACCCCGTAGAGCACCTCGAGCGCCATCACCAGTTCCTCGAGGGACGTGTTCCCCGCCCGCTCCCCGAGGCCGTTGACGGTGACGTGGGCACAGGTCGCCCCCGCCCGGAGGGCGGCGACGGTGGTTGCGAGCCCGAACCCGAGGTCGTCGTGGCAGTGGATGGAGAGCGGGGCGAAGAGGAGCGGGGGTATGATCGCGGCGGCCCGCTCGGGCGTGAGGAGCCCGACGGTGTCGCAGAAGCAGAGCCGGTCGGCTCCCCGCTCCACCCCTTCCCGGAAGACCTCCGCGAGGAACCCCTGGTCGGCGCGGGACGCGTCTTCCCCCGAGAGTTCGACGATGAGACCGCGCTCTTTTGCGTACTCGACGGCGCTCCAGGCCATTTGAGAGACCTCGCCGCGGGTCTTTCGGAGTTTCTTCGCGATGTGGAGATCGCTCACCGGAACGACGAGGTGGACAGAGTCGGCACCGGCATCGGCGGCGAGGTCGATGTCCCCGGGTAGAGCCCGGACGTAGGTGCAGCACTCGGCGGCAAGTCCGGCGGCGGCGATGGCACGGATCGACTCGCGTTCTCCGACGGATGCGGCTGCCGAGCCTGCTTCTATCACGTGGACGCCGACGTCGGCGAGGTGCGTTGCAATCTCAAGTTTCTCGGCCGGCGTGAGAGAGACACCCGGTGTCTGTTCGCCGTCCCGTAGGGTTGTGTCAAAAAAGCGGCTCGATTCACCAAATAAAACAATCACACATAGTGCAATTCACCGTCAGAGAATTGGCGACAGCGCTACTTAAATGTTGGGCATTCGGGGATTCTGGTGCGGAGCAAAATGTTCCGTGGAAAATCTCCCGTCCGGGCGACACGAAGATGTAGGGTTCGTATGACTGGTGATAACCCAAACTCCCCCTTCGCGTTCTTCGCGTGAGACTTCATTGTTATCCCCTACTGCCAGCTCACGCGAAGACGCGAACCGAAAAAGAGGGGGGGAATTTACGCCGGCGCCGGGGCGCTCTCGTAGAGGAGGGCGACGTAGCGGGCGGAGAAGATGATGAACGCCGGCGTGAGGAGGACCGCGAGGAGCCAGCCGAGAACCGGGATGAGCATGAGGACGAACTGCGCGATCGCGATCACGATGCCCATGACGAGGAGGGCGATGAAGCAGCGGATCCACCCGATCGTGCCGATGTGGGTGAGGAGAGTGCGGATCCTGAAGGCCTCGCGCATCTTCCCCGTCCGGGCGAACCTGACCGCCGCAAACGTCGAGAGGATCCCGATGATGATGGCGGCGAGGATGAAGATGACGAAGATGGCGAGAGCCACGAAGATGGCCAGGTCCGGGCTGATGAGCGGTTCGGGGCCTGATCCCGCCGGGGTCACCGTCGATGAGACCGGGATGAAGTACATCAGGAAGGGAAGGACCGTGAGAACCATGAGCGGGATCGAGTAGACGATCGTGATGACGATCAGTTTGATACCGTCAATGAAAAGCCCGATCCAGCCTTCGAGTTCCGGGGCGGGCTTCGTGCCGCTCATGACCCGCACCGTGTAGCCGTACATGAACGGAAATATGATCGAACTGACGAGCAGGAGGAGCCAGCGGACCCACCTGCCCCAGATAGCGTCCTTCGCGTAACCGAAGGACTCGCTGATTAATCGGACGACATCCATGTGTATCACCGCATGTTCGGTTAAGAATTGCCCGGTATAGGGATAAACACGCTGTTTTTGTTCGGGAAAAAACGGTGTACTCCCGGGATTCTGCCGACGGATTGAAGACGGTACCGTCGACGGAAGGGATCAGTGCAGGTGCAAAAGGATAGGTTCGGCGAAAAAGAGTGGTTGTTTGGGTAGTTTATGTGGAAGCGGGCGCTTCCGCGTATACCAGGGCAAGGTACCGGCCGTAGAAGATGGCGAACGCCGCGTTGAGGAAGAGTGCAATGAGCCACCCGAGGAGGGGGATCGCACCGAGAATGCCGACCACGAAGCCGTAGACGAGCGCGACGACGAAGAGGATGACGACCGCGATGATCCAGGTACCCCACCCGAGAGCGCCGATCTGTGCAAGGATGGCGCTGAAGTTGAACGCCTCACCGACGCTGTCCGTGTGGGCGAACCGCAGCACGGCAAACAGGGCGATGAAGGCCATGACGAGCCCGACGAGTAAGGCGAGGAAGGCTCCTGCCATTGCGCCGAGGATTGCAGCGCCGGCCGCAGTCGGGTCGGTCGTTGCCATTCCTGCGAGGGCGCTGAGGCCGCCGAGGACGAGGAAGACCAGGATCGCCGGGATCATGTAGACCAGTCCGATGATGTTCAGTTTCCATCCGTCGACGAAGAGCTTGCCCCACCCGTCGATCTCGGGGGCCGGTGTGTTGCCGGCGAGTACCCGCACGACATAGCCGGAAAGCAGCGGGATCAGGGAGAGCGTGAACGTCTGCACGAGTGCCAGGACGGCCAGGATGACCCATTGCATCCACTTTCCGACCAGAGCCTCTTTGGTATACTCAAACGAGTTGGAGATCACATTACCGTAGTCCATAGATGTACCACCTTTGTTAAATTTGAGAATTTTTTATATAAACGTATTGGTCTAAATCCAACCTTTACCATATCCATTTCCAGAAAATGGGTAATTTGACCCGGAAAAATCGTCTAATTCCTGCACAGAACAGTTCGACACGGATCGGAGCGGCGCACCATATATAAAGCCTGGTTCCAGCAACGGGCATCACGTACGCCATGCCCCGGGCGCCCGGAACCTCTCCGGCGGCGCCTTTGGTTACGAAAAGAAAGTAGGGTTCAGGCCGGTGCCTGAGCGCTCTCGTAGATCAGCGTCATGTACCGTGCCGCAAAGATGTACCAGACGGGGTACAGGAAGAGCATGATCAGCCAGCCGATGACCGGGATCATGCCCAGTATGCTGCCGATAATACCGAAGACAAACCCGGCAACCATAAGGACGATGATGGCGATGATGTAGCTCCCCCAGCCGATCTTTCCGATGTGCTCGAGGATGGCGCCGAAGGCGAATGCCTGGCCGATGCTGTCCTTCTGTGCGAACCGGATGATACCGATCGTCGAGATCAGCGCGATGAGGATTCCGACGACGAGCACGAGCAGGAGGCCGATACCCAGCGACCCGAGGGCGAGCATGGGGTCTCCGCCGTTGGCTGCCATGAACGCCGGTACCATGAAGATGGCCATGATAACGAAGAGCGGGATGCCATAGATGATCCCGATGACGAAGAGTTTCAGGCCGTCAATGAACATTCCAACCCAGTTCCCCACCTCGGGGGCCGGCTTTACACCGCTGTAAATGCGGACCATATACCCCATGATGAGCGGGAATATGATCGTGCTGATGGCAAGCAGGATCCACTGGACCCATTTGCCCCAGACAGCGTCTTTTGCGTAGCTGAACGAATCGCCCAGCATGTTTCCATAATCCATAGGTGTATCACCCACGATTTATTGTGAGATTATATGGTATAAAAGGATTGCCATAATTCCTCTTTTTGGAACCTTCCTTTGCCGAAATAAAGCGATCTTTTCAACACGAATCGGGCAATACTGGCATAGCGCGCTTTCCGGAACCGGGAAGGCGCAGCATATAAACGCTGTGAATACGGCACCGGCAGGCGGCCGGGAAGGGGGCACCGATAAGGAATCCGGTCCACGGCTCCGCGTGAACGAACGGTGTGGAGACGAGAATGCAAGACATTACGTAGCACAGAGCAGGAAAGCGCCGATCCCGATGGCCACGTCCTCGTCGGCAAGACCTGTTAGCGAGGAAACCCAGAAGATTGGTTAGTACGTTCCAAATACCGATGCGGCCACCACTCCGAAAAGCATGAAGATAATGAATAAGCCCACCCAGATTATCAGACCTGCGACGAGATTGTAACAAAATACCGCGAATGCACGTTTTAAGAAACTGTCTGACGTTAACCAGCCCTTATAGCTATATGTATCCGTTCCGCCATTGGACATAATCGGGTAGTTTAGCGAATCATAATTTAACCATTTTCGTTTGACATCTGTTCTCGTTGAGCGGCGAGCCCGGAAGAGACGGATCCAACCCGGTTACGGGTATTTTCCTGAAAATGATCCGCCACTCATGCATCGACCGCCGGTTTTTGAACATTGCCGGAGGTATCCGCCATAAATCCCGGGGACGGCGATGCAGACGGGAGGAAAGGGGGTCCCCGCGTCACGCCGTCCCCGGGACGCTCTCGTAGGCCGCGGCAAGGTAGCGGGCCCGGAAGATGCCGTAGACCACCCCGATAAAGAGGTTGACGACCCACCCGAGGACGGGCAGCGAGGCAATGAGGGCGGTCGCGGCCGTATACGCGAGGCCGATGAGGAGGAGGACGACGACGACGGCGATCCAGGCGCCCCACCCGATCCGGCCGATACGGGAGAAGATCGCCCCGAGATTGAACGCCTGGAGGAGGCTTCCGGTGTGGGCGAACCGCACGACCGCGATGAGGGAGACGAACGATATGACGGCCCGGACGACGGCCGCAATCGCGATCCCGGTGACGGCGGCGGCGACGGCCGAAGCCCATACGTCCGGGTTGTCGAGCCCCCGTGCCGCTATGGCGGAGATGGCCGCGATCCCGCCGAAGACGGCCAGAACCACGATGACCGGGATCAGGTAAATAAGATTGATGATATTCAGCTTCCACCCGTCGATAAAGAGTCTGCCCCAGTCGTCGACCTCGGGAGCCGGCGTCCGGCCGGCGAGCACCCGCACGATGTAGCCGTTGTAGAACGGGATCAAGAAGAGAGTGAACGTCTGGACGAGCGAGAGGAGGACCAGGAGAACCCATCGCCCCCACTTCCCCCAGAGGGCGTCTCTCGCGTAGCCGGCCGACCCGGAGATGAGGCTGCCGTAGTTCATGCGTATTGCACCTTCGGCCGTGGATGGAGAGCGGGGGATATAACGGTTTGGGAACCCGGCAAAAACGAGGCCTCGCGGCCACGGAGCCGTCAGAATTCCTTTCTCAGGTACACCATATCGACGAGCCGTTCGCCGCAGTCGAAGATCGGGTGGTCGTAATGGTCGATGAAGAAGTTCTCGACGCGGTGGGAGACGGTGAACCCGCACCGCTCGTAGAACCGGAGTATACGGGGACAGTCGCCCGTGCCGACGAGCATGACGCGGCACCTGTCCCTGTAGTGCTCGAGGATGTGCTCGATAAGCCGCCTGCCGTAGCCCCGCCCACGGTACTCCTCGCAGGTGGCGATGTTCTTCAGTTCATAGACGCCGTCACCTTCACACGTCACCACGCAGACGCTCTTCAGGTCGCCGTCGCAGAGAACAAACATGTCCCCGCGATAGAGGTAGGTGTCGATCATGGACTCCTGCTCGTCCCCTTCGAGCAGCAGGTCAAGATATCGTCTTTTATGATCCCGGATCTGTTCGATCTTCATGATAACCCGGCCGGAATACAGAAAAAAAGGGGTTTCAGTGCCGGAAGTGCCGGACGCCGGTGAAGATCATCGCGATGTTGAGCCGGTTCGCCGCCTCGATGACCTCCGCATCCCGGATCGAGCCGCCCGGCTGGACGAGCGCCGTCGCGCCTGCCGCCGCCGCGACCTCCATCGTGTCGGGGAACGGCAGGAAGGCGTCCGATGCGACCGCCGACCCGGCGAGGGGTCTCCGGGACTTCCTGACCGCGATCTCCGCCGACTCGACCCGGTTCATCTGTCCGGCGCCGATCCCGATGACGGCATCCTCGTCGGCGAAGATGATGGCGTTGCTCTTCGTGTGGCGGCAGACCTTCCAGGCGAGCTGCATCGCCCGCATCTCGTGAGCGGTGGGCTCCCGCTCGCTCACGACCCGCCAGTCCTCGCGGAACGGCTCCGTGCGCTGGACCAGGACGCCGCCGTCGATGCTCCGGACCTCGGGCTGCGCCACCGGCTCCGGGAGCCGGAGCACCCGCATGTTCTCCTTCGCCTTCATGATCTCGAGCGCCTCCGGCGTGTAGGACGGGGCGACCACGACCTCGACGAACGTCCCCGTCAGTTCCCGGGCGACGTCCGCCCCCACCTCGCGGTTCATCGCGACGATCGACCCGTAAGCCGAGACCGGGTCGACCTCCCGGGCGGCGACGTAGGTCTCGAGGAGCCCGTCGCCGGTCGCCACGCCGCAGGGGTTGTTGTGCTTGACGATGACCACGGCGCATTCCTCGAACTCCCGGAGCAGGCCGACCGCGGCGTGGACGTCGAGGTAGTTGTTGTAGGACATCTGTTTGCCCTGGAGCGGCTCTTCTCCCGCGATGCCCGCATCGCCGTAGACCGCCGCCGCCTGGTGCGGGTTCTCGCCGTAGCGGAGCGTTCTCCCGTTCCTGAACTGGACAGTGAAGACGTCGGGGAACGGCCGGTCGATGCCGGTGAGGTGGTTCGTGATCGCGGCGTCGTAGGCCGCCGTCCGTGCGAAGGCCTTTGCCGCGAGGGCGAGACGCTCTTCGGAGGAGAACCCTCCCCGCCGGACGGCGTCCGCGACCATGCGATAGTCGGCAGGGTCGACGACGACCGCGACGTACTTATGGTTCTTCGCCGCCGCCCGCACCATCGCCGGACCGCCGATATCGATGTACTCGATGATCTCCTCGAGGGAGAGACCCTTGCCGCTCATCTCCTCGAAGGGGTAGAGGTTCACCACCACGAGGTCGATCGGGTCGATGCCGTGTTCCCGCATCACGGCGTCGTCGATGCCGCGGCGGCCGAGGATCCCCCCGTGGATCTTCGGGTGGAGGGTCTTGACCCGTCCGTGCATCATCTCGGGAGAGCCCGTGTAGGCGGAGACGTCGGTGAACGGAATCCCCGCCCGCTGTAGTTCCGCCCCGGTGCCGCCGGAACTCAGGAGCCCGTAATCGTGCTCGATAAGCACCTTTGCGAGATCGACGATGCCTGCCTTGTCCCAGACAGACAGCAGTGCCCACTTCATGGGTACACATGAGAGGGGTAGAAAGATATATCTGGCGCTGCCTGCAGAACCGGACGCGTTTTCCCCGGCAGGAAAACAGCAGGCCCTGTCATGGGGAACGCGGGCATGACGGGAGAGGAGGGCGCCGCACCTCACGCGGATTCGGATACCAAGGGGAGAATACCGGAGAACGGATGTCCAATCGGAAATCCGGCACACTACCGGAGGCGGATTTCTGCAGTTTGAGTTAATATTATATAGAACCACATTACAATAAATAATCGAACAACTCCATTACATCGTTTTGAAGCAGGTTAGGCGTATGAAGGAGGATACATCCGAACCAAACGAGAAGCAACAGAATCTCGCAAACGAGGCGGATGCAGCATCTCCGGCGCTTGAAGAGCTGCAAAAAGCATATGACGACCTTAACAGCCGTTATCTGCGCCTTGCGGCGGATTTCGACAACTACCGCAAAAGGATGGACCGGGAGCTCGATACCCGTACATCGTTCGCCATCGAGAACTTCGCGGTGGAGTTGCTCGAGGTCGTCGACAACTTCGAGCGGGCGGAGAAAGCCGAGGGTGCAGGCCTCCCGGAAGGGATGGAACAGATCAGGAAACTCTTCACGACCATCCTCGAGCGGCACGGCATCACACCTATCGAATGCCGGAACCTTCCTTTCGACCCCGAACGGCACGAGGCGATTGCCTACGTCCCTTCGGATGCCGGGGAGGGGACCGTGATCGACGAGGCCGTCCGCGGATACTGTATGCAGGACAAGGTCATCAGATGCGCAAAAGTCGTAGTATCTAAAGGAATGGAGGAATAACAGAATGGTTTCGGAAAAAGTTCTGGGTATCGATCTTGGGACAACCAACTCGTGCATGGCAATCATGGAAGGCGGGCGGGCGACGGTCATCGCCAACGCCGAAGGCGGCAGAACCACCCCGTCGGTCGTAGCGTTCTCCAAGGAGGGCGAGCGGCTGGTCGGCAACGTCGCGAAACGGCAGGCGATCACCAACCCGAACCGCACCATCCAGTCGATCAAGCGCAGGATGGGCACGAACGAGAAGGTCACCATCGGGGACAAGACCTACACCCCGCAGGAGATCTCCGCGATGATCCTCCAGAAGATGAAACTGGACGCGGAGGAGTATCTCGGCGAGAAGATCGCGAAAGCCGTCATCACGGTGCCCGCCTACTTCAACGACGCCCAGCGGCAGGCGACGAAGGACGCAGGGACGATCGCCGGCCTCGAGGTGCTCCGGATCATCAACGAGCCGACCGCGAGCGCGCTCGCCTACGGCATCGACAGGGAAGGCGACTCTACGGTGCTCGTCTACGATCTCGGCGGCGGGACGTTCGATGTCTCGATCCTCCAGCTCGGCGACGGCGTCTTCGAGGTCAAGTCGACCGCAGGCAACAACCGCCTCGGCGGCGACGACTTCGATACGAGGGTCATCGATTACCTGGTCGAGGAGTTCAGAAAGAAGGAGGGGATCAACCTCCGGAATGACCCGGTCGCCATGCAGCGGCTGCGCGACGCGGCCGAGAACGCGAAGATCGAGCTCTCCACCGTCCAGAAGACCAACATCAACCTTCCCTACATCACCACGACGGAGAGCGGACCCAAGTTCCTGGACATCGATCTGACCCGGGCGAAGTTCGAGCAGCTCATCGGCGACCTCGTCGACTCGACCCTCGGGCCGGTGAAGCAGGCGCTCTCCGACGCAAAACTGGGCGCCGACGATATCGACCACGTCCTCCTCGTCGGAGGTTCGACCCGTGTCCCGCTCGTCCAGGAGACCGTGAAGAAGGTTCTCAAGAAGGAGCCCGACAAAGGGATCAACCCCGACGAGTGCGTCGCCCTCGGCGCCGCCATCCAGGCGGGCGTGCTGACCGGCGAGACGAAGGACGTGCTGCTCCTCGACGTGACCCCGCTCTCGCTCGGGATCGAGACGCTCGGCGGCATCGCGACGAAGCTCATCGAGCGCAACACCACCATCCCGACGAGGAAGAGCCAGATCTTCTCGACCGCCGCCGACGGCCAGACCTCGGTGGAGATCCACGTGATGCAGGGCGAGCGGGCGCTCGCGAAGGACAACTTCACGCTCGGCCGGTTCCAGCTCACCGGCATCCCGCCGGCGCCGCGTGGCATCCCGCAGATCGAGGTCACGTTCGATATCGACGCAAACGGTATCGTCCACGTCTCGGCCAAGGACCTCGGCACGGGGAACGAGCAGTCGATCACCATCAAGCCGCAGGACTCCCGCCCGTCCGAAGCCGAGATCCAGCGGATGATGGACGACGCGAAGAAGTTCGAGGCGGAAGACCAGAAGAATCGCGAGGAGATCGAACTCAGGAACACCGCCGACACCGCGATCTTCACCGCCGAGCGGGCGATGAAGGATGCGGGCGAGTCGATCGAGGCCGCGGACAGGGAGAAGATCGAGAGCGCGATCGCCGACCTCAAGAAGACGCTCGAGGGCGACGACCTCGAGGCGATCAAGCAGAAGATGGATGCCCTGACCGAAGCGGTATATGCACTCACGACGAAGATGTACCAGCAGGCACAGGCGGCCGCCGCCCAGCAGCAGCAGGCGGAGGGAGCCGCAAAAAAGGACGATAACGTCGTCGATGCCGACTACGAAGTCAAAGAGTGAGGTAAATGGGTCCGGACAGCTACTATGATATCCTCGGCGTATCCCGTGACGCCAATGACGCGGAGATCAAAAAAGCCTACCGGAACCTGGCGCGAAAATACCACCCCGACGTCTGCAAAGAGCCGGGGGCCGAGGAGAAGTTCAAGAAGATCAACGAGGCCTACAGCGTCCTCTCGGATGAGCAGAAACGCGCCCAGTACGACAATATGGGGCACGAGGCCTACAGCAGCGCGTCAAAGGGCTCGTATGCCGGCGGCGGCGGGTACTCCGGCGGCTTCAGCGCCGACTTCTCCGGGTTCGGGGACATCTTCGAGACCTTCTTCGGCGGCGGCGGGGGCAGGCAGCGTGCCGGCCCGCGCCCCGGTGCCGACCTCCTGATGAAGATGCGCATCACGCTCGAGGAGGCGGCGCTCGGAACCGAAAAGGAGGTCGGCGTCGACCACGTCGAGCCCTGTCCGGAGTGCGACGGGTCGGGGAGCGAGACGAAGAAGACCACCACCTGTCCGACCTGCGGCGGCAGCGGCCAGATGCGGCAGGTGAGCCAGTCCATCTTCGGGAACTTCGTCCGGATGATGCCCTGCACCGCCTGCGGCGGCCGGGGAAGGGTTCCCGAGACCCGGTGCAAGGCTTGCGGCGGAACGGGGCACCGGCGTGCCCGGCAGACGGTGAAGGTCAGGATCCCGCCGGGCGTGGATACGGGCATGCGCCTCCGGATGGAGGGCTACGGCGACGCCGGGGATTACGGTGCGCCGCCGGGAGACCTCTACATCGAGATCAGCGTCGCGCCGCACCGGTCGTTCACCCGGCGGGGCGACGATCTGGAGACGACGGTCGATGTCACCCCGGCCCAGGCGGCGCTGGGCTCCGAGGTCGAGGTGCGGACGATCGACGGGCGCACGGTCGTCCTCGACATCCCCGCCGGCGTGCAGCACAACACCGGGCTGAAGATCCCGGGCGAGGGCGTGCGGTGGCAGACGAGGCCCGGCGACATGCTGGTGCGGGTGCACATCGTCGTGCCCGACCGCCTGACGGAGGAGGAGCGCGAACTCTATGCACGGCTGCTCGAGATCGAGGGGCACAAGCCCTCCGCGAAGAAGGGCAAGGGCTTCTTCCAGGACGTCGTCGACAAGGTGAAAGAGTCGGTGAAGTGAGGGAAGACTCCTTCACCGGCTGTCTCTCTTTTTAGATCCCACTTTAGGCATACTTCTTGATCCGAGAGGGCAGTGGGTCGCATTTGCTGGGAAAACAGTTGGATGTGTGATGAATGACCACGGAAACAGCAGATGCAAGGACAAAGCCCGATACAGTGGACCGTGGTGGCTATCCCCGAGAGGGGGGTGGGGACAAAGGGGAGTGCGAGCGCAGCGAGCATGAGAAACTCGAAGAGTTTCGAGGGGGGAATACTCCCCCCTCCCCGTCAGCCCCTCCTCGCACCTAACGGTGCTCACGCTCACTACGTTCGCGCCTCGCACCTTCGGTGCTCGAACTCCGCTCCTGCGGAGCGTCGTTCCCCTAATGGCGATATCCACAGGAAATCCGTGCCCGGGGTATGTAAACGCACCAGAACTAATGCACTGTGGAACCCTTTGCACTGCACCAGACCACAATAGCAACAAGCGATAATTATCCTGACCAATCTATCGGATACCAGTTTTAAGACACCCCATCCCCCCGCTTTATCGCCCCGCGCCCCCAATACCATAGGAATGAAGCTGCTCTTCGAACTCTCCGGCGAGCACCCCGACCTCCCGGCCATGGAACTTGAGTGCGTGGGCACGGTGCTCGACCGGCGGATCCAGGTCGCGGTCGCCGAGTGCCCGGACCCCCAGATCGCCGGGCGGCTTGCCCTGACGCACGTGGTGATGGAGTACCTCGGGGAGTGCGAGGCAACCAGGGCGGCGTTTGAGCATCTCCTCCGGGACCTTGCGATAACGACCGAAAAACCGTTCGTCGGCCGGGGGAAGATGATCCAGGGGAGCAGGATGGATATCGAGCGGCTCGACCTGGAAAAGCTGATCGGGAGCCTGATCGCCGGCCCGGTCTCGCTCCGCGATCCGATCGAGGAGTACCGCGCCGTCGTCTCGGAAGACCGCTGCTACTTCGGCCGCGTCATCCTGAAGATCGACCGGGGGGCGTTCGAGGCGCGGAACCCCATGCGCCGGCCGTTCTTCCACCCCGGCGTGATGATGCCCCGGATGGCCCGGGCGCTCGTCAACATCTCCCTCGTCCGCCCCGGCGAGACGGTCTTCGACCCCTTCTGCGGCACCGGCGGGATCCTCCTCGAGGCCCGGGAGATCGGCGTCCGGATCCTCGGGAGCGACTTCGACCCCGCGATGGTCGACGGCTACCGGCAGAACCTCCCGGATTCGGACGTGCTGATCGCCGACGCCACGGCGGTCCCGGTCTGCGACGGGGCGCTTGATTCGGTCGTGACCGACCTCCCCTACGGCCAGTCGGTCCGGATCCACGGAGAGAGCATGGACCGGCTCTACGACGGATCGCTTGCGGAGATCCGGCGCATCCTCCGGCCGGGGAGGCGCGCGGTCGTCGTCACGCATCGCGACATCACGCCGATCGCCGCCCGCCACTTCACCGTCCTGCAGGAGCACGAGCAGCGGGTGCACAAGAGCCTGACCCGCCGGATCCTTGTGCTCGGGTGACAAGTTTAAACGCGGAGTCAGCAGTACCCGGGCACCGGCATTCGCGACTTCGCGTTCTTCGCGTGAGACCGTATTGTTGCCTATTCCGGTTAGCTCGCGCGAAGCCGCGAAGGACGCGAAGTGCGACTGTCGGAACGACAAGAGCATGAGCACCGAGAGGTGCGAAGAAAGATCGGTGGTTTGACCTCGCGGGAACTCCCTCAAGATCGTTAGCGGGGTACTGATGCCGACCCCGGTTTTATGAGGTCGCCCGCCGAATTTTATACGTGGAAGTAAATTTTAAGCGATACGGCCTGTATCTCGTCCGGTGGCAGCTCTCGACGCCCATCCTCGCCGTCGTGCTCTACTGGCTCGCGGGCCTCGGGGCGCTCGCCGCCACCGTCGTCGCAAACCTCATCGGCGGCCTCATCTTCTTCTGGGTCGACCGGTTCATCTTCACCTCCGAGACGCTCGCCGCCCAGTGGGAGGTCAAAGAGGAGGTCCGGTGCGTGGACTGCGGGAAGGTCGCCCGGGGCTACCGCCTCGTCCGGGCGAAGAATTACGACAAATCCAAAGACCCGGCGCCCGAGTTCCGGTGCGAGGAGTGCTCGAAGAAGAAGTCCGAGGAACTCAAGAAGCGGGGTGTGAAGCACTGAGGAGAGAGAGGGGCGGGTTTCCCGCCCCGTAAGGGCCCAACCGGTGGGCCTCGGGGAACCATGCTCCTTCTTTCTCATCACGCCTGCTCACCAACGGCTTTCCAGTGGATATCGCCATTAGGGGAACGACGCTCCGCAGGAGCGGAGTTCGAGCACCGAAGGTGCGAGGCGCGAACGTAGTGAGCGTGAGCACCGTTAGGTGCGAGGAGGGGCTGACGGGGAGTGCGATGGGCGGAACGCGACTGGCCGGAGGGCAGGAGCGTGAGCACCGTTAGGTGCGAACGCCCGGAGCTCGACCACCGTCAGGTGGGGAGGGGGGCGCGCCCCCCTCGAAACTCTTCGAGTTTCTCATGCTCGCTGCGCTCGCACTCCCCTTTGTCCCCTCGAAGAACTTCGTTCTTCTCGAGCTCCTGCCCTCCGGCCAGTCGCTCTCCCCCATGGCGATAAACGATGCGTGCCCGAAGGGCAGGCGGAGTTCGAGCACCAAAGGTGCGAGTCTCCCACGGTCCACTGTACCAGGCTTTTTTATCGTCCCGGCCTATCCTGTCAGCCGCAGTCGGACAACATCGCTCTTCCCAGGCTGGGTTCCCGCACAACCCGTGCATTAAAGACCCTTCCTCAAACAAACCCCACCCCGACCCCCACCGCCGCCAGCACCACGCACACCCCCACCTGAATCGCCACGTTGTCGTCGAGCGGGAAGCAGGCCTCGATGACGCCCGCAACGGCCGCCACGACCGCGGCAGCCCACCAGGGGATCAGGAATGCCAGCGCGAGCGCGGCCGCGGCCGCCCCGGCAATCGTCCCCTCAAGCGATTTGCTGCCGACGAGGGTGTGCCGCCCGAACCGCAACCCCACGAGGGTCGCGACACTGTCGAGCACGCCGACCGTGACGAGGCCGATTGCGGTATACTCGCGGCCGAAGACCGCGAGGCAGAAGAGTGCGCCGGCAGCGTAGGCGATCCCGCCCTTCAGCGGCACCTTCCCGGTGCGCTCCGACTCGTCCATCACCCGCGAGAGAACCGGGACGTCGTAGCCGCGGGTGAAGGCGTCGCAGAGGAGGAACTGGGCGACGAGTAAGGCGCTCACGAAGACGAACGCCCACCGGTCGTCCAGGCGGAGGATCACCGCCGCGCCGAGGACTCCCATGACCAGATGAACCGTCTGGCGGAACGTCTCGCCCATCACACCCGGATAGCGGCCGCGAGAGATAAAGCATCGTGATGGTGCCCGGTATTTGCCGGGCAGCAGTCACCTTAAAGTAGTCTCCTTCCATCCAGCACCCCTGAGGGAGAAGAATATGGCAGAGGTAAGAAAGTACGTCAACCCGCCCGCCGCCGAAGTGATATGCGAGTTCCGGTTCCCCGAGGACACCCCCTGGGACCTGACCTACCCCGGCATACTCTACAGTCACTTAAAGGACACCTACCCGAAACGCGACCAGCGCTACGTCCGCGAGGTGGTGATGCTCCTCGGCCCGGAGGGGCTCCGCGAAGAACTCCTGGTCGCCGAACGGTCGATCTTTCTCGCCGAGGACGAAGGCTGCGCTGTCCAGGTCGGGCCACGCCTGCTCTCGGTGAGCTGCCAGAAACCCTACGTCCACTGGGAAGCCTTCTCGGAGCGGATCCACGGGGCGTTCGACCGGTTCCGGGAGGTCATCGGCACCGACGCCATCGGCACCATGAACCTCCGGTACGTCAACTTCATCGAGGTCCCGGAGCAGGAGGTGACGCTCTCGGACTACTTCGCCTTCTACCCCACCCTCCCGCCGGAACTCCCGCGGGTGCCGGCGGGGTTCATCACCGGGTGCGAGTTCTCGTTCCACGACGACCGCGACAACTGCCGGGTGGAACTCACCGACGCCGTCCCCGAATCGACGGAACACAACGCGTTCCTCCTCAATATCGACTACTACCTGGCGGAGGGGAAGAGCATCCCACCGGACGGGGTGGCTGACTGGCTCGAGATCGCCCACACCCACGTGCGGGATATCTTCGAGGCCTGCATCAAAGACACTCTCCGCGACCTCTTCACCGTCCGGGAGGAGGCGACGGCGACTGCAGCGGCACGGTGATATCCGGCCGGGCGCCGCTGCCCATCTCCTCACACCAGCATCCCGATGGTCTCGATCACGGCGTCCGGATTCGCATACCTTCTCTCGGGCAGCCGTTCGAGGGCCCGCACGATATCTCCAGATGCACCTGCCTCGCGGGCATGGTCGACCAGGCCCTGCCGGGTCGCCGGGTAGGGGGCTTCGCGGAGGTATTCCTGAATACGGGACTTGGTCATGCCGGTCGGTAACGCCGTCTCGATCACCTCCATTCCGGCCCTGTTATGGAGCGGGATCTATTTGACCGTACTCACCACCCGGCCGGGATAAGACTATAAGTGGAGACCGCCCCAGAAAGGCGAATCATCCGGTCGGGGGAGACAGCGCATGATTCAGACACGGGGAAGCGGCATACTCCTGCATATCACGTCCCTGCCGTCGCCGTACGGCGTCGGCGATTTCGGCCCGGCGGCATACCGGTTCGTCGATGCGCTTGAGCGGGCCCGGCAGCACTACTGGCAGATGCTGCCGCTCAATTCGACGGAGACCGCATACGCCCACTCCCCCTACTCGAGCCCGTCGGCATTTGCCATGAACACCCTCCTCATCAGCCCCGAGATGCTCGTCCGGGAAGGCTACATCAGGAAGAGCGAACTGGAGCCGGCACCCGGGTTCCCGGACGGGCGGGCGGCATACGAGGCGGCCGCATGGTACCGCGAACGGCTGTTTGCGGTTGCGCATGAGCGGTTCCGGCACTCCGGGCCGGATCGCAGGTTTGAAACGTTCTGCGACGGCGCGGAATGGTGGCTCGACGACCACGCGCTCTTCGTCGCGCTCAAAGATCACTTCCGCGGGCAGGCCTGGAACCGGTGGCCGGAGGAGATCCGGGCCCGGGAGCCGGAGGCCCTCAAAGAGATGCGCGAACTGCTCGACGACCGGATACTAAAAGAAAAATTCCTCCAGTACATCGCCGCCCGGCAGTGGTCGGCCCTCCGCCGCTACTGCACCGACCGGGGCATCCAGATCATCGGCGACATCCCGATCTACGTCGCCTACGACAGCGTCGACGTCTGGGCGAACCCCGGGATCTTCAAACTGGACGAAGACCTCCGCCCGACCGTGGTGGCGGGGGTGCCGCCCGACATCTTCAGCAGGACCGGGCAGCTCTGGGGGAACCCGGTCTACGACTGGGCCGCACTCCGAAAGCGCGGTTACGACTGGTGGGCGGGCCGGATCGCCCGGTCCGGCGAACTCTACGATCTCTTCCGGATCGACCACTTCCGGGCCTTTGCCGACTACTACGAGGTTCCGGCGGGCGATGCGACGGCGGAGCGCGGCACCTGGGTCAACGGCCCGGGGGCAGACTTCTTCGAGGCGCTCGCCAGAAAGCATCCCTGCTTTGCCATCGTCGCCGAGGACCTGGGGGCGAACACCCCCGCTGTCCAGGCCCTCCTCGACCGGTTCGACTTCCCGGGGATGAAGATCCTCCTCTTCGCGTTCGGCGAGGGGATCGGGAAGACCCCGCACATCCCGCACAACTACTGCCCAAACCTCATCTGCTACACGGGGACGCACGACAACAACACGGCACGGGGATGGTTCGAGGAGGAGGCGTCCGACGAGGATAAGCAGCGGTTCTTCGCCTACGCCGGACGGAAGGTCGCGGCGGACGGGGTTCACCGGGAACTCGTCCGGCTGGCGATGACCTCGGTCGCCCGGGCGTGCATCGTTCCGATGCAGGACGTCCTCGGCCTCGGCGCCGCGGCACGGATGAACTACCCCTCGACCGTCACGGGGAACTGGGAGTGGCGGATGACGCCGGAGGAGTTCGCCGGTGCGCCGTTCGAGTGGCTCCGCGAGCTCGCGGAACTCACCGGGCGGGGGTGATCAGTATCTTGCCGTCAGCATCTCGAGTTCTTCCCTGACCGCCCGGCGGACCATCTCCTCGATATTGGTATAATCGCGCCTGGCCTTCTCCTGCTTTTTGAGCATCTCTTCCATCTTCATGATCCCGAGGGAGAGGTTCTTCCCGTACTGCAGGGCGACCTCCAGCGCCTCCTCGTCAACCCGGACGACCCTGGACATAGAATGGTGTTTTCCGGGCGGGGACTTAATTGTTACAGTTTTGTTACAGGCGGGCAAAAGATGTTACAGATCTGTAACACCGGCAGGATTGGCGTTACAATTGTGTTACAGGAGGTAAAACAGGAAGAATTGTCGATAAAAGGCCGGGAGGACATCCCCGGCTATCGCGCTCCCGCCTGCCGGGCCACGCCCCGGGCGGCCGCCGCGACCTCCTCCGGGTCGCCGAGATAGTAATGCCTGACCGCCTTCAGGTCCCCGTCCAGTTCATAGACCAGGGGATAGCCGGTGGGGATGTTCAGGCCCGCGATCTCGTCGTCCGGAACATCGTCCAGATGCTTGACCAGGGCGCGGAGGCTGTTGCCGTGAGCGGAGACCAGGACAGATTTGCCTGCCGCAAGATCCCCGGCGATATGGCTCTCCCAGTAGGGGAGCACGCGCTCGAGCGTGTCGTGCAGGGACTCGGTCGCAGGGAGGGTCTCCGGGTCGAGATCCGCGTAGCGGGGATCGAACCGCGGGTGCCTCGGATCGTCCCGCGCGAGCGGCGGCGGCCGCACGTCGTATGCCCGGCGCCAGAGGTGCACCTGATCCGCGCCGTACTTATCCGCGGTCTCCTGCTTGTTCAGGCCCTGCAGGGCGCCGTAACTCTTCTCGTTCAGCCGCCATGACCGGTGCACGGGAACATACATGAGATCGAGGTCGTCCATCACGATCCAGAGCGTCCGGATCGCCCGCTTCAGGACGGAGGTGTAGGCGACGCTGAACGTGTATCCGCCGTTCCCAAGAAGTTCCGCCGCCCGGTGCGCCTCTTTTATACCCTGCGGCGAGAGATCCACATCGGTCCAGCCCGTGAACCGGTTCTCCCTGTTCCAGGTGCTCTCGCCGTGCCGTAGCAGGATCAACGTTGCCGTCACACTCATTCCCGCACCGGTATGTACTCCCGGCGGGATAAAACCCCTGCATGCACAGGGAGGCGGCCGGCGAGCGGTGCCGGAACGCCCAGATACGGAGGGACAGCCCGTCCTTCACCTTCCGGCGGCATAAAATAACAGGATCCATATAAACCGTATAATCGCCGGATTCGGCAAACCGACCATGCATAAGTTCGATTTTTTTCGTAGCTTACCATTCATTTATCACTCATTCCCGCCCATATGCAGTTGTATGGCACCGAACAGAAGAAGGAACAGGAACTTCATCCTCACGACGGCATCGCTGCTTGTTATCGTCGTGGCGTGCATCGTCGTCGCGGGATGTACGGGAGGCATGTCGACGCCGGGAACGGCCGTCGGACTTACCGGAACGTCCTGGACGCTCGATTCGTACCTCGACGAGAACGGCACGCTCGTCGAGGTTCTGCCGGGAACGGAGGTCACCGCCCGGTTCGACGACGACGGCAAGGTCACCGGCTCGGCCGGATGCAACGGCTACGGCGGCGACTACCGGCTTGACGGAACGACTCTCTCGATCTCCTCGATTGCCCAGACACTGAAACTCTGCACGGAGCCCGAAGGCATCATGGAGCAGGAGGCGCGGTTCATCGATCTCCTCGGCTCGGCGGCGGGCTGCCGGGTTGAGAACGACCGGCTCGTCATCACCGACGCGGAAGGCATCGACGTCCTCTTCTTCGTGAAGGGGGACGTGTCCCCGGGACTCGCGGGAAACACCTGGTGGACGCTCGCGAGCCTCGCCGGGGAGAACGGCACCCTGACACCGGTCCTTGACGGCACGGCCGTGACGGCGACCTTCAGCGCAGAGGGCAGCCTCGGCGGATCGGCCGGGTGCAACCACTACAGCGCGGACTACACCGTGGACGGCGCAGCGCTCACCATCGGCTCCGCCGTCAGGACCGAGATGTACTGCAGCGAACCGCCCGGCATCATGGACCAGGAGGACCGCTACCTCGCGCTTCTCACCGAGGTCGCTTCCTACCGGATGGAGGGCGGCCTGCTGACCCTCATGGACGGCGAAGGTGCCGACATCCTGGTCTTTGAAGAGGTCGTCCGGACGCCCGACCTCCCGTTCGTCGGGACGGACTGGGTGCTTGAGGCACACAGCACCGGTGGAGACGCAGTTTCCTCGGTGATTGCCGGCACGACCATCTCCGCGAAGTTCGCGGCCGACGGCAAGGTCGCCGGGAACGCCGGATGCAACCACTACGGCGGCGACTACCGGCTCGACGGCACGTCTCTCTCGGTCTCCTCGCTCTACAGCACCCTGATGTACTGCGAGACGCCGGGGGTCATGGACCAGGAAGCGGCGTTCATGGGCCACCTCGCGAACGTCTCCTCCTACCGGACGGAAGGCGACCGCCTGATCCTCACGGACGCGGCAGGCACCGATCTCCTCTTCTTCGTGCAGGCACCGGAGGTCACGCCGGCACCGCTCACCGGGACAGAGTGGACGCTTGAGTCCTTCAGCAGCCCCGGCGGGGAGACGGTCTCCTCGGTGATCGTCGGAACCACGATCACAGCGGTCTTCGACCCCGACGGGAACGTCACCGGCAGCGCCGGATGCAACTCCTACGGGGCCGGCTACCGGCTCGACGGCACGAACCTCACCATCGAACCGCCCATCAGCACGAAGATGAACTGCAACAAGCCGGAAGGCGTCATGGAGCAGGAGAACCGCTACCTCAACCTCCTCACCTCGGTTGCAGGCTATCATATCGACGGGAATCGGCTCGATCTCCTCGATGATGCAGGAAAGGCCCTGCTCTCTTACAGCGCGGGCCGGCCCTGATCCGTCCCCCGCTTCCGGCACAGGGGCCGATCGGCCCCTGCCCGATTTTGCCCTTTTGCCCCCGCGGTGCGGCCATCTCTCTTAGGGGCGCTTTCCGACCGGAAACCCCGGATCGGCGCACGATCCATCCGGCTCCGGAGAAGAGGAGAAGAGAGGAAATCTCGATGGAAATGAGTTACTATTTCTTCTCCCACCTCCAACCCCTACACGAGAGAGATGGGAAGAGAGGGACAGAACATACTCGCGAAGACGGCATTCCTGATCATCGTGGCAGCGTGCATCGTCTCGGTCGCCTGGACCGGGGGTCCGGACACGCCTCCCGACGGGACGGGACGGGTCACCGAACCGCTCAGCGGGACGGCATGGAACCTGGTCGCGTTCCGCGCCGACAACGGTTCCGTCGTCGCGCCCCTGCACGGGACGGCACCGCTCATCGTCTTCGGCGAGAGCGGGACGCTCACGGGGTCGGCCGGGTGCAACCTCTACTCCGCCTCTTACCGGATCAACGGCTCCACCATCGCGGTGGAACCGGTCGTCGCCACCGCGGCCTACCCTGTGGATGAGCAGGAACTCGTGCAGCAGGAGAACCGTTACCGGAAGCTCCTCGTGGCGGCCGCTTCCTACCGGGTCGAGGACGACCGGCTGACGATCTCCGGGCCATCCGGACGGGAGATGCTCACGTTCGCGCGGGCAGAGCAGCCCGAGAGCGTGCCGCTGCTTGCGACCGAATGGCACCTCACCCGCTACACCAACGGCAGCGGCAGCACCGTCGCATCGCCGGTGCCCGGCACCGATATCACTCTGGTCTTCGACGACGACGGCACGCTCTCGGGGTCGGCCGGGTGCAACGCCTACTCGGCTCCCTACCGGGTCAATGAGACGGGGATTGGTGTGGAGCGGATCATCGCGACGAAAGCCTCCTGCGCCGAGCCCGCCGGCGTCATGGAGCAGGAGCGCGCCTACCTCGACCTCCTCCGGTCGTCGGCGGGCTACCGGATCGTCGGGGACAACCTTGCGGTCATCGACGGCAACGGCAGGGCGATTCTCTTTTATACGACGCAAGGCTGAGAAGAGCCCGGCGGGAAACCCTTTTTTGCGGGCTCAAAAGAATCAGTCCGTTGGATACGACCGGCCTTCTGCCGAAATCGAGCAGTGCACCTGGGCGAAGATCCACGCATGGCCGGTTCCCCGGAGCACCGCCGTCATCCGCCCGTCCAGGGTCTGCGGGATACCGTCGACGACAAAGTGGCAGGTCATATCGGCCATCACCCAGGCGACCGTCCCCTCGGCGGCGATACGGACGTCGGAGAGATCGAGCGCGATGGTTTCTACCTGCGCAAAGCCACGCTCGAGACGCCGGCGGCAGGCATTCCTCCCGATCACCTTCCCGTCGGCGGCGGTGAAAATACCCCGGAAATCGGGATCGGTGAGCGCCATGATGCTGTCGAGATCTTTTTTCCTCGTTGCCTCCGTCGTCCGCCGGAGCACCGCCATGATCTGCTCCCGTGTCTGCTCGCTGACTCGCATGAGGAGTGGTCATGCCAAAAAAGAGATATGCGTTTCGAGCAGGTGCGGCGGTTCAGGCCGAAAAGACGCCGGACGCATCTTCGTCCCCCGGGTCTCTCCCGATCGCCCGGAGGTACGCGCGGAACTCCGGCGAGCGTACGGCCCCGATGAGGGCGGCGACGCCCTCGTCCGCGGCAGCCTCTTCTCGTACCACCAGATCGCACGACTCATGGCCGATCGGAGTGAACCGGAGCCCCGCCTCCCGCGCTTCAAGGGCCGAACAGACCCGGACGTCCGCGGGAACGCCCGACGGGGAGGCATCGATCCCTTCCCGGTCGAGCCACGAGTCGAGGAGGAACTGCGCCGCCGCGCTCTTCGGCCGGTTGGCAACCCGGAGCGACGCAAGGCTCCCGGCATCGGGAGGATCGGCCGACGCGACCCCCACCTCCGTCCGGGCAACCGGCACCCGGAAGAGGTCGACGTCCGGCAGGTACCGGAGCACCTGATCGCTCCATGCCGATGCAATATCAGGAAGAGCAACCGTTGCCGCGTGGCAGGTGTTCGCCCGCAGGGCGAGCACCGCTCCGACCGTCGAAGCGTTGCAGCAGTGGAACTGGTAGCCGGTCTCCGCAAGACGGTTTCCGAGTTCGCCGAGGACGGGATCCCGCCTCCCGACGCAGACGAGCGTCCGGGAGATGGAGGCGGGCGGGACGGTGAGCCGGACACGCACCTCCTCCCCCGCCTCGATCCCTTCGCGGGCGGCGGGGATGTGGAGGTAGCCGTTCGCCCGGACGACCGCCATCTGGATGCCGCCGCCCCGGGGATGGGGTGTCGCCCAGCAGGTGCCGTCGACCCGTCCGATCGAGACCGGGACGAACTCATCGAACCCGAGATCGGATGCCAGCCTCCGCGCCAGCCGGACGTCCAGCTCCCCGCACGGGAGCGGCGAGAGCCCCCACCACGAGAGGAGGTCCCCGGCAACCTCGCGGAGAATGGTCTGGGCGGCGACGGGATACCCCGGCATCCCGAGAACCGGCCTGCCGCCGATGTTCGCGAGCAGCACCGGCTTCCCCGGCCTGACCGCGATGCCGTGAAAGACGATCTCCCCGAGTTCCTCGACGACGTCCCGGGAGAAGTCGCGGGTGCCGGCCGACGAACCCGCCGAGAGGATGACGAGATCGTTCTCGGCGACCGCCGTCCCCACCGCCTCCCGGATCAGATCGGGTTCGTCGGGGACGATCCCGTAACGGCGGCAGGTTGCCCCGATCCCGGTGAGGTACGCCTCCGCCATCAGGGTGTTCGTCTCGATCGTCTGGCCTGGCCCGGGCGCCGTGCCGAGCGGTACCAGGTCGCTCCCCGTCGGGACGATGCCGACCCGGACCGACCGCACCCGGACCTGACCTATCCCGTAGGTCGCGAGCGCACCGATATCGAACGGCCTGATCCGGTGGCCCTTCGGGAGGACGAGTTCCCCCGCCCTGACATCCTCGCCGGCCCGGCGGACGTGCTGCCCGAACGCGGCCGATTTGCGGATCCGGGGTATGCCGCCCTCGTCCCAGGTATCCTCGATCATGACGACGGCGTCGAACGACGGGGGAATCACCTCGCCGGTGTTGACGCGGGCATACCCGGCGAGAGGCAGCGGCCGCTGGTCCTGTGCTCCACGGGTCTCGCCGCTCTTCACCGCATAGCCGTCGAACTTCGCGATATCGGCAATGGGAACGGAATACCCCGCATACAGGGGCTCGGCCGTCACCCTGCCGACAGCCTCGCGGAGCGGCACGCTCTCGGCGCGGCCCGGCGAAGGGAACTCCCGCCGCATGATCGCGAGCGCCTCGGAGAGCGGGGTAAGGTTCAGGTACCTGCGTGGCATATTCGTGACTCCTGGATCATCGTTTCTGCTGCGGCCGGAAGCGAACGGCGCAGTCGAAGAGCGACGCCTCGCCGGCCGCAAGGATCGCATCGACGCTCTCCGGGACGTCCCGGAGGGAAAAGACCGCCTCTTTTCCGGGGCAGAAGAGAACGTACCGGTCTCCTCCCGAACACCCCAGCCGGCGGTTCCCGGGGCTCGCGCCGGTGATCCCGATCAGTGCGTCGGCGATGCAGGGGTCGGCGCCGGCCGCGACCGACATCTGCGGGTGGCGCAGGTCGCGCTCGAGGATCCGCGTCGCCGCCTCCGCGACCCGCACCGCGACCGCAACGCCGGGGCAGAGCTCCCCGTGGTAGTTCACGGCCTCGCGGATGAGGCCGGCCCGGTACTCGCCGGGGCTCATCTTCCGGATCTTCTCCGTCCGGTCGTGGCCGGTCGCGGAGAAGACGCAGTCCCATCCCGCCTGGTAGGGCTTGATATCGATCACCGGTGTTCCGTCGATCAGGTCGACGTTCGCGAGCGACAAGAACCGCTCATCCCGCACGCCGCGGAGCCGGACCACCGAGACGGAGAGGGGGTTCGGCCGCACCGGCGAGCGGAGAGAGAAGACACCTTTCTCCGGGAGATCGTTCGAGACCTTCCGGGCGACCGCCGTGAGGACGTCCCGGCCGGCCTCGTGCATCCAGCAGACGAGGATCAGGTGCGAGTTCTCCTCGATACCGGAGAGCCCCCCGGCGTACCGGGAAAAGATCTCGACCTCGGCGTCGACGCCCTGGACCGGCATATCGCTCCTGGAGCGAATACCCGAATGCACGAGTCCGATAGGAAAGAGCTCCATGCGGTGCCTTCTATGTCGATTAGGATTTATGCCTCCCCCGTGGGGGAGGGGATCTCTTCAGTACGCTACCTTCTCGTAGTAGGACTGTGATCGGCAGTCGGTGCAGGCACCGTCGACGAGCAGGTTGTCGGGAACCATCTCGCCGCAGATGGAACAGATCGCAGACTTCCACGGCCATTTCTGGGGGACTTTCACCCGCACCCGCTCGTGCGAGAGGAGATCGCGCCCCGCATCGATGATCTCGTCGATCAGATCGATGCCCCGGGTCCTCGGGTCGAAGAGCGGATCTTTCGTGTACCACAGAGCGAACGTCGGATACCGCTCGATCTTATCGCCGTCGACGAAGACCCGGATCCCGTTCACGTACGGGGCGTCGGCCGGCCCGTTCATGGTGATGGCGAACTTCCCGATCGGGATCACCCGGAGGCGGTGATTGCCGGTCGTGCAGTGGGCGATCACCTGCAGGGCGTCGGGCAGGCACTTGGTGGTCTCGCAGACGGCGTAGATCTTCTCACCCTCAGGCGGGTTCAGGAGTTCCAGGGCCTGGTCCACCATGAAGACCCCGACCAGGAGCCCGGGAGCCGCGAAGGTGTGAAAATCGATGCATCGTTTGAAGTCCTCGATCAATCCCGGTGGGGAGCCTTTTGACTCGAGCCGGGCCTCGATGTCTTCCCATGTGTGATTCAGTCTCGGTTGCACGGAGATGTATTTGGTCAAGGTAGGTTGTAAACATTTTGGATCGGTAAATTAAATTCAATTTACCCTGAAAAGGGGGGTGAGGCAGATAATCGGTTAGGCGCCGCCTAATCTCACAATCACTTATATTTCAGGAAGGATACCCAATGCATGGAGGAGGGAGTCTGATGAACATAAACTATACACTATAAAAAAGCCGCCAATGTTAAAAGGGTAAGTTTAAATTTATATATTACTTAGTAGAGTAAAGCCACTATTAACATGTCCGTTCTACCCGGACATGCCTGGCAAAACCGACGTTGAATGCAACTATCGGGAGAATTCACATGGCTGACACTAATGGCAAATTACGTTACGTTCCCACGACCTGCCCGTACTGCGGCGTAGGGTGCGGACTCAATCTTGTGGTGAATGACGGTAAGCTCGTGGGGGTCGAGCCCCTCAAGAGAACACCGGTAAACGAAGGCAAACTCTGCCCCAAGGGAGCCACCTGCTGGGAGTTCGTTCACAGCCCCGACCGGCTGACGAAGCCCCTCATCAAGAAGAACGGTGAGTTCGTCGAGGCATCCTGGGACGAGGCTTACGACCTGATCGCCTCGAAGTTCAAGGAGACCAGCGAGAAGTACGGGCCCAAGTCCCTCGGGTTCCAGGTCTCGTGCCGTACTCCGAACGAAGAGTGCTACATCATGCAGAAACTCGCTCGGGTGGCCTTCAAGACCAACAACATCGACAACTGTGCGCGTATCTGCCACGGCCCGTCCGTCGCGGGGCTTTCGCTTTCGTTCGGCTCCGGAGCCGCGACGAACCCCTTCGAGGACGTCCTGAACGCCGACGTCATCTTCATGATCGGTGCGAACACCATTGAGGCGCACCCGCTTGCAGGCCGCCGGCTCGTCCAGGCCAAGAAAGCGGGCAAGAAGATCATCGTCTGCGACCCGCGCTACACGCCCACGGCGCGCCTGGCCGACGAGTACGTCCGCTACAACCCCTCGACCAACATCGCCCTGATCAACTCGATCATGTACTGGATCATCCAGGAGAACCTCCACGACAAGGAGTTCATCGAAAAGAGGACGACGGGATTCGAGGACCTGAAGAAGACCGTGGAGAACTACGCGGACGTCGAGTCGATCACCGGCGTGCCGACCGAGCGGGTCAAGGAGATCGCCCGGATCTATGCCGGTGCCGACAACGCGGTGATCATCTACTGCCTCGGCATCACGGAGCTCTCCACCGGCACGGACAACGTCCGGTCGCTCGGAAACCTCTCGATGCTCACCGGCAACGTGGGCAGACCCGGAACCGGCGTCAACCCGCTCCGTGGCCAGAACAACGTCCAGGGCGCCTGCGACATGGGCGCATACCCGAACGTCTTCTCCGGCTACCAGAAGTGCGAGGACGACGCCACCAGGAAGCGCATGGAGGAACTCTGGGGCGTCACCGGGCTTGCAAGCGAGTACGGCGTGACGCTGACGGAGCAGATCACCCAGTGCGGCGACCCGATCAAGGCGATGTACATCTTCGCGCTGAACCCGGTCGTCTCCTACCCGGACTCGAACCACGTCATGCGGTCGCTTGAGAAACTCGACTTCCTGGTCGTGCAGGACCTCTTCATGACCGAGACGGCGAAATACGCCGACGTCATCCTGCCCGGCGCATCCTTCGCCGAGAAGGACGGAACGTTCACCAGCGGCGAGCGGCGCATCAACCGGGTAAGGAAGGCCGTGGAGCCCCCGGGCGACGCAAAGGAAGACTGGCAGATCTTCGTCGATCTCGCCCACAAACTGGGACTCCAGGGATTCGACTTCAACTCGCCTGAGGATATCTGGGACGACATGCGGCGGGTCACCCCGTCGATGGCCGGAGCTTCCTACGCAAGGATGGAGAAGCCGGAATCCGTGCACTGGCCCTGCCCCACCGAGGAACACCCCGGAACGCCGATCCTGCACCGCGAGAAGTTCTCGTCGGCCGACGGCCTCGGGCACTTCTTCGGCATCGAGCACCGGCCGCCCGCGGAGGTTGCCGACGCCGAGTATCCGTTCACCCTGATGACCGGACGTCTGCTCTTCCACTACCACACCCGGACCCAGACCGGCCGGGCGGAGCTCCTCCACCACGAGGTGCCCAACGGCTACGTCCAGATCAACAGCGAGGATGCCGCGCGCCTGAAGATCCGGAACGGTGAGAAGATCAAACTCACGAGCAGGCGCGGCGAGGTCGAGACCACCGCGAGGGTGACCGACGAGGTCGCACCCGGCGTGCTGATGATGACGATGCACTTCGCGGATGCGGCCGCGAACATGTTGACGAACACCGCTCTCGACCCGCTCTCCAAGATGCCGGAGTTGAAGCACAGTGCTGTGAAAGTCGAGAAGATCACGGGGGTGCAGTAAATGGCAGCAAAGGGAGATATGGTATACGCCTGGACGACGAGCCCCGATATCGCCAGCGTCGCGGAGTGCGGCGGTGCGGTGACCGGACTGCTCAAGTATGCCCTGGAGAACAAGATCGTCGACGCCGTGCTGGCGGTGAAGAAGGGCGTGGACCTCTACGACGCGGTCCCGACGATCATCACCGACCCGGCCGAGATCGCACAGACGGCAGGCTCGCTCCACTGCGGGACGCTCCTGCTCTCGAAACTGGTCAAGAAGTACCTGGACGGCGCCGAGAACATGCGCCTTGCCGTGACGGTGAAAGGCTGCGACGCGATGGGCCTCTACGAGCTCGCGAAGCGCAACCAGGTCAACCTGGACAACCTTCTGCTGATCGGCGTCAACTGCGGTGGATCCGTCAGCCCCGTGGCTGCCCGGAAGATGATCGCCCAGAAGTTCGGCGTCGACCCGAACGACGTCGTCAAGGAAGAGATCGACAAGGGCCAGTTCATCATCGTCACGAAGGACGGCCAGCACAAGGGCATCTCGATGGACGAACTCGAGGAGGAAGGATTCGGCCGCCGCAGCAACTGCCGCCGCTGCAAGATGAAAGTCCCGCGCCAGGCGGATCTCGCCTGCGGCAACTGGGGCGTTATCGGCGACAAGGCCGGCAAGGCCACCTTCGTCGAGGTCTGCTCCGAGAAGGGTGCGGATCTCCTGAGCAGGGCCGCGAAGGCCGGGGCGATCGCCACGGAGCCCGCGAACCCCAAGGGCATCGAGATCCGCGGCAAGGTCGAGAACGCGATGCTGAAGCTCGGCGACAAGTGGCGGGCACGCTACTTCGATGGGCTCGGTGAGGGCAAGGATCGCCTCCAGAAGATGATGGAGGACTCGAGCCGGTGCATCAAGTGCTACGCCTGCATCGAGAACTGCCCGATCTGCTACTGCGTGGAGTGCAGCACGAAGAAGGACTACCTGGTCCCGCCGGGCGTGCTCCCCGTGCCGTTCATGTTCCACCTGATCCGCTACGCCCACGTTGCGGACTCCTGTGTCAACTGCGGCCAGTGCGAGGAGAACTGCCCGATGGAGATCGCGAACTCGCTCTACATGCACGCCCTGCAGACGGACATGGAGAGGATGTTCGGCCACACCCCGGGTGTGGACATGGAGCTCCCGGTGCTCGCGCTCGTCGAGGAGCAGGCGGAACGCCAGCGGCTCTCCGCAACCGGCAGCGACCAGATCTTCGACGTATTCAAGTAAGCGATGTTCCGAGAAGCCGTCAGGCTTCGAAGGAACGGAGCTCGAGAAAACGCGAAGCGTTTTCGAAGGACGACGGACGGAACGTCCGGAGCATGAGCACCATCAGGTGCGATGGCCCGCAGGCGGTGATGGGGTAACACCCGGAGCCTGATCGGGCCCGACCGGGCGCGTGATCAACAACATCTTGAGTTCCATAAAAAAACCTGAACGCGCCCGTGCCGGGGCGCAGAAGGTGTGTCTGGCAATACCCGGCGGCGGGGAGGATTCCCCTGTCATCTCTTCCCACCCCCGGACAGCCGTTAACAACCTCTTTTATGCCGTTTCCCGGAGCAATCGAGCGAAGCGGTTCCGGAGAGCGGGAAACGCGGAGATCGGAAGGCTGAACTGCTGCAGTGCCCCATGAGATGATCGATATGCGATTCGTATGCCCGCTTATCGTCGTCCGTGACGTAGAGGTCTCCAGGGCGTTCTACGAAGAGGTGCTGGATCAACGGGTTCTCCACGATCTCGGCGAGAACGTGATCTTCGAGGGTGGTTTTGCGATCCACCTTCGGTCGCACTTCTCGGACCTCATCGGCGTCGCCGAGAGCGATATCGTTCCGGGGAAGAACGCCGAACTCTACTTCGAAGAGGACGACCTGGACGCCTTCATGGAAAGACTCGAAGGCACGGACTCCGTGAACTACGTCCACGGACCGATAGAGCAGCCCTGGGGGCAGCGGGCCGTCAGGTTCTACGACCCCGATACGCACATCATCGAGGTCGGGGAACCCATGGAGAGCGTGGTACGAAGGTTCCTCGGCAGAGGGTTCTCGATCGAAGAGACCGCACGGCGCACCTCGATGCCCGAGGAGTTCGTCCGGCAGTGCATGTAGAGAGCGCGGCCACCGGACCGGTATAGTATAGCCCTCTCCCGTGCATGTCTTATGGCATGACCGGCCCCACACGGGGCGGCACCCGGTGTTGCCGGGAGCGTGCGGCGACGTGAAGTGAGGAAGATGTTCAAGAGAATTACCTGTACCCGTATCGGCGGCGAAAGTCTCGCCCGCGATGCCGCCGAAGAGACGCCCGTGGCGGTCTTCGTCAACGGCCGGCACCTGACGACCGTTACCTTGAGCCCCGGCGGATTTGAGGACTTCATCACCGGCTACCTCTATACGGAAGAGATCATCAGGAGCGCCGACGAGATCGAGTCGGTCAGGATCGAGGAGAACCGGATCAGCGTCATCACGAAGAACGTCTTCAAGCGGGTCAGCGTGAAGAAGACCATCCTCTCCGGGTGCGGGGGAGCCGTCTCCTACATCGACACCCGGAAACTGCCCGCGATCGACTCGGGCCTCACGGTCTCCGTCCCGGAGATCGGGGCCGCCGTTGCCGCCCTCACCGCACCCGGCCCGCTCGAAGCGGTTGCCCTCGCCAGCGGAGGCCGCGCTGTCGCCCGGGCAGAAGACCTCGACCGGCACAACGCCCTCGATAGGGTGATCGGCCGGGGGTTGCGGGAATCCCTCGACTTCTCGGAGATGGCAGCGGTCTGCACCGGGACGATCACCTCCGAGATGGTCAGGAAGTGCCTGATCGCCGGCATCCCGGTGCTCGTCTCCACCGGAGCCCCGACCGCGCTTGCCGTGGAGGTTGCGGGGGAGACCGGGCTCTGCATCGTCGGGTTCGCGGGAACGCCGGAGATGGCGGTGTATACGCACCCGGAGAGGATAACTGGGATGGAGGGGTGAGGGGGCTCGTAACTCCGGTGCTCACGTTTTTACCCGGGGCCTGATGGCTTATCAAGCCCTGGCCGTTGCACTCCACCCCTTCATCCCCCACCCCGCCCGGCCTTCGGCCTCCTCACCCGCACCTGTGGTGCTCATGCTCCGGCTCTACGACCCGTCGCACCCCGCCCCTCAGGGCGGGGGCAGTGCGTGGCGATAGTCGGTGGAAAGCCGTACACCGTTCTTCTCCGGGTTCTCCCCCGTGCTGTGGACCGTGGGAGTATCGCCATTGGCGGAGGGGCTGACGGGGAGGGGGAACTCGTTCCCCCTCCCCTGTCTCTACCGGACAAGGACACCTGTATCCCACACCCCACCCAAGGGGCGGGGGCAGTCATGGCGATAAGCGATGGTTCGGAGCGCGATGGTTCGTAAGAACCGGAGCGTGAGCACCGAAGGTGCGAAGCCGGTGGAAAAACCGTATACCGTTCTTCTCCGGATTCTCATCGCAATGCGAGCGGCAACAACCGGAGATATGAAGACTCAAAAATAGACGCCGAGATCCGGACGGGCCAGAGGTTTGAGAAAACCCCTCACCGTCCCCGGCCGATCTCGTCGACGGCCGCAATCAGGAGGTCGATCTCCTGCTCCGTCGTGAAGGCCGCCATGCTCGCCCGCACCGTCCCTTCCGGGAGATTCAGGTGCTCCATCAGCGGCTGGCAGCAGTGGTGCCCCGAGCGCACCAGGATATCCGCATCCTCATCGAGCATCTGCGCCGCCTCCTGCGGGTGGACGCCGTCGATGGTGAACGAGACGACCCCGATCCGTGATCCGGGCTTCCGGCCGGCGTAGACCGCGACCCCCTCAATCGCGGAGAGCCCCTCGATCAACCGGGCGGTCAGGCGCTCCTCGTGCCGGTGGATCTTCTCCATCCCGATCCCCGAGAGGTAGTCCACGGCGACGCCGAGCGCGATCCCGCCGCCGACGTTCGGCGTCCCGGCCTCGTAGCGCTGGTAACCCTCCGCCGGGACGTAGCCATCGGAGCTCACGCTCGCGACCATGCCGCCGCCGAGCATCGGCGGCTCGATGAGGAGATCCCGCATCCAGAGGACGCCGGTCCCGGTCGGGCCGAACATCTTGTGCCCCGCAAAGCAGAGGATATCGCAGCCGAGATCCGCGACGTTCACCGGCATGTGCGGCAGCGACTGCGCCCCGTCCACCAGGAGGAGGGCGCCGTGCTCCCGGCAGAGCGCCGCGATCTCGCGAACCGGCGTCGTCACGCCGAGGACGTTCGAGGCGTGGGTGACGGCGACGAGCCGGACGCCGCCACCGGCCAGGGTCTTCTCGAGCGCGGCAAGGTCGAGCGAGTAATCGGCGTCGATCCCGATCACGTCGAGCGCGACCCCCTGCTGTGCAAGCGCCCTCCAGGGGAGGAGGTTCGAGTGGTGCTCGAGGATGGTGGTCACCACGCGGTCGCCCGGATTCCAGGAGAGCCCCTGCGCGACCATGTTGATCGCGTCGGTAGCGTTCCTCGTAAAGACCGTCACCCCCGCCTCGCCGCCGATGAACCGGGCCACCTTCTCGTGGGCGTGCCAGTAGCGCTGCGTCGCGATCCGGGTCAGCCGGTGGACGCCCCGGCCGACGTTCGCCCGGTAGCGGTGCTCGAACTCGACGAGCGCCTCCACCACCGGCTCCGGCGAGAAGGTCGTCGCCGCGTTGTCGAGATAGACGATATCGCCGAGGATCGGGAAGTCCTTGCGGATCCCGTCCGCGACGGACTCGGTCTCTGCCGGCGGTGCCGGCTCGGGCGTACCCGTACTCTTCATGGTTGTCACCTTCTCCACCTTCCTGACCGGGGCTTCGCAGAGGGTGAAGTCGTCGTTGACGGCGATCCCCCGGTCCCTGCAGACCTCGCGCATCTTCGGGGGCAGCGCCCGCCACCGCCAGAGTCCCCACCGGTGGTAGGCGTCCGGCAACCCGTTCTTCTCCGCCCAACGGATAAGGAATTCGTCCCAGCGATCCGTCAGGTCCGGGTGCATCTCCCGGAGCCCTTCGTACTCGCTCTCGAGCACCGCCGGGCAGAGGTAGCAGCCCACCCGCTCGAGCCCCATCTCGTAGAGCGGGTTCATCGGAACCTCGCGCCACCAGAGGTAGAGGAAGACCTCAAGCGCCCGCCAGTTCCGGATCGGCGAGACGTTCAACTGCAGGGGGTTTGCCGGGTTCTGGCTCGTCTCATCGAGATCGGCACGGTTCCAGGACTCATACCACCGGTTTCCCTGGATGGTGACGCAGGGGCCGAGCCCGGCGAGATAGATCTTCAAGGGCTGGAGTTTCAGGAGTTTGCAGCACCAGCGATGATCCTTCCCCGGCGGCCCCGCCTTCTCGACCGCCTGGAAGAAGTCGCCGCCTTTTCTGATGATCTCGACGCCCTGCGACGCCGCGAACTCCACCGTCTCCGGGAGTTCGAGCCCGGTATCGATGAAGAACGCATTCTCCACCCCCGCCTTCCGCGCGAGATGGAGGACGGCGGTGCTGTCCTTGCCGCCGGAGAACGAGACGTTCACGCACGGCCGGTCGTTCATGTGTTTCTTGATGGTCCGGACGGCGTTCCGTTCGAGGTTTTTTAAGTGGTAACGGTTCTTCTCGATCACCTCGTCCCACCCCGGGTCGGGCCGGCTGCGAGGCTCGACAGAGACGAGTTCCTTCACCCGGACCTGCCCGTCCCTGACGACGCCCGTGCCGAACCGGTTCTTGTAGGAGACGATGACCGTCCCGTCCGGCACGGGAGCCGCGAGCGGGAACTGTTTCCCGCCGATGCGGCCCTTATGGGCGCTCACCGCGGGCTCGGCCTCCAGGTCGACGATGCCGCGCGTCACGTGCGGCAGGATGTGCGGGAGCGCTTCGGGAGCGATATCGAGGCTGAACTTCCGTGCGATCGGGTCGAACGTGAGCCAGCCGAGCCGGTCGCCATGGACGATCACGAGATCCGCCCGGTCGACGCCGCCGGTCTTGTTCAGGAGCACGACGCGGGGCAACGGGACGTCGCCGAACCGTTCGGTCAGAAGACGCCGGATGAGGGCCATGTCCGCCGCGAGGGCGGGCCGGACGTCGTGCGGCTGCAGGAGCGGTATCTCCCTGACTCTCGCTCCGCAGGCGCAGGTGCGCCCGATAAGGGGGACGTTGCACCGGTCGCACCAGTAGAGGACTTTCTTCACTGCCGGTTCGCGCTTCACTTTAAGAATGGTTGGCGGCTGCAGGCATTAAGTGAACCGGCCGGGGTGCCCCCGCCCTACGGCCGCCTCAACATCAGGGCGAAAGCGGCGCCGAGGACGACCAGCAGGACCGCTGCAACCGCGAGGAAGACGGTCCCGGCATACCGCTGCATCTGAACGCCGGGATACTCCGGACCTGGTTCGACGACATCGACCGGGACGCGGGCCTCGGCACCTGATACCGGGTCGGTCACGACAAGCAGGAGCCTCCCCGCCGGGAGTTCCGAGGCTGCGATCGCTCCCCGGTAGTGCCGGGTGCTGCCGTCGTGGGCCGGGCGTCCGTCCACAGGAAGGGTAGACCCTGCAACGAGCGAGCCGGAATCGATGCTGTAAATCCGGATGCCAACGCTCTCCGGCGGCCGGTAGAAACTCGCATCCCGGCTCCAGACAGCGGAGATCACGAGATCTACGTCCGGGGAGAGGGTATCGTTCGAGACCGAGACGGTAAGATCGGGGAGCAGCGGGGGCGTCGAGCCCGAGACGGCACAGGGCATGATGAGGAGCGCGGACAGAGCCGCCAGGAGGAGAAGGCGAACCCCGGGCGCACGGCCCGGCATCCCGCACGGCTTCATACCGGAGTATACGCATGCTGGACGATAACCTTGCCCCTCCCCGGCACGGTAGAGGCCGGGATCGGCTACTTCCGGTCACCAGTGCTCGTAATGCACCAGTTCCGATACCCCCTTGCGCTGCTTTTCCTGCGGCCGGTCGGCGGGGTAGCCGAGCGGGGTGAACGCAACGGGCTCGGCGTCCCCGGGAATCCCCAGCGCCTCGCGCGCCGCGCCGGTATCGAAGGCGGCGACCCAGTGGGTTCCGAGGCCAAGGCTCGCGGCCGCGAGCGTCAGGTGGTCGATGGCGATTGCCACGTCCACATCGCTATAATTCTTCCCGTCGGAGCGTGTCCACGCCTCCGACGGCACCGTGCAGGCGCAGATGAGAATCGGCGCCTCCCGGAAGAACGGTATCCCATAGATGCGGCCGAGTTCGTCCTCCTTTCCGGCGGTGTGAATGACGATGAACCGGAAAGGCTGTCGGTTGGCCGCCGTCGGCGCCAGGCGGACGGCATCGAGCACCGCACCGAGTTTTTCGTCCTCGACGGGATCTTTCTTGAACGATTGGACGCTGTAACGATTCCGCGCGAGAGCAAGGAAACCATCGAAGCCTTTCATGGAGAGTCCTGTGGTGGCCATGGTGCCCGCATCGTACCGACCTCTATATATGGTTGTCCTTGAGGGCGGCGCAAGGTATTTATTCGTATAACTACGAACAACCAGTGATGCCATCCTGCTGCGTCAACAACCTCGGTGGAAAAGTCCTCCTCCTGGACGCAACGCCCGACGACGTGAACGATTACGTGCGAAAGCACTGCAAAGAATACTATGAGATGCCGCCGGACTTCGTCTTCAGGGATACCCGGGTGCTCCTGAAGTCTCCGATGCTTGTCGGGCTCCAGGTCAAGAAGGGAAGGATCCTGTTGCCGTTCACGAAACGCTGCACCGGTCCCGGAACCATGCTCTACGAGGTCCCGGCAAAGGAGGGCGACCTCGACTTCATCCGAAGCAGTCTCCCCAGGGTCTCCGGGTAAGGGCGACTCCGACCCGCAATGCACCGGGGCATCCCGCAGGGACGACGGATGCGCCCGCTACGGGGCTTTGCATTTACATCGGTTCCAATGTATCGTACCCGCAGAGCCTGACCGATCGCTATATAGTCCCTGACTGAAAAACGCTATAATGATCATTGTGGGCATTAAGGAATGGGTAATCCCCCAGGATAAGGTTTTTTTTGATCTTTTCGACAGGATGGCCCAGACGGTCGTCTCCGCAGCCGATCTGCTCGTCGAACTCGTTGAAAACTTCGAGAACGTGAAAGAGCAATGCCACCGGATGAAGCGGATCGAGCATCAGGGAGACGAGATCTCGCATGAGATCTACGAGCAGCTGAACCGGACGTTCATCACGCCGCTCGAGCCGGAAGAGATCTCCCGCCTTGCATCGGCGCTCGACGACATCCTCGACTACATCGACGGCACCGCACAACAGATGTACAGTTACGGCATCACCGAGACCGACGACTCGATGATCGAACTTGCAAAACTGATCCGGCTGAGTGTCATCGAGATCGAGAAGGCCGTGACCGGTATCCGGACGATCAAGAATCCGGGGCTGATCGAGGAGCGGTGCATCGAGGTGAATCGTCTGGAGAACGTCGCGGACAACGTCCTCGGCCACGCCATCATGGATCTCTTCAAAACGAAGGATGCCATCACCATCATCAAACTCAAGGATATCTACGAGAACCTTGAGATGGCGACCGACAAGTGCGAAGACGTCGCGAATGTCTTGAGCGACATAGCCATCAGACACTCCTGACCGCTATGGACCCGATCATCGTTCTCGGCATTCTTCTGGCCTTACTCTTTAATTTTGCAAACGGTTTGAACGATGCCGCAAACTCGATCGCCACCATCGTCGCGACCAAGGCCTTAACGCCCCTGCAGGCGGTGCTCCTTGCCGGGGTCTTCAACCTCCTCGGCCCCCTCCTCTTCACCACGGCGATTGCGGCGACCATCGGCAGGGGGATCGTCGATCCCGTATCCCTCACGCCGACGCTGATCCTCATGGGCATGGCCGGCGCGGTGCTCTGGGTTCTCGCGACCTCGTTCTTCGGGATCCCGGTCTCGAGCAGCCATGCCCTGATCGGGGGGCTGCTCGGTGCCGGGATTGCGGCCGCGGGAACGGGGGCGATCCTCTGGCCGCCGCTCGTGCTCATCGAGCAGACCGTCTACTACGGGCTCGTGGGCGCATTCTTCGGCGCGGTCGTCACGGGCGTTGTTGCGCACCGGAGAGGCGACTTCAAGCCGTGGAACCTCCTCCTCGGCGGGCTCATCGGGGTGACGGTGGCAATTCCGCTCGCCATCGCAACCGGCTTTTTGAAGATCGGCGGCATCCTCGCGGTCGTGATCTTCATCGTCATCTCCCCCACGCTCGGATTCCTCTCCGCGTTCGCCCTCGGCACCCTCGTCACCTGGATCTTCCGCAACCATCCTCCCCGGCGCTTATCGCGCGTCTTCAAAAACCTCCAGATCTTTTCGGGCTCGCTGCAGGCCATCGGCCACGGCAGCAACGACGCCCAGAACGCGATGGGCATCATCACCGCGATGCTCCTTGCCGGCGGCCTGATCGCCGAGTTCTCCGTCCCGCTCTGGGTCATCCTCACATCTTCGCTCGCCATATCGCTCGGAACCCTCCTCGGCGGATGGCGCGTCATCGACAAGATGGCCAACCGGATCACGCGGATCCGGCCCTACCAGGGATTTGCCGCATCGACCGCAGCCGGGAGCGTCCTCTCGCTGATGACCGCGTTCGGCGTCCCGGTCTCGACGACCCACGCGGCGACCGGCGCGATCATGGGCGTCGGCGCGACCCGCGGCTACTCGGCGGTCAAGTGGGGGGTCGTCCGGGAGATCCTCGTCGCGTGGATCCTGACGATCCCGGCTGCGGCGATCGTGGCCGGCGGGTGTTATCTTGCCGCGCGGGCGCTGGTCGGCGGGGGTTTTTGAATAAATCGGTTCTCTGCCCGGCCACCCGCACTTCCTTTTAATCGAACTTTGTGATAGTTGACGATCGCATAAGCCCATCTACGGATTTCAGGTTCAACCTTCGAAAACGCATCATAAGGAGCCCGTCCCCATGCACGGCTTTTTAAGGGATATCACCACGCACTGCCCCCGCCCCGTGGGGCGGGGAACGACACTCCGCTAGGAACGACCGTCCGCAGGACGCGACAGTTCGCTAGAACTGGAGCGTGAGCACCGAAGGTGCGAGACGGGAGTTTGAGAAGCCATCAGGCTTCGAGGCGCGAACGCAGTGTGCGTGAGCACCGTTAGGTGCGAGGAGTGGAGTTGAGGCACCGAAGGTGCGGGTGAGGAGGCCGAAGGCCGGGCGGGGTGGGGTGGGGTCACAGATGTCCACGTACAAGGTAGAGACAGGGGAGGGGGGCTGCACCCCCCTCCCCGTCAGCCCCTCCCCCAATGGCGATATCCCCATGGTCCTGTGTACCGGCCTCCTCGTAATTATGACGCATTTTCGAAAATAGAGGTAGCATCCGGCTTCGAGTTGCGATGTTACATTAGAGCTAGAGCGGAGGCATGTCAGATCCGAGCTTCACAGCCCCACCTGAAATCCGTAGATGAGATTTGCGGGAGTCCCGGAAAATAACAGTTCAAAGCGCCACAGATCGACCCTGCAACCAGTTGCGTCCCGCACAACCGCGAGCCAGCCCCGTCCGCCCTATTCCTCCCCACCCCGCAGTTCCCGGTAATACCGGCAGAGGTCCGCGACGACGCACTCCTCGTGCTTCGGGTTCTTTGCCGTACAGACGGCGCGCCCGTGGCGGATCAGGAGGTAGTTGATGTCCCGCCAGACCTCCTCGGGGAAGAGGGCCACGAGATCGCGCTCGATGATATCGGGGTTCGTGCTCCCGGTGAACCCCAGCCTCTTCGAGACCCGGCGGACGTGGGTGTCGACCGCGATGCCGACGTTGATGTCGAACGCGTGGGAGAGGACGATGTTTGCCGTCTTCCTCCCGACGCCGGGCAGCGTCCGCAGTTCCTCCATCGTCCGCGGGACCTCGCCGCCGAACTCGGCGACGAGCTTCCTTGCCGCCCCCACGATATGGCGCGCCTTCGTGCGGTGGAACCCGATCGTCCGGATGAGCGGCTCCACCTCCTCCGGCTCCGCGCGGGCGAGCGCCTCCGGCGTCGGGTAGCGGGAGAAGAGGTCGTCGCGAACGGCGTTCACGGCGCGGTCGGTCGTCTGCGCCGAGAGGATCGTGAGGATCAGCGTCTCGAATGAGTTATGGAACTCGAGAAAATGGCGCCTGCCGTCGACGATGGGATACTGTAGAAGAAGACGGCGGTAGACCTCACAGGCGGCCTTGCGGTTCATGACTGATGGGGCAGGGCAGATTCGAACTGCCGTCAAAGCGTCCCAAACGCTCTAGGATGGACCAGGCTACCCTACTGCCCCTGTACCTGCATACGTTGGGAATCCAGGCAAAAATAGTTGCCGATGAAGAAGATATTCAGGACGGCAGAGGGGTCGAACCCTCTTCGCAGACGACGGTGCCGACGAACGCACCCTCCACGATCGCCCGGTAGAGATTCTCCGGGTCGCGGCCGTCGAGCACCAGGAGCGGGATGCCGGACCGCTCGATCACTTTTCCGGCCACGATGTCGAGCACCGTGTTCGCACCCGCATCCATCCGGCTCCCGGTGATGATCTCCAGGAGCTCCAGCGGCGTGAGACGCTCGTGCCTCACCGCACCGGCATCCTTCTTCGGGTCGGCGCTGTAGATTCCGTTGACCGACGTGGCGTTGATGAGGAGGTCGGCACCGACGCTCTCGGCGAGAACCGCGGAGACCGCATCGGTCGTCTGCGCCGGGGTGATGCCGCCCATGACGACGATCTTGCCGGCCTCTGCGAACTCCTGCGCCTCCGTATAGTTCTCCGCAACGCGCGGGTAGGCCGCATCTCCGAGTCCGGCGATGAGAAGACGCGCATTCAGCCGGGTCACCATGATGCCGAGCTCGTCCGCCGCCGCCTCCCCGGCGCCGAGACTGCGGGCGACCCCGATGTACCGGCGTGCCTCCCCGCCGCCGCCGACGACGACGAAAATCCGGCACTTTCCGGAGATCTTCTTCAGAACAGAAACATATCGATCGATGTTGTTCGATTCAAGCGAAGGAACCAGAACCGAGCCGCCCAGAGAAATTACGATCTTCTTCATCCCACCCTATTATTATCCTCAATATCCTCATATACCTGTTGTGAAGATGCTGCACTGCCCTGCGTGCAACTCTACGGATGTCTGGGCGGTTACCGGGGGATATACCGGCTGTATCTACCGGTGCAAGCGTTGCGGCTATCGTGGGGCGCTGGTCGTCGAGTACGATGATGAAGAAGACGAGGAGCGGGGCAGCCGGTAGCCCGCCCGCAATAACTATCATGGTTCCCCTCCCGCGGTGATCGTATGCACGAGGCGCGACTCTACCAGAAACTGGAGGACGACACCGTCCGCTGCTCCCTCTGCGCACACCGGTGCACCATCAAGGAAGGGAGACAGGGGGTCTGCGGCGTCCGGATCAACCGCGGCGGCACGCTCTATGCCGCCACCTTCGGCAAGGTCATCGCCGAAGCGGTCGACCCCATCGAGAAGAAGCCGCTCTTCCACTTCCTGCCCGGAACCCTCTCCTACTCGCTCGGGACCATCGGGTGCAACTTCCACTGCGCGCACTGCCAGAACTGGCAAATCTCCCAGCAGACGCTGGAGATGGAATCGCTCAGGGATATCAGCCCGGAGCAGGGCGTGGAACGGGCGATCCGGTCGGGCTGTGCGAGCATCGCCTGGACATACAACGAGCCCGCCATCTGGCACGAGTACCCGCTCGCGATGGGAACGCTCGCGCGAAAAGAGAGGCTCGGGACGGTCTACGTCACGAACGGATACATCACCGAAGAGGGGCTCAACGAGCTCGCGGGAATGCTCAACGCCTTCCGCGTCGACATCAAATCGTTCTCCGACACCTTCTACCGGAAAGTCTGCGGGGGGCGGCTGCAGCCGGTCCTCGACGCGACGGCGCATGCAAAGGAGCTCGGGATGCACGTCGAGACGGTCACGCTGGTCATCCCCGGGCAGAACGACTCGATGGAAGAGATGGAGACGCTTATCCGGTGGGTGCTCGAGAACCTCGGCCCCGATACCCCGATGCACTTCACCCGGTTCCACCCCGACTACAGGATGCTGGACGCGAGGCCGACCGAGATCAGAACGCTTGAGAAGATCTACGAGCGTGCGAAAGAACTCGGGATTCACTACCCGTATCTCGGCAACGTCGGCGGCCACCCCTACGAGAACACCTACTGCCCCTCCTGCGGCAGCGTCGTCATCGAGCGGTCGGGCTACGCCGTCCGGATACGGGGGCTCGAGGGGCATAACTGCACCGAATGCGGCGGGCACATCGAATATGTCTCACAGATCAGGTGAACGCCGGAGATTCCTGACCGACCGGATGCTCGGGACGCTCACCCGCTACCTCCGGTTCATGGGCTACGACACCATGAGCGCGAACAGCCTCTCCCGGGGGAGTTCCCGGGAAGACACCCTCCTCCTCGAGATCGCCGTCCGGGACGACCGGCTCCTCCTGACCCGCGACCGCGAACTCGCACGGCGGGGCGGGGAGCAGGCGGTCTACATCGCGTCCGAAGAGGTTATGGCCCAGATACGGCAGATCGCCGACCTCGGGCTGATCGAGCCCGAGATCCGGATGAGCCGCTGTTCGCTCTGCAACACCCGCCTCCGGCCGGCCACCCTGCGGGAGATCAGGGAGGCACGCTACGCCCCGCGGTCGACCCGGGGGAAGGAGTTTTCGTGGTGCCCCATGTGCCGGAAACTCTACTGGATGGGTTCGCACGGCACCAGCCTCGAGCGGCGCCTGAAAGAATCTTTCTCTTCCTGACCGGGCGCACCGGAACCCGAAAACATCTCGTTTCGGGCCGTTTTAGAGAATCCAAAGATATATCATCTCAGAGACGGTATGAAGCGCGCAGGCGGCAGGCCGGCCGGCCCGATACGGATCCTGGCGTATCGGAAGCGGACCCGAAGGCCGGCGGAAACGATTTGCCCGATACGAGGAATATCATGGAGAGTCTGAAGATCGCATTTTTCTGCTGGGAGTCGCTGTATGCGGAACGGGTCGGCGGGCTCGCGAGCGCGGCGACAAACCTTGCCGAGACGCTGGCACACAACCACGAGGTGCATTTTTTCACCCGGGGAGAAGGGAAGGACACCGAGATCAACGGAGTGCGGTATCACTACTGCCGGCCGTCGGGAGAGAACATCGTCCGGTACTGCTCCGATATGAGCAGAAAGATGCTCGATCGATTCCACGAGTTCGACGCACCCTCGTTCGACCTCCTGCACTTCCACGACTGGCACGTGGTCGACGCGCTCGAGCGCCTCCGGGACAGGGAGACCGTCTTCACCTACCACTCGACGGAGTTCGGCCGGAACGGGAATACGTTCAGCAGCGGGTGGCCGTTCACGGAGATATCCGGGATCGAACGCTGCGGCGCATCGATTGCAAAGCATATCACCGCGGTCTCCTCGACCCTCCGGCAGGAGGCCATGAGCCTCTACGAGATCCCGGACTGGAAGATCGACGTCGTCCATAACGGCATCGTCCCGGATCACTACCGGGCAGACGTCGATCCGGAAGCGGTGAAACGAAATTACGGATTCGACCCGGACTCCCCGTTGATCCTCTTCGTCGGGCGGCTTGCATGGCAGAAAGGGCCCGACATGCTGGTGGACGCAGCCCCCGCACTCCTCCGGGAGCACGCCGACGGCCAGTTTGCGTTCGTCGGCGACGGGCAGATGCGCCGGGGGCTCGAGATCCGGGCCCGGTCGCTCCCCGTCAGATTCCTCGGGCGGCTGGCCGATGCTGACTACGTATCGCTCCTCAACGCAAGCGACATCGTCGCCATCCCGAGCAGGAACGAGCCGTTCGGGCTTGTGCTCCTCGAAGCATGGAGCGCCGGCCGGTGCGTCGTCGCCTCCGACGTCGGCGGGCTCTCGGAGAACATCGAGCACGGGACCGACGGGGTCAAGGTGCGGCCGCACCCGGACTCGATCGCCCGCGGACTCTCCCGGGTGGCCGATTCACCCGAAAAAGCGCTCGCCATGGGCCGGGAAGGACTCGACAAAGTGAAGAAAGAGTTCCCGTGGAGCCGTGTCGCCGGGCGGATGGAAGGCGTCTACAGGAAACTCGCGAAGCACGACACGATCCCCTGCTGACCCCGGTCACGGCAGCATGGCGGCCGTAAGGTGCTCCATCAGGCGGAACGGGTCGGACGAGACGATTGGCGTCCCGGCATAGACCTCCATCCCCCCGATGTCCGACGTCCGGGAATGGAGATCTCCCCGGTCCACTACCCACGCGACGTAATGCCCCTCCTCCCCGAGCGGGGGCATGTACACCGCCGCGTTGTAACTCTGCACCCCGATATTGCGGTAACACTCGAGCACCTTTGCGAGCGCCCCCGCGAGATCGTGCGGCGACTCCGTGACGATCGCGACCTCGTGCTCCTTTCTCGGGGTGAGGTGCGCCATGACGCGGGCGTTTTTGTAGACGAGCCCGAGGCCGACGGCGGTATGGACAGTGAAGAGGTCGTCGTAGTACTCGCTCCCGTAGCGGCACCGGTACTCCTCCCGGACCCGCTCAAGCCGTGCCGGAGCGGCATACGGAAGGTGAGTGAGCAGCACCTGGGCATGGTTGTGCACGATGCTCGCCCCGGCACGCCAGAGGAAGTTCCAGAGGATGAAGGGGTAGATGGCCCGTGGGTCCGCGCGGTGCGCATCCTGGCACCAGCGGACGGCCACGCTGATCATATCGGCGACCTGCGGTTCGCCGGTGACGTAGGGGTCGTCCTCTTTCGCGATGATGACGGCGTGGAGGTAATCGTACTTGGCGATATTGCTCGCCGTAACCCAGTGATCGCCGTCGATCCTCCCGAACGTATCGGCCGGCGTCTCCTCGAGGGGGTTTGCGAACGGACCCTCCCCCGAGAGAGCCCGGAGATCCCGCGTCTCCTCGGCACGGGGCGTCAGCACCGGGCGGCGTGCCCGGACGGAGTTGAAAAGCGTGCTCTCGCCGGTCTGGTTATTGGTCACCCTCACGATCTGCTGCGTCTCGATATCGCCGTACTTCTCCCGCACCCACTCGCGTATCGCGTCGGGGAAGACCAGGTGTCCGGGTTCGACGTACCAGGAGTAGATCCGGCCTGCGAGTTCCTCCATATCCGGCGCGAGTTCCTGCACGATGCCCGGCAGTCTGGTGATATCCAGCTGAACCATAAGGTCCCCGTATACCGGTCATGCACCGATAAAGATTCGCATCGGCCGGGCAGGAGACAAAAAAGCCGGAATATGATGAATCAAACCCGTTTGAAATCGCGATCCACCGCAGGAAACGAAATGGAACATTTATTGGTAACAGATAACGAATATAATCTAAATATACGGAGATCCGGCCAGGCGGCACCCCGGACGCGCACTCCACCGATACGAGGACATGGCATTCTTTGATAAATTCCGGACGAATATCGAGGGGTTACGGCAGACGAAGGATTGTCCCGGTCTGATTGCGGTTCTGGACGGTGAAGAATCCGGAAACCGCGCCGATGCAGCGCGAGCTCTCTCTGCCCTCGGGCTCTCCGCCGTCCCCGACCTTCTCGAGAGGCTCGAGAATGCCAACCGGGTCTCGCGGGCACGCATGCTCGGGGCGCTGGCTTCGGCCGGCGCTCCTTGCATTCCCCTGCTCCTCGCCCTGATCCTCCGGGCAAGCCCGGGCCTGCAGGCAGCCATCACCCGTGCAGTCGCGGAGGAGGGCGATTCGCTCTCCGAGACGCTGCAGTTCGCGCTGCATCACAAACAGCCGGCGGTCAGGCGTGCAGCCGTGATAGCCATCCGGGGAACGGGCAAAAAGGCAATTCCACCGCTCGCCGAAGCATTCCGCGACACAAACCACTCGGTCCGGAGAGAGGCCGCCGTCGGGCTTGCCGCACTGCGATGGGTGCCCGAAGACCTCTCCGAGAAGGTGTGGTATTACTTCCTCCTGGAAGACTGGGCGGAACTCGCAAAACTCCAGGCGGCAGCCATCCCGATCCTCGTCAAGGGCCTCGGCAGCAAGGAGCCCCGGATACGGAGCGAATCGGCACGAACGCTCGGGAAGACCCGTGACTCCCGGGCAGTCCCGGCACTCGTCAGGGCGATGGAAGACCCGCAGGTGGACATCCGCGTACGTGCTGCCGAGGCGCTCGGGGAGATAGGCAGCGACCGGGGGAAACCCGCCCTGGTCGGAGCCCTCGACGATCCCTGCCACCCGGTGCGGATGGAGGCGGCCTGGGCGCTGGACCGGCTGGGCTGGATTCCGGGGAGCGATCCCGAACGAGCAGGATACCTGATCGCAAAGGAGCAGTGGAACGAACTCGTCCGGATGGGGAGGGCGGCCATCCCGCCGCTCATCCGGGCGCTGGGTGTCGAATACTCGGGTGTCCGCACCGGCGCGAGCGAGACGCTGCGGCAACTGGGACAACCCGCGCTCGACGCCCTGCACGCGGCGATGAATTCCGACAGCCCCGAGATCCGCGAGCAGGCAGCCGCCGCGCTGGATTACATCAGGTCGCACAACGAGGAGAACTTCCGGGCAAGGCCGGTAGAGACGGTGTCTTCCGATTACGACCGGGAACTCAGAGAGGGGCTTGCCGCCAGGAAGCGGATCGAAGATCACTTCGGGCCGACGTCCCGGCCACCCGACCGGCCGGCTCGTCGCGGGCCTCCCCCGGCGGCACGGGCGGAAGCGGTGCAGCCGGTCACCGGCGGGGAGGAGAAAACCGTCGCCCGGAAACCGGAGGATGCTGAAGAGGTCGAGAAACTCCTGGAGGAGAGGCCGGAGGCCGAAGAGGCGCGGACCGGAGAAAAGATCCGGCCGAAACCGAGGAAACCGGTTTCACTGGACGAGATCGTCCCGGCCGCAGGCGTCGAGCAGGAGACCGATGAGGAGGAGCGCACAAAAGAGGAGAGTCCTGCTCCCGCGAAGCCGGCCCGGGTGGTGCTGCCGGAAACCCCCGTAGCACCACCGGAACCGCCGGAGGAGGCACAGGGGAAGACATCGCTCGAACGGTACCTCAGCGCCCTGCAGAGCGACGACGCAGAGATCCGGGCTGCGGCGATTGCGGCGCTGCGGAGTCTGGGGGCGGCGGCGGTCGAGTTCCTCATCGCCGCGCTCTCTGACCCGCACGACGCTGTCCGGATCGCCGCCGCGGAGGGGCTCGGCAATATCGGCGACGAGAACGGCGTCGACGCGCTGATCCTGCTCACCGGCGACGCCGGGCAGGATGTCCGCAGTGCCGCTGCCGCCGCGCTCGGACAGATCGGGGACACGCGTGCGCTCGAAGCGCTCATACGCCTCTTCGGCGACGACTACCCCGGAGTCAGGTCCGTTGCAGCCGAAGCCGTTGCAGCGTTCGACCCTGATGCGCTTGAACCGCTGGAAGCAGCGCTTGACAGCCCCGTGCCGGCGGTCCGGTCTACGGCGGCGAGATCGATCGGGATCATCGGAAACCCCCGGTCGATACCGCTCCTCGTCGGGCACCTTGAGGACCCTGCCCGCGAGGTCGCCGCGGTTGTCGCCCGGGTTCTCGGGGAGTTCGGGCATTCCGCGGTCGAACCGCTCTCGAAGGTGCTGCGCGAAGGAGGAAAAGACGGACGCCTTGCAGCAATCGACGCGCTCGGAAGGATCGAAGCGGAGAGTGCGAACGGAGCCCTGGAATACGCCCTGCGCGACGAGGAGAAGGAGGTCAGGGAAAGAGCGGCTGGCGCGCTCCTGAGAAGGCGCGCAAAGAATGGCCCCGCGGAGGGGAGTTCCGCCGGACAGGAGGAGATTGGTGCACTCATCGCCGCCCTCAAGGACGGATCCCTGGAGGTGCAGGCGTCCGCCGCCACCCGGCTGATCAGGATGGGACTTCCCGCCGCCGAAGGGTTGCTCATGGCACTCAAGGACGAAGACCGGGAGCTGCAGGTCGCCGCCGCCGGGGTTCTCGGGGAGATGCGGGAAGCGGCACTCGGACCGCTCATGGACGCCCTGAACGACACCGACCGGTTTGTCCGGCTGGTTGCTGCCCGGAACCTGGGCAATATCGGAGACACACGGGCCATCGAAGCCCTGAGCGGAGCCCTGAAGAGCGAACGCGACAGTGTGGTCCGGGCAGCCGTAGCGGAGGCGCTCGGGTACATGGGGAGCAAACAGGCGATAGAACCGCTGACGCTGGCGCTGCAGGACAGGGACGAGGCGGTCAAGGTTGCCGCCGCCCGCTCGCTCGGCTACATCGGGGACCTTCGCGCCCTCGAACCGCTCATCCAGGCCTTGAACGACGTGGACGACCGGGTCAGGTACGCCGCACTCGAGGCCCTCAAAGATCCCGGCGATACGATACGCCGCCACCTGGTCGGCGCACTCCGCTCGGGGGACGAGACGTTCCGGGCGGGGGTCGCCGAAGCGCTGGAAGCGGGCGGCTGGAACCCGGAGAACCGCGCGGAGCTTACACTCTACCTCATGGCACAGGGGAGGTGGGCCGAGGTGGAACGGGTCGGCGCCGGCGCGCTGCCGGTACTGGCGGAAACGCTCGCCGATCCGCTGATCGAAGTGCGGGCAAACGCCGTCCGGGCCATCAACCGGATCGGGGGAGAGGACGCCGTCGCCCCGCTCGTCCGGGCACTCAAGGACGACGCGCTTGTGGTCAGAAAGCGGGCCGAATGGGGCCTGATCCGCATGGGCGGGGCGATTATCCCGGCTCTCGATCTGGCAATCGGGGAGGAGGCGCAGTCGGAGGCCCGGGAAGGACTGCAGCGGATCATCGCGGAGATCCGCGTGAAGGAGACGGGGGAAACCTAGGGTATCCGCCCGGCTTCCTTCCAGTAGTCGTACTCGTGGTGCCAGCGATCTTTGTTTGCCGTGACCAGAAGACGCATCCGCTCGAGCATCGCGGCGTGGAGTTCCTCCTGATCGGGATAGGTCTCCTTCTTCTCGATGGCTTTTGCGAGTTTCCTGCCGAGTTCGTAGGCTCTCCCCTCCGCAGGCACGATCGTCTCCGGGTCTCCGCCGAGAACCACGCCGATACCGCCCACGGTGTTCGCGCCCAGGGTCTGCAGAACCCGATTCAGGTACGCCACGACCTCGTCCGCTCCTGACCCGCCCGCCGTGGATACGGCGCATCCGTACTTCCCGAGGAACATCTGGCAGTGGATGGCGTCCGCCATCCGGTCGAGCAGGGTCTTTATCTGGGCGGTGACCGAGTCGATGTAGTTGGGCGACCCGAGGATAATCCCGTCGGAATCAAGCATCTTCAGGTATAACTCGGCGAAATCGTCTTTCTTGACGCATTCACCCCGCTCGCAGCAGACCAGACATCCGTTGCAGTACTCGATCCGGAGCTTGCAGACGTCCACGAGCTCCACATCGGCCCCGGCGCTCTCCGCCCCGTCGAGGACGGCCTGAACGAGCCGGAGCGTCTGGCTCCTTGAGGCGCGGGGGCTTCCATTGATCCCAAGTATCTTCATCTCTTCTCCTCTCGTCTCTGAACCCGTATCCGGACAACGTTCGTCCCCGGCCTTACGGGATATCGTGCGTGACGTCGATCTCGGCGTGGTACTGCCGGTCACAGTCGCCGGGGAACGCGTCGATGGTGAATATCTTCGTCTCGCCCGCCTGGAACCGGGGGGCGAGAATGGTCTCGGTCGCCCGAATCATATTGCTTTCGTCGTCGACGAGCATGAACCGGATGACGGCGTTTCTCGCGGGTCCGTCACCGTCGTTGGTCACCTTCCCGGTCACGATCCAGTAACAGGAACCGTCGGTGCGCATATGCCTCTCGGGCGTGGTGACGCTGGCCGAGAACGATGGCTTCGGCCCGGCGGGCGAGTAAATGGTGTGAGCGCCAAGTGTCGCCTCCGATGTCGGAACCTGTGGTTCCGGCTCCGCGGAAGTCCCCATGCAGCCTGCCGTGACGGCAGCGCCGAAGAGGCAGCCGAGGAGGATAAGGGTTGCAAAGATCCTTCCAGGAAGAGAGTGTTTCTCCATGATGGTTCATCGACCGGCGGATATATAACGGATGCGAAAACGCATCCGGGACGATGTGTCCGCCGGCTGCGGACCGTCACCCGGGCAGCGGCGGGGAACGATTTATCTGCTCTCCGGTCAAGGGCCGGGAGGAACCGGAGGGTGACCGATGAGCAGGGAAGCCGTAGAAACCGTCGAAACGGTGAACGTCTGCAACGCCGTGACCGGAGAGGTCGAAGAGGTCGAGAAGGTCGTCAAGTCCGACGAGGAGTGGCGGCGCCAGTTGACGCCGGAGCAGTTCTCCGTTGCCCGGAAGGAGGGGACGGAACCGGCGTTCACCGGGAAGTACTGGGACTGCAAGGAGGACGGGCTGTACGTCTGCGTCTGCTGCGGCAACCACCTCTTCTCCTCGGAGACGAAGTTCGAGTCGGGCACGGGCTGGCCGAGTTTCTGGAAACCCGTCTCGGAATTGAACGTCGGAACCGATCTCGATACCCGGTTCTTCATGAGCCGGACGGAGGTGCTCTGTCGGCGATGCGACGCCCACCTGGGCCACGTCTTCGACGACGGGCCGCCGCCGACCCACCAGCGCTACTGCATGAACTCGGCGTCGCTCCGGTTCGTGCGCAGGGAGGATCTCGGCCGGCGCGAATGATTATTCCCCGGCGGCGCCGACCTCTGATCAGTGACTGTCCATCCATCCCCCTGGGACGAGGACTACCGGAGGCGGGGAAACCTCTGGGGCGGAGCCGCCGCGCCGCTCCCGGACCTTCCCGCCGATGCCGCCGTCCTCGAGGTCGGCTGCGGGAACGGCAAGACCCTTGCGGCCCTCGCCCGGCGATCCTCGCGCGTGACCGCGGTCGACATCTCTCGCGAGGCCGTCGCCCTTGCCCGGCGGCGCCCGGGGATGGCGGAGACCGGTCTCGCCGTCGCCGACGCCCGGCATCTGCCGTTCCAGTCCGGGGCGTTCGACGCGGTCATCCTGGTTCACGTCGCCGGCCACCTCCCCGCACAGGGCAGGACAACCATAGCCTCCGAGGCCGTCCGGGTGCTCGGGCCCGGCGGAACGCTCTTCTTCAGGGGTTTCTCCGTCGAGGACATGCGCGCCGGGAAGGGGACGGAGACGGAGCCGTGGACGTTCCGGCGAGGCGACGGGATCATCACCCACTACTTCACCGAGGCCGAGACGGCGGACCTCTTCGCACCGCTCGCGGCGGTCTCGGTCCGGACGCACCGCTGGCGGATGCGGGTCAGGGGCAGGGATCTCCCCCGGGCGGAGGTGGAGGGGGTGTTTCGCCGGGAGGGGTAGAGAAGGTTCTGCGCTCTGGACGGCCGAATCCCAGTCTGACAGGTTGGCATACATTACATCTGCAAGTCTTCAGTAAGCGGTTGAGATAGACAAGATCCATTTTTCCCTCCTGCCCCGATGCACTGGACCGTGGGGATATCGCCTCGGGGGGAGGGGCTGACGGGGAGTGCGATGGGCGGAACGCGACTGGCCGGAGGGCAGGAGCGTGAGCACCGTTAGGTGCGAACGCCCGGAGCTCGACCACCGTCAGGTGGGAAGTGCGAGCGTAGCGAGCTTGAGCACCGACAGGTGCGAGGGGGCATCCCCCCTCCCCTGTCTCTACCCATCCAAAAGATCTGTAACCCCCACCCCGCCCGGCCTCCGGCCTCCTCATTCGCACCTTCGCACCTGCGGTGCTCGAACTCCGTTCCTGATGGAACATCGTTCTTCGGTGCTCATGCTCCGGCCCCATGGCCCGTCGCACCCCGCCCCGGGGGGGCGGGGGCAGTGCGTGGCGATAAGCGACGTTCCAGTAGGAACGAAGCTCAAGCACCGCTAGGTGCGAGGTGCGATTGGCCGAAGGGCAGGAGCAGAAGAAGGCCGAAGGTCTTGGACTGGCGACTGGCCGAAGGGCAGGAGCAGAAGAAGGCCGAAGGTCTTGGACTGGCGACTGGCCGAAGGGCAGGAGCAGAAGAAGGCCGAAGGTCTTGGACTGGCGGCTGGCCGAAGGGCAGGAGCAGAAGAAGGCCGAAGGTCTTGGACTGGCGGCTGGCCGAAGGGCCGGAACTTGAGGAAAACCGAAAAGTTTCGATTCAGGATCTAGCACCGGCGGTGCGCAGGCCACCACGGTCCACTGCACGGGGACAGGCGGGAATAAGCAGATACAGTACTCCCATAACATTACGCTCCCGGGCACAAACACCGCAACGCCCGCGGGTCGGCGGCACCGGGGCCGGCGCATCACGGTCGGCCCAGTCCTCCACCCCTCCAGGGGCCGGAACTGGAGACAGACATATCTTTTTTACCCCCCAAACCGATCTATAGGTACCTGAATACGGAGGGGACGGGAGCAGCGCCGGCCACAACGGCTGCACCCGGGTTCCTCTGTGCAGTATGGTCAACCTTTTTTGACAACGGAACAAAATAACAGAAGAGGAAGAGAGGTCATGTGTATTGCAATGCCCGCTGAGGTACTCGAGATAAAAGAGGGCAACATCGGCGTCGTCGACTTCGGCGACCTGCAGCAGGAGGTCAGGCTCGATCTCGTCGACGTGAAGGTCGGAGAGTTCGTGCTCGTCCACGTCGGATTCGCCATCCAGCGCCTCAGCAGAGAGGAGGGGCTCGAGACCCGCGAGGTCTTCAGGCAGGTCTACGCCGCGATGGAGGAGTAATGCACGAGTACAGCATCGCCTACGACATCTACACGACCGCCCGCCGGGCTGCGATCGAGAACGACGCAAAAGAGGTGAAGTGCGTCAGTGTGGACGTCGGCAAACTGGCGATGGTGAACCCCGAACAGGTGGAGTTCCTCTTCAACGTCATCATCGAGGACGACCCGCTCTTTTCGGGAGCACAACTCTCGTGCAGGAAGGTCGAGGCCCGCACCCGCTGCTCCTGCGGGTATGAGGGGGACGAGCGGTTCGTCTGTCCCCGGTGCGGGAAACTCCCGGAGATCGTTGCAGGAATGGAAATCGTAGTCACCAACATCGAGATAGAAGTGGACGAAGAATGAAAGTCAACCTCATGCACGGTGCCGGCGGCGAGGTGATGGGCGAGCTCCTGCGCGTCATCACCAACCTCGAGCACAACAACGCCGGTGGGATCGGGCTCGAATCGCTGGACGACGGCGCAGTCATCCCCTTAAACGGCCAGAACATCGTTTTCACGACCGACAACCACGTAGTCTCGCCGATCTTCTTCCCCGGCGGGGATATCGGGCGCATCGCTGTCTGCGGGACCATCAACGACCTCGCGATGATGGGCGGGCGGCCGATCGCGCTCTCGTGCGGCATGGTCATCCCCGAAGGCTTCGAGGTCGCCGACCTCGAGCGGATCGTGGCATCGATGGACGCAGCACTCGGGGAGTGCGGGGCAAACCTCGTCACGGGCGACACCAAGGTGCTCGAGCGGAGCGCGCTCGATACCATCGTCGTCAACACCGCCGGCATCGGCGTCGCCGAGCGGGTGGTGCGGGACAACGGCCTTTCCGTCGGGGATAAAATCATCGTCAGCGGCACCATCGGCGACCACGGTATCGCCATCATGGCCCACCGCGAGGGGTTCGACTTCGGCGGCCAGATCAGGTCCGACGTCGCCCCCCTCTGGCCGCTCGTCGAGAAGGCGCTCGCCGCCGGAGACATCCACGCCATGAAAGACCCGACGAGAGGCGGGTTTGCGAACGCCATCAACGAGATGGCGAGGAAGAGCGGCGTCGGCATCGTCATCGAGGAAGCGGACCTCCCCTTCCGGGCAAGCGTCCGGAGCGCCGCCGGCATGCTCGGCCTCGACCCCCTCGAGGTGGCGAACGAAGGCAAGGTCGTCATGGGCGTCGCGCCCCATGATGCAGAGACCGTCCTCGCGGCGCTCCGCTCGCACCCCTACGGGCGTGACGCCGCGATCGTCGGCGAAGTCGTCGAAGGCTCGCACGTGGTCATGCGCACCGCCATCGGCGGAGAGCGGTTCATCGAACCGCCGGTCGGCGACCCGGTCCCGCGTGTCTGCTGAAAGGACGACAACACTTTTTTGCATCGCCCGGACCCGCGCCTGTCATATACGATAAACGCCGTGAGCACCCTTATGGAGAGGCATGAACCGATGACGGAGGAGGCGGGCATCGAGGTGCGTCTGGTGAACGTCTGGGACGTCGAGACGATCGCCGACCTCTACCGGGCGGGCGGCTGGTGGAACGAGAGATGGGACCCTGCCGATCTCGCCGCCCTCATCGCGGGAAGTTTCGCCTTCGCCGTCGCCGTCGACCGGGCGACCGGCGAAGCGGTCGGCATGGGCAGGGTGATCTCGGACGGGATCTCGGACGGCTACGTCCAGGATCTGGTCGTCCTGCCGCGCTACCGCGGCCGGGGCATCGGAACGATGATCTTATCTGCGCTGCTCGATTACTGTACGTCTGCAGGAGTCGCCTGGGTCGCCCTCGTCGCCGAACCCGGGACCGAGCCGTTCTACACCGCACTCGGTTTTCGGAGGATGGAAGGGCACACACCCATGCGATGGTACCCGGATAGGAGGTAAGCATGCTGAAACTGACCGACTTCAAGCCCGTGAGCCTGGACGATCGCGACCTCTTCTCCAGGCATTACCGGCAGTTTCCCCAGGTGCACAGCGACAACACGTTCGCGAACATGGTCTGCTGGAACCATTACGCCGACTACCGGTTCGTAGAGATCGAAGACTCGATCGTCCTCTCGAGCACCATCGACGGCGTAACGGCGTTTCGCATGCCGATCGGCCCGAGAAACCCGGATCTCCTCGACGACGTCATCGATCTTGCGCTCCGGGAGGGCAGTGACATACCGTTGCGGGTCCTCGACCCGGAAAACGAAGCCTGGCTCCGGGAGCGCTACCCCGACCTCCCGCTGCACGAGAACCGGGACTTCTTCGACTACATCTACCGGACCGAAGGCCTCGCCGAACTCGCCGGGAAGGGCTACGCCACCATCCGCCGCCAGGTCAACCGGTTCGGGCGGGAATACCAGTATACGGTCGAGAAGATCACGGAGGAGAACATCAGCGAGGTCTGGGAGTTCCTAGTCGTCTGGTGCGAGTGGCGGGACTGCGACTCGGAACCCATCCTCGTCGCCGAGAAAGACGCCATCCTCTTTGCCGTGAACAATTTCTTCGCCATCGGGCTCGAGGGATGGATCGTCAGGATCGGCGGCACCATCGGGGCGATATCGATTGTCGGTCCGGTCAACGCATCGATGGCAGTCGTCCACTTCGAGAAGGCGCTTCCCGAGACCTATCGCAACATCTACAAGGTGATCACGACCGAGACGGCGGCCGGGCTCCGGGATCGCTACCCCTACGTCAACCGGGAGTGCGACATGGGCGTGCCCGGGCTCCGCGAGTCGAAGACCCGGTATCGCCCCGCCTATATGGTCGCGGTCTACTACGCAACCCGGGCAGACCTGGAGGCGTGCTGCCGATGATCGCCGACCTGGTGCTCCGGAACGCAACGCTCCCGACGGGGCGCCGCGCCGACATCGTCGTCGCCGACGGCATCGTCCGGCACGTCGGCGCGGCGGTGCGTGCCGACGAGACGGTCGACTGCACCGGATATACCTGCCTCCCGGGAGCGGTCGACATGCACGTCCACATGCGGGGAGGAGTGCAGGCCGGGAAGGAAGACTGGCGGACGGGCTCGACGAGCGCGGTCGCCGGCGGGGTGACGGTCGTCGTCGACCAGCCGAACACCGTCCCGCCCCTGACCACGCCCGAACTCCTCCGGGCCCGCATCCGCGAGGCGGAGGAGCGGACCGTATGCGGGTTTGCGGTGAACGCGGGCGTCGTGCCGGAGGCCGATCTTGCCGGGATGTGGGGTGCCGGCGCAATGGCGTTCGGGGAGACCTTCGCCGCCCCGTCGAGCTACGGCGAGGGGCTCGATGCGGAGACGCTCAGAGGATTGTTTGCCCGCATCCACGCCCTCGGAGGGGTCGTGACCGTCCACGCCGAGGAGGTCAGCGGCCGGGCGCCGGCGACGCTCGCCGATCACGACCTCGCACGGTCCGGCGGCGGTGAGGCCCGCGCCGTGCAGAAGATCGCCGGCCTCGCCCCGGCGGGGATGCGGCTCCACTTCTGCCACCTCAGCACCGCCGCCTCGATCGAGGCCGCGCGCGGTACGGTGGAGGCAACGCCGCACCACCTCTTCCTCTCGCGCAGGATGTTTGATCCGGACGACACCCGGGCCCGGGTGAACCCGCCGCTCAGGGACGAGGAGACCCGGCGCGGTCTGTGGTCGTGCTGGGACAGGATAGACGTCGTCGCCTCCGATCACGCCCCGCACACGATTCCAGAGAAGTCCGTGCCGTTCGAGACCGCCCCCTCCGGCATCCCGGGGGTCGAGACGATGGTGCCGCTCCTGATGGCGGCGGTGCAGAGAGGGCGGATCACCCTTGCCTCGGTGATCGAGAAGACGTCGTGGAAGCCCGCAGCCATCCTCGGCATCCCGCGCGCGGGATTCGAGCCGGGCAACCGGGCGGACTACGCCCTCTACCCGGACGAGATCACCCGGATCGACGCCTCGCACCTCCATGCAAAGTGCGGCTGGTCGCCGTTCGAGGGGCTCGACGCGGTCTTCCCGGAGGAGGTGATCGTCGGGGGAACGCGGGCCTACGCCCACGGCGAACTCCGGGAGGCTCATGGAGCGTGGTATCCCGGGCAAGGATATTTATCCCGGGAGAATAAATAATACAGGGCCGATAAAGCGCACCTTATAGGTCCCCGGGTGATCATCTGGCGAGACGCCCGGACATGATCCGCGGGACAACCCAGGTGCGCGACAGGCACGCCCGGCATATGGGTTCGATCGGGTGAGGATCGGCACAAGCCGCCTGTGAACACCGATCGTTAGTGTCGGGCGACACCCTTTCGAGAGGACTATTCTCATGGACACCTATGCCGATGCCGTCGCCGAAACCCCGCACGGGGTGACTATCGCGCTCGACGTCACGGCGGGTGCAAAGCGCTCCTCGTTTCCAGCGGGTTATAACGAGTGGCGAAAGAGTATCAAGTGCCAGATAGCGGCCCCCGCCGTCGGCGGAAAAGCAAACCGCGCCATCACCGACCTTCTCGCGGAGACGTTCGGCGTGCCCCGCGCCGACGTGAGCATCGTCACCGGACACACGTCTTCCTCAAAGACCGTGGCAATCGCCGGCGTATCGAAATCTCACGCTCTCGTGCGCCTGAATGCCGCCGGTACATGACCCGGTGCGGACGGGAAAAGCAGAACACCCGGGGCAGAGCGACGTTCGCCGTGAAAGAACGATACAGCGGGGTTTGTCGAAACGCTGCCCTCCAGAAACTTAATTTTAGATTTACCCTCTAAAAAATCTTGCGTCAGGACCGCCATCTGATTTAAGTAATTGCACCCTAGATATATGATTAATCCGTACATCCGCGCAGATCAAAACCGTGCGGGGTACGGCAATCAGACTTACATACTGAAGGAGGCAAGACTCCATGTATTCACCGGATACCACAAAGTATCTCATTCATCTTATCCTGCAGATCGAGGGAGTGGTCGACAAGCCCGACGTAGTGGGCGCCATCTTCGGCCAGACCGAGGGGTTGCTCGGCGAAGACCTCGACCTGCGTGATTTACAGAGAACCGGCCGCGTCGGCCGGATCGATGTCCAGATCACCACGAAACGGGGAGAGACAAAAGGCGAGATACTCATCTCGTCTTCGCTCGACCGGGCGGAGACCGCGCTCCTCGCCTCGTCGCTCGAGACGATCGACCGGGTCGGGCCGTGCACGGCGCACGTAAGGGTCGACCGTATCGAGGACATCCGGGTGACCAAGCGGCGCAAGATCGTCGAGCGCGCCAAAGAACTCCTCCTTGAGGACTTCGACGAGGGCTCCATCAACAGCGACGACCTGCTCGATGAGGTCAGGGAAACCATCAGGATCGAGAAACTCGAGTACCTCGGCGAGGAGAAGGTGCACGCGGGGCCGAACGTCATGGACTCCGACGCCATCATCATCGTCGAGGGACGGGCCGACGTCATCAACCTGCTGCGCTACGGTATCAAGAACGCCGTTGCGGTCGAAGGAACCAACGTCCCGCGCATCATCATCGACCTCTGTTCGCAGAAGACCGTGACGACCCTGCTCGACGGTGACCGGGGCGGAGAACTGATCCTCCGCGAGCTCCTCCAGGTCGCCGAGATCGACTTCGTGGCCTACAGCCCCCGCGGAAAGAGCGTCGAGGAGATGAGCCGCAAGGAGATCGTCAAAGCGCTCCGGAACAAAGTGCCTGCGGTGGGGATCATCGACCAGCCTCCCGCCGAAGAGAACATCGAACGGCTGCCTGCGTATCCGGCCCCCGCCGAGGTGCGGGCTCCTGCCGGTGCAGGAAGGACGGGCGAAGACGAGCGGCCTCCGCGCCGGGAATGGGCCTCAAAAGCCCCCTCGACGCTCGGGGAGCACATGGCCGACGTCCGGGACAAAAAGATTGCGCGGTTCCTCTCACCGGACTACACCGTTCTCCTGGAATCCAACGCAACCGACGTCGAGGGCGCACTCCAGAACCTGAACGGCGACGTCGAGGGGGTTGTCGTCGATCGTATCATCGACCAGAAACTCCTCGATCAGCTCGGGGGGAGGGACATCGAGTTCGTGGCTGCCCGGGACTTTAAGGGGATAATAAAGCGCCCGCTCTCCATCAGACTCATAAAGATAGGGTGACGGTTATCCCGGGTGCAAATTTATATATATTTACATCCACCATTTTTATCTCTGGGAGAGAATATGCACAAGGAAGAGTTAATAGCCTTACATGGGATTCTTACCGAGATTAAAGACTTTTTTGAGTTGCAGAACCCGGAACTGAAATTTTCACAATATTACGCATTGAAGATAGACCCTTCTCAGGTGCATAAGAGCAAGATGGAACATAAGTACGCAATATTCGTGCTCGGCACGGAACTTGCGAACGCCATGAAGGATGTGGAGTTCTCGTCATCCGGCCGGATCTCCGCCCGGATGAAGGAACTTGCAGAGAAGACCTTAAAAGAGATAGAGTATCTCCAGTAAGAACACACGCAGGGCCGAAGGCCCTCGGCTCCCTCCTCTCCTCAGGCATGCATCTCGCGTTCGCGCTCGATGAGGTACCGGGCGAGCAACGCCGGGATGGGTGCCGCCATGCAGTGCCAGTTCGGCGTCCCGTTCACCTCGAGGACCGTATAGCCTTCGCGGTCACGGAGGAGATCGACCCCGCAGTAGTCGATCCCGATCGCCGCCGCCGCCGCCTCGGCAGTGGCGCGCATCTCCTCGTCAATATCGACCGGCATCCCGATCCCGCCCTGGTGGATGTTGTGCATCAGGGTATCGGAGACCCGGGCAATCGCACCGACGGCCTCCCCGCCGAGGACGAAGACGCGGAAGTCCCGGTCGTTCTTCACGAACTCCTGCAGGTACCAGGGCCCCGGCCCGAGTTCCCCGGGCTCCGTCACGAGCCGGATGCCGTTTCCGTCATACCCGTAGAGCGGTTTGTAGACGACTTTTCCGTGACGCCGGAGAAACTCCCGCGCCTGCTCCTCCGACTGCATATAGGCCGTCTCCGGCGTCCGTACTCCGTTTGCGATGAGGAGAGCCGTCGTCATCACCTTGGATGCGCAGGCAACGATGCTTTCAGGTGTGTTGATAACCCGGTTATGGAGCGAGAGCACGTTCAGGGTCTCAAACTGGTGCCCGTCCTGCCGGATACCGCAGACCCATATGAGTTCGTTCTCAAGCCCGGAATCGAGGGGGTCGACTGCGTCGAGCTTGAGAACTCCGTATCGGGCGTCGGCTCTCTCCAGCTCCCGCATAACAGCGCCGGTCGAGTTGTCGTCCGGCGTATCGGTCGGTTTTGGTACGATGTGGATCATGCGCCTCACATCCCGCTCCCGGAACGGCAGTTCACGGTCAGGGGGTTTTCAGTACCATTTTGTACCTTGCCGGATATAACCGGTAGGTACCATGCAGAAGAACCGGGTATGTATCATCGGGTGCGGGAACCCCTTCATGGGAAACGACGGGGCGGGGATCTCGGTGATGCGCCTCTTTGAAGGGAGATTCCCCGGAGTAGACGCAATCGACGGCGGCACCGGCGGATTCGGCCTGATCCCGCTGATGGAAGGCTACGAGAGGGTGGTGGTCGTCGATGCAATGACGGGTATCGGCGACCGCACCGGGGAAGTCCTCGCGTTTGAGGCCCCGCCGTCCTGGGACCTTCCGGCATACGCGCTCCACGACATCGGGATCGGTGAAGTGGTGACGATCGCCCGTGAGCTCGGGTACGCCGGAGAGATCGTGACCGTCGGGATTGAAGTGGGCGAGATCCAGGCGTTCAGCAGGGAGATCGACCCTGCGGTCGAAGAGGGGATCCGGGTTGCGGAGCAGAAGATCCTCGCCATCCTCCGGGAGTGGATCGGGGGTCCGGGGTGCAATCATAGATAGGCGTCACCGTACCATTCGAATTTTTACGTACCAGGCTCTCCTATGGAGAGTATAAATAACAAGGTTTATGTCATACCACTGAACTAAAGTTGTCTGAATGCAACTGCCACGCGGTCGGTTCCATCGTCTTATCAAGTCCACGACAGCCCGTGCGCTGAAAGAAGAGATGAGCTCAGCACAGTTTACCGGAATCTGCACGATCGTCCTTGGCAACGAGAGTGCCACCCTGGTGCTGAACGAAGGTCTCGTCATGCTTGCCGAATATGGGGGCACAAAAGGGCAACACGCACTTGACGCGGTGCTGGAGGGCGAAGAGGACGAGGTGGCGGCAGAACTGAACCTTCTGACGCCCGAGCAGGTACAGCTCGCCCTGGAGTTCAATCCCCCGTTTGCGACCGGAACGCCCGGAAAACCGGGACGGTCGTCGGCGGGGAGAGGGGCTCCGGGAGGAGCAACGCCATCCACAGGACAGAAGGGTGCCGGTGCGGCATCTTCATCCAGGCGTCGTCCGGAACCGGCCGCAGAGATGCATCATATTCCCATGCCGGGAGTGAAACCCGTGCAGGAGACGGCCGAGGCGTCTCAATCAGGTGGTGACGAGATCGATACGCTCGTCCAGAACATGGAAGAGATGGATGTCGAGCAACTGGTCGGCAGTTTCAAAGTAAACTGCAAGGACATGCTCAAGAAGATTCACCTCGACCACCTCATCAAGGACAAAGAGACCTAATTCAGGAGCTGGTAACAGAATGGATTCAACAGGTACCATCCAGTTTTTCCTCATCCTCCTTACGATAATGACGGTAGTCGGTTTTGCCGGTATTACATACTACCTTGCGGAGATCTCCCGGGCAATCAAAAGGCAGGCTTCTCCAGAGGCATCAGTAACACCGGAGGCTTCCCCGGGCCCGGATATCGCGGCGCCCGTCTCCACGCCTCCCCTCAAAGCCATCGATCCCGCGAGCACGGGAAGCCTTGAGGAGACGCTCGGTGCAATCAGCGAAAAGTACAGCCTTGCATCCCTGACGCTTGCGGCCGCAGACGGTCTTCTGATCGGCTCGACGAAGCCCGGCAGCGAGGACGAGGCCGCACGGTACAGTCACCTCTACTCGGAGGGAAGACTGCACGACGAAGAAGGAGTGGAACTCCTCGGTGTCCCCTACCGCGGGGAGACGGTGGTCGGCATCGCCCACCCTTCGGAGCACCTCTCCGACGAACAGATGAACGCACTCGAACAGGATATCCGGGAGACCCTGCAGCACTGGGTGTAAGACCGGGAAGATCAAAACAGCGAGTGATTACATGGTAAAAGTATACACGATTGCGTCCGGTAAGGGCGGTACCGGCAAAACGACGGTCACAGCAAATCTGGGCCCGATGCTTGCCCAATACGGGAAGAAGACATGCATTCTGGATGCCGACGTCGGAATGGCGAATCTCGGGCTCATTCTCGGGCTTGAAAACCTGCCGGTGACCCTGCACGAGGTGCTGGCAGGCAAAGCGCGCGTCCGGGACGCCATCTACGACGGGCCGTTCGGCGTGAAGATCGTGCCGTGCGGTCTCTCTCTGCAGGGCTTCCAGCAGTCGAACCCCGACCGGCTCAAGGACATCATGACCGACCTCGTGAGCGAGTTCGACATCCTGATCCTGGATGCCCCTGCAGGGATCAGCAGGGACGGCGTCATCCCGCTGACGATTGCCGACGGGGTGATTCTTGTCGTGAACCCCGAGATCTCCTCGATCGTCGACTCCTTAAAGACAAAGATCCTGACCGAGACCGTCGGCGGGCACATCGAAGGGGCGATCATCAACCGGGTCGCGGCCACCGGGAACGACTTCAACAGCGCACAGATGGAGAAACTCCTCGGGGTCCGGGTGCTCGGGATCATCCCGGAGGACCCGAACATCCGGCGCGCATCTGCCGGGAGATCGCCGATCGTGGTGAAGTACCCGACGTCCAGCGCTTCCCGTGCCTTCAAGCGCCTCTCCGCCGACATAGCCGGTATCGAGTATGCCGAGGAAGAGACGCAGAGTACCAGTGAAGGCTTTGTCGACCGGCTCGCCCGCGCCCTCTTCCGGGCGAAAGCGTGATCTTTGCGGCCGGCAGGGCCTATCACGCTTATTACCGCCTATTTTCGTCGGTTTTTCGCACGGGAAGCAACGGGTAACGAGCCGTGCAAACGCCGGTTCCGGCTGCACGATGCTTCGGGGAGCGAGGTGTTTGAACCGGCCGATCTCCGCGACCGGCCGCCACCGCCGGCACAGTTACACGGTTATTTTACTTACGAACTCTGAAACGGGCTGTATGGTCGGCAAATGGAAATAAATTGCATAAAATCCGAAATATTCTTCTGCATGCCGGATCCTGTTAGCGAACAAACTATATACTTTTAATAGCAGGAAGTGTTAATCACCTTCTGAGGCTCGCAATGGAGATACATGTGGATAAGGACGCGTGCGTCGGGTGCGGTCTCTGTGTCAAGGACTGCCCGATGCACGTGTACGAACTCCAGGACAACGTGAGTGTCGCGGTCAGGCCGAACAATTGCATGGGATGCCTTTCCTGCCACGAGATCTGCCCGGCCCAGGCACTCGAGCACCGGGGCATCTACGCTGCCCGGAGACACTACATCGACATCAAGGTCTGTGAAATGCTTCGGAAGGTGGTCTGATGAGCGCTGGATACATCGACGAAATGCACGAGGCTTTTCACTCCGATCTGGTCTACCGTTCCGAGGATATTCCCCTCGAGTGTTCACCCAAGCCCAGAGACATGGAACATACGCTCCACGGCGTGATGAAACTCAACGGCCTCGTAATCAGGTCGCTTGAGGAGATCGCCGGCCGTGGGGCGAACGCGGTCACCTATCGTGCCGGGAAGAAGTTCGGTCACGAAGTCGCCAAGTACTTCCAGAAACGTGAGGACGTGGAAGGAGCGCTTCACGAACTCTCCGACCTGCTGCGGGGCCAGTACTCGTTCGAGGTCTGGAAGCCCGAAGACAAGGAGACGTTCATCATCGAGGAGAACGGCGAGACGTTCATCTACCTCGTCTTCCACGACTGCATCGTCCGCCAGACGCTCCGGCGCAACGGTCTCGACCAGGGCGGCCCGCTCTGCCAGACGCTCTTCGGTTACGTCGTCGGCGCGATCGAGGAGATCACCGGCAGGAAAGCCAAACTGGAGATCGTTCACACCGGCCCGAACGCCTGCCTGAAGAAACTGGTTCTGAAATGAGGCGATGACGATGAAGATTGCTATCGAAGAACTGGCAGGATGTTCGGGATGCACGATCGCGGTGCTCGACCTCCATGAGATGCTGCTCGACGTCGTCGCGGAAGCGGACATCGTCTACTCCCCGGTGATCATGGACGTCAAGGAACCTCCCGAGGGCATCGACATCGCGTTCGTGACCGGAGCCGTTCGGAACGAAGAGAACCGCGAACGCCTCGAGATGATCCGGAAACGGTCGAAGACGCTTGTCGCACTCGGGACCTGCGCCTGCTACGGGGGCGTATCGGGTCTCTCGATGCTGAGCTCGAACGAGGACCTCTTTTCCTACGTCTACCGGGAGGCGGAGACGACGAAGCCCGACGGGGTTATCCCGACGGACGTGCCGCCGTTCCTCTACCGGGCGTTCGCGGTGGGTGACCTCGTGAAGATCGACTACTACGTCACGGGCTGCCCGCCGAAAGAAGCGTTCTTAAAACAGATCATCCCGGCAATGATCGCGGGAGACACCCTCGAACTCTCGCGCAAGTCCGTCTGTTCGGAATGCGACAGGAAGATGGGGGCGGTCGAGAACTGGACGCTCAAGCGTCGGCACGAGGGTGTTCCCGACCGCGAACACTGCCTGCTCGGGCAGGGCTACCTCTGCCTCGGGAGCGTCACCTTCGGGAGATGCGGCGCGTCGTGCCCCAAAAACAACGTCCCGTGCCACGGATGCAACGGCCCCTCGCTCGATATCCTTCGCGAGCCCTGCCGGGACATCTACGGCATGATGGTGCGAAGGATCTCGGATCTCACCGATAAGCCGCAGAAAGAGGTGGAGAAGGAACTCTACGACGTCGCACACACGATGTACGCCTTCACCATCGGGAGCCTGATCATGGAGGACAAGGAGAACTCGAAGATCCGGGATCTGGTAAAGGAGAGGAGCAGATGAAAGAGATCACCATCAGCCCGGTGACCCGGATCGAGGGTCATGCAGGCGTCAGGATCTACCTCAACGATCAGGGGCAGGTCGACTCGGCCCACTTCCAGGTCGTGGAACTGAGGGGGTTTGAGAAGTTCCTTATCGGGGCTTCAATCGAGGAAGCACCCCGTATAACACCCCGCATCTGCGGAATATGCCCCTCGGCGCACCACCTGGCCGCAGCGAAGGCGACCGACAAGATCTTCGGTGTCGAACCGCCCGCGACCGGGAAGAAACTCCGCGAACTCTTGAGCATCGGGCAGTTCATCCACTCCCACGCCCTTCACTTCTTCATGCTCGCGGCTCCGGACTTCATCCTGGGCCACGACGCACCGGCGGAGACGCGGAACGTCATCGGGCTTGCCCGCCACTCGCCGGATCTCGCGAAGAAGGCGATCGCGGTCAGGAAGTTCGGTCAGCGCCTGACGGAAGCGGTCGGCGGCAAACCCATCCACCCGTCAAACGCGCTGCCCGGCGGGATGTCGACACCGCTCACGGAAGGAAAGAGAGCGGAACTCGCCACCATGGCGAATGAGGCTCTCGGGATCGCGCGTGAAGGATGGGATCTCGCTCGCGGCCTCCTCGACGGCGTCGATAAGGAGTTCGGGGCCGTAACGACCGGATTCCTGGGCATGGCCAACAACGGGGTCTACTCGACCTATGAAGGGCCTGCCATGATGCTCGGTCCGGACGGCGGTCAGCTCGGTTCGTTCTCGGGCCAGGACTACACGAACTTCATCGAGGAGTACTCGGAGGACTGGTCGTACCTGAAGTTCGCCCGGTTCAAGGGTGGAAACTATTACCGGGTCGGGCCGCTCGCCCGGCTCAACATCGTGCAGAAGATGGGCACGGAGCACGCGGACGCCGCTCTCGCGGAGTACCGCGAGCGGTTCGGCACCGTCACCCAGGCCACGCTCGCATACAACCTGGCACGCTACATCGAGTTCATCGCCTCGTGCGAGCGGGCCGTCCAGTTGCTCTCCGACCCGGGCATCACCGCTTCAGACATCCGGACGCCGGTGGGAGCGGTCGTGAACCGCCGGGGCGTCGGGATCATCGAGGCACCCCGGGGAACCCTGATCCACGACTATACCGTCGATGAAAACGGCATCATCGAGCGGTGCAACCTGATCGTGGCGACCTGCCAGAACAACTACGGGATGGACCGCGGCGTGGAGGATATGGCACGCCGGGTGGTGGAGAACGGAGCGTTGACCGATGGGGCAGCAAACCGCATCGAGATGATCATCAGGGCGTATGATCCCTGTATCTCGTGTGCAACGCACGCAATCGGGAGGATGCCCCTCAAGATCGAATGCGTTCGGAGAACATGAGGAGATAGAACATGCTAAAACAGATCCTGGGAGAATTCCTGAAACTTGACGGGGTTACCGCCGCAGTCGTGGCGGGGCGGGACGGCTTTGTAATCGAGAGCGTCGTTGCCGGGGACGTGGACGTTGAGGCCCTGGGTGCCATGGCATCGACAGGCATGGGTACGTCCGAAGCCATGAGCGACGAACTCGGGAAGGGCGAGATGAACCAGATGCTCATCGAACTGGAGAACGGCCCCATCCTGCTCTCCCCGCTCTCGGAAGACGAGCTGATCGCCATCGTGGCGAACGCGAACGTTAATGTCGGGAGAATCCGCTACGAACTGAAGAAGAACAGGGATCGGATTATCGCTGCTCTGTGAGACGATGCTACCCGACGGCATCTCACTCGGACGACTGCAAGGGCCTCTCTCGTCCCTTGCTTCAATCAGCCCCCACTTCACCGGAGCGGTGCGCATCAGCGAGCCCGGAGGAACCGGTTTCGTCCTGGTTCAGAGCGGAAAGCCATATGCAGCCGCGTTCGAGAACAGCAGCAAAGGTTTGCTGCTCAGCGGAGACGAAGCTTACAGCTACCTGTTTGACCGGCCGTCGCTCGACTCGGAACTCATCGCCTACACCGCCGAGGAGACCGAGGCGGCCCGGGAAGCCTCCCGCGAGGCCGGGTGCCTGATCAGCGAGGGCGGGGCAAAGCCTTCTTCCCGGATAGGATCGGTGGACACGAGTTGCCTCGACCAGATCGTGCGGCAGCCGGGCGTCATCGCAGTCTCGGTCTTCCACGAGGGGTTTGCCCTTCAATCGCTCGGCTCCGCTGATTTCGAGCAGGTGGCCGCGGTCGCCGAAGACCTGCTCCGTGCCGGCACCCGCATCACCGGCGATATGGAGATGGGCGATCTCTCCCAGATAATCCTCGAGACACCTGCAGGGAAACTCATCATCGCACCCTACGGCGACCTCTCCCTCTGCATCCTTACGAAGTCGGATGCCAATCTCGGCCTGATCCGGCTCTCGATACGGGGGATGCAGGAGAACCCCGAGTGAGAGCCGGGGTTCCAACACGCCCCGCTCTCTCTCCCGGCGAACCGCATCAGCGGTGCACGCGAGGCCTATGTACGGGAGATCCCATACACATCCTCTATTTTACCGTGCTGCGGGATCTCCCGGAACACGCATAAACGCACCGGATTCCCTCGCACCAAACAGTTGATATCTCCGCCCGCCGGAGTAGTTCTATGCACCTCTCCATCAAATCGAGGAGAACGGCGAGGCAACCCTGCCTTCGCGGGGTGATCGCCCCGTGAAGTATTACCCGGTTCATGCCGGATGCCCGCCGTATGCCGAGGTGAACCCGGCGATTGAAGCGGCGTTTGCCGAGCACGGGAGAGGCGGCGTCCAGATGCCGCCGAAGGTCTACGTAACGTTCGTCGAGAACGGGGATTTCCGGACGATGCCCGCATATCTCCCGGCCCAGGGGATTGCCGGGGTGAAGATCGTCAACGTCCACCCGCATAACCGCACGAGAGGCCTTCCCACCGTCATGGCGCTCACCGTCATCATCGATATAACAACCGGGATCCCGACGGCGATCATCAACGCCACCGAACTCACAGCGCTGCGCACCGGGGCGGCAGGCGCTGTTGCGGCGAAGTACCTTGCGCCTCGCCAGCCCGTCACTCTCGGGATCGTGGGCGCCGGGCGGCAGGCGGAGGCACAGGTAGAGGCGACGGCTGCCGCGCTCGCGATCGAGGAGATCCGGGTCTGGAGCAGGACGGAGAAGAGTGCAGAGGCTTTTGCAGCGCGTTACTCCGACTACAACGCCCGGAGCGTCCCGATTGAGCGCGCCTGCGACTGCGACGTGCTGACCACGACGACAGCGTCGACAAGACCGGTCGTGATGGCGGACTGGATCCACGAAGGGATGCACATCAATGCGATCGGCGCGGACGCCCCCGGCAAACAGGAACTGGATCCCGCGATCCTCGAGAAAGCCGAGGTCTTCGTCGACGACCCCGGCCAGGCGACCCACTCGGGCGAGATCAACGTCCCGATCAGCACCGGGCACTACGACCCCGCCCGGATCGCGGGAACCCTCGGCGAGGTCGTCATCGGGAAGAAAGGACGGTCGTCCCCGGACGCCGTCACGATCTTCGACTCCACCGGGCTTGCCATCCAGGACCTCGCCATCGCCGCCCTCGTCCTGCGGGACGGGGATGGGGGATACGAACTGCCGTTCCCTTAAGATCGGCCCTGCGGGAGCCCCTCCCGGAGGCCGAACCCATCCGGAATCATACTTCAGGGAAGTCGTTCCTCGCGTGGAACCGTATCCTTATCTGCCCAGGTTAACGCACGTAAAAGAGTATTCAGGGAAGAGATCGGTCAACTTCCTCACCGTTTCCATATAGGGCAGGCGGTTACTCTTCCGTCCCGGGCTGCGCGAAGGCTTTCCAGACCTGCTCGCGGTAGACCGGGCCGCTGTTGTAGGTGCAAAACGGGATCAGGCGGCCGTCGGGAGTCGCGTAGTGGATGCAGCACCGCTGCACCCGGGAGAGGTCGTAGTTGTACCGGTCCATGAAGTGCATCGTGCCGATGAAGAGGGCGTTCCAGTGGAACTCGCGCAGGGCTTCGAAGTTCTGCATGATGAGAGCCTTTCCTATCAGTTTCACGAACTCCCCGGTGTTCTTCTGCTCCGCTTTCCTCGTGGAGCCGTAGAGGTCTTTGACCCCCTCGACGAGGGTCACGTACTTGTTGAGCGACCCGCCTTTCGCGAGTTTCGCCGTCATCTTCTCGACCGACTCGAAAAAGGCGTCGACGTCCACCATCCTGTTGACCGGAACCATCCCTTCGTCGGTGACGAAGACGTAGGTCGCTGCGCCGCAGTGCTGGTGCGTGGTGAACGTGATCTGGGGTTTACCGGTGTAGGCCTCGACGAGTTCGGAGATCGGAACGACACAGGGCACCGGGTAGAAGTAGTCCTTCTTGATCACGCCGTCCGTCTGCTCCTCGATCCGCTCCGCAAGTTCGGGGATGGTGATCCGTTCGTTCCTGACGTCATCCTCGCTTGCGGCCCCGGTGAACGATACGGGCTGGAAATTGACGCCGCGGATGGTCTTGATGTGCTCTGCGGCATACTTGATGATGGCGCCCGCTTCGTGGTCGTTTCTGCCCTTGATGACCGTGGGCACCAGCACCACCCCCATGCCGATCCTCTCGCAGTTCTCTATCGCCCGCCGGTCGCTTGCGAGTTTCGGGTTCGTCTCGCGGGTGACGCCGTCGAAGTGCAGGTAGACGGTGGAGAGCCCTGCCTCTTTGAGCTGCCGGGCGTAGTCCGGCTCTTTCGCGAGCCGGATACCATTCGTCGCGACCTGCACCTGGGACATCCCGAGTTCTTTTGCCTTCCGGATGATCTCGGGAAGATCTTCTCGCATCGTCGGCTCGCCTCCCGAGAACTGGACGGCAGGCGCCGGAACAGGTCTCTCCCCGCGCAGCATGGAGAGCATTCCGACAACCTGGTCGAAGGTCGGTTCGTAGACGAAACCGCATGCCCTGGCGTTCGCAAAGCAGAAGTCGCAGTTGAGGTTGCACCGGTTCGTCAGGTCGATATTCGCGAGCAGCGTCGTCGACCGGTGATTCTCGCAGACACCGCAGTCGTTCGGGCATCCTGCCGGGGAAACCGTCTTCTGCGGATTGGAGATCCCGTTTCCGATCCGCTCGTAAGCGTCGAATCTCCGGTACATCTCTGCATCGGACCAGTAAAGGCCCCGATACGCGCCGTGTTCCGGGCAGGTACGGACCAGCCAGACCTTTCCCCCCTCCTCAACGATATCGGCATCGAGCACGCGACCACATGTTGGGCAGAGGCTCTTCGTCTTTTTTATCAGCATTCTCTCACCGTGCCCACCTTTTCATTCGTATCTCATGTTTCGACACTTTAATCTTTATATTTACTGATTGTACTGAATATTGACAGTTATCAGTACTGACATCGGCTACTGGATTTTTGCCGGGCTCGCGGCACTGTGGATCATGATTCCGGCATATGTGCCGAACTCAGCGGCCGCACTCTTCGGCGGCGGGACGCCCATCGATCTCGGCCGGACGTTCTCCGACGGGAGAAGGATCTTCGGCGACGGAAAGACGTACCGGGGATTCTTCGGGGGCGTCCTCTCAGGGGTGCTGGTAGGTCTCATCGAGATCTGGGCAGCTACCGCGTTCGGCCTGGGTGCTCTTCCCCACCAGACGTTTCTCTCCGTCACCCTCCTCGCAACCGGCGCGCTCCTCGGCGATCTCGCCAAGAGTTTCCTGAAGCGGAGGCTGGGTAAGGATCGGGGGGAGTCCTGGTTCCTTGCCGACCAGTACGACCTGGTCGCCGGTTCCTTCCTGCTGATCCTCATAATCAGCCCCCAGTGGTTGTTCGGAAACATCACTTTACCCATCGCGGTCTGGATCGTCGTCATGACGCCTCTCCTGCACCGGGTAGTGAACATTATCGGTTATTACATCGGAGTTAAAGAGGTACCATGGTAAACCCAATCGCGACACTGTTACTTGAGTGCGGGGCTATCGAGTTCGGGGATTTCGTCCTCGCATCGGGAGCCCGGAGTTCTTACTACATCGACATCAAAGCTGCGACGACGAACCCCAGCATCCTTGCAGAGATCGGAAAAACCATTGCCGAAGGCCGGGAATTCGAGATGGTCGCCGGAGTGGCGGTCGGCGCCGTACCGATTGCAGTCGCCGTCTCGCTCGCGAGCGGCCGGCCGTACGCCATCGTCCGGAAGGAAGGGAAGGATCACGGCAAGGCCGGGACGATCATCGGCGACGTGAACGGGAAAAACGTGCTGCTGGTCGAGGATGTGACCACATCCGGAGGAAGCGCCGTTTACGGTCTTGAGGCTCTTCGTGCCGCGGGCGCGCACGTCGACCGTGTGGTGACCGTCGTCGACCGGGAAGCGGGCGCTCGCGAGGCGCTTGCAGAAAAAGGCGCATCTCTTCTTGCACTTGTGCGGGTCAGCGAGCTGCTGGACGGATAAACATTTTTTAAGAGCGGGCAAATATGATGGATATGAAAGTACTCGTTGTAGGCGGTGGTGGCAGGGAGCATGCGATCACCAGGGCGCTTTCCTGCAACAGTGACACGAAGATTTTTTCTGTCATGGCACGCAAGAACCCGGGGATTGCCCGGCTCGCGGAGCGGGTGCTCCTCGAAAACGAGACCAATATCGAGAAGATACTACCATTCGCCACCAATTGCGGAGTCGATGCCGCCGTCATCGGGCCGGAGGCCCCCCTTGAGGCGGGCATCGTCGACCGCCTCGAGGCGGCGGGGATACCGTCTCTCGGGCCGACGCGTGCCGCGGCCCGGATCGAGACGGACAAGGCGTTCTGCCGTCGGCTGATGGAGCGGCACGGTATCGCGGGGTGCCCGGAGTACCGGGTCTGCCGCGACCCGGAGGAGGCACGGCGGTTCATCGAGTCCTACGATGGCGACCTCGCGGTCAAGCCAATCGGGCTCACCGGCGGGAAGGGCGTCCGAATCATGGGCGAACATGTCGATGTGGCAGGGGCGGTCGAATACGCCCGGGAGATCGGGGGGAGCGTCGTCCTGGAAGAGCGGCTCGTGGGGGAAGAGTTCACCCTCCAGGCCTTCGTCGACGGCGAGCACCTGGTGCCCATGCCGCTCGTGCAGGACCATAAGCGTGCATACGAGGGGGACGTGGGACCGAACACCGGCGGCATGGGCTCCTACTCCCTGCAGGATCACATGCTCCCCTTCGTCTCCCGGTCGGACTACGAGAAAGCCCTCCGGATCATGGAGGATACGGTCGCGGCCATGCGGGCCGAGGGGACGCCGTACCGGGGGATCCTCTACGGTCAGTTCATGAACACCCGCGACGGCCCGAAAGTCATCGAGTTCAACGCCCGTTTCGGTGACCCCGAGGCCATGAACGTTCTCTCGCTCCTGGAGTCGGATTTTGCCGGGATCGTCGGTCGCATCATCGAGGGCGATCTTGCGCCTTCCCACGTCCGGTTCGCGAACAAGGCGACGGTCTGCAAGTACCTCGTCCCCGACGGCTACCCGGAGGCGCCGAGGGCTAACGAGCCGCTCACCCTCGGTGACTACGGCGACGCCCTGCTCTACTACGCAAACGTCGAGGAGCGGGACGGGACGCTCCATACCCTGACGTCGCGGACGCTCGCGTTCGTCGGGAGGGGCGAGACGCTCGAGGAGGCCGAAGCGATAGCTGAGAAGGCGGCATCTTCCGTCTCGGGAAGCGTCTTCCACCGCAGGGACATCGGCACTCCCGAGATCCTCGAAAAGCGGTGCCGTCACATGAGGGAGATTGCATGAAGAAGGACTTTCTCTCGATCCTCGATATCGACGAGTGCGAACTCGAGAGCATCGTCGCCGACGCAGTGCGCCTGAAGCGGCTGAAGTCTGCGGGAACCGCGCACGAATTCCTGAGGGGCAGGAGCCTCGGGATGATCTTCGAGAAGGCGTCCACCCGCACCCGGGTCTCGTTCGAGGTGGGGATGTCCGATCTCGGCGGCCACGCGCTCTTCCTGAACCCCCAGGATATGCAGCTCGGGCGGGGCGAGGAGATCCGGGACACGGCACGGGTGCTTGCCCGCTACGTCGATGCGGTGATGATCCGCGCCTACAGCCACGCCGCCATCGAGGAGTTCGCGCGCTACGCGGACGTTCCGGTCGTCAACGGCCTTTCCGACCGCCTCCACCCGTGCCAGGTGCTGGCCGACATCATGACCCTCAGCGAGCGGTTCGGCGACCTTCACGGCCTGAAACTCGCGTGGGTCGGGGACGGCAACAACGTCTGCAACTCGTGGATCCTCTCCGCCGCCCTGACCGGGATGGAGGTTGCGGTTGCAAGCCCGCCGCGTTACCGGCCGAAGGACGAGATCGTCGACCAGGCACGGGCGGCGGGAGGAAAGGTCACCGTCGTCGCCGACCCGGAGGAAGCGGTCAGGGACGCGGACGTCCTCTACACCGACATCTGGGTCTCCATGGGCGACGAGCAGGAGCGTGCCGAGCGGCTGCAGGCGCTCAAGGGCTACACGATAGACTCCCGCCTTCTTGCCCGGGCATCACCCGACGCCCTCGTGATGCACTGCCTCCCCGCCCACCGGGGCGAGGAGATCACCGACGAGGTGATGGAAGGGCCGCAGAGCATCGTCTGGGACCAGGCGGAGAACCGGCTCCACGCACAGAAGGCGCTCCTCGTGCGGCTGATCGCGGGCGGGATGACGTCGACGGAGTAATACACCACTGCGGCCGTTCCCACCCGTAGGTTTAGTGGGTGAGAACGGTTATGGGCTCTTTCAGGCCGGTGGATCGTGGTGTCCTCTGGCGGGAGGAGCCCGTCCAGGGATTTTTCAGGTCTCTGTTCTTACTGGAACACCACCTATCCCCATGCACGGCTTTCCAGTGGATATCGCCGTTGGGGGAGGGGCTGACGGGGAGGGGGGAGTATTCCCCCCTCCGGGGGGAGTATTCCCCCCTCCCCTGTCCCCACCCCCCTCCGTGGCGATACTCCCACGGTCCAGTGTACGGGTGAGGCGAAGAAAACTGGGTTCAGTTCACTCCTCTATGCATTAACCAGTCTTCGCCGTGGCGCCCCGGAACCACACCTCGCCCCGGCAACCCCCGGCGCAAAACTAAAAAAAGATGGAGTTATTCCGCAACGAACTCTTTGAGCCGCGCGAAAAGGTACTCCTGCACCTCTTCGACGACCTCTCGTTTGCCGCGGAACGCAATCAGTTCCCGTGCGTCTCCATCCATGTTCGCGAACGACAACCTCTGCTGCCGGCGCACCACTTCGACATCGTACTTCTCGGCAATGTCGTAGATCATCTTCCGGGGCACGCCGGGGGGAACGAGCATATCGTAGAGTTCTTCTTCAGCCATGGTTCACCAGATCCTACTTTCCTATTTTGATCCGGCGGGACATAATACATGGCCCTCCCCGCACGCCGCCGAGCGGTTCTTTCGGTTTCCCGAGAGAATTCATGCACCGGCCCATCAGTGCCGCCCCCCGGGCAAGGCCGTCGTCCACGAAGACCAGGTGGTCGTTCGGGGTATCGTAGAGGTTCCGTTCGGTGACGCCAGCGAGGATGTACTCGGGCTTCCTCCCCGATATCGCCGCACGCCCGGTGAACCCGATCGACGAGTTCGGCGGAACCATCCCTCTCTCGACGGCGACGTCGATGAGCCGGAGCGCCATCCTCGCGCAGACCCGGTCGACGACCTCGGTCAGCATGCCCATGCCGTGCTTCTCGTGGATCTCGCGCCCGATCTCCGCAAGGGCAGGCATCTCGCTGCCGTTGACGCCGCAGTCGCACCCGATGAGGGCGACGCCCGACTTGTCGGCCACGTCGGCGCAGACCGGAACCCGCCCGAACCTCGTCCGGTCGGGAGGGACGATCCGGATATCGATGTGCTCGTGGCAGCGGTCGACGTAATCATCGACGACGGAACGCTTCCTGCCCCCGAACGCGCCCTTGATGCTGTGGTCGCCGAAGAGGTCGAGCGCGGTTCCCGTCCGGTCTTTGACGAGCCCGGTGCCCCGGACGATCGCGTCCGGTATGGCGCCCGCGAGCCCGCAGAAATTCCCGGTCGTCTGGGCGAACGGGTTCGGGTCATCGCGGGCGACGTCGCTCGTGATCCGGCCGTCGAGCGTCGTCCCGAAGTCGATGGATATGCAGGGGTTACGGAAGTCGACCGGCGTCCATTTGGCGCCCTCTTTGATCCCCGCCATCGCGAGCTCCCCTTCCATCTCGTTTGCCACCATCTCGACGCCGGTACACCCGACCGGCGGGACGACGCCGGCCACCGCGCCGACGAAGACCACCCGGTCGGCGAACGAGAACTGCCGGAGTTTCGGCGGGAGGTTGTCGATCGACATCGGCGGCGTCATCTTCCGCGGGGGAACGCCTGCTTCGAGGCAGCCGTTCGCGAGAGCAATGATGAAGTCCCCGACCTGGTCGGGGGAGTCCATCGCCGCCACAACGCCGGTGCTCCGGACGACGAAGTCCAGATCGTCCTTGATGCTCAGGTGAGCCTCCTTGTGGCACTGGATCAGGGTGTCGCGCACCAGTTCCGTGACCGACTCCCGCGTCAGCTCCGTGCCGTCCAGGGTCGCCCCGAAGACCGTCTCGCCGGGTTTTGGTGATCGGACGTCGCGACTCATGGTCACGGTCTTATTGATGATGTACGACCTGCCCGTCTCCAGGTTCGTGCCGGTCAGAATGCACTTCGTCGTGGTATTGCCCATCTCAACAGACGCCACAATAAAATAAGGCTTCACCCGGTACTCGGGAACACCCGCGCCCGCCCCGTGCGAGAGCGACGGCGGAGGCGGGCTTTCGACAATATGGGGTGTGGGTTTGAAAAAGCGCTCCAAAAAGCGGGCACACATAGTAGTCGTTTCCCCGTCTCCCACTTTATACCTTTCCATGGTTCCATACGGTTCCCGTGACCCGGAAAGGGAGGAAATCCCGGGAGAAGTTCTTCTCCCGGTTCCCGGGACGGCATCCGGGATTCCCCAGCGGGATTTATTGATTCGGACGATGTTTGGCGGTTTTGGCGCTGTGCTGTTCCGGGATAGTTCTGCAGGAGAGCCCGGTCCGAAGCCAGGAGTTTGAAGAGGCATTGGCCTTTGCCGTGCAGGAACCAGAACCCGCTACACTTCCGGCCCCCCTGCACCGTGCGAAAGCTCGCTCCCGCCGTCGCCACGGATCACCACCAAGCGGCCGGCACTGCCGGTTCCGGCAGAGTGCTTATATATCGATAACGCGGATAACCACATTACCGGACGGGTTCCGGCGCTCCGTCGCGCCCGTTCCGCTTCCAGGGAGAGGTGAACCGCATGGTTGCGCTTTCAGGTGAGATTAAGGAGATATTTACGAAGACCAAAGTCATCCCGATGGCCACCGCCTCAAAGAGCGGCGTTCCGAACGTGGCTCCGATGGCATCGATCCAGCTCGTCGCCGACGACACCATCTGGATCATGGACAACTACATGGTAAAGACGCTTGAAAACCTCAAAGAGAACCCTGTCACGGCGCTCTATTTTTACGACCAGGAGACCAAGCGCTGCTTCCAGGTGAAGGGCGCGACAGAGATCAAGACGTCCGGCCCTGATTACGAGAAGTTCCGCGACCAGGTGAGAACGAAGGGCCACCAGTACCCGGCGAAGTCGCTCATCGTCATCACAATCACCGACGTCTTCGAGTGCACGCCGGGAAAAGAAGCCGGGAAGAAGGTGCTCTAGGCACCCCTTCAACACTTCTTGAGGTTTTTGAGCAGGCGTGCCTGCAGGCCGAAGTAATTCGAGAACCCGACGGCGTGGTTCTGGTCGAGCGTCGTCGAGTCGAAGGAGACAAGGTCGTCGGAGTAGAGCGCTTCGTCCGAGCTCCGTCCGAGCACCTTCACGCTGCCTTTGTAGAGGCCGACGTCCACGGTGCCGTTCGCCCGCTCCTGCGTCTTGTCGATGAACGCATTGAGCGCGTGGAAGAGCGGTTCGTGCACAAGCCCCATGTAGGCGAGTTCCGACCACTTATCGTCGACGATACGCTTGAACGCGAGCTCCGAACGGGTCAGGACGAGGCGTTCGAGATCGCTGTGCGCGGCAAGGAGGACGGTCGCGGCCGGGTGCTCGTAGATCTCGCGGGCCTTCAGGCCGAGGATTCGGTCTTCGACCATATCGTTGCGGCCGACACCGTTCCTTCCTGCGATCCTGTTCAACTCCCGGATCAGGGCAAGGCCGGGCATCTTCTTTCCGTTGAGAGCGACCGGAACGCCCTGCTCGAACTCGATACGGATCTCCTCCATCGCGTCGGGAGCATCCTTCGGAGAGACCGTCCAGGCGTAGATATCGTCGGGCGGGTGGAAGGCGGGATCTTCGAGTTTGCCGCCCTCGATGCTCCGGCTCCAGCAGTTCTCGTCGATGCTGTAGGGCTTGTCCTTCGCCACCGTCACGGGGATATCGTGATCCTGTGCGTAGCAGATCTCCCACTCCCGGGTCAGGTTCATCTCCCGCATCGGCGCAACGATATCGTAGCCGGCGGACCTGAAGATGAAGTCGAACCGGAGCTGGTCATTGCCTTTGCCGGTACACCCGTGCGCGATCTGTGAGGCGCCTTCCTGCTTCGCGACCTTCACGATCTCCTCGGCGATCAGCGGGCGGGCAAGCGCCGTTCCCATCGGGTACCCCTCGTACGACCCGTTCGCTCGTATCGAGGGGAAGAGGCAGTCCGCCACGAACTTCTCCTTCGCATCGATGGTGTAGTGGTTGTCTGCAAGCATCCGGCCCTTCTCGGTTGCCCGGGCGATCTCCTCCTCGGGCTGGCCCACGTCGACGGCAACGGTGATGATCTCGTCGAACCCGTAGTGCTCGCGCAGGAGGGGAATACAGATGGAGGTGTCGAGACCTCCCGAAAATGCTAGGACGACTTTTCCCTTTTCCATGGTACTGATCTCCGCGTTCCTCCCTGCCTGAAGGCAGGCTGGAGTAATCTACATTGATATGACCTTTCACCCAATAAAAGAAATGGTATGGACGGACGCACCGGCAGGAATCCCAACCATTCCCTGTTTTTCCGGATGCCGGAGGATTGGGCGCGGAGGTCCCGGCGGCGCTGCCGCGGCGACTGCGCAACCCCGGCGCCCATCTGCGCGGCCCGGGGTCACCGGGGGCCCGGGAGGGGATCCCGGGATCCGGAAGAATGGGCACTATAGAGAAAATACCCGGCACACTATAGATAAATCGCGGGATAACGGACACTCACACAGCCCAGCGTTTAAAAAACATCAAAATGACCCAAAAACTAAAATTCGTCCAAAATACGGAGATTTTCCAGAACCCGAAATTATAAAGCAGATAAAATAGAAATCGTGAAGCTGGAGGGTTCCGTCATTTTTGAGAAGATACCCATAGAGAACACAACATCATTACAACCAATAATCAGCGTCAGGGACCTGACCAAGGTATTCGGGCAGGACCCGGAAAAGGCACTGGAACTCCATAGAAGGGGTCGCTCGAAACAGGAGATCTACGAGGAGACCGGCTCGACGCTGGCCCTCAACAACGTCTCGTTCGACGTCATGCCGGGCGAGACCTTCGTCCTGATGGGGCTGTCCGGGAGCGGGAAATCGACGCTTCTCCGTTGCATCAACCGGCTCATCGACCCAACCGAGGGGGAGATACTGATCGGCGGCGAGGACATCGTCGGCATGGGCCAGGAAGACCTCCGGACGACCCGGCGGCGCAAGCTCGGGATGATCTTCCAGAGTTTCGCTCTCCTTCCCCATCGAACGGTTCTCGACAACGTCGCCTTCGGCCTCGAGGTCCAGGGCGTCCCGGCGGAAGAACGGCACGCAAAAGCCGAGGAAGTGCTACAGATGGTGGGGCTCGGGGGCTACGGGGCGAGCATGCCCGGCGAGCTCTCCGGCGGGATGAAACAGCGTGTCGGGCTTGCCCGCGCGCTCACGAGCGACCCCGACATCCTCCTGATGGACGAGGCGTTCAGTGCTCTCGATCCCCTTATCCGCAGGGACATGCAGGACGAACTGCTGGACCTCCAGCAGCGGCTCGGCAAGACGATCATCTTCGTCACCCACGACCTCGACGAGGCGCTGAAACTCGGCGACCGGATTGCCCTGATGAAGGACGGCGCAATCGTGCAGGTCGGCACGCCGGAGGAGATCCTGACGACCCCCGAGAACGCCTACGTCGAGAAGTTCGTCGCCGACGTAGACCTCACCAGGGTTCTCTCGGCAAGCGACGTGATGCGCCGCCCCGAGCCGGTCGCCCAGTGCACTGCGGGCCCGAGGGTTGCCCTGCACCTCATGGAGGAGCACGACATCCCCGGGATATTCGTGGTCACGCGCCAGCGCCTGCTCCGCGGGCGGGTGACGCTCGACGACGCCGCCGAGGCGGTCAAGAAGGGCAAACAGATCGCCGACATCCTCATCACCGAAGTTCCTATCGTGGCTCCCGATGCATCGCTCTCCGACATCATCTCGCTGATCGTCGAGAGTCCCTACCCTGTGGCGGTGGTGGACGATACCGGCAGGCTCCGGGGCGTCATATCGCGCGGCGCCATACTCGCCGCCCTGGCACGAAAGGGGGAGGATATCAATGCAACTGCCTAAACTCCCCGTGGGAGATGCCGTCGAAGCGCTCGTCGACTGGATCGAGCAGTACTTCGGCTGGCTGCTCGACGGCATCAGCGAAGGGCTCGGGTTCCTCATCGGCGGGCTGCAGGATCTTCTGCTCGCCATACCGGCACCGGTCCTGATCATCCTCGCGACCGTCCTGGTCTGGTTCGTCACCCGGCGCGATATCAAACTGGCAGGGCTCACGGTGCTCGGCCTGCTGCTGGTCTGGGATCTCCAGCTCTGGAACCTCGCCATGCTTACCCTGGCGCTCGTCCTCGTCTCGACGATAGTCGCGCTCGCGATCTCGATCCCGCTCGGCATCGCGGCCGCAGGGAACGACGCGCTCAATGCAGCGCTCCGGCCGGCCCTCGACTTCATGCAGACCATGCCCTCGTTCGTTTACCTCATCCCCGCCGTGATCTTCTTCGGCCTCGGGAACGTGCCGGGCACCATCGCAACGGTCGTATTCGCAATGCCGCCGGCATTGCGTCTCACCAACCTCGGGATCCGGCAGGTGCCGACCGAACTGATCGAGGTCGCGGACGCCTTCGGCTCAACACCGCAACAGAAACTCTTCAAGGTGCAGCTCCCGGTCGCCCTCCCCACCATCATGGCGGGGGTGAACCAGTGCATCATGCTCGCCCTCTCCATGACCGTCATCGCATCGATGATCGGTGCCGGAGGGCTCGGGTATCAGGTGCTCGTGGGTATCCAGCGGGTGGATATCGGCATGGGCTTCGAGGCGGGGCTTGCCATCGTGATCATCGCGATCATCCTCGATCGGATCACCCAGAACCTCGTGCCGCAGCGCGACGAGAGCCGGTGACCGTGAAAGGCTCGATTGGAACTCACAATTTTTTGCGTACTTCCCGGATACCCGGCAACGGCAGAACGGCGACGCCGCCGGCACATAGGGTATGGTTTCCCGGCCGGACATCCTTTAAAATCCCGTTTCAAGAGGGCTCCGTTTGTCGAACGGAACCCGTAAAACCTAAATAGGGTTAAGTCCATACGTTGAACCGGTCAAAAACTGGCCTTTTTGCCCTGGGGTGCAAACACGCCAGGAGTGGCATCTACCGCCACCTCTGCTCTATGTCCGGGTCAACGGCGCCTTCGTCGTCCCGGACGGTTCGTGAGAGCCCGGAACCCCACACAGCCGGGTTCTGAATGCAATCCGCCCTAAAAAGCGGGTTAACAGATACAAGGTGAATTATGGTTCGAAAAATTGGAAGCCTGCTCGCACTGACGGGCTTAATTCTGACACTCTGCCTCTTCTCTGCCGGCTGCACCGGTACGGAAACTGAGGCAAAAAAGGTCAGCATCGGCTACGTCACCTGGGACTGTGCAATTGCCAGCACCAACGTGATGAAGCAGGTCTTTGAAGAAGCGGGATATGATGTCGAACTGGTCGCAGTCGACGCGGGACCGCTCTTCCAGGCGCTCGCCAACGGAAATGTCGATTTCACGACGACCGGATGGCTCCCTCACACCCATGAGCACTACTGGGAGCAGTACGGCGACCGGATCGATTATGTGCACAAGAACATTCCGGCAGCGGCACGGATAGGTCTCGTCGTCCCGGACTACGTGACCATCGACTCGATCGAGGAGATGAACGACGTCTCCGATCAGTTCGGCGGCCGGATCGTCGGCATCGAGCCCGGTGCGGGCATCATGACCCGGACCGAGCAGGCCATCGATGAGTACGGCCTCGACTACGACCTGGTTGCAAGCAGCAGCGCCGGCATGGCGGCTGAACTCTCCTCCTCCATCAACAGCGAGGAGTGGGTCGTGGTGACCGGGTGGTCGCCGCACTGGAAGTTCGGCCGCTACGATCTCAAGTTCCTCGAAGACCCGAAAGGCGTCTACGGCGGAGCCGAGGATGTCGTGACCCTCGCGAGGCAGGATCTCGCGACCGACGACCCGGAGGCCTACGGCATCCTGACCCGGTTCGAGTGGACCGCCGAGGATATCGCGTCGGTCATGACCGATATCGAGGGCGGCATGCCCGAAGAGGAAGCCGCACAGAAGTGGGTCGATGCCAACCGCGACAAGGTCGACGTCTGGCTCGGGAACGCATAACCCCTCTTTTTTTCAGCTCGCACGCTTCGCGTATCCTGGCGACTTATTATCCGGCGGCGCTCGCCTGCCCAGGCACTTCTCACCCGCCATCCTTGCAGGCGGATTCACGAAAGGGTTCTCGAGGTGAACTCCCCTGTCTCCATCAGTAGACGGGTAGCCATGGCGATGCTGGTGGGAAGCCGTATCCCGGCAGCGAGCCGGAACCCTGTTCATTCCCAGCATCGCCCCGCGCAGTGGACCGTGGGAGACTCGCACCTTTGGTGCTCGAACTCCGCCTGCCCTTCGGGCACGCATCGTTTATCGCCACTGGTGGAGTGCGACTGGCCGAAGGTGCGATGTTCCGGAGGAACGGAGCTGGAGCACCGTTAGGTGCGGGGGCAGGAGCATGAGCACCGAAGGTGCGAAGCCGGTGGGAAGCCATGCACGGTTCCTCTCCAAAGTCTCCCCGTGCTTCCGGCAAGAGGCTAAGAAGTTCGATAGAAAAAGAGTGCGCGAGGGGCTCGCGTTACGCCAGCCCGTGATAGTGCCCGAGCGGCTCGAGGGTGACTTCCTCGCGCTTGATGGCGTCGATCGCCATCGCGGCCGCCCGCGCCGCCTGGAGGGTGGTGATGTAGGGTATGCCGTAATCGACGGCGGCCCGCATGATCTGGATGTGATCCTGCCGGGACGCCTTGTCCGCCGGGGTGTTGATGATCAGCCGGATGCTGCCGGAACGCATCGCATCGATGACGTTCGGGGAGCCTTCCTGAACCTTCCGCACAAGGTTCGCCTCGACGCCGTTCTGGGTGAGGAAGTCGACCGTCCCGCTCGTCCCGTAGAGCGAGAGGCCGAGCTCCCGGAGTTTCCGCGCGACCGGCAGGAGTTCCTCCTTCTGCTCGTCCGTCACCGAGATGAAGACGTTGCCGGTCGTCGGCAGGGTGTTGTCCGCCGCGGTGCACGCCTTGTAGTAGGCACGGCCGAAGTCGTAGTCGATCCCCATCACCTCGCCGGTGCTCTTCATCTCCGGCCCGAGGACGGTGTCGACGCCGGGGAGCTTGTTGAAGGGCAGGAGCACCTCTTTGACCGCAACGTGCTCGATCTCGGGCTCGGCGACACCCATATCGGCGAGTCTGCGCCCCACCATCACCTTCGCCGCGATCTTCGCGAGCGCGATGCCCGTCGCCTTCGCGACGAACGGCACCGTCCGGCTCGCACGCGGGTTCGCCTCGAGCACGTAGAGCACGTCGTTTCTGACGGCGTACTGGATGTTGATCAGTCCGACGACCCCGAGGCCGAGAGCGATCTTCTTCGTGTACTCCCGCACCCGGGCGATCACCGAGGGCGTGAGGGACTGCGGCGGGATGACGCAGGCCGAGTCGCCGGAGTGGACGCCGGCCCACTCGATGTGCTCCATGATGCCGCCGATCAGGACGTCCGTCCCGTCACAGACCGCATCGACGTCGATCTCGACGGCGTTCTGGAGGAAGGAGTCGATCAGCACCGGGTGTTTCCGGCTCACCCGGACGGCCTCCTTGATGTAGCTCTCGAGTTCGGCCTCGTCGTGGACGAGTTCCATCGCCCTGCCGCCGAGGACGTAGGACGGCCTGACCAGCACCGGGTAGCCGATCTCCCCGGCCATCCTCCGCGCCTCCTCCTCCGAGTATGCGGAACTGTTCGCCGGGCTCGGGATACCGAGCCGGGTGAGAAGCCGGCTGAACCGGTCGCGGTCTTCCGCCGCATCCATGGCATCGGGCGACGTGCCGAGGATCTTCGTCGGGAGATCGAGGCGCCTGATCTCCGCTTCCAGCGGCACGGCCAGGTTCACCGAGTTCTGGCCGCCGAACTGGACCATGACGCCGTAGTAGCCATCCTTCTTGAGAATGTTCACGACGTCCTCAAGCTGCATCGGCTCGAAGAAGAGCCGATCCGAGGTGTCGGCGTCGGTCGAGACCGTCTCGGGATTGTTGTTGACGATATGGACCTCGATCCCCTCTTCCTCGCGAAGCGCCATCACCGCGTGGACGGTGCAGTAGTCGAACTCGATCCCCTGCCCGATCCGGATCGGCCCGGAACCGAGGATCAGCACCTTCTTCGCGCCGTCCCGGGAGAGCTCACACCCCTCCTCCCAGGTGGAGTAGAAGTAGGGCGTCGTGGCCGGGAACTCGGCGGCGCAGGTGTCGACCATCTTGTAGGTGGGCGTTCCGGAGAGCGCCGCAAGCTCGTCGACACTCTTTTTTGTCAGCGCCTGGAGATCCTCGTCCGAGAAACCGTAGCGCCGGGCGGTTCTGACGTCCTCCGGTTCGAAATTGGTCTCAAGTTTCCGTTCGAGGTCCACGATATTCTTAATCTTCTCTAAAAAGAACGGCGTGATGGCGGTGAGTTCGGCAACCTCCCCGACCGTGAATCCCTCGCGGAAGGCATCGAAGAGACACCCGAACCGCTCGTCCGTCGGGGACGTCAGGATCATCCGGATCTCGCTTGGGTTCGTGTGCCGCTGCATGTCGTTGTCGAGCGACCGGAGCGCCTTCTTGAACGCCTCCTCGACCGTCCGCCCGATCGCCATCACTTCGCCCGTGCTCTTCATCGCCGTCGTGAGCGTCCGGTCTGCCGACTTGAACTTGTCGAACGGCCACCGGGGCACCTTCACCACCACGTAGTCGATAGCGGGCTCGAAGGACGCCGGGGTGACGCCGGTCACGGTGTTCATGATCTCGTCGAGCCGAAGCCCGATCGCGATCTTCGCCGCGACCCGGGCGATCGGGTAGCCGGTCGCCTTGGACGCGAGCGCGGACGACCGCGAGACCCGGGGGTTCACCTCGATGATCCGGTAATCGCCGTCACGGTAGGCGAACTGGATGTTGCACCCGCCCTGGACGTCGAGCGCCCGGATGATCTTTATCGCGGCGGTCCGGAGCGTCTGGAACTCGTCGTCGCGCAGGGTGAGGATGGGCGCGACGACGACGCTCTCGCCGGTGTGAATGCCCATCGGATCGACGTTCTCCATACCGCAGACGATGATGCAGGTATCGGCCGCGTCCCGCATCACCTCGAACTCGATCTCCTTCCACCCGGCGACGCTCTCCTCCACGAGCACCTGGTGGATCCGGGAACGGGCGAGCCCGATCTCGATGATCCGCCGCATCTCCTCGGGCGTGTGCGCCACGCCGCCGCCGGAGCCGCCGAGAGTATATGCCGGCCGGATGATTGCCGGAAGGCCGACCTCGCTGATTGCCTCGTCGATCTGGTTCATGCTCTCGAGGATCATGCTCCGGGGAACGGGCTCGCCGATGGCGTTCATCAGGTCGCGGAACTGTTCACGGTCTTCTCCCCGGTAGATCGCTTCGAGCGGTGTACCCAGGATCTCAACGCCCTCGAGCGCACCCATCTCCGCGAGTTCCGCGGTCATATTGAGGCCGGTCTGGCCGCCCATGCCGCTCAGGATCCCGTCAGGCTTTTCCTTTGCGATGATCTTTGCGATGAGTTCGGCCTTCAACGGCTCGATGTAGATGACGTCCGCGGTGTCGGGATCGGTCTGGATCGTCGCGGGGTTCGAATTGACGAGGACGACCTCGACGCCCTCCTCCCGGAGCGCGCGGCAGGCCTGCGATCCCGAGAAGTCGAACTCGGCCGCCTGCCCGATCTGGATGGGGCCGGAACCGATGATGAGAACTTTCTTGATATGAGATTTCTTCGGCATTATGGAATCTCCCTGTATATGCGGTCAAAGAAGTGCATCTCCGTGTCCCGGGGGCCGCCGTGCGCCTCCGGGTGGAACTGGACGCAGGTGATGGCAAGATCGCGGTTCTCGAACCCCTCGACCGTGCCGTCGTTCACGTTCCGGTACGAGACCGTGCATCCCTCGGGCAGGGTCTCCTCGTCCACCGCGAACCCGTGGTTCTGCGTCGTGATGTAGATGCTCCCGTCCTTGTAGCGGACCGGCTGGTTCGTTCCCCGGTGCCCGAACTTCATCTTGTAGGTCTCGGCGCCGAGCGCGAGCGCGGCGACCTGGATGCCCATGCAGATCCCGATGACCGGCACCTCGCCGGCGAGGTCGCGGACGCACCGGATGGCGTGCGTCGCCCTCCTCGGGTCGCCCGGGCCGTTGCTGACGAAGAGCGCGTCGGGCTTTGCCGCCATCACCTCGTCCGGTGTGGCGGTGTGCGGGAAGACGTGGATATCTGCGCCCCGGTGGCCGAGGCTCTCGAGAATGTGCCGCTTCACCCCGAGATCGATGACGGCGATCCGCTTTCCGGGACCGGCGATCCGGTAGGGCTCGGAGCAGGAGACGTCCCCGATGAGGTCGACTTCACCGATCGGTGAGACGGCCCGGGCGCGCCTGACCGCCTCCGCCCCGTCGTCGCTGCCGACGATGAGCGCTGCCCTGAGCGTGCCGACCGTCCGGGTCTTTATCGTCAGGCTGCGGGTATCGACGCCCGATATCCCGAAAAGGCCGTTTTCTTCAAAATAGTCCGCAACCGAGGGGCGCGCGGCGGGCACCGCGGCGATCTCACGCGCGACGCAGCCCCGCGCATGAACCATCGGACTCTCGAAATTCTGCTGATCTACACCATAATTCCCGATGAGGGGATACGTAAACATCAAAATCTGCCCGGCATAACTTGGGTCGGTCAATGCCTCCATGTACCCGGTCATCTGCGTCGTGAAGACGAGTTCGCCGGAACATGTCCCCTCAACGCCAAAACCATCCCCTACAACAAATGTTCCGTCTTCAAGACCCAGAACCGCCTTCATGAATTACCATACCATGTGGATCAGATTCCTTATTAACGGTAATGACGGATCGAACGCCCGCCCCCGCACCCCTGCAGGAAACCCGGAGCGGCGGGCCCTCATCAACCCGAAATATTGAAGGCGGCCGGGCGTGAGATGACACACAATGAGCGAGAGCGCGGCAGAGAAGACCCGGACCATCGAGACGCCCGAAGGAACGTTCACGATCAGGCTCGTCCTGGACGACCTCGGGGGCATCTACCCGGGCATGATCCGGTACACCGTCGAGGTTCTCCGCGGCGCCGGGACGGTCTACACCTACGCGATCAACACCTACGAGAGCGGGCGCCAGGCCTCCCTCTTCGATACCCGGAAGGCGGCGGAGATCGTCTTTGCCCGGCTCGCGCACGACGTGGCGTCTCGCCCCAGTCTCTACACCCGGCCACGGGTCTTCACCCGCCCGCTTCCGGGCACCGGCACGGCCGACGTCGTCATCCTGCAGGGGAGCCCGCGCCGGTTCGGGAACTCCGCGAAGATTGCGTCCTGGTGCGACGACGAGGCCGCACGAGCCGGCCTCACGTCCCGGATCTTCTACCTGCAGGAGATGGATATCCGCCCGTGCATCGGCTGCTACGTCTGCTACGACCAGGGCTACTGCCCGGTCGAGGACGATATGCCCCCGATCATCCGGGCGCTTGAGGCCGCTTCCGTGGTCGTCGTCTGCACCCCGGTCTACACCGGCACCGTCCCGGCGGCCCTCAAGGCGGCGATGGACCGCTGCCAGTGGCTTCATGCCCGGGAGAAGGTTCTGGGGAAGGAGGTGCACGCCCGGGGCCTGCTCGTCGCCGTCGCGGGACGGCGGGGGAGCGAGCCATTCGTCTGCGTAACGAGGGTGGTGGGGATGTTCATGGAGAACCTGGACATCCGTCCCGCCGCGCCGGTGCTGATCGGCGATCTCGACCGGGCGAGAGACGTGGATACGATCGGCGGGGTTGAAGGCGACGTCCGGGCGGCGCTCTCCGCGCTCCTCGCGTTCCGAAACGAAGGATAATATAGCATCCGTCCCCCACCGATGATGCATGGCAGAAGTGACTGTTGAGATTGTCGGGCTCCAGGAGTCCGAGTGCGGCCCGTTTCCCTGCGACGAGACGAGATCCTGCGGACTCGAGACCTGTTACCCGTCGAATAACCTGATGGACGCCATCAGCGCGCTGCGCGACGAACTGCTCGCCGCTTACGGCGATACGGTCGAGGTGAAGACGACGCTGATCGATGAAGGGATGCCCGACTACGTGAGAGAGATCATCGAGGAGCGCCACCCGCCCATCCCGATCATCCTGGTCAACGGCAGGCTCACGTCGATCGGGAGGATCTCGCTCGATCTGATAAAAGAAGAGATTGATTATGCGCTTGAAGAGTCCTAGAGGATCTTCTTCAACTCTCCGGTCGCGAGATCGAAGTACAGGCCGTGAATCTGAACCCGTCCTTCTTTTTCCGCAGTCCTGACCGGCGGGTAGGTGCGCAGGTGCTCGATCTGCAGGGCGACGTTCTCGAGCTCGATGAGACGCAGCCGGTTCTTCTCTTCTTCGGGGTTCTTCGGCGCCGGGATCTTCGCATCGACGCGGCGTTTCGCCTCCATCGCGTTGTTCAGCCAGAGCGGAACGTATGCATCCTTGCTCTCGTGGTCGAGCGCCTTTATGGCGCCGCAGTCGGAGTGTCCGCAGATGACGATATCCGCGACCTTGAGATGGTTGACCGCATACTCGAGTACGGTCGCGAAATTCCAGTCATGGACCGGGACGATGTTGCCGATGTTCCGCTGCACGAAGATCTCCCCGGCTTTCGCGCCGGCGATGCGCTCGGGATTCACTCGCGAGTCGGAGCACCCTATCCAGAGGACCACGGGGTGCTGGGCTGATGCAAGCGGGCCGTAATGATCGGGATCTTTTGCGAAATCTTCTTTCAGGAAGCGCTTGTTACCCTCAAGAAATCTGTCAATCATCATTATGCTCCGTAAGTGATATGGGCGGCCGTTCCGGACGGTCGCGCCTGAAAAGTGAATTATTCCAGGGGTTTAAAAAGGTATATCGTTGGAGTTTCGGGGAAACCGTGCAGTATCGGAGACGGACAAACAAGCGGTGTTCCGTCTCCGGACTGGGTGCGGAGCACCTGAACCGTCCCGGAGGCCGACGCCCGGATCAGGGTGCGGGTGCTGAACGCGCCATGAGGAACGGGTAGACCCGTTTAACCGGGCCTGTTTGTTTAAAAGATGTTTCCCCGCCGGGCGGCGCGATCCCGGCGGAGAGTATGCGCTCCCTCTCCCGGAGAAGAGGTCACCTCTGGACGGCGCCGAGGTTCGCCTGCTCCACGGTCTGCGCGTAGCGGGCGAGCATACCGGTAAGCCGGCGTTCCGGCGGTTTCCAGGTACGGCGCCGCTCATCGAGGGTCGCTCTCTCTACAACGAGGTCGAGGCGCTTTTCGTAGAGGTCGATCGCGATCTCGTCGCCGTCCTCCACGAGGGCGATCGGCCCGCCGACCGCGGCCTCGGGGGCGATGTGCCCGATGCACGGGCCCCGGGTGCCGCCCGAGAAGCGGCCGTCCGTCACCAGGGCGACCCGGGTGTAGCCGAGGCCCATCAGCGCCGAGGTCGGCGAGAGCATTTCGGCCATCCCGGGCCCTCCCCGCGGGCCTTCGTAGCGGATCACGACGACGTCGCCCTCCGCGATCTCGCGGTGCAGGATCGCCTCCATCGCGGCGTCTTCACCGTCGAAGACCCGTGCCGGCCCCCGGTGCCGCCACATCGCCTCCGGGACGGCGGCGCACTTGACGACGGCACCGTCGGGGGCAAGCGTTCCCCGCACGATCTTCAGGCCGCCGGCCGGGCTGACCGGGGCGTCGGTCGTCTTGATCACGTTCGGGTCGGCGACCTGCGCTTCTTTCGCGATCTCGAGGATCGAGTGGCCCGAGACCGTCGGGGCGTCGTCGAGGTGACGCTCGAGCATCTTCAAGACTGCGGGGATGCCTCCCGCCCGGTGGAGAGCAAGCATCGAGTGCGGCCCCCCGGGCATCATGTGGCAGATGTGCGGGGTCACCTCGGCGACGGCGTTGAAGGTCTCGAGATCGAGGGGGACACCCGCCTCCCGTGCGACGGCCATCAGGTGAAGAACGGTGTTCGACGACCCGCCGAGCGCCATGTCCACTTTTATCGCGTTCGCGAGGCTTTTTGGGGTGACGATGTCGCGGGGCCGGACACCCTCCCGAACGAGCCCGACCGCCCGCTCCCCGCTCTCCCGGGCTATGCGGAGTTTCGCGGCGTCGACCGCGGGAATGGCGGCGCACCCGGGCAGGGAGAGGCCCAGCGCCTCGGTCACGCACGCCATGGTGTTGGCGGTATAGAGCCCCTGGCAGCTCCCGCACCCGGGCATCGCCGCGCATTCGAGTTCCCCGAGCTCCTCCTCGCTCATCGTGCCGGCGGCGACGCGGCCGACGCCCTCGAAGATGTCGATGAGGGAGAGTTCGCGGCCTGCCGCGTAGCCGGGAAGCATGGGGCCGCCGGTGACGACGATCGCCGGGATGTTGCACCGCACCGCCGCCATGAGCATGCCGGGGACGATCTTGTCGCAGGTGCCGACGCAGACCAGACCGTCGAACCGGTGCGCCTCGACCATCAGTTCTACGGCGTCGGCGATGTTCTCCCGCGAGGGAAGGGAATACCGCATCCCTTCGTGGCCCATCGCGATCCCGTCGCAGATGCCGATGGTCCCGAACTCGAACGGCACGCCGCCCGCGGCCGCGACACCCTCCTGAACCTTCTGCGAGACCGACCGGAGGTGGAGGTGTCCGGGGACGATGTTGTTGTACGCGTTTGCTATCCCGATGAAGGGCAGTCCCATCTCACGGTCGGTGACGCCGAGCGACCGGAGCAGCGCCCGGTTCGGAGCACGCTGGTAGCCTTTCTTTACCGTCTCACTCCGCATGGTAATCCTCGTATGAGAATAAACGCATGGGGAGAAAAGAGTATTCCGGTTGCGGGGGGGTGGTGCGCCAAGGAGATTGGCCTGCATTGTGAGGCAGGTGATTCGTCACGTGTGCGAACGCTTACGTTACGCACCCTTTAGATGCGCATATTTATCGATCAAACAGACCCCAGACACGGCTTTCGTGGGGGTATCGCCATGACTGCCCCCGTTCCCTTCACCCCTCAAACCCCTCGTAAAGTTCCACCACCCCGCCGATGACGATCACCGCCGGGGGCCGGACGCCCGCACCGCGGGCTTTCTCGGCGATATCGGCGAGCGTCCCGACCGTCACGCGCTGGTCGGGCCGGAGCCCCCGCTCGATGATCGCGACCGGGGTCGCGGGATCCTTGCCGTTCGCGGTGAGGGCCGCCGCGATGGCCGGGAGGTTCTTTACGCCCATCAGGATCACGAGGGTTCCCTTCAGCCGGGCGAGGACCTCCCAGTCGAGGGCGGACTCGGGTTTCGTGGGGTCTTCGTGGCCGGTGATGAAGGTCACCTGCGACGCATATCGCCGATGGGTGACCGGGATGCCGACCATCTCCGGGACGGCGATGGCGCTCGTCACCCCCGGCACCACCTCGACCCTGATACCGTGCTCCCGGAGGGTCTCGACCTCCTCCCCACCGCGGCCGAAGAGGAAGGGGTCGCCGCCTTTCAGGCGCACGACCGTCTTCCCTGCCCTGACCCGCTCGACCATCAGCGCCTCGATCTCGTCCTGTTCAAGGGTGTGGTTCCCGCCGTACTTCCCGCAGTCGACGAGCTCGGCGTCCCGCGGGAGGGTTGCAAGGATCTCCTCGCCCGGGAGTTGGTCGTAGAGGATCACGTCCGCTCCGTCGATCACCTCGCGGGCCTTCATCGTCATGAGGCCGAGCCCGCCCGGGCCGGACCCCACGAGATACGCTTTCCCTGTCATGGTTTCACCCCAAGAGCCGCATGAGCCTCCCGGATCAGGGTGGCCGCCTGGACACGCAGCGCCCGCCCCCACTCCCGGGCTTCGCCGACGGTCGCGACGTGCCGCTCGATCCGCTCCCACCTTGAACCGTCGAGCGCGAGCACCTCGGCGATCAGGTCGCCGCCCCGGCAGTAGATCCCCTGCGGGGTGAAGCACCCGCCGCCGACCTCCTCCATGACGGCACGCTCGATATCGACGTCGAGGCGGGTCTGGGCGTGGTCGAGCGGCGCGAAGGCGCCGGCGACGGCCGGGTCGTCCCGGCAGACGACCGCGATGGTTCCCTGGTTAGGGGACGGGACGAACCGGTCGGTGGGGAGGGCTTCTCCCGGCAGCGTGAGCCCGAGGCGCTCGAGGCCCGCCTCCGCGAGCACGATGGCGTCGTACTGCCCCTCGCGAAGTTTCCGGATGCGGGTATCGACGTTCCCGCGAAGCTGCTTCACCTCAAGCGCCGGGGCGTCGCGGAGGAGCTGCGCGCGGCGCCGGGTGCTCGACGACCCGATGACAGAGACCGCTTCGAGGGGGCACTCGTGCACCAGGAAGTCCGCCGGCGAGTCCCGTTCGAGCACCGCAGAGCAGGTGAGCCCCGCCGGGCGGGCCGCGGGGATGTCCTTCATGCTGTGCACCGCGGCGTCGATCTCGCCGCGGAGGATGGCGTCGTCGAGCGCCCGGACGAAGACACCCTGCCCCCCGATGGCGTGGAGCGGGACTCCGGTCGCGGCGTCGCCCTCGGTCGCGATCGTGACGACCTCCGTCTCGATCCCCCGGTCGGCGAGGATGCCGACCACCTTGTTTGTCTGTGCAAGCGCGAGAGCGCTTCCCCGTGTGCCTATGCGAAGAGACATGATCCGTATGCGTCCGCTATCTGTTCGATATCCTGATCTGTGTGCGCGGCGGAGAGGAAGTTCGTCTCGAACTGCGACGGCGGGAGGAAGACCCCCGCCTCGAGCATCGCCTTCCAGAACCGCGAGAACGCCTCCGTGTCGCACTCCTTGACCTCGCGGTAGTCCCGCGGCGGCTCGCTGCGGAAGAAGTGCTTGAAGAGCGAGCCCATCCTGACGAACGTTCCCTTGCCCGCATCCGCGGCGGCCTCCCCGATCGCCCGCGTGGCCTCATCGAGCCGCCGGTAGATCTCCGGGTGCTCGTGGAGGTAACGAAGCGCCGCATACCCTGCCGCGAGGCTCGCCGGGTTGCCGCTGAAGGTTCCGGCCTGGTAGACCGGTCCTGCGGGGGCGACCAGTTCCATGATCTCGCGCCGTCCCCCGAACGCCCCGATGGGAAGGCCGCCGCCGATGATCTTGCCGAACGTGGCGAGATCCGGTTTTACATCGTAGAGCACCTCCGCGCCGCCGATCCCGGCCCGGTAGCCGGTGATCACCTCGTCGAGGATGAGGAGGACGTCGTGGGCGGCGGTGATCTCCCGGACGTCGGCCAGGTAGCCGTCGTCGGGGAGGACCGGGCCGACGTTCCCCATGACCGGTTCGAGGATGAACGCGGCAACGTCGTCGTTTTTGGCGAGGAGGGCTTCCAGCGCCTCCGTATCGTTGTAGGGAGCCTGCCGGGTGTGCGCCACCAGATCCGCGAGGACACCCGCGGAGTCGGGCACCCCGAGGGTCGTCGCTCCCGACCCGGCCTTGACGAGAACCGCGTCGTGGGCGCCGTGGAACCCGCCCTCGATCTTGATGATATCCTGCTTGCCCGTGTAGCCGCGGGCGAGCCGGATCGCGGCCATCGTCGCTTCGGAGCCCGACGAGACGAACCGCACCATATCGACCGCGGGATGGTCGCCGGTGATGACGCCCGCAAGGTCGAGTTCGAGCGGCGTCGGCGTGCCGTAGAGCCATCCCTTCTCGAGCTGGCGCTCGATCGCCTCCCGGATAGTGGGGTGAGCATGGCCGAGGATGAGAGGGCCGTAGCCGAGACAGCAGTCGATCAGGTCCTCGCCGTCGACGGTCGTAAGATGCGAACCCGCGGCGCGCCCCACGTAGAACGGATACGGCTTGATCGCCCGGACGGGACTGCTGACCCCGCCCGGCATCAGGGTTTTTGCGCGGCTAAAAAGGTCACTGCTCTTCATCGAGCCACCTCGCCGCATCTTCTGCAAAGTAGGTGATGATCAGGTCGGCCCCGGCCCGTTTGATGGCCATGAGGGTCTCGATGGCGACCGCCCGCTCGTCCAGCCATCCGCGCTCGGCGGCGGCCTTGATCATCGCGTACTCACCGCTGACCTGGTAGGCCGCGACCGGCAGCCCGAACCCCGCGACGGCCGCGAGGATGTCGAGATAGGCGCCGGCCGGCTTGACCATCAGGATATCCGCACCTTCGGCCGCGTCGAGCTCCGACTCCATCACCGCCTCCCGTGCGTTGCCCGGGCAGATCTGGTAGGTCGTCCGGTCCCCGAAACTGAATCCCGAGTCCGCCGCGTCGCGGAACGGCCCGTAGAGGGCGCTCGCGAACTTCGAGGAGTAAGACATGATCAGGACGTCCTGGTATCCGGCGGCGTCGAGAGCCTGCCGGATCGCCCGGACCATCCCGTCGAGCATGCATGACGGCGCGACGATATCGGCGCCGCTCTCTGCGTGGGAGACGGCTATCCGTGCCATCAGCGCAAGCGAGGGGTCGTTCAAGAGGTCCGGGCCGTCGGCAGTCTCCCCGACGATGCCGCAGTGGCCGTGGTCGGTGTACTCGCAGGCGCAGACATCGGTCACGACCACCATCTCCGGCAACCGCTCCTTGATATTCCGGACGGCCCGCTGGACGACGCCGTCGGCCGCGTAGGCACCGGTCGCCTCGCCGTCCTTTGCGGCCGGAACCCCGAAGAGGAGGACCGCCCGGATGCCGGCGTGCCGCAGGCGCTCACAGTAGTCGGCGACACCGTCCACCGGGTGGCGGAACTGCCCCGGCATCGAGGCAATTGGAATCGGTGCGCTGATCGATTCGTCCACGAAGACCGGCGCGATGAGGTCGGTCTTTCGAAGTTCGGTTTCGCGGAGGAGCGGCTGGACGATCCGCCGCCGCATCCGTCTCATTCTTCGTTCTGGAAACATGGTTCTCCCCGGGTAATCGCCCTCATCAGGGCTTCTGCCGTTGCCGTATCGCCGCATTCTGCGCTCACACGGATGGCTGTCGTCACGTCCGAGAGGAGTTTTTTGGTGAGCGCCCGCGTCAGGTCGTCGACGACCTCCTCCGTGCGATCGTCCCTCTCCCCCAGGCGTGCGAGCGCCCGGTCGCGTTCACGCGCCCGGATCGACTCCGCCCAGGTGTAGAGGAGAGCGAGCGTCTCGTCGGCCGCCGTCCGGCGGAGGAGCCGGACGAAGTGTTCGGCCTCCTCGTCGATGATCCCCCGTGCGCGGTCCGCCTCGCTCCTCCGGGACTCCATGGCTGCGTCGTTGACGTTTCTCAAGTCGTCGATGGTGAAGAGGTGCACGCCTTCGATCGACCGCACCCCCTCCTCGACGTCGCGGGGCTGGGCGATGTCGATGAGGATAAGGTGGCGGGGGTGCCGGTCGAGCGGCCAGAGCCGCTCCTCCATCACCGCCCGGATATCCTCCGCCCGGATGACCGGGTGCGGCGCGGCGGTGCAGGAGATGACGACGTCGGAGAGCGCGATGTAACGATAGAGGTCCTTGAAATTGACCGCGCGTCCACCGATCTTATCCGCGAGCATCACCGCGCGTTCGTAGGTCCTGTTGGCGACGTAGATGGCCGTGAGATCCCTGGCGGCGAGCGCCTGCGCCACCAGCACCCCCATCTCCCCGCTCCCGACGACCAGGATGTGCCGGTCGCGCAGGGTGCCGAGGAGGTTCTCCGCGAGCGTCACGGCCGCGGAGCCGACGGAGACCGCTCCCCGGTTGATCTCTGTCTGGCGCCGGACACGGACCCCCGCGTGCACCGCCTTCTTGATGCAGAGCCCGATGGCGCTGCAGCAGGTTCCTGCCTCCTCCGCGAGCGCGAGCGCCTGTTTGAGCTGTCCGAGGATCTGGTCTTCCCCGACGATCAGCGAGTCGATGCCTGCGGCCAGTTCCAGGAGGTGGCGGGGCACAGCCTCGCCCTCGAGGACCGTAAAGCCGTCCCTGCCCTTCTCCTGCAGGAACCCTTCGAGGCTCCGTGCGTCCCCCTGCACCAGCACTTCGACGCGGTTGCAGGTCTGGAGCAGGAACGCGCCCCGGAACCGTTCCCGCGCATCGCGGAGGAACGCCGCTTCATCGGGGAACCGGAACGCCTCGAGCGTGGCGATGTCCGCGGTGTGGTGGCTGATCCCCGCGAGCGCGAGGGGGATGGCAGACGGTTCAGGCATGGAGATACCTCTCGATCGCCAGTGCGCGTGCCCGGCCGTAGTCGGTGGCGAGCGCCGCCCGGATCTCGTCGTCTCGGAGGACATTCCAGAGGATGCGGGACCGCTCTGCCTGCACCGGCTCGGTCTCCCGGAGCATCGAACGGATCTCCTCCTGCAGTTCAATCATCTTATCGAGGTCCGCGTAGTCCGCCTCGAGCCTCGTGCGGAGGTACCGCGATACGGCGGGACTCCTTCCGCGAGTGCTGATCGCGACGAGAAAGCGGCTGCCCCGGACGACCGAAGGGATGATGACGTCGCCGGGCTCACCGGCGGCGTTGTTGAAGAGAACGCCGGCCTCGGCGCAGAGCCTGCCGATACGGTCGTTGAGGGCCGGATCCGGCGTCGCGGCTACCGCGAGGAACACACCCCGTAGGAAGCCCCGGAGCGCCTCGTCCGAAAGAGCCGAAAGATCGGCCTCCCGCCGCCGGATCGCGAGACCGTCGAGGTCCGGCGAGAACGAACGGCTGAACACGGTCACCTCCGCCTCATGCTCAAAGAATGCAGCCTTTCGGGCACCGACGTCGCCTCCGCCGAATATGAGCACCCTCCGGCCCGTCAGGTCAAGCATGAGAGGGATCATTCGTTCTATAGTGTGGTGAACGGACTACATTAAGGTGTTGAAAAACCGGTTTCCTCAAAAACCCGTGAGTGTACAATGCGCGGCCGGATCACCGGGATCCGTTTACCGAAACAAGGTATTAATGAGACGGAGAACATCTTCTACGTGAGAGACATGGCTGAAGAAATGCATGCATTCAGCAGACTGGATGGTGCCTTCCAGCGCACCAAAAGCCTGCTCTGGCCGATCAGGTGGGGCGTGTGGCTCCGCCTGGCCCTGATAGCGCTCTTCGTGGGAGGAGGCGTAAGTTTCCCGAACACCTCCCAGTACAATTTCGAAGAGGGCGACCTCCCGCCCGGCTTCGTGGAATCCCTTCCCGATATCGCGCCGCTCATCGTGGCGTTCGTCATCGTCTTACTTGCGATCGCCCTCATCTGGTGGATCATCGGCGCGGCGATGCGGTTCGTCTTCGTCGATATGCTCCGGACGGATGACATCCATATCCGGCCCTTCTTTGGAGAGCGGCTCGGAAAAGGGATGCGGCTCTTCCTCTTCGAGGCAGCCCTCACGCTGATCCTGATCCTCGCCATGATGGCGTTCATCCTCATGCTCGTCGGTATCGGGGGATCCGGTGTCGGCGGTGCCGCACTCATCCTTGCGTTCATCCCGTTCGTTCTGGTCGCAGCCCTCCTCTTCGGGATCGTCTTCCTCCTGACCACCGACTTCGTCGTCCCGATCATGATCCGTGAGGACTGCGGGGTCATCGAGGGCTGGAGGCGGCTTTTCGGGATGATATCGAACAACGTCATGCAGACCCTCGTCTACATCGTCACCAGGTTCGTGCTCGGCCTCATCGCCGCGATCGTGCAGGCGGTCCTGGTCATCCTTGCACTGGTGATCATCGCGATACCGTTCGTCCTCATCGGGATCGTGCTTCTCGCCGCAATCCAGGCAGGAAACTACGTGCTGCTCCTCGCCCTCATCATCCCCTACCTCGTCATCGCCATCCCGGTGGCGCTCCTGATCGCGGTGCCGTTCGTCACGTTCTTCCGGTACTACGGGCTGCTGGTGCTCGAGGGGCTCGCCCCGGAGTACCGCCTCCTCCCCGAGTAACCCTTTTTTTTGAACAAAGATGCCCTCTTCGGGAGTCCCGTCTCCGATGTGCGGCCCTTCTCGACCACGGCCCCCTAATCCCGGGCCGGACCGGGATCTCCCTGCCCGTCCGGCCCATGTGACGGAAAGACTCTTCCTCTCTGAGACCATGAACCTCGATCAGCATGGTCGTCGAGCCGCTGGTAATCCTTGCCCTGGCGCTGGCGCCGGGGGTATTCTGGGCGTGGTACTTCTACCGCAGGGATAAATTCGAGCCCGAACCGGCGGCCCTGATCGTAAAGATCTTCCTCCTCGGCGTCCTCGTCACGTTTCCCGTCGCCTTCGTCGAGGGGTTCTTCGGCCTCTTCATCGTATCCCCCCTGATCATGGGCGCCGTTATCGCGCCCATCGTCGAGGAGTACGGCAAGTTTGCGGTCGTGCGCCGGTTCGCCTACCGAAACACCGAGTTCGACGAACCGATGGACGGCATCGTCTACGCCGCCGCCGCCGCCCTCGGGCTCGCAACGCTCGAAAACATCCTTTACGTCTTTACGGCATACCTGACGTCCCCGGCGCTCGCCCTCAGCACGATCGCCGTCCGCGCGATCTTCTCGGTCCCCGGGCACGCGCTCTTCGCCGGCGTATGGGGCTACGCCCTCGGCCGGGCCAAGTTCACAGCCGCCGAACGCCGGCCGGCGATCATCCTTCAGGGACTTCTGCTCGGGATGGTGCTGCACGGCATCTTCAACTTCCTGCTCTTCTCCGCCGAGATCTTCGCCTACGCCATGGCCGTCTTCATCCTGGTCCTGACGCCCGGGCTCTGGATACTTGCAAACCGAAACATCAGGCAGGCACTCGATCACGGACACCGGTAGAGGCGCGGGGCGGCACGACCGGCCTCCCGCAGGGCCGGCCGTCGGCCCGGAAACATCGCGCGCCATGCGATCCTGCAGGGGCGGCACCGCCCGATCCGGGCCCCGCTTCGATAGGCTTATTAGCCTGAAAAACCCATGTTGTAAGGCACACAGTGCGAAAGCACAGGCGTGCGCCGATAGTGTAGTGGTTATCACTAGGCGTTGCCAACGCCTAAACCCGGGTTCGAGTCCCGGTCGGCGCATCAGAACTTCGGTCTGACCTTTCTTCCAATGTTCCTTTCAGAGCATACCGCCTTTTCTGCAGTACTTGCCGGCAGTTTCACGCAAAGGGATGCTTTGCAGTATCCTTCTGTGCAAGCACCTCGGCAACCGCCGGCTCACCCGCGATCGCCCGGCGGATGGCGGTCTTCGTCGCCTCGTAGTTCCATTCGTGGATCTTCTTCTTGTCCGCCGCATCCCATTCGATGAAGACCGATGCTATGATCAGCAGGTTATCGGCCTCCGACCCGGGAATGATACCTTCCGCAACGCTGTCCACCACGGCCTTCGCGACGGCGGCCTGCGCCGGGCCGAAGATCAGGAGAGCCTGATCCGCGTTCTTGATCGTGACCTTGTTGACCATCAGCGTCGGGGGCTTTGCAGGGATGTTCGGGGTGAGCACGGCAAGAAGCGGCGTGTGCCCCCGTGCAGGCGATGCGAGCGCCGTGACGAATGCCTGCTCCACGCTGCTCCCTTTTTTCCCGATGACCAGATCGACGTGGGCAACCTCCGGCCCTTCGCCGACGAGCGCTTCCCCGATGAGGGCATGTTCGAAATCAACCATAATCCAATACCTCCTGAATCAGGATTACGCCGGTATGGATGTGTGAAGGTAATAAAACGTTGCGGAGAGTGGATCCTGTCCCGAGCGGGGATGCAAGGCAGTCGTTTGGCGTGGTGCGGCTCAGGCTCTCCTGTTCTGCGGAGCGGACTATCCCATGCACGGCCGCCGGAACCGCACCTGCCCCGTTCGCGCATCACCGCCCGCGCCGGCGCTACGGCTCGTTGAAGACGAACAGGCTCGCCGAACCCGAGGCATACACCCTGTCGTAGCCTTCACCGTCGAGCGTTCGTTCCGGATCGTGCGCCAGCCGGAACATCCCGTCGTAGCAGAAGATAGGGCGATCCCGGATGCAGCCCCGGGTCAGAACGGCGTCCGCCCCGTACGGGCGATAGGTTCCTTCGATGAGCATATCGTCGCCCGGCAGGATGAATCCCGGGTCGAAGCTGACATAGTTCTGAACCTGGACGTACCTGTCCGCCCAGACCGGCCCGGTTCGCACGGCGTTCACGGTATCGATCGCCCGCATCTCGGACGTCGTGAACCCTGTTCTCACCGCACTGTTTCCGGAGAAGATAGGGGTGTCGTTGTTTGCGGCCGGGCTTAAAATCATGGCGAAGACCAGGAGGCTGATACCGACGGCAAAAACGACCATCCCGGCCCTCGTCCGGGCCCGGGGGAGACTTCCCACCAGCAGCAGAGACACCGCGAGCGGGACAGAGAGGAGGATCTGCGCGAAGTACCACCACCGGTGCTCGATGAACGAGAGACCCGTGACAAGCGGGAAGAAGCCGAGAGAAAGAAGGACGAGTCCTACCGTCGCGAAGGCAAACCCGTTCCGCTCCCTTCGCGCCACCAGGTAGAGGATGCCGACGAGGCTCAAGGTGAAGAAGAGGAACATGCCGATGTTGTTGAAGACCTGCTCAGAGACCGGCACGAGCCCGGGGTATGCGTCGACGACCGCCGGGTTGCTGACGAAGTAGTCCCGGGAAAATCCCTGCCGGATGAGGTCGAGGAGCACCGCGACGTGCCCCGATACGAAGTACCACCACCCGAGCACGGCAGCCAGGAAGACCGAGGCCATGCCCAGCGTGACGGGATATGCCTTCCGGGCCGTATCTTCGCGGACGAGGTCGTAGAGCCTGCACGCACCCCACGTCAGGAAGAGCACCACCGCCATGCATGCCGCGGTAACTGTGTGGGTCAGGATGATGGCGGCAAGGAAGAAGTACGCGAGATACCGCGCCCGTCCCGGGCTCGTGTAGTTCGTCTTGAAGAGAAGGACGAGGACGAGAACCATGAATACCGCCGCGAAGGCGTTGGGGATCGATGCGGTGCTCATGCCGATCTGCTGGTTCGCGGTGATCAGCATGAGCCCGGCGAGGAGCCCGATCCGCTCGTCGCCGAAGAGCGCCTTCCCGATAAGGTAGGCGCCCAGCGGAAAGACGACGAGCTGCGCCAGACTCACCGAGAGCATCGCCGCGAGCCTGTAGTCGAGCCCGGCCAGAAGCGAGGTTTCGGCAACCTCCAGGTGGAAGAGCGGCATGTAGGTGTACCAGTAACCCCCGGGAACGGCGTGGAAGTTCAGGATGTGCGATGCGAACATGTTATGCCACCAGGGATCCGAACCCAGAACACCGGGAAAGAGCAGGATCTGGGACCATGCGACCGATATCCCGAGGAGAATGATCTGCGGCAGAACCCAGGTGGCTTTTCTGCGGTGCGGCAGGAAGATCTCGAGAGCGACGACGCCGGCCATGAGCCCGGTCAGGATGAAGTAGCCGGGCGGCCGCTCGTAGAGGGAGGCGCGAAGGTGGAGTGCAACGATGCTCAGCGAGTAGAGCGTAAGGAAGAGGACGAGCAGCACGGTGAAGAGACGGTTGCTGCCGGTCTCCCGGGCATCCAACGCCGACCCCGCATGCTCCCTGATACCGAGCCAGAGCAGACAGGAGATGACGGTGAGGACGCCGACGAGGATGAATACCAGGCGGCCGACGGTGAACGCGAGGGCGACGACGAGAGCGATCGAGGCGACGATGCCGAGCCAGGCGAGGATCTTATCCGGATCTTCCCGGAACAGTGCAGGATACATGCCGCGATCACCTCCCAAGACCGTCGATGACGGCCGCAAACTGCGCAGTCGCCCGTTCGCAGGTGATCTCCTCTCTCACGTATTCCCCGGCGGCATCTGCAACAAACTCAAGGTCCGGGCGGTCGAGGACGGCAAGAGCGGAGGCTGCGATTCCTTCCGGCGTGTTTGATTCCAGGATAAAACCGGTCTCACCGTCCCTGACGAAGTCCGGGATGGCGCCCACGGGCGTGGCGAGCACGGGTGTCCCGCACGCCATGGCCTCGATCATGATGTTCGGGAGGCCTTCCGTGTAGGAGGGGAGGACGAGCAGCCTGATACCGTTGAGGCTGCGGGGGAGATCTTCGTGGGGGATCCATCCCGCGAACGTCACCCGTTCCTGGAGCCCGCTGTCCCTGACGAACTCCCGGATCTCCGGGAGGAGAGGGCCGTCCCCACCGATGAAGACGTGTACGTCCGGTCTCCCGGCGGCGATCCGGGGAAGGGCGCGGACAAAATTCCAGACGCCTTTCTCCTCGGCCAGACGCCCGATGTACCCGACGGTTACGGGCCGCTCATCGAGCGGCACCTCAACCCTGAACGCCCCGAAGTCGAGCAGGTGCTCGTGAGCTATCGCGATCTTCTCCCGGTAACGCTCAAGCCCCCAGTGGCCTACGAGAGCGGGAGAGTAGAGGACGATCCTGTCGCAGAGCCTGCAGGTCACCCCGGTGAGTATTCTGGCCGGAAGAAGGAGGCGGTCGCCGGAGGGGGCCATCATGGTGGCGGTATGGCCGGGAAGGGCCATCACGACCTTCTTCCCGAGGAGTCTTGCCGCGGCCATCGGCAGGACGAGAACCTCACCCCCGAAGAAGAAGATCCAGGTATCGGTTCTGTTCTGCCTCGCAATCAGGCGGGTCACTCTTGCCTGTGTCACGACGTTATGGAGAATCCTTGACACCATGTTGCTCCCGGCGGCGTGATCGACCCCGGAGAACCGGACCCGCTCGTCGTTCTCGAAGACCCGCCCGGCATTCCCCGTCACCAGGGCGATCCGCTCCCGGGTAAGGCCCGATAAGATCCCGATGAGGTTGGAGAGCGGGCGTACGCCCGACCTCTCGATCGGAAACGTGAGCAGTCCAACCGTAACCCCTCTCATGGCGATCCTCCCGGGTCACCTCTCCGGGGATGCGCCGGCAGCCGCCGCAGCCCGCCCCCCGTGCCGGCGATGCCTCCTGACGACGTCGCCGTATATCGCGAGATATTTCTCTGCAACGCTCTTCCAGTCATATTCATCAGCTCTGAGCGTTGCCGCCCGGCCCATCCTCTCGCGTGCGGCATCGTCGCCGAGGAGCATGAGGATCTTCTCCCCGAGCCCGACCGCATCTTCGGAGCGGAAGATAAGCCCGGTCACCCCGTCCTCGACGATGTCGGGATGGGACATATCGGACGCGATGACCGGTTTGCCGAACGCCGCGGCCTCGAAGATAGGAGAGGGCTGGCAGTCCCACCGCGACGGAACGACCACCGCCTTGCACCCACGGTAGTAATCATGCTTCTCTTCGTCCGTTACGAACCCGGAGAAGACGACGTTTTCTTCAAGCCCCAGATTGCGTGCAAGCCTCCTGAGTTCCGGTTCCTGAGGCCCCCTCCCCCCGATGCAGACCCTGACCTCCGGGAACGCCTTCACCACACGAGGCAGGGCATCGAGCAGGACGTCGGCACCCTTCAGCCGCGTGAGCGCGTTGACGAAGACGATATCGGGGGCCGGCCCCGGACGGAGGGACGAACCGGACGACCGGAGCTTCCCGACGTCGATGCCCCCGGCGACGACGTGGAGGGGGCCGGTTGCCGGCGTCCGGAGGAGCTCGCCGATCGACGGAGCGCTCACGACGAGTTCGGGGGCGCGGGAGAGCACCCACCGCTCGTTGCGGATGAAGAAAGCGTGGAAGACGTGCGAGAGGGCCTTCTCCAGCGGACGCATGTCCTCACGGTAGTAGACGATCTCTCTCTCGAAGATGCCGAACGCCGTCACGAGAAGGGGGTAGTCGTTCCGGAGGAGCATGCCCGCCGCGGAGCAGGGATACCGGGTGGAGAGCACGTGGACGATATCCGGACGGATGGCCCTGATCGTCCTCACCATCCTCGCGAGCACCAGCGGGTGAACGTACGGGAGGGAGAGCAGGCCGTTGTTCCGCAGAGTATGACAGGTGAACCCGTCTTCCTGCCGTACAGCGTTCGCGCTGCCCATGGTGACGACATGGAGATCGACGTCGCTGCGTCCGGCGAGGTGTGAGACCAGTTCTGCGGCGTAGATATCCGAACCCTGATATGACGTTCTGTCCCCGAACTGCTGGCAGATCAGTGCTATTTTCATAGCATCTTCCCGGTGTTGCATCATGCTTGGAGGAGGTCCCTCAACCGTCCATCCATCCAATGCACGGATGGCAATAGTCCTCATGCCATATATACCTTGAGGAGAGTCCCGTTCCATCCCCGGGTCCGGGACAGGGACCGGATGCCGAAACGGTGCGTTCCGGAGAAAAAGAGGGGGACCGGTGAAGCGTGGGCCGCTTCACAGGGTCAGGGTTGTCGTGCGCCGGTTGTTCTCCTCGTTCGTTTCGGCCATCCGGTCGATGTCGTCAACCCATGCCTGGATGGTGTGCGTCCCGGCGGCCCCCTTCCAGACCGCAGTTCCGCTCGGGCCCCCGTTCGCGGTCACGGTCACCCAGCTGCCCGGCGGGATCGAACGGGTGCAACCGTCGGACCAGACGGTGAGCCTGTCGTCGACGAGGAATGCGACGCCGCTGATGACGCCGGGAGGCGTGGGAGCGGTACCCTGGTTCTTGATCGTTGCGCGGAACGTCACATCGCTTCCCGGAACAGGCTTTGTGGGTTTCCAGGAGATATGGGTCACGACGAGATCGGGCTTCCCGGCCGGTGCCGGCGCCGTCTTCGAGACCGTGATCTCTTCGGAGCGGACATTGTTCGCCTCATTGCTCTCCGGGATCCGGTCGACATCGTCCACGTGGGCTTTCACGGTGTGCGTGCCTTCGACGGCCTTCCAGGTCGCACCGCTTGAGCCGCCGTTCGCGGTCACGGTGACCGACGCACCCGGGGCAAGCGATGCCGTATGGGTGTCGGACCAGACGCCGGGCCCGGCGGCGCCGTCATCGAACATGAAGAGAACGCCGTGCTTCGTGCCCGCTGGCGTGGGACCTGTACCCTGGTTCTTGATCGTGGCCTTGAGCGTCACCACATCCCCGGCGACCGGGCTCGCAGGCTCCCAGGAGACACCGGTCACCACGAGGTCAGGTCTCCCGACGGGTGTCGGTGTCGGGGTGGGGGTGGGCGTCGGTGCAGACTTCATGACCATGATCTGCCCGGTTCTGACGTTGTTCGCCTCGTTCGACTCGACGATCCGGTTGACGTCGTCCACGTGGGCCTGCACGGTGTGGGCGCCCTCGACTGCCGTCCAGAGCGCGCCGGCCGAACCACCGTTCGCGGTCACCGTAACCCAGGCGCCCGGTGCGAGCGAAGCCGTGTGAGCATCGGACCAGACACCGGGCCCGGCGGCGCCGTCATCGAACGTGAAGAGAACGCCGTGTTTCGTGCCCGCGGGCGTCGGGGCGTCGCCCTGGTTCCTGATCGTTGCCTTCATCGTCACCGCGCTCCCCGGTGCCGGACTTGCCGGCTCCCAGGAGATGTCGGTCACCACGAGGTCCGGTTTCCCGGCGGGTGTCGGTGTCAGAGTCGGAGTGGGGGTAGGGGTCGGTGCTCCACCGGAGTACGGCACCACGCTCAGGCGCGACGTATCGACCGACCCCGAGACGGCGACCGGCTGGGCCGCGTCCGACCTGACGGTCCCCGAGAACTGGACGTTCTGGCCGCTCGGGCACGAGACTACGGTACCCGCGCCGCCGTAGGTCTCGATCTCGAACGAGCTCTCCCGGACAGGGTAGCCGGAGACGCCGAAGACGTTGCTCTTCGAGCCGTCGCCCTTCGGGGCGATGAGGGTCAGCCCGTTGGTGGTAATCTTTCCGGCGTTTGCGGCGTAGATCCCGTATCTCCCGGCGTCGCGTGAGGTGCAGTCCTCCACATAAACATTGTCCGTGTAGTCGAACTTGTACCCGATCTCGGAGCCCGTGTCGCTACAGCCGTAAAGTTTGGTGTAGGACAACGGGTACCAGACCGCAAAACCGGCTTTCCGGTTCTTCTCCGCGGTGCAGTTGATAAGGGTCATATCGCCGTGAAGCCAGAACCCGGCGCCGAAGAGGGCGCCGTACATGTCCTCGTCAGGCCCGTTGTAGTAGTTGTCGGGCTTCACGCCGTTGTTCTTCGAGACACAGTCCCGCAGGACGATGTTCTTCTTGCTCGGCGCCGCCTCGACGATGAAACCCGCCTCCCAGTTGCCCTCCGCATAGCAGCGGACGACCTCGCAGTCCTCGATGTTGGCGTTCTCTGCAAGCTGGAACCCGCACGTCCACTGGCCGTGCGGAGCAAACCGGCTGTCGCGGCCGCAGTTGATCGCCTCGCAGTCGATATAGCGGATGTTTCTGATCGTCTTTACGGAACCGTCTCCGTCGCTCTGCCATCCGTGCCTTCCGCAATCGACGGCCCTGCAGTTGACGAACTCGATATCCTCCATGACGTCGCTTGAGACCCAGAGCGTGAACGCTCCGCCCCACCGGGAGTTGTCGACCGTCGCCGTGACGTTGTGAACCTTCACGCGGTCGCAGTTCTGGATGAAGATCGCGCCGGTTCCGGTGGTCTTGAAGTCACGGAGTACGAAGTTCTCTTTCCCCTGGCACTGCATAAGGCCGGAGGACCACTTGAGCCATGTGGCGTCGGGCCCCTGTCCTTCGAGGACTACATTGCTCGGGATGTTCAGGTTTCCGCTGAGGTGAAACGTGCCTTCGGTCAGGGTGACCGTGCCGCCGGCGTTGAGCGCATTCTGGATCTCGATCTGGTCGGCGGTGCCGTCGCAGACGTAATCCGCCTGTGCCTTCGACTGGGCGGAACTGTCGCCTGCCGCAACGACCAGGGCGCTGCCGGCCTGCACAATGCACCCTATCGCAACGCATCCCAAAAGGAGCGTCAGCACCCTCCGGTAGATGGTCGGGCTTTTGCTGGTTTTTCGCTGAAATCTACTGCCAAAAGAGCTCAAGTACTTACCTCCTTGAGTTGCAGGCTGAAGCACGCGTGCTCCAGCATCTGATGTATAAATAAATTATGTTATATATACAATTTCATTTTTTATTATCGCTTTATTCTCAATATTTCGAGAAAATCCAGATTTAAAATTGAAATAAACATCCATAACCAGAGTTAATCGACATTAAGATTCAGGATAGGTTTTAATTAAAAAGTCCGCAGGAATCATGCCGGGACGGCTGCCAGCCATTCCGTGAACGCTACATATTCGGCACTCACACAGAATGACGGTGCGGCAGCGAGAGCCCCGGTGCAACCCCGGCCAGGCGCGCGGGATAAAACATGAGAGCGTTCAGGGGGTCATCTGCTCGTAGAGCCGCTCGTATGCGAGCACGACCTTATCCCAGGTGTAGTTCGACCGCACAAACGCCTGCCCCCTCTCCGAGAGCCGCCGGCAACGTTCGGGATCGCCGAGGAGCCCCGTGACGGCACGGGCCAGCGCGTGCTCGTCATGGGGAGGGACCAGGACGGCATGGTCGCCGAAGTTGTCCCGGAGGCAGGGGAGATCGGTCGTGACGACCGGCAGGCCGAAGAACATGGCCTCCAGTATCACCGTGGGCATCCCTTCCGAAAGGGAGGGGAGAACGTAGAGATCCGAGGAGCGGTACGCCGAAACCAGGTCGCGGAAACTCACCTTCCCGGGGAACCTGACGTGATCCTCGATACCGTAACCGCGGGCAAGTTCCCGTGCCGGATCGAGGTAATCCCCGCCCCCGGCAAAGAAAAAGACCGGAGCGCTCCCGTTCTGCCCGTTCACAACCAGGCTTGCCGCCCGCACGAGCACATCGACCCCTTTTCTCGTCGAGATCTGCCCGACAAAGAGCACTCTCTTCCTCCCGTTGAGCCGGTAGCCTTCCTCGAACCGGCCCGTATCCCCGTCCATGTGCGGTAGAAAGTCTGCCGGGCAGATTGCGTTCGGGATGACGGCGATTCTCTCCTTCTCAACGCCGAATGTCGAGACGTACTCCGCATCCGACGGCGAGAGCGCAACAACCCGATCGATTTCGTTCACCAGCCGGCGCTCGACCGTCCTGCGGTAGAGTGCCACGACCAGGTCCTTGAGGGGGCTGCCGAAGAGGTGCTGGCCGTGGTGCGTCAGAACCGTCGGCACGCCATATCTCCGCCGGGCAAAAGCCGCCCCCAGTGCGGCGCAACTGTAGGCGTTGTGGGCGTGCAGGACGTCGGCTTCCGCGAGTTCCCCGCCAAGCCTGAAGAACGAAGGCACGAACGGATCGTTGAAGGGGCGTGCCAGGCAGGTGCTGCGCTTTACCGTGACCCCGTCGTCGGTCTCGACCGGCCGGCCGGCCGGTACGTTCGCGGTCAGGACGGTGACCTCGTGGCCCCGGTCGGCAAGCGCCCTGCTCAGGTTATGGACATACCGCTCGATCCCCCCGGTGTGCGGGGGGTAGTAGGGAGTGACCTGAACAATCCTCATAAGAACACCGTGATAATCCTCAGCAGAAGGCACTTCAGCCCGCCTGCACAGTTTCGGCCCGGATCTTCCTGCCCGGCCAGGATCTCAAGCCCGCCGGTATCGACACCGTCGCCCCGCTTGACGACCACCGGCTCCGGGTGATCCGTCCGGATAACGCCCGTGAATACGATGTCGCGGCACCCCTCGCCATAGATTGTGCGGATGTCGCCGCCGCTTCTTCCGACGATGTCGAACCGGCTGGCGACGACCGGGTGTGCAACAGTGCCGAAGAACGCACCGTTCCCGTTGACGCCTCCGGGGTCGATCATCTGCAGGTTCTTCGTCGCGATGTTCTCCGCCTCGAGCGCATAGACCGCGTACGCCCCTGCGTTCCGGCTGGTGCAGTCCTCCAGATAGGTATCACGCGTATCGACCAGCCGGAACCCCACCGCCGACCCGTCGTCGGTGCAGTTGTAGAGACTGACGCCCGGGCCCACGGAGAAGCCCGCGTTCCCGTTGCCTTCGGAGACACAGCCATAAAGCGTGGTTTCTCCCTGCACCCAGTACCCGGAGCCGAAATGAAGGCCGTGAGTGTTCTCCGACGGGTTGTAGAAACCGTCCGACTTCTGGCCGTTGTAGCGGCTTATGCAGTTCTCGAAGACCAGGTTTGTAACCTCTGGGGCATCTTCGATATGAAACCCGGACTCGAACGAGCCCTCGGCCACGCAGCCGACGAGAGCCGCATCCGCGAGGTCGTTGTTCTCCGCTACGGCAAAGCCGGTCGTCCACTCCCCGTACGGGGAGAACCTCGAATACCGTCCGGAGTTGACGGCCTCGCAGTCGATGTAGCGGATATCCCGGATAAGCCTCGGGGACCCCTCGCCGTCGTTCATGAACCCCATCCTTCCGCAGTCGACGGCCCTGCAGTTGACGAACTCGATATCCTCCATGACGTCGTTAGAGGCCCAGAGCGTGAACGCCCCGCCCCACCGGGAGTTGTCGACCGTCGCCGTGACGTTGTGAACCTTCACGCGGTCGCAGTTGTAGATGAAGATCGCGCCGGTTCCGGTGGTCGTGAAGTCACGGAGCAGGATCTCCTGCACCCCCCGGCACTGCATAAAGCCGGCGGACCACTCGAGCCGGGTGGCATCGGCCCCCTGTCCTTCGAGAACCGCGTTGCCCGGGACGTTCAGGTTTCCACTGAGGTAGAACGTGCCTTCGGCCAGGGCGACCGTGCCGCCGGCGCTGCCGAGGGCGTTGAGCGCATGCTGGATCTCGATCTGGTCGGCGGTGCCGTCGCAGAGATAATCCGCGGCTTCTTTCGACTCTCCCGGGCTGTCGTGTGCGGCGATCAGGATGGCGCCATCCCCGGGAGCCGGGGAGGTATGGTCGTTGCCGCCCGGATCAAGCCATCCGAAGACCATCATGCCCGCGCAGATCACGAGTACCGCGAGGAATCCGCCATATACCACGTTCCGAATCATGCGACTTCCATCTCCTGAAAGGCGGTTCTGCGATGCGGTTACGGCCGCCTCCTGCCGGATCGACGCAGGGCCGCGGACAGATTCCCGCCGTCTCCATCCGCTATATGCAGTTCCTTGCGAACCGGCTGAGCAGGCGTTCGGCCCGTGCCTCCTTGACCTCATCGGGAACCTGGTCCGGGAGGCGGGAGGCGGGAACGATCGGTCTCGGGGAGAACCTGAAGATATGGAGTTCGTCGAGCCGGAACGGGGGATCGAGGAGAGCCAGCGTCGCGGCAAAATCCTCCTCCGTCTCGGTCGGGAACCCCACCATGAACTGTGTGTTCAGCCGGATATCGGGATGATTCCGATGAATATCCAGCATCAGCGCCCTCCACTGCCCGGCGGTGTAGTGCCGGCCCATGAGTTTCAGGATCCGATCGCTCCCCGACTGCACGGGGGACATCACCATCTCGATCTTTCCCGAATCAAAGGCGGGCACCATGCCGTCGTAGATCGTCTCGAGGTGGTGCGGTTCGATCTGGTTGAGGAGGAACGAGCAGTTGCCCGACGGATCGGCGCCAAGCATCTCGTCGAGAAGGTCGGGAAGGCGGCAGCCGATATCGACGCCGTAACTCCCGAGATCCGTTGCAACGAGCGAGAAACGGGCGTATCCCTGCCCCATCGCGCTCCGGAGCTCGGAGACGACGTTTTCAATCGGGCGGCTGTGAATGGTGTTCCCGAACGCCGGACGTTCGCTGCAGTAGGTGCAGTGTCCGGTACATCCGACTGCAATGGGAATATAGTATATCGGCGAATGGTTCACCCTCCGTGGGCTGAAAAGGTCCACCCCGCGCTTATAGAGGAGGAGCGCACGAGTAACGAGATCGGTGCCGCTGCAGCCGTGGATGCTGGGCGCGGCCATGGTTGCCAGCTCGTTCTCGGCAGCCGAATGATCGATCGCGTCCAGAGAGATGCCGTTTGAGCCCGGGATGGAGGTGAAGAAATCGGTATCCAGCGGGCCGACGAGCGGGCCGTCGTAGATCCCCGCGAACGCCTGCGGGTTCTGTTTTGCAAGGCATCCCCATACGACAAGTTCGGCACCCGGCTGCATCTTCCCCTTGAGTTCCCTGACGATGTCCAGGGAATGGCTCTCCTTCTCGTTGGTCAGCCCGCAGGCATAGAAGAGAACGGTATCTGCATCGCTTATCTCCTGGGTCACCCGAACATCCCGGGTATGGGCGCCCAGATACCTCTCGACGAGTTTTGTCCTGAGTTGCCCCTCGACGCACCCGTTGGTGCAGAGGAATATTCTGGTCATAGGCTACCGCGAAAGCCCCTATAGTAGGGGGCCCATATAAACCTTTTGCCGGCGGGGGCGTGATCTCAACATCCCTCAACGAATTTAGGGAGACGACATATCTCCCATATCCCGGAGGCACCCGGAGGCACCCGGAGGCAACTCATCGAGATTCGGCCGCCGTACCATCACTCCGTACGCACCAAACAGGTACGGCCGGGGGCCGGGCCGCACGGAACGCCGTCGCGCCTGGAGGGATCATCCATGACCGTCGGATGCCTCCCAAACCATACCCTTATATTTCCTGCTCCGTATTATACCCAAAAAAGCAACCTGGAGGGGGTTGCACCGTCTCAACCTGTGCCCGGCGCACCCGCCTGAAGAGGGGTGTTTCGGGCGCGTACCGGATTTATCAGGGGGCTGTCGTGGACTCGATCAGGATTGCAATCGTGGGCGTCGGGAACTGTGCCAGTTCACTGTTACAGGGGATCGAGTACTACCGGAGGAAGAGCGAGAAGGACGCAATCGGACTGATGCACTGGGACCTCGGCGGCTACCGGCCGTCCGACATCGAGGTGGCTGCGGCGTTCGATATCGATGCGAGGAAGGTCGGAAAGGACGTCTCGGAAGCCATCTTCGCCCCCCCGAACTGCACCACGGCCTTCTGCCCCGGGATGCCGAAAACCGGTGTCGCCGTCCGGATGGGGCGGGTGCTGGACGGGTTTCCCGGGCACATGCTGAACTACAGGGAGGAGTGCAGGTTCATGCTCGCCGAAGAGGCGGAGGCGTCGCGCGAGGACGTCGTCCGGACACTCGAGGATTCGGGTGCCGAGATCCTGCTCAACTACCTCCCCGTGGGTTCGGAGGAGGCCGCACGGTTCTACGCCGATTGTGCGCTGGAGGCGGGCGTCGGCCTCGTCAACAACATGCCGGTCTTCATCGCGAGTGATCCGGCCTGGGCAGCGAGATTTCGCGAACACGGCCTTCCGATCATCGGCGACGACGTCAAGGCCCAGCTCGGGGCGACGATCACCCACCGCGTTCTCGCGAACCTCTTCCGGCAACGGGGAGTGAGGCTTGACCGGACCTACCAGCTGAACACCGGCGGCAACACCGACTTTTTGAACATGCTCAACCGCGACCGCCTCGCCTCGAAGAGGACGTCGAAGACCGAAGCGGTGCAGTCTGTCCTCGAAGTGCCTCTCGACGACGATAACATCCACATCGGCCCGAGCGATTACGTCTGCTGGCAGAAGGACAACAAGGTCTGCTTTCTCAGAATGGAAGGACGGCTGTTCGGGGACGTTCCCATGCAGATCGAACTCCGTCTCTCCGTCGAGGACTCGCCCAACTCCGCAGGGATCGTCATCGACGCCATCCGGTGCTGCAGGCTCGCTCTCGACAGGGGCATCGGCGGCCCGCTCATATCCCCCTCCGCCTACTTCATGAAGCACCCGCCGGTGCAGGTCAGGGACGACGACGCCTGCCGTATGATCGAGGAGTTCATCCAGGGCGCCCGGGACGACTGAAGGGCGGCACGTCACTCGATGAGGACGAGGCCTACCGAGGTGATGTTGCCGTGCTCGATCTTGCCGTACCCGAGGTCGCGGCAGGGGACGACGTGCAGGTCCCACCCGACTCTCCGGGCGGTGGAGAAGACGTCGATCCCGGCGCCCTCCATCGTCGGGCGGACGAGGTCCATATGCCGGCAGAGCCTCCGGATGCTCTCGTCGACGACCCCTTCGTGCTCTTCGGCGACGCAGTGCAGGTGCTCGCAGTAGATGCAGGGGTATCCCCCGAACCCGAAGGCCTTCGGGAAATCGTCATAAAAAGCCGTCTTCTCGAGGAGGTGCACCGTCGAGTTCACCCAGAGGATGAGGTCGCGGAAGAACGGGTGGAAGTCGAGCGGTATCTCGTCGGGTCTGAGGTCGGGGTGGCCGGGGATGCCCTCGAACCGCAGAAGGAGGGCGGTGCCGTACTCGGCGAGCAGCCGCTCTGTCTCTGTGGGGGTGGGGGCGTAGGGCGGGCAGGACATGTGTTTTCCGTAGCCCTTGCACCCGAACCGGCACTTGAACCGCACCCACTCCGCGACGACGACATCGTGGGCCGCTATCCGCCGCGCTTCCGCACCGCGCTCCCGTGCGAGGGAGGAGAGTTTCGCGATCTCCTCTTCAAGTTCGCTTCTCACCGCGCTTCACCTCGATGAGGGGTATCTACCGGCTCCGGGTATTTATGGGTAGCGCGGGGGAGAGGGGGTTCCGGCGGGGTGTATGGTGGATGGGTAGGAAGTGACCGGAAGCATGGACGCGGCGGCACTGTGAGCACGAGCGTGAAAAGGCATTAGGGTTCCTGCCACGGTTGATGTGACAACCAAAGCGAGGACAAAGCCCGATGCAGTGGACCGTGGGGATATCGCGCCTGGGGGGTGGGGACA
>NZ_JXOJ01000004.1 GCF_001017125.1 Methanoculleus sediminis | reverse complement strand
AGAAGATCTGAGACGTTACCCATTCCACGCACTAAATCCGTTTAAAATTATTCTGGACAGGTATTATGATCCCATTATGATCTTAACATGATCCCATTGATCCCATCGCGATCCGGCTCTGAGTTCTTGCTATCGCTCTCTCGTTACGTACGTCTGCGAGTGGCCCACGGCCAGCCCGGTCGTTCCCTCTTTGCGAGAATGCCGATCTGAACCATCGCCGTCGTCGAGAGTCAGGAACCTCTCCCCGCAGAGGAGCATCACCCCAACAGGTTCTCTGAGCACTCTCTGCAGCGATCTAATCAGTTCCGCAATCTCGTGCAATGTACCCTGATGTTCGGAGCTCCCCACCTAATGTTCGGAGCTCGGCTTCGAACAAATCGCCCCGGCCACCTCCTCATCATCCCCTTCCGCCACGTCGCGGACTTCTTCGACGCGACCGATACGGAGCAGATCGCCCTCCTCGCCCTCCTCCGGGAGGCGAAAGACCTCCTCGACGGCCGGTACCATCCCGACGGCTACAACGTCGGCGTGAACGTCGGAGAGGCCGCCGGGCAGACGGTGATGCACCTGCACGTGCATGTGATCCCGCGGTATGCCGGGGACGTGGAAGACCCCCGGGGCGGGGTCAGGGGGGCGATCCCGGAGAAGAGAGTGTACTGGCACAGAGTGCCGGGAAGAATCAGTAACCATCAGGAAAATGCAGTGTGCCCAGCGGCCGAAGAGGTCGAACTGCCTGGATTCAAGAGGAAACGATCGAGCCTATTCGGTTGGAGCGGGGACCCCCGGGTTCTGTGACGCCGGTCCTACTCATCCCCTGCCAGGAGATCCCGCACTTCGCTCGAAAGAACCGGGAGGTACCTCTCGACGACACCCCAGACAACCTCATCGGATACGCTCGCATACCCGTGAATCAGTCGATTCCTGAACGCAACGATCAGAGATGCATCGGAGATCCTCTCACCGAGGCCCGGCTCCCGCCGGAGGAGCTGGTTCAATGCTTCGCCGATGATCTCGAACTGCCGCTCGACAGCAGATCTCAGCATGGGATTGGTACGATACTCCTCAAAGGATCTTCCGGCGGTGAACTGCGCGATATAGTCGGCGGCCCCGGCAATATCGTAGAGATACTTCTGTGCTTCACGCGACGGCATAGACATCTTTGCAGGTTCCTTCCACGGACTCACGGAAGATCGGGTTTCTGATCGCCGATCGCTCGACGAGATCGATCTTGCGGCAAAAAAGGCGGGCCAGATCTTCTGCGAGACCAAAATAAGCCTCTGCATGCTCCGCTGGAGTCATCGGTTCGAACTCGACGACAAAATCGATGTCGCTTGCTGCAGGGTCGAACCGGTCGCTCGTCGCCGAGCCGAAGATCCCAAGCCTCCTTACACGGCGGCGTCGAGCGACGCGGGCAATCTCGGAGATCTTCTCACAGATGAGAGGGTGCATCGGACAACTCTATGATGATTTACCATCCAGGGGGCATTATCTCTTTCGGATCGGCGGATGCCGTTCTCCTCCATCAGGCGACCGGGGATATAAACCCGGAGGAGGGCTACCAGTTCATCAAGGGTCAGGAACCCACCTCACAGAGGCAGAGGATCGTCACCCCAACAAGTTCTCCGGGCGCTTTCTGCAGAGATCTGACCGGTTCCGCAATCTCGTGCAATATCCAGATGTTCGAAGTTCGACTTCGAACAAATCGTCCCGGCCACCTCCTCGTCATCCCCTCCTGCCGCTCATACCGTCTTCTCCAGCACCCACCCGACCAGTCCCGCATCCACGACCATCGCGGCGAGCCGCCGGGGGGGTACCAGCACCACTTCCGGGTCGGGGGACGTCGCGTGTGCCGCCAGGGCATCGTCGGGGGAGTGGACGACGTAGAAGAGTTTTCTGAACTCGTCCCGGGTGAACCGGTCGCTATACTCGCGGAACTCGTGAAGGGTCGATCTCGATTTCACCTGGACCTGATAGGACTCGTTGTTGATCGGGTCCTCGAACTCGATGTCCGCAAATTTCATCGTCTTGCCGACGACGCTCCTCCGCCTCCAGCCTGCCCCCGAAAAGACGAGATCGACGAGAACCTCGAAGTCCATCCAGTGCAGGTGCCGGATCAGGGCCTCGGTCCGGTAAACAAGTTCCTCCCGTGCGTCGACGGTCGCAGTGTACTCGGGCGTATGCTCGCCGTTGATCAGGCGCCTGAGGGTGTCGAGCGGCCTGACCGTGCAGGAGGTGGCCCGGAAGGCCTGCAGCTGGGCAATGTTGCCGGGCAGGGTGTTCGTCAGGAGCACCTTCCCCTGTATGCTCCTATCGTGCCAGCCGCCGTCGGTCAGGCGGTATTTGGATACCCCGTCCTCGAGGATCCGGCCATCCTTGAGCCGGCACCACCAGAGCTTCGAGTCGTAGAACGTGATCCAGACGTCGCCGCGGTTCGAGTTGTGGATCGTTTTCAGGGAGTTGAAGTCGTGGGTGGCAGATCCGGGATGCTTCACCTTATGCCGGATTGCCCTCTCGATGATCTCCCAGTTCCCCCGGCGGAGATCCTCGAGGTCGACGTTGGTCCAGCCGATCCGCATCTTCCCCTCTTCGATGCTCGACTGCTCCCACTTCCCTTTCTCTCCCAGCTTGATGTAGTAGGCACGATCGAAGTCGATGCTCTCCATGGCCTTCCTCCCCGGAATACGAAACGCCAATGGAACCCGACGCTTAAAAACGTAGCGCCAGGTCTCTCGTGGGGTTATTGAAGGGAGTAGAAAGAGCAGGAGCCCGGATGCGTTCACGGACGAGGCTGATACAACGCCTGAAAATCCCTGCACGGTAAGATTATTCTATTCAAGAACAGGAGAAAGCCCCTGGTTAAAATAGATGCATATATCTGTGATTCATCGCCATATCGCACATATGGAAGACCGCCTCGAAGAACGGATCAACTATCATTTCGAAGACAAGGATCTCCTCCGGCGTGCCCTGCTCCATCGGTCGCGTTCGAATGAAGAGCGACAGAAGCAGAAAATCTGCGAGGATCAGGACGCCCTCCGGACGCTGGGCGACGCGGTGCTGAAAGCAATTTTGTGCGACCTCCTCATGCGTTCGGGGTATGAGACGAAAGGCGAGATCACCATAAAGAAAAGCACCATTGAACGCCGCCCGTTTCTTGCCGAACTGGGGAGGGGGTTTGATCTGCAGGATAAAATCCTTGTCGGAGAAGGGGCCAGAATGCAGAAGCATAACGAAGAGCCCAACGTCATTGCCGAGACGCTTGAGGCGATCATCGGGGCGATGTACCTGGACGGCGGATACGAGTCGGCAAAGAAGGCCGTCTCCGGCTGGTACGAACCCTACCGGGAAGAGATGCTGAAAAGGCAGATTCCGGAATAGTGGGACCTGCAGGTGGATGAGAGGGGGTTGTCCCAAGCCGCAGGTAACGGGTGTCGATGTGACGCAGCACCCCCGGGCCGTCGGCCGGAACCCGGCAGGCGGTCTGATGACGGCCCACACCCCCGAGTCTTCTCTCCCCCGCACCCCGCCGCCTATCCTTCGCGAACCGGGATCTCGGCCCCCTGCCCGGAAACCTTCTTCAGCCGCACCGCCAGCACGCCGTTTCGGAGAGTGGCCGCCGCACCCTCGTCCGTGACCTCCGCGGGAAGGTTCACGACCCGGGTCATCTCCCCGGACAGCCTCTCCCTGACGGCGTAGCCTCCCCGTTCTTCTTCCTCCCTCGTTCGGACGGTGATCCGCAGCGTCATCGGGCCGGTGAGCCGTACCGCGACATCGCCGCCCGCCATCCCCGGGAGGTCGGCGGCGACCGCGACCTCGTCCTCGAGGTCCCGGACGTCGACCGGGATCCCCGCACCCCGGACCACGGAGATCATCCGCTGCCCGGGCCCCGCGATCATCTCGTGGAGCCGCCTGTGCATCCCGCACGTCCCCGGGCCGAGCGCCCTCCGAAACGGGCACGAGAATTCTTTCTGTTCCATACTCCCAACTCCTCCAGGTGTCGTGCAGCCTACACCCTCCCGCTCATATAAGTTCTGGGGTCTCCCCTGTAGAGCCCCGGACAACCGCTCCCTTCTTCACCCCCCGGCCCCGAACCCTCTGCAACACCGGACAGGGAGACCAAACGGCTCTCAAGCGGAAAAAGTGACGAACGGAAGGGCTGCCATGACCACCTGCGTTTCCGGCCATCACAGAAGCATATATATGGACAAATTGTAAATTGTATTTCCAATATGTCCAACCAGATCCAGGGAATGATCCCGCGGGAGGCGGAGGAGAAGGTCCGCTTGCTCGCCCGGGGATTTCCGGCAGTGGCCGTGATCGGCCCCCGCCAGTCGGGAAAGACGACGCTCGTCCGGTCGGTATTCCCACAGCTGCCCTACATCTTGCTCGAGGATCCCGACACCCGCGCCTTCGCAGAGGAGGATCCCCGCAGCTTTCTCGCGCAGTACGAAAAGACCGGGGCGGTCCTCGACGAGGTGCAGAGAGTCCCGGAGCTCTTCTCGTACCTGCAGGGAGTCCTCGACAGAAACCAGAAGCCGGGGCAGTTCATCCTCACCGGGTCGCAGAACTTCCTGATGATGGAGCGGATATCCCAATCGCTCGCCGGCCGGGTCGGGATTGTCAAACTGCTCCCCCTCTCGATGAGAGAACTTGCCCATGCCGGGATCGAGGGCGAGCGCTACGAGGACCTCCTCTATGCCGGCCTCTTCCCCCGCCCCTACAGCAGCAGCATTCCCCCGGCGGACTTCTATGCATCGTATATCCAGACCTACCTCGAGCGTGATCTCCGGCTTCTCAAACAGGTGCAGAACCTCTCGGCATTCCAGACGTTCATGAAGATGTGCGCCTACCGGTCCGGCCAGGTGGTGAACTACTCATCCCTTGCAAACGACTGCGGCATCACCCATAACACGGCGAAAGAGTGGCTATCCCTCCTTGAGACATCGCTGCTGGTTGCGCTGATCCGGCCCCACCACAAAAACTTCAACAAACGGCTTGTGAAGATGCCGAAACTCTACTTCACGGACCCCGGCCTTGCCGCACACCTGGCCGGGGTGCAGAGTGCCGACGACCTCGGTTATCATCCCCTCAAAGGAGGGCTCTTTGAATCACTCATCATAACGGAGTTCCTGAAGTTCCGGCTTAACCGGGGCAAAGAGCCCAACCTCTACTTCTGGCGGGATAAACACGGGCACGAGATCGACTGCATCATCGAGTATCAGGGTTGGGATCCCGTCCCGGTCGAGATCAAGTCGGGCCGAACGGCAAGTTCCGATTTCTTCAAAGAACTTACCTACTGGAACAGCCTCTCCGGCAACGCCCCAGACAGATCGTTCGTGGTCTACGGCGGCGACCGGTCCCAGCGCCGGGCAGCAGGGCAGCTGGTCGGGTATCGGGACCTGGAGCAGGTCCTGCCGTACCTGGAGTGACAGAAGATGCGTCCACCGGGAGTGGACCTGCGGCCGCCTTCCCGATCACGCTCCCCCCGGACGGGGTAGAACGGGTGACGCGCCCCCCGTAGCCCGGATGACCGCTCCCTTCTTTACCCCCCGCGCCCACTCTCCACTATGCCCAACGACCCCGAGATCATCAGGGCGGCCATCCGAAAGGCGCATGAACTCGGCGCGGACGTGGCGGGCGCCGTGGCGGCAAAAAGGCTCGTCGACTGCCCCTCGGCGGTCGCGGAGAAACACCCGGGCTCGCAGGAAAACCGCGGCACCTGCATCGTCCTCGGCCTCTCCCACGACCCGGAGCACCCCGAACTCGACCTCTGGGAACCGGGCCGGGGGACGCCCGGCGACCGGATCCTCGGGAATACCGGCAAAAACCTCGCCCGCTGGCTGCAGGAAGAGTACGGAGTCCGCGCCCGCCTCATCCCCTACCGGATCGAGGACGGCGGGATCTACCTCAAGGACGCGGCATGCATGGCGGGGATCGGGAGGATGGGGAGAAACAACCTCGTCCTCGTCCCGGGCTACGGGCCGAAAGTCCGGTTCCGGGCAGTCTGGGCGGATCTGGAGTGTCCCGAAGAACCATCGCCGGAAGGAGACATCCCCTGCGCCGGCTGCGAGGGCTACTGCACCCGCGCCTGCCCGATGGACGCCTTCCCCACCGGCAGGTTCAGCCGGGAGCGGTGCCTGGCGCGGATGAACGCCGACAGGACCTCCGGGAGAAGACGGATCGACCACTGCCGGGCCTGTGAACTCGCCTGCCCCGCCGGGGGGTAGATAGCCGGGAGGAAAACGCTCCGGCCGCATCTACGTCGTCTCGTGCCGGCGCAGGAACTCCCGGATCTTCCGCGACTCGATCCAGCCCCGGTCGAGCTGGCCGACGATGCGGTCGATCCGCCGGACCTGCTCGCGAACCTTCTCTGCGGCCTCCTCGTCGTCCATGAGATCGGCCCGGGCAAGCAGGACCTGCAGCGGCTGGCGGACATGATCGGCCAGGATCGCGAACTGCTCTATGTTCTGCTCGATCCGGCCGTATGCCTCCCGCCGGATCCTCTCGACCTGCTTTCGTTCGGTGACGTCGGAGGAGATGACCGCAAGCCGCCGGACCCGCCCGTCAGCACTCTGGATCGGGAAGAGGATATGATCGAAGATCCTCCCCTCGTGCTCGTCGGTCATCCGGATGGGCTTCGCCGAAGAGAATGCCTCATCGGCCCACTTCCTCCGGGATGCCGCCAGCTCGGGCGGGAAGAGATCGTAGACGCATGTTCCGCGGAGGTCTTCCGCGCTCCTCCCGGACCGTGCGGCCATCGCCTCGTTCAGGGCAAGGATCGTACCCTCCCGGTCGATGAGCACCGTGGCATCGGGGGTCGCATCCAGGAGCGCCCGGAACTGCTCTTCACTCTCCTGAAGGGCAAGCTCGGCCCGTTTCCGCTCGGTGACGTCGATCGCGACCTCGAGCCGCACGTCCCGCCCGTCCGGCCACCGGATGATCCGGTCGACGATATCCAGGTGGACGTCGAGAAGCGGGTTATAGTACTCCCACCGGTACGGTTCCGGCTTCCGACGAAGGATCACCTCGTTGGTGCAGAACGGGCACGGTGCGTCACGGCCCTGGAATTCGCGGTAGCATATCCCGCCGACGACGTTCCTCCCGAGCGCTCTCGTAAAGAAGGGGTTTGCGTACAGGATCTCGTTCGTCGCGGGATCCGTGACGTACACGATCTCCTCAAGGCCGTCGAAGATCGAGAGGAGCTGATCGCGCTCGAACTGCAGGGTCTCCTCAACCTGCGTCTCTCCGGAGACGGGGCGGATGGTGGCCACGTGGGTGCCGGGTGCCGTCCGGGCCACGGCGTTGCACTCCACCCTGACCGTGGCGCCGTCCTTCCGCACAAGCTCGCATTCTCCCTGCAGTGTGCCGGTCTCCAGGAACTCCCGCCAGAACTCGCTGTCCCCGCCTGCGCAGATCTCAAAGACCGACCGCTGCAGCAACTCTTCCCGGGTATACCCGAGCAGGGCACAGGCCGCCGGGTTGATCTCCCGGATCTTCCCGGCATCGTCCGCGACGAGAACGGCATCCCTCACGAGTTCGACGACCGGGCGGAGGTACCCGCACTCCGTGTCGCGGGAGCCTGCCGGGTCGTCCGGCGGGGGCGTGCGGGCCCGGCCGCATGCAGGCCCCCTGCCGTGCGAGGCCTTAAGAAGCGTGAACCGGAACGCCGCCCCCTCTTCCGGACGGCCGGAGACGCGGTCGTCGACCCGCACCTCGCCGCCGTAACGCTCCACGAGCGTCCGGACAATATAGAGCCCGAGGCCTTCGCCCCTGCCGTGCCCGAGCCCCCGCTCGAACCGGCGGAAGAGCAGCCGCTTCACCCCGTCCGGGATCCCCGGGCCGGTGTCTTCGACCGAGACCAGCACCCCGCCGTCCTGTTCCTCGACCCTGACGGCGATCCCGACGTCCGGTCCGCCGAACTTGACGGCATTATCGAGCAGGTTCGTAAAGACCATCGAGAGGAGGCCGTCCGCGCAGACCTCGATCGGCCGGCCGGCGTAGCGGATCGAGGCCGCCGGAAACCTCCCGACCTCCTCCCGTATGACGGCGTCGAGATCGACCGGCGACAGATCGGCCGATTCATGGTGGATCCGGCGGATGGTTGCGACGTTCTTGAGGATCTCGGTGCTCCGCCGGATGCTGTCGTGCAGTTTCTGCGCGTAGGTCTTCGGCTCGCCCTCGAGCAGGCCGAGCAGAAGATCGGCGTACATCGTGGAGACGTTGTTCGCGTTCCGGACGTCGTGCGTCAGGATATCCAGGTAGAGGTTCGCTTCCCGGTGCGCCTCGTCCAGTTCCCGGTTGACCCGGGTGAGCTCCCCGGTCCGCTCCCGGAGTACCGCCTCCGCCTGTTTGCGCTCGGTGATGTCCCGGAAGACGACCATGATGGAAGGCCGGCCCCGGTAGAGGATGGGAGTCGCCGTGATGTCGACCAGGATCGTCCGGCCGTCGAGGATCTTGAGTTCCTGTTCGGCCAGCGGGGTGGCCGTGCCTTCCAGCTGCATCCGGTGGATCTGCCCGGCGATAAGCTTGCGGTATTCGGGGGAGACGAAGAGATCCAGCGGTTTGCCCACGATGTCTTCGGGACTCCTCCCGCCCGCGATCCGGACGCAGGCGGGATTCACGTAGACGATGATGCCGTCCTGGTGTACGACGACGGCATCCGGCATGAGTTCGACGAGGGAACGGTACCGCTCCTCGCTCTCCCGGAGGGCGTCTTCCGCCCGCTTGCGCTCGGTGATGTTCTCGATCATGCCGATGAGGAACTGCGGATCACCCTCCGCGTTCCGGACGAGAGAACCCGTCAGCATTCCCCAGAGAATCCGGCCGTCCCTCCCCACATACCGCTTCTCCAGCCGGTATCTCTCGATCTCCCCGGCGACGAGAGACGCCGCAAGCGCCGTGTCCCCCGCCAGATCGTCGGGATGGGTAATATCGGCAAAATGCATGCCGCGAAGCTCGTCCCCCCCATACCCAAGCATCTCCTGGAATGCCGGGTTGGTGTCGAGGAAGTGCCCGTCCAGCCCCACGAGAGCGATGCCGATCCCGGCCCTCTCGTAGATGCCGCGGAACCATGCCTCGCTCTCCCGAAGCGCCCTCTCCGCTGCCTTCCGCTTGCGGATATCGATGCCGATGCCGACCCGGGTATCGTCGGAGAGGCGGATGTTTGCCCAGGAACTCTCGACGAAAGACCCGTCCTTCGCCCGCAGCACAAGGTCCCGCCACCCGGGCTCGAGCGACTGCATGAACCGGCCGACCATCTCCCGGTACCCGGGGTCGGGATAGCATAACGCCATGAGATCGTCGCCGCTCGCGTCCTCCTCCGTCCAGCCCAGCGTCTCGCGCAGAGCGCGGTTGAGCCGGAACGCCTTCAGGTTCGGGTCGTAGATCGTGATCATCACCGGGATCGCATCGATGATCGCCTGCAGCAGCTCGCGCTCGTGCGCCATCTTCCGCTCCGCCCGTTTCCGGTCGGTGATGTCGCGGGAGACCGTCAGCACCCGCTCGACCCTGCCGGAAGACCCGGGGATGGGAACCGAGATATACTCGCTGTACGCGATATCCCGGATCACGGCATGGCGGACCTCTCCCCGCACCTTCTTCCCGGTGGCGAAGACCTCCCGGACCTTCTCGAAGTACGGGCCGGCCCCCTCCGTCGAAAGCCCGAGCTCCTCCCAGGTCTTCCCCACCATCTCGTGCGGCTCTCGCCCGAGCCGATGGGCGAACTCCCTGTCCGCGTAGACGTACCGGAGGTCCCGGTCCAGGATGTTCACCGTCTCCGGCAGGTAGGAGAGGATGGTTTCCAGCACCTCCTGCTCGCGGTCCGCCCGGAACTCTCGCAGGCGGACGAGCTGCATCCCGTCCTCGCCGACCCTACCGGAGCACCGGACCTGCCGCTCTCTGCCTTCCCGGGTCCGGATGGTGCAGACAAGGTCGGGAAGTTCGGCACGGTCGCGAAGCGATGCCGAGATCTTCCGCCCGCATTCCTCTTCGACGATCCGGGGCAGAAGAAACCGGCCCAGGAACTCGCCGGCGTCGCTGCCGATACCTGCGTCCCGGTCGACCCCGAGACAGTGCCGCAGTGCTCTGTTGATCCAGACGATACGGTTGTCCGGACCGACCAGGAGCACGCCCTCGTCGAGCAGGTCGAGGATCTGCGGGGCCGGCGCGGGTTCGGCAGAAGCGCCAGAGAACGGTGTCATCGGCGGGACTCCACTTGCATGGGATAAGCCTGTCTTTGTTTATTTAAAGTTGTGGAAACTCTTTAACCCGGAAAGATACGTCCCCTCTCCTGTCTTCAGCCGCCTGTCGTAGAGATCCGGCACGTATAAATAGTCATTCTCTTCACCGTGAGAACAGGCCGCTCCCCCTGCCCATCGGGGATCGTCGCCCGGGCGCGGCCGGCTCACCGGACGAGAACGGAGGCAACACCATGAACGTGCTCGTGAGAACCCCGGACGGGGTTGAAGAGGTCAGGGAAGTCGACTCCGAATGGGTCATCCCCGGCGACGTCCTGGACGACGGTTCGGTCGTCCTCGAACTCTGGGACGAACTCTCGGACGACGACTACCTGGCGATCGGGCTGTACGACTGAGCGGCGGGCCCGTGGCGCGACTCGTTCACGACCGGCAAGCGCCGCTCCCCGAATGAACGGCGAGATCCGATCACGGACAAGCGCGACAGGGTATGCTCACGGTTACGGCGCATCCCTGCTGCAGAACCTGGAAAAAGTATCTTCGTCCGATCTTACTCATCCCCGCTCCGGAGAGACCGCACTCCGCCGGAGAGGACGGGCAGGCATCCTTCGGCGACGCCCCGGACAACCTCGCCGGATACCCGTGGATCAGGCGATTCCGGGACGCACCGGAGATCCGAAGAACCGGCTCCCGCCGTCAGAGACCTTCCTCTTCGATTCCCCTGACCGCACGGGCGATCTCGGCAAAGACCAGATCCTCGTCCACCTCGATCTCCGCCCAGCGGTCGGCGTCGACGAAGTAGAGGTAGGGTATGATCGGAGCCCCGAGGATCTGGGCGGCGGCGCGGCGGTAGATCGCCATCTGGATCGCATACTCCCCGGCGTCCCCCGGCGTCCCGGTCTTGTAGTCGATGAGCATCCAGGTGCCGTTCTGCCGCTGCACCAGCCGGTCGATGACCCCCCTGAACGTTAACCCGTTCACCCGCGCCGAAAACGGCACCTCGCGGTGGTCGCGGACGATCCCCCGCATCAGGGGCGATGCAAGGAAACGTCCGTAGAGTTCCTGGTAATCCGGAGCCCGGGCGGGGTCCAGCCCGTACCGCCGCAGCACCGCGGCGGGGTCCCGGCCGCGGAAGATCTCGTGGACGACGAGGCCGCGGGTCAGCGCATCCTCCCCGGCGGCGAGCCCCGGCGGCCGGGACTCCCCCGGGCCGCGGAGGTACGCCTCAAGCTCGCTTGCCGAGTAGGCGCGCCCCTCCTTCCCGTTGGAAGGAATGCCCGCCGGGACGGCTGCAACGGGGGCGTCGTCCGGCACCGGCAGGCAGACCGGGGCGGTCTCCTGCACGTCGACCGGGATCGCCGCGGGATCGAGGGTGATCGGGATGCGGAGCGTCCCGAGGACGGCTTCCCCCCGGGCGTAAACCTCGTCGCAGAGCCCGAGGCAGTGCGCGATCCAGGCCATCCGGGTCCTGGCGTCCGCGAGACTCTCCGGGGCCGCGTCCGGCACCTCCCCGCAGAGGATGAGGTGATCCTTCGCCCGGGTGACCGCGACGTAAAAGAGCCGTTTGCGCTCCGCCTCCTCCTTCTGCCGGTACTCGTCCTTGAGAAGCCGGAGGACGGGCGTCTCCTCGCGCTCGTGATCGTTTGCCGGGTTCGGTATCGAGACCCCGAGAAGCAGCCCCTCCTCCACCATGATCGTGCCTCCGCCGGACCGCGGCGTCTCCGCAAGGTCGGGGACGACGACGACCGGGAACTCGAGCCCCTTCGCGGCGTGCACCGTCATGATCGAGACCGCGTTAGCGGATGCAAGGTCGAGAGGAGCATCTCCTTCCCGGTCTCCGGTGTCGATGGAGCGGCCGAGTTCCGCGACAAAACCGGCGAGCGTGGAGCAGTCGGCATCCCTCGCGAGGGCGATCAGTTTCTCGACGTTCGCCGCGGCCTGCTCGCCCCCGGCCATCCCGCCGAAGACGACGAAGATCCCCGAGGTGTCGACGATCCGGCGGAGGAGGCGGGCGGGCGGGAGCCTGCGGGAGAGCGAGAGCCAGCCCCGGAGGGTCGCCGCCGCAGGCTCCTCCGCGGCCTGCAGCCGCTCCCAGAGGGAGGAACCCGGCGACCGGGCGATATGGAAGAGCCGGGCGTCGGAGAGCCCGAAGTACGGCGACCGCAGCACGCCGTAGAGCGCCGCGTCGTCCAGGTTGTTTGCGAGGAACCGGAGGATGTTGTAGAGATCGTAGACCTCCTGGCGCTCGTAGAACCCGAGGCCGGCATGGACGTGGTAGGGGACGCCGTAGCGGGCGAGCGCCCACTCGTAGTAGGCGAGGTTCGTCCGCCGCTCGAGCAGGACGGCGACGTCACCGTAACCCGCCGGCCGGGACTCCCCGTCGCGGCAGACCTGCTTCTCCCCCCGCTCGACGAGAGAGCGGATCTTTCTCGCCGCCATCTCCGCCTCGGCCCGGCGGCCGGCCGCCCGCTCCCTGATCTTGTGGCAGAGGAGGAGTTCGACCGAACCGGTGTCGTTTCCGCGAATCGCGCGCAGCGGTTCGTAAAGAAACTCCCAGGGCCGGCCGGCCTCCGCCATCAGGGCGGAAAAGACGGCGTTCGTGAACCCGACGACCTCGGGCGTGCTCCGGAAGTTGACGTCGAGCGCGATCGTCTCCCCGCCGAGCTCGCGCTCGATCAGGTCGCGGGTGTGCGAGAACTGCGTGACGTCGGCCTCCCGGAAGAGGTAGATGGACTGTTTCGGGTCGCCGACGATGAAAAGGTTCGCGGAATCGCCGAGAACAGCGCGAATGATGGCGATCTGGACGGGGTCGGTGTCCTGGAACTCGTCGACCAGGATAAACCGGAACCGGCTCCTGAAATGCGTCTCGACGATCTCCCCCCGGTCGCGAAAGAGCCGGCGGGTGCGGTTCACCAGGTCGTCGAAGTCGAGAGCGTTCATCCGCCGCTTCTCGGCCTCCACTGCCTCGAGGAAAGTCGAAAAGACCACCCCGAGGTCGCGGAGGAAGGCGAGCGTCGCCCGGGTGAAGGGGTCGGCCCGGTCGAGCGCGAGCGTGAGGGCTCCGGCGTGGTCTTTGAGGCACTGGTTGAGGGCGCCGTAGGCCGCCCGGAGGTCGCCGAGGTCGTCCCCCTCCCAGTTCTTCTTCTGCCCCATCCGGGTGGAGAAACGCCGATCCTTGTGGATTTCGACGATCCCGGCGACCGCAACCTCACCGGCGAGGCAGGGTTCGACCGCCCGGAGGTAGGCCTCGGCCGGGTCGCGCTCGCCCGGGTAGCGGGCGGCAAGGTGACGAAGCGTCTCGATCGAAGGGGCGGCACGGTCAAAGAAGGCCGCATGCGCCGCCTCCCGGTGCCGCTCCAGAGCCTCCCGCCAGGCGTCGAGCACCCCCTCCTCGCTCCCGGCGAGGGCGGCAAAGAACGCCTCCGCGGCTCCGCGGCGCGAGTACAGCGCCTCGAGATAGTTCTTCAGTTCATGGGCCCCGAGCGCACGGAGGGTGCCGATCACCGCGTCCCGGCACTCCGCGGGCGGATTGCCGTGGATGAGGTCTTCGATCACCTCCTCACGGAGCCGGAACGCCTCCCGCTCGTCGAGAACGGCGAAGGATGGCCCCACGCCGGCCTCGAGGGGGAACTCACGGAGAACCGAGGCGCAGAAGGAGTGGAAGGTCGATACCTTCGCCCACAAAAACTCGTCGCGGATAGCGTCCCACCGCTCGCCCTCCTTCTCCGCGATCGCCTGGCGGACCCGGATCTTCATCTCGCCGGCCGCCTTCTCGGTGAAGGTCAGCGCGAGGATCTCCCCGACACCGGCACCGGATTCGAGCAGGCTGAGATACTTCTGCACCAGGACGTGCGTCTTCCCCGTTCCCGCACCGGCAGTGACGCACTTGCTCGTCGAGTGGTCGAGCGCGGCCCGCGCCTGGCGTTCAGTCAGTCCCATCGGGCATCGCCTCCGCATTAAGCAGCCGCAGCGCGTCGAACCGGCAGGCGGTCTTGAATCCGCAGTAACCCGGGCAGGGGCCGGCGTCCGACCGGGGCGGGAAACGCCCGGCGCGTATCCCGGCGAGGTAGCGCTTCGTCCAGAAGAGAGCGGTCTTCACCACCTCCCGGACGTCCTCGACGCTGCTCCGCTGCGAGCCGGGGAAGCAGGAGAAGCAGTCCTTTAGCCCCGCGTCCCAGAAGACCGGCTTGTTGTGGACTTCCCCGCGCCTGAGGGTGTAGTAGGTGCCCGCGACCCCCTCCATCCCGGTCAGGCTCTCGACCGCCAGGAGGTAGAGGGGGAGCTGGAGCGCTCTCCCGGCCTCGATATCCTTGAGCCGCGGGTGTGACGACCCGGTCTTGTAGTCGGTGATCATGAACCGCCCATCGGTCAGCACGTCGACCCGGTCGACCCTGCCCCGCAGGCGGATGGTCTCCTCGCCGAGCGGGATCGCGACCGCTTCGGGCACCGATACCGCGTCGACCTCTCCCGGCACCAGCGGGAGGCCGAACGAGACCTCGAACGCGTGCGGGACGAAGCGGGAGGCCGCGACCTCGGCCTCGTGCCGGAGGAACCGCTCAAGCACCCCCTGTCCTGCCGCCGGCGACCCGAGGAGATGCTCCTTGTCCGCGACCCATGCCGGGGTTTCGAACGCGAACCGGTCCGCCTCCTCCCGGCCGGTTTCAAGAAGCCGCCGGAGGGCGTCCGCGTAGCACGCCCCGGTGACCGGGCCGTTGCCGTCGCACTTCCAGCCGGAGTAGAACCGGTAGGCGATCCGGTGGACGAGGCTCCCTCGCTCCTGCGCCGTCAGGTCGGGATCGATCTCCGGGAGAGGTGCAAGGCCGAGAACCCGCTCCAGGTAGAACCGGAACGGACAGTCGGCGTAGGTTTCGAGAGCCGTCGGGGAGAAGACGGCTCCAGCGCCGAACCGTTCGGCGAGCGCCGCGGCGATCATCGGGTCGTCATTGAGCATGCCGTCGTAGGGCGAGCCGTAGCCGCCTCTCCGGTGGTAGTTCTCGATGTTGAGCCGGCGGACGGCCTCGCGGACGGGGAGGGGGCACGGCATCCCGACGGGGAACTCCCCCCGGGCAAGGAGGGCCCCGGCTCGCCGGGCTGCCGCGAGCCCCGAGTCCGGGAAATCATCGCTCCCCCATGCCTCCGGGGAGAACGCCTCACGAACGGCGTCCACGAACCCGGAACGCACCAGCGGTGTTGCTCCGTCGGCCGCGGGGTAACTCAGATAGACCCCGGAGCGGGCGGAGAGGAGGGCGGCGGTGAAGTAATACCGTTCTTCCCGGAGGATATCCTCTCTCGACCGCGTTCGAAGGCGCCGGGTCTCGGCGTCGGTGGTGAACGGGAGCCGGGTGGTCAGCCGCGGCATCGCGCCCTCGACGAGACCGCCGACGAAGAGATAAGGGACGGCGAGGTGCGCAACCTCCCGGACGCCGACCACCCGGACGCCGCCGTTGCTCCGCCGACGGCCTGTCCGGGTGCCGGCGGCAACCTGCGCGAGCAGGGAGGAGAACTCCGCAAGGGGCATCTTCTCGTCCGGCAGCAGCCGGGCGAGGCGTTCGAGCGCCGTGAGGACACCGGCGAATCCCCCGAGCTCCCGTGCTTCTTCCTCGAGGAGATCGGGATCGCCGTCCTCCGGCATTGCCGGAGCCTGCCACCGCTCGAGGACCGATCGGTAGGCGGCGATATGGTTGGCAAGCGTCTTCGTCCCTTCGAGCGCCGAGAGATCGGCGAAGAGTTCCCGGACGGTCTGGTGTGCCGACTCGATGGCGGCGACCTTTTCGGCGAGCCGGGCTTTTGCCGATTCCGGAGTGTCCGGCCGTTCCCGCTCCTCGCCGGCGGCGCGGGCGAGCGCGGCGAGCCGCTCGTTCCAGGCGGCCGCTCCGGCGGTTATCCGGGCCTCCCGGGAGAAGACGTCGAGGTCGCAGCCGCAGGTGAACGGCAGGTAGGGGGAGGTCGCGAGAGCGACGACGTCCTCCCGCCGGTAACCGCGGGCGGGAACCGCAGCGACGTCGAGCAGCGCCCGGACAAGCGGCGATCCGGAGAGCGCCCGGCCATCGGACGCGGCGTACGGAACCCCGAAGTCGGGGAAGACCTCCTCCACGCAGGGAAGCGCCGATGCGAAGTCGGGGAACGCGACCGCGATCTCGTCCGGCCGCACGCCGGCGGCAACCAGCTCGCGGATCTCCTGCGCGATCGCCCGGACCTCGCCCTCCCGGTCACGCCGTTCTGCGAGGCGGACGAAACCGCAGCAGTCAACCGGCTCGGACCGGGAGAAGAGGGCGGCGAGGCGTGAGCGGCGAGTGTCCGGAGCATCCCCGGATATGACCGCATCCGGGAGCAGCCATTCGCCGTCGTCGGCAAAGACCGCCGGGGTTCTGGCGTAGGGGATCGAGTAGTGAAATTCCTCCGCAGACTCCCGCAGAGAGAAAAGGAGGTCGCGTTCGAGCGGCATCGGCTCGAAGAGACCATAGGCGAAGACCTTCCGGGGAGGGCGGGCATAATGGCTGCCGCCTGCCCGCGGCATCGGCTCGAAGAGACCGTAGATATAGACCGTCCGGAACCAGCCCGTATCGGCGAGCAGCCGAACCGCGCGGGCAAAGAGCGTATTCTCGTCGACGAGGTCGTGCTCGTCGAGGAACCGGCGGTAAGCATCGAAGAGGCGCGCGATCTCGACGCTTTTAGCGGTCGCGAGGTCGCCGAGGGCGGCCGGGTAGTCGACCTTCCGCATGAGGATGACTTCAAAAAGGGTCGCGAGATCGTCGACCGCCCCGGTGCCGGATAGAAGCGGGTACCTGCCGGCGGCGAGGATGCGGGCGAGGATGAGCCGGGACTCGGCTTTGGAGATCAGTGTCTCCGACGTTGCATAATCGAGAAAGACCCTCCGGGCGAACCCGGAGAGGGTCGTGACCGCATCGGCGACGACCGGGGCGCCTTCTTCCCCGAGGCGGCGGATGATCTCCCGGGCAAGGTGAGAGGTCGGGACGATGAAGACGGTGCCGAACGGGTCGCGGGCGGCGGCTTTCCGGAACTCCGCGATGAACGCGTCGAGACCCTCTCCGGGCAACTGGCGGTACAGAACGGCGGGGGACATCCGGTGATCTCTCCTGAAGAGAGTTTGGGGATGGAGGAGGGATGAGTGTTGTTATTTGGGTCGGAGAAGTGATCGGGATCGCCCGGATGCCCGCACGGTTTAAGTGCGGGCACAGAGACCTACTGAATGCTCATGGACACGAACTTCTGCCGCCGTTACACCGGCGACGGCACGCCGCCGTCGAATCGCTACTGCCGGGTCTGCCCGGAGGCTGCCTGCGACCGGCTGTGGCGGCAGGTAGTTATTCTCGCCGCATCGAACGGAGGAGATCCGGTTCCGCTCCCGACGACGCGTGCAGTACTTTTCCCGAACCCGAAAAACCCGGATTTCGTCCGGCTGCAGGTCAACTGCCGGTGGGGTCTCCCGAAGGAGGACTTTCTGCACTACGTCGCCACCGGCCACGCGGGGATGGGGCGGCGGGGGCAGCGGAGCGACCCCCGCGCATCCCCGAGTTGCACCCGCCAGGAGCCCTACGTGCAGGCGATCGTCGAACTGCTCGGCGGGATGGAGATTCCGGAGATACGGGCGGTGCGGGAGGCGCAGAGGGGTGGGTGAGCCGGGGGTGGTTCATTGAGAAGCAGCCGCGTTCGTGAGCGATGCAATCTGCAGGGCCACCTGTATGCGATGAAACCGGATACGGTGAGACAACACAGGCTTTCCGTGCGGCTCAAAAAAGCCGTCGCCAGAGCGTATTTATGATCCTGATGAGGGAGGAAAACCGATATCGGCCCCTCAAAAGCAACGAGGCGCAAACCGCCACATTATATATCACAACGAAAAAAACTGTAAATCAGTGCCCTATGTCATGCGATCTCCCTGATGAAGCGCTCTTTATTCTCGATGTTTTATACAAGGGAAGGCACTTTCGGACGGATGCAGGCTACCATTCCGAAAAACTGTACAAAATTTATATAAAGAAATTCACGGGACGATCCTGTCTGTCCATTGAAGATACACTTCAGATCCTGATGAACGACGGATATGTGGCGAAGATCAGGAAAAAGAAAGTGAAATACTACATAGCCGACATGAAGAGCGCCATCTTTGCTCTAAAAAGCCATGGGTATAACGTCGTTGATGGGCGATATCGTAAGCTCTGACATTATGCAAAATATTTTTATCACTTGTGACAATACCAGTTATCGGTACGCGTATAGCATTCTTGATCACTGCATGAGATTATGTGAGATCTATGGCACGTCCGTTTGAAGGATTATTTGGAAATACCTGCGAGTTGAGAATTCTCGAGTTCCTCCTGCCGCTATCCGACATGGAATTTAACGTTACCGAACTCGCAGAAGAGGCAGGCGTTTCGCGTGTCACCGCAGGCAGGGTCGTGAAAAAATTTGTTGCATGGGGCCTCCTGAACGTGGGTACAGGAAGGGTTCCTCTCTACTCGATTAATACGGATTCTTCGATTGTACGGCGCATTGATGACCTGAACAATGCCCTCATCGAGAAAATGCTCGGTGAAGAACGGCTTAAAGAAATCCACGAGTATATCCAGGACAGGGATGTCAGCGCACCACTGAACATCTCCGCAGAGGAGGGCTGGATTTCCGGGTATGCTCCTTTTGAGGGTGGAGCCTGGGGGGGCAGTGTCATTGGAGCGACATCTGTGCCCGTCCCACCTTGTGCGACTGCAGATAGCATCTATGGCGATGAGCATCCGAGATATTTCCAGTGAGGAAAATTATGTCAAGGCAAGATTTCTTCAGAAAGGAACTCGTCACCGAGTTGCGGCGGGTAGAAGCGATGATGCGAAAGGAAGAGAACATTGAGAAGAAAATTTACTATTTCTCTGCAGCGTATGGGATTACCAATCGCACACTCCGCTATGCATTCACTGATGACTACCTTATGGCTGATTTCGTCCTCAATACCTGCTATACGGGGTTGATGGATCGGTTTAAACGCATTCGTTCCGGCGATAGCACAGTCCCACTTGAAGCGAGGCATTTTGAAAAAATTCAAGAAGGAATGAGGTTGCTTGCCGATGCTTTCGACGAAGGTACATCGATCCTCAAACCTCTCGAAGCCATACTGACTGCTACCTTCGCGACATCAGGCCCCGGGAATTATCTGCGGGAAAAAGGGGATCTACAGATCTAATCCAATTATCCCGTTTTCAAAGAATTTCCACGCCATCGAAGAACTTTTTTTACAGCACCAAAAGAGCGAAGCAGCCTGCTAACACATCCCGACGCTTGACCCAGGAACGCCACCCGCCACGCCGCACTCTCACCCCCACCCGAATCCGTACGCCAGCACGGCGACCAGCAACACCATAATCCCGTTCCGGAGCACCGTCGAGACGAGCATGATCTCCGTTCCCGTCCGCATCCCGAAGATCGCGACGTAAGAAGACCCGAGCCACCGGATGCTCCGCGTCACGCTGGTGAGGACGTTGCCGACGAGCAGGGTGAGGACGATCTGCTGCCAGGTCATATCCCCCGCGGCGAGCAGGGCGGACGCGACGCTCGCACCCGCGACGAAACTGCCGAACTGCGCCGCGATGACGGCGAACCCCTCCGGCGGCACGGGGAATGCTGCTCCCGCGCCCTGCATCATCCCGGCAAGCCGGTCGAAGACGCCGGCGTTGATGAGGAACGCGACGACGACGACGGTGGGGACGGTGATCGAGAGCAGGCGCGTGAGGGTCTTCTTCGAGGAGGTGCACGCCGTCCGTAGCGCCTCCCGGAGCGTGACGGCCGGCTCCTCTGCCGGAACGAACGGTGCGCATGGCGAGGGGGTGAGGACGGCACGGCCGAAGAGCATGACGATCACGGTCTTTGCGAGGCCGACGAGCATCAGCAGGCCGAAGTAGACGAGGCCGGGGATGCCGAGGAGCGGGACGTAGACGGGGAGGAGATAGCGCCAGTGCATGACCACCGTCGGAAACGAGTTCATGGTTGCCGCGATGATCATCTCCCTGCGGCTGATGATCTCCTTTGCATGGTAATCCACGAGCATGGCGTTCGCGGCCGGAGGAGAGACGAAGGCCATGAGGAAACTCGTGCCGCACTCCTCCCGCAGGCGGGCGAACGAGGTGAGGGGGCGGGAGAAGGCCGCAATCCTGCCGGCAATCTTCAGGGCGACGAGCACCTCGGCGAGGAAGACCCCGACGACCATCATCGGGACGACCTCGCCGAGCAGCCCGGCCGCGAGCGTCGCCGTCTGAATGATACCGTCGTACATGGTTCTCCCGGGGACTGCCGCACCCCTGTGATATGAAGAACCTGTGCTTTCAATCTAATAAATAATTGGATTCGTGCCTTAAAATTCCACCAAATATGATTTAGGACAATATTGGTAGCACTCACGCGCAGGGATGCCGCCGGGGACACCATGCCCCCGGCCGGGACTCGCGACCACGATGGCGTGGAGATGAGCTCCACGCACGGCCGCCGATCTCCGGCGCTCAGAAGGTCTCCTCGACCATCCAGTCCATCCACTGGACCGACCGGAGTTCCTTCGCCGTCGCTTCATCGACCCCGTAAACCTGCTGGTAGAAGTCAAGCGTCCACTCGCCGACATTGATGTCCGCGAACCTATCCGGGTATGCAGCCTTTGCAATCACCATCGCCTCGATCGGGTATTCCAGCCGCTTTGCCCAGTTGTAGGGCGTCCATGGCAGGGCGTAGACCCGGTGGTTCCTGACCGCAGAAAGTTCCTGCAGGTTCTGGTAATACGGGGCGGTATACAGCTCCTCCGCCGGGTGGTAGCCCTGTGCAGTCGGGAGAACTACCACATCAGGATCGAGCGCAAGAACCTGCTCGGTCGAGACGACAACGAACGCCCCGGTGCCCTCATACGCGTTCTTCGCGTTTGCTATCTCCTCGATGAAATAAGACTCGATTGTATCGCCGCCCCAGGCCATTCCGGCACCGCCGCCCTGCCGGGCCCGCGGCGAAAGACCGAACTGCATCATCCGCGGTTTTTCACTATCAGGAATGTCTTTCGTGCGCTCCCGAATCACGGCGATCTCCCCCTCGAGATAGGACGCAAGCGCATCAGAATCCTCCTGCCGTGCAAAGACCTCGCCGACGAGCCGGATCTCTTCGCCGACATGGTCCACGGTCGGGCGTTCCTGATACGGCGGGCCGACAAGAACAACGAGCGGGATGCCCAGCGAGTCAATCGTCTGGATCGTCTTTTCAAGGCTTTCATCGGATCCTGCGCTGAACGCCCATGCCCCGGCACGGAGGAAGACGACATCCGGTTCGAGGGAAGCAAGCGTCTCGTAGTTGATCGCCGTCCCGCTCGTAACCAGCACCGGGAGGTCGGCAAGATCGGGTACGAGATACCTGACCGGATTCATGCCGTTTTGGTATTCATACGTCCCGCCACTTTTCGCCTCGAAGGTGTAATTGTAGTCCTTAATCCATTCGCCGCCGAGCCCGACAACCCGGTCCTGCATTCCGAACCGGTACATGATGCCCTCGACGAACCCATCGTCGATGCAGACGACCCGATCGATCGTCGCCGGGATCTCCACCGTCCGCCCGCGCATATCGGTGATCGTCCTTATCCCGGACGGGTCACCCACCGGTTCGCCGGCGGTCGTTCCCGTGCACCCGCAGAAGAGGATCGCACAGAACAGGCAGACAAAAAGCAGGGCGGCCCTTCCGCCGCAACAACTACGTTTCATAGATATGAATTGAATAAGTATCATATAAAGTTGGATTATTTGCATCAAAGAAGATTTTAATTAACTAAAGTAACATCAGATATTAATAATTTATATATTATTGCTACCAAGATGACGGTGTCCACGCCGACCGGGCAGGAGGATACCGCATGACAGAGTCAACAGGCTTCAAACAACTCCTCATCAACCAGGGTTACGATCCCGTCGACGGATTCGGAGAAGGGAGAAAGATCGCTGTTCTCGCGGCCCTCGCCGCCCTGCTCCTTGCAACGGCCTGCATCGCCGCCGTCATGGGGGCGTACGACATCTCGATCACCGACACGTACCGGACAATCCTTGTCCACCTCACGCTCGGCGACGTTACCTCTCTACCGAAACTACACAACACCATCATCTGGGACATCCGCGTACCGAGGATCATCCTTGCCGTCTCTGTCGGCGGAGCGCTTGCCATTGCAGGCGCCGTCTTTCAGGGTGTTTTCAGAAACCCGCTGGTCGAACCCTACATCCTCGGCGTCTCGTCGGGAGCAGCCTTCGGTGCGGCCCTCGGGATCGTCTTTCCGGCGATATTCTTCTCGATCCAGCTCTCCGCGTTCATTTTCGGCGCCCTCGCAGTCACCCTCGCCTACATCCTCGCCCGCGTTCGCGGCGAGACCCCCATCATCACGCTCATCCTCGCCGGCGTGATCATCGGGTCGATCTTTTCCGCCCTCGTCTCGCTCCTCAAGTACACCGCAAACGATACGGCACTGCGAGAGATCGTCTTCTGGCTGATGGGCGGGTTCTACTACGCGACCTGGAACGACGTCCTCCTCCTCGCCCCTGCGGTTCTCGTGAGTTTCGTCGTCCTCTGGGGGCTCGGGTGGAAACTCAACGTCCTCTCCATGGGCGACGATGAGGCGCGAACGCTCGGGGTAAACCCCGAGAGGTACAAATTCGTGGTCATCGCGCTCGCCACCGCCATCACCGCGTTCGCCGTCTCCCTCGTCGGTATCATCGCGTGGGTCGGGCTCATGATGCCCCACGCGTCCAGGATGCTTCTCGGGCCCGACAACCGGTTCGTCATCCCTGCGTCGCTGATGATGGGCGGGTGCTACCTGATCGTCTGCGATACGCTTGCAAGGACGCTGACGACGGCCGAGATCCCGGTCGGCATCCTGACCTCCATCCTCGGAGCGCCGTACCTCTGCTACCTGCTCCGCCACAAGGGCAGAGTCATCTTCGGGTGATTGTCATGCTGTACGTCCAGAACATCCATTTCAAATACGGGACTGTCCCCGTGCTCTCGGGAATATCCTTCTCGGTAGGGAAAGGCGAACTATGCGGCCTCTTCGGTCCGAACGGGTCAGGAAAAACGACGCTCTTCAAGTGCTGTCTGCGGTTCCTGAACGCCAATCAGGGTACGGTACAGATATGCGGCGACGACGTCTCGCAGCGCTCTATCGAGGAACTCGCACGGCTCGTCGCCTACGTGCCGCAGGAGCACAAACCGCCCTTCCCCTACCTTGTGAGAGAGGTCGTTCTCATGGGAAGGACACCGCACCTCGGGGGATTCTTCGGGGTGAAGAGGCGCGACAAGGAGATCGCCATGGACGCGTTGGCCGCACTCGAAATCGCCGATCTCGCCGACCGGCCGTACAACCAGCTCTCGGGCGGCCAGCGGCAGATGGTCCTGATGGCTCGCGCCATCGCTCAGGACACCCCGATACTCTTCCTTGACGAGCCCACAAGCGCCCTCGATTTCCAGAACCAGATGCGGATATGGCAGATCATGCGCGATGTCGCCGAGGACGGCAAGACGATTCTCGCCTGCAGTCACGATCCGAACCATGTTGCCTGGTTCTGCAGCAGGGTCGTGGTCATGGGGTCGGGACGTGTTGTCGCCGAAGGCGAGCCGATGGACGTCATCTCCGAGGATGTTCTCGAGGCGATCTACCGGGACACATGCGCAGTGCGGACGTTCGAGGGCGTGCAGATGGTGATGCCCCGTTGCGTTGCGGAGCGTCGGGAGAGCCGGGTGCCGGCAGCCGGGGGGCTGCCCGCACGGACGGGCGGCGGTGTGGACGTGGGATCACAATCTACTGTACTAGCGGAGAATTTCAATGACATATAGAGAGACCGACTGGAATGCTGTCTGGAAGGAGTTATACGACGTGAACGCATGCTGCCGTGGCGGTGACTGCGGGTCAAACTGGGAATCGCGGGAGAGGGCGCTCGCCTTCCTGAAGCAGTCCCGGGAGAACCCCATCCGGATCCGCCACGTCATCAGGGGGCTGCCGGTCGGGCCCGGAGCGCGGGTGCTCGATATCGGCGCCGGACCGGGAACCCTGGCGGTGCCGCTCGCAGGCGTCGCCGCTCACGTCACCGCCGTCGAACCGGCAACGGGAATGGCCGGGGTGATGGCCGAGTACGCTGCGGAATCGGGCGTATCGAACCTCACGATCGTGCGGAAACGCTGGGAAGATGTCGACCCCGCCGCCGATCTCGAAGGGCACTACGACGTCGTCGTCGCTTCGTACTCGCTCGGGATGCCGGATATCAGGGCGGCGATCGAGAAGATGTGCGAAGCGTCCTCTCGATGGGTGTATCTCTTCTGGTTTGCCGGAACGACGTCCTGGGAACAGGCGATGATCGACCTCTGGCCGCAACTTCACGGGAGGGAATACCAGCGCGGGCCGAAGGCCGACGTCCTCTTCAACGTCCTCTACTCGATGGGGATCTGCCCGAACGTCGAGACCTCGCGGCTGGAGCACGTCCGCAGGTTCCCGGACCTCGAAGCGGCGGTCGCCGAATTCAGGGAGCAGTACGGCGTAACCATCCCCCGGCAGGAGGCGACCCTCAGAGACTACCTCGCCGGGACGCTCTCGGAGAACGGCGGTGACCTTCTGCTCTCCGGCATGACCACGAGGGTGAAACTCTGGTGGGAGGTGACGGGTGCGGGCGAGTGAGGTCTATGGCGGAACAGCCGTCGCCGTGCTTCTAGTGTTTCTGGTCGCCCTCTGTGCTGGATGCATCGGAACGGAACAGCCCGCAGAAGCACCAGGCAAAACTGCTGAACCCGGATACCGGACGGTCGTCGACTCCCGCGGGGTCGCGGTGCAGGTGCCGGAGAAGATCGAGCGGGTCGTCACCATCTCCGACGGCATGATAGAGGGGACGATGACGTATCTCGGGACGCAGGACACCATCGTTGGAGTGGGTTCATCCTGTCTTCAGAGGAACTTCAATTATGAATTCCCGACGAACCATGGAGAGTCATACTGGTATCGTAACGGAATGAATCCGGTGACGTACCTGAACCGCCGAATCATGGAAATCCCCCGTATTGCCGAATCCGGAACAGCACTCAACTACGAATCCCTTGTAGCGCTCGAACCGGATGTGGTAATCCTACGAGTCGGTTCATGCACCGCCCGGCAAGTCGACGACGAATCCGTCACAAAAACAATTTCGACAATTGAGTCTCTAGGCATTCCTCTGATCGTCGTCTATGGGCCCCCTGCATTCAAAGATCCTGATCTCACAAAGATATCTGATGAGATCATGATTATCGGGCAGGTCTTTGGAAAGGAGGCGGATGCGTCAAAACTCGCAGGTTATCTTGAGGAGCAGGTCTGTCTCATCGATGAGCGGACGAGAGACATCCCGCTGGATGAGCGGCCGCGCGTACTCATCTTAGGGCTTTCACCCACCGCAAGGAATGCAGGAGGCGCCGGGCAGGTCTTTGGCCTTGACACCATCGAGTCGTACTTCATCGAAGAGATAGCCCATGCACAGAACGCCTTTGCAGAACCCGGATACTTCAAGACGGTCTCGGCTGAACAGATTCTGAGCATCGATCCGGATGTCATCGTCCTCTGCACGGCAAACGGATACCACCCGCCGGAGGAACTCTATTCGGCACCCTACTACCAGAACCTGCAGGAGCTTGAGGCGGTGAAGAACAGGCGGGTCGTTGCCTGGCCATGGACGCCCTGCAACTGTGCCAAGCGCCTTGAATACCCGATCGACGCGATGGTGATTGCAAAAGCGGCGTATCCGGAGCGGTTCGCGGACATCGAACTGTCAGAGTGGCTGCTGGACTTCTACAAGAACGTCTACGGCGTGGACGACGACACTGCACAAGCCCTCAGATCGGCGCAGTGGATGGATTGGTGCGTGGAAACGTGTCCATCATGCGGGTGAGTGAGATATGAAAACGCATTCTGCCTTGATCATCGGTGTTGCGGCGTCATCCGTATCGCGCTTGCTGGCGGCCGTCCTCTTCATGGCGGCCACCTCCGTAAATCCGGGCGGTCTGAGTTCCCGATCAACCAGATGATCATGGCAAAGACGGTCTGTCCCAACCGATTTACGGATGTCGACCTATAAACTCAAAAGAACGCAAGCAAAAATCGAAATTCAGACAACGAAACGGAAGTCAAAAAATGAAGATCGCTATTTGCGGAAAAGGAGGCAGCGGGAAGAGCACCCTCGCTGCCCTGCTCGCGCATGAGTATGCACGGAGGAACCGCCCCGTGCTGGTCGTCGATACCGACGAGTCGAACCTCGGGCTGCACCGTCTGCTCGGGACGGACGCACCGCCCGACCTGATGGACTACTTCGGGGGCAAGAAGGCCATGGGGGAGAAGATCATGGCAGCGATGCCCGACCTGGCGTCCGTCAACCTGATCGAGGTGGCCTGGACGTTCGACGACCTTCCAAAGGACTATGTCGCCGAAGACCATGGTGTTCGGCTCGTCGCCATCGGCAAGATCCACGATGCGGGAGAGGGATGTGCATGCCCGATGGGAATGCTTGCCAGGCAGTTTCTTAGAAGTCTTCGCCTCGGTGACAGCGATGTTGTTATCGCAGACACCGAGGCGGGGATCGAGCACTTCGGCCGCGGAATCGATCAGGAGGCCGACGTGATCCTCATGGTGCTCGACCCCTCGTTCGAGTCGCTGCGGCTCGCGGAGAAGATCACGGGAATGACGGAGGGGATCGGCGTCCCGCTCTACTATGTGCTGAACAAGACGGATCCGGCCATGGCTGCCCGGATGCGCGAAGGGATTGCAGATCCGTCCCGGATCATCTGCGAAATCCCGCAGGAGCCAGGCATTCTCGAAGCAGGTCTCGGCGGACAGGCGTTGACGAACGGACACCAGACCATCGGCTTACTGGTCGGGGCGCTGGAAGGGCGGTAGCCGCCCGTAGAGAATAATACCGACGTAAAGAGCGTAGAAACCATGAAACTACCACCGCACAGCCGTGAAAACGTTCTGCCGCTTCCCGTGGTGCTCATCTCGACGATCTCGAAGGCCGGGATCCAAAATGCCGCACCCTGGGGGAACATCACCCCGATCCTCCGGCCTCTCGACGAGATTCTCCTCGCCTCCTGGCTGCGGCGCGACACCCTCGACAATATCAGGGAGACCGGCGAGTTCGTCGTCAACGTGCCGCCGGCCACGATGGTCGAGGAAGTAATGATCTGCGCCCGGAACTTCCCGCCCGAGATCGACGAGTTCGAAGAAGCCGGGCTCACTCCCCGGCCTTCAACCGTCGTCGCGCCGCCCGGCATCGAGGGATCGGTCGCATGGATGGAGTGCCGGCTCGTCGAGGAGATCACGAGAGAGATGTATGCGCTCGTCATCGGTAGCGTCGTCCATCTCGAAGTGAACGACCGGTATGCCACCGATGGGGGCGATATGGACTTCGGCGCCGCCCGGCCGCTCTGCATGGTCTGCAGCAACGACGGGATCCGGTTCGCTTACCCCGTCGATGCAGAACGGTTTGCATCCTACTCCGAGATGTTCGTCCGGAGATCCTGATCGTCCCCCATCGGCCGGAAACACCTATATCCCCCGGGCGGAAAAAGAGACCGTTATGCCGATCTGCAGCGACTGCGCCCTCTATACGAAGAAGACCGGGACAGGGGGGGAATGCAGCATCAACGGCCCCGTTCCCGCCGACCGGGACGCCGGGCGGTGCCCTTTCCGGACGTTCCGGCCACGTGGATGACGTCGTGACGTTTGAGGGGCACCACGCCAATCCCGATGACCGTCAACCCGGCACGGCTGATCGGGTTGGAATGAAACCCGATCACTTCGGACAGTCGATCTCTTCCGAGTAGGGTTTGATATCGAGGACCGGCGTCCCGTCGAGAGCCTCCAGCCCCCTGACCCGGATCGTCCCGCCCGTTATGTTGATGACATCGACGAGCGACAGGCTGATCGGATTCGGCCGGTTGGGGGAACGGGTTGCAAACACACCATGCTCCACCGGTTTGTGCGGGGGTGTCACACGGAGCACCGTCCGGTCGGACCGGTCAAACCAGCAGAGCACGAAGAGGTGTTTCTTCTCCTCAACCCTGAAAAGGCCGGGGAGGTATCGCTCGTCGATGACAATCTCCGCTTCGGTGTCGGTCAGCCTGCCCTGCCGTGGAGCATCCTCTTTCTTCTTATACGGCGAAGAAACGTACCCGATAGGGTTCAGGTCGACGTTCGTGATGCTCCCCTCCCGGTAATGGCGACGGCACTGCAACTCTCTTCACAGAACGGCGATACACCGGTTCTCGTGATCTCTATCTGTAGTTCCATGGTTTTCTCCGTAATCAAAAGGTAGCGGTAAGAGGATCTCCTACCGCCTGCGGGTGAGCAGCAGGGAGCTGCCTCCAAGGATTGCCGCAACGGCCAGGATTCCGGGCAGCGGAGCAGCAGTCGCGGCCGGTGCAGCCGCTTCTCCCGACGCAGCCTGCACCGGTGTGACCAGACCCTTGTTGTAGCGGATGACGTCGGGGAGCGAGTCGACGCCCGGGAGCGACTTGGGGAAGTTGGTGAAGATGATCCGCTCTGCAGGCACCCCGTTGTCGTGAAGCGCCTCCTCGAGGCCCTTTGCCAACTCCCCCGACTGCATGTTCTCGATGACGTACTTCACGTTCCGATACTTTTCGGGATGATTGCGGATATCGTCAACGACGACCCGCGGGGTGAATTTTCCACCCTGATAGAACTCCGGCGCATAGATGGACACCAGGTTCAGCCCGAGCCAGCCGACCGCTGCGTCCTCCTGCCAGACCATCACCACGGCATCCTGACCGGGAATCGTCTCCCGTTCTTCAGGGGTGAGATCCGCAGCATCGATCTCCGCAAGGTAATCATCCAGCCGCGCTTCATAGTACGTCCGGTTTGCCGGGTCTGCAGCGATCAGCCACCCTGCCACCTCGTGGGAGAGGTTTCTCGCCCCCGACGGGGTGTTCCAGATCATGGAGGGGTTTTCCAGGGTCACCCACTCCGCCGTGCCGTAGTCGCTGGCAGCCATGAAGTCGTCGACATACGGCATCACATAGGACTGATCGACCGACCCGTTGTGCGCAACGAAGAGGTCGGAATCACGGATGAAGTCCTTCTCCAGCTGGATACGGTTCGGGATGATGTCCGCCTGCATGTGGGGGCAGATGGTCGGGTCGGCGATGTAGATGGCCTCGACCTTCTCCCCGCCGATGTACTGGATGGGATCCCAGAGAACGGTGGTCGTGGAGACCACCGTAAGGGCATTTACCCCGGGTGCTACGAAAAGTAAGGCAAGTAGGAAAGATAGGGTACGAATTCGATTCATGTTGAGAATAGTTGTGATTGATATGTTAAATCTTGCGAAACGTGACGCGCCGCCGGGGTGAGAGGAGCACCGCGGCGATGAAGACGGCGGAGAAGAGAACGGCGGTCAGGGGAGCGACCGGGAGGGAGTATTCCAGGCCGACAAGGGCGCCGGATATGCTGATCACGGCGGCTACGGTCGGAGCGACCACGAACATCGTGGACAACCGGTTGCAGAACTGGAGGGCGATTGCCGCCGGGGTGACCAGCCAGACGTAGAGGAGGAGGCCCCCGATGATGGGGAGGCAGAGGGCGACGGTGAGCGCAATGACAAAGAGCATCGCGTAGTAAACCGGTTTCACCCGGATCCCCACCGACTCCGCGATCCTCTTGTCAAAGATGATCGCGGTGATCTCCTTGTAGAGGACGACGATAAAGGCGATCGCAACGATGCAGATGACCGCGAGGAGATATATCTCTTCGCGGTAGAGGGAGATGACGTCCCCGAAGAGAAGGCCCATGGCGGAGAACCCCTGCCCGAGGGTCTGCATGTAGGCGATGAAGAAAATGGCCACGGCCATGCAGATCCCGAACAGCAGCCCGAGCGACGTATCGGGAGAGAGCCGGGCCCTATCCGAGAGAGGGCCGATGAGGAAGGCGACGGCGACGCCGGCCACGATGGAGCAGACGGTTGGATTGAGGGAGAGGAACATTCCCACCGCCGCACCGGCAAAGGCGGCATGGGCCATGGTGAACCCGATGGAGGAGATCTGCACCTGGGTGATGATCACGCTGAGGACGGCGCAGGCGACGGAGGCGAAGAGCATGGCCTCCACGGCATGGCAGACGATGTTGTTTGGAATGATGAACTCAAGCATGCGAGGGCCCTTTTCCGGCATTCCGGACGATCTGCTCTACCTCTTTTGGGGGGCACTCCCGGCTGACCACGATCTTCCCCTCCTGCATCACCACAACCCGCACCGGCCTGTCAGGCAGGTCGTCGAAGGCATGCGATACGATCAGCACCGTTATCCCGCTCCCGACCAGGCGGGCAAGAAGGCGATTGATCTCCTCGCGGGCAAACATGTCCAGGTTGGAGAAAGGCTCGTCCAGAAGGAGAACTTCTGGATTGCGGGCCAGATTCTGGGCCATGAGCACCTTCTGCTGCTGCCCGCCGGAGAGCTGTCCGATGGGGCGGGCGGCGAGGTCCTCGATGCCAAGCAGGTGCAAGGATTTTTTCACCGCTTCGTAATCCTCCGTCCGGGGCTTCCGGAAGAGGCCGATCGTGCCGTAGCGCCCCATCAGGACGACCTCCTCGACCGTGAACGGCGTAAGCGGATCGAAGGCAAAGTTCTGGAGGAGGTAGCCGACCCGGCACCGCACCTGCACCCCGTCCCCCCGCACGTCCTGCCCGCATACGACAGCCTTTCCGTGGGTGATGTGGAGCATCCCGTTTATGGTCTCAAGCAGCGTGGTCTTCCCGGCCCCGTTCGGGCCGCCAATCACCACAAACTCCCCCCTCCCTATCGAGAGGGAGATGTCCGTCAGGGTGGGGCGATCCGCACCCTCGTAGGCGGTATACACGTTTTCAAGCCTGATGACAGGGTCCGATGCGGTCATAGCGCTTCAGGGCGAGGAGATGTCGAAGAGTTCGTCGTCGCGCCTGTAGTACATCTCCTCGGCCACGGCCTCGATCGCGGCCTCGTAGTCCATATCCCGCTTCGGGAGGGGGAACGGGCGCGGAGTGACGGTGATCCGTCTCCCGTCGGCTTCAAAAGAGCAGCTGACGGTCTCCGAGGAGATGATCTCGATGTTCCGCTTCCCAAGCGTACACCCGCTCCCGAGCTGGACCCCGTCTGCCAGGCAGGACTGCGGGGGCACCCCGGCACAGCGGACCTCGGCCTTCATCCGGAACGGGTCGTCGCAGAAGTTACCCCGTATATACTTCCCGATCCGGTACCCGAGGACGATATAGGGCCCCAGATGACCGTGGAAAGCGGCAAGGTCGGCTACGGAGAAGTCATTTTTGATATTATAGTATCTGCAGTGGCGGTGGGTCTCTGCATCCATGGAGTATCATCCGTAGAGATAATATTTAATAATTGTTTATTCAGACTACGTATGAAATAAGCGTCGCTATTTCCCATCAAGGTAAGGTGTTTTTCCAATGTACAACCCGGAGCGATCATACAGGACGGCTGGTGAAGGATGACCGAAACGCACGAGGTCCACGGCGTCATGGATGCAGAGGAATACGACCATCTCATCAGGGCCATCGTGCCCGGTCAGCCTCTCCTCCTTGCCACCATCATCGATTACCTGCCTCCTCACCCACGGCGGATTCTCGAACTTGGCTGCGGGACCGGGATCCTTACCGCGATGATCCGGGAGGAGTATCCCGACGCGAAGATAACCGGGATCGACCTCTCACCGGAGATGCTGACGGCTGCAACGGCAAAACCCGATCTTGCCGGGGTCGAATTTCTTGCACAGGACCTGCGGGATGCATGGCCGACCGATCGCTACGATGCGATCGTCACCTCGCTCTGCCTCCACCACGTCTCAAAGGAGGACCGGGTTTTGGTCGCTCGCCGGGCTTTGCAGGCGCTTTCGCCCGGTGGCCGGTTCATCTGCGGGGACATCTTCCGGGCCGAAGACGACCGGGAAGAGCAGATGCAGAGGGAGATCTGGTGCCGGGGCATGAAGCGAGGAGGAGCTTCCGACGACATCATCCGGGGGATGAACGCACAGCGTGATAAGCATATGTCCACCTTCACCACGGTTTCCGGGTTCCGGGAGATGCTGGTGGAGTCGGGATTCGGTCGTGCGGCTGTGCCGTTCACCTCGGGCTTCGTGGGCCTGGTGGTGGGGTTTGCAGGAGATCCTGAGAGGGTTTGACGGGAGATAACCTCCCATCCTTCTGCATCTCCCGCCCGTGCCCGCGGGCACTTGCATGTCACAGGCAAGAGGCTGCCGTACAATCCCGGGCCTGACGGGCGCATGCCTCCTGCCGTGCCCCGGTTTGTCCGTGGTACGGGAAAACAGCGGAGCGGCACGACCGCCGAAACGGCCGACCGAAAAGAAACCGTATTCAACCCCGGAACAACAGACGTGTATCATGAACGAAGAGACGGCCGCGATGCTCGATTACGTCAGGGCGGCGTTCCGTGAATCGGGGGCGCACGGGTTCGACCATACCGGGAGGGTCGTGCGCCTCTGCGAGCACCTCGCCGCCCGGGAGGGTGCGGATATGGCGGTCCTCATCCCGGCCGCCCTCTTCCACGACATCGCCCGGCCCCTTGAAGAGGAGACGGGCGTCCCCCACGAAGAAGAGGGAGCACGGATAGCGGAATCCTATCTCCGCTCCGTCCGTTACCCCGAAGATCGCATCGCGGCCATCGTCCACGCCATCCGTGCGCACCGGTACAGTTCGGGCATCGCCCCGGAGACCCAGGAAGCCCGGATCCTCTCGGATGCGGACAACCTCGACGCGATGGGCGCGGTCGGGATCGCGAGGACGTTTATCCGGGCCGGAGAACACGGACGGGGTATCGCGGATGCAACCGGCCACTTTCACGAGAAACTCCTGAACCTCAGGGATCTCATGTATACAAAGTCCGCCCGGGAGATTGCGGAAGAGAGGCACGCATTCCTCGTTGCGTTTCTCAAAACCCTGGACGGCGAGATAGGCGCCCGGATCCCGCCGGATGTGTAATAGAGGGGATACCCCCGGCACAGGCCCCCTCACGCATCCGAACAGAACCGCAGCCCCACGATCCCCGACACGATCAGAAGGAGGCAGAGGAGGCGGACGACGCTCCTTGACTCGCCGAAGAGCACGATCCCGGCGATGACCGTTCCGACCGCCCCGATGCCCGTCCAGACGGCATATGCTGTCCCGAGCGGAAGACCGTAGAGCGACCGCGAGAGGAGGTAGATGCTCCCGGCCATCACGGCGAGGGTCGCCACCGACGGCCAGACCTTCGTGAACCCTTCGGTATACTTGAGGCCGAGCGCCCAGCCGGCCTCCAGGAGCCCGGCAAAAAACAGGGTAATCCAGGCGGTATTCTGCATGAGCCTTCTCCCGTTTGGCCCCGGAAGCGTTATACTTTGTCCGCCCGGCCTCTCCCCGGGCGACGGGGCGCTCGCCCGGAGAGCCATACGGACCGTCCGCCTCCGTCATGTTTAACATGGAAGAGTACCCTCCCGGAGCTCCAAAGGAGGTGTGGAGAGTGGTAAAAGTTACCATCGACAGACCGGGATGCACCAGCTGCGAGTCGTGCTGGACGCTCTGCCCGGAAGTCTTCGAACAGGACCCAAACGACGACCTGAGCTCGATCACGGAGCAGTACCGGGCCGGCGGCAACCCCGCGGAGGGCGAGGTGCCCGACGACCTTGCCGACTGCGCCCTGGAAGCCGCCGATTCGTGCCCGGTCGCGGTCATCATCGTCGAAGAATGAGACGATCCGGGCACCGGCGGGTGTATCGGCGCCGAACAATTGTCATGCTCATGGCCGGACAAGAACTATAACCTTCGAGAGCTACGTGGGGTTTTGCCTGGGAGAGGGATCAACCAGAAGGTGCATCACCATGATGCAGCAGTTCACAGGCCAAGGCGGTTAAGGCCTGCGAACACCAAAAATGCTGCACCCATGGACCGAAAAGCACCCCGGTCACGATCCCGCCTCCCGGGCACATCGTTCCTCTGACCTCACCGGCGTGGTCCTGCCACATCGACGAGCACTCCCGGACCGTCCCCGCCCTTCGTCAGCACCGAGAGGTTCCCGTTCGTCTCGAGGACGATTGCGTGCACGCCCTCGAGGGATGCGACGCCCTCCGACCGCAGCGCCTGCCGGATCTCGCTCTCGGCGATCCGCTCCCGCCGCATCGCGCCGTGCAGGAACTCTCCCGCGTGGAAGAGGAGGCGGGGCTCCGACTTTACGGCCTTCTGCACCCCACTCGACCTGACGGACGACCAGGAGACGGCGTACTGCAGCACGACCAGGATGCCGAGGGCGAGCAACCCCTCCGCAAGCGAGACGTCTCTTGAGACGATCGTCGAGGCAAGGATCGAGCCGACGGCCACGTTCACGATGAAGTCGAAGGCGTTCATCGACGAGAGCGTCCGCTTCCCCGAGAGGCGGACGATGATCACGAGAGCCACGTACGCGCATACGCCGACGATCAGGACGCGTGCCAGGAAAGCAGGGTCGCCAAAAAGGATCTCCTGCAGGAATCCGTCGCTCATACCCCGCACTGCACGGGGGACGGTATAGCATTTTCTGCAGGCAGAGCGTCAAAAAAGTTAGAGCTCGGGCCTGCTCTTCAGCGCCTCGACGAGGAGCCGGACACCCGCCTCGACGTCGGCGGTATCGACCACCTCGACCGGGGAGTGGATGTAGCGGGCCGGGATCGAGAGCGGGATGCTCGGGATACCGCCCCGCTCCAGGTGGATGATCGTCGCGTCGGTGTTGCCGCCGGTCCCGACCTCGAGCTGGCAGGGGATGTCCTTCTTCTCCGCGGTCTCGCGGAGCCACGCGGTCATCCTCGGATCGGCCATCAGCCCGCGCCCGCTCGCGCTGACGAGAACCAGGACCGGGCCCTTGCCCATCTCGACGCTCGCGTCCTTCTTCTCGATCCCCGGGTGGTCGCCGGGGATGGTGACGTCCGTCGCGATCGCGCAGTCGGGGTTCAAGGAGTAGGCGCTCACCTTCGCGCCTTTCAGCCCCAGCTCCTCCTGGACGGTGAAGACCCCGTAGATCGTGTGCGGGGAGTCCGTCTGCTGCAGCGCCCGGATGAGCATCGCGACGCCGACCCGGTTATCGAGCGCCTTTCCCGTGACGCGGGTGCCGGCAAGGTCCGTGTACTCGCGGTCGATGGTGATCGGGGTGCCGATCTCGATCCCGAGGTCCTTCACCTCCTCCCCGCTCGCCGCGCCCACGTCGACGAACATATTCTCGATCTTGATCTCCTTCTTGCGCTCCTCTTCCTTCATGACGTGGGGAGGCTTTGCGCCGAGGACGCCCATGGCCGGACCCTTCTTCCCGTGCAGGATCACCCGCTGGCAGTAGAGCACCGGCCCGTACCAGCCCCCGATGGGGACGACCCGGATGAACCCCTTCTCGTCGATGTACTGCACCATCAGGCCGATCTCGTCCATGTGGGCGGCGAGCATGATCGAGAAGTCGCCGCCGCGCTTCACGGCAACCAGGTTCCCCATCGCGTCCTCGCGGAACTCGTCGACCACTCCCGCAAGTTCGGCCCTGACGATATCCCTGATGTTTCCTTCGCTGCTCGAGACGCCGTGGGCGTCGGATAACTTCCTGAGTAACTCTTTCACCATGCTTCTCTCACCTCATCAGTTCCCCGAGGCGCCCGACCGCTCGGGAGAGGTTCTCCCGGGAGGTCGCGTAGCTGAAGCGCGCATATTCGGGCGCCCTCGAGCCGAACGCCGAACCCGGCACGATGATGACGCCCGCATCGACGGCCTTCTCGATAAGGGTTCGCCCCATCGGGACGAACATGTAGAACGCGCCTTCCGGCCGGGGGAAATCGAACCCGAGACCGGTGAGCCCGTCGTAGAGGAGGTCGCGGCGGGCGCGGTACTCGCTCCGCATCCGGGCGACCGGCTCCTGGTCGCCGGTGTATGCGGCGAGCGCGGCATACTGCGATATCGAGGTCGCGCACGCCTGGGCGTACTGGTGCACCTTGAGGAACTCCGGGATGTAGTCCCCGGGTGCCGCAAGGTAGCCGACCCGCCACCCGGTCATGGCGTAGGTCTTGCTCGCGGCATTCACGGTGATGACGTCGTCGCCGAACCGGGCCGCGCTGACGTGCTCCTTCTCGTAGATGAAGTGCTCGTAGACCTCGTCGGAGACGACGGTGACCTTACGGTCGTTTGCATACTCCACGAGGGCGCGGATCGACTCCTCGCTCTCGACGGCGCCGGTCGGGTTAGCGGGAGAGTTCAGGACGAAGACCCGCGCACCGTCCATCTGCTCCTTCGCCCGTTCGACGTCGATGTGCAGGGTCGCATCGAGCCCGACGCCCTCGGGCTTTCCGCCGGCGATGGTCGCAAGAGCGGCGTAGGAGACAAAACCCGGGTCGGTGAAGAGGACACGGTCGCCCGGGTCGACGAGCGCCTCCATCACGAGGTGGAGCGCCTCGCTCCCTCCCGCCGTGACCAGGATCTGCTCCGGCCGGCAGGCGAGTCTGTTCTCGCGCGCGAGTTTCTCGCAGATAGCCTCCCGGAGTTCCAATATCCCGGCGTTCGGGGTGTAGCCGGTCCTCCCCTCCCTGATGGCGCCGATCGCGGCCATCTTGATGTGATCGGGGGTGTCGAAGTCCGGCTGCCCGATGCCGAGGTTGATCGCGTCCGGCCCTCCGGCTTCGAAGAGCTTGCGGATACCCGACATCTCCACCCCTTTGACCCGGTCGGCATACCTGTGTTCGGTCATAATTATCTCACTCGATGTTTGCGTGGCGGCACTGGAGGTCCTCGGGCCGGCACTGGGTGATCTCCATCAGCCGGGATATGATCGCGTCCGCAAAGACCATCGCGGTCGTCTCGAAGATGGTGCCGAGCGGTGCGAACGACTTGTGTTCGCCCATCATCTGCCGGATCTCGAACTCCGCAGACTCGTCGGCCACCTTATCCCGCTGGCTCTCGATGATGACGATACAGTCGGCGATGCGGCCGATCCTCGAGTCTTTCTTCGACGTGATGAGGCAGATCCTCCCGCCGATCTCCTTTGCGGTCTCGGAGATATCCGCAACCGTCTTGGTCGCGCCGGACCCGGAGAAGACGATAATGACGTCTCCCGGCTTCATGGCCGGGGTCACGGTCTCCCCGACGACGAATGCGGAAAGCCCGAGGTGCATCAGGCGCATGGCAAACGATTTCGCTACGAGCCCGGAGCGCCCGGCGCCCATGGTGTAGATGCGGTTTGCGTTCAGGATCTCGGCGAGGAGCGCATCGATCTCGTCGTCGGACATCACGTCCGCGATCGTCCGGATCTTGGTCGCCATCAACCGCATCATGTTCTTAACCGGGTGATTTGTCATCGTAGTTCCGCTGTTAGGTTTTACCAGATCATACATTAGAATATCCCAGAAACTCCGGGACGGGGGTGCCCGCCCTCTTCCCCCGGGTTTGCCGGAACCGGGGGGAGAAGGGGGGCGGGCATTGCCGAAAAGGGCAGCAAAATGCAGTCTCTCGCGACAGGGGGGTCGCGGTTCGCGGCCGGCTTGCCGGCAGGATCCCGCCGGGAACCCAATACCGCGAAAACCATGTCGGAATCCCCATATACGCACAATAAACCCGCCAAATACCGCCCATCCACCCCCGCAGATCGCCTCCAGAGACGCAAAAGGCTATTTTGGATGATCGCAAAATACATACAAAATTCGGCGCAGCGCTCCGGCCGCAACAGGAGCATTACGGCTGTCAGAACTCATTTCTGCAGCACCATACCCCAAATTCGACGCCCCATAGCGCCGATGTTGGTAAATTCTCCCGGACAAGGAGCGGATAAGGGATTACGCGGACCTGCCGTTCCCCGCATCGCTATGCGGGAGGGCGCACGGCGGGACCCAGGGGACGACAAGAGGTAACAGGATGGAGAAGCGGCCGGAAAGGCATTCGAACGAGGAGATTCTCGATCTCCTCGACGAGAACGTACGGGAATGGTGCATACGAAGACTGGGCGGGCGGTTCACCCCGCCGCAGCGGATGGCGGTCCCGCTCATCCACGAGAGGAAGAACGTCCTCATCTGTTCGCCGACCGGGTCGGGAAAGACCCTCTCGGCGTTTCTTGCGATCATCGACGACCTCTTCGTCCGGGCACGGGCGGGGGCACTCGAAGACAGCGTCTACTGCCTTTATGTCTCGCCGCTCAAGTCGCTTGCAAACGACATCCACAAGAACCTCAGCCTGCCGCTCGACGGAATCGCCGGGATCGCCCGCGAGGGCGGGATCGACCACACGCCGCTCCGCCACGCGATCCGGCACGGGGACGTCTCGCGGGCGGACAAGGCGAAGATGGCGCGAAAACCCCCGCACATCCTCAACATCACCCCCGAGACCCTCGGGATCCTCCTGAACTCCCCGAAGTTCCGCGAGAGCCTCCGGACAGTCCGGTGGGTCGTCGTCGACGAGATCCACTCCCTCGCAGGCTCGAAGCGCGGCGTCCACCTCTCGGTGAGCCTTGAACGGCTCGAGGAACTGGTGAAGGAAGCAGGCGGCGGCTTCACCCGGATCGGGTGCTCGGCGACGATCGAGCCCCTCGCCGAGGTCGGCCGGTTCCTGGTCGGCGCCGGGCGCGAGGTGGAGATCGTCGACACCCGGTTCGCGCGGGAGTTCGACCTGAAACTCCTCTGCCCGGTCCCCGACCTCATCGACACCACCCCCGAAGACCTCTCGCGGCACCTCTACTCGACGATCCACCGCCTCGTCCAGGAGCACAGCAACACGCTCGTCTTCACGAACACCCGGAACGGCGCCGAACGGATCCTCTATAATCTCCGCGCCCGTTACCCTGAGTGGTATACGGAGGAGAACACCGGCTGCCACCATGGCTCGATGGGGACGGACGGGAGGCTCTCCGTCGAGGAGCGGCTCAAGTCCGGGAGGGTGAAGGTGGTGACGACCTCGACGTCGCTCGAACTCGGGGTCGACATGCCGCACGTCGACCTCGTCCTCCAGGTGGGCTCCCCGAAGTCCGTCGCGGCGCTCCTCCAGCGGGTCGGGCGGGCCGGCCACCGCCTCGGCGAGGTGGTGAAGGGGCGGATCGTCGTCCTCGACCGCGACGAACTCGTGGAGTGCGCGGTGATGCTCCGGGAGGGGCAGAACGGGTTCGTGGATAAAATTCACATCCCGGAGAACTGCCTGGACGTTCTCGCGCAGCACGTCTTCGGGATGGCGCTCGATGGAGAGACGCGGATCGACGGGATGCTCGAGGTGGTCCGCCGGTCGTACTGCTACCGCGACCTCGAGGAAGAGGACCTGATGAGCGTCGTCCGCTACCTTGCCGGGGAGTACGCGGGGCTCGAGGAGCGGCGGATCTACGCGAAGATCTGGCACGACGAGGAGGAAGGGACGGTGCGAAAACGGGGGAGGAACGCCCGGATGATCTACTTCCAGAACTCCGGGACGATCCCCGACGAATTCTCCTGCGACGTCCTCACCCGCGACGGGGTCTTTGCCGGCAACCTGGACGAGAAGTACCTGGAACGGATGAACAAAGGCGACGTCTTCGTCCTCGGCGGGCGGCGCTACCGGTTCGCCTACCGCCGGGGCGGGAAACTCTACGTCGACCCGACGACCGACCGGCCGACGATCCCGAGCTGGTTTTCGGAGAAACTCCCGCTCTCGTTCGACCTCGGCCTGCACGTCCTCCGGTTCAAGGAGATGATGCTCGAAGCGTTGGAGAGGGCGGGAACGGAAGAGATCGTCGAGAGCCTCCTCGCCGACTACCCCATCGACGAGAACAGCGCCCGGAGCATCTGCGCGATCTTCGAGCAGCAGGTGCTCTACCTGGGCGACGAAGCCGTCCCGACGCTGAAGCGGATCGTCGTCGAGGAGCAGGTCGACCGGGAGAACCATCGCCGGCTCTACTACTTCATGACCAACTACGGGCTGCGGTTCAACGACGGGTTCTCCCGGATCGTCGCCTTCACGATCGCCCGGGACGTGACGGCGAACGTCTCGGTCGGTATCAGCGATACCGGGTTCCTGGTCTCGATCCCGCTCGAGAAGCAGGCCGACCCAGCACGCATCCTCCGGGCCATCCGGGCCGACGAGTGCAACGCGATCCTCGAGGAGGCCGTCGGGGACACCCAGCTCCTGAAGCGGGTCTTCCGGATCAACGCCGCCCGGTCGTTCATGATCCTCCGTAACTACATGGGCAGGCGGAGAAGCGCCCGGCGCCAGCAGGTGAGCGCCGATATGCTGATCTCGTTTGCCAAGCGCCTCCCGGGCTTCGCCGTGATGCGGGAGACCTACCGGGAGGTGATCGATGACCGGTTCGAGGCGGAGAACATCCGGCGGATCGTCGACAGGATCGGTGCCGGTGAGATCGCGGTCGTCCTGACCCGCGCCGCGTCCCCGAGCCCGCTCGCGTTCGGAATAGCGACGCTCGGCGTCTCCGACGCGGTCTACGCGCAGGACAAACTCTCGATGCTCCGCGAGTTCCAGCGCCGGGTGATGAGCAGCATCGGAGGCGAGGCGGCGGCATGAACGCGGTCACGGAGGCCGACCTCCTCTCCCGGTTCGGCTTCTACAAGGGCGCGCTCTACGTCAGGGAGCAGTCCCTCTGCGTCGTCTCCGACGTCCATATCGGACTTTCCGAGGCGCTCTACCGGCAGGGGCTCCACTTCCCGCTCCACGAGGAGGAGACGCTCCTCGAACGGTTCGAGGCGATCCTCGGCCGGTTCAAGCCGGAGGCCTTCGTCCTCGACGGGGACATCTTCCACGCCTTCGACCGGGTGAGCCGGGACGTGAAGGAGACGTTTCAGACGATCCTCGCGACACTGAAGGCCAGGTGCGAGGTCGTCCTCGTCCGGGGATCGCACGACGTCATGCTGCCGGCGATCAGGGGAGGGTCGGTCGAGCGCTACGACCGCGGCGGCTACACGGTGGTCCACGGCGATCAGGCGGTCGAAGACCACGGAACGCTCATCATCGGCCACGATCACCCGGCGATCGAGATCGACCTCGCCCGGTTCCCCTGCTTCCTCTATGGGGAGGGGGTGGTGCGCGGGAGAGACATCATCGTATTGCCTGCATTCAATCCGCTCTCCCCCGGCGTCATGATCAACTACGCAAGGAGCCGGGACTTCCTCTCGCCCATCCTCCGCCGCGTGGATGCAGGAAGCCTCCAGCCGGTGGTGGAGGTCGACGGCGAGGCGGTCGTCCTTCCGCCGCTCGCCGGCATCCGGCGGTTTGCGTAAATTATGGACAGCGATCTGGGCTCGCACGGGGTGCGAGATGCGGTGGTTCGCTAGAGCTGAAGAAGACCGAAAGACTTCGAATCGATCTAATCTCACGCGAAGAACGACTTCCCCTTTGGGGAAGGAGTTTGAGAAGCCGTAGGCTTCGAGCCGCGAAGCGCGACTGGCCGAAGGTGCGACGTTCCTCCGGAATGCGACGGGCTGAAGGGTGCGACCGCCGGAACGGCAGGAGCATGAGAAAACGCGAAGCGTTTTCGGGGCCGGAGCATGAGCACCGATCGGTGCGAACGGAGCTGGAGCACCGTTAGGTGCGTGGGCAGGAGCGTGAGCACCGGTAGGAACGACGTTCCTAGAGGAACGGAGTTCGAGCACCGAAGGTGCGAGGTGCGAAGAACGCGAAGTTCGGCAGATGGGTATGGTAACTCCCCTTCGCGGCTTCGCGCTCTTCGCGTGAGGCTGTATCGTTATCTGCACCTGTTATCTAACACGAAGAACGACGCTCCTGCGGAGCGGAGTTGGAGAACCGAAGGTGCGACCCGCGAAGGACGCGAAGAATGGTAGATGGGTGTGCAATGCTCCCTCGCGGCTTCGCGCGAGACTTCAGTACAAGAAAAGAAGAGAATTCGTTTTTTGTGATCAGACAACTTTCCGGTACAGACCGATATCGAGCGGCCCGGCAAACAGAGGCCCCGCTCTCTCCCCGAAGCCTTTGAAGTGCGCCGTCTCGTTGTGAGAATCAATTGCAGCCCGGTCGTTCCAGACCTCGATGAACGTGAACCTCGCGGGGTCAGTGAGGTTCGCGTAGAGGTCGTACGAGATATTTCCGTCCTCGCGCCTGCTCGCATCGACCAGGTCCCGGGCTATCTCCATGAACTCATCGGCCTTCTCGGGCTTTATGCTGCACCGTGCAACGATCGTGATCATACGACATCTCTCCGCGCCCGTGGTGCTGCCGCAGAGATGATAAACCTGCGCACCTCTGCCGGCGAATACCGGAACGCTATAGCATCCGGGCCTCAAACAGGATCACGGGATCATCGTGTGGATCGCAAACATCCTCGGCGGAGCGGTCGTGTTCTTGTTAGGAATCGTCGTCCGGGCCTTCAACGCGAGCGGCCTCATTGCAGGCTACAACACCGCGCCTGCAGAGGAACGGGCGAAATACGACGAGAAGGCGCTGACGAAGTTCACAGGCAATCTCCTGATCGCCGCATCCATCCCCCTTCTTGCCGGAGGGCTGCTGCCAATCGCTCCCGGTGCACCGGACGTTGTGGCCCTCATATCGTGGCTCGTGTTTCTCGCAATCGTCATCGGGGGCGTCGTCTATATGAACACCGGAGACCGTTTCAATCGTCAGGCATAGGGGCCGGGGTGCGTGAGTAACCCCTATATACCCTCCCGCCATCAGGAGTCCGGAGATGACGTATGTCACGCCGGACCGTTCTCATCCTTGCCGCCGTTGCGGTGATTGCCCTTCTCGGGATCGCCGTGGCCGTCGTGATGCCGCCGGGTGGCGGCACCGCCGGAACCCTGCCGCTCGATACGATCACCCTCCCCGCGGGGTTTGCGATCGACATCTATGCCGGAAACGTCACCGGGGCGCGGTCGATGACCATGACCCCGAACGGGACGCTCTTTGTCGGGAGCCGCAACGCAGGGAACGTCTACGCCATACCCGACCGCGACGGCGACGGGAGGGGCGATGCCGTGATCACGATCGCGAGCGGTCTGGACTCCCCGAACGGCGTCGCGTTCCGTAACGGCTCCCTCTACGTCGCCGAGATCAGCCGCATCCTCCGGTACGACGATATCGAGGCGAACCTCGACGACCCGCCCGAGCCGGCGGTGGTGAGCGACGCCTTTCCGGACGAAGCCTCGCACGGGTGGAAGTTCATCGCGTTCGGCCCCGACGGGAACCTCTACATCCCCGTGGGCGCCCCCTGCAACGTCTGCGACCCCGAAGACGAGCGGTTCGGCACCATCTTCCGGATGAGCCCGAACGGAGCCGACCTCGAGATCTACGCCCGGGGGATCAGGAACACGGTTGGATTCGACTGGCACCCGGAGACCGGCGAGTTATGGTTTACGGACAACGGCCGCGACTGGCTCGGCGACGATATCCCGCCGGACGAACTCAACCGGGCGCCGGAAGCGGGGATGCATTTCGGGTTCCCCTACTGCCACGGCGCGGCGATCCCCGACCCGGAGTTCGGGGAGGGGCGGTCGTGCGCCGAGTTCACGCCGCCCGAGCAGGAACTCGGCCCGCACGTCGCCGCGCTTGGCATGCGGTTCTATGACGGCGGGCAGTTCCCGGAAGACTACCGGAACAGGATCTTCATCGCCGAGCACGGCTCCTGGAACCGGCTGGAACCTATCGGCTACCGGGTGACGATGGTCGAGCTCGAGAACAGCACCCCCCTCTCCTATGAGGTCTTCGCGGAGGGGTGGCTCCAGGGAAGCGACGCCTGGGGGCGGCCGGTGGACGTCGAGATCGCGAACGACGGCTCAATCCTGGTCTCGGACGACCGGGCGAACGCCGTCTACCGGATAACCTACGGAGGGGTCACTTCCCCCTCCGGATGACCCTTCCGAAGGAGAACGGGGCCGGGGCCGGCACGACGGCCGGGAACGTCCCCTCCGCCGCCCGCCGGACGTCCTCTATCGAGTAGAACGCCTTGGGGTTGAACTCGTGGATGGCGTCCTCGACGTCACGGATGTTCTTGCGCTTGACCACCGAGAAGATGACCTTGCCCGGCCCCTGCTTCCCGTGGGCGTCGAGGACGGTCACCCCGTAGCCTGCGGCGCGGAGGTAGTCGATGAGGTTCGTCGCGTCGCGCTGGGTGATGATCCGGATGAGCGCGAGCCCCATCGCCAGCCGCTCCTCGACGATCATCCCGACGTAGTTCCCGGTGGCGAACCCGGCCGCGTAGGCGAAATAGTTGAGGGGGTTCGTGAGGTTCTGAAAGATCTGGCCGACGGCGATGATCCAGATGAAGACCTCGGCGAACCCGAGGATCGGGGCGACCATCTTCATCCCGCGAGAGACGAAGATGATCCGCATCGTCCCGATGGTGACGTCGCAGATGCGTGCGAGAAAGATAAAGACCGGGACGACTACCAGGGAGAGGAACTCCGGGTCGATACCCGGGACGACGCCGAGCATGGATCATGATTGACGAGCAGGCGATATATTATTATCCATATTCAAATATATGTCGGACACAAAAAATCTCATAGAACCAATATTTGAGGATATCAGGCGGAATAGACCGGAAAACAGGGTATCATGATACGCAGATCCTGCGGAAGAGCGCGATGTCCGGATCTTCGCCCGCTTCCAAAAAGAAGTTCCTCTCCCGGGGGGCCGGAAACAGCCGGAGGCCGGCCCCTCGCAACCACCGGTGCACGAGATCCCCGTAAACCAGATTTAAGCCGCGATTAAGGGCGTTTTAAGCCATCAGCCCGGACTACGGCCGAAATCTCCATGAGATAGCCTTATGATATCAGGGCCCAATCAGGCACAGTGTGGTGATATACCATGCCGAAATGCTACAGTTGCGGAGCGGAGATCAACCCGAAGAAGACACGTTGTCCCAAGTGCGGAGCAAAAGTCGAAGCAGGAACCGGAAAACAACCGGAAGCGGGAGTTGCAAGGGGGCGGCGATAAAGACCCTCCAAACCCCCTCTCCGGACCCTATTTAGATCATTTCCGCTCTTTTTCCACCCGATCGCGCGGGGATGTGCGCCACCAGTAGTAGACCTCGTAGGCCAGCAGCGCGAACAGCACCGCGCAGGCGCCGAAGAAGAAGCTCATCACCAGGTCGTGGACCGGCAGCGCCCCGGCGCCGTCCAGGGCGGGAACGGGAGACTGGAGCGTCGAAACGTCCTCCCCGGTGCCGCCGGCGTATTTATCACCGTTCTCGGTCATCAGCCGTGAGACGGGAGTATAGCCGCCGAACGGCAGCACCGCAGGGAGGAGTGCCCAGAGGCCGAGGCTCGCGAGGGCGACGATTCCAAAGAGCGTTGCGTACTTCTGCAGCACCGACCGGAGATCGCTTGCCGGCGACGCGATGATGAGAATCTGGTTCGCAAGGCCGTAGACCTTCACCTCGCGTCCCTTCTCGCTCCAGCGTGTCTCCATAACCTCGAGAAGCCCGGCGTCGAGAAGGTTCTCGATATGATAAGAAGCGGTGGTGATGGGGATCTTCATCCGTCGGGCGACCTCCGACGACGTCAGCGGCCCGCCGCCGAAGGCCTGGATGATCGCGTTTGCCGTCTGGCTCGCCATCGCCCGGGCGATCCTCTGTGCCTTTTCATCGCCCGGCTGGATAACTACAACATCATTCGCCATGGAGTGCTTCTATGATTCTGTTGCGCCCGTACTCGAGCGCCTCTTCGAGACGGGAAGCGTCCGGACCCGCGCCCTGCGCAAGGTTCGGCTTGCCGCCGCCCTTCCCGCCGAGGATGCCGCAGACCTCCCGCACGACATCGACGGCGTTCACCGTCGGGGCGCCCGACGTCGCCACCACCTTCACGGTGCCGTCGCCTGACGCAAAGAGCGCCACGCCGCCCTCGTCGGCGACGGTCGTGGCGAGTGCGACGAGTTCCTTATGGGTCGCATCGAGCGTTCTGACGACGACCCTGACCCCGTCCACAACCTCGCCGTCGAGATTCTGCATCTCGAGGTCCACCACTTTCTTCTGGAGACGTTCAATCTCCTTCTTCTGTTCCTTCCACTCCGAGAAGAATCTTGCTACCGTCGCCGGCAGGTTCCCGGGCTGGACGCTCACCACGTCGGCGGACTCCTGGAGGAGGTCGGCCAGGTGCTGCACGGCATGCACGGCGGCGATGCCGGCAGCAAAGACCAGCCGCTCGACGCCGTCCTGGATATGCTCGACGCCGAGGACCCGGATCGGCCCGATCTCGCCGGTCGTCCGGACGTGCGTTCCCGCACACGCCTGCACGTCGGCGCCGACCTGCACCGTTCGGATCTCCCGGCCCGGCGGGACGCCGCCCTGGTAGAGGCAGAACCCGTACTTCTGCTCGGCTTTCGTCCGCTCCTCGACGTGGACGTAGACCGGCGTATCGGCCATGACCAGCCGGTTCGCCTCGAGCTCGATCCTCTTGAGTTCGTCGGGCGTGATGTGCTTGTAGTGCCGGATGTCCAGGCGGGAAGCCTCGCTCCCCTTCTGGGCGCCCGCCTGGTGCACGTGGACGCCGAGCACTTCCTTTGCGGCGTGCAGGAGAACGTGGGTCGCCGTGTGGTGGCGCATCAGCGACCACCGGCGTTCCTCGTCCACCATGCCCTTTACCCGTTCGCCGCGCTTGAGGCAACCGCCCGTGACCCGGTGGAGGATCACCTCGCCGAGTTTCACGACCTCCTCCACCCGCACCATGTTCTCGGACGTCACCAGGGTGCCGGTATCGGACGGCTGGCCGCCGCCCTCGGGGTAGAAGAGCGTCTGGTCGAGCACCGCCATCCCGTCGAAGTAGTCCAGCACCATCGCCTCGAACTCGACCTCGTTCGGGAGCTCGTAGTAGAGTTTCTTCGTCGGGGGGAGAGAGACCGCACGCTCGCGGTAGGCGTCGAGCGGGTCTTCTCCTCTCGCCTCCTTCTGCGCCTCCGAGTGCGTCTCGGCGATCAGCGAGTAGAAGTTGTCGGGGATCTCCACGACGGCGCCCTCGGCGGCGGCGACCTCCTTCACCATCTCGGGCGGGATACCGTGCGAGTCGTAGAGGGTGATGACCTCATCGAGGGGCACCCGGGAACTCTTTGCCCTGTAGTTCCGGGCGATCTTCTGGACGATCCGGGCCCCGCGCTCGAGTGTGCTCGCGTACCTCGCCTCCTCGCTCTCCACGATCTCCCGGACCGCATCCACGTCCTGCTCGAAGTTCTCGACCCCCACGACCTGCATCTGTGCTTCGATCAGGTCGGCGAGATCCTCGTTCATCGAGAGGTCGTTCATCATCCGGAGCGTCCGGCGAAGCACGAGCCGTGCGAGGTAGCCCTCGCGAACGTTCGAGGGGACGATGCAGTCCCCGAGCATGTAGGCGAGGCAGCGGGTGTGGTCGGCGATCGAGTAGACCTTCTCGATCGGAACGACGATCCGCTCGAGCCGATCGACGGGTACGTCGATCGCCTCGGCGACCTTCCTCCGGAGGTTGTAGAGGTTCGTCCCGGAGATGTCCATCACCCCGGCGAATCGGGCGCTGAGCCCCATGATTTTCGTGAACTCCGGGTTGTCGAGGAGGTCCTCGAGATGGGCGGACCGCATCAGGCGGCTCACCATCTCCGGGAAGACCGCATCGTAGATCGTCGGCGAACCCTTCGAGGCCCAGACGAACCGCTCAAGACCGTAGCCGGTGTCCACGATATTCAGCCGCATCGGGTAGTAAGGCACCCCGTTCACGTCGACGGGCGGCTGGTCGGTCTTCTGCCGCCCGAGGTTCATGAAGACCAGCGTCGCGACCTCAAGGCCGCCGATGAGCACCTCGACGGACGCTCCGGCGTTCCCGCCGCCGTACCAGGGATGCTCCTTGTAGCTGACCCGGGCGGGATCGCCGCCGATGGACTTGATGAACTCGTCGCAGAGGGCGACCGTCTCGTCCTTCCAGTAGATCTGCTCCTCCGGGGTGTTGAAGGCGTGGTGCGCCATCATCTCAAAGAGCGTCAGGTGGCGTCCCGACCTTCCGACCGAGTCGAGGTCGTTTAAGCGGATGCAGGGCTGGGAGATTGTCAGCGGGTTCGCCGGCGGGGGAACGACCCCGCTCGTGACGAACGGCTGAAAATCGGCGATGGACGCGATGGTGAGGTAGATATCGTCTCTCCACCGGGCGGCTACGGGATATCGTTCGAGGCGTGTATGACCGTGCCGCTCAAAGAACGAGAGGAACGCCTCCCGCATCTCGCTGACGTTATGGGGTTTGAAGACCGGGTTGCCGATGAAGTTATACGTTACACACGGAGCGTCGCCGCAGAACTCTTGTTCGGGGTCCCGGGTCCAGAAGGCCGCCCCGCAACTCTTGCAGACCTTCCGCTCAAACCCTTCGGACCTGAAATAATCGAGCGTATATTCTTCCTCGAGCATTGAAAATCACGCAGCATAAATTGGTATGATTGTGACCGATATAGTTGTTTGTGCGGATTGTTTAAGTTTTCCAGGTGTCCTGATACCAGAGATCGTAGGATTCATATAACCCCGTCCGCTCGGCGATGCGCACCGCAAGGATGTGCCAGCATTCGCGCCCCCGGAAGAGAAAGTCGCTGCAGGTGCAGAAGTCCCCTTCGACGATATACTCGCTGCTCCGGCCCACCACGACGAAGAAATCCAGGTAACGCTTCACCTGCCCTGCATCGACGGCTTCGAGCGCTTTTCTCCCTCGCTCGCCGTAGACACGCTCTATGCAGGCGCGGAACTCCGGCGTCAGCATCCGGTCGCGCTCCATCTTCTGCCAGATACCCGTCATGGAACTACCACTACGTGTGGCGGATCAGGGATATAATGCCACCCCATGCGGGCCGCGAGAGCCTCCATGGCCGGGGCCTCGAGAGCGTAGTGGGTGGCCTCCAGGCAGGGCATGGGCGATGCACGGGCCACGCTGTGCTTCAATTCCGCCGAGAGGAAGGCCTCCGCTCCGAGACCGGCGGCCTCCCGGATCAGGTCGGGGTCAAACCCTGCACCGCCCACGACGGCGAGGCGCCGGATCGTCCCTACTTCGCCGTAGACGCGGATCCCCCCGCCCGGGAGCCGGCGGGCGATCTCCCGGGCATCGAGGGAGCAGTCGCCGACGAGGCCGGCGGCCATCCGCTCTACTCCGGTGAAACCGAGCCGGGCCGCGAGGACGTCGTTGACGCCGCCCTCGGCGTGGTCGAAGTTCGTATGCATGACGTAGAGGTTCATGTCGGCGGCAAGAAGCGCCCGGAGCAGGCGGGACGTCGGCCCCCGGACCGCCGTGACCGGGCTCCAGAGAGGCGTATGGTGGACGACCAGCATATCGGCGCCGGCATGAGCGGCGGCATCCACCACCCGCTGCGTGGCATCGAGCGCACAGCAGACGGTTCCGATCTCTTCTCTTCCCTCGACGACGAGGCCGATCCTCCCTGCATCGTACTCCTCGGCCAGTTCGGGCGGAGCGACCTGCTCCAATGCGGCGATGAACCTCTCGATATCCATACAGTACCCCGTATGGATCTCACGGGATAAAAGGGTGAACGAGGCCGCCGCCGAACCGCCACCCATGCGGGGGCGGGGGCCGTTCGCCCCCGGCCCGGTTCATCCATTCGAATAAATTTTCATTTTCCGGGTGACTTTGCTCAAATTTTGAGAGCAAATGTGCGATTATCTTATAAAGGCGATGAATCTGGACTGGATCGAATAGAAATAATTATCTTCAAAAAAACCGAGACTCGATCATCGCCTTTCGGAGGCAGAACATGCTGAGACCTCTTATTATTGGAATGACGCTCCTCGTTCTCTGCGCCGGCATCCCAGCCGTTTCCGCGCAAATCGGAGGAGATGAAGGATGGTACCGCGTCCACTGCAACGTCGACGGTGCCGATGTCTACTTTGACGGACAGTACAAAGGTACCACCTACGGAGGGGCGCTCGACGTCCCGGTCTACACCACCGGGTCGCCCTACAGCACCTTCCGGGTAGAGAAGAGCGGCTATCAGCCCTACACCGGCAGCCTTCCCTCGGACCCCGCAGCGGGCGAGACCGTGAACGTCTACGCGACGCTGCAGCCGGTCGAGACCGCCGGTTCGATCCACGTCACCTCGAGCCCCTCGGGTGCGGCCGTCTACCTGAACGGGCAGTACAAGGGTGTTGCACCGCTCACGATCCAGAACCTCGTCCCCGGCACCTACTCGCTTGAGGGCGATCGTTCGGGCTACCAGCCGGACTATGCCACCGTCACGGTCAGGGCCGGGCAGCAGTCGAACGTGCAGTTCACCCTGACGCCGATAGAGCAGTACGGGTCGATCAAGGTCACCTCCAGCCCCTCCGGCGCCTACGTCTACATGGACGGAACCTACAAGGGCCGGACGCCCCTGACGCTCACGAGCGTCTCGGCGAAGAAGCACAACATCGAGCTCGATCTCTCCGGCTACTACGACTGGAAGTCGAGCGTGACCGTGAGCCCCGGCGTGACCAGCTACGTCAACGCCTACCTGACGGCCGTCCCCTCCGAGACCACCGGTGCCATCGACGTGGTCTCCTACCCGGCAGGCGCGGATATCTTCCTCGACGACAAGTACCAGGGCAAGACCCCCACGGCAGGAGTGTATGCTATCTCGAACGTCCCGGTCGGCTCCCATACCATGAGGGTTGCTCTCTCCGGCTACCAGGACTACACGACATCGGTCGTCGTCAGCGGGGCGACCACGAGCCACGTCACCGCGACGCTCCAGCCCGGCCAGTCGACCTCGACGGGCTCGATCTCGGTCACCTCCTCCCCGTCCGGGGCCGAGGTCTACATCGACAACGCCTATAAGGGCATCACCCCGCTGACCGTCGACGGTATTGCCACCGGCACCCACGCGGTCAGGGTGGCGCTCGGCGGCTACAGCGACTGGTCGACCACCGTTCAGGTGGGTGCCGGCAGCACCGCCTCGGCCTCGGCCTCGCTCTCGCCCGTGCCGACCCAGGCACCCCACGCGGGCGTGGCGCCCTTTGCCGCGGTAGGCGCGCTCGGTGTCCTCGGACTCCTCGTCTCGCTGCGCAGGCGGGACTGATACGTAAAAAACCCACTCTTTTTTCGAGAAGTGCAAATCTTCCGGATGTTACCGATTGAGCGTTCCCGGCAGGGTTCATATCCCGACGCCATATTACCTAAAGTAATAATCAACACCTATAAATATTCCAAAATGAATATACGTTCATGGAAAAGTCCCTCGACCTCATCAATGCCCGGATACGCGACGGTAGTGCACGAGTGGTTACCGCCGAAGAGATGCCGGGCATCGTCGACGAACTGGGCGAGGAAGGGGCACTGGCGGAGGTCGACGTCGTCACGACCGGGACGTTCGGGGCAATGTGCTCTACCGGTGCTTTCTTCAACTTCGGGCACGCCGACCCCCCGATCCGGATGGAGCGCGTCTGGCTCAACGACGTGGAAGCATACGCAGGAATCGCGGCGGTCGACGCCTACCTGGGCGCAACCCAGGAAGCCGAGTCCAAAGACAGCCTCTACGGCGGCGCCCACGTCCTCGAGGAACTCGTCGCGGGGGGCACCGTCGAACTGCGGGCGACCTCCCGCGGGACCGACTGCTACCCGCGCCGGAGCATCACGACGGAACTGCTGCTCGAGGACATGAACCAGGCGGTCATGGTCAACCCGAGAAACGCCTTCCAGCGCTACAACGCAGCCTCGAACGCCGCCGACCGGACGCTCAACACCTACATGGGGACGCTCCTCCCGCGGTGCGGCAACGTCTCCTACTCCGGCGCAGGAACCCTCTCGCCGCTCGCTAACGACCCCGGCTTCCGGGTCATCGGGAGCGGCGTCCCGATCTTCCTCGCCGGTGCGGAGGGCATGATCGTCGGAGAAGGCACCCAGCATTCCGCCGGGGGAGGATTCGGGAACCTGATGGTGTCCGGGGACATGAAGCAGATGCGCCAGGAGTTCCTGCGCGCCGCGGTGATGAACGGCTACGGCGTGACGATGTACGTCGGCGTCGGCATCCCGATACCGGTGCTCGATACCGGGATCGTCCGGAGCACCGCGGTGCGGGACGAGGATATCCTGACCGATATAATCGATTTCGGCACGCCGCGGCGTGACCGGCCGTCGCTTGCGAAGGTCAGTTACGCCGACCTCAAGAGCGGTTCGGTCGAGATCGGCGGCGAAACCGTCCGGACGTCGTCGCTCTCCAGTTACCGCCGGGCCCGGGCGGTCGCGACGGAACTCAAGGACTGGATCGAGAGGGGGAAGATGGAACTCGCGCTCCCCACCCGCCGGATCGACCCGGCAAAGCGTGCGAGGCCGATGCGGGAGACCGCCGTCACGCCCCGCGTCCGCGACATCATGAACCGGCAGGTGATCAGCATCACGGAGGACGAGGAGATCCGGGTGGCGGCAAAGCGGCTCCTCAAAGACGAGACGAACCACCTGCCGGTCCTCGACGGCAGCGGCGCACTGGTTGGGATCATCACCACCTACGACGTCTCGAAGGCGGTGGTGACGGACGGGAAACTGCGGCAGGTGAAGGACATCATGACCCGGAACGTGATCAAGACGACGCCCGACGAGCCGGTGGACGTCGCCGCCCAGAAACTGGAGCAAAACAACATCAGCGCCCTTCCCGTGGTGGACGCGACGAACCGGGTGGTGGGCATCCTCTCGGCGATCGACCTCGGGAAACTCTTCGGCGGGAGGCGGCGGCGATGAAACTCCTGCTGGCGTTCTCCCGGAAAGGGAGAGCCGACCCGGGAAGAGAACCGGTGATCGCCCGGGTGGTGAAGGAGACCGGCGTCCTCATCAACGTCGAGAAGGCCAACATCGACTCGATGGCCGGCGAGATGCTGATCGACGTCCCGAATAAGGACGCCGACCTGGTCCGGCGGCGCCTCGAGGAGATGGGGGTCACCGTCCGCGTGATGGAGAACGCCGTCGTCCGCGACGAGGAGGAGTGCGTCGACTGCGGGGCGTGCGTCAGCGTCTGCCCCCAGGAGGTCTTCTCGTTCGATGCGGAGTGGCGGCTCGTCGTAAGCGCCGAGCGCTGCGTCCTCTGCGGCAAGTGCATCCGGGCGTGCCCGCACGGCGCCCTCTCGCAACAGGGATGATCCGGGAGCACTTCGAGTTCCGGCAGACGATCACGACGATCCTTGCGGACGATCGTGGGCATATCGAGGCGGCGAAATCCGGCATGCTGGCCGCCCGGCAGGAGGTCGAGCGCCAGATCGCCGTTGATCCCTATTTTTCGGCAACGTTCGAACCATATACCCCGAAGAACCCTGCAAACGTCCCGGCGAGCATGGCCCGGGCAGCCGCGGAGGCGGGAGTCGGGCCGATGGCGGCGGTGGCGGGCGCCATAGCCCGGGCCGGGGTGGAGGCGATGGTCGAGGCCGGCGCGGCGTTCGGCCTGGTCGACAACGGCGGGGATATCGCTCTCGTGAGCGACCGCGAGGTGACGATCGGCATCTATGCGGGCGGATCACCGTTGAGCGGGCGCTTCGCGTTCCGGGTTCCTCCGCAGGAAGAGATCCTCGGCATCTGCACTTCGTCGGCGATGGTGGGCCCGTCGATCAGTTTCGGCACCGCCGACGCCGTGACGGTCTTCGCTCCCGACGTCGCCGCCGCGGACGCCTGGGCGACGGCGATCTGCAACCGGATCGCGGCCGACGACACCTCCGTCCTCGACGGCCTTCCGGGGACGAGTATCCGGGGCGTGCTTGCCGTCATCGGCGACGCGGTCGTCCGATGGGGAGACCTCCCGCCGATCGTGCGGGCAAAAGTGGACGAACGGCTGATCACCGTCGGCCGATCGCCGGTTTAGTGCTACTGGCTTCAATTTTCGTGAGACCGCATCCATCCCTATGTACCGTCAGCTCACGCGAAGACGCGAAGGGAAGGTAGGGGTACAATCAACAATCTTCGCGCCTTCGCGCCTTCGCGTGAGACCGCATCATCATCCCTATGCCGTCAATTCACGCGAAGGCGGCCCGACGCATCAGAGGCACTCCTCCATATAGAGGGCAATCTTTGCGTATGCCTCCGGGCCGCTGAACCGTGCGAGCGTATTCTCCCCGTCGGTGAGGGTGACGACCGGCTCCCCGCCTTCCATCGAGAAGATCACCTCGTAGAGGTCGACCTCGTCGATGACGAGCCCCCGTGCGAGGTCGGACGCCGCGTGGAGCTGCAGCCGCTCCATCGTCAGCTCGTCCGGCGTCTCCCGGAAGTAGTAGTAAAAGACCTGGTAAGCGTTGAGAAGGTCGGAAGAGAGAAGCGCTCCCCGGGTCTCTTCGTCAAGCGTATCCAGTATCTTCGCGAGAAGCTCGTCGTCGTCGTCGCTTGCCTCAAAGAGGCTGTCGGCAAGTTGCGCCAGTTCCATATAATCGCCCATATTCAGTTCCCACCTGCATATCCAATCTCTCGCACCGGCAAACCGCGCCGATAGCGGCCGGCAGAGCCGGAACGGTGCAATAACTATATCGGTCTCCCCGGAAAAAAGAATAGGTGTGCGTGAGGAAGATCTGGACTGGACCGTATATCACCGGATTCCCGAAACCGGCGGCACTACGGTCGAAGACCTGGTAGCAGCCACCGGATTCGAGCCAGGTGCGGTGACGGCATCGATCGAGCGTCTCGAATATCGCCTTCTCGTCAGACGGTCGGGGGAGACGGTGCGCCTCCTCTCCATACAGGAATCGCTGATCGAGTGCCAGTGCCGCCATACCAGAGAAGACCTGCCGTTCGTCATCGAGAACGGCGTGATCCGGGCGAAGAGGAGAGAGGAGTGAGCGGCATGCCCGAAGTAGCCGTGCTCCGGATAGGCCACCGGCCCGAACGCGACCAGCGGGTGACGACCCACGTCGGGCTCGCGGCCCGGGCGCTCGGTGCCCGGGGGATGTACCTCGCCGCGGACGACCCGGGCGTCGCTGCGAGCATAACGGACGTGGCAGACCGGTGGGGAGGAGACTTTTTCATCGAGAACGATGTGAAGTGGCGGCGGTGCATCCAGGACTGGAAGGCCGCCGGCGGCAAGGTCGCCCACCTCACGATGTACGGGCTCCGGATGACCGACGTCATCGACGATATTCGCGGAGAGGAGCGGGTGCTCGTCGTGGTGGGGGCGGAGAAGGTGCCGGGCGACATCTACGGGCTCGCCGACTACAACGTCTCGGTGACCACCCAGCCCCACTCAGAGATATCGAGCCTCGCCCTCTTCCTCGACCACCTCTTCGAGGGGAAGGAGCTCAACCGGGAGTACCCGGACGCAAAGATCCGGATCGAGCCGACGAAAGTCGGAAAGAAGACGGTGGAGCGGTGAAGGGCCGGGTTCTGGTTGCGGGGTTCGCCACGCGGCACGTGGCGCAGTCGGCCCGCCGGGCCGGTTATGCGGTCTACGCCGTCGACCACTTCTGCGACCAGGATCTCGGCTGGTATACGGAGGACTGTCTCTCGTTCGACGAACTCGACGAACTCCCGGAGAAGATCGCCGAATTCGCCATCCGCCATCCGGTCGATGCGCTGGTCGTCGCTTCGGGCGCCGAGGCGGTCGGGACGACGATCCCGCTCTGCGGCACGCCGCCCGCGAAGGTGGAGCGGTTCCTCGACAAACTTGAGATCCAGCGATTCTTCGAGGGGCTGGACGTGCCGGTTCCACCGCTTGCCGCCGGGTGCTACCCGGCGATGATCAAGCCGCGCCGGGGAGCGGGAGGCTGGAGGAACGCGATCGTGAGAGCGGAGGAGGAACTCCGCCGGTGGGAGGAGGCGTGGCCGGAGATCCCCTACATCGCGCAGGCCCTCGTCGACGGCATCGCATCGAGCGTCTCCTGCGTCGCGGACGGCCGGCGTGCGCGGGCGATCGCGGTCAACCGGCAGATCCTCCGGGGCGGGGGAGAATCCGCGCACGGGTTCGCCGGATCGGTCACCCCGTTCTCCCATCCCCTTGCCGGGGAGATGATCGCGGCGGCGGAGCGGATTGCCGCTGCAAGCGGGTGCGTGGGATCGGTCGGGATCGATTTCATGGCGGGGGAGAAACCCTGGGCGATCGAGATCAATCCCCGGTTCCAGGCCACCCTGGATACCGTCGAGATGGCGACCCGGAAGAGCGTCTTTGCCATGCATATGAACGCCTGCCGCGGGGTGATCCCGGCGGCGGTGCCCGCGCCGCGGCAGGTCGCGGTCAGGCGGATCCTCTTTGCCGATCGGGATATGCGGCTCGATGCCGACCTCTCGAGCCTTGCGCCCCGCGTCGCCGATATCCCGTGGCCCGGAACCGAGTTCGAGGAGGGACACGCCGTCGTGAGCGTCTACGGCTGCGGCGAGACGGAAGAGGAGGCGTATGCCGACCTCGAGAGGAACACCGCGGCCGTCCGAAGGCTGATCGGGAGATGAGCCCGCCCCCTCATGACGGGAAAAGTGAATTAAAGATTAAGAACAGAGTATGGTAGACATCGATGCGGCATATATACTCTTATACGTTTATCCAATTACAGGAGAGATTTGAGCATGGTATCCGTCACTGAACTGTTGGACGATCCGGCAATCAACGCCTATATCCTGCGCATGATCGGGGAGGAGGGAATCGAACTTCTCAGACGGTTCCCCGAAGGAGGAGAACACAGTGACGAGGAACTTGCCGAGATGACCGGGGTCAACCTCAACACCGTCCGCCACACCCTTTACACCCTCTACGAGCGGCGCCTGGCCGAGTACCGGCGACTGAAGAACACCGAGACCGGCTGGCTCACCTACCTCTGGCACCTCCGCCTCGACCGCGTCCACGACGTGCTCGAAGAGCAGGTCCGGGACGTGCTCGAACACCTCGACGCCCGGCTTGCCTACGAGGAGAAGAACGACTTTTACATGTGCAGGAACTGCAGCGTCATCTACACCTTCACGGACGCGGCGAACTGGAACTTCGAGTGTCCGAACTGCGAGGAGATGCTCGAACACTTCGACAACGAACTCATCGCCGCCGCTCTCAGGAAGAGAATCGACAGGATCAAGGAGAGCCTCGGGAGTGCGTGAAGAGGACTGCATCGATCATCTCAGGCGGGCGGGGTGTTCCGACGGGGTCATCGCACACTGCCGGGCGGTGCGCGACCTTGCGCTCGCCTACGCGTCCGATCCCCTTATAAATCGCGACCTGGTCGAGACCGGCGCCCTCCTCCACGATATCGGGCGGGGGGTGACGCACGACCTCTGCCACGCCGAAGCGGGCGGCGAGATATGCCGGTCGTTCGATCTCGACGAGGGCATCGCCGCCATCGTCGAGCGGCACATCGGGGCCGGGCTGACGGCCGACGAGTGTTCGCTCCTCAACCTTGTCCCGCGCGACTGCATGCCCCGCACGCTCGAAGAGAAGATCGTCGCCCACGCGGACAACCTGGTGAAGGGAACCCGCGTCATCACGCTCGAAGAGCGGCTGCACCATGCAATCGCCCTCCCGCGTCGGCAGAGGAAGCGGATCCGCAGGCTCGCGCAGGAGATGGAACTCTTCAGATAACCAGCCGTTTTACCTGCGGGAGAGCCCGCATCTCTTCGTAGACCGACGCCGGGATCCGCGGTTCGTCGACGATCATCACGAGTCTGGGTTCCTCCGCGAGGTAAGGGTCGGTGACGAAGATCTGGCGGATGGAGAGGTTGTGCTCGACCAGGACTTCGACCGCCGCGCCGACGATCCCTTTCTGCTGCGCGTCCTTCGGGTAGAGCGTGATGACCGAGAGGCCGAGGGCCTCGGCGACCCGGGTCAGATCGGGCGCGGCCCGCATCCGGAGAAAGACCTCGCGCAGTTCGGGATTCTCGAGGATGCGGCGGGCGGTGGCGTCGACGACTCTCCGGTCGGTCTCGATCGCCCTGCCGATGTGCGTCGCGGGGATCTCGATCCCATTGCAGACGATGCGCCCCTCTTCGTTGATGCCGAACCCGTTCTCCAGCAGGAACCGGACTACCCTGCCCTGGGACGGCGAATCGGCAAACTCCCGTGAGATGTCAGCCCACATGCGGGATCGTTGGAACCGGGCGCATAAATACGCATCGAAGGCGGTTCCGGGCCGCTGGGGTACAGGTATAGCCGGAGGGATCTGCCCGGAGAACGGCTCCCCGTCCCGCGCCCGCGGGAGCCCGGGTTCCGGCAGAGCAAGATATTTCTGGTTGCAGTGCATTGTATAGAGAAGAACAGGGCGAGGGTTGCCAAGCCAGGTCAAAGGCGCCAGGTTGAGGGCCTGGTCTCGTAGGAGTTCGTGAGTTCGAATCTCACCCCTCGCATTTACTTCTTGTTTTCACCATCAGCGGCTTGATCATAACACACTTTGCCAAGGGTAAGAATCATAGCAATGTATTGAAAATTTTTGGAATCAGGCCAGAAGAGTGCTGAGGAAATATAATGAAATCCACACGGATTCTTTCCCACTGGGTTTGAAAGAGTGTGAGTTCAGATTTAATTACGGAACACCAAAGCAACAACTCGAAGTGTTGTGGCTGTGGTGTGATATTGAAAAATCCTTAACTATTACAGTCATTAAGGGTATATTCCAGTTATTACACAACTTAGAAAAGGAGTTTGTAAATGGACATCCCACGTATCTTCAACATTACCGAAAGTGCTCACCGCATCCATAACCCGTTAACACCGGAAAATCTCGCCACTCTCGGCGCAGCGTTGCGCCTGGAACCGGGGGCTCGTGTGCTCGACCTCGGCAGCGGTTCGGGCGAGATGCTGTGCACCTGGGCACGCGATTACGGAATCATCGGCGTCGGCATCGACATGAGCCAGTTGTTCACCGAGCAAGCGAAACTCCGCGCTGAAGAACTCGGAGTCGCCGATCGGGTCGAGTTCATCCACGGCGACGCTGCCGGCTACGTCGCCGACGAAAAGGTCGATGTGGCAGCCTGTCTCGGTGCCACGTGGATCGGTGGGGGAGTCGCCGGCACCATCGAGCTTCTGGCAAAGAGTCTCCGCTCCGAAGGAATTATCCTCATCGGCGAGCCCTACTGGCGGCAGTTACCACCGACGGAAGACGTTGCCAGGGAATGCTTTGCCAATTCTATCTCCGACTTTCTCATGCTTCCAGAACTTCTCGCGTCTTTCGGCGACCTCGACTACGACGTTGTGGAAATGGTTCTGGCTAACCAGGACGGCTGGGATAGGTACGAAGCGGCCAAGTGGCTCACCATGCGCCGATGGCTCGAAGCGAATCCCGACGACGACTTCGCGAAAGATGTCAGAGACAAACTGACTCTGGAACCAAAACGCTACGCCGCGTATACGCGTGAATACCTTGGATGGGGTGCGTTCGCGCTGATGCCGCGGTGATGTGAGGCAGCTATGTGACCATACTTATGATGATGAGGGGCGCTACACTACTCAACCCCCTCCCATTACTCATCATAGCAAGCACCCACACCCCTCCTGCAATCGTGTATGACCACCCTATCGGTTACTCTTCCTTAACCTCTACAGGACAGACTCACCAAAGACCGCACGGGCGATCACCATACCCCCGCGCATGCCCCGGGTCAAGAAGTGTCAACACCACTAGACCATACACCCCCGTGATGACCTATCAAATTTTTTCGTGTTATCTATAACCCCGCATCCAATTCTTGGGTTATACTCCTCCTGCTTTCAAGTTCTCCCATTATTCCAGCCGTTCCCGCACCAGGTCTATTGTAACGGGAGCCACAGTTCCCGCCGTATCGAGATTCCTCCGGCGCACAAAAAGGGCGAACCGGCTGCCCGGATGGGGCGGCAGACAGACAATTATATACTTCCCGTGACGTTATCCCCGTGGAGAACCCTGCACGAGGGTCTCCCGTTTATTCGGCCGATGGCGATCCTGCCGGACGGAGCTGGGCCGTATGCATACCACTGAGCCGGAAACGGAGGTACGAGCCGAGATACTGCAGATACTGGATGCCATGGAGGATGCCGTCATCCTCGCCGATTCCTACATGAACGTCCGCACCGTCACCCCTTCCATGGAGCGTCTCGCCGGAATCTCCGCCGACGACGCCCGCGGTGCAGATGCGACCCGCATCGTCGCCGATCGAATCCTCCCGGAAGCGAACGGGGACCAGAGGGAGCGGATCCTCTCGCTGCTGCAGAACCGCGCCGAGTCCGGGGGAATCACGGTCGGGGTATCCTCGGCCGCCGGGGAGCGGCGGTACGTCTTCTCCTCAAGGCGGGTGAAGGAGACCGGGGACTGGATCGTCCGCTTTCGCGACGTCACCCGCCGGGAGGCCGCCGAAGAAGAGGTGCGGCGGACATCAGGGGATCTGGCCTTCCTCTCCCGGGTGGCGACGGAACTTGCCTCGATGCCGGACGAGGCCGACGTCTTCTCCGCAATCGGCGCCCGCCTCCACGAACTCGCGCCCGGTTCCGTCGTCATCGTGAGCGCCGCCGACATCCGGGCGGGCACTCTGAGCCCGCGGGCGTTCTTCGGCATCGAGCCGTTCCTGCCGGAGATCACAGAGGCCTTCGGGGAGGATCTCACCCGGATTTCGCTCGAAATCCCCTCAAGTATCCGGGCAATCATGGCCCGCGGCGAGATCGAGGAGGTGAAGGGAGGGCTGCAGGAGATCGCCCTCGGGCAGATCTCGCAGGAGATCTCCCGTAAATTCGAGGACATTGCCGATCTCGGGGCGATGTACTGCATCCCGTTCACCTGGAAAGGCGAAATCTTCGGGTCGGCCGTGATCCTCACCCGGCAGGAGGGCGGAGAAGTCAATTTCCGGGCCATCAAGATTTTCCAGAGCCTTGCCTCGATCGCCCTCCAGCGGCACCGGGCGGAAGCCGAACTGCGCGGGAGCGAGAAGACGTTCCGGGCCCTCATCGAGAAGGGCTCCGAATTCATCCTCGTCATCGACGATCAGTTAACGATCCGGTTTGCGAGCCCGCCTATCGAGCAGATAGACGGTTTTCCGCCCGAAACGCTGATTGGGAGGCATGCGTTCGACATGATCCAGCCCGAGGATCTGCCGCGGGTGAAGGAGGTCGTATCGACCCTGGCAGAGAAGCCGGGAGGGAGCGCACAGTTCGAGGTCCGCTTCAGGGGCCCGCGCGGCACGCACGTGATCGAGGCAATCGTGACCAACCTCCTGGGCGACCCCCATATCAGGGGCTTTGTCGTAAACGCATGGGACATCACGGAGCGTAAACGTGCACAGGAGGCCCTCCAGCGCCACACGGAAGACCTTCTCCGGCTCCAAAGTGAACTGGAGGTCTCAAACCGGGAGGCTAACCTCTACCTTGACATCCTCACTCACGATATAAGAAACACAGAGAACGTCTCGAACCTCTACATCGAACTGCTTGCCGATACGCTGGATGGCGAGATTGGCAGGTACGTGGAAAACCTTCAGCGGAGCATTCAGAAAAGTATCGAGATTCTGGGCACCGTCTCCACCATCCGCCGGATTCATCAGGCACCTCCCGAACTCAAACCGATGGATCTCGATGCGGTAGTCGGTGGGGTGATCGAGAATTTTCCGGACAGTGCCATCCACTATATCGGGGCTCACTACCAGGTCAGGGCAGACGACCTCCTCTCCGTGACCTTCAACAACCTCATCGGCAATGCCGTCAAGCACGGCGGTCCCGGTGTCGCGATTACCGTCCGGGTGGAAGAACAGGGAGACGAGGTGCTGGTGACGGTCGAGGATACGGGCCCGGGTGTGCCGGACGCTGAAAAGAACGAGATCTTCCGTCGGTATGAAAAAAAGAAGCGGGGCGTCGGCGAGGGGCTCGGGCTCTATCTCGTGCAGATCCTCGTCGAGCGCTACGGCGGCAGGGTCTGGGTCGAGGATCGGGTGCCGGGCACCACGGGAGCGGGCGCTGCGTTCCGGTTCACGCTCAAGAAGGTCGGGAAATGATCGGAGAGTGAGTTCCCGCCGGAACCGGAGCGTCCCGGTTGTAAGATGCGATCCCGGCGATTCTTCGGCAGGTATTTCACCATTGCGATGAGTAATATCGAATAACGAGCATGTTCGCACACCAACCGCCCGGCATCCGGAGAGACGCCCGCCATGGCATGTAGGTGCTGCCAGTGCGGCAGCTGCTGCAGCAGCATGAGAAACGTCCACACGATTATCGAAGAGCGCGGCAACTACACCTTTGTCGTGTACAACGCCTACAGCGGGGACGTGAAGGAGGTGCGGGTCGACCCGGACAAGATCGCCCTCTTCGAGGATGAGAGCAGCATCGCGGAACTGCCGGACGCATGCCCCTTTCTGAGATTCGAAACCGCCCGGGATTCTCCTGCTCCGTCCCATGGGAACATCGCACTCGACGGAAAGACGGGAAAGGCATGGTGTACGGTCCACCTGACGCGCCCCGAAATATGTCGCGATTACTGCTGCTGGCGGTTTCTCATCCTCGATGCACAGGGCAAAAGGGCCGGGCGGGTGATGTACCAAACAACGTTCCTCCCGGACACCGAGGAACTCAGACGGCTCTGGGAACGGGTGCAGCCGACGCTGAACGGCCTCTCCGGCACGGAATGGGATGACGCCCTCATCGATATTCTCACGGCGGCCGGATACCGTGTTCGCCGGTAGCGGCCGTGAGACGCAAAAAAAGGAGGGTCGATATCCCTATTCTTCCCCGGGACGGGAGCCCGTCATCCCCATCGTATCGTCGAGCCAGTCGAACTTGGCACCGAACGATTGCGCGAACGCTCCAAGCTGGCAGTGCGACCCGGCCCCGTAATCGTCGGAGAAGACCATAAGTTCCCGCTCGCAGGTGAGGTGGTCGTAGAGCGCCGTTGCCTGCGCCCCGTCCGGGTCGAAGTGATCGGCCGCACCGGCACAGACCAGCGTGGGGCACCGTATCTCTTCGGCAACCCCGACGAGTGAAAATTCCGTCCATTTCGCCCAGAACCGTGCCGGCGAACCGGCATTGAAGACGAACATCCCGTTCTCGTTCAGCCAGCGGGTGCCGGTATCGCGTGCCATGACCTCGCGGATGGCATCGTTGAACTCGATCGGATCCGTCTGCAGCCACTCCTGCAGCTCAATCTCCGTCAGGTTCGCGCCCCCGCCTTCCCGCAGGTTCGCGAGGAGTGTCTGTCCTACATCGTAGGTGCCTCCGTCCGCGATCAGCGCCGCGATCCGGGGCTCGTATGCGGCACCCCGGGGAGCGAGGTAGCCCCCGAGCGAGATCCCCCAGAGCGCAATCCGGTTTTCGTCGACGTCGGGCCGGCTCACCGCATAGTCCACGACGGGCCCGATAACGTTCTCCCAATCGTAGCGGAACGGGATATGCCGGACCCGTATCATTTCGCCCTGGCCCGGCCCCTCGAATGTCAGGACGTTGTATCCGCGCCTGATCCCCTCCATTGCGTACGGATGGAGTTCCTCCTGGCAGCCGTCGAAACCGGTCTGAATAATGAGGAGCGGCCGGAGTTTGCCGGAGTCGTCGACCATGTAGAAGTAACCCGGCAGCGTGGTATTCTCGTACGGGATGGCGACGATCTCGTACGGGACGACATCGAGTGCGAGCGCATCGCGGAATGATTCCCGGCTCTTCCCCCACGTCTCCACGATGCGGGGATCGGCGGGATTGCCGTGCAGGAAGAACTCGGCCGTGCGGTAGTACGTTGCGGCCCGGTAGTATGCCTCCATCGCGGTGACCCTGTGCCCGGCCGCGAGACTCCCGTCGCCCGCCGCCCTGAAGTTGTCCGCGGTCCTGTTCCATTCGCTGTACCAGCTCTCGAAGTCCCCTTCCCGGATCCGGGACGCAGTGGCCAGGCACTCGCCGATATCGGCCTCGCCCGAATACGAGGCGCCGAGTGTCCGCTGGAGCTCGAAAGCAAACTCCCGGTCCGTAAACACGAGCGCCGGGCAGTCGGGGGCAGGTGCGGCATCCGGGGTGGCGGGAGGCGATGCCGGGGATTGCTGACCGATCATGGTACAGCCTGCAGAAATAACGGAAAGAACTGTGATAGAAAGAACGATCATGATAATTGTGGTTCTGTTGGGGTTCACGGTGGATCATGGGAAGATCTCATGAGCGGAGAGATAATGGTTGCGAAACAGCGTGATATCGCCTAGGAGGAAGCGACGTCTTTCACAACCGACCCGCTGATAACCTGTAAAAACCGAAATCGCGGGCAAAGAGCCCGAACCGGCCTACAGACCGCCGGTCTCCTTTCCCGCCCGTGCCCGGATCCGCTCCACCGCATTCTCGGCGGCTTTCCGGGCATACCAGTCCTCGTCGTCGAAGATGCGCTCGAGGGCCCCGATTGCCCGCGCATCCCCGATCTCGGCGAGCACGTCCGCCGCACGTTTCCGGACATCGCCGTCCGGGTCGCCAAGTGCGGCTACGACCGGCTCCATCGCCGGGGCCCCCGTGGCGACGATTGCCGTTGCGGCCTCCCGGCGGACGCTGTAGTAGTCGTCGTGGAGGAGGTTCATGAGCCCCGGAACCGCACGCGGGTCGCCGATCTCCCCGAGGACTTTCGCCGCCCGCCGCCGGATGCTGTCGTCGCGGTCGTCGAGCACCGCGAGCAGCGGTTCGACCGCGACCGGTCCTACCCGGGCGAGATCGCCCCACCGCTCCTTTGCAATCAGGTAGACGACCGCCTCCTCTCCCGTTGCGGGCGACCATTCCAGGCGGTCGAGAGCATCCGCGACCCCGGCACGGACGCGGAAATGCTCGTCGGTGAGGGCACCGGGGAGCAGACGGCACGCCGGCTCGCCGATCAGGACGAGCGCCGCCACCGCGCTCTTCCGGGACGCATCGTTCCCGTCCCTGAGGACGCGCAGAAGCGGCCTGACCGCCGGCTCGCCCATCATGCCGAGCGCCCGTACCACGACGCGCCCCAGGCGCCAGTCGTCCTGCAGGAGCGCATCGGTCAGCGGTTCGATGGCCGCCGGGTTCCCGATCTTGCCGAGCGTCGCGGCCGCTCCCATCCGGATTGCCGGAGGGGCGGCGCGAAGAGCCCGGACAAGCGGTTCGACGGCCGGATCGCCGATACCGACGAGAGCCCGCGCCGCCCCCAGGCGGATCTGCCAGTCACGGTCCTGGAGCGCGTCGATGAGCGGGATGACCGCCGGTTCGCCGATCATCTTGAGCGCTTCGACCGCCTTTCTCTGCGTGCCGTCCTGCTCGGTCCGGAGTTCGTAAATCAGCTTCGCGACTGCAGACCCCCCGATCATGCCGAGCGCGCGTGCCGCACCCACCTGGATAGCGCTGTCGGGATCGTTGAGCGTCCGGATCAACGGCTCGACCGCACCGGGCCCGATCCCGGCAACGGAAGCCCACTGCTCCTTCGCGATCAGATACCAGACGGTCTCGCTTTCGGTCTGCGGCTCCCATCCGGCTCTGCCGAGGACCTCGGCCGCACCCAGCCGGACCAGATAGCGTTCATCGTTGAGAGCCTGCGTAAGAAGATCGACGACCGGGTCCCCGAATCGGGTGAGGGCATCGATCGCCCCGAGCCGGAGGGTATCGTCGGGGTGCCCCAGCGCCCCGATGAGCGGAGCCGCAGCCGCTTCCCCGAGACCGGCGAGCACATCTCCCGCCCGCTGCCGGATCAGGGCATCGTCGTTTCCGAGCGCCTCGACCAGCGCCTCGAAGGAAGCCTCCCCCATCGCCTCGAGAATCCCGGCTGCCGTCTGCCCGATCTCGGGATGCCCGAGAACCGGGACGAGCGCGCCGGCTGCAGGCCTCCCGATCCTGACCAGGACCCCGGCGGCCGTTTTGCGGAGCCGAACCTTGTCCAGGGCCTGGATCAGCGGTTCCACCGCCGGTTCCCCGATCGCGACAAGCGTCTCTTCCGCCGGTTCGCGGAGCGCCTTTCTGCCGAGCAACCGGATCAGGGAAGGGACCGCAGGGGCGGCGATGCCGACCAGCGCCTCCATCGCCGCGGCCTGCACCGCCTCATCGAGGTCGCCGAGCCGTGCCACCAGGAGATCGACGGCGGGAGCACCGAGCTCCACGACCTCCGGCCATCGCTGCAGCGCGATCAGGTAAACGATCTCCTCCTCTGTCCCCTCTTCGGGAGCCCACTCGAGTTTCTCGAGAACTCTTGCGGCTCCCATCCGGATCGACGAGTTCTCGCCGCCGAGTGCCCCGGCAAGCGGTTCGACGGCCGGATCGCCGATCCCGGTGAGAGCAGCCGTCGCTCCTGCCTGCCCGTCGCCCTCCTCGCCGAGGAGGGGGATGAGAGCGTCTACCGCGGGCGCACCGATGCCGATCAGGGCGTCGACGGCCTTCCGGTGAAGACGATCCTCGCCGGTCCTGACGAGTTCGACGATGGCCGGAACCGCTTCGGGCGTCCCGAGCCGGCCCAGAACTTCGACGGCGTTCTCCCGGGCGGCCCCGCCCCCATTTTCGAGGATCTCGAGGACGGGCGCCACGGCCGGTTCTCCGATGGCAACGAGCGCATCCGCCGCCACCGGGGCGACGGCCTCGTCGGCGAGGGCATCCACGAGCGGTCCCACCCCCGCCGGTTCGCCGATCTCGCCGAGCGTCGCCGCAGCCTCGCAGCGTATACGGTCGTCGTCGCCGTTGAGCGTCCGGATCAGCGGCTCGACGGCCGACGAGCCCATCCGGGCAAGTTCCATCCACTCCTCCCGGGCAATCAGGTACCAGGCCCGTTCAGCGTCGCTCCAGGGTTCCCAGTTCATCCTGGCGAGAATTATGGCCACCCGGGATCGGATACGGGACTGCCCGGACGTCAGCGACTGGATCAGGGCCGGCACCGCCGGCTCGCCGAGCGCCCCGAGAACGTTCCGAAGCGTCTCCTCTACCTCCCCGTCCGTGGAGTCCAGGGCGCGGATGCACGCCTCCGCCGCCGGTTCGCCGATCTTCACCAGGGCCGCCGCCGCCGTTCCGCGGAGGGAGGGGACGGAGAGCAGCCCGATGAGCGGCTCGACCGCAGGAGAACCGATCTCCGTGAGCGCCATGGCCGCCAGAGGGCGGATCTCATCGTCCGCTTCGTGCAGAAACTCGACCAGGGGATCGATCGCGGCTCCGCCGATCTCCCCGAGAGTCCGGGCGGCGTTCCACCACACCTCCCTGTCGGGGGACTTCAGGATGCGGACGAGGGGCTCGACCGCAGTTTCACCGTAATCCGCGACATCGAGCCACGCTTCGTCGGCGACGAGGTAGCGTATCGCGCCGGCGTCGTCGGGAGACTTCCATCCGAGTTCCCGGAGGACGGAGGCCGCCGATCTTCTGATGCTCCGCTCAGGCGCACCGAGAGCCTCGATAAGGGAGGGGATTGCCTCGTCGCCGATCTCCCGGAGCGCGTAACGGGCACCGAACTGCACCTCGCCGTCATCGCCGGCAAGCGCCGCGATGAGAGGGGACACGGCGGGACTCCCGATGCGCACGAGCGTGGCTGCCGCCCCGATCTGCGCCGTAGCGTCCCCGAGCGCAGCAATCAGCGCGGGGATCGAATCTTCGCCGATCAGGGCGAGGGCTTCGGCGACGCACCATCGCCGCCGGTCGCCCGCAAGAGCAAGGGCCCGGACCAGGGGCTCTACGGCGTCGGCCCCGCGCTCTGCGATGGCACCGACGGCACGCCCGCGAACCTCGGCATCGTCACTGCCGAGGTCGTCGATGAGCGACTCTATCGGGCGTTCATCGCTCCCGGCGGCCACGGGCGCCGGTTCTTCCTCCGCTAAATCGAGCTCGAATTCGAGCTCGTCGATCCCGGACCGGGAAGCATCGTCGTCGAACTCGAGAATCTGCATGAGTTCCTCGTCGCTGAGGGCGCCGGGGTACGGGGCAGGCAGGTCGTCGGAAGAGAGGGACGGGGTTTTGTCCGGGAGAGAAAAGTCAGGGAAGACTTCGTCGGTCTTTGCTCCCTCCGCCGGGGCAGGGACGTCGATCTTGTCAGGGGAGGCGATAACTCCGGGACTGTCCGCGAGAAACTCCGCCGGGGAAGGGGGGGTAGCCGCCCCGTCCGGCGAAACGAGATCATCGAACCGCCGGAGGGCATCGGGGACATTATCAAGCCTCTCAAAGACGCTCGTCCTGTCGTCGGCCGGGGCATGCCCGCCCGGGGGTGCCTCGACGGACATACCGGCGTCCGGGGGTTCGGGGTCGTCCTCACCATCGCTCTCTTCGGCATCCCTCTTTATCCAGTGCCTGATAAGCGAAGAACCGTTCGGCCCGAAGAGCCCGGGCAGAGCCACGATAGGGCATACGGATTCAACCGCCGGCATACCCGGCACTCCCGCACCGGGCAGGAGGAGAAGAAGGCAGATGATCCAAAAGATTGCGCAGATAAGGGTACGTAACGTCTGAGATGGTGAACGGTCGTCAACGGGCCAGGGCACGCGTCTTTCCGCGGATACCGGCAACACCACCACTACATCGCGGATTCCGGCTGCCGCATCGGCGGATTGGCTGTCCGGGACTGCTCGTCGGGCCTCGATGCACATAATGACTACTCTACGTCTAAAAATTAAATATGTTTGTTTCTCGTGCCGCAGAAATAAAAAAAACTTTTATATATCACCTGTTTCAGGAACAAATATTAGCTCCCCGGGCCCCGGGGTCCCCGGGCAGCGCCCGTATCGCACCGGTGAGGCGCACCGGGCCGGGGGTCACGGGTGCGGTGCCGCAAGGATCGTATAAGCCTGCCGGGGGCCCTGTATCGTTGGCGTGATCGGTCAACCGCTATGTTGCTGCATGGCCGGGAACCATCCGGAGAAGTTCGGCTCTGCCGTCGAACGAACCACCATCGGCACCTGAATGCAACCCCGAACAGCCGATCAGAACCCTTCGTTCATGATCCGGTTGAGTTCCGAGCGCTTGATCCGCCAGGTGCCTCCGCACTTGACCGCCGGAATTCGCTCCTCCCGGATGAACTCACGGATACGGCCGGGGGTGAAGTTCAGGGTCGAGGCAACGTCGTCGACGGTGAGCATTGCGTCGCCTGCGCTACGACGATGTCCGCACCCGATCGTCTCCCAGTTCTCGTCCGGCAGCATGATGGTGATGACCGGTTCGCCGTCGTCCCCGGGGGAGACCGCGGCCTTGAACTTCAGTGTGGGAACAAGGCCGTTCTGGTAGAGGCTGACCTGAAACTCGAACTCCCCCTCGGTCGTCGTGCAGGCTTTGTCCCTGAACGCATGAAGGGTGTCCCAGAGGTTCTCCGTAACGGTCTCCTGCGGGATGTTCGGGAACGGAACCATGCTCTGTGCGGCCCGTGCCGAGACCGCGAGGGGGAACGTGATGCCCAGATCCCTCCCCATCCGGGTGATCTCTATCAGATCCCCGTCATCGATGGCGTCCTGACGTGTCTTCCCCTGCTGCTCCGGGTCGGCCAGCCCCCAGATGTCTTCCGGTGTCCGCAATCGCACTCTTCGTATCTCCATGGGTCATATCTCTCCGGGTAATTTCGCGCTCTACTATACCACTATGGGGGTATCGATCATAAAATATTTGCCAAATATTTCGCGGTATTTTCCAATTTATTCGGCGTTAAAGGCGTATTCAGGGAGCCCCGGGAGCAAAATGCCGCCACGATCAGGCAAGAACCCTGACACAGTTCCCGGGGAAGCGAATACAGAGCCAATTATCCAAAAATTACGGAGGATACGGCCCCTGAGTACCTGCCATGAACTCCGATCCCGGGAGAGCGGCCCCGACAAAGCCTATATAGCATCAGGGTGAGTCTTGAAGCAGTGATCGACCCCGTGACACCCGCCTCCGGCGACGCCTACATAGCACTTCTCGGACGCTCGACATGGGCGCTCGTCAACGCTTACCACGCAGTCCTGCACCAGAAGGGGCTGCGCCCCGAACGGGTCATTATCGTCACCGAAGAGCCTTACGCGCAGGAAGCATCGATCGCGGCCGAAGCGGTTGGAACCGTCTCTGAGGGATACGGGTTCACACCCGCGATCGGGACGGAGATCCTGCCGGAAGCCGACTTCGTACGGGCCGGGCAGACGATCCGGTCGCTTGCCGGGGACCTCATCCGGCAGGGATTCGATGTGGCGATCGACATCACCTCGGGCAGGAAGGTCACGGTCGCCGGGGCGCTGATCGCGGTCTCGGTCGCGGGGCTCGATATCCGGCACATCTATTATCTCGCCATGAAGAACACCGATGACGTTGCAAAACCCTACATGATGATCCCGCATCAGATCCAGCAGATCCGGGATATCATGGAGGATGCGGGGGCGAGAGGATGAACGATACGGTCGTCAGGGAGGGCGAACTGCAGGTTCTCATCAACAGTCTCGACGAGATCCGCGTCACGTACCCGCTCTACGAGGGAGATATCCTGGTCGCACGTCCGAAAGGAGCCGGGTTTTCGCTCGAACTGCCCGCATCCCGCGAGACCTTCCGGGACTGGCTCGCCGGATACGAGCCGGTCTCCGCGGAACTTCCCTCCTACGCCGATCTCCAGGAGTGCATGTTCGCAAGCGGGATTGCCCGCTATGTGAACCAGGCCGCCTTTGATGCGATGCTCGCATCCTACGGGCAGCTCAAGAAAGCCGTCTTCTTCGGCCTGGATACGAACCTCTTCTACCACGGGTTTGCATCGAACAACCCCGGGATCGATCACGCCTCCTACCTGATCGTCGATACCGTCCGGGACGAGATCGCGTATGCCATCAACCGCAAGTACCCGGCAAAGGCGATCGGGGAGATGACGGCACTGGCGCCCGACTGCCGGGAACAAATCGCCCAGCTCGAGAACAAACGAATGAAGCGGTCGAGGAAAGCGGCGTACCTCGCGCTGAAGGAGTACCGCACCATCCGCGACCGGGCGACGGAGATCGCCGCGCCGGGGCCGCATACGCATCTCTCCGAGGAGAACGACCGCAATATCGTCCGGGCGCTCCGGAAGTTCGAGGATGAGCGGTATGCCCTCCCGGTTCTCCTGACCGCCGACATCTACATGGCCGACCTCTGCATGGCCGAGGGGCTCGAGTACTTCTACTTCGACCGCCCATATATATTGGAGGCAACAGCCTGCACGGCGCAGGCGTTCCGGCGGCTGCTCTTCAACATCGCCGCCGTCTTCGGGTTCGTGCAGTGCAACGGCATCACGATCTTCGGGGAGTACGGCGGGAAGGGCAACGACCTCGACGAACTGAAGGTCCGTTTCCGGGACGACGAGGCGTACCGTGCATTCATGAGGGAACTCAAGATATGCAGAAACCTGACGGCACTCGGCATAACGCGGTAGAGGCGGTCCTCTGCGACATGGACAACACCCTCTTTGACTTTGTGCGAGCGAAGCGGGAGGCGTGCCGGTGCGTGGTCGACCACCTCGGAGCCGGCGACCCCGAAGCGCTCTTCTCGCAGTTCCTCCGGGGAATTCACGGGTTCGAGGATCACGAGAACATACGCGACTACATGAACGATCTCGGGGTGTATGAGGAGAGGACGTTTCAGGTCTGCTGCCGCACCTACGAAGACGTGAAACTCGGCCTGGTGGAGGCGTACCCGGGCGTCGAGGAGACGCTCCGGCGCCTCGGGGACGCCGGGATCTCTCTCGCGGTCGTGACCGACGCGGAGTCGCCCCAGGCACGCCGGCGACTCGAGAAGACCGGGCTCATCGATTACTTCGAGACCGTGGTGACCCCGGAGATCTCGGGCAGACGGAAACCGGAGCCCGACTCCCTCCTCTGCGCTCTCCGGCGGCTCGATGCGGCTCCGGCGCGGGCGATGATGGTGGGCGACAGTCTGGTCCGCGACATCGCTCCCGGGAGACATCTCGGGATGGTGACCGCGTTCGCCGCCTACGGCGACTGGCGCGACGGCAGCGTGCCGGACATAAAGGCCGACATCGTTCTGGCCGAGTTTGCCGAACTCGCGGGCCACGTCGGCATTACGGGCAGGTAATCAGCGGAGCGGCGAGGGCGACTGCGAGCCCGGCACCGGAAGGCGCGCTCCGTGGACGATGACCTGCTGATCGGTCTCCGCGACTTTGCCGAGAATGATTCCTTTTCCTGCGGCCGTCATTGCAAAGACCGGAATCGACGTCCCCGCCTGGAGGAGCGCGGTCTTCGCCGCCTCATCACGGATGTGCCGCGAGGCGCAGGCGGTGAGGAGATCGGCCGAGCGGGCCATCAGGGCGGCGTCCTCCCGCGAGAACCCGGTCGTGTGGACGGCGACGATCACGGCACCGGGGAAACGCTCCCGGATGGCCGCCGCTTCGGCGGCAATTGCGGTGGTCACGGCTATCCGGCGATGACCGAGTTCTGCCGCCAGGGCGACGCCGGCGGCCTGGTCGATCGCGGCGGTTGCCGGATCGAGGACGGCGCCTCCGTTCTCCTCGATCCGCGCGATAACCTCGCGGATAGGGCTCGTCTTCACGAGCCCCGACATCCGGCCGCCGATCCCCTGGATGAGGGCGGGGTTCGTCGCAACAAGCGTCCCCGCCCCGTCGGAGACGATCACCGCGGCGTCGAGATCTCCCCGGCGGACGGCGCTGCTCAGGAGTTCCGAGGCCCCGAAGATGACGAAGTCCGGCCCGGCAAGGACCTCGCGCTCCGGCGTGCACATCCCGAACGATCGAATCCGTTCCTCGATATTCTTCCGTATCTCCTCCGTCGTCATCTCCTTGACCGGGAAGGCGAACCGGCGTGCCAGCGGGCAGTCCCCAATCTGCGGCGTCCCGACCTCGACCACCCCGCCGTTCCGGATCACGACCCGGCACCTGCCGGCGGCCTCTATGATATGCTCGTCACGGTCGCTCATGAAAGAAGTAGAACGGGCAGGGGAATAATGGTGCCTCCCCCCCGGGTAAATGCTTATCAGATAGCGTTCCATGAAACTGTAGGCAATTCATGATACGCTTACAGCAGCAAGGCGGGGTGAGAGAACGTGGGCAGGATCTGTAGCCCGTTCGTCGTGATCGAGTGCAGCCGGCAGTGCGGCTTCTCCCGGCTCTACAACGAGCCCACCGGGGAGCAGAGCCGGGAGATAACCGATACGAAGACCTGCCCTGCCTGCGGCGCCCCCGTCCGGCGAAGGCTCTTCTGACGGAGCATCATGCCGGGAGAGCGTTACTGGGAGATCGACCTCGCCCGGGGCATCGCCGTCGTGACGATGATCCTCTTCCATTCGGCCTTCGACCTCGACTTCTTCGGCGTCCTGCCGCTCGACGTCTCCGGCGGGTTCCTCAGGATGCTCGCCTACCTGACCGCATCGACGTTCATCTTCCTCGTCGGGCTCTCCTTCACCATCAGTTACGCCCGGGCAGCACGACGGCTTGATAGACGCGGCCTCGCGCTCAAGTACGTCCGGCGCGGCCTCACCATATTCGGCTACGGCCTCGTCATCACCGCCGTCACCTGGCTCTTTCTACCGAACGTCTACATCGTCTTCGGCATCCTGCACTTCATCGGGCTTGCGATCCTGCTTGCGCCGCTCTTCGCCCGGCTTGATACGGAAAAACTTCTCATCGCGAGCATCGCCTGCCTCATCGCGGGCTACGCGGCAAGCCTCGTCACGGGCCCGTGGCCGCTCCTCTGGCTCGGCATCCGGCCGGAATCTTTTTCGAGTCTCGATTACGTCCCGCTCCTCCCCTGGTTCGGCCTCGTCCTGGTCGGGATGGCAGTCGGCCGCCTCTTCTACCCCGACGGAAAACGGAGTTGCCCGCTCACGGTTGCGGAACCGGCGTTTGCCCGGCCGCTCGAGTTCCTGGGCCGACACTCGCTCTTCATCTACTTCCTGCATCAGCCGGCGGTCCTGCTCCTGATCGCGGTGCTGGCGCCGGGGGCGGTGACGGGGTTTTGGTGATGTTATCAACTCACGCGAAGCCGCGAAGTGCGCGAAGAGAACTGTTCGCAACCACACCACCTTCGCGGCTTCGCGGCTTCGCGTGAAATCCCATCAACCGGAAACACAACCAAAAAAAGTCAGGGGAGAGCACCCCTGCACGTCCTCTCACTCCTCAAACAGCGGCACGTCCGCAAACGCCCCGACGTCGAAGACCCCGCGCTCCGTGACCCGGATCTCGGGGATGACCGTCAGGGCGAGGAACGAGAGGTACATGAAGGGATTTGCAATCGCGCCGAGCCGCCGGGCATGCTCCTCGAGGGCCGCAAGCCGCCGCACGACCTCGTCGTAGGGGAGGGCCGACATCAGTCCGGCGCACTCGAGCGGGAGCGCAGTTACGTCGCGCCCGGAGACCACCGCGAGGCCCCCGCCGAGCCGGACCACCTCGGCGACGGCGCGGACGATATCGGCGTCGCCGGCTCCGACCGCGACGATGTTGTGGGAGTCGTGGGAGACCGACCCGGCGATCGCCCCTTCCTGCAGGTGAAAGCCGTGCACGAGCCCGACGCCGGAGCCGGTAGCCCGGTAGCGGTCGGTGACGACCGCCTTGAGGATGTCGCGGTCGAGATCCGGGATCCCGGCGGCGTCTACGGAGCAGCGCATCTCCCGGGTCGTGATCTGACCGGGCACGATCCCGATCACCCGCGCCTCCCCCCGCCCGGCTAACCGGATATCGCCGGGTTCCGGCACGCGGACGTGCATGGGAGACGCCGGGCAGGCAGGGGGCAGGTAGCCGGCGTCGATGACCTCGGCGCCGCGCTTGAACGTCCGGAGGACGCGGAAGCGGTCGGGATCGTCGACGACGCAGAAGTCGGCAAGCCTGCCCGGTGCGAGAACGCCCCGGTCGTGGAGCCCGAACCTTCCGGCGGCGGAGAGCGTGGCCATACGGAGCGCCTGCTCGACCTCGAGGCCGCACGCGACCGCCTTTCTGATGCAGTCGTCGATATGCCCCTCCCCGGCGAGCATGTCGGCGTGCCGGTCGTCGGTGGCGAAGCAGCACCGCGGCGCCGTGCAGGCGTCGACGAGCGGAAGGAGGTCGCGGAGGTTCTTCTCCGTCGAGCCCTCCCGGATCATGACGTACATCCCCCGGAGGAGTTTCTCCCGCGCCTCGGAAAGCTCCGTACACTCGTGGTCGCTCTGGACGCCGGCATAGATGTAGGCGTTCAGGTCCTTTCCCGAGAGGAACGGCGCATGGCCGTCGATGACCTCGAAGAGATCCATCTTCGCCCGGAGATCCTCGTCGCCGAAGAGGACGCCGGGGACGTTCATCACCTCGGCGAGCCCGACGACCCCCTCCCTGCCCCGGAACCGGGCGAGGTCTGCGGCCGTGAGCACGGCGCCGCCCTTATCGAAGGGCGTTGCCGGGACGCAGGAGGGGAGCATGACCAGGACGTCGAGCGGCGTCCGCGCCCCTTCGGCAAGCATGTAGTCGATCCCCGGCGCCCCGCAGACGTTTGCTATCTCGTGGGGGTCGGCGATCACCGTCGTCGTGCCGTGCGCGAGGACGAGCCGGGCATACTCCGCCGGCGCGAGGAGCGAACTCTCGATATGGACGTGGGCGTCGATCAGGCCGGGCACCACGTAAGCGCCCGAGAGGTCATGCTCGCGCTTCCCCTCGTACTCCCCGATGCCGACGATGCGGCCGTCCTTCACCGCGAAGTCCGTGCGCTCCCAGGAGCACGCGAAGGGATTGAAGACCTCCGCTCCGGAGAAGACGGCATCCGCGGGTTCGAGCCCCCGCGCCGCCGCGAGTCCCGCCGGGGTCAGGCTGTTACCTCCAGGTCGCGGATGACCGATGCTCTCCGCTCGCTGCCGACGAAGATGGTCAGAAAGGCCTTGTATGAGCCGGGCTGCAGGTCTGCCCGGATCGTGTATTCGTTCTCCCCCGTAACAAGGTCGATATACCGCGCTTCGGAGAAGGCCTCGTGCTGTTCAAGCCCGACCACCTCCATGATCGTAATCTGGAGCACGGCGTTCTCGACGGGCTCGCCGGGGTTCTCCACATGGACCCGCATGGCGTCGCCGCTGTAGGTCACCTCCCCAAACGACGTGGAGAGGCAGCCGGCAGCCCCGGCGAGGCCGGCAAGGGCCAGTATCAGAAGAATCGCATATGTTCTGGACATTCGCTCGGAGAACCGGGGAGCCGTACGCCGTGCGGGCGCAAGCACGGCCGTATGGCCCCTCCCGTTCTCCAGATTCACCTCCACTCTATTCATTCAGAATTTTGGCTGCTATTATTAAAATATTGTGAAAAAACGGAGATTGCAAATGTTTCGGATTCCGGGCTCGATACCGGAGGGCGCGGTCCGGGAACTGCCCGGGTTCCTGGAGGGCGTGCAGGCGCACGTCCGGGTTCGTTCTCCGCAGGTGACCGGAGAGGGAGGGCTGTGCCGGATCGGACGGCGCATCGCCGGGAGGAACTTCCATCCACGTATCATTGGAGATAAAATCGGGAAATTTCCGCAATGAAGGCAATTCGTCCCGGAGCAATATTTAATATATAACCATAATTATAATTCCACCATAATGAGTGAGGCCGACCGCAATTCCCGCCTGTACCGGATATTCCGGGAACTTCAGGAGAAGGGGTTGATTGACCGCAGGAGGAGGCTGGTGAGATGCCCCTTCACCGTCTCCCTGCGGGGATGCCCCGCACTCAACTGCATCCGCTACCGGCATTCATTCTACGAGAGAAACCTTGCGTGGGCAAGCGACGACGCGCTCCGGTTCGTGCTGCTCCACGAAGAGGGGCACGTACGGAAGGGCTCATCTCTCCTCTCAGCCCTTCCGGCCCTCCCGGTTCTCCTCTGCCTCGTCTTCCTCGGGCACCCGCCCCTGCAGGCCGGAGACCTTCCGGGTGCAAAGCCGGCCTTCATCGCCCTCCTCCTCCTGACCGCCTTCTTCGCCTACCGGACGTACTACCACCGTATGTGCGATGAAGAATTCGTAGCCGACCGTTACGCTGCCGATGCGATGAGATGCTGCTACCGGGTCAGGGATCCCGGAGATCTCCTCCAGAACCTTCTTCCCGGCCTGCTGGCAGGGGCGTCGTCCCCCCGCCGTAAAAGTGTAATCCCCGGGATGCTTCGTTCCGAGCCCGACTACCGGCCGTCGATCTCCGAGCGCGTGCAGAGGCTCCGGGCCGCAATCGATCCCGGAGACAGGAAACCCGCTGTACTCCCCACCGACGGCGATATCTCACGTTAAAATCTGCCGCCCCGCCAGGCGCCGAATCTCCCGGCAGCGACTGGCTTGTACGGCGCTCATTTTCCGCCTCCGAATCCCCCGAGATACAATGGCAAAAAAACCTTCAATTCATCTTCTTTGACGAAAGAATATTTCAAAAAACGCGAGACGCTCGGAATATACATAGCATAATAAAAGTAGATTTAATAATACCTATTTCAAATAGAGGTATTGAGGGGTGCTGGACATTACGATTATAGCGTTCGCCCACCATAAGGGCGGTACGGGAAAGACGACATCGTGCCTTAACGTTGCAGGGTACCTCCAGAAAGATGGGAAGAGTGTTCTGGTCGTAGACTGCGACCCGCAGGCCAATGCCACCACGGGTCTCGGGGTCAACCCCGAAACCCTCGAACTGAGCATGTATGACGTCTTCATGAGTGTCTTTGAAGGCTTTTCCGATGCCGGGATCACCGATGTGATCGTCTCCACGGCATCGGGCATCGATCTCGCTCCGGCAACTCTGGACCTCGTGGGGGTTGAACCCTATCTCTACGGTATCGAGAACCGGGCGGGGCTGCTCAAGGAGGCGCTCGCGCAGGTGAAGGACGCCTACGATTTCATCCTGATCGACACGCCACCGAGCATGGGGCAGTTCGTCATCAACGGCCTCGTCGCAGCGGATCACACCGTCGTCACCCTCGATGCCGGTACTTTCGCCCTGAAAGGCATGGAAGCCCTGTCTGCGGTCTTCGGCGACATCAGGGAGATGCTCGGAGAAGACGTCGGCGCAGATTTCGCCATTCTCACCCGCTGGAAAGGATCGGGTGACCCGGCGGCCGGAACAGGCGGGCTTGCGCTTTTCCTGAAACGGATCTTCCTGCCCGCCTCCTCCGCGGAAGAGGAGAAGGAGAGAGAGCGGCTGAAGGCGTTCGAATCCGAGGTAAGAAAAGCGTTCAAGCAGGTATTCACGGTCCCGTATTCTCCTGCAATCTATGAGACGCAGCAAAAGGGGCTCCCTATCTCCCATTACGCGCCCGAGAGCGATGCCGGCAGGGAATACCGGGCGATAGCGACTGCGCTCACCGAACGGGACAAAAAAACATGATGAGGATGTGTAATCGATGATCGATAAACCAGGAAGGAAAGCATTATTTACCGGGCCGATTGTGCCGGGCATGACAGGACAGACGCAGGAACAGGGAGCGGTGGTACTCCCCGGGGCGATCGAGGCCGCACTCCACGCGGCGCTTGAAGGCGACGACTCCGTGCAGATCGACCTCACCGGCATTCCGGAGAGTTACCGGCCGCTGGCCACCTCGATCAACGCGCTGCTCGAGAAGAAACAGGAGGAGAAGCAGCGCTTCAAGCACCGGCTGGAAGAGGCCAGGATGCTTCTGAAGGGATCCGATACGATCATCCAGCAGAATCCGATGCCCATCCTGGTCGTCAATCCGGACTTCAAAGTAACCATGGCAAACACGGCCTACGCCGAGATGAGCGGGATCCCGATGGATCAGGTGCTCGGCAGGAGCCTGAAAGACTTCAGGATATCGTCCCAGAAGGGTTCCGGCCTCCGACAGGCAATCCAGGAGAAGAAGCGCGTCTATGCGGAAGTCGTCGTCGAACTCCCCTCGGGCACCCGTACGCTCGAGCAGTACGGCATCCCGCTGCTCGACAACGAGAACGCGGTCGAGAGCATCCTCATGGTCTACAACGACCTCACCGAAAAACGGCAGGAGGAGGAGGAGATCCAGAGGATGCAGCATCGCATCGACACGATGATCAAACTGAATCCGCTTGCCATCGCGCTCCTCCGCCCCGACAAGAGCCGGATCGACATCAACGACGAGTATGCCCGGATGTGGCGCGGCACCCGCGAAGAGACGCTTGCGAAGAAACTCTACGACTACGACATCACCGTCATCGGCGGCGACCACTTCTACGCCTGCTACGAGACGAAGAAACTCGCCCGGACGGACGTCATGGTCAAGTGGCCCGACGGCGTCAGGAAATACCTCACTCTGAATGCCATCCCCATCCTCGACGAGAACGGCGAGATCGAGATGGCCTTCTACGTCTGGAACGACTGGACCGACCTCCAGAATGAGAAAGAAGAGGCCGAGAGTCTCAAGCACAGCGTCGACACGATGATCAAGCAGAACCCGCTTGCCATCGCAACCCTCCGCGCGGACAAGAGCCGGATCGACATCAACGACGAGTACGCCCGGATGTGGCGCGGCACCCGCGAAGAGACCCTCGCGAAGAAACTCTACGACTACGACATCACCGTCATCGGCGGCGACCACTTCTACGCCTGCTACGAGACGAAGAAACCCGCCCGGACGGACGCAATGGTCCAGTGGCCCGACGGCGTCAAAAAATACCTCACCTTAAACGCCATCCCCATCCTCGACGAGAACGGCGAGATCGAGATGGCCTTCTACGTCTGGAACGACTGGACCGACCTCAAGGCGAAGGAGGAGGAGGTCAAGGATACCGAGCACCGGGTCGACGCGATGATCAAGCAGAACCCGCTCGCCATCGCAACCCTCCGCGCGGACAAGAGCCGGATCGACATCAACGACGAGTATGCCCGGATGTGGCGGGGCACCCGCGAAGAGACGCTTGCAAAGAAACTCTACGACTACGACATCACCATCCTTGAGGGCGACCACTTCTACGCCTGCTACGAGACGAAGAAACTCGCCCGGACGGACGTCATGGTCAAGTGGCCCGACGGCGTCAGGAAATACCTCACCCTGAATGCCATCCCCATCCTTGACCGGAACGGCGAGATCGAGATGGCTTTCTACGTCTGGAACGACTGGACCGAGCAGCGGGAGAGGGAGGACCAGATCCGCGAACTGATGGAGACCGCGAAGCGGGAGAGCGAGAGGCTTGGAGAGAGCGCCAGAGGACTCGGGAGCGCGCTTGCCGCCATGGCGAAGGGCGACCTGACGGCGTTCGTGGAAACAGCGACTGACGACCCGCTCCACGAGGTCAAGAACGATTACAACGCCTCGCTGACCGCAATCCGCGCGCTCCTTGCCGACGTGACGAAAGCCGCCCATCAGGTGGACATGACGACGAAGGAGGTCAGCAAGAGCACCGACGAGATCATCCGGGCGACGGAGCAGGTCGCTGTCTCGACGCAGCAGTCGTCCGAGGACGCACGCCGCCAGCTCGAGAAGATCGAGGAGATCGGGATGGATATCAACGACCTCTCGGCATCCATCGAGGAGATTGCAAGCACGTCGCAGTCGGTCATGGAGCAGGCCTCGAAGGCCTCCAAGGAAGGAAACGACGCGGCAACGCTCGGAGAGGTCGCGACGAAGAAGATGCAGCTCGTCGAGGAGATCTCCAAGCAGACCGTGGGGGAGATCAGCACCCTCAACAACCAGATGCGGGAGATCAACAACATCGTCAAGTTGATTGCCGACATCGCGAACCAGACCAACCTCCTCGCGCTGAACGCCGCAATCGAGGCCGCCCGGGCCGGAGAACACGGCCGCGGGTTCGCCGTGGTTGCCGGCGAGATCAGGAACCTTGCCGGAGAGTCCAAGCGGGCAAGCCAGGATATCGAGGATCTGATCCGGACGATCCAGGCAAGCACCGAAAAGACCACCGACTCGATGCAGGCATCTCACCAGGAGATCCAGGCCGGCCTCGAGAGTGTCGACAAAGTCATCGTGGGCTTAAACCGGATCGTCGACAGCGTGGAAGTGGTCACCCGCGGCATCAGTGAGATCACCAAGGCCACCGAAGACCAGGCGGGCTCCACCAACAACGTCATGCAGAAGATGGACGAGTCCACCCACATGACCAAGGAGAGTCTGGACCGCACGGAGGACATGGCGGCACTCGCCGAAGAGGTCAGCGCATCGACCGAGGAGGTCGGAAGCGCATCCCATGAACTGGCAAGCATGGCCGAACAGCTCAAGAAGGTAATGATGCAGTTCAAACTGAACTAGGGAGGAGATGATGGCAGCATCCGTAGACGTGGTGGAGTTCCAGCTCGGGGAGGAGCACTACGCACTGGATATCCAGATAGCACGAGAGATCGTGGAGATGATGCCGATCACTCCCCTTCCCCGTGCTCCCGAATACCTTACAGGCATCATCAACCTGCGAGGCGAGATCACGAACATCATCGACCTCCGTAACCTCCTCGGGCTTCCTGAATCCGATGAGGCCGAGAACCGAAAGATTGTCGTGCTGATGCCGGACGTGACGAACGGATCGAACGTAGGGATCATCGTCGACGACGTTCACAGCGTCGTATCGGTCCGGAACGACCAGATCGAACGCATCAGTGACGGTATTACATCGTCTATCAGCAGTTATGTCAAGGCAATCATCAAAATAGGGGACGAAGAGGACGAGAAGGCAAAGACCCTCATCATCTGGCTCGACGTCCAGAAAGTCATCGGCGATCTCGGCAGCGATCTCGGAAACCACTAGATCGCTTCCGTAAACCAGCACCCGGCATGAGTAGACTGTTCCATGGATGAATTCGCATCGCTCCAGAGAAGCATCGAGAAACTGGTTCGGATCAAGTGCTCGAACTACAAGGAAGATTACATCAAACGGCGTATCCTCTCCCGGATGCGCCTGACAAACACCACAGATTTTGAGGCGTATCACAGGTACCTCCTCGCGAATCCGCAGGAACTCGATCTGCTCAGGAACGCCCTCACCATCAACGTCACAAAATTTTTCCGCGACCCGGAGGTCTTCGAAGTGATACGCCGGGAGATACTGCCTGATCTCGCCCGCCGCAGAGAATCAATCCGGATCTGGTGCGCCGGCTGCGCCACGGGTGAAGAACCCTACTCACTCGCCATCCTCGCGCACGAATTGATGACTCTCCATAAAAACGTCACCGTAACGATATACGCGACCGATATCGATACCGTGGTGCTGCAGAAAGCCATCGCCGGAGTTTACGACAGAAAGGCGCTTGAGAACGTCGACGAGAAGAGACTCCGCAAGCACTTCATCAGCCACGACGACGGCACGTTCGAGGTTCGCCCCCATATCAAAAGCCTGGTTAAATTCCGGGAGCACGACCTGATGTCGGGCGCCCCCATCGCCCGGTACCTCGACGCCGTCACCTGCCGTAACGTCACCATCTACTTTACCGAGAAGCAGAAGAACGACCTTACGCATCTCTTTTACTCTGCACTTGCCGTCGACGGCTACTACGTCATGGGCAAGACCGAGTACCTGGCAAGAGAGGTGGAGCACCTCTTTGTGCCGTACAACAGCATGCAGAAGATTCTGCGCAGGGCCGCCTGAGCATCACCAGAGGTACCCGGATTCCACGTCCGTCTCGGTCTCCTCGAACTGCGACATCCGGTGCATGAAGGCCTTCCTGGCCTTGTGACGCTTCAACTCAGAGAAGAGCAGGTAGAAATTTACGCCGACGACGACGATGATGAGCGTCAGGCTGATCCAGAGCTGGCTGCCGCTCTGGGTTGTGATGAAGGTCGCCGCAAGGAGCACCACGAACGAAATCAGATAAAATATCACCCACGTGCGCACCTCAGTGATTTCCATGCTCTCACAGAAGCGTAGTCACGGCTCCATATTAACGGTTCCGTTTTAGAATCTCAATCATCAGAGGGGTTATGAAAAAACCGGGTCAATCCAACCCCCGAAAGGCGTCCCTCGTCGATCTCCGGGCGAGGGCGCGAGGTCAAACCCGAAGAACTTTTTACTCTATACATCCTTTTAAAACTGTGGATAAAGGCGACGTCTTCAGCATTCTTGCCGCCCTGATCATCGTCTCCGTGCTGGCACTGGCCTTTCGGCCGCCCGTAGCGGATGCAGGGCCGGAGATCCCGAAAAACCCCGCCCCGACGCTTCCTGTTACCGTACCCCCTACAGAGACCCCGGCCGCGTCGATCGAACTCGCCAGGCTCTCCTACGCGACCAGATTCTGGGAATACCCCTGCTGCCACCTCCCCGGCAACCTCACACTCTACGGAGGTTCCGACCCGCCATGGAAGGGTAATCAGAGGATCATTCCGTTCGCGTATATCGAGGAGGGGCGAGGCGGCATCACCGAGGCCTTCCACGTGCCGTACGCGGTATGGAGACTTAACTGCAGTGTCTCCTCGACGATAAGGCCCGAGGCGGCGCATTTCAGGATGGCACTCGTGGAACTCGAGAGCGGGACCATCGTAGAGGGAGCCGACCTGCACTACCCGGGCAGCATCGTCAAAAACGTCGAGAGGGGAGGAAAGGACTTTTACCTCATCGTCAGTGTGGATGAAGTGGATTCATACCGCATCACCCTGGAGACGCTCCCCGAATACTTCGTTACCCCTCTCGGATAAAACCCGGAACACGCCCGGCGATGCGGTTGCAGTTGTGACGCTTCAGATCTTTTCGACGGTCACCCTGACCCGGTCTCCGGCCCGCACGCCGTGCCCCTTGGGGACATCGATGTTGAACCAGAGCACCTCCGGGTTTTCGTGGTTCTTGTCCTGGGACATGAGACAATCCTTGTGGTCATTGATATTGGCCACAAACTCGACGGCTGCTTCGAACTCAATGATCTTCATGCCGTAAAATAGAGTGTCACAGGATAAAATTATGATGCACGGGAGGTGACGCGCCACGTCGTGCTGTTGGAGTAACTCCAGCGCCTGATATCCAGCTCATCGCAGATCTCGGAGAGGATAGCAAGGTTAATGCCGACCTCTTTTGCGGAAAGGCCAAGATCGGTTGCGATATACTTGGATTTAAAGTAAGATTTCCCGGCTCGCAGCCCGGATTTGAGGTGATACAGGATCTTCCGCTGGGTGTCGCTATATTTCTCTTTGATACGGTCTTTTGTCGACATCGACTGATTCCCTCGTGAGCAAGTGCTTTTTGTCAAGATCAATATTTATACCTACCCATTTGCGATCGTAGAATCTTAAGAGGAGTATACAAATCATTGTATATTATTGGGCATCGTCGTTTCGATCGGTCGGGCGAGGAGCACGATCTCCAGCCCGGGCGGTATAGACGGCCGCCGTGAGCGCAGGTACGGAGGGAGAGGGGCGGGTCGCACCCGATGTCCTCCCCATAGCAGGCCGGCATGGAGATCGGCCGCATGCTCCGGCTGCCGTTCTCCCCCCCTCTGCCATCACTTCCTGTTTCGTCCGATCACAACGAGGAGTCCTGCAACTGCAACGGCCAGAACGACACCGGCGATCGAGAGGGGGGCGGCCTGTGTCGCACTCCCGTTGACCTGTGCCGCCTGGATCGGCGTGAACGTCGGCAGGTCGGCCGTGGACGTCTCTGCCGGCGTCGCCTCATCCGTCTCGACTACGACCGGAGGGGCGCTCTCGTTGGTCGTATTGCCGCTCGGCCCGGCCAAGGTCTCTTCAAGGGTCTCGTTCTCTACCGTCCCGGCCAGGGTCTCTTCAGGGGTCTCGTTCTCTACCGTCCCAGCCAGGGTCTCTTCAGGGGTCTCGTTCTCCATCGCCCCGTCCAGAGTATCCTCGGGTAGTTCGTCCTCGATCGTCTCGTCCAGAGTTGCTTCAGGAGTCTCGTCGTCGGGGGTCTCTACCGCAGTCTCCTCCGTCAGAGTCTCCTCGGGAGTCTCGCCGGGTGTCGGCGCGAGTGTCCAGGTCAGGGGTTCCATGCCTGCCGTGCTCTGCGCCGCTGCGGGGAACACAACGCCCGCTGCCGCCACAAACAGCACGACCAGGAGTGCTCTCAACACCCATAGGTTTCCGGTCATGAGAACCTCCGTTGGGAATAAACCTATTTTTATATTTCGGTCATTGTCAAAATCGCATCAGCGGTTAAATGCCCGGTGCGCCCCACAACACAGCGGCATCATGCACCGTTGCATAGCGCGATTACCTGATAAGAGAACGAAGCGACAGTGCAGCACCGGCGCCCGAAGACCCCGTACGCGGCCGATACCGGACGGGACTCCGGAAGAGGTCGAACAAGCCGCGGCAGCAGCCCGACCGGAGCGCCGTCGAGAAAGAAGTAGCGATCAGATTGGCGCTTCACCAATCTTCTTGATCAGGCTGTCGACGACCACGTCGCGCATCCCTTCCACGAACTTGATGCTCCCGACGACAAGGTGGCCGCCGCCGCTCACGCCGCCGCCGACGATCTCGCCATGCAGTTCGCGCACCATCCGGGGTATGTTCATCATGACGCCCCGGGAACGCAGGACGGCAAAGTCCGGCCCGAACCCGATCGTGACGACCGGCTCTCCCGGGTGCTCCCTGACCAGCCGGTCGTGCACCTCGCCGGAGGTCTTGCCCGGCGGCGGGAACGTGAACCGGTGAGCGAAAAGTTCCACATCGAGCATGAAGAGGTGAGCACCGTTTTCGAGCATCCGGCTCTCGACGTGCGGCATAATGGCCTCGAGCTGCTCCTCGATCGCCCGGTTCGCCTCTTCGACCAGCAGGTGAACGAACCGGTCGTGGCGTTCGGGCTCGCCGGAGAGGTTCAGGATGTCCTTGACGATCTCTCTCCCGTCGCTGAACCGGAGCCAGAACTGCTCGTAGTCGAGCGCGAGCGCGATGTCGCGGCAGTCGTCCTCCGAGTACTCGGGCGCCGCGACCGCAAGGTAGCGGGCACGTTCCGGCGCCTCGCTCCGGTCGCCGACCCCCGCGATTGCCGGCAGGTGCCGGATCTGGTTCTCGACCGCGGGGTTGACCATGCGGGCGACCTCCGTGCCCAGCATCCCGGCCGTGATCCCGTAGTCGCCGCCCACGTGGTAGGGGTTGACGTGCCCGATCAGGTAATCGTCCACGATCTCGTCGGGGTGGTGGTGGTCGACGACCATCACCGGCAGGCCGAAGATCCGGGTCACCTTCAGCGACGGCATATCCTCCTCGGTCGACCCGTTGTCCATCAGGAGGATCATCGGCATCTTCTGCCCGTAGCGGACGTTGTCCTTGAGGGCGAAGTCGAGATCCCGCGTGATGTCCTCGATCTCGTAGAACGGAGCCTTGGATGGGGATCGTTTGAAGAGGAAGTACTCCGCGTCGAAATCCCCGGCGCTCTCCCGGATCAGCGCAGTCACCGCCTGCTCGACGGCAACGGCGGCGCATATACCGTCCGCATCCGCGTGGTGCCGGAGGATGATCGGCCGCGCGGTCAGGACGGCCTTTCTGATCTCCTTTGCCACGTTGCGCATCTGCGGCCGGAGGGCTTCGAGAACCTCGCTCTCCACCAGGAACGGGAGATCTGGGGGCTCCGCACGCTCATCGAGCGCCGCGTCGATCCGCTCCCTGACCCGTGCCGCATCCTCCGGCTCCATCACCATCATGGACGAGGCCTCGATCTGGAGCTGGTTGTTGCGCTGCATCACCTCGCCCGTGAGGGCGACGATATCCCCGAGTTCCACCTCGGGATACGCGCGGACGCCCGCCTCGACGAACGCTGCGGCGTTCGCGGTGCCCGATTCGTCAACGACCGTGAAGATCGTCGGCCCCGACGTCTGCTTGATCTGGGCAATCTCGCCCTCGACCAGCACGGTCCTGCCGATCTTCTTCCCGATATCGGCAATAAGCACGGTCGTCGTCGTCCGGGTCACGTTCTCCGTCTGGTAGACAGTCGGCGTGACCTCCTCGAGGTCGATGTTGCCGTTGCTCCGGATCTGGAGGACGTGAACGATGATCGGGTCGCGCTCGGTATGCTGCACCTTCACGTTGCTCTTATGAACGAGCCCTTTGACGCGGTCGTTTAACTGAACAAAAACGCCGAACGGGGCAAATCCCTGCACCCGTCCGAGGTAAGTCTTTCCTTCCTCCACCTCGTCGAGACTGCAGTTCGCACCGAGGCGGTAAACAATTGTATCTTCCGTATCTCCCATAGTAATTCTCCCGGTTATTCTTCGGACACCTCGACGGTGTGCCCGGCAAGTTCGTAGAGCCTGCACTCACCGTCCCGTCTGCCCTTTGCTATGATGGTATCGCCGCTCTCCAGCCTGACGCTCTTTCCCGGGCGGTAGACCCACCGGTCGCCGTGCTTGATGGCGAGCACGATCATCCCCGTAACCGTCGCAAGCGACATCTCCTTGAGCGTTCTCCCTACAAGCGGCGACGACGGCGTCACGGTCATCCGCGTGATGATCTCGTCCGACTCCCGGACGATCTTCTTGAAGATCGGCGGGATCTCGATGTCGCGCAGCAGGACGTCGACGATCGAATGGGCCGAATCGCTGATCGCCTGCGCAAACGAAGACATATACAACAGGCCGCGAAGATAGCGCACGTCTTCGATCTTCCGTGCCGCTTCAAGGATCCAGAGATCCAGGTCGTAGCGCATATCATCAAGCGTGCTGTCGAGAGCGACCACCTCGTGCGCCACCTCCATATTGTTGAAGAGGAGGGAGGTATACGCCAGCCCGACGGAGAGCTCCGAGAGGTTCTTCATCTCGATGATCAGCTGAACCGCCCGGTCGAGATCGTCGACCTCGCCCGCGGGCGAGACCTCGACCCGGGGGCGCTCACCCGACCCCGCCATCACGGAGAGGATCCCCTCTCCGGCCTCCGGTCCCCGCGCGATCAGGATATCCTCATTCTCCACCCGGGTATTCTTGTCGGGATCGTAGATCCAGCCCTTTCCGCGCCGGATGGCGATCACCTGCATGCCTGTCGTGCTCTGGACCTTGAGATCGCCGAGCGTGCGGCCGGCAACCTCGCTTCCCTGGCTGACGATGACGCGAGTGACGATCTCCTCGGCCTCCGGGAAGACACGCTTGAGCTTTGCGGGGAACCGAATGTCTTTTAAGATGAGTTTTGCTATATCCGAGGCCGAGTTCGCGATTCTCTCCGCAGCCTCGGCCACCTGGAGCATCCCGCTCATCGCCTCGGCCTCTTCGATCCTTCTCGCGCCGAGGACGCTCTGAATCCTGGCCTGATAGACCAGATTGTTCATGCTCTCCTCGAGGTTGATCACCTCGAGCGCTATCTCTTTGCTATCGAAGAGGATCGCTGAATAAGAAAGATCGACCATCAGCTCCGAGACGTCTTTCATCTCTATGAGGACGTCTTTGAAGCTGATCGGCTGATATTCATGTTCCATCATGGTTTGTTAACCGTCGTTCTCCATTCTTTCACTACAACAGCAGGCCTATCGCCGTCACGAGCGCGGCTGCACCGATCAGGTCGATCAGGCTTGTGATGACGGGGATTCCGAAGTTGTCGGGATCGAGACCGTACCGGAATGAAAGGCTCGCGGTGACGTATGCCACGCCGTTCACCAGTGTCATGACGACCAGACCCGCCGCAAGGCTGATAATGGCCAGCATCCCGAGACCCGGGCTGTTCAGCCCCATGAGCACCGCCGCACCATGCGCGATGAGCGCCAGCAGTGGAAGCAGTATCAACGTATAGAGATAGGAAATAATAAAATGATGCACGACGCCGCGCCCGGGGAGGAACGAAGGGTTGAGCTCGCCGGTGTGCATCCCCGTCGAGAGGCGCGACCCGAGAATACCGCCGATCGACCCGAGGCAGCCCGTGAACGGCGGTATCAGAATGAGGAAGACTGCGATCGTCACCAGTGCGTCGAGGTTGAGGGAGTAGGTCAGGCCCGCCAGCGTGCCGAGGACGCTGAGCGGGATGAGCAGAAAGAGATTCTCCCGGACGATCGGCCCGATTCCCTCCGGCCGGTCCCGGGTGTAGATGACGGCGGCGACCGCGACCGCGACCGTGATGGCCCCGAGGATCAGGCGCATCGCAGGAGAGAGGAGCATGACGAACGTCGCCGAGAGCACGAGGATCGGAAGCGTGATGATGTCTCCCGAGGTCGTGACGGTCGGTGCGCCGATCATGTCGAGGTCGAGACCGTAGCGGTAGCTTGCAAGGGCGATGAGCAGGGTGATCGCCGTCACCACGGCCCCCGCGATGATGCCGGTGACGACCGAGATCAGCACGAGATCGGTGATGCCTATCACGGGACTGCCGAAGATGCGGCTCGCCGCGTAGGAGAAGATACCGATGACGAGCGCGATAAGAATGGTTATCACGAACGAAGCGCGGATGTTGTCGCCGAGAACGCTTCCTTCCTCGAAGTCGATGGAGAACTCCCCGAGGTGCATCGCCGAAGAGAGGCGGGAGGCGAAGACACCGGCTATGCTCCCCCGGATGTGGATGATCGACGGCAGGAGCACTAACAGGCCGGGGATCAGCGCGAGGACTTCACGTACCGAACCGAGATAGATCCCCGCAACGCTCGAGATGACGGCACTGGCGAGCAGGGCGCCGAGACCGGTAAGTATCAGGCGGCTCCGGCTGGATAGGCCCTGCTCCATCACAATCACCGTCCATCTCGATCAACTCCTGTACGGAATCTCCAGCACGGCCAGATCGGCCGGCAGAATCACGTCTCTCTCATACTGTCGCTTTGCATCGCGTATATGGTTTGCTGTGCTTGCATAACGGGAGCTTATGTGCATCAGGGCGAGCATACGGGCGCCCAGCGCCGTTGCGGCCTCCCCCGCCTCCCCGGCGGTCGAGTGCAGGACGTCGCGGGCGCGATCGCACTCCTGATCGTCGAAGGTGGCGTCGTGGATCAGGAGATCGGCATCCCGGATCATCGCCGCTATCCCTGGCTGGTCCTGGAGCGGGCGGGTGTCGCCGGTATAGGCGATCTTCCTGCCCGGGCGCGGCTCTCCCATCACGTCGGCGGGCCGGACGGCGGTCTCGACGCCGTCGCGGACGACACGGACCTCCTCCCCGCGCTGCAGCCGCCCGAAGAGCGGGCCCGGCGGGACGCCGAGTTCGATCGCCCGCTCGCGGTTGAACCTGCCCGGCCGCTCGTCCTCCTCCAGCACGTAGCCGAGCCCGGGGATGCCGTGGAGCGTCGCGAACGCCCGGACGGTGTAGCCGTTGAAGGGCACGACCGAACCGTGCTCGAGTGCGTGGGCGGTGACGGGGAAACCCCGGGTGTGGCGGCTGATCTTCTGCACGAGATCGACGAATTCGCCGACCCAGGACGGGCCGTAGATCGGGAGCGGCTCGGTCCGTCCCATGAACGCGAGCGTCTCGACGAGCCCGAAGACGCCGAGGAAGTGATCGGCGTGCCAGTGGGTGATGAAGACGGCGTTCACGGTAAACCCGGTCCGGGCGCGCATCATCTGCTGCTGGGCGCCCTCCCCGCAGTCGAAGAGCAGGGTATCGGAGCCCCGCCGGATCAGGATGCAGGACGGGTTCCTCTGCGGGGAGGGGAGCGCCCCTGCTGTCCCGAGGAAGTGGACGTGGAGAGTCTCGCCGGCTATACGAACCACTTCCTGAATGCTGCGAGGCTCCGTTTCGCCTCCTCAAGGTTCCGGCCTTCAATGACGGCCGGGCCGGAGTAGTCGCGGGCGATGACCCGCCCGACCTTCTCCCACGGAATGGTTCCGTCGCCGAGCGCCAGGTGCTCGTCCGACTGCCCGTGGTTGTCGTGGATGTGCAGGTGATCGACCTCGGTGACGTGTGCAAGGAAGGCATCCACGAGGCCGTTGGTGTTGGCGTGCCCGACGTCCAGCGTGATCCCGATCCCCGCGATCCCTTCGGTGAGTCCGAGGATCTCCTCGGGGTAGCGGCAGAGGAAGTCCTTGATGCTGATCATGTTCTCGACGCACGCGAGGACGCCGTGATCCTCCGCGCACTTCCCGATCTCGACGAGCGCGGTCTTCTGCATCTCCCAGACCTTCTCGGGGACGAGCTTGCCCACCGGGGAGACGAAACCCGGGTGAACGGTCACCCGGTCGGTCAGTTCGGCCGCGTGCTGGATGCAGCAGCAGGTCTGGCGGATCGACTCGCGCCAGATCGGGTAGTTCAAGGACGCGAGGTTTAAGTCGCTGTAGGGCGCGTGCACGGTCGCGAGAAGGCCGGTGCTCTCGAGATTCTCCCGGACGGCAGCGAAGTTCTCGGGGTTGTCCAGACGGTACTTCCCGTCGGCGACGATCTCCCATCCGGCATACCCGATCTCTTCGAGCCCGTAGACCCAGTCGCGTGACTCCCAGATCTTCGACGAGGCTGAAAAATACGGGACAAGACTCATTCTTCTCTACCTCCCAGCCGGCAGAGCAGGGTGCGAACCTCTGCGGCGAACTCTTCGAGCGATCCTTCGTTCATGACCCGGCAGTCAGCCTGTTCCAGGGCACGGCCGAGCCCCCACCCGAGTTCCCGCTCGTCGCGGGCCCGCAGTTCGTCGGGGGTGAGGGAGTCGTCCGACCTGCCCCGGTTCGCGAGCCTCCGGTATCGTGTCTCGAACGATGAAACGATCCCGATGAGCGTGAAGTCGGGGAAGTGCTCCTTGAACGCTGCTACCTCGTAGTCGCCCCGGATGCCGTCCACGAGCGCCACCGGGGAGCCCGTCGCCTCGATGAGGGGGACGGTGATCCGGGCGATGGCGTCCATGCCGAGGTCCGCGCGCAACTTCCCGGCGACCGCGCCAAAGTTCGCGTCGGTCGGGGGAAGCCCGGCTTCCTTCACCCGTTCCCGTATCGCGTCTCCCATGACCACGACCGGTATCCCGAGGTCCCGGGCTATCCGTGACGCCTCTCCCTTCCCGCTTGCCGGCATACCAACGATTCCAATAACCTTCATCCGGTTCCTCCTATATTCAGAACAGCGGGCCGTGCCGGCAAGAGACCGGCTGCAGGGTCCCGGCGGTGCAGGTTGCGGCGGCCGCCGCAAATGTCTGCATAAACGTGCGTTCCCGTCGATATTATGCTTAACGTCACCGGAAAGGGTCAGGCCTTTGGGCCGTAGACGACCTCGCCGTCCTCCCGGGTCCGTATATGGACCCTGCGGCCGAGCGGCGCCGCTGCCGCCTCGAGTTCCTGCCGGGTCAGGGGCACAAAGCCCGGGGCCACGCCCTGCTGGAGCACGAGGTCGAGTCCGCGGGTATCCTGTGCGATGGCCGGGAGGTCTTCCTCGCGGCCCCGGAAGAGGGTGACCACGGCCAGGCAGGTCTCGAGGCTGCCGTCGGCCTTCGCCCGTTTGCAGAGAGCAAGCGACCGCTTCACCGCGTCGGCGGCGGTGAGTTCCAGGAGGTCGTCGTAGCGCTCCCACGTGGTCTTGATATCGAGCGAGATCATGTCGACAAGGTGCTTCGCAAGAAGGTCCTCGATCACCCGGGGGAAGATGCCGTTCGTGTGCAGGCCCACAGAGAACCCCATTTTGCGGGCGGCGGCAGCGAGGTGGGCGAGTGCCGGCCCCTGCAGGGTCGGCTCCCCGCCGGAGAAGACCACGGCGCCCGCAACCGTGCGGGATTCCCGGATCATCGCGACGATCTCGTCTGCGTCGCGCAGGTCCTCGCCGTCCTGGATGGCGATGTTGTGGCAGTAGAAGCAGCGCGCGGGGCACCCCCGGAGAAAGACGGTGCAGGCAGCCCTTCCCCGCCAGTCGACGGTGCTGATCGGGACAAAACCTCCGAAATTGACGTACAAATGATCACCAGGCGATAAAGAGGTGCTCCGTTATTTCTTGTAAGCCTTGGCTTTCCGGCTATGAAAAAAGATCTGAATAAGGTAAAGTCAAGTTTACTTGTTGAGAGATCAAGCCTGATTTAACCTGGATCCCAAAAACAAGTCTTTATCAACTCTTTTCTGCAAATATAGGGCAATGAGTCTCATAGAAGACGCCCGGCGCGGCGTCGTCACCGAAGAGATGCGGATCGTCGCGGCAGCGGAGGGGGTCACCGAGGATTTCGTCCGGCGCGGCGTGGCCGACGGTCACATCGTCATTCCGGTCTCCCCCTACCGGAAGGTGAAGATCTGCGGTATCGGCGAAGGGCTTCGCACGAAGGTCAACGCGAGTATCGGAACGTCGTCGGATATCGTCGATGTCGATATGGAGATCGAGAAGGCCCGGCAGGCCGAACTTGCCGGTGCCGACACGCTGATGGAACTCTCTACCGGCGGTGATTTCATGGAGATCCGGCGGCGGGTCGTCGGGGCGACCACGCTCTCGGTCGGGTCGGTGCCGCTCTACCAGGCGTTCATCGAGGCCGCCCGGAAGCACGGGGCGGTCGTCCACATGGAGGAGGACGACCTCTTCCGGATCACGGCGGAGCAGGCGAAGGCCGGCACCAACTTCATGGCGATTCACACCGGGATCAACTACGAGACGATGAAGCGCCTCCAGAACCAGGGGCGGCACGGCGGGCTGGTTTCCCGGGGCGGGGCGTTCATGACCGCATGGATGATCCACAACGAGAAGGAGAACCCGCTTTATTCGGAGTTCGACTACCTCCTCGAGATCTTGAAAGAGCACGAGGTCACGCTCTCGTTCGGCAACGGTATGCGGGCGGGCGCGGTCCACGACGCGACCGACCGTGCCCAGGTCCAGGAACTGCTCATCAACGCGGAGCTTGCCGACAAGGCGCATGCACAAGGCGTGCAGACGATCATCGAGGGGCCGGGGCACATCCCGATCGACGAGATCGAGACGAACGTCGTCCTGCAAAAGCGCGTCACGAACCGGAGACCGTTCTACATGCTCGGCCCGCTCGTCACCGATATCGCGCCCGGCTACGACGACCGGGTGGCCGCCATCGGTGCCGCGCTCTCCTCCTCCTACGGCGCGGACTTCATCTGCTACGTGACGCCGGCCGAGCACCTGGCGCTCCCCACCCCCGAGGAGGTCTACGAGGGCGTCATGAGTTCGAGGATCGCCGCCCACGTCGGGGATATGATCAAGCTCAAAAAGCGCGACGCCGACCTCGAGATGGGCCACGCCCGCCGCGACCTCGACTGGGAGCGGCAGTTCGCGGTCGCGATGAACCCCGAACGCGCCCGGAAGATCCGGGACGAACGGATGCCGGCGGACGCCGACGCCTGCACGATGTGCGGGGACTACTGTGCGCTGAAGATTGTTGGAAGGCATTTTAACTTCTGAGTGAGAACGGCGGGGGAGCGGGGTTGCTCCCCCTGGTTCTCTTTTTTAGGTTTTTCGGGTAGCGGAGGGTGTTCATGTCCGCAAGCGAAGCAGACCCGAGATATCCCCAACAAGCCAGATACACCGGCCTCTACCCCGTAAAACTCTACTAACAGTTGTATAGCCCCGTCAACGGCTTCCGTGGGGGTATCGCCATGACTGCCCCCGCCCCCAGGGGGGCGGGGGAGGAGGCCGAAGGCCGGGAGGGGTGGGGGTTACAGGCGTAATGTCCGTTTGGAGACAGGGGAGGGGGGATTCTCCCCCCGACGCACCTCCGGTGCTCATGCTCCGGCCGTCTCGCCCGTCGCACTCCCCGTCAAGCCCCACAGCGAAACCCTTCGGGTTTCTCGAACTCCGCTCCTACGGAGCGTCGTTCCCCCAGGGGCGATACCCCCACGGTCCAGCGTACCGGGCAGTTGCACACCAATCCCATGCATCCATCCATCGAATCGCTACCCTCGCCGCACCAAAAAACCGCACCATTATCCTCGCTCTCGCCCACACTCCCATACGAGGAAGGTCCATGAAACCTGAAAACGAACAGATTGTCAAAAGTTTTCTCGCCCACGCCGACGACCTCGGCGACGATATCGTAGAAGACGTCGAGGAGATGCTCGGCGTTGTCCCGTTCATCTTTCCCATCCTCCGCGACCGCCCGGAGGCCTTCGCGCTCTCAACCCTCGCCGACTACCGGATCTCCCGGCCCGACTCCCTCGACATGAAGACCGCGGAGCTGGTCGCCGTCGCTGCCGCCGCAAGTGCGGGGGCGGACAGCTGCCTGAAGGTCCACATCGGGGCCGCCCTGAAGGAAGGCGCGTCCCGCGACGAGATCCTCGACACCCTCCTCATCGCCGCGATGATAGGAAAGACCCGTATCCTTGCATCCGCCCTCCGCCGGTTCCGGGAGGTCTGCGGGGACGGCCGGGAGGCGGGGGAGTAAGCCCCCCCTGCCTTTCGGCATGCATGTTTTATGGTCTGATTGAGCCAAACTCTCTTACAATGAGCCAGACAAAGGCAACCCTTCGCCTGCGGGCAAAGGAGGCCCGGGCACTCCTCTCCCCCCAGGAGATCGCCGCGTACAGTGCAACCATCGAAGAAAAACTTCTTGGCCTCCTCGACGGCTTTACGACCGTTATGATCTACGTCTCGAAAACCCCGGAGGCCGAGACCATGGGCCTGATCGCTGCCCTGAACCGCCGGGGCGTGCAGGTCGTCGTGCCCATCATCGAGCGGGATACCTGCAGCCTCCGCCTCTCCTACCTCCCCGACCCCTCGGTCCTCGTCCCGAGCACGTTTAACGTTCCTGAACCGATCGGCCACGAACTCCCGGCCCGGCCCGGGGACGTCGAGGCCGTCGTCATACCGATGCTCGCCTTCGACGCCGAAGGGAACCGGCTCGGCTACGGCGCGGGGTATTACGACCGCTTCCTCCACCGATACCCCAACCCGAAGAAGATCGGCATTGCGTTCTCCTGCCAGCAGGCAGAGCGCATTCCTGCCGATGAAAACGACGTGAAGATGGATTACGTCATTACGGAAAAGGAGATCATCCGGTATAACGGAAGGGGCGTTTAGGGAAAAATATAAATAGTAGACTGCACTTACCTATGGTAAACCCTACAGGAGGAGATTGTTCATATGGCTAACACCGAATCCGTTGAGGTAACCATCAAGGAGGCGGCTCACGAAGACGCCGGCCGGGGAATTGCCAGACTGAGCATCGACACCATGAAGGCGCTCGGCCTCGTCAGCGGCGACGTCGTCGAAGTCGAGGGGCGCCACAAGGCGGCGACGCTCGTCTGGCCCGGCTTCCCCCAGGACACCGGCAAGGCGATCCTGCGCATCGACGGCAATACCCGGAGCAACGTCGGGTCGGGGATCGACGACAAAGTCCGGATCAGAAAGACCGAGGCAGGATACGCGAAGAAGGTAACCATCCAGCCGACCCAGCCCATCCGGCTGGTGGGCGGCGAGCAGTACCTGGGGAGGATCCTCCGCGGCCGGCCCGTCACCGAGGGGCAGCTCATCCGGGTCAACATCCTCGGCAACCCGCTCACGTTCGCGGTCGCAAAGGTGGCGCCGAAGGGCATCGCCATCGTCACCGACAGCACCGAGATCGAGCTGAAGGAGACCCCGTATGAGCCCAAGGAAGGGAAGCGCGAGATGGCGGGCGACGTCCACTACGAGGACATCGGCGGACTCGACCGCGAACTGCAGCTCGTCCGGGAGATGATCGAACTCCCGCTCCGGCACCCCGAGCTCTTCGAACGCCTGGGCGTCGAGCCCCCGAAGGGCGTCCTGCTCTACGGCCCGCCCGGAACAGGAAAGACCCTGATCGCAAAAGCGGTGGCGAACGAGGTGGACGCGCACTTCGTCACGCTCTCGGGCCCCGAGATCATGAGCAAGTACTACGGTGAGTCCGAGGAGCGCCTGCGGGAGGTCTTTGAGGAGGCGCAGGAGAACGCGCCCTCGATCATCTTCATCGACGAGATCGATTCGATCGCGCCCAAGCGCGAAGAGGTGAAAGGCGAGGTCGAGCGCCGGATCGTCGCGCAGTTGCTCGCCCTGATGGACGGGTTGAAGACCCGGGGCCAGGTCGTGGTGATCGCCGCGACGAACCTCCCGGACATGATCGACCCTGCTCTGCGGCGCGGCGGCCGGTTCGACCGCGAGATCGAGATCGGCATCCCCGACACCAAGGGGAGACAGCAGATCTTCCACATCCACACGCGCGGCATGCCGCTCGCCGAGGACGTGAACCTTGAGGATTACGCCCGTTCGACACACGGCTTCGTCGGCGCCGACATCGCGCTGCTCGCAAAAGAGGCGGCGATGCACGCGCTCCGCCGGATCATCCCGCAGATCAAGATCGAAGAGGAGATCCCCGCCGAGATCATCGAACAGCTCCGCGTCACGAACGAGGACTTCGTCGAAGCGCACAAGCACGTCGAGCCGAGCGCGATGCGGGAGGTGCTCGTAGAGATCCCGGATGTCAAATGGGAGGACGTCGGCGGGCTCGAAGACGTAAAGGGAGAACTTGCGGAGGCCGTTGAGTGGCCGCTCAAATATCCGGAGATATTCGCGTCGCTCGACACCGAACCCCCCCGCGGCATCCTGCTATTCGGCCCCCCCGGAACGGGCAAGACACTCCTTGCAAAGGCGGTCGCAAACGAGAGTGAAAGCAATTTCATCTCCATAAAAGGCCCGGAACTCCTGTCAAAATGGGTCGGAGAGTCAGAACGTGGAGTTCGGCAGGTATTCCGGAAAGCGAGGCAAGCAGCACCGTCGATTATCTTTTTCGACGAGATTGATGCACTTATGCCTAAACGCGGATCTTATATAGGATCATCGCACGTAACTGAAAGTGTGGTAAGTCAGATCCTGACAGAGCTCGACGGCCTCGAAGAGCTCAACAATGTCGTGGTTCTCGGCGCTACCAACCGCCCGGACATGTTGGACGAGGCGCTGCTTCGTCCCGGCAGATTGGACCGGATCATCTACGTCCCGCCGCCCGACCGGGAAGGCAGGAAGAAGATCTTCGAAGTGTACCTGAAGAACAGGGAGATCCTTGCAAACGACGTGGACATCGACGAACTGGTCGACAGAACCGAGGGCTACGTCGGCGCCGACATCGAGGCGCTGGTCCGCGAGGCAAAGACTTCCGCCATGCGCGAGTTCATCGCCGCAATGGGAGGGAAGACCGAAGAGGAACGGCGTCAGGCGATCGGCAACGTGAGGATCACGAAGAACCACTTCGAGGACGCCCTCACCCGCGTGAGAGGCACGCTCGATATCGACCGGCTGGAGGAGAACGAACGCCACTCCTGGCAGATCCTCTACAACCAGGAGCAGCGGTCGGCACTCGAAGACGCCGTCTCGACAATCAACCGTGCCGGGATGCGGGAGACCGGGAAGGTCGAGCAGGAAGTCAAGGATCTCACGCAGGCCCTCAAAGATGCGGTCTATCGGAGAAAGAAAGACTTCGGCGAGATCAAGCGTCTCACAAAGGAGTTGAAGGCCAAAATGGAACGCCCGCTGCCCCAGACGGGCATGGCGTTCTGACGGGAGCGCCCCCTGCCCGTGAGGCGCTCCCTCCGGGGGCATCCGGCCCCCGCCAACAGGGATAGAAACAACGTGATGCACATGAGTGACAGCCCAGCAGACATCTTCGAGCAACTCAACGAACTGATGAAACGCCTCATGGAGCAGGGGCTCAAAGAGCAGGGAGATCAGAACAGGCCGTTTGCCTACGGATTCAAGATCGTCCTTCACGACGCCGGAAAGGCCGAGATCCCGGCAGCGGAAGCGGCTCCCGTAGCAGAGCCGAAAGAACCCTCCTCCGAGGGGACCATCGAGCCGATAGCAGAGATGTATACGACCGATGACGACGTGACGGTGGCGATCGATCTCCCGGGCGCCGAGAAGGAGAACATTCACCTGTCACTCATCAACGGGACGCTGACGATCATTGCCGGCGGCAATCAGCTGACTTCGGTGGAGATACCGGCCGTGGACGCCGACTCCATGCAGTCGAGGTACAAGCACGGCGTCCTGGAAGTCAAATTCTCGCGGGGCAAGTCGATCAGGATCGACTGATACGTCGGAGCGCCTGCCGGCCCGGCTCCCCGGCAGCGCCGCAATACTTTTCGCCGACAGCGGCATCCGCACGTGAAGGAGCCGGCAGGTTGCCCTCCGCTACCCGTATTCATCTCGCTTCGCCCCATTTCACGGCGCCGTTCCGTCAAACCCTCCCCGGGAGGACGCGCGAGCGCCACCGTGGCTGCCTTGCGTAATTTTCAGAAATTCCGTCCATTACAATGGCCCGATTGTCAGGAAAACAGCGAGAAACGACATAAAGAGCAAACAGCAACATAATAGCGCCGGCATCCTCTTCGGGCGCATCCGCCGCGAAGGATCGCCGGGAAGGACGGACCCCGAGACAGATTGCCGCAGCCAACCTTTTTTCAAGGCAACAACACCTACATATACAGTAATACCTATCTACTAGTCGTAAGGGCTACGCCCGTCCAGGTAGTGGTGATTATATGGTTAAGACCACCGTGTCCGTAATTAAAGCAGATATAGGCAGTTTCCCGGGGCACTCCCGAACCCACCCGAAGATCCTCGAGGTGGCCGCCCGGAGACTCAAGGAAGCGGAAGGAAGCATCCTCATCGACTCGTACGTCACCCACTGCGGCGACGATCTCGAGCTGATCATGACGCACACCAAAGGGGAGGACAACGAAGAGATCCACAAGCTGGCGTGGGACATCTTCATGGAGGGCGCCGAACTCGCCAAGGAGATGAAACTCTACGGCGCCGGCCAGGACCTGCTCGGAGATGCGTTCAGCGGCAACGTCAAGGGGATGGGACCCGGTGTCGCCGAGATGGAGTTCGAAGAGCGGGGCTCCGATCCGGTCCTGATCTTCATGGCCGACAAGACCGAGCCGGGGGCGTGGAACTACTTCCTCTACAAGATGTTCGCCGACCCCTTCAGCACGTCCGGCCTCGTCATCGACCCGTCGCTGCACGAGGGATTCACCTTCGAGGTTCACGACGTCATAGAGAAGCGCAAGATCCTCTTCAACACGCCAGAAGAGTCCTACAGTCTCCTTGCCTATATCGGAGCGCCGAGCCGCTACGTCATCAAGTACGTCTGGAAGAGGGACGGCACGATCGGGGCGTCCACCAGCACCCAGCGGCTGAACCTGATGGCCGGGCGGTACGTCGGTAAAGACGACCCGGTCATGATTGTTCGGGCACAGAGCGGATTCCCGGCGGTAGGCGAGGTCATCGACCCCTTCAGGACGCCCATCCTTGTGGCCGGCTGGATGCGGGGCTCGCACCACGGACCGTTCATGCCCGTCGGCGTCTGCGACGCAAACTGCACCCAGTTCGACGGACCGCCCCGGGTCATCTGCCTCGGGTTCCAGGTCTGCAACGGGAAGCTGATCGGCCCTGCAGACATGTTCGACGACCCGGCGTTCAACCGCGTCCGCGACCAGTGCTGCGAGCTCTCCAGCGCGCTCCGGGCTCACGGGCCGTTCGAACCGCACCGCCTCTCGCTCGAGGAGATGGAGTACACCACCCTCCCGGGCGTCGAGAAGAAGTTCAAGGACCGCTGGGAAAACCTTCCCGAGTAAACTTTTTTTTATTGCCAGCGGTTGCCCGCGGCGGTTCACCGGTTTTCCGTTGTTCGTAGATGTTCCGGCCGCACCCGATGATGCCTTTCGGTACCCGGTCGCCAGCCGGCAGCGTCACCTAACGGGGCCGCACCTCCCATCGACCGCCGGAGGCGGTCGGTAGTCGGTAACGCCACCTAACGGGGCCGCACCTCCTACCGACCGCCAAAGGCGGTTGGTAGTCGGTAACGCCACCTAACGGGGCCGCACCTCCTACCGACCGCCAAAGGCGGTTGGTAGTCGGTAATAGGAAAACTTAATGCATGAACATAACCATATAAGAACAGATGGTGAATGGTATCGTACTCCCTGTAAAGAAGGTTTTTTCGCTCGTAGACTCTAAAATCACCGTTGAGATCAAGGATGACGGCAGGAAACTCCAGGGACGGCTCGTGGCGGTGGATGAACACCTGAATCTGCATATGGACGAGACCACCGAGTATACCGGGGAACAGCGGGGCCGCACCCTCGGGACCGTCGTCATCCGCGGCAACAATATCCTGACCATTGCGCCCCTGCTCTGATAGCCATGTCTGACCAGGAGGAAGAAGCACTCAAGGTTATCCAGTCCCATCGTCAGGGGGTTCTCCAGAGCGAACTCTGGAAACTTCTCGATATCGACAGCAGGAAGTGCTCGAGGATCGTGAAGCGGCTGCTTGATGCCGGGTTGATCGAACGCATCGAGTTCCGTAGCGACGGCATCAAGACCTATCTTCTGCGCGCGAAGAAACGCGCAATCGATCCCTGCATCATCCTTGCAGGAGGAGAGGTTCTCCCGTGCATCGGCTGCGATCAGGAGTGCACCCCGGAAGAGTGCGCACTCCTTCTCGACTGGATGTACCAGCTTGCTCTTGAAGAGTATCAGGAGTAACGCATCTTTTTTTCAGACATCTCCAAGCGGTTTCAGCCGGAAGGCTATTCCGAGGGCCAGAACCCGCTGTAAAAGAGTGAAGACGGTTCAGGACCGGGCGACCTCGCCCGGTGCGCTCTTCTTCCGGCAGACGGCATCGATCACGCCGTGCTGCACGTTGTAGAAACTGTGCAGTATATCGATCTCGCAGTCGAGATCGATGACCGTCTCCTCGTCACCCCCGGTGCAGAGGGTCACGGAGTCTTCCTGAAACGTGACGTATGGGGCACCGTCCGCCCGGGCATCCGCCACCGCGGTGATATAGATGCAGTCGTCCCCTTCGACCACCTCGACATCGGACTCTCCATCCTCGTCTTCGGCGAAATCGGGATAGGGAGCCCCCTCGGGCAGTCCGCCGATGATGGTGAACCCGATGATCTTCGGGTCGTGGGCGGGCATCTCGCTTAAGATCTTCTCCATCAGCCGCGCGATGTCTCGAAACATTTCGTCGTATGGGTTATTCGCCATGTGTACCACGTATCCGGTATCGGTCGTTGATTCGCTCGACAACCCCCGTGTGCATGAGGTTGCTCAGTCTCTGTTTCAGCTCATCCGTGGACAGGCTGCTCACTTCCTCGAGTTCCGCGAGGCGCAGGTCGGCATGGGAGAGCGCGAGGATGATCTCCAGGTCCCCGTCGTCGGTGACGAAACTCCCCCGCATGCGCATGACCTCGGCGAACCTCGATTCGATCTCCCGCTCCAGTTGTTCGAGGTTATCCAGCAGTTCGTCGCGAGCCCGAACCATCCTCCGGAATGCCTCGAGGTTTCTTGCAAATCGTGTTCTCTGGTTCTCTTCAACGGAGGGAAGCGTAACCCCGTCCTGCTTCTGCAGGTTTACGATGACATTGATGTCATGCGAGAGATAGTAATACTTTCGCCTGCGTTCGTCCTGGAAGGATACGAGGAGCTGTTCGCGCTCCATCAACTGCAGGTGCTCTATCACCGCTTTCGGACTGAGCACCAGGCGCTCGGAGATCTCAGTCACAAAACACGGTTTCTGTCTCAGCAGTTGTATTATTCGCCGCCGGTTCCGGTTTCCCAGGATATCGAGGAGACGGGAAACCTCACTGCCCTCGAGCATGTTTACTAAATGTTAGTGATTCCGACATAAAAAAGTATCACTCGAAGAGGCGGTAGTTCGGCGCCTCGTCGGTGATCATGATGTTGTGCGGGTGGCTCTCGCCATACCCCGCAGGCGTGATCCTGAGGAATCTGCCGTTCCTCTTCAGATCCGCTATCGTCTTTGAACCCGTGTAACCCATGGCGGACTTCAGGCCGCCGACAAGCTGGTAGATGACGTCCGAGACCCGCCCGACGTAGGGCGTGACCCCCTCGACGCCTTCGGGAACGAACTTGGTTCTCCCGAACTCCTTCTTCTGGAAGTAGCGGTCGCTCGACTCGCCGCTGCTCATGACGCCGAGCGATCCCATCCCACGGTACTGCTTGTAGCGCCGGCCCTTGATCGTCGTGACCCTCCCCGGCGCCTCGTCCGTGCCGGCAAAGAGGCTGCCCGCCATGATACAGTCCGCGCCCGCGGCAACCGCCTTCGCAATGTCCCCCGAGTAGCGGATGCCGCCGTCGGCGATCACCGGCACGCCGGCTCCGTGCGCCACCTCGGCGACGTTCGCGATCGCGGAGACCTGCGGCACGCCCACGCCCGCGACGATCCTTGTTGTACAGATGGAGCCCGGCCCGATGCCCACCTTCAGCCCGTCGACGGTTCCGGCGAGGGCCGAGGCCGCCTGCTTCGTCGCGATGTTCCCGGCCACCACGTCGACGGCGACGCTCGCCTTGATCTCCCCGACCGCCTTGACGACGTTCATGTTGTGGCCGTGGGCGCAGTCCACCACCAGGGCGTCGGCGCCCGCCTCGACGAGCATCATCGCCCGGTTGAAGTCGAAGGGGCCCACCGCGGCGGCGACCCGGAGTTTCCCGTTCGCATCGCGGTTCGCGCGGGGATACTGCCGCTTCTCGAGGATGTCCCGCATCGTGATGATGCCGACCAGACATCCTTCCCCGTCCACGACCGGGAGGCGCTCGACCTTGTTCGCATACATCGTCTCGAGCGCGTTCTCCGCCGTGATATCTTCGGTGGCCGTGATCAGCTTCTTCGTCATGTAGCCGGTGATCTTCGCCTCGCCGCGTTTCGGGAGGATCGCCCTGATGTCCCTGCGGCTGACGATGCCGATCACCTTATCGTTCTCGATGACGGGCACGCCGCCGATACCGTACTGCCGCATGACACGCTCCACGTCGGTGACCGTGGCCTCGGGGCCGACCGCCACGACCTCGCGCTCGATCAGGTCCTCGGCCTGCTTGACAACCCTGACCTCGGCGACCTCGCGATCGGGGGTCATGTTCCGGTGAATAACGCCGATGCCGCCCTCCCGGGCCATGGTTATCGCCATCACCGACTCGGTCACCGTATCCATGGCGGCGCTCACGAGAGGGATAGTCAGGGGAATATTGCGCGAGAACCGCGACCTGACATCGGCCTCGTCGGGCTCGACCCATGATTCGGCGGGCTCAAGCAGCACGTCGTCGAACGTAAACGTTGTTTCCATCTGCATCTTCTCGATGTACATACATCACCTGAGCATCATCATTGCTTTCTCCACCAGTTCTGCCCGGACCGCCGTCGACCGATCGCCCCCACAGACCATCCCCCGGACACCGATGATCTCGGGGTCGATCCGCTTTAAGGCATCGAGGTCCTCGAACTTCAGCGAACCGGCAAGAGCCGTCTGCAACCCGAGTTCCCGATTCCGCTCGGTGAACCGGGCCAGTGCCTCCTCATCCATGAACTCAAAGAGACTCTTCCCATCTTTAATACCGGTGTCGATCATGGCGATGTCGGCCCCGGCGTCCGCGACCAGAGAACTGATCGCGAACGGCGAGATCGTGCCCATCCTCGCAAAATCGGCATAGGCTGCGATGACCACATATTTCTCGGGAAACTCACGTTTCACCGCCGTGGTCACCGCCTCGATGACCTCGCGGGCGCGGTCGTCCCCGTCGAACATCAGGCCGACTTTGATATAATCGGCACCAGCGTGCGCGGCGCCGTATGCAGAAAGAGCTGCGGTTCCCGGTTTATACTCATTGTCCCCGATTGCAGCGCTGACAGGCTTCTTGCCGGCGATCTCCTTGATTCCCCGGATGATCCAGGGAAAATTCGCGCCCAGCGACCCCTCCGAGGGTTTCTTCACGTCGATGATGTCAGCGGAAAGCGAGCTTCTTGCCTCCTCAATGCTGCTTGGACTGACGAGTAATTGCATAGAAATTAATGATCCTTCACCCTAATAGTGATTACGTTGAGGACATGGAACTGATTCTTGCAGTCGATCTGGCAGGCGGCCTTGTGGTGCACGGGAAGTCCGGAGACCGCGCGGGCTACCGGCCGCTGACCTGGGGGATCGCGCCCTCGGCCGAACCGGAAGCCTACCTATCCGCTCTCGCGCCCCGGTACCTCTACATCGCCGACCTCGAGAGCCTCCAGGGCAGGACGCCGCAGGACGACCTCGTCCGGCGTTGCGCCGCCATGGTCGAGCGGTGCTACCTGGATCGGGGCATTCGATCGCCCGCCGAATGCGCCGCGGTCGAGGGAGTGACGCCGGTCGTCGGCACCGAGACGGCCGCGACGGCGATCGAGGGCCTCGCGGAATACCGGAGAGGCTATCTCAGCATCGACGTCAAAGGCGGCAGGGTGCTCCCCTGGGGCATCCCGCCGGCAGAGATGCTCCGCCGTGCGGCGGCACTCTCGTTCGAGGGGTGCATCCTCCTCAATATCGGCGCCGTGGGAACGGAACGGGGCCTCGTCCGTGAAGACCTTGAGGAGATGCGGGCGTCCTACCCCGGCCGCCTCCTCTACGGGGGCGGGGTCGCCGGGACCGACGACATCCGTCTTCTTGCCGACGCCGGGTTCGACGGGGCGATCATCGCGACCGCCGTTCACCGCGGCTCGGTGCCGCTCGAATGGCTCCGGAGGGGACGCCCGTGCTGATCACCATCGAAGGAATCGACGGGAGCGGGAAGAGCACGCTCCTTGCCCGTCTCCGCGAACTGCTCGCCGACCTCGATCCCCTCTTCACCCGCGAGCCCGGCGCCACCTGGGTCGGCGAATCGGTGCGGCGGGCGATTGCCGAGCGGATGGATCCGATCACCGAGGCGCTCCTCTTCTGCGCCGACCACGCCGCGCATATCGATACGGTGATCCGGCCCGCTCTCGGCGAAGAACGGCTCGTCATATCAGACCGCTACGCCGACTCGCGATTCGCCTACCAGCCGGTCGTCCTCGACGGCGTCCTCCCCGACCCGCTCCAGTGGCTCCGCCGGATCCACGAGGGGTGGTCGATCCGGCCCGACCTGACGTTCCTCCTGGTCCTGCCGATAGAGGATGCCGTCAAAAGGCTCGACCCTGAGAAAAAGAGAGAATACTTCGAAAATGCCGCGATCCTCGAGCGGGTACAGGAGAACTACCTGAACCTTGCAGCCGCCGACCCGTCGCGGTTCGTCGTCGTCGATGCGCTGCTCGAAAAAGAAGAAGTTGCCCGGTTCATCGCGGGCGAAATCAGGGCTGGTGCCCGATCGTCACGACGACGTCCCCGAGCGTGAGGACGTCCACCTCTTCTCCCGCCACCCGGTAGGCGACCTTCGGCGTGAAGGAGCCAGGGGGCACCGGGATCTCCTCGCCGTCGGCCGTGACGGCCGCAGGCGGGTTCTTGAGCAGTTCCGGCGGGAGCGCCTCCACGGCCTGCATGAACCCCCGCGCCTGCTTCCTGAGCGTCGGCCCGATCACCGCCATGTTGAAGTCCACGCCGCTCACGACCTCCTCGAGCCGGGGCGTGCCGGTGCTCCAGTAGGCGTCGGCATTGAGGGCACGCCCGGCGTCACCGGCGTCGTCGACCGGTTCCGGCGCATAGATCATGACGTGGCCGAGCGGGGCGTTCAGCGCCATGCCCTTGTCGTGCTTGTAGCGCCGGAGTTCGGCGACCGTCTTCACCAGGAGATCGCCGTGGCGCCGTGCCTCGTCGTCGGCGTACGAAAAGTCCGGCCAGACCTCCTTGTGCACGCTTCCCCCGGCGAGGTTATGGTAGCACTCCTCCGCGAAGTGGGGGATGATCGGAGCGAGCAGGCGGCAGAGGATATCCATGGTCGTCCGGAGCGCGTTGCAGGCACTGGCCCTGCTGCTGTCATCCGCATACAGCCGGCCTTTTGCGATCTCGATGTAGTCGTCGGCGAGCGTGTTCCAGGCGAACTCCCGGATCGCCTTGAGCGCCCGGTCGAACTGGTAGCCCTCCATCGCGGCGGTGACCTCCGCCACGGTCTCGGAGAGCCGGACGAGCAGCCACCGGTCGGTGAGTTCCGTCACCGGTGCATCAGGATCGGCTCCTTTCTCCAGGTGCCCCATGACGAACCGGAAGATATTCCAGAGTTTGGTCTGGAACCGGGACGCCGCGACGACGTCGTTCCAGTTGAACATGATGTCCGAACCGGTCGCGGCACCCCCGGCACCCCACTGCCGGAGCGCGTCCGCGCCGTACTGCCCGACGATCTCTTCGGGGGAGATGATGTTGCTCCGGCTCTTGCTCATCTTGAACCCATCTTCCCCGAGCACCATACCGTTCACCAGGATCTCGTCCCAGGGATGGCCGCCGGCCAGCGCCTTCGCCCGGAGGATGGTGTAAAACGCCCACGTCCGTATGATATCGTGTCCCTGGGGGCGGATCTGCGCCGGGAAGAGCGGGGGTTTGCCGGCCCCGTCCCACCCGGTGACGTGGAGCACCGATATCGAGGAATCCATCCAGGTGTCGAGCACGTCCTTCTCGCCGGTGAAATCTGATGCGCCGCACTTCGGGCAGGGGGTCTTGGGCTTATCGACCGTCGGGTCGATAGGGAGGTCTTCCTCGGCCGGGAGAACCATCTCGCCGCAGGCGGTGCAGAACCAGACCGGGATCGGGGTCGCGAAGATCCGCTGCCGGGAGATGCACCAGTCCCATTCCATGGAGTTCGCCCAGTTCTCCATCCGGGTGAACATGTGCTCCGGCGTCCAGGAGATCTTCCGCGCCGAATCCAGGATCTCGTCCTGGTGGACCCGGACGAACCACTGTCGCTCCGAGAGGATCTCGATCGGGGTCTTGCACCGCCAGCAGGTCCCGACCCGCTGCTCGAGTTCCTCCTGCCGCTTCAGGATCCCGGCCTTCTCCATATCTGCGAGGATCGCCTTCCTGCAGTCCTCGGACGACATCCCCGTATAGGGAGCCGCGGTTGCGGTCATGACGCCCTGCCGGTCGACAGCCTTGCGGAGATCCAGGCCGTGCTGTTTCCACCAGTAGACATCCGTCTTGTCGCCGAACGTACAGATCATCACCGCGCCGCTGCCGAACTCCGGGTCGACCGCGACGTCCTCGATGATCGGAACATTGTGGCCGAAGATCGGGACGGAGAGCCTCTTCCCCTTCATCCCGCGGTAGCGCTCGTCTTCGGGGTGGACGGCCACGGCAACGCAGGCCGCGAGCAGTTCCGGCCGGGTGGTGGCGATCTCGACGCCGTCGAAGTCGAAGTAGTTGAGTTTGGTGGTGCGGGGCGCGTAGTTGACCTCGGCGAACGCGATGGCCGTCTCGCACCGGGTGCAGAAGTTCACCGGATGCTCGCTCTGGTAGATGTCGCCGGCTTTGAGCATCTGCAGGAACGACGCCTGGGTCTTTTTGTAGTAGTCCGGGAGCATGGTGATGTATTCGTGGCTCCAGTCGGTCGAGAACCCGAGCCGCCGCATGGTCGCCCGCATCTTCTCGATGTTGCCGAGCGTGAGGTCGCGGCACATCTCCCGGAACTTCTCCCGCGGTACGTCGTTCTTGGTGATCCCGTAGGTCTCCTCGACCTTCACCTCGGTGGGGAGGCCGTGGCAGTCCCACCCCTGCGGGAACATGACGTTGTAGCCGCGCATACGCTTGTACCGCGCGATGAAGTCGATATAGCACCAGTTTAAAGCGTTTCCGATATGGAAGTTGCCGGTGGGGTAGGGCGGCGGCGTGTCGATGATGAAACGGGGTTTTTTCGAGGCGGGGTCGAAATAGTTGTCCTCGTCCCGCCAGGTACTCTGCCAGCGCCTCTCCACGTCTTCGATATCATAGTTTTTGGGTAGTTGATGTGACGGCGACATTTTCAGCGTATAATCTCTCTCTTCCCAGTGAAATATATTGTTGGGGCGTTCCCCGGCCCGGGCATCCCGGAACGTCCACCGCGAAAAACCGCGAAGGCGGCAGGTGTTCAACCCTAAAGGCTTTGTCCCTGCACCTCCAATCACATATGAATGACAAAGCCGCAGGGGCTGGTTCTGGCATCGGTGCTCACCCTCGTCTTCATAGGCCTTGCCCCCCTGCTCCAGCCGGCGTGGCTGCTCACGCTCTTCCTCGTTCCGTTCTCGCTCGTCCTCTCCCTCATCAAAGAGACACGCTACGTATCGCTCTCGATCGTCGTGCTTGCCGTGCTTTACGGGCTCGGCTGGCTCTCGACGTTCGTCTTCACCTGCACGCTCGGCATCGTCGTGATCGGCGAGGTGGCGTTCCGGCTCACCGGAGATCGACATGCGGCGTATCTCCATCACCTGGTTGCCGCAATCGCCGTATCGGCTGCCGTGATGCTCTACCTCCAGTACACCGCGCCGCTCGTCGCCGTGATGGGCGTGGTCGTCGCGGTGCTCCTCCGGGCGGCCCTGCGGGGCCGGGACGATGCTCTGATGATCGAGGCGCTCGGCGTCGCGATGACCATGTTCCTCTTCGAGGAACTCAACTTCGAGGTAGACCTGACCCTTCTCGTCGCCGCGGCCGTAATAGCGTTCGGGTTCGGCTACACCTCCTACCGTGTCCGGGTGGCCGATATCAGCGGCCTCTTCTCGGGCGCCATGATCGGGATCATCCTCATCGTCTTCGCGGACGTCCGGTGGTTCCTGATCATGCTCACCTTCTTCATCATCGGTGCCGGGGCTACCCGCTACCGCTACGGCGATAAGGAGCAGCTCGGCGTCGCCCAGGAGCACGGGGGCGTGCGCGGATACTTCAACGTCTTCGCAAACGGCCTGGTGGCGACCGCCGCCGCCATCCTCTACGGCCTGACCGGCCAGCCGGCTTTTGTGGCGCTCTTCATGGGCAGCGTCGCCTCGGCGGCCGCCGATACCGCCGCAAGCGAGATCGGGGTCACGGGGAAGGCGCCGTACCTGATCACGACGCTCAAGCCGGTGCCGCGGGGGACGAACGGCGGGGTGACCCTGCGGGGCGAGGTCGCGGCCGTCATCGCATCCGTCCTCGTCGCCGCCGTCGCATGGGCGATGGGCGTCGCCGACCCCTGGATGGTCGTCGTCACGGTCGCGGCCGGGTTCATCGGCACCAATGTCGACAGTCTGGTGGGCGCAACGCTCGAGAACAGCGGCAGGATCGGGAACTCGGGCACGAACCTGGTCGCTACGTTCTCGGGCGGGATCTCGGGGATGCTGATCTATATGCTCGGGTGAGGGGGCGCGGGGGCTCCGGTGCGGTTTTTTGATTTATGGATGTTATAGTCCGGGTCAACCGGTCCGGTGCGGGCTCGCGAAGTTGTGATAACCACCTTGTGACCACACGACCTGCCAGATGTTGTCTGGCATTATGGTTCTTACACCTGTGCACGGATTTCGAGGGGATATCGCCATTGGGGGAACGACGCTCCGAAGAACGACTGTCCGCAGGACAGGAGTTCGAGAAGACCGAAGGTCTTCGAGGAGCGGAGTTCGAGCACCGAAGGTGCGAGGTGGGGCCGACGGGGAGTGCGATGCTCTGAAGGAGCAGAGCTCGAGCACCCGAAGGGTGCGGAGTGCGAGCGAAGCGAGCTTGAGCACCGGAGGTGCGAGGTGCGATGTTCCGACAGGAACGGAGCACGAGAAGGCCGAAGGCCTTTGAGGGGGGAGCATCCCCCCTCCCCTGTCCCTACCTGATACGAGGATGCCTGTAACCCCCACTCGAAGACCTCCGGTCTTCTCAAACTCCGGACGCTCTGTCCATCGCACCCCGCCCGGCCTTCGGCCTCCTCCCCCGCACCTTCGCACCTGCGGTGCTCGAACTCCGTTCCTGATGGAACATCGTTCTTCGGTGCTCATGCTCCGGCCCATGGCCCGTCGCACCCCGCTCCAGGGGGCGGGGGCAGTGCGTGGCGATAGGCGATGCCCCTACGGGACATCGCTGGAGAAAGCCTATGATCTTGAACTTACGATGACAGAACGTCCGGAGCACAAGCACCGGAGGTGCGGGGTGCGCAGTCCACCGGAAAGCTGTGCATGGGTGCAGTCCCAGTGGGCAGGAAAAATGCAGAAGATGCCGGATGTCAAAAACCCGGAACTAGAGAAAAAAGAGGGATATAGTCCCATCCAGCCAGTTCAGTACTTATACCACCGCCCCTTCTCGTCGTACTCCCCCTGCTGCACCTGCGGAGTTCCTGCATGATTCCTGAAGAAACTCGCCTTGTAGGCGTAGAGGAAGACCGAGAAGAGCACGATCACGACTGCATAGACGATTGCGGTGATCCATATCCCCTCCGTCCCGATGAGCGCGAGGAGATCCTCCGGCATCACCGCCTGGAGTTCCTCGGGACTCATGCTGACGAGCGGTTCGAGTTTGTCCAGGAGCAGGGCGGTCCAGGCAAAGAGGGCCGCGAACCCGAGCGCTGCGAAGACAGCGATGTTTACCAGGTAGAAGACGAGAACGCTGCCGAGGTTGTTCATGACGAACTCGATGCTCCGCCGGATCGACTCAAAGACGCCCGTCTCTTCAAAGACCGCCACGGTGTCGTAGAAGAACGTGAAGAAGGCGATCGAGAGGATGACCCCGAAGAGGAGCGCCGCCATGTTCGCGGCGGCTCCGGCGCCGAGAAGCGCGAGCGGTATCATGAGCAGAACGATGGTCAGGATGACCGCGAAGAAGATGACCAGGGCCGGCAGGAGTATCCGGAAGTAGTAGGTCTTGCCCGACCGCACGAACTCACTGAAGGAGAAGTTCTCCGCACGGATCGTGCCGTAGACGCCGCCGGCCAAGAACGGCGTCAGGAGCACCTGCAGGAGTGCCAGAGGCTCCGTGTAGAACGCCCCACCGTAGACGGGGATGACGAGGTTGAGGACCGCGAGAGCACCCATGACGAGGCCGATCGACCAGAGGACGGGGTGTTTTCGGAGGAGTCCGGCGGCACCGGTGACCGATTCGAGCGTCATGCTCACCGGTTCCTCGGCATGGCGACGATCTCGCGCACCTGCAGGTCGAAGAACGTTGCGGTATGCGCGGGACGGATGACGCAGACGGTATCGGCGCCGGTTGCGGTGCCCCCGACCGCGATCACCTCTTCATCGACGCCGACCGCTCCCTGGTCCGCCGCGATGAGGACGCACTCCACCGCGACCTTCAGGCCGATCGCGACCGTCCGCCGCAGCGCCTCGGCGATTGCTTCCGTGCGGGAACTCCCGCCGAGTCTCGATGAGCGGGATATCGCGCGCTCGAGCCCGGAGAGCGCGTGCGTTCCGGTGACGATCTTCGCCCCTTCCGCCCGGAGGGTCCCGGCCACCTCCGGCGAGAACTCCCACTCGCCGGGCTTTGAGAACCCGACCGCATGGGTGACGACGATCAATTCGAGGTCGGTTCCCGCCATAGCGTCCCGGAAGGCAAGCGCCGTCCGGCCGCTGCTGCTCGCGACAACGATCTTTTTGACGCCGAGTTCCCGCGCCCGCTCGACGGCGAACCGGGCGGCGTCGCGAGTGTTCTCTACGCCCGGCGCATCGAAGTAGTAGGTATTCCGGGTTACGAAGCCCATGCAGTCATGTTGTCGTTGCTCCTAATTGAATCTCCCGTACCGATGATTGGGGCTGCAACGGCACGGCCTGGGTCGCTACGGCGGGGAAAGAAGGTGATAAATGGTGGATAGCCCAACACTACTCTCAACCTAACGGTGCGGTAGGAGTTCTCATGATCACACTGGCCATTGCAGGAAAACCAAACTGTGGGAAATCGACGTTTTTCAGGGCGGCGACCCTTGCCCAGGCAGAGATTGCCAATTACCCGTTCACGACCATCGACGCAAACCACGGCGTCGCGTACGTCCGGACAGCCTGCCCGTGCCAGGAGACGCACGTCCCGTGCGAGAACTGCCGGGACGGGGTCAGGTTCATCCCGGTCGGGCTGATCGACGTTGCGGGCCTCGTCCCCGAGGCACACCTCGGGCGGGGACTCGGCAACCAGTTCCTCGACAATCTCCGGCAGGCGGACGCCATCCTCCAGATCGTCGATGCCAGCGGGTCGACGGACGCAGAAGGGAACCCGATCGATATCGGCTCGCGCGACCCGGTGAAGGATATCGAGTTCCTCCAGTACGAGATGTCGATGTGGATGTACGGCATCCTCTCGCGGAACTGGGCGAAACTCGTGCGGCAGGCCCAGGCGAAGGACTTCTCTCTCGCGGCGGCGATCGCCGAGGTCTTCGCCGGCCTCGGGATCACCTACGAGCACGTCCGCGACGCTACCGGGGCGGTCGGGATCGAGCTCCGGACGGCGGGGGAGGAGGACCTGATCCGGTTCTGCCGCGAGCTGATGGCGATCAGCAAGCCGATGCTGATTGTCGGGAACAAGGCCGACCAGGCGCCGAAGGAATGCCTGGATCGGCTCGCGAAGCACGACGTCGTCTTTGCAAGCGCCGCAGGCGAACTTGCGCTCCGGATGGCCGCAGAGGGGAAGTTCGTCCGCTACCTTCCCGGCGACCGGAGTTTCGAGATCAGCCCGGAAGCGAGCATCAACGCCGCGCAGCGTGCCGGGCTCGTGAAGGTCGCGGACTTCATGCAGACATTCGGCGGCACCGGGGTTCAGAAGGCACTGGATGCCGCGGTCTTCAGCCTCCTCGACCGGATCGTCGTCTTCCCGGTCGAGGACGAGCACAAACTCACCGACGGTAAGGGCAGGGTTCTCCCCGACGCGTTCCTCATGAAGCGCGGGTCGACGCCCCGCGATCTCGCCTACCAGGTTCACACCGATATCGGCGAGGGATTCCTGTATGCCATCGACGCAAAGACCGGGATGCGGGTCAAGGACACCCACGAACTGAAAAACGGCGACATCATCAAGATCGTCAGCGTCCGGAAATGAATTCCCGGCACGGGGAGAGATCGTCTCTCCTCCGTGTCCCGGGTAGCGAACCGGCACCTCCGGTGCGCCGATATAAACCGGCAGACATTTATATGGATTTGAGAAATATTCGATCATCATGAGCGGCGAGGTCTACCAGGCGCAGGTCCTCCGGAACTTCTTCGACACCATCACCGGAACGGACAGGAACCTGACCCGGATCTACATGTGCGTGATGAGCCTCGCCAAGCTCCGCATGGAATCCCCCGAGAGGATGACGTTCCTCGTGGACCAGCTCCGCAAGTCCAAACAGAAGCGGGAACTCTCGGTCGATATCATCGATTATATGTGCGATGTTGCGCGTGATCTCGAGCTCGTCACCGTCCAGACCGCGTTCGGCGTGAAAGACATCAACGCAGTCTCCGACGAGTTCAGCGGAATCAGCCTCGACTCGCTCTGACTTTTTTCGGCGGGAGAGGGGGCGGGCAGCTTAAGGTTTTTCAGGGAGTTGTGGTTCTCTTTTGTAGATCTCGGGTGCGCGTTGTGCTTTGGGGCGATTGTCTGAATGGACATGAGCGTGGCAAGATCCCGTGTAGTGGACCGTGGGGATGTCGCCATTGGGGGGAGGGGCTGACGGGGAGTGCGAGCGAAGCGAGCTTGAGCACCGTTAGGTGCGAGGGGGGCATGCCCTCCTCCCCTGTCTCCACCTCTAGGGCATATCTGTAAACCCCACTCGAAGACCTTCGGTCTTCTCAAGCTCTGGACGTCCCGTCCGTCGCACCCCACCCGGCCTTCGGCCTCCTCATTCGCACCTTCGGTGCTCAAACTCCTGCTGTTCCGGCAGTCGTTCCCCGCACCTTCGGTGCTCATGCTCCGGCTCTACGACCCGCCGCAACTCACACCTGACGGTGCTCAAACTCCTGCTGTTCCAGCAGTCGTTCCCCTCCCCAGGGGGCGGGGGCAGTGCGTGGCGATATCCCCTCGAAATTCGTGCATCGGGATACGTGATGTTTAGAGGGGTGACGCTCTACGGCAGCTGAAGTCAAGCACCGAAGGTACGACTGACAGGACGTCCGGAGTTTGAGCATCCCTAGGTGCGAGCTACGTAGACATGAAACTCCTCTGCCCTGCAGAGCTCCAGTGGACCCCCGCGCCCCCCTCATATCGCCGTCGATTTCCAGCCCCCGTGCCGGTACATGGTAAAGAGTATGCCCGTCTGCAGGATGACTCCGCAGATCACCGCGAGCCAGACCCCGGCAATCCCGATCCCCAAGAGACCCGGGAGGATGCAGGCGAGCGGCACCTGGAAGAGAACCATGGAGAAGAACGTGGCGTACATGGGTTTCTTTGTGTCCCCCGCTCCGTTGAGCGCGAACCCGAGGATGATCGCGACGGCGAGGAAGACGTAGAACGGTGCGACCGTCTGCAGGTACGAGACGCCGATATCCGTGCTCGCACCGCTCGGGTCGAAGATCTCGACGATCGCGGGCGCGGCAAGGTAGAAGACCGCTCCCATGACCGCCATGAATCCGCCGTTCATGAGCGCGGAGAGCCTTACGCCCGCCTCCGCCCGTTCGGGTTTCTTCGCGCCGAGGTTCTGGCCGACGATCACGGCGGTTGCGGTCGCAATCCCGAACCCCGGCATGAGCGCGACCAGCTCGAGCCTCCCCACGATGCCGTAAGCGGAGAGGGCCGCGGTCCCGAAGACCGCCACGATCGCCATCATCGCAAGGAACGTTACGCTCCGAAGCCCGGACTGAACGGAATTCGGGACGGCAACCCGGATCAGCCTCCACGCGAGCGAGAACTCGAACTTCGTCCGGAACGAGAAGGGGATCGGCGTTTTCCCCGAGAGGAGCAGGGCAAACGCTATGGCGAACGCCACGCTCCGGGATATGATGGTGGCGTATGCCGCCCCGGCGACGCCGCAGGCGGGGACTACCCCGTAGCCGAATATCAGGAGCGGGTCGAGGGCGATGTTCGTGATGTTCGCGAGAACCACGAGGAGCATCGGCGTCGTGGCGTCGCCGCAACTCTGAAACGAGGAGTTGATCACCCAGAGCTCGACCAGCGTCACGCTGCCGGTAAAGAGGACCGTCAGGTAGGAAGCCCCGAGCAATGCAACGTTCGGTTCGGCGCCGAGGAGAAGGAGCATATCCTCGGCGTAGAGGATGCCCACGACACTGAGGAGAATCGAGAATATGAGCCCGAGGATAAGGGTGTGCGAGACGCCCTTCGCCACCATATCGTAATTCTTCGCCCCGTAGTAGCGCGAGACGAAGGCGGTGTTCGCGGTGACGATGCCGATGATGATCGTCATGAGCACCATGACGATAGAGGTGCTCATGGCGACACCCGCGATAGCCTCCGCTCCCAGCCGGCCGACGAAGAAGAGGTCGACCAGCTCGAGGCCGCTCTGCAGCACGTTCCCGGCGACGATCGGCGCCGCTATCGTTATGAGACCCCGGAAGAGGTCGCCCTCGGTCAGTTCGCTCATGCAGTCAGTTTTTCTTTATACGATTCCAGGATCTGGACGATGAACCGCTGGTGTTCCTCCAGCGCCTGCTCGTCCTCGGGGGAGGTCTCGATCCCGACGGCATAGAGCAGGATCAGTGCGTTGTCGAGGTCGAGCACGGTCGGGTCTTCGATCTGGTCCTTTGCGAGACGGATGGCGAGATTGTCGTAGTCCCCCTCCTTGAAGACATGCTCCGGGTTCGTCGTCACCCGGGACTCGGCGAAGCCGCCGGCACGCTCCCGGAGGATCAGGAGCGCGCGCTCCAGGGTTTGGGGGCGCGGGGTGATCGCATCGAGCCGGGCAAGCGCCTCCGTGCTCTTCTCCATTGCGTTCGCATAAAGCCCGAACTTATACGTCAGCAGGGACTGTGCGACCAGATGGCCGGCCTCCTCGTCGATAACGGCGAGGAGCGGCTCAATCCTGCCGATATATTCGTTTAACATCTGCTTCATTGTCTTCTCCTGTAGTTTCGGCGCGTTAAACACTTTTTCTACCCGGATTGCAAGGAAGGTGATCGTTGCCGCGAAGATCGTCTGCACGATTACGCCGCCCGAACTGATCTCATTTGGTATGACCAGGATGAGAAACGCGAAGAGCGGCGTGAAGAGCGAGACGAGATCCCGCCGGGGTTTTTGGTAGGCCTGGTAGCAGAGGATGCACGAGGCGATCACGCATCCTGCGACGCCTGCCCAGATGGCATAGGGAAAGCCGGTTGATGCGAGCAGCAGCTCGATCCCGATTCCCAGAAACGAGACCGCAGGAACCGCTATCCAGAGGCGTGACTCTGTTCCGGGTGTTGTGGTGGTATTCGTCATCGACCGTCCTTGTAACATAATTATCTGCAGAGGGTAAACAGGGTTTCCCTTCGGGCCCTCCGGGTTATGAGGGCGGAGGCACAAGATCGGGTATGTCTACCTCCGCATCCCGGCCGGCGAGAGCAGCCGTGCGCGACCGGAGATCCTCGCTTTCGGCAGCATACGAAACCTGCAGCATCTCCCGCTGGCTCTCCGCCCGGGCCTTCGCGGCGGCCTTTGCCTCGGCCTCCCGGCGCAGCCCCGGGAGCGCGGTCGCAAGACGCTGCTCCTCGACAACCACCGGGAGCGCGGCCAGGGTCTGCTGCTCTGCCGCCCGCTTCACCCGGACGTCCCGCTGCTTCTCCAGCGCCTGCTTCATCGCGGCAGGCAGGGTTTCGGCGTCGGAGAAGAGGCGGACTTCGTCCTGGTTCTTGAGAGGGAGTTCCTCCCGCCGGATCATGGCGAGAACGGCCGGCATCGCCTCTTCAGTAGGGCCGACGGGGTCTTTTCCGTCATCCGTATACGCGTCGAGCGCACGGTCGATTGACGCGGCAGCCGTACTATCCCCCGTCTTTTCGGCCACCTTCCCGGCCTTCCGCAAGACATGGACGGCGGTGGTCCGGAGAGTCGCCATCTCCCGTCCGGCCTCCTCGTCCGTGGCATCGAATGCCCGGATCTTCTCCTCGAGCTCCAGCTTGCGGGCATAGTCCGGGCGCTGTTTGAGGGCGGCAAGTTCCTCTTCCGCCCTGTGGATCGCGCTCTCCGCCTCCGCGAGCGCAGCCCCGTATTCCCGCACCTGACCGTCGGCGGCGGCATACTCCTCGCGGATCCGGGAAAGGGTTGCATGCGACTCCCGCACGTCCTCCACCTGCCGGCGGCCGTCACGCGCCCGGGCGAGGGGCTCGTTCATCGTATTGACCTCCCGCCCCAGATCTTTGACGGCTGCCCGCACCTCCTTCATCTCGTCCGGATAGACGGAGGAGAGGTACTTCCCCTGTCCTTTCAGCGCCTTGAGCGATCCCTTCAGGATCTCGGCGGCGGTCGCGTAGAACGTCTCGGGGTCACCGGTTGGCTCGCGGGAAAGGATCTGCGCTGTAGACTTCGTGAATCCCGGAAGCGCTTTTCTCGAGATGTCGCGGAGCCGGGGGTGAACCTCCCCGTCGCCTTCGGCCGTCTCCATCCGGGCGACCGCCTCGCGGAGGCGCTCGAGGGTGCCGCGGATCGCCTCACGCGATGGAGCCGTCGCACCGGAAAGTTCGTGCCCGATCTCCTCTTCACGGGCGTCGAGCCACGCAGGAAGGCCGTCGAACGAGAATTTCAGGCTCTCTTCCTCCGGTTCGGCTCGCCGGAAGAGGTCTCGCAGTTGCTTGAACATGATTCATCTGATTAGGGCGGGCGTACCCATCAGGGTTCCGCCCGTCAGTCGCTCCCCGCGATCCGCTGCAGCCGTTCCACGCCGTGGATCTCGCGGATGACGTCCACCACGGCAGGAGGAACCAGGTGCTCCCAGGGTTCGCCGTCGAGCATCCGCTCCCGGATGACGGTCCCGGAGTGCGTCAATCGTTCGTACATATCAGGGGACTGGACTTCCATCCCCGCCTCGGCGAAGAGCTGCATGACGAGGGGGTTCGATGAGTAGACCGTATCGAACGGCGGTGTCATCGAACGGACGTGGGCGACCCAGAGGGCATTGCGCTGGACGTCCTCGATCGGGATGACGTAGAACGGACAGTCGAGGTCGGCGAGCGACCGGGTGAGCATCAGCACCCGTTCTCCCGCCGTGAAGGGGTTCTCCACGGTATGCGAGACCTGGGCGCTCCCCACCCCGATGACGATCTCGTCGGCGGAGCAGGCTATCCGCTCCAGCACCGACTGGTGCCCGTTGTGGTAGGGCTGGAACCGCCCGATGTAGAACCCGCGGCTCATTCCCGGCTACCCCCGTGCGCGACCTGCGCGGCAAACGCGCCTGCCGTGAACCCGGCGTCGATGTTCACCACCGCAAGCACCGAGCACGACTGGAGCATGCTCGCAAGCGCCGCCTCGCCGCCGCCCATGTAGCCGTAGCCGGTGCTGACGGGGACGCCGATCACCGGGCGGTCGACGAGCCCCGCGACGATCGCGGGGAGCGTCCCCTCCCGTCCGGCGGCCACCACAAAGACGTCTGCCGGGATCAGGTCCTTGAGCGCCGAGAAAAGGCGGTGGATCCCCGCCACCCCGACGTCGTAGGCCGTCCTGACCTCGCACCCCATCTCCTCGGCGATCAGTCTCGCCTCCTCGGCGACGGGGATGTCGGACGTCCCCGCCGTGAGGATGGCGACGGTTCCCCGCCGGGGAGCGGGATTGTTCCCCGTCGAGAGGATGACCGCCCGTGCCGCCTCCCGGTGCTCCATCCGAACCTCCAGCGGCAGCCGGGCCCGCAGGGCGTCGAGATGCTCCGGCGAGACCCGTGTTCCGACGCACCTTCCGGCAGCCTTCACCTGCGCGAGCATGATCCCGGCAAACGCCTCCGGCTCCTTACCTTCGGCGAGCACCACCTCGGGCATCCCGCAGCGCACGCTCCTCCCGGCATCGATCCGGGCCATGCCGTCGAGAACCTCGATGCGGAGCCCTTCGAGGGCACCGGCAGCCTCGTCCTCAGATACCTCGCCGTTACGATACATCCGGAGGATGTCCCTGATGGTGGCATTCGGCAGCATAGTTCGATAACAAAAATAGGGGTGGAAGTATAATATTACTTCATCTCATGTCCTATCTTGCCTACGTCGCAGGCTTCGGCGTTGCCGTCACCGCTTTCCTCTGGCTCCGGGACCTGCGGATATTCTCCCGTACAGGTCTCTCCGGATACCGGAAGGCGGCGTACCTCGGGGTTCCCTTCACGGCGCTCGCCCTGCTGGGCTTCTTCGTGACCGCATACGCCGAAGCGTGGGAGTACCTCGGCCTCGGGCTGGTTCTCCTGGCTCTCTACCTCCAGGGACGGGTCGAGAGGGAGAACGTCTGGCACGGCGAGGGCGCCCGCGAGCGGTTCTTCGGCAGTGCGGAGCGCACAAAAGATAAGGGTTCGCGCAAGAGACTTTAATTCAGGAGAATACCGAATGCTTCAGAAACCACGGGGAACACGGGACTTTTTACCCGACGAGATGGAACGGCGGCGGCTGATCGAGCGGCGGATGCGGGAGGCGGCCCGCCGGTGGGGATACCGGGAGGTCTGCACCCCCGACTTCGAACACCTCGAACTCTTCACGATGAAGTCCGGCGAAGGGATCATCCAGGAGATGTACGTCTTCGAGGACAAGGGCGGGAGAAAGATGACGCTCCGGCCGGAGGTGACCGCGGCGGTGCTCCGGATGTACGTCAACGAGGGCAAGGTGCTCCCGAAACCCCTCCGCTGGTGCTACTTTGCCGACTGTTTCCGCTACGAACGCCCCCAGAAAGGCCGTTACCGGCAGTTCTGGCAGTTCGGCGTCGAGCTGATCGGCGCGGACACGGCGAGCGCCGACGCCGAGGTGATCATGCTCGCTGACGATACCCTCCGGTCGACCGGCGTCACCTTCGATCTCCACGTCGGCCACCTCGCGCCGATGAAGCATCTCCTCTCCGCCCTCGAGCCCGGCGACCAGCGGGCGATCATGGCGTACCTCGACAAGCACGACCCTAACGGGCTCGAAGCGGCGCTGGTCGAGAAGAACCTCACCCATCTTGCCGAACCCCTCGCGGCGCTCGGTGAGTGCCGCACCGTCTCCGAGGTCTTCGAGGTCGCCGGCGACGTCCCGGAGCGCGCGCGGATCGAGGAGACGTTTGCGCTTCTTGATTCTCTGAATATCGACTACCGGCCCGACTTCGGGATCGCCCGGGGGCTCGACTACTACACCGGGATGGTCTTTGAGGGGTTCGCGAAGAACCTCGGCGCGGAGAACCAGATCCTCGGCGGCGGCACCTACCGGCTCGCCCACCTCTTCGGCGGCGACGACGTCGCATCCTGCGGGTTTGCCATCGGCTTTGATCGAGTCGCGGTCTCGATCGGGGAGTTCGAACTCGCGCACGAACCCGTCGTCGGCGTCGTCAGCACGCCGGAAGGACGGGCGCGGGCGCTCGAGGTCGCCCGGGCGTTCCGGGCGGCGGGGATCCGGGCCGAGGCCGACCTGATGCAGCGGGGGATGGGCGCCCAGCTCTCCCACGCCGCAAAGACCGCTGACTTCGCCGCGGTTCTCGGGAAACGCGAGGTCGAGGCAGGCACGGTGACCCTCAAGAACCTCCACTCCGGCGAGCAGCAGGAGAGGAGCCTCGAGGAGGCCATCGCCGAGGTGGCGCGGCATGGTGCTTGCTGAAGACCTGGCGAAGCAGCAGCGGAGCATCAGCGTCGCGGAGTTCTTCGAGAAGAACAAGCATCTGCTCGGTTTCGATTCTCCGACGCGAGGCATCATCACCACCATCAAGGAAGCGGTGGACAACGCGCTCGACGCCTGCGAGGAAGCGGAGGTGCTCCCCGACATCTTCGTCGGCATCAAAAAGGTCGACGCCGAGGTCTACCGGATAACGGTCGAGGACAACGGCCCCGGCATCGTGCCGGAGAACGTCCCGCTGGTCTTCGGGAAACTCCTCTACGGCTCCCGGTTCCACCAGATCCGGCAGAGCCGCGGGCAGCAGGGTATCGGGATATCGGCGGCGGTGCTGTACGCGCAGCTCACCACCGGCATCCCGACGCAGGTCGTCTCCCGGACGGGGGCGAAGGCGAGAGCCCATCGGTTCGAGCTGCTGATCCGGACCGAGACCAACGAGCCGGAGATCGTCAGCCACGAGGAGATCGACTGGGATCGGACGCACGGGACACGGATCGAGATCCAGTTCAAGAGCAGCCTTGCCGCGAAGAAGCGGCTGGTGGACTACCTCCGCCTGACGGCGATCGTCAACCCGCACGCCCGGATAACGGCCGATATCGACGGCGAGATGACTGTCTTCGAGCGGGTGTCGGGCGAGGTTCCGCCGTGCCCGAAACCCATCCTCCCCCACCCGCACGGGATCGAGTTCGGGGCGTTGAAGAGAATCGCCGCCGCGAACACCGGAACCGTCGAGGAGTTCCTCATCGGCAGTTTCTCCAAGGTCGGGAAGAAGACCGCGGACGAGATGATCGCGCTTGCCAACCTCAAACCTACCCGGAAGGTGAACAAACTCGAGTCGGAAGAACTCAAACGGCTCCTCGACGCCATGCAGGCCGTGAAGGTCCCGGCCCCGCCGGCGCAGCAGTGCCTCTCCCCCATCGGGGAAGACCTGATCTGCAAGGGGCTCGAGAAGGAGATCCAGCTCGACTTCATCAAGGCCCGCACCCGCCCGAGCACCGTCTACGGCGGGCACTCGTTCATCATCGAGGCGGCGATCGGCTACGGCGGCAAGGTCCCCCCCGAGGGCACCGCCCAGCTCTTCCGGTTCGCAAACCGCGTCCCGCTCCTCTACCAGCAGGGGGCCTGCGCGATCACGAGCTGTGCCTCCCAGGTGAACTGGAAGAGTTACGGCCTCTCGCAGCAGGGCCTTCCCATGGGGCCGGTGCTGATCATGGTTCACGTGGCGTCCACGAACGTTCCCTTCACGAGCGAGAGCAAGGACGCGGTCGCGTCCATCCCGGAGATCGAGCGGGAGGTCGTCCTCGTCCTCCAGGAACTCGGCCGGGAGCTCAAGACCTATCTCTACCGGCGGGACAAAAAGAAGCAGCAGGACGATCGTGCCCGGGCGATATGCTCGGTCATCCCCGAGATCGCCGCAAAGGTGAGCGAGATCGTGGAACTCCCCCTCGTCGACACCTCCCCGATCGAGGGGAAGATCATGAGGAAAGTCGTCGCGAAGAAGCGGACGGTCGACGGGAAGGTCCGTATCGACGTGAACAACTACACCGCGAAGGAAGTCACCCTCGTCCTCTACAACCTCTCCCGCGATGCGGCGGAGGACGCGGTGCCCCGGCCGGACTTCGTGGACAACATGGACGGAGAATACAACAAGGTCTGGCGGCGCACGCTCGACGCCGGTGAGGCCTGGCATATCGCCTACACGGGTTCTGGCGACGGTTCGGTCGATCTGCGCGGCGTGGAGGACGGCGTGAAAGTGGTGGTGGATCTCGATGTCTAGGGAAGAGATGGATGCGCTGGCAAAAGAGCGGCTCGTCGGTATCGCCCATGCCTGGTACGACCAGATGCGGGACGGCATCGTGCCGTTCATCCGGCTGCCGACGCGGACGAAGCGGAACATCGCGTACGACGACGAAAGCGAAGTCTGGAAGTACGGCGAGAGGGAGAGCACCCGGGCGGCGTCGACCGAGAAAGGCGCGGTCCATCTCCTGAAGATGGCTTACCTCATCGGGTTTTTGAAGCAGCAGCTTGTGGAGAACCGGTCGTCGACCTTGAGAGAGTTGTATTACATCTCCGAAGGCTGGAAGAAGGCGAAGTTCGCCGCCCAGGACGAGAGCAACCTCCTGATCGAGGACCTCGAGATCATCGCCGAGGTGCAGCGTGAGGCCTTCCACCTCCGGCCGGAGGAGGACGGCGCCTCGATCTTCGGCCCCCTGCGGCTCCGGGAGACCACCCGGCGCGGCGTCAAGGAGATGCACTGCCAGGAGGATGTCGGGGAGGCGGGCTACCCCATCCCGAACAACGTCGACAACCTCGAATTCATCGACCACGACGCGAAGTTCGTCATCGCCATCGAGACCGGCGGTATGTACGCCCGTCTGATGGAAAACGGGTTCGACGAGGAGTACGGGGCGATCCTGGTTCACCTCAAGGGGCAGCCGGCGCGGTCGACACGGCGGGTTCTGCGGAGGCTCAACGACTCGCTCGGCCTCCCGGTGGTCGTCTTCACCGACGGCGACCCCTGGTCGTACCGGATCTTCGCGAGCGTCGCCTACGGCTCGATCAAGAGCGCGCATATGTCGGAACTTCTCGCGACCCCCCAGGCGCAGTTCATCGGGGTGCAGCCCTCCGACATCTCCGACTACAACCTCCCGGCCGACCACCTCACCGAGCAGGACGTCAGTGCTTTAAAGGCGGAGCTGACCGATCCGAGGTTTGCAACCGACTACTGGAGGAACCAGATCAACCTGCAGCTCGAGATGAAGCTGAAGTCGGAACAGCAGGCGTTCGCGAGCCGGGGGCTCGACTTCGTGACGAAGGAGTACCTGCCGACGAGGTTGTCGGAGATGGGGATTATCTGATCCGGGAGTTGGAGATTTACTGCCAGGGGACAAGGGGTTTGGGCCACTGGGGGTAACACACTCATTTCCAGTCGTGTTACAGGCCCTTAACGGGCTCGGGCGCCGGGTAGGACAACCCGGCACCCTGTTCCGATGAATTCGCGAAGAGCGGCGTCACGTCTGGCGTCCGCAATGTTACGATCACGAAAGAGGGATTCACTCCCCATCGGAGTTCGTCACCGTTGTTTCGGGCCAGACCAGCGTCATGAACACGGCCCTGAAACTAGAAGACCTGAACGATGACGCCTGCGGACAGCTTCGAAAACAGGTGCCGTGACAAGGTTCGACCCCCTCGACAGCGCCGATTCCGACCCGCCGGCGCCTGCCGCCAGCGGAGATATCGATTTCGCCAAGATTGGGCGTGCTATCGTTCTCGTTGTAATCTTCGGGGAGACCGGGCTACCTGACGGGTTGTGTTACCGGCTGGTCGGGGAGGAGACCACCTCCGCACCCTACTACATGGTCGGCTCCGAGGTATTCGGTGCCTACTCGCACCATGCCATGTCCTCGGTTACAGAACGAAGAGATCATGGCATTTCTGCAGGAGAGCCTCAAATCCTGGATCGATCAGACAATCTTTAGAGCTTACCGGAGTTTAAGACGGTTTCCGAATGGAAATTAACAATATATATTATCTTTCATCCTGAGATTATGTGAAGAAGGGCGTTCTCGTTATTCCAGGGGCTCATCCATGAGGTGGCAACCAGAGTATAGCCAAATCGCGATTGGATTTGCATTTGAAGGTTATTCGGTAGAACGGCAGACACTCTGTTCAAATCGAGGTAAATCCTTGGCTTTCGAATAATTTTGAAATGATTTCAGCCAAGAGATTCTATATTTCAGAACCAGGGCATGGTTATAATGAACTATGAAGGCAACATACTGACAAAAACGAAAAGCGTCATTGCAAAATCTTGGAATGATTATACGGTGTTTATCGCCGTATGTATCGCCTTATACTTACTTCGTCTTCTCATTGCCGTCGTATCAGGGCATCACGGCAGCGACATTACCGACCACCTGGTTGGTGCTCACGGCCTTATCGAAGGAAAATTGTTGTATGTAGATGCGGACTTTTTTTATCCGCCATTACACGCCTATTTTCAGGCATTTCTCCTGAAGACCCTTGGAGACACAATCCTTGTAGCAAAACTCCCTGCCATTATCGGTGATGCAGCGCTGACGTGGGCGTTATATCACATGGGAAAGCGATCAAGCGAAGTTGTCGGAAGGCAGATGGCCTTAGCATATCTCTTGCTGCCCCTCTCCGTTCTCACGTCTGATGTCCTGGGCCTTTTCGATTCGGTTGCCATCTTCCTCATGATACTCGGAATACATTACTTCCTCTATGACTCACTTGTTGCCTCATCGTTCTTCATCGGCTTTGGAGCGATGTATAAATTCTTCCCCTTTTTGGCGGCAATCCCTATGCTGGCTTTCCTTGGAGTAAGAAAAGCCTGGAAGAATACCTTCGTATATGGTGTCATCCTTCTAGGCACCTGTGCCGCCATCATAGCACCCTACCTGTACTTCGATGTCCAGGCAACACTGCAGGATCTTGTATTGACCGGCTCAAAATATCCGGATTCTTTCTCCATTTATAACGTTCTCCCGCTAGAATCCACTACGTTGCCATTCGCTCTTCAAGCAGTTCTGCTCATAGCAGCATATCTAATCATTAAAAAATACGGTCTTTTCGCAGATTGTACTTTTGAAAGCATCGCATTGTTTGTGGCTTTGTTTGTAATGCTCAATAAAAACATTTATCCTCACTACTTTCTATGGGCCTTTCCATTCTTCGCTTACTGGTTCATCTCTAACGAAGAACTTGGAAAACTTACCCTCCTCATGATCGTCGATACCGCTTTGCTCAGTTTATTCTGGCTTAACTACGGTGAACTGGTAAACTCAAACATACTGCTGCCGCTGACATTCCAGGCACTGAACTGGGCTGCAATCGTGTACATTATTTACAGACAACGACAAAAAGTGCAGTTATCCCTACGATCAGAAAAATCAGAAGTAGCAGATTAGTTTACAAAAATTAATCCTCTTTTCAGATCTTTGCGAAGACAACTCCACTCCAGGCATCAAGAGGGGGTAGAAGGTATCCATGCGCCCAAAGGCCGCGAATGCACTGATGTATGCAGGATCGCTACATATCCCTCAAATGGAGTTACTCTGCAGGCGTCATAGATCATCAGTATCTTTCGGCCGGCCGCTGACTACGTTTATGGGGCCTCACTCACCCTCAATAAGATATCGAGCGCCCGGCTTGAGTATTGTTAAGTTACAGAGTCGTACAGGATTAGCCAAACTCCGCGAGCGCCACCGCCGGCACCCCCTCCAGGTCATCGAAGACCGTCGGATAGACTCGCAACGTCCAGGGCTCCTCAAGCAGCCTGCCGTACGAGAGGTCCACGTCCTCGAGCAGGAAGATGTGCGGGGAACCACAGAGAAACGCGCAGTGGGCCTCCGCACCCTCCTCCGGCTCTGCAGGGACGGCGATGGATATGGTGTCTATCCCGAACAGTCTGAGAGCCGGGTTCTCCATGCGGAGGAAGCCCGGAACCTCGTGGTGTACCCAGGGATGCTCCCTCGCGTAGGCATCCGGGTCGCTCTCCCGGAGCCGGCCGCTCCCGGTCCTGATGAAGAGCGCGCGCGATGTCCGGATCGCATCGAGGTGGGGAAGGAGGTCGTAGATCCGGATCGGTTCCGCCCCCGTCTTCGGGAGCGCGATGCACCGCGCGGGCTCAAAGACCGCCTCCGGGGCGAGAAGAGACCTGACCGAACCTCCGCCCGGGCAGAAATGCCGGGGGAGGTCGATATGCGTCCCGGCGTGGCTGGAAAAAGAGATCCGGCTCTTCTCCTCTGCGTCGCCTCCTTCAAAGGAACTCGTGCGGGTGATCGTGAGCGGTTCCGTTCCGGGGTAGAGCGGCGCGGCCCGGTTCAGGGGGTACGAGATCGGGATGAGCATACACTCCCCCGTAGATACTCCCGGAGTTCATGAAGGTTCTCCACGATCCCTTCCACCCCCGGCCGACCGATAAACCGGTTCGGATCGCCGGGCGGGATCCTCGCCACGAACCGAACGCCGGTCGCGCGGGCTGCATCCCAATCGTTCGGGGCGTCGCCGACGAAGAGGGCCTCATCTGGCGCGGCACCGGTCTCTTCGAGGATCTCCCTGATGCACTCGGCCTTCGTCTTCGGCGAGCCGTAGATCCGGACGAAGTACTTCGTGAGATCCCGGCGGCGGGCGATCTCCTGCATCTCGCCCTCCGGGGTCGCGGAGACGATGTAGAGCGGGAGTCGCCGGGAGCAGTCCCGGAGGAGAACCTCTGCGCCACGGACGCACGGCACGGTGAGCATGGATTCAAAGATCAGTCCGACGTACTCGTCCGCGAGCCGCCCCTCCTGTTCGCGAGTCAGTTCTTCGTGGAGGATGTTTGCGTAGATGTGGCGGAATTTGTCGTACCGGGACATCCCGCCGTTCTCGAGGTGGAAGGCGATGATCTCGTCGAGGTGTTTTGGAGGCGCAAAGGAGAAGATCTTACGGAACGCGGCGGTCTTTAAGGGGAGGGATTCGACGACGACGCCGTCGAAGTCGAGAATGAGGGTGGTGAGGGGACTGCCCGGTATTCTGCTGCATCTTTTCATGGTATCGGTTCCCGTTAGATCTTATGGAGTATGGTTATTTCCCGGAGATCGCGATATGCATTGTGGTAACCCTCGAGGAACTGCGCACCCAAAACCCGTCGGAAAAGGGTACTCATCTTCACGCTGTGGAGTTTGATGTGATAAGCGGTGGCGACCTTCAAGAGGTCCAACCATCCTTGCAATGTTCTGTGCCGGCAATTTATCCTGGATTGTCGGATGCCTGGATATCTGGAATTCCCAGATGAACGACCGCAGACGTCTCTCAGTAAGTCGAGAAATAATGTCGGAGGCTAAACTCAACCAGATATCTGTTTTTCACGGGCTAAACTCCCTGAACGGCAGGAATAGTGTTATGTAGGATCTCCCATAAGTCTGTACTGGAGTTTTACGATGAAGATACTCATGGTGGCCGGCGACAACCCTCATGCAATTAAAATCGGAGGGAAACATATCCATCTGCTACTGCTTGAGAAGGGGCTCACCTCCCTGGGTATCGAGGTGGATACGGTTTATCCCCGATTTCCGGATAGTCGGGTTGCACGATACCTCGAATACATCAAATGGGGACTGTTATCAGGCGATCCAGCTCAATTTATCCCTCCGGACAAACTCCAGGTCACTTCCATTGTAAACCAACTGCAAGCAGCCCTGTCCTCCGTCGATCTCAATGCCTATTCAGCGGTTCATTGTCACGACGTCGTCTCAGCATACGCGTTTCACCAGGCGTTTCCCCACGCGGCATTGCCAAAAATACTAACGCTTCACGGTTATTTTGCACGCGAAGCCGTTGATTACTCCAAAATCCGGACGGAAAAGGCAAGGAGGATGTTCTTCGACTTTTGCGCCGCTGTTGAAGAGGACGGTGTTCACTGGAGCGATCGAATAATCTGCGTGGATACCAGGCTCAGGGACTATGTGAGCGGCGCCTCCTTCGGGTACCCCTCTGTACGCACATCGGTCATCCCGAACGCCACGGACACCGATCGATTCTGTCCTGTTCCGGCGGGCGAGCTGATTCGAATACGCAAGGAGGCCGGTTACCGGGAGGACCAGTTTATCATCATCGTACCCCGGCGCCTCGTCCCAAAGAACGGTGTGCGGTTTGCCATCCAGGCAATGAAGCACATCCCGGACAAAGACGTGAGACTGCTGATCCTCGGGGACGGACCTCAGTATCCTGAACTGGCCGCACTGGCGCAGGGAGATGCAAGGGTGGAGTTCCTTGGCGCTGTGCCTCACGATTCCATCGGCAGGTATTACAGCATTGCGAGCGTCGTCCTGATCCCTTCGATCACGTCGCACGGTGTCCAGGAAGCCACTTCGCTCTCCATGCTGGAGGGAATGGCCTGTGAAAAGATCGTCATATGTTCGCGCATCGGCGGCATGCAGGAGGTCCTCCAGGATGGCGTGACCGGGTTCCTCGTATCCGAGCAGAGCCCGGAAGAGATCGCCGGCAGGATAAACAGCATCCTCAAAGGCGATGTTGATACCGGGTTGATGGGCCGAAGGGCGCGGCAATACGTCGTTGAGCATCACTCCTATGTCCCGCACGCGGTGACGGTCAGGAACGTTTATGAGGCCGCCCGTTCCATCCGGCAGGAGTGAGGAGGATGTCAAATCCCCTTGTTTCCATCCTGATGCCCACGTACAACGATGCTGAGTATATTACAAGCGCCATTGATTCTGTTTTCGCTCAGACCCACAGAGACTGGGAGTTGCTCATCATTAACGATGGTTCATCTGATGACACCGGTGAGAAGATCATCCCGTATCTAAACGATCCCCGAATCCGCTATCACAAGCAGAAGCAGAATTCCGGCCAACTCAATGCTCTCTATACCGGCAGTCAGTCGGTTAAAGGTGATTTTGTCACCCTGCTCCACTCTGACGATGCATTCAAATCGAAAGACTCTCTGGAACGCCTCGTGCAGTATATGGAACGTCATACCTGCGACGGTGTCTTCGCGGATATCGCCGTGATGGACGGTGAAGGCGAGAACCGCAACACCCTGAAGACGATCTCAACCGTAGAGCAGGAGACCGTAGCTACGCTTCTTGCGTTGCGTGGCTCCAACTGTGTGTCAGACGTCTTCTTCGTCAGATCTGATGTTTTCTTCTCAAACGTGGTTGAGAGATACATTCAGTGGAACATGCCCTACTGGCTCCTCAACGGTCAACAGGGGATGGGTGTCTTGGATTTGCACAAGGTTGAGCCATGGTATCTCTATCGGGTATATAAGGGCAACTACATCCATTCCGATGCCGGAAAATTTGAGGCAAGCAATGGTTGTCTGAGATCCGTCCTTGAAATCGCAGAACATTACGACATCACCGGGTACTCGATCTCAAGAGCCCTGGCTTTCCTTTCAATAAGATTATTCCACCGTCCGTTCGTGCTCTATAGCACTCGGCCCTATTCGCGGCCCTATGACGGACTGGTCCGTTCTGTCCTTCAGTGCTACTATGGGGACGACGAGCTGGAGACAGACCCCTATCTCTCATCGGTGCTTGCGTTCTATTCGCACTTCCCTTCAAAGCGGAAGATATACTTGCCCCCGGAGGTGCTCGATAAATGCAAGACCTGGTATACAGGAAAGGACGCGAGATTGTTTCACGCTGCAATGCGCAGAGGTGCTCTGGACCCTCTCTACGATCACCTTCTCAGGGAGGCACGACTTGGGTTCGGCAATATCGTGGTATCCGATGAACACCATCAAGAGTTGCTCCATGCTGCTCTGAAGTTCCTGAATCTCCGGGCAACAATCTCCCTCACGGAATAAATGCCTCGACTTCATCCATTACGGATGAAATCGAGAGTATGCTGCGCAGCACGCCCGTCTCCGAAGGGATTCGTCCAGTTTGCCTCTCCCTCAAGCATGATCTCGACTGCCTGCAGGATCTCCTTAGGAGTTATACCTGTAAGGATATTTGATCCAACCTCGATCGTCTCCGGTCTCTCGGTATTCTCACGCAGGGTGACACAGGGTACCTTTAAGATGCAGGTCTCTTCCTGCACGCCTCCGGAATCGGTCAGGACCAGACGTGCATTCGCTTCTAGGACTAAAAACTCCAGAAAGCCGGTGGGGGGGATGATGGTAACGTTGTGCGGTACTTCGAGTTGGTACTCCTGCATTCTCCTCTTTGTTCTCGGGTGTACGGGGAAAACGATCGGCATCAAGTATTCCTCGTGAAGCGCCTCCAGCGCTTTGAGAAGGTTGCGCAGCCGGAATCTGTCGTCAACATTCTCCTGCCGATGGGCGGTTACCAGAAAATACTTCCCCCGCTCGAGGCAATACCTGTCAAGTATGCCCCGGTTATCTTCTGCAATCTGAAGATTTTGTTGCACGGAGTCGACGATGGTGTTCCCGGTGACGTATACCTTGTCGGCGGGGATCCCTTCCTGGACGGCGTTATCCCTCGACTCCCGGGTCGGCGCGAACAGGTATTCGGACATATGATCGGTGAGGATCCTGTTAATTTCTTCAGGCATCCTCCGGTCATGGCTCCTGAGTCCGGCCTCCACATGCCCGACATCGATATGCAGTTTCACCGCCGCCAGAGCTCCTGCAAGGACTGTATTCGTATCTCCCTGGACCAGCACCGTGTCCGGTTTCTCTTGCAAGAAAACACTCTCCGTTCCGGTGAGGATTTTTGCGGTCTGCTCACCATGGCTCCCCGAACCCACGTCCAGATGAAACTCCGGCACGGGCAACCTCAACTCTTCGAAAAATATTTTGTCCATATCATAGGAATAGTGCTGTCCGGAATGAACGATGAAGTAGTCTGCCCGCCTCTCCCTTAACAGCCGGATTATCGGGCTCATCTTGATAATCTCCGGCCGGGTCCCCAGAACAACGGCAATCATATTCTTATCTCCGGTTATGGATGTCACAGGGTAGCTATGTGCATATCTCAACCTATCAGATACGTTCTCGGACAGCTCGCACCGTCGAGGTTACTCAACAGGGGATTGGGCCCCGTTACCCCGAATAAGTGGCCCAGGGATGAATCCATACCAGGCGGGAATGGATCCATCTACACGATACAAGGATTTTCGTGCCCCTCTTCCTGCATCTGTCCCTGTTGAAAGATATCATCTCCCAGGCATAAAGAGCCCTCTCATCCGGCGCAGTGCATGCGAGTACTACCAACAGGACGCTTGATGCCAATCCACTGACTGGGTAAATAAAGAGATGTCGAGACGGCCCTTCTAAAATAGAGGTCGTCCTAAACATATAAGATCCCCCATATAATAATAGGTACAATGCCTTCCGGGCAATCGGTGATGATATCTCGGAGATCTCCACTACAGCCACCAACAAAGCCGCGCATCGGCCGACCCGGATGCGACCCCTGCAGACAGTTCAACGGCATGCTCCGATCCGGATATGAGACCCGAAAGACACGGAAAAATCAGAGATTTCCCCGATAGGAGCCTGATCTGAAGTTTGCGTGTCGATCTCTTGCATTGTGTGACGAATACGAAGGACGTCCCGGCAGAAAAGGGGATCGACCGGGTATGAGGCTATAAGCAGGCAGAGGGAAATAAACTGAACACTCTGGTCGATCGAAACGGGCTCGCGCTTGCCTGTATGGTTGCACAGGAAAATGTCCGTGATTTCCGGCTCTACGAGCCAACCCTTGAAAAATTTGAGCTCCCACGAGGGATCAAGAGCAATATCCCGGTCAACAGGAGATCGAGGAAATATCCGATGCGGGGGAGGTCAGTCTGGTTCTATCGGGAACTCTCAAGAAGCGCAGTGCCGTCGAACGGTTCTTCAGCTGGATTGCGGCGTTCAAGAAGATTAATCCTCGATACGCATACTATGAACACTCATTCTTGGGATTGATTCACCCGGCATGTAGCGTCATGATCGGGAGAATGTCGGGAGGACCTTTCTCAGCAATCTCCCTGTGAGTTCACGGGAGAGGACATGTGGCGATGGAGAAGTAACGATCGGTAAAAAGGTGGGTGCGATGATCTCCCCTTATATAAGGCTGCTATATATCCAAGAGATCTCTCTTCCTACGCTTTCCCATGAATAGGGCCTGACTTCGTCCGCAATTGCATCGGCATCCCACGGCATGTCGAGTGCTCTGACGATACTCTCCGCGAGGCCCCGCGGATCTGCAGCATCACAGAGCAGGCCTGTCTTACCAGGTATTACGATCTCTTCGCTTCCACCATTTTTTGTGGCAACGACCGGTTTCCCGCAGGCCATTGCCTCTACCTGCACGATTCCGAAACTTTCCCTCAGGCTTGGCAGGACAAAGAGGTCGGAGGCGTTCATCCACAACGGAATCTCGCCATGTGGTTTGCCTCCGATAAATCGCACGTATTGTTCAAGTCCTAATGATGACACCTTTTTTTCTAACCTGTGCTTTAACTCTCCTCTACCGACAATAAGACAAAGGACATCCGTTCTCTCTCGAACAACTTCGGAGATCGCATCAATCAGGTGCGTGTAACCCTTGACTTCCACCAGATTTCCAACGCTAAGAAGAATCTTCCGATTGATGGGGAGGTTAAGAGCTTTTCTGCAGGTCTCCGTTCGCACCGGGTAGAAGAGGTCGTGTCTGAATCCATTCGGCACGACATTTACCGGAGTGGTCACATCCAGTCTCTTCATGCATTCGCGGTTGCTGTTACTAACGGTTATAATTACATCGGCGGCGTTGAGAATGGCCTCAATTCGCCTCTTCCACTCCGCATCTCGGAACGGCAGATCGTAGATATCGTACCCATGCGCAGTGACGACAAACGGGATCCCGTATTCCTTCTTCAATATCGCACCCACGAAACCATTGGGCCAGATAAAATGTGCATGAATAAGATCGGGATATGCTCTGGACCTCTGGAGTCTGTCACCGACAATGTTGTAATAACGCTCTCCAATCCTTTTAAACAGGTAGTCGAAGGGCAGGTAGAAGAGGGATATGGGGTGAATAGATATATTCTCCGGCAGAGCCGTCCGATCGATAAGAGAATCTTTTCGGAAAGCTTTGAGGTGCGGATCCGGAAATACCCTGGAAATTTCAGTTGCCGGGTGGTACCTGACATACACGTCAGTATGTGCAAACGTTTTTGCGAGCAACTCCACCTGGTCCTTGACAAATGTAAGGTAATGGTCAGAGAGAACCATCAGTCTATAGTCTTCCACAGGTACCGCCATCCGGATTGTATCAGTTGCAAAAACTCACGCCGTTTCAAGTGATGGGTTACCTGAGACTGAATAACCATATATTGTGAAGAGTACTCCGCACGTACGACTCTTTTTACCTCCCAGGTGCCGGGATCCACCAGCGCACTCACGTTCCCGATCTCAGCATAGGTGTGCGCATCGCTGCCATACATCCCGGGCTTCTGAAGCCTCCCGGCCAGTTGCAGCGCCCTCTCGTTCTGCTCCACTGTGCTTCTCGCATTCCATACCTCGATAAGATCGACCGCTTTTGCCAGTTCGGAAATATTCTGATGTTCCCGATACGGGTGGGGCAGGACGGCAATGCCTCCCTGTTCCCTGATCTCTTCAATAACCTCATCCCACCTGCGGGAGCGAATCTCCTCATTGACCAGAAGGCCGATGACGTCGCCGGAGTCGGTCAGGATCTCCGCGCCGGGGATAACGGTCACTCCAACTTCCTTCTCCAGTGTTCTGGCATCGAGAGAACCCCGGATGGTGTCATGATCGGTTATTGCAACACCAGTTAAACCGACCTCTTTTGCCCGCTTCAGGATCCGTCCTGGCCTCATCAACGAGTCATGTGAGTAACTCGAGTGGATGTGACAGTCAAAGTAGAGGTCTTCCATGCGGCCTCCAGAATCTCCCCTGTTTGATACGGAGCGCAAACTCCCCAACCGTCATGCCGATCTGTAGAATGTTCGGCACGATATCATGAGAATCAATGTCGTAATGGATAGTCCTATCCGCAAAATCGGAGAAGAAATGCGGCAGGATTCCCGGGTTTGTCACCGCATGGAATATATCCTGGGGAAAGAGCCACCTGAACTTCACGCCGGTTTTATAGGAAAAAACCGGTTCGATATCCCCTTCGCATGCCATCCTGCAGGTCAGGTAGGGGAAGTTCACCCCTGATGCGATGGCGAGTTCAAGGGAGCCCCAGAATTTCGGGTTAATCTCCATCAGAACGTATTCGCCGGTCCGCTCATCCTTCTTGAACTCGACCATGGCCACGCCGTGCCACTTCAGGCTGTCAAGTAGTTTCAGGCCCCGCTCCATCAGTACGGGATCATAGATGCTCTCGGCAAGAGCGCTCGGTCCACCGGTGACCGGGTATTCCCGTAGCCGCCGGTGCATGAAAATAGCCCTTGCCTCCCCATGGTTGTAGAGCGCAAAGAACCCGTATCCCCCTCCGGGGATATACTCCTGAACAATTGGTGAAAATGCCGATATTTTCTCGTACTGCAGCATGAGTTCCTCGGGAGAGTTCGCATATCCAACATTACCGTTCTCTCGAGCTCCTTTCACCACCACTGGATAGGAAAGGGAGTCTGCAATCCGCTCTGCATTCTCACGCGACTGCGGATAGAAGGTCTTTGGAATGGCAATGCCGATGCTCTCCGCAAGTTGCATGGTTTTGTCTTTATTTCCGGCGAGATCGATCGAGGCTTTATCAGGTAGAGGTACCCTGACGTAGGGTTCCAGTCTTTCCTGAATCTGGGAGATCTGAACAACTGCCGCGTAACTGATCGGCAGGATCGCATCGAACTGCTCCCGTTTGACCAGATCGTACACAAATTCCGGAAAAGTCGTGTCATGCTCCGGGTTAGGGGCAAAGATCCCTTTTGAGCAATACTTTGAGTGGAATGATACGCTCAGGCGCAGGTCGGAGAGCACTGTAACATTGACTCCCCTTTTTCCCAGAGACCGGACCGATGCCAGCGTGTGTTTAAAGTTTCCGTCGGTGATAAGGACTCTCATGTAAAAACCACACCCACCTGCTCTCTATCGCACCTGATATCCACATACCCCTCGCCGCAGATGTACTCAGCATCGACATGCTGAACCCGCTCCGGATCGATGTGAACCCGGATACGCAACGGCGGCAACGACCGGGCCGGCTCGAGACCTGCAACCGTGATCTTGAAGCCGTCTTTGGTCTTCGAATATTCTAACCTGGCATTACGGCGCATCCTGAACCAGTCGACAATATCGACTGCGCGGGTTACCCAGGCGTTGTCTGACTTTGCCCTGTTGATGATACCCGTATAAACACCACCCCAGTCGCGGGGGGCAGCCAGGCAGTCACTGTGCCAGAGAACCGTGACGACACCGCCGTATTGCAACGCCTGATCGAGGATCTCGTTGCAGGTCCGGTACGCCTCCCCCTCATCCAGACCCAGACAGTCTGCCCTTTCGCACCCCCTCTCTGTCGTAAGCCAGCAGTGCCTCCCGAACAGGCTGACGTCCTGGATGTGGAGAGGGAGTTCCAGCAGCCTCTCAACCCCCCGGGGCCGGTAAACCTGCAGCGTCCCGGCCCGGAATCCAACGTCCTCGTTGTATCCGAATGTTGAATCATACTCATAGCCCGCATCATCGAGGATCTGCCACGTGCCTTCATCGAAATGCAGCCAGTGTACGCGTGTGCCCACCCTGACTCTTGCATCCCCCGGAAGCGACATGCGTTCAGCAGCGGCGCTGGCTTTATCAATCCAGTTATCTATGCCGTGAACCCCTACTTCCCAGCCGCCGGCAGTCAATTCTTCGATCGGAACATCATCGATTGAGTAGTATCCGGCACGAATCTGCGGGGACCCGATCCCCGCATGACCGTTCTGGGGCAGGAAGTAAAACGTGGATTTCACCTGATCCTTCTCCTCAAGCACTCTCCAGGTCTCGAAGAGGTCCCAGGGGTCCTTTGCAAGGTCGAATTTCGCGAGCGCGATTTTGACTCCCTCGAAAAACCTCCGTTGAAGAAAGCAATTGTAGGTCGCATAGAGGACGGATAAAAGAGATCGTTCCCTGACAGAGGCAATATCAACATCGTGCGTGAGTGCAAGCGAGTAGGTATATCCCCAGGGGATTGGCGGAATTTCTATCAGCGGAGAGAAACGCTTGATCTGCTGGCGCAACGCGTCCAGGTACTCTTCGCAGATCGGTTTACGGTTACGCGGAAGCCCCTCATTGAGCGTATCGGCAATCTTTTTCAGTATATCATTTTCTGTCAGGTCAATTACGTTGCAGGCTTCTGGAATGTGGTTGTTTTTTGATATGACAACATCGTAAACAGATGAAGGGCTATACCACTCCCAGGGAACCTTCAGTAACTGAAAAACTTCTTCAACCGCATACTCATCGTCATAATGTATCCCAATCATGTGTATGTGCCTCTCCTTGGAGGTACGGCCTTTGCATGTCCGCCGGGGTTCCGAAGGTTCCAGAATACGCTGACTCGAACAAATGGATTTGACAGGTATTAACTTATACTTTATCCAATTATAGCATAAAATCAACATTGTTGGAAATAAAAGGTAGACTCAGCCGGTTATGATGCGAGTCATCAAGAATCAAGGAATGGGATCGCTTTTGATCGGGGACTGACGAGGTCGGCGGGGCACCGGTACCAGGCGGCGTGATCGTGATCATCCCAGCAAATTCATGACCTTACGATCATCCCTCGGAAGCATGATCGCGAGCTCCCAAGCGGCATGCAGGCAGCAATCCCGAGGATACCGGTTCTCGAGGTGGAAAGCGCAAGAAATCCGGAGATCTTCCGGTCGTTGTCAGACCCAAACAGTTTCCGCCTGTCTCTCGATCCCCGGTACACCTCGAACAGTCTCCCCCCATCTCCCCCAGTTATACCTCTCAAGAACCGCCCTCCGATCGTTTTCCTCATCCTCCGCGTCCACATCCAGGTGCTCGGGCAGACAACCGCATCCGGAACCGCCGGATCAATCAGCAACCCTCAACCGTTTACTTAAACAATGAGAATGTAGGTATACCCTCCTCGATCCGATGGTCTCTCACGATATTGTCAATGGCATTCGATCGGTGGCCTATGATATTGCTACACTCATTTTTTCGACACTGTCCCGGTTCATACCGAAAGACGAACGTAAAATCCTGTTCTTTTCGGCACCCGACTACTCAGACAACGCAAAATACATCTACGATAGAATGCTCGAATCTGGCTTCGGTAATACTCATCAACTTATCTGGTGCGTTTATTCACCCATTCGCGCAAACCACGTTATCCGCCGATCGCGCGAGTATATCTACCACGCGCTGACGGCAAAGTACATCGTCAGCACCCACGGCACACCCGCCTGGAAGGCCGGAAACCAGGTCAGCATCGAATTATGGCACGGTCTCCCGCTGAAGACGATCGGGTACTTTGCCGATATCGACTACCCGAACGCCGTTGCAAGGCTCTCCGCAGGATACAGACTGCGGCGATTTGCGAGTTCCGTGGACTACCTCATTACAACCTCGGAGTTCGAGCGGCTGGTCTTCTCTTCCGCGTTCCTGATCGATCCCGGGAAAATCCTGATCTTTGGACAACCCCGCTGCGATGCTCTTTACAGTCCCCGGGATTCCGGGGTAGGCGTACTGTGCCGTATTCTTGGTCGGGGCGATATTGCTGAAAAGAAGATCCTGCTGTATCTCCCCACCTTCCGGGAGTACGATGCCGGTGCGAGCCGTAAAATTCTCGAAGAGATCCTTGCAAGCGAGAAGTTTCGCCGGTTCATAGCGGATGAGAGCCTGCTGTTCATCTGCAAACCTCACTCCCACGACGAGGATGCGTTTCAGGCGTACAATGGAGAGCATATCCACATACTCTTGAATGATGGCCTGCGGAAAGCCGGTAATACCATCTACGACTTCCTGAACGCCGTCGATATTCTCGTTACCGACTACTCGTCGGCGTACTTCGACTACCTTCACCTGAACCGACCTATCGTCTTCCACGTACCCGACATTGATGACTACCGGAAGCAGAGAGGTTTCATTCTCGAACCGTTTCACGACTGGGCACCGGGGGAGGTCTCCACCAGTATCGATGAACTGATAGAAGCGCTTACGAACTCCTTCACCGACCAGGACAGATGGAAACCGGAGAGGATCAGGCTGCGAAGGCTGGTTTTCAGGCACGCGGACGGTTTCGCATGCGAAAGAGTCTGTAGATTGATCGAGCAGCGCTAACGTGATCCGGTAAGGCCGTCCCGGGATCATCCGGCGGAGGGAGGAGACCTGCTTGCACATCCGGTGCTCACGCTCATTGCGTTCGCATCCAGGTACTCATGCATCTGTCGAATACAGTTCATCAACAATTCCGTCCGGGAAAAGCCGTGCCGCTTTCCGGCCCGGTATGGCCCGCACGGCAGAACTCGACATAGAATCACTCCGAACGAGACATGCCGGAGGCCTGCAGGCCGTTGAAAGTACCCCAACAACGCAGGGTTGCTACACACAACCATCAGACAAATCTTCTTATAACCGGGAGGTGTGTGTAACCCTCGATAAACCGGATCGGTGTTTCACCTTGATCGGCATAATCCTGGCAGCAGGGAGTGGGCGAAGATTGGGCAGAGACATCGATCTCGAGAAAATCGGCCCGAAATGCCTGCTTACAATCGACAATTGCACTCTACTGGAACGAATGGTCTCGGATCTGGCATCCTTCGATGTAAACGCGATCACCATCGTCGTCGGGTACAAAGCGGATATGGTTCGGAAGACCTGCACGAAACTGGAGAAAACCTATGACGTTCGGCTCAATCCGGTTCGCAATGGCGACTACCTCTCGACAAACACAGCCTATTCCCTCCATATCGGGCTATCCGACATACATGACGATGTCGTCATCTTTAACGGCGACGTGCTGTACGATCGTGCTATCCTGGACAATTTATTGAAGATACATCAGACCGCGATCACGGTCGACGATACCAAGCCGCTCACGGAAGAGTCGTTTAAAGTGAAAATAGTAGACGGCCGGATTGAAGAGATGGGAAAAACCGTCCCGGTAGAAAGAGCAACCGGAGAGTTTATCGGCATCTCGAAGGTCGCCGGCAGGGACATCGGCGAAGTAAAAAGGCTGTTGGATATCCTGGTTTCAGGCAACCCGAATAACTACTACGATTTCATCTACCAGTCCCTGTCAAAGAGCGGGAACCTTGCATACTCGTTCACGAACGGCTTGAAATGGACGGAAATCGACGATATCCGGGACCTCAGGTATGCCGAGAGCATTGCGGGCATAGCCGTCGGTGCACGGGGGCGGTTTTGATGATACCGGCCGTCGGGGTCATCGGCGCCGGAAGCATGGGCACCGCCATTGCGCAGAGCATATCCAGGAGGGCCGGAGAAGTGATCGTGTTCGGGAGGAGACAGGAGGTTGTCGATTCGATAAACACCGACAATTATAACAAACGTTACTTCCCGGGCCTGCGCCTGAACCCAAATATCCGTGCAAGATTGATGAGCGATAGATTGGATATCGCGGACTGTGCGGCCGTAATCATCGCTGTGCCCTCCAGCGAGGTTCGAGCTATCGTTAACGCTACCCACGACGAACTTACCGGCAAGATCCTCATCACGGTAGCCAAAGGGCTGGAGTACCCGTCGCTCAAAACGATGAGCGAAATTATTCGCGAAGAAACCGGCAACCCGGATCTGGCCTGTTTCTCGGGACCGACCTTCGCCGATGAGATCGCCTACGGCCATATCGCCGGCGCTACGATAGGCGTCGACGACGATCCGTTACTGAGAACAACAATGTCGGATATGTTCAGTGAATTCATCCTGGATTTTTCGGATGACCTCAGGGCGGTCGAGTTATGCGGCGTGTTGAAGAACGTATACGCCATCGGCACGGGGATGTGGGATTCAGTTTACGGCAACCATAACGAACACTACACCTTCCTGAACATGTGCTACAAGGAGATGTGCACATTTCTAAAGGCTATTTCTCTTGATGAGGATATATTCACAAAATTCTGCTGCTTTGGGGATTTCAGCCTGACCGCTAACGTAGATAAAAGCCGCAACCGGACACTGGGGCTGATGGTCGGAAAGAAGATCGTAAAAACCCCTTACCTGGAGTCAGGCGTAACGTTCGAAGGCTCGAGATCTGTTAAAGGGATAGTTGAGCTGGCCAAGAACCATAATATCGGTATGCCCATCGCACGATTCGTCTACGACGTCCTGAGCGGGAACAACAACGTGCGGGAATCGGTCGATACGCTCATCAGGAAAGCGCCCTGAAACGGTCCGAAAGAACTCCAAAACTCCCCGTATGGTTAAGACCGTCCCGTTCGCCGTGAAGAACCGCTTCACCGAACATCCCAAAGATCCGGATCATACAGGTTTTTCCTCAATGACGCTCCGGATCTTTTGCACCCTCTCTTGCAGAGAGAACTCCTTCTCAACTCTTGCTCTCGCCGCCTTCCCCCCGCTGGATTGCGACGCCCTTACTATCGCCGCCGCCGCTGCTTCCGCATCCCCGTACGGCACCACGAACCCCACGTCACCCACCACCTCCGGGAGGGCGCCCCTGTCCGTCACCACGGGGACGCATTCGCAGGACATCGCTTCGGCAAGTGCTACGCCGAACGATTCCCGGTAGGAGAGCTGGCAGTAGACCTTTGCCCGGCGGTACCACTGCAGGAGTTCGCCCTGAGAAGAGGATGGAATAATCTCAACGTTCGGTGGGGCGCCCCGTCTCAGATCCTCGATGCTCCCGTCAAGATCGCGGCCGATGACGGCGAAACGGAGGTCCGGGAGGCGTTTCGCAGTCTCAAGGAACGTATCGAGACCCTTGAGCGTAATGTTACTCCGGCTGATCTGGCAGACAGTGATGATGAGATCTTCTTTCTCCTCGTCAGGGCAGAATTGTGTGCAGTCGATGCCGTTGTAGACGACGGCAACGTGGCGGCGTTCGCTCAATTCCAGTATCTCCCGCCTGTTGAACTCCGATACCGCGAGGATGTGATCGGCGTTCCGGATGATGTAATCCACTCGTTTTGCAAGTTTCGGGTCGAGGAGGGCGCCGTACCCGATCTCCGGTTCTCTTGCGACCTCGTATCCGCCGATGACGACGACAGTTCTCTTGCCGAGGAGGTTTGCCAGCATTACGGCAAGGTAGGAGTGGTTGTGGGCGAACCAGGAGTAAGTGAGATCGGCCCAGAGGACCCCCCGAAGGATCTCGAATGCAATCCGAAAAGAGCGCTTCAGGCCGTTTCTCCCCTGGTAGTTGCTGATGACGGCCTCCCGGACCAGGTATTCCCGTCTGATTGCCTCGAGATCGCGTTGTGTGAATGTTGAGGGGGATGGAGATACCAGAAATATCCTTGTTTGCTCCTTCACGTGAGTTCCTCCAGACTTTGCCAAACGAGCTCATGCAACCCTGCGGCAGGCGTGTCCACACGGAGCGATGCTGTTCGTGTGATAACCCGGGAATCTACAGCGAAAGCCGGGTATCTTGCACGCGAGAGATAGGAGCACCAGTCAGGGCCGGAATTATCCTGTTTTGCAGCCACGGAATCGATCGCCCCTTCCCGCCTCCTCAACCTGCCTGTATACCCCGAGCAGCCTCTTCTCCATCTCCCCCCAGTTATACCGCTCTAGAATCGCCTTCCGCCCATTCTCCCCCATCCTCCGCACCTCGTCCGGATGCTCGAGCAGGTAGACGATCGCGGAGGCGATCGCATCCGGGTTTGTCGGATCGACCAGCACCCCGCAATCAGCGTCGCCGACCACTTTGTGGATCTCCGGGAAGTCGCTCGCAACGACAGGAAGGCCGCAGAGCATGTAGTCGAAGAGCTTGTTCGGGAGGCCGATGTACGCGTTGTAGTAGTCGGGCTGGAAGACGAGGAGGCCGATGCTGCCTTCGCGCAGGGTCTCGTACATCTCCCGGTAAGGAAGGTAGCCAGTCATCGTGATCGCCGGTCTCGGATCCGTCTTCGCCGCGATCGCACCGATATCCTCGCGGACATTCCCGACAAGCGTCAGGGAGGCGTCGGGAAACGTTGCCGCCACGATCGACATCGCCTGGATGCACTCCCTGATGCCGTGAAACAACTGCATGTTTCCGGCCATGTAGACCAGGTTGCGGCTGCGTCCTGCCTGCGGCGCCGGCGGCACCGAGCCGGCAACCGAATAATTGGATACAATCACAGGCTCCGCCCCGTTCCGACCGAACCGCTCCGCGACGCTCTCGCTGACGGCAATCTTTGCATCGGCGAATCGTGCCAGCAGGACCTCCCCTCTGGAAAGCAGGGATTCGAGCAACCCTGTGAAGAAGGTCCCATTCCTGACTCCGATATCGTACGGGATCTCGCTCGGCCAGTGCTCGTGGATGTCGTAAACGACTCGCCGCCCTTTGAGAAACTTCGTAAGGACGCCGATGAGGAGGGCATCGGGCTCATGGCAGTGGATGACGTCGCACTCCCGGCTCAGGCATGCCCAAAACGCCCGCCAGAGGGTCAGGGGGTGGAGGAAGTTTGAAGAGGGTTTTCGGACGCAGACAATCTGCACGCCTTCATCCTCCCGAAGGCCCTCTCCGTCCGAAGGGGCGATGATCGTGACATCATGCACCTTTGCAAGGCTCTTTGCCTCTTTCTCGAATATCCGCCCGTCGTGGGGGAGGTGAGTAGTGGTGAGCATGCAGATACGCATAATCCGGAGTTCGTTTGCGCCCCCCTGCCCGGGACCTTCCCCGGTATCACCGGGCACAAATGAGGGGGCTGAACGACTCCAACTGTCCTTCGGGAGACTTATACTTTATCGTGGAGGGGCGGCGCCGGGCAGACGTCGAGCATGCCGACTCATAAGGAAACTCCGGCAAACTGCAACACGGTGAATGCACCGGGCAGGATCAGATGTCGTGCGATAGCCAGGATTTGAGGCGTGAGCGTGTAGGCCTCGATCATCGCTCCATTTACCTCACATACCGCCAACCGTTACCCGGATCGGGTATTCTGGTGGCGGGTAAGGATCTTCCCGATCAGAACACTGGCGTTCCCATCCCCAAAGAGGTTCCTCTGCCGCACGCCTGGCGAAAAATGCCGGATAGCATCTGTAATTCTTCCTTTCTCCGCCCCCACAAGCACGTTCCACCCGGTCTCGACCGTCTCGACCCACTCGGTGTTCTCCCGGAGGGTGATGCAGGGGACGCCGAGCATGTAGGCCTCCTTCTGGACGCCGCCGGAGTCGGTGAGGATCTTTTCCGCGTGCGCCGTCAGGCGGATCATGTCGAGGTAGCCGAGCGGCTCGACGACCCGGATGTTCTCCGGCATCTTCGTAAGAAGGCCGTATCCTGTGAGGCACTTCCATGTCCGGGGATGAACCGGGAAGACGACCGGCTTCCCGGCCTCTCCGAGCGCGCCGAGGATGGCGACCATTTTTTCGCGATCATCCGTGTTCGACGGCCGGTGGACGGTGACGACGAGATACTCCCCCGGCCCGACACCGACTTCCTCAAGGACCCGGGAGCGCTCTTCCGCGATCGAGCGGTTGTAGTTCATCGCATCGACCATCACGTCGCCGACGAGGTGAACCCCCCTCGTGAGCCCCTCGGCGGCGAGGTTCGCAACGGCGGTCTTCGTCGGGCAGAAGAGGAGGTCAGATGCGTGATCGGTCAGCACCCGGTTCAGCTCTTCGGGCATACGGCGATCGAAGCTCCGGAGCCCCGCCTCAACGTGCGCCACCGGCACATGGAGTTTCGCCGCCGCAAGCGCGCCTGCGAAGGTCGAGTTCGTGTCGCCGTAGACCAGAACGACGTCGGGCTTCTCCCTTTCAAGAACATCCTCGATCGCCCCGAGCATTACTCCTGTCTGACGGCCGTGGGTCCCGGAGCCGATGCCGAGGTTGTAGTCGGGCTTCGGTATCGCGAGTTCCTCGAAGAAAACCTCCGACATGCCGTGATCGTAGTGCTGCCCGGTGTGGACGAGGATCTCCTCGTGCTCTTTCCTGAGCTCCCGCGAGACGGGAGCGCACTTGATGAACTGCGGCCGGGCGCCGACAATCGATGCGATTTTCATGGTTATTCCTGGATCGGATGGCTGTTTCTGTCGCCCCGGCCGATGCCTTTGTAAACGAAGCCCGCCCGGATGAAGGCGTCCGGGTCGGCGACGTTCCTGCCGTCGACGATGACCGGGTGCACTTTCCCCGACAACTCCTTCACCCGCACCGGATCGAGAGAGGCATAATGGTGGTGACCGGTGAAGATGGTGACGACGTCTGCTCCCTCAAGGGTCGCGTCCAGGTCGTGCAAGACTTCGATACCCGGAGACCTTTCCACGAACGGGTCGTGAACCCTGACCTTCGCACCCGCCTCCTCCATCGCCGCGAGGTAGGGCTCTGCAGGAGTGTTTCTCGCGTCGTCCGAATTCTGGATGAACGCCCACCCGAGGAGAGCGACCTTCGCACCTTCGGGAGACTCCCCCGCCCGTTTGAGTCCCTCGAGGGTCAGGTGGACCATGTGCCGGGGCATGAACTCGTTGATCATCCGTGCGACGCCGAAGATCGATTCTGGCCCGTGCGGATACCAGAGGTCCCCACCGAGGACCTGCGCTCCCCGTTCGAGGTGCCAGGAGTCCTTCGTGAGGCAGTGCCCGCCGACCCCGGCACCCGGCCAGAGGATCGCCCGGGTGATCCCCTCGCCCTTGAGGGAGTCGACTCCCGCCCGGACGTCGTAGACGTTGACACCCATCGCCTCGCAGTGGAGAGCCAGCTGGTTTGCAGCAGCAATCTGAAGGTCGCGGAAGGCGTTCTCGGCGGTCTTCGTCACTTCGGCCGCGGTCGCGGTCATCGGGATGATCTTGCCGGTCGTGAGCACCGGCCGGTATAATTCCACTGCACGCGCCGTGGAGACCTCGTCGATCCCCCCGACGATCCGGTCGTGCTCCCGGATATTGCGGAGCAATCGTCCGACCATCACCCGTTCGGGGGCGTGGGCGAGGCAGAATTCCTCGCCGGCGGTGAGCCCCGACTCCTCTTCGAGGATCTCCCGGGCCATGCGCTCGGTCGTGCCCGGGGTGACGGTCGACTCGAGCACCACGAGCGTGCCCTCCGAGAGGTGACTTCCCACCTGCCGGAGCCCCTCGATCAGGGCCGAGAAGTCGGGGATCAGGTCTTTCGGATCCTTAAACGGCGTCTGGATGGCGAGTGTCACTGCGTCACACTCCGCGATCTCGGAGAAGTCCGAGGTGCACCGGAACTTCCCCGCGCTGACGACCGTTCCAAGCAGTTCTTCCAGTCCCGGCTCCTCGCCCTTGAGCGGCGACTCGCCGCGGTTCAACATGGCAATCTTGTAACCGGAGGACGGGGAGTTGCGCTGGAACCCCCGGACGAAGTCGAACCCGGGGGCATCCGCAAAGAGCGCCGCGGCGGGAATGCCGACGTAGCCCATGCCGACCACGCCGATATTCCTGATGGGCCCAATTCTATCGATGATCAACTGTAATCTGCTGCTCATTGCAAAAACCACCCCTTAAGCCGCAAAAAACCGTGCGACGTTCTCGCAGATCTCCATATTCAGCAATGCCTGTGCGGGGCTGACCGGGAACTCCCTTTTCCGGGCAACGCAGTCGAGGAACGTCGAAAGCTCGAGTTTGAGCGGCTCCTGCTTGTTCACGAGCACCTTCTCGATGATGTTCTCCTGCACATAGCGCTCGTCTTCGACCGCATACTGCCCGGGTTTTCTGTGAATGTAGATCTCCTGGGCCATGAAATCCCCCTCGACAGTGAATTCCTCTTCCTCGATGTAGATCATGCGGATCTTCTTTGAGGATTTCCTGCTTGCAGAGAGGTAGACCGGGGTCCTTCCGAATGAGAAAAGGGCGCTGCAGACATCCTCGTTGCCGCTGCCGGCGAGTTGATAGGGGCCGGCCGGAAGGAGGACGTTACGCATGATGTCCACGTCGTGGATCATCAGGTCTTCGACGACCGAGGAGCCGCTCACCCGGGAAGAGGCCGGGTTATGCCGTTTCATCTCGATGTAGAGAGGATGGCGGACGATCTTTTTAATCTCGGGAACGATCGGGTTGAACCGCTCGATGTGCCCGACGCCGGCGACGAGACCGTCAGGGATCTTCGCGATGAGCCGTCGGCTCTCTTCCGCCGTCGCGCAGATGGGCTTCTCGATGAGCAGCGGCACCCCGGCATCGATGACCGTCTCCGCAACCCCGAAGTGATAGGGCGTCGGGACGCAGACACTCACGGCATCCACGCGCTCAAGCAGGCTCTCAACGGTCGGGGTGGCCGTTGCCCCGAAGGCGCCGGCAAGGTCCCGGGCCGCCTTCTCGTTGAGATCGAACAGGTGAAGCGAGTCCACCGCTTTCAGTTCCGAGTATACACGGGCGTGGTTCCTGCCCATCATTCCAACACCGATTACCCCTACGTCCAATATCTCACCACCGATAGTATTGTAACGTGCCCTTTACCGGACTACTGAATAGTGATACTATACATTGGCACCGCTCTGCTATGACGTTATCGCGGCTCCCGTATCGAGACAGGAACATCCGCCCTGCCGGATCATAGCCGCCTCCTCTCCGGTTCAAAAGCAATAAGGCTTCTCACGGCGAAACCACTGCTTGTGTTCCGCCCCTCCGGGTATCTTGCCCGTGTCATGCGCATCGACCCCGTCCAGCGCCAGAGTGTCATCAGCCTCGCCTCGACGCTGACCCTCACCGCGGTCGGGTTTCTCTCCACGATGTTCTTCACTCATACCGTCGGTCTATCGATACTGGGCGCGTACTTCATCTTTGTCGCCTACTTCAGCGTCTTCAACCTGATCGGAGACGGCGGGTTCGGGGGCGCTGCTGTAAAGCGGATCAGCGAGGGGGAGGACCAGAACGCATTCTTCACCGCGTTTCTCTTTCTCCGGGTGATGCTGCTGTCTGTCTCGGTCGGCTTCCTCTTCATTGCGCGCCCCTACCTCACCGATCTCACCGCTTCGGGGGTCTTTCCCTGGCTGGTCATCGCGCTGGTCGTCAGCGTCTTCACGAACATCGCATCATACAGCGTCTACGGCACCGGGAAGGTCGGCGTCAACCAGATCGGCGGCCTGATTGATACGCTGATCCGGATAGTCGTTCAGGTCGCCGCGGTCCTCCTCGGCTACGGCGTTGCGGGCCTCGCAGGTGGGTTCGTCGCCGGGCTCCTCGCGTCAGGACTCTTCAACTTCCGTTTCCTCGAACTCTCCCCAGCACGATTTCGCCGATCACACATTCAGAGTCTCTTTGCCTTCTCGTTCTGGACATTTCTCAGTGCGAGCGGCTACCTCGTCTTCTCGTATGCCGACACCATCCTGATCGGTTACTTCCTGACCGATGCCGACGTCGGCATCTACCGCGTGGCGCTCCAGCTCACCTCTATTGCGACGTTCGTCACCGTAGCGTTCCATACCACTCTCTATCCAAAGGTCAGTTTCTGGGGGAAACAGGACGAACTCCCTCTGGTGGAGCGTGCGCTTGCCCGTGCCTTCACCTACTCCCTCCTGCTCGCGGTTCCCGTCCTCGCCGGTGGATGGCTCCTCGGCGAGCGGCTCCTTTACTTCTTCTACACGGCGTCAGCCACCGCCGGGGCGACAACCCTCTCGATACTTTTGCTTGTCCAGGTAGCTCACGTCTTCATGTTCCTCCAGACGATGTGCCTGAACGCCCTCGACCGGCCGCGTGACTCGTTCAGGGTAACGGCAGTCGCGGTTATCATCAACATCGGCCTGAACATCCTCCTCATCCCGGCTTACGGCATCGTCGGGGCGTCGGCGGCCACGCTCGCGACCATGGTGCTGAACGCGACGCTCGCCCATCGCGCCCTCTCCCGGAGCATCCACGTGCGGATTGAGCGCGGAGCAGTGGGGCACATCGTCCTCGCCGCGCTCGTGATGGGTGCCGTTGTTGCGGCCTACTCGTTCGTCGTCCCTCTCACGAACGTCTTCGTCGTCCTCGGAGCGGTCGCGGTCGGCGGGCTGGTCTATATCCTGGTCCTCCTCAAGATCGACCGGGGTATCCACGACGAACTGAAGGAGCTGACCGAAGGTCTCGGCGTCCCCTGGCCCGGCATGCTCTGAATCCGATGATATGCAACCCGTTCACCAATCGCCTTATCCCGAACGCCGGGGATGTCCTGCCCGTCCGGTTGAAATACCAGATGCTGCAATGTGTGTCTACACGTGAGGGAGACGATGAAGAAGGAGGTCCGAGAACTGGAGCATGGCGAGTTTCCGCTTGCAGAGGAGGTCTGGACGCGCTACCGCGGCCAGAAGGCCGACGCGACGCGGGAGAGGATCTTCGCCGTCTTTGTCGACGGTGTCCTTGCGGCGACGGCCCGCTGCACCCTTCACTCGGGCGGCCTCGAGATGGACTGCGTCTTCACCCTGGACGAGTACCGCGGGAGCGGGTATGCAAAGGAGGCCGTGCAGATGCTCCTCGACGAATGCGGCTCCGAAACAATCTACATTCACTCGACCCTCCCCCTGATCGGGTTCTACGAGAGGCTCGGGTTCGAACCTATCCCGGAGTCGAGGCTGCCGACGAGTATTCGGGAGCGGTTTATCTTCTGCTTCGGGGAGATGGCGGGGTGCAACGTCGCCCCCATGATGCGGAACCCCGGGGATCGGGCGCAGTAGCAAAAGAGCGGTTCAGTGCTCGATCTTCTTGATGTGCTCGATGGCGTTCTCCGCCAGTTTCTCCCGCCCCTGCAGTTCGGCGACGTCCCGTATCGCCTCGAGCATGTGGACGGAGTCTTCGAGAAAACTCAGGATGTCGGCGGGGTAGAGATCAATCCCGTATTCGTCGAGGAGGTGGGCGCTGATCTGGCGGTGATCGAGCCCCAGCTCCCGAAACTCGATGATGGTGAGGGTGAACTTCCTCTCCGGGCACCCGCAGAAGGGTGCGTTCTTGCACTTGCAGTCCATGAAGTCGCGGAAGAAGGCCAGGAGCTGCTCGTGCGTCCGGCGATCGAGGTTCTCGAAGTCGATTGCCTTCCCGAGCGACTCAAGAAACGCGCCCGAGAAGACATGGTCCGGGAGCCGGAACCCTGCTGCCCGCTCAAGTTTCCGTGCCGCCCGGAACCGGGCCTTATCCGCAATCACGACGACTCGCCGGGCTCCTCGTCGAACTTCGAAAGCGACTTCATGGCGTTGCTCATGGTCTCGATCTCGATGAGCCACTCGTCGAAGAGGCCCGGGTTCTCCACGTTGTCCTTGATGTACTTCGCGCAGCAGGTGGCGCCGTCGACCACGGCGGCCCCGATATTCGCCGCAACCTCGAGCGCCTCCTCGAGGTTCTCCTCGTCGATGCCCTTGCCCTTCTTCACGAGGGCCTTGATGTCCGTCTCAAACCCGCCCTCGAGGTACTTCCGGCAGGCGGTGAAGAGCACCAGCAGCGAGAGCTGGAGCGACCCGATGATCTCCTCGAGTTCTCCCTCGGGAAGCCCGGTCATGACGATGAGTTCCACGTCGTCGAGTTTCTCGATGGCTTCCTCCTTCGTGAACCGGCCGTTCTGGTAGAGGCGGATGATCTTCAGGACCGAGAGGGTGATATCTTCGGTGAAACTGTAGAGCATCTGCTCGCCTTCCGAGACCTCGTCGCCCTCGGCGGGCTCGAAACTTGCTTCTTCCAGCGTCTTGATCCAGTTGTCCCAGCGCTCCTGATTGTAAAAGATATAGAAGAGCTTCATGGGTTCTGCCTGTTTGGCACTCGCTTTCTTCGCCATATCAGTACACATTCGGAGTGCCTCTGTTAAAAATCATTTGCTCTTCGTGCAGAAATCGGGAATTGGCGCGATTCGCGAACATTCATCTAGGACGAGCGAGCATATGAAGAGCAGATGATGAGAGCTCGCGGGCTAGATGCGCTCCTGAGATCGTACGAACCTGTTGCGGTCGCGCTCTCCGGTGGAACGGACAGTTCGGTTCTGCTGGCATTCGCCCGGCATCACAGGGTTCAGGCGATCGCCATCAGCGTCGATACCGGCCTTACACCGCCGGGGGAGCTCGCGACGGCGCGCAAACTCTCTGAGCGCCTGGGCGTTCAACACATCGTGATACCGCTCGGTATGCTCGAGATCCCCGCTGTCCGGGAGAACCGGCCGGAGCGGTGCTATGTCTGCAAGCAGGCGATGATGGAGGCGGTCGTGGCGGAGGCACGGCGGCAGGGATGCCGGACGGTGGTCGACGGGACCCACGCCGGTGATCGTGCGGATACCCGGCCCGGAATGCGGGCTCTCTCCGAACTCGGCATCAGGAGCCCGTTCGCCGAGTGCGGCATGGGGAAGGCGGATGTCGAGGCCCTTGCGAGGGAACTCGGGGTGCCCGTCCGCCCGCCGTCCGCGTGCCTTGCAACCCGCATCCCCACCGGCGAGCCGGTCACCCGGGAATGCCTCGCGCTCGTCGCGGCGGCGGAAGCCCTCCTCGCGCGCGAGATCCCGGGGACGATACGGGTCCGGTGTACCGGCGGCAACCGTGCTTCCGTCGAGGCCGACCCGGCACACCGGCGGAGGCTTGAGGAACTGCTCGGTGCGGTGAAGGAACTCGGATTCGAGGACGTGGCGATCGCCGCCGGGGGCTACCGGGAAGGAGGTGCGGATTCGTGGAAGCTGTGATGGTCAGGTACGGCGAGATCTTCCTCAAGAGCGAGACGGTGAAACGCCGGTATATATCGATATTGACGGAGAATATCCGGCTCGCGCTGGAGAGCGAGGGACTGACCCACCGTATCGAGACTTACCGGGGGAGGATCATGATTTACGGCGACGAGCCCCGGCGGATTGCCACGGCGGCCGCGAGAACGTTCGGGGTGGTGAGCACCAGCGTCTGCACGGTGACCGCGGCGGATATCGAGGGACTCGCGGCCACGGCCGTCGAGCACGCGGAGAGGTGTCTACGGCCAGGGATGTCGTTTGCGGTCAGGGCGCGCCGGTCGGGCGTCGAGGGGTTCGGCAGCCAGGAGCTCGCGGCGGCGGTCGGTTCGGCCGTCCTCGACCGGATACCGGAGGCGAGGGTCGACCTGACGGCGCCCGACTACGAGATATCCGTTGAAGCCCGGGAGTTCGGCGGCCTGGTCTACGACGAGAAGATTGCGGGGCCGGGCGGGCTCCCTTACGGGACGCAGGGTGAGGTGATGGCCCTGCTCTCGGAAGGAATAGACTCGCCGGTCGCGTCGTGGCTGATGATGCGCCGGGGGTGCCTGATGGTGCACGTCAACATGCACGGCGGTCGGTTCGGGGGTGCCGATGCGGAGAAGAACGTCCTGCAGAACCACGCCCGGCTCTCCACATGGGTACCGGGGCACCCTCTCGACCTCCTGGTCGTGAAGATGGAGCCGTTCTTTGAGGCGATTACGGGGCTGAAAGAGCCGCGCTACCGGTGCGTTCTCTGCAAGCGGTTCATGCTCCGGGTGGCGAGCCTCCTTGCAAACGAGTGGGAAGCCACCGCTCTGGTCAGCGGCGACAACCTTGGGCAGGTGGCATCCCAGACACTGGCGAACATGGCGGTGATTGCTCCTGCGGCGACCGTTCCGGTGCTCCGGCCGCTGATCGGGTTCGACAAGACGGAGGTCGTCGACCGAGCGCGCGCCATCGGGACGTTTCAGGCGCGGCCGGGAGACGTCGGGTGCACGGTCGCCCCCCGCTACCCCTCGACGGCGGCGCCCGCGGAGACGATCGTGAAACTCGAAGAGGAGATCGATGCGGCGGGTCTCGCGGAACGGGCAGCGGCGACGGTGCGGCGGTATCGGGCGAAGAACGGGGTGGTTGAGGAGGTGGGGTGAAGAATTAGGTGCAACTCCACCCGATGATACTTGCATGCCGAATCATACAGACACCATTCGCAAAACTTTGCGGCTCCTTGAGTCTCTGAAACCCTGCACCGGTAGACGTTTGAATCCCCATCCCTTGCCTGTCGCACTTTAAACCCCGGAGGGTTCTCGTACGTTCCGTGTTCACGTGCATTCATGCACGGATTTTGAGGGGATATCGCCACCCCAAGGCGATAATCCCACGGTCCACTGTACCGGGTTTTGCCCACGTTCCTGACAGTTTAACGTGCGCAGTAACACCATTGAAGTGATCACCCTGCATTGTCCACTTTGAAGGATAATTTGTGGACTCTAGGGTCAGGGCCCGACTACCTCGTATATACGCTGTTCTTGGGCGTGAGAACTACGCCCCGGGTTACAGCCACCTGCTCTAAAAAAAAGAATTCCGAGGAGCCCCTCAGACAATATTCAACCCGTTCTCCCGCGCAATCCCGACAAACGACTCCCCCACGTGCCGGATCTGCTTCTCCGTCAGCCCGTAGGTGTTGAACTTCCAGACCTTCGTGGAGCCGGCAATGACGCCGGTGACGCCTCGCTTCTTCAAGTCGCTCGAGAGGAAGAAGCCGCGCTTCTTGTGCTGCTCTGCCACCTTATCGAAGGACTCGCGGGTATCGATCCTTGTCAGGGTGTGCTGCCGCGGGTAGTCGGAGAGGACTTTCGTCCCCTCGATGGAGAGGAGGGCGTCCGTGACCGCCTGCGAATGCGCCACCTCGGTATCCCAGTGCTTCACCCGCTCCCTGACGTGCGGGAACGAGGCCATCATCCCGACGACGGTGACGCCCATCAGGGTGCAGCCCATCATCTCGACCTCCTTTATCCCGAACGTCCGGCCGGTGACGTCGCCCTTCGCCTGCGTCGTCCTGAAGACCCGCTCCGCGTGCTCGTTCGTCGTCGCGAGGACGCCGGAGGGCGCCGGGGCCGCCATGCTCTTGTGGCCCGACCCGACCACGAAGTCGGCGCCGAGAGTTTTCCCGTCAACCGGCATGATCCCGACCGTGTAGGCCCCGTTGACGAGGACGGGGATGTCATACTGGTGGGCGACCTTTATGATACCCGCGACGTCGTGGACGTTCCCGAACTGGTAGTCGACGTGGTCGATGAAGAGCAGGGGCGGCGTCTTCGAGAACTCCCGGATCACCGCCTCGATCTTCTCTGCAGCGGCGTCGGGGGTGATGTGGTTCTTTACGTCCTTTTGGATCTCGAGCGGAATCCCGCCCGCTTCCTCGACCGCCATGAACTCGGTGTAGTGGGCGAGCGCCGTCACGATGACCGGGTCGCCTTTCTCCACGTAGGTGCTCGCGACCGCCTGGAACCCCCGGCGCGCTCCCGGCACCACCCGCACCGCGTCCATATTCAGCCACGCGGCGAGGTCCGCGTGGAACTGCGCGATGGGTGGCTTCTTGATGTAGTCGAGCCTGAAGGGGCTCCGGCAGTTGTCGCAGACAGAGTAGCCGTCAGCAAAGGATATCGCCGCCTTCATCGCATCGGCGGTGAGCCGCCCGCCCGCCTGGATGGGGTCGATGTTGATATACATCTCCTCGACGTCGCGGGACTCGATATCGACCGCGCACTTCACCGTACCAACTCCTCTTCGAGGATTGCAACCTGCCGTTTCACCTTTTCGAGGGTTGTTGCGGCGCGCTCCTTCTGGCCTTCGTCGAGGTCATGCCCGGGAGCGGTCTCCCGGAGCAGGAACCGGACGTCGGAGAGGAGGAATAGTGCCTGAAAAACTGCATCAACGGCTCTTTTTGACACGAGATCACCATACAAATATCAGTGGAGATATATTAGATTACGCGTATTCCGGACGCCGGTCCGGTGCCGGCCACTTTCGCGCCACGCAGATCAGGCATTTATACTCAAGCGACACGGAGACTAATTGGGCATGAAGATCGTTCACCTGGCAGACACGCATCTCGGATTATCGGCTTTTAACCGGGTGGATCCGGAGACCGGGATGAACCTGCGTGAGCAACTCATCTACGAAAACTTCCTTGCCGCCGTCGACCGGATCGTTGCCTTACGGCCCGATGCGCTCGTCCACGCGGGTGACCTCTTCCACCAGGTCAAGCCGAAGACCCGCGCCTACACGACGGCGCTCGACGCCCTCTCCCGCCTGCACGATGCGGGAATCCCGGTGCTCATGGTCGCGGGCAACCACAGCATGGCCAAGACCCGGTACACGGCGTCGCCGTTCGAGGTGCTCGAGCGCGGGGGCTACCGCGCCCGCGACCTCTACGTCGCCCACCACAACCGCTACCGGCGGGTGGAACTCGGGGAGACCGTCTTTCACCTGATACCGAATATGCTCGAGGCGGAAGGCTACCGGAGGGCGTTCGAAGAGGTCGAGTTTTCCGGCGGCACGAACGTGCTCGTCACCCACGGCCTTGCAAGCATCTTAAAGGACAAACGGCTGCATACCGTCGCCGAGCACGAACTGGACGCGACCATCCTCTCCGACCGGTTCGACTACATCGCGCTCGGCCACTTCCACGGCCAGGTGCAGGTCGCGGACAACGCCTGGTATAGCGGCTCGCTCGAACACTGCAACTACGGGGAGATCGCAGAGGAGAAGGGCGGCCTCGCCGTGAACCTTGCATCAGGCGAGGTCGAGCATATCGAACTCCCGCGCACGCCGATGTTCAGCCTCGGCCGGATCAACTGCGACGGGCTCTCGGCGAGAGAGGTCGTGGACGGGATCCTCGACGCTGCCGAGAGCCACGAGAAGATGATCTACCATGCGATCTGCCAGGTCACGCTCGATGGGATACGCCGCGATACGCTCCGCGCGCTCGACCAGAAAGCGCTCCAGGATGTCCGGAACCGTGCACTGGATCTCAAACTGCAGGTGATGGCCGTCGACGACCCGTCCCGGATCTGTTACGAGGACTCGCTCGTCGGCCTCGACTACGCCGCCGAATTCGAGCGGTTCGTGGAGAGGGAGCACCTTGCTCCCGGCGACGAGGAGTTCGTGAAGAAGACCGGGACGGAGGTTCTCCGGTCGGTCATCGCGCGCCATAAAGAGGTGGAGAGTGCTTCTGAATAAACTCCGGATGCGGAACTTCAAGCGCTTCCGCGACCAGGAGATCGTCTTCCAGGACGGCATCACGGGGATCGTCGGGAACAACGGGACCGGCAAGAGCAGCATCGTCTCCGCCGTCCTCTTCGCCCTCTACGGCGTACAGGGCACCGGGCTCGACGGTGATTACATCGTCAGTTCATTTGCGGGGCCGCAGGACATCTGCGAGGTTCGCCTGGACTTTTCGGTCGGCGGCAACGAGTACGCCGTTGTCCGCAGATTCAAACGCCGCGCCTCGTCAAACCTCCACGAGGCAAATCTCTACCTGAACCAGAAACTCCTCGCGAGCAGCGTCCAGAAGGTGGGGCAGGAGGTGCAGCGGGTTGTCGGCATGGGCCCGGGCGATTTCCGCAACACCATCTACGCCGGGCAGAAGGAACTCCTTGCCCTGCTCGAGAGCAGGGCCGGATCCCGGAAGGACTGGTTCATGCAGGTGCTGGGCATCGATTACCTCAAGAAAGACAGCATGGAGCACCTCAAATTGATCGTCGATGCCCGGGAAGGGAGCTGCCGGGAGCTCTCCGGCCGGCTCCAGGAACTGGATGCCGAAGGGGTTCGCGACCGCCTTGCGGCGCTCCGCGCAGATCTCGCCGGGGCGGAGGAGGAGGCGGAGAAAGCCCTGGGGAGAGAGACGGCTGCCGCGGAGGAACTCGATGGTGCGAGGAAGGAGCGCGACCGGCTGCTCTCGGTGCGCGAGCGTTACCTGCACCTTTCGCGGGAAGAGGAGATGCTCGCGGCCGAGATCGAGCGGCTCCAGGGCGAGTGCCGGGAGACGGAAGGGGAGATCGCTGAACGGCAGCGGCTGCAGGCCGAACTCGAAGGACTCGCTCTCCTTGCCGACCGCTATGAGGCCCTGAAGGCCGAAACGGCCGCGATGGCCGGGGAGAAGGAGTTCACCGAACGTCTGACCCTCGAAGCGAATGCTGCGGAGGAGCAGGTTCGGGAGCACGGCGAGCGCCGCACGAAGGCCGAGAAAGAACTCGCCGCGCTTGCAGAGGACGAAAAAGCGGCTGCCGGCCTTACCCGCGAAGTCGCCGGGTGGCAGGCCCTCCGCGAGCGCATCGCTGCGATGAAGGAACTCCAGCCGGAGTACGACGCCCTCCGCGAAGAACTCGCGCGCATGGAAGAGCGGTTCGCCCAGATCGAGCGGCGAGTCGGGGAGAACCGGACGGAGATCGAAGGGATCGAGGAGAAGGCCGGGCGTCTCCGCGCTCTCGAAGAGGAGATCGGGGAGTACGACGCCCTCCTGGCCCGCGAGGAGGTGTTTCTCCGCGCCCAGGAACTCGCCCGGCAGGAGGAGCGGTGCCTGCGGGAGGTCGACGCGGCTTCCGAAGAGATGAGTCTCCTCGAGAGCGAGATTGCCGGGCTCGCCCGACAGCTTGCCGGGATGGACTCCATCGAAGAACAGATCGAATCAACGGAGAGCCGGAAAGAGTACCTGACCTCGCGGATCAGCGCGTGCTCCGAACGGCAGGAGACGATCCGTGAGGAGATCCGAAGGCTGGCCGAACACCGGGCGGAGATCCTTGCCGCCGGCCCGGAGGGGTCGTGCCCGACGTGCCACCAGGGCCTCGGCGACCACTACGAGGAACTGGTCGGCGATCTTGCAAATGCTGCAGCGGCGATGCAGAAGGCGCTCGCCGACCTCGAGGGCGGGCATACGAGGGCGACCGCCGAGCACGCGAGCCTCGTCGCCGCACTGAAGGACCTTTACGGGCAGCGCACCGCCTTGCAACGCTTAAAAGAGCAGCACGCGCTGTATTCGTCCCGGTACGAGCAGAGCGCGAGCGTCGGAGAGCGGTGGCGGGCCGAGGCGGAGGGGCACCGTGCGGCGATGCGGGCGCTCGGGGTGGAAGAGTACGACCCGGCGGCGCACGCCGCTCTCAAGGAGCGGATCCGCGCACTCTCGGAGAAGCGGGCGGCGGCCGATACCCTCCGGGGCGAATGCAGCCGTCTCCACCCCCTCCAGGAGGAGCGGCAGCGGCTCATCGGCGACGTCGAGGACCACCTCGCCCGAAAGGAGGAACTTGAGACGAAGATCTCCCGGCTCGGGTTCGACCCGGCGGCCCTGCAGCGGCTGGAGGCCGAGGCGCAGGCGCTCGAGCCGTCTTACCGGGCTTACGCGGAAGCACAGGCCCGGCTCGCGCGGCGGCCGGCGCTGGCAGAGGAACTGCAGGGCATCTCCGCACGAATCGACGAGTTCGGGGAGAAGTTGCAGGCTATCCGGGATGAACTCGCCCGGCTCTCGTTCGACCCCGACCGGTACGCACGCCTCAACGAGGAATGCGGCCGTGCCGAAGCGGCGCACCGGAGAGCGTTCGAACTCCGCGTCCGCCTCGAAGAGGTCCCGAGGCTGGTCGAGGCGCTGGAGGCGAAGCGGACGCTCCTCGCAGAGAGAGAGGGCGCGCTGCTCCGGGCCAGGGAGGCCGTCGAAGAATTCGGGTTCACCGAGGAGGCTGTCGCGGCGGCGGAGGAGCGGGTCGCGGGCTGCGAACGGGATCTTGCGGCGGCACGCGAGCAGCGATCCGCCGTTGCTTTCCGGATAAACAGTCTCAAGATGGATCTCGAGAAAGAGACCGGGCGACTCTCGCGTGCGGACGACCTCATCCGGCAGCAGGAGGCGCTCACCGAGGAGATCGTGCGGCTGAAACTGACCCGGTCGCTGATCAAAGAGTATGCCGACTACCTCCTCCAGGTGGTCAGGGACCGGATCGAGGAGGAGGCGGGGAGGGTGCTCGCGGAGATCACCGACGGGCGCTACGGCACGGTGATGCTCGACGACGACTTCACCGTCCTCGTCCACGATATGGGCGACGACTACCCGGCCGACCGGTTCAGCGGCGGCGAGCAGGACGATATCGCCATCGCACTCCGGGTGGCGCTCTCCCGGTTCCTCGCCGAGGTGAACGAGGTGCACGACTCCACGTTCCTGATCTTCGACGAGATCTTCGGGAGCCAGGATGAGGGACGGCGCAACAACCTTCTCCGGGCGCTCCGGACCCAGGAGGCTCACTTCCCCCAGATCCTCCTGATATCCCATATCACCGAGGTTCAGGACGAGTTCTCGACGACGCTGATGGTCGAGATGGGTGGAGATCAGGCGAGCCGGGTCAGGGAGTTCGAATGACCGACCCGAATATCGTTTACCGGGACGCGATCCGTCGGATCGCAGGGCGGATCCGCGAGTGCGCCCCGCCCGACCTTGCCGGGCGGTTCGCGGCCGCCGGGGGGTTCGACACTTCGTCGTATCGCCGCTGCCCATCCCGGTTCGACGGGGCGGTCTGTGCGGTGGACGGGAGCAACACCGTCATCCTCGATGCAGGCAGTTTTGCCGTTGCCGCCGTCCGGGCATCGGTCAGCTCGTACGCGGACGGTTCGCGCCTCCACCACCGGACGACGCCTCTCCAGATCGTCACGGTCAACCCGGGGAAGGGGAACGTGGACTTCGACGAGATCTATCATGACTGCTTCCACTGCACCCCGAAGGTGCACCTCGACCACGACGACCCGGTTCGGAATACCGCCGTCATCCGGGATACCCTTGAGTTCTGGGCGGCGATGGAGATGGCCGCGGAGCTCGATGCCGGTGACCTCATCGTCCTCGACGGCACGCTCCAGGTCCGCCACGCGAGCCACGACGAGGTCGTCGAGCGCCTCCTGAACCTCTGCAACCTCCGGGGGGTGCTGATCGCCGCGGTGACGAAACGGACGTCGCTCACCTGGGGCGGCGGACACCCGATCGTCCCGGCGGCGGAAGGGCTCGCCCGCGATCTCGGCATCCCGGGACCGTGGTACCTCTGCGTCTCCGCCGCCGAAGGCCTGATCGACCGCCTGGAGACACACTCCTGGAAGCAGCGGGGCGAGCAGTACGTCGCCCGGCTGCACCCGCGGGCGGAGCGGGCGTTCAAGGTGGAGATCCCCGCGTTCTACAGCGCGGAGATGGTCGAGCGGGTCTTCTCGGCGCTCGCGGCCTACGCCGACGACGGGAGGGTCACGGGCTACCCCTACCCGCTCCTCGACGCCCACCTCACCACCAAGATCGGGAAGGATGCGGTCGAGCAGGTCCGCCAGGACATCATCCGCGACATGGATCGGCTCGGCATGACCCTTTCCGATTACACCGGCCTCTTTGGTGACTATCATGATGAGTTTGACCGATATTGACGGCGACGACGCCTCGAAATACCGCCTGATCGGTGACCGGGTGCTCGGTTACCGGTTTGCCGTCCCCCACGACGCGGAACTCTATCTCGGGGACGTGTTGAAGATCACCGACGACATCAAAGGGCTGACGTTCTTTGCGAAGGTGAACGATCTCCTCCACGACTGCAACTTCTCCGACCCGAAGTGGGATACCCGACCCCATACCGAGCACTTCTACGGGATCGGGGAGGACGTCTTCATCCTCGTGGAGGCGACGCCGCTCGGATACGTCGGGGGCGACGGCACGTTCCGCAAACCCCGGACGATCCCTGCGAAGTTCTCCCGCGTCGAGCGCCCGGACTCGCGCGACTTCGCGTTCCTCGCGCAGGTGATGGGCGAGATCGAGGTCGGGGTGATGAAGACCGGTCAGGGCGTCTTAAAAGACGTCAGGGTGGCGCTCCATGCACAGGTGATGCGCCAGCACATGGGCGTCTTCGCGACGACCGGCATGGGCAAGAGCAACTTCATGAAGGTCTTCTGCGCCTCCTGCATGAGGGCACGCGAGTTCGGGCTCCTCATCGTCGACCCGCACGGCGAGTACGTGGCGGGAGGCCGGTCGTCGAGCGGAGAGGCCACCATGGGGCTCCTGCATTACCAGGCCGGCCGGGACGGGCTCGAGGTCTTCTCCACCCGGCCGGAGGATTACAGGCGGAAGTATCACCTGAACCAGCTCTACCTGGACCACGACGACTTCAGGGCGCCCGACCTCCTCCTCCTCTACGAGCACTCGCCGCCCCAGCGCGAGGTCGTGGAGATGCTCGAGAGCACGCCCGGCTCCGACGTGATCGACTTCTTCCAGAGCACCGATTTCGCGACCTTCGACGCCGGGACCTACACCGGCCGGCACCCCCGGATAGCGAACGACCTGAAGAACTTCTCGCCGAGCACCCTCTCGGTGATGCAGCGGCGCATCGCGGGGATGATGAACCGGAATCGGGGCTTCTTCCGGAGGCAGGGCTCCTCGATCCCGGATATCCTGAAGGCGCTCCACGAGAACAAGGTCGTCCTGATCGACATCCCCGGGATGAGCGAGCAGAGCGAGCTCTTCGTCCTCTCGATCATAACCCGCAAGATCATGCGCAGCCACCAGGGCGAGGAGGCCGGGGGCGAGGGGGAGCCCAAGCAGGTGCTGATCACCATCGAGGAGGCGCAGCGGGTGCTCGGCTCGGGGCTCGGGAACACCAGGACGTTCCGCGAGGCGGCGATGGAGGGGCGGAAGTTCGGCGTGGGGCTCTGCGTGGTCACCCAGCAGCCCAAGAACATCGACGCCCGGGTTCTTGCGCAGCTGAACACCTTCGTGGTGATGGGGCTCTCCGATCGCGGCGACCGCGACACCATCGCAAGCAGCGCAAAACAGGATCTCTCGGCTCTGGACTCCGAGATCCAGACGCTCGAACGCGGAGAGGCGGTCATCAGCACCATCGGGATACCCTTCCCGGTGAGCACCCGGATCCATCTCTTCGAGGACTATATCCTGGATCTCAACAGAAAGCCGGCGGCAAAGCCGATAGACGACGGGCTTGAAAAGACGTTTTAACAACGCACGAAGGTGATTCTGGCAGGAAACCGTACCGTTTCCGCCGTCCCTTCACTGAATTGCTTGACGCCCTGCGGGCGTCAGGATTGCTGAACGCTCTCGACTTTCCGTATGGAGACGCAGTTGATGACCGCATCCCCGGTCATGATGTAGCGTTTGACGACGACTCCGAGCACCTCGACCAGGTCCCCTTTCTGCACGTCTTCTGCCGGTGAGGTGAACATCTTGACCGATATCTCACCTGTCCGGTCGGCGACGAGGTACTGCGGCCGGTTGAGGAACTGGAAGTGAACCCGCTCGACGACACCCTTTATGCGCACCGGTTCGCCGAGCTTGTTCAAGTTGATCTCCCGTATCCGGGCGTTCTTTGCTTCCGCTTCATATATCGGCACCAGCGACGCGTACTGCTTCTGGCTCATGTAGTTGAGTGCCATGGGTATGAGAAGCAGCATGACCGCCGAGGGTACCGCCCAATACAGCGTGCGTACATCCCCGGTTGTGAAGACATACGCGGCGATCAGGATGATAAAAAAGAGGAAGACGGCCACGGTAACGGCCGTCACCCTCACTTTGACATCTCCGATTTGCATCGTCAATCAGGGTTACTTAAGGGCTGCAATTTCCTTTCTGAACGCGACCCAGTAGAGAACACCGACGAAGAAGAGACCGCCGACGATGTTGCCGAGCGTGGCCACAATGATGTTGTTGGTCCACATGGTCACCCAGTTCAGCGTCTCGACTGCCTTCGTGGGGTCGATGCCCGTGCAGAAGATGCCTGCGGGGATGAAGTACATGTTCGCAACACACTGCTCGAACCCGCTGGCGACGAAAGCGAAGATCGGGAACCAGATACCGACGATCTTACCGATCGCGTCGTCGGCGCAGATACCGAGCAAGACAGCAAGGTTGACGAGCCAGTTACAGCCGATTGCCTTGAGGAAGAGCGACCAGAGGCCCATGGCACCGACGTAACTCGTCTTTGCGGTTGCTATGGCAACCGCTCTCGTGCCGAACGCGGTGAGCGTCGCGGCTCCGGCGGCATCGAAGCTGGCGAACGGGCCGTATGCCATGATATACGCGAAGATAAGCGACCCGATGAGGTTGCCGATATATACCCAGACCCAGAGGTTGAGCACACTAGCCCAGCTGACCTTGTGGATGAACGCCGCCATAGGGGCGAGCATCGCGTCGCCGGTGAAGAGTTCGGCACCGGTCATGATTGTGATGATAAGCCCCACAGGGAAGACAGCACCCAGAATGAGCTGGGAGACACCGGGACTCGCGGCACCGAACCGCATCGCAACGTCGGTTGCCTGGATACCGGTCGAACAGACCGTCGCCAGGGCAGCACCCATCGCGATGAATGCTCCGGACAGGACACCACGCAGGACCATGTTCCAGGCCGGCAGTCCGACCTTGTACTTCCCGGCATCACCTGCTTTTGCTACGATAGCAACTGGAGGATGGAATACCATTTTTCATACACCTCTCTAAACGTCCTACCTATACCATCAAGTAATTCGAATGGATAGGTCTAGTTAATCAGTAATTTAAGAGTGCTATTAATAGGTTTCGAAATGATCGCTGTGCGCGGCGAAGATAACCAAAATTCAGGCGTTTATCCCCGCTTTAAGTTAATTCCTGTCGTTAAACACCAAATATCAATAAACGATGCTTTTGCTATTACATACGCAGCCACGCAGAATATATGGGGTTTGAAGCGAGTTTGCGGACAGGTGTACGGAGGCGGGCGCGCAGATCCTGCCCTTTCCACGCGTGCCTGGGCCGGGGTACCGGGCGTGCGGTAAAATCGTCATAGATGTATGCGCGTCGGGATATGCTTCAAGAATGGGTGTGGAAAGGGATTTTAAAGCGTTTTTTTGAGAAAATAGTTTATTTATCCGGTTTAACAGGCCACCCCTCTCCGGATCGCGCCTCCTTTTGAACAGCTCTGAAGATGCCGCGGCACCCATCCCCACCCGTGTGTGCGCTCCGTCTCTCCGGGGTCTGTCCCGATAGCCGCCACCGGGGATGACGGACGCGGGATCTTGTACTGACAGCCCTCAAGAACGGGACGAACATCTGCCTCTCCCGGAGATGGGTACCTCCGATAATCCATCCGATGTCACGCTCCTCCCGGCGATACGGATATACCGGGCCTCCGCCGATTGTGGGTGCAGTCTGGGAACCCCTCGCCCCGGACATCGCGTCTTATAGGGTCACTGTCGGGCTTCTGGTGGCAACCGGTACCCGGGCACCCTCGCGGGAGGCCATCGGGCTGTCCGGGAGCGATGCCGATGAAGCAGGCGCACCGGGAAATCCGGCGGACGCACATAACTTTTTCCCATATACTATCGCACGAAGTCAATCAAATCACATAAATGTTGGGCTAACGTATTCACTGTATTCCATGCAGGTCGAGGAAACCGTCACTCCCTACAGGAGAGTTATACTTATCGCCGTCATCGTCGGGCTCATTGCCGGCCTCGGCGCTCTGTTCTTTTTCGAAGGGTTGAAACTGGGAACTGCATTCTTCATGGAAGGGATCGTAGGGTTTCAAATCCCTAAGGAAGGGCAGAACCTCCAGGATATTGCTCAGTGGGCTCCTCCCGATAACCTCTGGATGATCCTCCCCGTCATCTGTTTCGGAGGGCTTCTCTCCGGTCTCCTGGTCTACACCTTCGCCCCGGAGGCGGAGGGGCACGGGACGGATGCGGCGATAAAGGCGTTTCACGGAGGGAAAAAAGTGCGCTGGCGCGTTCCCCTCGTCAAAGCAGTCACCGCCGTCCTGACCATCTCGACGGGAGGAAGCGCGGGGCGTGAAGGGCCGACCGCACAGATGTCGGCCGGCTTCGGCTCGATCGCCGCCGATCTTCTGGGCCTCTCCGCACGTGAGCGGAGGCTTGCTATCGCCACCGGTGTCGGCGCCGGAATCGGCACGATCTTTATGGCGCCTCTCGGGGGGGCGATCCTCGCTGCGGAGATCCTCTACAGGCAGGATTTCGAGACCGAAGCGATCGTTCCTGCGTTTCTGGCTTCTGTCATCGGTTACGCCATCTTCGGCCTGGTTGAAGGCTTTGAACCGGTCTTCGGCCCCGGGGTGACTTCCTGGAACGTTTCCCAGATCCCGTTCTTCATCCTCCTCGGCGTGGTCTCGACTGCAGTCGGTCTGATCTACATAAACACATTCTATGGGACAAACAGGATTTTCAAAAAGGTATTCAGCCGCCTGAAGATCCCGAATCATTTCAAACCCCTCGCCGGGGCATTCCTCACCGGCACGTTCGTCCTCGCTCTTGCCGCCCTCTCTCCCGAAGCGGCAATCGTCGGGCTCGGGAGCCTCGGTACCGGATACGGCTTTGCGCAACTCGCGCTCTATAACATGCTCCCTGTCGGGGTGCTGCTCTTCCTCCCGTTTGCAAAGATCCTGACTACGTCGCTCACCATCGGTTCCGGGGGGAGCGGCGGCGTCTTCGCACCGGGGCTGGTGATCGGGGGGGCGACGGGAGGCGCCTTCGGTTCCCTGCTGCACCTCGCCCTTCCCGGGATCATACCCGCCGAATCAGTGCCGGTCTTCTTCATCGTCGGGATGATCGCTCTCTTCGGTGCGATCTCCCATGCACCCATCGCGGTCATGATCATGGTCGTGGAGATGACCGGCGACTTCTCCCTGCTCGTGCCGGCGATGGGCGCCGTATCTGTGGCGGTCATTCTCATCGGCCAGTCCACCATCTTCCGCGAACAGGTGTTGAACCGTTCACAGTCGCCCGCTCACCGCGACGAGTATATGATTGAGATCCTTCAGGATATTCACGTGGGCGATGTTATGGTGCCCCGTGACCGGATTGTGGCCGTTTCGCCCGATGATACCGCCGGACGGGTGCTTCACCTGATTGACAGGACGCTGCACACCGGATTTCCGGTGCTCGATAAGAAAGGGAGCCTCGTCGGCATGATCGCTCTCGACGATGTCAGAGACAACCGGATAAACGGCGAACATGACGAACTGGTGGAGGATGCCATGAGTTCACGTGTATTCACCGTGCATCACGCCTGTACGCTCCGCGAGGCCCTGGATCTGATGACCGAGCGCGACATTCATCACCTGCCCGTCGTCCCGGCAGACGACCCAAGAGAACTCTCCGGGTTCATCACCCGGACGGATATTATGAAGGCCTATACCCAGAAGGCATCGCGGTCGGCAGGGAGGCGCCACCGTACCGGTTCCGTTACCCTGATCGAATCGGATACGGCAGCAGAAAAGAGTTCCGGCGGCAAAAAAAGGGCGGAGGGTTGAGATTTCAGCCCGGGTCATCTGAAGATGTCGAAGATCTGATCGCTCCCCGTCGCCTCGAGGCGTTTTCTCTCCGCCGTCTCCTCGACGAGCGCGAGCACCGGCGGGGTCATGTCCTCGCCCGGGTGGAACCCGAAGAGTTTCTCGAGGTCGGTCTGGATGGCGTGAAGGAAGACCGAGTTCGAGATCTCCACGGGGCAGAGCTCCTCGCACTGGCCGCAGTTGACGCATGAGTCGGAGATGTGCGCGAACCGGATCAGGTGGAACATGAACGGCGGCGGGATCACGCCGGGCTCGACCAGGTAGTCCTTCTTCGTGCTGCAGTCGACGCAGTAGCAGATCGGGCAGTTCTCGATGCAGGAGTAGCACTTGATGCACCGGCTCGTCTGCTCCCGGATCCTGTTCAGGCGCTCCGTTCCCTCGCCGAGCGCCCCGAAGTAGCGTTCCCGCCACTTATCGCCGAGTTTCAGCATCGCGTTCTCGACTTTGCCGCGGATCTCGATGCCCTTGGGGTTTGCGGGCTCGGTGGAGACCGCTCCGGCTTTTGCGGCGGCGTTGAGGAGGTTTGCACCCTTCTCGGAGCAGACTTCGACGAAGGTGGCGTTGCCGGCTTTTTCACCAATAACGCCCCAGTTGCCGCAGGCAAGGTCTGCCTGGCGCGGGATCTTGATCTTGCACCGGCGGCAGTTGCTGCGGCGGCCGAGGCCCGGGTCCCCGAGGAGATCCTCCGACCCCTCCTCGAGTTCGTCGATTGAGACGGAGGCGTGCTCGCCGTCCTTTGTCACGACGATGAACTTTCCTTTGTCGATCTCCTCCTTGACGACCGAATCGGGGTCAAGGCCGAGCTTCTCCCGGACGATGATCCGGGCCGTCTCCGGCCGGATGGTGCCGCCGCAGTTGAGGCCGATGATGATGATGTTGTCCAGGTTGACCTGGTTGCGCTTCGCCATCTCGTAGATTGCCTTGACGTCGCAGCCTTTAAGTACGGTCGCGATCCTCATGTTCGGCTCGGTGGCAAGAAGACATCGCCGCATCTGCTTGGGGAGCAGCAGGGTGCCGCAGTGAAGCGATCCCGCAATCCCCCCGATCTCGGCGGGATCGGTGATCATGGCCGGCAGCGCGTCGTAGACGTCCGCGCCCTTCCTGACCGCGAAGACCGCGTCGACCATGCCGCTCTCGAGGGCGTGGCGCAGCAGCGCGGTGACCGCCCCGCCGGTCTCGGCCTTCGCGCGGAGTTCGTCGTCCGTCGTCCATGCATAGAGTAAATCGCCTTTGCCAGCCATTTTCAGGCCTCCTCGGTGATCTTTTCGACTCTCACGGCACACGCCTTGAACTCGGGGATCTTCGCTACGGGGTCAAGCGCATTGTGGGTCAGCCTGTTCGCCGGGTGCTCCTTGTAGTGGAACGGTATGAACATGACACCCTTGATGATCTCTGGGGTGACCCGTGCGGGGATCTCGACCGAGCCCCGCCGGGTGCTTGCCCGGACGACCTCTTCGTCTTTGATCCCGAGTGCCTTTGCGTCCTCGGGGTTGATCTCGATCCAGCCGATGGGCGCCTCTTTCTCGAGGCTCCACGACCGGCGGGTCATGGTGCCGGTGTGCCACTGCCAGATCGTGCGGCCGGTCGTGAGGACGAACGGATACTCGGCGTCGGGGACTTCCGCCGGCGGCTTCCACTCGATCGGTGAGAAGACGCCGAGCCCATCGGGCATGGCGAACGTCTCCCGATGAAGGATCGGCGTTCCCGGGTGCTCCTCGGTCGGACAGGGCCAGTGCAGGCCGTCGGGGTCGAGGCGCCCATAGGACATGCCGTGGTAGGACGGCGTGACGGCGGCGACCTCGTCGAAGACCGCTTCGGGGCTCTCGAACGCAAACTGCTCCGGATAGCCCATCCTGCTTCCGAGTTCGCAGAGGATCTTCCAGTCTTCCTTCGCCTCGCCCGGCGGATCCTGGGCCTTCTTCCAGCGCTGGACCCGCCGCTCGGTGTTCGTCTGGGTGCCGTCCTTCTCGGCGTAGCATGCAGCGGGGAGCACCACGTCCGCGAGTTCGGCGGTCTCGGTCAGGAAGATGTCCTGCACGACCAGGAACTCGAGGTTCCTGAGCCCCTCCTCGACATGGCCGAGGTCGGGGTCGGAGAGCATCGGGTTCTCGCCCATGATGTACATCGCTTTGAGTTTGCCGGGACTCTCGGCGAGGACGTTGACCATCTCGGTGACGGTGTAGCCGACCTTGCCCTCGGCAATCTCCTCGACGCCCCACATCTCCTTCATCTTCTTCTGCGCCGCCTCGTCGGTGACCTTCTGGTAGCCCGAGTAGACGTTCGGCAGGGCTCCCATATCGCAGGCGCCCTGGACGTTGTTCTGGCCGCGGAGCGGATTGACGCCGCTGCCGGGCTTGCCCAGGTTGCCGGTGAGCATCATCAGGTTGGCGGTCGATTTGACGTTGTCGACGCCGACGGTGTGCTGGGTGATGCCCATCGAGTAGATGAGCGTGGCGACGTCGGCGGTCGCGATCCACTCGGCCGCGGTCCGGAGGCCCTCGACAGGGGTACCGGAGACTTTCGAGACGTTCTCGAGGCTGTAGTCATCCTTCATGACGACTTCCTTGAGTTTCTCGAAGTCTTTGGTGCGCTTCTCGATGAACTCCTTATCCTCCCGACCGTTTTTGATGATCTCCTGCATCAGGCCGTTTAAGATCGCGACGTCGGTGCCCGATATGAACGGCATGTAGAGATCGGCCTGCTTCGCGGTGGGGGTGTAGCGCGGGTCGGCCACGATCACCTTGCCACCGGCCTCTTTCGCACGGATGATGCTTCGCCCGATCAGCGGGTGCTGCTCGAAGGTGTTACTCCCAAGGACGAAGACGCATTTCGACTCGGCTATGTCCTTGATCGAGTTGGTCATCGCCCCCGACCCGAAGACCGCTGCGAGGCCCGCGACGGTGGAGGCATGGCAGAGCCGGGCGCAGTGGTCGACGTGCGGGGTCTTGAGGACTACCCGGGCGAACTTCTGCATCAGGTAGTTCTCCTCGTTCGATGTCCGGGCGGATGAGAGACAGGCTATCTCGTCGGGGTTGTAGGACCCGAACTTCTCCGCGATCAGGTCGTAGGCTTCGTCCCAGGTCGCCTCGACAAACCCGCCGTCCTTCTTGATCAGCGGTTTCGTGAGGCGGTCCGGGCTGTTGATGAATTCATGGGCATAGCGTCCTTTGGGGCAGAGTTTGCCCCCGTTGACGGGTGCGCGCTGCCAGTGCGCAACGTCAAAGACCTTGCCGTCCCGGACGACAAGGTTGAACCCGCACCCGGTGCCACAGTACGGGCATGTCGTCGATACGTACTTGATTTCCATCATTCTCCCTCTGGCAGGGACAACATACCGCCCGGATTATATAATGGTCATGGTCGTGACCAATTTTTTGGTGAATATCGGTGGCACAGGGTAAGAGATGCAGTCATTGAACGGCCTGGGCGACCAGCGCCGCCGCGAGCGTGACGAGCCCCGCCGCCGAGAGCGGCAGGGTGTAGTTCCGCACGATCGCGGAGAAGTCGTCGCCGGTCGTCCGTTTGAGCAGCCAGAAGAAGGGGTCGCTGACGTAGGAGAACATGAACGCCCCCGCGGAGACCATGAGCACCAGGGCGAGGGGGTTAATCGCTGTGACGGCCGGGGTCGTGGCGAGAATGCTGCCGGTGACGGCCGCGGTCACGACCCTCGATCCCTGTGCCGCCTGCACCAGGGCGGCGATGACGAACGGGAGGATGATCAGGGGAAGATTGCCCGTGACCAGCGCGGTCACGTCCGCGGGGAAGGTGCTTGCGGCGATGACGCCGCCGAGCGCCCCGGCACCGGCGAGGTCGAAGATGATGATCCCGGCGTTCTTCGTCCCCTTATGGAGCGCCCGCTCCCGGACGTCGCCCGGAACGGTGGCGAGGGCGGCGAAGAGCCCGGCAAGGAGCGCCAGGTTGATGTTCGCGAGGGCGTGGAGCGGGGGCACCAACGACCCGACCGCGAGCATCCCGACGATGACGATGAACGGCAGCCAGGCACGGAGATCCCGCCCGGCCGCCGGTTCCTCCGGCGGTTCGGCCGGGGGCGTGCGTCTCCGCGTGGCGAGGAGGAGCCCGGCGAGGAGAAGGAGGGAGAGGGGGAGGGCGGCGAGGTCGATATTCCAGGGCCGGCCGGAGAAGAGGCCGAGGGTCGTAATGGTCGAGTAGACGACGGGAGCGGGGTAGAGGAGCACGTAGGAGATCATCCCGGCGGCGCCGGCGCAGTAGAGGAGGGTCTTCGAGGCCTGCCGATCGGGAGAGAGGTGCGTGAGGATGGGGGCGAGGATGACGAACGAGGTGATGCCGCACATCAGCGGGACGGAGAGGAGGTAGCCGGCCGCTCCCGCCGTGGCGAGGGGGCGGCGCACCAGTCCCCGGATGTCGGCGACGATATCAGCAATCCGGCCGCTCTCGCGGAGAACCTGGGCGATGCCGACCCCGCAGAAGATGACCACGGCGAGGATGGAGAAGATCCTGCCGGCACCGCCGGTGACTGCCGCAATTACCGTCTCCTCAGGCATGCCGGCAATGAAGCCGAAGAGGACGGATGCCCCCACCAGGGTGAGGAACGGGGGGAGGCGGTACCTGAGCGAGGCGACGGTGATCGCTATGAGGATGACGGCGAATGCGATGAGGGTCTCCATCGGTCTCTCGTTGGGGTTTAGGGGATATAAGATCCGCCAGTTTTAGTTTCGTTCTTTCTCGCTGCGCGCTTCGACGATCCGGCTCTCCGCAATCTCCCGGTATTCCGGGTCGATCTCAAAGCCGATGTAGTCCGCACCGAGGGCGATCGCCGCAAGCGCCGTGCTCCCGATGCCCATGAAGGGGTCGAGAACAAGCATTCCGGGCCGGCAGCCGTGGAGCCGGATGCACATCTCGGGAAGTTTCTCCGGGAAACTGGTCGGGTGCGGCCGGGAGGAGCGGATCGTCCGGTAGGGGATGAACCAGGTGTTCCCCCGGTCCCGGAGATCGCGCTCCGCCGCCTTCCAGCGGCCGATGTTGCTCTTGTCCTGGTAGGGGACGCCGACCGCCAGTCTGTCGATCGCCACGTCCCCTTTCTTCGTGAAGTGGAAGATGTGCTCGTGGCACTGGCTCAGGTAGCGGGCGCTGTTCACCGGCTGGTAGTGGCCGACGGCGATATCGCCGGTGATCTTCTCGTAGCCGCCGACGTCCTCCTTCTCTATGGCGATCGACTTGACCCAGTGAATGACGTTCTGCAGTTCGAAGTGGGGGCGGAACCGCTGGACGGCGTCGAAGGGGATCCAGGGGTCCCGGGGTTTGCCGCCGATGTTGAGGAAGAACGAGCCGTCGTCGGCGAGGACCCGCGCCGCTCCGGCGGCGAACTCCGCGAGCCAGCCGAGGTAGTCCTCGCGGGGCTTTCTGTCGTCGTAGGAGTTGTAGTCCTTCCCGATGTTGTAGGGCGGCGACGTGACGATGACGTCGACGGAGCCCGCCGGGAGGCGCCGCATGCCCTCGATGCAGTCCATGGTATGGATGGTGTTGACGGCAAGCCCGCCCACCCCTCTCTCCTTTTCCGTCACTCCGATCACGTATCGGTTCGCGGTCCCGGGCAAAAAGGTGAACGAAACATGATGTCAGGCGCTGTCGTCGGCGAGAGCCTTCTGCCGCGTCCGCTCGAGCGCGTCGACGAAGTCCTCGACCTCGTAGGGGTTGAGCCCCCCCGAGCCTTCGGGCTCGAGGCGTATGACCTCGAGGAGCGCGTCCTTGAGGATCTCGAGGCGGCTATCGGGAGGGAGGACGATCTCGAACCGGCGGAAGATGCGGTCGGAGATGCAGACGAAGTTCCCGTGGACGGAGGCGAACGAGAGGATCTCGTCTGCGGCAGGAACGTCCGCCTGCTCCACCTCGATCTCCAGGACCGCAGGCGTATCGGCGCTCTCCTCCGCAAAACAGCGGGCGATCCTGATCTTCGTGGCGATTCCCTCCGGTTCCGGCCGGATATTCTCCCGGGAAGATAATATAGTTTTTACGCCGGGGCACGGGAGGTATCCGTCGCGGGTGGAGTTCCGCCCTCCCCTAAAAAAATCGGGAATGCTTATCTCCCGAAGTAATCGACGACGTTACGGAAGAACCGCATGTTCATCGATTCGGTGGGGAGGGGTTTTCCCTCGCGCTTCAGCCGCTCTTTTTGGATCGGCCAGTCGTAGAGGTTCACGAACTCCATGGCCCTCTCGGGGTGCGGCATCAGCCCGAGAACCTTGCCGTCCGCCGACGTTACTCCGGCGATGTCCGCGAGCGCCCCGTTCGGGTTGTAGGGGTACTCCCCTCCCGCGGGGGAGAGGTCGTCGCGGCAGTAGCGGAACGCGACCATGTTCTCTCTCTCGATGCGCTTCAGGGTCTCCTCCGAACAGGAGAAGTTCCCTTCGCCGTGTGAGACGGGACAGTAGAGGTGCGAGATGCCCTTCGTCCAGAGGTTATCCGCGGCAGGCTTCAGGGTGACGAACCGGCACTCCAGCACGCCCTTCCTGTTCGGCATCAGGGCGATCTCGCGGGGGTAGTCCCGGTCGAACGCCGGAACCAGGCCGAGGTTCGCGAGGATCTGGAACCCGTTGCAGATCCCGAGAACCAGGTTGTCGCCCGCGAGGAACTCTTTTACGTCGCTCCAGAGGTTGTTTCGGACGCGGTTTGCATAGGCGTTGCCGGCCCCCGTGTCGTCGCCGTAGGAGAACCCGCCGGGGAAGACCATCAGCCGGTAGTCGGAGAGGGTCTTCTCCCCCGCGATGAGGTCGTTGATGTGGACGATATCGGACGCCATGCCCGCCCGCATCAGGGCTTCCGCCGTCTCCATCTCGGAGTTGATCCCGTAGCCGCTCATGATGAGGGCTCTGGCGTTGTATGCGCGAGCCATGCTCAGTACCCCCCGAAAGGTGCTTTGTACGCAGTTTCCATTGCCTTGATGGGCTGCTCGATGAGGGTTCTTTCTCCCGCCGATACCCGGAACGTTTCGCCGCCGACGCTGCCGAGGAGGTGCGCGTCGCCGCCGAAGATCTCCTCGAAGGCTTTGCGGTCGCCGGGGGCGACCGTGACGACGAACCGCCCGAGCGACTCCGAGAAGAGGTAGGTGTCCGGGCGCATCCCGCCGGGGATTGTCAGATCCATGCCGGCTCTCCCGGCAATCGCGACTTTTGCGAGGGCGGCGAGGAGCCCCCCGTGCGTCGCCGGGAAGGCGGAGGCGACAATCCCTTTTGTGATAGCGTCGGTCATCTTCTCGTAGCGCACCTTTGCGGTCTCGATGTCGAGGGACGGGACCGCGCCCCCCTCGATACCGAGGTGCGCAAGGTACTCCGACCCGCCGAGTTCTTCCCCGGTCTCCCCCACGACATAGACGAGGTCGCCGTCGAACTTCGCGTCCATCGATACCGCGGTCGTGACGTCGGGGTGGACGCCGATCGAGGTGATCAGGAGCGTCGGCGGCACGGAGACCTTCACGGGGTTCGAGTCGGCGTCGAACCCGGAGAAGTCGTTGAACATGCTGTCTTTCCCGGAGATGTACGGTGTCGCGAACTCGACCGCACCGTCATAGCACCCGAACGCGGCGCGCTTGAGCTGCCAGAGCCTTGCCGGCTCGTCGGAGGAGCACCAGCAGAAGTTGTCGAGGAGCGCGATGGTATCCAGCGGGACGCCTATCGCGACCAGACCCCGGATCGCCGCATCGATGGCGGCGAGCGCCATCCGGTAGGGGTCGAGCTCCGAGTAGGACGGGAAGAGGCCCTGCGAGAGCCCGACGCCCTTCATCGAGCCGGGGACGACCTTGGTGAGGGTGGCCGGGGCCTGGACCCGCCCGGCTCCCTGCACCGGCCCGAGGACGTGGCCGCCCTGGACGGTGTGGTCGTAGCGGGTCGAGATGAACTCTTTGGAGCAGATGTTCTTTCTTTTGAGCATCGCGAGGAGGAGGTCGTCGAGCCGGTCGGGGCACGGCACGTCGGGCTCGGGATAGGTCGCCTCCACGGGCTTCGTCCGGAGGTGCTTCTTCGGGAGGCCGTCGTGGAGGAAGTCGAGGCCGACGTCCATGACGGTCTCTCCACCGTATTCCACGACGCATCTCCCCGTATCGGTGAACTCCCCGATGACGGTGGCCTCGACCTCCCTCCTCTTCATCAGGTTCATGAACGCCTCGATCTTCTCTTCCGGGACGGCGAGGGTCATCCGCTCCTGCGATTCAGAAATCCAGATCTCCCACGGCGCCATGCCGGGGTACTTCAGCGGGACGCGGTCGAGGAGGACATGGCACCCGCCCGACTCCTTCGCCATCTCCGCGACGGAGCAGGAGAGCCCTCCCGCCCCGTTGTCGGTGATGCTCCGGTAGAGGTCGAGGTCGCGGGCCTCCTTGACGATGACGTCGGAGAACTTCTTCTGGGTGATCGGGTCGCCGATCTGGACCGCGGTCACGGGGCTCGCGGGGTCGAGGGCTTCTGAAGAGAAGGTGGCCCCGTGGATGCCGTCCTTGCCGACCCTGCCGCCGACCATGACGATGAGGTCGCCGGGCAGAGCCTGCTTCTCGTGGAGCGGTTTCCCGTTACGGGTGCGGGGCATCACGCCGACCGTGCCCGCGAAGACGAGTGGTTTTCCCACATACCGGTCGTGGAAGCAGCACCACCCCTGCGGTGTCGGGATGCCCGAGCAGTTGCCGCCGACGTCGACGCCGCGGACGACGCCCTCGAAGATCCTCCGGGGAGGGAGGATGGGGTTTTCCCGGTTCTTGCCGCGGAAGAGGGCCGGCTCGGTGTCGGGGTCGCCGACGCAGTAGCCGTAGATGTTGATGCAGGGTTTGGCGCCGAGGCCGAAGCCGATGGTGTCGCGGTTCACCCCGACGATCCCGGTGAGGGCGCCGCCGAAGGGGTCGAGGGCGGAGGGGGAGTTGTGCGTCTCGACCTTGCAGGTCACCAGGTGCTCGTCGTCGAAGACGATGGCGCCGGAGTTGTCGGTGAAGACCGAGACGCAGATGTCGTCGTCGCCCTTCTCCTTGCGGACGGTGTTGGTGGCCGCCTGGATGCAGGTCTTATAAAGCCCCCGCGGGACGTCGTCGTCCATCGCCGAGGCAAAGATGGTGTGCTTGCAGTGCTCGCTCCAGGTCTGGGCGAGCGACTCGAGCTCGACGTCCGTCGGCTTTCGCCCGAGCTTCCGGAAGTAGTCGCGGATCGCGTGGAGCTGGGCGAGGTCGAGGGCGAGCGGCCCGCGCCGCTCCCCCGTCCCGGGGTCCAGGATGCCCTCTTTTCCGATGCGGGCGAGTTCCGCGTCGGGGAGGTCGAGGTCGACGGTCCCGGCGGCCTGGAGGTCGTGGAGGTGGACGAAGGGCGTTACCGCATCCATCCCCTTCCCGGCGTACTCCTCGCGGCTCCTGACGTGCACCCGGTTGACGAGCGGGTTTGCGAGGGCGGCGGTGAGCCGCTCCAGGGATTCGGGCGTGAGGTCGCCGCAGACGAGGTAGAGCTGCGACGAGAAGACCGCCTCCCCTTCACCGAACCGGAACCCGAAGTAGTCCTCGATGGTCTGCTTTGCCGTCGTCCCGGCGTTGTCGGTGACCCCGGGCAGGAACCCGACCTCGATCGCGCAGTCGAACCCGGCCTCGGTCGGCCGGTCTACGGAGTACCGCTGGACGACGGGATTGCTGAGCTGCGCGCCGATCTGCGAGAGTTCCTCGGGGGAGAAGTCCCTCCGGGCGGTCGCTATGGTATAGACATCGACGAGATGCAGCTCGCGCAGGGGGAAGCCCAGCGAGCGGAACCTCTCGGTACGCGTCGGCAGCCGTGGATCGCGGGAATATTGTACCTCTATCCGGTGGACGTACGAGGCCATGTATAAATATGGGTTGGGTTGGGTGAAAAGGACTACGATGGGGTGGGGGTGGGGGAGTGTATGGTCGGGGAAATGGAGTATCTCAGGAGAGATTCGAACCCGCGACCTTATCCTTACCAAGGACGCGCTCTACCAAATGGTTGCGTAAGAAGAAGGGATTGCTAAAGATCAACAGTAACGTAATGCAAATAACGAAGAGGGGTTTTTAGAGGACTGTCTTAAGCATACGTGATTATATAACACGTGCTTCAATAGTTGTTTCTAATGGCCTAGCACCGAACGCGGTGGCGCCTGTATAGGGTGAGGAGAGAGTTCACACATTGGGAATATCTATGAAACAAGAAGAATACGAAGAATTTAGGACGTTGACGCTAGAATTCATTGAAAGACTGAACGATGATCCAGAAATGGTTGAGGCCTTGAAGAACTGCCCTGACTCCGTCACAGTACCAATTTTAATCGGGCTGTTCGAAGAACAGGCAAAATCTTCCATAGTAGCACAAGCCTCAATGAAACTTGCGGCAACTGCATCGATAATTGCTACAACCTCAATGGGAATTTCTGCAGTTTCACTTGCTATTGTGTCCGGGAACATAGTTATAGGGATAGGAGTCATCGCTCTGATGGCATTAGCTTGTGTGTACATCAAAGTGGTCAGTGATGAGCCGATATCGGGTTTCAAAAAACCAGATTTAGACAATAAATCGCTTTAAGCGCACGGATAAGAGCGCTGATTTTGAGGGAGTAGACTCAAAACATACTATTTTTACATCCGGGCGGCGAAATGCCTCGTATAGATGATCACATAACTGGCGAGAACTTCTCTATCTTGGCGAGTGGGAGTTCGGTTCTTCGTCGGCGCATTGGTGGTCTGGCTGGTCTACTGATCCGCCGTGAATATACCACTATATGGGTGTGGTTGGAATAATGGGAGTGGTAAAGTCCTTATCGGCGAGTAATATCGCTGAATTTAGATTCTCCACTGCTCGTCTTGGAGAATTTGTTTAACATCCCTTCGATTCTTGAAGGTATCAGTCACTCGATTACTTGAATAACCCCTACCTTCCGATATGATACTAAACAGAGGTTCGTCGGTTCCGCCATTACAGTGAAATTGATAGACATATTTCTTTTTATGGGCAATATTTACCATAGAATATTCAAAAAAACCATCTCTACAACTTACGCCTCCCCTGTCTCCATGTCCAAAAATCCATAAACTTTGAGCGAGAGGATCTGAGATTATTGCTCTGACTTCCTCTTTGAGGTCGACGTGGAAGATCTGATAACTAATCTGATTTTTGCTAAAAAAATCTATCAAGAGATCAATAGATCCGTACATCCTTGATCTTTTATAACACTTATCTGAAACGATGATGATGGCATCGTATTTTTCTGAATCCTGCTTTTTCAGCTGATAACATGCCCTCTTATAGCCGCGATGCATAAAGTAGAGATCGATGATAGACAGGTAGATAATATACTCAAGATAAAATTGTAGTATTCTACGCCCTTTTTTTATTAAAGAGGGTACATTATCCCAAAAATTTTGAAACTTTGATGGTTTTGGTGCAGGAGGTGTTTTCCAATCATATTTGGTACATACACTATGCAAATACAGGCATAACATAACAAAATTGAGAAATAGGATAAAATCTCCTACAATTACTAATAAGCGAAAAATATTGTATGATAAATTTGCTCCAAGGATGACTATTTGAATATCCACCAAATATATAATGAGTACAACCAGTTCCGATAGCAGATCCATAATAAATGATTTTACGTTTGTTTAAATACAATGTAGTTTTATGGTTTCAAATGACGGTGCAACGATGATCGTCAAGTTGCTCTCGTAGAATACGATTGAGATTGAATTCAAAGTGAAGAAAAGCGACTTGTGCCCACGACCTCGTCTTTGTATGGCACGCTCTACTGAATAGGGATGTCAGAAGAAGGGATTCGAACTTCAAGTTCTGATGCGCCGACCGGGACTCAAACCCTATCCATTCCTGAATAAGGATCAATCACATCATAAGGGCATATGAACTAAAATGAGAAAGCCCCAGCCGAGATTTGAACTCGGGACCTGCTGATTACAAGTCAGCCGCTCTGCCAGCTAAGCCACTGGGGCATACCTTATATCGTGGGCGGTCTGCGGTAAAAAAGGTGGCGCCGGTTCTCCTCACGCTTCCCCGGCATCCCCCGGTTGATCGCCATACTGCCACCTGGTTTCACCGTCATACAGTATCCGCCGGACCCTATGATACGGAATACACGCCACGTGCGTCCCGGCGTCCACCTCCAGGTACTGCGCATCGAGCGCGACGACCCGGTCGCCCCGGACCGTCGAGCGGTCGCCGGGCGCCCCCCGGTCGACGTACTCGACCTCGATCCGGGAGAAGTCGTAGCCGGGGTCGTGATAGAACCGGAGCAGCAGCCGGTGGCTCGTCCGCATACCGCGACTCCGTCGCCCCGGCGTGGCATAAAGGTGCCGCCGTCCGCCCGGAGCAGCGCCCGTTCTCCCCGCGAACCTGCGCCGGGAGAGGTCTGCAACGTTCATAACAGAGGAGCACAGAAGTACCAGCAGAATGTCGCATCTCACCGTCGATCTCGGAGGCCGGCCCGGCCTCGACTGCCGGGGATTCTGTTCGTACTGCTACTTCAAACACGTCAAAGGAACGACGGCGTTCGGCTGCAGGTACTGCCTCCCCTTCCAGAAGGGCTGCGACTACTGCACCCGGGGGGTGCGGGAAGGCTACGAGGGGTTCAAGAGCCTCCGGACGGTCGCCGACGAGACGCTCGCGAACCTCCAGGTGATGAGCGACGACGTCGACCGGATCACCATCAGCGGCGGCGGCGACCCGAGCTGCTACCCGGAGTTCGCCGACCTCGTCGAACTGCTCGGCAGCATGGAGGTGCCGCTCCACATCGGCTACACCAGCGGCAAGGGGTTCGACGACCCTGCCATCGCCGACCACCTCATCGAGAACGGCCTGTCCGAGGTCTCCTACACGGTCTTCGCCGCCGACCCCGAACTCCGGCGGCAGTGGATGCACGACCCGACGCCGGAAGCCTCGCTCGCGGTCCTCGACCGGCTCTGCGGCGCAATCGACGTCTACGCCGCGGCGGTCGTCATCCCCGGCGTCAACGACGGCAAATCCCTCGAAGATACCTGCGCCTGGCTGGAGGAGCGCGGCGCAAAAGGGCTGATCCTGATGCGGTTCGCGAACCGGACCGACCAGGGGCTGATCCTCGGTAACGCCCCGATCATCGAGGGGCAGCGGGTTCACGCCGTCGACGAGTTCCACGAGATGGTGACGGACTTGAACGACCGGTTCTCGATGAAGATCAGCGGAACCCCGCTCGGCGACCCCTCGATCGGTTCGCCGTTCGCGATCCTCCACGAGCCCGACCTCCTGAAGAAACTCCCCCGTGTCAGGAAGCGTGCGACGGTGATCACCGGGAGCATCGCGGCCCCGTTCCTCCAGCGGGTCCTCTCGATCCGCGGCTCGGCCTCGAGGGTCGTTGCGGTCAAAAAGGAGATCGCCTGTCTCATCACCGCCGACGACCTCGCCGGGGTGAACCTAAAGAGACTCGAGGACGTCGTGATCCTCCCCGGCCGGGCGTTCGTCCACGACGCCGAGGCGAGAACGATCCTCTCCGCCGACGGCGTCGACCGCGAGGTGGTGCGCGGCCCCGAGTCGCTGACAGCCGACGCGGAGACGAGCATGGGCATGACCCGGACGGAAGTGCTCGACAAAGAGATGGAAGGGTTCGCGGCCCTGATCAACACGATCAACCGCTACGGGCTCTGACGATCCACCAGCCCGAGGAACCGCTCGACAACCCACTCGTTCCTGACCTCGGGGTGGAAGAGGAGGCCGTAGAGGGGGAGGGAACGGTGCCGGATCGCCTGGACGCATGCATCAGAGGCGGCGAGCGCTACGAACTCCCCGGGAACCTGCACGGCGTACTCGTGCACCGTGTAGGCGGGAAAGACCTCCTGCCCGGCGAAGAGGGGGTCGGGCGCGAGCACCCGGACATCGGCCATGCCGATCTCGCGGCACGGCTCGGTGCCGCCGCCGAACGCCGCCGCGAGCGCCAGCATGCCGGAGGATATCCCGAGCACCGGCCGCTCGAACGTAAGAAGCCACCGGAACAGTTCCGGGTGTTCCGTATATCCCGTATCCATCAGCGCCGTGCCGCAGAGGATCGCCGCATCCGCGCTCTCTAAGTCCTGTGCGCCGACGGTGGTGTAGTGGCGGATCGTAAACGCCACCCCGATCCGGCGGAGGAGCCGTTCGACCGGCGCGACGAACTCGTCACGGGAGAGCGAGCCGTCCCGGTAGCAGAGGTCGATTAGCAGGATCATTTCGCCACCAGCCCCGCACGCTCGATCCGCAGAACGCCGTTGTAGTTCCGGTAGACCTTCGATGTCTCCTCGATCGCGATCCTTCGAGCGAAGAAGGGGGCGTCGACGACGAACGTCTCGAACTCCCCTCCTTCGCCGGTGAGGGTGACCTGGTATTTTTTGGCGATCGTCCGGAGTTCGTCGAGGGTGCGGCGGTCGATCTCCCTCCCGAGCCAGGATTCGTCGAACGGGGAGGAGAAGACGCCCACGATGACGACCGTAAAGCCGGCATCGATGAGTTCTTCCATGTAGGCCTCCTGGTCCGCGAGCCAGAGCGGGTTGAACGACCAGAGGCCCAGTTCCCGGCAGACCCGCTGCACCCTCGCCGCCTGGTAGACCGAGAGGACCGCTCCGGTGACGACCCCTTCGATCCCGTACTGCTCCCTGGCGGCGAGGAGCGCGCGCTTCAGGTCGAGAAGTTCTTCCTCCTTCTCCCCCGCCGTCTCCACCTCCACGAGCGGGAGCCCCGCCGCTTCGGCCTGCAGCGCGGCGAGGCGGATGTTCGGGGTGTGGAACATATAACTCTCCGGGTTTCGGGAGACGACCGTGATCAGACAGGCCACCTCCTCCTTCCGGATCGCCTGCCAGCAGGCGAACATGGAATCTTTCCCGCCGGAGAAGAGTACGCCGAGTTTCATATCGCTCCCATACTCTTCTCTCCGGAGCACGATAACCCCTGCGGCGGCGGCGCCGGAAACGGTTGGGCGGCAAAAGGCGGGATCCGGCACGCCGTCCGGGAAAATCGCACGATTATCGGCCGCCGCCACCGGGGAAGGATCAGGATTATATGCTGTCGAATCTCCACCGGATGTGAGCACCTGGGGTGTATCGGGAGGTCTTAACATGGTAGACGTCGGCCAGCATCCGGAAGAACAGATCGAAGTGGTGGTTGATTGCATCCTGGTAAACTACCGGGGGGACTCCGAGTCGCGGGGCAGAATCGTCCACGCGATCCTGGAGTGGGCGGAAGAACACCCGGACGAGTGGGACGAACTGCAGGAACGCTGCCAGCAGCGTCACGAAGTGCTGGCATAAACCCCCTGGACAGGGTATAGATTCTCTTTTCTCCTCCAATCTCCCGGAGGCAACGGCCGCAGGAGCGCTGTCGCATCTATCGCCTGAACGAGCGGCTATGTTTCGAAGCCGACGGGATCCGGGTGTCTTCGAGGAGTGGGCGCACATGAACGTTGTCCTCTGCGCTCAACAGATACGGGTCTATGCGAGACATCGCGGAGCTCATCGCCGAAAACCTGCGGGAGCACGGCATGCAGGCGGAGAGCCGGCCGCACGGTCCTTCCCGGTGCAACGTATGAGGAACTATCGAGGCCGGCGGCGTTGCGCGGACGCCTTCGCGACAATAGGGGACGCGAATACATTGACTCTGTAGAAACGAATGCGAGGGGTGAGATTCGAACTCACGAACTCCTACGAGACTAGGCCCTCAACCTAGCGCCTTTGACCTGGCTTGGCAACCCTCGCCCGAACGGAGACGGAAGATGCATCGGTTGCGCTTTCGCGCCCCGTTTACCTCACTTAATCTGTTGTCATACATAAAATACCTTTGTGCGGGGCTGCGATGGGGGGCCCGGCCGTACCCCTGAAGACACCGGCGACAGAGGCCATGCGGTCATACCGGCGCAGGGCGTCCGGCCGTTCAGGCGGCCGCCGCACCCTGTTTTCTGCTCACGACAATGAGACGGGCGATGTAGATCCGGGCCCAGCCGTATCCGAAAAACGCGCCGAGGATGTTGCCGACGACGATCCCCCACCAGACCCCGGTCTCGCCGAAGTCCATGACGATCGCGAAGACGTAGGCAAAGACCACGATGGCGCCGAGGTTCCTGAAGAACTCGAGGGCAAGGGCGAAGAGACCCTTTCCCGTTCCCTCGAAGACTCCGGCGGACATCATGCCCGGCGAGACGAAGGGATAGAAGAAACACATCGTCATCAGGAAGGCGGTGATCCCGCCCGCAAGGTGCACGCTGCCCGCCGAGTAGGCGAAGATCCCGGAGATGGCGGGCGCGAGGAGCCAGGTGGCGACGGAGAGGCCGATGCCGATGATGATGCCCGAGCGAACCGCAAAGGAGTGGGCGACCATGAGTTTGTCGTGCTTCCTGCCGCCGTAGGCCGCCCCCGAGACCGAGACGACGGCGATCGACATGGCGATGAAGGGTATCAGGGCGAAGAAGACGATCCGCCACCCGCCGGTGTAGACGGCGACGGCATCGGGCCCGGAGACGTGGACGAGGAGCCCGTTGACGACCATCGCGGTGACCGACATCAGCACGAACTCGAGGCTTGCGGGGACGCCGACGCCGAAGATGTCCATTGCCGTGCGCCCGTCGGGCGAGAAGCGCTTCCAGTCGAGGGTGATGTAGGTGTCCTTCCTGACCAGGAACCAGTAGAGGAGGAGGGCGCAGACGGCGGCCATCGAGATGAGCGTCGCCCATGCGGCACCGGCGACGCCCATGCCCGCGCCGTAGATGAGGATGGGGTCGAGGACGATGTTGAGGACGGCGGAGGCGGCGACGGCGTACATCGTCCTCCGGGTGCTCCCTTCGCCCGTGAAGACGGCGTAGAGGATGTCGGAGAGGAGGATGAAGACGGTTCCGGCAAAGACGATGCTGCCGTATTCGACGGCGTATCCCGCGGTCTCCCCGGCCCCCAGGGCCAGGACGAGCGGCTCGATGAAGAGGAGGAGCGCGGGGGTTGCGACGGCTGCGAGAGCGAGCACGACGGCGATGCCGTGCATGGCGACGTTGTCCGCTCCGGCCCTGTCCCCGGCCCCGATGCGGCGGGAGGCGGCCGAGATGACGCCGGCTCCAAGGCCGTTCCCGAGGCCGACCAGGATCAGGAAGATGGGGGTGATGAACCCGACGGCGGCAAGGGCGTCCGAGCCGAGGCCCGCGACCCAGACGGCGTCGGCGAGGTTATAGACGGCCTGGAAGAGCATGGCGACCATGATCGGGCCGGCAATCTTGAAGATGGCACGTCTGGGATCGCCGGTGAGAACGGCGACCCCTTCGGTGATTGTGTCCCGGCGTTCTGCCGGTTCGGGGGTGATGGCGGTGATTTCACTCATAGGTATCCTTCAGGTACGGGTTCTTTCTCCGGGGGTCTCGGGAGAAGAGAGTTCATGCTCGATCTGAGCACGTTCGCTCGCCGCCGGGAAGAAGCAGATTGATTCGCTCTCTAGCGGCATAGTGATTGCGTTCTACTCTGTCTTTCGTCTTTCGGGACGGGTTAACGGAATGCCTGATCCAAATCGCCGTGCGGGGGGATAATACACCGGAGTCTGACCCGGGGGAGGGTTTCGCGGGGCATGGGTTCGGGCGAGCAGTTTTTTCCGTCCGCGGCGTTTCCGGAACGGGGAGACCGGGCTCCCGCGTGGATGTCGTGCCGGCAGCGGCAGAGGTTTGATTAGCCGCCGGGTTCAATACGGCTCTATGAAGGCTCCGTCGCCGACCGCATGCCTCTGCTGTGCGTTGATACTTATTCTGTTTACCAGCGGCTGTATAACCAAAAACCAGGAATACTACGATAACCGGGTTGCAGCGGAGCCGGACAATGCCGAGGCGTGGTGCATCCGGGGGATGTACTACAACGACAACTACGGCCAGTACGCAGAAGCGATGGAGAGCTGCAATAAGGCGCTTGAACTGGACCCGGAATACGGGCTGGCCTGGTACCTGAAAGGAGTCATTCTAACGAACATGAATAAGACCGACGAAGCGGCAGCGTGTTTTGAGAATGCGACGAGGTACGATCCCGGGCTGGAGGAGGATGTGCAGTTCATCGTCGGCAATGCGTGATGATGCGGATTTGTGGGACATTACCCGGGAGCATCGTCCTTCCCGGCCGGGGTGCCGGGAGGGGTTGTACCTTCGGTTCGATCACCGGGTTCGCGTCGTAGAGGATGCTCCGGTCTACCAGTGCACTTCCCGTACCTATATGCAAAACCGCCGCCAAACCTGAAACCGCAGGTGAATACCAGAATGAGCGATGACCCATACATCAATCAGTTACACCAGATCGCCGTCGAGATGGGTGCGGATCTCTTCGGGGTTGCCGACGTGCGGAACTTCGAGAATCCGGAGTACGCGGGCAACAGCCCTCTGGAGATCATGGAGGATGCACGCTCGGTGCTCGTCCTCGGCGTGGCGGTCCCGCGAGGCTCGATCGAGAGCCTGCCGAAGGGCAGGGCCGAGTATACCAATACCCTGATGGCGGGTACGGCGACGCTGCGGGTCATTGCGTTCCGGCTGGCGCGCCTGATCGAGAAGGAGGGCTACAAAGCCACGATCGTCCCCACGGAGGGCAGCGAGTTCGGGTACTGGTACGCAGACCGCGAGACGCTCATGGCAGATATGTCCATCAAGTACGCGGCGTACTGTGCGGGCCTCGGGACCTACGGGATCAACCACCTCCTGATCACGGACGAGTTCGGGCCCCGGGTCCGCATGACCGCCATCGTCACGGATGCCCCTCTCAAGGGACCGGAAGGCCCCCTGCGCCCTCTCCTGAATGAAGACTGCAAGAGTTGTATGAAGTGCGTCGAGGCGTGCCCGGCCGCGGCGTTCACCGCCGACGGAGAGATTCACCGGGAGCGGTGCGCCGAGTATATGTTTCAGGCGCTCGGGGGGCTCCGGTGCGGCCTCTGTGTCAGGGTATGCCCGAAGTGAGGAGACGACCAATCGCCCGTACCAGCACCGCCACCACCCTGCCTGAATCCACGAACTCGCTCTTCTTGCCCGGGCGGCAGCCCGAAGCGCGCGTTCCCCCGCGGCCCACCCGGTACCGGCAAGACCACCACCCACTGAGTCACCCCGCGGGGATCGTCTAATACACTGACCAATCATTCAATATGCTCAAGGTTCGCTCCTGTCCCTGCCCAAAAATTGCCCCCGGTGGTGATATGCAGCCGGGGTTGTTTTCAGTCAGTTCTCCGAATGCAATAATGCTTAAATAATCCAATTGCCTGTGGTGAACCAGCTCTGTAATGAGGGGTGGTTAAATGAACTCTCTCTTTAAGCAGATAATAGAATTAGTTCTCATCTCAGTTCTCCTTATGATATTTTGTGTGCCGGCATCTTCTGCTGACGTAAGCGGTACAAACGTTACAGATGTTCATTATAGCAATCCCGCAATTTCGGGAGATACCGTCGTCTGGTGGGAAAACACTCATAACAAGAGTATAGGCAACGTAATCTCACGCAACATCACCTCCGGAACGAACAGCACGCTCATCGAAAATGTCTCCGTCCATACAATTGCCCTATCTGGAAACTGGATCGTGTGGGAGGCAAACTATGATATCTATTGTTATGACATCAGCAGCAAATCCATGATCCAATTGACTAACGATTCAGCGAAACAAGTTTCTCCTGACACCGATGGTTACCGGGTTATCTGGATCGATTACCGTACAGGAAGGTATGATATCCGTATGCAGACTTTTTATGATATCCGTATGCAGACTCTTTTACAAAAAATCCAAGAGAATGAAACCAACTATACAGCGATTAGTGAGAGACTCCGAGAGAATGAAACTACTTATACAACAGGTATTGAAACAGTCCACCCAGCTGCTGCTCCAGGTCCTGTTCCCCATGTCATGCTTGCGGTTCAGTCCGATCCCGAAGGTGCCGCGATTATCCTTGATGGTGAAGAAAAAGGATTAACTCCGATGGAAATCCCTCTGGCTCGCCCTGGACAATATAATCTCAGTTTGATTCTGGAGGGTTACCCTCAACATTATGAGACGCTCGACATCGACAAATCTACAACGATTGAACTAACGTATAACTCTGAATCTGACAGTTGGATCTCCACCATAACTTCCACAACCCCGGGTTGGCCTCTCAGCATATTTGGATAACATTTAAACAAAACCTTTTTATGCCACCATGGCTCCCACCCCAAACCCGGGGTATGGAGAATGCCATCAAGTAATGATCGAATCAACCTTAGTGCGATTTTCTGTCGCCTTTGCACCCCCTGTCCTATAGCACCAATTCTCCTATCAAGTATGATATTTGTTGTCTTCCTCCTTTTTATGATAAAAGTAAATTTTTTCCCGCCCGATCGTTATAGTATGGTAACGTCGCTATCGGTGAGTATACTCGTCGGATTTCAACTTTCGGGCTTATGTTACATGTATACTCAAATTCCGGCATTGTTCAAGAACTTACTTTTCTGCTCACAGCACGACAAGAATGCCGAAATGTTATTGTCCAGGTTTCAAAGGCAGATCGGTCTATCACGAGGATATTTCCTGGTGGTTTTGATTCTTTTCATTGTATTCATAGGGGGATCTTTTTTCGAGTATATCGGCGGAAGGCCGTTATTTGCCTTCAGTATGGAACCTACGCTCTGGAGCGCACTATTTGACATTTTCAATCAAACAATTGGAACCCTTATTCTTTTTCTATTTGCGACAATGGTCTGGTTCATGGTTAATGTTGCATTTGTCCTTGATGAAGTAAGCAAACCAGAGTACAGGGAAAACGTCATTGTGGACATCTTGTGTGTCGACCGGGTTGGTGGGTTGAAACGGTTAAAATCTAGCATCTTGAAATTACATGCCATATATACAATTACAATTACATTACTGATCCTGTCCTATATCTCTCCCTTTGGAGTGACCTATGAAATCTTTGTGCTTGCACTGCTCCTCTTCATCAGCCTATTCTTCATTATGCGAAGTATAGGCGCATTACGAAAGATTGTAAGAAATTGTATGGAGCAGCAGGTTGACAATATCAACAACAAGTACCATGAACTCAGTGGGAAACTTCTAGATGTGATCTCTAAAGGCGATCTCGTGAGAGATGGTTACGAGGTTATGGCTGTCAAGCTTTCTATGGATACCCTCTACGCAGAACGAGAAAGGTTAGTGCACCTTTATTCCGGTAGCCGGACAGTGGACGCCGGGTTACTCATTCAATTTATAGGATCCGTTGTTATCCCGATCGTGACCTTTATTGTTAAAGTCATTTCTGGCGTACCAACCTAACCTCATTTCCAGTGTCTCTGTCCAGGAGCCTGTCGGGCAGCCCCTATTCCGGATCTTTGCCGAACTTGAACACATCAAAAAAGATCGTGCACGTTTACGTGACCGCCAGAACGACCGGACGAAGTACCTGAACTCTGCCGGATTCAAAGGAAAAGCACTTTTCCAAATTGGATTACAAACCTTCTAAAACAAATGCTGCGGGTGGGATCCGAACCCACGATTTCCAGATGTCCCAGGCTTGGACGCACCGTTTTCTCGAAAACCCTATGAGTCTGGCGCCCTAACCGACTAGGCCACCGCAGCACACAAAGTGCAGTATAACAATGCTGTATTGGCAAATAAACCTTATGGCTCCCCGGAAAAATTGGATAAAGGGTTACTTCGTGTTTTTCCGGATATAGACGTCGACCGCCGCCGTGATCGCCGCCACGTGCTTCCCCTGGCGGAGCGAGGCGGCCAGCGTCTGCATACGGGCCTCCTCCTCATGGAGGTAGCGGCGCAGGCTCGTCGCGATGTGCTCCTCCTGCAGGAAGTGCGTGTGGGTGTCGCCGGCGATGAAGTGGGCGTTGTGCATGATCGCGTAGTGGAGCGGGAGCGTCGTCTTCACGCCCAGGATGACGTACTCGTAGATCGCCCGGCGCATCCGCTGGATCGCCTCCTCGCGGTCGGAGCCGAGAGCGCAGAGCTTCGAGATCATCGAGTCGTAGTGCGCCGGGATGGTGTAGCCCATGTGGATGCCGGAGTCGACCCGTATCCCCGGGCCTCCCGGTGAGCGGTAGCGGACGATCTTGCCCGGATCGGCGGCGAAGTTGTTCAGCGGGTCCTCCGCGTTGATCCGGCACTCGATCGCGTGCCCCCGGATGCCGATATCCTCCTGGCCCATCGCGAGGTCTTCGCCCGCCGCGATCGCGATCTGCTGCTTCACCATATCGATCCCGGTGATGAACTCCGTGACCGTGTGCTCCACCTGCAGCCGGGTGTTCACCTCCATGAAGTAGTAGTTCCCGTTCGAGTAGAGGAACTCCACCGTGCCGGCGTTCTTGTAGTTCGCCGCCTTTGCCGCGGCGATGGCCGACGCCGTCATCTGCTCCCGGAGAGCGGGCGTCATGATCGGGCAGGGCGCCTCCTCCAGCAGTTTCTGGTGCCGGCGCTGGATCGAGCACTCGCGGTCGTAGAGGTGGACGGTGTGCCCCTTCGCGTCGGCAAGAACCTGGATCTCGATATGGCGCGGCTTCGTGAGATACTTCTCCACGAAGATCGTCGGATCGCCGAAGGCCGACTGGGCGATCCGCATCCCCTTGTCGATCGCCTCCTCGAGCTCGCCCTCGTTCTCGGCGATGTGCATCCCGATACCGCCGCCGCCCGCGCTCGCCTTCACGATCACCGGGTAGCCGATCTCGGCGGCGACCTTCTTCGCTGCATCGACGCTCGTGACACCCTCGGGCGTGCCCGGGAGAACCGGGACGCCGGCCTCGCGCATCATCCGCTTCGACCCGATCTTCGAGCCCAGCGCCTCGATCGTCTTCCACGACGGGCCGATGAACGTCAGGCCCTCTTCCTCGACCAGTTTCGCGAACCCGGCGTTCTCCGCAAGGAACCCGTAGCCCGGATGGATTGCCTCGGCCCCGGTCTTTCTCGCCACGTCGCAGATCCGCTCCTTGTTGAGGTAACTCTTCGACGGGTGCGCTTCGCCGACACAGAACGCCTCGTCGGCGTACTTGACGTGGAGCGCGTTGTTGTCCGGCTCGGAGTAGATCGCGACCGTATCGATGCCCAGCTCCCGGCATGCACGCATGACCCGGATGGCAATCTCGCCGCGGTTGGCGATCAGGATCTTGTCAAAGTATTTCATCGCGCCAGCCAGCCTCTCATTCAATGACCATCAGCACGTCGCCGTTCTGCACGACGTCCCCGGCGTCCACGAAGATCTCCGAGACCGTGCCGTCGCGGGGGCTGGGGATTGGGTTCTCCATCTTCATCGCCTCGAGGACGATGAGCGTGTCGCCCTTCTTGACGGTGCTCCCGCGCCGGGCCATCACCTTCAGGACCATGCCCTGCATGTTGCTCTTGACGCCGCCGGCGACGTCCCCGCGGGGAGCCCTGGCCGACTCGGCGGCGGCCGACGGGGCCGCGACCGAGCCTCCCTCGACGGTGATGATCCGGACGGAGAAGATCTCGCCGTCCACCTCGACCTCCATGGAACGGGGGATCTCCGCAACCCCCGCCGGTGCGGCGTGCACCTTCTCGGGGATCGCCTCGGGCTGGCGCTCGCCCCGGAGGAACGACGGCGCGACGCTCGGGTAGAGGATGTAGGTCAGGACGTCCTCATCCCGGGTGACGAGACCCTGCTCCTCCGCCTCCTTCCTCATCTGCTCGTAGATGGGCGCGAGTTGGTCCGCCGGGCGAACCGTGACCGGTTCCTCGTCGCCGATGATCGTTCTGCGGATCTCCGGGCCGATCGGGGCGGGAGAACGGCCGTAGAGGCCCCGGACATAGTCCTTCACCTCTTTCGTCACGTTCCGGTAGCGGTCGCCGCCCATCAGGACGTTGAAGACCGCCTGGGTGCCCACGATCTGGCTCGTCGGCGTAACGAGCGGCGGGTAGCCGAGATCCTCCCTTACGCGCGGGATCTCGCGGAACACCTCTTCCAGACGGTCGAGCGCGTCCTGCTCCTTGAGCTGCGAGACGAGATTCGAGATCATCCCGCCCGGGAGCTGGTAGATCAGCACGTCCGAGTCGACCCGGTCGGCGATGGAGTTGAAGAGGGGCTCGTACTTCTCCCGCATCTCGCGGCAGATGTTCCTGACCTTCCGGAGCGGGAGAAGATCGATGCCCGTGTCGCGCGCCGTCCCGGCAACGCTTGCAACGACGCTCTCCGTCGGAGGCTGGGAGGTGCCGAGGGCGAACGGCGACATCGCCGTATCCAGGATATCCACGCCCGCATCGATCGCCGCCTGGTAACTCAGGGGCGCGACGCCGCTCGTGCAGTGGGAGTGGAGGCAGACCCTGACGTCCGCCGTCTCCTTGATCCCCGTGATGAGGTCGCGGGCATCGTGCGGCATGATCAGGCCGGCCATATCCTTGATGCAGATCGAGTCGCAGCCAAGCGCATAGAGTTCTTCCGCCATCTCGACGAACGTCGCGACGGAATGAACAGGGCTCGTCGTGTAGGATATCGCGCCCTGCAGGTGCGCCCCGACGTTCTTGACCTCCTCCATCGCTTTCTTCATGTTCCGGATATCGTTCAACGCATCGAAGACCCGGAAGATGTCGACCCCGTTATGCGCCGACGCCTCTACGAACTTCTCCACCACGTCGTCGGGATAGTGCCGGTAGCCCACGAGGTTCTGGCCCCGCAGGAGCATCTGGATAGGCGTGCGCCGGAGCTCGGCCTTCAGCACCCGGAGACGTTCCCAGGGATCGTCGTTGAGGAACCTGATGCAGCTGTCAAAGGTCGCCCCGCCCCAGGCCTCGACGGAGAAGAAACCCACTTCGTCGATGGCCCGGGCAAGAGGGAGCATGTCCTCAGTCCGGAGGCGGGTGGCGATGAGCGACTGGTGCGCGTCCCTAAGCGTGGTATCGGTTATATTGAGTGAATCTAATTTGGCAGCACACATCGAATTGTACACCTCGAAGGGCTGAGAAGATATCGATAAAGCCTCTCAAAAATTCATCCTACTAATATAAAAACGTCGCGAAGGGGGAGAGTCGATAAAAGGGCGGGTATTACGGCCATTATTGCGGCAGGGACGTCCAGAGGATCAGCCCTGAACCGGGGACAGATTCGGCCACCGATCGTGTATCCCCGTACCACGAGCAGCCGTGCAATCTCGTCGGCCCGCCGGATCTGGGTGACGATGAGGGTGACGGCGAGCGGCACGACCGAGCGGACACCTGGCCGGATACCCTTCAGCGCTATCGCCGTCCGCACCTGCTCGATCTCCTGGCGGAGCACGGATAAGCCGGAAATTCCCATCTCGGCGACGAGCCCGGCCTCGAACCCCACCCGGTTCCCGAGCGCCCATACCGCCACGGCAAGCATTTCTCCATCCTCCGTCTCGGCATACGCCCACGCCGCGAGGAGAAGGATCACGGTCATCCGAAAGAGGTAGGAGAGCCCCGCGCCGCCGCCCCACGAGGAGACGAGCGCCGTTGCGGCGATCATCGCGACGAGCGGCAGCAGAACCCCCGGCCGGGGGAGTGATTTCATGCGCGGCGTAAACAGCAGCCACCAGACGAGTGCGGCGGCGGCTCCCGCGGTGCTCGCGAACGCCGCGAGCGAGAGGAGGGCGACGGAGAGAAGCCTCAGCCGCGGATCCTGCATAGCGCCTCCCGGGCATCGGAGAGCCGGATGTTCACAGGACGGGCCCCCTGTTCCAGGGCATACCGGAGATACGGCGGGGCGTGCCGCCAGGAGGGGATCGCGTCGGGCACGCTGCCGCGGGCCGCGAGAACCCCTCCCTCCATCTCCCAGATCGCGTCCACCCGGGGAAGAACCGCGCGCTCGTGCGAGAAGACGATCGTGATCCCCGCATCGCGCTCCTCGAGCATTCCGCAGGCCTTCCTCTTCGTGGTGCAGTCGAGAGAACTGAACGGTTCGTCCAGCAGCAGCAGGTCGGGATTTTTGAGGAGCGTGCAGGCCAGGGTCAGCCTCTTGAGTTCGCCGCGGGAGAGGTGGAACGGGTCGTCGTCCGCACGCCCCGACAACTCCGCCAGCGCGAGCGCGTCCTCCGGCACGAGCCCCCAGGAAGCGGCCTCCCCGGCGACCGTCGGGCAGGTGATGTGGTGCTCGGGGAACTGCAGCAGGAGATCTGCCGAAAGAACGCCGTGCCTCCGGACTGTCCCGCTTTCGGGCCGGAGGAGCCCCGCAAGCAGAAGGGCGAGCGTCGACTTCCCGCTCCCCACCGGCCCGCTGACCAGGTGCACGCCCTCGCCGAAGATGCCGCTGCCCCGGAGAGTGAACGAGTCCCGCGAGAAGACGAGGTCCATAAGTTCGACCCTCACCGGCAGACCCTCCACATCGTGGGATAAAAGCACGTCTCCTCGAGCGCGGAGAAGACCTCTGCCGGCGTGCCGTGGTGCCGGACGCGGCCTTTCTCCATGAAGAGGACGTAGTCCGCGGCAGCCGCGGCGTCCATCGACTGCGTGCACCAGAGGACGTGGGCTGCGGTGCTCTCCCGCACCACGCGGGAGACCCGCTCCGCCGTCACGGCGTCCAGGTGCGAATCGGCCTCGTCCAGGACGAGCACCTCGGGATCGCCGGCGCAGGCGGCGGCCAGCGCGACGAGCGCCTTCTCGCCCCCGGAGAGGGACGAGGTCTCCTTGCCGAGGAGGTGGCGGATGCCGACCTCCTCCGCGGCCGCCCGGGCCGTCGCGTCCGTCTCGGGGCAGGGGCGGTGGCGGAACCGGGGGGTCGACGCGATCTCGTCGTAGACCAGGGAGAAGAGGAGCGTCCGGTCGGGGAACTCCCCCACCCACCCGACCTTCACGGCCGACGGCGGACGGTCGAGGAGCCGGACCGTTCCCGCATCGGGCTCCTCGATCCCGGAACAGACGGAGAGCAGCGTCGTCTTGCCGCTCCCGTTCGGCCCGATAACGGCAATATGGCGCGCATCCACCGCAAGGCCGGGGATATCGAGCAGCCGGTGACGGAGATCGGCGATACGGATCATGCCACCCGCTTTCCTATGGCATATGCCGCCGCGACCTTTACGGCGGCACCGACGACGAACGGGGCGACGCCGACCAGGATCGCCTGGTAGATCGAGAGCGACGCCGACCAGGCGAGCCATGCGACGCCGAAGGCGTAGGTGAGAACGGTCGCCGCGATCAGCCCTGTGATCCGCGCCGTCGGCGACTTCTGTTCGTAGGCGAGCCCGGCGACGAGGGCGGCGGGGATGAAGCCGATCAGGAACCCGCCCGTGGGGCCGAGAAGCACCCCGAGGCCCGCCGTGCCGTTGTGGTAGACCGGGAGGCCCGCCGCCCCGAGGAGGACGTAAAGGGCGACGGGGATCGCCCCGTAGCGCTTCATGACGATCCCGGATAACAGGACGAAAAGCGTCTGGAGCGTGAGCGGTACCGGGGGAAGCGGGATGGAGATCCAGCTCCCGGCGGCGATCAGCGCGATGAACGTACCACTGTAGGCGAGGATCCGGGCTCGGTGCATCATGTCAACCATTTTATTTTGGATGGTTGACAAGAAAAATCCTGTTGATGCCTGACGAACTGCATCACATAACCCCGGGAGATTTCCGTTCCGATGGGGAGACCTTCTCGCCGATCCAAAAAGTGTACGGGTGTTGACCGGCAGGTCAGAGCTGGAAACAGTCGCCGGCGATGACCCGCTCTATCTTTCCGTTGTCTTTCCGGATGATCAGGGCACCGTGCTCGTCGATATCGATGGCCTCTCCCGAGAAGGTCTTGTTGACGGTCTTGATGGCCACCCGGTGATCGAGCGTCCGGGAGAGGCTCTTCCACTCGCGGATGATGGAGTCGTACTCGCCGTCCTCGAGCTGCTGGTAGCGCAGTTCGAACTCCCGCAGAACCCGGGCAAGGAGCGCCACCCGGTCGACCTCGCGGCCGACCTCGGCCTGGAGCGTGGTCACGGTCTCCCGCAGGTTCGAGGAGAGGTCGTCGAGAGAGACGTTCGCATCGATCCCGAGCCCCAGGAGGGCGTAGTGCACGGTATCCGCCTCGGCAGCGAGTTCCAGGAGCAGACCGGCGACCTTCTTGTCTCCGATAAAGATGTCGTTGGGCCACTTGATGAGCGTACTGATGTCGTACTCCTTGCGGATGGCACGGGCAATCGCGACCGACCCGGCCATGGTGATCATGAAAAGGTGGTCGAGCGGGATCTTCGGTTTCAAAAGGATGGTGGCCCAGATGCCGCCGGCAGGAGAGACCCAGGCGCGTCCGAGCCGTCCCACCCCCCCGGTCTGCTCCTCGGCGATGATCACCATGCCGTGCAGGTTTTCAGGATCGGTCTCGGCGGCAAGTTTCTTCGCGATCCAGCCCGTGGAGGCGGTGCTGTCGAAGTGACGGATCTGCCGTCCGATGGTCCGGGTACGGAGCATCTTGTTGACCTCGTAGGGGAGGAGCCGGTCGGTCTTCGCCTCGAGCCGGTAGCCTTCCGCCCGGGACGACGATATCCGGTACCCCAGCCTCCGGAGTTCGCGTATCTGCTTCCAGACGGCCGACCGGGTGATGCCCAGCTGCTCTGCAATCCGTTCGCCCGATACCGGGCCGGGCGATTCTTCGAGTATCTTCAGTACGTTGATTGCCGTGTCCTTCATGTCCATTACCTTTTCGCTGCAGGCGACTCGGTCGGGAGCGGACACGGGTCCTCGCCGCAGACCTGCCTCCGGATCACCGTATTCTGCTCCATGAAACCCGCCAGATCAAAGATGCCGGTCACATCGACGATGCCGATTGCACCGATTGCACTTCCTTCCTCGTCCCTTACCGGCGCCACCACAACCGGGATGCCCTTGTACGGGCCTCTCGGGGGCCTGACCCTCAACGTTACGTTCTCCGCCAGGACTTCCTCGAGGATCGGGCCGGTATAAGCCTCGTCGACAACCTTTCCGTCCTCGACCCTGACCCCGGGATGGTCGCGGGATCGTGCCGTAACAGGCAGCCGACCAAGCAGATCGTGAATACATACCACGATCGGGGCGAGATCGCGCGCGCTCGAAGACGCAGAGACGATGTATTGATCCATGGCCGTATCCATACTGTTCATCACGGTTTATCTAAAATAATGTTTCCCTATCACCGCAGGAGAACTCCTTCAAGAATTCACGCGACGGGTACTCATGGATGCTGGTTGCCAGGATCATCCCGTCGCCGAGCGGCTTCCCGACGAGGAGCGTCTCTCCTCCGGGCGTGGCGGCAAGCGTCTCGCCGCCGTGTGCCGGGAACGAGCCGTCGCACTCGACGGCGTCGAGGTCGTACCCCGAAAAAAGGGAGTTGAAGGTGCTCTCCCCGGCAAACCGGACGGCACGCGGCCCGTAGCCAAACGAGTAAGTCACCGGGAACGGGAGCCAGTCGTAGGCGTCCTCGCGCGAGCATCCCGCGCCGAAGACCAGCAGCCGGCCGCCGTTCTCGACGAACCGGCGGATACGGCCTTCTGCAGCCCGGAGAGCGGGGAGGAGGTTCGAGTAAGCCGGGTTTGCAAACCCCGTCGGCACGATGAGTGCAGCAAACTTACCGCGCCAGAAGGGCGAGGCAAGCATGTTCGGGTTGACCGATTCGCAAGCGGCGCCGCAGTCCTCGATGAGCCGCGAGAACATGAGGGGTGTGTCCCAGAGCAGTCCCGTCCTGCCGGTCACCCTTTGATCACCCCGAGCGGCTCCAGCCGGGCGACGATATCCGAGAGGCCCGCTTCGTGCACGACACGCACCACTTCCCGGCTCGGCTTGTAGACCCCGGGCGCCTCCTCCGCGAGAGCGGCGTCGCTGTGGGCACGCACCAGGATGCCCTCTCCCGCAAGGCGCTCCCGGAGTTCCTTCCCGCGAACCTCTTTCTTCGCCTTCGACCGGCTGAGCACCCTCCCCGCCCCGTGGCAGGTGCTCCCCCACGTCTTCTCCATCGCGGCCGTCGTGCCGTGGAGGAGGTAGGACGACGTCCCCATGCTCCCGGGGATGATCACCGGCTGCCCGATCCCGGCATATTCGCGGGGAACGCCCTCCGCTCCCGGGCCGAACGCCCGCGTCGCACCTTTGCGGTGGACGCAGACCTCCGTCGAGACCCCGTCGACGTCGTGGCGCTCGAACTTCGCGACGTTGTGGGCGACGTCGTAGACAAGCCGCATCTCATCGTAATCGATCCCGAAGAGGTCCGCGAAGACCTTCCTCGATTCGTGCATGATGACCTGCCGGTTTGCCCAGGCGTAGTTGGCGGCCGAGACCATGCCCCCGTAGTAGGCACGGCCTTCCGGAGAGTCGATCGGAGCGCAGGCGAGCTGCCGGTCGGGGAGGCGTATCCCGTACTTCGCGAGCGCGGCTTCAAGCGTCCGCAAATGATCGGTCGCGACCTGGTGGCCGAGGCCGCGTGAGCCGCAGTGGACCATGAAGCAGACCTGCCCTTCGGTGATCCCGAAGGCCTTTGCCGCTTCGGGGTCGACGATCTCCTTTGCAACCTGAACCTCCAGGAAGTGGTTTCCCGCGCCGAGCGTCCCGAGCTGCGGCACGCCCCGCTGGCGCGCTTTGGCGCTGACCGCTTCAGGGTCGGCGCCCGTCATCGCCCCTTCGCCCTCGCACCGGACGAGATCGGCTTCGGTGCCGAGCCCGCGTTCGACCGCCCACCGGGCGCCGTCGACCATGACCGCGGAGAGATCCTTGTTCGAGACCCGCATGGTGCTCTTCGCGCCCACGCCGGTCGGCACAGCGGCAAAGAGCCGCTCGATCAGTTCCCGTTTCCGGCGGGCGAGATCGGCCTCGGTCAGGGGCGTCGTGATCAGCCGGACGCCGCAGTTGATATCGAACCCGACCCCCCCGGGGGAGATGACCCCTTCGGTCATCTCGAACGCGGCGACGCCCCCGATGGGAAACCCGTATCCCCAGTGGATGTCGGGCATGGCAAGCGAGTGCTTCACGATCCCGGGGAGCGTCGCGACGTTCGCGAGCTGGCGGACGGCTCCCTCTTCGAGCGTCTCCGCCAGTGTCCGGGAGAGGAAAAACCGCCCCGGCACCCGCATATCGGGGACGTAGCCGATAGGAACCTCCCATTCGAGGTCTCCGATCTTATTGATTCCGGCAAGCATGGCAACCTCTCAGATATCGAAGATGATCTCCACCACGTAACCCTCTTCTTCTTTAACGATTTCGAGCCCGAAATAGGATATGCCCTTGACGAGCGTTCCTGCCGAGTGCCGTGCGGGGTCGAACAGCTCGCCCCTGATGACGGCGGAGAGCCGGGTGCCCAGGAGTTCGACGTCGAAGGTGCAGAAGACGGTGTTCTCGACCTCGGTGACGAAGAGCAGTTCCGAGAGGTAGTCGATGAGAAGCGATTCGAGGTTCTCCGCCTCGATCTCGATCCTTCGTTCGACATCCCGGTCCTCGCAGGGCCCGTACATCACGGAAAACATCGCCCGGCCCGCCTCGGCAAAGAGCTCGTTCAAGGTCGCGCCCCGCACCCGCATGAGGACGTCGGCGGTGTGCTCCAGTTCTTCGAAGCTCATGATCTAGAAGTCTTCGTAGAATATAGGAATCATTCCCCTGTGGATGGAATCGATGTAGCGGGCCTGGTACTTCGAGATATAGACTGTAAAGTCACCGATTGGCACCTGCAGGTCGGTCGCCTTCGGCGGTTTGACCGATACCGGCAGGAGGATGGGTCCGCTGCAGGATGTGCTCACTCGAAAGTCGCGTTTCCTCTGGAGGACATACGATCGGACGTCCTCCGTAACATATATGCCCCGTGACCGACCTGGCTCCCCAACGTCGCTCTGCATGGTAATCCCTCATATTGGTGCTGAGGCTAAAAAAAGAGGTATGGTTTCCGGGGAATTATGCCGTCCCGAGGATCTTCGCCACCACGTCGACGTACTGGTCTTTCAGCTCGTAGATAGAGTTCGTCCCCTCCGCGTTCCGCCTCACGTGCAGGATGCCGATACGGGACGCGATGATGCCGACCATGGACGCGATGGAGTGGTAACTGATCGAGAACCGCTTCTGCAGCCTCTCGTAGATCTGGGGTATGGTGAGAGATTTTACTTTAACGAACAGGTTGAGCAGCTCATGCCGGATTCCATCCCGGTCACGTGAGAGATAACCTTTGAGTCGAGCTTCTATCTCTTTTTTGAGCTCACCGGGTGATCTCATATGTGCTTGTGATTCGGTATTTTATATATATCTTTTCTTTTCAATCATTAAATCGGGTATTCTGCCAGGAGGACGACAATTGTCTGACGAAATGAAACCGTGCCGGCTATGGGGACACCGTTTCCCACAAACCCGGATATTATAACCCGGATACGTGTTTAACGGAATACAATCGCGATTATGCGGCACCCCATTCCCGCACCCGTCTCCACGGCGCGCATACGGATGGACAAGACGTCCGGAGCGTGAACGCCGTCCGTGTGACCGGCGGATGTGCATGCACCGGAGCGAACCGCATGAGGGAATGCCCCGGGGAAGGAACCCCCTGCAGTCCCCGGACGGAGCCCCCCTTTACCGGGCATTTCCCGGGGGATTTCAGTAATATCCGGGCGGATTCAGGGTTCCACCACATATCCATGAGCAACCCTTTAACCTTTCACAATCGTACACTAATACAGCATGGAAATTGCCAGATACGACGTCAACAAATACTCTCCGCGGCAGATGGTAGCGCTGCCCCTCGTTCTCCTCCTCTTAGCCGGGATGCTGCTGGGCTACACCACGCTCGCCACCGGCCTGCCCCTGACACCGGGCATCGACTTCGCGGGAGGAACGGCGGTCACCGTCTTCACGTCCGACAGCAGGGAGGCTGTAGAGGCGACCTTTGCCGGGTATCCGCTGTTGTCGGTGGGTGAGGGGATCGGCGACGGGAAGTACATCCAGTTCGGCCCGATGGACGACGCTCAGTACCAGAGCCTTGTAACGCTCATCAACGAGAAGTATCCCGATGCGAAGATAGACCAGATCGGCGAGACGTTCGGAAAGACGCTCCAGAGCCAGGCCTTCCTCGCCCTGATCTTCTCGTTCATCGGCATGGCCGTCGTGGTCATGATTGCGTTCCGCAACTTCGTGCCGGCGGGTGCGGTCGTCCTCTCCGCCTTCGCCGACATCGTCATCACCGCCGGGATCATGCAGATCATCGGCATCCCGCTCTCCCTCGGGACGACGGCGGCCCTGCTGATGCTGATCGGTTACTCCGTCGACAGCGACATCCTGCTGACGACGCGCCTCCTGAAGCGCAAGGGGAAACTCGAAGAAAAACTCTCCGGCGCGTTCAGGACCGGAATCATCATGACGACCACGACGCTTGCGGCCATCGCCGCGATGTGGGTCGTCGCTACGGCGGGACAGATTCAGATCATCGCCGAGATAGCGAGCGTCCTCATCATCGGGCTCTTTGTGGACATGATGAACACCTGGATGCTGAACGCCGGCATTCTGAAGGAATACGTCCTCCGGGGGAACAAGAAATGAACAGCGAAACCATCAAGAATCTCGTCAAAGACTGGCGGGTCGCCCTGGTGCTCCTGCTGGTCGTCGGCTCCCTCGTCGGCATCTACCTCGCCCCCCCGAGCCCGGAGAGAGGGCTCGAAGGAAACCTCCAGTTCGGCCTCGATCTCGAGGGCGGCTCGTGGCTGCAGATGGAGTTCCAGTCCGTGGTCGTGGCATTCTCGACCGATGGATCGGTCGGAGACCTCATGGACGATCTGCGGACGGATCTCGAGACCGAGGTCATCCGTATCGACGAGAACCACCTCGAGATCCGCAAAAGCGTCACCCGTGCCGACCTCGAACCGATCTTTGCGCAATCGGGCGCCTCGATCGTAACCTACCAGAAGGGCGTATCGCCGTTCACCGCGGACGAGGTGAAGCGGATCCTCAATGAGAAGGTAAACGCCCTCGGGATGCAGGACGCGAGGATCAACCTGCTCACGCCGACCGGAAGCGAGTTCCCGCAGTATGTGCGGATAGAACTCGCCGGCGTGGATATGGCGACGGCGCAGGATATCGTCGGCCAGCAGGGTCTGTTCGAGATACGGGTCCAGACGACCGGGAACGAGACCGAGCACGTCCTCTACGGCGACCAGATCACCAGCGTCGGCGTGCCGCAGAAGGACTACGATGGCCGCTGGGGCGTCGGGTTCTCGTTCACCGAGACGGGCGCAGAGGCCTTCCGCGAGGCCGCCATCGAATCCGGAGCGGTCGACAACCCGGACGCCCACAACCTCGTGATGATCCTCGACAACGAGACCGTCTACAGCGCTCCCCTCTCCGGGGAACTTGCAGGACAACTCCGGTCGGGCCCGGTCAGGTCGCTCTCCGCGAGCACCGGCACCGGCGACGCCGGACTTACCGATGCGATGACGCTCCAGATCCACCTGCGGGCCGGCGCCCTGCCGGTGAAGGTGGATATCGTCGGGTCCGGTTCCGTCCCGGCGGCGCTCGGCGAGCAGTTCAAGACGACGGTCGCACTCGCCGGTCTGCTCGCGCTGCTCGCGGTAGCGGTCGTTGTCTACTACCGTTACCGCGAGCCCTCGATCGTGATCCCGATGGTCGCGATCAACCTTGCAGAGATCATCATCCTGCTCGGGATCGCCCGGTTCATCATCCAGCTCGATCTCGCCACCATCGCCGGTCTGATAGCGGTGGTGGGTACCGGCATCGACCAGCTCGTCATCATCACGGACGAGGTTCTCCACGAGGGGCGTGTCCCGTCGCCGAACCTCTATATGAAACGCTACGGGCGGGCGCTCGGCATCATCGCCATTGCTGCCGCGACGGTCTTCATCGCCATGCTCCCGCTGGCGCTGATGGATCTCTCCACCCTCCGGGGCTTCGCCATCATCACCATACTCGGTGTCCTGATCGGCATCCTGGTCACGCGGCCCGCGTACGGAAAGATAATTATGGCGATCCTCTCAAAATAACAACCCTACAACAACCTTTATTGCCCCGTTCACACACAATGTTTGAACGGGGTACAGCCTTATGGGAAAACCGGTTTTAATGGATTTTTTCGCCGAGTGGTGCGGTCCGTGCCACCAGCAGACACCGATCATCGATGAGCTCAAAGCAAAGATGGGCGACCGGGTCGACATCCAGAAGATCGACGTCGGCGTCGACTCCGAGCAGACACGGCAGTATGCCGCCAGATACGACATCCAGTTCGTACCTACGCTCGTCATCGAGAAAGACGGGCAACTCGTCCGGAAGCTGGTGGGCGTCCAGGACCTCGGCACGCTTGAAAACATCTTAAAACCGCTGGTGGAGCAGTGAAGATCGGGATCGTCGGGGGAACCGGCGACATCGGGGAAGGCATGGCGCTCCGGCTCTCGCCGAAGTACGACGTGATCGTGGGATCGCGTGAGGAAGTAAAGGCGGTCGCGACCTGCGAGACGTGCCGGGAGACCCTGGAGGTGCAGGGAATGGAGTGCAGCCTCGTCGGCGTGACCAACCAGCGTGCGGTCGATGAGGCGGATATTGTCGTCCTTGCGATACCCTTCAAGCACGTGGCTCCCACCCTGAACACCATGACCGGGTTTGAGGACAAGATCGTCGTCAGCCCCGTCAACCCGATCGAGCGGACGACCCACTTCTACTACGCTCCTCCGCCGGAGGGCTCGGCGGCGATGATGATCAAGGGGATGCTCCCCGAAAGCGCGACCGTCTGCGCCGCGTTCAACAACATCGCCGCGAACAAGTGGAAGATGCTCGAAGAAGAACTGGACTACTCGGTCGCCGTCTGTTGCGACGACGACGGTGCGAAGCAGAAGGTCATGGAGATCGTGGACAACGTTCCGAGCCTCCGCGCCTACGACGCGGGGCCCCTTGCAGCCGCATCCATCGTCGAGAGCGTGACGCCGCTCCTCCTCAACATCGCCCGGTTCAACAAACTGCGGGACGTCGGCGTGAAGTTTGTATAATTTTCTTTTGTTCGGGAGGGGTTTATGGCTCGGAACCCGTGCCTGGCCCCAGAAGCCGAAAATCTTTGAAACCTTCCTCCTACGAAGATCAGCTTAGATCTCGGAAGTTCTGTTAATCCTGTCCCCGGATACGGCTTTCCAGTGGATCGCGTAACTCGCAGCCTGCAGCGCTCGAACTCCGCTCCGAGTGTTTACGCAGCAAACCCGGTACAGTGGACCGTGGGGGTATCGGTGTACGGGTGTGAGCACCCACAGGCCAGAGGCCAGAGTTCGAGCACCGAGAACGATGCCTCCCAGATTTGACATTTCTACAACCCTTTCTTAATTCATACTTGACCGTCCAAACCCATACCGCCACCCCGCCCCCGTGCCCCAAGCGGCATGCACATATCCCGGAGTACGCCAAACCATTCTGTACAAAGATCAGGGTGCCGAGAATGCTGGATCGGGAGTTCGAACGGATCGGAAAGCGGCTCTTTCTGGAAGGGCTCGTCGGAGCGAATTTCGGGAACATGAGCGTTCGGGGACAGGGCGGCTTTAACATCACCCGGACCGGCGCATACCTCGACGCGAGGGAGATGCCCGCCTTTGTGCCGGACGCGGGGGACGCCCCGCGCGAAGCCTCGAGCGAGTACCGCGTCCACCGGGCGGTCTACCGCGAGACGCCGCACTCTGCGATCGTCCACGCCCACCCGGTTCACGCCGTCGCCGCCTCGCTCGATACCGACCTCGTCCGGCCGGCCGACAGCGAAGGAGGGATGCTCTGCCCGACGATCCCGGTCGTCACCGGGAACCCCGGGACCGACGAGATAGCAGAGAATGTCGCCGGGGCGCTCCGGAGCGGCCATATCGTCATCGTCAGGGGGCACGGGACGTTTGCAGCCGGAAAAACGCTCGACGAGGCGTATATCTACACCTCGATCGCCGAGTACGCCTGCCGGATTCTCTTCTTATCGGGGAGGCTTCGGGGGGTTCTGTAACTGCTCGATCTGGCGGGTGGTCTCGCGGTGAAACCCGAGCAGCATGTCGCTGATCACGCCGAACATGAAGATCTGAAAACCCATCGTGATCAAAAGGACCGTGAGAATGGTGAGCGGCAGGTGCTCGATGTTCTTGAGCCACTCGAGGACGACGTAGACGCCGATGACGCCCCCGATGAGCGATATGAAGAGGCCGATGATCCCGAAGTAAAAGATCGGGTTGTTCATCTTCGCGAGCCGGTATATCGTCGAGAAGATCCTGAGACCGTCCTGGAACGGGTTCAGTTTCGTGACGGTGCCGGGCCTTGCCAGGTACCGGACCGGGACGACCGTGACCTGCTGCCCGTTCCTCACCGCCTCGACCGCCATCTCCGTCTCGATCTCGAACCCCGCCTCCTTGAGAGTCATCTGCCGGATCGACTGGAGAGTAAAGGCGCGGTAGCCGGAGAGGATATCGCTGAGGTCCTTCCCGTGCGCTATCCGAAACATCACGTTGAGGAGCTGGTTGCCGAGGAGGTTCAACCGCGTGAACGCTCCATTTTCGGGATTGGCGAGGCGATCGCCGATGACGTGATCGAATCCCCGGCCGAGGGGTTCGAGCATCTTCTCCGCGTCGTCCGGCGAGTAGGTGCCGTCGCCGTCGAGCATGAGCACGTAGGGCTTGTCGATGATATCCACGGCCTCGATGATGGCGTTGCCCTTTCCCTTCCCCGTCTGGCTCCGGACAACCGCTCCCGCGGCCCGCGCGATATCGGGTGTGTTATCGGTGCTGTTCCCGTCCATGACGAGGACGTGGGGAAAACCGCGCTGTCGGAAACCTTCGACCAGCTCGCCGATCGTCGGGGCCTCGTTTAACGTTGGGATGAAGATACAGACCTCATCTCGCTCGACGCTCATTGGTGTACTATATCCGATTGAGCAACATAAGGACTTCGCATGCACGTAGCCAAATCGGGGCTCCGTGCTCTCGGTATCGCCGAGAGTTATTCGGGGCGGGAGGAGTCCACCCTTGCCGGCGTCGTCATGCGAAAGGACCTCCGGATCGACGGAGCGGCCTTCGCCCGGGTGACCGTCGGCGGATCGGATGCCACCGATGCGGTCGTCCGGCTCTTCACCCGTCTCGCCCGACGGGACATCAACCTCCTGATGATCGGCGGGAGCGTCATCGCCTGGTACAACATCATCGACCCGGCGGCGGTGCACGAGGCGACCGGTCTTCCCGTCATCGTCGCCACCTACGAGGAGTCGGAGGGGCTCGACGAGGATATCCGCCGCCACTTCCCGGGTGACGTCGAGAGGCTCGCGGCATACCGGAGGCTCGGCGACCGGCTTCCCGTCCGGCTGCGTTCCGGGTATACGCTTTTTGTCCGCTCATGCGGCATCTCCCCGGAGGACGCCGCAAGACTCTGCAACGACTTCACGTACGAAGGGAGGGTGCCCGAACCCATCCGGGTGGCGCGGCTCGTCGCCCGCGGCATCGTCCGATCTTCAGGATGCGTCGGGTTCGCCCCTGACGACCATGACCGTTGACGCCGCATGGTCGACGACGTAGGAACTGGTGCTCCCGAGAAAGAAGCGGCCGAGCCGGCCCTTGCCGTGCGACCCGACCACGGTCAGGTCGGCACCGAGTTCCCGTGCCAGCGCCATGATCTCCGCTCCCGGGTGCCCCCAGCGCTTGTGGGCGGTGAGCGGGACACCGGCGGCGGCAGCCCTTTGCTCCGCATCGGCGAGGATCTCGTCGGCCTCCCGGTCGAGCGCATCGAGAAGCGCCTGCTGGGCGATATCGGGAGGTTCTAGCTGGTCGAGGGTCAGCGAGGGATACGTGGCGGTCTGAACGACGTGTACGGCATGCACGGAGGCCTCCATGGCGCGGGCGACGGCCAGGGTCTCTTCGAGCGCCCGGTGGCCGATCTCCGATCCGTCGACCGCCACGAGAATTGATTTGAACATAACAGTCTTTAGAAGCGTTCCGATACAAAAACATGGTCTTCGGGAACGACGTATCTCATGCCCTCATCGTGTGTTTCGAGATTATCCTCCCGCTGCGTTTATCAACTACCTGCAGAGTGACCTCTGCGCCCGGGTAGAAGGTTCCGTCGGAGAGATCCGCCGTCATCGTCTCGCCCGGGTTCCAGAAAGGGGTGCGGCACCCCTCGCCGCTGAGGGTCTTTACCCCGTAGTGGTGCGACGGAATGAGAAGATGACCGTTTAAGGTATGGACGATGCAGGCCCTGTAACCATTCACGTAGAAGACCGCCCTCAGGCAATCGTTCTCGTATACCGTGCTCCCGTTGTTCTTGAGGGTGACCCTGCTTGCATAGGTCAGCGTTCCGGTACCTGTGCTGACGTGGGAGATCTCGGTGATGATGATCGGCGGCTGCGGTTCGACCCACGAACCGGCGGGGAGCATCGAAAGCAGTATCAGCAGAAGAATCGCGGCGAGAATGACGGTGACCGCAACCATCAGAAGCACGCCGTGCGTGTCCGAAAGAGCGGTCTCGCCTTTGGAGGTCCGCCTCACCAGGGCTGCCGGTGAGCCGGAGGGATGCGTCCTCCGTGCTGCACCGGACAATCGGCTTCTATCCGCCGTATGGCATCCCGTATGTCTGCGCTAAATTCCGGTAACGCCCGTAGTTGTATGAGTCGAGTTTGGGGCCCATGCCCCGTATCCTGTTCCACTCGACGGCATCGGCGTGCTCGCGCCAGATGCTCTCGAAGGAATCTCCTTCGGCTATGACGAAGACTTTCGGGTTCGACGTCAGTTTCTTCCCGGCATCCCCGTATTCACCTCCGGCATCGGTCGGAATGGCCGGCACCGTGGTCTCGATGAACGCGTACCCCGTGTCCCGGTAGCAGTACTGGTCGGGAGCCCTGATGCCCACGGCCATATGGCTCTCCTGCTCGAATTCGAAGAGCGCGACGCCGTACCCCAGGTCACGAAGAATGTACGCGAGCAGGAGCGACTTCTCGTCGCAGTCCCCGTCCTGGTGGTAGAGCACGTGGTACGGGTACTTGGCCGCCGTATCGAACGAGTAATCGGCGTAAGGGATCTGCTGCACCATGCTGATCGCGGTACGCACCTGGTTGTCGGGTTCGGACTCGGCAGCCCGGATGTTGCCGGCCAGCGGCTTGAGGTAGCGGTCCTGGACGCTTTCATTGATGAACTGGATCCAGTAATCGCGTTCGATGCGGAACGGGGTAGGATACTTCGTGGACAGATAGTCGTTTACACCCCGGTAGGCATCGAACCGGATCGAACCCGGCTTGCCGCGGAGGACATACGGGCAGTTGATGGTCTTTGGTCCTTTCTCCAGGGTCTCGTTGGAGATCTCCGGTGAACTGAGGCCCGACGCTTCAAGCGTCCCGGTGACCGTCGTTCCTACCGACGAAACGATCTGCCCGCCCCAGATGGCGGCTATGCCGATGATGACGAGAATAACGATCACAGCCCCGATAGGGAATTTGCGCGGATGGTAAGGGTCGCCTGACATACGATGATAAATTCATTACCAAATATATAAATATTTTCAAAATTATTCGATGCCGAGGAGGGAGATACGGAGATTGTAATCCGTGAAACCGGCGGTACGGGGCTTACGCCGGATCGAGAGGAGCCGCCGGGAAGATCGGATCTCGGGGATTTGCGGCCCCGGATTATCAGGAAAGGCGGAATCGCCCCATCGACAGGGCTCGCTACGGACCGCTCGCCGTCCCTCGCGGGGAACGACCGGCCAGGTGGCAGGAGTCGAAGCACCAGAGGTGCGTCCGGGGAGCGCAGATCGCGAGCTGCAGGAACCGCAGGCCTCCGCAGGGGGCACCGGACCCCCGGCGCCCGGATGATACGGCCCGAAGATCCGTCTTGAGGCTGTGTTCCTCCGCAGGCTCCGGGGACAAACTTTCTTCTTCTCCGCACCCAGGGAGGATCATGGCCGAAGCGGAACGAACACAACTGCCCGGATACGTGCGCCTATCCCGGAGCGGCGAACTGGAGGAGCGGGCACGGCGAGCGTACGAGGTGCTTCGCGAATGCGTCGTCTGCCCCCAGGAGTGCCGCGTGAACCGTATCGAGGACGAGGAGGGGTTCTGCCGGACCGGCCTTTCGCCACGGGTCTCGAGTTACAGCCCGCATTTCGGGGAAGAGCCTCCGCTTGTCGGGAGAAACGGTTCGGGAACGATATTCTTCGCGGGCTGCAACATGCGGTGCGAGTTCTGCCAGAACTACGAGATCAGCCAGTGCGGGGTCGGCTACGCTGTCTCGTGCGAGGACCTCGCCGCGATCATGCTCCGCCTGCAGGAACGCGGGTGCCACAACATCAATTTTGTCTCCCCCTCGCACGTCGTCCCCCAGATCCTTCGTGCGGTCGCCATCGCCGCCCCCCGGGGCCTCGACATCCCGCTGGTCTACAACAGCGGCGGCTACGACTCCGTGGAGACCCTGCGGCTCCTCGACGGCGTCATCGACATCTACATGCCGGACGCGAAGTACGGGCGGGACGACGTGGCGCTGGAACTCTCCCACGCCCCCGGCTACACCGGCCGCATGCAGGCCGCACTAAAGGAGATGCACCGGCAGGTCGGCGACCTCGAGGTCAGGGACGGTGTTGCGGTGCGGGGGATGATCATCAGGCACCTGGTGCTCCCGGGGAACCTTGCAAACAGCGAGATGGTGATGAAGTTCATCGCGGAGGAGATCTCGCGCGACTCCTACGTGAACGTCATGGCCCAGTATCACCCGGCATGGAGGGCAGCTGAGGGAGGGAGGAGTCCGGCGCTTGCGGCGCTGCAGCGCCCGATAACGGCGCGGGAGTACCGTTACGCCGTCAGCTGCGCAAAGGAGAACGGCCTCACCCGGGGGTTCCCGTGAGGGGCAGACGGGAGACCCCGCCACCAAAAGACTATCCGCTCGAACGGAGAGTAAACTCTGGAGTGCAGGTGAGAAGAGAGGCAGGGCTCCGGTACGCGGCGCTGACCGATACCGGAAAGCGGGAGCAGAACGAGGACGCGTATTTCGCCGGCCGGATGAACGGGTATCACCTCTTCGCCGTCGCGGACGGTCTCGGGGGGCATGCCCGCGGAGAGGTTGCGAGCAGGATGGCGATCGGGATGCTTGCGGAGGCTGCAGGCAGGGAACTCACGGAGAGCGAACCCGCCGAAATGCTCGAACGCGCGTTTCAGCGTATCAACTCCGTAATTTTTGCGTATAATAGCGATAACGCCCTGAACGCGGGGACAACACTCTCGGCGGCGGTCGTCGACGGGCCGGGCAGATGCTGGATCGGCACGGTGGGCGACAGCAGGACGCATATCGTCACGCCCTCCTCCGTCTGGCATACGCGCGACCAGACTTACGTCCAGAGCCTGGTCGAATCGGGGACCATCTCCCCGGCCGAGGCGCTGCTCCACCCGCGAAAGAACGTTCTGACCCAGGCGCTCGGCCTCTCGGCCCGGGTACGGATCGACCTCGATGTCGCGGAACTCGCCGGGGGAGTTCTCCTGATCAGTTCGGACGGGCTGCACGATTACGTCCCGGAGAACGTCATCCGTGAGATCGTGCTCGAAAACGATCCCGCTACGGCATGCCGGAGATTGATCGATGCCGCCAGGGACGCAGCGAGCACCGACAATACCACGGTGATCGTCGCTAAAGGGTGATCGCCGGCCCGCTCGCACCTGCGATGCTCCAACTCCGGACTCAAAGCCTGACGGCTTCTCATGCTCCGGACGTCCCGTCCGTCGCACCCTACGGCCCGTTGTAGTCGCACCTGCGGTGCTCCTGCTCCGCCCCTCACGGGGCATCGCAACTCGCACCTGCGGTGCTCCAACTCCGGCCGCTCGCTACGCTCCCGCCCGTCGTTACTCGCACCTGCGGTGCTCCAACTCCGTACTCGCACCTGCGGTGCTCCAACTCCGGCCGCTCGCTACGCTCCCGCCCGTCGTTACCAGCATCGCGGAGCGCCTCAAGGATCGCCGCCCGGACGGCGTCCGTCGTCTCGCCTTTGAGACCCTCGCGAAGCGCTAAAACGGCCTCCTCGCCGCCGATCGCCCCGAGGGATCGGGCGGCGCTCCGTCGCACGAACTCGTTCTCGTCGTTTCGCATCCGCCCGAGCCGCTCGACCGCCCGGGGATCGCCGAGCAGCCCGAGTCCTTTCGCCGCCATGTAGCGGACGTGATCCTTCTCATCGTCGAGGGCGGCAACAAGGGGCGCATACGCCCGGGGATCGCCGAGCAGCCCGAGGGCCTCCGCCGCACGATAGCGCACCCTCCAGTCGCCGTCCGATAGCAGGGCAATGCAGGCGGGCACGGCCGGTTTTCCAATCGCCGCGAGCCCGTGCATCGCTTCCGCCCGCACACCTTTGTCCGTGTCCGATAGCCTTGAGATGAGAACCTGCAGGTCCCGGCTGTTCAAACGATCATCTTCCGGTTCGGGGGGTATACTCTGAGTCATGGTACCGTCACATCCGCGGTGTAAGCCGGGACGTAGATAAACGTTGAAGCGGCTGCGTAATAAGTTCTCAGGAACGCCGGAACTCTCTGCAGGCACCGAATCCCGGCGGCAGCCCCTGCCGTCAGAGACCCGATGCGTAGAGGGCCAGGCCTGCAAAGATAAGAACGAGGATACCGGTCCCGAAGATGAGCGTCCCCAGAATGTCGAACACAGGATCGCTCGCGATCCATTTTCCCAGAGCGTGCATGAGAACGGATACCTCATCAAGGTATATATATTTTACTCGGAGGATAAAAATAACATTTAACATATAATGGTTGTCCAACACCGATACGTCCGGAATTTCTGTATTGCCGGATTATCGACAAAATCAGGGGGCGACAGGGTTATTCCCGGCAGCACGTGAGTTAGGTGTTCCACGGCCGGAGGAACGGCTGCGCTAAAGGCTTGAAAAGTGAAAGAAAGTGACGCCCAGGACGGAATTCGAATCCGTGTCGACGGCGTGACAGGCCGTCATGATAGGCCACTACACTACCTGGGCACTCAATGTTCGGGGTGATCCCGCCTCCCGGATTCGAACCGGGGACATCGCGGTAGCCGCGCAGTTCGCCCGAGAGCGAAGACCATACTACAGCCGCGCACTCTACCAGTCTGAGTTAAGGCGGGTCTCTGCTCTAATAATGTTAGATAGAGTTGTTATTAAATATTTCGCAGAATTTGCGAGGAACGGTGCAACACGGACGTTATTCTTTATATACAACCTCGGATAACGAGTAAGTATGAACCCTACAAACGCTGAAGCACGCAGGAACGCTGAAGCGTACTGTCTTCTTCACCGATAGCCGTGCGAAAAAGAACGTCACTGTTTTCGACACCACACTGCGCGACGGTGAACAAACTCCGGGCATCTCATTCACGCTCGAAGAGAAACTCGGTATTGCAGAACAGCTCTCCGGAATAGGAGTCCACGCCATCGAAGCGGGCTTTCCCGCATCCTCGGATGCCGAACGCGAGATAGTCCGGGCCATCACGAATCTCGGGCTCTCCGCACAGGTCTGCGGCCTTGCGCGATCGCTCCGGGCCGATGTGGATGCGTGCATCGACTGCGGCGTCGACATGGTCCACGTCTTCATCCCGACCTCCGACGTCCAGCGCGAGTACACCATCAAAAAGACCCGCGAGCAGGTCCTCGAGGCAACCGGCGATATCATCGCGTATGCGCGCGACCACGTCGACCGGTGCATGTTCTCCGCGATGGACGCCACGAGAACCGACTGGGATTACCTGATGGAGGTATACCGTGTTGCGGTGGACGCCGGAGCGACGATCATCAACGTGCCCGACACGGTCGGGGTGATCACCCCGACGGCCATGAAGCACCTCATCGAGCGGATCGACCGCGAGGTGAACTGCCCGATCGACGTCCACTGCCACAATGACTTCGGGCTTGCGGTGGCGAACACCATCGCGGCGGTCGAGGCAGGCGCCTCCCAGGTGCAGGTGACGGTGAACGGCCTCGGCGAACGGGCGGGCAACGCCGATCTCGCGCAGACGGTGATGGCGCTCTCGTCCATCTACGGTATCGATACCGGCATCCGGACGACCGGCCTCGTCGAGACCTCACGGCTCGTCGCCCGCTACGCAGGGATGAGCATCCCGGCAACGCACCCGATCGTCGGCGAGAACGCCTTTGCCCACGAGAGCGGGATCCACTCCCACGGCGTCATCACCCGGTCGGACACGTTCGAGCCGGGGATCATGACGCCGGAGATGGTCGGACACCGGCGCAGGCTGAAACTCGGCAAACACGCCGGGAGGCATGCGGTCAAGCAGATGCTTGCCGAGGTGCACATGGAGCCCGCCGACGAACAGATCGACGAGATCGTCCTCCGGGTGAAGGCGATTGCCGGCAAGGGCAAACGGGTGACGGACGCGGACCTCTACGAGATCGCGGAGAGCGTCATGCAGCTCGCGCCCGACGAGAAGACCCTGGAGCTCCAGGACGTCGCCATCATGACCGGCAACCACGTCATCCCGACGGCGAGCGTCAGGGCGACGGTCGACGGAGTCGAGCACACCTTCTCGAGCATCGGCAACGGCCCGGTGGACGCGGCCGTGCGGGCGATCCTCGGGATCATCCCCGCCCCGGTTCAACTCAAGGAGTTCAACATCGAGGCGATCTCCGGGGGCACCGATGCTCTCGGGCACGTCACCATCGCCGTAGAGGACGAGCGGGGCCGGGTCTTCGATGCCAGCGCCTCGAGCGACGACATCATCCTTGCGTCGGTCGAAGCGGTGATCACCGCGATCAACCTCGTCTGCCGGACGCAGAAACTCGACCGCGAGGAGTGAGCGACTCACTCCTTTTTCGGGTCAACCTCTGGATAAGCCCGGTTACCCATAGAGGTCTCCGGATTATCCATACATCACCAAAGTCGAATCATCGGTGATGTGGCCTCGCGCGAAGACGCGAAGGCGCGAAGTCTGGATGGGCATTGACAACCTCCTTCGCGTTCTTCGCACCTGTGGTGCTCAAACTCCGGGCGTTCCGCCCATCGCTCTTCGCGGCTTCGCGTGAGTCAGAGAGAATTTCAAGAAAGGCCTTTTTCAAAAAAGTTGACGGATCAGGCGGGGCCGGGAGGCTGCTGTTTGCCCTCCAGCGCTCCCCTGATCTGCGAGGATAACTGCTCGAACCTGCCCTGCAACGCCTTCTCCTGCTTCTCGAGCGACTTGACGCGGAGATCGAGCGTCTCGATACGCTCGTTTAAGGACGCGAGCACCTGCTCCTTGCTCTTCTGCATCATGACGCTGCCGACGTTCATGAAGACCGCCGCATCCTCGGGGACGTCGGCCAGGTCCTCGACCGCGCGCCGGGCTTCGCGGATTGTCAGTTCATACTGCGCTTTCTGCGATACCACGGTCTGGAGCTGCTGCTGCATCTGCTGGAGCATCGCCAGCTGGTTCTGTACTTTTGGCGGGATGTTTTCCATATTCATCTACTCCTCGACGAAGATCGGTAACAATATTTCGGGTGGCGGACAGCGGCCTTCCCGGCACCCTGCCCTTTCTCTACATGATAGGGGCGTGAAGGCCTTTAAATGTGAGGGTTCAAAGGAGGGGTTCCCGTCTCGCTCCCCTACGGGGCCGCACCGGACGGGACGGCAAGTTCCCGCATCTCGACGGCTATGGTGATCAGCCGCAGCCAGGTGTTCAGGGCCGCCCGGAGCGCGGGTATATCGGAGGCGGTCACCTCGAGGACGAGCGTATCGTCGTCCGCGAGCCCGACCCGGACGGACGACCGCTCGCCCACGTCGCCCATCTCCTGGCAGACGGAGAGGTAGAGGGCACGGGCATCGGGGGTCGCGAACCGGAAACGAGCGGTATGCGTCATGGGGCCACCTTCAGGGTGTAGCGTTTCCGCTGCGTTCCGTCAAAGACGATACGGTGTCCCGTAAGGGACTCCCCGGCAAACACGACGTCGACGTGATCCTTGAGCGCCTCGTACACGGGGCGATCCGAGACGAAGAGCCCGCGGGCGATCGCTCCGGGCCGCTCTTCGACGGCAAACGACCCGACACGGATCTCTGCCGCAGGCTCTCCGTCGTCATACACCTGAATCAGAAAAAAAGGGCCGGATTTCGAGACGACCAGAACCGATCCGTCAAGGGCAAAAAGGTCGCCCATGCCCGCTTTGCCGCGGGTGACGTATCCGGCGCCGATCGAGAACGCCAGATCCCGCGCAAGGGTGCGCACCTCGGGAGCGGGTTTGCGTGACGTCGTGACGACCGTCATCGAGCCTTCAGATCTTTTATTCCGGCTCCGCGCTCCTTGAAGAGGATGCGGTGCCCACAGTAGGGACAGCGTATATTGACGTCGATTTCCACTTTTTGTTTACAGCGAGCGCACTTATAGGCAGCCACGACCGATTAACCCTCCTTCTGCAGCGACCGCTCGATGCTCCGCGCGGCGACGCGCATCGCCGGCGTCTCCGGGACATAGCTGCCGCCTGCAAACTTGAACCCGCACTTGCGGCACGTCCAGATGCCTGTTCCCTCACGCTTGACCGCTTTCTGGTCGCAGCGGGGGCACGCGTGGCTCGCGCGGGAGACCGTCTCGATCTGGTTGACTCTCTTCCGGATAAACCGGCCGTACCTCGGGCCGAAACGCCCGGAACTTCCGACTACCCTGCCCTTTGCACTCTGTTTGCGACTTGCCATTTCGCGTACCTCTTGTATGTCCTCTAATTTTTGTGCTGTCGATTAATATAGTTACTCACGACATCCGTTCGACGATCCGGGTCTCCGCATTCCCCTTGGAAACCTTGTTGACCAGGTCATAGAACTCTTCCTGGATGCCCGCCGGAATTTTGACGACGGCGATCCAGGATCCGTCCTTCTGCCACTCTTCCCGCTCGAGCGATCCTGCGGTCGTGATCTCGTAGGCTCTCGCGGCATAATCCGCCGGGATCTTCACGGCGATCCGGATCTCCTCGAACCGGATGGGGAGGAGCGGGCGGAGCGCCTTGACCACCTCTTTGACCTGCTCCTCGACGGACTTGAAGGGGTCGATGCTCACCCGCGCCTCTTCCATCGCAAGCTCGATGCGCTGCGGCGGGTGGGGGAACCCGGACTGCGGGTTGACGGCGTTCCTCGCGATGAACGTGATGACCCGGTTCCGCTTCTCCGCGATGAGGTGCCGGCGCTGCTCCGCCGTAAGATGGATCTCGCCCTTCTGGATGATCCGGAGTGCCGCCTGCTCGAACTCGGTCGTCTTGAAGACCTTCAGGAGAGCCTCCTCGGAGGCCCGTTCCGCATGGGCGGCGTTCGAAAAGATGGAATCGGCGGCGACGACATCCTCCAGGTCGATCGATTCGCCCTGCCGGATACGCATGGCCTGGTTGGGGTCGACAAGGACCTCGAACCGTTCTCCGTAGCTTTCAAGCCGCGCTACTACTGCCTGGTCGAGAGGAATCATACGGATGACGCTCACTCTTCGAACTGGTCGACGTAGGCCTTTACCTCATCCTTCTCCAGCTTCCGGAACTCCCCGGTCTCGATGGAGACGACGCCGATCTCGATGGCGCTCACGTCGAGTTTGCCCTCCGTCGCGGCGTGCAGGGCCTTGATTCCGAGCCTGATGGCGCCGGAGAAGTCAGCATCCTCCTGGTACTCGTCCTCGAAGGTCTTCATGACCGCAGGACGTCCGGTTCCGATTCCGGTCGCCTTGTACTCGAGCAGCGTGCCGCTCGGATCGGTCTCGAAGAGCCGGGCCTCCCCGTCGCTGACTCCTGCGATCAGGAGAGCGGTTCCGTAGGGGCGTGCACCGCCGAACTGGGTGTAGGTCTGCATGTGGTCGCAGAGTTTTTTCGCGAGGATCTCGACGTTTATCGGCTCGTTGTAGGAGACGCGGTTGATCTGGGACTCAACCCGCGCCCGGTCCACGAGAGATCGCGCATCGCCGACGAGGCCGGAGGACGCAACGCCGATATGCGCGTCGATCTTGAAGATCTTCTCGATAGAAACCGGTTCGAGGAGGCGGGACGTCACCCTTTTATCGACGATCAGCACGACGCCTTCGCTGCACTTGATTCCAACGGCCGTCGTGCCCCGTTTCACCGCTTCTCTGGCGTACTCGACCTGGTAAAGCCTTCCGTCCGGGCTGAACACCGTGATTGCCCGGTCATATCCCATCTGATATTGTGGTTGCATTATCGTTCCTCCAAATCGGCTTCGGTGAAAAACAATGACTTCTGATGCTTAATACCTTTTTCAACCAAATCAACCTTTTGACGCGGATAGCGATAGACCGCGAAATAAGTTTCCCCGACCTTCACTTCCTCGTCCCCGGCGAGATGCCGGATCGGTTTCATCCGGCGCCGCAGTGCGTGAATCGTCCCCGAGGTGGCGACCGTCCGGAGCGCGATCCGCTCGTCGGCGACCGAGGTGACCGTTGCAAGCGCGACGGCAACATCCTTCTCCGTTCCCCGCCGGCACCGGACGACGACGTATCCCCCTTCACAGAAGACCACCGCGGGCTGCGCAAGACCGGCGGCCGCATCGCCGAGGAGCGAGGTCGCGGCCTCGATGACCGAGAAGTACAACTGTCTCTGGTCTACCTGCGCCCTGTAGGGAAGGAGCCGCGCCAGGATGTAGCGCCGCTTCGTCCGCATAGCCGGGGGTCTCGGCCTCATTCGACCACCCTCACGGGCCGGTGCGGCTCGATGATCCGGCCGACGGACGAGAGCGCTTCGGTCACTTCCGCCCCGGTCATGCCGAAGAGTGAGCAGAGACCGCGGATCTCGCGAACCGACCGCTGCCCGAGTATCGAGCGGGCATCGGACGATATCGTCAGTGGAAAGCCGTATCGCCGCTGCAGCGAGAGGACGTCCGCATACCGCTGCAGCGCCCTCTGGCGCTTCGTCCCGCGGAGGTGAACGATGGGGGCCATCGAGATGTCCACCGCCACGCCCTGTTCCGCCGCCGTCCGTGCGGCGACGTGGTCGAATGCGTTTCTCCTGGTGGCGTGGATGCTCCTGACGACGTTCACCTCTTTGATGGAGACGACCGCCCGGTTGAAGGCGATCTCCCCGGCGTCGACGTAGACGACGTCGGCCCGCCGGACGGCGGGATCGCGCACCCTCTTTAAGACCTCCTTTACGGACGCAGCACCGATCACGGCACCCCGGAGAACCTCGACGCCGGAAGACCGACAGACGGCATCTCCGATAGCGACGGCGCTATCGAACCCGAGCCCTGCCGCCTCGAGCGCCATCCGCGCAACCGTCGAGTCACCGGCAGGATAGGGATGTATACCGGCATCTGTGATCTTCATCGTGGGTAGGCCGTATGAAAAAAGGAGTATTTATTTGCCGCGGTTCGCGTGAGAACGGATGCTCGGGCGGGTCTTCTCGGTTCCACGCCCGCGCGTCCGCATCCCGCGCCCCTTTATGCCGGCGGAAGTCTTGCCGCGCTCCGCCCGGCCCCGGTGAACCGGGTTCGCCAGCCACGCGAGGTTGCGGTCGCTCTTGATCGACGGGTGGTGCCCGTCGACCATGATGACCTCGAACCACTTGGAGCGGCCGTCCTCACCGACCCAGTAGGAGTTCAGGGCTTCCATGTTCGGGAACTTGCGGGATGCGCGCTCCTCGGCCATGCGCTGCAGGCTCTTTGCGGGAGTCAGCCGGCGCATGCCCATGCGTGCGGATCTGCGCCCGCGGGTGTACCGGGGCTTCCTCCGGCCGCCGCGGCGAATCTTGACCCGCACGACGACGATTCCCTGCTTGGCCTTGTAGCCGAGCGACCGGGCCCGGTCGATCCGGGTCGGGTGCTCCACGCGCACGATACTTCCCTCGCGCCGCCAGGTCTGGAGCCGCTCCCAGAGGAGGGCTTTCACTTCCGACCGGTCGGGCCGCTTCCATGCCTCGCGTACGTAGGCATACATCGATTTTGCCATGTTTAGAATCACCTCAGGTTCAGCGTTTCCGCCACATTCCTTTTCGGGACGTATCCCGTGGTTCCTAACAGGTTGACGGGAGCACAAATAAAGGATTCCCCCAGGGTCCCGCGCCCACCGGGGGCTCCGGTATATTGACCCTCCTTGTTCTGGTATTTCACCTCACGCGAAGAGCGCGAAGCCGCGAAGCGCGACTGGCCGAAGGGCAGGGGCATGAGAAACCCAAAGGGTTTCGAAGTGCGATCTCCCTGTAGGGGAGGGAGGGTGAGAAGCATCAGACTTCTCAGGGAATCCGCCAACAGCCAACCGATCTTCGCGTTCTTCGCGGCTTCGCGCGATGCCGGATCCTTCACACGAAGGGGCATGTGGGAAGATCGATCCCGCAGTGCCCTACACGCCCTTGCGTTTCTCCACGACGCGGATGGCATCCATCCGGGTGACCGGGTACTGCCCGTTCTCGTCTTTCTCCGCCGACTTGACCATGTCCCAGACGGTGAGAAGGGCGACGGAGACGCCGGTGAGCGCTTCCATCTCGACGCCCGTCCTCCCGTAGGACCTGACGCGGGCGGTCGCCTCGATGTAGCCGTCGCCCTCCTCGAAGTCGACGGTGATGCCCCCGAGCGGTATGGGGTGGCACATGGGGATGAGGCGCGGCGTATCTTTCACCGCAAGGGTTGCCGCCACCCGTGCGGTCGCTAAAACGTTGCCCTTGACCGCGGTTCCTTCCCGGATGGCGCGGAGCGTCTCGTCCCGGAGGTAGATCCTGCCGCTCGCAACCGCTTCCCGGACAACCTCGGATTTTGCCGAGATGTCCACCATCTGTGCGCGGTCGTTCTCGATGTGGGTGAAGACCGGGGTCTTGCCGTGTTCGCCGGACTCGCTCATGTGTATCGCAGGAGATCTTCTCTCTGTTAAGGGATAAAAGAAGGCGGCTTAAGGCAGTTCATTCGGATGCGGAGCGCCGGAAGAGGATTTCCGGGATGTGGTCGGGCATATCGGTCGCGAGCATGCCCTCCCCCCGCTCCTCCGCGGCGAGCATGCCGGCCCTGCCGTTTACGTACGCGGCGAGGCAGGCGGCCTCGAACGCAGGGAGGTGGCAGAAGAGCGCGCCCGCGATGCCGGCTAAGAGGTCGCCCGTCCCCCCGGTGGTCATGGCGGGAGTTCCGGTCCGGTTGAACCGGACCCGCGACCCGTCGGATACGACGTCGACCGGGCCTTTGAGCAGGATGGTCCCCGCCGTCGCGGCGGCCTTCACGCACCGGCCGCGCGCCGCAAGGTCCGCCGGGGGCTCCGCGCCGGTCATCCGGGCGAATTCGCCCGCGTGCGGGGTGTAGATCGTCTTCCTCGCCGCCGGGAGGGGCAGGGCGAGCGCGTCGGCATCGAAGACCGCCTTCTCCGCCGCCTCCGCGACGGCGAGCACGACGTCGTGGCTCTCCTTCCCGAGGCCCATGCCGCAGACGACGACGTCCGCCCGGTCGACGAGGGAGAGGATCGTCTCCAGGTGGTCGGCGGTGATCGCCTTCCCCTCCAGCCGCTCGTAGATCAGGTCGGGCATGGGGACGTACGCGGGGGAGGCGACCCGCACGATATCGGCCCCGGCGCGGAGCGCCCCTATCGCCGCGATGTAGGGCGCCCCCTGGTAGGGTCCGCCCCCGACGACGAGCACCTCGCCGCCGGCGCCTTTGTGGGCGCCGGATGCCCGGGCCGGGACGAGCGTGAGGTCTCCGGGGCCGGTGAATATCTCCGCCTCGAGCGGGATGCCGATATCCGCGACGTCCGCGCCCTCCACCTTCGGCCGATGGAACGAGAGGATCCGGCTCGCACGGATGCCGGGGGTGGGGATGTCGACGGCGACGACCGGGACGCCGCTCGCGTTCGCCCGGGCAGCGAGGGACGCGAGCGGCTCCCGAACCGCGCCCGACGCTCCGGTGCCGAGCATGGCGTCGACGATGATGTCTGTTTCGTCAAACAGGCGGGAGACCGCCTCGACGTCCGCGGCGCACCGGACGGGGTGAAGGGCGACGGAGCAGTGCCGGAGGAGAGCGAGCTCTGCGGCGGCGGAGGCAGTCGTCGAACCGCAGTCGGGGTAGACGACGTCGACCGAATCAAGGTGCTGGAGGTAACGGGCCGCCACCATCCCGTCGCCGCCGTTGTTCCCCCTCCCGCAGAGAACGAGGACGCGGGAGGGACCGCGGGCGAGGACGGCATCCGCGACCGCCCGGCCGGCGCACTCCATCATCAAAAGCGACGGCTGGCCGAGCGCGACGGCGTTTCCCTCGACCGCCCGCATCCGGGCGGCGTCGATCACACCGGTCTCCAGAAACTCCCGCATATTGTTTGACGTCACGTACCGCCCCTCCAGGAGTGTTGCCTGAATGGTGCTATGGCGTTTCTTTCATAGATAGTTTTTGAGTTGCAGGAACGGAGCTTGAGCACCGAAAGGTTGCGAAGATAGTGCGGGGGCAGCAATGAAGTCTCACGCGAAGACGCGAAGAACGCGAAGGCGACCGCCAACACAAGCACTCACTTCGCGGCTTCGCGTGAGGTAATGCGGCATTTCAAAGGCGTGAGACGATGTGGTATGTGCAAAAAGATGGCCTGGCCCCCATGCATTATTGACCTTTCACCACCCACTACTATGGAGATGAGCCTCGAGAACGATGTGCGGAGAGCGGCGGATCTGATCTGCGATGCGGAGTCGGTGACGATCGTCTCCCACATCGACGCCGACGGCATCAGCACGGAGGCGATCCTCGCGCAGGCGCTCACCCGCGAGGGCATGCCGGTCGAATCCGTCTTCGTCCGCCAGCTCGAGCCGATGGCGATGCGCCACGTCCCAAAGGACGGCTCCCTGAAACTCTTCGCCGACCTCGGGGCCGGGCAGCAGAACCTCCTCGAGGAGCACGGCCTTTCTGCCGACGAAGTCCTGATCCTGGATCACCACGTCGGCCAGCCCTGCGGCACGGCCTACCCCCAGGTGAACTGCCTCGATCACGGTATCAGCCGGATGAGCGCCGCCGGGATCGCGTACCTGGTCGCGAAGGCGATCGACCAGACAGGCATCGACCTCGCGAAACTCGCCGTCGTCGGGAACGTCGGGGACATGATGGCCCGGGAGAACTGCGGGCTGGTCGGCCCGGCACGCGAGATCGTCCGGGACGGCGTGGAGTACGGCAACATCGTCGTGCAGGACCATGACCTGAACTGTTACGGGACCTCCACCCGCCCGGTCCACGTCTGCCTCGGCTACTGCGACGACCCCTACATCGACGGGATCTCGAACAACACGAACGCAGCGCTCCGGTTCCTCGAGCGGCTCGGCGTCGAACTGAAGAACCCGCGGGGCGGGTGGCTCGTCTGGGAAGAACTCCCGTTCGAGGACCGGCGCACGATCATCAGCGCCCTCGCCCAGCAGCTCATCGCCCACGGGAGGGAGACCGACCGCCTGCTCGCCGAGACCTACATCTTCCCCGACGAGCCGGAGCGGACGCCGCTCCGGAACGCCTCCGAGTACGCCACCCTCCTGAACGCCTGCGGCCGGTGGGCGAAACCCCGGATAGGAAGCAGCATCTGCCGCGGGGAGCGCGGGGAGGCCTACCGCGACGCGGAGCACATGCTCGCCCACCACCGGTCGGTCATCCGCGACCTGCTCCAGTACATCCTCGATGCCGGGGTGACCGAACTCTCGCACCTCCAGTATGTCCACACCGGCGACCGGTTCCCCGACACCATCGTCGGGATCGGGGCGGGGATGGCGCTCTCCAAGCTGAACTGGAAGAAGCCCATGATGGTGCTCGCCGCGATGGTGGACGAGCCGGAGGTGACGAAGGTCTCGATGCGAACGAACGAGTGGGCGCTCGGCCGCGGGGCCGATCTCTGCGAGGCGCTCATCGAGGCGGCCGCCGGAGTGGGCGGCGCAGGCGGCGGGCACCGGATCGCCGCCGGGGCATTCATCCCCCACGACACAGAAGAGGAGTTTGTTGATAGTGTCAACCGAATACTCAAACGACAGTTCGCTCCGGCGGATCCGGACGATAGCTGACTTCCAGTTCGGCGCCGGGGCCGGAACCGCGATCTTCCCCGACGAGTGCACCTTCCAGTTCTCCACGACCGGGCGCATCCGCCAGGTCCGGCTCGGGAAGGCGAGGCTTGCGACCGTTCGCGCGCAGGACGGCCGCCTGACCCTCGGAATAGCCGCAGCGGCGCGGCTCGCCGCCCATCTCGCCCCCCCGGCCTACCGGGTGGCGGTGCAGGAGGACGTGGCGCCGTTCGTCGCGGACGGGAAGAACGCGATGGCGAAGCACGTCGTCGTTGCCGACGAGGGCATCCGCGCCGGCGACGAGGTGCTGGTGGTGACCGGCGACGACGTGCTCCTCGCCACCGGGGCGGCTTTGCTCTCCGGGCGGGAGATGCTGGCATTTAATTACGGTGTAGCGGTAAAAGTACGGCAGGGGAGAGGATCCGAATGTTTCCAGGAAAGATAAACCCGAAAAAGATGAAGCAGATGATGAAGCAGATGGGCATGGAGATGGAAGAGCTCGAGGGCGTAGAGAAGATCGTCATCTACACGCCCGCGGGAAACTACGTCTTTGACGATGCCCAGGTCGTCGCGACCACCATGCAGGGGGTCACCTCCTACCAGATCACGGGGGAGGCCCGGTTCGAGGAGGCCGTCCCGGAGATCCCCGACGACGACGTCGCCCTCGTCGCATCGCAGGCCGGGGCAACCGAGGAGGCCGCACGGGCGGCGCTCGTCGAGACCCGCGGCGATATCGCCGAAGCGATCCTGAAACTTGCGCAGCAATGATCGGGACAGGCGAACGTCTTCTGCTTGTCGGTGAAGACCGCGAGTACTTCGTGACGGCGGGCGAAGGAAAGTTCTCCACCGACCGGGGGATGATCGATCTCGGGGCCCTCGCAGGCATGAACTCCGGGGACGAGGTCCGGACCCACCTCGATATCCCGTTCACCGTGCTCCGCCCCCGGCCGACCGATTTCTTCGTCCATGCAAAACGGAGCGGGGCGCCCATGCTCCCCAAGGACATCGGCATGGTGATCGCCTACACGGGGATGAACCGCGACGACCGTGTCCTCGACGCCGGAACCGGGAGCGGGGTCGCCGCAATCTACTTCGGGAGCATCGCCCGCAGCGTGAAGACCTACGAGGTGCGCCCGGAGTTCGCGAGACTCGCGGAGAAGAACATCAGAAACGCCCGCCTCGAGAACGTCGAGGTGGTCGCTGCCGATATGCTCGAAGCGGCCGGCGAGTTCGACGTCGTGCACCTCGATCTCACGATAACGCCGGCGCACGTGGAGCACGCCTTCTCGCTCCTTACCCCCGGCGGCTATCTCTCCTGCTACACGCCGTTCCTCGAGCACACCTTCGTCGCGCTCGATGCCGCAACGCCGCTCTTTCGGGACGTCCACTGCTACGAGTGCATGGAACGGGAACTGACGCGCTCCGCCCGGGGAACCCGCCCGTCAACCAGGGTCGGCCACAGCGGCTACATTACGGTCGCGCGAAAATAGAGTTAGTATTCCTTCAGCGGCCGTTCCCACCCGGTGTAGCCGCAGTAGATACAGCAGTCCCCGTCGCAGTGCCTGCACTTCTGCGCAGGCTGCGGCACCATCACGGTGCCTTTTTTGTTGCAGTACATGCACCCGATCCCCCCGCAGTGGCAGCAGACTTCGGGTGCGTACTCTGCATTCTCTTCTGACATGCGCTTATTCTCCAGAAATAGTATGAGGCGGGCGAAGGTGACAAAGGTTGTCATGGAGGTAGGGCACGCACCCGAAAAAAAGGTATTTAGTGGGTGCGCGGCGAACCACTATTCAGGAGAGAAGAGGGACGAAACAATCCGGGCGCCCGCGCCGGATTGAAAGCCCCGGAAGGTAGCCGCACGATGTACCACATTATCTCGATCCGCGATTTTGAAAGGAGCGAACTCGATTACCTGCTTGATCGGGCGCAGGAGTTCGATACCGGCACGTACCGGCCCGGAATGCTTGACGACAAACTCGTGGCGCTTCTCTTCTTCGAGCCCAGCACCAGAACAAGGATGTCGTTTGCGACGGCCATGGCCCGGCTCGGCGGGAAGTCGATCAGCGTCGACTCCGTGGAGGCGAGTTCCATCGTCAAGGGAGAGACGCTCGCAGATACCATCCGGGTGATAAGCAGTTACGTGGACGCCATCGTGCTCCGCCACCCGAAGGAGGGGGCGGCCAGGCTCGCAAGCGAGTTCGCCACGGTGCCGGTCATCAACGCCGGCGACGGCGCGGGGCAGCACCCGAGCCAGACGCTGCTCGACCTCTACACCATCAGGCAGTCGATGCCGGTCGACGGGATCGACGTCGGGTTGCTCGGGGATCTCCGCTACGGCAGGACAGCGCACTCGCTGGCGCTCGCCCTCTCCCTCTACGGCGTCACGCTGCACACGATTGCACCGGGAGGACTCGAGATGCCGGCAAACATAGCCCTCGAACTTCGGGAGCGCGGCATGGAGGTCGTCGAGCACGAGAACGTCGAGGAGGCGATCCGGGAACTCGACGTCCTCTACGTGACGAGAATCCAGCGCGAACGGTTCCCGGACTCGGCATCCTACTACAACGTCGCGTCCAGTTACCGGATCACGACCGATCTTCTCGACGGCGTGAAAGAGCGGCTGATGATCCTCCACCCCCTCCCGCGCGCGGGTGAGATCGACCCGGCGGTGGACCGCACGCCGTATGCGCGCTACTTCGAGCAGGCGAGGAACGGCGTGCCTATCCGGATGGCGCTCCTTCACGAGGTGATGAAGTGACCAGAAAAGACCCGTCGGGCGGGCTGCTCGTCAGCCCCATCAAGAACGGCACCGTCATCGACCATATTACAGCCGGCGAGGCGCTGAACGTCCTGCGGATCCTCGGCATCACCGGGTCGACCCGGGAATGTCTGAGCATCGCGACGAACGTCGAGAGCAAGCGGATGGGGAAGAAGGATATCGTCAAGATAGAGAATCGCGAGCTCCGCACGGAGGAGGTCGACCGGATCGCCCTGCTTGCGCCGCAGGCGAAGATCAACATCATCCGCGACTACAAGGTCGTGGAGAAGAAGGGCGTGGAGATCCCGGAGGTCATCAGGGGCGTGGTCAGGTGCCCGAACCCCGGCTGCATCACGAATACGAACGAGCCTGTCGCGAGCACGTTCGAAGTGCTCGACAAGGGGCTGCACTGCCTCTACTGCGACTGGCTGATCAAGGACGATATCGCGAACCACATCATCTGATCAGACGTCCGTGCCGGTCGATCTCACCCCGGCAGATCCGGGTGCTCGAGATCCGCCGGCCGTCCTCGGCGAGGACGCACGAGATCTCGTGAAGATCCACTTTTCTCTTCCCACGCTCGCGCCGGAGTTCGTTGATCTCCACGGCGACCGGGAAGGTCTCCTCGGAGACGACGAGAATATCGAAGTCCGCATCGAGGGCGCTGCCGTAGCGGTCGGCGAGCGGTTCGACCTTCCACGTTGCGGTGTAGCCGTGTTCGCGGATAAACAACGTGATGTTTTCAAGCCGTTTTTCGTAGGAGTGGACGGGGTGCACCTTTGCACCGGCAAACTCCTCGGTCGTCAACCCGATGGTCACCTCTCCATCGGGCCCGGCAAGTTCGAAGGAACGGGCGAGGAGTTTCCGGTGCCCGGCATGCAGGGGATCGAACGTCCCCCCGACCATCACTTTCATCCAGAGGCGTTTGCCGCGAGGGGTTTTATGGGTAGTGATCGGCGGTGGGGTGGGTGAGGGGTTTCAGGTAGGCGGACGAGGAACCGCAGGACCAGGCACCTGGCATCTCCGGTGCTCGTGCTCCGGTCCTTACAAACCATCGCGCTTCAGACAGTCGTTCCTACCGGAACATCGTTCTCCGGTGCTCGTGTTCCTGCCCTTCAAATCTGCTAATTCCT
>NZ_JXOJ01000003.1:145120-186898 GCF_001017125.1 Methanoculleus sediminis | reverse complement strand
GGCGATACTCCCACGGTCCACTGTACTGGGTTTGTTGCATCTCCAGCCGTTCCTCCAGTCTCTACCCCGAGCGAAGCGACCTGCAGAAGTTGAAGCCCCACTCTCTCTCCCTGTCCCCCACTCACTCCATGACAGGAATCACAACAGGAAGTAACCGAGCACCTTGCACCCCCGCCCCCTCCTTCTCTACCCTTCCCTTCATCCATCCCGCAGACGCCCGCCACACCATTTACCGGGGGCACCCGCCCAAGACCCTGACGCCTCTCAATAAGCACCATATTAACTTTTATTTTTTATTTCCCCAATGTTTTGCGAAAATATGCAAACATATATAATAATAAACAGGGACAGTACATCATCAATCGGGGGACAGGATTCATGGAACATTCCATACCCAATCAATTCGATCACGTCCCGGAGCGGATCTCCGGGCTCGTCGACCTCGCATACAACCTCTGGTGGAGCTGGAACGCGGAAGCCCGGATACTCTTCAAGCAACTGAACCACCAGGCCTGGAAAGCAAGCGTCCATAACCCGGTCAGGATGCTGCGCGAGATCCCGGTCGAGTTCCTGAACCGGGCGGCGGCGGATCCCGCCTACTGCCACCGCTACGACATCGTCATGCACCGGTTCAGGAAGTACATGAGCGCCGCCGGAACCTGGTTCTCCGAGGAGTACGCCGACCGGCCTCCATTGACGGTCGCCTACTTCTCGGCGGAGTACGGGCTTCACCACTCGCTCCCCATCTATGCGGGGGGGCTCGGGTTCCTCGCCGGAGACCACCTGAAAGAAGCAAGCGACCTCGGCCTCCCGATGGTCGCCGTCGGGTTCCTCTACTCGCAGGGTTACCTGCACCAGCAGATCGACCACGACGGCTGGCAGGAGGACGTCACCGAACCCCTCGACCGCGATGCGGCGCCCGTCACCCCGGTGCTCGATGCCGACGGCGAAGACCTCGTGGTCCGGGTCCCGCACATCGACCCGCCCATCTACGTCGCCGTCCGGAAAGTGCAGGTCGGCAGGATCCCGCTCTATCTCCTGGATACGGATATCCCCTGCAACGACCCCGAGAACCGGGGGATATCGTCCCGGCTCTATGCCGGCGACCGGGAGCAGCGGCTCCGGCAGGAGATTGTCCTCGGCATCGGCGGGAGGAAGGTGCTCCACGCCCTCGGCATCGAGTACGCGGCGGTGCACCTGAACGAAGGCCACCCGGCGTTCGCGCTGCTCGAGCGGATCCGCGAGCGGGTCGAGCGGGGGATGGAGTTCGAGGAAGCGCTCGAGGAGGTGCGGGCAACCTCCGTCTTCACCACGCATACGCCCGTTCCTGCAGGGCACGACGTCTTCTCCGTCGACCTCATCGACCGCTACTTCGCACCCTACTACGCGGCGCTCGGCATCGACCGGATCCGGTTCCTGCAGCTCGGGGTTCACCCGGAGAGCCCCGCCTCGGGGTTCAACATGACCGCGTTCGCCCTGCGCGCGTCGGCGCATCACAACGGGGTCTCGCGTGCAAACGGGGCCGTCGCCTGCGATATGTGGAAATGCCTCTGGCCCGGGCCCGCGGAAGCGACGGTGCCCATCGACTACGTCACGAACGGCGTCCACGTGCCGACCTGGCTGAACACCCGGATGAAGGCGCTCTACGACCGGCATATCGGCCCGACCTCGCCTGACTGGCTCTCGGAGCACGACGACCCGGTGGTATGGGAACTCGTCGACGAGATCCCGGACGCCGAACTCTGGCAACTGCATCTCTGGCTGAAGGCGAAACTTATCAACCGGCTCCGGGAACGCGAGCGGCTCCGGTGGACGACGCGAACCGGAGGGGCGTCGAGCTCCGCGGTCGAAGGCGCGTTCCTCAACCCCTCCGTCCTGACGATCGGGTTTGCCCGGCGGTTCTCGACCTACAAGCGTGCATATCTCATCTTCGAGGACCTGGAGCGGCTGAAACGCATCTTAAACAACCCCTGGCAGCCCGTCCAGATCATCTTCGCCGGCAAGGCCCACCCGTCCGATAACGAAGGAAAGCAGGTGCTCCAGCAGATCTACCGCTACACGCAGGACCCGGGATTTGGCGGACGGGTCGCGTTCATCGAGGACTACAACGATCAGGTGGCCCAGTACCTGGTGCACGGCGTCGACATCTGGTTGAACAACCCCCTGCCCCCGATGGAGGCGAGCGGCACGAGCGGGATGAAAGCATCGCTCAACGGGGTGCTGAACCTCTCCATCCTGGACGGCTGGTGGATCGAGGGCTACAACGGCAGAAACGGCTGGGCGTTCGGGGAAACGGCGGCCGACTGCGAGGCGAGGGACGGCATCGACGCCGCGGCGATCTACGGCCTCCTGGAGAACGAGGTCGTCCCGCTCTACTACGATCGCTCCATCGACGATATCCCTCACGGCTGGGTGAAGATGATGAAGGAGTCGATCAAGAGCAACGGCCCCCGGTTCTCGTCCCGCCGGATGGTGAAGGAATACGTCGCCCGGTACTACCCGTCGCTCCTGAAGGGCGCGGGAGCGGCATATGCCCGCTACCCGGCAACGGCGAAATCCCGACAATTGCCGGCCTGGAAATCGCAGGTGCAGGGGAAGGGAGCAGACGATCTCTTCTCCCCGTGAGCACGTGAAACGGGGGAGTTCTCTATGGGGCCGCCTCCCTGCCGGCTACGGAGCGGTTGCCCTTACGGACCCCTCTCCTTCGATCCTCGCCGGTGCCCCGCTCAACGTGTGGGGATCTTCCACCGGCCCGTGCAACACGCTTCCGTGTCTCTTCGTCGGCGGCCTGAAGGCCTCTTGCTCCGTGCGGTGCCCTGCCCCCGGCACTCGCGACCCGCTGGCGGGTCTCAACGTTTGCAGCCTGGAGTCCCCGTTCGGTGTGCGGCGCCATCCCGCCGATTCTCGCGACTCGCTGCCGGGTCGCTTCATCCGCCGATGCAAGACCGCGTTTTGTCAGGTTCTTCTTTCCGGTCATATCGCCACCCTCCGGACCGTCCGTGTCACCGGTCGCCTCTTGCATCTATTGTCGCGCGGAGGCGCCCTCGACCGGCATGCCGTTCGATTCCGCGCGGCCGATTGGGCTTTGCCTGTTTGTGGGACGACCATGCCGCCGGACACCTGCGCCGCTCGCGCTCACGCTCTCCCCTGCCGTCATCCGTCTCCCTCCATGAGGGGCGGGTGAATGGAGCAACTATTATAAAATGGTTGTTTTGCCGCCGTCCGCAGCAAAATACTGCCGGTTCAGGCAGGACGGTCCAGTGAAACGGATGGGTATTCCAGGGGATCGTTATGGGATATTTTCATATCCCGCCCTGCATCTCCCTGATCATCCGCCGCACCTGGCCGAACTGCACCTCCGGCCGGGTAAAGATACAGAGATACTCATCGCCATAGGGAGCGATGACGACGTTTCCACCGCGATAAAAGAGCGTCATCTGTACGAATGCCCCGTTCGACGGCGCAACCGACTGCAGGCGGATTGCCCACCGGAGCAGGTCCTCGGCAAAGGCGACGGTATATTCGGCATCGATCTCCCCGACCGATGAAGTGCAGAGACCGTCGGCAAAACAGGCAATTGCGGTCACCCCGGGATGCCGGAGCAACGTCCTGAACGAATCGGGTTCCTTTGGGATAGATGCGTCGTGGGGCACAGCGTCTTCGTGTCTGGTTTCGGTCACGCTATCGCCGTGCGGGTCGTTCTCCGCGGGTCGTCCGGCCGTGGGAGAGCCGTTGCCGGGCTGCAGGAGAGCCTGCATCTCTGCCGATAAGGCGAGGGCCTCCCGCATCTCCTGGGGCTCGTACCGGAAGAGGCCGAAGTCGAGGAGCGGCTGGCTGCCGAAGTACTTCAACGCCGACGGCCCGCTCAGGGATTTCAGCGGGTGCATGAACTGTGCGGCGAGAGGCTCTCCCTTCTGCACCAGCACGAACCCCTCTCCATCCTGCATCGTGATCCGCACCGCCCCGGAAAAACGGGTCGTGTGGGAGAAGATCCACGGGAGCGGTGCCTGCATCTCCCCGAGGGCCTTCCCCTCCGGCAATTTATCCGTCATTCGCAACCCTGCCCGACCGTATCCAATGTGTTGAAAACAAGCGTCCTCACCGCCCGTTTCCCTTACTCGGCGTCGTCCTTGGCAAGGGTGTCGAGGATCTTGTAGGAGTTGATCAGGCGGTTGAACGCGACTGCGAGTTCGCCGATCTCATCGTTGCTCGTCACCGTGATCTCGACGTTTGTGAGATCGCCCTGGCTTGCGTTGGTCGCGGCTTTCGAGAGTTGCTCGACCGGGTCCGTGATGCTCTTCGCAAGGAAGAAACTCCACATAAAGACCACGAAGACCGTGAGCAGGGTCATGACGATGATGCTGTTCTGCAGGCCGAGCGTGGCGACGACGCTCACGGTGTCCCCCATCGAGACGATCCCCAGCAGGAAGATGGGGATGACCGCAACGGTGAGCATGCTCGCCATGAGTTTGTAGAACATGGGGATCTGGATGGTGAGGCCGTCCTGGAATACCCCGATTTCTTGCGAGAAAGATTCAGCCATGAGAGAATATTTTCTCACTTTAGTATATGAAGTTATTCTTTACTAAAAATTGATGTCAGGGTAAAATATCAAATTCTAATTGATCTAAATAGTCAATAAACGATTTCAGGTATTTTTATGCACCTTTAAACATAATATCCGGAAATCCCCGAAGATCACGGCGTCCTTGAAGTTCGGTATATATGTGCGCATGAAAATCGTTCATACGCCTGCTGCGATTTGTGAATGTTTTTCACGCGCAGGTGTGCCCGGCATCTTACCCGGGGGGTGGATTTCGGACTGCAGCAGGCCCGGCATGAAGCGGCTATCCGGAGGGGCATCGACAGATTGATACGGGTACGGAAGAGTTGGGATGAGCGCAACTTCGTGCCCCGTGCCGGGGGTTGAGGGTTCATGGTATGACGCTTGTGATTGCTTTCATCGGAAAACAGGGCGCCGTGATGGCGGGGGATATGCGGGAGATCGCATTCGGAGGGGACGATGCCTCCATCGAAGACCTGGAGCGCGAACTCTACGACGGTTCGATCGCCTCCGACAGCGACCTCGCACAACGGGCAGGCGAGATTGGGGTGACGATCCGGGTCAGGGACGATAAAGCCAAGGTCTCGCAGCGGGACGGGGTGCTCGTCGGCGAGGTGACCGAGACGGAGGGGGCGAAGACTTCGAGGAAGAGGCTCTACGCTACGAAGGGGAGTTACGTGATCGCCGAGATCGTCGATTCCCGGCTGCGGGTAATGCAAAAGGGGCAGGCGAGCAACTTCGTGGTGCTGGGAAACGATATCACGAAGAGGATTGCCAACCAGTGCATCCAGGGGATGTGGGAAGGGGGAACGATCCAGGATGCCCTGCGTCTCATCATGCTCACCATGCAGATAGCGGCAAGCGTAACGGCGTCGGTGAGCAGAACGTTCGTACTGGTGCATACCGATAGCGCGGCGGATATTACAACCGCTATCGCTACAGATTCCCGAAAAGAACAAAATCCGGATTGAGTTCACCCCGATCTGGTGCGGGGCCCTGCCGGAGGCAGGCGACGAAGCCTCAACCCCGGCGCGCAAAATGCGGAAGTTACTGGCTGAGATAGTTGTGCTTCTTGAGCCAGTCTACCTGGGGCTTGATGTACCGGTAGATGATATCGCACTTCTCGTCCTGGAAACTCCAGGGAACGACGATAAGAAGGTCGCCTTCGCGTATCCAGAGCCGCTTCTTGATCTTGCCCTTGATCCTTCCCGTGCGCGTGACGCCGTCCTCGCAGCGGACGCGGATGTGGTTTGCCCCGAGCATCAGGTCGGCCCGGCCGAAGATCTCCCGATTTCTCTTCTTAGGTAATCGTACTCGTACGATCTCTTCGCTATTGTTCTGTGTTCCTCGTGTATTCGTCAGTTAATCAACTCCGTAATAGGCGGCGGTGCGGTCCGCCCGAATACTTACTAGAGGTGTATATCAATGATCCAAGCCACCATTAAAGTATCTGTTCCCGGAAAGATCCGCACAACCGTGATCCTCCGGGAGGAGACTGGAATGCGCGGGGTGCTCCGGGCGGTGCAGGGAGATCGGCACCGGGAACCCGCCCGACGCAATCCGGTCTCCGGAACCCCGCAACCCTGCCGGGCACGACCCCGGCAAGCGGGTGTGCTCCCGCACCGGGGGAGCCGACTCCAAACCGCTCTCCGGTTTTTCTTCCGAAGGATAATTAAGGTTTGAGCGTACATGTGTGAAGAGGATCTTTGAATGGAAAGCAACAAGCTGTACGTCGGTAACCTCACCTACTCGGTAAATGAGGAACAACTGAAAGAATTATTCAGCCAGTACGGGACGGTGAACGACGTCAGAGTCATCGAGCGCAAAGGCTTCGGGTTTGTCGAGATGTCCAGCCCCGAAGAGGCTGAGGCAGCAAAGGAAGCCCTGAACAACACCGTATTCGAAGGCCGTACCATGAAGATCGACGAGGCACGGCCCCCGAGACCGAGAAGCGACTTCCGGCGGTACTAGACAGACCCCGAAGAACAGTATTCCGAATATCCCACATTTTTGAAGAGTCGGGGTTCATGCGAACCTCACCTCTGATTGTCCGGTATGGACGGTTCCGTTACCGGTTCCTGTCTTTGCAGCCGTTCCGCCGCAAGCGACCGCACCCGGTCCCGACACGCCGCCTCCGTCATCAGGGAGTTATCTCCCGCACGATCCTGCGGGAGAATGGGTGGCCTGCCCGCCCGGCGGAGCCGTCACCACCTCCTGTCCGAAATATTCTATCGCCGGATTACAGGTATTTTCGCCTTAAACGACGGCAACCTTTTTATTCAACCAGAGCTATGGTGGCGGCCGTGTGTCTCGCAAGGCGGGATGCAGGCAAAAAAGGTGGTGAGAGTTATGGCAGAAGAGAGACCTTCAGTTAAAGGCGGGATGGCCTCTGCAGCACGGGCTGCTTCCGTCCAGGAACTGAGTGCATCAGCGTTCCAGAAGTATCTCAGCGGTATGGACTATCCTGCCGGCAAGCAGGATCTGATCAGCCACGCCAGGAAGAACAATGCACCCGACGCGGTGATCCAGGTTCTCGAGATGTTCCAGGACAAGACCTTCCAGTCCGCAGCAGATGTGAGCCAGGAGTTCGGCAGGGTCAAATAACCCTGCTTTTTTTTGCATTGCAGGACCGGTCGCGATTCCCCGGTACCGCTCATTCCTCGGAGGTGAACTCCGCCGCCCAGTCGAATCCCTGGTTGTCTTCGTACCATTGCGGCCAGCGGGAGGACCATGCGGGCACGTTCACATCCCGAACCCGCTCGGTGGCCGGGAGGTAGGGCTTGATGTCCAGCACCGGCGTGCCGTCGTCGGCATCGATGTACGCGATCCTGACGATGCCCGACACGCTATCGATGCCGATTACCGGAGCCACCGAGAGCGCGATCGGGTTCGGCCGGACGGGGGACCGTGTGGCAAAGATCCCGATCGTCTCCGGGCTCCTCGTGTAGGGCTTTTTGCAGACCGTCTCGTTCCGGCGCTCCGGCGTATCGACCCGGTCGCCCCACCAGAGCACGACGATATGGCCGAATCCCCCCAGTTCCCGGAGCGCGGGCCGGAACGGCCCGGCAATCTCGATCGAGAACGATTCGTCGTCGGCATGCACGATGCCGACCGGTTTTACGGTGAATGTGCGCGTATCCATAACGGTAGCCTTTCCCCGGTACGATGCCGGACGTGTATCGTACCGCTCGGTCAGGGGTCGGCGCAGGAGGACTAAAAGGGCTCGAGTCTGCCCCGGGGCAGGGTTGCGGCGCCGTCCGGGCCGTCTTCCCTGTCGCCGGGGCGGTTTCCATGAGAATATAACGGAGGAGCGTCTAACGCCTCAACGTGGACACCTGAACCCATGGAGGAGAGGTATACCAGAAATGACGGAAGAGAGGAGAAAGAAACCGAACCCTGCAGACAGGTTCTGCTGGGGTGCGGACGATATCATCGTCATAAGGAAGCGGGAAGAGGACGAGCCGAAACCGGACGATGGAATCGTTTATTGAGCGGCCGGGCGCCGAACGCACCCCGTGATTGAAATGATCCTGAAAAAGCGCATGCGAGAGGCCGGATTCGAACCGGCGAACTCCTACGAGACCAGGCCCTGAACCTGGCGCCTTTGACCTGGCTTGGCAACTCTCGCGCGAATGTGTGGCGAACCTCCGCCGTTGGCGTGTCCCGGCGTTCCTCGCGCCTAATACTGTAGTATCTCCAACAAAATAAATGTAATTACTCTCCGCCCTCTCCGATGCCGGGAGAGTCGTGGGAGTTGTTGTCCATAAACCGCTTCATCTCCAGTTCACGCAGTTCGTGCCGCTTGATCTTGCCGGAGATGGTCTTCGGGAGCGACTCCACGAACTCGATGAGGCGGGGGTATTTGTAGGGCGCCGTCACGCGCTTGACCTGTTTCTGGATGTCTTTGACCAGCGACTCCGTGGGCCGGTACCCGGGCTTTAAGACGATGAAGGCCTTGACGACCAGCCCGCGGAGCACGTCGGGCGATCCGACGACCGCCGCCTCCTGAACGGCCGGGTGCTCCATGAGGGCGCTCTCGACCTCGAACGGCCCGATCCGGTAGCCGGACGACTTGATGACGTCGTCGTCGCGCCCGATGAACCAGAAGTAGCCGTCCTCGTCCATGTAGGCCTTGTCGCCGGTGAAGTAGAACCCGTTCGAGAAGACCTTGTGGTTCTCTTCGCCGTTGTTGAGGTAACCGGAGAAGAGCCCGACAGGCCGGGGCTCGACCCTGATCGCGATCCGCCCTTCCTCCCCGACGCCTACCGGGTTGCCGTCGTCATCGAGGAGTTCGATCCGCCAGCCCGGCATGGGCCTCCCCATCGAGCCGGGTTTGGTCTTCATGCCGGGAAGCGTCCCGATACAGAGCACCGTCTCGGTCTGGCCGTAGCCCTCGTAGATGGTCTGTCCGGTTCCCTCCTGCCATGCCCGGATCACCTCGGGGTTGAGGGCTTCGCCGGCGCTGCAGCAGTGCCGCAGGTCGGCGAGATCGAACTTGTCGAGGTCGGCGAGGATGAGCATCCGGTAGATGGTCGGGGGGCAGCAGAACGTCGTGACCCCGTACTTCTCCAGCAGGGGGAGGATCTCGGTGGCGTGGAACCGGCCACGGATGTCGTAGACAAAGATGCAGGCGCCGACGATCCACTGGCCGTAGAGTTTTCCCCACGCGCTCTTTCCCCAGCCGGTATCGGAGATCGTGAGATGCAGGTCGTTCGGGTGCAGGTCGTGCCACAGCTGCGCGGTGACGATGTGCCCGAGCGGGTAGGCGTGAGAATGGACCACCATCTTCGGCTCGCCGGTGGTGCCGGAGGTGAAGAAGATCAGCAGCGGGTCGGTCGATTTCGTCCGGTGCATGCCGGGGAGGTTGACCAGTTTGTGCGAGCAGGGCGCGGGGTAGTCGAGCTCGACGGGGTAACTGACCCACCCGTCCCGCACGCCGTCGATCATGAGCCGGACCGCGAGCGTGGGGCACTCTTCGCGGATCTCCTCGACCTTGTCCGCATGCTCGGCCATGGTGATGATCATCCTGATGTCGGCCGCCTGGATGCGGTATTTCAGGTCTTTGGGGGTCAGCATCGTCGTCGCGGGGCAGTAGACCGCGCCGAGCTTGATCAGGGCGATGGTGAAGATCCACCATTCGGGTGTCCGGGGGAGCATCAGCATGACCCGGTCGCCCTTCTTGATACCGTATTTCAGGCAGATGTTGACGGCCTGGTTCGAGAGGCGCATGAGGTCGAAGAACGTATATTTCTTCTCGTTTCCGTTCTGATCGACCCAGATCATCGCCAGTTTGTTCCGGTCTTTCTTCGCCCATGCGTCGATCACGTCGAAGCCGAAGTTATAGTATTCAGGAACGTCTATCTTGAAATTGGCGCATAGGTCCTCGTAAGACGGTGGTTTTTGCTCTTCATCTGCCATAACGCGATCCCTTAAAAGTTGCGCGTTTATGGTTTAAAGCATTCACGAAGCTGAAACGCGTTCCGTATCCGGAATGGGCATAAAGATTACCCATTAGTATTATGGTTTAAAAAACGATACTCATATCGATGGATGAGAAGGGATACGAGTCACTGAAAATTGAGAACATCGTTGCCTCCGGGGTGATTGCCGACGCGATCGACCTCGAAAACGTATCTGATAAAATAAAAAACTGCGAACTGAATACGAAGAGGTTCCCCGGAGCGGTCTACCGCATCGAGAAACCCAAGATCGCATCCCTGATATTTTCCTCGGGAAAAGTGGTGCTCACCGGTATCAGGAACAACCAGGACCTGCATGACGGCCTCGATATCATCATGCAGTCGCTCCGCGATGCCGGGGTCGATACCTACGACGAGCCGCAGGTCGCGGTCACGAACATCGTCTGTTCGTACGACATGGGCAAGTACATCAACTTAAACAAGGTGGTCATCACCCTCAACCTCGAGAACATCGAGTATGAACCCGAGCAGTTCCCGGGTCTCGTCTACCGGATCGACGATCCGAAGATCGTCGCCCTTCTCTTCAGTTCCGGCAAGATCATCCTGACCGGCGGGAAGAACATCGAGGATATCAAGAGAGGGCTTGATTTCCTGGAGCAGCGGCTCGAAACGATAATGTGAAACTGTTTTCCCGTATTTTTATTCCAGCGGAGAATGGGGGCCTCCGGCCCCATTATTTTTGACCGGGCGTGGTCGGGCTGTCAGGGCGTCCTGCCGGTGTATGCTGTTGGGGTAGTAGCTGGCCCGACGAGGTTATGGTATCAATCTACTCAAAGCGCTCTATGATCGGGGTGCGCAGAAGTTCATCCTCGAATCACCGCAACTCCCATGCGCGGATTTCTAGGGGATATCGCCATTAGGGGGTGGGGCTGACGGGGAGGGGGGCTCGCCCCCCCTCCCTGTCCCCTCCCCCCGTGGCGATACTCCCACGGTCCAGCGTACGGGTTTTGTCCAAAGTCCCAGTATTTCTGCCCCGGTCACACTCAAGGTAGTTTTGGTTTATGATCCGAACCGTATCTTTTCTTCGGAGGAAACCATATCCAAGTCGGGCAAATATCTGGTATGACACAATTGGCCGAACACCGTAACTTCCATTTTACCAATACCGATGCGTCTTCACGTAGTTCCGCTCGGCCTTCAAAATCTCCCGGTAGAAGGCGTCCCCCTCGGTCAGGGTCGCGAGGATCCGTGAGGCCACATCCGGGCCGACGCCCTTGGCCGCGAGGGCGGTCACCGCTTTCTTCCCGCTGGAGAGGACGATGTTTGCGTTCCGGAGGAACCGGACCTCGATAGCCCGTTCCTCCTCGGACTTGTTCTTCTTCTTCACCGCCGGGATGAGGTCTTCGTCCCAGGGTTTCAGCGCCGCGATGAGCCGGGCGCTGCAGAGGGGGCACTGCGGCTTATCGGGGACGCGCTCGACGACCGTCCGGCTCTTCCACTTCCGGCAGTTCATGCAGAAGAGGACGACGTCCTCCTTCTCGAGGCGGCGCGCGAGCGTCCCGATCACCGCCTGGTCGACCATCGGCGGCGGGATCATGTCCCGCGAGGACGAGAGCACGTCGCTCCCGAGCGGGCTTAACCGTCCCGTGGCGACGGCGATGCGGCCGTCATGGACCGCCGAGAGGATCTCCTGCGCCGCGTCCACGTCCATGGAGATGCTGAAGAGCTCGCGGTAGGCCTCGGCCGCGATGACCGTCCCGTCGAAGAGATCGATGAGCCGGTGGATGCTGAACCGCTCGTAGTCGGCATCCGCGTCGATGGCGCCGAACTTCTTGGCCACCTGCACGAGTTTCCACTTGAAGAGCGCCGTTCGTTTCAGGGCGAGTTTCAGGATTCCGGGGAGGTGTTCGGGCTCGAGCGCCGCGAGGGTCTCCTGCACCTCGAGTGAGCGGACGTTGTCGGGCAGGCGGAGGAGGAACCGGTAGGCCCCGACCTCGATCCCGACGCTCGTCCCGTAGCGGGCGGAGAGGAGGACCGAGAGCGCCCGGGCCAGCGCCTCGTTCGCCTTGTGCCCGCCGCAGACGTTGCAGACCACACCCTCGTCCGCGTTCTCGAGGGTGACGAGGCGGTCCGAGGGGACCGGGTAATTTCCTTCGTCCATCCGGGCGATGAACCGCTCCGCGTAGGCGATAGCACCGGGGGCGTCCGAGTAGCGGTCGAACGCCCGGGTCCGCCGGAGCGCCCCGACCTCCCGGGCGACGGCGAACGGCACCGGGATCTGTTCTCCTTCCCACGACGGAACCTCGCCTTTCGCCCGGGTGGCCGGCTCGACCGTGATCCGCGTGCCCTCGATCTCGAGCACGCGCCAGAGCTGGCCCTTGGTGATGAAGACCGCGCCGGTGTGCATCCACCCGAGGACGAACGATTCGTCGAGCGTCCCGACCGTGCGGCGCGAGACCATATCGAAGATCTCCATCTTCCGCTCGTCGTGGATCATCGAGAGGTTCTCGATGAGATAGCGCCGCGCCCGGCCGGTCCGGATGATCCGGGTCCCGTCAAGCCGGATCAGCCGGTGCTCGGCCATCTGGCGGCAGACGTCGTCGAGGAGCGACCCGGAACCGGTAAAGACGTTCGACCGCTCGATCATCTCCCGGACGCGGGAGATCTCGAGCTCGCCGTACTCGACCGCGATCGCCGCAACCTGGTTCGCGAGGACGTCGGCGGCGCCGGCGGGCGGGAAGATCCGCTCGCACTCGTTCGCCTTTGCCCTCCGTGCGATCACGAGCGACTCAAGGAGGTCGTCAAACCCCGTCGCGAGGACGGTTCCTCGCGATACGGCGTCGAGACGGTGGCCGGCCCGGCCGACCCGCTGCACCAGGCGCGAGACCTGCCGGGGGGAGCCGAACTGGACGACGTGCTCGATGTGCCCGATATCGATACCGAGTTCCATCGAGGACGTGGCAATCAGCGTTCGGACCTCGCCCTTCCTGAACCGCTCCTCGGCATCGACCCTGACGTCACGCGAGAGCGAGCCGTGGTGGACCTCGACGTCCCCGCGGGAGTAGAGATTGTGGCCGAGCGCCTCGGCGGTCACCCGGGTGTTGACGAAGACAAGGGTGGAGCCGGGAGAATCCAGGCACTTTCCGACGGCACGCACCTGGGCGCCGAACTCCTCCCCGGCGAACCGGACGCCGATATCGAGGCTGCTCGCGACCGGCACCTCGACGAGCGAGAACTGCCGGGCTCCGCAGAGGAACCGGCCGATGTCGCCGGGGTTCCCGACGGTCGCCGAGAGGCCGATCCGCTGGAACTCCCCGGCGTATTCGGCAAGGCGTTCGAGCGCCACCGCGAGCTGCGCTCCCCGCTTGCTGTCGGCGAGTTCGTGGATCTCGTCGATGACGACGTATCTTACGTTCTTCAGGTGCTCGCGGAGGCGCTTGCCCATGAAGAGCGCCTGCAGCGACTCGGGGGTGGTGATAAGCAGGTCGGGAGCGTTCAGCGCCTGTTTGCGCCGCTCGTTCTGCGGGGTGTCCCCGTGCCGGACGCCGACCGAGAGACCGAGTTCGCGGCACCACCACTCCATCCGGTTGAGGATATCCCGGTTCAGGGACCGGAGCGGGGTGATGTAGAGCGCCTTGAACCCCGCGCCGACGGTCTCGAGGAGCCGGTCGAAGACCGGGAGCATCGCGCTCTCGGTCTTTCCCGTACCGGTCGGCGCCACCAGGACAAGGTTCTCCCCCGAAAGGAGCCGGGGGATGGCCTGCTCCTGCGCCTCCGAGAACCCGGTGAATCCGCGCCTCCCGACGACCTCCCGCACCCGCGGGTCGAGGAGGTCAGCGGTCGTCTGCGGGGCAGAGCGTGGCCGGCGAGCCGACGTACGTGCCATCTGCTAAGAACACCTCCGCAGTTTCTTTGTCTATGCACCGGGAGAGGGGGCCGAGCCCGCTCTGTTGCAGCCGCCCGACGTCGATCCCGCCCGCGAACTCGTTGAAGGCCGGGACGAAGAGGAGCCGGGTGCGCTCCCCGGACGGCTCCTCGACCGTCGAGTAGAGATAGGCCGGCCGGGCGCGTGCGGCGCACCCGACGGTATCCACGAGCGAGACGACCGGGTGGTGGTGGCCGAGGACGACGAGGTGGCCGGGGAGTTCGGGGGCGGGACGGGTGTGGCCGTGGAGGTAGCCGACGCCGTCGATGAGCGTGCCCTCGGCGGGCAGGAGTTCGCCGGGCTCGAGGAACCGCCCGATGCCCCCGTCGTGGTTGCCCGGGGCGACGGCTATCGGCACGCGGTCCCTAAACGACCGGAGGACGCCGGGGAGTTCCCGGTACTCCTGCCTGCTCGTTACCGGGACGTTGTGCTTGACGTCCCCGAGGAGGAGGAGGAGGTCGGGCTGCGTCTCTTCGATGCAGGCGATCACCCGGTCGGTCCGGGCGGCGCTCCGGCTCGCGATGTGGACGCCGTGACGTTCGAGGCCCGATTCGATGCCCATGTGCAGGTCGGCGACGACCAGCACCCGCCGGTCGCTCTCGACCAGAAGGGCAGGGCCGTTCTCGATGAAATGAAGGTGCATTATCGTGTCAGATCAGTTTTATCATGCCCGATGCGGGCTGGTAGCATTCCCCTGCGGCGAGGAGTTCCTCGAGCGAGGCACGTGCTTCCCGGGCGGAGAGGCCCGACCGCACCCCGATGGCGACGGCGTCTTCGAATTCGACGCCCCGGGCGCCTCCCTCTCCCTCGAGGGCGGAAAGAAGGAGGTCGCGGGCGACGAGGGGCGCGATCTCGCCGACGGCGATCTCCGGGCGGACGGTTGCAAGGGCTGTGCGCACCATCGCGGCCATCCCACGGATATCCTCGTCCGTGGTTCCGTAGAGGCGGCGGGCGGCCGCGGCGCGTTCGCCCCCGCCGTCCAGGAGGGCTTCGAGCCGGTCGATGGTCGCGCCGGCGGTCGAGAGCACCCAGAGGTCGCGGGCGGTGCGGTTCACCACACTGAGCGCCTCGGCCTCCACCGTCGCGCACGCTCGCTCACCGGTTCCGGCGAGCGTCGCCCGGCCGGTGACGGCGACGAACGCGGGCGGTTCGATGTGGCCGAGCGTCTCGGCCGCGTCCGGGCTCTGCCAGCCGACCGAGACCTGGAACGCGCCGGTGGGATCGGCAAGCCGGGCCTGCATGACGTCGCCGCTCCCCCTCTTCTCGGTAAGGGCGCCGACGATGAAGAGGCGGCGGCACCAGGCGGCCCCCGGCGTCACCACGTACGAGCCGTTCCGGCCGTCGCCGGAGTCCGCCGTGTGCCGCGCGGCGGCAAAGTCCTGCGCAAATACCCGTTCTGCAGGTTCCATAAATCCGTCCGTTCGAGGAAGGGGGTGCGGATATGCCGGGAAGGGAGATCCGGCCGGATCTCCCGGCCCGGCATTTACGTGAAACCCTGTACCTATCTTTTCGTCTTCAGCTGATTCCGCAAGGAGTTCCCGATCTTCAGGCCGAGCGGGAATTGCGATTCACTGATCTAACTTTATACACTTTTGAGTGAAATAGATACCTGTGCTCACCACAAAGACCGTCATCCTCAAGATGGACTGTTCCGACCCCGATCTTCTCGACCGGACGGTACGGACCTACACCGAGGGGATGAACTACGTCTCTGCGATCGTGTACAACTTCGGGAAACCCAAGGGTTCTGCTGCCCTCCAGAAGATTGTCTATCCCGCTCTTCGGGGACAGATCGGTCTCAAGTCCCAGATGTCCTGCAATGTCGTCCGGCAGGTCACGGGAACCTACCGGACACTCCAGGCACAGGTTCGGGCGAAAAAGACCGGGTGGCAGCAGATCACCTACGCCCCCACCTCCATGACCTTCTCCTTTGGGCGAGACTTCTCCCTTGATGGAGACAAGATCGGTCTTACGACCCTCGAAGGGAGAAAGAAGTACCGGTTCTTCCGGTACCCCCACATGGAGCGGTATCTCGACGGAACCTGGAAGTTTGGCGCGTCGAAACTGGTGAAACACAAGGACGGGACATACTACTTCCACCTCTGTTGCGAGAGGGAGACAGAGACCCGTGAGGTCGCGGAGTCTTCGACCTTTATGGGAGTGGATGTGGGGCAGAACTTCCTTGCGGTTGCCTCGACGACCGACAAAAAGTGTCGGTTCTTCTGTGGCGGGAAAGCCAAGGATCTCCGCAACATCTATTCTACTATGCGGAAACGGTTGCAGTCAAAGGGCACCCGGTCGGCAAAGAAAATGCTGAAGCACCTCTCCGGCCGGGAGAGACGGTTGATGACTGATATGAACCACCGCGTCTCGAAGGAGATCGTTTCTTTTGCCGTTCAGAACAGGGTCGATGTGATCGGGTTGGAGGATCTGTCCGGGATCAGGGATCGGCCAGATGCCCCCAAGAAGCGGAGATACGCCCATCATTCCTGGGCGTTCTTTGAACTTCAGTCCTTCATCGAGTATAAGGCGCGGGAGAAGGGTATATCGACGGTCTATGTCGATCCTGCCTATACCTCCCAGACCTGCCCTCGATGCAACCATATCAGCAAGAATAATCGGAATGGAAGGTCGTTTGTCTGCGAATGCTGCGGGCACTCCCTCCATGCCGATCTTATCGGTGCTCGGAACATCGAGTCCAGAGCACGCACCTACAGGTATACCTTGGAGGTGCAGGGGTGCAGTCAACCACCCGGACGAGAACTATCGACATGATAGAGTCTCAAGCCCCGGCCTTTAGGCCGGGGTAGTTGACCCCTCTAAAAAGGATCACCGGAACGGATGACGATCCTTTTACGATGGACGAGCACCAACACCTATGCAAATGGACGGCAACCACACCATCTGGATAGAGAAGTATCGGCCCAGAAGACTCGACGAGATGGTCGGACAGAAGGACATCGTGGTGCGCCTCCAGTCCTACGTGAAGACCGGCAACCTGCCGCACCTCCTCTTTACGGGCAGCGCGGGGATCGGGAAGACCACCGCCGCCGTGGCGCTCGCCCGGGAGTTCTTCGGCGACTCCTGGCAGATGAACTTCCGGGAGATGAACGCTTCCGACGAGCGCGGCATCGATGTCGTCAGAAACCAGATCAAGGAGTTCGCCCGGACGTCGCCGCTTGCCGGGGCGACGTTCAAGATCCTCTTCCTCGACGAAGCGGACGCGCTGACGACGGACGCGCAGGCGGCTCTCCGGCGGACGATGGAGACCTACGCCCGGACCTGCCGGTTCATCCTCTCGTGCAACTACTCCTCGAAGATCATCGACCCCATCCAGAGCCGGTGCGCCATCTACCGGTTCAGGCCGCTTGACCGGGAGGCCGTCATCGAGGAGACCCGGAGGATTGCCGCGGCCGAGGGTCTCACGGTCACGGAGGGTGCGCTCGACGCCATCGTCTACGTCGCCTCGGGGGATATGAGGAAGGCGATCAACGCCCTGCAGGGCGCCGCCATCCTCCGGGCGGATATCGACGAGAAGACGATCTACGAGATCACCGCGACCGCCCGCCCGGAGGAGATCGACGAACTCCTCGACCTCTCGATAGCGGGGAGGTTCGACGAGGCGGAGCAGGCGCTCATCGAACTGACCCGCGTCCGGGGCATCGCCCCGAACGAGCTGATCAACCAGTGCTACCGGGCACTGGTCCAGCGCGACATCGACCGGACGCTCAAAGTGAGACTGATCGACGCTCTCGGCGAGACCGATTTCCGCCTCTCGGAAGGGGCGAGCAGCGATATCCAGATGGAGGCGCTGCTTGCACGGTTCGTCCTCGCCGCAGAGCGGCACCGCTGAGGATTCTACCGTGACCGAAGAGATAACCGTCGAAGTCACCGATAACGTCGGTGAGTGGACGAAGTTCCTGAAGAAGCAGTACAAGCGCGAGCTTGCCGAGCTCTCCCGCGAGTACCCCCACAACCGTTCGCTCCTTATCGATTACCGGAAGATCTTAAACAACAAACTGGCGTTCGAGCTTCTGAGAAGTCCGGGAAAGGTTCTCGCGGATATCCGGGACGCGATCGTCCAGAACAAACTCCTCAAGCTGAAGGACGGCCAGGAACCCGACCTGATCAACATCCGGTTCACGAACCTGCCGCAGAAGACGAACGTCCGCGACATCCGGGCCGACCAGATCAACACCTTCGTCAGCATCGAGGGGATCCTCCGAAAGACCACCGAGGTGCGCCCCAGGATCGTCAGCGCGGTCTTCCGGTGCCGCACCTGCAACAAGAACACCGACCCGGTTCCCCAGGGCTACGGGCGGTTCGACGAGCCCGATTTCTGCCCGAACTGCGAGAGGAAGACCCGTCTCGATCTGGTGATGAACCGGTGCCGGTTCGTCGACGCCCAGAAACTCCGGATCCAGGAGTCCCCGGAAGGCCTCCGGGGCGGCGAGCAGCCCCAGACGCTCGATATCGACGTCACCGACGACCTGACCGGCATGGTCTCCCCGGGCGACCGGGTGGTGGTGAACGGCATCCTGCGGTCGGTGCAGAGGGTGAACTACGGCCAGAAGAGCACGCTCTTCGACATCTATCTCGAGTGCAACTCAATCGAGGTCGCCGAGAAGGAGTTCGAGGAGGTCTCGATCTCCGAGGACGACGAGGCGAAGATCATGACGCTCGCCCGCGACCCCATGGTCTACAAGAAGATCGCCCGGTCGATCGCGCCGACGATCTTCGGCACGGACGACGTGAAGGAGGCGATCGCGCTCCAGCTCTTCGGCGGCATCGCGAAGGATATGCCGGACGGCTCCCGCCTCCGCGGCGACGTCCACGTCCTGCTGGTCGGCGACCCGGGTATCGCAAAGAGTCAGATCCTCCGGTATGTCGTGAAGCTCTCGCCCCGCGGGATCTACACGAGCGGCAAGTCGTCGACCTCCGCCGGTCTGACGGCGACGGCGGTCAAGGACGAGTTCGGCGACGGGCGCTGGACGCTCGAGGCCGGTGCGCTGGTCCTCGCGGATATGGGGATCGCCGCCGTCGACGAGATGGACAAGATGCAGAAGGAGGACCGGAGCGCGCTGCACGAGGCGATGGAGCAGCAGTGCTACGACGACGAGACCGAGGTCCTCACGGAGAGCGGGTGGAAGCTCTTCCGCGACGTGACCGCGGATGACCGTGTCGCGACGCTCTCTGCCGACGGCAGGCTCGAGTACGCACCCCCGTCCAACTTCGTGGCATCGGAGTATGACGGAGAGATGTACTATGTCAAGTCGCGGCAGGTCGACCTCGCGGTCACGCCGAACCACCGGATGTACGTCAACCTGAACCGGCGTGCCGACGAGTGGGAAGGGTTCCGGCTCATCCGCATGGACGAACTCCCCATCCACAAGCGGATGCGGTTCAAGAAGAACGCCGCATGGACAGGGGAGCGACACGAGACCCATTGGATACCGCCCGTCGTCAAGTTCGCGAACCAGAACGCCGAAGGGAAACTCACCGAGCCCATCACGGTCGGGATGGACGACTGGCTTGAGTTCCTGGGCTACTTCCTCTCCGAGGGGTCGGTTCAGCGGCACCACCAGACGGGGGTTCCCTACCGCGTGATCATATCGCAGACGAACCCGGAGTCTGCCGAAACGATCCGGCAGTGCCTCGAACGACTGCCGTTCCGCTTCTCCTATGACGGCAAGAACTTCTCGATCAACGCAAAGCAACTCGCGGAGCACCTCGCACCGTTCGGCAAGTGCCACGAGAAGCACGTCCCCGACTACGCGAAGAGCCTCCCCCCGGAGCAGATCGGGATACTCCTCGATGCGCTCATGCTCGGGGACGGTTACGTCAACAAGACGACCGGGGTCTCGATATACACCACCTCGTCGAGGAGACTGGCCGACGACGTCACCGAGCTCCTGCTGAAGAAGGGCTGGTCGGGGAACACCTATCGATTGCGGGAGGCCGGGGAGGTCGTATCCAACCCCCGGGGCGGGACATCGACCGTGACCCACGACATCTTCCAGGTGACGTTCATCCGCGACGGCCAGAACGAGCCGAACATCAACACAAATGGAAAGCAGCATATCGAGAAGCGGCCGTATAAGGGCACGATCTACTGCCTCGAGGTCCCGAATCACATCCTCTACGTCCGGCGAAGCGGCATCCCGGTCTGGTGCGGCAACTCGATCTCGGTCGCAAAAGCCGGCATCACCGCGACCCTGAAGTCCCGGTGCGCCCTCCTCGGCGCGGCGAACCCGAAACTCGGGCGGTTCGACCAGTTCGTCCCGATCGGCGAGCAGATCAACATGCCGCCGTCGCTCCTCTCCCGTTTCGACCTCATCTTCGTGATGACCGACCAGCCGGAGGCACAGCGCGACGGGGCGATTGCGCAGCATATCATCAAGACTCACAGCGTGGGCGAACTGATCAAGCAGCACGAGTACGAACCGCTGCCCGACGTCGATGACAAGTACATCGAGCGGGAGCTTGCGCCGGTCATCCCCGACATCGACCCGACACTCTTACGGAAGTACATCGCCTATGCGAAGCGGACCTGCTTCCCCATCCTCTCCGACGGGGCGAAGGAGGCGCTGATCGCCTACTATATGCGCCTGCGGAACCTCGCGAGCGGGAACAAGCCCGTCCCGGTGACCGCCCGGCAGCTCGAGGCGCTGGTGCGGCTTGCGGAGGCGAGCGCACGGATGCGGCTCTCGAACACCGTCGATACGGAGGATACCGACCGGATCCTGAAGATCGTGGATGCCTGTCTCCGGCAGGTCGCCTACGACGCCGAGACCGGGAGCTTCGACATCGACAAGCTCGTGACCGGGGTCACGAAGTCGCAGCGCGACATCATCCGGTCGGTCAAGGAGGCTATCCGGAACGTCTCCGGCGACTCCGGCGGCCAGGCACGGGTCGACGAGGTTATCGAGATCCTGCTGCAGCAGGGATTCTCCCGCGACAAGATCGAGCACACCCTCGAGCAGCTGAAACGGGGCGGCGAGGTGCTCGAGCCCCGGCACGGGCTGGTGAAGTTGATCGGGTGAGGGGAGAGGGCTGCCCATTTTCTCGCGGAGGGCAGACCGGGTCTCTCACGTTAGATTCCCGGCACGGCTTTCGAGTAGGTATCACCATGCGGGAGGGGCGGGAAGTCGCGGCTACCCTGTCTTCGGGGGGACACGCCGAATTTTTCTGGAGTTAGGAGACAAAACCATCATCCGTAAGGATCTTTTTTATCTTGCTCACCAGAAATCTTGCCGCGGCAAGGGCGCCTTCTGCATCGGTACGGGTGACGACAGAACTGTGATCATACGTGGCCGCATGCCGTTTCCTCCGCATCCGGTCAAAGGCGGCAACCTCATCCGGGGTGAGGTAGAACTTCAGGAACTCCTTTACTGAAACGTGCCCTTCACCACCCTTCGGCCGATAACCCCTGGAGAAGATCAGTGCCCTTCCCGCCGAGAGGGCGGCGTTGTAGGAGATGTTATACGCCCATTCGTTGCTGATCTCAAGGTTCATCTCGGCGGCATGGAGATCCCGTTCCGCAATACCGATCGCTTCCCTGACGGTGCTCTGATCGATGGGTATCTTCTCAATCTTCCCTTCCATCTCCAGACGTTTCACCACAGCAACCCTCACCCAGGATCATGACTTTTGGTCTGCTCAGAACATTGGTGACGAACGGATCGGCCCTGTCGATGCGTTCCCGTAATTCTTCTCTCTTCACCAGCGTATAATTGATCTCCCTTTGCAGGGTTCTCTCGCTCTCGTTTATCAGAGGGATCAGGCGGCTCTCATCGACCTCCCCGACGATGAAGAGATCAATGTCGCTCTTTGCGCCTGCCGTTCCGGAGGCGAACGAACCGTAGATGAATATGCACTCGAGATCGCCGAGTTCGTCAAGTTGCTCTTTGAGAACCCGGGCGACGCCTTCCGTCTTAAGGACCAGTCTCTGCAACTCGGGGTAGAGGAAAAATGTCTGGTCGACGGTGTAGTATGTCTGATTCCCTTTTGTCTCCGAACTCAACAGGCCGAACTCTTCAAGGTGCGCGAGTTCCTTCCGGACAAGGGCGTAGTTCTTCCCGACCAGCCTCTCGACCTGGCGGATGTAATACTCCTTATCGGGGTTTAAGAGGAACAGCGTGAGTACCTTCACTCTCGTCTCTGAGGATATGAGAGCTTCAAGCATGCAGGAAGAGTGTCGCTGATTGATTATAAAAAGTAGTCGATTGATTACTTAGTATACTCTGTCGAGTATGTTATGTGATCAGGATGCGGCATACGGAGTTCGGAAGAACGGGCTCGGCGGTCGGTTGCAGATAACCCGTACGGCACATCGCAGGTGGCAGGTGATAGGCTTCCAGGCAGGATGTTAATGACCTGTCCCGGCGATTCGGATTGTCTGCCGAAGGCTATCATAACCCGCATAGCCTGCCTCGCCGTGAGGACGGCCCGTCTCCTCCACCCCTGGAGGGAGGGTCCACCGCCTCGCTTTCATGAACAGCCCCCAGACGTGTAGCTGATTGTGAGAGAAATGCTATATAGGTCCAGGTCCATCCCTTTGTGCGGATGCCCAAAACAGTGTTCGCAAAACCGCGGAGGCTCACCCCACCCGTCCACGGCCGGGTGAACCCCCCACTGCCCGAAGGCGAAAGAATGGTTCGCATCCCATGTGCTTAAGGTTGAACCTCGTTTGCCTCCGGGGAGGTTACAGGAGGAAAAATCACGTGAAGCCTCACTACATCATGGTAATTCTCTTGTTTATTCTCCTCACCGCGGGGTGCATCGAGCCCGTGGCCACCGATCCCGCAGGGGTTACGCCGTCACCCACAATGGACGCCACTACCGAACTTTCCCCCGATAATGCACCCTCACTCCGTGATTCAGCCTTCATCAGGATCGAGGAATGGGAGGACCCCACCGAATACACGGGTTTCTCCCCGCCGTCATACATCCCCGGGGAGTATACCCTCTACGGCCTCCTGATAGCCACTGTCTGGAACAAGACTTACGGCCACTACACGACGAGCGGCGAGACCCTGTGGTACGCGCGTAACGACACAATGCAGAACGCATCGTGGACTACCGATATGACGCTGCTCGAAATCACCTGGAGCAACTACGGGTACAACCCCTACGCAACAGATCAGATCGTTAACAGAGAACCAAAACCCGTTGATATCAGGGGATATCCGGGGCGGATCTACGAAACCGAATCGGAACGGCTGATCGCCTGGACGGCCGGAAACGCTACGTATCAGGTGCGTGGGTCGCTTGACCGCGACGAATTGATCCGGGTAGCGCAGTCGATCGCCTGTTAATCGGCGGATATCACAGAGGAGATAAACCGCGCCGCCCGAACACCGGAGATGGAGGTAACATGGAATGACCACAGAAATAGAGAGAAAACCGGACAGGATCGCGGGCGTTCTGGGCGCGCTCTTCGGCGTGTTCCTGTATTACCTCTGGGTCGCCGTGCTCATGGCGATCCTCTTCGCGTTCTTCGCGGAACCGAACGCAATGGGAGCATTCATAGTCGAATTCCCGCAGATGGTACAGATCTGGCTCAACACCGGAATGCTGCCGCTCTTCATCATCCTCGGCTACCACCTGTTTACCCGCGATACGATGCCTGAAGCGGAACTCCTTCCGGGTAGAGCGGGGCTTGCGGCCTCGGCCTCGGGTTTCCTCCTCTGACTCCTCGTGCTGGCGGCTCCGGAGGTTTCCGGGGTTGCCGTGGAGTATCCCTATTACGTCGCCGGGGGCTACGTCGTCATGCTGATCCCGGGTGTGATCTTCTGGAAAGCCTGGAGCCGGGAAGCGTGAGTCCGGCCACAGGAAGAAGCACCATCAATACCGAAAACAGAAGATGAATCAACAACCTTCGCCGGCGAAGAAACCGGGCTAAAGTATATCGCCAGACGAGTTGAATATCAGACCGATCGCCTCTACTCCGATCAAATGCAGGAGAGATAAGCCCATGAAGACCTTGAAAATCATCGTCGAGAAACACCCGGACAGCTATGTCGCCTATCCCCTGGGTCTGAAGGATATCGTCGTCGCGGAGGGGGACACCTGCAAAGAGGCGCTTCGCGAGGTGAGATCCGCCATACAGTTTCACATCGAGACCTTCGGAGACGAGGCGTTCGAGGACAACGATGTTAGGGAGATCTTCGTCACCGAAGTCGGCATCCAGATCTAATGCCGTGTGGTTACCAACGACATGTTCATGCTGCACGCTCTTCTCCTGGATCTCTCCATCTCCCGCTGGCTCACGTGAAGTGCGAGCGCAACGAGCTTGAGCACCGTCAGGTGTGAAGAACGACGAACCGAAGGACCGAAGTTCGAGCAACGTTAGGTGTGAAGGGAGTTACAGGTAACTACACTGGATTTCCCGTTCTTCGCGGCTTCGCGTGAGACTGTATCACTATCCTGCGCAATCAACTCACGTGAAGACCAGTTACCAGCGCTCCCCCATCGCGGGGCGCACCTTCTTACTCCCATACCCACAAACCTACTAACCATGATCACCGACCGCGAAAAAGCGGCCTTCGAAGCCGGGATCAAACTCGGCGCCCTCTACCATCAGTTCGTCGGGACGCCCATCGCCCGCGAGACCGCGGCGGCCGTTGAGGCCGCCATCGAGCAGGCCGTCGGGCTGCAGCCCTACGTGACCGGCATCACCGTCCGGCTGAACCGCGATATGATGGTCTCGAACCGGTTCGGCTACTCGGAACTTGCCGGGAAGATGTTCGATGCCGCTATCACGACCGAGGTCGGGACGGCCGTCTGCCGCGCCCGGATGCGCCTCGAGGACGACTACCCCATGATGGAGATCGTCGAGTTCCATGAAACCACCCGCGATACCGATCACTGACGACCATATCCACATCGACCCGGTAAACGGCCGGGGGATCGAGGCCGCGAAGGACTTTCGCCGCAGCGGGGGGACGCACATCTTCCTGGTCTCAAAACCCTCCTGGTCGCTTTCGGTCGAGCCGTCCACCGGAGAAGACTACCGCGAGGTCTTTGAAGCGACGCTCCGGGTGGCGGAGATGGTCCGGGAGACCGGACTCGTCGTCTACCCGGTCCTCGGCGTCCACCCGGCGGAGATAGGCCGGCTCGCGGAGAGGATGAGCCTTGAAGCGGCCGCCGGCGTGATGACGGCCGGGCTCGACCTCGCCGCCCGCTACGTCGAAGAGGGGCGGGCCGTCGCCCTCAAGAGCGGGCGGCCCCACTACGAGGTCGCGCCGGAGGTGCTTGCCGCCTCGAACGCAGTCCTCTTCCACGCCCTCGAACTCGGGGCCGACTGCGGCTGCGCCGTCCAGCTCCACGCCGAGAGCGGGCCGTGCACCGACGTCGTTGAGATGGCACGGCGGGCCGGTATCCCGGTTGAGAAGGTCGTCAAGCACTTCGCGACGCCCGACACACCCCTGATGCCCTCGTTCATCGCGCGGCACGAGGATATCCCCGCGCTCGCCCGGTCGGGCCGGCGGTTCACGATGGAGAGCGACTACATGGACGAGAACTCCCGGCCCGGCGCGGTCATCGGGCCGAAGTCGGTGCCGCGGTTCACGCGCCGGTACCTGGAAGAGGGGCTCATCACCGAAGAGGACGCCTGGCGCATCCATCGAGAGACGCCGTCGCGCACCTACGGCGTGGATATCGCGCTTCCTTAACGGAACTGCGCACCTTTTTGACGACTCCCGTCAAACGGTATGTGATGTACCTGAAAGTGCACCGCATACCGGGCGCCGGTGAAGTGGTGGCTGCCTGCGACGCTGATCTCATGGACGCCACCCTGATGCACGGAGACGTCGAGGTCTGCATCACCGGAGGCTTTTACGGCACGGAGCGTGCCGGCGAAGAGGACGTCCGGGGGGCCCTCGCGGGCGCGGAGAACGTCAATATTATCGGCAAGCGCGTCGTAGCCCTCGCCGTCGCCATGGGGCTCATCGCCGAGAAGGACTGTATCATGATCGGCGACGTCCCCCACGCCCAGATATTCAGGATCTGACCCATGACCATCCAGACGAGCATCTGCCCCCGCTGCGGGAAGCCGAGCGAGGAGGGACTCTGCCCGGAGTGCCGGGCCGCGGACGTGCGGCTGCTGACCTGCGAGCCGTTCGTGACCGCCGTCTACTGTCCGGTCTGCGAGTCGCAGAAGCGCGGCAAGACCTGGTCCGACCTGCAGATGCCGCGTGAGGATCACGTCACCGAGCTGGCGGTATCGGCGATGAGCATCCACGAGGACGCGAAGGATATCCGGGTCGCCGTCCGCGCCGAAGAGATAGCGTCGAACAGGACGGCCTGCACCGTCGAGGTGGAGGCGAGCCTGTACGGGGTTCCGGTCCGGGAGACCTGCAGTACCGAGATCCGCTGGCAGAGGGAGTCCTGCGACCGGTGCAGCCGCATCTCCGGAGGCTACTACGAGGGGATCGTCCAGGTGCGGGCGACCGGCCGAAAGATCAACGCCTACGAGCGGGAGGTCGCCACGAGCCTTGCGCAACAGACCGAGGAGTCGCTCCAGCAGTCGGGCGACCGGTTCTCGTTCATATCGGAACTCGAGGAGACGAAGGACGGCGTCGATGTCACGGTCGGGACGCAGCACCTCGGCCAGGAGATCGCGAGGGCGATCACGGGGGCGCTCGGCGGGCGGTTCACGACCCACCCGAAGCTGGTCGGGGAGAAGGACGGAAAAGCGCTCTACCGGATCACCTACTCTCTCCGGCTGCCGTTCTACCAGAAAGGCGACGTGGTGGTGTCCCATGGAAATTACTTCGAGGTGCGCGATATCGACGGGCAGCGCCTCCGGGTCTTCGATCTCGCGGCCGGCGTTGCCCGGACGCTCACCGAGGGCGAGGTCGAGCGCCTTCTCGGGAACGTGCGCGAGGCCGAGTCCGCGCTCGTCGTCTTCACGCAGCCGGGCCTCGTGGGGCTGATGGACCCGAAGACCTACCGGACGCGGGAACTCAATGCGGTTCCCTGGACGTTCCCGGTAGAGGGGGAGCCGATCCGGGTGCTCCGCGACGAGGAGCAGGACCGGCTGGTCATCGTCGGGTGAGTCTGGCATGCGTGCACGGAAGGTGCCGGCGGCCGCCCTCGCCGATATCGCGGACGCGGAGTGGGTGGACACCTCCCGCCGGCCGTACGTCGAGGGCGGCATCGCCTGGGTTCCGGTCAGGGAGGGCTATTCTGCCGATACGAACCTTCCCGAGCGGGAGACCTACCGCGGCCGCGGCTACCACCTGGTCGGCGATGTCGCGATTCTCCACGGTGAGGCACTGACAGAGGAGGAACTCGCCGCGATCGTGGAGCACTGCCGTCCCCGGGGCGTCGTCCGGGTGAAGGGGTTTATCGACGCAATGCGCATCCCGGAGGTAGAGATCCTCTACGGCACCGCCGGCGAGGTGCGGCACCGCGAGCAGGGCTACACCTTCTTCCTCGACCCGACGAGGGTGATGTTCGCGCAGGGAAACCGCAACGAGAAGGCGAGGATAGCCGCTCTCGTCCGGCCCGGCGAGCGGATCGCCGATATGTTCGCCGGGATCGGCTACTTCACCATACCGGCGGCCATGAGCGGCGCACGGGTTCACGCGATGGAGATCAACCCAATAGCCTTTGAATACCTGCAACGTAACATTATGGCAAACCACGTTGCAGACCGGGCCACGGGAGAACTCGGCGACTGCCGGGACCTCCTCTCCGGGGTCTACGACCGGGTCCTGATGGGGCATTTCGACGCGCTTTCGATGCTCGCCGACGCCCTCGCCCACGTCCGGGAGGGGAGCGTGCTCCACGTCCACAGCATCGGGGACATGAGCGAGACGATCCGGGAACGGGTGGGAGAGGCCGGGTTCTCGGCGACGGTGACCTCCCGACGGGTGAAGAAATACGGCCCGCACGCGTGGCATATGGTGCAGGATGTGACGATATCGTGAAGACGCTTTCGGGAAAGACGGTGGTGCTTGCCGTGACGGGGAGCATTGCGGCCGTCGAGACGGTGAAACTCGCCCACGCCCTGCGCCGCCGGGGCGCGACGGTGCAGGCGGTGATGACGGAGGCGGCAGCCGGGATCGTCCACCCCGATGCCCTGACCTACGCGACGGGGCGGCCGGTGATCACCCGGATTACCGGCATGGTGGAGCATGTCCTCTACTGCGGGGAGGGCGGGGAGGCCGACCTCCTGCTGGTTGCCCCCGCTACGGCGAATACCATCGGCAAGATCGCCTGCGGGATCGACGATACACCGGCCACGACCTTCGCCACGACGGCGCTCGGGCGGGGGATGCCGGTGGTGGTCGTCCCGGCGATGCACGAGAGCATGTACCGCCACCCCGGGGTCGCGGAGAACCTCGGACGGCTCCGCTCCTGGGGGATCGACGTCGTCGATCCCCGGATCGAGGAGGGGAAGGCGAAGATCGCCGACACCGATACGATCATCCTCCACGCCGAGCGTGCGGTCTCGGGCCGGCCGCTCGCGGGGAGACGCGTCCTCATCACGAGCGGGGCGTGCGCGGAGCCCCTCGACGACGTGCGGGTTCTCACCACCCGGTCGACCGGGCGGATGGGGAGAGAACTTGCGCTCGAGGCCTTCCGGCTCGGGGCCGAGGTGACGGTGGTGCACGCGGGGTCGATCCCCTGCGTGCGAAACATCCGCGCCACGAACGCCGGGGAGATGCGTGAAGCGGTTCTTTCGGTCTGCCGGGACGTCGGAGTCGACATCTACGTCAGCGCGGCCGCGATATCGGACTTTGCCCCCGAACGCCGGGAGGGGAAGATCCCGAGCGGTTCGCCGCTGACCGTCCGGCTCGACCCCCTCCCGAAGGTCATCGATGAGGTTGTGGCGGCCTGCCGCCCCGTGACGGTGGCGTTCAAACTGGGCTGGGACGAGGAGGAGCGGGCGAGAGCGATGCTTGAAGGGGGCGCGAGCGTTGTCGTCGTGAACGCCCCGCCGGCGATGGGCGCGGCCGAAGGATCGTTCCGGATCATGACCGCCGGCGGGACGCGCGACGTCTCCGGGAGCAAAGAGGAGGTCGCCAGGGCGATATGGTCCGAACTGCTGTAGCCTTCTCTCCCGGACACATCTCCGGCTACTTCCGGCGCGTCGAAGGAATCGGGCCGGAAGATACCGGGAGCGTCGGGGCCGGCGTGGTCATCAGCGAAGGGGTGCGCTCGACGGTTGAACCCGCCCGCGAAACAGGCGTCCGGGTGGTCCGGCAGGGTCACGCGAGCGCCGGGTCGCCGCCGGTCGAGTACGCCCTCGACCGGCTGGGGGTCACGGCCCGCGTCACGACGGAGTGCCGGCTCCCCATCGGCGCCGGGTTCGGCCTCTCGGCGGCGGCGCTTCTTGCGACGCTCACGGCCGTGAACCATCTCTTCGATCTCGGCCTCTCCCCGGACGAGGTGGCCGCACGGGCGCACGAGGCCGAGGTTCTCCACCGCACCGGACTCGGGGACGTCGCCGCGAGCATGTCCGGCGGGGTCGTCTGCCGGAAGGGGCCGGGAATCCACGCGGATATCACCCGGATTTATCCGGAAGAGCCGTTCTACGCCGTGAGCCTCGGCCCGCTCCCGACCGCCTCGGTCCTCTCGTCGCCGGCGACGATGGCGCGGATAGCCGACGCCTACCCGGACCGCTGCCCCCGCGACCTCGCCGACTTCTGCCGGCTTTCGCGGGTGTTCGCCGAGAAGAGCGGGCTCATCGTGCCGGAGGTGCACCGGGTGCTCGAGGCCTGCGACGCCGCAGGGGTTCCCGCCAGCATGACGATGCTCGGGAACGGCGTCTTTGCCTGCGGCGATGGGGCGGAGCAGGTGCTCTCTTTGTTCGGGGAGGCCTATACCCTCCGCGTCGCCCGCCGCGGCGCATACCTGATCGAGGCGAAACCATGATCCCGAAAGACCATCCACGCTACCGCTCCCTCGTCGCCCGCGAACGGCTGGCCCGGTGCGCCCGCGAGGGGATCGTCGCACCGGAGGGGCTCGCCGCCCACGGGCGCGGGGAGGCGTTCGACTACCTGATCGGCGAGAGGACGACCGAAAGCGCCGCCCTCGCCGAGCGGACGGCCGCGGCGATGCTTCTTGCCGCCCGTCACGCGGTGATATCGGTGAACGGCAACACGGCGGCGCTCGCGGCGGCGGAGATCGCGGCGCTCCAGCGGGCGAGCGGCGCCGACGCCGAGGTGAACCTCTTCCACCGGACGGAAGAGCGAATCGAGCGGATCACCCGGCTCCTTACGGAGCACGGCGTCCGTGTCCTCACGGGCACGCCGGAGCGGATCGTCCCGCTCTCCCACGACCGGGCGCTCTGCCTCCCGCAGGGCATCGGGGACGCCGACGTGGTGCTGGTGCCGCTCGAGGACGGGGACCGCTGCGCCGCGCTCCGGGAGATGGGCAAGACGGTCATCACCGTCGACTTGAACCCGCTCTCCCGGACCGCCCGCACGGCGACGCTGACGATCGTCGACGAGGTGACGCGCGCCATCCCCGCGATCACCGCGGCGTGCTCCACCCTTGAAGCCGGCGAGGCTGAACGACTGGTCGCCTCACTGGACAATACCTATCTTCTCCGGGCGGCAATAGATGAGATGAGAGAGAGACTGGCCCATGCTCTGGAGTGAGGTCTACCGCCCGAAAGGGTGCGACGATATCATCGGACAGGACGAGGTCGTTGGTCATCTGACGGCGTTTGCGGACTCCGGCAGCGTGCCCCACATGCTCATCTCCGGCCCGCACGGCACCGGGAAGACCGCGGCCGTCGAGTGCCTGGCAAAACGGCTCTACGGCGAGAACTGGAAGGCGAACGCGACCGTCTTCAGCGCGACCGACCTTCTCGGAAGGGGGAGGAGCGCGCTCGAGACGGACGAGCGGTTCAGCATGATCTACCGCAAAGACCGGAGCCTGATCGTCAACTTCAAGCAGATCGTGAAGTGGTACGCCTCGATGCGCCCGCTCGACGCCGACTTCAAGCTGATGGTCTTTGAGGACGCGCACGGCCTGACGTTCGAGGCGCAGCAGGCCCTGCGCCGGACGATGGAGCGATACAGCGCCACCTGCCGGTTCATCTTCGTCACCGTCCGCCCCTCGGCGATCATTCCCGCCATCGCGTCGCGCTGCCTGCCGCTCTTCTTCGCCCCGATCGCGAGCGAGCTCGTCCGGGCCCGGCTCGAGGAGATCCTCGCCGCGGAGGGCGCCGCGGTCCCGGACGACGATCTCGACCTGATCGTCCACGCCGCGCAGGGGGATCTGCGGCGCGCGATCATGTACCTGCAGATCGCCGCGAGAGCGGAGAAGGACTTCGACCTCGCGGAGGTCTCGCGCTCCGAGACCGCGAACGTCGCCGCGTCGGCGTTCGTCGCCCTCCGGGACGGCAACTTCGATGCCGCCCGCCGGATCGCCGAGTCGCTGATGATCGAGTACGGGCTCTCGGCGCGGGAGGTCGTCGGCGAACTCCGGCAGGTGGCCAGGCGCGAGTACAACCATCCTGCCCTTGCCGTCGCGCTCGCCGACGCGGATCTCCGGCTCTCCCACAACGCAAATGATTTTGTGCAGATCAATGCACTGCTTGCCCGGATCGCCCGGGAGGTGTTCAGTGAAGAAAGTACAGCAGCATTATGACGAGGTCGCAGATATCTACGACGAGCGCTACGACGGCAGCCGCGGGAAGTATTACCACGGGCACATCTCCGAACACGTGATGAGCGAACTCCCGAAGGGCGGGTTCCTTCTCGACGTCGGGTGCGGAACCGGGCTCTTCGTGCAGCGTTACGTCACGGAAGGGGGCCGGGCCTTCGGGCTCGACATCAGCCCGGGGATGGTCCGGCACGGCAGGCAGCGGTGCCCGGAGAGCGGGTTCTGCGTCGGTACGGCCGACGTCCTCCCGTTCAAGGACGCCACCTTCGACGCCCTTGCAAGCCTGCTCGCCTTCAGCTACGTCCCCGACGCGGAGGGGATGCTCCGGGAGTGCTACCGGGTCTTGAAGCCCGGCGGCCGGATCGCCGTCTGCACCTTATCAAGGACGGTCTTCACGAGCATCGTGCCGCTCGTCTACCAGATGGGGGAGAAGGTCGGTCTCAAGAAGGTGGGCGTCGGGTACTTCGGCGAACATTACTACACCAACGCCGAGATCACGGGGCTCTTCCGCGAGGCGGGATTTACGGACGTATCGGTCGGCCGGTGCTCGTTTGCGCACTTAAATCTCGCCGACCCGGTCTTCAACCTCGCGAGGAAGGTGGAGCCGTTCGTCGAGGAGAACCTGCCGTACCTGGCGTACAACGTCTGTGCGGCGGGGAAGAAGCCGGAGGATTAGGTCACGTCTGTGAGGGGACGCACGGGCCGTCCCCTGCTCTCACTCGACCCGGCCGCATGAGGAGGCTTCTTTTTTGCGATGTGGGGATAACGGAATAGTTATATCCCGTCTTTCCGAACTACTCCCCTATGGAGCCGGTCGATATCGTCCTGACGAAGGATACGTTCGAGGTTCTCGCATCCGAAACCCGGCTTGATATTTTAAAGACTTTAACCACACGCAGGATGACGATCACGGAACTCGCGGATAACCTCAACCTGGCAAAATCCACGGTCCATCACCACCTGCAGAGGCTTGCCGACGCCGGTTTCGTTGCCGCCGGGGACGACGGGCACGCCTGGGTGTACTACGCGCTCACGCCGGAGGGGCAGGCCCTCCTGCAGCCGCACGGCGGCGCCCGGATCTGGATCCTCCTGGCTGCGGGGCTGGCAAGCCTCGCCGGAGGGGTCTGTGCCCTCGCGGCCTTCCTGACCGCGCCGATCCGGGAAGTGCCGGTGCCCCCGCTCGCGGGAGGGGGAGTCCCGGTCCCGGAGGGACCTCCCGTGGAGCTGCTCGTTGCCGGGATCGCGCTTGTGGTTATCGGGGGAGTCCTCGTGACGTATGCCTGCGCCCGGTGGCGGAAGAGGCGTGCGGCGACGCAGTCTCCCAATCCTGCGGGTGGGGAAGCCACGCGACTGATATAGTTTTTGAACCCGTTCGACCGGGATCGAACGCTTTCGCCGATATTATCGTCTTCCTGCAGAAAGACTCCATGTGGATGCCCGGAAGTTACCCGGTTCGCGGATCTCCGGTCGCCCCGATGTCATCCATGGGAGAGAACGATGAAAGGAATGATACTCCCCGGAATAGGCATCCTGGTTCTGGCGCTCATTGTTGCGGGACTGGCTGTCTGTGGGACCGTACCTCTGAGCACGACTTCAGTCTCCGGTGAATCCGTAGCCGACGATAGCGTGGCGGCCGGGAACAACCGGTTCGCGTTCGACCTCTACCAGCAGCTTGCTAACGACCCGGCGCATGCGGGAGATAACCTCTTCTTCTCGCCCTACAGCATCTCGTCGGCCCTCGCGATCACCTGCGAGGGCGCTCGCGGCGCGACCGCCGACGAGATCGAATCGGTGCTGCACCTCCCAACAAACGAGACCCTCCGGCGGGAGGGATTTGCCGACCTCAATGCCGCCCTGAACCGGGGGAGCGGCAACTACACCCTCCGCACCGCAAACGCCCTCTGGGCGGAGGAGACCTATTCGTTCCTCCCGGCGTACATCGACACGGCTACCCGCTGGTACGGGGCAAACGTCACGAACCTCGACTTCATCAACGATTCCGAGGGGTCGCGGGAGACGATCAACCGGTGGGTGGAAGAGCAGACGGAGGATAAAATCCGCGACCTCCTGCCGCCCGGCTCGATCGACGACCTCACCCGGCTCGTGATCACGAACGCGATCTACTTCAAAGGCGCCTGGACCGGACAGTTCAACGTGAACGAGACAACGGATGAGGAGTTCCGGGTTGCACCGAACGCGACGGTGACTGTCCCGATGATGCACGGGAACGCCGTCTACCCGTACGTGGAGACCGATACTCTTCAGGTGCTCGAGATGCCGTACGCGCACGGGAACGAAACCGAACTCGCGATGCTCGTCCTTCTCCCCAAACAAGACAACCTGACGGCTGCGGAGGAGGCCCTGGACGCGGAGAGACTTGCAGGCCTGCGGGAGTCCCTGGTCTCGCAGAACGTCAGGGTCGTCTTCCCGAAGTTCACGCTGGAGACAGGCTACAGCCTCCCCTCGACTCTTGCGGCGATGGGGATGCCCACGGCGTTTACCGACGATGCCGACCTCTCGGGGATAGACGGCACGAACGACCTCTCTATCACCGGGATCTTCCACAAGGCGTTCATCGACGTGAACGAGGAGGGCACCGAGGCCGCGGCGGCGACCGGCGTTATGGTGGGGGGAGGTGTGGCACCCGTCTTCCGTGCGGACCACCCGTTTGTCTTCTTCATCACTGAGAAGGATTCAGGCACGATCCTCTTCATGGGGAGGGTCGTCAACCCCGAAGGCACGTGAAGGGGGGGACGGGAAGGGGCTGTTCCCCTCCGTTGTCAACGGATATCGGAGGAGGGGCGGCGTTCTACCCGGCGTCTCCTGTGCCGCCGAGCAAAGAGAGGAGCGCCACGACTTCCGCCCTGATTGCGGGGATATCGTGGTCCACGACCGCCCAGACCTCCTCAGGGTCCACGCGGAAGTATGCGTGAACCAGGATATTTCGAAGACCGATTACCTGTTTCCAGGGAACCCCGGGAGAAGTGTTTCGCAGGTTCGAGGGGAGACGTGAGGCTGCTTCCCCGATGATCTGGAGGTGATGCACCATCCAGACCTGCACCAGTTCATCTTGCAAAAAAGCATCTCTGCCCCGGACCGTATACCGCTCAATCCCCTCGATTGCTTCCAGGATGTCGAGGAGCCGGTCGATCCCGTCCCTCATAACGGTACTGCCTCTTTGAGGATCCGCTTTTTGTACCGCTCCTTGAGCGCCGTTTCCGTCACCACGTCCACCCGGCACCCAAGGGCCTCCTCCAGGTCCTGGATGAGCGCGATATGGTCGAGGAGGCTCCTGCCCTGCTCCAACTCCACCAGAAGGTCGAGATCGCTCTCCGGGCCCGCCTCGTCCCGGGCGACCGACCCGAAGACCCGCAGATTCCTGGCACCGTGCCGCCTGGCTATTGCGAGAATCCTGGACCGCTTCTCCCGGATCAGATCCTGTGTGACGGGCATTGCTGTTCAATATCTTCTATCGGGAGCTGGAGATATAAATTTGCCCCCGATGACCGCATCGTCAAAAAAACCTCAGGCAGGGCAAGCCCTCACTATGGGAACGGCCGTCATGCCCTCCCCGATAGCGTCGGGCAAACACCCTCTCAACCGACCGGCATGCCCCTGCAGGAAACCAGAGCATGGGCGGGGTGGGGCAAAAGCCGCTGACAAGAGTCGCAAAGATGCTGTGTTAGAGAATACACCATTCTCCTCACGAGGACCGGAGCCGGGAGAGGATCCGGAGCTTCTTTTCAAGCGCCGCCTCCGCCGCCCGCTCGACCCCGGCCTTCATCTCCTCGAAGTCCCGTTTGTCTTCGTCAACGACCTTCTTGACCGGGGTGTATGCCGACTCCCGGAACCGGGGGGTGAAGTCCCGGATCTCGCCGCCTACCGAGAGGACGGACTCGGGCGCTCCTTCCTCGACGTAGCCGACCTCTTTCATCGCGACGCCGGCGGACTCGACGACCCGCCGGATCTCCGGCGCAGCCCCGGGCGGCGCGACGACCAGGAGGGCGTCGAGCGATACGCCGAGGTAGTCGATCTCGAGGGCGTCGAGCATCTCGAGGACCTTGGGCCGGACGAGGGTGCGGAGTTCGTCCTCGACGACGACGATCCGGCAGCCGGCGGTCTCGGCCATCTCGTAGGCGTCGCCCCGGAGGCCGCCGTTCGTGACGTCGGTCATGGCGTGGATGCCGTTAAGAACGTCGCTCGCAAGCAGCGCCTCGCAGGCTTTGAGGAAGTGGAGGTTGATCGTCTCCTCGACGACGTCGGGGAACCCGGAGTAGATAGCGGCGGTGGCGATCGTCCCGCCGCCGGCCCCTTCGGTCATGAGGAGGACGTCGCCGGGGGCGATCTGTTTTCGGGCGGTGAGGTGCCGGGCGACGCCGACGGCGCCGACGCAGCCGGTCATCCGGGTCCCGAGCACCATGTCCCCGCCGATGCGGAGGGTGGAGCCGGTGACGAGCGGGACGCCCATCGCCTCGCCGACGGCGGAGACGCCTGCCGTGTAGTCGAATATTTTGGCGACGTCGCCGTCGTCGGCGACGTGGATATCGGAGAGGAGCGCGACGGGTTTTGCGCCCATGACGTAGACGTCACGGAGCGTCGCCCGGGTGACGTGGAACCCGGCGAGGAAGGGGAAGTCGGAGAGGCGGGAGTGCATCCCGTCGACGGTGGTGATGATGTAGTCCCCTCCGGCACGGACGGCGCCGGCGTCGTCCATCTCGTCGACGCCGACCGCGGCCTCCGTCCGGCCGATGATCCGGGCGAGCTGCCGGTGGGCGAAGAAGTCGCCGGAGCCCCGCGAGCCGACGCCGAACTCGCCCATGGTCGAACCGGAGGGTTCGAACGTAAAGAGGTCGCCGGAGAGCCCGGTCGAGTTCTTCGCTTCGGCAAGGACCGCCCGGGCGAATGCTTCGGCATAGGCGGGGGTTACGCGGTGATGCTTGATCGAGAGGATATCCCGGGAGAGAAGGCGCACGATCTCGTCGTCAGGGGTGCCGGCGGCGAGGTGCCGGCGGCTGATCTCTTCTACATCCATTGTAAGAGTGGTCGGTGCAGAACGAGATAAAGGAAATGGCGAACAAGAGGCAAAGATTCAAGCGGATCCCGGACGACACCTGATGGATGACGGGTGGAGAGATGATCGCCGCCTGCTCCGTCGCCGGTTCCGACTCGGGAGGGGGAGCGGGCATCCAGGCGGACCTGAAGACGTTTACGGCGCTCGGGGTCTTTGGGCTGACGGTCGTTACGGCGGTGACGGCCCAGAACACCCGCGAGGTGCGGGGGACCTGGATGCTCCCCCCCGACGCGGTCCGGGCGCAGATGGAAGCGGTCGCCGACGACTTCTTCATCGGGGCCTGGAAGACCGGGATGCTCGGGAACGCCCCGATCATCCGCACGGTCGCGGAGGCCCTGCCGGAAGGAGCCGCGCTCGTCATCGACCCGGTGATGGTCTCGACGTCGGGCCACCGGCTTCTTGCGGAGGACGCGGTTGCCGATCTCGTGGGACTGCTCATCCCGCGGGCGGCGGTCGTCACCCCGAATATCCCGGAGGCGGAGGTGCTCGCCGGCATGCGGGTTCGGACCGTCGAGGATATGGCCGACGCCGGCCGGCGGATCCTCGATCTCGGCGCCCGTGCCGTGGTGGTGAAGGGCGGGCACCTCGCGGGCGGCGCGGCGACCGACCTCCTGGTCGACCGGGAGGGGGAGATGCGGCTCTCCGGGGAGCGCTATCCCTACCCGGTGCACGGGTCGGGATGCTGCTTCTCGGCGGCGCTCGCGGCATGCCTTGCCCGGGGGATGCCTGTGGAGGAGGGGTTCCGCGCGGCAAGGAAGTTCATCGACACGGCCATCCGGGAAGCAGCGGGAGGGCCCGGGCCGGTCAGGGCAGTCAACCCGGGAGGAACAATCTTTCACAGGTCGTGAAACAATATTTCCCAAGACCTGCACCATTTTGATCATTCATTCCAGAATTCTCTTGAAAACTTGCGTTTCATCACCGGGCGGAACTCCGGCAAAACCCCCTTACCCCCCTCATTATCCGACAGAAACGAAAAATAATACACTCATATTATAAATACAAATGCGGAATTTTTATAAATAAAAACTTGTAACTACTGTATTGAATGGACGAGATCGACGATGCGATCCTTCGGGAACTGCAGAGAGACGGGCGAATGTCTATGGCAGAACTCGGCTCAATGCTGGGTATCGCACCGTCGACGGTCTTTAAACGGATCGAGAAACTGAAGAACGCCGGCATCCTCGAGCGGTTCACGATCGTCATCAACCAGAAGTGTTTCGAGCATACTCTGGTCGCTTTTCTGAACGTCAGGGTTCACCCCGACGGGAAATCGGAGGTCGAAGAGTTCATGCAGGGTCTCCCGAGCATCCTTGAACTCTACGAGGTGCTCGAACCCGGGGACTTCTTCATCAAGGTCCGGGTGCAGAACATATCCGAGTTGAAACGGAGCGTGCTCGTCCCCCTCTCCGGTCTTCCGGGAGTGAGGGATATCCAGACGATCATCTCGGTGAGGAAGGTCAAGGAACAGACATGAACGGATTGCAGATAGAAACCATACAGCAGATGCTTGCGATCGTGACGCTCCTTCTCGGAGTGCTCCTCATCGGCATCATCTTCAACGCCTACCGGATTGTGAAGCAGCCTACCCTGCTCCTCTTCATCTACGGGCTGTTTACGCTGGTCGTGGGGATCACGTTCGCCGATCTTGTGAGCGTCTTCACGCCCGATGAATTCATCATCGCCTGGTCGGCGATCTTCTCCCACATCGTGGTGGTCCTCGGCCTCTGCGTGATGGCGTACGGTATCATGAGAGGGTAACTATGCGTACCGGTACTTCGTTTGCCCGGGACTGGCAGCTGATCAAGGTGGCACGGTCGCTGCAACGGCACGACGTCACCGGATCGCTCGTGCAGAAGCTCCTCGCGGACGCTCCGGCCGGGCTCACGGAGCGGATCGCCGCCATCGCCAGGCGGCTCGGCGAAGAAAACGGAACGGAGCTTGTCACCCACGCTGAGGAACGGCTCGATCCCCCGACCCTGATGGAGGGGCTCCTCCTGACGTGGGGGATCCCCTGCGAGTCCACGGAAGCCGGCGACGGGGACGTGGCTATCGCCGTCGACGGCGCGGCGACGGCGGTCCGGGAAGCCTTCGCGGACGTCCGGGTGGCCGAACCCTACCTCGCCGGCTACGCCCGGGCGCTCCAGCGCGACGCGGTGCTCGAACGCGGCGCAGGCGGCAGGATGACGATCCGGTTCCCGCACCGCGACGAGTAGGCGGCGGCTCGTTCTTCGGCCGGGCCGCCGGCAGCGGCACGGGCTCGGCCGCATCTTTTAACGAGGTTTTTTTGCAAATAGTTATATTCTGAGCGGTCGGTTTGCTTATTTACAGCATTTCATCGCTAAAGGGAGATTGTATGAAGACGGACGGAATACGTGCGTGCCAGAGCTGCGGGATGCCGATGAGCGCGAAGGAGCAGTTCGGGACGGAAGCGGACGGCGCACCCTCGAAGGACTACTGCACCTACTGCTACCGGGACGGGGCCTTTACGAACCCCGGGATCACCATCGACGAGATGGCGAAGATCGGCGGGGGGATGATGTCGCAGATGTATGCGATCCCCCCCGAAAGGGCGGAGGGGTTCGCGAAGGAGCAACTCTCGTGTCTGAAGCGGTGGGCGGGGAGGGAGATTCCCCTCTGCGAGAGCTGCGGGATGCCCCTTGCCCGGGACGAGGACGCCGGGACGGAGGCGGACGGGTCGCGGAGCACGCGGTACTGCACCTACTGCTACCGGGACGGGGGGTTCACGGAGCCCGATCTGACGCGGGAGCAGGCGGTCGAGCGGTACGCGCCGATGATGGCCGCGAACCTCGGGATGCCCGTCGAGAAGGCGGGGGAGATGGTCGCCCGGTACCTCTCGACGCTGCCGAGGTGGCGGGAGTAGGGGCGGTCCTCCCGTCCAACCGGGTTCCAGGAGAACTCTTATATCCCCCGGTCCATAAGATCGATACAGGAGAGGGATGGCTTGAGTCTGCGTGCCGATCTGCTTGAGCGGCGGGAGGAGATCCTTAGAGTCGCAGCCGGACACGGCGCCCGCAGGGTCAGGGTCTTCGGGTCGGTGGCCCGGGACGAGGAAACCCCGGAGAGCGACCTCGACCTCCTCGTCGAGTTCGAGCCGGGAAGGAGTCTCCTCGACCAGATCGCTCTCGCTCAGGACTAAAAAGACCTGCTCGGCCGCGAGGTCGACGTGGTGACCGAGGGAGGACTGCACTGGTACATCAGGGACCGCATCTGCCGGGAGGCCGTGCCGCTGTGAAGGATACCCGGCTTTGTCTCATTCACATGCTTCGTCACCACTGACACCACCCATATCCTGAGCGACCGCGACCGGATCGAGGAGATCCTGCCAATATCTTATCCGGTTCTCCGGGCTGGCTAATCAAATGAATTATGTAATCCTACACAGATATGAGCAGATGAGGGGATGGGAGGATTCGTAAGAGCGACTCTTCTCCGTCATGCGATTCAACGAACATCTGCAGGGGATGATCTAAGATTATGAGGCACCACAGATGAGTGCAGAAGAACAGCTGTTCAATTTTGATGGACTGGTAGGGTCTATCCACCACTTTCATGATGAACTGGTTACTCAGGCCAGTCGTGCGGTCAATATCAGCCTGACGCTCAGAAACTGGCTCATTGGTTGCTACATTGAGGAATACGAGCGTTCCGGCATTGATCGTGCGGATTATGGAGACAGGCTGATGGACAGGCTTGCAGAAATCCTGACGGCTCAGGGGATATCACGTTGCGACCGCGGGAGTTGTACCGATATCGGCGGTTCTATCTCACCTATCCACAGATTGTGGGGGCACTGCCTCCACAATTGACGCAGTTCCTGAATGCATCGGTTCGGCAGAGACTTTTCGCTGGATCGGGGATTGACTTCCAGGATAGCAGATCTCTGATTGTGGAGTCAGCGACTCCACAATCCCGCATTGCAGGGAAGATATTGATCTCCAGACTCTCCTTTACCCATCTCGCGGAGCTCATCAATCTGGAGGACGAAACCAGGCGCGCTTTTTATGAAGTCGAGTGCATTCGCGGTAATTGGTCGGTGCGCGAGTTGAAACGTCAGATCAACAGTCTATATTATGAACGCTCCGGGCTCTCGACCGATAAAAAGAAACTTTCAGAGCTGGCACAGCAGAATGCAGAGCAGGCCAAGCCTAATCTGGCTATCCGTGATCCCTACATCTTCGAATTCCTGGGACTCAAGCCTGAAGAAGTAATGAGCGAATCACATCTGGAAAGTCAACTCCTCAAGAGGTTGGAAGCATTTCTTCTCGAGTTAGGCCACGGATTCTGTTTCGAAGCCCGGCAGAAACGCATACTCATTGGCGGCGAGCATTTTTTTGTGGACCTGGTTTTTTACCACCGTATTCTCAAATGCCATGTACTGGTGGAGATGAAACTGGATGGTTTCAGTCACGAAAACATTGGCCAACTTAACACCTATGTGAGCTGGTATAGAGAGAACGTGATGACTGAAGGAGATAACCCGCCGGTGGGCATCCTGCTCTGCACCCATAAAAATCAGGCGCTGGTGGAATACGCTCTGGCAGGCATGGACAACAATCTCTTCGTCTCCAGGTATCTGCTAAAATTGCCGGGAAAAGATGAAATGCAGGCTTTTATTGAAGAACAAATACGTTCCGGACTTTGAGACGGAAATAAGAGGATATCGGATAAAGTTCGGGATCGCTTTGTGCGTCCGGGGCGATCCACTCATCTCCAATCATCGCGATGAGGAACATCCTTATCCACCACTATTTTGGAATCGACCGGGACGCGGTCTGGAACGTGGTCGAAGATGACCTGCCGGCGCTGAAGAGACGACTCCTGTCCTTGACTAAGGAGTAGCGGCTCCGGATTGTGGTCGAGGCAGGACACCGGAGCAGCATCTACCGTTAAGAACGCGGACGACCCCGCCGCTCCGGCCCTCCGCCACACCTGCCGCCCCTGGGGACTGCGATGCCCACGTCCCCGGGAGACAGTACTTCACTCGTTTCGGCACCCGAGACTGAGCAATGCGGCCTCGTACAATACGGAAACGAGGAGTTGGCAGCACTCGGAGACCGGACTTCGCACCTTGCGGTGCTCGAGCTCTGTTCCTGATGGAACATCGCACTTCGCACCTTGCGGTGCTCGAACTCTGTTCCTGATG
>NZ_JXOJ01000003.1:128553-144974 GCF_001017125.1 Methanoculleus sediminis | reverse complement strand
TGATGGAACATCGCACTTCGCACCTTGCGGTGCTCGAACTCTGTTCCTGATGGAACATCGCACTTCGCGGCTTCGCGATCTTCGCGTGAGACCGTATTGGTATCTTCGCCTATCAACTCACGCGAAGGCGCGAAGAACGCGAAGAGAAGTCGATGGATCGACCTCTTGAAGACTACCTCAGCCATTTTAGCGAAGTACTGGGAGAGGAGAATGCCCCGGTCGAAACCCTGGATATCCCTGGGGTGCCAGATGCGCACTTCCCGCTGGTCTCCGTGATCCGGGGAGGGGTCTGCTATCACCGCCACCTATCCAGAGCAACCGGATGAGGAGATCCTCTCCGCGATCACTGTCCGGGAACCCGGGACGTTCCTCGCCGGTGAACGGGGTTAGCCGGGGGTTCGGGAGCGGGTACCGTTTCCCGTCTTGCCGATCTCCATCAATGCCCGGCACGATCCACGGGCACCGTCCCGCCCCACGACGCACAGGCACATCTCCCCGGAGACGGCTGCGGCTGCACGCCGCCCCGGACCCGGCTCGCTCGAACCACCATGACACCCCACCCCGCCGCACCCGGGCGGCACACCGGAAGGGGGCCTTTTTTATATGTGCATACCGATGAACTCGTATAATCCACAAAACGACATTCCGGGCCTGTTGGTTCTTTTCGGCAAACCATGTATACCATGAAAGATTCTTTCACACAACCGGCGACAGGAACATATAATCATTCTGGAAAGAATCACTCCAATATCATTATATATTTTGAAAAATCAGTTTATCTTATCGACTGCCTGCCCCATCGGGGCTCGGAGTCTAGAGGTGTGTATAATGAACTTCAAGAATGAAGAAGCAGTATCGCCGGTTATCGGCGTTATCCTCATGGTCGCGATCACGGTGATCCTCGCCGCGGTTATTGCGGCGTTTGTGTTTGGAATGACTGGGAACGTGCAGACGACGAAGACAGTCTCGATGCAGGCCAAGCTTGACGGTGGCAACATCACAATGACAATCAGTGGAGGCCCGGACCTGAGCACGCTCCAGAATGTCACTATCACCCATGCTGGAAGCCCGGTTGATATGGTCGGTGAAGTGGTCCCATCTGGCACTACAGCTTATGAGGGTGGAGTTTCGGGACGGTTCAACGTGGGCGATGTAATCAGCTTTGAGCCCAGTAGCGTATCCGGCCGGCTCCTGGTCGTTGGAAAGTGGTCTGACGGTGCCGAACAGATCATCCTTGACAGGACCTTCTAATCCTAATACTTTTTTTAGTCTTTATCCATCAGGCGCAACTCTGCGCCGGGCACGGAATTCCGGCAGCGCACCTTCCGCAACATGTTCCAGCCGATCCCGGCAGCCATGCAGCCCCATCACGGGGAAACTGCACGGAGATGTCTTTCAGCCCACCCGACCAATGATCTACCAGACGCCCATCCCGACAACCGGAGATACCAGAATGCCCGTACCAGAGAGATCCCTCCTCCCCGCCCTCCTCGCGGCCGTCTTCCTCCTCCCGGCGAACATCTACGTCATCGCCGACGGTATCGGCGCCGGCCTCCAGTGCTCATTCTTCCGCTACCAGCAGACCTATCTCGGGACGAGCCTCATCACCCTCGTCGACGACCTCGGCTACGTCACGTCCGGCACCATCGGCGGCCGGTCGGCCCTCTCGATCCTCCTCTGGGCTCTCGGCACCGCTCTCCTCATCGCCGCCGCCGGGTATCTCGTCTACCGCCGGCACGACGGGACTGCCCGGATCAGGAGACCCCTCGCCCTCCTTCTCATCAGCGCTGCCGCCGCCTACCTCCTCTCCTGCGTCGCCCAGTACGGCCCCACGCTGTACGGCCCGGCGGGGTTCGCCGTCCCGGTCGGGGTGCCGCTCCTCCTCGGCGTCGCGGGGTATATCATGACGGTGGAGGAGGACGATGAACCGGGGTATGAAGAAGAAGAGGAGGGGTACGGGGAAGAGGAGGAAGGCGAGGAGTGACGCTTTGCCCTTTTTCTTGACAGGAACTCCTTTCTAGTCACCCTACCCGTTCGCCTGTGTTGGAAGGTGCTCAAGGTCCCGGCCTTCGCTCGGTCGCACATCCCGTAAACGGCTTTCAAGGTGATATCGCGTCTGGGGGAGGGGTTTCACCGCATCGCACCTTCGGTGATCGAACTCCGCTCCGCAGGAGCGTCGTTCCCCCCATGGCGATACTCCCACGGTCCACTGCATCGGGCTTTTTCCTCGTTTTACCATCCCATCAAGCGCGATCAGAAACCTTTCCGCTCTCAAAAATCGCCGAAAAAGATCAACCCTTCAAACCACCCTATCAACCAATATCCACGACTCGTTATCCTCAAACCTCCCCACGACCACAACCCATGTCAGGTACAACACGCACCCCAAACGCCCGTGCCGGGTCCGCGGCGTTCTTCCAGGTATCGCCGCTCTCGTTCTTCGCCTACGCCGTCCCGGTGCTGATGTTCTTCCCGCTTGCCTGGGAACTCGTCGTCGACTTCCGGTTCGCCACCGGCTGCTGGGAGGGCTACCACTTCTGGATACCGGTGGTGCACTACATCTGGTACATCCAGTACGCGATCTTCCCGCTGTGAAGGATGAAAATCCCTAATAGGTTTGCCTCTCATTTCGTTGGGGGCGTTCTGGAAAACCCCGCCGAAAGGACAGAAGCAACTCCTCGATAAGCTTATATGTCATACATACATACCATGCACCGTAGTGAGTAAATCCTTCCTGAAAAGGATGAGGCCGCCTTGAGGCGGGTGGGACAAAGTAAGGAAGGGGTCACTATTTTCTACTTTTGACGGCCTTTGAAATAATCAAGGACAACCGTTATATTTCCTTCGATGATGTGATAGTGATCTGCCATGGGCGCATGTCCTCTATAATGTCTATGGACCGCTCCTGCTATGAAATCAACTGCCTGTACGCAGAGGTTCTGTTTCGAATCAACATGGGTTACTTCTAATTGATAGTTTCCCGTGTGATACGAATTGTCTCGATCCAGAGAGCGATATATAAGGTATTTGTCGAACTCTTCCCGGCTCACTCCATCAAGAGACTTATCTATGATCACATTAATTTCATGGGAAAATCCGTATTTCGAGATTATATTTGCAACAAGCGAGCCTGTGAGATAATTATACAATATCTGACGGTTATTCCTTAGATTATCGTAAACCTGTTCTTTCCTGAGAACCACATATGCAATTTCAATCTCTGTTTTTGAAAAATCCTCTAAAATACGCCTCCTGTACGTATCATCTGTATTGTGATATTTGAGTTCTGCAATATTTTTGTACTTCTTTGGGAGTTTTCTCATGGTTCGTTTCATACAGGTCCTACATTTTTGAACCTGTTCCGGGCCCTGTGCGATTATTGCTGCGATGATAAAGTAGGGAGAGAGCTCTCCAGTAAATCCAAGATCCCCGGATTCGTCGATGTAGATATTAACTCCCCTGGGGGAGGGCATGATCTCTGGTATAATTATCACCTCAGAAAACGGCCGTGGGCTGCCGAAGATACGAATTCTGTAAAAATACTGGTGTTTCAACAATTAAACTCTTTACGATTGTTTCCAGACTGGACGGTTGAAATGCGGAACAAAACAGAAGTTCAGGTCACCAAAAGGCAGATCCTGAAGGTCTGCCTGCAACGGTGGCTCCCGATCACAATCCTCTGGAAGTTGCTGTGGTCCGTAGTATCTACCGTTATTTCCCTGCCCGGTGTTGCGGTGCTCTATGCCGCCGTGCTCGCCCGCCGGGCCTCCCCCCGCCTCCTCGCCTACGCCGTCCCGGTGCTGATGCTCTTCCCGCTCGCGTGGGAACTCGCCGTCGACTTCCGGTTCGCCACCAGCTGCTGGGAGGGCTACCACTTCTGGATACCGGCGGTGCAGCACATCTGGTACATCCAGTACGCGATCTTTCCGTTATGAGAGGGGCACAGGCCGCAGGTTCGTCGTACCACCCCAGTACGGCCCCTTCCTCCACGGCCCGGCGGGGTTTGCCGTCCCGGTCGGGGTGCCGCTCCTCCTCGGTGTCGCGGGGTATATTCTGAAGGTGGAGGAGGACGATGAACCGGAGTATGAAGAAGAGGATCACGAGGGAGAAATAGCGGGGGAGTGACGCCCCTCCACGTATGGTGGTGCTCGTAACCCCCGCGATGCGCCGACCGGATACGGCCGCCGGTTCTTCTGCGGGGATTTCGGTGAAAAATTAACGGCCTTACCGATTCCGGGGCGAGTAGACGCCCTGAACGGTCTCCCCGCGATCCGGCGGGCGGCGGCCTGTGAAGGCCCCTTCCGGATCTCCCTCTGCCCGTAAGGACGCATAAGAGATCCCTGTTTTTATTATAAAATTTTGAGAATAAATCACCGTAAAAGATATATATTTATACCGCTATCCACCCATTCACCGGCTACCGTATGACCGGGTCTTAAATAGGAATTCGCTCTCCGTCTGCCGGACGCCCCGGCGAGCACCTGCTTTAGCCAGCCTGTTTGCGCTACCGGCAGGTATGCGCCGCCGTCCCGCGGACAGCGAGCGAATGTCAAGGGGGAAAAAATGAAAAAACTCACGTATCTGACGCTGCTATGTGCAGTCGTCATCGTCGGGCTGCTGGCGTCGCCGGTTATGGCGGCAAAAACTGCTCCGGGAGAATATGTACCGTTTGTCGTCTTCTCCGGGTCGCAGGAGTACCCCGACATCGACGGGAACATGGTCGTCTGGGAAGACGGCCGGAACGGAAACAAGGATATCTACTTCTCGGACAGTCCGGGCTCATCCGGCATCGGGATAACTAACGATCCCGCCTCGCAGGAGAGGCCGTCCATCTCCGGCAACCACATCGTCTGGCAGGACTACCGGAACGGAAACTGGGATGTCTACCTCTATGACCGCTCGACAGGCGGCGAGGAACTGCTCACCAACGACACGGGCAAGCAGTGGCTCCCGATCGTCCGCGGGAACTACGTTGCCTGGTACGACGACAGCAGCGGCGATACCAGCATCGTCCTCTACGACATCGCCGCCGGCAGCGTGAAAGACGTCATCGAGTGCGACGCCAGGACGACGATCCCCGGCGGGAGCACCGAGTTCAAGCCCGCACTCTCGGAGAAGTACGTCGCCTGGATAGAAGAGGCGGACGAGAGGGTCTATTACTACGACATCGGCGCCGGCGAGATGAAAGGGGCGGTATCCGCGAGCACGGCGATTCAGTCCTGGCCCTCGCTCTACGGGAGCGTCATAGCCTGGGAGGATAACCGGAATGCGAGCCCCGACATCTACATGACCGATCTCGACGACCCGTCCGGCGGGGAACAGAGGATCACCTCCAACGGCTCCGAACAGGTTTCGCCGGCGCTCACCGGACAGATCGTCGCGTGGGAGGACAAGCGGGACGCACCGAGAAGCATCTACATGTACGACCTCAATGGCGGCGAAGAGATGGCCGTGCCCACCGCCGGCGGCGAACAGCTCTACCCCGCCGCCAGCGGAAACATGATCGTCTGGCAGAAAGCCCGCGATTCTTACTCGGACCTCTACATGTTCATGTACGATCCCGAGGGAGAGCCGATCGAGGTCGCGAGGATCGAGGTCGAACCATCTGAAGCTACGATGGATATCGACGACGAGGTGAAGTTCAACGCCACCTGCTACGACGGGAACGATGAAGTCATACCCGGCCTGAAGGTCTCCTGGTCGTGCGGAAACGACACAGTCGGATACATCGACTCCGGCGGCTACTTCCTCGCTTACGAAGCAGGCACGACGACCGTCGTCGCGGCGGCAGGCGGCATCACCGGAACCGCGACCGTCATCGTCAACGCAGACGAACCGGTAGAACCGGTCGTGACACGCATCGAGATCGACCCGTCCACGTTCACGCTCGGCCTCGACGGCACGAAACAGTTCTCGGCAACCGCCTTCGATGAGAACGACAGCGCGATGGCCGGCATCGAGTTCAACTGGTCGTGCAGCAACGAGACCGTCGGCGAGATCGCCGGTAACGGGCTCTTCACCGCTCTCGCCGCGGGCACGGCGACCATCACCGCGTCGGCAGACGGCATCAACGGAACCGCGACCGTCACCGTCACGGACGAAGAACCGGTCGCATCCGAGATCGAGGTCACACCGCCCACTGCCACGCTTGTGATCAACGGCACGCAGCAGTTCTCCGCGACCGTCCGCGACCAGTTCGGCGGCGCGATGACCGGCGTTGCGGTCAACTGGTCGTGCGGCAACGCGACCGTCGGCGAGATCGCCGGTAACGGACTCTTCACCGCGAAGGCAGCGGGCACGGCGACCGTCACCGCAACGGCGGAAGACCTCTCCGGAACCGCAACCGTCACCGTCAGCGCCGGCGACCCGGTAGACCCGGTCGCGACGGAGATCGCGATCACGCCGCCGCAGGCCACCCTGGACGTCGACGACATCCAGAAGTTCGTCGTGACGGTCTATGACCAGAACGGCAACGCCATGCCCGCCGGGGAGACCGCCTGGTCGAGCAGCGACGAGAACGTCGGCACCATCGATGCGGACGGGTTCTTCACCGCTCTCGCCGCAGGCACGGCGACCGTCACCGCAACGGCAGACGGCCTCACCGGAACCGCGACCGTCACCGTCGACGAATGGCCTCTGCTCGCGAAGATTGCGGTCGTGCCGTCCACGGCCACGCTCGAGGTCGGCGACGAACTTGAGTTCGAAGTCGTCGCGTTCGACCGGTTCGGCAACATCGTCGGGGACGCCGAGATCACCTGGGAGTGCTGCGACGAGTGCGTCGGCACCATCGATGAGTGCGGCGTCTTCATCGCGCTCGACGGCGGTACGGCGACCGTCACCGCATGCGGAGACGGCGCCGAAGGAACCGCAACCGTCACCGTGAACTGCAACGACCCCGTCGTAACGTCCATCGTCGTCACCCCGTCGGCAATCACGCTCGCCGCCGGCGACACCGCGGCGCTCACCGCGACCGCTCTCGACCAGGACGGCTGCGAGATGCCCGACGTCACAATCGAGTGGGAATGCAGCGATGAGACCGTCGGCGAGGTCGACGGCACCGGGTTCTTCGCGGCTCTCGCCGCGGGCACGGCGACCGTCACCGCAACGGCAGACGGCGTCGCCGGGACGGCGGACGTAGAGGTCACCGACGAGTCCGCAGGTATCGTGGTCTCCCCGTCGGCGATCATCCTGGACCCCGGAGACGAGTGGCAGTTCACCGCGACCGTGTATGACCTGCAGGACAACGCAGGTTCTGCCGTGGTCTGGTCGTGCGACGACCCGGGTGTCGGCGAGATCACCGATGACGGCCTCTTCACCGCTCTCGACTGCGGCAGCACGTCCGTCACCGCGACGGTTGCCGGAGAGAACGAGACCGCGGCCGGAACCGCGACGGTGACCGTCCGGTCGACGGCGCCCGAACTTGCACGGATCGAGGTCAGCCCGTCCGACTTCTGCATCCCTGCCGGGAACTGCCTGGCGCTCACCGCCAGGGGATTCGACCAGTACGGCTTCCCCATGGACGCCAACGTGACCTGGGAGAGCAGCGATCCGTGCGTCGGCACCATCGACGAGTGCGGCGTCTTCAACGCGCTCTGCGACGGCGAGGTGCAGGTCATCGCATCGGCAGACGGAATCTCCGGCTCCGCCTGCGTGACCGTTCTGCCTTCGCTCCCGGTCCCGGCCTGCATCGAGGTCGAACCGTCTGAAACCACGCTCGCGCCCGGAGGAACCCGGGAGTTTACGGCCACGGTATACGACCAGTGCGAGAACGAGATGGACTGGGTCAGGGTGGCCTGGTCGTGCTCCGACGACGATGTCGGCACGATCGACCGCGCCGGCCTCTTCGCGGCGTTCTCACAGGGCTTCACGGACGTGACGGCGTGTGCCGGCGGCGTTGAAGCAGCGGCGTCGGTCACCGTCACGGCGGCGCCCACGACCGACCCCACGCCCAAACCCACACCCGATCCCAACAACGGCGGATCGAACATACGCGCCTATAGTGACGGCGGCGGCGACCCCGGCCCCTCCTTCTTCGCAGGGATCTGCGAGGACCTGAAAGGCGGCGAGACGCACACGTTCTCGGGTATCGACGTCACGTCGATCGGCAGCATCGCCATCACGGCGTCCGACAACATCCCGAAACTGCTGATGACCGTGAAGGAGACGGGGTGCCCCACCCTGGCGGAGCCTCCCGGCGGCAGCACCTACGAGTACGTCGAGATCGCCCTCTCGTGGGCGAACCCGAACCAGGTCGGCGGCGCGACGTTGACCTTCACCGTCCCGGCGAAGTGGCTCGAGGAGCACGAGATGCTCCCGGAGGACGTCAGGCTCATGCGCTACGTCAACGGCGGCTGGCAGATTCTGGAGACCGAGGTCGTCGGTGAAGAGAACGGGTTGTACCGCTTCCGGGCGACCACCGCCGGATTCTCCACCTTCGCCATCGCCGCGATGCCGGAGAACGTGACCGTGACGACGGAGACGAACGTCACGACGGAGGCTACCGCGACGCCCGAAGGGACGGAGACGATGACGACCGAACCGACCGTCGCGGCGACGACGACGCCTGCGGCACCGCTCGTCTACGCGCCCCTCCTCGCACCGCTGGCCTTCCTCCTCTGGGCGAGGAAGAGGCGCTGAACCCCAACTCTTTTTTGTGCGGCATCGCGGACGCGTCTCCTGCGAGTTCAGAAGACGAGCGGTGCAGGAGATGGTCTCAACTCACGGGAATCCGCAGGCAAGGAAGAAGTGGGGGGGAGCCGCACCAGCAATGCGGCCTGTTCGACGGTTTTACTGCGTCAGTATCCTGTCTGAACGCCCGCTGCGGTCATCCCGGCTTCGGGCAGGGTCTCGGTCTCCATCTCCACCGGGGTCTCGGTCTCTATCTCCATCGGGGTCTCGGTCTCTATCTCCATCGGGGTCTCGGTCTCTATCTCCATCGGGGTCTCGGTCTCCATCTCCGCCGGGGTCGGCTGGGCGCCGTCTCCACCCGGCATGGTGCATCCCGCCGCCAGTATGCTCGCGCCGAGGATGAGGAGCACCGCCAGAAGGACTGGGATTGGCCTCATGCGAGGGGCCATCACGCACATGTTACTTATAATTTCGCATCCGTTCGAGCCGCTGCCGTCGGAAACCCCCGTTCGCGGTGCAGGGCCCCCTGCATCCCGCCCGCCCGGAACGCGGCGAGAGATAAAAACATTTTGAGAAGATCTCACTCCACGATGAAGTCGCCGGTCATCTGCTGCGGATGGACGTCGCACCGGAAGAAGTACGTGCCGGGCTCCTCCGGCGCCGTGAAGGTATAGGTTGTCTGGTCCGGGCCGGTGATGGTCTCGCCCACGAAGATCTCCTCGACCGCCGAGGCGTTCATGTAGACCGCGATGTTGTGCGGGATCCCGTCATCCCGGTTTTCGAAGGTTATCGTCACGTTCGCCCCCGCGGGCACCGTGATGGTGCTCGTGTCGAAGGCCAGGTTATCGGCGGCGATGACGAAGGTCGCACCCGGGCCGTCCATTGCGATCGTCGCCGCCGTTGTGACGTTCTCCGTCTCCGTTACCACCGGCGTCCCGGTCGGTGCCGTTACCGTCTCCGTGGCGGTCGGGGTGGCGTCTCCGTCCGGCGCGGTACACCCCGCCGCAAGCAAACCGGCGCTCACGACGAGGAGCGCCGCGAGAAGGAGTGCGTTGGGCTTCATGGCGGAGAACTTCTGCCCATCGTATTTATACCTTCGCCGCCCCGTGCACCCGGAGAGAAATCCCGCCCGTCAGGGCCGGGTTACCCCGGGAACAGGGTTAAGTGGGAGGCCGCCGCACATCCGCCCATGCTACGCACAAAGAGGATCTACAGAGAGCCCTCAAAAGACGACGGCACCCGGGTTCTCGTCGACCGGATCTGGCCGAGAGGCGTCTCGAAAGAGAAGGCGTCGCTCGACCGGTGGGAGAAGGATCTTGCACCGTCGAGCGAACTGCGCCGGTGGTTCGGGCACGACCCGGCGAAGTGGGAGGAGTTTCTCCGGCGCTACCGGGCCGAACTCAAGGGGAAGGAGGAGGAACTCGCCCGGCTCCGGCAGGAGGCGGGGGAGGGGACCGTTACGCTCCTCTACGCCGCGAAGGACGAGGAGCACAACAACGCCGTGGCGCTGAAACGGTATATCGAGGAAGAGTAAGGCTGCCGGCGCGGAACAGAAAGCGTTTAAAGCATGGCGGCCGACAGAAACCTGAATGGACTCCGGGCGCCGCACGGGAGCGGACTTTCTCCTGATCAACCTTCTCCTCCTCGTCCTCACCCAGCCCGGCGCACTCGCCCTTGCCGGATTCGATCCGCCGTTCGGCCTCGCGGTGAGCGCCACCACCTGGATGGCCGCGTTCGTCGGCGTCTCCCCCCTCGCCGTCCTCTACCTCCTCATAAAGAGCGAGTCGCTCGGCAGGCGGTTCCTCCCGGGAACGGCGGCCTACATCGCCCTGGTGCTCGCCGTCGCCTACGCGTCCTACCTCCTGCAGCAGCCCCTTTTTGAGGGGTTCAGGGCGCCGGGGTATGAACAAACCTTCCCGATCTTCCTTGCCGCCACCGTGCTGACCGCCGTCATCTCCGTAACACTCCTGCCGGCCGGCCTCCTCGCCTACGCGGCAAGCCCCGAAAACCTGCCCCTGCTCGCCGTGAACGTCGTGCTCCTGGCGGCAGCCGTGCTGCTCCGGCGGCTGCGCTCGCGGGGCGAAGGGCCGTACGGGAGTTCCTGAACGGGTGTACCCCGCATGGTGACAGCATACTTTTACCTCCCGACCGCAATGGATGGATTGTATCCGGCGCACCCGAACCTGCCGGAGAGGTGACAAGAGCATGGAAAACGGACCCAGAGGAGCAATCCTCCAGAGAGACAAAACGACCTACGCAATCGTGCCGAGAACACCCGCGGGGATCGTCAGCCCGGAGCACCTGGAGAGCATCGTCAAGGTCGCCAGGCGCTACGAGATCCCCGTCATCAAGATGACGTCGGGGCAGCGGATGGTGCTCGTAGGCATCAAAGAAGAGGACGTCGAGAGCATCTGGAACGAGCTCGGGATGACCGTCGGGCAGGCGACCGCGCCCTGCGTCCACTACGTCCAGGCATGCCCGGGAACAGTGACCTGCAAGTACGGCAAACAGGACTCCCTGGGCCTCGGGCTCGAGGTAGAGGAACTCTACCAGGACATGAACCTGCCGGCAAAACTCAAGATGGGGGTCTCGGGGTGCCCCCGGTGCTGCGGCGAGAGTTACCTCCGCGATATCGGGCTCATGGGGAACGCAAAAGGCTGGACGGTCGTCTTCGGGGGCAACTCCGGCGGCCGTCCCCGGATCGGCGACGTCGCCGCAAAAGACCTCTCAAAAGATCAGGCCCTCGATCTGGTCCGCCGGCTGCTCGAGTACTACCGGGATAACGCCAGACCCGGCGAGCGGACCGCACGGTTCGTCGAGCGGGTCGGGTTCGATGCCGTCAGAAAGGACGTCCTGACCTTCGCCCCCTACATCCCGCTCGACTCCGTCTGACCGGGGTTACGCGGAAGGGGGCCGCACCCCCGTCCCCGCTCCCGCCGGGCCGCCGATGCAGTCGGCGTTCGCGATCATCCGGTTGACGAACTGCCGTTGAACACAGGCGATGAACGGCAGGGTGATCACGACGGCGTTCCTGACCCCGTCCTGGCGGTAGACGATCATGCAGACACGGTCGTCGGCGATGAAGATGTAATCGAGCAGGAACGCCGACCCGTCCACCGGGATCGGGCCGCAGTAGATCTTCTCGAAGATGTTCTCCTGGAAGAAGGTGCAGAAGGGCTTCGGGACGTAGAGGGACGCGTCCCCGAGCGGCTTCTTGATCCCGCGCTTCCCGTTCGGGAGGAGGACGCTCACGGGATGCTCTCTCGATGCATCGGCGATCAGGCGGGCGAACTCCCCGATCTCCCGGTAGTCCAGGCAGACGACGGCAAGGTCGCGGGCGACGCCCCCGGCAAGCGACTCCGCGTGGCGCCGGATGCTCCACTCCCCCTGCACGTACCAGATCGGCGAGTTCTTCGACCGGGCGTCGAGCGAGAGGGCGTCGAGACCCTGCACCGCCGCCGTCGCCGCGGCATCCACGGCGCTCTTCAAGTGGTGGATGACGACGGCGGGCTCGGCCGGGATGTAGACGTGCGGGCTCCCCCGCCGGACGGTGATGAAACCCCGGCCGGCAAGCCCTTCGGCGATGTCGTAGACCCTCGGGCGCGGGACGCCGCTCGCCTCGTGGATCTGGCGGGCGCTCCCCTCCCCGATCCCGACGAGGGCGGCGTAAACCCGGGCTTCGTACTCCGTCAGCCCGAGCGCCGTGAGGCTCCGGATCAGGTCGTCCATTATTGTTACTATGAGAGTTACACGAGGGTTAAACCTTCGTGCGTTCCATACTCCACAAGATCTCCGACCATGCAGTTACGAGCAATTCTTGAGCGTATCCGGCGGTTCCTCGGCAGGGAAGGCAGCAGCCGTTCCGGAACCGGCCCCGACGAGGTCAGCTCCCTCCTCATCGACACCTTCGCCGAAGACGGCGGAGAGGAGACAGGACACGGAGAGACGGTATCGGCGGCGGCCATCCGGACGGCGTGCCGCCGGATGCAGGAGACAGAGACAAAACGCGACCTCCTCCGGATCATCGCGGACGAAACTGCGGCATACGACCTCCGCGACCTCGAGGCGATGAACGCCCGGTTCGAGCGTAAGGTCGCCCACCTCCCGGAGGACTACCGCGGCCGCCTTCTATCAAGCGTCAGGGAAGAGATCTTCGGGGCGCACCACCGCCTGATCCTCCTCTCCCGGAACGGCGGCGGCCGCGGACTGGACGAGTCCCCCGCCCCGGCGCTCGGCGGCTACTGCTCGATGGTAGCGGAGGCCTGCACGGCAAAAGCGCGGGAGAAAGACCCGAAGTATCTCTACCTGAAGTACCTCCTCTCCGCGTTCACCATCTTCGTCGTGGAGGAGCCCGCCCATCCCGTCGGCACCCCGTTCCCCGGCGGGCAGATCGTCGACGAATGGGAGGGGATCTACCTCTGCCCGGTCCGGGACCTGGCCGACGACGTGCCGTTCGCCCTCTGCCCCTACTGCCCGGCGGTCCAGAGCACGGAGCCCACCTACCCGGAGATGCGGGCCCGCCGGCAGGAGCGGAGACGGCGGGAGTGCCTCGCGAACTACTGGACGAACTACAAAGGTTAACTATCCCGGAGAGACAGGTAGAATCCGGAGATGAACGAGATGAAGATTGTCGATGTAGCACAGGAACCAATCGGCGAGAACCCGCACCATGTCGACGCCCGGAAGGTCTACGACACCGAGCACGCGACTGCGGTGGTGATCACGCTTAACCCCGGCGAATCGCTCAAGAAGCACATCACCCCGGTGGACGTCTTCTTCTACGTCCTCGAAGGCACGGGGATCGTCGAGATCGGCGACGAGCGTGCCGAGGTCGGGAAGGATCACCTGGTCGAGAGCCCGGCAAAGATCCCGCACCGCTGGATGAACGAGAGCAACGGCACCTTCCGGGTGCTGGTGGTGAAGGTTCCCCGGCCGACGACCGGGACGCGGCTGTTGTGAGCGCGGCCGCTCGTCCACACGCGGGCGAAAAGGAAAGGGTAGATAGAGAGGAACGACAGAGTAACGATACAGGTTGGTATACCGATGGCTAAAGAGAATCGTGCAGATCTGCAGGGGAAGGTTCTCCGGCTGGCGGATCTCGTCGCCTACCAGGACGGAACCGTGGCAAGCAGGATGATCGTCAACAAACCGGTGGGGAGCATCACCCTCTTCTCGTTCGACGAGGACGAAGGGCTCTCGGAGCACACCGCACCCTACGATGCGGTGGTGACGATCCTCGACGGGGAGTGCGAGGTCTGGGTCGCGGGCGAGACGCACCAGATGAAGGAAGGGGAGACGATCATCTTCCCGGCGAACGTCCCCCACGCTCTCTCGGCCGTAACCCGGTTCAAGATGTCGCTTACGATGATACGGGAGTGACGGAGACGTGACGAACGAGAAGGAAGGCGATTACTGCACCGTCTGCGGCGGGGTCCGGCCGGACGCAATCAAGATCAAGACGATCCTCGTGGACGGGAAGGAGACCGGCGTCAACCAGCTCGACTTCATCGTCGACGGCGTGCGGAACCTGCATCTCGCGGACGACGCTGCGATTCGCACAGAGCTCCTCAGGAGAGCCGGTGAGTTCAACTACATCCCGACAAGGAAGCAGGAAGCCTACGGCGACGCCCTGATGCGGGAGTATACGGGAACGCAGGAGTGAGCAGACGCCACTCCCCCGGCTAAACCATTTCTCTTCTCAAGGACCTCGTCCCGGATACCAGGCCTTCGGCCTGCCTGAACGCACAACCGCAAAAAAAGGTCAGGCGCTGATGGCAGCCAGTCTGCCATCCTCGCGCACAAACAGCCAGTAACCCTCGGTCGGGAAGAGGTTCTGTCCCTCGTCCTGGTCTCCGGTCTGGTTGTTGACGATCGCCGGCCGGTAGCTCTGGTTCTCCGCATCGTAGCCGACGACGTAGACCCAGGTGTCTTCAACCGACGTGAGCGCCTCATCCGCACTGCGCTCCGTCAGGTCGGAGTAGCCGATGGCGTTCCAGCCCGGGCTGAGCGTCTTCAGTGCGGGTGCCCTCACCGGGTTGGTGCTGAGCATCAGCTGCACGGTCGTCTCCTCGGTCGAGTAGACCCAGTATCCCTCAAGGACCAACAGGGTCTCATTCTCGCCCAGGGGCTCGAAGCCGCCCGCCGGGGTATGGGTGTAGATCGACCGCCCGCCGGTGTCGACGTCCGCAAAGACCGACGCTGCGGTATCGTTGCCCGCAGAGAGCGTTCTCGGGATAGAGACGAAGTTCCAGCCTTCATAGAGCTGGAGATCCATGGTCTCCTCCGGCATTGCCGGTGTCGGGGTCACGTTCACCGTCGGTGTCGGGGTCACGTTCACCGTCGGTGTCGGGGTCACGTTCACCGTCGGTGTCGGGGTCACGTTCACCGTCGGTGTCGGGGTCACGTTCACCGTCGGTGTCGGAGTAACGTTCACCGTCGGTGTCGGAGTCACGTTCACCGTCGGCGTCGGAGTAACGTTCACCGTCGGACTCGGAGTCACGTTCACCGTCGGACTCGGAGTCACGTTCACCGTCGGGGTCGGAGTAACGTTCACCGTCGGCGTCGGAGTAACTGTCGGAGTAGGGGTTGGGATCGGGGTGTCCGGTGGAATCAGGACACCGTCGATCACGTAGACCACGATGTTGTTCGTGATCTGAATCTGGGTCACAACAATGATGTTGTTGATGGTCAGCTGGCCGTCGTCGGTGAGCGAGACGTTAACCTCCGATCCTTCGAGGGTCGGCAGGGAGATCTGTCCGTCGGTCGAATTCTCGCAGAGTCGCGCGAGTTCTTCGATCGTGTAGTCACCCTGGATGACGTGGTAACCGAGGATGCTGTTCAAGAGCATCTCATCGCCCATGATCACCGAGAGCGTCTGGTTCCCCAGCCCGGCAAACGCATCATTGTTCGGAGCGCATATCACGTAACTCCTGTTCTCGTCGAGTTCCTCGCCGATCGTAGAGTTGTTTAAGGCTTCAACGAACGTCGTCAGGTTCTCCTGGTCCGAAAGACCTTCGATGATCTGTTCGGTGATGTTCGCACCGGGTTCCGGCGTCGGCGTCACGTTCACCGTCGGGGTCGGAGTAACATTCACCGTCGGCGTCGGAGTCACGTTCACCGTCGGTGTCGGCGTAACGTTCACCGTCGGCGTCGGAGTGACGTTCACCGTCGGCGTCGGCGTCACGTTCACCGTCGGACTCGGCGTCACGTTCACCGTCGGCGTCGGCGTAACATTCACCGTCGGGGTCGGCGTAACGTTCACCGTCGGTGTCGGAGTAACGTTCACCGTCGGCGTCGGCGTCACATTCACCGTCGGGGTCGGGGTCACGTTCACCGTCGGGGTCGGCGTCACGTTCACGGGCGGCAGCCCCCCGGTCACGTTGAAGGCCTGCTGGACGGGGCTTCCGTTCACCAGGATCGGCACGTCGGGACCCGGGAACTCATGGACGCCCTGCTCTCCCGCATCGATGTGAAGCATGGCATAGAGCACCGGCGTCGCGTTTTCGACCTCGATCTCCACGGAGACATTCTCATTTACGCCTTCGGTGATCTGGCTGTAGCCGATGATCGGCCCGGGCGTTCCGTTCAGGTCCGCATGAATGTCCGCCCAACCCGTCTGGTTGATCGTGGCGTTGTCAACAATCACCGTATCGTTCTCGATCGGCTGATCGGAGACGTTTACGGATGGCGTTACGTTCGCTTCCGGACCCGGACTCGGAGTGACGTTCACCGTCGGACTCGGAGTGACGTTCACCGTCGGACTCGGAGTGACGTTCACCGTCGGACTCGGAGTG
>NZ_JXOJ01000003.1:117394-128519 GCF_001017125.1 Methanoculleus sediminis | reverse complement strand
TAGTGACGTTCACCGTCGGACTCGGAGTGACGTTCACCGTCGGACTCGGAGTGACGTTCACCGTCGGTGTCGGCGTTACAACCGCCTCAAGAACGGTCACGTTCAAGATCAGCGTATACGCGGCATCCTCCAGGGTGTGCGACGGAGGTCCATAGGAGAAGGTCAGGTTGTCTCCGTCGGTCACGTTCGTCACCGCGGGCCCGGTCGTGCCCTGCTCGCCGTTCACCCAGTAGGTCCAGTTGTTCGGCGTCTCATTTACAAGCTCATTCTCAATACCTGCAATCGATAGAATGCTGAAATTTCCCTCTTCCGGAGGCAGGTCTTCAGCAACCTGGTACTCGAATGCTCCGAGGATCGAGGCGGCGTCAAGTGCTCCAAGCACAGTCGTCTCCGGCACCTCGTAGGTCTCGGTGCTGTTTACCGGTGTGATGTTCACAGTCTCATCAGGGTTCAGTTCGACAGGCCCTTCTCCAATCGAGACCGCTATACTTGCGGCGGAGATCGATAGGAGGAGAACGATGCACAAACCGAACAATACAGGTCGTCTCATACATATCCCCCCTTGCGAGCAGGGGAATGAGCAAGATAATATAAAAATATTATGATAATAATGCTCGAACGCCTGTCCGAAAAAATCACGTCATGGATCGGGCCGATTCCCTCCACACACCCATCACACGGCGGCATCATTCTATCGCCGAAAGGAGAAGAAGACAATTTCTGGAAAATCTCCGGTTCACGTTCAGGACGCCCCGGGGTCCGGCCTGCCGTTCGGATACACGAAACAACCCGGGAATCTCCGCGGGTTGCGTTACGATAAAAAATGAAGAGGCGGTGCAGCCCGAACGGCACCCGGGTGCCGTCCAGAAACCTCCGGGGCGGGCCAGCGGCGCCTGCCGCCCTCCGCCGCGCTCTACATCACTGCACGACGCCGACTAAGCCGCTCTGGTTCTCGGCCGTCGTCGCGGCCGGCGTCTCTCCGGCCGGCATCGTGGTCGTCACACCCATCGGTGCCACGGTCTCGTTCCCGGCCGCCGTCACGTTCACGCCCGGCGGCACCAGCACCTGATCGATGATGTGGATCACGCCGTTCGTCGCGTTGATGTCCGCCATGGTGACGGTGGCGTTCTCGACCATGACCTCGCCGTCGGTGGCGGAGACGTTCAGGTCCTCACCGGCAAGCGTCGTGAGCGTGCTCATGTTCTCGCTCGCGGTCTCGTTCTCGCCGCCGAGAAGCCCGCTGAAGATGTCGAGCACCCCGCCTTCGGACTCATTTCCGGCGGTCTGGTTCTGCTCTCCGGTCTGGTTCCCGGCCATGCTGGTGATGTTCTCCGAGGTGTACTCTCCCTCGACAACGTGGTACTGGAGGACCATCGTCAGGTTGTCGGGCTCGGCCATGAGCTGATTCACGGTGTCGTTCCCGAGAGCGTCGAACGCCTCATTGCTCGGGGCAAAGATCGTGTACGGGCCCTCGCCGTTCAACGTGTCATAAAGACCCGCCGCACTGATTGCTGCGGCCAGCCGTGTCAGGTTCTCGTCCTCGCTGATGTAGGCGGCAATCGTCATGTTCGCCGTCTGGTTATCCATCTGCCCGGTCTCGCCCATGGGCGTCGCCGTTGCATTCTCGTCTCCGATCACCGCCGCCGTTACGGCAAACGGCATCGCAAGAAGAGCAAGAATGCATGCGCATAGGGTTATCCATCGTCTCATACTACCATCCCCCCTTGGGAGAGGGGGAGGATAGGCAAGGAATTATATAAATCTTGCTATAATCGTAATAAAAATCCCGATTGCCCAAAAGACATCTCAAACATATTTTCAGACACACCGGGAACCCTGACCCCGGCCGCCCGGACGAAGCACGGCGGGGAAATCCCACATCGCGCCCGGGAAGGCTCTCCGTCTCGCGTGCCGGCGGACGATCAACGGGACTTGCCGGCGGTTCCGGCCTCTACAGCCGCACCAGCACGGCCTTTTCCTCCGTATACTCCTCGAGCGCCCGGCTGCCGTTCTCTCTCCCCATGCCGCTCGCCTTCGTCCCCCCGAACGGCACCTCCGGCGGGATCCTCAGGTGCTGGTTGACCCAGACGATCCCCGCCTCGAGTTCTTCCGTCGCGCGGGCGATCGTGTCCGCGCTGTGGGTCCATACCGACGCCCCGAGCCCGTAACGGCTGTTGTTCGCGAGATCGAGCGCCTCCTCAAGACCGGAGACGGCGGCGATCGGCAGCACCGGGCCGAAGACCTCCTCGGAGAAGAGGGCGGAGTCGTGCGGAACGCCGGCAACGAGCGTCGGCAGGAAGAAGAGGCCGCGCCTGTACTGCTCCCCCTCGGGCACCCGCCCTCCTACGACGATCTCCCCTTCGTCCCGTTCCCGGGCGGCATCGACGATATCGACGACCCGCTCAAGGCCTGCCCGGTTGTTCAGCGGGCCCATGCCGACGCCGCGGTCCATGCCGTTCCCGACCACGATCCCCTCGACCCTCGCCGTCAGCCGCCGGACGAACTCGTCCGCGATCGCGTCGAAGACGTAGAGCCTTTTGACCGCCGTGCAGACCTGGCCGCAGTTGTAGAACCGTCCCCTGACGACCCCCTCGACGGCCGCTCCGATATCGGCATCGTCACAGACGATCATCGGATCGCTCCCCCCGAGTTCCAGCGTCAGCCGCTTCATCGCAGGGGCGGCGTCCATGGCGACCTGCCTCCCGGTCCCGGCCTCGCCGGTGAACGAGACCTTCCGGATGGCCGGGTTCCTCGCGATCTCCCGGCCGACCGTCTCGCCCGGCCCGGTGACGACGTTCAAGACCCCCGGCGGGAGACCCGCCTCCCCGAGGATCTCCGCGAGCCTCATGCACGTCAGCGGCGCGGTCCGGGCGGGTTTTAAGACCACCGTGTTCCCCGCCGCGAGAGCCGCGCCTATCTTCCAGCCCATGATGATCGCCGGCATGTTCCAGGGGATGATCGCGCCGCAGATGCCGAGCGGCCGTCTCTCTATGGTGGTGCGGCCGTAGCCCTTGAGGTTCGCGAACTCGCCCCGGAGCCCCGCCGAGAGACTGTGGTAGTACTCGAGGATGTTTGCAAACCCGTTGATCTCGTCGACCGCCTCGCGGATGGGCTTGCCCTGTTCGGCGGTCAGGAGCGCCGCAAGGTCGGTGTTCCTGCGCCGGACCTCCTCCGCGGCGAAGAAGAGGATCTTCGCCCGATCCCTCGGGCTTTTCGCGGCCCAGTCGAAAAAAGCCTCCCCGGCGGCCTCGATCGCGGCTAAAACATCATCCTCACCGCCGAGCGGCGCTTCACCGACCACGTCGCCCGTCGCGGGGTTGTGCACCGGAAAGATCTTCCCCGAAACCGAATCGCATCGCTCGCCGCCGATCATCATCTTCATAGGTGATCCTATGGAGGGGAGGGGTAATATGCGCTCCGTCACCCGCGGTACGCGCACCGGCACCTGCCGATGGGGACGGCCACCGCCACCGCCATCCCGGCCAGCAGGAGGAATGCGGCCAGGAACCCGACCCCCCCGGCAACCAGCCCGGCAAGAGCGGAGAGGAACGTGAACCCGGCGTAGGACGCGGTGTTGAAGAGCCCGGTCATCACGCCCTGCTCGATCTTCGTCTCAGCGAGGAACGCGAGAGTCGCGACGATGATCACGCCCGAGAGCGCCCCGATTACGGGGAACGCGTAGGGCGTAACGTAGCCCGCCAGAACCGCCGCCGCCATCAGGAGCGAGGCGGCCCGGATAGTCGGAACGGGACGGAAGCTGATCCGGGGGGCGACGAGAACGGCAACGATGGTCGCGATGTTGATCGTCGCGAGCTGCAGGGCGAGCACCGACGAGTCGTTCCCGGTGTACTCGGGGTAGACGGCCGCCACCGCCCCGGTCATCCCCACCAGAACGACCGCCGCAGCAAAGAGCCAGAAGTAGTTCCGCACGATCCCTGCGAAATCCGCCTTCGCAAAACCCGTGCGCTCGCTCTCCCGGACGACGAAACTCATTGCAGCCGTCGGGGCCGCGAGCACCGTGAAGAGAGCGATCCCCGCAAGATGGGTATCGAGGGCCGCGTCAAGCCAGCCCGTCGCGAGAAGCCCCACGACCAGGCCGAGGTTCAGGGCCGCCATGACATAGCCGCTGAGCTGCCCGGCCGACGGCTGGGAGTTCGCCCACGCGAGCGCCGCCGAGAGGAAGAGCCCGGCCCCGATCCCCTCGATCACCCGGAAGGCGAGGAGCGGCAGGCCCGAAGGAAAGAGCAGGATGAGGACGCCGCTTGCAAGAGTCAGGAGAAGGCCGGCGCGGATGAGGGGCACGCTGCCTATCCGGTCGCTTGCAAGCCCCGCCGGCAGCACCGTCAGAAACGCGCCCAAAAAGTATGCGGAGTAGACCACGCCCTGCAGTGCCGCCCCCTCGGCAAAATCGGGAAGCACCGGGACGACGGCGTTCGAGAGCGCCATCACCACGAATATCCCGAGGAGAATGGGGAGTTTTTGCAGCATTCCTAGATCATGCGGTATGTCTCAAGGTTCATGGGAGAATGCGTCTCGATACGATGCCGTTTGTAGATGGAGCTTGCAAGGTCGATGGTCTTGTTCTCGTCGCCGTGGATGGTGAAGATCTTCTCCGGGCGCGGTTGGAGGTGAGCGACGTAGTTCATCAGCTGTTTGCGGTCGGAGTGACCGGAGAACCCGTCGCTCGTCGCGATCTCGAGGTTGATCACGATCGTCTCGCGCCACCCGAGCGGGATCTCGCGCCAGCCCTTCTGGATGCGCCGCCCGAGCGTCCCGTCCGCCTGGTAGCCGACGAAGACGAGCGAGTTGCGCTCGTCCGGGCCGAGAGCCTTGAGGTACTCCATCACCGGCCCGCCGTTTAACATACCGCTCGTCGTGATGATGACGCAGGGGTCGCCCGAGATCACCTTCTCGCGAAGGTCGGGAGAATCCACCTGGACGAACGCCTCGGAGAGGAAGGGGTTCAGTCCTTCGCGGAAGATCTGGTTTCTCAGATCGCTGTTGAGGTACTCCGGGTAGGTCGTGTGGATCGCCGTCGCCTCCTTGATCATGCCGTCGAGGTAGATCTTCACCGGCGGAATCCTCTGCCGCCGGATACCCTCCTCGAGGGCGAGCATGACCTCCTGCGACCGCCCGACGGCGAACGCGGGGATGATCACCTTGCCGCCGCGCTTGATCGTCGTCGAGACCGTCTCGTAGAGTTTGTCCTCCGCATCCTTCCTCTGGGGCTGGAAGTCGTTCGACCCGCCGTAGGTGCTCTCCATGAAGAGCGCCTCGAGCCGGGGGAAGGACGAGACCGCCGGCGAGAAGAGCCGGGTCTTCTGGTAGTTGAAGTCGCCGGTGAACGCGATGTTGTAGAGCCCCTCGCCGATATGGAAGTGCGCGATGGCCGAGCCGAGGATATGCCCCGCGTTGTGGAAGGTGAGTTTGACGTCGGGGGCGATATCGGTCACGCTGCCGTAGTTGAGGGTGATGGAGTGTTTCATGTAGGCCTTCACCTCGTTCGAGGTGTAGGGGATCTTGTCCGTCTCCTTCCGGACGACGTCCAGGTAGTCGAGCTGGAGCATCGCCGAGAGGTCCCTCGTCGGCGGGGTCGAGTAGACCGGGCCCTCGTAGCCGTATTTATAGAGGAGCGGAACCAGGGCGCAGTGGTCGAGGTGCGCGTGGGTGAGCACCACGGCATCGAGCGAGTCCAGGGGATAGATCTCGGGCACGTAGAGGTACGGCGTCCCGTTCGCGATGCTGCCCGGCTTCTCGCCGCAGTCCACCAGGATCTTGCTCTCCGGCGTCGATACCAGGAACGCGGCGCGGCCGACCTCGCGGCAGCACCCGAGCGTGGTGACCCGCAGCCACTGGTCTTTGCTCGTGACCTCACGGTGGATGCGGCGGCCGATCGCCCGCAGAAACGTTTTGCGCTCGTCCTTCACCGACCGGAGATAGGTGCGGATCTGCTTCACCGTCGAACTCTCGATGGGGGGCGTCCGGACAACCTTCGGCGTCCAGCCGATCTGTTTCGTGATCTCCCGGAGGGTCACCCCGTTCTTGCCGATGACGACGCCGGGCTTCTCCGCCTCGATCAGGACTTCGCCGGTCTCCGGGTCGAAGAAGAGGTCGGTGATCCCCGCGTTCTCCGGCACGACCGCCCGGATCTCCTGGGCGGCCCGCTCCGGGTCTTCAAGGATATTCGGGCGCACGACGATACGCTTCCGAAGATCGCGTGCCAGTATTTTTATCAGGTCTGCCTGGTCGGCGAACTGTTTCGGATCGTCGGTATAGATGACGAGCTCGGGACCTTCGAACTCGACGTTCGAGATCGTTATGCCACCGGGAACAATCTTGTTGATCTGCTCCTTAAGCTCCTGGAGTTTCTCTTCAATAACCATTAAAATCGTCCTAAAAAATATCAGGGTATCGGGCGGGCTGCCGATGGCCTCTGCAACCCGCTCTCAATGTGTTCTTCGTATTTGTCCTTCGTGATCACGACCACCATGATATCCTCGCCGGATGCGGAATCACGGCGCATCGCCGATCTGACGGCACGGACGGCGAGATCTTTCGCCTCGTCCTCCTTCATGTCGGGGCGATACTGGTCTTCGAGCACGCCGTAGGCGAAGGGGGAGCCCGAGCCGGTGGCGACGTGATCCTCTTCCTTGGTCGCCCCGCCCATGGCGTCGACGGAGTAGACGCTCGGCCCCTCGTCGTCGAACCCGCCCATCAGGAGCTGGACGTAGTAGGGATAGTAGCGGTTCTGATTCAGGTAGTTCGAGAGCAGGGTCGATGCGGCACCCACAGACATCGTCTTGCCGCGCCGCATCTCGAAGAGGTTGCACTCGACCTGCAGGATCCGGACGAGCTGCTGTGCGTCGCCGACGCCGCCGGCGGTCGTAAGGCCGATCCTCGGCGTGATCTGGTAGATCTTCTTCGCACGCTTGCTTGCGATCATGTTTCCCATCGTCGCTCGCATCTCCGTTGCAAGGACCACGCCGCCGTCGAAGATCAGTCCCACGGTAGTTGTACCTTTCATAATCTCTTGGGAAGTATCAAGCATTGAAGCACCCCTAAAACCATTAAAACGCCTTATCTCGCTCAAAAGCGGTTAAGCGTATAGCGATATCATAAAACATAAATTTATCGCCGTACCGGGTCACGGCACGACAGGGATAGGCATCTGTATATTATATGAATGTTGCCCCTTAATTCTTTCGCAGGGCCTGCTGGTCAGGCAGCAGCACCTTGATCAACTCACGGTCGAAGAGCATGGCGACAAGCCGTTTGTTCCCGTTGACCACCGGGAGCTGGTCGACCCGGGCCCGCCGCATCTTCAGTGCGCATTCGCCGACCTCGGCGTTCAGGGGGACGGCGAGGACGTTCTTGACCATCGCGTTCTTCACGGGGATCGGAAGGAGCTGGATCTTGGAGATGCCGTAACTGATGGTGTGCATGTCCCGGATGCTCTCCCAAGTCCACTCGTCGTCGTCCGTGCCGTTCGAGAAGTCGCTGACCTCGACACCGTCCTCGATACGGGAATGCCTGATGAGGTCCCGCTCCGATATGATCCCGGTGAGCGTGCCGTCCTCCATCAGGACGGGGATGGCGTCGTAGCCGGAGATCTCGAGGATCCTCCCGACGAGCGAGAGGGGTGTCTCCTCCCAGAGGGCATAGGTCTTGCTGACGTAGTTGTCCTTGATGGGGAGGGTGGAACGCAGCTGGGCGATGGCGCCGATGAGGTCGGCCACGCTGATCAGCCCGACCATCGTCCCGCCCTCCATGACGGGAAGCCTCCTGATGTTGTGGCGCACCATCAGCTGGGCCGCCTCCGAGATGGGGGCGTCCGGCCGGATGACGACCGGATCGGGCGTCATCAGGAGCCCGAGCTGGGTCTCTTCCGCCTTGCGGAGGAGGTCCTTTCGGGTGATGATGCCGACGAGCTCGCCGTCTTTGAGGACCGGGACGCCGCTGATGCCCGTGCGCTTCAGGATACGCAGGACATCGTCCCGGTTGCCGGGGATCTCGACGCAGACGACGTCGGTTATCATGAAGTCCCGAACGACCATCTGCTGCAGAGAGGCTATGATCTCACCACCGTTGTCGTGATGGGGCTGTTTTGCACCACGTAATCGGTCACGCTCCCGAGCAGGAGCCGGTCGACGCCGCTCTTCCCGTAGGAGCCGAGGAGAATGAGATCGGCGCCCAGCTCTTCGGCGAGAGAGATGATCTGGGACCCCGCGTGCCCCTGCCGGAGATGCGTGACGAGCGATACTCCCGCCGCATCCGCTTTCTTACGAGCCGCTTCAAGAACATCTTCTCCCTCCTTCTGCAAAACACTGTAGATGATCTCGAGTGTGTTGTCCATGGGAAGGGAAGAAAATAGCCCGGATTCGACCACATACACAACATGAACTTCGGCTTTCCAGACGCCGGCCTCACCGAGGGCTGTTTCGAATGCCCGGTTGGCCGGTTCGGAGCCGTCCATAGCGACTAGTATCTTACGGAACATACACACCACGCAGAACAGATACTTTTTATCTGATTTCTATTGCATGGTTAAAACTGTTTGGCAAATAGATGAAGAATCCAGCCGTTTTACGATGGTCGCCCGGATGTCCTTGCTGAAGGAAATATTGTTTTTTAGCGGGTTTATGACCAGGAAATTCGCTTTCTGCCCTTCCTCAACGTATCCCGACGCCCCCGCCAGCCGGGCCCCCGACACCGCGGCGCGGAGGATCTCTTCGGGGCGCGCGCGGTAGATGGTCGCGGCAAAAGCCATCTCGCGGAGCATATCGGGTTGAACGAACATCACATTGTCCGTTCCGAGATAGAGCGTGCCCCCGAGTTCGAGGATGCGCGTGATAGGCGGGCGGGCCGCCGACGCCGCGACCCCGAGGAGCCAGTTCGATCTCGGGCAGACGGCGACGGGGATGTCCATGTCGACGATCCGGCGGAGGTGCGCGTCCGTCGCGTGGGTGCAATGAACGAGCAGGTCGGGCTCGAACGCGAGCGCGTCGTCGATGTCGTCGGGGTTCCTCTCGCCCGCGTGGAAGGCGACGAGCCTCCCTCCCGCCCGCGCTTCCCTGACGATCTCTTCGGCGTTCGCCACGTCGTGAACGCTGCTGATGCCCGCCCCGTCGCTCACCTCCTCGCCGCCTTCGCGGCCGAGGATGACCGGTCGGCAGTCGAGCCCGGCCGCCGCCTCGCGGAGCGCCGCGACGCCCTCGGGCCCGCCCTCCCTGAAGTCGGCGAACCCGGTCGTCCCGGTGGCAATCATCGCGGTGATGCTCGCACGCATCCCCCGGACGAGTTCGGCCCGCGGGGTCGCCGCGAGGATCCGGTGTTTCAGGCCGTTCGGGGGTTTGACGAGGTCGGCGAGGCTGCCCCGGGCGGGGAGGTCCATCGCAACGGTGTCGCCGAGATGCGTGTGGGCGTTGAAGAAGGCGGGCACAATCCACCTCCCGGGCGTCCGGGAAGCGGGCTCTATCGAGGTGACGATCCCCTCCGAGACGGTGATGGTGACGTCTTCTTCCCGGAGGTCTTCGCCGAGGAGCGCACGGCCGGTGACGACGTAGGGTTTGGCTTCCTGCATAACTGATCCTCTGTTTTATATATTGCAAAGGAGAATACTTCAGTATGGCGAAGAAATCTGGCGGAAGACTGGTATCCTCTGCCGGCCTGGTCAATTATTACGACAGTGACGATCACCGGGCCATCCATATCAGCCCGATAGCCGTTGTCGTGATAACCGTCGTGATCGGAGTGGCAGTCTTCGTTCTCAATGCCCTCTTCTAATCCTTTTTGTTCTCCTTCAGCGCGGTCCTGATGATATCTTCCGCCGGCATGAAGTAGACGTTATCGTGCCCGTTCCACGCCCGGCAGTTCCGGAAGACCACCGCGGGCACGCCCTGGTGGCTCTCGCCCATGATGAAGTTCGCGAAGGCCGCGATCTCGTCGACGACCGCTTCTTCGGTGATCTCGAGGACGTGGCCGAAGAGGTCGGTGTCGCCCCGGTAGTCGTCGATGGCCGTCATGCCCGCCCAGCCGATGGCGATACCGGTCTGGCCGCGCCGGAACGCCCGCCCGCAGGTGTCGGTGACGATAACCCGGACGTCCTTTCCGGTGATGCGGCGGATGGCGTCCCGGACTTCGGCGGCGGCCGCCATAGGGTCGGGCGGGAGGATGATCAGCCGGCCGTCTTCGACGTTGCTGTGGTCGACGCCCGCCCGGACGCCGATGTGGCCGGACGGCAGTTCGGAGAGGATGAACGGGTATTCGAGCAGGATGTCGGTGGAGGAGTCCAGCACTGCCTGTACGAAGCGCGGATCTTCCTTCGTCTTTGCCGCGATCCGCACGGCGTCCGCACCGGGGACGATGGCGGAAAGCTCGCGGGTGAAGCCCTTCGCCTTCGAGTAGACGGACGAGGCGACGGCGAGGATGTCCCCGTCCTCGAACGCGACCTTCTCACTGATCAGGGCGGGGAGATCGTCTCCTCGCTGGATCAGGGGAAGACCCCGAACACCGATTACCTGGATATCCATTGGACTCACGGATCAGTGGTCGTCTCCGATTGCAGAAAAATGCTCGGGTTTGCTCGCAAGGGGCTCTGCCGGATTGGGGAGATTATTTCCGGTTCCGGCCGGGCGCGGCGGACGGGGAGGCACGGAGCTTGAGTGCCGGCGAGTGTGGGTTGTGACGGGCCATAGGGCCGGAGCAGGAGCACCAAAGGTGCGGGTTGTGAAGGATGGGATGATGGGGGTTCGAGAAGACCAAGGGCCTTCGCTGTGCGGCGGTTCGGAGCTGGATGGTGCGTAAGGACCGGAGCATGAGAAGACCGGAGGTCTTCGCTGTGCGGCAAACTAAACAGCCGAAGCGAGGAAAAAGCCCGGTGCAGTGGACCGTGGTGGCCTACGCACCTCCGGTGCTCGATCTCCTGCCCTTCGGCCAGTCGCTTATCGCCATGCACTGCCCCCGCCCCCTGGGGAGGGGAACGACTGCTGGAACAGCAGGAGTTTGAGCACCGTCAGGTGTGAGTTGCGGCGGGTCGTAGAGCCGGAGCATGAGCACCGAAGGTGCGGGGAACGACTGCCGGAACAGCAGGAGTTTGAGCACCGAAGGTGCGGGGAACGACTGCCGG
>NZ_JXOJ01000003.1:0-117355 GCF_001017125.1 Methanoculleus sediminis | reverse complement strand
TGCCGGAACAGCAGGAGTTTGAGCACCGAAGGTGCGGGGAACGACTGCCGGAACAGCAGGAGTTTGAGCACTGAAGGTGCGAATGAGGAGGCCGAAGGCCGGGTGGGGTGCGACGGACGGGACGTCCAGAGCTTGAGAAGACCGAAGGTCTTCGAGTGGGGTTTACAGATATGCCCTAGAGGTAGAGACAGGGGAGGGGGCACGCCCCCTCCCCGTCAGCCCCGCCCCCAAGGGCGATATCCCCACGGAATCCGCTTCCGGGGCGTAATCAGAGATTATGCGTGAGTATCATTGAAGTAAGTGGCAACAGTGCGGACTGTCGACTGGTCGAAGAACCGGAAGCCAAACACCGTTAAGCGCGACGTCGTGACAAAAACCCACCGCCCCCCGCTCACCCGCAGGACAACCCCACATCCTCCCTCAGCCGGAACTCCGGTTCGAACGAGCCGATCAGGTCGAGGTACTGCTCGACGGTGCGGGTGAAGAGGAAGTGCTCCCGCACCCGCTCGCGCGCCGCGTTCCCCATCCGCCCCCGGAGGTCCGGATCGCGGAGCAGCCGGACGATCCGCTCCGCCGCCTCGTCGACGGACGAGACCAGAAACCCGCTCTTCCCGTCCTCTATCTGCTGGCGGATGCCGCCGACGTTCCCGCCGATCACCGCCGCGCCCTTCCACATCGCCTCCGATACCGTCAGCCCGAACCCTTCGCGGATGGACTTCTGGAGAACGACCGCCGCCCGCCGCTGGAGCGCGTTCACGAGCGCTCCGTCCTGGACGCTCTTGACGATGATCCGCTCGTTACGATGAGCAAGAAGCGACCGGTAGACCTCCGCGCCTTCAGGATCGTCGGTCGCGACGTTCCCGACGAGAACCAGGGTGCACTCCTCCTCCTTCCGGGCCTTCTGGAACGCCCGGATGACCCCTTCGGGGTCCTTCCAGCGGTCGAACCGGGAGATCTGCACGACCAGAGGGAGATCGGTCGGGATGCCGTAATGCTCGAGGCGCTCGTCGATGGCGTTCTCGGAGAGGTCCTTGTTCACGATGGAGAAGGGATCGATCCCGGGCGTGAAGAAGACCTGCGGTTTTTTGAGATCCCGCCGGTACTCACCGCAGGAGAGGATGACGGCGTCATACCGCTCGATGAACGGGACGAGGTAGTTCCAGACCTTCCGGTTCGGTGCGGTGAGGTCGAGGTGGCAGCGCCATATCCAGGGGCTCTTCCTGCGGTAATGGGTGATCAGCGGGAGCGGCTGCGGGTCGTGGATGATGACCACGTCGTGATCGAGATGGTTTCGGATGGCGTTCTCGTGAACGACGCTCTCGTAGACCTCCTTCTTGCGGCCGGTCATGTTGATCTCGCCACCCTGCAGCGCGTTATGAAACTTCTTCGTCACGCTGAAGAAGTCCGGGGGGCCGTGGACGACCCGCCACCCGGTCTGTATCCCGAGGCTGTTCATCAGGAGCGTCAGGGACGCGAGGATCTGGGAGACCCCGCCGCCGTAGTAGGTAGAGTTCATGTGCATGACGTGCATGTCACGGAGCGGCCGTGCCTTCTCTTTAACGCGACGCACGGCCTCTTTGCCGATATACCGTTCATAATCGTCGATCGTATGGATTGCGTTCATCCTGATCGCTCCCTCCATTCTCGCGATCGTTCTTATGCGTAACGGCAGGGAGGCCCCTCCGCTCCCGGCGCCGTGCCCTGCAGAACCAGCGGACGGGTGCGGAGGGGAGGCGTGTTCCATACCTATATATGCTCCCGGCATAATGCTGACCGCCCGCCGCCGCCTGAACTGAAGGCCGGGCGGGCAGAAGGAGGCTGGACGTATGGAGCATGGGCCGGGTACATATGGCCTGCCGGGCAGGCACGGATCGTTCTGGATGGAGACTACCGCGGCGGAGACGCCGTACCCCCCGCTGCCGGGGAACCTGGAGACCGATGTGGCGGTCGTGGGCGGCGGCATCACCGGGATCACCACCGCCGTCCTGCTCAAACGTGCCGGATACGCGGTCACCCTGATCGAGGGGAACCGGATCTGTCACGGGGTGACCGGGCACACGACGGCGAAGGTCACCTCGCTCCACCGGCTGATCTACAAGGACCTCATCGACCGGTTCGGGGGCAGGCAGGCGCAGCAATACGCCGAAGCGAACCAGACGGCGATCGAGACGATCGCGTCCCTCGTCCGGGAATACGGCATCGCCTGCGACTTCATCCGGAAACCGGCCTATACCTACGCGGAGACGGAAGAGGCCCGGAAGAAGGTCGCAGACGAGGCGGACGCGGCACGGAGCCTCGGGCTCCCGGCCGCGTTCACGGAGGATATCCCGCTCCCCGCCCGGACCTACGGCGCAGTGGTCTTCGAGAACCAGGCGCAGTTCCACCCGGTGAACTACCTCCGGCACCTGGCGTCGCTGATCCCCGGCGACGGGAGCCGGATCTACGAAAAGACCCGGGCGCTCGAGGTGCAGGACGGTGGAGGCCGCTGCACGGTCAGGACGGCGTCGGGAACCGTTACGGCAGACACCGTGGTTCTCGCGACCCACTACCCCTTCTACGATGCGCCCGGGTTCTACTTCGCCCGGATGGAGCCGTCGCGCTCCTACGCGCTCGGCGTCCGGATCGATGAGCCCTTCCCCGAGGGGATGTTCATCAACGCCGAAGGCCCGACACACTCCTGGCGGTCGCAGCCTGCCGCCGCCGACGGCGAACTCGTCATCGTCGGCGGGATGGAGCACCGGACCGGCGAGGACGTGGACACGCGGAGGTACTACCGCGACCTCGAGGCCTACGCCCGGTCGGTCTACCCGATAACGTCCGTCGACTACCGGTGGTCGGCGCAGGACTACATCACCGTCGACGGCGCCCCCTACATCGGCCCGCTCGCCGACGGCCACGAGAACGTCTACATCGCGACCGGATTCAGGAAGTGGGGGATGACCAACGGCACCGCGGCCGCGACGATCATCACCGACATGATCCGGGGACGCGAAAACCCCCATGCGGAGGTCTACGCCCCCGACCGGTTCAAGCCGGCGGCAGCGGCCCGGCGGTTCCTCGCGCACAACATCGGGGTCGCCGAGAAGTACATCGGCGGCGCAATATCCCGCCCCGCCGGGGATCTCCGGGACGTCGCACCCGGCGAGGGGAGGATCCTGATGATCGAGGGGAAGAAGGCCGGTGTTTTCCGGGACGAAAAAGGGCGGGTCCACGCGGTCAACCCCACCTGCACCCACCTCGGGTGCGTCGCCGCGTGGAACAGCGCCGAAGAGACCTGGGACTGCCCCTGCCACGGCTCCCGCTACGATGCCGACGGGAAGGTGATCCACGGGCCGGCGGTGAAGGATCTCAAGCCGAGGGAGGGGTGAGAAAGCTGAAAGGCTTGAAGAACAGTGGACGAAGAGCAGAAATTCGGGAGAGACAAAAATAGCCGACGCGAGGTAAAATCCCGGTGCAGTGGACCGTGGTGACTATCGCCACGCGGGGAGGGGTTGCAGGGGAGGGGGGCTCGCCCCCCTCGAAACTCTTCGAGTTTCTCATGCTCGCTGCGCTCGCACTCCCCTTTGTCCCCACCCCCCAGGCGCGATATCCCCTCGAAATCCGTGTCAGGAACTCAACTGAAGAACGTTTGAGCCCAAGTTTTAGAACCAAAACGTCTTGCCTTCGTTTTTTCAAAGATCTTCAGCCTTCTCAACATCCACTCTACAGGATCATCGCTACCTGATCTCCGGTGCCAGAAAAACTCCAGATGGATAACTATAAATCCGCCCGACCGCACACTCCCATTAATCATGTACCTCGTCATCCGCTGTCCGGGCTGCAAGACCTTCAACTACGTCGACCGTTACCAGCGCTGGAGGCTCTGTCCGATGTGCGGCGAGGTTATCAACGTCCAGCGGGCGCCGGTCTACCTTGACGTCGACGACTTTTTAGATGCAGAACGGGTGGTGGAGCAGCTCGAGTCCTACCTGCACCAGACGGGGAAAAAAGATCTCACGGAACAGGACATCCGCCAGCTCAGGGCGCAGTACGCCCGGTGGGTGAAGAACCGGGTCTGACCGGTCACCAGAGACGCCCGCAGCCCGGGCAGAGCATGCTCACTCTTCTTCCGCAGTGCGGGCAGTAAAGGCCCGTGCGCTCGTTGCTCTCCAGCGGCCGCCCGCATCGCTTGCAGTGGATCGGGGCCTCGAACCCACACTCGTGCCTGACCATCAGTCCAGATATTCGTAGCCCTTCACAAAAAGGTTTCCTTTCCCGCGGTTCGCAAGATCGCCGGAAAACCGGATAAGCGTGCGCCCGTCGTGCTGTACCGTCCCGATCTTTTTGAAGGTCGGGATCATCCCCCGCGCGGTCCCGTAGACGTAGCAGGAGCCGTCCTTCATGTTTGCGGCCGGGCGGCTGCAGTCTCCGTGGACGACGAGCGTGCCCCCGCGCATCTCCGCCCCGGTCATATCCCCGGCATCGCCGTGCACGATCACCGTGCCGCCCGCGAGGCTCTCCGCGAGGAAATCCCCGGCACGGCCGAAGACCTCCACGGTGCCCCCTTTCATGCCCTTCCGGCCCCCGCGGTATCCCGAGGCGCAGTAATCGGCGGCATCGCCCCGGCAGACGATGGTTCCTCCCGCCATCTCCCGGCCGAGCCAGCCGTCGGCGTTCCCGTGGATCTCGATCGTCCCGCCGCTCATGAAGTTGCCGCAGTGCATCCCGATGCCGCCGAGGACGGTGATCTTCCCGGCATCCAGGTACTCGCCGACCCTCTTCAGCCGGAACGTATCCCCCGAGAGGACGACCTCGACGTCCTCCGCCCGGTCGGCATCGCCTTCCACCGATACCGAGAAGACCTCGTCGAGCCGGAGCTCCCGGTTCCCCCGCCAGACCCGGAGATCGGTACCGGAAAGGAAGTTCTTCGGGACGATCGACTCCGCCTCGATAGGGATGAACCATTTCGCCGCAGGCTTCATCGCGAGCGTGACCTTCATAGTTCCGCCTCCGTCTCGATGCGCCGGTTCCGGGTCACGTACTCCTCCTGCACCGGGTAGTTGCTCATCCGGACGGTGTAGTAGCGGTCGAACTTCTCGATGAAGTCCGGGTCCTTCCCCATATCGTAGCCATCGGAGACCTTCGGCGCGACCCAGAGCGTGGCGTTGCTCCCGTGAACAAGGCACTCGCCCCGCCGGGCGACGACCCTGCCCCGCTTGATCGTGTACTCGGTCCGGCTGAACGCATCGATGACTTTCTGGTACTCGGCCGAGGGATCGACCTCGTCGATCTTAAGAGGATAGATGGCGACGTCCGCATCGGCGCCCGGAGCGAGGTGCCCTTTCCCGAGATCCTGGATGCCGAGCGCCCTCGCCGCGCCGGCCCGGGTCATCACCGCGATCTCGTGCCAGTCCAGCTCGCGCTCGATCGCCGGGAGGGGCACCCGTGACTCGGTGTCCGGGTGAACCGTCGCGAACTCGGCGTCGCGGTACCGCTTGCTCATCAGAAGGCCGATGATCTCCGGGTACTTGACGAACGGCGCACCGTTCGGGTTGTCCGTCGAGAGCAGGCACTGCCAGGGGCTCTTCGTGAGGAGCGCGAGCTCGAGGCCGATCGCCCACATGATCGAGTTGACCAGGTTCTTGCGCCGGTAGATGACCGGGATGATCCCCGACCCCGTCTCGAGCTCCACGTCGTGGTTGCTCCACTTCTCGTGGTGGAGGCGGTAGAGGTTGAACTCCATCGGCCCGTCGGCGGTCATCGTCGTCGTCCGGCCGAACATCACCTGCCCCATGTCCATGACGATCTGCGGCCGCATGTCGACGAACCGAGCAATCGGTTCGCTCTTCGAGCAAAAATCCTTCCACTCCGACCCGCCGTAGGCGTGGAACTGGACGTGGGTTGCATACAGCGTCTGCCGCTTTTCGTTCAGGTCGGGGATGAGGCCGAACGACCCGAGCGTGCAGGAGTAGTTCCCCGGGGTGCCCAGGTTGTTGCAGTGGAGGTGCACCGAGTGCGGGAGGTGGAGGAGCTCGTTCGCCTCCACGATCGACCGGATGATCTCCGCGGGCGTCACCTCGAAGTAGGGCACCGGATCGCGGATGCAGGAGACGTTCTTGCCCCACTGCCAGGCCTCGGTGCCGCCGGGGTTCGTGAGCTTGACGCCGAACCCCTTCACGGCCTTGAGCGTCCAGGCGATGATGGCGGCGACCCGTTTTACGTCGCCGTCGCGAATCGCCTCGAGAATCGCCCAGTTTCCGTCGAAGAGGGTGTTCGCCATCGTGTCCTGCAACGGCGTGTAGGTGAACTCCTCGTGGGTGTGCCGGGCCTCGAGCGGCGCCATCGCGCCCTCGAGCAGGGTGGTGTAGCCCATCACGCTGTAGCGGTAGCTGTTGCCGTAGGTGGTCGGGACGCTGTAGCCGGACGTGGCGTGCATCGCCCCGCGGCGGGGCGTTCTCCCTGCCCGCATATCCTCCGGGCTCATGTAGCGCCCGAAGTTCACCTTCGTCCCGCAGATATGGGTGTGGGAATCGACCCCGCCCGGCAGGGTGAGCATGCCGCGGGCGTCGATCACCTCCGCAGCATCGCTCACCTCCTCGACGATCTTCCCGTCACGGATGGCGATATCCATCGTTTCGCCGTTGATCCCCCGGAGCGGATCGATGACACAGGCGTTCTTCACCAGGAGTTCGGTCATCGTTCCCGCGCCTCCTGCATCAGGGCATACATCCGGGCAAGGACCTCTTCGTCGGAGAGGTAGTCGCTGGAGAGGACTCTCCTCGTCCGGATCGGCACCCCGTCCATCCGGTAGGCCGTTCCTTCCGCGTCGATCCCGGTCACCGCGACCGGGATCTGGACGTTGCAGAACGCGGTTGTGGCGTTCGGGTAGGGATCGAGCTGGACGACCGGGATCTCCGCGAGGTGCTCCAGACACTTCCGCGGGAAGTGGGCGGCCGGGTCGCTCCCGACGATCAGCGCCGCGTCGCACTCTTTCCGGGCCAGGATATCCACCGCCGTCGTCTCCCCGGGGTTATAGAAGGCGATCCCCCGCGAGAAGTCGATCCCGAAGGGGTAGCCGGTCATCCAGGTGTTCACTTCGTTCGAACCGTAGACGTTGTAGTGGCCGCGCATCGCCGAGATGGTGAACTTCGTGTGCCGGCTCAGCTCCGAGACGAGTTCGATGGCGTTCCTGATGTTCTTGTACTTCCCCTGCGTCATCGTGAGCCCGAGCCCGAAGTAGACCGCTCCGAACTTCGCGGATTTGCAGAGGTTCGCCACCCGGACGAGCTGCTCGCGGGTGACGCCCGCGACCGTCCGCGGGATCGTATCCGCCTTCCCCTGGACGATCGCCCGGAGCGCCGAGAGAACCGCATAGTCCCCGCCGGGCCTGATCTTGATGAACTCGTCGGCGATGTTCGCGCTCTCGGTCTTCCTGACGTCGACGACGATCACCTTCCGGTCGCGGAAGGCGTTTTCGAGGAAGAACCCTTCCGCGTACCGCGTGTATCGCGAGAGGTGGCGGGGATGGGCGTCGATCGGGTTCGATCCCCAGTAGATGACGAGATCCGCCCGGTTCTTCACCACCCCGAGCGTGCATCCCGGGTGCCCGACCTCCTGGATGGCGAGGATCGAGGGACCGTGGCAGACCGAGGAGGTGTTGTCGATGACGCCATGGATGAGTTCGGCCATATGCACCCCCACGCACTGCGCCTCCCCGTGGGTGCCGCTCCACCCGTAGAGGAGCGGCCGTTCGGCGGCAAGGAGCATGTCGGCCGCGTACTTTACGGCCTCGTCGTAAGTGATATCCTTCCACTCGTCTCCAACGCGCAGGATCGGGTTCTTCATCCTCTTCTCGCCCATGAACTTCGTCGTCCCGAGCTCGCAGGCATTCGTCACGGCGACCACCCTGCCCTCTTCGACTTCCACCTCGATGTCGTCGCAGAGGCATCCGCAGAATGGGCAGACCGCGTCCTTAACGATCATAAGCAAGGCCTCCCAGGTCTTCCATCAGCTCGTGAACCAGTTTCGGCTCTTCGTCGGCCGGTTCGATCTCCACCTCGTGGGACTTGAAGTCCGGCATCCCGGTAGAGCGGGTGCCGGCGGCGACGATGTGGTTTGCGTAGGGCCCGTAGGGGACGAAGACGGTGCCCATCTCCACCTCCGGCGACGCCGCCGCCCGCATGACGACCTCGCCGCACGGCCCGGTCACCCGGACGGCATCCCCGTCGTCGAGCCCGAGTTCCATCATATCGAACTCGTGCATGAAGCAGGTCGAGGTCTCTGCTGCGTATTCGGGCGACGTCTTGTTCTCGACGGTCACGCCCTGGTTCACCGTCCGCCCGGTGATCATCAGAAACGTCATGCCTCCGCCTCCGGTAGTTGCACCCCTTCCACCATGCGGGCGACCCGGATCGCCCGGTTCGGGCACTGGGTCTCGCAGGTCGTGCACCCCGTGCACTTCTCCATATGGAGGATCCGCACCCGGCCGCCCTCGATCCGCATGATCACCTCGTCGCTCGCGGACGTCCCGGTCCCCGCGAGCTGGGGGTCGATCTGCCGGTTGACCGGGCAGGAGACGCAGCAGTTCCCGCACCGCATGCAGAGGTTGTCGTCGACCTCCAGGTGATACCACGAGGCGAACGCCGTCCTGTCGCGATCGGTGACGTCGAGGATCCGGCCGCTCGAGAGAACCCCTTCAGGGCACGCCTCGACACAGAGGCCGCACCGGATGCAGTGGCCGGGGTAGACCTCCGGCCCCCATTCGTCCTTCTTGCGGAGGACCGCAATCGCCCCGGGTGCGGGACAGATCATCATGCAGGAGAAGCACCCCGTGCACTCCTTCTCCGTCCGGGTCGGGTAGCCCTTGAAGTAGGAGGGGGTCTCGAGCGGCGCGGTTCTGGCGAAGAAGAACTTCCGGATCCATTCCGGCCGGAGGAACTCCCGCACGTAGTAGACGAACGATCGCATCTCTTCACCTCTCGTTGCACGCGATACAGGGGTCGCTGCTGATGAACGTCGACGTCACGTCGGCGATCGACGTGGCGTCCTCGACCATGAAGTGGGCGCAGGCCTCGATGTTCATGATCGACGGCGTCCGGATGGCGATATCGAGCACCCGGCCGTATTCGTCGGTCCTGATCGTGTAGGTGAGCTCGCCCCGGGGGGCCTCGCCGCTGTAGGAGGCCTCGCCCGCCTTACAGAGGCCGCCGCCCCGGATGGGCCCTTCGGGCAGGGTGTCCACACACTTCCGGATCAGGTCGATGCTCTGGAAGACCTCCTGGAACCGGACCATGATCCGGGCGAAGTTGTCGCCCTCCGTCCGGGTTATCTGGGTAAACCCGAGCTCGCGGTAGGTCGGGTGGCGGAGGCGGAGGTCGGAGTCCTCGACACCGCTCGCCCGGGCGGTGGGGCCGACGGTATAGGCGCGGATCGCGTCTTCCCGGCTCATGTACCCGATCCCCTTGCTCCTGAGCGCGATCAGCGGGCCGGTCTCGAAGATCCGGACATACCGCTTCATCTCCTCCTCCACCTTCGCGAGGTCGGCGAGCAGCGCCGCGGCGTCCCCCGGCTGGAGGTCGAACCGGACGCCGCCCGGGATCATGTATGCGGTGTTGATCCGCGAGCCCGTGATCCGCTCCAGGTTGTCGAGCACCGTCTCCCGGGTATTCAGGAGATACATCGCGAGCGTCTCATGCTCGATCGTGTAGCAGTAGGAGAAGTTCGCGAGGATGTGACTCGCTATCCGGTCGAGTTCGTTCACGACGACCCGGAGATAGGCCGCCCGCGGCGGAACCTCGATATCGCTGATCTTCTCCATCGTCTCGATGAAGACCATGTTGTGGATGACCGAGCAGATGCCGCAGACCCGTTCCGCAAGGAACATCACCTCCTGCCAGGGGCGGCCCTGCATGATCCGCTCGATTCCCTTCTTCATGTAGCCGAGTTCGACCTCGGCGCGGAGCACCCGCTCGCCCGCCGTCTCGCACTTGAGGCGGACGGGCTCCTTCCAGCAGGGGTGCATCGGGCCGAGCGGGATGGAGACGTCGACGGTCTTCTTCATGGCTGTTTCTCCTCGTAATCCTTGAATATCAGCGGCGCGACCGAGAGTATGGCGTTCAATATCTCCGTAGGGCGGGGCGGGCAGCCCGGCACCTGTGCGGCTATCGGTATGTACTTCTCGACGGGCGGGCTCGTCAAGGTACCTCTCCGGGCATAGACGCACCCCGAGATGGGGCAGTTGCCGATGGCAACGGCCACTTTCGGCTCCGGGATCTTGTCCCAGATGTCGCGGAGTTTGTCCACCCACTGCGGGGTGACCGAGCCGATAACCAGGAGGACGTCGGCCTCCCTGGGGTTGTTGTGGACGTAGATCCCGTACTGCTCGATGTCGTAGCGCGGCGCGAGGCAGGCGAGCACCTCGATGTCGCAGCCGTTGCACGACCCGACGTCGACGTAACTGACGTGGATCGACCTCGATCGGACGGTGTTCTTGATCTTCTGGAGGATGCTCATGAGCGGATCGCCTCCCGGATCCGTTCTTTTCCTTTTGCGATCGCCTCTTCGAAGGGCATCTCTCTGGTCATTGCTGTCGTGTCACCGTAGATTGTCTGCATCGTTTCCGTATCCATGAGGGGTATGAACCGGGTGAAGAGTTCGTAGCCGAGTTCTTCCGCGACCGGGTCGCCGTCGTCCGCGTGCCGCTGCCCCATCTGCCACCGGGATTCGAGGTTCTCGAGCAGGGACATGTCGAACCGCCGGATCAACACCATCCGGAGTTTCGCATCGCTCATCCCGAGACGCTCTGCGATCGCCCGGACGGTCTCGTCGTGTTTTGTGCTTGTCAGGATGTTGTACTTCATCTGCCGGAGGTCCTTTTCGTAGAGGAACTTCACGCGAGCACCCCCGGAGCGTGTGCCGCCGCATAGGCGAGGAACCCGAGCACCATCACCCAGAGCAGCGCTATCTCGTAGCGTTTCAGGGCAAGTTCGTCGCGCATCCAGGCGAGACCCGTAACGACGGCGAGCAGGACGACCCCCGCCAGCGCCTGGCCGGTCACGCTCGCGTTTTGGGCGATCTGGAAGAGGAATACCACGGCGTAGAAGGCCGCTCCCGCCGTGATCAGGAGACGCAGCGCGTTCATCCCATCACCACCCCGAGGATGACGATGTAGATGACGAGCGCGCCCGTCACCAGGCTCTGTATCGTCACGGTATCGTAGGGCGAGAGCATGGGGGTGACGGCGCAGACGAACGAGAGCGATACGAGGATGATGAGCATCACGAGCAGCGTCAGCCAGAGCGGCAGGGCCCCGATGAAGATGAGGACGAACGCATAGAGGAGCACGTAGGTCTTGAGGGCGTACGCCACCTCGATCCCGGCGCGCCAGACCCCAAAGTGCTCGGTCACGTTCCCGCTCACGATCTCCTTCGCCTCGATGATCGAGAAGGGGCCGTAGTGCATCTTGGAGAGGATCACGAGGTACATCGCCACGGCCGCCGGGAACGCAAGGATGAGGAGCGGGCCGTTCACCTCCTGGTAGGCCGCGATATCCGCGATCGAGAGCGAGCGGGTGAAGAAGTAGATCGCGACGACGGTGACGAGGAGCGGCAGCTCCGACGCCGCCGATATGACCGACCGGATCGCCCCGAACTTCGTGTAGGGCGAGCCCGTCGAGAGCCCCATCCCGTGCTCCACGATCTTGTGGAGGAGGTAGACCGCAAAGAGGAGCAGGATGCTCCCTCCCGAGAGGAGGAGGAAGAGGGCTCCGCTCCAGATGCCGATGGCGACGAAGACGATCCCGACAAAGAGCGTCTGGCTGGCCGTCTTCGGGATCCAGGTCTGCTTGAAGGAGAACTTCAGGGTATGCAGGATCTCCTGCCAGATCGGCGGTCCGGGGCGTCCCTGGACTCTCGCGATGACTTTCCGGTGGATGCCGTGGAAGAGCAGGCCGACGAAGGTGGCAAAGAGCAGGTATTCGATCATGTCAGTATCCTATGAACGGGATATCTTCTTCTCCGGATTTTGCGTTCCACCACAGTGCGATGAAGATGACGAAAGCCGGGAACGCGACGACCGCGACGAGCTCCGCGGCAATGGCCGGGAGGTAGCCGAGAGCGGCAAGGAGCCCGGCCGCCGCCGCGATCACGCCCGCGGCAACCCCGACAATCAGTGCAGTCCGTTTCTTCATGGCCAATCACATCGATATGACGATCTCCGTTACGCGCAGGAAGAGGAGGAGCGAACTGACGTGCACCATCAGGATGAACGGCGCTCCCTGCGCCCTCGTGATCTCCGCCTTTGCAATGTAGAACGGCGCCATCCCCTCCCCCATGACGCCGAGAACCAGGAACGCCTTCGCGATGAGGGGAACCGCCATCGCGCCGCCGAAGAGTTCCCACATGCTCAGCGTGCCGGTGCCGGCGAGGACGATCGCCGCGCCCCCGAAGAGCGGGACGGTGGCGAGCATCGCGACGATGCCGTACTGGAACGCGGCGTTCAGGACGTGCCGGTTCCGGTAGGCCGCGACGATGCCGATGTTCGTGATCCCCACCATCGAGGCGAAGAGGGTGAAGTTGAAGACGTCCCCGGTCATCACCGCCCCGAGCGTGGCGAGCCCGCAGGCGATCGCCATGAACCGCTGGAACCGCAGAAGATTCGGGTCGACCTCCTTCGTGTAGTAGGCGTCGCCGCCGAACGCGATATCCACCTGCCGCTCAGGGCGGCTCACGATGACGAGAGCCGTGAAGATGAGGGCGAAGACGAAGAGCGCCGCGGTATAGGGGCTGAAGTAGGCGACGATATCGCCGAACTCCAGCACGAAGACCTCCGGCCCGCCGATGTTCGTCGTCGGGAGGTTAAACATCCGGACCACCCCGCCGCATCGTCCCCACAAGGGACATCTTCGCCATCACTTTGAGGAGGATCGCCCCTCCGGCGATCATCACCGCAAAGAACCAGTACGCAGGGAGGAACATGAAGATGAAGAACGCTCCTATCCAGAACGCCCACGCGTAGCCGCTCACGGTCTCGATCAGCTCGAACTGTTCGGTGTGCCCCCGGCACATGAAGTAGAAGACCGCGCCGACCGCGGCGATCGCTCCGCCGGTGAATCCCGAGAGGACGATGCCGTAGGCGACCAGGATCAGCGCGAGGATGCCCGGAGCGCTGTCCATCACCTCGATCCGGAACGCCGGCCCCTCCGGCGCCCGGAGCCCTTCCTTCGCGATGTAGACCTCCGAGACGGCCATCAGTTCGGATATCCCGACGACGAGCCCCGGGAGGATGAGCGCCTCGGCGAGGTCGGTGGCGACGAGCGCGATCAGGACGAGGGCGAGGACTTCGGCGAGGTCGGTGAGGAGGATCCGGTGCAGGTCGTCCTTCTCCCGGACGAGAGCGGTAAACCCGATGATGATCGAGGCCGCGACGACGACGAGACCGACCGGGTAGGCGAGCTCCATCAACTATCCCTCCTGAAGAGGTAACTCGCGATTGCAAACGCCACGAAGAGGATGCTCGTCTCGACGACGGTATCCAGCCCCCGGGTGTTGTAGAGGATCTCGTCGATGATGCCGCCCGGGTGGGCGACGATCGTCGTCCCCATATGGTGCGTGGTATCGGCGAGCCACTGGCTGAACGGTGTCAGGTAAGCGGTCACGTAGCCGGCGTAGGGCGAGTTTTCCGGGTACTGCGACTTCACCGGGGTCGTCCCGAAGGGCACGCCGCCCCGGTCGTAGGGGTGGAGGGCGCTTGCCGGGTCGAGGGTCTTTTCGTAGAGCTGGTCGTCGTGGTAGGCGATGAACGGCAGGCTGACGAGGCCGAGCACGACGACGATGATCGCGAGGAGCGCATACAGCGCGGTGAGGTTCTCGACCCTTGATATCGTCGCGGATATCCGGGTGATGATCGACCGGTCCGGCGTCATGGCGCGGCCTCCTTTCGTTCGATGGCCCGGACGAGGACGAAGGTCGATATCGCCGTAACCCCGACGAACGTCAGCAGGGCGAGCATCTCGTCGTAGGCGAGCATGATGAGGAGCAGGCCGAACCCGGGAATCTCGAGGCTGATCAGCCGCGAGAGGTAGGTCGTCGGGCGCGGGAACCCGGCGGCGATCACCCCGATGATGAGGATGATGCAGCCGAGGACGAACTCAGGCGTCACCGGCATCCCTCCTGCAGATCAGCAGTATGATGATCGTGGTGATCGGAACGATCAGGCTGACGGCGATGAGGACGTCCAGGTAGCCGCGGGCGGCGATGAACGGCGCGATCCCGCCGAAGATGATCCCGACGGCGATCAGTTTGTTGAAGCGGTCCCGCTGGAGGTGGGCGCTCACCGTCCCGATGAGCGCAACGGCCGCGAAGAGGACGACGAGAAGGTCATCCACGCCGCTCACCCCCCGCATACGTGCTCGCTATGGCGTTCGCCTCGAGCGTCGAGCCGACGAAGTAGGCCGCGGCCGCGACGAGGGCGAGCGGGTGGTTGAGCAGCAGGACGATCGCCCCGGCGACGGCGAAGTTCATGACGTTGACGTAGGGGAGCTTTCTCCCCGTGTTCTTCTCGACGGCGGCCCTGATCGCGGCAAAGACCGCCAGTGCGGCCACAAGGTAGAGCGCGATCACTCTCTAACCCTCCAGAGCCGTGCAAGAAGCCGGCTCGCATGGGCGTGGGAGAGCCCCTGGATGGTGAGGATGGCAATCACCATGCCCGCGATGAAGTCGGTTGCGGCGAATCCGACCAGGGTGAAGCCGTAGACGACGAACGTGGCGAGGACCGCGCCGGTGGTTCCGGCGTAGCCGGGGTCGTGGCAGATGCGGTTGCCGATGAAGACGAGCGCGGCCGCGACGAGCCCACCGGGAATGCCGGCGACGTAGACGCCGCAGGCGGCAAGGAGCGTCCCGGCCGAGGCGTCGGGTGAGCAGACGATGTTCCCCATCATGGTCCCCCCGGCAAGAGCCCCGCCGCCTGCCTCGATATCCCGCGCGATGGCCGATGCTCCGCTGACACCCCCCGCTTCCGGCAACCGGAAGAAGATATCGACGGTTACGAAGAGTATCCAGCTGATGATCGCTGCCGCCAGGATATGGAGGAGTTCGCCCAGCATTGTTCTTTCAACTACTGGAAAATACGGTCAATCTATTCAATAAAGGTTTTGTTGTTAACATTTCGGGCGTTATTCGACCCGAATGCGCCTCCGGCGCGCCTCCGGCATGACAGCCTCCGGTTAATTTTGTATGGAGTGTAATGAATATTATATAGCATATATTTTTTCACGAATCCATACGGGACCTTTTTGCACCTCCGATTGCTGATCAAAGAAAGAGCAGGCGTTCCCGGGATCGGGTTCGGATACGGATGGTGCCGCAGATCGTACGCCCGGGCGGCAGGCCCGCGCATGGGCGGCGGGGAGCAATTATAATGCTCCCGGCGCCGACAATATATGCAGGCGGGGGTTGCCGAGCCAGGTCAAAGGCGCTGGATTTAGGGTCCAGTCTCGAAGGAGTTCAAGGGTTCGAATCCCTTCCCCCGCATGCCGACTTCGGGTTGGATCTCTTTTCTGCACTTCTTTGGTGGAGCGCGTCCTTGGTAAGGACGGGGTCGTTCATGTGTTGACCCCTCCACGATCGCGATCTCGTCCTCCGCGAGCCCGTACAGATCATACACCAGCCTATCGATCTGGCGGCAGGTCGCGTCGATCATCCCGGCGAGCACCTCCGTCTCATGCGGGGCCTTCGCCACCGCAAGGCGCCTGTTCAGGTCGAGCATCTTCTCCACGAGGCCGACCATGCGGTCACGGCGGGCGACGTCGGCGGGGCAAGCCGTTTGGTTATACTCCCGGAACATACCGAACACCCCGGAGGATATGCGGTGCGAGAGCCGGCTTTATGGCATCGCGGTCGACGAGGTCGACTTTTCTCCCGAAGAGATCTTCGAGGAAGAATTTGAGATCCATATACGTGTCAAAAGAGCGCCCCCTTTCCTTGAACTCGATGAGGATATCGATATCGCTCTCTTCATGCTCGTTGCCCCCAGGATCTGGTTATAGGCCTCTTTTGAGACGGGGATCTTCTCTGCAGCAGTCATTGAAACCGGATCTGTACTGATCATGGTATATGCTTTCTTTCTGGTGAGCAGAGCGCGAGACAGCAGGCTTCTCTCAGATGACCGGCGCAACCCGGGCCGGGAGATTCCCGGTAGAAAAACGGAACAGGAGGTTACGTCGCCTGCAGGATCTCGATGATCCGATCGATGACCGACGTGACGGCCGGGTCATTAAGATGGCCTGCCCGGTAAAGAATCAGGTTGGTACTGGCGGAAAAGAGCCGGTTTGGCCGGACATTACTTGGTTTGTGGAGTGCCCCCTCCGTAAAATCCATGTCGGTGATACCGACGGCGTAACGATCCCGGACCTGCTGGCTCGTGATCTGACAGAGGATGACATCGTCCCCACCGGGAGTCGCAACGACGAGAGCGGGACGCCGCTTCACCGTCGAAAGGTCTGAGAAAGGGAACGGTACAACGACGACATCTCCCTTTACAGGTCGCTCCACGCCTCATCCTCCTCGGGTCGGAGCCAATCTTTCCGGAGCACGGGTTCGCTGGCAAGGGCGGTGTCCGGAACGGCCTTCCGGCGCCGGAACTTGAGGAACCGGATGAAATCGAGCACCTCGCTATAGGTCCGGGGCGGAAGGTCTTCGAGCTCGCTGATGATCTCCTCTTTTGCCGGGCTCATGGTTACTTCACCTCTACAAATATGATCCTCTGGTGCTTCAATCTACATATCTCTGCCTGAAGAGGGGGTGTTTACCGGGGCGTTCAATCCCCTGGCACTGAGGAAATTGAGAGGGGGCTCCTGTCTCCCTCGCACTCCGGTGCAGGCATGGCGTCAACGAAGGCGCTCGCCGGCGTTCCGGATCACTCCGTCCTGCACCAGGTCGTCTGCCAGGAACTCCTCGTAGTCTTTTCCCCGGGTGTATCGGTCAATTTTCCTGACAGCCTCAAGGTTATCGTGGAGATAGAGGTTATATTCCCGGGACATACCGAACACCCCGGAGGATATGCGTTGCGAGAGCCGGCTTTATGGCATCGCGGTCGACGAGGTCGACTTTTCTCCCGAAGAGATCTTCGAGGAAGAACTTGAGGTCCATGTAGGTGTCAAAGGAACGGGCCCCTTCCTCAAACTCGATGAGGATATCGATATCGCTCTCTTCGCGCTCTGCTCGAAACCTTCGGGTTTCTCAAACTCCACTCTTTCGCACCTGCGGTGCTCATGCTCCGGTCTCCGAAGACCTTCGGTCGTTTCGAACTCCGCTCCGCGGAGCGTCATTCCTGGCGGACCATCGCGCATACCCCATCATACCCCTGTTACCCGCCCATCAGGATAACGTTTTTCCCCGGGTTGCCGGTCGCAGGGTTGTGCCGGTAGGGTGCAGGGCACCGTCCGACTGAAACATATCGCAACGGCCGGGGGGCTCGGGAAGCATACCCTTCTCCTCACGCCCCGCTACTCTTCTCCCTCACGCCAGCTCGTGCTTCCGCAGAAACTCCCTGACCTGCCTCGACTCGATCCAGCCCCGGTCGAGATCCCGGACGTAGCCGTTGATCCGGTCGACCTGCTCCCGGATCCTCCCCGTAGCCGCCTCTTCGTCGATCAGTTCGGTCATGCCCAGGATCACCTGGAGCGGCTGGCGGATATGGTCGCCGAGGATCGCGAACTGCTCGATGTTCCGTTCGATCTGCTCGAACGCCTGCTGCCGGAGCTGCTCGTTCTGTTTCCGTTCGGTGATGTCCCTGCCGACCACGTGCACCCCGATCACCAACCGGTCGCGGATGATCGGCGACTCGTTCAGTTCGAGGTAGGCAACCGACCCGTCCTTTCGGCGGAACTCGGTCTCGAGCCCCTCGACCGGCTCGCCCCGGGAGATCTTCCTTCGCCCCTCCTCCCAGGCGGGGAGCGACGAGGGGACAACGAAGTCCCGGCACTTGCTGCCGATGAGTTCGTCGGGGGTGTAGCCGAGGACGCGGGTCACCGCCGGGGAGATGTAGGCGATACCGCTGTCGTGGTAGCAGGTGTAGATCATGTCGAAACTCTGCTGCGTGATCTCCCGGAACTGCGACTCGCTCTTTTCCAGGGACTCACGCGCCTGGAACCGCTCCATCGTGTTTCCGAGCCGTCCGGCTACGATATCGATCAGCGCCCGCTCTTCGGCGAGGAACGGGCCTTCGTCCTCCCCGGGCCTCTCGCGGAGGTAGCAGACGTCCACCATACCGACCCTCTCGCCGTGGACGACAATCGGGGACATCTGCCGCCAGGGCGTCTCCCGGAACCCCTCCGTCCTGTAATCGCACCCGAGCACCCTGATCCTCGCGACCGTGTCCTCCGGGTACTGCCAGCCCGAAGGAAGCGCCAGAACGACTTCGCGAAAGATCGCGTCAAGCGCGATCCCCGGCCGCTCGATGATGCGGGATACCGCATACAGCGTCGAGAGCTCGTCCACCCGGTTGTTCAGGTCGCGCGTCAGATTCCGCAGGGCGTCCTCCGCCTGCTTCCGCTCGGTGATATCCCTCGCGATCACCGCGATCCGGCTGATGCCGCCGCGTGCATCCCTCACAGGATAGAGGACGGCATCATACAGCCGTCCTTCCACGGTATCTTCGAACCGTGCGGCCCTGCCCGTCCCGGCGACCTCGCGGAGGCGGGCCGCGTAGACCTCTACCTGTTCCGGCGAGAAGAACTCCTGCAAACGTATGCCGACGAGCTCCTCCCGGCTCCGCGCAAACAGCCGGGCCGCCGTTTCATTGGCGTCGATGATCCGGCCTCCCGCATCGACGAGGACGATCATCTCCTCGGGAGCGTCGAGGAGAACCCGGGCCGTCGCCTCGCTCTCCCGGAGAGCGCACTCGGTGCGCTTCCGGTCGGTGATGTCGTAGAGCTGCTCGACGATGAACGCCACCTCGCCCCTCTCGTCGAGGATCGGGCTCGAACGGCACTCCATGTACCGCCCGAGTTCGGGCACGAACTTCTCCACGACCTCCCGCTTTTTACTCGCGACCGCAAACCCCGTCGCGCAGACCGGGCAGGGCGTCGTCCTCCCGATGAGGTCGTAGCACTTCCGCCCCTTCACCTCCTCCGGCGTCATCCCGAGCATCTCGTAGCCGGCGCGGTTGTAGCGCAGGATCGTCCTGTCCGGCAGCTGGACGCCGACAATATCGCCGAGGTTCTCGAAGAGCCCTTCGAGCAGGGTGTTCGCCTCCGCGAGGCGGCGGCGGCTCTGCTCCTCTCCGGTGACGTCCTGCCAGGTGACGGCGGCACCGGAGACGGCCCCGCCCGTGATGATCGGCGAGGCGGATACGACGACGTGAAGATCCTCGCCGCCGGGGTCGTGGACCGTGTACCGGCAGGACGCGAGCCTCTCTCCCCTGAGCGCCCGGTACCCGGGGAGGTCGCCGGGCTGAACCGGCTCGCCGCCGGGATACCTGATCAACACGTCCCCCCTCCCGAGGAGCGCCCGGGCTATCCGATCCCCGTCGCCCGGGCCCGCCGCGATCACCCCGCCGTCGGCGTCGTAGACGATCCCCTGCCTGCCGACGGCGGCGAGAAGCGCGTCCCGCTCCAGTCCTGCGCGGGCGGCACGGGCGGCGAGATCGCGGTTCTCATCGATCAGGGCCCCGATGCCCGCCGCCAGCCTCTCCCGGGACCGGCGGTCGAGACAGGGAGCAGCGTCCTGCAGTATCTCCAGTAAGTCGGCCGGGGATTCGTCCTGCAGATTCTCCATATTTCCCCCCGGAAACGGTTCCGGCATCCGGACACCTTCCCGCATTTCGTGCCCGCCCGGCAGGCGCACCCCCACATCCCAAACGGCTGCAGGCCCTTTCCATCGGATTTGCCGGGTTGGCGGCGTCTCCCGGACGGTTTGATCGGCGCGGCGCGGGTACGAGCCGTCGAACCGTCACCCGCCGGGGCGATCAATGCAAACATAAGTATAATTTTGATAGGATAAAATGGGTTGGCACCGTAATCCTTCACCGGAGGTTGAGGGAGGTGGGGCGCAGACGACCGGAACGTAGATAACCGATGCGCGTACCTCCATGGTGCGGCCGGAGAATCCACCGGCCCGGGTGCACAGATGCACCATCGCAAAGACCGCTTCTTCCCGGAGATTTCCGGCAGAAAGGCGCTGCCGGCGGCACACAGCCAGTTCGCGATCATAGCGCCCGATATCGGACTCATCTTCCTCTTCATCGCGCTGGTTTCGTGCTCCCCGTTCCTGGTCGCCCTCTGGTACGGCGAAGACGGCCTCCTTCTCCCCATGGCCTCGGCGCCGGCGGGGTTCGGCATCATCGGGATCTGGCTTGCCGGCATCCCGAAGGCCGAGGGAGAGGCACGCCTCTCCGTCGCCCTTTCGGCGGTCGCGCTGATCTGGCTCGCCGCATCCCTGATCGGCGCTCTGCCGTATACGTTCGGCCTCAACCTCCCTTATACTGACAGCGTCTTCGAAGCGATGTCGGGCTGGACGGGCACGGGTTTCTCCCTCCTCCCGTCGGTCGACGCCACCCCAAAGACGATCCTCTTCTGGCGGTCGCTGACCCAGTGGATGGGCGGCCTCGGGATCGTCGCGTTCACCATCGCTCTCGCGGGCAGATCGGGCCTGACCCGGTTCCGGCTCTACCGCTCGGAAGGCCGGTCAGAGACGTTCATGCCGAGCGTCGTGACCACGGCCGTCGAGATGTGGCGGATATACCTGGTGCTCACCGCCCTCGGCATCGGGCTCGTCCTCCTCTCGGGGATACCTCTCTGGGACGCCGTAAACATCGTCATGACGGCGATATCGACCGGCGGGTTCGCGGTGCATTCGGCCGGCATCCTCTACTACGACAGCCCGCTGCTCGAGATGCTCGTCGTCCCGGTCATGATCGCCGGGGCGCTGCCGTTCAAACTCTATTTCCTGCTCTACTACAAAAAGAGGTTCCAGTTCTTCTCCGACCGGCAGGCGATCCTCCTCTTCGCGCTCATCCTTGCCGGGTGCGCCGCCGTCACCCTCGACCTCGCAACCGTCTCGTCTCTCCCCCCCGCCGAGGCGCTCCGGGAGGGGATCTTCATGACCGTGAGCGGCATCACCTGCACCGGGTTCCAGAACGCCGACCCCAAAACCTGGTACGGCTCGACGGTGATGGTTCTCGCCGCGCTGATGTTCGTCGGCGGATCGGCCGGGAGCACCGCCGGCGGGATCAAACTCGGCCGGGTCATCCTCGGCCTCGAGATGCTCCGGTGGTGGTTTAGGAGGCTGCACACCGGCTGGCGGGCGATCACCCCGCTCCGGCACGACGGGCGGCCGATCCTCGAACACCTCCCGGAGTACGAGGTCTCGAAGAGCATGCTCGTCGTCGTCCTCTTCGTCCTGACGGTCGCAGTCGCCACCCTTCTCCTGCTCCACCTCGCGCCGCAGGGGGGATTCGACTCCGCCGACATCATCTTCGAGGTCGTCTCCGCCGCATCCAGCGTCGGGCTCAGCACCGGGTTCGTGAACCCCGGACTCTCCCCCACGGCGAAATGGCTTTTTATCATCGTCATGTGGGCGGGAAGGCTCGAGATCGTGCCGGTCCTCGTCCTGGTCTTCGGGGCGGCGCGGAGGCTGTAGACCCTCCGGGACCCTCTCGCACCGGCGCACGCCCGGAGAACAGTATAAATACCGGCGGTGCGTCATATCGCCATTGCGTCGGGCCTGATCGGCATGAAGGAGTCTACGAAGTTCGCATTCGACATCAGCTGGGTGTTCGTCAGCCAGATCGTCACCCTCGGGTCAGGGTTCCTCCTGAATATCCTGCTGAGCCGCTGGCTCGGCCCGGGGGACTTCGGGCTGTATACCCTGACGCTGACCATCTTCACGATCTCCACGCTGGTTGCCGGCCTCGGCATCCCGGAGACGGTCGTGAAGTTCGTCGCCGACTACAAGACCGACCGGGAGCGGCGGGACGCCGTCGTCACCGCCGGGGCCGTCAACGGGCTCCTGCTCGGAACCTCGGCCGGACTCGTCCTCTTCCTCTTCGCCGGGGAGATCGCGGCGCTCTTCTCGATTCCGGAACTCTCCGGCCTCGTCCGGCTTGCCGCACTTGCCGTGCCTATCTCGATCCTGAACACGACCCTCCTCGGCCTCCTGAACGGGCTACGGGAGATGCGTTCCTACTCGTTCCGGTTCATCATCCGCTCGCTCCTCCTGGTCGTGCTGGCGGCGGCCCTCATCTTCGCGGGCTTCGGCCCGGCGGGAGCGGTGGCGGCGCTGCTCTTTACCGAGATCGGGACGCTCGCCTTCGTCGCGGCGGTCGTCCGCCCGCACTTCCGGCTCTCGGCCCTCAACCACCGGGAGACGACGAAGAAGATGCTCGCGTTCGGGAGCAGGGTCTTCATCGCGAGCGCGGTCTACCTGGTGAACACCTACACCGACACCCTCCTCATCGGCTACCTCCTGACGGAGACCGACGTCGGCCGGTACGCGGTCGCAATCGCGATCGCCCGGGTGGCCTTCCTCTCGCTCCCGGGCTCGATCTCCACGGTCAACTACCCGGCGATCTCGGAGTACTACAGCAAGGGCCTTGCGGATGCCGTCGAGGCGGTGATATCCCGGTCGATCCGGTACTGCCTCGTCCTCCTCTCGATAGCGGGGCTCCTCCTCATCTGCCTTGCCGAAACGATCATCGAGGTCCTCTTCGGCCCCGCCTACCTGCCGGCCGTGCCCGCTTTCATCGTCCTCGTCTACGGGATGATCGTCTTCGGGGCGGTCTCCTCCGTCGGGCCATCCCTCAGCGCCATGAACCGGCCGGGGCTCTCCTCGAAGGTGAACGTCCTGGTCGCGGGAGCAAACGTCTGCCTCGACCTGGCGCTCATCCCGCTCTTCGGGATCACCGGTGCGGCCGCCGGCACGGCCGTATCGTGCACCCTGCTCGCGGTGCTGATCCTCTATATCCTCCACCGCGTCTTTGCCGTGCGAGTGGAGTCGGCGAAGATCGTGAAAGTCTTCGGGGCAGTCACCGTATTCCTCCTCGCCTTCTTCCTGCTCCGGGACACGGTGCACCCGTACGTGCTCGCGGCGGCCCTGACCGGCCTCTACGGGGCGTACGCCTACCGGGCGGTGCTGACTCCGTCGGATAAAATAGAGATCTTCGGCGCGATCACGCCCCTGTTCGGGCGCTTCGCTCTCCGGCGCCTCAACGGGCGGTGACGGGAGATGGGGGCGCTCCGGCCCCGGAGAGCCCTTTCAGACGCTCGATGCCGCAGCTCAGGGCGTGCACGAGGTAGTAGTTCGACTCCCGCCCGCTCCCGGCGGTCAGCCCGGCCCGGAGCGCCTCCTCGATATCCTCCCCGGCAAAGACCGTCACGCCCCTCCCGATCTCCGCATACACATGTGCGTCGCTCCCGCCGACCGTTCCCTTCCCGCAGACGCGCGAAAGCCTCATCGAGCGGGCGTTGGCCGCCGGCCGCGACCTGCTGTTGAACCCCTCGATGAGATCCACCTTCCCTGCCGGACGCCCGGGGAACGGATGCCCGCGGTAGGGGTGCGCCAGAACCGCAAGACCGCCCTGGGCGCGGATCTCGGAGACCACGTCGTCGAACCTCCGCGCCGTGATCTCCTCTTCGAGGAAAAGGCCGAGGACGTCGCCGCACTCCGTCCGAACCTCGGCACCGACGATCACCGTAACGTCACGGCTCGCCTTCCGGGCGAGAAGGCCTCCCCGGATGGTGTCGTGATCCGTCACCGCTATGGCGGCGAGCCCCCGCTCCCGGGCAACCCCGACGACCTTCGCGGGGTCCATGAACGAGTCCCGGGAGCACCGGGTATGGATGTGCAGATCGGCGAACATCCTCTCCACCTACCCGGAGGCGGCCTCCTCGACGGCGGTGCAGACGTACTCGACGTCGTCGTCGGTCATCCCGGGGTAGAGCGGCAGCGTCACCTCGTGCTCCCCGACGAACTCGGTCTTCGGAAGCGATCCTTGAGTATCCCCGAGCAGCCTCTTATAGTAGGTGAAGAGGTGAACCGGCGGGTAGTGGATGCTCGTCTGGACTCCCCGCTCCTTCAGCGCCGCCTGAAAGCCGGCCCTCGGGAGATCCGCGGAGAGGACGACCGGGAAGATATGATAGGAGGAGTCCCCGTTGGTCTTCCCGGGGAACGGGCACTCTATCTGCTCGATCCCGGCAAGCGCTCCCCTGTACCGGCCGACGATGCGCCGCCTCCGTTCGTTGTTCTGCTCCAGGTGCCGGAGCTGGACGATGCCGAGCGCGGACGCGACCTCGCTCGTCCGGTAGTTGTAACCGAGATCGGTGACGTCGTAACTGTAGCCGTGCCCCCGGTGCCGGTCCCACGTCAGCGTGGTCATGCCGTGCGAGCGCATCGTCCGGATCTTCTCGGCAAGACGGTCGTCGTCGGTCACGATCATGCCGCCTTCGCCGGTCGAGAGGTTCTTGTTCGCAAAGAAGCTGAAGCACCCGATATCCCCGATCGTCCCGCACTTTTGCCCCCCGTATGCCGCGCCCACCGCATGCGCCGTGTCCTCGACGACCCGGAGGTCGTGGTCGCGGGCGATCTCCATGATCGGCCGCATGTCGCAGGCGTATCCTCCGTAGTGGACGACGGTGATCGCCCGCGTCCTCCCCGTGACCTTCGCCGCGATCTCTTCCCACGAGACGTTCAGGTCGTCCCTGCCCCCGATATCGGCGAAGACCGGCTTCGCACCGCAGTAGAGGATCGAGTTCGCCGTGGCGACGAACGTGAGCGACGGCGTTATGACCTCGTCGCCCATACCGATGCCGAGCACCGCGTGGGCGATGTGCAGCGCCGCGGTCCCGTTCGAGACGGCAAACGCATGTTTCACCCCGAGATACCGGGCGAACGCCGCCTCGAACTCCTCCGTCACCGGCCCCATCGAGAGCCACCGCGACCGCAGGACGTCACGGACCGCGTCGTCCTCCTCGCGGCCCATCGCGATGTCGGAGAGCGGGATCTTCCACGTCATCCTAGTCCCCTCCGACGCCCGGCGCCCCGTAGAACGGGGATGATGCGCTGTTTGCCTTCCGGTAATCGTCCACCCGCCCGATGTCCAGCCAGTAGCCGTCGTACTTGAAGGCCTTGACGGTCTCCCCCGCAGCGAGCAGGGCGCGGATCAGGTCGGGGAAGTCGATGTACTCGTGCGGCGTGATGTAGTCGAGGGCACGCGGGTTAAACGCGTAGACCCCCATGCTCACGTAATGCTCGAACCCCGGTTTCTCGGTGTATCCGACGATATCTCCGTTGCCGTCGGTGTCCACGATACCGAAATCGACGAAGTAATCTCGTTTGTTCAGGGCGACCGTCGCGATCGCCCCGTTGTTGTTGTGGTAGTCCATGAACGCGGAGAACGGCAGGGTCGTCAGGACGTCGCCGTTCATCATCAGGAACGGCTCGGAGAGTTTATCCTTGATGAGCCCGAGGCATCCGGCGGTTCCGAGCGGCTTGTTCTCCCGCGAGTAGGTGATCGAGAGCCCGAACCGGCTCCCGTCGCCGCAGAACGCCATGATCAGTTCGGCCAGGTGCCCCACCGCTATCGTCACGTCGCGGATGCCGTGCTCCCGGAGCTGGTGGAGGATGATCTCGAGGATCGACTTGTCCCCGATCGGCATAAGCGGCTTGGGGATGATGGTCGTGTAGGGTTCGAGCCTCCTCCCCTTGCCGCCGGCAAGAATAACCGCTTTCATATCAGGTCACGTAATGTCCGGGACCGTATAGGTCCAGGTGTTCTCTAAACCATGCAATCGTCCGCGAGAGGCCATCGTTGAGGGGCACAGCCGGAGACCACCCGAGGAGGTCCCGGGCGCGGGCGTTGTCGCACCACAACCGCTCCACCTCGCTCTTCTCCGGCCGCAGGCGGCCGCTGTCGGTGACGACCTTGATCTCCTTGCCGATGAGAGACGCGACCGTCTCCGCGACGGCACCGATGGAGATCTCGTAGTTCGACCCGACGTTCACCGTCTCCCCGACCGTCCGCGGCGATTCGGCGACGAGGACGAACGCACGCACCAGGTCGTCGACGAAGGTGTAGTCCCGCGTGGTGTGCGTCGCGCCGAGGACGACCTTCTCCTGCGTCAACGCCTGCACGATGATCGTCGGTATCACCGCCCGGGCGGACTGGCGGGGGCCGTAGGTGTTGAACGGCCGTATCGTAGCGATCGGGACGTCGAACGACCGGTAGAAACTCTCGGCCACTTTGTCCGCTCCGATCTTGCTCGCGGAGTAGGGCGACTGCCCCTGTAAGGGATGGTTCTCGTCGATCGGGACGTAGCGCGCCGTCCCGTAGACCTCGCTCGTCGAGGTATGGACGACCTTCCCGACGCCGGCATCCCGTGCGGCCTCGAAGACGTTGAGCGCGCCGAGGACGTTCGTCTCCACCGTCTCGCGGGGATGGATGTAGGAGTAGGGGATCGCGATGAGCGAACCCAGGTGGAAGACGACGTCGACGTCCCGGACGGCGCTTCTGACTGCGTCCGCGTCTTTGAGGTCGCCCATGACGACCTGCACCCGCTCCCGCCGCTCGTTCGGGAGCAGCCGCAGGAGGCCGGGATCGTTCCTCGAGTTGTAGCGGACGAACGCACGCACGTCCGCCCCAAGGCCGGCGAGGTGCTCCGTCAGGTGGCTGCCGACGAAGCCCCCGGCTCCGGTCACCAGCACCTTCCTGTCAGTCCAGTCCATCACGGACCACTCCTCTGCACCCCGGCGGGCTTTGCATAGTTACCATACTTCATCGGGATCACCTGTTTCGCAGACCTGTTTTCGCGTGCGGCCCGTATACCGGTGCGCGACGGCATCGAGGGGCTGCCGCCGGAGCCCGGGTGAGGAGAACGGGGGGAGGGTCGGATCGTCTCTCCCCACCAGCCGCAGGGGAGCGGCGGGCGCCGCCGGAACCGGGGCATCGGGGGGCAGCAGCGCCATCCTGTCGAGAAGCGCCCCCATCGGCATGAACGGGAACCGCGCCATCAGCATGATGAGTTTCTCAAGCGACGTCCGGACGCCGTGGTAGGTGACGAGACGGGACATGAACGGCACCTTCAGCAGGGGAGGCCCCGGGTAGATGTCGTGGGGATGGACGTAGATGTTGGCCGGCCTCCTCGCGGCAATCCTGCCGACGCCCCAGGAGAGAAACCGCTTCGGGAGGGCCCGGAGATAGAACCCGCCGGAGACGGGGATGTTCGTGCCGATCCGGAGAACCGAGAGCGGAAACTCGACGATCGGGCCGTCGGGGTCGTGGACGGTGACGTCCTCCCGCGAGGGCCGGTAGATGCCGACGGGCGCGTCCGGCACGCCGTAGAGCTGGGTCCTCACCGGGAAGATGCTCGAGTCGTACCGGAACCCGTACTTCTCCAGGACCCCGATCGCCCACCTCGTCCCGTTGTTCAGGGAGAACGACGGCGCCCGGAACCCGACCGGGTTGTAGTCGTCGAGCAGTTCGAGGGACTTCTTCAGTTCGTCCTCGAACTCGCTCCGGCTCATCGCGTAGAGCGGCTTATGGGAGTAGGCGTGGCACGCGATCTCGTGCCCGTCCCGGTGGATCTCGCTGACGACCTCGGGATACTTCTCCGCGACGGAACCGAGGACGAAGAACGTCGCCTTGACGTCGAATGCATCGAGTACTGCAAAGATCGGTCTCAGCGAATCCCGAAACCCGTCTTCCCGGTCATGGGGCAGGTAGTTCGTCAGGAATTCGTTGCACCACCAGAACTCGAGATCGATGCTGAGCGCGTTGACGTTCATTGTTATCGCCTCAGGACAAAACGCCACATCTCCGGATCAAGCGCGTAACGCGCCGTGGCGAGCACGAACCCCATCGTGGGGCCCGGATCGTGCAGCGAAAGGATATCGTCGGGCGTGCCGAACCGGAGAAACTCCCGAAAGTTCTGCCAGGTCTTCGGGGCGCTCAGGTACCAGAGGATGTCTCCCGGGAGCAGCCAGCGGCACCGAACCCCTTCCCGGTAATCCGCGACCGTCTCGACGTCCCCGTCCATGATCATCCGGTAGAGGAGGTAGGGGAAGTCCACGCCGCTCAGGATGGAGAGGTGAAGCGACCCCCAGAAACGCGGGTTCACCTCCATGAGTTTGAGCGTGCCGTCGCGGGCGTCGATGCGGAACTCCACCATCGCGACACCCGACCACCCCATCGCCTTCAGGAGACGGAGGGCGAGCGCCGCGGCTTCCCGGGCAAACTCGTCTTTGACGGTCTCCCGGAGCGTGCTCGCGCCGCCGGAGACCGGGTAGGAGCGGAGTCTCCTCTGGACGGTCACGGCACGCGGTTCGGACCGGCCGTTCGTGAGGGTGTAGACCCCGAGCTCCCCGCCGCCGGGTATGAACTCCTGGATCACCACCGGACCGAACGCCGGCACGATCGCTTCATACGCCCGGAGGAGGTCGTCAGGACCGCTGCAGACCCGGACACCCCGCCTGCCCGAACTCACCCGGGGTTTGACGACGGCCGGGTAATCGATTGCCCCGGCAATCTCCGCCGATTCGGCGGCGCTCTCCGGAAAGAAGGTTTTCGGACAGGGGATGGCGTTCTCGAGAGCGATGCGGAGGGTCGTTCCCTTGTCGTAGCCCTTCATGAAGACGTCGCGGGGCGGCAGGGCGATCCGGGTATACCGGGAGATCTCCTCTTCATGGTCGATGATGGGTTTTAAACAGGCGTCGGCGACCGGGAAGATCGCGTCGTATTCCTTTGCCTTCAGGAGAGCGAGAAGGTGCCGTACGAACTTCTCCTCCTCCCGTACCGGCGAGGGGTATACCTGACGGCGGCTGCAGTACCGCGAAAAAGCGCCCGTCGCACACCTCGTCTCCTCGCCGGCGGTCACCTCCAGCCCCTGCTTCCCGAGCGACCTGATGACCGCAAGAGAGCTCCGCATCTGTGCGTCGGTTACGAAGACGGCTCCTCGACTCAATCCTTCCCCCCCCTGGACGAACCTTGATGGGCGATAGGTAGCGCTTCTAATATTTATACCTGCCCTCGATCCAGGAGCCTCCTATCCGGTAACGGAACCGTGAGAAACACCTGATGAACGAGCAGGATGGATTGGTCTCTCCTCCAGAACATCAAACTGCGGAGATCAAGTATGCGGGGAATTGACCGGAGGTAAATTCCGTGGATATTCGAAGGGTAACGTTAACGTGCCGGCCGGGTTAGGCCGGAATCGACGGATATGCGACCGGCGGAGGGGGCAGGTGTCCCGCCTCCGCACCCCGTTGGACGTTCAGGATAACCGCCGGGCACCCGGGTCCCACAGATACATTTATAGGGGTTATCGTGCACCTTCACCCCGTTACCGGAGCGCAAGCATGAAGGTCATGGTGGTGACGCCGTACTTTTACCCGCACATGGGCGGAGTCCAGAAGTACGTCTACGAGATCGGCACCAGGCTGCAGCGGCAGTTCGGGCACGACGTGACCGTCGTCTGCTCCAACTGGAGCCGGGAGGAGAACGCCGTGAGAACCGACCGGATCGACGGCCTTACGGTGATCCGGCTGCCCTACCGGTTCAAGGTCTCGAGCACCCCCGTCAACCTCGCGTGGAAGAGGGCCCTGCAACAGATCATCGGTTCGGTGCGCCCGGACGTCGTCAACGCTCATATGCCGGTTCCGTTCATCGCGGACGCGGCCGCCCGGGCATCGGCCGGGATGCGGGTGCCGTATGTCCTGACCTACCACAACGACCTGACCGGCTCGGATCTCCTGACGCGGGTGTTCGGGCGGTGCTACTACCCGCTTCTCGGTTCGCAGACGCTCCGCCTCGCCGATATCATCGTCGCCACGTCGGAGTACTACGCCGGGCGGTCGCCGCACCTCTCGAAGCATCGCCGGAAACTGCGCTACGCCGCCCCCGGCGTCGACCTCGAGCGGTTCGGGGGAGACCGCTCGGACTTCCTGCGCCGGAAATACCGCCTGGACGGCGAGAAGATCCTCCTCTACGTCGGCCACCTGGACAGGGAGAGCCGGCATAAGGGCGTTCATTACCTGATCCGGGCGATGAAGACCGTCCGGGCGTCCATGGGCGCCAAACTCATCCTCGCCGGCCGGGGAAACTACATCGACCACTACAGGGAGCTTGCCGCCGGCGAGGGCGTCCTAGAGGACGTCATCTTTGCCGGTTTTGTCCCCGAGGACGAGATGCCCCTCTATTTCAACAGCGCCGACCTCCTCGTCCTGCCGAGCTGCGACCGTGCGGAGGGGTTCGGCATGGTGCTGATCGAGGCACAGGCGTGCGGCACGCCGGTCATCGGGACGGAGATCGGCGGAATACCCTATGCCGTGGAAGACGGGGCGACCGGCCTCCTTGTCCCGCCGGGAGACGCCGCGGGGCTTGCCGCCGCCGCCATAAAGGTGCTCGGCGACCGGGACCTGTACCGGCGGATGGCTCATAACGGGCCGGAGAGGGTGCGAGAACTCTTTACGTGGGAGAAGAGCGCCGCGGCCTACGACCGGGTCTTTCGCGAGGCCGTCCGGAGGGAGAGAGATCGGCATATCGAGCCGGAAAAAGAGGGAGTGATGAATTGGAGGCTCAGTTCTTCTTAGCCTTGTCCTGAACCTTCTCCGTCTTCTTCTCCTGCTTCTTATCCTGGGGCTTCTTGTCCTTTGCCATGGATGACACACCTCCCTCCCGAGGTGGGATAGATCTGATGTCATCCGGCCGGGATATAAATTTTACGGACAGTCCGCCGCGTTACGCTGAATCGAGGCAAAATAAGGGAGTTTTTTCCGGCATCCCGGCTATAGCGGGAGAGAGGGTCGCATCGGAGCGCCCTATGCTCCACGCCCGGCGCCGGAAAGGGTGTAGAGTATGACGAGCGTGAGCGCCCCCACCACCTCGACACCTATCACGAGGGGGATGACCGGGATCGCGCCGGCAACCGCGAATCCTCCGGGTATCGGGCCGATATCGGCGGGTGTCCCTGCAGGTGCCGAGCCCGGCTCGGCGAGCCAGTCGCAGAAGAGCGCTGCGCCGACCGCAAGCATGACGACCGCCATGAGTATGAAGATGAACAGCCCGAGTATCTCGGTCTTCCGTAACGATTTTCCTGCAACTCGCATCGACGCCATCTTTGCACCCCTGCTCTCATGCATCGTTATCACCCCGCATCCCCCGCCCGGCGGTTATGGCTCCGGACAGGGGCGTATCATCGATTGCTGTTATCGGAGAGTCCGGTTGATCGGGTTTCTCCCCGGTAGCCGGCGTAGAATTGCCGACGCGCCGGCAGACAGCCGGCGGGCACAATTCTACATGATTGAACATGACAATACTATGAGACAGTAGTTGTATTTAATAGTTTGCTTCACGCCCTCCACCACGCCCAAAGAGCCTGATTCCCGCGACCCGGGATACCCAACCCGGGTTCCGGCGGCCGGTAAGGCGGGGCGAATCGCCGGCGGCGAGAGGGAACCCTCCCGCCGGGCAAAACCGCCGGCGGGGAGAGTACTGCGGGAAAGGTGTAGAATACACCAAGATTTTTATTCGTTTCGCCCCAACGAATATAAGAATGGCCCGCATCTACCTCGGCAAGATCCAGCTTCGCTGGTGCGACGCATGCCATGCCCCCGTGCTCTCCGGGGTCTGCGCCTGCGGCGCCCCCACCCGCCCGGTAGCCGTCACGCCGCCGGGAGACGCACGTCCGGCGTTCCCGGACGACATCGAGCGGGTCAACCGTATATTCCGCGAGCATTTCGGAGCGGCGCTGATCCCGGAGGGCCATATCGCGCTCCTGAACAAGGTTCCTGCCGACGACCGGATGGACGAGATCGTCCTCGGCGGGGCGGTCGTGGGCGCGATCCGCTACTTCCCGGACGAGCACCGCTGGGAGCCCCTCCCGCGCCCGGCCGCCGCGAATTACCTGAAGCCGACGAAGCGATACGTTGTCGTCGACGACGGCGCGATCCCGTCCATCCTCGAGTCCGGTGCGAGCGTCCTCGCGCCGGGCCTCGTCTCGATCGACCCCGCCGTCGCCGAAGGCGACGAGGTCTTCATCCTGACGAAGGCCGGCGAGTGCGTCGGCGTCGGGAGAGCGAAGGTCGATGCCGCAACCGCCGGGACGATGGAGCGCGGGGTCGTCGTCAGGACGCGAAAGAACGTCCGGTCGATCTGCGTCCCCGGAGAGGCGACGTGGGACGACGCCGTCAGGGCAAACGAACCGGTCCTCGCGGACTATGAGGCGAAAAGCATCCGGTTCGTCCGCGAGGTCGCGGAGCAGAACCCCAGACAGCCCACGGTCTCCTACTCCGGCGGCAAGGACAGCCTCGCGACCCTGCTCGTCGTCTTAAAAGCGCTCGGGCCGGTGCCGCTCCTCTTTGCGGACACGGGGCTCGAGTTCCCCGAGACCTGCGAGAACGTGGACGCGGTGGCGGAGCGTTACGGGCTCGAGGTCTTCAGGGTCTGCGAAGAAGAGGCGTTCTGGAAGGCGTTCGAGGAGAGCGGCCCGCCGGCCGTCGACAGCCGCTGGTGCTGCCGGGTCTGCAAACTCGACCCGGTCGGCCGCCTGATCGACGAGAACTGGGGAGAATGCCTCTCGTTCATCGGGCAGCGGAAGTACGAATCGGTGCGGCGGATGCAGAGCAGGCGGGTCTGGAAGAACCCCCGCGTCCCGCAGCAGCTCTCGGCGGCCCCGATCCAGCAGTGGACGGCGATGCACGTCTGGCTCTACATCTTCCGCGAGAAGGCGCCCTACAACCCCCTCTACGGGCGGGGGCTCGACCGTATCGGGTGTTTCATGTGCCCTTCAAGCGACCTTGCGACGTTTGCAATCATCGGGGAATCCCACCCCGAACTCCTCAAGGCGTGGGACGGGAGGCTCGCCCGGTGGCAGGAGAGGTGCGGCCTCCCCGAAGACTGGATCGAGCGCGGACTGTGGCGGAAACGGGGAGATGCGGATGAAGAAGAAGATAGTTATAATTGATTACGGCCTCGGCAACCTGCGAAGCGTGCTGCGGGGCCTCGAGCGGGCGGGAGCGGCACCGGCGATCACGGCCGACCCGGAGGCGATAGCGTCCGCCGACGGGATCGTCCTCCCGGGGGTGGGGGCGTTCCGGGACGGGATGGAGATGCTCGGCGGACTCGCGGATACCGTTCTTGCCGCCGCGAACGAGACGCCGCTCCTCGGGATCTGCCTCGGGATGCAGATGCTCATGGACAGAAGCGAAGAGCACGGGATCCACCGGGGCCTCGGCCTCGTGCCGGGCGACGTAAAGCGGTTCGTCCCGGCCGCCGGGGAGAAGGTCCCCCACATGGGGTGGAACACCATCCATATCGACCCCGGAACCCCGCTCTTTGACGGGCTCCACGAGGAGGAGTACGTCTACTTCGTCCACTCCTACTACGCGGCTGCCGCACCGGCGAACACCATCGCGAGCACCACCTACATCCGCCCCTTCGCCTCGGCGGTCAATAACGGGCTCACCTACGGCGTCCAGTTCCACCCGGAAAAGAGCGGTGCGGTGGGGCTGAAGATCCTTGAGAACTTTATCGAGCGGGTTTGTTGAAGGCGACTTCCCGAGCGCGACCGGCCGAAGGGTGCGACGTTCCAACGGAACGGAGCTGGAGCACCGTCAGGTGCGGGGCGGGAGCACGAGCACCGCAGGTGCGAAGGGAAGGAGCTTGAGAAAACGCGAAGCGTTTTCGAGTTGCGACGTTCCGCCAGGAACGGAGTTCGAAAAGAACTTCGTTCTTCGAGCGGGCCGCCGGTTTTTTGCCGCCGATGAGGGCGGTATTCTTTTTTGGTGCACGAGGTCGCGGCGGGGTTGATGGTTATCAGATTTACGCTTAGGATCGCCTCAAGAGAGTTCGGGCGCCGCGAGGTGCGATACGAGTTTCTGGAGTGCAACAGACAAAACGGCCCGAACGAGGAGCAAACACCGTGCAGTGGACCGTGACCGTGGTGGCTATCGCCACGCGGGGCGGGGGTCTCCCCCTCCCCTGTCTCTGCACAAAAGGACACTTCTAACCCCCACCCCACCCGCGCTTCGCGCTCCTCCCCCGCCCCTCGGGGCGGGGGCAGTCATGGCGATATCAAAGGGAAAGCCGTGCCTCAATTTTTGTGGGCATCGCCCAGGTAAAAAAGTGAACGGGCGGTTCAGTTCCCGTTGTTGCTCATCCGCAGTTCCTGGTCCCGCAGGACGTTCCTCTGGATCTTGCCGGATATCGTCTTCGGGAGTTCCTGGACGAACTCGATCAGCCGCGGGTACTTGTACGGAGCGGTGGTGTTCCGGACGTGGGCCTGGAGCTCCTTGACCAGCGATTCGGACGGCTGGTAGCCGGCCTTTAAGACGATGAAGGCCTTGACGACCATCCCGCGGATCAGGTCGGGTGACCCGACGACCGCCGATTCCTGGACGGCCGGGTGCTCCATCAGGGCGCTCTCGACCTCGAACGGCCCGATCCGGTAGCCGGACGACTTGATGACGTCGTCGCTCCTTCCGATGAACCAGTAGTAGCCGTCCTCGTCCATGCGTGCCTTGTCGCCGGTGTAGTAGTAGCCGTTCTGGAACGACTCCCGGTTCGCCTCGGGGTTGTCAAGGTACTCCACGAAGAGCCCGACGGGCCGGGGATCGAGTTTGACCGCGATCCGCCCTTCTTCACCGGGGCCGGCCAGGTTGCCGTCGTCGTCGTGGAGCTCGATCTGCCAGCCCGGCGCGGGTTTTCCCATGGAGCCGGGCTTATGCTGCATGCAGGGGAACGTGGCGATACAGCAGACCGTCTCCGTCTGGCCGTAGCCTTCGTAGATGGGCTGCCCGGTGCCGTCCTCCCAGACGCGGATCACCTCGGGGTTGAGCGGCTCCCCGGCGCTGCAGCAGTGCCGCAGATCGCGGAAGTCGAACTTGTCGAGGTCGGCGAGGATCAGCATCCGGTAGACCGTCGGCGGTGCGCAGAACGTGGTCACTTCGTACTTCTCGATCAGCGGAAGGAGCTCGGTCGCGCCGAACTTCCCCCGGATATCGTAGACGAAGATGCAGGCTCCCGCGATCCACTGGCCGAATATCTTGCCCCAGGCGCACTTCGCCCATCCGGTATCGGAGAACGTCAGGTGCAGGTCGTTCTCCGTAACGTCCTGCCAGAGCGAGGCGGTGATGATGTGCCCGAGCGGGTAACTCTGGTTGTGCAGCACCATCTTGGCCTCGCCGGTGGTGCCCGAGGTGAAGTAGATCATCATCGGGTCGGTCGATCTCGTCTTCTTCGCGACCGGCATGCTGACCTTGTGGTGCGATACCGGTGCAGGGTACTCGAGCTCGTGCGGGTAACTCGCCCAGCCCTCCCGCTCCCCGTCCGCCAGGAAGAGGGTGTCGAGCAGCGGGCAGGCATCGGCGACCTCGTCGACCTTCTCGGCGTTCTCCAAGTTCGTGATGATCATCCGGAACTTCCCGGCCTGCACGCGGTATTTGATGTCCTTCGGCGTCAGCATCGTCGGGCAGGGGCAGAAGACCGCGCCGAGTTTGATGAGCGCGACAACAAAGATCCACCATTCCGGGATCCGCGGGAGCATCAGCATGACCCGGTCGCCCTTCTTGATGCCGTACTTGAGGAGGATGTTCGCGGCACCGTTGGAGAGATACCGCAGGTCGCGGAAGGTGTACTTTCTCTCGTTTCCCTCCTGGTCGACCCAGATCATCGCCAGTTTGTTCCGGTCGGTCTCGGCCCACCGGTCGATCACGTCGTAACCGAAGTTGAACTGTTCGGGGACGTCGATCATGAAGTTGGCACAGGCGGCCTCGTAATCGGTCATGTTCGGCTCCCGGACGTTTGCAGGCTGTATCCCCGCAGGAACCGCGGTCTGCACGCCTTTCGCGGATGCACCGTCCAGATACTTCGTGCAGAGGTCGTTGAGCCATTCCGACCGGGACATGCCCCGGTATTCGCGTATCCTGTCGATCGCTTTCACGAGGTCGTCATCCATCGTGACCGAGTATCGCACCATATAGTACAGGTTTGTGGTGCAGCATATCACCTTTTTGATTCTTCCCGCACCGCCACCAGGGAAACAGGCCATCTTTCGGTGCACCACCGCAGGGCACGTGCCGTGGAGCGCACCGATCTTGCGCACCGCCACGTTCATATAGAGAGAATATACACCCGGGCCGCATTATGGCGGAGCAGACCATCCTCGTCACGGGCTCGACGGACGGTATCGGAAAAGCGACCGCACACGCGCTCTCCCGGCAGGGCCACCGCGTGCTGCTCCACGGCAGAGATTCCGGGAAGGGCCGAAAGGTCCTCGCGGAACTGGAGGCGGCCACCGGCTCCGACCGGCTCGATCTCTTCATCGCCGACTTTTCGGTGCAGGAGCAGGTCAGGGGCCTTGCGGAGGAGATCGGCGAGACGTACGACCGGCTCGACGTCCTCGTCAACAACGCCGGGGTCTTCATGCCGGAGCGGGAGGTTGCACCCGGCGGGATCGAGATGACGTTCGCCGTGAACTTCCTTGCACAGGTCCTTCTCACCCACGAGCTCCTCCCGCTCCTTGAGAGAAGCGCTCCGGCACGGATCGTCAACGTCGCGTCGATCGCCCACAGGAGCGTGGGGTCGATCGAATGGGGAAACCTCCCGGGCTTTTCGAGGTATGAGCCCTACGAGGCCTACGCCATATCGAAGGTAGGGCTCATCGCCTTCACCGCCCGGCTCGCCCGGCCCCTCGAGGGGACGGGAGTGACGGCAAACAGCCTCCACCCGGGGGTGATCGACACGAAGCTCCTCCGGGCCTACATCCACGGCGGGAACGAAGGCGCCCCGCCGGAGCAGGGGGCGGAGGTGGAGACGTATCTCGCAACCTCTCCCGAAGCCGGGACGGTGAACGGCGGCTACTTCGAGGAGACCCGGTGGACCCAGCCGTCGTCCCTCGCCGCCGACCCGGAAGTCCAGGAACGGTTCTGGGAGATGGGAAGCGGTCTCACCGGGGCGGTGCGGTGGGCCGACCCGAAAGCATATGCACGATGAGGTGGAACGGCACCGCCCGGAGGGAGATCAGCATGACCAGACGCGAGCTGAAAGGCGAAGAGAAAGCAGAGACAAAGGAATACTGGTGCGAGATCTGCGGGGCGGCCTGCGACGAGATCACCGAAGAGAACTACCCGGACCTCGAGAAGGCGCGGACGCTCTGCCCCGACTGCAAGAAATCCTACGACGAGTCCTGCAGGATCAGGTGACGGGAAGGGCAATCACTTCCCGCCTTTCTTCAACTCCTCGATCATCTCCTCGACTTCTTCGTAGCCGTGCTGGTAGAACTCTTCTTCGGCGGGCTCGATCTCCCGGAGAAGCCGCAGGAACTCTCCCGCATGCTCTTTCTCCTCGTCCGCGATATCGCGCATCACCTTCCGGACCAGCGGTTCGTCGGTCGACTCGGCGATCTGGTTGTAGAACTGGATCGCCTCGTACTCGGCGGCGATCGAGAACCGGATCGTCCTGATGAGTTCTCCCCGGTCCAGTTTGCGCTCCATGCGGTTCCCGGAGAACGGTTGTGCAAATTCGGGCATCTCGGATGACCTCCGGGGGGTCATGGGGAGAGGCGTTATTTATAGGTTGGGCCGGTTGCTGCCGGGGGTCCATGACTGTAGGAACGGGCCTGTCCGCATTCAGGAACGAATGCGGAAAAATATTATACGTTAGAAACAGGCATGTGGCAGCATGGTAGTGCGGCCTCTGATCCTGCGGCCTTTGAGCTTCATGCTTCACATGACGACAGTACTTCGCAGAACTGCCGTGGATCTACTTCAATCCAGGGAGTTCGGCCGAACATTGCTCTACGACATCGAAAACAGGGGAACGTTCGAGGACGTCTCGTGCCACGAGATGATGATTGCAGATACCGTGCGGATGAAAAGGTACTACGATGCCATCAACCGCCATATTAACCCGGACGACATCGTTGTCGATCTGGGAACGGGAACCGGAGTTCTCTCGTTCTTCGCGGCACAGAAAAATCCGAAGAAGATTTATGCCGTTGACCATTCCGAATTTATGATAGCGGTCGCTCAAAAAATTGCCGACGGCAACGGCATAAACAACGTGGTGTTCTTGCCGCAAAACAGCCGCTTTTTCGAGCCGGATGAAAAGGTGGACGTCATTCTTCACGAACAGATGGGTTCCAACCTTGTCGACGAAAATATGATAGAGAATATTTTAGATCTCAAAAAACGGATACTCAAAAACACGGGAAGAATTCTACCCGGTAAATTCGAACTCTTCCTCGAACCGATCTGCTTAAAGGAGGAATACAGGATTCCCCACCTGTGGGAGAACAACATATACGGCATAGATTTCAACTGCCTGAGGGATTGCAGCGAGTATAACGATCACTCGCGGCCGCCCAAACTTAAGATCGAGCATTCATCCGTCGATTATCTTCTCTGCGAGCCGGAGCCGATCCTGTCCTTCGACCTGAACACGATGCACGATCCGGGCGAAATTCCCAAATCTATAGAGATATCGAAGAAAGTAGTCCGATCCGGCTCGATGGACGGCCTGTGCCTCTATTTCAGGGTGATATTTGACGATGAGATCAATTTCGATACGTCCCCCTTATCTCCGCGTACTCACTGGGACCACCCGTTCTTCAGAACCGCGAGGAAACGCTATGCTCAAGGCGAGACTATCTCGTTCAAGTTTACAATGGACGTCCCTACCAGAAGGGAGACATGGTCGATATCGGTCGAATAACGTCCGCAGCCGGCTGCGCACGGCACGACGATCCGGGGGAACAAGAACGGGGCCGGCATCCGAAAGAAGAGCCGCCGCCGTTTCACAACTATCAGGCCGGCACCGGAAGAGAGGGTGAAATGGTCCGGGTTCCCGGTCTTCACGCGACTTTTGCGATCCTTCCATCCGGCTTCACGTCCGCCGGGTCCGGAAGGGACTCCATATACGCGACCAGCGCATCGACGTCGACCGGGCCGTTGACGATATCCGCGCCTTCCCGAAAGACGGTATACCGGTCGCCGCCGGTCGCGAGGAAATCGACCATCGCTGCCGTGTACTTCCCGTCCGGGTCGAGCGGGGTGCCGTTCACCCGGACTTCGACGATCCTATCGCCGGCAGGCTTTCTCTCGTCGAAGGTGTACGACAGCCCGGATACGGCGAGGTTATGGGGCGGTACCGGAACCTCCCACTGCCGTTCCAGCACGTCCCTGACCTGTTCTCCCGTCAGGGTCATCGAGAGGACGGTCGAAGAGAACGGCTGCACCGCATAAAGGTCTCCCCAGGTGACGCTCCCCTTCGCTATCTCCGCCCGGAGCGAGCCGGTGGTGACGAACGCGATATCGGCTCCCATCGCCGCCCGCTGGCCGTCGGCGACGAGGTTGCCGAGCGCGGATTCGCCGGCGTCGGTCTGCAGCCGCGTGATCTCCGCAGATGCTGTCGTTATGATCCGGCCGGTCATCGGCCCGACCGCCTCCTCGCAGATCTCGAGCAGTGATTGGGCCTCCGGGTCGGGAGTGGTGGCGTTTCCGTATGCCGGGACGATCCGTGCCGACGCGTGGACGACCTCGCCGGTGAGGGGGTCGATGACGATATCGATGTCGGCAAACGCTCTGCTGTAACTGTACGCCTGCGTCGTCAGCACCCGGTTCCCGCCGGAGTTCTCCAGGTAGGCGTTGGTGAACGCATGGGTGTGGCCCGAGAGAACGACGTCCACGTCTCCGTCAAGGCCGGCGACGATCGCGGCGACCCTGCCGGTGACGTTCTCCCCCTCCCGGGTCGGGCCGTCGTAGGGATCCTGCGAGCCGCCCTCGTGAAGGAGGACGACGATCGCGTGCACCCCCTGCTGCTGGATCTCCGGGACGTAGCGGTTGATCGACTCGGTCTCGTTCTCGAAGGCGACTCCCTCGATGTTGATCGCCTTCACTATCGAGGGCGTCTCGATCGTCGTGGCACCGATGAACGCGATCTTTGCACCGCCGGCGTCGCGGATGGTGTAGGGGGCGGCAAGGAGGGTGCCGTTCGTCTTCCAGACCACGTTCGAGGAGACGTACTCCGCTGCCGCGCCAGGGTAGGGGTCTACCGGGCGGGGGAGGGGCGCCGCGCCGTTCCCGCCACGGACCATCCGCAGCAGTTCGTCCGTGCCCCGGTCGAACTCGTGGTTGCCGAAGGTCGCGATCACCATCTCCGGGCAGCCGTCCGCGAGGCCGTTGAAGAAGAGCACGGCGGGTTCGTCCAGCAGCAGCCCGGACACGGGCGGCGACGCCCCGACGACGTCTCCCGGGAGCGCGATGAACGTGGCCGCCCCGCCGGCACCGGCCGTCGCGCATTTGAGATACGACGCAAGCACCGGCGCGCTCCCGGCCGGTTCTCCGTCGAGTTTCTGCCCGTCGGGGAGCTGCCCGTGGAAGTCGTTGACCGCGAGGATCCGAACATGCACCGGTTCGGGGTCCGGGGAGAAGCAGCCCGAGAGTGCGATGGGAGCAACGACGATCAGGAGAACCAGTAAGCCGGCGACCGCCTGCCGGCGGGGCGATCTGCCGCCTGTGGACGAACCGGCTGTCATGAAAAGAGGTCTTTTCCGGCGGCATAAATACCAGCCGGAATGGATCCGGGCGGAAACGAAGGAACAGGGCGTTTATGTCGCCGGAAGGGATAACATCCGGTCCGGCGCGGCGGGGTCTATCCCGGTTGTTCCGGGGCGGCCGCTCAGCCGTCCCGGGGGAGGATCGCCTCGATGGTGATCGTGTAGGTGATCGTCTCTCCCGCGAGCGGATGGTTGGCGTCGACGGTGATCCTTTTTGCGTCCACGTCGAGAACGGTCACCAGGCAGGGCTTCCCCAGCACCTCGACGTGGACGAACTCGCCGACGACCGGTTCGTGGTCGAGTTTCAGTTTCGTGCGTTTCACCGTGACCACGAGCTTCCGATTAAACTTCCCGTAGGCCTTCTCCGGGGGCAGCGCCACCGTAACCGTCTCGCCCGGCTCTCTTCCGATCAGCGCCTCCTCAAAGAGGGGATTGATCCGGTTCGCCCCGAGGGTGGCCCGGACCGGCTCGCCCGAGCGGGTATCCTCGAAGATCTCGCCGTCGGGGCGGGTGCTGGTGAAGTGCAGGAGGAGGGTGTCGCCGTCTGTTGCGGGTGCCATGGGTGCCTGATCGGTTTGTCGGGCAGTGGTTTAAGTATTGGGAATACCGTGAATCTCCGGCACCGCTCCCGGAAGGCTTACACGCAGACGAGCTCCCCGCAGCCCTGTTCCACCTCGCTTACCCGGAACGGTCTGCCTCTCCCGCCGTTTTACCCACCGGGTTTCCCGGAAGTTTCCTTGATGGTCTTCTTGGCGGTTTCTTTAGCGGTTTCCTGCACCAGTTCCAGGTTTGGCCCTTCACTCGCGCTCTCCGCGGCACGGCCTCCAAAGAAGAACCCGATGATGGATGCAAGCGCACCCGTCAGGACACCGATGATAGTCTCCAGCAGTTCGCTCCCCGGCTCTTTAATGACAAGGTACAGGACGGCCGTCCCGATGATCAACGTCACCGCCAGCATCAGCGAGAACCGGGACAGTCCTTTGCGCTCGGGAATCTGAGCGAGAAGCATCTCGTAGTATTCCTTCTTCAGTTTCTCATTCTGGACATCGTGGATATCGGCCATGATCCTGTTGCGTATGTGGATATTCGAGTAGGTTATGACGAGCCAGGGAAACACGATCAGAGTGCCGATAACTAACAGGACGAGAAACATCAACCAGTCTATACCGCCAACTTCAGAAGGAGCCGGCGTTTCCGTGTCTGCCGTCACCGTCTCTTCAGTGGTTGGCGTCACCGTCTCTTCCGTGACTGTTGGCGTCTCCGGAGTTGCCACATCCTGGGCCGGCACGCAGCCAACGAGAAGCGACATTAAAATTACGAGAATCGCAATTTTTCTCACTTCCATCCCCCCAAATTCCAGCGTTCTGGAATTAGAACCCCAGAGGATTGTCACAATATAAAGGTATGGCTCGACAGAGCTGGGGAGGCGGGACGGGCATCGCAGTCAACGGCGGCTCAACCGCTATCTACAAATATCATCTCTGGATCCGGGCAGTACCGGCTGCGGCATGACCCTGTCGCACCGCTCAATAATTACAGGCACGGAGTGAGCCGGCTAATCGGGCAGTCGTCCGTGCCTATTTTTATAGATCTTGCCGGGCCTGGGCCGGGTGAACTTAAGTCCGGTCCATACGTCGTCGATACGCAGGTTGACGCTCTCGACCAGTCCGTGGTTGTACCCGATTGCGATCACCGATTTAATGTCGAGATCCGTGCCCAACCGTCCGCCCCTCGGCCACGATACCCATAACCTGCCGCCGGGGGCGAGGTGCGCTTTCAGTTCCGCAAAGTGCGTATCAAGTTCCGCCCGGCTTTTTACGAAGTAGTGTATATAGTCGAACGAACCCTCCAGCTTGTCGGCTACAATAAGCGGGGGCAGATGCATTGCCGCCACTGCCTCCGGTGGCGCATCCAGGAAGAATGCCCTCATTCCTTCTTTAATACCCATTTTTTCCGAGACGAGCCCTGGCATGTAAACCACCGCTTGTGCAGCATCTCAAGATCGTCCTGCCGGCCCACTCCATGACAACGTCGAGGATCTCATCAAAGCGGCCGGCAGACAGCAATACGGCGTCACACCATATATGCACCGGGTTCTATACGTTCGCGGCATGAGACGAGAACCAGCGCATAACGAACGGGATATATCAATGGCCGGGCCTTCGATAAGTGCAGTAATCCAAAACAGAAAGCCTCAGGCGAGATTCGAACTCGCGACCTCGTCCTTACCAAGGACGCGCTCTACCGGCTGAGCCACTGAGGCGTGACGCACCAATTATGTTGGAGGTTTACCCTATAAAAGGTTACGGCCGAAACCGGGGAAAAAACCGGGCGGGACCGCTCTTATTCGCCCGGTTGGGCGGCGGCGATCCCCTCCAGCGCGGATATGCTGGCGGTCACCCCCTCGAAGGTCTCCACCTCGACGATGGGGACGGCACCGCTCCGCCGCACGGCCTTCATCACGGCCGAAAAGTCGATCGTCCCGTCCCCGACCGGCGAATGCGTGTCCTCGGTGCCGTCGTTGTCGTGCAGGTGGAAGTGCGCCGCCGGGTGGGCGAGGAAACAGTCCAGGCACCCGTTCAGGTTCGCGTGGCCGACGTCGAGCGCGAGCCCGATCCCGTCGATGAGCGGCAGATCGTCGCAGGTGCGCAGGAAGAAATACTCCCAGTTCCCCATGTTCTCGACAAAGAACGTGACCGAGAGGTCTTCGGCCGCCAGAGTCAGCTCGGAGAGCGACTGACGGAACCGCTCCGTCGCCCGATCGCGCTCCTCGCTCCACGCATAGTAGCCCGGGTGGATGACCACGTCCGCCCCGGCCTCGGCGGCGACGCCGAAGGTCTGCGTCAGAACCTCGACGCTCGCCCGGCGGATCGGCTCAAGGAGGCTTGCGATATTGACCCCCCGGGCCGGCGCGTGAATGAAATACCGGTACGAATAACTCTCGAGCGGTTCCGCACTCTTCAGGTAGTGCAGCCCGTCGTCCATCACCTCCACGCAATCGGTGATGGGAGCAAGTTTCTCAAGCGCGAGAGAGAGCGGCTCGTGGTGAAGGCAGTAGGTGGAGACGCCGAACATACAGAATGTTCCGGGCGGGACGATAAATAGGTTCGGAATACGCACCTCCCGGTGGATCGCGACCCGTGAAGTTTGCCGGCCGGGCCGTTGCAGGGAGGTAAATCCTGATGAGTCCTCGCGCCGGATACTACTCCGGACAACCCCATGGCATACCGTCACCTCTTCGGCCCGGTCCCCTCCCGGCGGCTGGGCATCTCGCTCGGGATCGACCTGGTGCCGCACAAGACCTGCACCTTCGACTGCGTCTACTGCGAATGCGGGCGGACGACCGATCTTACCTGCGAGCGGCGCGAGTACGTCCCGACCGAACTGGTCATCGCGGAACTCGACGATTTTCTCGCGAAAGGGCCGGATCTCGATTACATCACGTTCGCCGGTTCCGGGGAGCCGACGCTTCACACCGGGATCGGCGAGATCATCTCCTTCATCAAAGACCGCTACCCCCGCTACCGGGTCGCGGTGCTGACCAACAGCGCGCTCCTCACCGACCCGGATGTCCGCAACGCCCTCATGCCCGCGGACCTCGTGGTGCCGTCGCTCGACGCCGTCTCCGAGGAGGTCTTCTTGAGGATCAACCGTCCCTGCCGGGGGCTAACCGCAGAGCAGGTGCTCGAGGGGCTGCTCGAATTCGTCCCCGGGTATCCCGGCGAGATCCGGCTCGAGATCTTCATTGTCCCGGACATCAACGACACCGAGGAAGAACTCCGGCTCCTCCAGGAAGCCGTCGCGGCAATCCGTCCCGACCGCGTCCAGATAAACACCCTCGACCGCCCCGGCACCGATATCCGGGTGAGGCCGGCCTCCATCGGGGCGCTCGAGCGGATCGCAGCGATGCTCGGCGGGGAGGTGATCGGGGCGGCCTGCACGGAGAGAGCGCTGCCGCCGGAGAGCGAGGATGTCGCAGAGACGATCCTCGCGACCATCCGGCGGAGGCCCTGCACGCCCACAGATCTCGCGGCACTCCTCGGCATCAGACCGGCCGAGGTCGCGAAACACCTCAGGGTTCTCGAGTCCGGCGGGCAGATCGAGCCGGTGCAGGAAAAAAGAGGGGTATTTTACCGGGCGACCTGATCAGCCCCGCAGGTGAACGTCCATCTGCGGGAACGGTATCTCGATCCCTTCTTCCGCAAACCGCTCGTAGACGCGTGTGTTCACGTAGTCCTGGACGTCCCAGGTCAGGTTGAAGGCTTTTGCCCAGAGGACGAGCATGAAGTCCAGGCTCGATGCTCCGAACTCGAGGAAGTAGGCGGACGGCGCAGGGTCGGAGAGGACGTACTCCGACCGTGCCGCGGCCTCGCACCCGATATCGATGAGGATCTCTTTCACGCGCTTGATATCGCTGCCGTAGGCAGCCGAGATCGGGATCTTGATCTTCAACTTGACGTCCGGCAGGGCGTAGTTGACGATGACGCTGCTCGATACCTTCGAGTTCGGAAGGGTGACCATCTGGTAGTCCAGCGTCTTGATCCTGGTGCTCCGGGGCCGATGCTGATCACGTCTCCGAGGAACTCGTCGATCTTGATCCGGTCGCCGACGGCGAACGGCTTGTCCACCAGGATGACCGCGCCCCCGAAGAAGTTGGAGACGATGTCCTGGGCAGCGAGCGCCACCGCCAGGCCGGCGAGCCCGGCACCGGCGACGAGCGGCGTGATGTTCACCTCGAGCATCTGGAGCACCATGAGGATGGCGATGAACCAGATGATGTAGCGTGCCGAGACCTCGAGCACCCGGATGATCCGGTCGTCGAGGTCGGTCTCGGTCTGCGACGCCATCCACCTGCCGTAGAGGTTGATGAAGTTGTAGATGAACGAAGAGATCACCCACGCCGCGATGAGTATCGCCGCCGCGGCGAAGTATTTCTCCGAAACGAGCCATGCGTACTCCCCGAGAAGGGCCGCGGGGTCGATGATGAACGTTACGGAGATCCAGACGGAACCCGCGATTATGGCAATGGCCAGGGGTTTGTCGAGCGAATAGAGCACGATGTCGTCGAGTTTTGATTCCGTGAGGTCGGCCCGCTTTTGCAGCCACCGGAAGACCTCGTGAACGATGAACGCTGCGATGATTCCGCAGAGGACGACCGCGCTTCCGTACATGATGCTGTTCATTCCGGTACTAATATGTGCTGTCAGTGGAATATAAGTGTGATAATTCATGGCGGTAGGTAAGGAGATCCTGGATACGCTTCACGCTCTCGTGGACAGGGATATCACGCTCATGCACATCTGCGGCACCCACGAGGCGGCAATAGCCCGCGCCGGGCTCAGGAGCGTCCTTCCCGAGCGGCTCAAGATCGTGATGGGGCCGGGATGCCCGGTCTGCATCACGCCCCAGGGCGAGATCGACGCTGCGCTCGACCTGGTGGAGCGCGACTGCACCATCGCCACCTACGGCGACCTGCTGCGGGTTCCCGGGACGAAGGGATCGCTCGAGTCGAGCGGCGGGGACGTCCGGGTGGTGCAGGGCATCCACAAGGCGGCGGAGATCGCCCGGAGGGAACCCGACCGGGAGGTCGTCTTCATATCGGTCGGGTTCGAGACGACCGCACCGACGGTCGCCGCCACGATCCTCTCCCGCCCGCCGGAGAACTTCTCTATCCTCTCGTGCCACCGGCTCGTCCCGCCCGCGATGGCATGGCTCCTCGGCCAGGGGGAGGCGTCGCTCGACGGGTTCCTCCTCCCGGGGCACGTCTGCGCGGTGATGGGCTACGAGGAGTACGAGCGGTTCCCCGTCCCGCAGGTCGTCGCGGGGTTCGAGCCCGAGGATATCCTCCTCGGTCTCCTGATGGCGGTACAGCAGGTCCGCGAGGGGGCGCACCGGGTGGAGAACGCCTACCCGCGCGTGGTCACCCGGGAAGGGAACGTCAAGGCGAAACGCCTGATGTACGAGGTCTTCGAGCCGTATGACGTCGAGTGGCGCGGATTCCCGGTGATCCCGGCCTCCGGCCTCCGCCTGAAACCGGAGTTCGAGGGCTACGACGCGCAGAAGAAGTACGATATCGAGATCCGGCACGTGGACAAGCACTCCGCCTGTATCTGCGACAAGGTGCTGCGCGGCATCGCCCGGCCGTCCGACTGCAAACTCTTCGGGAAGGTCTGCACCCCGCGCACCCCTGTGGGCCCCTGCATGGTCAGCCACGAAGGAGCCTGCAAGATCTGGCATCTCTACGAATCGCGGAGGGCGTGAACCCGCCCCCTCCGCTGGCCTTTTATACCTTACACAACAACATAATATGGCAGTCTCGGTAGGGTAGTGGATATCCTGAAAGCCTCCGGAGCTTTCGACCCGGGTTCGAATCCCGGCCGGGGCGTTTTATCTTTTCGAACTCAATTCCCGTCAAATTTATGGTCGCAGCGCAGCGGATATCTTCGTGTACCGGGAAGGTGACGGTATCCTTCGAAATCGCCGGAACCCGCGCACACTAAAAATCCGTGCATCAGCGATCTTCTTCCTTCAGGTTCGAAAACCGGAAAAACGTCTCCCCGGGGGGCTTTGCACCGTCCCCGTGCCGCCGCAGAAACTGTCTGACGTTCGCCGACTCGACCCATCCCCGGTCGAGCCGGGTGACGAGGTCGTCAATCCGGCGCGACTGCTCGAGGATCTTTGCTGCAAACGGATCGTCGATCATCTCCGCATACCCGACGATCACCTGCAGGGGATTCCTGATATGGTCCCCGAGGATAGCGAACTGCTCGATGTTCTTCCCGAGCTGGGTGTAGGTCTCCCGCTTCATCTGCTCGGTGAGGATGCGTTCGGTGATATCCATCACGATCAGCATGATGCAGAGCGGCTGCCCGGCATCGTTCTGGACGACGCTGCCCGAGATCTGGATGTGAAACGGAGAGCCGTTGCTCCGCAGCCCGACCGTCTCCTGCACGATCGCAGGGTTGTCGAGGAGATGGGCCGTAACCTTCTCCCCGACGGTGGGGTCCGCAAAGAACGCCTCCAGGTTTCTCCCCGCGATCGTGCCCTCCCGCTCGTAGCCGAACATCGCAGCAAAACTCCGGTTGGCATACATGACCGCCCCGGTGAGATCGGCGATGAGGATGCCGTTCGTCGACGATTCGAGAGCGCTCTCCTTTATCCTGATCTCCCGTTCGATGCGGATCCGCTCGGTGATGTCCCGCGCAATCGCGACGACGTACTGCTCGCCGCCGAAGGTGACCGAACGGACGGTGATCTCCATCGGGATCTCCGTTCCACTCCGCGATACGAGCGGCGCGGTCCAGGTCTGCCGGGACTCGGACGGCAGAACGCTGATCTTATGGACGAATTCGACAAACCGGGCCTTCTGCTGCGGGGAGATCAGGTCGGTGAACGGCATCGCGAGCAGCTCCTTCTTCGAGTAGCCGAGATACGCCTTTGCGGATGCGTTGACGTCCGCAAGTCTCCCGGTTTCCGCACGGATCAGGAATATCGCGTCGTGCGTCTGGTCGAGCAGCGCCCTGAACCGTTCGAGCTCCGCAAGCCGTCTCTGCAGTTCGGGATAGTAACTCTTGTGCAGGGACGTCTCCCCGAGGCCGATGATCTTCTCGCGGAGCGCGTCCCGCTCACCGGGAGGTTCAGAGTGCATGCCCATAGATCCGTTCAATGTCTTCGCAGGCGAGGCTGCGCGGGTTCGTTACCATGCAGGGATCGGCGTGCGCCGCCGCCGCAAGGGCGGGGAGCGCATCCTCCCGGACGCCGACTCCGGCGAGGGTCCCGGTGATCCCGAGCGTTTTCCGAAACGCGGCCGCCCCCTCCGCCGGGGTCGCCCGTCCCTGCCCGAGGATCGCCCCGATCCGGTCGTACCGGTCGGATGCCGCCTCGTAGTTGGCCGCCATCACGTGCTCGAGGAGGAGCGCGTTGCACCGTCCGTGCGCAAGATCGTAGGCCCCTCCGAGACTGTGCGCCATCGCGTGGACCGCCCCGAGGCTGGCGTTCGAGAACGCGAGTCCGGCGTGAAGGCTGGCAAGGAGGGTCGAGAACCGCAGGTTCAGGTCTTCCGGCTCGGCCATGGCCGCAGGCAGTGCGCTCACGGCGAGCCGCATCGCCTCGAGGGCATGCACGTCGGTCATCGGGGAACTGGCGTTCGAGACGTAGGCCTCGATCGCGTGGCTGAGGGTGTCCATGCCGGTATCCGCGGTCAGTTCCCGCGGCATCGTCGTCAGGGGTTCGGGATCGAGCAGAGAGATGTCGGGGACGAGCGTTTTAGAAACGATGGCGATCTTTCGCTTCCTCCCTTCGTCCGTGATGATGGCGAACTGGGAGACGTCGGCGGAACTTCCGGCGGTCGTCGGGATGCAGATGAGCGGCGGGGCAGGCACCGGCACCCGGTCGACGCCCTCGAACGTGAGGATATCGCGCATGCTGGAGGACGCTATCCCGATCCCCTTGGCGCAGTCCATCGGGCTGCCCCCTCCGACGGCGACGATGCCGTTGCACTCCTCGGCGAGGTATGCTTCCGTACCCGCCATCACCTGCCGGGAACGGGGATTTGCAGAGATGGAATCGAAGACGGTGAACGACACCCCCGCTTCGGCCAGGCTCTCCCCGACGGCCCCCGCCCAGCCTGCGGCCCGGACGCCAGGATCGGTGACGAGGAGCACCTGCTTCATCCCGAAGTTGCGGGCATACCGCCCCGCAAGGTGCAGTGCCCCGTATCCGCAGATAAATTCGGGAGCCACGAACTTTCTCAGGTCGAGCTGGCTTCTCTGGATCATGGTTCGGCACGATGGTAAGTCCGGCAATCGATAGGAGAGTTCCGGTCAGTAAAACGGAACCGCAGGGATATATCCTGGCGAACCGGCCGTGGTTGAAGAGTGCGTTGCGATATTTAGGTATTGTTCCCATCTTATTCATTAAGTTTGGCACAAAAAAGACGTTTGATAAGGAACCCGCGGCACCTTTCCCGCCGGCATGGCAACGCATTTCCCGGGCGGACCTGCGGGAAAAAGGGTGGTCGGGATCAGGCTACGGCTTCAAGGCTGATGCCGAAACACTCCATGCCGACGAGATCCAGGTCGTCCTCTGCCGTATCGCAGACGATCGCCGGGTACTGCCGGACGACCCTGAAGACGACGGCATCGCCGGGGAGGGACGGATCCATCGGGGCGTCGACGTTCTTCTGGATGACGAAACGTGTGGGATCAAGGTTCGCGGCGTAGTAGTCCTTGAACGCCGCTCCTTTCTCTTCGGGGATGGCGACCCAGTCGGCCACCTCGGCGACCGTCACGTCGTTCGGGACCCAGCCGTAGCCGGGCAGGTAGTATTCCGCCCAGAAGTGGGTGCCGGGCGTCTCGGAGAGGAGCATCTGGTAGCCGCCGACGGCGCGGGCGGGGATCCCGAGCGACCGGCAGAACGCGGCAAAGAGCATGCTCTGGGTGCCGCAGTCGCCGTGACCGGTCTCGAACATGTAGGTCGACTCGGCGGCCTTGGGCTCCCGGGCATCGAGCGAGCCGTGCGGGACGTGGCTGTAGGGATAGGTCTTTATGATGTGGCGGTAGATCATCTGCGCCTGAAGGTGCGGGTTCGTCTCGTTGCCGACGATCTCCTGCGCCTTCTCCCGGACCGCGTCCGTGAGTTCGATGTTCCTCTCGGACTTCGTGTAGAGCAGGTATTCAGGATCGCTCGTGTTATACTCCCCGACCTTTTCCGGGTCGATATCGTCAAAGACCTGCTCGTAGGAGGTGAACGCGATATCCGCCGAGATGACGAGGTTCCCGTTGACCGCCCCGGCCGGGATCTCGTAGTAGACGTAGCCGATAGAGCCGGTGGTGACCGGGCCGGCGACGATGAAGTCGGGGCACGAGAGGTTCGTGACGGTGACGTTCCTCTGCGCATCCGTCTCGACCGGGAGCGGGAGCCAGATCTTTAAGATACCTGTCGACGGAAGCGCCTCGAACGGGATCTCGAGCCGCTCGACGCCCTCGTAGCGCACCGGGTTCACGTACGGCCCGCTCTCCGAACGGTTCACCGACCAGGCGTACCGGGCGATGTAGTCGAAGTCGAGATTCCCCCCATTCAGTTTTTGCATCTCGTCGGGGTGCGCGTAGAGGTAGTTGCCGGCAATGTCGTAGAAGTACAGCGTCTCGTTCTCCGAGACGATCTTCTGCGCGCGGTTCTCCAGCCAGTCGGTTATCGCGACATCGGTGATGCCGGGAACCTTCTCCCGCAACGCCGCCTCTGCGGCCGCAGTGTCGAACGTGTACTCCGCATACGTCCTGTTCGCCCGGAACATCGCATTCCTTGCGGTTCTTGCCCTGTCCGGATCACCGGCACCGGCATAGAGGGCACAGGCCTCCGCGAAGCGTTCCTCGGCTGTCCGGTAGTTGGCGGCTCCATATTCGGCGAGCCCCCGGGCGTAGGCCTCGTCGGCCGGCGACGGAGCGGCGGAACCGGTCTTTTCCTCCGTTGCGGCAGTGCATCCTGCCGCAAAGATGAAAAGAAGGGCGAACACAGCCGCGGAAACAATGATCACGGTGGATCTCATAGAAGAGAGAACATGCGAATTGTAGAAAAATCTTTTCTTTTCTCAAAACATTTTCCAGGTAGTTCCGGCAATTTTAGTGTTTTACGGGAGGTTGCTCGGAGATTCCGGAAGCCGGGATGGCCGCTACAGCCCTCCTACACCGGCAGCGGGACCTCCGGGATGGCCGGCGCCTCCGGCTCCTCCCGCGCCGCCTTTTTGAGCGTGAACCGGAACGCCGCCCCCGCATCCGGAGCGCCCGGCACACGGTCTTCCACCCGGATGCTCCCCCCGTAGCGGGTGACAAGCATCCGCACGATGTAAAGCCCGAGACCCTTGCCGCTCTTCGAACTCTTCCCCTTCCGGAACCGCGAGAAGAGGGTGGGCTTTACCTCGTCGGGTATGCCGGGGCCCGTGTCCTCGACCGAGACCAGCACCCCGCCGTCCTGGTCCTCGACCCGGATCGCGATCACGACATCGGGCTCCCCGAACTTGATGCTGTTGCCGACGAGGTTCGTGAAGACCTCGGGGAGGAGGTCGTCTGCGAGGACCGTGACCGGTCTCCCGTCGTACCGGATATCGGTCTCGCGGTGCTGCCGGATCTCGGCCCGGATCACCGCGTCGAGGTCGACGGGCTTCAGGGGCGGGGTCGGCGAGCGAAGACGCCGGATCGTCGAGACGTTCTGGATGATCTCGATGCTCTGGCTGACGGCCGACCGGATCTTCTGTATCATCCCCCGGTTCGTGCCTTCCAGGTCTTCGGCGAGAATGTCGCTGTACCCGAGCGCTATAGCGTTGGCGTTGTTGATGTCGTGAACCATGATGTCGAGATACAGGTTCGCCACCTCGTTCGCCGAGAGGAGGGCCTCTTCAGCTCCTTTACGGCCGGTGATGTCCGTGAACGTGACCACCGCCATAAACGGGCTGCCGCCCGCGTCGCGAACGAGGGTGCCGCCGTAGTTGAATACGCGCTCCAGGTCGGTTCCGATGCGCCGGGTGCGCACCTCCACATCCCGGATCTGCTCCCCGCGCAGAACGCGGGAGAGCGGCCACTCTTCCGGCGGAAGGACGGTGCCGTCCGTCGTTGTAAACTCGAAGAGATCGTCGAAGTCGCTCACGTTCCCGGGGGGGTTCTCAAGGCCGAACAGCCCGAAGAACTCTCTTGCGGCACGGTTCCACTGAAGCGGGTTGCCGTCGAGATCGAAGACGCCCAGCCCTTCGTTCAGGTTCTCGACGATCGTGCGGAGCTGGGCCTCGCGGTTCCGGAGCGCCTCCTGTGCCCGGATCCGTTCGGTGATGTCCTTCCCCGACCCGAGGGTCCCGGTGATGCGGCCGTTGGTGCCCCGCAGGACAGCCTCTTTCCAGATGAGGATGCGCTCGTCGCCGTTCTTCGTCACGATGACGTTCTCTTCCGTCGGCGATGCGGTGGCGACCCCGGATACCATACGGGCGAATGCCCGCCGGGCATCCTCCCGGTTGCGCTCCGGGATGGCCACGTCGAACCAGTTCCTCCCGATGAGTTCGTCCTCCCGGTATCCCAGGAGCTCGCAGCCGCGGCGGTTGACGAGCCCGATGGTCTGGTCCGCATTGACGACGACCAGCAGGACGGCGGCCACGTCCAGGTAGCCCTGCGCCCGGTCGCGCTCCCGCTCGGTGTCCTTCTGCTGCCTCTTCAGCCGTTCGGAGAGCCAGGCGATGACCAATGCGACCACGACGAACATCACCGCACGCCCGTAGTCGTTGACGGTTCCGACGTCGGTCCTGAGGAGGAAGTGGCTGATCAGGACCAGTCCGCCGAGGAAGAAGGCTACGCTGATGCCCCTTCTCCCCCACCAGAGGGCGGCGAGGATGATGGGTATGTAGAAGAAGTGGGAGAAGACCGCTCCTACCGAGAGAACCGCATGGAAGTAGTAGGTCAGGACGACCGACACGCCGATCAGGATGCCGACGATGAATATGCGGATGGTCTCGGGCAGTGGTGCCATGGCGGGACTTCCTCCTTGCGGGCCAGATTTTATAATTACTCCCGGATAAAAGTCACCGCGCTCCGGAGCGATACGGTGTTTCCCCGGACGATTTCCGGTTCGGAAATCCCTGAAGGATGCGTTCGGGCTTTCCGGATCTCCTGCCGCCCCGGTTCGGCCGTGAGGTGAACAGCCTGCCGAAGGGACGCACACGGGCGCGATCCCGGCGAGGACGGCCGCGATTGAACGGGGAGACGCCGGATTTTTTGTAAATCTCTTTTAATTCTCGATTCGGCCGATAAAATAGAGAAAGATATATCCATCAGAAGAGAATTTACTAATGAAAGCGGAGGCTTTTATGCAGAGCACTGTACGCAATCTTCTGGTCTTTTCTCTCATCGCCTGCTTCCTCATTGTCCTTCCTTCGAGTGCTCAACCGCCCGTAGGCGGGGACAACGGATGGTATGCGGTCAACTGTAACGTGAATGGAGCCGACGTCTACTTCGACGACGAATACAAGGGCACGATCGAGGCCGGCGTGCTGTATGTCCCGGTCTACACCACCGGCGCACCCTACCAGACGTTCCGTGTCGAGAAGGACGGATACGCGACCCACTACGGGGACGTAACCTCGGTTCCGGGCAAAGGAGAGGTCTTCGACCTCTACGCGACCCTGAACCCCGCAGCGCCTCCCGCCCCGATCGGCGGCGACGTCGGCTGGTACGCCGTCCACGTCAACGTTGACGGGGCAACCGTCCAGTTCGACAACGAGATCAAGGGCACCACCAGCCAGGGAGTCCTCACCGTGCAGGTCTACGTGACCGGAACCCCGTACAAGACCTACACCGTGACCAAAGAAGGGTATCTCCCCTACACGGCGGCCGTCGACCAGTACCCCGGCAAGGGTGAGACCGTCGACCTCCACGTGAACCTGAACACCGCGCCCCCCACGCAGCAGGCGCCCCTCTCGCCGGCCCTTGCCGGCGCCGCCCTGCTGATCGCCGGGCTGGTGCTGGTTACCTGGAGAAAGAACTAACCCTACTCTTTTTTCGGAACTTCCACCCGTCGTCCTTACAGCGGAGCATTCTGCCGCCGTCATCGTGCCGGAACAGATAACAAATTCTTTCCCTTCCGGAGGAGGACAGATGCTCGATGAACACGCGGGTGGAGTCATGAAACGCTACCGGTTCAAGAAGATCGACGCCTTTGCAGCAGCCGGATCGGCAGGAAACCCCGCGGGATACGTCCGCCTTGCTCCCGGGGAGGAGATCGCCGACCACGAGATGCAGCGGATCGCCCGCGAACTGAAGGGTTTCGTCTCGGAGGTCGGTTTTCTCCGCGAGGGGACGCCGGGCGAGTGCGACCTCTCGATCCGCTACTTCTCCTGCGAGCGGGAAGTCGACTTCTGCGGCCACGCGACGATAGCCATCATGGACGACGTGGTGCATAGCGAAGACCGGTTCCGCGGCCGGGAGAGCCTCCTCCTCCGGACGAACAGAGGTGTCGTCACCGTCCTGAACCGGACGGGCGAGGACGGCATGGTCTACATCCGGGCACCCGAACCGGTCTTCTCCGGCGCATGCCCCAACATCGCAGAGACCGCTGCCGCCCTCGCACTCGGCGTCCGGGAGATCGATCCCGCGATACCCCCCGGCGTCGTGAACGCCGGCCTCGAAACCCTGCTCGTCCCCCTCGCCTCGCTCGACGCCTGCATCCGGTGCTCTCCCGACTACGCGACGCTCCGTGCGTTCGCTCTTGCCCATGCCGTCGACGTGGTCGTCGTCTACACCCGCGAGACGGCGTTTCGGGGGCACGACCTGCACACCCGGGTCTTCGCCCCGACGTTCGGGTACCTGGAAGACCCGGCGACCGGTTCGGGGAACGCCGCCCTCGGCAACTTCCTCATCCGGGAGAACCTCTGGACAAACCGGACGCTCGTCATCGAGCAGGGGCCGGACCGGGAGAACCCGAACATCGTCCGCCTGCTCCGCCCCGACGACGGGGGGCTCATGTTCGGCGGGCGGGGAGAGGTGCGGATCGACGGGGAGTATGTCCTCTCTACGGGAGTTCGCCCCGGGCAACCGGAATAACCCTGCCGCCGGCCTCTACCGGATCGAATCGCATGCATTAAATCCCATCAACCGCAGTTTTTCTGCATGCCAACGGTGTTTGCGTATATCGGCAGTCCCCACGGCAGCCGCTCCAACACGTACGCACTGGCGAAGATGATGCTCGACCGCCTGGCGGAGAAGGACGACGCAGTCCGGTGCGAGATATTCACCCCTGCCGAGACGGCCGTGCGCTACTGCAGGGGCTGCTGGACGTGCATGACAAAAGGGTTCTGCCCGCAGGATGAGCACGACGATATGGCGATGCTCAGAGAGCGGATGGAGAACGCCTCGTTCATCGTCCTCGGGTCGCCGGTGTATGCGATCAACGTCTCCGGCCAGATGAAGACGTTCTTCGACCGCCTGCCGGCCTGGCTCCACACGATGCGGCTCGCCGGGAAAGCCGGCGTGACCGTTGCGACCACGGCGGGGAGCGGCCTTCCCGAGGTGCAGAACTACCTCGGAATGATGATGGCCTCGCTCGGGGTCAAGACCGTCGGAACGCTCGGGTCGTACGGGTCGCTTCCCGGGCACCTCTACGACCCCGACGGGGCACGAAACGACGCCCGCGCTCTGGCCGATGCGATCTATTCCTACGTGACGGGGGAGCGTGCCGTTACCACCGACGAGTACCTGGAAGAGGTCTTCGGTATCATGAAGCAGAAGATCGAGGCTGCCGGAGAGGGCGTCCTTGCAGGGGATCTCGATTACTGGACGCAGGCCGGCTACCTCGAGTGCTCCTGTTTCGCGGACGTGCTGGAGAAGAGGAAGCGGCTTCCCGGTTGATTCCCGACGGACGTCTTGAAAAACAGGATGGGGCCTTCAGGCCGCCCCGGCCGACTCCTCCGTATCCGCGGTCACCTCGTGGCGATCGAGCACCCACCCGACCAGCAGCGCGGCCGTCGAGAGGGGGAGGGCGATGACGAGCGGATCCACGTCCTGCCACGGGGCGGAGAGAACCGCCGGCACCCCGAAGAGGAGGTTGGAGAGCCCGAGCGCCGCCGACTCCTTGACGTGGACGAAGGCCGTCCACGCGAACCAGGCGACCGTTCCGGTGACGAGACTCATCTTTGCCGCCTTTAGCGACGGCCTGCTGCTGTACATGGCGTGGGCGTAGGCCGGCAGGAACGCCGATGCGCAGAGGCCCATGAACATCGCCGTCGCCCGGGCGATGATGCTGCCGGGCATGATGAAGGCGAGAACGATGCTCACGGCGATCATGGCGACGGTCGCCAGCCGGATCGGCCTCATCGTCGCCCTCTCTGTTCCGGTGCGCCGTATGACGTCGAACCCGAGCGACGTTCCCATCGTGTGGAAGAGAGAACTGAGCGTGGACATCGCTGCGGCAAGGAGCGCCAGCATGAAGATGACGATGAAGAGGTCCGGCATCGACGCGTTGATGAAGTTCGGTATGATCGTGTCGACGTTGCCGCCGGTGGCCGCCGCGAGCGCGATCACGCCCTGGTCCCGGTAGAAGTAGACGTTCGTGAGCGCCCCGACCGTGAAGGCGACCCCGGTCATCATCAGGATGAACGGCCCGCCGACGAGGACCGCACGGTTCAGCGCCCGGCTGTCCCTGACGGTCATGAACCGGACGACCAGCTGGGGCTGCGCCAGCACCCCGATGCCTACCCCGAGAACGAGCGTCGTCACCAGCGTGAGCCAGATGGACGATCCGAACGCCGGCATGGACGCCCACCCGGTCATCCCCCCGGCGGCGAGCGCCTCCGGGACGAGGGCGGACATCCCGGCAAGGGCGGTATGCGCCTCGACGATCCCGCCGAGCTGGACGTAGGTGAGCACGAGGAGGATGGTCATCCCGACGAGCATGATCCCGCCCTGCAGCGCGTCGGTGTACATGACGGCGATGAGCCCCCCGAGCACCACGTAGAGGGCGACGATCGCCGCGAAGCCGAGGAGCGCGGTGGTGTAGGGGATCTGCAGCGTGCTCGTGATGAACTGGGCGCCGCCGATCAGGATCGCCGCCGTGTAGAGCGGCATGCCGAGGACGATGACGATTCCCGCGGCATACTGCATGAACGGCGACCCGTAGCACTTCCCCATCAGGTCGGGGAAGGTCACGGCACGGAGTCTGTGCCCGATCCGGCGCGTCCGTTTTCCGAAGAAGACGAACGCGATGAAGATCCCGAGCCCGATGTTGAGAACGGTCAGCCAGATCATCCCCATGCCGAGCTGCGCCGCAACCCCCCCGAACCCGACGATGGCGGAGGTGCTGATGAAGGTCGCGCCGTAGGAGAGGGCGAGAACCACGGGATGGATCTTCCTCCCGGCGACCATGTAGTCGTCGTTCTCTTTTGTCCGGCGGTAGCCGAGGTAGCCGAGGCCGATGATGAGGACGAGGTATACCAGCGTCATCGCGACGAAGAGCCCCGTATCAACTGCCATCCTGCTCTCCCTCCACGCCGTTGTTCCAGTTCAAGAGGCCGTACACTAAGCATGCGAGCGTAAAGACGAGCGCAAGCAGATACCCAACCCAGATCGCGGGATCAGTGATGCCGAACATAACAAACCACCTGGCGGTAACGGAAAAACCGTTACATTACACGGGAACTCAGCAAAAAGGCCGGTTCCCTATCTAAAGAAGAATGCGTTCTGCGCAAACGTGCACTGCACGTTCGGACAGTTCTGCACTGCCGTGCGATAGGACTCTAAATCGTTGCCAATCATCGAGTACCTAAACACGTTCTCGATCCATTGTATTTAAACCATCCGATTTTCTGCCCTCTCAACCGGTGGGAGACCGCATCGTTGCCGGGTTTCTCCCATAACAGAGCCCCGATTGCAATACCGGCCACAACAGCAGCGGCAGGATCCCATCGCGGCCATCCAGAACGGTGATATGCACGGACGGCGTACCGGATGTTGTTTCTGGACGAAAGCCGTAAGGCGAGGTGAACCATGGACGGCACGGCGGAGATCGTTTCAGCGGCACTGGGCCTCTCGTTCGAACTCCTGGTCCGGACGGTCCCGATCGTCGTCGCCGGCGTCCTGATCGCCGAAATCCTGATTGCTCTCCGGATCACCGACCGGATCGCGAGCGTCGCTTACCCGGTCACGACGTTCTCTCACCTCCCCCGGGAGTGCGGAGCGAGTTTTCTCCTGGCGTTCGTCTCGCCGCAGGCGGCGGACGCGATGCTCGTCGACTACCACCACAGGGGGATGATCGGGAGGAGCGAGCTCGTCGTCGCGGCGCTCATCAACTCCTTTCCGTCCGTCGTGATGCACTGGCGCTACCTCATCCCGGTCTATGTGCCGCTGCTCGGGGTCTTCGGCCTGATCTACTTCGGCATCCTGATGGGGATCGGGTTTCTCAAGACCGGGATCGTCATGGTGGCCGGGAGAGTGTTCCTTCCCGGGGTTCCGGCGTCCGGGCCGCCGGAGAAACCTCCCGGGCCGACCCCGCCCGTTCGCGAGGCCGTGCGAGCCTCTCTCGGGCCGACCGTGAAGACCCTCCGCCGTATCCTCGGCATCATGATCCCGACGATCGTCGTCGTGGCGTTTCTGGTCGAGGCGGGCGTCTTCGACGCCGTCGCCGCGTACCTGGAGGGCGCAAGCCGGCTCTTCCCCATACCCCCCGAAGGGCTCGCCATCGTCGCCGCGAAGTTCGGATCGTACGTCGCCGCGGCAAGCCTCGCGTCCGGCCTCCTCGCAGCGGGCGAGCTGTCGGGCAGGGATATCGTCATCACGCTGCTCGTGGCGAACCTGCTCACCAGCGTCGTCACCTACCTGCGATGGCTCGGGTCGTTCTACGCCGCGATCTTCGGCCCGAAACTGGGCGCCAGGATCATGATCCTCTCCGTCGTTCTCCAGGACGGCCTCCTGCTGGCGGCGATCTTCCTGCTGGCCTGGTTCTGGTGAGAGAGAGGAGGCACGTCCCCGGACGGGAGCCTCCGCCCGCACCCGGGGCATACCGCGGAAGTGCCGCATCCCGGGCGGATATTCCGGTTTTGCCGCCTTCGTCGTTGTTTTCACCGGCGTACCCGTGAGGGGAAAATTTTTCATGAAGAAGGCATGAAGCCCGGGAACCATCGGAGGGAGATACAATGGCAGAAACAAGTCTCACCGCTGAAGCGGGAAAACAGGATGTCGTCATCTCGCGGGAGTTCGATGCCCCGCGGGACCTCGTGTTCAGGGCATGCACGGACCCGGAGCTGGTATCGCAGTGGTGGGGGCCGGAGAGCGTCACGACCACGGTCGAGAAGATGGACGCGAGGCCCGGCGGGATGTGGCGCGTCACCCAGCGCGATGCCGAAGGAAACGAGTATGCCTTCCACGGCGTCTACCACGAGGTTACGCCCGAACGGATCGTCGACACCTTCGAGTACGAGGCCATGCCGGGCCACGTCCTGCTCGAGACGCAGACGCTCGAAGACCTCGGCGGCGGCAGGACGAGGCTGACCGACCACCTGATCTTCCAGTCGGTCGAGGACCGCGACGGGATGCTCGAGGCGGGATCGCAGGAAGAGATGCTCGACCCCATGGAACGCCTTGCCGGACTCCTGCAGTCGCTGAAACAGGAGGCGCCGGCGCGATAAGTGCGGAGCAGCCGGTCTCAGCCAGACGGATTTTCACGCGGGGGTCCTGCCGCAGGACTCCGCTGCCGGGCGGCCGCCCGGGGAGGGGATCTCCGGCAACCCCGCCGGGGTATTCGCCGATGGGTTAATAACCACCCGGCCGTCATAGGGGCGCCTGCAGGGTGAGTAACCATGGAAGAAGCAGAGCAGATCAGGCCGGAGATCCTCATCGAGCGCGTCTTCGACGCTCCGCGCGAACTCGTCTGGAAGGCATGGACAGAGCCCGGGTATGTCAGGCGCTGGTGGGGGGCGAAGGGCTTCACCGAGCCGGTCGTCAGGATCGACCTCCGCGTGGGAGGCAGGTACCTGTTTGGCATGCGATCGCCCGAAGGCCGGGATTTCTGGAGCACGGGTGAGTACCGCGAGATCGCCCCCGCGGAACGGCTCGTCTTCACCGACTCGTTCTCGGACGCGGAAGGCAACGTGGTCCCGGCCTCGTACTACGGGATGACCGGGGACTGGCCGCTGGAACTGGTGGCGACGGTGACGTTCGAGGACGCCGACGGCGGGACAAAACTGACCATACGGGAGCCCGGCGTCCCGGCGGACGAGGACCGCGATATGGCCGTAGTCGGTTGGAACGAGTCCCTCGACAAGCTTGCAGAAGTCCTGAAGGAACGTTCGAGGGGAAACATCGGCGCCTGAAGACCCGGCGTGGCCGGTAGCGGTTATTCCCATGGCCGACGTCCTGATCGTTCTCGTCCTGCTCGGTATCGCCGTCGCGGGGGCGGCGGTCGCGGTGCGCTACCGGAGCGTTATGCGTGCCGCCCGGGAACGTATCGAGAGGTCGGGGAGCCGGGTGGCCCGGACGGACTACGGAAGCATCGCATACGCCCGGGTGGGATCCGGGTATCCGGTGCTGGCCGTCCACGGCAACGCGGGCGGGTTCGACCAGGGACTGATGCTCGCCGGCCGGACCATCGACCCGCGGTTCCAGGTCATCACGCCCTCGAGGTTCGGCTACCCCGGCTCGCCCATGCCTTCGCGCGCGAGCGTCGCCATGCAGGCGGATGCCTTTGCCGCTCTGCTGGACGCCCTCTTCATCAGGGAGGCAGCCGTCGTCGGCTACTCGGCGGGGTCCGCATCGGCGCTCCAGTTCGCCGTTCGCCACCCGGAGCGCGTCCCGGCTCTCGTCCTCGTCGAGCCCGTCGCCCCGGGAAAGGGGCCGGTCATGCAAAAGCCCATCTTCACCGTCTTCTTCAAGAACAACTTCATCTACTGGGCAACGGTCACCTTTTTCCAGCCGATCGTGGGGGGAGCATGGGCCGGTGTCCCCCGGGGAAAGCGGCTCACCCCGGAAGACAAGGGCGACGTCAGGGCATTGCTCATGAGTCTCCTGCCGGTCAGCGCCCGGATAGACGGCAGTTTATTTGACATCTACGTCTCAACCCCCGGACTGCTCAACGACCAGGAGGGCAACGATTATCCGGTCGGCAGCATCAGGGCACCCACGCTGGTGGTCAGCGCCGTGGACGATCCGCTGGCTCTCCACGAGAATGCGCGTGCCCTTGCCGGGAAGATCCCGAACGCCCGCCTCCTTGCCGTGCCGGGGGGCGGTCACATGCTGCTCGGGCATGACGAAGACGTCAGGCAGGGGATCACGGAGTTCCTGCACGACAACGGCATTCCCGGTCGCACTCCACCCTGAAAGTGAATTGGTGAAACGATCATGGCAACGAAGATGGAAACAGCCCCGGGCCGCTACGCCCCCGTGAACAGTCTCTCGATCTACTACGAGGTCCACGGCACCGGCCGCCCGCTCGTGCTCCTTCATGGGGCGCTCACGACGATCGAGAGCTCGTTTGGGAGGATGCTCCCGTCGCGGGCCGCGAACCGCGGGCCTTCCGCGCTCCCGGCTCGCGGTCCTCCCCGGCACGACCCACATCACGCTCATCGACCGCACCGACCGGCTGCTAGAGATGATCGGGGAGTTCCTCGACGCGCCCGTGCCGGAGGGCGGGTAGCGTGAGCACCGGGCGGTCGCCCCCGGCGTTCTTCCTCCTCATCTTCCTTCTCTCCATCCCGTTCCTCATCTTTTCCGGAACGCCTCTCCCGGGACCGTTCAACCTCCCCGTGAGCGCCCTCATGCTCGTCTGTCCGGGCCTGGCGGCCGCGATCCTGGTCTTTCGGGAGGAGGGGGCTAGCGGTGTCGCGCGGCTGTTTGCACGGGTCGCCGACTTCCGAAAGATCCGTGCGCTCTGGTATCTTCCCATCCTCCTCCTGATGCCGGGCATCATGCTCCTCTCCTACGCCGTGATGCTCCTCTCCGGGCGGCCGCTCCCCGCCGGGCCTTTTGTTCCGTATCTCCTGATCCCGGTCTTCATCGTTCTCTTCTTCATCACCGCTGCGTTCGAGGAGACGGGCTGGATGGGCTACGCCGCCGACCCCCTGCAGGAGCGGCGCAGCGCTCTTTTCACCGCGCTCATCCTCGGGGTAGTCTGGGCGGCGTGGCACTCCATCCCCTGGCTCCTGCTCAATACCCCGGTCTGGGCGGCGGGGCAGGCCCTCTCGACGGTCGCGCTCCGGGTCCTGATCGTCTGGCTCTACAACAACACCGGCGGAAGCGTCTTTGCCGCGACCCTCTTCCACGGCATGATGAACGTTGCCGAATTCTCGTTCCCGAACTACGGTTCCCACTACGACCCGGTCGTCACCGGGGCGATCGCGGCGGCGATCGCGGTCGTCGTGACGTTCCTCTGGGGCCCGGAGACGCTTGCCCGGTGGAGGCGTGCTTACCGGTGACGAAGACCCGGGGGAGTTCGCCTTCCTCGGTCAGGCGGCCCGCGCACCCGGCGCTGCCGGATCACAGGCGATCCCCGCATCGGGAACCATTGCCGGGAGCCGCGTCCCGCTCATATGCCGGGGAGCGCCCGGATACGTTGCAGCAGCAAACCTGCACGTTTAATGAACTATAAACCAAAACCCTCACCATAACTGCACACGATCCTTCCCCATAGAGTGACCGTCCCATGGCCCCGACAGAGAACGACCGGCTCAGCGTATTCGTCATCGCACTCAGTGCGTTCATGGGGACGGCGGCAATGAGCAGCGTCAACATCGCCCTTCCCCTTATCATGCAGGAGTTCGATTCGACGCTGGGGGTGGTCTCCTGGGTGCTGAACGGGTACATGCTCGTCCTTGCCGGGTTCTGCGTCATCATCGGGAGGGGTGCGGATACCCGCGGCCTGAAACGCACCTTCCTCGAAGGCACTCTTCTTTTTTCGATCGGATCGCTCCTCTGCTTCCTTGCATGGGACATCCTGACCCTGATCATGGCCCGGGCCCTGCAGGCCCTCGGCGCCGCGATGTTCATCGCCGGCGGCCCGGCGCTGATCTCTGCCACCATCGCCGGGTCGGGCAGGGCGGTCGGGCAGTCGTGGGTCACCTCGGCCTCTCTCTTCGGGACCGCCGCCGGCATCGGGGCCGGAGGGGTCATCAGCGGCCTTGTCGGGTGGCGTCCCCTCTTCGTCATCATGATCGTCCTGGGTGTCGGCGTGTACCTGATCGGCAGGATATGCCTCGCCGGTCCGGCACCCCGGCCGGGGTCGGCGCCGTTCGATTATACCGGCTCGGTCCTGCTCTTCGGTACCCTGACCACGCTCCTTTCCGGCCTGTCGCTGGACTACCACCCGGGCGTTTCGGACACGATACCCCGGATCCTGTACGGGTCCGCGATCCTGTGCGCCGCCGCGTTCATCCTGAACGTTCGCCGGGTCGAGGACCCGGTCATCAGCCTCGCCCTCTTCCGCGACCGGCGTTTCTCCGCCGGGCTTGCCTCATCCTTCCTCATGTACATCATCTTCGGCGGCATCATGTTCCTTCTGCCGTTCGTTCTCATCATGGGCCTGCACCAGTCGGTGATTACCGCGGGCATCATCCTGATGACGGCCTCGGTTGCCGGGATACTCGTTGCGCCGGTTGCGGGATATCTCGCCGGCCGGTATGGTCCGCGGCCGGTCTGCATTGCGGCAGTGATTCTCACGGGCTGTACGCTCTTTGGCTTCGTCGAGGTTCTGCACGGTTCCCTCCTGCACGGGATCGTTCTCATCGCACTCTTTCGCATCGCCCTTGCCCTCTATTATGCCCCGGCCACGACCCTCATCCTCGACAGCTGCCCGAAAGACCGGGTGGGAAGCGGGTCGGGGATCCTGCTGACCGGCCGGTATGCGGCGTACACGATCGGGATCGCTCTCTTTCTCCTGGTCTTCGAATCCGTTGTCTACGGTGCGGGCCTGCCGGATGACGGCAGCGATATCATCCCGCGGCTTACCCCGGCACTCATGAGGAGCGGTTACGCTGCCACGTTCCTGTTTGCCGCTGCCCTCACCGTTCCGGCACTGATCTGCAGTTATTTTGCGCACGGCCGACGAAGCGAGACGCAGGATCCGGGGCCGGTGCCGGCGGATGATCGAACCTGCGATCCCGGTTTCTGATCGGGTCTCTCTATCAGGCGACAGTTCTGCACCATACAAGCAGTATGAGCATTCATCTCCAGGATTGACTCACCTGGCATGCTGATGCATGGCAGGTGAGTACCGGGACGGCGGAAATTGGGGGAGGTTATGATTATATAATAGATCTCCCCAGCAACCTCCCCTGCCCCTCGGAGGGGTTCGCTATGACAAAAATAATCTCATTGCTATTCTGCTCCGTAGCGCTCGTGATAGTATCCTGCACCCTTATTGCCACAACAGTAGATGCAACAGACATTATTGGGCAAAATTCATCCGACGAACCTCAAACGGAAGACCCGGGCTACTCCACCATCCCGCGTGACCCGGGTGACAACGCCACCCGCTCGCTCCCATCGATATCGGGCGACCGGGTTTTCTGGTGGGAATATACCGAAGGTCCTGGGAGTGACAACAACAGGTTCGATCTGGCCGTATACAACCTGACGACAGGTCGGAAGTTTAAATTAAAGGAGAACGTGTTCAATCCTCAGCGTGTGGAAGCATCGGGGAACTACGCTGTCTGGGTAGACTACTGCATGGATACGCCAGTTACAGATTGTAAAGCCGTTCCAGGCCTAACCCTGCTGAACCTCACAAGCAATGAAGAGAAAGCGTTCACCGACACCATCCCGACCGGGGATACGTGGGCACACGGAGTCATCGGTGAGCCCCCGGGCATCAGCGGAGACTATGTGGTCTGGCACGGGATCGATCGAGATTCCAACAGTTCGAACATATACCTGTACAACATCGCTACCGATTCAGTGACACAGATCACGCACTATTCGGATTCTTCTCCGGTAAGCGGTTGTCCAAAGATCTCCGGGGAGCGGGTTATCTGGTGGGAAAAGTCCGATCCGGCTGACGCCGACAACCTGATCTATGACCTTCACAGTTACGACATTTCGAGCAACACCTCCTCCGAACTGACCCACTACGGGATTTACCGTCCGCAGTTTCTCCGTATGTCAAACGACGTAATAATATGGGGGACGATGCAGGGGGACGAGTATGCGCTCTACGGGCACAATGCTTCTTCCGGCAGAGAGACCGTCCTCCAATCGTCATCGGATCCCCTGTTAGGTTGTTCCATATCCGGCGGATCGATCGTTACGGAGCGCTTATCCTTGAATCTCTCGTCCGGCGAATACATGACGGAGATCTATCTTGACAACATGAGCGCAAGAGGTACAACGTTGATGACCGGTCCGGCAGATCTCTATTGGACCGATATGGACGAAAGCACTGTCGTCTGGGAGTCCTATCCTGATATCGCTCATTATAACACAACCATCGTCAGGCCGGCACCCCGGGTTTTTTACGACCTTATGCCGCAGATTACGTTGAACATCGAATCGGTGCCAAGCGGAGCAACCGTGTCGTTGGATAACAAGGTACTGGGGCAAACTCCGTTCATAAAAACGCTCAGTGAAAAGGGATCCTACGAACTGGGTTTAAGCCTGGAAGGTTATCCACCCTATAACCAGACCATCGATGTGCAGGAATCCATGACGGTCAACGTAACCTGTGACGAGCATCAAATCTGGTCGTTGACAACTATTCCCGCCGAAACGTCACTTTTCCCCTTTTTTTGAGGGACATACCATACAAATTTTTGTGGATCCCGCACTTGAAAGCAAACAGCGGTAGCGAAATGACCGGAAGAGAATATGAGAACTGGATCGAAAGGATCTTCTGTCGGAGTTCTCTCTCCTATCCCGTATTATCGGTATCGGTGTCGGGTGCTCTCGCCATAATCTTCTTGATTCTGAGCGTAAATGTAAAATGGTTCCCTTTAAACCCGTGGACTCTCACAGAGCTCTTCTCAATGAGTATTCTGGTCGGCTTTCAGATCTTTGGTATTAACTATATCCTTAGCAGAGCGGAGCATGCGTTCTCAAAGGTCGTAGTTGCTTCTCAAAACAGTTGCGATCCGGGTCATATCCGCTCAACATTTAAGGAAGGGGTTGGGTCTGCAAAAGGCTATCTCATGACGGTTGTGCCGTTTATGGCTTTATTTATCCTGATCAAAGGTGTCGAATTGCTGCAAGGCCTCACTCATCTGTTTTATCTACAGGAGCCAACGATCTGGAGTGCTATTCTCGACTTCGTCAATCAAGCGGTTTCTTTCATCAATATCTTTTTACTGGCGACAATGGTCTGGATTTTACTGAATACTGTCCGGACTCTCATGACGCTCAGCAACACGGAGTATCGTCGCTCTCTAGCCCTGGATATATTGTGTATCGACAGGCTCGGGGGGTTGCAGCAGTTGAGGAATTATATCGTGACATCCCATGTGACGTATTCCATTGTAATAGCGTTCCTGGTTCTCTCATACGTCAACCCGTTCAGCATATTGTACGAGACCTATATTTTACTGGCGCTCTATGCTCTGAGTTTTTACTACGTTATTTCCAGCATAGGAAGTATCAGGAAAATTTTGAGGGGACACCTCGAAGATCAGATTGAGCGAATCAATGAGAAATACGGTCGTCAGCACCGGAAACTATTAGATCTTATATCGGAAGAAAATGAAAGCGATATCGAGCATGAAATCACGCGAATAAAAATCTCACTGGACACCCTGTACACGGAGAGAGAAAGATTGCTCTCCCTTTACTATCAGAGTAAAGGGTACAACCCAAAAACTGTCGTTCAATTTATAAGTTCTTTCATCCTTCCGATAATTGCGATTTTTGAAAAGATATATCTTGCAGTTGATGTCCTCTTCCCCAAGTAGAACGCACAGCTTCGGGAATCTCCGGCATATGATAAAAACGGTCGAAAAGCAACTCCTCCGCGTGATCACGCATCTCCACGAATCGGCGGAAAACAGCTCGGGCAGGTGATATAGATACATCGCACGGACATCCCTTATCCGTCATCGCGACCCGCAATACCATACCCCCAGAGAGACCGCTCGAATACATCCCCTCCATCGAAATCCATACCGGATTCCGCCACGAGAGCACCTGGAACGCCATCGATGATCCTCGAACCATTCAGCCCGGAAAAGCACTCCATTCGAGAGGTTGCCGCCCTCATCTACGATACCGGGCCGGTGTATTTCCCCCTCGTCTTCGGCAGAGATCGCACACCAGCCCTCCGAAAAATTGCAAAACTGGTCCTGGCGGGCGGCAACGCCTTCGGGCGCGAGAACATCGCCTGCGCCGTCCGGGCAGGCAGGGTCGTCGGTGTCCTGGTCATGCAGACCCCGGATGCTCCCGGACTCCGGGAGGAGTTGTTCGCCGTCGCCCGTGCGGCCGGCCTCGCCACCGCCGTCAGGTTCCTTCTCGCCGAGTGGCTGATCTTCGCGCCGGACTACCTGATGAAAGAGCCGGAACCCGGATACTACATCTCAAGCCTCTCGGTCGTTTCGACAGAGCGGGGCAGCGGGATCGGCACGGCTCTGCTCGAAGACGCCGTCCGGAAGGTCCGGTCCCGCGGGGGCAAAACGATAACCCTGAACGTCATCGCCCCCAATCCGGCAGCGGTGCGACTGTATGAGAGAGCAGGGTTTCGCATCGTATCCATCCACAGGGCGTGGGTGCCGCATCGGACTCTCGGCGTCCTGACCATGGTCTGCGATACAACGACGGATCCGTAGAGCCTGCCGGGAACGGTTCGATAACCAGATGTCTTTTGAAAACAGAGAGAAACCACATGGAACCGACCGAGCACGAGATCTACCCGATGATGCTCTTTCCCACCTTCGAGGTCCGGGATATCGAGGCGTCCGTGGAGTGGTACACCCGGATTCTCGGATTCTCCCTCGTCTACCGGATGCAGGACCCCGGGGGGCGAACGCACCTCGCGCATCTCCGGCGGCTGAAGCACCAGGATATCCTCCTCGTGCCCCGCCGTGACGATCGCACCGAACCGTGCTCCGGCGTCGCCGTCACGCTCGCGTTCTCCGCCGGGGCGGTCGACCGGATCCCCGAACTTAACGCCTTTGCCGAACGGATAGCAGATGCCGGGGCCGTCATCGAAGGCCCGGTCGACCGGCCCTGGAACACCCGCGACGTCGTGGTGCGCGACCCCGACGGCTACCGCCTGGTCTTCACTACGCCGGACTTCGCCCGCATGCGGGACTTCGAGGCGACGATGCGGGCTGTCCGGGAGGATCTCGCAAAGTAGGTGTTCAGGACGGAACGATTCGGTGGACGCGCCCCGTCTTCCCGGCCGGCCCCCGGCTCTTCGAGGTCAGGACGTAGAGTTCGTGCTCCGCGTCCTCTCCGAACGCGAGGACGTAAGACCCGACTGTCCGGCTTCCGGCCACCTCGACCCCGGCAAATTCCCACATCCCCCCGGGGGTCCCGGGCGGTGTCGCGGCGAAGATGATCCCGTCGCCGTCGGCACCCGCCCGGTTCCACTCTGCAAAGACGTAGCGCCCGAAAAGACCGGGAATTGCGCTGCCGCGGTAAACGTAGCCGCCGATGACGACCTGCCCGATCCCGCCGGGCTGGCCGGCGTTCGGGTACTCGACGATCGCGTCGACCAGGGGCTCGCCGCGCCGGCCGGTTCGGGGCACGTCCTGCGGCGACTCGCGGGGGTTTTCGGGGTCGAAGGCGTGGTTGCCCTCCCGGAGGTTCCAGCCGTGGTTGCCGCCCGGGACGATGATCTTCACCGACTCCCAGAGGTACTGCCCGGCGTCGGCGGCGAAGAGGCGGTGCCCGCCTCCGGCATCGAAGGCCGTCCGCCACGGGTTGCGGAGCCCGTAGGCGTAGATCTCGTCCCGCCCCTCTCTTCCGACGAAGGGGTTGTCTTCCGGGATCCCGTAGGGCCCGGGGCCGTCGACGTCGATCCGCAGGATGCTCCCGAGCAGCGTGGTGATATCCTGCCCGTTTCCCCCCGGCGGGTGGCCTCTTCCGACGTCGCGGGCGCCGCCGCCGTCGCCGAGCGGGATGTAGAGACAGCCGTCGGGGCCGAAAGCGATCGAGCCGCCGTTATGGTTCGCCTGCGGCTGGTCGACCTCCAGGATCACCCGCTCCGAACCGGGATCCGCCCGGTCGGGGGTGGAGACGGCAAACTCCGATATCCGGCTCGTATGGTCCCAGCCCTCCGGCGCCCCGGCCCGGAGCGGGGCGCTGTAGTAGACGAAGAACCTGCCGTTCTCCGCGAACCGCGGGTGAAACGCGAGACCGAGGAGCCCGCGTTCGTCGTAGCCGGTGCGGAGGTCGACGACCCGGTCGGTGATATCGAGGAACGGCTCACTGGCGCCGATGACCCGGACGGTGCCGGGGAGGTCCGCGACGAAGAGGCGTCCGGTCCCGTCGCCGGGAGACGCGAGCGCAACGGGCATGGTGAATCCATCGGCGACCGGCTCAAGACCCACGCGTTCCGGAGCAGCCGTTCCGGGCTTTTCGCGATTGATAATCTCACCTCTATCGAGGATGGATCGGATAGAATTACTTAAAGGTACCCGGCCGGTACCAGGACCCGGGGCAAAAAGAGAGGATCAGAAGTACGTCCCGCCCTTCTCGAAGGCTTCCCGCCGCTCGCGTGCCATCTGCGATAGCCGCTCCTCCACCTCCGGGGTGCCGAGGATGTACCCCTTCCAGAGGTCGGTGTAGGGTTCTTCGGGCACGACGATGATCCCCCTGTGCTCCGCGACCCTATCAAGGATGAGCGACGCCGCTTTATCGGCGGGATACGCGTCGTCGGGGATCCGCAGTTCGCCGCGGGCCTGCCCGTCGATACCCTTGTTGAAGATCGGGGTCGCGATATTTGCCGGGCAGATCGTCGAGAAGTAGAGTCCCTTCTCCGCATACTCGTACTTCAGGCACTCGGTGAGGCCGGTGACGCCGTACTTCGTCAGGGAGTAGAGCGCCTGGAACGGGGGCGGGACGATGCCCGCTATCGAACTGGTGTTCACGACATGCCCGAACCCCTGTTTGAGCATGATCGGCACGGCGGCATGGACACCGTAGACGACGCTCCAGATGTTGGTGTCGATGATCGCCTTCCAGTCGTCGAGGGTGGCCATCTCGAACGGGATGGTTCCCCCGACGCCCGCGTTGTTGAAGAGGAAGTCCAGCCTGCCCGCCTCCGCTGCCGTATCCTCGATACCCTTCTGCACCTGCTCCTGCTTCGTCACGTCCATAACGAGCGGGCGTGCCCGATCCCCGTATGCGGAGAGCCGGGCGACGGCCTCGGCAACCTTCTCCCGGCTGCGGCCGGCCATGTAGACGGTTGCTCCCCTCTTTAAGAGTTCTTCGCTGATCGCATACCCGATCCCGGAGTTCGCGCCGGTGACGAGGCAGACTTTGCCCGTATAGTAATCGACCATAATCCCTACCTGCCCTTATTCGATGACCCTTGCGCCCATCGCACGGAGGATGGCCCTTCCCTCGACCATTACCGACTGCGTCACCCGTTTTATCGGCAGGGCCGCGAGGCTGTTGACGATGTAGTACTGGGCCGGACTCTGCATCGGAGTCAGCTCGGTCCACTTCAGGCTGCCTTTTCCGACCTGCGCCGTCTCCACCTCCATGCCCTGGGGGTAGAGGACGAACTGGGAGAGTTCCGCTCCCGGAGCGCCGACTTTCGGGATGTACCGCCACCCGAGGGTGTTCATGGTGAGGAACTGCGACTTCAGGGCATCGAGATCCCGCCCGGTTATCGATCCCGTGGCCTCGAAGTCCATGTTGAGGAAGGTGTTCCCCTCGTAGCTGACGGTCGTGGCGTAGTTGGGCCGGACGATGTGCAGGTCTTCGATATCCGCATAGATCTTCGGGATGCCGGTCTGCTCCCGCCCGCCGAGGATGGGTGCGGTCTTGTTCTCCCAGACCACCAGCGTGTAGGCGCCGTCGAGCTCGTCCTTCTTGCCGTGGAACCGGACCGGCGCCGCCACGTTGATCAGGTTGTACTGGCCGCCGTGCATCCAGTTGATCTCGGTGAATTTGTTGAACGCGACCTGCACCTCGGGGGCCAGGAGTTCGAATCCCTCCGGAATGTAGTTCTCAAGAAGGTCTCTCTCGGTTTCGTAACTGACGGAGAGGCCGGTTGCCTTCTGCGTGACCAGGGTTTCCGGGTCGAATTTGCCGCCCCCGAAATGGACCGGCATCAGGTATGTAAAATCGTCTTGCGGTCGGAACATAACGTTCTCCAATCAATTGCATGCTATCCCATTAGGCATATACCTTTTGAATCTTGTTCCTCCTGCGCCTGATCTGGAAAATGCGTGTTTTTACATCGTTATAACCCGAAATGCGGAAAATTTTCATGATTTGAAATGGGGCTGCCGAATCGGCGTAATACTATAACAGAGAGAAGAGAACGCAGATCGGGGGCGAGTCGCGCCTGCAATGCGACAGAGGCTCAACGGGAGCGGAAATACATATCTATAAATAAATGCCGAATGCAGATCAGAGTATTTACCCGATTAACGCTATTTAGCCATCTGTCGCTGGATAGAACCAGGGAGGTACAATTATGGGACATATCAGCCAGCCGGAAGGAAAGACCGGGGCGATTACGAGAGCGGAGTCCGACCTTTCCCTCGAAGTCGTCATCCTGCTCGTCTACGGGGTATTCATGCTCCTGTTCGGCCTGGTCCTCTTCAGAATTCATACGGGCGAACTCCCGTACGCCCCGGACAGCACCTACGGGCTTTTCCTCGTCATCATCTCGTTTCAGGTGATCACGATGGGAAAGACCCCGTTCGGCGATCTCCGGCGCTCGTGGGCGGCCATACTCATCGGGGTGTGCACTGCGGTTATCGGGATGGCCGCCTGCTTCATTCCCGGACTGCTGGCCGAACCGGTCCGCATCCTCGTCGGATTACTCCTCTTTGCCGGGGGGATCGCTCTTCTCGCGCAGTTGTTCCTCTCCGAAGATAAGGCCCGGCTGTGGCTGAAGATCCCCGGCGTACTCCGGCACCTGACGATCGCCTGCATCATCGTATACGTGTTCTCGATAATCCTCGGTCTCGTCACGCTCCTTCCCGGGATCACGACCGACCCACAGACTGCAGTCCTCCTCATCGTCTACGGCATCGGCTTCTTCTACCTCTCCTGGGGCATCCAGAAGGCTGCCCGGACGTATCCTCCCGGAGAAAACCCGGCATGACAACAGACGACCTTCACGCAAAAGACGGGTTCGGATTCTTCAGGGAGGCCTCCCTCCCCCTCTCGATTGCCCTGGTCATCCCGGTCGGAGTGCTGCTGGTGCTCCTCGGGCTGCTGCTCGTTCCGGTGAACCTGGGGACGCTCCCGTTCTCCCCGGACGGCCAGCTCGGCCTGCTGCTCGTCATCATGGCCATCCAGATGCTGGCCCTGGGGGAGACCCCGATGGGCCAGTACAGACGTTCGTGGCTGCTGATCGTCATCGGGATCGTCTTCGCCGCCATGGGGATCTTCTCCTGCATCGTTCCGGGCATCCTGACCGGCGTGATCCAGCTCCTTCTTGCGACCCTCAACATCGCCGGGGGAGCGATACTCCTTACGAAGCGGTTCCTCCCGATGCTGCAGGGTGCCGCCGAACCGGCGGCTTCTCTCCCGCCCATCCTCAAACGGCTCCTGGTCACCCTGACGGTCTTAAACGTCGTGGCGATCGCGTTCGGTATCAGCATGCTGCTGCCGGGCCTCGTCCCGGGCATGATCATTGCGGGAATCGTCGTGATCAACGGCCTGCTCCTCTTCGTCCTGGCATCCATCCTTCTGAAGCTGGGGTGAAGAAACCGGGGTTACGACACCCTTTTTTCCCAAAAGGCCCTCCCGAAACGTCCCGGTTCGCGTTATCGCCGTGATTAATGGAGGGAGAAAAGCAGAAAGTATAAGCCTGATGTGGATATTGAAATTATCCGGGCAGATCAAAGACGGCTTAATGCGCCGCAGACCGGGTTGAACCCCGGAAGAGCCAGTATCCGGGCGATATTGAGAATAATTTGAGTGCCCCTGCCGAAGTTGGCGATACCATGACTGCAACCGAACAGTATGTAAAAGGGGCCCTGGTGGAGACGGATATCGGGAAGAGACCTACCGACGCGGAGGGATCTCCCGTATGCGGAGCCAGGATGGACGCTTCGCGGGCCTATGCCGGCATCCCCGCGCTGCTCCAAAAAGTCATCGATGATGATGACACCGCCGCCTGGGCGGAGATTACGGAGAAGATCGACTACATCTACACGCATATCGGTTACGCCCTGGACAGCCTCGACCGGGAGACCGGTTTCATCGCCGGGGTAGAGTCGCAGGTGCGATCCGGCAAGAAACTCCTCTTCAAGCCCAACCTGGTCGGACCGCAGGTGATCGATCCCGGGACGCACGGTGAAGACCTCGGCGCCCCCGTCTGCACCGACTGGTCGGTGATAGCCGCCCTGATGCGGTGGTTCCACGACAACCTCGGCATCGACTACCACCGGATGGCTCTCGGGGAAGCGTCGACATCTTCGCTTCTCCTCGAGAGCGCCTTCAGCCGGCAGGCCGGGCGGACCATCACCTCCGAGGCGATCTTCGAGGGGCGGAGCGGGGACTTCTACGGCGGCTGGGGCTTCTACTTCGTTCGCCGCTACCTCGCGGATCGCCACCCTCCCTCCCATACCGACGACCCCATGAGAGGGTACGAGGAGAGCGTGGCCGGCAGGTACCTCCCGCCGGGCAGGGCGGGGGACCGGCTGATGGTTTACGACCTGAACAAGCTCGGCGACGACCCGTCGCGGGGGAGGACGGTCGGCGTTCCCGGAGGGGCGAACTTCCCGGAGATCACCCTCCATAAGGCGATCGTGGGCGGCGACGCCGACGATCGCGGGGACTATCCCGGCTGCGTCCTGGTCAACGTCCCGAAACTGAAGATCCACGCCCAGGACCTCATCACCAACGCGATAAAGAACCTGGGTATCGGCCTTTACCCGACGCAGTGCCCCTCGGGCGCATCCCACGGGCGGACCTCGTGGAAGTACGCGCTGCCCCCCTCCGCGACGCCGAGTTTCAAGGCGAAACTGCCGCATATGCCCTGGGTCGTCGAGATGGATACCGCCGCCAACCTGCCGGTGAAGGACGGGAACGGAGCATACGCCGCGACGAAGACCGCAGGGATGCCGGGAACCCAGGCCGACGTCATCAGGGCGGTGCAGAACCAGGGGGTCTTCATGGTGCACGTCTCCGATGCTATCGACATGATCAACCTCAACCACAACCCCGAGGGCATCGCCGTCAGAATCCCCGAGGGCTACATCTGGGCGTCTCTCGACTGTGTTGCGATGGATCATCTCTGCTCGCGGTACTGCTTCAAGACCGTTCCCATGGCCGAAGGGCTGAGGCTCAAAGAAGAGAACGGCTGGGTCACGGAGTTCGTCCGTCACGTTCCGGTGGCGGCCATCGAAGGGCAGAATATCGTGACCGCAGAAGGGCTCGACTCGCCCCTTTTCCGGTACAACCTCTACCGGTATGCCGAAGAGCGGGGGGTGGGCCGGCAGCAGTACTACGTCACCGGGTGGGACGGCACCACCGGGACGCCGCTCGCGTCGCTCGCCGGCCACCCGGGGAGGATCGAGGGCGCGGCCTTCGTCGAACTCATGACAACGACGATGTACTACAACCCCTCCTGCATGCTTTGGGACATGCAGAAGACGCTCCTGAGCTACGCAGAGGCGCACGATCGCCTGACCGGCTCCTCGCTCGTCGGGCAGTTCATGGAGGGGTTCGATGAGAACCGCGACGGCGTCATCGATTACGACGAGAACGGACGAAAGGGATTCTGGACGCCGGGGTTCAGCATCCTGTCCCATGCGCTGGACCTCCAGATGGCCGGGGATTACGGTATGCTCGAAGGGGATTTCTACCGGACGGCGAACTACTCCCTGAAGCATACCGATCCGCGATGGAACCCCCGGGGCCACGATTTCGCACGCGAGTATATGCTGGTCTGGATCGCGACGAGGGCCTACGAGATGTCGAAGGCCGGGACGGTGAGCGACGACCCCTTCGTGCCGGGGATGAAGTGGGGGAAGGGCATGTGGCCGGGCTGGAGCCTCGCGACCCGGCACCTGCTCTCCGGGTTCGTATACGGCGGAATGTCCCCCGACCTGGTCAGCCCCGGTTCTCTTTACGGGACGGCGTTCAGGTACGCCGATAAGACCCTGAACAACGGCGGATACACCGGAAGCGTCGATCAGGCGGTCTCCGACCCCCGTGCCGTCGCTCTATACATCGAGGCCGCCTCAAACGGTGCGGCCCCCCTGGACTTCACCCTCTACGTGCCCGCGGGGTTCGGGCGTCTCGCGGGTATGAAGATCCCCAACGTAGAAGAGACGGACGATCCGGGCAGGATCTTCACCGCCCGTTTCGCCGGGGGCCGCGAAGTCTGGTAAGAAGGGTGTGGGCGGCCATATATCCGCCCGGCCCCGCCAGGGGCTGCATAGCCCGCGGGCGCAGATCCCGTGACCCCCGATCAAGGGCCCCTCTCCTCCTCCATCCTCTTCGCCTTCATCTCCTTCGCCCGGCCGATGAGGTACTCCAGTTCGACGAGTCCCCCGGCGCTCCCGCAGGCACCCCTCCTGCACGCCTCGTCGTGCAGCCTCCAGCACTCCTGCTCGATGCGCTTGAGGTCGTCCATCGAATAGAGATGGTATCGGGCAAGGATCTCCCCATGTTCACGGACGAACGCGGCGATCTCCTCGAGGAGAGCCATTCGATCCGTTCCTGCCCTCTGCTCCGGCGATCCTGCCGTGCACCGGCCTGCCCCGGAAGTGGTGCGCTCCATACTACGCCCTCACCGCACGAGGAGTTATCCTTTCCGGAACGACGGCAGCCTGCTTCACCGGCAGGATTGCGGGCCGGAACCGGTCATTCCCGGCTGATCCGCGAGAAGATATCCTTCACGCTTCCCGAAACGATGAAGGCGACGCCCCGCACCCAGACCGTGAAGAAATCCAGGGCAACGGATGCGAGCGACTGTTCGGGGAACATGCGGTTACGCACGTTCCGGAGCGAAAAGCACGCGAGCAGCATCCATACGGTTGCAACGAGCCCCTGGCCGACCATCGAGATCCAGAGCCCGAGGGTGGCGAAGACCAGCGCCATGCTGTAGCCGAGGATGCTCGTGAAGAGCGCCGAGAAGAAGTTCAGCACAGCGCCGCGCGACAGCACGTCGCGGAGCTGCGGCAGGAGCATGACCGCAAAGAGTATCGTGATGCCGGTTATTGCAAAGTCCTGCCAGGTCGTTTTGATCACGCCGTCCCGTGCACGCGCGGTGCAGCCTGGAGATATCGACCTATGAACATATCAGTCCATCCGATCCGCGGCCGGGTGCGCGGCGTTTCCCCAGCCCGATCAGAGCACCGCCGTCTTCAGGTAGTCGTTCTCCGCGGCGATCGCCCTCTCCCGCCACTCGACGGGGATCCTCGCATACTTCTCATCGAATCCCGGCGAGACGAACAGCCCGGTGCCGCCGTTCTCAAGCGTCCAGACCTCCTGTCCCGGCGTGAACGTGCCGTCGATCTCGTTCTCCACCGCGTGGTGGACGATCGCGTCGATCTTCTTTACCACCGACGCGGCGACGAGGTTCGGGGCGAGGTAGGACTGGTCGGTGTCCTCGCCGATGAGGTAGACGTCACCGGTCTCCCGGGCGGCATCCACGATCCCGGTGTTTCCGGAGCCCGCGATCATCAGGATGACGTCGACATCATCCGCACGGAGTTCCCGGGCGAGGTCACCCGCACGCTCCGGCATCCCGAATCCCTCGAAACTCTCGCCGACATACGCCACCGTGACGGTCACGGAGGGATCACGGGCTTTCGCCCCCGCCCGGAACCCTTCGACGAACGGATCGATGACCGCAACCGGCGCACCGGCAACCGCTCCGATCCGCCCGGTTTCGGTCATATCCGCCGCCATCACGCCCGCGAGGTAGGACGCCCCGTAGGGAACCATCACGACGTCGCAGGCGTTCGCAAGACCGAAGTCCGCCTGCTCGAGGGTGAAGAACCGGATGTCGGGGTTCTTCTCCGCCCACGCCCGGGAGGCGTCGGTGAACTGGAACCCCTCGGTGATCACGAGGCCGGGCTTCTCGGTGAAGTTTCGTTCCGAGAAGACGGCGTCGAGGAGGGCGAGATCGTCGTAGGAGAACTCCCGTTTGGTGAAATCGAACGACTCCTGCGCCCGGAAGAGGCCGCGGTACGCGGAGTCGGCGAACGACCGGTCGCCCTTCGCCAGCGGGTAGGCCATCCAGATCACCGGCTCATCGCCGGTGCCTGCGGCCGGGTCGCAGGAGAGGCCGGGCAGGGCCGCCGACACGTCCGCGGAAGGCACCGGGGTGCCCTCCGAGAACGCTCCGCCTTCGACCGTCCAGCGGGCGTAGTAGCCGACGATCGGGCCTGCCGAGGGGGTTTCTGAGAACCGGAGGGGGCCCGAGGCGCCGGTGATGGCCGGGTGCTTGCCCGCCCGGATCATCGACGCGGCTTCGCCCGCCTCCTGGGGGTCCCAGCCTTTGGCGGTGCCGTCGCCGGAGACGACCCACCGGAGGGATTCGGCGAGCGGCTCCGTCGGGGCCGCCTCCTGCCGTGCCGCGGTGTAGACGGCGAGGAGGAGGGCGTCGTAGGTCTGTGCGGCAAACGGCGGCGGCGCTTCGCCGAAGATCTCCTCGTAGGCGACGGCGTAGCCGGTCGAGGGGTCGGGGGAGAGCGACGTCCCCCGGATGCCGTCCGCCCGTTCGCCCAGGTTCGCGAGCAGGTAGGGCGAGCGGCCGGCATCGGTCAGGAAGAGGCCGGCGGTCGAGCCCGCCGCGGCGAGAGCATCGGCAAGGCCTGCCGCCTCCTCCGGGCTCACGGCAGCGACGACCGTCCCGGTCTCTTCTTCGCCGATCCGTTCGGCAATCACTGTGAAGTTCTCCGATGCCCCCACGGATACCGCTCCGGCGATCCGGATCCCGTTCATCGCGGCCGCCGCCGGGGCAAGCCGTGCAAACGTCTCCCCGTAGGGTGTGTTCGCCGTGACGAGCGAGACGGTTTCGACGCCGTCTTCGCGGAGGAGCCGGAAGACTGCCTCCACCTGCCGGCCGTCGGCGGGGCAGGTTCTCCAGAAGAGGTCGTTCTCTTTGAACTCGGCCGTGACGAGTCCCGTCGTGACGCTCGGGGAGATGAGGAGCTTGCCCCGTCCGGTGACGACGGGAGCGACCCGTGCGAGTTCCGCGCTCGTTGCGGGGCCGATGATGATGTCGATATCGGCGCGTCCGGCGAGTTCCTCCGCGTATGCAGAGATGTTGCCGGTGCTCGTGTCCCGGTAGACGAGCTCGATCGTGCGGCCGCCCTGCCGGGTCATCGCATCCGCCGCCCACTCGAGTCCCTCCACGGAATGCACGGCAGACGGGCCGCTTGCAGGCAGCAGGACGCCGATACGGACGGGGCCGGGATCGGCCGCCGCGATGCATCCGGCGGAGCAGATTGCGAGGATACCGATACAGAGGAGCGCAAAAGTCAGAACGGGGCCGGGGCCTGGGAACGGGGATCGTGGATTCATGGCAGTGTCCGGGCGCCTGCGATCGGCGATTGATCGTACTTTGCCGATAGTTCAGATATGGTTTTTTATTCGTTTCCGGCGACGAATACGGCGGGATCCTGACGAATACCGTTCAATGGCGTACTGCCGGGCCGTCTCCCGGGAACCGCCGGCGAATCCGGCACGTCCGGGGCGGTCTGCCGCACCCGGGTGCTCCGGGTCTTCTGCAGCGTAACCCGGAAAGCCCGGCGCCCTGCCCGGTCAGGCAGCGGAACGCCGACGCAGTACCATCGGGGTGCGCGGGATATATATCCTGAAAATGACAGGGATGGCCATGAAAAAGATCGCCATCAACGCGCTCGTCGACATCGGATGCCTGATCACGTTCATTCCCTCGGTCATCTCGGGACTCGTGCTCTATCTTGTCCTGCCTTCCGGAGGAGGACCCGGCAGCGGGTGGGACTTGTTCCTCGACATCCCCCGCAACCAGTGGGTTGCCATGCACGACAACTCAAGCCTCGTGTTTGCCGCCCTGGTAATCGTCCACCTGCTCCTGCACTGGAAGTTCTTCCGGCATATCGGCAGGCACCTTACCCGGAATAAAACAGGCGATGCACAACCGCCGGGCGACCGATAACGTGAAGGGGCGGCCTACCGGCCTTCGCCCAGGGCCTTCACCATCGTGTAGTAGTCCAGCCTTTTCCCGTTTCGGACGGGGATGTAATCCTCGCATTCCGTCGCGTACCCGAGCAGGTCATAGAACCGTTTCGACGGCAGCGAAGCGGAGAGATCGACTCTCCCGATGCCGCGGCGGATCGCCTCGCTCTCCAGGGCATGCATCAGGAGGGCGCCGTATCCCCTGCGCTGGCGGGAAGGGTGCACGAAGACCCGTTTGATCGTCGTGCCGAGCAGGGTTCCGGTGCCGGCGATCCGGCCGCCGGGCTCGATGACGAAGGTGCAGCCCCGGGTTGCATCCTCGAGGATTTCCTCCTTCGTGTGATATGCAAGGAAGAAATCGATTGCCTCCCGCGGGTAGCTTTCCGCGTACGAAACCTCTATCGTCTCGACGACGAGCCTGCTCACGCCCTCCAGATCTCCGGGGCAGAACCTCCGGAGCGGAATATCTTCCATGATCCTCGCGAGAGAGATAGCGCTTCTTGCGGGATAATCGTTCCGGGGCAGCCGCTCACGTCATTCCCCGGACCGGGTCATCGACGCGAGCCAGGCATGGTGTCCTTCGGCCTGGATACTGTTCTCGAAGACCGCCGGCCGGATGGAGTTGATCCGCCACCCGTCCCGGAAAGCATCCCGCAACTCTCCCTTCGCGATCCTCCTCGGCAGAGGGTATTCGCCGGGGTTCCGGTCGCTGAAGCAGAGCATGAAGTATCGCCCGCCGGGCGCGAGAACGGCCGCGAGGTTCTCCACGAAGACCGGCCGGTCTTCGTCGGAGAGGGTATGAAAAAACCCGGAGTCGATGACGGTGTCGAACTTCCTGTCGAGCCCGGAGAGGTCCAGTGCGTCATGGACGAGAAAACGCGCCGGGAGTCCCCTTCCGGCCGCCTTCTCCTCTGCCTTCCTGATCGCAAGAGCGGCGGTGTCGATCCCGAGCACCTCATGCCCTTCCTCTGCAAAAAAGAGGACATGGTCCCCCGTTCCGCATCCCACGTCCAGGACGGAGCCGGCAACCTCTCCCGCCCGGGCGAGCTCGACGAACGCCTTCTGGGGCCGGCCGATCTCCCAGGGTGGCGTGCCGTGGTAGACCGAGTCGAAGATATCCATATGTTATATTGATCGGGAACGATTTAACCGGTTCCGCAGGATGCGAACGGGTGGCAAACCGGATAACCGTTCCGGGTGCACGAACCATACGGTCCGGCCGCAACCGGGGGAGCGGATCTCACGGTCCATCGCAACCCGGGGAACAATCGGACCCTTATCCCTTCCCCTCAACCCCGGGAAATTTCGGGCACCCGGTGACGCAGAGGCTGCACCGGATCGTTGCCGTCCGGGCGACGAGCGGCGCAAGCGGGGCAACACTCCTGATCAGGAACTGCCGCCGGAGCAGCCACTTCACGGCCGGGACGACCGGGGGCGGCACCCATGCACGCACGGTCCGGCACCGGAACGCATCGACGCCGTCCGGGCCGATCGCCCCTTCCGGGCATGCCCGGATGCAGGCTCCGCACCCGGTGCAGAGCGGCGCACCGCTATTTCTGTACCCGGGTTCCTGAACCGGGGAGCCGGCCACAACACCGGCGAGGAGCAGCCGCGGGCCGAAGCGGGGCGTGAGGAGAACGGTATTCTTCCCAATCTCCCCGAGCCCCCCGGCCGCTGCAATATGCTTCAGCCGGACGACCCCCTGCACCCTCCCGTCGACAACCCGGACAGGCAGGTAGAGCGGGACGGGGCGGGCCGGGATCTGCTCCGCATCCAGGCGGCCGGCGAGCCGTCCGGCAGCGTCGTCCAGGCTCTCTGCAATCCGGAGCATCTCCCGGGTCTTCTCCTTTTGCGGCATCCGGTACACCGGGACCGGGACTTCTTTCCCGAAGACGATCACGGACCGGGCGGGCGGGAAGAACTCCAGCACCGATGCCCTGTCGGCATCGGGGATATCCTCGACGGCAACCCAGGAGAAGACGTCGATTCCCTCATCTCCAAAGAACGTCGCAAGATCCATCCCGGCACTTCCTGGAGAGCATGGGTGCGAATGCCTCATCAGGGTATTGGTGAGCCATCCCGGAATCAAATTATCAGAGTCCGGGTAACAATTCACCGCACTTCGTAATTTTTTGAACAATTCCGGCGACGACCGACCTCTCTTCCGGCTGCAGTCTCGTGTAGTACAGCCGCGTGTCGTTCGCTTCGACGATTGCCACGGCGTCCGCGACCGGTTTCAAGAACCGCTCGAACCCGGCGCCCCCGGACGCGACGATCCCGCGAACGGCGCTTTTGATCACGGGGACCCGCCCCTCACCGACGATCCCTTTCAGGAAATCCGCCGTGATCCGCCGCACCGTGCCCGGGTCCAGGCCTTCCGCGTGCCCGTATGCCTCACCTATCAGGGAGAGGCCGTTCGCCTCGTTCCCGTCCAGGAGTTCCTCCCGTGCGCGATCGAGCGAGAGCCGCGCCATTTGCGCCCGCGTCCCGGCGGCATACGAAGGCTCCCGCTCGTGCCAGGCCTCCAGGAACTCGATAAGAGCGCCGACACGGTCCCGGCCGGCCGGTCTTCGCATCGCCCGCCACAGCCAGAAGAGGCGGTCCCGGACCTCGTACGACGTCCGCTTCCTCATCGGGCGGGAGACGACGTAGCCGTCCGCCTCCAGCCTCCGGAGCTGCGCGGTCACCGTCGCCGGATTCAGCCGGGCACGCTCCGCGATATCCTTCGGCGTAAGGGGGGTATCCGCACCGAGGACGGTATCGAAGATGATCCTCCGCTGCCCGGGAAGCCTCCCGAACACTTCCCGGTAGTAGGGCGTCTGCTCGTCCATCATCCTGAAGAAGACTGCCGCCATATCATCGGTCCCGCATCGGGAGACGGTCTCGTACGCCTGGACGGCCAGCCGCGGGCTGCCGCCGGCGAGGTGCAGCAGCCCCTCGATGCCGGGCTCGTAATCGGGGAAGTTCTCGATGAAAGCGGTGTTGCCGTCCAGCCGTGCGACCCTCTTCATGAGTTCCTTCGCTTCGGCAGGTTCGAGTTCCCGGAGGCGAAAGACCCGGAAGAAGTTGTAGAACGGCTCGTCGTGATCTGCAATCCCGGGGAAGAGCGACGGTGCCGACGCGACCACCGAGAAGAGATCCGTCCGCTGGAATACCGACCGCAGCGCCCGGATCTCGCTTCTGTCCATCTGGGTGAAGATTTCGTGGACGTTGTCGGCGAATATCGCGATCCGTCTTCCGGCGGCCGCTTCGGCGAGGGTGTCGACCGCGGCGTCGCGGACCAGGGGGTCGTCGCCGAGCGCGACGATCTCCGAAGTATCGATTCCCATCTCCTCGAGCACCCGGAGAAAGAAGTCGGACGCCCTGAATATCGAGTACTCCTCCTCCGCGAGTTTCACGGGGGTTATCCGCCCACAGAGCTCGTCGCGAACCCTGCAGTAGAGCAGGCTCATCAGGTGGGATTTCCCGGCGCCGCGGGAGCCGGTCAGGAGGAAGAACCGCGGCGTTCCGCTCCGGGACGCCCGGTCCAGTTCTTCCAGCATCTCCCCGAGGAGGTCTTCCCGGCCGACGAGGAGGTGCCGGAGCGTCTCGTTGTCCAGCGCCCCGGGGAAGTAGCGGCAGGCGGCCGCACTACCCGGTGCCGGCATGGTAGATCCTCCACCAGTCCCGGAGCATCTTCGAGTAGAACCGCAACTCGCCGGGGGTATCCATGGCGACGTAAAAATCGTGGTTCAACTGCGCGAGCAGCGCTAAAAAAGCATCTTCGCTCTCCGATGCGGTGCTCCGCCTGAAGATCTCGTAGGCGATGCCCACGGACAGGGATTCTGCGGCGCTCACCCTGCCCAGGATGGCCCGTGCGGCTTTCGCTTCCGCATCGGAGTAGGTGATCCGGAGACGGCGCGAGTAGTGCTCGAAGTAATGGCGCCCCTCGCTGCCGAGGATTCGTTTGTTGTAGACCCGATCGACCAGCGCCGGGGAGGGAGCGCCGCCGGAGATCTCGATCTCCTCCTTCAGGCCGGAGAGGACGATCATGAGGAAGTAGGGGATGCAGGGGTCGCCCACGCAGTCGAGGACGGCCCGCCCGGTCTCCGGGGAATACGACCACCCTTCATCCTGAAAAACGCGTTCGACGACGGACAGGGCGACGCCCTCTTCGAACCCGCCGATGCCGACCCTCCGGAAGTCGTTGATGACCGGGGTTCCGCCGACATCGTAGACGACGTGATCGATGCTGACCGAGCCCCCGACGATGAACCTCACCCCGGGGGAGTCCTGCCGCAGCCGCCGGAACCAGTGCAGGAACGTTCTCGCGTCGTCGGCCTCCATGTTCTGTATGGCAACCGGGAACTCGTCCAGGATGATGCAGACCGGGCGGTCGATCCCTGCAAAGATCGCATCCAGCCTCTTCGCCTTCTCGTGCCAGTCGTCCGAGAACTCCGCCCGGAGACGGCTGCGGAGTTTTGCCCTGAAGACCGGGGTCTCGATCTCGTCGATGTTCTCCTGCAGCCGGGCGAACGCCTTCTCGAGCGCCGAGAAGATCCGGGTCTTGTGCCCTGCTTCCCCGCACTCGACGAGCGCCGTAACGAGATCGGTGATGAACTCCCCCGGCGAGTTGACGCTCTCGACCTCGAGGAAGACGCACGGCTTATGTCTGCTTTCGAGGTCTCTTTCGATCTTACGCATGATCGAGGTCTTGCCGAACCGCCGGGGAGCGACGAGCATGACGTGGTCTTTCTCAATCGTGTCCAGGATGAACGCGGTCTCGCGCTCGCGGTCGATGAAGTCGTCTCCCGTTGCGGGACTACCTACAGGCAACATGCTGCACCCAATGAGAGTGTCGTATAACAGATGTGTTATATAACGATTTTGTTATGTTACTGGGATCCGGGAGGGCGGCTCATGGTGCGGGTAAAAATTAGAGGTCCCACCGGTTCAGGAGCGGGCCGCCTCCAGTAGAGTAGTTTATTTTTGCAGTGTCTGGATCTGGATGAGATTGCCGCAGGTGTCGTCGAAGACCGCTATGATCACCCGGTCGACAACTTCCGTCGGCTCCATCGTGAACTTCACGCCCTGTGCTTTCAGCCTCTCGTATTCGGTATGGGTGTCTTCGACACCAAATGACGCGGCGGGGATGCCCTGTTCGAATATCCCTTTCTGGTATGCCTGCGCTACCGGGTTATCGTTCAGCTCGAGCAGAAGCTCGGTTCCGTTCGGGTCGCCGGGGGCGACGACGGTAAGCCACCGGTAGCCTTCGGCAGAAACGTCGTTCTTCTTCACAAAGCCCAGTGTTCCGGTGTAGAAGTTCAGGGCCCGGTCCTGGTCGTCGACAAATACCCTGGTCAGTATGATCTTCATGGTCGCCCATATTCGGAGGACCATATGTAGGTTTCGGCAACCGGTTGGTCCGAATCATCCCCGGACCGGAGCGTATTCCCGCAGGTATGCAGCAGCCAGTTCGTATGCCGAATACACCTTCTCCCGCTCAACCCCCGGCACGCCGCATGCCACGATGTGAACCGTCGTTGTGGCGGGGGTGATCTTTGTTGCATCAGAGTCGCGGTACGGGTAGACGGCGACGATCGCGTCTTCATCCGTCAGGATAACCTGGTTCGTATGGAGCACGACGGGTGCCGCCATCCCGATGCCGAGGAACTCCTCGCCCTCTCCTGCAAACCTCATAACGAGCTCCCCGCCCAGGGTGTCGGCATCGAACGCGGCAATGGGTATGCCTGTCCGGACCGAGGCCAGGTTATAGGCGTCCACCGCGGTGTTGATCGCCGGGAGCATCTTCCCGCCCAGGATCCTTCTCACCAGCGCTTCCGAGGCGGGCCGCGTCTTGGTCGGATCGACGCCCACCCTCCAGAAGAAGTCCCGGTACGCCCTGAACAGGGGTTCATCTTTGATCCTCTCCAGCGTATACTGTTCTCTTGCCAGACGGACGATCCCGTCTTTCAGGGCTTCCAGGGCCGGACTCTCCTCCTGAACCGACAGCGGCCCGACATCACCTTCTGCAACCGAGAGACCGGGGAAGGCGGCAAGAATCTCCTTATGCATCTCCATGGCTCGCACCGTTCCTGCTGGATCGAGAGAACATCGCCATGCTGCCCCGGGGAACGAACCGTTCCGGCGATGGAGATGCTCGCGTCAACGTTTCTGCCTTCAACCGTATTGACCTTTTTTGAATCAGGGAGTGATCAGACCTCCAATATGTAGCAGAAAAAGCCCTCGTTCGTGTGAATCAGAGAAGAGGGGTCTGGCGACCGGCAGCGGTTATCCTCTACCGGCCGCTACGTAGATACCTGAAGGGCGCGACGGCGGAATAGGGACATTTTTCCTCCCCTACTCCTCGCCCTGCTCTTTGCCGGACGTTGTGGCCCTGTTGTTCGGGTTGAGCGGGAGAGATGCAATACTCTCAAATCCTGGAGGAGCAGAGAGAATAGCATGAGTGAGATGGCCAGGAACGTTCTCCGCTGCCCGGTATGCCGGAGCACCGATATCTACTGGGACGCCCGCGGCCTGTATGCGACGCTGTATCACTGCAAGCAGTGCGGGTATCAGGGAGCGTTCATCCTGGAATGTGGGGAGGAAGGCGATACTCCTCCGGTGTGAAGATGGTGCCGCGGGGAGAAGCTTCTTGAAATTCAGGAGGCTCACCCCCCGCCGAGCACCTTCACCAGCACCGCCACGACCCCGCCGGCCCGGCGCTGATCGTCGAGATCCTCTTCTCTCGCACCTTACGGTGCTCGAACTCCTGCCCTCGCACCCCCAGTGCTCGAACTCCGTTCCCATGGAATGTCGTTCCTACCGGCGCTCAAGCTCCGTTCCGGAGGAACGTCGCACCTTCGGCCAGTCGTTCTTCTCCGGCCTTCTCCGCCCGCCATCCCTCCAGCACCCGGAGCCGGGCCTCGAAATCCTCGTTCGAAGACCTTCGGTCTTCTCACGCTCCCGCCCCGCACCTTCGGTGCTCCTGCTCCGTTCCTACGGAACATCGCACCCTTCGGCCGGTCGCGTCCCACTCCTCCATCCGCTACAACGCCCGGCGCCTCCACTTCACATCGCGGTTCGTCTCGTAAGACCGGGCTCCCGGGTGGTTTTTTCTTCGGTCATCCTGGTTACCCTCCCGGGGGGCTATAGGGAGCCGGAGACAAAAAGGCTGACCGTAACGGTTATATTCCATAATCGGAGCCCGATCCGCGCTCCCCGATAAAGTCAGGCTGATGCCCTTCCGGGTCTACCCTATAGTTGTCTGTCATATTCCCGGGAACATGCAGGCACGGAAGACGCTTCGCGTCTTCCTAACAGGCACAACCAGATGGTTGAGCCGTGCCACGGAAGATGCTTCGCGTCTTCCTAACAGGCACAACCAGATGGTTGAGCCGTGCCACGGAAGATGCTTCGCGTCTTCCTGTCAGGCACGACCCAGAGGGTTGTGCCGTGAGGAGTGAAAAACCATGGCAGACTTCGTTCAGACAACCGTGAACAAAACGGCGGTCCGGGACCTCGCCGTCCCGATCGCCGACGTAACGTCGTTTAACAACCTCGTCGAGACCGTCATCGACGACAACCCCTTCGGGTGCGTCGGGTATACGGGTGCCGACGGCGAGGCCGTTGCTCCGGTCGTCCGCAACCGCGAGCACTACACCGCGAAGGTGAACTTCCTCGACGGCGAGGGCAAGAGGGTCGGGACCGTCTCGCTCCAGTCCCCGACGATCGCCGCCTTCGAGGCGAACGCCGCCGCGGTGATGGAGGACGCAACCATCGCGGCCGCGATGGGCGGCGAGGCCGTCCGGAACGGCCCCGGCGAGACCTACTACTGTCAGCTCCGGTGCCACGACCCCTCGGGTGACGACTACTACGTCACCTTCACCCGGAAGACCGTCCGGATCTCGTCCTACCAGGACGACGCCATCCGTACTGCGGTCGAGGCGTGGGCCGACAACGTCGGCACGCTGGACTGAAGCAGGGACTACCCCCCTGCTCATTCTCCCCTTCACTTTCATCCCACACGTGGCTCCCCTTTAACTACCCCCTCTTCTCCAGAGTGACGTATGACGCACTCGGCGCTTCTCCGCCACGACGAGACCCTCTTCCGCGACCCCGAGGTCTTTGAGTTCACGTTCGTTCCGGAGCAGGTTCACTACCGCGACGCGCAGGTCAGGGAACTCGCCTCCCTTCTCCGGCCGGCTCTCCGGGGCGGGAGCGCGGAAAATGCCGTCCTCCGCGGCCCGCCGGGGACCGGGAAGACCACCACCGTCCGCCGGATCTTCGCCGAGGTCGCCGAGGTTACCCACCGGGTCGTCCCGATCCGGGTCAACTGCCAGCATGACCGCACGGCGCTTGCGGTCTTTCGATGCATCTTCGAGCAGATCTTCGGCTACGCCCCACCGTCACGGCATCTCGACGGGATCAAACAGGCGATCGCCGCCCGGCTCCGGGACGAGGACGCACGTCTCGTCGTCTGCCTCGACGACGCGAACTACCTCATCCCGGCAGGAACCTACAACACCCTCCTCTACCAGATCCTCCGGCTCTACGAGAAGTGGGACGTCAGAAAGCCCGGGGTCGTTGCGGTCGCGAGCGATCTCTCCCTGAACCTCTACGCGGAGGCCGACGAGCGGGTGCGATCGGTCTTCCACCCGACGGAGGTCTTCTTCCCGCCCTACGGGAAGGCCGAGGTCCGGGGGATCCTCGCCGACCGCGTCCGGCAGGGGCTCTACCCGGGAGTGGTCCCGAAGTCCCTGCTCGACCGCATCGCGGGAATCGCCGCCGGCGAACAGGACGTCCGGGTCGGGATCGACCTCGTCCGGCTGGCGGTCCTCCGGGCGGAGGGGGACGGGCGCCGGCAGGTCACCGCGGCCGACGTGACGGCCGCCGCCCGGGCAGTGGTGGCCCCGGTGCTCCGGGCCAGGGCCGCGGGGCTCTCGGAGAGCGAGCGGGCGCTGCTCTCGCGGATCGCGGAGCAGTCGCTTGCGGGTTCCGATATGACGGGGGGAGCGGTCTTTGAGGAGGTGAAGGACTACCTCCCGGTCGGGCGAACGGCCTACCATGAGCACCTGAAAAGGCTCGCAGAGGCCGGGATCGTCGACCTGGTGCCCGGGACCGGCCGTGGGCGGGGGCGGGAGATCCGGCTCCGCTACGATCCCGCCGAGGTGGCCGCGGCCTGTGCAGGCCAGGAAGACCTCCGGATCCTGCCCGCGGCCCGTAATTTTGACCGTTAATCGTTACCGGAGTTTTGCCCGGTGCGTTTGTACCAGGCCGGACTCGCTTCACCTTTCAAAAGACTGATGACGGAGCGCGGTAATACTGACAGTAGCATAAGGATGAGGGGTGAGCGAATGGCTGAACGCAGGTTAACGGAGAAGTCCCGTGAGGCAATCGTTCGTATACTCACCCGGAACGGTGCCGACTGGATTGCAGTCTTCGGCTCCTATGCCCGGGGAGATGCCGGCGCAGCAAGTGACATCGACATCCTGGTCAGGTTCGCCCGCAAAAAAAGTCTCTTCCAGCTTGTTCGAATCGAGGACGAACTCCGGCGTGCTCTCGGGAGAGACGTGGATCTTGTCACCGAGAACGCCGTGAGCCCTTACCTTGCCGATGCAATATACCGTGATGCCGTGGTGATCTATGACGCCGGAGGACCCCGCATATCTCCGCCACATCCTTGATGCCATCATAAGCATCGAGGAGTTCTCCAAAGGAATTTCGTCGGCGCAGGACCTCCGGAACCGCCGGCTGGAACGCGCCGGGATCGAGCGCATGCTGACCATTATCGGCGAGGCGGCAAAGAAGATCTCCCCGGAGTTGCGCGAGAGTTATCCGGAGGCTCCCTGAAGAGAGGCCGCGGGGATGCGGGATAAAATCATCCATCACTACTTCGGTGTGGACTACGAAGCGGTATTCCTGACCATACAGGATGATCTCCCGGTGCTCAAGCGGGAGATCCGGTCTATCCTCGATGAGATCGACCGCATCCGTTCCACCGGGTAGCATCGCGAAGATGCAGGTCACGCCGGGTACGCTCCGCCGGGAGGACAGGATCCTCAACGGCCGGCAACATCTTTTGCAGAACCCGGGATAGGAGATCCGGTTCTCCAAAGTGAGTGCCGGACCGGGTGACGTCTCACCGGAAAAACCCGGATCGATCGTCAACCGGATCCTGCCCGGAATCCGTGATCCCGGCCCGTACCTCCAGGATCGTGGTTTCCGGCAAAGTAACGTTTATATAATTCCCGTTGTCTAATCCGGGGCCATCGGCTCACCCTTTTAACCCCCGGTTCCCGAGGATGATGCATGCGCCGGGAACCTTCCCGGTGCGCGAGGTACAGAACCATGCAGCACGAAACCAGAAGAACCGAACCGAGAACCAGCGGCGGCAGCCCGAACCGGAAGTGTGACCGCACCGTCGGCCAGGCCGCCACTGGTACATCCTCACCGGAAGAGATAAACGTCTCCCCGGTGCCGCTCTTCCTCGTCCCGCGAGCGGTCGCGGACGAGATCCGGCGGCACGGCCGGGCCGTCCGGGAGATCAACGTCCGCCGGACGCGGAACCACCAGTACATCGTCAGCGTCGAGCGGGGGCGGCCGTGATTTCGGAGGCAGGCACGCTCGCCTGTACCGCCGCGGGCGGGCTCGTCGTCGACGTGGAGGGGGAGCGCTACCGGATCGAGGCCGGGGATGTAAAAAGTTTGATCTTTTCCGGCCGGCCGGCTCAGGTGGTGCGGGAGCGGCATGAAGGTGGGACCGGATTGACGATCGAGGGGTATGCGGCGGTGAACCCCGCCGGGAGAGCGGTGGTGATCCGGGTCCGGGCGGGGGCCTGGATCGTCCCGCTTGTTTCCTTTCGGCGGGTGGCGTGCGGGGAGGCTGTCTCTGCCCCGCTCTCCCCCTCGTGCGGGGCTGTCCAATGCGCGGTGAAGTTCACCGGCCGATCGAGGTCCTCGCCGGCGGCGGATACATGATGTGATATGGTAGCGCAACGATACCCCTCTCGCGAGAGGATGCCGTGATCGACCGGCATTAGATTCTTCTTCACTCCCGAGAGATTACTCAGAAAGAAATCAGAGGCATATAGAGGGGAGACATGGCAGTCGAAAAGATCGGCGCTCGGACTCATTTGGGAGCATCTATAAGAGCTGTGGCATGAACCCCGTCCGCATCTTCATCAGCAGTGTGCAGAAGGAGTTCGCCGACGAGCGGCGGGCGCTATTCGATTACATAAGGAAGGATCCCCTGCTGCGTCGTTTTTACGAAGTATTCCTCTTCGAAGACCTGCCGGCTTCCGGGCGCCGGCCGGACGAGACCTACCTGGCAGAGGTGGACCGCTGCGGCATCTACCTCTGCCTGCTCGGCAACGAGTACGGCCGTGCGGATACTGACAGTCGCTCGCCCACCGAACGCGAGTTCGATCGTGCCACTGCCGGGGGTAAGGAACGCCTGGTCTTCGTCAAAGGCAGTGACGACTCAGTGCGCGACCCGAAGGTGCTGGCTCTTCTCCGCAAGGTTGACGGCCAGCTCATCCGTCGCCGTTTCAACAGTGTGCCGGAGTTGACCGCGGAGGTTTATGCCAGCCTTATCGAACACCTGGACCGCACCGGCACACTGCGAACCCGCCCGTTTGATGCCTCCGCATGTCTTGATGCTACGCTCGACGATATCTCGCAGGAGAAGATCGTGGAGTTTCTTTCCCGGGCTCAGCAGAGTCGAGGGTATGCCCTCAGCCCCGATACCCCGGTGCCCAAAGCGCTTGCGCACCTGAACCTGCTTGACGGGGGTCTCCCCAACAACGCGGCCGTGCTCCTCTTCGGGAAACAGCCTCAGCGTTTTCTCGCCAGTTCCGAGGTCAAGTGCCTTCATTTCCACGGCACTGAGGTGAGTAAACCCATTCCTTCCTACCAGATTTACAAGGGCACCGTCTTTGAGCTGGTCGATCAATCGCTTGACTTCGTACTCTCCAAGATTGCCCGTTCTATCGGCACCCGGGTCGGGGGGCCAACGGCACCGGCGACGTACGAGGTCCCCCCGGAGGCTGTGGGCGAGGCCATCATCAACGCCATTGCGCACCGCGACTATGCTTCGAACGCCTCGGTTCAGGTCATGCTCTTTGCCGACCGGCTGGAGGTGTGGAATCCCGGTCAGCTGCCGCCGTCCCTTTCGCCCGAGGCACTCCGTGTCCCGCACCCCTCTATCCCGCGCAACCCTCTCATCGCAGAGCCGCTCTTCCTGACCCGCTATATCGAGAAAGCCGGCACCGGAACCCTCGATATGATCGAGCAGTGTGCCAGGGCCGGCCTGCCGCCCCCGGAATTCCGGCAGAACGGCGGGCAATTCATCCAGGTTCTATGGCGCCCGGGACGAGACCTGGTGATAGGTGCTCAAACAGGGGACCTGGTGGGGACCAAGTTGGGACTAAGTGGGGACCAAGTCGAAGTGCTGCGCACCTGCGTGGCGGAGATGTCCATTTCCGAACTTATGGACGTTGCAGGAAGGACGAACCGCACCAAGTTCAGAAACTCCGTACTGAAGCCACTGATGCAGGCGGGGTTGATCGAGATGACCATCCCCGACAGGCCCCGGAGCAGCAACCAGAAGTACCGGATCACTGAGAGGGGCCGTGCCCTGCTTGCCGGAAGGGATACGCCGTGACCGCCTGCGCTACCCGGCAACAGGCCCCGGTGCGCTACGAGGTCCCGAAGGAGGTGGCAGCGGAGGCGATCGCGAACGCCGTTGCCCACCGCGACTACACCGGCCAGCGTCCAGGTGATGCTCTTCTCCGACCGCCTGGAGATCTGGAACCCTGGTACCCTCCCGCCGTCCCTCTCGAAAAACTCCGGCAGGCTCACGGGTCGGTGCCGGCGAACCCGCTCCTCACCGAACCGATGATGGCACGGGAGGCAATTGAACTCTACATTGAGGGCATGCTAGCGAGAGGTGAGGAAATCCCCACCGAGGAAGGGCTCCTGGAATACACCCTCACCGTCGAGGCCCATGCCTGAACTTCCGGCGCTCACGGCCCGGAAAGCCGTTAAGATTCTGGAAAAGAAGGGGTTTGGTGACAGGAGGACGTTATCCTCTACCGACCGCCACGTAGATTGCTGAAGACCGTGACGGCGGAATAGGGAGCCCATCCTCCCGGAGCCCTTCGATGTGGAACTCAATCGCTTCGTGCATCCGCTCTTTCACTTCCTCGCGAGTCGCTCCGGTCGCCACGCATCCCGGAATGTCCGGGGAGTATGCCGAGTAGTTGCCGTCGGTCTGCTCGACGATGACAAGAAATCGATACATTATTCAATCCTTTCAGCCCTGCAGGAGCGCCGGGGGGCTGCCATCCCCGCTTGCCCCGTATGAAATACTGTATGAGGATGCTCATGTTTCTTGCGTTCCGATCCAACCTCGGGTCCCATGACGACGTTCGTGCCCTTCATGATGTCGCTATACGACATTCAGTTTCTGTAGCGCCTCGCGTGCGGCATTCATGGCGGCCTGTCGCTTCTTCGGGCCGGAACCTTCACCATAATTCTTACCGCCGATGAAGACGTTGGCAGTCCATGTTGGTTCGTGATCCGGACCATATTTCGCATACGTATATTCCGGTTTCTCTTGTTGGTGCGACTGAACATATTCTTGAAGTAACCCTTTCGCGTTTTTATCCCCGGAAACCTTTTCTATTTCAGGGGTAAATATCCGAAGTATCACTTCTCTGGCTTTTTCCGGGCTTACGTTATGGTATATCGCGCCAATAAAGGCCTCAAAGACATCAGCAATGATAGAATCTGTCAACAGTGTGCTTTTTGACAATAATACGGCGTCATCCAGTCACAGATCATATTCCATCACAATGTCCGCCAGATTGTAATTTTCTGTCACCTTTATCCGCGTATTCATCTCCCCTTCCGGAAGGCATGTGGTGGAATACAGGTGCTCTGCAACGATGAAATCCAGGAGATAGTTCCCGAAGAATTCCAACCGCTCGTAATCGTCACACATTATCCCCCTCTGTTTCATCTCATTGGCGAGTGAACTATGCGTGAGTGTGGTATCATAAAGAGCAAGAGCTTCTTCAGTGGTCGCCTCAATTCTGAAGTAAGGACCACTGAGAATATCGAGTATCTTCTTCTTACGAGACTCTTCCATAAGAAAACGATGCACCTATGGTGATTTAACCATTGACATCTGATACTGACTGAATACAGGCGGCTAGCAGTTGATGAACAATTTGATAGCATACAACATTTCCTGAATTACAAAAAGATTAGGCAGCTCAGTTGGTTTTGATACTGTATCGATAGGTTGACTATTCGTAAAGGATCCCCTTTAAATAGGATCCTCAATAAAGAATTAAATGAGGTATATGCCAAAACATATCCTTTTAGTAGAGCCTGATTACTATTCGCCGTTTCCTCCGATAGGCCTCTTGAAATTAGCCTCATATCACAAGCAAGAAGGAAATTCTGTCGAATTGATCACAGGTTGTAGGCCACCTACAAAGCGACCCGATTTGATTTACGTAACAAGTCTTTTTACATGGACTTGGAAGCCAGTATGGGCAGCGATCAAATATTATAAACGTCTATTTCCAAAAGTTGCTATTTGGCTTGGAGGGATATATGCCTCCGTAGACCCTGAGCACGCAGCGCTATCTGGAGCAGATCATATCTTCCAAGGTGTTTTCCATGAAACCGAAGATTTGATACCAGATTATAGTCTGAAACCAGATTGGGATGGAAGTATCGTCTTTTCTTCACGTGGATGTAATCGTAACTGTGGATTTTGTGCTGTTCCAAAAATCGAAGGAAAATTGAATGCATGTAAGTCGTCTATTAAGGAATTTGTTTGGCCAACACATTCAAGAATATTTTTCTTTGATAATAACTTCCTCTGGAATCCCCATAAGCACGAGATTTTCGCGGAGTTAAGGGAGTTAAATAAGACTGTAGACTTTAACCAGGGTCTAGATGCTCGTTTAATCGATAATGACTTGGCAGAAAATCTCAGCATGCTTCCACTGAATAAAGCAGCAAGTGTAAGACTTGCATACGACTTAAAAGAACAAAAAAACTCAGTAGAAAAGGCAATTCGACTATTGAACGAGAATGGTATACCAAAAAGAAAAATCTTCGTATACACATTATTTAATTATCATGATACTCCTGAAGAGTTTTTAGAGAGAGTTATCAACATCCTCAATTGGGGAGCAATATGTTATCCAATGAGATACGAGCCACTAAAAGCAAAGGAAAAAAATCGATACATTTCCTCAAATTGGACAAGAGGCCAAGTGGAAGCAGTTCAAAAGGCACGCCGCGTAATAGGTTTTAGAGGAATTTTTCCGCCCTATAGGGCATTGATCGACAAATTTGAGCGAGCGGGTAACTTTGACGAAGCTTTCGAACTAAGAAAGCCAAAAGAAGAGGGGGGCATACTATGAGATGCGCATGCTGTGGGATGGAAATTCTTGGACAAAAATTTGGACCATATCAGAATAATGAATATTATTGTGAGCGCTGTTGGTACGATCCGAGTTTATTCTTTCCCGATAAACCAGGGAAAATTATTCAACGTTGTACCTTTAAGGGCCCCCGTCTTTCCAACGAAGAACTCAATCTAATTGAAATAATAGATCTCTATAGACAACAGTCGATTAATCCAAATAGAGCGGTTTCAGACATCTGGGAGCAGGTCCTTGGGAAGCAGCGTATAAAAATACCTGCAATGCGGGCACGACAGAAAAATATTTTACTATACTTTGGTAAAATCAAGGCATATGAGTTGTTGTTACTCTCTGCGGTTGATCAATGGAGCGACAATGATTGTGAGGGTTATCAAAGGAACCAATATAACTCAAAGAAACGAGAAATAAAAGATTATCTCCAAAAGTGTCCAATCCCCTTAGTTCCTGCAATTCTTGGCAGTATAAAAGATGGGCAGTTCATACCGGAAAATGGTGACTGCTTTGGACACTTGGAATTGCCGATAATACCTGGGTCAATCGCCCTTCTGGATGGCCAGCAGAGAACAAGTGGATTTGAAGTTGTGTTTCAAGAGTTCAAAGAATTTATCAAAAACAACGGTTTTGATGTAGACAATGGAATTATAGAACAATATTATGAGTTATTTAATTTTGAACTCCCAATTGTGTTAATCAACTCAATAAAAATATCTGATAAAGTTCGAACTGAAAAGAAACTTCCAGAAGATATTGATCCTACTGATATTGAAAGAGCTTTCTTTTTCATTATCAATAAAACGCAAAAAGCGGTGAATGCCTCGCTAAAAGATGAATTGGCATACAAAACAATTTCTGCGGGGATAAGAGGAATACCAGTTATTGAAAAAGAGTTATGGAGAACAGAAGTTGTTCCGATCGCAAATTCTCTGAATGGTGAGCAGGGGCCCTTGGAGGGTCTTATTAACTTAGGTGGGGTTCCTGGACTGAAGAAACCAATACAATTGAATGGCTTTGTGACCTCGTTAAAGTCTCTCTTTTCCAACGAGCATTTCACTTCTTTAACCGCCGAGAAGAAAAGAGAGTTTCTGCACGCCTATTGGGGAATGATTAGAGAAATTATCCCTGAGACTTTTGACAAAGAATCTTATAATAAATTTTTGCTAACAAAATCGATAGGTATCTACTCGCTCAATAATCTGGCTAATGATATCTTTAATCATTGTTTAAATAGACATGTGGACCCCTTTTTGAAAGAGAACTTGAGATCTTATCTATATCCATTGAAGAACTTTGACTGGAGTATAGAAACTTCCCCATTTGCTATCTTAGCGGGGAAGAAAGGTGTGAAAAGGGCCAAGGAGATGATGATAGAGTTAGTCAAAGTTGCAGAAGTAAATGAAGCATAGTCAGTAAATGATCAAGGAGAAACGATCCTTGAATAAGCTCATTAAACATTTTTGATCGGGGTTTGGAATGCTCTAGGGTATTCTTTGATCTAATTGCAGATCCGATACCATTCAAATTCACTACAGTCTTATCCTTTTGCTCTATATGAGCACGTTTTTCGCAGTATATCTTATTCCCAATGCTAAATTTCCGATACGAATAAGTAGCATTTATATATACCAAAGAGAAGGTTTAACTGTGTGAAATATGGACGTCGCTTCAGAATCTCGATTTGCTAACAACCTTGTCCAGTATATAGCAGCTAGAATGTCTGGAACCCACGATGATGATGGGATCATTAGTGAAAAGCCGAGTAAATATTTCATTCTCGGATGCCTTGCGGCCCAACGGCTTAGAGATCGTGTTAACGAAGTTGATGAGCCTGATAACTATGATTCAGACAAGAAAGCTGCCTCAATTCGAGCTCAACAGATCAGAGTATCCATATTATTAACTAAAAGCAGCATAACTGAAGAGTCTAGTCTTTCGATAACTGCTACTGGTCATGTATATTATAAGATTCGGCCAGATCGCAATGAAGAGGCAACAACTCAGAGTTACCTTTGGAAGAGGTGCCCCTTCTCTCATTCATGCCACGTCGATATATTGTATTTAGTTTCTCAAACTCAGGATAATCAGAGCTCGTTTAGCGAGCGACTCAACTTTGCCGAAACTATTAGTGTTATCAATAATGATCCGTTAACGAAAACCAGTATCCCATTTGGGACTTGGCAAGCGGAGGTCTCAGTACATATACATGAATATGATGAAGAACGGCTGATTGCCACAATCACTTTTTGTAATAAAAGTGTTGAGCCAGAATCAGCAGACGACTTTGAACGAACATTATTTGATTGCGTGATCAAAGTCAAGTTACATTCTCTGATTCCGAGTGAGTTTCAAGATGAGTATCTTTACGAAGAATATCACCAGAAGTACCATTACGATTTCCGTACGATTAATTGCCAAGCACGTTGGGTTTCAGAGGGTGAGTCCCTTATTACGCAGCACTATGGTTATTTTGAGCAAGAAAACATTGGACCCAGAGAATCTATTAAGGAGATTAAGTTCCGATTCAATGATTTCACCAGCGATCAAACAGCAATTCCAATTCTGGATAACTTCTTACGTGAATTGCATTTAATGCATGAAACATACGAAAATGCCTGTCCTGATGATGTGAATGATAACGAATACAAGCCACGGGAAGGTCATAAGGAGAGAACCTGGGGAGAGCAACAACAGCAGATATCTCACTTTAAAAACCTTCTTGGACGCGTCAGTCAAGGAGTTGATTTAATCAAGTGTGACCCTAAAGTCAAAGAAGCGTTTTATAAGACAAATTTGTCTTTTGATAACTATTACAACAATAATGGCACTCCAGGATCCGGTTGGCGAATATTTCAGTTGACCTTTATTCTTGCAAGCCTTCCTTCAGTTGTACAAGAAAAATATCTTGACACAGTTGATGTACTACATGTCGATACTGGAGGAGGGAAATCTGAGGCTTATTTTGGGTTGGTGTTATTCACTGCATTTTACGATAGAATCAACAACAAGAAAGATGGAGTTAGCGCTATTGTAAAATTTCCTTTGAGAATGCTCTCAATTCAACAACTAGAGAGATTGTCTAGCCTCATAATTCATGCGGATGCAGTCCGTGCGCAACATCCCCAAATTTTTCCAGGAGAAGTCTTCTCTCTTGGTTATTATGTTGGTAATCAAAGTGATGATTTTCCAAAGACCTACAAGGAGGTCAAGAAGAAGTTATATTCTGGGAAATCGCTTTTAACGCCAGCTCCAGAATCACTGATTGTATCGAAGTGTCCCTTATGTGCAGCAGAACTGAATAGTAAAGTAAGACTAATTGACGACCCTGCACGAAGTAGAGTGATTCATAAGTGTGATCAGTGCAATAAGGAGTTCTATATCTACTTTAGCGACTACGAAATCTTCCGTTGGAGACCCACTGTTATAGTATCTACTGTCGATAAATGGGCCAGTTTAGCTCAGCAAAGGCGAGTTAGAGCTCTCCTTGGAGGTAGAGGCAGTCTATGCTCAGAGGGTCATGGGTTCATAATCTCGGGAGACAAGTGTCAAACTAATAGTAAAGATGAAGCATTCCATTGTGAGCACATTGGTGAATCACGTCCTAGTTCAGATGGGCCACGTTTGTCAATTCAAGATGAAATGCACTTACTACGAGAGGGATTCGGAACAATATCTTCTCATTTTGAAGGCCTCATCGAATCGATAGTCAAACATACGTCTGGTCGGCAGTTAAAACACATCTCAATGAGTGCGACGTTAAATGGTACATCCAATCAGATACAGGAATTATATCTGAAGAACACCTTTGTCATTCCGGGAAGGTGTCCTGAAGGTGTCGGTAGCAGTAATGATGTTTTCTTTGAGAAACGAACTGGCCCAAAAAGGGTTATCTATGGATTTAAGCCGAATCTAAGAGATAACCACTATGCGGCATTGAGAACTTTACTTCACTATGCGGAATTCGTAATCAACGCGCAGTCTAGCCTAAACACCGATCCAGATGGATTCTGTGAAGAATACTTACTAGAGAATGTTAACAATGCACAGGAATTGATAAAACAATTCATTATCCCCTTAACATATCACTTGAAAAAACAGGATGCATATGACATGCAGCGCCTACAGGATGCTGTGGTTGCAGAACCTCTCACCCAACATTATGGTGCAGGTGTCGAAGGTGTACCGTTAACAGGTGATAATTCTTTAGAGCAGTTAAAGCAAACTATCGATGACATCAAGAGTTATGTTACTGAATATTCTCCTGACTTGATTGAAAATCATCAGTTAACTCTAAAACCGATCTACTCAACGTCTGTTGTCTCTCACGGTGTGGACCTTGAAGAGTTAAACTTTATGATATTTCAAGGACTCCCGTATTCTACAGCTGAATACATCCAAGCTCTTTCAAGGGTTGGCAGGAAACATCTAGGGATTGTCCTTGTTTGGTTTTACCCAAATCGGGTTCGCGATGATAGTTTTTTTAGGAATTTTTCTCGATATCATGACACATTAGATCATCAAGTCAGACCAGTTCCTATAAATCGGTTCTCTCGGTTGGGTATATATCAAACATTAAACTCAATGTTTTGTGCAAGTGTGTTGACATATATGTCAAATCTTAAAGGAAAGCCGCTATATCATAAGCAAGACATTGCTGACCTTACCCCAGAAGATAAGGAACGAATTGTACAATTTATGCATAGTGCGTACGGTAGGAACGCTCTGGATGTAAACCTTCGAAAGGAGGTAGAAGAACGGATCAATGAAGTTGTTTTAGGTCAAGGTAGTAACACTGATTTCTTCCCAAAATTACTAGCTAAAACAGGAGATCCCCTATATAGGAATCAGTCCGGGATGAGAGGAATACAGAAAAACCTGGGACTAGTTCTGGCCGAAGCAGATCGACAATATTTGGCAGAAAGGAGGGAATCAAATGAATAAATTTGAACACTCTATCCCCGAGAGTAGTGCTTTCTTCCAGGGACATGTCGATCAGTACTTCTCTAAAAGTAAGATGAGTTATCAGGTCTTTTTGAATTTTGAGGATCGAATTCAGACCGATAATATTAATATCCCGAAATTCCGTCCAATATTCTGTAGAATAATCAATAAATTCATCGCTTTAAGATCCAGAGATGGTTGGGAGCAACATCAAATTCTCTCCGACCAACTCAAACTACAAGCAGTAAAATTTGTAGATGACCTGGAAGAAGAGATTTCGGGTTACTATAGGATTGAACCGAGAACAGCAATTTGCAGAAAAAAATTACCTAATAACCAATATTGTAATCACTATTTCGAATTGGGTAAACCAAGAGGATGCGGGCACAATGACATTGATCCTTTTAAACAAATTACATTTGTCGCATACTGTGACGAGTGCGGGAGAACTGCTCCACTCCATTCGATGACAAACCTTCGAAATGACTGTCCAGGATGTCATGCAGACAGAAGCCTAAATATTCTTCTCTGGGATAAATCGGACTCAATATCTACATACAAAGTAAAATGCACTCAATGTGGCCACGAAACAAAGTTGAACTTCATATATTGCGATCATTATATCAGAACTTCAGAGAGAACGTTGTCCACCAAACCACGAAGACACTTCAAAGGTGTTGCAATAAGAGCTTCAACAATAATTCACCCATATGTACATTCTATTCCAGATATCCCTAGTAGAGAGGAAATTGATAATTCCGGGAGGCGAAATACACAAGGGAGAATCTTTTCAGAATCATTTCATGCTTTATTTCCTAATTTAGAGGGAGAACACCACCTGTTTTTGCCCGAATTTAAGGCAAATATGATCAATACTGAGGAATTCTGGGTTCTAGCAAGAATCATCGCTTCATGTGAAGACTTAAATTTAGAAGTTCAAATAAAAAACCAATGGTCACAAATCCAATTTATTAATTTAATTAAAACGATAATAAAAACTGCCAACCACTTTATCGATGCTGGAGGCGATTCAGCCGCGGTTATAGCGCGATTTGGCATTAATCTAATAGAACGCGCTTTAACCGACACGAACGATGTAGACTTTGATGAAAATGATTTACAGGGGATATACTTGGGTATGCATCCATCCGGGGAACAGAATATTGATTCACCATTGCTCCCGAGGAAGCAGCTCACACCAAATTTAAAACCGAATGACTACTCTCAGTTTCTAAAGAGGTTTGGATTAAAGGAGATAATGCATGTCGCGAATTTCAACATGGTCCAAGCCGTTCTAGGAACGATTAAAGGTTCGACACGGCGAGATCCTCTGCTTTTTGAACTAATTTTTACAGGAAGCGGCGATTCTAGAAGACCAACTACATTCTTAAGGGAATTTTTAACCGAGGGAATCCTTTTCCATCTAGATTATGGCAAAATTTTGGAGTGGGCAGAAGCAAACAAAATGCACATCGATGAAAGTCTTCAAATTAATCTTGATGACAATAATGAGGAGATTCTATATCGATCCTTAATAACTTATAACAATAAATTTAAAGACGCTGTTTACACTCTGCTGCACACGTATTCTCATATGTTAATCCAACAATCAACTATAAACACAGGATTAGATATTCAAAGTCTTGCAGAGATCATTTATCCAAAAACTGGATCGTTCTTCATATACTCAACAAGTAGTATTAACATTGGCGGACTTGAAAACACATATCACTATCATCTCGAAGACTGGCTGAATAGAACCGTCGACCTCGCTTCAGATTGTCCACAAGACCCGGCATGTATGATCCATGAAGGTGGATCCTGTAACGCTTGCAGTTATCTGCCGGAGTTTGTGTGTGCGAATTTCAACCAAAATCTTGATCGATCAGCCTTAATTGGAGGACCCAGGTATACTCGCGGGTATCTTTCGTAATGATCAATCCTAGTGTTTATAGAAGGATTATGGAGTATATCCGATCGTACCTAGCAGAACATGGTTCTGCTACGATAGAAGATTTGCTGCGTAATTACCGTGAGTCTACTCCAATAAGCGAATTTGAATTAAAGAGAGTAGTAACTACAGGAATTGAGGAGGGGTACCTAAAAGTTGAAAAAAATGCTATAGATAAGTACAGCAATTTAATCTCTCAAATTAAAATCTATCAACCGGAGGAATTACTAAACTCAGTTGTCGTTGTAATTTCGAAACCTAGACTTCGCGAGCTTAGCTTATCTGGAATTGAGTATCGTAATCAGTTTATTGAAACTACTGAGTGCTTTCAACAAGTTATTTCATCTGCACATCGTGTATTACGGATCTGTTCACCATTTTTACAAAAGGACGTAATTCAGGAGGACGCATATCCTGAATTAGAGCACCACTTATCGGAGGCGCTGCTTAGGGGTGTAAAGATCCGGATATTGACTCGAGAACTTATTGAAAGGCGATATGCTGAAGTGTCCTGGATAAAAGAACTCGCCAGAGCATTAGAGTTAGAGAATAGTGTCACAATTGTTGATTATCATCATACCTCTGATACTGGGAAGGTGGTTTCAAGTACACACGCCAAGATGCTAATTGCTGACAGTGGTGTTGCGTACATCGGAAGTGCGGAGTTCAGACGTAATAGTTTAATTGCTAACTTTGAAGTCGGTTGTTTACTCTCTGGCCCCGTTGTGTTTGGGCTTTGTGAAGTGTTTGATTCAATGTATTCTAATGGACGTGTTATTCTATGAAGAAACTACGTTCGATAGAGTATATTGACAAGGATTGTTCTGAAGTATTATTGAAAACAGAGAGTAATGGCATTTCTTCGAACTTATCCCCTTTTTCATTGGAAATCATGAATGCAATTTTTGAACATCAGGTTACAATAATATTATCCCAGAGTTCACTAAATATCACTCCCTTAATTGCGTGTTTATACGCATATAAACAAAACCATGATGTATTAATTGGTATACCAAAAAAGAAATTCAACGAAGTATATAAGGGATATACTCAGGCTTATTTTTCCCTTACGTATCAAAAAATTATTAACAGGATTATTTCCAACCCTTTTTTCTTCTATAGTGATCTATTTTGGTGTAAGGGAAAAATTGATCTTTCTACTGATGCTGTAAATAATATCGATATCGAGACATATCCTACTCAGGGTAAACGAGAGTTCAAAGAGAAATATAATCTCCTAATGAGAGAAAGGCTCACTAACAGCCAACTGACTCAAAATCCAATTATATTGAGCATACCAATTGAAACATCTATACCCTCAAATATGACTGGAGAAAAAGAGATCACATTTATCAGCGAGGAGTATCAGCCACTCAACTACGACCCCCATTTGATATTCCTCGAATCAATTAATGAAAGAAGATTTGAATTTGAGCACCTCTTAAAAATTTCTGAAAACATTATCGGTTCTGGTAAAAAGATTGTTCTTCATTTCTCTTGGCCATATTTAGGAGGGCTCAATTCTCTTTTAAGTGAACTAAAAGAAACTCATCGGCACAATGTTGCAGTGTTTCATCTTGGGAAGCGACTCTGTTTTGAGATGAGAGAGAAATTCAGAAAACCTCCAGAGTCTATTTTACATCTCTCATTAGAGGGAAATCAGTGGGATAAACTATATTATCCAAATGATACAGGTAGATTTTTGGTAGAGGTCTATTTGCCTTATACCGACCGAATTAATAGTGAAAGCAGCGCTGCTAGTATCATTAATACAACGTGGCCCATTGATGAGCGATTACGTGATATATGGAAAATGGATACAAGCGGAGATATATCTTCAAACGTGGCAAAGAACATTCTAAGATTCCCTCCAGTAATAGATGTCTTTCTTCACCCGTCTGAACTTAAAGTTAGGAGTTATATTGAGGATATTCACTCCTGGAGATATATTCCAATAAGGGATTACTTACTAAGTCAAACAACGATTGATGAAAAGTTTTTACGCCCTGTTTTTGGCATCTTTTCAGAATTAGACTCCTGTAAGGATCTCTCCCGCTATCTGCGGGGCCTCCATACTAATGCTTCACCGAGTAAAAAAACGCTTTTTCAAATGTGTGTATTTGAGTGGCTTCAAAGTAGCATTGAAAATCTATTGGATGAGAATAGTCATGATGAACAGTTACAAGGTCCATTGATAAAATTCGTTATCGCAAAAAATCATCCCTATTTTGAAACTCGTAAAGGCATTTTCGATTCGATTCGTTATTTTTTCTCAGGTCTTAATGATATACTCAGTTCTTCAGAACTACCAAGAATAATCAAGAGAGGGCAGAGGATATTTCTAAAGGTTCATAAAAAAGAGGCAGAAATATTTGATGGAAGAAAACTGACGCCTAAAAATATTTTTGTTAAGCAAGAATTAAATCGATATTTAAGGTTCCCCGTGGAAGTCTCTCAATATATCTGTGATGGTTCACTAATCATTTCCGTTTCGATTAAACTCGATGAACGATTTATAAAAATCAAGAATATATCCGAAAATCCAGAATTAACGAGACAAATTCTTGACAGGCTGGATATCTACAGATTGCACATAAAAACAGATGGATACTATTCTGAATATACCCTTTCAAACACAATGATGAAATCTAACCTCAACACCAAAACATTTGAAGTATCTCTTGACATAAGCGTGAAAGATCCAAGAGGCACAAAGAAAACAATGGCCTCTATGCATTTTTCACATCATGATTTATCAGATTTATATACATTAGATAAGGATGAAATAAAACAATCTATCTTGTTGATTCCAGGCCCTATTCCATTTCAAACGATAACTGATAGAGGCATCATAATTACCAAAGGATATGCATCGCTATTATTGCCATTCAAAAAAATTATCTTCTTAGCATATCCAGGCATCAATTTTAAACGAATAACTCGTCAATTAAAGGCAATTGACCCATTCTTCAAAAAAGAACTCACCGACATCTCCATTAGAGACCTTTCGTATTCACTTCAGCAAACACACAACTGTCACACTATCGACTTGCCAAAGCCAATAGAGCAGTTGGATGAACCTATTGACCAACTAATTATCGAAGATACATCTTTTGATGTTGCAGTAAGGGAAGAGTTAACTAATGAGCGCAATGCGCACGATGATGATGAAAGGCAAGAGATAATAACCCTAAAAAGTATTTGGGATAGGTTGAAAGATAGATCCGCACGAAAGGAAAAACTCTCTTTCTCGAATAGATACTGCCCTCATTCCAACCGTGATATGTTGTCCATTAAGGTCCAATTTGATAATGGGACAACGGAACAAATCGCCTTTTCAAAAGACACTCTCATTAGAAGGAAAACTGATGGCCTCTATCTACTTTGCCCAGTAGAGGATTTAAAAACAGGTGACGAGATTCTATACATCGAAACGAGCGATAAGCTAACCATTGACAACTATGTATTGAACGACTTTTTTGATACCCAAGATTTATCGATTGAGCAAATTTTAGAACCATTCACATGCCTTAAAATATTCTATAATGCCTTAAAATCCATAAACCAGCAAGAAACAAATACTATGTCCGAACTGGAAAAAATTTACTGGCTCTCTGACGAAGAAAAAGAAAAGTTAGTTATTACAATTACATCTCTTGTAAATCCCTATAACGAGGACAACCTGATCAACGAAGTTGAGAAAAATATATTTTGGGCTCCAGTTATTTCATTTAATGAATTAGAGGAAATATTTGGCGAAGGGAATAATATCATAACGTATTCAAAACTGTATAAAGTTGCGAAGAAATTAGGGATTTCAATCGCAGAAAATACATTTAAGCAGTACTGCTCTCTAGCGTTAAATGAACAAAATCACTATTACTTCAAAAACCCGGATGATCTATTTGCTCTCGGCCGGTTAATTGGGCATACAGAAATCTGTGACGATTATGAAATGATTAACGAAATGGGCCGAAAAGTTGGTAGGATATTACAAATAATTGGTCGAAGCATTTCAAGAGTAACCAGCGGGAATTCCGAATTACTTAGTGAATTGGATATGGGTATTGAGGGCTTAATCAAAAAATGTGTGGTCGTTAATGAAACTGACTCATGAGACAGTCATTCCAAGAAAAACCCAGTACGGGCATCCGAGTGCATGTCATAGCGCATCCAATCTCTCTTCACCCTCCCAACCATCAAGCCCTAATTACCAAAGAATGACAACAAATCCCAAGAGCACCGTATACAGAAACGGCTCCACATCACCGTGACACCCGACGTCCACGACCACCCGAAAAACCGCGCCAGCAACCTCAGCTAATTCATCGGTACGGCTATCCGCAACGCTACTCTATCGATTCAACCATCAATAACAATTCTTGCAGAAAATAAGATGGACCGAGCGGGAATTGAACCCGCGGCCTCTACCATGCCAAGGTAGCGATCTACCCCTGATCTATCGGCCCCTGTTACCCTACAATGTTGATCGTGATCACATAATAAGGATTGGGGCGGGCCGCCCCCCTATCCCTCCCCGGCAAGGCCGGAAAGCCGGGAGAGCACCCGTTCCCGCGCATCCTCCATCTTCGGGCGCACCACGGCGATGCCGTTCTTGATGCAGGGGGCGAGGAGCGGCACCGCGCCCTTCGGCGCCGGGGTCCGGGCGGGGAGCACGAGGCGCCGGCCGCCGGGGAGGTCGTAGACCTGCTTTGCGCTGCTGCGCTTCCCGCGTTTCGCGTAGGGCCTGCCCTTCATCTCGACGATGTCCATCGCGAAGTCGATCACCGGGGCGTTCGCGATCGCGCCCCCGACCCCGAAGGCGTCGGCGACGTCGCGGTAGGCGGCGACCTCTGCGCGCGACAGACCGCCCGAGAGGAAGATCTTCACGTCCGGGTAGCCGTTGACGTCGAGCTCCCAGCGCACCTCCTCGATGATCGCCCGCATGTCGCCGCGGCGCGACCGCGGCGTGTCGAGCCGGACGGCCGCCGCCCCGCATGCCGCCGCCCTGACCGCCTCGTCCGTCTCGTCGGAGAAGGTGTCCGCGAGCATGATCCGCGGCACCTCCGGGCCCGCCCCCTGGGCGAACGCGAGCCAGGCGTCCTCCTGCTCCGGGTAGCACATCACGAACGCGTGCGGCATCGTGCCCGCGAGCGGGATCCCGTCCGGCGCGCAGGTGTTGCTCACGGCGTCCGCCCCGCCGATCCAGGCCGCCCGCTCGATCATCGCCGCGATCGCCGGGTGCTGGCGGCGCGAGCCGAAGGAGAAGACCGGCCGGCCCCCCGCGGCCAGTTTCATGTGGGCGGCCGCCGACGCCACGCCCGAGGCGTGGCAGAGGAACCCGAGGATGGCCGTCTCGTAGACCGCGAAGTCCCGGTAGCGCCCGGAGACCCGGAGCACCGGCTCGTTTTTGAAGAAGATCGAGCCCTCCGGCATCGCGTCCACGTCCACCGGAAGGCCTTCGAGCAGTTTTATGACGTCGTCAAGCCCGCAGAAGACCCCCCATGGGTCGGGGAGCATCGACGCCGTCACCTCCATCGTGACGTGCGGGTTGATGCCGTCCCGCTCCATCACCTCCACGACCCGCCGGAAGTAGATATCCGTGCACTTTCCGTTCTTGATGGCGTCCTCGCCGACCACCTCAAACCAGCCCATGATATTCCGGTTATCGCGATGGCGTAAATCCTTATTGAACCGATCCCGCGCCGGCGCAAAGGTGAATCTTTTGCAGTAGGACGTCACACACTCTAACGAGAATGTCGCACGGAGAAGCGTACACAGCAATACCGGCCGGCCGGGGGCGGGCCTGATGCTCGGGATCATCGGGGGCACGAGCCTCCTCTTCGCCGACCTGCCGCCGCTCGAGAAGACGGCCGTCGCCACGCCCTACGGGAAGGCGGAGGTGCATACCGGAGAGTTCGCGCTCCTCCTGCGCCACCAGCACAACCTCCCCCCGCACCGGATCAACTACCGCGCGTGCCTCGCCGCGCTCGCCGTCCTCGGGGTGGACGAAGTCGTCGCCTTCGGCTCCGCCGGGTCCCTGAAGCACGAGATCCCGCCGGGCTCGATCGTCATCCCCACCGATTATTTAAGCGTCACCGACATCCCGTCCATCCACGAGTGCACCATCGACCACGTCCGGCCGGAACTGGACGCAGACCTGATCCGCACCCTCGCCGAACTGGTGCCGGACGCCCGGACCGGCGGCGTCTACGCCCAGACCCGCGGGCCGCGGATCGAGACGGTCGCCGAGGTCAACGCGCTTGCCCGCGTGGCGGATATCGTCGGGATGACGGTTGCAAGCGAGGCGACGCTCGCCCTCGAGCTCGGGATGCGGTTTGCCGCCGTCTGCACCGTGGACAACTACGCCAACGGCCTCGGGGAAGAGACCCTGACCTACGAGCACATCCTCGCGACCTCCCGGGCGAACTGCCGGAGAACCGAGATCATCCTCGAAAATATCGTGGAGCGACTTGCATGAACGAGATATTCACCGCCCCGGGATCGGTCCTGATCGCCGGGGTCATCATCGACGGATCGACTGCGGATATCGCGATCGACGAGGAGGGCCTGATCGCGGGAATCGGCGAGGACGCGAGGAAGACGATCGACGCCGATACCGTCATCGACGGCTCCGACCGGCTCGCCATGCCCGGCATGGTCAACACCCACACCCACGCCGCGATGACCCTGTTGCGGGGCTACGGGGACGATATGCTGCTGCAGGACTGGCTCTCGCAGAAGATCTGGCCGCTCGAGGCCCACCTCACCGGCGACGACGTCTATGCCGGCACCAGACTCGCGTGCCTGGAGATGATCAGGAGCGGCACCGTCGCGTTCAACGACATGTACTTCTTCATGGACCGGGCGGCAGCGGCGGTCGACGAGATGGGCATGCGGGCGACGTTCGCCTACGGGTTCATCGACCTCGGGATGGAGGAGAAGCGGGAGGCCGAGATAAGAGCGACGGAAGCCCTGGTCGCCCGGATCCGATCGCTTGATAACCCGCGGATCAAAGCCGCCGTCGGCCCCCACTCCATCTACACCGTCTCCCCCGAGGGCCTCCGCTGGTGCGGCGAATACGCGGCCGAACAGAATATCGGCATCCACGTCCACCTCTCCGAGACCGAGAAGGAGGTCGTCGACTGCGTCGCGCAGTTCGGCAAACGCCCGGCATACCTCCTCGACGAGTGCGGCTGCCTCACCCCCCGGACGGTCGCCGCGCACTGCTGCTGGCTCGACGAGGCCGAGTGCCGGCTCCTCGGGGAGCGCGGCGTCTCCGCCTCCCACAACCCCGCAAGCAACATGAAACTCGCCGTCAACCGGGCGATGCCCTACCACTGGCTGAAACAGTACGGGGCGAACGTCTCTCTCGGGACCGACGGCTGCGCCTCGAACAACAACCTGGACATGCTCGAGGAGATGAAGTTCGCAGCGCTCCTGCAGAAGTTCGCCTGGAACTCCCCGACCCTGCTGCCTGCGGGCGAGGCCATCGGCATGGCGACGAGTGCAGGCGCCCGGGCGCTCGGCACCGGCCCCGGCACCCTGACCGTGGGGGCCCCGGCCGACATCGTCCTCCTCGACGCCCGTGCGGTCTGCAACACCCCGCTCTTCCACGCCGACTCGAACGCCGTCTACGCCTGCAACGGCGGCGCGGTCATGACCGTCCTCTGCGGAGGAAGGATCCTGATGCACGAGCGGGAGGTCCCCGGAGAAGAGGAGATCGTCCGGGAAGCCGCCGCCGCGGCACGGTCGCTTGTCGACCGGGCAGAAGAGGCCTCCTGACCCTATTTTTAAAAAAGTGATTACGCCGTCTCGATCTTCGACTCGCTCTCGAGCCCGAGTTCCTCGATCGCCATCTCGCGCATCTTGAACTTCATGATCTTGCCCGAGACCGTCATCGGGAAGTCGTCGACGAACTTGACGTAGCGCGGGATCTTGAAGTGCGCGATCCTGCCGCGGCAGAACTCCTTCACCCCGGCCTCCGTCAGGACCGCGCCGTTGTCGGTCTTGATCCAGGCCATCAGCTCCTCGCCGTACTTCTGGTCCGGCACCCCGATCACGTAGGCGTCGGCAATCTGCGGGTGGTTGTGGAGGAACTCCTCGATCTCGCGCGGGTAGATGTTCTCCCCGCCGCGGATCACCATATCCTTCAGGCGGCCGACGATCTTGACGTAGTCCTCCTCGTCCATCGTCCCGAGGTCGCCGGTATGGTTCCAGCCGTGCTCGTCGATCGTCGCCCGGGTGGCGTTCGGGTTGTTGTAGTAGCACCGCATCACGCAGTAGCCGCGGGCGCAGATCTCGCCGGTCTCCCCGCGGGGGACGATCTTCTTCGTGTGCGGGTCGACGATCTTGATCTCGGTGTGGGGGAAGGGCTTGCCCACCGTCGAGACCCGCCGCTCCAGGGGGTCGGCGGTCGTCGTCATCGTGACGCCGGGCGAGGTCTCCGTCTGCCCGTAGACGATCACGATCTCGGACATGTGCATCTTCCTGTTGACCTCCCGCATCACCTCGGTCGGGCAGGGCGACCCGGCCATGATCCCGGTGCGGAGCGTCTCGAGCCGGTACTTCGGGAAGTCCGGGTGGGAGAGTTCGGCGATGAACATCGTCGGCACGCCGTGGACCGCCGTGCACCGCTCGTCCTGGATGGCGCGGAGGACGTCTTCGGCGTTGAAGACCGGCGCGGGGAGCACCATCGCGGCGCCGTGGGTGACGCTCGCCATGTTCGAGAGGACCATACCGAAGCAGTGGTAGAACGGCACCGGGATGCAGAGCCGGTCCTCGTGGGTGAACTTCATCCCTTCGCCGATGATGAAGCCGTTGTTTAAGATGTTGTGATGGGTCAGGACGACCCCCTTCGGGAACCCGGTCGTCCCGCTGGTGTACTGGATGTTGACCGCGTCGTCGAAGTCGAGCGAGACCTCCCGCTCCCGGAGCTCCTCGGGGCTGATGAGGTCGGCCTTCTCCATGAGATCGTCCCAGGTGTACATCCCGTTGTAGGGGATGTCGCCGAGGAAAACGACGTTTTTCAGGAACGGGAACTTGTCGCTGTTGATCCGGCCGGGCTTCGCCTCGAACGCCTCCGGGCAGGACTCGTAGAACATCCCGACGTAGTCGGAGGTCTTGAACCGCCCCTGGATGAAGAGCGTCTGCACCTCCGACTGCTTCATGGCGTACTCGAACTCGTAGGTCCGGTATGCCGGGTTGATGTTCACCATGATGGCGCCGATCTTTGCCGTGGCGAACTGGACGAGCACCCACTCCGCGTAGTTCAGCGCCCATATGGCGACCCGGTCACCGCGCTCCACGTCGAGCGCCATGAGGGCGCGCGCGAGGATATCGACGCGCTCGAGAAACTCCGCGTACGTCCACCGGGTACCCTGGTGGACGGAGACGAGTGCTTCGCTCTCCGGATGCTCCGCCGCTATACGGTTCAGCATTTCACCGATGGTGATGCCGAGCAGGGGTATCTGCGAGTTCCCACACGCGTAACTGCCCTCAACCATTCTATATAAATGGGTGCCGGGACGGTTATATGATTACTGGTTTTTTCCGGCGCAATCCTTATACTGCATGGCCGTCAAAGGTATAGAGGGCAAGGGGGTCGTGGCCTAGTCCGGAATGGCGACGGGCTCCAGCGGTCTTTGCACGTGATGAACAATGGGTCTCCTGATAACGAGATGATGACCCGTTGGAGCACTGATGCATGTTCGGAGAGACCCGTCGATCGTGAGTTCAAATCTCACCGACCCCACATTCTTACGATCTTAATCCGATACCGCAGGGTATCCCGGGAACTTCTCCTTCGTACCTCACGTGAGGCTGTATCGTTTATCTATACTAATGACTCACGCGAAGATCGGTAGAGGGGTTCTGTAATACCCTTCGCGGCTTCGCGTCCTTCGCGTGAGACCGTATCGTTATCGGCACCAATTAGTTCACGCGAAGCCGCGAAGAACGCGAAGATATCCTAAAAAAATCATTCCGCCTTCTCCTCCTCTGCGGCCGCGGCCGCCCGGTGCCGGCGGCTCTCCTTATAGGTGAGCGCCGATATGTCGCCGTCGCTCTCGATATAGGCCACCCGCACCTTCTCGATGCCCCGGGCACGGAGTGCGATGGACGGGACGTCCGGAGCTCGAGCACTCGAAGAGTGCGAGCCGTTCGAAGAGATCGTCGTGGGTCATCAGTTCCCGCCTGAGGCTTCTTTCGATCACGTGGCCGTTCTTGGGCGGGTCCGGGGAGACGATGCTGCGAAACCGCCTGCTCTTGAACTGCCCAAAGGAGACGAGCACCGAGAGGAGGAGCAGCGTCGATGCGCTGACCAGCCCGGCAAGGAGCGAGTCGTCGCCCGCGGTGAGCGCCTCCGAGATGCTCTCGGATATGATCAGCAGGAGGATCAGGTCGAAGGGCGTCAGCCGCCCGAACTCGTGCCTGCCGATGACCCGCATGACAAGCAGGAGGAAGAAGTAGATCACCGCCGCCCGGAGGATGAGTTCGGGGAGCGGCGTCTGGAGGACGAAGAGTTCCGACATGAGCGTGAGTGAACCGGGGCCGGATTATACCTTCCCCTGTTTTAGAGAGACGTTCGCGTCCGGTGCCGGGGTGCGGGCATGCGAAACCCGGCAACCCGTCCCGGAGACGCCTACCTATACCCACAGGCAGGATACGCTTCCTCTCAAACCGGATGTCCCGCACATAATGGTTTCGCCCTGACCGGGAGGTCTTTAATACCTGCTTCACCAATATTTCAGCACTATCTGAGGGCATCCATATGTATCTCATCGGTGAAGCATTGGTTGGAGACGGCGCAGAACTTGCGCACATAGATCTGTTAATAGGAAACAAAGAGGGCGCGGTGGGGCAGGCGTTTGCGAATTCCATCTCGCAGCTCTCGAAGGGGCACACACCGCTCCTCGCGGTCGTCAGGCCGAACCTGCCGGCGAAACCCTCGACGCTCATCATCCCGAAGGTCACCTTAAAGAAAGAGTACCAGGTGAACCAGATGTTCGGGCCCGTCCAGGCCGCGGTGGCGAAAGCCGTCGCCGACTCGGTCGAGGAGGGCGTCTTTGAGGGGATCGACATCGAGGACACCGTCGTCATGGCGAGCGTCTTCGTTCACCCGACCGCAGAGGACTACAACAAGATCTACCGGTTCAACTACGGCGCAATGAAACTCGCGCTCCGCCGGGCGCTCGACCGGTTCCCCGACGTCGAGACGCTCCTGCACGAGAAGGACCGGGCGGCCCACGCGGTCATGGGATTCAAGGTCCAGCGGCTCTGGGATCCGCCGTACCTCCAGGTTGCTATGGATCTCGTCGACAGAAACCACATGAACAGGGTTCTCGACGAACTGCCCCAGAACGACCACCTGATCATCGAGGCCGGGACGCCGCTGATCAAGAAGTTCGGCCTCTCAATCATCTCCGAGATCCGTGAACGCCGCCCGAACGCGTTCATCGTTGCGGACCTCAAAACCCTCGACACCGGCAACCTCGAGGCCCGGATGACCGCCGACGCCGGCGCCGACGCCGTCGTGATCTCCGGTCTCGCGCCCATCTCGACGATCGAGAAGGCTATCGAAGACACCCGGAAGACCGGCATCTACACCGTCATCGACATGCTCAACGTCAAAGACCCCGTCGCCGTCGTCAAGCAGCTGAAGGTGAAGCCGGACGTCGTGGAACTCCACCGGGGCATCGACGTCGAGGATACCGCCTACGCCTGGGGAGACATCCCCGCGATCAAGAAGGCCGGCGGCGAGCGGCTGCTGGTCGCGACCGCGGGCGGCATCCGGCAGGGCGTCGTGAAGGACGCGAGGAAGGCGGGCGCCGATATCCTGGTCGTCGGCCGCGCCATCACCGCGAGCAAGAACATCCAGCACGCGGCCGAAGAGTTCCTCCAGGAACTGAGCACCGAAGAGATCGACCAGTTCAGAATCATGACCGACTTCTAAGTCGGCCGATATCTTTTTTTCCCGCCGGAGAGGAGCCGGTGTTGCGGCGACAGAAACCGTCCCGGACAATAGGTTAGCGTGAGCGAAACGGCAACGGATAACCATGTCGTTTCCCGGCCAGGTAGCCCGGCTCTTCGGCGTTGCCCGGGGGGAGGTGTACCTGCTTTCGGCGGTCGGGAAAGCGAGCATATCTTCGGGATATTTCTCCGGGAGCCGCCTTGCCGCCATCGGCGAGACCGTTATGGAGCGGATCGCGAGCGGGGAGGAGGGTTGCCGGAAGAACAGTATCTGATCTGGGCGGAAAAGGGGTTCCGGCAGAGTACCCGCCCCGAAAAATCAGAAGGCCCGACATTCAAGCCCCGGCAAGGCCTTCTCCCCTGCCGGTCTACCTCATTGCCGGGGCCGGTTTAAAACAGGCTTACCGGTTGGCCGGTAAGTATTATGTCCCGGTGGCGCATCAGGGTATGCCCCGTGGGGGCAGGAGGACGATGGTTTGAAGAGACAGATTCTCCTTGCAGGGATCGTGTGCGTATGCGTTGCTCTGCTGCTGGTCACGCCCTGCCTGGCAGCACAGCACGGGCAGAAATGTCACGTGAAGATGGACCCGATAAAAGGCACATGCCATGTCGGGGACTTCTTTGTGATATCCGGAAAGACGAAGAATATCCCTGACGGATATATGTTGGACCTTAACTTTGAGAGTGCACAGAAGTCCGTTGTACCGCTCTCGGCGCCTGTCGTCAACAACCGCTACACGGCCACTATCGATTCCAGGTACCTGGGCGAGGGGAGGTGGAGCGTCTGGGCTTCGGCTCCCTGGGTCGGATTCCCGCCCTGGAATCTTCCGAACCCTGCAATAAGCCAGACGAGATCGTTCACGGTTCTCCCCTGACTCAACCCTTTTTTTGCAGTCCGGAGACTGCAGTGTGGATGGCATCGGCGATGTTCGTAATATTAATAAAAACAAGCCGGGATAGCCGGGTTGGGAATGAGATTCATACAGGTTGTGGGCGTGCTCGCCGGCGCCTTTATTGGAACTCCGGGTCTGCTCCGGTTTCTCCAGGGTATGGCAAATAATTGAGATGCGCCCGATACTCTGTGTCGCGGATTGTGAGCCCATCGCGGGCGGATCACCCTCTTGAGCCGCGGGCGGGGCGGTTGCGGCCATTGCCGGGATTGGCATCGCTCTTTTCAGTGCGAGGCGCGGGGGAAGTTAGACGAGCGACCAACCCTGACGACTGTCCACAGGCGTATCGGACGAAGTTGTCTGGGGTGTCGTCGAGGGATACCTCCCGGTTCTCGCCGGCGAGGTGCAGGCTCTTCTGGCAGAGGACGGGTAGAACGTGCCGTTAAGGTTCAAAAAAGAGGTTTCGGGCTGACGGCCCCCCCTCACGCCCGCTCTTCCAGGTGGACCTTCAGCCCCTCGTTCTCGACCGTCGTGGCGATCGCGATCCGGAGGCCTGCCGACGCGAGGATCTTCGCCACCTCCTCCTCGGGCCGGCCGGTGATGACCGCGATCGACGGGCCGACCGAACTCATCCCGACGAACTCGAGGCCGGCGTCACGGAGCGCCGCCATGTAGCGGTAGATCTCGAACCCGTGGTGCTCCACCTCGGCGCGCTTCGAGCCCCGGAACTCGATCTCCCAGATAACGTCGCCGATCTTTCTGAGGTCCCCACGCTCCAGCGCGGGGATGAGGTCCATCAGGACGAGGTATGACTTCAGCTCCCGGTCGCGGTAGTCGAGCGTCCGGGCCTTGTTCATCAGGAGGTCGAACTCCTTCTCCCCCGCCGACGAGATCTCGGAGGACGGGATGGCAATGTAGACGTTCTTGCCCATCCCGAAGGCGTGCCGGTAGATGAGCGCCAGTTCGTCGCCCATTACCACCATGCCGCCGTGGGTGCTCGCCGCGGGACCGACACCGGTCTCGAACCCGAACGCGACGTTCCCGGCCACCGTCTCCTCGACGAAGTTGCAGCCGAGGAGGAGGCGGAGCTGGTCGCTCGTCAGCGGCGAGCCCACGGCGACGTTGAGAGCGTTCGCGACCGCGATCAGGATGGTGCTCGTCGACCCGAGCCCCACGTGCTCGTACTGGTGGTCGCGTGCGCGGATCTTGAAACCGCCCTCGTATCCGACGACCTGCCGGAAGGCCTCCGCGAAGTGCCGGAGGATCGGTTCGCGGGTATAGTCGATCTCGAGCCCCGAATCCGTGCACTCGACCTCGGCGGTGCAGTAGACCCCGATCGCAAACCCGATCCCGCCTCCCCCGGGGCGGTCGGGAGAGAACCGGTTCATGTCGAGCACGGTGAGGTGAATCCTCGCCGGGGCGCGTGCGACGACGGTTCCGGAGACCGGCGCGAGCCGGTAGTCCTTTTTGAGGCCGCACGGGCGGATATTCTCGCCGGGGGAGAAGGAGGTGAACTCGTACTCGACGAGGTCGAGGTCCCCGCCCCGGATCTTCATAACAGGCATGCTGATACCCGGTTAGCGTGTACGGTCAAAGAAGATATCCTTTCCCGATGCCCGGAGCGGGATGCCGTAGGCTACCCCGCAGCCGTCCAGCCACCCGAGCGAGAGCGCCCCGACTCCGGCCGAGTACATGACCCGGTTGTCGACGTTGTGGAGGCTCGCGGTCTTCACCGCGGAACCGACCGCGATCCCGAGATCCGCCATCCTGACGATGCAGTTCGGGCCCCGGAACGGGGTGGCCGGCGGGTTTAATTCGCGCTGGGCGTCGAGCATCTCCGCACAGGTTGCGTAGCCGCACCCGCCGCAGTCCAGGCCCACGGCGTCGGCGAGGAGCGAGCCGATGAGGAGGCAGGCGTCGCTTGCCGCGACGTTGCCCGAGTCCCTGATGAAGAAACCCAAATCGTGCTTCTCGCCGTGTTCCCGCATCGCCCCGGCGAGCTGCTCCTTCTCCCCACCCGTGACGATCATCGTCCTGATGACGTCGGTGCCCTTTGCCTTCGGGGCGGTGCGGGCAGAGAGCGCCATCAGCCGGGCGACCACCTCTACGGCGTCTGATTCAAAGACCATGTGTGTACGTGGCCCCGACCCCAGATAAGGGTATGCCCGGAGGGGTCGATACCTTTTTTACAGATCCATCTATGGCGGATCTGTCATGGCACCGGAGAAGAGTCTTGAAACCGCCACGTTCGGCGCGGGATGTTTCTGGGGCGTCGAAGAGACGTTCCGGCGCGTGCCGGGCGTCGTGGATACCGCAGTGGGGTTCATGGGCGGCACCGTCGAGAATCCGTCCTACCCCGAGGTCTGCACCGGAAGGACCGGGCACGCCGAGGTCGTGCAGGCGACCTACGATCCCGGCAGGGTCTCGTACCGGGAGCTCCTCGACGTATTCTGGAACGCCCACGACCCGACCACCCCGAACCGGCAGGGGCCCGATATCGGGACGCAGTACCGGTCGGTGATCTTTTACCGCACCCCCGAGCAGGAGGCCGAGGCCCGGGCGTCGAAGGAAGAGATGGAACGCTCGGGGAGGTTCCGCCGCCCCATCGTCACCGCGATCGAGCCCGCGGGGACGTTCTGGCGGGCGGAGGAGTACCACCAGCAGTACTTCGCGAAGCGCGGGGGCGGGCAGTGCCGGACGGTGTGGTAGGGGGACAGGAGGGGTAAGTTTAGGCTGGATCTCTGTCGGGCTGCGGTTAGAGGGATCGGGCGTTCTTATGCTAGAGGGTTATGACCCGGTGCTGGGATTCCCGCGCTCCGTCTAGCCATTCTCATGCTTCTCGGATAGTAGAAACGAGAGTAAATCCGATGCAGTGGACCGTGGGAATATCGCCACGCAGGGGGGTGG
>NZ_JXOJ01000002.1:917668-944906 GCF_001017125.1 Methanoculleus sediminis | reverse complement strand
CAGAACTTTCGTTACGCTACCAAAAATCACTCCCCTCTGAATATCAAAAACCGCAAGATCTTTGCACTTTCAGCAAACAACCTTTCATATGCCTCTCGTTGATGGTTTCGACGACTCTTCGATCCTCTCCATCGGTCATCTCGGCATTGTCGCCGGTGCCTACGACTCCCTGCAGATCGCCGATGTGATCGACACCGCCCTCCCAAAAACCCGTCACCACAACCTCACCCATGCTCAGGTGCTCAAGGCCATGGTTCTCAACGGTCTCGGGTTCATCGAACGCCGGCTCTACTTGTTCCCTGACTTCTTCGATGACATTGCCGTTGAACGTCTCCTTGGCGAGGGCATCACTCGGGACCACCTCAACGACGATGTGCTCGGCCGCACCCTGGATGCGATCGCCGCCTACGGCCCAACTGAGTTATTCAACGAGATCGTGACAGAATGTCTTCTTTCCACCGACTTCGGCTCTCACTGCATCCATGTCGATACCACCAACTTCAGCGTCACCGGGGCGTATGAGCCCGACTGTGATCTGGGCGAGATCACGATCACCTACGGCCATCCGAAGGATGGCCGGTGGGATCTCAAACGGTTTGTCCTCGGGATGGCCGCAAACCAGTATGGGGTCCCGCTCTTCCTTCAGACGTTCTCCGGCAACGAATCTGACAAAGAAACGATCTTATCCATCATCCAGCACCTCAACGAGAACCTGAAATCGGATGAGAAAGTCTACCATGTGGCGGATTCGGCCTTTTACACGGCTAAGAACCTGCAAACCCTGGGACAGCATACGTTCTGGATCCGTCGGGTTCCCGCTACGATCAACGAGGTGCAGAATCTGGTTCGAACCGACGATCCATTTCTGCCCTGCACCGACGACCGCTACACCTACCAGGAACACTCGAGCGAGTATGCCGGGGTCCGGCAGAAGTGGGTTTTGTATCGGTCGGTTCCGATGTATGAGCGGGAGGAGAAGACGTTTGAGAAGAACCTGACGAAGAATCTGGATCAGGCGAGGAAATCCTTGCGGAAACTCTGTGCCCGGGAGTTTGCCTGTGTTCCAGATGCCCGGAGGGCGGCTGAGGTCTGGCTCAGCAAGCGTCCCCGATACCGGTTCTGTGACCTTGACGTCACTACGATCACCCGAAAGCAGGAGAAGAGCCGAGGGCGGCCGAAGAACGGGGAACCGGTTCTGGTGTCATATAAGGTCATAGCGGAGATCGAGGACAATCCTGAGGTTCTTGCCGAAGAGCGGCGGATCCTCGGGAGGTTTGTCCTGGCAACGAACGATCCGACGGTGTCGGCCGATGAACTGCTCGCCAACTACAAAGGACAGGGAGCGGTGGAACGCGGGTTTCGGTTCTTGAAGGATACGTCGTTTCGGGTGGCAGAGATCTTTCTGAAGAAGACATCCCGGATCCAGGCACTGGCGATGGTCATGGTACTCTGCCTGTTCATCTATGCGCTTACGGAGTTTCGGTTGCGGCAGGAATTGGCGCGAACCGGGGAGACGGTGACCAGCCAGACGAAGAAACAGACGCAACGGCCCACGATGAAGTGGGTGTTCTTCCGGTTCCGGAGGGTGCGGGAGTTCGTGGTGGTCGAGGAGGGGAAGAGGGTGAAACGGGTAGCGAACCTGAATGAGGAGTTGTGGAAGATTCTGCAACTGCTGGGGAAGGAATATGAAAAATACTATTTGTGATGGAGGACCTGCGGAATGTGAGCTGCACGGTTGCACCGGCAAATGTCCATGATTCACAACTCCACGAGCCAACTCTCGAAGCATTTGAGATTTCCGAGGCGTCGGACCGTCCCATCATTATCTCCGCAGATGCGGCCTATGATGCCCAAAAAGTTCGTCAGTACAACTGGAAACGAGGGATCAAGAGCAATATCCCGGTCAACCGGAGATCCCGGAAACAGCCGAAACGAGGGAGGCCGTTCTGGTTTGATCCAGAACTCTATAAAAAGCGCAGTGCAGTAGAGCGGTTCTTCAGCTGGATTGAAGCGTTTAAGAAGATTGTTCCACGTTACGAGCGATATGAGCACTCATTCATGGGATTTGATTTACCTGGCATGCAGCGTCATGATCCGGAGAATATTGGGAGGACTCCTTTATTTTATTGATCTTATAATTTTAGGATCACCTCCACTACAAATGCATATATTGTCAATCGATCCCACGGCAACGTGCGCTTATCAATGCGCTTAACATTTTTTATCCAAACAGGTCTGATGCAATGATACATGAATCCTCCCCCGGTGGAGTGAGTTCAGATTATATTAAAGAAAAATGCAGAAATTACAGTTATTCATACTTTTTCCCTGATACAGAACTCGGATCTTTCGAAAAAGGAGCACGATGCGAAAACCTGGAATCGATGACATTCGAAAACGAACAATTTGATATCTTCATCACACAGGGTGTTTTTGAACACGTGAACCGCCCCAGTCTGGCATTTCGAGAGATTAGCAGGGTGCTAAAACCCGGAGGAATGCACATATTTACTGTTCCCCTGTGCCATGAGCTTGAAAAAACCCGGCCACGAATCGTGATCAAGGAACCAGTTAAAGAGGTGATATCTAGCCAAAACATGAGCGATACAAAATCACTCTTAGAAAGAGAGGATAATATAGGAAAAAATGCTACAGTATTATTTCTTTACACCAACAATTACGTTCTGGTCAACTTCTTTCCCAGTTTCTATGAAATCAACTATAGAGAAGAGATTCGTCCATACATTCTCGATATATTCGCGTGGGATAGCAGTTTCCCCCCAGTAAGACTCTTCAAGTGAGTACCCTCCACCATACGAAAAATGTACATATTTCCCTTCCAGATAGTCTTGTTTTGCCGTATTTGCATCGAACTGACTTTCCGGATATATCGCTTCAATTTGGTCGATAAAATCGAATCTTCGGGTTGTGAGAATTAAAATGCCGCCGGGCTTTAGAATTCTGTGAAACTCCGAGAGCCATTTTTTCTGAGCATCTTCAGAAACGTGGGAGAATACAGAATATGCATAGATTATGTCAAAATAACCGGGTTCAATATTAAGTGGCGGGTAAGTGTTGCTCTTAAAAAAATTACACCACTGATTCGTCTTCTTGCAGATCTCAATCATATCGTCGACACAGTCGCATCCATAAATGTTTGAAGGATCCATGTCTCTTAAGAAAAATCTTATGATCCTGCCCCAGCCACAACCAAAATCGAGTATTTTAGCCTCTTCAATGCCACCACTGTAATAAACCCCAACAGATCTCGTTACCATTTGATAAAATTCGAAAGCTTGTCTGAATGTATCAATCCCGGATCTCCCAGTAAAATTCTTTTGGATTTCATCAGGAGGGGACAACGGAATTATCTTCTCATCTGATGTTTCATGTATTAGCCCCGAAACTAACTCAAACCATTTTTCATTATCAAGACTGCTATACTTACGGAAGGGATTCATACCTTCTCCATGAGACCCCAATCCCTCATTTGAGATAGAGTTCCTCCCGAATAGTAATCTACCAAAATCACTGAGATAGTGAAATATCCTATTTTGAATTTTGGGTTTCCTTTCAGTGTCCTGCATACCAATGTTTTTATTGTAATGTCTTATCAATTTGTTTAAGCGTCCTCATGGGATTGAATTTTCGCAGTAAAGGTTCGATGTCGCGATTTCTCCGCACTCACGGGATTGATGACTCCGGCTGAAGCCAGCAATGCCATGAAAAAGGTCCTCGCCCACTGGGTAGGGAGAGATTGTCTCAGATCCAGCGATTTTGTGCCTGTGATAAGGAATTCTTTTTGCTGGCGAGTAACTGTCTTTTGGGTGGCCAATCCCAACTTAGATCCTGGGGGGCCGTTCATTAATTGATCGAACAGTTCTTGCATAAGGGTATGAGATGTTTCTCGCCCGAGATCTGCAAATCATAGAAGTCCTTATGCTTTGTTTTCCATAAATCAAGTAAATTATCTTCAAGAACGTTACCAAAAACCCCGTTACCGTACTGATCGTTGCAGCATAAAGTTACAGCTCCATTCCATAAGACTGCCAAATTATTCCTCATGTGCCAGCAGGGATGAGGATTTGGTTTACGAACGAAGTTATAATCTTCTAATTGTTCCTGTCCTGTCCAATCGTGAGGAGGACGAATGTCGATGGAATCGACCCTCTTCAGCAAGTCGTCGAACCTCTCTTCATGCCTCCCACCAAAGTCAATACATATTATTCCAGTTTTAACAACGTTATTATTCAATTTTAGGAAACCGCTGACATTATCCAGCACAGAATCCCAATGCGCCCCCCTTCTGAGCCACTCGAAATCTCTTCGATTTCCCCCATCAACGCTAAATTGGACGAAATCCAAACACCGGGAGGAAATTATCTTTTTCGAACATTCTTCATCCAATAAAACAGCATTTGTGACTAAAACCGTTTTCGGCCGGTTATCAACTCTTCCCAACTGATGTAGGAGTTCTTGAAATTTAGGATGAAGTAGACTTTCACCAACACCATGATACAGATGCAGTTCATTTATTCGAACGTTTTCTTCATTTAACCATCTTAATAAAAACTCGAACGTATAATCCGACATGAACCCCTTCTTTCTCTTGCCACTTCCACCGCACCAACGGCAGTTCAAATTACATCGGTTTGTCAGTTCGACGTTCAATCGATCGATAACAGCAATAGTATCATCGTATTCTATTACTTTTTTGCCCAGGTCCTCTACACTACCATCTAAGAACAAAACTGTTATTTGCAAAACATTTTTACCTTTTTCAAGGGCGGCACTGTTTCCATAAAAAATAAAGCCCGAATTCTGAATCCCATCAAATTTTGGAAAGGCTGAAATTAAATCCGTTCGGAAAAGATAACCCATGCGGGCATTTCCAATATGCTCGTTATTTAAGTACACCTGAATTTCTATAACGGTCTTCTCATCGTCGTATACCCATCCTCGACATACAATGTTATTTATATCGAGTATTTGATTATCATGTGGCTCTTCAATATTTCCAATCAAATCCATCGCCCGAATAGGAATTACGTCCCAAACCCATTTGATGGGCAAATTCTAAAAACCTTTGCAAATTCTTCCGCAACGGCGAAACGTATACTGATGAAAGATACTCCTATAACTGTGTGATTGCCATATTTCTCCAATAATATTAACGGCATGTTTTTATCTGCTACAATGCAAGTAAATGCTGCACGCATCGCAATTGAAGTATCATGGAAGGACCCCTATGGGAAAATACGTTATATTTGGAGGTAATGGTTTCATCGGTTCCCACCTTGCTGAAGCATTGTTGCAGCGAGGCCATGAAGTGGTAATCTTTGACCATTTTCGGCACGGAACAAGAAACATCGCCTCCATAGTATCAGACGTAACATTAAAAAAGGGTGATTTTAACAATGAGCATGATGTAAATGATGCTCTCAAGGGAGTCGATGCTGTATTTCATTTTATCTCTACAACGAACCCCGCAACTTCATTTAATGACCCTATTTTTGATACTAAAACAAATCTTGTAGGAACCATAAAACTACTTCAGATTGCAGCGCAAAGAGATATCGAGCGAATAATTTTCCCATCTTCTGGAGGGACAATATACGGGGATACGTTAGGGTCCCCCATCAGCGAAACAACTGCACCAAAGCCTAGTAACCCCTATGCCATATCCAAATATGCAGTCGAACGATACCTGCATTTCTTTCACGAGCACCACCACCTAGACTTTTTAATCGTGCGATATTCCAATCCTTATGGAGAACGACAGAACCCAAATGCCAGACAGGGTGTTATTCCTATCTTTTTAAATCAAATTAAGCAGGGAAAGAGGCCTGTCATTTTCGGCGACGGTTCTGCGGTGAGGGATTATATATACATCCGCGACGCGATAGATGCAACGCTACAGATTCTGGAAAGCAACACAGAAGAGAAGGTATACAATGTGGGTAGCGGGCAAGGGACTTCGCTAAATGAGTTGATATCCATAATGTCACAAGTTACAGGGGAGAACATCTCTCCTGTGTACGTTTATGACGAAAAAAAGTACGTATCGAAAATAGTTCTCGACATCTCAAAACTCAAGAAGGAGATCGGATGGCAGCCCACCACCGAACTCACTTCAGGTATTTCGAGAACGTGGAAATGGATCAATACTATAATCGACTGATTTAACCAAATAAATCACGTTTTACTTTTTCCCGATACCGCATGACCTTCGACCGGACTTCGTCATCAACGTCAAAATGACGAAGAATGTATTCCTGCATGCCTACTATTTCGTTGAAGTGTCTTCCTTTATTCTCAGACAGCGTCACACCTTTTGCGTGCCTCCGATGGCGGTTGAGCGATTCTGCACTGTACGCAATATTACCGCTCCTTAAGAGCCATACATAAAAGAACCAATCCCCGGCAACCCTAAACTCAGTTAATTCCGGTAAAATACCAGAGATATCTACCTTTCTAAACACCGCTCCCGAAACATTCGGTATTGTGTTCTTTACTACAAGTGTATCGGTAATTTCTCTAGTACCTTCTCGAAGGTAGTTCGCTTGCCATTTATTGCGATCAATATCGTTCGTGTAATTCAGATAATCCGTAGCGATAATATTGCCGCGATCGTCGATCTGTTTTGACTGCGCATAGCTTAAAACAACACCATCGTCGTCAAAACCCTTCATAACGGTTTGCAAAAACAAGGGTTCAGCCTGATCATCAGCTTCGGTTATCCAGATATACTCACCCTTCGCCATCCCGATACCCTTAGCCCATTGTTTAAAAACCGAGCCGGAATTCTCCTCATTGCAGATGATTTTGATATCTATCGTTGAACTCCTTGCAACTTGCTGTGCTACCACAACACTATCATCGGATGAGCAATCGTCAAGGAATAGTATTTCATAAACAGGATATGATTGGAACAAAATACTATTCAGCCTCTCGGTAAGGTACGATGCATAATTGTAATTTGGAAGTACAACGCTGATTTTCTTGAAATCATACCCTAATAGGCCGAGCAGCCTGTACACATAGTCTGCAAACCCGAATTCGTTATCGATCAGCTCGGTCGCATTCCTTCCAAGTGAGAGCCGCAAGGGTTCATCATTGAGAACTTTGTTGACAGCATCCACCATCGACTCGATATCCTGATTGGGAACAAGTATTCCCGTATCGGATGTTACGATATCCTGGAAACCTCCTGCATCTCGAAACCCAATAACAGGCAACCCGACATCCATAGCTTCAAGAACCACGGATGGGAACGGGTCCTCACGTGATGTCAGAAGATACAGATCTGCGCCAGCGTAGAAGACATCCCGATCATCTTCCTTTTTACCTACAAATCGAATCCGATCCTCCAGATTCGATTTTGCTACTTCATTGAGAACGGGGTCAATAAACGAGATATCGTGATGTCCGACCCAGAGAAAATACACCCGCGGATTTGTTTGAATAACCTTTTTGGCCACTTCGACAAAGATATCGACGCCCTTCCTGTAATCTGCGTATCCAACAGCTAAAACAACCTGCGCATCTTCAGGAAGCGAGAATGCATCTCGCAGGTCTTTACGTGCTGCATCCACCCTGGATTTATAGGGATTCTTAAAAAACAAGCCCTGTGGTGCAACAACTGAACGATTCTCATCGATTTTGGAAACTGTTTCGAACAACGACTTCACATAACCGGAGGGGAAGATAACGTAATCCGCAAACTTAGAGATCAGTTCTGCGTTTCTTTCCATTTTGTACTCTTTAATCAGTTCCGGAAGCTCGTGGATCAGTGATATTGTTCTGATATTCTTTCTAACAAGTAATTCAACGATATCTCCTGTCACAACTGTGTTGCAAATTGCAACCGATACTCCTCTGATGACAAGATCGTCTACAAGAGCCTCCAGAGACTTTTTTGTGGAATACTCTCTTTCTACATTGAATATGTGTGCATGCTTTTCAAATTCGGATTCCAGGCAGCCACCAGACTTTAAAAGGACATAAACATCGAATTTGAACTGGTACTTGAGCCTTTTTACAAGATTCAATGCGAGCATCTGTGCCCCATGAAAGTGCGCGTCATGGGAAACGACAAGTACCTTTCTTGATTCCGAAGCGCTGTTTTGACATTCAAGAATTGCGTCTGATGTCGCCTTGAGATAGCCATATCCATACTTCCGGTCTGGCTCGAGGTGCGCACCTTCTGCCCACTCGTTCCAAGCATTGATAAAGACAAAACGCTCCTTTGGGGGATGGGTCTTCTCTGTATGCCGGATTACATTAATCAGCCATTCTCGGTAATTTTCTGGAGTCGCACCATGAAAAACGGTTGCTTGATTGGGCCTTCTTGCAGTGTTATCCCACCCGGGTGATACCGTTTTGAATAATTTGTAAGGGACATCGACCAGGTAACTCTTCGACTTCACGAACTCCTCATAATCGAAAATATTGCCTTCAAAGTTCGGATTTACAAGCGAAATTTCACCGGTAATGTCCGCTGCATTTTGCATTGTATGCGGCGGGAACTCGACAGCGGCATCAAACCCATATGGTCTTGGATCGCGGAAACCGAAACCCTGCGCAGCGACGAGATACAAATCCCCAATGCCCTGCTGAATACAATACTCTCTCCATCTATCTGCTGTCGCCTTTGCATCAGGCAATAAACCGATACGATAGACAATGAGTAACGGCTTTCCATTTATCCGAATATATCGTGGATCCCTGAACAGGGGTTCTAAATCCTTAATGAATGCAATATCACTTTCCGGGGAATGCCTCTGAGCAATCAATATTTCGCTATCCAGACCATCCCATCTTCGCGTCCAGTTCTCATTGGCCCAGCAGACACAGAAGGGGAAGTCAAATTCTTTATGCTCAAGGAACTGGTTAAGAGGTTTTTCAAGCAGTCGTTTGCCATCGAACCAGTAGTAGTGGAAACAAAATCCATAAACGCCATATTGTTTTGCAAGTTCTATCTGGCGTTTTTGAACCTCGATCACTCTTAAATCGTAAAAACCCAGCTCATCTGGCAGGTGTGGTTGATAATGGCCTACGTACTGAGGCACAGCCTTTGTCACGTTTGTCCATTCGGTAAACCCTCTTCCCCACCATCGATCATTCTCTGGAATTGGATGGAACTGAGGCAAGTAGAAAGCAATAAGTTTGACATCATTTTCGGCAACGGTTACGCTTTCTTCAGAGAGAGGGACGTAGTCCTGAGAAGTTTTTCCGCCTCTATCGAAAAGATCATGTATGTATCTTATTTCATTGCCACTATTTTGCGCTGGAGCATCGTTTATTGGAACCTTTTGTTTCCGCGCTAATCTCCTTCGTCGCGACTTCTGCACCCTGCGATATTCTCTGTACTTCCGGATCGCCGTTCCAACACCGTCATTGACGGCGATCCTCCCTCCTGTAAGACAATTATCGTACCACCTCCGCCTCGCTGATGGCTGTGGAAATAGCCTCTCAATGACTATGGAATGGAAAGAACTCGTCAGCTTGTGGGTGATGCTTTTATGTATCTCCGCGATTTGATTCGACAGTATGCTATTTCTTTCTAATAATGACTGTACGTCAGCATCACGCTGTGATAATGTTGCTTGCAGTGTTTCTAGTTGATTGGTCAAAGACCGGATCGACTCTTCACGCTGAGATACCTCGGACTGGAGTTCCTCTAAACTTGCAGTCAAAGACCGGATCGACTCTTCACGGTCGCCAACAGATTGTATTGCAGTGTTAAGTTGCTGATGTAGCCCGGATAACTTTTGAGATAGTAGTACAATTTCGGTATTCGATTTATCTATGAGAGAACTGTCAATATCGAAATCAGTACCTAGAGGCTGATGGGATGCTACTGCAATGAAATATCTAGGGATGAATTCTTCTTTATCGATGAATGAGAAGGCATTCGTATCGTATTTTATAACATATTCGGAACTTCTCTGGTTAGCATGATCCTGCAAAGAGAAGATTCTTGATCCCACATGTACTCCTTGACCGAAGAACTTTACATTACCAAAGCATTTCACCAATAATTGCTCAAATTCTTCGAAATAAAGCTCCCGCTGATGGAAAGGATTGTGATAATCCCCCTCATCGGTATAAACGCATTTATTAGGCGTTGAGACAAAAAAAACGCCATCTTCTTTAAGGAGGCGTTTCACTTCCGCCAAGAGTTTCTCATGGTCTTGGATATGTTCAAGCGCTTCGAAACATACGATAGCATCGAACAGATTCTCGCCTTCGATTGGGATCTTCTCAATCGAGCCTTCACGAAATTCGAGATTGCTTTTCCGATATCTTTCACTTGCGTGTTTCACCGTATTCTTGTCGATATCGATCCCAACAACTCGTTCCGCATATTTGGCAAGAAGAAAACTCCCATATCCCTCGCCGCACGCAAGATCCAATACGATTTTTCCTGCAATAAACTTCGATACAAACGCATACCGATGCAGGTGCTCATAGTGAATTTCGGCTCCGCATACTTCCGGATCAATATAAGGCAAATATCTCTCGCCAGTCCATTCCAACATTTTAGGACACCTTTTGTAGTTTAGTTTCTTTGAACTGAACACTACCGAATATTTCGTAGCAAATGGCACGAAGATCATTATCCAAAGATGGAGAGAGGTTTGTGGCCCAAGAAGCGTTAGGCAATCCCACCAGCGCTGAACGATGACCTTCGTAACTTGGACACATTTTACCCACTCATCTATACCCCACTAGAGTAACCTCACGCCTACGACCCCGCCGCCGAGATCCGCAGGTACTCCTCGACCACCTTGCCGGTTTCCCCCGACGAGAGAACCCTGCCGTTCTTCAGCAGCATACACCGCTCGCACAGTTCCTGCACCGTCCCGAGGGCGTGCGAGACGATGATGATCGTCTTCCCCTGGCGCCGGATCTCCTCGATCTTCTCACTGCATTTGCGCTGGAAGGCCTCGTCGCCGACGGCAAGCACCTCGTCCACCAGCAGGATGTCGGGGTCGGTCTGGATGGCCGTCGCAAACGCAAGCCGGACCGCCATCCCCGAGGAGAAGTTCTTGAGTTTCATGTTCTCGAAGCGCCGCAGCTCGGCAAAGTCGAGGATCTCGTCGTAGCGCTTCCCGATCTCTTTGCGGGTCAGGCCCATGATCGAGCCGTAGAGGAAGATGTTCTCTTTTGCCGTGAGGTCGGGCTGGAACCCGACCCCGAGCTCGAGGAAGGGAGCGATCTTGCCGTTCACCTGGACACGCCCGGAGTCCGGGTAGAGCACTCCCGCAAGGATCTTCAGGAGCGTGCTCTTCCCGCTCCCGTTCGGCCCGATGACCCCGAAGGTCTCCCCGCGCCGGACGGTGAAGGAGACGTCATCGAGCGCCTGGAACAGCTCGTAGGAATACTTTCCGCCTTTGAGAATCCCGACGATGTGCTCGTACATGGTGACCTTGCGGTCGTGGGGGATCCGGAACTCCTTGCTGAGGTGCTCGACCGCGATCGCTTCATCGCTGTTCATTCAGATCTCCTCCGCAAACCGACGCTCGAGTCGCTGAAAGACCAGGGTTCCTGCAGCGACCATCACGGCCCCCACGGCGAGGAGGGCAAGAAGGCTCGCTAAAGAGGGCGTCAGCCCGTAGAGAAGGAACTCCCGGTAGGTCTCGATGAGCACGGTCATCGGGTTGAGCATGTAGTACTCGAGGAACGCCGCCGGGATGGTGGTGATGGGGTAGACGATCGGCGATAAGAAGAACCCCGCCTGCATGACCACGTCCCAGACCTGGTTTAAGTCCCGGAAGTAGACGAAGAGTGAGGCGAGGACCAGGGATATGCCGTAGACGATCAAGAAGTAGATCCCGTGCACGACCGGGAAGAAGAGGATGTTCGGCGTCACCTTCGCACCCAGGATGAAGAGCAGCGGGATCAGCACCGCGAACTCGAGGATGGAACTGATGAAACTCGAGAGTACGGAACTCATCACCAGGATCTGCCGGGGAATGTAAAGTTTGGTCACCAGGCCCGGCCGGCCGACGATCGAGCCCATCGCCGTCATGGTCCCGTTGGCGAGGAACCGCCAGGCGATGATCCCGATGAGGAGGTAGAGGGCAAAGTTCTCCAGCTCGAACCGAAAGATGTTGCTGAAGACGAAGTAGAGGACCAGCATCATCAGAAGCGGGTTTAAGAGCGACCAGGCGAACCCGAGCACCGAACTCTGGTACTTGACCTTCAGGTCGCTGATCGTAAGGTTCCAGATAAGATCTCTGTAATCAACAAGCCACATGTGGGGGTCTCCCTATATTACTCCATGTCTGTGTGAATCGCCTGATATCGCTATCCGGCACGCTCCGCCGGATCGTCGAGCGCTTGTGAAGCATCCGGGGAATGCCCCGCACGGCGTCGACCTTGGACCTGACGATGGCCCGCCCCAGCCCTCTTGTCGCGTAGTAAGGCACGACGGCGAGGTTCCTCCCCAGTATCCAGGGGAGCGAGGTGACGAGCAACCGTGAGGGGAAGTTCTTCATGACGTACCAGACGACGTTCCGGTTCCCGTAGTAGACGGCGAAATCGGTCCCGACGCCCGCCGTCCCGCCGTGATAATGATATACCTGCGCCCCCGGCACGTAGCGGCACGTCCACCCGGCAAGCCGCGCCCGGAACGCCAGGTCCACGTCCTCCATGTAGCAGAAGAAGTCCTCATCGAAGAGCCCGACCTCGTCGAGCATCTCCCGCCGGTAGAGTGCGGCGCCGGCGCAGGGGCCGAAGACCTCTTCAGGACGGTCGTACTGCCCGTGATCCGGCTCGTACATCCCCCGGTCCCAGGCGGCGCCGCTCCGCGATATACAGATCCCGGTGGAGTTGATCGAACCGTCCGGAAAGAGCATCTTCGCGGCGCACATTCCCACGGCAGGGTCGGCGCCCATGGCCTTCCGGAGGTGCTCAACGAAGCCGGGATCCGCCCTCGTATCGTTGTTCAGGGTGAGGATATACTCCCCCCGGGCGGTACGGATACCGGCGTTCGTCCCGCCGGCGAATCCCAGGTTCTCATGGTTCCGGACGACCCTGATCTCCGGGTAGTTCTCTTCGACAAACTCCACGCTCCCGTCGGTTGAGGCGTTATCAACCAGAATCGTCTCGAAGTCCCGGTAGGTCTGCGTTTCAAGAGAGGAGAGGCAGTCCGGTAGATACCGCCGACCGTTGTAGTTCGTTATGACGACGCTGATCATCCGGTTGCTCTCCTCACTCCAGGTTACTGCCTGTCGGCCGACTCCGCCTGCTTCTCCCGGTACCGCTGGACCATCATGCCTGCCCGTATCAGGCTGTCGAACGTCCCGGCATCGCTCCAGAAACCCGAGAGAACGCTGTACTGCATCTCGCCGTTCCGGACGTAGGCGTTGTTCACGTCGGTGATCTCCAGTTCGCCCCGGCCGGAAGGCCTGAGCGTCCTGATGATCTCAAAGACCCGCGCATCGTAGAGGTACAACCCGGTGACGGCAAGGTTCGACTTCGGCACCTGCGGCTTCTCCTCGATCGAGAGGATCCGGCTGCCGTTGACCTCGGCCACCCCGAACCGCTGGGGATCGGAGACCTCCTTCAAGAAGACCTTCGCCCCGCCGTCAAACGACTTGACATCCTCCCGGAAATTGTCCTCGAAGATGTTGTCGCCGAGAACGACCGCGACATTGTCCTTCCCGGCCCACCTCCGGGCGAGGCCGAGCGCCTGGGCAATCCCCCCGGCCCCCTCCTGGATCTCGTAGGTGATGCTGACACCGAGCTCCGAGCCGGAGCCGAGCAGTTCAAGGAAGTGTCCCACGTGCCCCCGGCCGGAGACGATCATGATCTCCTCGATACCGGCGCCGATCAGTTTCTCCAGGGGATAGCAGATCATCGGTTTGTCGTATACGGGCAGAAGGTGCTTGTTCGTCACCTTCGTCAGCGGGTACAACCGGGACCCGGTACCCCCGGCAAGAATTACGCCTTTCAATGGAATTCACCTTTTGCGTTCAGATAATCGGAAAGCGCCCCGCTCCAGTGCCGGAGCGGGGCGGTCTTCGTGTTCGTCAGCACCGAGTAAGCCGGTCGCTTCGCCTTCCGCGGGAACTCCGCGCTCGAGCAGGGCACCACGTTTGCGATGATTGCACGGGCAAAATCATACCATGAGCAGACGCCGTCGTTCGTGACGTGGTAGATACCCGGCTCAAGACCGACAATCTCCGGTGTCTTCCGGGCAAGGTCGACCGTATATGTCGGCTTCCCGACCTGGTCGTTCACCACCCGGACCTGATCCATCTGCTTTGAGAGATGAAGTATGGTCTCGACGAAGTTCTTCCCGTGCCGGCCAAAAAGCCAGGACGTGCGGATGATCCGGTAGTCATCCATGTTCTTTGCGATATTCTGCTCCCCGAGGAGTTTGGATGCTCCGTAGACGTTGATAGGAGCCGGAGTATCGGACTCGATATATTCCGTCTTCGAGCCGTCAAAGACGTAGTCCGTGCTGTAGTGGACGAGCGTGGCCCCGGCATCCGAGCAGGCCGATGCGATGTGCGCGAGCGCCTCGCCGTTGACGGCGAACGCCAGGTTCCGGTTATCCTCGCACCCGTCGACGTCGGTATAGGCCGCGGCGTTGACGATCAGGTCGGGAGAGAGATCGCGGATGCACGCCGCGACCGCCCCCTCGTCGGTGATATCCAGTTCGTGGCCGCGGAGGACTGCTCCGGGATAGACCGCTGCGAGATCGTGGCCGAACATCCCGTACGCGCCGAAAATTACCGTTTTAATGGCCGCCACCACCACTCATTCCCGGTATACCATTGGACGGTCGCCCGTAAGGCGGTTTCGAAGTCGAACTCCGGCTTCCAGCCCATCGCCCGGAGTTTCGAGGAGTCGAGCGAGTACCGCCAGTCGTGCCCCGGCCGGTCGCGCACGTACTCGATCATCGACTCGTCCTTCCCTAGGACCCCGAGGATCCCTTCTGTGATCTCGAGGTTGCTCTTCTCGTTGCCGCCGCCGATGTTGTAGACCTCTCCCGGCTCCCCGTGACGGAGGACAAAGTCGACCGCCCGGCAGTGGTCGGCTACATGGATCCAGTCACGGACGTTTTTGCCGGTGCCGTAGACCGGGACCTTCTTCCCCTCGAGGAGGTTGGTCGCAAAGAGCGGGATGAGTTTCTCCGGGTACTGGTAGGGTCCGAAATTGTTCGTGCAGCGGGTGACGATGACGCCGAGATCGTGGGTGATATAGTATGAGCGCGCGAGGAGGTCCGAGGCCGCCTTGCTTGCCGAGTAGGGGCTCGAGGGGTTCAGGTTGTCCGTTTCCCGGAAGGACCCGGACCGGATGCTCCCGTAGACCTCGTCGGTCGAGACGTGGATGAACCGCCCGACACCGTGGTTCAGCGCCGCTTCGAGCAGCACGTGGGTGCCGAGGACGTTTGTCCTGACAAAGACAGAAGCATCCTCGATCGACCGGTCGACGTGACTCTCGGCCGCGAAATGGACGACGGCGTCGATCGGGTGTTCCCGGAAGACGGAGCCGACGAGCTCCGGGTCACAGATGTCGCCCCGGACAAACGTATACCGCGGATCTCCGGCAATATCCTTCAGGTTCTCCGGGTTTCCCGCGTACGTGACTTTGTCCAGGTTTAGGATGGAGTCCTCGGGATGCTCCTCAAGCATCTGCCGAATAAAGTTGCTCCCGATGAACCCGAGCCCGCCTGTTACGAGGATTCGCATAGAATCACCCGTGTTTCAGCCCGGGGGTAAGGCCCCAGTCATAGGGGATCTCATCCGTATCGGGCGGCAGCCGGAACTCGTCCGGCTCGTCGTAATTGTACGGCAGGGTCGGGATGCTCACGAAGAACGCAGTCTCGGTGCCGATCCCCTTGAACCCGTGATAGACACCCGGGGGGACGCTGATGAGGATCGGGTTCTTCTCCCCGACGAAGAACTCCATGAGGTTCCCCCGGGTGGGCGAATTCTCCCGTGCATCGTAGAGCGCGACCTTCATCATCCCGTGGACGCAGGTGAAGTTGTCGGTCTGCTTTTTGTGGTAGTGCCAGGCTTTCACAACCCCGGGGTATGCCGTCGTGCAGTAGACCTGCCCGAACTTCTCGAAAATGGCGTCATCACACCGGAGGATCTCCATGAGCCATCCGCGCTCGTCCGGAATGAGACGCAGGTTTTTAACAACCACCCCGTCGATGGTCGGTTTCATGCTAAAATAGTGGTGATTTTACCTGTATAATGCTTCTGGATTGACCGGGCCCGGAATCAGACGATTATCGAAAACACCGGTTTAAAATCCATGCCCTGATTTTCAAATTCAGAGTGCTGCCGTTTTAATTTTGAGACATCGGAACATGCATGGCATCCGTGATAAGTAACGTTGTGACAGGTTTCGGCACGAACTCTAAGGTAGCCTTACATCTCCCGATATGCCTGAAAGACAATCTCACGTATCCTCTCCCGGAAGACGGATACATCAAAGAGCCGCGCCCGTTCAAGGCACGGCAACCGGTAAGCCCCGGGGTTCTTCGCTATCTCCCTGACCGCCGAGACGATATCCGCCGCAGCAGGCTCCACCAGTTTCCCGGTCTCTTCAGCAACCGTCTCCAGGAAACCGCCCGATTTCACAGCAACAACCGGTTTGCCGCTGGCCATAGCCTCCAGGGGGGTGATGCCGAACGGCTCGTTGAACGAGGTGCAAACCAGGCCCTTCGACCTAGAATAAAGGTCGACAAGCTCGTCGAAGGGCACTTCCCCCAGTATCATGACATTCTCGGGCAGGTCCCGTTCCAGCCAGCGGATATACGGGGATGAATGGTCTGCAGCTGCGTGGCCGCCGACAACGATCAACTTCTCTTCGGGCATCCTGCGAAACGCGTCTATCTGGAGTTCGATTCTTTTTTCCGGGTAGAGCCGGTTCACCGAGAGCCAGTAGTCTCCCGCTTCCCGATGAACGTAACGGGAGACATCGATAGCAGGATAGAGGATATCGGCATCTCTCCCGTAGTATCTGGCTATCTGAACACGGGTATTCCGGGAGTTCGCGAGGATCCGATCGACGTTTGCCATGGATCGTCTATCGAGCGACCGGTGGAGGCTCGATCCGCACCGGTAAAAACCCCGGGCAAACCGCCCCGAGTGATCGCAAAAACGGATATTTTCGTCATCCATAGCCCCTATAAGGATATGACAGTACCAGAGGTTCGGGTGATGCTTTCCGGCAGCATAATGCGCCCAATTCCCGCTGAAGATGAAGAAATCGTAATCCTCAGAGAAGTCGCAGGCGGCAAACCGTGCCGCAGCGGACACCTGTTTGAAAGGAGCGATCCTGACTGTATTTCCGATACTAAGCACGTCCCGGTGCCCTGCAATCCGGGTGACGGCGTCCGTATCGGTAGTGATGATATCGGCATCAAGCGCATCCGCCATCATCAGAACAACATTCTCACCCCCGCCGATGGCCCCGAAATAATCGTGAAAGATCGCAACTCTCATCAAACGCCCTCTTCCCACATCTCTGAAGAAACGTCACCCACGGACCGGCCATAGACGGATTCGATCCTTCTCACAATCTCCTCCCACCGGTACCCCCCGGCCGTCCTGAGGCACCCGTCCCGCATCAGCGCCCCCCCATCAAGCGCCGCCCGGATCTTCTCCCCCATCTCCCCCGCCGAGAGCCCCGAGCAGAACCCGTTCACCCCCTCCACCACCAGGTCCCCCGCCGCGTTCCCGGGATGATCCACCGTCACCACCGGAAGCCCGCAGGCCATCGCCTCCAGCGCCGCAATCCCGAAACCCTCGCGGGTCGAGGGGAGGACGAAGACGCGGGAGGCCTTCATCGCGGCGATGACGTCGTCGTAGTCCGGCAAAAAACCGGCGAACGTCACCGGAAGCCCGAGGTCGCGCGCGAGCCGCTCAAGCGCCGGCCGCTCGGGCCCGTCGCCGACGACCAGCGCCCGGAGATCGGGAACCTCCTCCCGGACCCGCACGAGCGCCCGGAGGAGGAGGTCGACGTTTTTGTCCCGGATCAGCCGGCCGGTGAAGATGACGTCCCACTCCTCCGCCGCCGGGGGGACGGCCGCAATCCTCGAAAGATCAATCCCGTTCGGGACGACCGGGACCGGTCCGGCAACCCCGAGGCCTTCGAGCGCCCGGGCCGTCGAGGGCGAGACCGCGACGTGGTGATCGGTGAGCCCGGCGGCCAGCCGCTCGACGGCCTTCCCGAACGCCCCCCGGCGGCCGAGGTAGTCATACCAGTAGTCGCCCCAGACCTCGTGCCAGGTGACGACGAGCGGAGTCCCCCGCCGCATTGACGCCGCCTTCGCCGCGAAGCAGGAGAAGTAGGGGAAGTTCTGGCAGTCGACGACGTCGGCGCCGGAGGCGAGAAGCGGCCGGAACACCGAAGAGCCGAACCGGAGCGCCTGCGGGACCGTCCGCCGGCCATCAATATAGAGCCCTTCACCCGGACAGACGCCGTGGAGCATCACCCCGTCACGCTCGATCGTCGCCGGCCCGTCCCAGCACCGCATCCCGTAGACGTGGACCTCGTGCCCCCGCTCCGCGAGCCGGACCGAGACCTCGCGGATGCGCTTCTCGACCCCGCCCTTCACCCAGGGGTAGACGGCGTCGTAGACGTAGGCGATCTTCAGGAGCAACCCTCCAGTGGATAGGTTGTGGGGGGAGGTGGATAAGGGTATTCGTTTGGGAACGACTGGGCGAAGGGTGCGATGGCCCGCCGGGCCGGAGTTTGAGAAACCTGAAGGGTTTTGAGTCAGGAGTTCGAGAAGACCGGAGGTCTTCGAGGGAACGACTTCCCCGAAGGGCAGGAGTTCGAGAAGACCGGAGGTCTTCGAGGGAACGACTTCCCCGAACGGCAACGAGCACTATTATTACAGCCTGCCGTAGCGTTTATGCGCCTGCTCAATGGTCATCAGGTGAGTGATCTCGACCCGGTTCCTGTCGGTATGGATGAGATAAATCGCGGTAAATGTCCGTCCTATATGAAGGCGGAACACCTCCGTATCACCCGTATTCAGGCGCTCTTTGTCTCCTCCGCTACCCGGATAAGGATCGATCCGCAGAATAGCAAGTTTCGCCGTGATGATGCGCTGCGACTTCTCCGGGAGGCTGTGCAGGAAGTCCGCTGCAGACTGCCGGAACAGAACGGCGAACGTCACAATGGGATCTCCACGAGCTCTTCCGTCTCCTGGATCCGCCTGATATCTTCAACGAGCCGCCGCTTCTTTTCGTGCTCGATCATCTCCTCTATCAGTTCGGAGAAGGTCATCCCCGGCTTGCGCATACTGGAGAGGGCAGCCCAGACCTCTTCCCTGACAATAATGCGCTTTGTGGCATTCATGGCATCTATGGTATAGATGCCACAGACAGAAAAGATTGTCGATAGAATGTCCATCCGTGATGGCTCCGCCACGGACCGGAACCGCCTGCGGCCCGGAACACGACCAGAATACTCCCTCTGCCCAAACATACACATCAGCAGGGAGAATATCCGGGAGGGCGATCGCAGATGACACGGAAGGCCAGACAGCATGATACAGCGTTGCAACCGATTAGTGATACCCACCCTTTAGAACAGGATATTTCCTTCCTCCTTTCAGACCTGCGTGACCTGATCCGGACGGCAAAAGGCCGCGCTGCGACTGTGGTGAACGTCGAACTGGTCCTGCTGTACTGGCATATCGGCAATCGAATCGGCAGGGATATTCTCAAAGAAGAACGAGCACCATATGGTAAGAGAATTCTTTCGACACTGTCGAAAGAATTGATAGCAGAGTACGGGCCTGGATAGTTGTGAATATGCGGCTATAATGATTACTGCTCTGGCGGTGAAACGGAGCTTGAGCACCGTCAGGTACGAAGTGCGGGTGTAGCGAGCATGAGAAACCCAAAGGGTTTCGAAATACGATGTTACGACAGAACGGAGCGGGCACCCCGGCACCGGCCCTGTCGGGGTGCCCATTATGGCACATTTATTCATTGTGACAAATGTGCACATCAATAAATATCATAACGATCCACGGAGATGCATGTCTTCCGCCACAAGCGATGCCGGCAGCCAGATCAAGCGCATTCCCGTGAAAAAGCCTACCTGGAGGGACCTGCACGACCTCAAGGAGGCCGGAGAGAGCTATGATGAGCTGCTTGGCCGGATGATCCGGCGCGAGCGGGACTATCGCGACTGGAAGATGATCGTCGAGATCGAGGAGACCGGCGAGTTCGTAGCCTTCGACCCGGACGACCTCCTGGAGGACGACTGAGGCACCCGGGAGCAGGAGAGCGTGTTCACCGTTCTGATCGAGAGGAAGGCACGGGAGCTCTTAAAGCGTCTCCCCCCAAAAACCCGGCGCATTGTCGTCGAAAAGATCCAGGAACTCGCGGAGGACCCGTTTCCGGGAGGGAACAAGGAGAAACTTGAGTATCCTCATCCCCCTGCAGTCTACCGCCTCCATATCAGCAGATCCTTCACTGTTTTTTATATCATCGAGCATCAGGAGAGCATCGTCAAGATCGAGAAGATCGTGACGATCGAGAGGGCGCACAAGGAGTATTCACGCCGGTGAGGTCCCGGCCGGGGGAGAGGCGGGGTGCTGGCCGCATCCCCACCCACACTGCAGGGGGATCATGTGGGAGCACTGAGCATGAATCCCGCCCCAAGCCGTACCCCTTAATTACCGTCTGCCCCAAAGATCAACATACGACCTATGGCTCCTGCTGCACGAAAAGATCATAAAACAGCCCTCACCGCCGCCGCGCTCCTCGTCTTCATGATCGTGGCGGTCCTTCTCCGCGCAATTCCTCACGCAACCCTCGTCGACGGCTCGTTCACCAGCCTCATCGGCGCCGACGCCTGGTACAACCTCCGCCAGGTCGAGGTGATCGCGGCGAACTACCCCGGCTACGCATGGTTCGATCCCATGACCGCCTACCCGGGGGGTAAAGAGGTCGCGTGGGGACCCCTCTTCCCGTTCATCACCGCCACCCTCTGCATCGCCGCCGGGGCGGCCGCCCGGCCCGAGATCGTGTATGTCGCCGCATGGGTCCCCCCGCTCCTCGCGGCCGCCGTCGTCCCGGTCGTCTACCTCACCGGAAAGACCCTCGCCGACAGGACGACCGGGCTCGTCGCCGCCGGGCTCATCGCGATCGTCTCGGCCTCGTTCTTCGCGCGGTCTATCTTCGGGTTCGTCGACCACCACGTTGCGGAGACGCTCTTCTCCACCCTCTTCTGCCTCGCCTACATCGCCGCGCTCGCGTACGCCGCCCGGCACCCGGTAACGCTACGGCAGACAAAAACCATCCTCCCCGTCGCGCTCCTCGCCCTCGGCGCCGGGGTTGCCTACCTCCTCGGCCTTCTCGTCATGCCGACGATGATCCTCTTCGCGCTCATCGCCGGGGTCTTCACGGTCATCCAGGCCGTAAGGAACCACCTCGACGGCACCGGCCCGGAGGGGCTCCTCATCGTCAACGCCGTCACGTTCGCCGTACCGTCGGCCTTCCTGCCCATATCCAGGTTCATGGTCGACTCGATGTCGCTCTCGCTCTACTCCATCGCCCACGTCTACGCCTACCTCCTCCTGATCGCCGCGACCGGTCTCCTCGCCGGCATCTCTCTGGCGCTCAAAGGAAAGCAAAACGAGTACCTCGCCGCCCTTGCCGCGCTCGGAGTTGCCGGCGTTGCCTTCCTCACGCTCACCGATATCGGGAAGACGATGATGAGCGGCCTTACGGCATTCTTCGGCCGGGACATGACGGCCACCGCCATCCGGGAGATGGGGGCCTGGGATCTCTCCCTCGCGTGGCAGAGCTTCAACGTCGGCCTCCTCCTCATCCCCGCGGGGCTCGTCCTCCTCGCCATCAGGCTCCGGCACGAGAACCGGCCGGAGGTCCTTTTTACAATCGTCTGGTCGATCGTCATCCTGGTCGCGACCATCCAGCACCTGCGGTTCGAGTACTATCTCGCCGTGAACCTCGCGCTCCTCACCGCGGTCGTCGTCGCGTGGGCACTCGACTACGGGCTTCCCGGGACGGCCGGGTACCTCCGGGAGCCCGAGGGCAAAAAGAAGAAGAAAGCGCTTCCCGCCGCCGAGGTCGCCGCCGTCGGGATCGCCGTCCTCCTCACCATGGCCCTCGTCGGCGCATCCGCCTCGGAAAACATCGGCTACGCGCAGAACGGCGTCCCCCGCACCATGCTCGCCGACGACTGGCGAGACGCGCTCGAGTGGATGGGCGAAAACACCCCCGACACCGGTGTCGATTACTACGCAATCTACGATCGGGATACCTTCACCTACCCCGAAGGGTCTTACGGCGTCATGTCCTGGTGGGACTACGGCCACTGGATCACCTTCATCGCGCAGCGGATCCCGGTCACCAACCCCTTCCAGGACAACGTCGCCGCGGCCACCGGATTCTTCCTCGCGACGACCGAGGAGGGGGCCGACGCGGCCGGCTCGCGCTACATCGTCACCGACGGCAGGATGGCCGCCGAGGGATTCCCGTCCATCGCCTACTGGCACGACGCGGAGACGGGAACCACGCCCTACGCAACACCTCTTCTCGTCGCGGTGGGAGGCGATACCTACCGCATCGAGCCGTTCTACCGGCAGGCATACTACGAGACGATGGCGGTGCGGCTCCAGACCCTGGACGGGACGCTCGTAGAGCCCGAGGAGGCCCTCTACGTCGAGTATGATATCGGGTCGGTCCCGGAGACCGGGTATCCGCTCCTCACCGGGAGCCGGGAGATGAGCCCGGCAGAGGCGCAGGCGGCGGCCGGGTCTTACACGGGCCCGGGTAAGGCCGCAGTCTTCGGGAGCGATGCCGCGATGCCGCCGGGAACCGTCCCGGCGCTCAAGCACTACCGGCTCGTCTACGAGTCCTCGCCGGACCCCGCGACGAGCGTGAAGATCTTCGAGCACGTCGAGGGCGCCGCAATCCCGGGCGAGGGGGTCATCGAGGTCACGGTCGTCACCAACACCGGCCGGGAGTTCGTTTACCGGCAGGCAAGTGAGAACGGGACGTTCGTCGTCCCCTACTCCACGGCCGGCAACCCCTATGACGTGAAGACGGTCGGAGGCTACCGGATCGGGAACGAGGAGATCACGGTGACCGAGGAGGCCGTGACGGGATTAGCGTAGCCTCCCGGACAGAGAGGAGCCTTCGCACCGCCGTGGCGTTCGTCGCGACCGCGAGGATGACGAGCGCCGGGAGAACGAGCCCCGTCACCAGCCCGATGATGATGACCGCGATCCGCTCCGGCCGGGCGAAGAGCCCGGCCCGGCACTCGACCCCGAGCCCCTCGGCCCGGGCCCGGGCGTAGCTGACCATCAGCGAGCCGATAGCGGCGAGAAAAGCGGCCTCGACGCCCCAGGGCGTCCCCGCCCCCGCGTAGTAGACAACCAGTCCCCCATAGACCGCAGCCTCGGCATAGCGGTCCAGGAACGAGTCGAAGAACGCCCCGAATGGAGAAGCAGCGCCGGTCACCCGGGCGAGCGCCCCGTCGAGGGCGTCGAAGGCGCAGGACGCGGCGACGACGAGCCCGGCAAAGAAGAACGATCCCCCGGCGCAGAGGACTCCGGCGGCCGCCATCCCGAGGAACCCGAGCAGGGTGAGGGTGTTCGGGGTCGCCCCCGTCCGGGCGATGAGGGCCGCGATTCGCGTGAGCACCCCGCTCGTCGCTGCCCGGAGGTGCTCCTCGATCACCGGCCCGTCTCCCGGGAGCGTTGATCCGCGACCGACTTCGACCGTATCATGGCAGGGGATCGTCGCTCCCGGGAGATAAGGGTGTCTCTCCCGGCGGCACTATAATGATTATATCCATAATAATTAGATCTATAATCATTATGAGGTTCTACGGCAGGGAGCGTAACCCCCCGGACCGCAAAAATAAGGAAGTATCTAGCACGTCCCGTCGCAGCCACAGCCGGCCGGTTTCCTGGCGCCGACCCTGACGCTGACGATGCTCTTTTCGACCGACGCTCTCTCGCCCCCGGCGAGGAGTCCGGCAAGCTCCGGCTCGCTCACGATGAGATCGAGCGGGAAGACCGTCTCCCCCCGGACCGCGATCTCGGCAAAGCCCGCACCGGCGATGCTGCCGAGGTATTCCTCCTTCATCAGTGCGCCTGCGACGCAACTGCTGTAGAGGAGCGCCGATTCAGCAAGCGGCGCCGGGAGGGGCGCCGTCAGCACGATGTCGGAGACCATGAGCCTGCCGCCGGGGCGGAGGACCCGGAAGGCCTCTCTAAAGACCTGCCGTTTGTCGGTGGAGAGGTTGATGACGCAGTTCGATATGACCACGTCGACAGAGTTGTCCGCCACCGGCAGGTGCTCGATCTCGCCGAGGCGGAACTCCACGTTCGTCCGCCCGCTCTTCTTTGCGTTCTCCCGCGCCCTGTCAAGCATCTCGGGCGTCATGTCGACGCCGACGACGCGGCCCGCCGGCCCGACCCGCTCCGCCGCAAGGAAGGCATCGAACCCCGCCCCCGACCCCAGGTCGAGGACGACGTCGCCTTCCCGGAGGGAGGCAAGAGCCACGGGGTTGCCGCACCCGAGCCCCAGGTTCGCGCCCTCCGGCGCCTGTGCGAGATCTTCTTCCGAGTAGCCGATGCCGAGGCTCACCGATTCGACCGTCCTTCCGGTGCCGCAGCACCCGGTGCCGCATCCGCATCCGCCCTGCCGGGCGGCCACCCGCCCGTATGCACTCCGTACCTGCCTGTGAATATCCTCTTCCTTCATCGCGATCCTCCTCCGCCCGCAAGGTCCTCCGTCATGGGAGAGAGCAGCTCCGTCACCATGCCGTTGAAGCAACTCGCCTTGATCAGCGTGATGCAGCAGACATCTCCTTCCTTCCCCCAGAAGACGACCGCAAGCCGGTCGCCGGGAGCGATCCCCGCGCGTTCGCGGATATCTTTCGGCAGCACCACCTGCCCCCGTGCGTCGACGCTCACGACCGCCTCGACTGTGCAGGCACCGGGACAGGAGGGACTCCGCCCGTCACCCGGGGTATCTTCCATGCGGCTCATCGGATCAGGGTTGCCGGCGAAAATATATCAACATACCGAATTTTCTGAATATTCAGAAAATTCTGCGCACCGGGAAGGGCGCCGCCCTTCGGCGACGGTTCGGGAAGATGGGCGGATGACAGGGGGCCGGCGGCTTCTGCAAACGGTCACCAGCAGCGTGCTCGATCTCCCGGTCGAACCGTCCCGAGAACGAGCCGGTTCATCCCCCGGCCGCTGGCCGGAGGCGCCGGGCGCCGACCACACTCACGCGCCGCCATCCCGCTCTTTCGCCTGCTTGCTCATGAAGCGCTCGAAATACTCGTGCGCCTCGAGGGCCGCCTTCGCCCCGTCGCCGGCGGCGACGATGATCTGCTTGGCCTTGACGCAGGTCGCGTCCCCGGCCGCAAAGATCCCGGGAACACTCGTGTGACCGTTCTCGTCGATATCGATCTCGCCCTGCTCGTTCAGCACCACGAGACCCTTGAGGAAACCCGTGTTCGGCAGGAGCCCGATCGCGAGGAAAAGCCCTTCCACGCCAAGGAACGTCTCCTGGCCGGTTTGGCGATCGCGGATCGTGATCCCGGTCAGGGCCTCTTCGCCGTGGAGTTCCGTCACCTCGTGATGGAGGTAGATCCGTACGCCCACCTCCTTTGCCCGGGCGATATAGATCTCATCGCACCGGAGATCGCTTCGGACGATCAGCGCCACGAAACTCGCGATCTTCGTCGTCTCGATCGCGGTCTGGATTGCCGCGTTCCCGCCGCCGACGACCGCGATCGGCTTGCCGCGGAAGAACGGGGCGTCGCAGGTCGAACAGATGGAGACACCCCGCCCCATCAGCCGGTCCTCGCCCGGGAGTCCAAGGGTGCGGGGCTCTTTCCCGGGAGCAAGGATGACCGTCCGGCAGTGGTACGTGTTCCCGGATGCCGTCCGGACGACGAAGACGTCCTCCTCCTTCTCGATGCTCTCGACGCCGTCAAGCTCGAGGCTGACGTGGAGCCCCCGGACCTGCTCTTCGAACTTTCTGACGAGTTCCTCTCCCGAGATCAACCTGAAGCCCATGTAGTTCTCGATCGCCCAGCTCCAGGCCGCCTGACCACCGATGTTCTCCGAGACGACGACGGTCTTCATGAGTTTCCTGCCGCAATAGACCGCAGCCGTCAGCCCCGCCGGCCCGGCACCCACGACGACCACATCGTCGATCTCATCCTTCACCGGCGTCCCGAAGATCTCCCGGAGCCGTTTTGCATCGAACCCGACGACCACATCGTCGCCGGAGACCGTGACCGGCACCCCCCGCTGCCCCGAGAGCCGGATCATCTCCCGCGCCGCCTCGCGATCCTTTCCCACATCTACGGCCTCGTATTCGACGCCGAGTTTCTCGAGGAATGCCCGGACCATCCGGCAGTAAGGGCAGTTTTCCGTCGTGTAGACCATCACGCCTGCCATAGAGTGGGATATCTCGGGGCCCCTATTTAACTTGTGGGGAACGAGGCGGGGCAAACCCCCCGGCCACGGCGGCACCGGGCCGAAAAGAAGAGATATTATTGAATTTCGCGGAACATTCGTGTCGGAACTCCGCATATCGGGCACTTTTCCGGCGGCTCCCCGAGTTCGACATTGCCGCAGACCGGGCAGAGGAAGACCTTCTCTGCATCGAGATCTTTTCCTTCCCGGACTGACTCGAGCGCCTGGAGGTAGAGGTTCGCGTGCACCTCTTCCGCCTTCATCGCATGGGTGAAGACGATCGAGGCCTCGTTTTTGCGTTCTTCCTTCGCTTCGGCGACGAACGTGGGATACATCTCCATGAACTCGTAGTTCTCGCCCTCCATCGCGCTTTTCAGGTTCTCCTCGGTGCTCCCGACGGCGTTCAGGATGAAGAGGAGGCGTTTCGCGTGGACGGCTTCCGCTTCGCTTGCCGCACGGAAGAGTTTTGCCACGGCGGGATAGCCCTCGGCGGCTGCCTTCTCCGCAAAGACCGAGTACTTTCTGTTCGCCTGGGACTCCCCGGCGTACGCGTTTTGAGCGTTCTCATCTGTCGGCATGGATGGATCATTGCAGGACGCTCGTATTAAACCTTTCACCTTTATCTCCGGAAACCCTATGCCGCCGGAGAACCCACCCCCGGTAGATGAGGGTTGCGACGGGCGTGAGCACCGTCAGGTGCGAACGCCCGGAGCTTGAGAAGACCGAAGGCCTTCGAGTTGCGACGGGCGTGAGCACCGTCAGGTGCGAACG
>NZ_JXOJ01000002.1:435016-917639 GCF_001017125.1 Methanoculleus sediminis | reverse complement strand
AGCACCGTCAGGTGCGAACGCCCGGAGCTTGAGAAGACCGAAGGCCTTCGAGTTGCGACGGGCGGAAGGGTGCGACGGGACGAAGTGCCGGAAGAGGTGAAGCATGGGGGCCAAAGGTGCGAACGGAACTCGAGATGACAAGAGATCCCCGGGCGTAACCGGCCGAAGGGTGAGACGGATCTTTCTCGTTGTCCTCGGCCTGAATCTCTCCGTCGCACTCGCAAAAGCGGCCTTCGGCCTCATCGCCGGGTCGGTGAGCATGGTAGCGGACGCCGTCCACTCGGGGTTCGACTCCCTCTCGAACGTCGTCGGGATCGTCGCCCTTTACTTCGCCGCAAAACCTCCCGACCCGGAGCACCCCTACGGCCACGGCAAGATCGAGACGCTCGGCACCCTGGTCATCGGGGCGATGCTCCTCCTGACCGCCGCCGGGATCTTCTTTGAGGGCTACCAGCGGCTCGTCGAAGCCGTCGCCCCCGAGATCACCGCGGTCACCGTCGGGGTCATGGTCGGGACGCTCGTCGTCAACCTGGTCGTCTCCACCTACGAACGTCGAAAGGGCGAGGAGTACCGGAGCCAGATCCTGATCGCCGATTCCCAGCACACGAAAAGCGACGTCTTCGTCTCGATCGCCGTCCTCGCCGGTTTCCTCGCCGTCAGGCTCGGGTTCCCGGAGGCCGACCCGGTCATCGCATTCGCCATCGGCCTCCTCATTGCGAGGATGGGGATCAGGGTTCTCTACGACGCCGCCCGGGTACTCACCGACACGATGAACCTTCCCTGCGACATGGAACTCATCCGGGCGGTGGTGATGGACGTCCCGGGGGTGACCGGGTATCACGACTTCCGGTGCCGGGGAAAACCGGACGAGATCCTTGCCGACATCCACATCACTGTCGGCCCCGCCCTCCCGGTCTCCCGGGCCCACGAGATCTCCGAGGTCGTCGAGCGCCGGCTCAAAGAAGCGGTGCCGGGACTTGCCGAGGTCGTCGTCCATATCGAGCCCGACGACTCGCCCTGACATATCGAAACAGCGCTCAGGGCGCAAGGGAGGAACGCCAGATCAGGCGTGAGAACCTGCCGTGGCCCCCTAATCCGCCTCATGCACCGGAACCTTCAAACAACGGCGGCCTGCTGTTCCAGGAGCCGCCCGAGTTCGTAGCCCTTCCGGTAGGCCGCCTCCATCACTTCAGGTCGCGTCCGGATGTCCCGGACCGTGTCCATGTCGTTTTGGAGCACCTCGTCCCAGTAGGGGCAGTCGATGATCTCCCCAAACGCCCGGGCGGTCATCTTCACGCCCTCAAAGACATTCGGGATATTCATCCCGGCGATCGAGATGAAGAGCATCTTTCTCATTTTTCGCCGTTCCGGAGAGATAAACGACCGCCCCCGGTGGTACTTGGCCATGTAGAAGACCTGGAACCGGTCTATAAAGGACTTGAGCCTTCCCGGGATGCCCATCGTCATCACCGGGGTGGCGATGATCAGGCCGTCCATCTCGCGGAACTTCCGAAAGATCCCCTCCATCTCGTCCTGGATCAGGCAGGTTTCGCTCCCCATGCACTGGAAGAACTCCATGCAGGGCAGAACGTCCATGTGTGCGACCTCGATCTTCTCGACCTCGCACCCGGCCTCCTCCGCACCCCTGATAGCCTCGTCGAGAAGACGGGCGGTGTTCCCGTCGAGAATGGGACTTCCGAGCAGCGCGACAACCTTCTTTTGCATGGTGCTGGATTGCGCACGACCCTATTAATAGGATACGGGTATGCCCGGAGGGGAACGGCTAAATATCTTGTGAGGCAATTACCGCTCTGGTGACAATCTATGGCCGAACCAGAGACCAGCAAGACGGCGAAAGCCGGTGAGAAGCCGGGCCCGGGCCGGTTCATCTGCATTGACTGCGGACGGGAGGTCCGGATCGACAGCAGCGACGAGGATCTCGTCAAATGCCCGACCTGCGCCTGCGAGATGTACAACTGCCTCCCGATGACGCACATCAGGCCGGACATCAAGACGCCCGAAGACGTCCTGAACCCTCCCAAGAGAAAGAAACCGGACGACCGTTGAGGTGAGAAGAATGGTGAACGTATCGGCAAAAGGACAGGTCTACCACTGCGAGATCTGCGGAAACGTTGTCCAGGTGCTGGAAGCCGGCGGCGGCGAACTGGTCTGCTGCGGCGAACCGATGGTGCTCGAGGAGTGATCGGCATGGAAGAGAAGCACCTGGAAGAGAAGATCGGGAAGGTTCCCGAGATCTTCAAGGAACTGAAACAGACCGATCCCGACCTCTATGCGAGGGTCATGGGGCTCGACCAGATGATCTGGGCCGACGGCGCCCTCTCGAAGCAGACGAAGAAGATCATCGCGATAGCGATTGCCGCCGCGCTCCGGGACGGGCACGCCGTCCGGGCGCAGATGGCGGGGGCCGGGAGCCTCGGCGTATCGAAGGAGGAGATCGAGGAAGGGCTCCGGGTCGCGTTCCTGCTCGCGGGGATGCCGGCCTACGTCCACGGCAAGACCGCCCTCGAGGAGTACCTGGGCAACCGCCCGCGGAAGTGAATCATGGAATCCGAAGAATTACTCCAGATGCCGGTTATCGGCGAGCCTGCGCCGGAATTCGACGCGCTGACCACTCACGGACGCCTGAAACTCTCTGATCTGAAGGGAAAGTGGGTCATCCTCTTCTCCCACCCGGCCGACTTCACGCCGGTCTGCACCACGGAGTTCATGGCGTTCGCCGGCATCGCCGACGAACTCAAAGAACTGAACGTCCAGCTCGTGGGCCTCTCCATCGACAGCGTCCACTCGCACCTTGCGTGGGTCAGGAACATCAAGGAGAAGATGGGCGTCGAGATCCCGTTCCCCATCATCGCCGACCTCGACATGAAGGTCGCCAAACGTTACGGGATGCTCCACCCCGGCCAGAGCAGCACCTCGACCATCAGGACGGTCTTCTTCATCGACGACAAGGGCGTCATGCGTGCCATGCTCTACTACCCGATGTCCAACGGCCGCTCCATGCCCGAGATCCTGAGACTCACGAAAGCCCTCCAGACCTCGGACGCGCACGGCGTCGCGACGCCGGCGAACTGGGAGCCCGGCGAGAAGGTGATCGTCCCGGCGCCGAAGACCCCCGAAGAGATCGAGAAGCGGATGCAGGAAGGCTACGAGTGCAAAGACTGGTATCTCTGCTTCAAGAAACTCTAAAGACCCCTCTTTTTCCCCGAAGGACAAGCGATCACGGCCGATCTCCCGACGCTACGATACGCAAGAGATCCAGGGACGCCCGACAGGCCCGGGATCGACTTCGGTGCATTAATGGTGCCGAAACCCCGAAGTTACGAGTATTCAGGATTTGCCGGGCGGCGGCCCGGTGTTCTTGAGGTGTCCAGGGGATGTTTGAGAAGACGCTGATTCCGGTCGCCTACGGAGAGAGGCCCGAAGAGGTGAGGAAGGTAGGAACGATCCTCAAGAGCCTCGGAGCCGGCTCGGTCTGCCTTTACCACGTGAACGAACCCGGATCGTTCTTCAGGGGGGCCGATCTCTCGTGGCTCACGCTTCTCGCGGAGGCGCTCGAAGAGACGGGGCTCGCGGTGGAGGTGAAGACCGGGGAAGGCCACATCGCCTCGGCGATCGCGGAGACGGCGCTCCTCGAGGGTGTCGACGGCATCTACATGAAGGCGAAGCGGCGGTGGCACATCGAGACGATGCTTCTCGGGAGCGTCTCGCGGGATCTCCTCCGGCTTGCCGACGTTCCCGTATTCGTCCACAAAGTCCGGCCCCGCCTGCCGGACGACGGGGCGGAACCCGACCATAGCGACCTTGCCGTCCTCTACGCGACCGACCTCGACGAGGCGTCCGCCCGCCCGCTCCCCTACGTGATGGAGTTCCGGGGCGCCTGGTGCCACGTTCTCCACGTCAGGGGGAGGATGGCCGACCCGCTGGCGGAACGGGTTCGGCGGGAGGCCGTTGATGAGCAACTGAACGCGGTGGCGGAAGAACTCCGCCCGTACTTCGGGCGCGTCACCGCCGAGCAGCGGATAGGGAATCCTGCCGCACAGGTGCTTCATGTCTCCGACCGGATCGAGGCCGACGTCGTCGTCCTCGGGAGAAAGAGCCCGGCGTTTCTCTCCGCCCCGATGGGGGACACGGCGGAGCGGATCGTGACCGGGTCGAGCGCGTCGATCTTCCTCGTGCCGCAACCGGGGAGCCGCAATGCTTCGTGAGTATCTCAGAAGAGAGGCGGTCTTCCTCCTCTCCGCCGGGATCATCCTCTTCTTCATCGGGTTCGGGGCAGTGAGGCCCGACCTCCTTGATTCGGCCTCGTCCGCGGTTCACGCCGCGATCCTCGACAACTTCAGCTGGCTCTACCTCATATCGGCCTTCTTCTTCCTCGCCTTCGCGCTCGCACTCGGGCTCTCGCGCTACGGGACGATAAAACTCGGCTACGACGCAGAGCGGCCGCAGTACGGGTTCTTCGGATGGGTCGCGATGCTCTTTGCCGCCGGGATGGGGATCGGGCTCCTCTTCTGGGGGGTCTCCGAACCGCTCGTCCACTTCCTCCAGCCGCCCCCCTTCATCGACGCCGCATCCCCCGACGCCGCCGCGTTCGCCATGCGTTACGCGTTCTTCCACTGGGGGATCCACCCGTGGGCAATCTATACCATCGTCAGCCTCTCCATCGCCTACTTCTCGTTCCGGCGCGGGATGCCCGCCCTGATCAGCTCCTGCTTCTACCCGGTTCTCGGCGAGCGGATCTACGGGGCCGCCGGGAACGTGGTCGACGTGCTCGCGGTCTTCGCGACGGTCTTCGGGACCGCGACGTCGCTCGGATTCGGCGCCCTCCAGATCCACAGCGGGCTCACCCATCTCTACGGGCTCTCGTCCGCGATCTCCGTCACCATCGGGATCATCCTCATCGCGACGGCGCTCTTCATGGCATCCGCGATCCTCGGGGTGGAGAAAGGCGTCCAGGTCCTCTCCAAACTCAACATCGTCCTGGCGACGGTGCTTCTCGTCCTCGTCCTCGCCCTCGGATCGGCTCCTTATGTCCTCAACGTCTTCACCTCCACCCTCGGCGGGTATATCAACAACATCATCGATCTGAGCTTCCAGTCCTACCCGTTTGCGGGGTTCGAGTGGAGCCGGGACTGGACGGTCTTTTACTGGGCGTGGTGGATCTCGTGGTCGCCGTTCGTGGGGCTCTTCATCGCCCGGATATCACGGGGACGGACGATCCGGGAGTTCGTCCTGACCGTTCTCACGGTTCCCACACTCTTTACCTTCGTCTGGTTCGCCATCTTCGGGGGATCGGCGCTGCACCTCGAACTCGAAGAGGGAGCGAACCTCGCCGCCGTCGCAGGAGAGGACGTCTCGCTCGCTCTCTTCGCGTTCCTCGAACATTACCCGTTCGCAGGACTCCTCTCGCTCGCCGCGATCTTTCTCCTGATCGTCTTCTTCATCACGTCTGCGGACTCCGCGACGGTCGTCCTCGGCTCGCTCACATCGGGCGGGGGCCTGGTCGTCCCGAACTACAAGAAGGTCGTCTGGGGGCTCTCCCTCTCCGCCGTCGCGATCGTCCTCCTCGTCACGGGGGGCCTCTCGTCCCTCCAGGTGATGGCGATCACCGCGGCGTTCCCGTTCATGCTCGTGATGATCGGCCTCTGCTACACGCTCGCAATCGGGCTGTCGCAGGAGAAGGTACCGGAGTGAGGGGAAGCCCCGGCACGTTTTTTGCCTCCGCCGGGACAACACATCATATATGACCATAGACGTCCTCGCGTTTGCGGCTTCGCCCCGCCGCCACGGCAACTCCGAGACCCTCCTCGACTGGGTGCTCGCCGCGATGGAGGCCGAAGGGGCCGCGGTCGAGAAGATCGTCATCCCCGAGGTGGATATCAGGCCATGCCGCGGGTGCAACCTCTGCGAGACGCTCAACCGGTGCGTCCAGCGCGACTACATGGACTACGTCCACGACCGGATCATCGCGGCCGACTGCATCGTCCTCGCGTCCCCCATCTACTGCATGGGGCTTGCCGCGCAGGCGAAGGCGCTGGTCGACCGGGCGCAGGTCTTCCGCTCCCGGAAATACGTCCTCCACCTCCCGGTCGTTCCGCCGGAGCGCAAAGGAAAAAGAATGGGCATCTTCCTCTCGACCGCCGGGCAGAACTGGGATCATGTCTTCGATGCGGCGGTCCCGTCGGTGAAGTGCCTCTTTCACGTCGTCGATATCAAAAATAACGACATCAGGTACCTGATGGTGAACGGCGTCGACGAGAAGGGCGCGATCGCCCGTCACCCCACGGCGAAAGCCGATGCGGAGAGCCTGGCGCGGGAGGTTGTTGCGCACCTGCGGGAGGTCGGGGTGGCATGACCGTGAAAGTCCTCGGCATCTCCGGGAGTCCCCGGCGGCACGGGAACACCGAGACCCTCCTCGACGCCGTGCTCGAGGGCGCCCGGGAGGCGGGGGCAGAGGTCGAGAAGATCGTTCTGCGGCCGCTCGAGTACGCTTCGTGCCGGGGATGCAACGCCTGCCATAAAACGGGGGTCTGCGTCATCAAAGACGATCTCACGGAGGTCTTCGAGAGGATCGGCGATGCCGACGTCATCGTTCTCGCGTCTCCCATCTACTCGATGGGGATCACGGCGGAGGCGAAGGGGCTGATCGACCGCGCACAGTACCTCTGGGCGCGCAAGTTCATCCTGAAGAACCTCTACTACGCTCCCGGCCACACCCGCCGCCACAAGGGGATATTCGTCTCGACCGCGGGGCTCGGGTGGGAGAACGTCTTCGATGCGGCGTTTCCGGCGATCACCGCCTTCTTCAACACCACCGGATTCGAATACTGGGACAACGTCATCGCAAACGATCTCGACCGCTACGGCGGGATCGCGGGGCATCCTACAGCACTCACGGAGGCACGGGAGAAAGGGCGGGACGTGGTCAACCTTCTTTCCGGCCTGCAAGATCCGGAGGATGCGAAAACCTGATTGTTCGTCCCGCGTCCGGCCGCAGGAGGTTGGGTGAGGAATATTTCCACTGCGCCGATCCCGGGCAAGAACCCCTCCTCCGCCACCGGCCGCACGGATCAATAATTTTTCCCACCGCCCTGCAACCGGAACAGATTAATACGTTTTGACAATCTCCATATTCCATATCAGCCCGCAAGATGCATCTTGGGGCAGCAGGAGAAACCGAGCGTGACCCCCGCCGAGCCTCCGGAGCGCCTGCACGGCGCGCAGCCGGACTACCGGATACTCGAAGGTATGGAAGACGCGGTCCTGGTGCTCGATGAGGATGCCCGCATCGTCTGGGCGAACACGGCCTCCCACCGGATGCTCGGCGTGCACGAGGACGAACCCGGACAGGCGAGGCAGGTGAGCGAGCTTGCCGGCAACATCCTTGCGGCACGCGGAAACGGGAGCAGGGTTCTGGAGTGCGAGTGCCGGCTCAAGAGTCCGGGCGGTGAAGAACGGGAGTACCGCTGCTCGGGGTGGAGAACGCCGTCCGGAAAGAACTGGGTGCTCCGGTTCCGGGAAGCCCCGGACACCGGGGATTACGAGGCGATCGTCGAGTACACCGGGACGGCGACGATCCTCATCGAGGAGAACGGCATCATATCGGTGGCGAACACGGAGTTCGAGCGGCTCTCCGGGTATGCTCGCGCCGAGATCGTCGGGATAAAGCGGCTGACCGATTTCGTAGCATCCGAAGACGACCGCCGCTGGCTAAAGGAGTGTCACGCCCTCCGGCGAAGAGATCCTCCGGCTGCGCCGAAGAACTACTCCTTCTCGTTCGTCGACCGTTCCGGCGGTACCCATCTCGTCGAGGCAACCATCGGCCTGATCCCGGGGACAGCCCGTTCCGTGATGTCGCTCCTCGACGTGACCGAGCGGAACCGCGCGGAGCAGGCGCTCCGGGAGAGCGAAGAACGGCTGAACCTGGCACTCTCGGCGGCGGACGACGGGCTGGTCGACTGGGACGTCGGCACCGGCGCGATCTACTACAGCCAGCGGAGCTTCACGATGCTCGGCTACGAACCGGGAGACTTCGTGCCCACGCTCCCCGCGATCCTCGCGCTCGTCCACCCGGAGGACCGCGACCGCGTCGAGGCGGCCCTCACCGGGATGGCCGCCGGGAAACGCGATCGTTGCGAGATGGAGTTTCAGATGAAGTCCGCATCGGGAGAATGGATCTACGTGCTCGACCGGCTCCGGGTGGCCGAGCGCGATGCCCGCGGGATGCCGCTGCGGATCGCGGGGACGCATACCGATATCACGGAACGGAAACGGGCGGAGAGAGAACTCCTGATCGGGAAGATGTCGCTTGAGTCGTCGTTTGCCGCGATTGCCATCGCGGACCTCGACGGCTACATCACGCACGTCAACCCGGCGCTGCTCGCACTGGGCGGGCTGACCGAGCCGGGAGAGGTTCTCGGCCGGCATCTCACGGAGTTCTGGGTGGAACCGGCCAAGGTCGAGAGGGTGCTTGCGACGTTTGCGGAGCGCGGCAGGTGTACCGGGAACCTGGTCGGCAGAAAGGTCGACGGGACGGAATTTACCGCTCACGTTACCGCGACCATCCTTAAGGACGATTCCGGAACCCCGATCTGCATCATGGCCACCGCCGTCGATATCAGCAAGGAGACACGCATGGCGCAGGCGCTCCGGGAGAGCAAGGAGCGCTACCGGACGCTTACGGAATTCGCACCGGACGCCATCTTCCTCGTAGGCACCGACGGGCAGGTCCTCTTCGTGAACGGTGCCGGCGGCCGCCTGGTCGGCACAGATCCGGAGAAGCTGCGGGGAAAGAACATCCGGGAACTGTTCCCGTCTGATATCGTCGAAGGATGGCTTCCGGCGCTCCGGGCCGTAGCGGAGTCTCCAGGGAATATCCTCACCGCAGAGGGGCTGATTCCCTTCAATTGCGGAGAGAGATGGCTCGAGGCGCGCCTCATCCCGATGGTTGAATCCGACGGCACCGCCCGGAGCCTGCTCGGAATCGGCCGCGACATCACCGAACGGAAACAGGCGGAAGAGCAACTCCGTTTCCAGGCCCGGGTGCTCTCGCAGGTGGAGGACGCCGTGATCGCGGCCGACACGGATGGACGGATCACCTACATGAACCGGGCAGCAGAAAGGCTCTACGACGTTCCTTCCGGCGAAGCGCTCGGCCGGCCGGCCTCGGAACTCTTCACCGTTGAGTGGCTCCGCCCGGACGACGAAGAGGCGGCGAAAAACGCCCTCCGGTCGTCAGGAACCTGGCACGGCGTCGTCAGCCACTGGAAGAGGAGCGGCGAGGCCATATTCGTCGACAAGACGCTCAGCACCTTAAACGACGATTCCGGACGGATCACCGGGACGCTCTACTCCCTCCGCGACGTGACCCGGCAGCGGCAGGCCGAACTCGAACTCTGGATCAAGGATATGGCGATAGCCTCGGCGCTCGAAGGCATCTCTCTTTCCGACCACGACGGGAAGATCATCTACGCCAACCGCGCCTCTCTCGCCATACACGGGTGGGAGGAGGAGGAGATCGTCGGGCAGCACGTCTCGGTGCTCTGGGGGGACCCGGGGGAGATGGGCCGGATCAGAGAGGAACTCGTCCGAAACGGCGCCTGGTCGGGCGAGGTGAAATCGCGACGAAAAGACGGATCGACCTTCCCCATGCAACTCACCCTCTCCGTCGTCACCGATGAAGCGGGCAGACGGATCTGTACGATGGGTTCGGGGATCGACATCACCGAACGCAAGCGGGCCGAGCAGGAACTCCGGATCAGGGATATGGCGATAGCGTCGTCGTCGAGCGCGTTCACCGTCGCCGACCTCGACGGCCGCCTGACCTACGTCAACCGGGCATTTCTCACCATGTGGGGCTACGATTCTCCGACCGAGGTGATCGGAAGGCGGGTCACGGAACTCTGGCAGAACGAAGAGGAAGCCCGGAACACGTTTGAGAAAGTTGCCCGCACCGGCGGGTACACCGGCGAGCGGATCGGCAGACGGCGGGACAATACGACGTTTTATGCCATGTTTTCCGGGACTCTGGTCAGGGACGGCGACGGAGTTCCCCTCTGCATCACTGCCTCGCTCACCGATATCAGCAGCAAGAAAGAGGCCGAAGCCGAAATCCAGGCCTATAACCGCGAACTCTCGGTCTTAAACCGGATCATCGGCGTATCGGCGTCGGCAACGGATATCGAGGAGGCGCTGGAGAAGGTGCTCGCGGCAGTCCTCGCCCTCCTTGATCTCCCGGGCGGCGGCATCTACCTGATCAAGCAGGGGGGGCGGAGCGCCCGGCTCGTCTGCGTGCAGGGCCTCCCGGGGGGGTTCCCCTCGCACCCGTGCATCCCCGACATCACCGTCAGGCCCTACGCAACGGTGCTGGTTGCAGGAGAGCCCCTCTTCCTCGACGAGTGCCCGGATCCCCGCTACCCGGGGGAGAGCGGCGAGACACCGTATCCCTACGCCAGCATCCCGATTATGGCGCATGGCAGGATTATCGGGGCTCTGAATGTGGTCTCCCGGGAAGGCAGGCGGTTCACCGACGACGACCGGTCTCTTCTTACCGCCATCGGAAAGGAGATCGGCACCTCCGTCGAGCGCACCATGTTGATCCGGCAGCTGGAGATGGCCGAACAGGAGGCGAACCTCTACCTCGATATTCTCAGCCACGACATCAGGAACGCCGAGAACGTCTCGGGTCTCTACACCGATCTCCTCGTCGATATGCTCGAAGGGGAGACGAAAGGCTACGCACAGAAACTTCAGAGCAGTATCCGCAAAAGCATCGAGATCTTAAGAAACGTCTCGACCATCCGCAGGATCCATAAGGAATCGGCCGCGCTCGTTCCGGTAGACCTGGACGGGGTCATCCGGGACGAGATCGAGATCTTCTCCGGGAGCCGGATCCGTTACGGCAGCACGAACCTCGCAGTCATGGCCGACGCGCTCCTTCCCGAGATCTTCACGAATCTCATCGGCAACAGTATCAAGTTCGGGGGGCCGGAGGTCGAGATCACCATCGGGGTTGAAGAGCGCGACGGCGAAGTCCAGATCTCGGTCGAAGATACCGGGCCGGGGATTCCCGACGGGCTGAAAGAAGCCATATTCATGCGGTTCGGGAAGAGCAGGCAGCGGAAGAGCGGCCAGGGCCTCGGCCTCTACATCACCCGGATGCTTGTTACGCGTTACGGCGGCCGTATCCGTGTCGACGACCGGGTACCGGGCCGTCCGGGATGCGGCGCGGCGTTCCGGTTCACCCTGAAGAAGGCCTGAAAAAGGAGAGGGAACCTCAGATCAGCGACCAGACGAGGAGCCCGGCGGAGACGGCCATGAGCACGGCGAAGACGGCCGGGTTCCAGGCGAGAACCTTGCGTCCGTCGAGAACGCTGATCGGGAGCATGTTGAAGGTCGCGATCATCGCGTTGATCCGGAGCCCGACGAGGCCGACGAGAGCGAGGAGCCCCCCGCCACCGAAGAGCATCAGCGCCGCGAAGGGTATGCAGAGGAGGAGGTTCGTGACCGGCCCCGCCGCCGATATCCGCCCGTTCTCGGTCCGGGTCGCGTTCCCGTAGACGTAGGTCGCTCCCGGCGCCGCGAAGACGACCCCGACGAGCGCCGCCATCACCACGGCGACGAGGAGCATCTGGTTGTCCTTCTGAAATTCGGCCCAGTAGCCGTAGCGCATCGCGGCGAACTTATGCGCCAGCTCGTGCAGGACGAAGGCGACGCCCACCGTGACGAGCGACATCACGAAGAAGAAGACCAACCCCATGAAGTCCACTCCGCCCCTGACGTAGATCAGGGTGAAGGCGATCGAGATGGCAAGCCACGCGATCAGGAGATCCCGGCGTTCGCGCAGCGGTATTCGTTCGAGCATATTCGGTACCAGGTTTGTCCCGGCACGATAATATCCTTCGCCTCGCCGGGCACGACCCGTCAGGTTTATTCCCCGGTCGCGGTCAATCATGTAGTATGACTCTAGATGCCGTCAGGAACGAGATCCGCGAGATCGACGAGAGAATCATCGATCTGGTTGCGGAACGGCAGAAACGTGCGGCCGAGGTCGCCCGAATCAAGCAGGAGGGGGGTCTTCCCATCCATGACCCGGCGCAGCGGAAGATCGTCCTCGACCGGGTCTTCACCTACGCAGTCGAGAGCCGGATCGACCCGGTCGCCGTCCGGAGAGTCTTTGAGATCCTGGTCGATATGAGCGAAGAGCGGCAGCGGGAGTGCAGCGGGGACGGCAACCTGCCGTGAGAGGAGAGGAACAGGTTTCCGGGGTCCAAAGACAGGCCTCAGGTCCTGCAATACGGTCGCACGCGAAGACGCGAAAGCCGCGAAGATGAGGGGGAGGTTTATTACGGTCTTCGCGTCTTCGCGTGAGTCGACCATATCAGGGTAAAAGGGGGTTAGAGGGTGAGCATCGTCCCGACGCCCTGGTCGGTGAAGAGCTCGAGGAGCAGGTTGTGCTCCCGGTTGCCGTTCAGGACGTGGGCGCTCGTAACCCCGTTCCTGACTGCTTTCATGCATCCTTCGAGCTTCGGGATCATCCCGCCGGCGATGATTCCGCTGCCGATCATCGTCTCCGCTTCGGTAAGGGAAAGCCGGTGGTAAACCATCGTCCGGCCGGCGTCCATCACTCCGTCGACGTCGGTGAGGTTGACCAGTTTGAACGCGCCCAGAGCGATCGCGATCTCGGCGGCCGCCGTGTCGGCGTTGATGTTCAGGCTCCGGCCCTGCCGGTCGATGGCTATCGGGGCTACCACCGGGATGTAGTTCTGGGCGAGGAGGCAGTGGAGCACCTCGGGATCGACCTCCTCGATCTCGCCGACCTGGCCGAGATCCACCTCCTGCTCGACCTCCCCGATCTTCACCCGCTGGGGATCCATCTTCCGGGCGATGAGGAGGTTGCCGTCGTTGCCGGAGATCCCGACCGCCCGGGTGCCGCAGTTCGCGATGAGGGAGACAATCCCGTCGTTGATCTTGCCGACAAGAACCATCTGGGCGATCTCGAGCGTCTCGGGATCGGTGATCCGCAGCCCCCCGACGAATTTGGGCTCTTTGCCCATCGCCTGCATCTTCGCGGTGATCTCCGGCCCCCCGCCGTGAACCAGGACAACCTTCATCCCCACGTAGCGCAGAAGGACGGCATCCCGGATCACCGTCTCGAGGATGTTCTGGTCGACCATCGCGTGGCCGCCGAGCTTGATCACGATCGTCCTGCCGTAAAACTTCTGGATGTAAGGGAGTGCCTCCATCAGCACGTCTTCTCGTTTCATGTCGTGTACTTCCCGTTGATCTCTACGTACTTCTCGGTGAGGTCGCACCCCCACGCCGTCGCCTTTCCGTCGCCTGCAGCAAGGTCGAGGTCGAACGCGACGGTCGCACCGCGCATCGCGGCCTTCGCCGCTCCGAGGTCGGCGACGATCTCGCCGCGGAGGACGAGCGGTATCTCCCCGACCCGGAGCGAGACGCCGTAGGGATCGAACTCCACGCCGGCTCTTCCCGCCGCCGCGACGACCCGGCCCCAGTTCGGGTCCTCGCCGTAGATCGCGGTCTTGACGAGCGGGGAGGCGATGACCGTCCGGGCCACCTCGGCGGCGGCGTCCTCGTCGGGAGCGCCGCGAACGGTGACCTCGAGGAGCTTCGTCGCCCCTTCGCCGTCGCGGGCGATCTGGACGGCAAGGTCGCGGCAGACGGCTTCGATCGCTCTCGCGAGTTCGCCGCGGTCGACCCGGCCCGCGGCACCGGTCGCGGTGCAGAAGGCGACGTCGTTCGTGCTGGTGTCGCCGTCGACGACGACCCGGTTGAACGACCGCCGGGTCGCCTGCCGGAGGATATCGCGGAGGACCGGTCCCTCGACCTGTGCGTCCGTGTAGATGAACGCGAGCATCGTCCCCATGTTCGGGGCGATCATCCCGCTTCCCTTGGTGATCCCGCCGACGGCAAACGACTCCGTCCGGACGAGGGCGTGTTTAGGGAAGGTGTCGGTCGTCATGATCGCCTTCGCCGCCGCATCCTCGGCGTCGCCGTTCCGGGCAAGGAGCGGTGCGACCCGCCCGCACTGGTCGCGGATCAGCGGGAGATCGAGGTAGCGCCCGATCACCCCGGTGCTCGCGACGCCGACCGATGCGGGGTCGATGCCGAGGGCTCCGCCCGCGATACCGCACATCTCCACCGCGTCGCGGTAGCCCCGCTCGCCGGTGTAGGCGTTCGCGCACCCGCTGTTCACGACGACGGCATCGAGGGTGCCTCTCCCCATCCGTTCCATCATCACCTCGACCGGGGCCGCCCGCATCTTATTCGACGTGAAGACACCGGCCGCGGTTCCGCTCGCCCGGATCAGGGCGAGCCCGTATTTTCCTTCCTTGATTCCCGCGGCAGTGACGCCTTCGACCGCACAGATGCTCTTCACGATTCTTCCTCCCTCGATGACGCCCCGAGGCCGTGGACGATATCCGCCCGGGTGACGATTCCGACCAGCCTGTCTTCACGGAGCACCGGGAGTCGTGCGATCCCCTCGCGGAGCATCAGGGAAGCCGCATCGGCGATATCCGAATCCTCGTCGATGGCGACGACCGGGCTGCTCATCACCCGCCGCACCTCCATGTTGCCGATATCGGTGAGCGCACGCTTCGTCCGCTCCCAGTTGATGAACTCCCTGACCGGGACCTCGATCACCTCGAGCGGCGAGGGGAGCCAGAGGTCGTCGGAGAGATCGCCGACATCGAGGAGCGAGAGGATATCGGTCTCGGTGACGATTCCGGCAACCCGGTCGCCGTCCATCACGGGAAGCCCGCCGATGTGGTACTTCCGGAGCAGTCCCGCCGCCTCGCTCACCGGCGAGTCGACCCGGACGGTCACGGGGTCCGGGGTCATGACGTCTCTTACCTTCATCGTCGTCACCTCAGGGGAGCATCCCGGCGCTGCGGAGGCCTGCATCTTCCGGAAATCCGCACATCAGGTTCATGTTCTGGATTGCCTGGCCGCTCGCGCCCTTGACCAGGTTGTCGATCACCGAGACCGCGACGACCCGGTCGCCCTCGCTCTCGACGGCAACGTCGCAGAAATTCGTCCCGCGGACGGCCGCGAGGGTCGGTTTCTGGTAGCGGACGAAGAACTCGTCGGCGTAGAACGTCTTATAGAGCGCCTCGACCTCGTCCTGCCCCATCGGCTCGCGGAGGAGGATGTGGGCCGTCGTCAGGATGCCCCGGTTCACCGGGAGGAGGTGCGGCGTGAAGTAGCACCGGGCGGTTGAACCGAGCCGGGCGGCCTCCTGTTTCATCTCGGCGAGGTGGCGGTGGCTCGTCCACTTGTAGGCGCTGAAGTTGTCGCCGACGTTTCCGTAGTGGGTGGTCGCGGAGGGGGAGGTCCCCGCGCCCGAAACCCCGGTCTTTGAGTCGTAGATGATGGTGTGGGCAAGTTTCGCAAGCGGCGCCGCTGCAAGCGTCGCCCCGGTCGGGAAGCAGCCCGGGTTCGCGACGAAGGGAGCGGACCTGATCTCGTCGCGGTGGAGTTCGGGCAGGCCGTAGGGAGCCTCGAAGTAGGCTTCGTGGGTCACGCCGTAGACCTTCTCGTAAACACCTTTCGGGAGACGGTAGTCGGCCGAGAGATCGACGGTCCTGATCCCCCGCTCTGCAAGCGTCCCGGCAACCTTCATCGCCGCCGTGTGCGGTACGGCGAGGAAGGCGAAGTCGGCATCGATATCGCCGGCTTCGGTGTTCCGGAAGACGAGATCGGTCAGACCCCGGAGGTGGGGATGCACCGAGGCGATGGGGGTGCCGTCCAGTTTCCGGGATGTCGCGGCGACGACGTCCGCGGACGGATGGTGCAGCAGAAGCCGCATCAACTCGCCCCCGGTGTATCCGGATGCGCCGATAATCGCAATTTCCATAAGAGGAGGTGTCTTTTATAGAATCTTAAGGCTTTGCGGTGTAGCGTTCGTAGAGCCGGGCGGCCACGGACTCGATCTCGTCCCGCCCCTCGAGCCCTTCGAGAAGATCCGGCGGGAGGGCGGATTTCCCGTAGACGGCGCCCGCGTATGCCCCGCAGATGAGCGCGATGGTGTCCGTGTTCCCCCCGACGTGCGCCGCGATGGTGAGGAGAGCCGTGACGTCTTTTATCCTGCTGATCAGGAAGAAGGCGAGCGGGACGGTCTGGTAGACGGTGACGTCGTTGCCGACAACCGAGAGCGCGCTTTCGAGGCTGATCCCTTCCTTTGCAAGATTCGTCGCGTCGCGGATCTTGTTGCCGAGGGCGACGTCTTCGAGGGCGGCATGTTTCCCGGCAAGGGAGAGGGCATCGGAGCGGCCGCGGACGGCGTGGTGGACGAGCATCGCGACGGTGACCGCCCCCGCATGCGCCGCCGGGTGGGTATGGGTGACGCTGCAGGCCTGGACCACCCGTTCGGTCACGTCGATGGGGTCGCCGTAGAGAAGCCCGAACGGGACGGCGATCCCGGTACAGCCGGCAGTGTTGGAGGAGACCCCTCCCGGTTTGCCGCCGGAAAGAAGGAGGTGCCGGCACGCGGCGTCCACGGCGGCGTCGGGGAACCGGAGGTCTTCGTTCATGTACATGCGGGCAAGGGCTGCCGCATATTCCTGTTCCGAATAGGTTCCGTCGGCAAGCATCCCGGCGACGAGGAGCATCATCTGGGTGTCGTCGGTGAACTGCCCGGGTTTCAGCCCGGCGTTCGGGTGCCCCCGCCACGCCCGGCGGTATCCCTCGTGAAGGCGCTGGAAGTCGGGAGGGGTGCTCTCCCGTGCCATGCCGAGCGCATCCCCGATGGCGGCCCCGAGGAGACAGCCCTTGAACTGATCGAGCATTTGAGTAGTATCTCTCTTAAGGTTCCTCTTAAGGGTTGTTATCCGGCGCGCGAAGAGAACGGCAGAGCAGTGACACGTGCTGTGTGAGCGGTTGAGAGGCAATCGGTCTCGCCGGAGTCTTTTTCCCCTGATGCCCTATCAGGGTCATGAGAACGGAGGGGCACGCGAGGACGAAGGCGATAGCCGGAAAAGCATCACACTCATGGTGTATCCTTCCCGCCGCGATACCGCCGGATGAGGACGTAGCCCACCGAGACCACGGCCACGGCTCCCAGGCCGCACCCGAGGAGCACGGGGTTATAGAAGACAGTGAACACACTCCCGGAGCCGTGATACGTCGTTGTATCTGCAGGCTCCCCGAGCACGGTCTGTCGGCCGTTCCCGGTATCGACCGGCGGTGTTCCGTCGTCAGCCGGGTCGACCTGCACGCCTTCACCGGGAGATGCGCACGCCATGCCGCTGCCGGCCAGGACGAAGAGCAGCAGGGCGAAGCAGATCAGCCTTCCCGGTCCGGTAACGTTCACGATTCGTCTTTCTTTCATTGATCTTCACCTGCCGGCGCATCCCGGGACACCGATCCCGGCATTCACGATGGAGACGTCAACGTTTCTCTATAAACCTTTTCTGTGACGCGTGTCTACGCGTCGGTCCCGCCCGATCGATCTCCGAACAAAACCCGGTCGTCATGCGCCGGGAACCGGGGCCGCGCCGGAAGGCAGAGACAGGGTCCCCCGGCAGGTTCGCAGCCGTTCCGGACATCACTCGACGATCGATGCGGCGACCTTCGTTATCTCACCCTCCGGGAGGCTCCCCGTCATGCAGAAGGCGGCATCGTTCCAGTCCCACCGGAACAGCCAGAGGGAGCCATCCGAGCGGTCGTCGTTCTCGTAGACCAATCGGCCCAGGATGCCGTTACCCTGGACGATCCACTCTTTGCTCCCGGTGACCGCCGGACCGGGGCACGGGGCGTCCGCGGACGAGAGCCTCGTTACCCGGAGGTCGCCGGCAGTGCCGGTGTAGGTGAGCGTGATGCTGCCGTCGGTGGAGCGGACGGCGTTTTCGAAGGTGTAGCCGTCCGGGAGGTAGGACGGTTCGGGGATATCGGGGCCGAAGACCTCGTGAGCCTCGGCAAGTGTGGCCGCGTGTTCCGGTACGGCCTGCTCGGTGCCGGTGCACCCGGCAGCGGCAAGGAAGCAGCAGAGCAGGAGACACATGGGGAGAATTTTCTTCATGGTGGTTCCTCGGGATACCGATCCCGGTATTCACGGTGGAGACGTCGACGCTCTTCCATAAACCTTTTCTGTGCCGCGCATCTACACATTGGGTTCACCAGATTGCCTTCGAACTCAAATACGACCACAAGTGGGCCTGAAATGAGTGCCGCGCCGGACGGCGGAAGGGCTTACACGGCGGCGAGAGCAGGTAGCCGGGTTGTTGAACAACAAAAAGAGGGCACCCATAACTCCGGTTCTACCCCCGTCGCCGGCACAGAACAAAACCCGTCCCGGCACCAAGAACCGCGAAGACCGCCCCAAACCCCGGCGTCGTCGTCTGGATCGACTGCCCGGGCGCCAGATCCGAAGGGACCTGCACAACATCGGTCTTCTGATCGGCTCGAACGGTAATCTCCCAGACAATCCGGTCGCCGCCGTAGACTTTCAGCACGATGTTCTCGACGCTGGCGCCCGAGGGCTGTCCGGAGAGGGCCTGCGCCTCCGCTTCGGCTCTCCCGACCGTGAGGTTCTCCTCCGAGACGTATGTTGTAGAGACAATCTCTCCTCCTGAGAGGAGGACGATGTACTCCGTGAACACGCCGGTATCGTTGATGAAATAGACCTGCGCACGCGAAGGCCTGGCCGTAACCTCCTCATAGCGGTTTGGGGATTGACTCTCAATATACGACCGCAGCTCTGCATCGTTGATGAGCGCCGGGTACTTCGCAAAGATCTCCGGGAACCGGAGCTCTGCGGCCAGGGGCATCGCCTCGTCGCAGCCGATAATCCAGATGCGTTCAATAGACTGTTCGCCGCTGCGCTCGTCGGTTATCCGGTTTAAGTAGACGAGCTGTTCTTCGCAGGCGTTCGCCGGCACGACGTACACGTACTTGTGGGTGTGATTGTACACACCCTCATGCCACCAGATCTCTCCGTGTTCGGCTATGAACGCGGTAATCGTCTCGTTGGTCTTCGCGTTCGGGTGGACCCCGTACAGGATCTGGGTCTGGTTTCCCTGTCCGGGAAGGGGCGTCACTACTGCACCTGCAGAGGCGCTGCAAGCGAGTACCGCAATGACGAGCCCGAGTGCCAGAAGGACAATATCTTTCTTCATAAAAAAGGGTTAATTGTACCTCGGAACCTCTCCGAGGAGAATCTGTGTTCTGAAGTCTTCATACCTAAGAATGCCGTCGCCGGTCGGGTCGTTCGGATCCAGGGTGTAATAGGAGTCATCGGCGTCACCGTAGACAGTGATGTTGATGTGAGTGTTTCCTGCTGTCTTATAAACTTGCGGGTTATCAAACGAGTTCCACGTCGGATCCGAGTGTATCCAGGCATTTCCATTCCACGATTCTGCGATGGCATGCCCTGATACATTACCAGTAGACACTTCTTCCATGGTGAACGACAGGAACCGCGTCGGGATGCCCAGCGCCCGGGTGGAAGCGGTGTACAGAGTTCCATACTCATCGCAGACTCCCACGTACTTCCCGTCTATGGGGGATGGGTGATCCATAGTGTACAGGTCGGAGATTGTGTATTCGATGTACGGCTCTTCGTATGTGTAACTCATGGCTCCGTAAACGTACTGCATTATCTCGTAGGCAGATTGATACGGATTGGTCGTATTGTCAGCTACCTGTGCTGCTTTGGATAGTACCCTATATCCCTCACTGAACGGGAAATGATACAGATCGCTCGTTTCGAGGTTTTCTCCGCCATCAGGATCGAGCAGGTGCGACGCATCGTTGTTATACTTCTCTATGGCATCGATCGGCATCCTAGCTATCCATGACGTAAGGCCGGTCGGATCAACTCTGATCTCGACAGCTATCGGTTTCAACCCGACAGAACTCTCCTGCGCGATGACCTGGAATGGAACCGTTATGGTGCGGTCTGCTCCCGCTGCAAGATTCGTAAAAGGTACGCTATACCCGTACCCATCCTCAAGCGACCAGAAAATGACCGTTCCGCTCGCTGCCGAAGAAGCGTAGTTATGGATCGTTATCTCGTGGTAGGCCCACGTATCCTGCGTCCAATACCAGGAAATAGTCCCCTGGGTCATCCTCACATCCGGCATCAAATCCCTGGTGCCGGGGTCGTCGCTCTCGGTTTGCAGCGTCAACGAAACATTACCGGGTGAGACCGGAACCACATCTGCATCGATTACCTGGAATTTCGACTCTCGCTTCGGATCCAGAAGGATCAACCCGGGATATTGCCGTGCTCTCTCCGCATCGAGCGGCACCCTCTGCGGGGTTTCAATGACCGGATTGTACATCGACATATCTCTCGGCTCAACCCACTGGTCGAACGTATCGAGCCAGCCCCTTGATTCACTCTCTGCACTCACCGCCGGCACTATCGTTCCGCTCGCCAGCAACGCTACCAGGAGCACGGAAAGTGCCCGCACTTCAATTCTTCTTTTCATGTCGTCAACCTCCAGGGTTGTTCAAGCTCCCGGAGGCAGACGAGGCACACCATCAAGTACTGAAAGAGCACCTATCCCAATAGCCTCCGGGCTTGCGGGGTGCGTCATCCAGGGCGTCGACCGGGGATGGGCGACCCCCGCACACAAACGGGTACCGCACGCGGCACCCAACGCGATTTTGAGTCGTTATAACATATAAAATCGGCAGCCATCGTTCGGCTGGAACCGAACGCACGATAAACCTTCTTATAGCAGGACAATGGCCCCTGCACCCCGGAGACAGGACCCGCCGTCGGGCGCCGGGATAATGGTCACGGCCCTGCCACGCTCGTCGAACCTCCCCCACGGAACCGGGCACCGTCGCAGTTGTTCCCGGCAAGGACCGCTGAGAGTTAGCCCCCCAGGAGGCCGGGTAACTGAAGCTGGGGCGTGGATCGTATTCTGCCAATCGGATGGGTCTGTTTTGAACTGACGAGGTACAGTTACATGTCAGAACACAGCCGAATCGCCAGATACGGGTCGGTCAGAACCCGGAGTTTTCCCCGGTCACGTGAAGCGTCCCGGACCCCGCAACCACCCCCCCCAACCGCGTGACAATCATAGTCTCCAGCTTCACCGGTATTCAGCAATAGTTACCCGACAACCCTCAGCAAAGCAATCACTATTTGTCCGGGACCTCACCCGATATTGAGGTACCACTTTACGTGGCGGGCACCGCATAGTTGCTCGTAATCATGAGAGCCTGGATATCGCACTCCGTCCGGACGGAGATTGCAAGAGAGTGGCAACGCGCGATGGAAAACATAAAGACCTCCGGATCTTCACCGTCGACCGAAATTTCAAAGTGATACTCCCTCCCGTCGTTCTTGATGGACGATCCGTCATTCTTGATGAATGATGTTACATCCCCATCCGCCTCAAGTCGATATACCTCCGTACAGACAGGAACACGAATGCGAGTGGCGTTGGCATCAAACACCGTTACGTTAACTTCGTGCGGCACATCATCGGTGTTAAAGACATGAAAAAGGTGTGGACTGCAGGGCGGAGTACCCTGCTGTTCCGGTCCTGTTCCGCAGAGCATGACCGTACCGGCCATAATCATAATACCGACCACAGCAAGAACCGTCATCACCACTGCTATCCGCATCTCCGTTTCACCTCATCACTGGTATCCGGCGACGACACCCTTCGTCTCACTGATCCTCCGGGCATTGTCGTGTGATGCATCTCCATGTCGGGTATCGCATGAGTACTCAAGGCACATGTCGTTCCCCATGAAACTTGACCAGAGAGCTGTGTACCGATTATAAACGAACCACTCCGTCCAATGATATGCTTTTGCATACGACGGATAGGGTGGTGTTGAGTCTTCGTGCCCTGCGCCGAAGAGGTGTCCGATCTCGTGTGCGGCGTTGATACACCGGTGCGAGAATGTAGCCTGATAACTGCCTCCGCTGCTGCACATCTGAGCATGTGCATAGCCGCCGTCAGGGTCAGGTACATACACGTACGAAGCACCTATGTACTCATTGTCGAGGTCTCGCCCGGTGAATAAAACTGCAATATCACTGTTCGTACTGTCCCGGAGTGCCGCATTCTCTGCGCTGAATTCTCTAAGGAGGGACTCGTGGTTGTATGCAGCCAACGTAGTACCGAGATCGCAATAAGCACTTATCTGGAGCGATACGCCGATATCCGACGGAGAAAGCGCCGTGTTAATCTGAGCAACCATGTTTGTCATTTCGGTATTCGGACTTGGAAAGAGGTTCCTGAACTGATAATCGTGCGCCGCCATGAGCGTCACAGTCGTCGTGGAGGTTATCCCGGACTCTACATCGAGCACTTCACCAGGTAACTGCACAGCGATTTCGGAGAGATCTCGCCTCAGGGGCACCTCTGCACCATACGCAAGCGGTTCCTTGATGTCGGCCACGCTGCTATCGTCATAGATTGCGTGCACAATCTGCCGCTTGCTGCCGGCCTCAACTATTCCCACCTGATCGATAACGTAGGATAAATTCCCGGTCCTGACGGTTCCAAGGATCACCTCATTATCGACGGTAAAGAAAGCATAACTTTCAGGATCTCCGGACACTGTCCCGGCATAGCACTTTATTAGAGGGACGCCAGTAGTAAAAGTGCCGGATTCATTGACCATGATGCATTTAGCGTCCTCCGCAATAGGAGCGGGCACCGATTTGAGATCGAGTAGATATTCTTTGCCCAACAGACTCACTGCCACCGGTTTGCCGGAATCGGCGTCAGCAGCGAAGAGTAACGGATTGGCAGTCACAAGTTTGTACTCCTGAGCAGGCGGGAGGTTTGTGAAGCGTACTGCGTTTACTCCTTCAGAGGGAGGGAGATTGCTGAAGTACACCGTGTCGCTTTCGCCGACTTCCCGAGCGCTGGCGACAGGTGCGAACAACACGCTCATGACCAGCAGGACTGCGAGAACAGCCACCGATCGCATGGATTTCATCTTTTCCATTTTGTTTTCCTCCAAGATACTCCCGGAGGCAGGAGAGGCACACGTTTAAGTACGCAGAACGCTTACGTTCCCTTTGCCTCCGGGCTTGCGGGGCGCGTCATCCGGGCGTCAACCGGGGATGGGCGACCCCCGCACACAAACGGGTACCGCACGCGGCACCCGATGCGATTCTGAGTCGTTAGAACATATAAAATCAGCAGGCATCGTTCGGTTTTTTCCGAATCTTGGAAAAATGTTTCTATAGTATGACAGTTCGCAGATCCGCTGCTTGCCCGGAACTGAATCGCAAGGTTTAAGATTTGTTCGGCCAGAACCGAACGACGACAGCGGGCTTTATAAGATTCCCCCTCGAATTCGGGTTTAGTTCCGGACGCAGGAACGCCCGGGCGCTCCTTGAGGGATACTTATGAAACCATGGATCTACATGCTGGCAGCACTCCTCCTGCTCGCGGCTCTACCTGCCGCCGTCAGCGCCGCACCACCCGCGCACAACTATGACTGTTCGGATACGACGCCGACGGCCTACGACGCACGGGTTGATCAGGCTGCGATATACTACTCCAGCTCGTCGTCCACGAATGCACATGCGTCGACGGCTTACAGTCAGTTCAGGTCGGATGCGGTGTTCTTCTTCAACGGCCACGGCCTCTACTACGACGACTCGCACAAAGGCGGTGGAATAAAGTTCTCCTCGGAATCCTGGATACTGGCCGACACCGACGGCCACTACCCGGGAAACTACCAGTATTACATATCTGATTACGGGACCGACATCAGGGACGTCCTGCTCGCAGTCTATCTCGCCTGCCATTCGTCGCATTACAACCCCTATAACGGCGACCTTGTCCAGCAGACCATGAACAAAGGCGCAGATATCTGCCTGGGGTTCGACGGCGAGGTCGAGGTCGAAAACGGAAAATGCTGGTCCGGGAGCTTCTGGGACCGGTTGCGAAACGGGGAGACCGTTGCAAGCGCCGCAAGCAATGCAAAGGACGACTGCTACTTGCACTGGCCGTTCGGTTACCATGGAGTGGACACCTACGAGATCTCCGGCAGTTATACCAGTTGTCTCACTCCCGCTCGCTATGGGGTCTATTAATGGGATGATTCAATCATGAAACGGATATACATTGTTGCAATGCTATGCCTCGTCGTCGCGGTCTCGGTCGTGTCGGCAACTGGTGTCAACGCTCCGATCGGGGTGGATACTGCGAAAGGAAAAGCACAGGACTTTCTTAACGCACCCGACGCAACCGTCCAGTACCAGAAGACCGAACGCCTGAACCTGGGAGGGTACTATGTCTTTAGTACCGGAGACGGACAGGTTTACGTCAACGCCCGGACCGGGGTGATCGAACGTGCCACGTTCGACTCCGCACGGAAGGATTGCCGCGATGTCCGGCTGGATCGGGCCGCAGCCGAAGCAACGGCAAGGGCCTACGCCGAAGAGAAGTACAGCGGCTTTGCGAAGAAGAGTATGCAGCTTACCAGATCGAACCTGGTCTCTCACGGCGATGCGGGCAGCGAGTATTCGTACATCTGGAGAGAAGAGATCAGCGGTGTCCTCACGCCGAACACGGTCGTCGTGAACCTTAACCCGAGCACCGGCGAGATCGTCTCGTACATCGGGATCCAGCGGGAGATCGAATGCCCGCTTGAGCCGAAACTTTCCCGGGACGAGGCGCTGAAGATCGCAGCCGGGCAGTTCCCGGGAATCCGGGTGACCGATGCAACGGCCGACCCCTCCGTTGAGTACACCCGACCGGACGTACAGACGCTGACATGGGTGATTACGATGAAAGGCGAGCCGGAGGATCACGTTCTCCAGGGAGGGCTTGTCGTCATCGACGCACAGACCGGAGAAGTGCTGATGGTGAGTCCATACCTCTAAATCACCTCTTTTCCTAATGTGATACAATGCACTCGAAGACGTGGGTATGGCTCGGTATCGGCGTCGTTCTCGTTCTTGCCGCGGCCAACCTCGCCATACTCACCGCCTTTCCCCCGGGACAGCAGCATGTGCAGGAACCGCTCAAGCGGGTGGACTGGATACTGCCGTTCGGGCCGGGGTTCGAGTATCCCGATCCCTGTGAGAGCCCGATCATCACCTACGACGCCGATACCGAGACCTGGTACCTGCGGAACGCCACCGCCTGGAACCGGACCATCTCCCTCGATGACCGCTACAGCCTTGACCCGGCCCGCCCGGAGGATATCCGGTACACTCCCGATATCGCGATCGAGGGCGACAAGATCAGCCTCGACTTCTTCGTCCGGAACCTCGCGGGCGAAAACTGCGCCCATGCCGACCTTACCGTGACGACGGGGACCGCGAGCCTGAACGCCACCACCGGGTCGCCGGAGGGGGATGTCCTCCCCGGCGCCGCGACTGCGCTGCCCGTCGACGACCTCGCCGCCGGGGAGTGGCGCGAAGTGCGGGTGACGGCGGACCTCCCGCGGCCCGGCCCGGAGGAACTCCTCTACCTGACGATCGGTCTTGCCGCCCCGTATACCCTCACGACCCCGAACGGCACGCCGATCATCTGCGATCTCCGGGAGATGAGCAGCGTCGTCTCGGGCCCCACCCTCACCGGCGGGGACGCGATCGATCCCGATTACAACAGGGCCCGCCTTCCCCGGGCGTCGGCGACGTTCGTCGTAGCGGGGAAAGATGCACCTGAACCTGTTCTGCCGCCGACCCTCCGGACAGTGTGACGGGATTCGCCGAATACCCTCTTTTTCGGCCTTACCGGAACCCGGAGGGTTCCGGAATGCTTTTCTCTCCTGGCGGAAGAATACCTGATCGTTTCGGGCCAGGCCCGCTGACGGAGAGATTTCAAGGTATGGAAGAAATTGCGCTCGATCGGGACGACATCACCGCTCTCTCCTCCGACGTCCGGGTCATGATCCTCAAAGCGCTCGATTCCCGGCCGATGACGGTCAGCGAGCTCGCCGATCGACTCGGTCTTGCAAAGTCGACCGTCCACCAGCACCTTGCCGTTCTCGCCAGCGCGGATCTCGTGGCCCACGCGAGCGCCCGGAAATGGCGGGACTACACCCTGACGAAAAAAGCCGCCCGGCTCCTTCATCCCGGGAGGGATCACCGGATCACCATCATCCTCGGCACGTCCCTGGTTGCCATGACAGCCGGACTGCTCTGCGTAACATCGTATCTCCGCGGTTTCGCCGTCCAGGGAGGAAGCGTCGTCCGGGAACCCCTCCTCCTTTACGCGGGCGAGGCGCTCCTCGGCGTGACATTTGTGCTCTGGTACCTTGCGGTGCGGCGCCGGCGGAGAACCGCCCCTATACCGGAGTAGTTTCTCTCTCAGTCGCATAAACGCCTGCTCCTGGGGCGTGGGACCGGAATCCCCTGCCTCACCCCGGTGCCGCCTAACTTTCGATGAAGTCGATCAGATAGTAACTCCCACAATACTCCACGATCTTCCCCCGGTAACTCTTTGCGATACGTCCCGCCTCGTCTTCGGATAGCGGCACCTCCAGGCCGCCGCTATGGAGGGTCTCGTTCACTGTGGGGAGTTCGGCGAAATCGGCATCAGTGAGCCGGGCGATATCGTACCCGGCGCTCCGGAAGTCGGCCTCGGTCCAGTTTGCAGGAAGATCGAACCCGTAATATTCCGCCCTCCCGTTGCTGATATTGTGCAATATGAGGTAGTAGCCACTCAGCATTGCGGGCGGCCCTTCCGGGACGACGTCGGCGGAAGAGTAGACGTAGTGGAGAACTCTCTCTGGAGATACGGTGTCGTGCTGTTTCGTGCTCTCCACGTAATATTCGACACCACCGATCCTGAACAGGGCGAGAAAAACGCTGTCGCTGACGGTCAGAAGCGCCGCGCCCCCCCTGTCAAGCGTGCCGGAGAAGGAGTGCCTCCCCGCACTGCGGGATTCGGGGTCGTGCAACGACTCCTGCAGGTCCGCCGTGTAGGGCAGCCCGGCGATGTACACGATCAGCGGTTCGCCGCTGAGTAGGCGGTCCCGGATTGCCTGCGTATCGTAGACCACAAGGTCGTAGCGCCGGACTGACGACGGGATCCCGAGATCGCCGGGATCCCGGGTCGAGGCGTCTCTTTTCTCCGTGAAAGAGTCGATATGGACCAGGACCCGCTCCTGCGGGGTTGTGGTATCGGCGACCTCCGTGCCGGGTCCGAAAACCGCAAAACCTGCCGCCAGCACCGTAGCCACGGCAACCAGAAGCAGAGCCGGGAGCAGGGGATTTTTCTGGATCATTTCAGCACACCACATGCGATCTGTTCTGAGGGGTGAGGGGCAAGCCCGCTCCACCCCTTCCGGGAACTATTGCCGGCACCTGTACTCACCACCAGCAGGGGAAGTTGATCCCCGACCTTAACAATAGGATGCGACAACACCCTTCGTTTCAGTAATTCTCCGCGAGTTATCATGGTTGGCATCGCCATAAAAGCCATCGTTTGCCGAAAATTGCAGCCAGGCCGTTTTCATGAAACACCCCCACATAACGGTCTGATAGTACCTGTTATGTTCGTAAAATTGGTAAGCTCTGTTATAGGTCTCTGTTTGGTTGGGTGCATATTCATGGGCCGCATCAAAAGCATGTCCCAATTCATGCATGGTTACAACCGCTCTGTCTTTGAGCACAGCGTCATAGGTAGAGGGATCGTCTGCCATCTGCGCCCATGCATATCTGCAAAGGCTGGGGAAGTCGTAGCCCCCTGAGGATCCAACTCCTTCAAATTCGATGGAGTCATAACCGCCCAAATACAAGCCGAGATCCGCGGATTTCGAATTTAGGTATGATTCGGGGAAATATTTTTTGAATGTTGAGAGTGAAGAGTTGATAATCTGCGGATCGCTGGAGAGCTGCTGTGCCTTCGAAGTATCATATATGGGCACGATGTTCACTCCGAGGGTGTTAAAGTCATAATTGCAATACTGGATGATGGCTGCCGCTGTATCCTGCCAATCAGGCTCGTCTGTCATCCATTTGCTATCGGTAGCAACAAGAACTCTCACAGTGACAGTTGCACGCGGATCAGCCTGTTCTTCAAGCATTTTCTTCAGCGCATATGCTTTTTCGTCGATTGCATGAGTTGAAAGAAGATGGGAGTCGATGGGGATCGTGTCGCCTTCGGGAACAATATCCTTTGATGAGTACACATATTGTAAGAACGCACTTGACGATTTCGAATCTTGCATCGAGGTGCTTTCGATGAAATATTCGGTGTAATCAATAACAATTCTGCCCAGCAGAACTTTGTTACCAACCGTAAGAAGCACTTGGCTATCTTCAACACCAGCGAGACTGCCGGTGAAGGAATGGATCCCTTTAGCAATAGCTTCTGTATCAATCGTCGTCTCCTGTAGATCCATCGTGTAAGGCTGCCCTTCTAGGTACACTGTTAGTTGATCACCATGAAGCAGATATTCCCGGATTTTTGGCAGGTCAAAGACTACTAAATCGTAGTTCTTTATCGAAAAGGGAATTTTCACGTTGACCGCTCTTTCATCAACAATTCTCATCTCTGTCAGATCCCCAAAGTGGACAAGAGCCTTCTCGCTAACGGATCTGTTAGACATCTGTTCACCTCCACTATTGGAGGCTGAAGCACTCACTACCGGCACCAAAACCACGCTCACCAGCATTACCGCCAGGAGCATGGAGAATGCCCGCAGTCCAGTTTTTCCTTTCATGTAACCTACCTCCATAACATTCTAGCCCAGAGGCAGGAGAGGCACATGTTTAAGTACGCAGAACGCTTACGTTCCCTTTGCCTCCGGGCTTGTGGGGTTCTTCATCCGGGGCGTCAACCGGGGATGGGAGACCCCCGCACACAAACAGGTACCGCACGCGGCACCCGATGCGATTCTGGGTCGTTAAAACATATAAAATCGGCAGGCATCGTTCGGCTGGAACCGAACACATCATAAACCTTCTTATGGCAGGACAATAATCCCCGCCCCTGGAGACAGGACCCGCCGACACCCACAGTCCCGGACAGCCACACCCCTCCCCTCTACGCGGGCGAGGCGCCCTCTGTGCGAGGAACACGCCGCGATCCCGAAAAACCCCGCTCTAAAACCCGGGCAGGCTCCCGCTCGCTCACTGCACCCCATACCCCCCGAGCAGAACCGTAAAGGGGTACCGGCGCCCACCTTGATGAACCGGACGGAGCGGAGCCCTTATGAACGGCGCGATCATGGATTTCCTGATAGTTGCAGACCAGATCTTCATCCTGGTACTCCTGATCGCCGCGGGCTACGTCGCCGTCTCCGCAAAGATCGTCGATCCCCGGGCCACCCGGGGGCTTTCGGGACTCCTCATCAACATCACCATCCCGGCGCTGATCGTCGCCTCGATGCAGGTGCCCTTCACCCCGGAGCGCCTCGTCGGCGCCGAGACCCTGATCCTCGCGACCGGGGCGCTCTACGTCTTCTCGTTCGCCCTCGCCTGGGCGGTCTCGAAAGCCATGCGGGTCCCGGCCGCGGAGGAAGGAGTCCTCCAGTTCGCGATCGTCTTCGGGAACGTCGGGTTCATGGGGTTCCCGGTCGCCCTGACGCTTTTTGGGGAGGATTCCCTTTTCTACGTCGCCATCTTCAACCTATTCTTCAACGTCCTGGTCTTCTCGGTCGGGATCGCGATGCTGACCGAAGGAAGGGGAAAGGGGTTCGACCCGCGGCTGCTCGCGAACCCCGGGATCGCGGCCTCCGTCGTCGGGCTCGCCCTCTTCCTCGGCTCGGTGGAGATCCCGAGCCCCTTCATCGACTCGATCGACCTTCTCGGAGGGGTGACGACGCCGCTTGCGATGATCATCGTCGGGGCGATGCTCGCGACCTTCCCGACCCGGGAGATGGTCGGGAACTGGCGGATCTGGGTCGCGAGCGCCGTCCTCCTCCTCGCCGTCCCGGCGGCCTACTGCTGCCTCTTCGCCCCGATCTTTGCCGACCCCTACATCAACGGGATCATGATCACGATGGCCGCGATGCCCGCCGCGGCGAACACCGTCATCTTCGCCGAGCAGTACGGCGCCGATTCCCGACTCGCGTCGCAGATCGTCTTCGTCTCGACGATCGGGTCGCTCATCACCATCCCGCTCGTCACGACGGTGCTGCTGTAGGCTCTACCATGCCACCGTCCGGAGGGTCGCGAGGAGAAAGACCAGCCCCCCGAGGCCGGTGTTGACGAAAGGGAGGTACCAGTAGACCCGGTCGATGGAGAAGCCTTCCCGGAGGAGGAGGGCGAGCGGAACGGCCGGGTAGATCAGGACGAGCAGGCTCAAGGGGTGAAGACCGGAGAGCCAGATGACGAGGGCGGCAAGCCCCGACCAGAACGCGAGGCAGAGGAGGAGCGAGCGCCGTTCCCGGAGCACGACGGCCGTCGTTGTCATCCCCGCGGCCGCATCGCAGCCGATGTCGGGGATAGCGGAGAAGAGGTGCATCGCGGCGACGTGAAGGTAGCCGGCGAGGACGAGAGCAGGCGGCGGGAGGGTGCCGCTCGCGAGGTAGTAACCGAGGATCCCCGGAACCACGTAGAGCATGTTCGAGGAGAAGTCGAGGACCGGTACCTCCTTGAACCGGAGCGGCGGAGCGCTGTAGAAGTAGGAGAGGAAGAGGAACGCAAGGAGGAGCGCCTTTCCGACGGTGTCGAGCACGAAAAAGAGCGCGAGGCTGACGCCGCCCGCGAACCCGAGGAGGACAAGCAGGTCCCGACCGTCCGCCTCGCTGATACGGTACTCCTTCACGTCCTTTTTGGGGTTGAACCGGTCGGTATCCCGGTCCCACCAGTCGTTCACACCGTAGATCAGGAGGTTTGCCGGGAGGAAGAAGTAGAGCAGGAACAGGATGTAGTCAGGCTCGAAGAACGCCGACCAGGAGTCCATCCCGAGGGCGTAGCCTACCACGTAGGTCCCGCCGGTGTAGATCCAGAACCGGAACCGCGAGACCCGCCAGGCGAGCGAGAGGAGCCGCGGCGCCATGGCCCGTCACGCCTTTAAGGTGTTCGAGGCTGCCCCGGAGACGATCCGGATCACCGACGGCTTCACCTTCCGCCGATGGACGACGGCCGGGTCGCGTTCTATCGTTCGGGCCGTCCAGCGATACATGTCCGACGCAGTCCGGATCGGGATCCGGTAACGCCGGGGGATGTACCGAAACCCTGCTTCCGCCCCCTCCTGCCACTCCCGGTAGCGCCGAAGCTGGAACCGGACAAACGCCGCAAACCTCCGGGGGTTACGGGAGGCGGAGATTGCCGAGAGGTCGTCGAGCCCGAACGCCTCCATCTCCTGGTGGGGGAAGTAGGTCCGGCCGAGAGCGAGGTCCTCTGCGATGTCGCGGATGAAGTTGACGTACTGCATCGCCCGGCCGAGGTTCTGTGCTGCAGGGTAGGATTCCGGTGGGAGGTCGAGGACCCGGGCCATCATCAACCCGATCACCCCGGACGAACCGTAGAGGTAGCCCTCGAGATCCCGGATCGTCCGGTAGGAGCCGACCGTGATGTCGCTCTCCATGGAGCGGAGAAACGCCGTTGTCCACGCCGGATCGAAGCCTTTGCGCCCGGAAAGCTCGACGAACGAGTCGATCACCACGTCTCCCGTCGCCTCCCCGGCCATCGCCATGGCGTAGCGGTCGGTGAAGGCGTAGAACTCCTCGACCTCCTGCGGCACCGCGTCCACGTAATCGTCGGCGGTGCGGACGAAACTGTAGAGCGAAAAGACATCCTCCCGCACCCCCGGCGGGAAGAAGAGGGTCGAGTAGAAGTAGGTCCTGCTCCCCCGCCTGAAGATCCCGTAGATGGTCCGGTCGATCACGATGCACCTCACTGATACCGATCGATCAACTCGCGGGCGACTATCTGGGAGGATATCAGGGTCATCGGCACCCCGATCCCCGGGTGGGTGTACTGGCCGGTGTAGTAGAGGTTCCTGACACGCTTGCTCCGGTGTGAAGGGCGCCAGAGCGCCGTCTGCCGGAGGGTGTGGGAGAGACCGAGCGCCGTGCCCCGGTAGGCGTTGTAGCGGTTCGAGAAGTCCGAGAGCGCGAAGATTCGCCGGGCCACGACCGAGTCCCGGATATTCTCGCCGAGGATCTCCTCCATCCGGCTCATGAGGTGGTCGTAGAACCGCTCGCGGAGGTCCGGGGTATCCTCGATGCCGGGGGCGAGGGGCGCGAGGACGAAGAGGGTATCGGTGCCTTCCGGGGCGGCGGTCGTATCCGTCCGCGAGGGGACGTTGACGTAGAACGAGGGGCTTTTCGGCCAGGCTGCTTTTTTGGGGTCGAAGATCGTCTCGAACCCCTCCTCCCAGTCGGGCTCGAGGAAGATGTTGTGGTGGGCGAGCCCTTCGACCACCCGGTCGACGCCGAGGTAGGCGACGAACGTGGACGGGGCGAGGACCTTCTTCTCCCAGTAGGAGGCGGGGTATGACCGCGAGCCTTCGGGGAGGAGGGAGAGTTCGGTGAACGGGTAGTCCGCGTTCACCACGACGACGTCGGTTTCGTGCGCCCCAAGGGGGGTGACAACCCTCCGGGCGAGCCCCCCTTCCACGTCGATCGCGGTCGCCGGTTCGTTGTAGCGGTACTCGACCCCGAACTCCCGGCCGAGCGAGACAAGGGCCTCGACCACCGCCCGCATGCCCCCTTCCGGGTACCACACGCCCAGGTTCAGGTCGATGTGCGTCATGATGTGGTAGAACGAGGGGGTGTTTCTCGGCGAGCCGCCGAGGAAGCCGATGGAGTACTGCACGACCTTGCGGGCCTCGTCGCTCGCAAACCGCTTCTTGACGAAGGACTCCAGGTTCTCGAAGGGACGGAGTTTTCTCCCCCCGGCAAGGAGCCGCCGGTCGAAGAAGTCGAAGATGCTCCGGTAGTCCCGGTAAAGGAGGTCGCTCATGGTGATCCCATAGGTCTCCTCCGACTCGGCAAGGTAACTTCGGAGTTTCTCGGCCCCTCCGGGTTCGAACGACTCGAAGAGATCGTAGTTCTTTCCGAGGTCGGCCGAGACGTCCGCGACCCGCTCGTCGGCGAAGAAGACCCGGTACGAGGGGTCGAGTCTCGCGAGCGGGAAGTAGTTCGTGGGGCTTTTCCCGAACTCCGCGAAGAACCGGTCATAGACGTCGGGCATCAGGTACCAGGACGGCCCCATATCGAACGTAAACCCGTTATCGCGGTGTACGCTCGCCCGGCCTCCGGGCTGCTCGTTCTTTTCGATCACCGTGACGTCAAAGCCGCCCTTCGCAAGAAGGGCGGCGACAGAGAGACCCCCGAACCCGGCTCCAACGATTACAGCCCGCATAATTCCCCCCTTCCAGAACGGAAAACGGGTGCAGGAAGACACAGGTGGCATATATATTTTGGTGTCAGGGATCGTCACGGGAGACTCACCGGCGATGCGGTGCTCACCGCGAGGGATCGCCGCCGAAGACGACCGGAAGGGTCGCAAGGGCGAGCGCGGCCCCGAGGAGCGCCGGAACGCCGAGGCCGTTCCGGGCAAGGTAGCCGGTCCAGAACGCGAGGATCAGAAGAAGGCCCGCCGCTACCGTCCCGGGGATCGCTCGATCGCCCGCGACGAGCCGGAAGAGGGCGATGTAGACCGCTCCGGTCAGGACCCAGCCCGCGAAGTTCGAGACCGGCACGCCGTAGTAGGCACCGCCGTCGGTCCAGACCCAGAGGCCGGCGTGGACGACCGCCGGGTCGATGACGAGGTCAACGAGGAGGAGGGCGAGGACCCCGGCCGGGACCAGCCGGCTCCAGGATGTCCCGACGGCGGCCCCGGCGAGGGTCACCGCCCCGAGCAGCATCGGGAGGTAGGCGAAGGCGACCGTCCATGGGACGAGACCGAAGACCCGGTAGCCGAGGTCGGCCGAATACGTGAACCGGCCATACGGGATACCGGTCGCGACGGCATACGCCTCGACGGCGAGCGGAAGGAGGCTCAAAAGGAGGAGAAGCGCGATGCCGCGGGCGGGCCCGAGCCAGCGGACGAGGGCAAGGTACGAGGGGAGGGCGAGCCCGACCAGGAAGATTATCGGGACGGCGGGCGGAACCGCCGGATCGTCGAACCGGACCACCAGGAAGGCGGCGAGGAAGAGGGCGAGGGCGGTGAGGAGAAGCGCCGCCCGGGTGATGCGCATGGGCGGGGGAGGGCGGCGGCGGGGATAAAGGTTGACCGGTATGACCGGGTCTGCCGTGCCCCGGTCGCCGCCGGCTACGCCCCGGTCCGCCCCGCGACGTCACTCGCGACCAGGATCAGCGCCACCACTGCGGCGATGACGAGCATCAGGACCCACTGGTAGGTGACGGCTGCATACAGGCCGGCCGCGATGCCGGCGAGCACCAGAAGGATGAGATATTTGCGTCCCATAATAGATCACCTCACGACCGCTCTTTTAACGAGCAGGCCCAGGAGAGATACTCCGGTTCCCGGTCTCGTCAGAGGTAGATGCTTCCGACAATAACATGATATTCGGCCGGAACCGGGACAACCCCGGACGCCGTGCCGGGGGACGGTCACGTTCACCCCCGCCGTCCGGGTATCCTCCGCAACAACCCGTGTCGTCTCTCCCCTGAGTACGATCACTCGCCTATCTTTCGCAGTTTCAGGCCGAAACAGACAACGGACAGGGTCAATACCGCGGCATACACCGCTCCGATCAAAAGCCGCGGGTCAGGCTCAATCCAGATCTTCAGGGAAGAGACGACCATCCACAGGGGGAGGAACGCCAGGACGATGACCGGAACCGAAAGGGCTCTCAAAATTTGGTTGGACGTATCTTTATCCATGAGAGATCCTCCAGAGAAGTAAGCCGGCGTACACCGGGATTCATGGTAAGTGTGTCAATATTCTTCTATATACCCCTTCTGTGCCGTTCATCTGCACATCAGGCCTTTCGGATCGATTCTGGATCAAAAAGCAACCGTTATGGCCCGAAAAACCGGCGCCGCGCCGAACGGCAGAAGAGGCTACAAATCACCCCCTGATCGCCCGCATAAACCGTTCCCGGATCTCCACCGGGGCGAGCGGGATGTTTCCGACCGCCGCATTCCCGGGCTTTAAGACCACATGGATGAAGTTCGGGCCCCGCCTCCGGCTCTCCCAGGCCTCCGCGAGTTCTTCTTCGTCCTGCACCTTGCAGGTCCGCCGGATCCCGGCGGCACGGGCGAGGAGTTCCATGTCCACCAGCCCGGAGGCCGGGGTCGGCTGGTTCCCGGTGCTCCCGAAGGCCCCGTTGTCCAGGCAGACGATCGTGAGGTTCTCCGGGGATTCCGCCGCCACCACCGGGAGGACCGCGGTCCCGAGCAGGCTCCCGTCGCCGTCGAGGACGACGACGTCTCTATCCGTCGCGAGCGAGAGCCCGAGCCCGATCGGCGTCGCCTGGGTGTAACTCCCGAGCATGTAGAAGTTCAGGTCCCGGTCGCGGGCCGCGTAGAGCTCCTTTGAGGGGACCCCGATGTTCGCGACGACCGCTTCCCCATCCAGGCTGTCGGCGATAGCCCGGATTGCGTCGTTCCGGGCCATCACCGGTTCCCGGAAGGTTCGCCGGTACTCGAGCGCCGACTCGCGGGCCCGGGGCGGGGGCGGCTGCTCCGCCGGGCAGGCCTCCTCCGTTCCCTCCCAGAACGAGGGGAGGATCAGCCCCACGTGCGGCCGCATGGAATCGTAGGCGTCCTGGACGACCTCATCGATCAATCCCTCATCCGAAGGGTCGCGGATGATCGTATGCGGGATCCCGAGCGCACGGAGCACCTCCGGAACCGCCCGGTTGAACGGCACCTGGGCCGGGATCGCCTCCCGGTAGATCCCCCGCCAGCTCGCGAGGATCGGGAGGGGGAGGCCGAAGGTGACGGTGAGGGACATAATGGCGTTCAAGGAGTTGCCGAGCCCCGAGCTCTGCATGTGAAGCACCGGCCGTGCTCCGGCCATCGCGAGCCCTGCGCAGATCCCGACACCGTCCTCCTCCCGGGTGAGGTCGACCGAGTGGAACCGCTCCGGGATCCGGGCGCAGAGGTCCTGCGTCCGGTCGCAGGGGAGGCTCGCCACGGTATCGACCCCGAGGGCGGCGAGCCGGTCGAGGACGCATCCTTCACGCACGGACAACCACCTCCTGCTCCGCGAGCCACCCCCGGACGGCGTCCCGCACATCCCCTGCGAAGGCCTCACCGGCCCGGACCCGGATGTAGGGCTCGACCGGGTAGCGGTCGAGGTCTTCGGCCGCACGCTCGTAGCCGCCGCCGGTGACGTTCAGGAGGACGTGGTCATCCGGACCGATGCGTCCCTCCTCCGCCGCCCGGGCGAGCGAGGCGACCGCGACCGCCGCCGCCGGGTCGAGGTCGATCCCCTCGGTATCGGCAAAGAGTCTCCCGGCGGACCGGGCGTCGTCGTTTGCGACCGCATACATCCTCCCGCCCGAGGCCAGAAGTGCGTCGTAGACCCCGCCCCGGACCCCCCAGGGTGGGTGGCGGTTCGTCAGGACGTCGGCGGAGACCCGGGCGATAGAGGCCTCGGTATCGGGCATATCCACTTCAGGAACGACCTCCTGCCTCCCCGCCTCCCATGCCCGGACCATCGGGACGAAGGGGAGGTTCTGGGAGAGGTGGAGGGCCGGGAGGCGGGAGCCGAACCGCCCGTCGGCGACGAGCCGCTCCGCCGCCTCCCATGCGGCGATCCCCCCGGTCCCGCTCCCGACCGCCTGGAAGTAGCAGTCGGGGAGCCGGCCGGCGGCGAGGGTCCCGTTCAGCATCACCGTCCCCATCCCGTCACGCCGGGCGACGTTCTTCGCCCCGCCCTCGGGAACGATCCCCGGGAGGGAGCAGACCTCCCGCCCGAACGCGATCGAGTCGGAGTAGTCCCCGTCCACCGTGATGAGGCAGACGTTCGGAGACTCGACGGTCGTCCAGAGCCGGTCGGCGGCGGATGCCGGGACCACCACCACGACCGGGGCCCCGGTCAGCGCCGAGACCTGGCAGAAGGCCCGGCCGGTGTTTCCCGCCGAGGAGACCTGGAGGACCCCGGCCCCCTTCTCCCGGAGGCGGAGAACCGTCGGCTGTGCCTCGAGCTCCTTGAACGAGCAGGTCTCCATCCGCCCGCCCCGCTCGGGCCAGTAGCCCGAGAAGGTGACGGTGAGGTGGGAGAGCCCGAGTTCCCGGGCGAGACCGACGCTCTCGTAGGAGACCGGGCCGGCGTCGAGGCGGAGGTGGCCCTCGATGGGGAGCCACTCGGTGTAGCGAAATATGCCGGGGAGGTCACGGGGCGTGAGCCGGCGCTCGGCGTAGACCGTCCGGAGGAGGGCGTCGCACCCCGACGGGCAGTCGAGGGTGTAGTTGTCCGGGAACGGCCGGCCGCACCCCGGGCACCGGAGGAGGTACTTCTCCCTCACCGCATCGCGCCCCCGGTGAAGGTGAATCGGCCGTCGAGGACCATCTCTTTTAAGTCCCGGCAGAGGTCTTCGGCGAGCGTCCGGCCCGACTGGCGCAGCGTGATCGGCACCTTCCGTCCCCGGACCCGGAGCGAGCCCTCCCCGGCCTCGAGAGCGTTGTTCGGGCAGGCGGCAAGACAGGCGGTGCAGGCGAGGCAGCGGTCGCGGTCGATCCCGGTCTCGCGGGCAAACGCGCCCGTCGGGCAGACCGCGGCCGCGGCACAGGCCGAGCATCCCTCGCACCACTCCGGATAGTAGGTCACCTCCCTATCAGGCCGCTGCCAGACGTCGGCGTAGGTCGCCTCGTCGAGGACGGTGCGGGTGTTGATGTCGGCGACCGGGAGGGGGATATCCTCGTCGAGGACGCGGAGGGCCGCGACCTGCCGGTCGTCGAGGACCGGGATCGCGATGCCGAGGCTCGTGATGCACTCCGGCCCGGCGGAGGTCTTGAACCCACCCATGTAGCGAGGCTGCATCCCGGCCATATCGGCGATGACCGTGAGGTTCGGCCGCTCGGGGGTACTCCGGGTCCCTTCCCCGGTCACCAGCCCGGCCGAACCGTTCAGGAGGATCGGCGTCCCGTCCCGGATCGCGAGTCGTGCGGGATCGTTCTGGAGGGGATTGATCTCGCCGCACCCGCTGACCGAGACCTCCCGGCAGGGCCCCTCGAGCCCGGTGACCGAGAAGATCGTCGTCACCCGGCTCGGCCGGGTGTTGAGGTAGGCGGTGTAGTTCTTGAAGGCGCTCCGGGTGGTGAAGATCCGGGCGTAGGCGAAGTCCTCGAGGGTCACCCGCGCCTCGATCGAGCGGTCGGCAGCCTCCACCAGCACCTCGATCTCGCGGCCCTCGACGATATCGCGGAAGAGGTGGCCGCCCCCGTAGCCCGCCCCGGCATGGGCGGTCCCGGAGACGATCAGGTCGACGAGCCCGAGACGCTCGTTCGGGCAGGGGCCGGGCATGCAGGGGACACCGTTCAGCCAGGCCCGGTCCGCCCGCTCGAAGGTGCCCGGCGCCGCCACCGGGACCGAGAGGATCGCCGCGGTCCCCGACATCACGCCAGAGGTTCCCGTGGTGACCACGTCGACCTCTGCGGCCGTGACGTCCGCACCCTCGCGGACGAGACGCTTGAACTCCGCGGCCGTGTAGACGACCGCCGAACCATTCCGGATCTTCTCGTCGATCTCTGTTATCGTCTTCATAACCTGATATCCTCCACCCGCACATGGAGACCCGAGGACTGTGCGAGAATCATATTCACGACACCCGTATGCGTAAGGTTCATCATGCAGTAGCCGGGCAGGAACCGCTGCCGCATCCCGAAGACCGGTTCCTGACGCACCGTCCGGGCAATCCCCTCGAAACCGACGATGTGGTAGGCTTCAACGTCCTTAAATTCTCCGCCCCGCGAGGCCTCCGGGCCGACGACCAGGCAGGTGAGGAGGCCGCTTACCGGGCTTGCATGGAGGACCGAGAGGACGTGCTGGACCGGGCATCCCGCGCCGGCCGGCCTCCCGACGACGATATCCCCGGCCGCAATCCCCCACTTCTCTACGAGGTCCGGGCGGAAGGGCAGCACGATCTTCCGGGCCGAAACCTCGCCTGGCAGGGGATCGAGGATAAAGTCGTACTCGCCGCCGAGGACGTCCCGGCCGGTATGAAGGGTCTCGCCCTCGAACCGGGGGGAGGGGGTCCCGGCGGGGTAGAAGACGCAGTCTTCAAGATCCTTCTCCCCGCGCCGGACCCGTTGGAGGAACGCCTCGCAGGTCGGGGCGCCGCAGGCCCCGCAGTCCTTCCCGGGTGGGTCCCATGCCACCGGATCAGTCCCCCCGGAAGAGATAGTCTGCGTCCTCAAGCCTCCGGACGACCCCGAAGTGGTGCTGCCACCCGATCTCGGTCTTCCCGATGCAGACGGTGCAGACCCCGAGCGGCGGCGCACCCCGGAGGACGATTGTATCGGGATCGGTTATCGGCGGGCAGTCCTCGATCGCCCGGATGAGGTAGCGCATCCCGGTCCCCTGGACGGCGTTCGTCTCGACGATGTCGAGGTCCGGGTTCACCTCCCGGATCCGCTCCCGGAAGACCTCCTTCTCGGCCTGTGAGACCAGGTCGATCCGGGTCACGACCGCGATGTCGGCGAGCCCGAGCATCGCGGCCATCTTCAGAGGCGTGTTCGTGCCGGAAACCGCGGAGAGGACGACGATCCCGAGCGCCTGCGTCGTGTAGGGGGAGCAGCGCAGGCAGAGCCCGGCGCTCTCGACCAGGAGGAGGTCGGCCCCCTCCCCTTCGGCCCAGGCGATGGCGTCCCGCATCACCATCACCCCGGCGTGGTCCGGGCAGAGGTCGCCGGAGCAGACCTTCCGTGCCGGTATCCCGAACTCGGCCGCGAGTTCCTCGTCCTCGAACGCCCGGACGACGTCGATCTTCAGGTAAGCGATCCGGTACCGGTCCAGAAGGGTGCGGATGATCTGCCGCACGACGGCGGTCTTCCCGGCGGACGGCGGTCCCGCAACGACGGCGAGCCTCATGCCCCGACCGGTCCCGTGATCAGGTCGCCCGCCCGGATCTGCTCGCGCATCCGGCGGAGGATTCCGTCGAGGCGAAGCGCCTCCCGGAGCGCCTCATTCTCGCGGTCGAGGGGCTCGATCACCCGTTCGACCGCCCCGTCCCGCATGACGATCCGCCGGGCGGAGAGAAGGGAGACCAGAGGATCGTGCGTGACGAAGATGACCGCCTTCCCACCGGCCCGGAGCACCTCGATCACCCGCTCCTTGAAGATCCCTGCGTTCTCCACCTCATCGAGGAGGAGGACCGGAGCAGCCGCGATAAGGACGGCGTCCGCGACGAGGAGCGACCGGGTCTGCCCCCCGGAGAGCGCGGTCATCCGGGCGCCGGCCCGGATCTCCTCGCCCGTGAACTCGTTTGCAAGATCGATCGTCCTCTCGACAATCCCGTCGTCGGCGATCCTGCGGGACCGGACGTGCATCGCAAGGAACTCTGCAACAGTGAGGTCGGCGAGGCACCGGGTGTTCTGGGTGATCAGGGCGACGGGCTTGTGCGCCGGGTCGCGGACGAACTCTTCGGGAGGGTATTCCCCGTTGACAAGGACGGTGCGTCCCGTGGCAGTGTCGTTCCGGGCGAAGACCTCGATATCGTTGATGAGGGCGCTCTTCCCCGAACCGGTGGGGCCGACGACTGATATTGTATCGCCCGGGCGGATGACGATCGCCTCGAACCGCTCCGGTTCGCCGTTCCGGTTCCGGCCGGGGAGGATCGTGATCTCGCGGATGGGTGAGGGGTCCATGCGGGAGGGTCGTCATGCAGGAAGATAAGGATTGTTCTCCATAGCGGAACTCTTAACCGAATCAGGAAAAACATTATCTCATAGATATGACTATAGTAGAACAATGCTCTCGCGAAAGATCTTCGAAGCCGACTTTGCCGACGCGCTCCAGGAGGAACTCGCCCGGCAGGATATGAGCATCCGCGATCTCGCGGAACGGGCCGGGATCCCGCCCGCAACCCTCTACAAGCTCACGTCGGGCAGGGCGGACCCGCGCCTCTCGACCGTCCGGCGGATAGTGAACGTCCTCGAGCCCCGGGAGAAGAGTTTCATCGCGGTGATCGCAGCCCGGTTCCTGCTCGACGAGATCGACAACCGTAACTTCGCCATCGGCGGGAAGCAATACCACATCCGGGGCTATGCGGCCGATTCCCTTGAAGAGTGCATCATCGCCGCCGTCCGGGCGGACAAGGAGGGGGCGCTCGGGATCATCTGCGCACCCATCCTCGCGCCGATCGTGGAGAAGATCGCCGACTGCCCGGTCGCGATCATCAAGCCGCAGCAGCAGACGCTTATCGAAGCGATCGAGACGATAGCAAAGAGGGTTTAGGGGACCGGTGCGACCTAACTCTCGATGAAGTCGATCACGTAGTAGTTCCCGCGATACTCCGCGATCCTCCCCCGGTAACCATTCATGATGCGCATCGTCTCGCTCTCGGAGAGCGGCACCTCCATAAAGCCGGTGCGAAGGGTCTCGTTCACTCTGGGGAGGCGGGCGAGATCGGCATCCGTGAGCGGGACGACCTCGTGGCCGGCACTCAAGAAGTCGGCTTCCGTCCAACCTGCAGGGTATCCGGAATCTTCCAGATCCCCGTTGCTGATGTTGTAGAGCGTGAGATAGCAGCCGCTCAACCCTTTCACGTCTGCGGAGGAGAAGAGATAGTGGAGGACCTTCCCCGGGGATTCGGTGTCGTACCGCCCGGTGCTCTCCACCCAGTATGCGACGCCGCCGGTCTCGAAATAACCGCGAAGGACGTCGCCTCTGATGGTCAGATGCGCCCTGCCGTCCCCGGAAAGGGTGCCGGTGAAGGAGCCGGTGCCGTGCAACGACCCCTCGAGAACCGCCGGGCAGCCCTGCACGGCGATATGCACCGCCAGCGGTTCGCCGGAAAGCAGGTGATCCCGGATACCCTCTGTATCGTAGACCGCGAGTTCGTAACGCAGGATCGAGGAGAGGATATCCACGCCCTCGACCGGGGTATCCCTCTTCTCCGTGAAGAAGTCGATATGGACCAGGGCCTGATCCTGTGGGGCAATCTGCTCATGCGAGATTATGGGGACCTCGGTGACGGGCGCGAAAGCCGCAAACCCCGCCGCCAGCGCCGTGACCGCGGCGGTGAGGAGGAGTGCCGGGATTACTGAGCCGCTCTCTGTCATCTCACCGCCTCTTCCGGCCGATGAGGAGGAAGACCCCCAAAAGCGAGAGAACCGCGAGCGCGGGACCGAACCCCGGGACCGTCCGGCTCGACGGTTCCAGTTCCAGGTCGAGGGTGTTTGTTGGGTTCTCGAAGACGAACCCCTCCCGGATGGTGGAGTAGCCCTCCTTCTCGACAGTGACCGTCTGCCGGTGGCCGGGAGCGGTTATCTGGTAGCGGCCGTCCTCGTCCGTGGTGACCGCTGCGAGGGGTTCGTCGAGCGTAAACACCGACTCGAACCGAACCAGTGCACCGGGAACCGGGTTGCCGCCGGTATCCGTCACCCTGCCCGAGACGGCGATCGCCGGGGGCGGCGGGAGACCGATACGGACGGTCACGTTCACGGTCTTCTCGGCCAGGGGTCCATGGGTGTCCGCCACGACGGTGATCGTGTTCTCCCCGGCGGAGACCGGCACCGAGCAGGCGAACTCGGGCCGGTTCCCGCACGAGACCTCTCCGATCCCGCTCCGCACAACCACGTTGTGCAGACCTGCGGGGGCGTGCACCTCCCCGACGACGGCGACGCGGGGCGGCACGACGTCGATCCAGACCGTCTCACCCTCACGCGGGGAGGTGATGTTGATGGTGATCGGGTCTTCGACGGGCGGCGGATGCTCGTTGATGACGGTCAGGATGAGGTTCCCGGCCTTGCCGAAGATGAAGGTCGCATTGTCGTGATGGTAGACCCGGGAATCGTTCGGGAGCTGGTGCACCCAGGTGCAGGGCTTCTCGACACCCGCGGGGGTGGGGACTTTCGCAGAGAGTTCGTCGCTGATGGAGAGCAGCTGGTTGCCGTCGCTATCGAAGACCAGCGTCTTCTCATCCGCCGTATGAACGAGGATCGAACCGAACGGTATCCCGGTGGTCACACTCCCGTCCCACTCCGGCTGAAGGCTCAACTCCCCGGAGATGGCGATCGTCTCGATCGACTCGTTCACTTTCAGTTCCGGGATCAGGTGTTGATTGGGACCGAGATCTGCGCCTGCCGCCGGGACGGCCGCGAGCAGCAGCGCGAAGAGGAAGGTCAATGTTCTGGTTTTTCCGTTCATTTTCAATCCCTCACCGTTCAGTCCCGGTAAATCGTCCCGACCCGGTAGTACCGGCCCGATTTTTGACGGGTCGCACGACCGGACCCGCGCCCCCGGATACCGGTACCCACGCGGGAGAGGTCGACCTTCTTCTATAAACTATTTCTGTGACAATCGTCTACACGTCGGGCCTTCCCGATCGATTTTGAAGCCGAACAACGCCGCTGCGGGCCGGGAACCGGGGGCGCGCCCGTCCTCAGAGAGCGAGCACCACGTCGCCACCGTGAATGATATAAGTCACATTATCGACCGTACGACTCGTTCAGGTACAGGAGCGACGTCTCGTTGTAGGTCATGATCGGGGCGTCCCCCAGGTAGACGGTATCGGTCCCGGTCGAGAGGTCGCGGGTCTTGTAATACGTCCGGGAGGGCGTGTTCGGCACGAGCGCGGAGCCGACGAGCACCGTCCCGGCCGTCTCGTCGACAGTGACCGCAAACCGGATCTCCCCGTAGCGGATGACGAGGCTCGGGTTCCGGTTGCAGTATGGGTCGTTTCGCGGGCACGAGTGGAAGAGCACGGCAACCGATTCGGGTTTGCCGCCGTGCCGGACGAGAGCCCGTGCCCGCTCGTCGCCGAGCGCAATCCCGGCGATGTATGAGCCGTTTGTCCTGATCACCTCCGGGGTGGCTACAGGGATCTCCGATACGTCGATCTCGGGGCACCGTTGCGCCGGCGTCCCCTGCGGGCCGCCGGGAGGGGCTGGATCGGCCGTTTCGTAGGTGCAGCAGCCCGCGATACAGACCGAGACAATCAGCAGAAAAACGGCGGATGCGATCTTCATCATCTTTCGGTCTCCCCGACCGCCGACACGTAACCCGATCACCGAAGGATCCCCTCGTGTCAAGGCCACGTCGTCACCACCAGATAGTACGCCCCCTCGTACTCCAGGTGCGGGTAGACCCACGTCTCCCGGTCGGGCCCGTACGTGTCCTGGAGCGCTTTGCTCTCCGCGTAGGAGACGTTGGTTCCCCCGATGAAGCGCCGGTCACCGGCTCCCCACTCCCACACCGACGGGTTTCGCTCCTCGCCCCGGATGACCGCGTCGAGCGCCGGGTGGTCGGCAAAGTCCTTCTCGGTCAGGGGAACGACCATGCCCCACTCGGGCTGCACATCCGCGCTCTCCATGACGTAGAGCATCGGCTGCCCGCCCGAACCCTCCATCGCGTAGATGATGAGAGCGTCGGCGAGCATGAAGCCGAGCGCGACCGCGACGATCCCGATAAGGCCGCACGCGACGACGAGCCCCGCCGTTCTGAGCCGGTTGCCGGGTTTTTTACCTTCTTCCATTCTGCACCTGTTTTGACACGATTCTAATGGATCAGAACGCGGGTGGCGTAGTATACTCCGTCGTACTCGAGGATCGGCGCATTCGCCGTATACACACCAAACGACTCGGTGAGTGCGAGGCACTCGGCCCCCGTCATCGGGACCGACGCGGATCTCACCACGTTGGATTCGCTGCCGGCCTCGCGGATCGCAGAGGCAAGCACCGGGTGCTGCTTCAGGTCCCGGTCGGTCAGATGGATGACGGATGCGTTCTGCAGATCCTCTTCTACGACCACCTCCACGGTCAACGACTTCGGAGGCCCGTCGATTCCCGTGACCAGGGCAATGAGGGTTGTAACTCCGAACACGGTCGCCGCGACGAGGACGACGACGCCGATGAACGCGAGGGTCCCGACAACAATCAGGCGCTTCCGGTCAGGCTTCATACGACCATCCTGTCTCCGGAGCGGATCGTCCGGCATCAAGAGGCGGCCCCCAATCCGGGTGATCCATCGATACCTGCCGGGAGCGAACCGGGTGGGGGCCAGAAAAATCTCCCGTCCGGATAGTACACCCTCTCGGCCTTGACGAGATCGCGGAGCGTAAAGATCGTGCAGTAGTAGGTACCTACCAGTCCGGAACCGTCCTTTACCCCGTGCGAGACGTCGATACTGTACCAGGGTTCCATCGTGTTGAACCCCACATGCTTCAAGGGGATGATCTCGCTCTGGCGCAGGGCGTAGAGGTCTCCATAACTGGCATCGTATGACAGGTTTCCCGACTGCGAACTGACGCCGACGATCAGGATCCCGTTCTCACCGGCCAGCTCCCGGTAGGGAATCCGCTCAATCTCCGTGAAAAGGGTGAGCGGATGCTCTCCGGGAGGTGCTCTGTCGACCTCCAGGGAATTCCAGGTCACTCTCCCCGTCGAACTCGCTGCAACCCGATACCAGTGGGGGAGACCGGTATCGTCTCCGTAGAACTCGAAACTTAATTGCTCGACCGCCCCGTCCCCGTCGATCACGAGCCGGAAATCCCCGAGGATCGCCGTCGAGTTCTCGACACCGGTCCGGTCCTGGACGATCGCCCACATCTCCGAGAGCGGGAGGCCGTAGATGTTCTGCCGGAGTGTGGGGGCGGGAGGCTCGGGGTTATGGACGAGCACAGCCGTGAAGAAAGCGCCGGCGAAGAACGCGATGCAGAACGTGAGGGCGATAGTTCCTATATGAGTTTGATTCATGAGGTTTCCTCTAGGTGACGGGCGACCTCCGGGGACAGGTCGCGGCGTCCATGCGGGAGAGGTCGACGTACCTCTATAAACGATTTCTGTCACAATCCTCTACACGTCGGGCCGCTTTGGGCCAATAGGCTCCCCGGACGGGGCCTGGTGAGCAAAAAAAGGCACGGGGCGGGGTAAAAGAGGAGGTGCCCGAACCCGAATGATCTTCAGAGGTTGTGCGCGGGGACGCACCGGTTCTTCCCCCCATACGGCAGAACCGGCCCGTTGAGTTCTATCCCGAGTGCCTCCCGGAGGACGTCCTCGATCGTCTCCACGGTCACGAACGTAAGATCGCTTCGGACGTCACCGGGGACATCCTCGAGATCCCGCTCGTTCTCCCGCGGGAGGATGACCGTCCTGATCCCGGCCCGGTGCGCCGCAAGAACCTTCTCCTTGATCCCGCCTACGGGGAGGACGGCGCCGGAGAGCGTCACCTCGCCGGTCATCGCGACCGTCGGATCGACCGTTCTCCCCGTGACGAGGGAGGCGAGGGCCGTAAAGAGGGTCACGCCCGCCGACGGCCCGTCCTTCGGGGTCGCCCCCGCCGGCACGTGGATGTGGATGTCGCTTGCGAAGAAGTCGAACCCGGTCGCGATGGCCGCGAGCCTCGAGCGGATCAGGCTGAGGGAAATCTGGGCCGACTCCTTCATCACGTCGCCGAGCTGGCCGGTCAGCGTCAGTTTCCCTTTGCCGGGCATGAACGTCCCCTCGATGAAGAGGATGTCGCCGCCGACCGGCGTCCACGCGAGCCCCGTCACGACGCCGGGCGGGTTCTCCTTCCGCGCCATGTCCGGCCGGACGGTCTCACGGCCCAGGATCTCCGGGAGCATCTCCGCCGTCACGACGACCGGGAGGTCGACCGTCCCGGAGACGACCTTCGCGGAGACATGCCGGGCGATCCGGGCAAGCTGCTTCTTGAGCGTCCGGACGCCCGCTTCCCGGGTGTAGCGGTCGATGATCGCCGAGACGGCCTCATCTTCGATGCGGAGGTGATCCGCGGTCAGCCCGTGCTCCTCGAGGGTCTCCGGCAGGAGGTGATCTTTCGCGATCGCGAACTTCTCGTTCTTCGTGTAGCCCGAGATCTCGATGAGCTCCATCCGGTCGAGGAGCGGCGCCGGGATCGTCGCGAGGCTGTTTGCGGTCGCGATGAAGAGCACGTCCGAGAGGTCGTAGGGAACCTCCAGGTAGTGGTCCGAGAACGTGCTGTTCTGCTCGGGGTCGAGGACCTCGAGGAGGGCGCTTGCCGGATCTCCCGAATACGAGACGGCGAGTTTGTCGACCTCGTCGAGGATGAAGACCGGGTTCTTCGCCCCCGCACGCTTCATCCCCTGGATGATCCGGCCGGGGAGCGACCCGACGTAGGTTCGCCGGTGCCCGCGGATCTCCGCCTCGTCCTTGACGCCGCCGAGGCTGATCCGGACGTACTCTCTCCCCAGCGCGTCGGCGATGCTCCGTCCGAGGCTCGTCTTCCCGGTCCCGGGCGGGCCGGCGAAGAGGAGGATCGAGCCCTGCTTCTCCTCCTTGAGTTTCATGACCGCGAGATGCTGGACGATCCGCTCCTTGACCTTCTCGAGGCCGTTGTGGTTGCTCTCGAGCACCCGGCGGGCCTCCTCGATGTCGATGCTCTTCTTCTCGACCGTCCAGGGGAGATCGAGCAGGAGGTCGAGGTAGTTCCGTATCCCCTGGCTCTCGTGGTGCTGGCTCCCGCCCGACTCGAGTTTCTTCAGTTCGGCGAAGGCCTTCTTGCGCACCTCCTCGGGCATCGTCGAGCGCTCGATCCGCTCCCGGTAGTTCTCCTCGCCCGACGAGCCGTCGCAGCCGTTGAGCTCCTCCTGGATCACCCGGAGCTGCTCGCGGAGCATCGCTTCGCGGTTCGCCTTCCCGACCTTCTCGGAAGCCTTCTTCGCCACCTCGATCCGGAGGTTGATGCTCTCGTTCAGGTTCACCAGGATCCGGAGGAACGCGGTGTAGCGCTCCCGGACGGAGACGATCTCGAGGAGCGACTGCTTCTCGGCAACATCGATCGGCAGGAAGGGCATGACGAAACCCATGATCTGGTCGACGGACTCCATCCTGTCGACGGGCCGGGTGAACTGCTCGGAGCCCTGGAAGTTGCCGCTGATCTCATGGACGGCCGCTTTGACGCGCCCGAGCATCTCTGCCCGGGCATCCTCGTCGAGGTCCGGCACGTCCGGGAGCGGTTCGCAGACGGCGTAGTACTGCCCGCCCTTCTCCGAGAGGGTTACGGCCTTCACCCGGCGCGTTGCGTGAGCAAAGACGAGGTAGCCGTCGTCTGCAGGCTGTACGTGCGCGATCGCAAGAAGGTTCCCGGTCGGGTAGAGCGCGTCGGCCGGTTCCCCGGGGGACTCTGCCCCGCCCTTTGCGGTCAGCCCGACCGCGTATGCAGACCCGTCGCTCTTCATGGCGGCGATCAGCGCTTCTCCGACGGCCGTCTCGACCTGGAGCTTCGTCCGGGTCTCGGGGTAGACCACGGTCTCGAAGAGCGGTATGACAATGTGCTCTCTGCTGGTGTCTGGTTCTGGTGAGTGCATGGTGACTCCGGATTGTTTAGTTCGCATTTACCTAACAATATGGCCGGCCAAAAAAATCATCCGACCTTCTTCAAGATCTCCACCAGAAGATCCACTTCGTTCTCATCGAGCGTCCGCACCATCCTCTCGACCATCCGGTGGAGCGCGTTCCGCTCGGCGTTTGCCAGCATCCGGCCCTTCTCGGTCAGCCGGATGTAGGTGACCCGCCCGTCGTCGGGGGACTTCTGGCGGTAGGCGCACTCCATCCGGACGAACCGATTAACCATCTCCGTCACGGTGGGTTTCGAGTTCCTGGTGATCTCGGCAAGACCGCTGAACGTCACGTCGCCGTGCTCGTCGATCGTCTTCAGGTAGGCGACCTGCTTCACCGTCACGTCGGCAAGCCCGCATTCAGAGAAGATCTCGGAGGAGCATTCGTTCTTGATGGCGATCAGGCGATCAAACACTTCGAACAGGTGCTCATGTCTCGCCGCCATGGTTGATACCCATTAGTTTGGGTTGACCTAACTATAAAGGTTGTGATGGCGGCCGGCATCGGGAGAGCATACGAGATCTTGAGGGTTCAGGTCTTCGTAGACCCACCAAGAATCGCAAACCCCCCATCCGGGGTCTGCACGATATCCGTGACGATATCCACCTCCGCCTCCGTGCCGGTACTGACCCGGACAATCTCACCGCGATCGTCACATTTCATCACGTGAATCGGCGACCCGAGATGGTTCCCCATGGTGTAACCGTCGCCCTCGGAACTCTCGAGGGAGGCACAGGCGTAACCGCCGCCGGAGGCCCGGACAACCGGGCAGGGCATATAGAACTCCGTTACGCTCACATCAGAGCCGTCCCGGGCGAGGGTTCGGTCGACCGTGACCGATCCTCCGGCTTCCTCTCCTTTCAGGGCCCGGCCGACCTTATAGAGCAGTTCCACGCTACCGTCCGGCTTCTCTCGCACCGAATATACATGGTGAAGCATGACTCCGATAAACTCAGGGCCTTCCTCGAAGGTGCGGGTCCAGATGACGTTGCCCTCTCCATCGAGCCGCATCACCCAGAGCGGGTGGCTATCCGTCGTCCCTGCAACGATGCACCCCCCGTCCGACGCCGAAGCGACCTCGAGAGCCCGCCCCCGTCCGAGATCCGGGTAGGTCTCTTCCCGGAGCAGCGACCCGGTATCGTTCACGACCGCCACCCAGACATCCCTCTCGTGCTGGCTCCCTGCAGCCATGATACCTCCATCCGGCAGACCGGAGACTCCAGGCACGGACTCCGAAACCGGGCTGCTCCAGACGGGTGTCCCGTCGCCGGCCACCCGGAAGAGAGACCCGTCACCCGTCCCTGCGGTGAAACTGCCGTCAGGGTGGGAGACGACTGCCTCAACGCCATACCGTGTCGGGAACGACCGGTTTCACTCGATCCGGCCGTCCTCCGCGATCTTGAGCAGCAGGGCGTGCTCTTCGCTTCCCGGAGATTGTTTGACCGACCCCCCGACAAGCAGGCCGCCGTCCGAAACCGGCAACAGGACGGTGCCGTATTCGTCGCCCCCTCCATCAAAAGCGGTGTGCCAGATCTCGGTACCGGCGGCGTCGGTTCGGGTGACGGAGAGAGCATGACGGTCGGCGACAGCGTCGATCGAGAGGCACCCCGATACGGCAGTGAGGACGATGAGGGATAAAAGAGCAAGAGATATCGCCATTTTACGGGCTGCATGAGTTTTGCCGTCAACGAGCATACGTTTCAATCGATGGAGATCTTCTCTCCCGGAGTCGGTCATTATAGATTGATACCCCCGGCAATAACATGGTATCCTGCCGGAACCGGAACAAATCCCGACGTTGTGCTCGGAACAGCCGTATTCACCGTCGCCGTCCAGATATTCTCTTTGATCAGATGTTTCACACCGCCGCCGCCCTGGTACTCAAGGTCGAACGAGATCGATGTGGCGTTCTCCGGCGGGACGAAGCCGTCGAGAAAGCCGACCGTGGTGTAGGTACCGCCCGAGCTCCGGGTGAACTCGGCGACGCTCGCGTTGTCCGGGGTTGCGAGGACCGGCACGAGCAGCCGCGGCTCTTCCTTCGTCTCGAACTCGCCGGATGGTACGAAGATATCCTGCGCGTAGTCCTCCGTCGTCGTGAACGCGAGCATCTTCCCGTACTGCGTCTCCCGGATCGCCGTCCGCCACCCGGCGGGCTGGCGAGCGCTGGACGCCTCGAAGATCACCAGCTCGCCCTTCGCGTTCGCCGGGACCGGGATCATGACCGTGGCGGTGCCGTTCACGGCAAGACCGGAGAGACCGGTGATCTCGATCATATAGGAGTCGTTCGGCATGGTCGTCGAGACGAATGCAGGACCAAGGAAGAGCAGGAAGACCACCACGGCAAGGATGGTGACCGCTATCAATAGGTTCAGTACGGTTTTTTTGGCATTGTTACGTCGCCCGCCCATCTCCTCACCACCGCCCGGCCGGGTGGGCCCGTCTTCCGGGATCTATGCATGAGAACTCAACGTTCCCCTATAAACGATTTCTGTCCAGCCCCTCTACACGTCGAGCCGGATCCGTTCGTTTTGCTCCGGAAAATTCGCCGCAGTCAATCAGGGACGTTTGCTGCATCGGTCGATACCGGGCCCAGACTGTGGAGGGGACCGGCTACCCGAAGGCACGCAGAGGTGTGCGATGGGGGGATAACAGAATAGCACCGTTTTTATACTCCCGGTCACCTGATCTTTTTAATGCGGCATCAACTCCCTCTCGCAAGGGGCGCACTGCTCCTTATCGCCCTCCTGCTTATAATCGCCCCGGGGAGCGCTACTGGCACCATATCAAGTGAGGGGGAGTTTCCGGAGACGATACCGGACGATCCGGCCCCACTATATATCTGGAACGTGCCGCCCAAACTGCTCCTGCTCGACTTCGTCTTCATGACCGCACCCCTGCTCTTCCTCCCGGTCCAGTTCCTCATATCAGTAACCGTATGGCTTATTCTTGGCCAGAGGAGGATCTCCAGAAAGAACGTTCTTGAACACGACACCCGCCGTGCAGCATACCTCTGCATCCGGGAGAACCCCGGGATCAACCACGCTTCCCTCTCACGCAGGCTGGGGGTTAACATTGGAACGCTCCGGTACCACCTTGCAACCCTCTGCGAGACCGGACAGATAGTAGCTGAGCGCGATCACGGGCAGTTACGGTATTACACGAACGGCAGGACGGCCCGTGAGGGAGAAGGCTATCCCATCAACGGGACACGAAAGCAGATCCTCGATCTCCTTGCACAGGACCCGGGAATGGCGCGAAAAGAGGTCGTATCCGCGCTCGGGATCTCCGGCGCATCAGTGACCTGGCATATGGCGCTGCTCATCCGGGACGGTGCCGTACGGAGCGAGAGGGACGGGAGGATGGTGCGCTATTTCCCCCGGCGGGATATCGTATCCCGGGCGGACAGGGGCGCAGACGCAACCGGTTAGGTCACCCGGGGGCGGTTGGGCCGGAGACGATGAACGAGTCCCGGTTCTCGACGCTCACCTATCCGTAGGCTACGGACTCGGCCGCTGCGAGATCCTGCCGGGTGAACGCAATAAGAACCTCTTCTGGAGATGGCGGGGATCCCGGGCTCCGGTGGGGAGTGATCGTGATGGTGTACCAGCGCGCGTCCGGGCCGAACGTCACTTCTTTCACCGGGCGGAATATTCCATCCGAGACCTCGTAGAGCCTTCCCCGGGTCTCGTTGTAGTGGTCCCCGTACGCGTTCACGCTCACAAGAAGCCTCATACCCCGGTCCCGGGAGGGAATATCCTCCAGGGCGATAGCGTCGACCTCCCGCAAGAGTTCGAGGGGGTGCACCCCCTGCACGGAAAAATTGAACTTCTGCGATTTAGCCGATACCATTCCGCCCGGCCCCACATACGCCTCGTAGCCGTGCTGTTCACCGTCCTTATCACCGTAGAAGTAGAACCATATCACCCGAATCGCGCCGTCCCCGGCGATGTTGGTCTCCAGTCGCAGCAGTCTCGCCGACTCGTTCTCGACGCCGGTGCTATCGACGGCGATCTCCCAGAGGTCCAGGATGGCCGGATGGTATGCCGGGGACTCAAGATGGGTGATATTCTCGATACGGGTGACGTCCGGGGCCTCCGGCAGGACGAAGAAGTGCATGCAGGCGTAGACAGTTATTACTCCGACGATAACGGCAAGGATCGGTCGTCTCATGGTAGTTCCGGGCCGATGGAACCGGCGTGGTTAAAGTCAGTATGGGACCGGCCGGGCTTGAAGTTTCCGAAAAGTGACCGGTGCAGAGTATCGTCGGTTTACCACGGCCACTGGTCGGATCCACTCCTCTCACGCCCCGACGTGTAGAGGAATGTGAGAGAAAAGGTATATGGAGTAACGATCCAGTCTCAAGACGGCAACGCCCGTGGAAGTGCATCTGATTAACCCTTGCCTGTTCCGGGCGGCGGAAAAACCTCGGTTGTCACTTAAGGGGCGATACCGCGTATAGTCACGGACCTGCGGTACTCTTGCGACCACGGACGGAGAACGAGCATGAAGATAGATGTATGTACACTGACCGGTGATAACACATGACGGCGGAACGGGTCTTCACCGTGGCCCAAAAAGAGTTTGCCGACCAGATCACGGGTTGGCGGTTCCTGGTGATCCTCGCCCTGTTCCTCGCCATCGCCCTGGTGGGAACCTACAGCGGGGTCGGGAGCTACGAGAGAGACCTGGACCGGTATGCCCAGCAACTGGCGACGATGGATAACCAGAATGACGGACCGGCCGGGATGATGCCCGCAAAACCGCCGGTCGAGGGCATCTACTCCTCGGTGTTCCGGACGCTGGTCTCCTACGGGGGCCTCCTTGCGCTTGCGCTCGGGTTCGACCTGGTCTCGAAGGAGAAGGAGTCCCGGTCGCTCAAAAGCCTGCTCTCCCACCCGGTCTACCGGGACGAGATCATCAACGGCAAGGCGCTCGGGGGCGTTGCGCTGCTGGCCCTCGTCGTCGGGAGCGTGCTCGCTATATCCACCGCGCTGCTCCTCGTCTTCTCGATCGTGCCCGCCTCCGGCGATCTGTGGATGATCCTGACCTATGCCGGCGTCACCCTCCTCTTCCTCGTGACGTTCTTCTCCATCGCGCTCGCCCTCTCCACCCTCTGCCGGGAGAGCGGCAGCGCCCTGCTCCTCTCGGTGGTTGTCTTCGTCCTCCTCGTCTTCCTGGCCCCCTTCGCCACCGCGAATATCGGCACGGCCCTCATGATGGAAAAGCCCGACCCCGCCGCATACGGCGGGGATACCCAATCGGAAGGTTACCAGGTGGAGATTACGGCGTACCTCGACCAGATGAAGATGATCGAGAGCGCTGCAAACCTCTTCTCGCCGCAGATGGCCGTCAACGCCCTCATCCAGGGGATCAGCAACTCCCCGGGGGCAACCCTTGAAGATACGCTCGGCGAGATATGGTCGAGCGTTGCGGCCCTGACCATCTACCCCGTCGCCTTCTTCGCCGTCGCGTACACGCGGTTCATGCGGATGGATATCCGGTAAGCACGCCCAGAGGGGAGCAGGACCGAGTATGGAGCCCAGGCACTCCCGGTTCCGGCCGGAACCCTCTCCGGTTCCGTGGGCCGTGCAGGATGTATCCAGCCTTCCGCTTTCCGAAGAAGACAGCGAACATGTAGAGAGAAGTGAGAGAAAAGGTAAATAGCCCGAGGTTGAGGTTGCAGTGCGGGTGCCGGAATCGGGCATTCGCATGAGTCGCGGGGCCACACATCCGCGGTTCACGACAGGATGATGGACCCCGCACGCCCGGAGGCAAAAGGAGGGTTGTTATTACCTTTACTTATAGGTACGTTCTCTCTCCTCCGGTGCTGTAATAATGGAGGAAACAGAAAATGGAAAGCCGAAACAGATTTCTGCCGGTTTTGGCAGTACTGATGCTATTTGTATCAGTATCTGCCGGGGTTGCTTCTGCAGCCCAGGCTGATCAGGAGAACATCGAAGTCGGAGAAATACCCCCTATGGTGGGCACAGATGATGCCGGGGCTCGGGCCACAATACACCTGGGAAGCATGTCGACAGATGGCGACGGCGACACAGCAAGCGTGGCCGGTGTGGGATCAGTCACTGCTCCAGCCGGGCAGAACACCTTCACAGCAACATACAGTAATGTTAACGATGTGGACAACGACGGTCAGGGAGCGATCTACCGCCTGACGGTCTATGATGCTCTGGGCGCGGCGCACACTACCCAAAAGCGGGTCGACTGGGCGACCAGCGGCACCATCAGCGTGAGCTTCAATTCACAGGGCAGCGGCGATGCCCAGTACGAACTCTGGTGCGAGACGCACAACTGGTTCGATACGACGACGGCGATAGGTGGCCCCTACATTGGCGACCTCGATTATGTCTAAACAGGTACATCTCTAGGATGCACTATTTTTAAAGCGGAGTGATGACCTTTTGAACAGGAAAATAGCGTGCATCATCATCCTGATGATAGGTCTTGTTGGTGCTCTGGCATATGTGATATCATCCGCCCAGGAGGATGTTGCCGTTAATACCACTACGTCCAGCGGCAAAATCGTCTTTCAGGACAGTAACTCACGTGGTGTTTTCTTCCTTGGCGAGGGGTCGGCCGACTTCGGGGCAAACACAACTTCTTCGAACATCATCTCCTTGATCGAGACGGGAATGGAAGCAAGCACCTTCACTGTCTCGTGGAGAAGTGACCAAGAAAATAAGCCAAGCAGCGCAAAGAAAGCCACCTTCACCCTAACGGTCTGGGACCCTGCGGGGATACCTCACAGCACAACTCAGGAATCAGAAGGGATCAACTCCGGAACGTTGACTGTATCCTGCTCCCCGTTTGAACCCGGAGAGGGGCGGTTCGAGCTCACATCGACCGTCCATGAGAGGCGATTGAACCTCCCGGCAGTACTCCACCGCTGATACCAACGATTTTCAGGCCGCCCATCGGTAAAAACAAGCTCCCCTCACCCGGACGAAGGATGAATGGGGGCTATACCACCTCCCGGCCCTGCATAGTGTCAGAGCGATAACGGGCACCGGCTGCCTCTCTTCAACCAACCGTGACCCGACGTGTAGACGATTCAGACAGAGAACGTTTATAGGAGTACATCGATTTCTCCTTCATCGATACCGGAACCAGACAGGCAGGTGCGCCGTCCAGGGAAGAAGAGCATGCCAGGAGATATATCACCGGAAACAATCATCACCGGCCCCCGGCGGGTCTTCCAGAGACTCAACGAAAAACCGCTGCGCGACGACCTCATATTCTACTTCGCGATCGTCGCCGCCGCATCGGTCCTATTCATGGTACTGCCCCTCCTTACGGGAGAGGCGGCGAAGATTGACGGAACGCACCGGATCTGGTTTATCGCGGCAGGCACCCTTGTCACCCTGACGCAGGGCCTGATAACCGGAGCCGTCGCCCTCCTCGCCGTCAGCCTCGTCGAGCACTTCTTCCTGCTCTTCGTCGACGTCCACCGGGAGTTCGAGCAGACGATGAAATCGGCGGTCTACGCCCTCTCGCCGCTCATCCTCTTCTCCTGGGTGGTCCTCCTGGAGGTTCCGTTTGCCGGCCTGCTGCTCCTCGCCTGGTTCTGCCTCTCGACCTACTTCGGCGTATGGATTTTCCACGAGAAGTCGAAGGACCGGGCCGTCTTCGTCGCTCTTGCGACAGGCGTGGTGCTCGCGTACTACCTCCATCGCGCGGTGGGAATCGTATAACCGGCGGCGAACATGAACTGCAACTACCTGTCGCTCCTGTGGAAACTGCTCCTCGCCCTTGCCGTAGCTGTCCTCGCGGTCAACTACTACCAGGATATAATCCTGCACGGCCGGCCCGGCGCCCTTGCCCGGTACCTGTTCTTCATCCTGCTGTTTGGCAGCCTCATCGTGCAGATCGTGAGCAAACGGTGCCGGGAGAAGCAGCCGGACTGACCGTTCTGCCGCGGTGGAAGAGCCGCATCGAGATACCCCTTCTACCGCCTTTCCGGGAACAAAACGGATTGAAGCGCCCCGACGTGTAGACGATCGTGACAGAAATCGTTTATAGAGGGACGTCGACATTTCCCGCAGATTTCCAGGACACGGGAGCCGAACCGTGTCGAGAACGGTGCAGTATGTCAGGTAAGATCATCGCCTCGCCCCCCCGGAGCCGGTTCTCGCCGGCCATCCCCCCGCTCGTTGCGGTCGTCGCATGCGTGATCTGGGCGGGTACCGCCAGAACCGTCTCCGGGATCGTCGGACCGGCGCCACCGTTCGTCCTCCCCGTCTTCGTCCTCGTGATGGTCACCCTTGCGGTCGCGGGAGCCGCGACGCCCCTCCCGCTCATCCCGGGCGCCGTCCCGGTCCGGAGAGAGCGGCAGGCGATGCTCGTCGCCGTTGCAGCCTCAGTTCCGTTCGTCTTCGCCCTCCTGATAAACCCGGGCCAGTGGGAACGGGGCGACGCCCCCCCGCTCGTCGCGGACAGCGTGCCGGTATTCGGGTGGCTCTTCGACGGGATCATGAGCGCCCTCCCCCTCACGGCGGGCACCCCCGCGTATAGCCTGCTCTTCTCCGCCTTCGGGGTCTTCGGGTTCTACCTCGAGTGCGTGCTCGCCGCAACCATACTCTACGCCGCTCTCCGCCTGACTGCCGCCCCCGTCCAGGGGTGAGGGGTACGCCGAGGAGGAGGGATGAGAACAGCACCGGAGAGAACCTCGATCGCACTCGCCCTCACCGCGGCCTACTTCATCGCCGTTCCCGTGAACCGGATGTACGTCCAGGGAACTATTTAGAGAGGTATTTGAGGGCGGCGACTCCATACTCCCTGAACAGCAATGGTCCCGTGGGAACTCCTATTCGCCATCATACCCGGCCTGATCCTCTTCTTCTACGGGATAGAGAACTTCTCGCGGGAGATCCTCGCGGTCGCGAAAGGCAGCTTCGCGAACCTCCTGGGGCGGCTGACGTCGCGGCCGGTCGTCGGCGCACTCATCGGCGCCGTCGTCACCGCCATCGTCCAGTCGAGCGCGGCGACCACGATCATCACCATCGGGCTCGTCAACGCCGGGACGCTCTCGTTCCTCCAGAGCCTCGGGGTCATCATCGGCTCGAACATCGGCACGACCGTCACCGCCCAGCTCGTCGCCTTCAATATGACCGCCCTCGGGCAGGTGCTGATCCCGATCGGGTTCCTCGTCGGGATCTTCGGGCGGCGCTACCGGTTCCTGGGTAAACCCCTCTTCTACTTCGGCCTGGTCCTCTTCAGCTTAAACCTCATCTCCACGGCGCTCGCGCCGTTCCAGAGCGATCCCGCGATCATCGCGCTTGTTGCAGAGTACTCGGCCCTCCCGCTCGCCGTACTGATCGGGTTCCTCTTCACCGCCGCGGTGCAGTCGAGCTCCGTCACCACCGGCCTCGTCGTCGTCCTCGCCCAGCAGGGGCTGCTCACCCTCCCGCAGGCGATCCCCATCCTGCTCGGCGCAAACATCGGTTCGACCACGACGACCCTGATCGCCTCCGCCCGGATGAACCTCCACTCCCGGCGGGCGGCGGCGGCCCACTTCATCTTCAACCTCGGCGGCGTGCTCCTGATCCTGCCCTTCCTCGTGCCGTTCGCCGAACTCGTAACAGCGATCGGCGGAACCGAAGCGCAGATGGTGGCGAACGCCCACCTCGTCTTCAACCTGATCGCGGCGGCGGTCTTCCTCCTCTTCATCGGGCGGTTCGGGCAGCTCGTGGAACGGGCGGTGCCCGGGAACGAGCCCGAGATCCTGATGCGGACGCGCCACCTCGAGGAGGGCATCCCAGACGACACGCAAGCAGGGTTCGAGGTGATCCGGAACGAGCTCAGGCACGCCCACGAGGTCACGCTCGACCTCTTCCGGGCGGCGATGACCTACCTTGCCACCTCAAAGGAGGCGGACTACCAGATGGTCGAGCGGCTCAAGAGCCTGAACAACTACCTGGATCAGAGGATTGAGCAGGCGCTCCGGACGATCTCTAAAAGGCAACTCTCCGATCAGGAAGCGACCGAGGTGGTCTTCCTGGTGCGGATGTCGAACGAGATCGAGCGGCTCGGCGACCTCGGGGCGGACCTCGGGGAGTTCTTCCGCAGGATGTCGGGGAACGGCGTCTCCCCCACCCTGGTGAAGAAGACGAACGGCGTCTACCGGATTCTCGACGAGAACATCGTCGGGCTCGGGCTCCTCTTCCCGAGGATTCTCGACGTGACCGTCGCGGAACTCCGGGGCCGGGACGTCGAACTCCAGCGCGCCATCAATGAGCGCTACCGCGAGCAGCTCGTGAGCCTCAAGAGGGAGGGCGCGTTCGCGGACAGCCGCTACCTCGAGGTCCTCTCGATCATCGAGGCGGCGAACGCCAAGGTGCGGGATCTTCGCAAACTTGCCGAGCAGTACTCGCGCGAGAAGAAGGCCGAGACTGCGTCAATTGATCTGGACGACCCGCTTTCGCTGCGCAATCCGGTAGCCGGAGACGACCTGGAGCGAGTCCCCGACCTCCCGGTCGAGCGCTGCGTCTCCCGAGTCGACGTAGAGGAGGGGTGTTGCGGCGAGTTTAGCGGGCGTGGCGACCACGATCAGGTTCCGTAGCCCGGCCTTCCGGATCACCGCGGGGCTGATCTGCTGGTTCCCCCTCCCGAGGACGAATCCCTGGGCGCCGATGGGGCTCACGACGATCTTCGCCCGCGGGTATTCTTCGAGGAGGGCGAGCAGCGTCCGCTCGTCGGCATTGCGGGCGAGGACCTCCCCGTTCCTGACGACGTCGACCCCGAGGAGTGTGGGGAGAAGCCCGAGCCGCTCCATGATCCGGGCGGTCGTGCTCCCGGCACCGATGATATACAGGGTGTCCGGGAGCATGATCTCGGCGATGAACGCCGCGATATCCTCCTTCGCCCGCTCCTCGTCCTGCTGCTCGAATACCTGCTTCCCTCCCTGGGTCCGCTCCGGGATATAGGGGACGCACGCGTAGCCGTAGAGCCGGGCGGTAAGACGGCCCGAGCGATAGGCTTCCTCGTCGACGTCCATCACCTCGGAGTCCCGGCAGGGAACCTCCCCCGCCCGGCGGACGAGGTCGGCCGCCGCCGCCGGGTTGACCGCAAAGACCGCCGAGTACATCTTCACTCCGGCAGGGATGCCGAGGATCGGCACCTCCCGCCCCACCGCGTCGAAGACGTCCCGGGCCGTCCCGTCCCCGCCGCAGAAGACGACGAGGTCCACCCCGGCATCGAGGAACGCCCGGCACGCGGCCTTTGTGTCGGCCGCACCCGTCGGGACACTCGGGTGATAGAGAACGGTGGAGCGGGCGAGCCCGGCCGCTGCGAGGACGTCTTCCCCCATCGGCGCCGAGCAGGTGCACCACTCGATATCCTGACCCCGGAGGGTGGAGAGGGCCTGCACCGCCCGGTCGGCAGAGCGCGGCACGGCGCCGCGCCGGAGGGCTTCGGCCGCCTGCCCGTCCGTCCCCGCGAGCCCCACGGCGCCGCCCATCCCGGCGACGGGGTTGACCAGGAACCCGACGGCCTTTTTCATCACCCTACTCTGTAGAAAACTTTCTGTCAGAGATCATACCCCCGTTTTCGCGTCAATTGGTTACCACCCGGGTTTGGATGAAGCAGTGCTCCAGGATCAGCCAGCTCCCGTTGTTTCACGCGAAGCCGCGAAGAACGCGAAGGAGACTATCAGTACCCACCAGACTTCGTGGCTTCGCGACTTCGCGTGAGATTTCATCACTACGGAACCCACCTCTCTATTCTTGCCCATCAGGGTATATCAGGTTCGGGGTCGGGGACGAGCCCGCGCCGGAGGGTGGCTATCGCCGCCCGGAGGGCATCCTGCATCCCGGCCTCGTCGCCCGCGTGCTCCTCGATCAGCCGGACGAGCGCGCTCCCCACGATGACGCCGTTCGCGCCGGCGGCGACGACGGTTTGGACGTGCTCCGGGCGCGAGACCCCGAACCCGACGGCGAGGGGAAGGCCGGTCTTCTCCCGCACCGCGCCGACCAGCCCGGCGAGGCCGGGGGGGAGGTGGTCGCGTTCGCCGGTCACCCCTTCGAGCGAGATCAGGTAAACAAACCCGGATGCTCCGGAAAGGATCGTGTGCTGCCGTTCCGGCGAGGTCGTCGGGGCGATGAGAGCGATACGGTCGATGCCGTGCCGGGCGGCGTAGGGCGCGACCTCGTCCGACTCCTCGACGGGGAGGTCGACGATGAGGACGCCGTCCGCGCCGGAGGCCGCGGCCTCCGCAAAGAACCGGTCGGGTCCCCGGCGGTGGATGATGTTATAGTAGGTGAAGAGGACGAGGGGGAGCGCCGGCGCATATCCCCTGATCCGCCGGACGAGGGCGAAGACGTCGTCCGCAGTCGTGCCTGCCCGGAGGGCGCGGACATGCGCCCGCTCGATCACGGGGCCGTCCGCCACCGGGTCGGCATAGGGGACGGCGATCTCGAGGAGGTCGGCGCCCGCATCGATCATCGCCTTCGCCACCCGGAGCGACGCCTCGATGCCGGGGTCTCCGGCAACGGTGAACCCGATGAAGACCGGGCTCTTCCGGGCAAAGAGGCCGGCGATCCGGCTCATGCGACGCCCCCGTGAAGGTTCGCGACGTCGGCGACGTCTTTATCCCCCCTCCCCGAGAGGTTGACGACGAGGATGCCGTCCTTATCGAGATCGTCCGCCGCCCGGAGGGCGTAGGCGACCGCGTGGGCGGACTCGAGCGCCGGGATGATCCCCTCGGTGCGGGAGAGACGGCGGAAGGCGTGGAGTGCCTCGGCGTCGGTGACCGCCTCGTAGCGGACCCGCCCGGAGTCCTTCAGCATGGCGTGCTCCGGCCCGACCGAGGGGTGGTCGAGGCCCGCGGCGACGGAGTGCGTCTCGAGCGCCTGGCCGTCGCCGTCCTGGAGAAGGTAGGAGAGCGCCCCCTGAAAGACCCCGACCGAACCGGCAGAGAGCGAGGCCCCGTGTCGGCCGGAATCGAGCCCCTCGCCTCCCGCTTCCACGCCGACCAGTGCAACGTCGTCGCCAACGAACGGGTAGAAGATGCCGATCGCGTTCGAACCCCCGCCGACGCAGGCGACGACGGTGTCGGGGAGCCGACCTTCCCTCTCAAGGATCTGTCTTCTCGTCTCCTCGCCGATGACCGACTGGAAATCGCGGACGATCCGGGGAAAGGGGTGCGGGCCGACGCAGGAGCCGAGCAGGTAGTGGGTCTCCCCGAGGTTCGCCACCCAGTCGCGCATCGCCGCGTTGATGGCGTCCTTCAGCGTCCGCGTCCCGGAAACGACCGGGACGACCCGGGCACCGAGGAGTTCCATCCGAAAGACGTTCAATGCCTGGCGGCGGGTATCCACCTCGCCCATGTAGACCTCGACAGGGAGACCGAGCGCCGCGCCCGCGATCGCCGTCGCGACGCCGTGCTGTCCGGCTCCCGTCTCGGCGATCAGCCGGCGCTTGCCCATGAACTTCGCCATCAGCGCCTGGCCGAGGGTGTTGTTCAGCTTGTGCGCACCGCCGTGGAGGAGATCCTCGCGTTTCAGGTAGACGCGGCAGCCGAGGTCGCGGGAGAGGTTCGAACAGTAAGTGAGCGGCGTCTCCCGCCCGGCGTACTCGCGGAGGTACCAGGAGAGCCGGCGGGAGAACTCCGGGTCCTCGCGAACCCGCTCGTAGGTCTCCTCGAGTTCGATCAGCGCGCTCATCAGGGTCTCGGGCACGTACTGCCCGCCGTATATACCGTATCGTCCTGGTTTCATGGGTTGTCCATCATCCTGCATATCTTCACGAACGCCCGCACGAGGCGCTCGTCCTTGATCCCCGGCGCCGCCTCGACGCCTGAACAGACATCGACCCCATGCGGCCGGACCGCCAGGATCGCGTCGGCGACGTTGTGGGGGGTGAGGCCTCCCGCGAGGATGACCGGCACCGGGGAGGCGGCCACGCATCTTCTGGCATACTCCGGGTCGAACGCCCGCCCGGTGCCGTGGCTGCCATCGACGATCACTGCATCGCAGTCGTCCCGGAGAGCGTCGCCGGGAGAGAGCATCCTGATGACCCGCACCCCCGCATCAGGAGGGAGTTCCAGATCGCCCGGCACCTGGACCGCGTCCGGCCGCGAGAGGAGAAGCGCCGCGACGTCTTCGGGCCGGTCGGTCGAGGTGACCGCGACCGTGGCCACGAACGGCCGAACCGCCGCGAATATCTCACGGGCCGCTTCAGGGGTCACCGAACGCGGGGAGGGGCTCGCGAGTACCACGCCGATCGCGTCGGCACCGGCCGCCACGGCGAGGAGTGCGTCGCGAACGCTCGTCATCCCGCAGATCTTCACGCGAATACGAACCCCTCCAGCCTTTTTTTCCGGTCGCGGGCCGACATCAGGGCGGATCCGATCAGGAACGCGTCGCAGTGCCGGGAGAGGCTCCGGACGTCGCAGGGCCACGTGATACCGCTCTCCGAGACCACGAGCCGCCCCGCATCGCGGGCCGCTCTCGCCAGGCGGACGGTCGTGGAGAGATCGATCGTCATCGTTGCCAGGTTGCGGTTGTTGATCCCGATGAGGGTCGCATCCGTCGCGAGAGCGCGCTCCATCTCGTCTCTGTCGTGGACCTCGACGAGCGGCTCGAGCCCGAGCGCGAGCGCCCCGTCGACGAACGCGGGGAGACGGTCGCCGAGCACCCGGGCGATCAGGAGGACGGCGTCGGCGCCGAGCGCCCGGGTCTCGCCGAGCTGGCGCTCGTCGATGATGAAGTCCTTCCTGAGGACCGGGACGGATACCGCACGCCGCACCCGGACGAGGTACCCGGTGCTCCCCCCGAAATAGGTGGGTTCGGTCAGCACCGAGAGGCCGGCGGCCCCGGCGGCGACGAACTCCCGGGCGATCGCTTCGGGGGTGCAGCCTTCGTGGATCCTCCCCCGCGACGGGGAGGCGTACTTCACCTCGGCGATGACCGCGTGCCTCCCGGAAGAGACGCGTATCGCCGCTGCGAGGCTCCGGCGGGGCAGGGGGTCGGGATCGACCGGTTGGTCGAGGTGCCGGAGGCGCTCGCCGGTCGACCTGACGATCTCGTCGAGGATCATGCCCCGCCTCCGGTCGCCCCGACCAACCGGCGGAGCCGGTCGAGCGCCGCCCCCGAGTCGATCGACGTCTCGGCGCAGGTGATGCCCCCGGCGATGTCGCCGGCCTTGCCGCCGAGGTAGATCGCCGCCCCGGCGTTGAGGAGGACGATATCCCGCGCGGGGCCCTCCTCGCCCGCGAGGACGGAAAGAAGGGTCGCGGCGTTCTCCTCCGGCCCGCCGCCCCGGATGGCCGCGACGGACGAACGCGGGATCCCGAACTCCGTGCAGTCGAGGGTATACGTCGTGACCCCGCCGCCCCGGAGTTCCGCGACCGTCGTCGGGCCGGCCGTCGCGATCTCGTCGAGCCCCGCACCGTGGACCACCATCGCCCGCTCCGCCCCGAGATCGCCGAGGACCCGGGCGACCGGAAGGGTCAGGCGGGGATCGTAGACGCCGAGGAGATGGGCTCCCGCACCCGCCGGGTTCGTCAGGGGGCCGAGGAGGTTGAAGACCGTCCGGATCCCGATATCCTCGCGGGCGGTGCGGGCGTACTGCATCGCCGGGTGGTAGGCCGGGGCGAAGAGGAACGCGATCCCGGCCGCCGCAAGGACGTCCGCCACCCGTTCGGGCGGGGTCGCGACGTCGACCCCGAGCGCCTCGAGGACGTCGGCCGAGCCGCACCGGCTCGAAACCCCCCGGTTCCCGTGCTTCACGACGGAGACGCCCGCACCGGCCGCGACGAAGGCGGCCGCGGTGCTGATGTTGAACGTCCCGGCGCCGTCGCCCCCGGTACCGCAGGTATCCACCCGCGCCGCGGGAGCCGGGAGGGCGACCGGGACGGCCGCCGCCCGCATCACCCGGGCGAACGCCGCTATCTCTATAACGGTCTCCCCCTTCATCCGGAGCGCCGTCAGAAACCCGCCGATCTGGGCGGGTGTCGCCGCGCCCCGCATGATCTCCTCCATCACCCCTCCCGCCTCGGCCGGGGAGAGGTCCGTGCCCGAGGAGACCCGGGCGATCGCCTCGCGGATCATGCCGCGCCTCCCGTGCCGAGCGGGACCCCTGGTCCCGCCGGGCCGGCTCCGGCTCCGCAGGACCCGGCGCCGGAGAGGAAGTTCGCCACCAGCCGGTCCCCCTCGGGAGTGAGGATGCTTTCAGGGTGGAACTGCACCCCCTCGATCGGGAACGACCGGTGCCGGACGCCCATCACCGTTCCGTCGTCGCTCGTGGCGGTCACCGCGAGGCAGTCCGGGACGGATGCCGGGTCGATGACGAGCGAGTGGTAGCGGGTCGCGACGAGGGGGGCGGGCACGCCCGCGTAGATCCCCGCACCGTCGTGCCGGACGAGCGACCGCTTCCCGTGCATCAGCCGGTCCGCCCGGGTGATGCGGGCGCCGAAGGCGAGGCCGATCGCCTGGTGGCCGAGACAGACCCCGAGCGTCGGGACGGTCCGGCTGATCGTCGCGAGGACCTCCCGGTAGAGGGCGGAATCCCGGGGATGCCCGGGCCCGGGCGAGAGGACGATCCGGTCGAACGATTCGGATTGGATCCGTTCGAACGGCGTATCGCTCTTCACCACGACCGGTTCCGCCCCGAGCACCCCGATCTGCTGACAGAGATTGAAGGTGAAACTGTCGTAGCTGTCGATGACGAGCACCCGCATCACTCCACCTCCGCGCCGAGCGCCGCAAGCATCGCCCGCCCTTTGTTCTCGGTCTCGGTCCACTCCCGGCCGGGGTCGGAGTCGGCCACGATCCCCGCCCCCACCTGGACGGAAGCGACGCCGTCCTGCACCAGAACCGTCCGGATGGCTATTGCAAGGTCCATCGTGCCGGAAAACCCGACATAACCGACGGCTCCGGCATAGATACCGCGGCGGAGCCCCTCCGTCTCGCCGATGATCTGCATCGCCCGGACCTTCGGGGCCCCCGAGACGGTTCCCGCCGGGAAGCAGGAGCGGAGGGCATCGAACCGATCGCACCCCGGGCGAAGCGTGCCCGAGACCGTGGAGACGATGTGCTGGACGTGGGAGAACCGCTCGACGGTCATGAAGTCCTTCACCGAGACGCTCCCGAAGGCGGAGACCGCGCCGACGTCGTTTCTTGCCAGGTCGACGAGCATGACGTGCTCCGCCCGCTCTTTCTCGTCGGCCAGGAGCTCGGCCGCGAGCCGGTCGTCTTCCGCCGGGGTCCGCCCCCGCGGCCGGGTACCGGCGATCGGGACGGTCATCACCCGGCCGTCCTCAACCCGGACGAGCATCTCGGGGCTGCTCCCGGCGACCTGGCGGTCGCCGAAATCCAGGTAGTACATGTAGGGGCTCGGGTTTTCCGTCCGGAGCCGCCGGTAGACGGCGAACGGGTCGCCCTCGATGCGGCAGGCGAGCCGCCGGGAGAGGACGGCCTGGAAGACGTCGCCCGCCGTGATATGCTCTTTTAGCCGGAGGACCGCGTCCGAGAACTCGTCCGGGCTGCAGGACGACGCCGGGACGCCGGACCTGCACGGTTCGCACGGGAGCGGCGGCGGGAGATCGCGAATCCGGGCGATTCGTTCCGCGATCGCTGTCCCGACCCGGGCGTACTCTTCCTCCACATCGGTCCCGTCAACAACGAGCAGGTTCGCGACGACCGCGAGCCGCTCTCGTTTGTGGTCGAGGGCGAGGCAGTCCTGCGCCAGCATGAACCGGGCGACGGGTTCTTCGGCTCCCCCCGGCCGGGGAACCGGGTAGAGGGACGAGACGAGGTCGTAGGAGAAGTAACCGGCAAGCCCCCCGGAGAACCGGGGAAGCGGCGCAGCGGCGACCCGGAACCGGCCCATGAACGACCGGAGGGCATCGAGGGGGTCTTCGCCCTCGACGCCGGCGGCGACCTCCCGGATGTGCGCATTACCGGAGACCGTCAGCGTGCCGTCGGAGGCCACGGCGACGGTCGCGGCAGGGGCGGTGCAGATGAACGAGTAACGGGCGGCCTTCGCGCTCCCCTCGAGCGACTCGAGCAGGAACCCCGGGCCGTCCCGGAGGGAGGCATAGAGGGCGGCCGGCGATGCCGCGGGGAGCGGGATCTCTTCATATACCGGGACGAGAAGGGGCCGGCCGCTCGCGTCCGCCGCGGCGGCGGCCTCCTCGTATCCCGGGGTCGTGTTCAGCTCTCTTGGAGCGCCGTCCAGTCCACCGGCATCACCCCGTCACCGGCAGCCGGGCGAGCGACTCTTTGATCAGCTCGGCCGGGTACTCGTAGTCGACGAGCTTTCCTGCAAAGTAGGCCTCGTAAGAGGAGAAATCGAAGTTGCCGTGCCCGGAGTTGTTGAAGAGGATTGTCTTCGCGTCCCCGGCCTCCCGGCACCGGAGCGCCTCGTCGACCGCGGCCTTCACCGCGTGGGCGGCCTCGGGCGCGACGACGATCCCTTCCGTCCGGGCGAAGAGCACCGCGGCCTCGAAGACCTCGTTCTGCCGGTAGGCGACCGGCCGGACGATCCCGTCGCGGGCGAGCCGGGAGACGAGCGGCGACGCCCCGTGGTAGCGGAGCCCCCCGGCATGGATCGCCGGCGGGACGAAGTCGTGGCCGAGGGTGAACATCCGCATGAGCGGGGTCAGCCCCGCGACGTCCCCGAAGTCGTAGGCATAGAGCCCCTTCGTCAGGGTCGGGCAGGCGGAAGGCTCAACCGCGACGATATCGATATCGGGGTGCTTCCCGGTCATCTTCGCCCCCGCAAACGGGAACGAGAGGCCGGCAAAGTTGCTCCCGCCGCCGACGCACCCGATCACCACGTCGGGGTAGGCGTCCACGGCCGCGAGCTGCTGCTCTGCCTCCTGGCCGATGATCGTCTGGTGGAGACAGACGTGGTTGAGGACGGAGCCGAGAGCGTAGTTGGTGTTTTCGTGGGCGGCCGCGTCCTCGACCGCCTCGGAGATGGCGATCCCGAGGGAGCCCGGCGTATCCGGGTCGCGGGCGAGGATGGCCTGGCCGGACCGGGTCTTCTCCGACGGGCTCGGGATGCACTCGGCGCCGTAGACCTGCATCATGCTTTTGCGGTAGGGCTTCTGGTCGTAAGAGGACCGGACCATGTAGACGGTACACTCCATGTCGAAGAGGCTCGTCGCAAACGCGAGCGACGACCCCCACTGCCCCGCCCCGGTCTCGGTCGCGAGCCGCTCGATCCCCTCTTCGCGGTTGTAGTAGGCCTGGGGGATGGCGGTGTTGGGCTTGTGCGAACCCGGCGGGCTCACGCCCTCCCACTTGAAGTAGATCTTCGCCGGGGTCTTCAGGGCCGCCTCGAGCCTTCTCGCCCGGTAGAGCGGGCTCGGCCTCCAGAGGGTCAGGATATCACGGACTTCTTCGGGGATATCGATGTAGCGCTCGGTGCTCATCTCCTGCCGGATCAGTTCCATCGGGAAGAGGTGGCGGAGATCGTCGGGAACCGCCGGTTTCCCGGTAGCCGGGTGAAGGGGCGGGTCCATGGGCGTCGGGAGGTCTGCCTGGATGTTGTACCAACGTTTCGGCATCTCCCCCTCGTCAAGGAGGATCTTCGTCTGCATGCATCACGGTGTACTCTGCACACATATATACATTATTCAACATTATTGATCACTCTAGATCACCCTGGTGCTTCGCGAACCCAATCTCTGCTCGATCCGAACGGGAAAAGAGTATATGCACGCCCTGCCACCGGATAGCGATGTACCTCCTCGCCCACGCCATGGTCGGTCTCCTCATAGGCGTCGTGCTTGCGGCGATCGTCGGCGACCGGCGGGTTCTCGCGCTCGCCGTGCTGGGCGCCGTGCTCCCCGACCTGATCGACAAACCGCTCGGGCACATTGTCCTCGCCGGAACCCTGGACTACGGCAGGATCTACTTCCACGGCCTCACCATCCTCTTCCTGGTCGTCATCGCCGGCCTCATCCTCTATTACTACCGCCGGCGGATCGATCTCTTCGCCGTCGCCGCCGGGATGGCGAGCCACCAGTTCTTCGACGGGATGTGGCGGCACCCGGTCGAGTGGTTCTGGCCGTTTCTCGGCCCTCTCCAGAGCCACGGCTACCCGGAAGACTACTTCTGGGAGTCGGTTCTCCGGGAGCTCGCACAGCCGAGCGAGTGGCTCTTCTTCCTCCTGATAGCGGGGTTGTTCGCCTGCATCTATCGCCGGGAACTCGCGGCCGCCCTCACGTGGCTCATAAATCCCTCCCTCCGTATGGCGCTCGTCGCCGCGCTCGGCCTCGCTGTCCTCGCCGCGCTGACCGTGGGCTTGCGGCTCCTGCCGTGAGGACGCCGGCCGGTCTCCCCGAATCGGCAGGCGAACGCCGGGAAACCCCAACAATTATATACGAGGCCGGAGAGTGGATTACCTGTGGTGAATAATTTGACTGGCGAATCAATGCTTCAGATAACCGTCGATCAACTTGCACGAACACTCTGCGCGAGCGCGGTCCTCGGTGCCCCGATCGAGGCCGGCGAGCGGGTGATCATACCGGTCGCCGAGTTCGGGCTCGGGTTCGGCGGCGGCGAAGGCTCCGGAGAGCGCCGGGAAGGCGGCCCGGCCGGTGGATCCGGGTCCGCGAGTGCCGGCGGCGGCGGGATATCGGCCGTCGCTCTGATCATCATCACCAAAGGCGTCCCCGGCCCCGAGGGCATACAGGTGGTCTCGCTGAAGAAGAAGAGCGAGATTGCCGAGGTCATCTCGACGATCGGGGAGGCGGTCGGCCCTCACGTCGAGCGGGTGCTTGAGAAGGGCTCCGAGATGATGCAGCAGCGCAAGGGCGGCAAGACGTTCCCGGCACCGGAAGGAAAGGAGATCCCGATCGGCGGTGAAGGAGAGGCATAAGGTTCTCTTCACCTCCATTCCATGGCCGCGACCCTTCTCTTCGTTGTCCTGCTCACCGTCGCCGTCATCCTCCTCGCTCTTCTCCTGGCCCTCTACCTGGTTCCGGTGATCGTCTCGACGGTCGCCGACTGCAGTCGGGAGAGAGCCCGGGCGGCGGCAACCGTAGCCTGGGGCATCGCGGAGGCGAGGATTCGGGTCGGCGACGGGGCGCAGGTGCTCGAGATCCTTCTCGCCGGCCGCCGGGTCATGACCAGGGATCTGGAGGAACTGGCGGCGGCGGAGCCAAAGGAAGGGAAGGAAGAGAAGAAAAAGGAGGAGCGGAAACCGGCCCTTTCAGCAAGGGAATACCTTGATGTAGCGGGCGACCTCTGGCCACATCTCCGGAGGATCCTCGAAACCGTCTACCGGTCTCTCTGCCTTGAAACGCTCCGGGGGGACATCGTCCTCGGCCTCGAGAGCCCCGCCGACACCGGCGTCGTGTACGGCTACTGCACCGCCGCCCGCTACGCCCTCTGGCCGGCGGAGGCGATCGACTTCGTGATGACCCCTGTCTTCGATCGCGAGATCTTCGAAGGCACCTTCATACTCCGGATGCAGGTCCGCCGCCCGCTCCTGATTCTCATCGCGGTCGCGAGGGCTCTTTTGAAAAAACCGGTGCGAGAGCGGCTCCGCCAGGTATCGGGAAGAGGTGCTCCGGGTGCCTGAAGCGACCGATCTCGTCGTCGGCGGCGGGCGCACGACAGGCGGCCGGTGCATCATCCCCATCGTCAGGACATTCACGCTCTGCGTGGGGGGAGCGGCCGTGGTCAGCCTGGCCCCGGTTGCGCTCCTCGTCGTCGAGGGGGCGAGTGAATACCTTGCCCTCCTCCCGGGTGCGCCGCGAGCGATCAACGGCATGCTCGAGGCGCTCCGTGACGACATCGATCGGGAAAAAGAGAGATGTATGGACTAGCCGTCACTCGTGGCGCAAGGCCTGGATCGGGTTCAGGTGAGCCGCCTTCCAGGCCGGGTAGAAACCGGACGCCACGCTCGTGATGACGCCGAAGGCCATCCCGAAGACGATATAAAGGAGACTCGTTGGGTCGAAGAGGTAGTCCGCGTTCCCGACGAAGATTGCCGTCACCAGATACCCGGCGCAGAAACTGAGTACGCCCCCGATGACGGCGCCCGCAAGGCCGAGGACGAGCGCCTCGTAGATGAACATCCGCATCACCTCGCTGCGGCGGGTGCCGATGCTCCGGAGAACGCCAATCTCCTTGATCCGCTCGGTGACCGACATCAGCATCACGTTCAGGATCGAGACCCCGGCGACGAGGAGCGATATCGCGCCGATTCCCGCGAGAAACACCGTTATCGACCCGGTGGCCTCAAAGATGCTCTCGAGGATCCCCCGGGTGTCCATGACGTTGACGACATCCTCCCGCCGGTTCATCCGCTGCTCGATCGACTCTTTGACCGCGTCGATATCATCAACGTTCCTGACCTTCACGATCACCTGGTCGTAATCGTCCTCGTCGTAATGGCTCGAATACCAGGAGTAAGGCACGATGATGGCATAGTCGGGGTTGATGTCGAACCCCATCCCCCGCTCCTTGAGCACGCCCGTAACCCGCAGCGTCTCGTCGCCCAACCTGACCCGGGCGCCGAGTTTCAGGCCGTTATCCCTGCTGTTCGCAGCAAGCTGGCTCCCGATCAGGCATCCGGCGCCGGTTTCCTTCGGGTAACTCCCCGACTCCACATCGAGCAGGGAGGGGATATCCCCGGCGGGGATCGCGTAGATCATTGCGGCGCTCTCCTTATCACCGACGGATATCCTGTCGCCGGTGCTCGAGAATGGTATGACCACGTTGGATCCGACCGCCCGGGTGATATCGGTCACCTGTCGTTCGGTGAGTTTCCCCCCGCCCACGCCCGTCGCCGGGGAGACGATGAGGGTGTCGCCGACGTCGCTGACCATGTCGCCGAACATCAGGCCGATACTGTTGCCCATGATGCCGAGGGAGGCGATCGCGATGACGCCGATGACGATCCCGATGACCGCAAGAGACGACCGGAGCCAGTGGCGGACGACGTTCCGGCGGGCGAGGTCGAAGAACGTCATTCTTCCACCCTCCCGTCGACGAGCCGGATCGTCCGGTCGGCATACTCGGTCATCCTGGGGTCGTGGGTGACCATGACGACGGTCTTGCCCTCCTCGCGGTTCATCCTATCAAGGAGGGTCATGATGGCGGTCCCGGTCTTCGAGTCCAGGTTCCCGGTCGGTTCGTCGCAGAGGAGGAAGGCGGGATCGTTCACGAGCGCCCGGGCGATGGCGACCCGCTGCTGCTGCCCGCCGGAGAGTTCGCCGGGCTTGTGGGTGAAATGGGTCTTCTCGATCCCGACCGCCTGGAGGACTTCTTCGGCCCGTTCCCGGGTGCCGTTCTGCCGGCCTTTCAGGATCAGGGGATACTCGACGTTCTCGACCACCGATAAGAGCGGGATCAGGTTGAACTGCTGGAAGACGAAGCCGATATGGTCGCGCCGCAGAAGGGTAAGGTCGTCGTCGTCCATCCCGCCGATCCTCTTTTCGGCGATCATGACCTCGCCCGAGGTCGGGACGTCGAGCGAGCCCATGATATTCAAGAGCGTCGACTTCCCCGACCCCGACGGGCCCATGATCAGGACGAACTCCCCCTCCTCGATGGCGAGATCCACCCCGGCAAGCGCCACGACGTCGCCCGCCGGGAGGGGGTAGACCTTCGTCACGTTCTCGAAACTGATGACCGGCATCGTCGTTACGTCCGCTTCCACGAGTAGTAGATTGCTCCGGCGACCCCAAGCGCGATGAGCACGACGACGAGGAGCCCGGCGACCGGGAACCCGCCGTCCTCCGGCTCCTCGAGCGGTGCGGCCGTCGTGCCGCCGAGTCCGACCGGCGTCGTCGCGGTGTAGCGGTTGCCGTCGTCGTCCCGGTACTCGACGATGACCGGGATCTCCTCCACGCCGGCGTCGGCCTTAAACGTCACCTCGAACGACGAGATGTCGTCGGGGTCCAGCGTCCCGACCACATAGACCCGGAAGGGATCGATGGGCGTCGCGGGCGACCCGGGGGTGACGAGCACCGACCGGGCGGATTCGAGGCCGGCGTTCATGACATCGCCCACGATCCGGTAGCCGCCGGCGATGGGCGTGACCTCGACGTTGGTGATGACGGGGTCGGCCTGCTTCTTGTCCTCGCCGAACGCAACCGGCAGCACAAGGTCGGCGGTGTGGGTGTTGATCCCGTTGCGCCAGACCACCTGGAACGTGACGTCCGTCTCCGCGGCGGGGGTCAGGTTGAACGTGACCATCCCGGACGCGTCAGGGGCGAGCGCCCCGATGAACCCGCCGGTCGGGGTGACGGTAAAACCGCTCCCCTGCGGGATCACCTGGACGCCGGAGGCGGCGTTCGGCCGCGGGTTGCCCACCCGGACGGTGATGTCGGCGGTCCGCGACTCGGCGAAGGCGTCAGGTTTCGCGATCACCGACGCGCTGAGCGGGGTGTTCTCGACCTGCACCGGGATCGGGTAGCGCAGACTGCCGGCGTCCCGGAAGTCGAGCACGAACTGGGGGTAGAACGTCCCCTCGCCCCCGTCCGCCCGGACGGTGAAGGTGAACGTCTTGCTGTTCCCGGCGCCGAGCTCCCCGACCGAGGGGTAGGGGTCGCTCAGCGGCACGACCCCGCTGCCGTAGAGTCGGGCGTTCCGGATCGCGACCGGGTCGGCGCCGTTGTTCTGGACGACCACCGTCAGCGTCCCGGTGTCCCCCTTCATCAGGACCGTGGGATCGAGCGACGAGGAGATCACGGTGACGTCCGCAGGGGCGGCGCTGGCCGGTGCAATGAACGCTATCGCGGCACAGAGGAGAGATATGATCAAAATGTTGAGTGGTTTCATGTTACAGCCATCCGGCAAGTGTTATGAGCATATAGAGGATGTAGAGGCCCACGGGTATCCCGACGGTGAGAACCGCGTCCCGCGTGGAGAGGTTCCGTGCGTACTTCATACCGAAGATCCAGATGTTCGCGCTCCAGATCGTGAAGAGGATGGTCACGAGCCCGGCAATCTGCGCCAGGGGATCGGTCGCGAGAACGCTCACCAGGTTCTCGGAGAACTCCGCGATCTGTTCGGGGTTTGTCATGGGCGGGACGTTCAGGCCCGAGAGGAGCCGGTAGGAGAAGTAAGTCCCGATGATCCCCCCGAATACCTGGGGCAGAAGCCCGTAGCCGGTGAACTCCATCGTCCGCTCGAGATCGCCCTGACCCTTGAAGATCATCGAGACGAGGTGGAAGACGAAACCGTAGATGATCCACGCGAGGAACCCGCCGGCGAAGGCAAAGGCCGCGAAGATGATCGTCATGATCACCCCGAGACCCTGCATCTCCGCGGGAAGCATGGCCATGGTTAGATCCGTCATCGGTATGACCGAGACCGCACCGATCAGCCCCATGACGACCGCGATGAGCGCCGGTATCTTCAGGCTCGGCCTGTCCTGCATGCGCGCCTCAAAGAACCGCCCGGGTTCGAACAACACCCGGAGAAATCCAGTTTCCATATAGATATGCCTCTCATACTCTTGGCAGACATGACGAGATAAACTTTTTTCAGGAACATAGGGGGGTTGTAAAGCAATCCCGCAGATATCCGGAGAATTTCCAGGATTCAACCCGGACCCTGGCGATACACCCGAACCGAACCGAAATTGCCGGGACCGGAACGGGAAAGGAGCCCAGAAGCCGGTGATGATCGGTGTGAGGAGGACAGGCTATGGGGATGACGCCCCGGGCGCGACGGGTTAGAGATGCCCGAGTTCCTTCAAACTCGCGTAGCCGCTCTTCGTGACGATGATGTGGTCAAGCACCCGGATGCCGAGGATCGACCCGGCCTCGACGAGCTGCCGGGTGATGGCAAGGTCCTGGGCGGAGGGCTCGAGCGTGCCCGAAGGATGGTTGTGAATCAGGATGACCGAAGCGGCGCGGTCGGTGATTGCTTCGGAAAAGACCTCCCGCGGGTGGACGAGGCTCTGGTTCAGGATTCCGACGGTGACGATCCGCCGCGCGATCTTCTCGCCGGCACCGTTTAAGGTGATGCAGATGAAGTATTCCTGCTTCCTGTCCCGCCACTCCGCAACAAACGGGAGCACGTCGACGGGAGAGGCGATCCGGTGCCCGGAGACCCCGTCGTCCCCGAAGTACCTCCGGCCGAGTTCGAAGCAGGCCATGATCTCGCAGGCTTTCGCCGACCCGACCCCGTCTATGCCGAGGAGCTCGTCGTAGGAAGGGCAACCTTCGGTACGCTTCAGGCAGCGTTCGACGTCGCCCACGACCTGCCAGACGTCCCGCCCCTTCGTGCCGCGCCCGAGGAGAAGGGCGAGCAGTTCGGCATCGGTGAGCACCTCCGGTCCTCGTGCCGCCAGTCTCTCACGCGGGCGATCGCGGTTCGGGGTGTCTCGCATCCTCTTTCTCATACTCAGCCGGCCCGCTGGGGATACCGTGATTTCCGGTTTTGATTCCGGAGCATGTATACGTTGCCAATCGATCCGGCGCACCGGGACGGCCCGAATCTAGGGAAGGTAGATTACGAAGCGGGATTTTCCTCCAGGCAAGAGAAATCATTGCGAACGTTATCGAAACGCTTTTTTACCCGGTGACGCTACCTCTCACGAAATGGAACTCCCCTGGAAGAGCGTCGAGGCCTGGTGCAAAAAAGGGCGGGCATACGCCGAGCAGGGGCAGTACGACCGGGCCGTCGAGTGCTACGACCAGGCCATTCGACAGAACACCGGCGCCGGCGCCGCCTGGTATCATAAGGGGCTCGCCCTCGCCGCCGCCCGGCGCCACCGGGAAGCGATTGAGTGCTTCGATCAGGCGGTCAGGAACGACCCGACCTGCGGCCGGTTCTGGCTCGCCCGGGGGCAGGCGCTCTACGACCTCGGGGAGTACCGGGAGGCGATCGGTTCCTGCGGCCAGGCAGTGAAACTCGCGCCGGACTCCGCGAACGCCTGGTTCATCCGGGGCCACGCCCTGCGGAAGATCGGACTTGTCCCCGAGGCAATCACGTGCTACGACCGGGTGGTCGCGCTCGAACCGAACCGGATCGATGCCTGGCTCGCCCGCGGCACGGCGCTTGCCGCCGAACGCCGGTACGAGGGGGCGATCGAGTGTTACGACCGGGTGGTCGCGCTCGAGCCCCAGAACGCAAACGCCTGGTACGCCAGAGGGACCATCGAGACCCTCCTCTCCCGTTACGAGGACGCGCTCGCCTCCTACGGCCGGGCCGTCGCCATCGACCCGAACCACGCCGACACCTGGTACACCCGGGGATGCACGCTTTCGGCGCTCCAGCGCTACGACGAGGCAGTCGGGTGCTTCGATCGGGTGATTGCCCTCCGTCCCGACGACGCGGAGGCCTGGTACAACCGGGGCCGGGCACTGCAGAGCCTGGAGCGTTACGAAGAGGCGCTCGACTGCTATGAGCGGGCGTTCCGGATCGACCCCGATTACCCCGGCATCTGGTATCAGAAGGCCACGGTGCTGAAGAAGCTGAAGCGCTACGATCTCTCGCTCGCCTGCTTCGACCGGGCGCTCCGGGCGAACGCCGTCGACGCGGAGATCTGGTACCAGAAGGGCCTGCTCTACTTTACCCTGAAGCGCTACGGGGATGCGATAGAATGCCTCAGCCAGGCGCTCAAACTCCAGCCCGGCCACGCTGACGCAGAATACTACCGGGGCGAGAGTTACTACGCCCTCGGAAACTGCGAGGCCGCGATCGAATGCTACCGGGCCGTGGTCAGGACGAACCCCGAGAACGCCGTCGCCTGGAACAACTGCGGCAACGCGCTCTACCACCTGGAGCACTACGAGGAGGCGCTCGTCTGCTACGAGCGGGCGCTCGAGATCGACCCGGAAAACCGCCGGGTCTGGAACAACAAAGCAAGCGTTCTCTCCGTTCTATCGCATTACGACAAGGCCCTCGTCTGCTACGATCAGGAACTCCTGGCCCACCCGGAGAACGCGGACGCCTGGTATAATAAAGGGCTCGCGCTCTTCGTCCTCGCGCGGTACAGCGAGGCCGTCGCCTGCTATTCCCACGTGCTCGAGATCGACCCCACGAGAGTCGAGGTCTGGAACATGATGGGGAACGCACTCGTGATCCTGGAACGCTCCGAGGAGGCGCTCGACTGCTACGACCAGGCGCTCGCCGCGAGTCCCGAAGATATCGAAGCGCTCAACGGGAAAGCGGTGGCCCTCATCAGTCTCGACCGTCCCGCCGAAGCGGCCAAATACTACGAGAGGCTGCAGCGGCTGCCGGCATGGCAGCGAGAACGGATTTCGGAAAAAAAGAAGGGGCTTTAGACCCGCGCTATTCGTTCGACCGCTTTCTCGAGGTTCTCCATCGCGGTCGCGTAGGAGAGCCGGAGCCAGCCGGGGGTGTAAAACGCAGTTCCCGGGGTGACCGCCACATGGGCGTCGTGGAGCCACGACCGGGCGATCGCCATGTCGTCCCCGTCGACCTGCACGTAGGCGTAGAAAGCCCCGTCCGCCGGAGCGGTGGCGTAGCCGAGGTCGTGGAGCGCCGGGATGAGGTAGTCGCGCCGGCGCTCGAACTCGCGGCGCATCGCTTCCACGCAGTCCTGGCTGCCCCGGAGCGCGGCGAGGGCGCCGAACATCGCAAACGTCGTCGGGTGCGATATGGTGTGCTGCTGCACCTTCTCCATCTGCCGGAGGATCGGCCGGGGAGCGACCGCGTAGCCGATCCGCCACCCGGTCATCGCGTAGGCCTTCGAGAACCCGTTGATCGTGATCGTCCGCTCGGCCATACCGTCGAGCGAGGCGAGGGAGACGTGCTCCTTCCCGTAGACGAGCTTCTCGTAGATCTCGTCGGAGAGCGCGTAGAGGTCGTGGTCGCGGCAGATATCGGCGACGAGCCGGAGCGAGGCCGCATCCAGCACCGCGCCGGAGGGGTTCGAGGGGGAGTTGACCACGATCATCTTCGTCCGGGAACCGACGGCCTCAAGAAGGGTGTCGTCGACCTGGAAGGTCTCTGTCGAGAGCGGGTGGTGCCGGGCGACGGCGCCTGCAAGCTCCACGCAGGGCTCGTAGGAGACCCACGCCGGATCGAGGATGAGCGCCTCGTCTCCCGGGTTCAGCACGGCCTCCATCGCCTCGTAGATGGCGTCTTTCGCCCCGCAGGTGACGATCACCTCGTCCGGGTTTGCGGGGACGGCGTTCTCGCGGGCGACCTTCTCGGCTATTGCGGCCGTCAGCGCCGGTATCCCGGTGCTCGGGGCGTAATGCGTCTCGCCGCGGCGGAGGGCATCGATGCAGGCGTCCTTGATGTGGAGTGGGGTATCGAAATCCGGCTCCCCGATGGAGAGGCTGATGACGTCGGCCCCCTCCTGCGCCATCCGCTTTGCGGCGTTTGAGATCTCGATCGTCGCGGAGGGGGCGATGGCCGCAACCTTCTCCGAGAGGCCCCTCATTCCAACCGCTGGACCATCTTCACGGCCGATTCGACGGCGCGCTTCGCGTAGTCGATCCGCTCGGTCGCTTCCATCCGGGTCATCCCCGGTCCGGAGATGCCCAGCGCGACGGGCTTGCCGAACTCGAGAGAAAGGTCGATGATCTTACGCGCCGCGTGCTGGACGACGATCTCGTCGTGCTGGGTGGCGCCCTCGATGACGCAGCCGATGGTGACGACCGCGTCGACGTCCTCGCGTCCGAGCAGTTTCTTGATCGCGAGTGGCATGTCGTAGGCGCCGGGGACGTAGATCGTATCGGCAACTTCCGCGTCGAGGAAACCGGCGTGTTCCCGGGCCTCGATCTCCATCATGTAAGTGATGTCGCGGTTGAACTCCGCGACGACGAATCCAAGTTTTACCGTCATGTTAATCCTTCCTGTGGTACTACTCGCACCGGTTATTGATAATCCTCACTTTTTTCGTCAGGGGCGGGCGGGCCCGACGTCCTCGAACCCCTGCCGCTGACCGGTCCCGGCGAGTTTCTCGAGGTCCTTCGGGCGGAGCGCGAGCCGCACGGCGTTCACCGCGTGCTCGCGGGTTCGCTGCTCCATCAGCCAGGCAAGTTCCTTTCCGTCTTTTGCCTCGTCCTCGTGGACGAAGACCTCGATGATGTGCCTGTTCGTCATCAGCTGGCAGATGATGAGGCCCTGGGAGGCCTCGTGAGCGCAGACCTTGTCCTTCTCCGCCCCCCCGGGCATCCCGAGCGCCATCACGAGGTCGCATCCCCGCTCCTCGATCAGCTTCTTGCACGCCACCGGGAGATCCTTGATCCCGGGGACGACGTAGCGTTCCAGCCCGACGCTCGCGTGCTTGCGGATCTCGTCGATGGCGATCCCGCCCATGTCGACCCGGGCGAACGTCGTGTCGGCGATCCCGATCTTCATCCGAGCAGCACCCCGGCAGCGGCCTCCACCCCGTCCCCGGCCGCAAACCCGGACTTCCTGAGGGCGAACTGGACGGCCGCGAGGGTGGCGAGGATCTCCTGCGCCCCGACGCCGCCCATGGTGCCGATCCGGAAGATCTTGCCCTTGAGGTGGTCCTGGCCGCCGGCGATCTCGATGCCGAACTTCTTGACGGTTCCCCGGAGATCGTTGTCGGTGACGCCGTCCGGGATCCGCATCGCGGTCGCGGTGTTCGAGTAGGCATGGTGTTCGTCGAGGGTTGGGAAGAGGTCGACGCCCCAGCCCTTCGCCGCGGCGCGGACGGCGTCGGCCATCCGGCGGTGCCGGGCGATCCGGGCAGCGACGCCTTCTTCCTCGATCATCTTGCAGGCCTCGTGGAGCGCGAGGAAGAGCGGGACTGCCGGTGTGTAGGGGGTCTCCATGGGGGAGCCCTTGCCGCTCTTTCGGTAGGCGGCCATATCGAGGTAGAACGGCCGCTTCTCCGAGATCCTGTCCCAGGCGCGGTCGCCGACGGCGATTGCGGCGAGGCCCGCGGGGGCCGCGAGGCACTTCTGCGAGCCGACGACGGCGATATCGACGCCCCATTCGTCCATCCGGACGTCGTCGCCGCCGATGGAGGTGACCCCGTCCATGATGAAGAGCGCGTCGTGCTTCCGGGCGAGTTTGCCGACCTCGGGCGCGGGGTTCTTGATCCCGGCACTCGTCTCGTTGTGGACCATGGTGACGACCTCGGCCCCGGCCTCGAGTTCACGCTCGAGGGCCGCGAGATCGAGCGGGGTTCCCCACTCGGACTCGAGGGTGGTGACGGTGCCGTAACGTGCGCCGATCTTGGCAAAGCGGTCGCCGAACTTACCGTTTACGAGCGAGACGATTCGCTTGTCCCGCGCGAAGTTCGCGACGCCCGCCTCCATCCCGGCGCTTCCCGAGCCGCTGATGATGTAGAGTTCATTTACGGTACCAAAAAGGGTCTTTAAGGTCTGGACGGTCTCCGCATATGCGGCGCCGAACTCGGGGCCGCGGTGGTTGATGGCCTGCCGCGTCATGGCGGCACGTACCCGCTGCGGAATGGGTACCGGGCCTGGAATCATCAGGAGTGGTTCTTGTTCCATGGGATATCAGTCCGTATCGTCTCGTCGAGGACAGACGCTGTTCCTGCAAGGAAGTTGGATGTGGTTTCATATCAACCTCACCACCGTGCAATATCGACAGGGTGAAAAAGAGGCGGGCCACAATTGAAGCTGGATATGGCAGACGTCACGGTAATCTGCGGCTCCGCCTCGGACGGCGTCGTCGCGGAGAAGGTCTTTGAGACCCTGAAAGAGCACGGCGTGTCCTACGATTACAAGGTGATATCGGCGCACCGTGACCCCGACAGACTGGACGAGTACGTGAAGGCGAGCGATGCACGGGTCTTCATCGCGATCGCCGGACTCTCGGCGGCCCTCCCGGGAGTGATTGCCTCGAAGACGAAGCGGCCGGTGATCGGTGTTCCGGTGAGCGGGACGCTGATGGGTCTCGACGCCCTTCTCTCGATCGCCCAGATGCCGAAAGGCGTTCCGGTGGCCTGCGTCGGGGTGGACAACGGCGTGAACGCCGCCCTGCTTGCGATCCGGATCCTCGAGGCAGGACGCGCCTGATACACCCTCTTTACGCCAGTTTGGAGGAGGAACACACCTCACGCGAAGCCGCGAAGGCGCGAAAATGAGAGGACCTTTAGGGTGCTTTCGCGTTCTTCTCACCTTCGGTGCTCGAACTCCCGTTCGAAACCCTTCGGGTTTCTTAAGCTCCGTTCTGTTGGACGGTCGCACCTTCGGTCGCACTCCAGAGCGTCGTTCTTCGCATGAGCCAGCGGTATATACCGGCAACCTTTTTCCACCCGGCCGTGCAGGGAGGGGTATGAAGCAGAGAGTGCTCTTCATCGGCACGAACAACGCCGCCCGGACCCAGATGGCGGAGGGCTACCTCCGCGCCCGTTACGGCGACCGTTACGAGGCCTGCTCCGCCGGGATCGCCCCCACCGTTCTCGACCCTCTTGCCGTACGGGTGATGGACGAGATCGGGATAGACATCTCAAAGCAGCGGGCGAAGGACCTCGCCCTCTTCGACGGAAAAGAGATGGACTACGTGATCGCGCTCTGCAGCGGGGGCGTCTGCCCGATGTTTCCCTGGACGAAGGAGACGATCCACGTCGACTTCCCTGACCCGGCGAAGGCCACCGGAACCCCGGACAGGGTGCTCGGGGCTTACCGGCGGAGCCGGGACGCGATCATCGCCTGGATCGACGGGCGGTCTGGGGTGAAGTGAGGGGACGTTTTCACGATCCGGGACACCCCGGCTCCGGTGCGGCTCCGCAGCCAGTCGCTCCTTCTCACGGCTCCATCCGCTTCTGTGGCACCGGGAGGAGATCCCGCACCATCTTCACGGCGCAGAGGTCGCCGCACATCGAGCAGGTCTCGATCTCGCCGTCGCGCTCGTGGATCCGCCGGGCCTCCCCCGGGGCGAGCGCCGCCTCGAACTGCTTCTCCCAGTCGAGTGCCCGGCGCGCCTCCGCCATCCGGATCTCGCGGTTCTTCGTGTGTGCGGCGGCGCGGGAGAGGCTCCCGACGTGGGCCGCGATCTTCGCCACCCGCGTTCCCTCCACGATGTCGCGGACATCCGGCAGCGCCAGGTGCTCGCTCGGCGAGACCATGCAGAGGAAGTCGGCGCCGTTCATGCAGGCGATCGCGCCGCCGATCGCCCCCACGACGTGGTCGTAGCCCGGCGCCACGTCGGTCACGAGCGGGCCGAGCAGGTAGAGCGGAGCGCCGTCGGTCAGCTCCTTGATCATTCGGACGTTGTAGCCGACCTGGTCGGCCGGGATGTGCCCCGGCCCCTCGATCATCCGCTGCACCCCGGCGGCGAGCGCCCGCTTTGCGAGGTGGCCGAGCGTCAGGTACTCGGTCGACTTCGCGAGACGGCCGGCGTCCACGAGCGCGCCCGGCCGCATCCCGTCGCCGAGGCTGATGACGACGTCGTGCTCGGCAAGGATCTCGAGGAGGTAGTCGTACTCGGCGTACAGCGGATTCTCTTCATCCGTCGCGGCCATCATCGCCACGTGGAACGCCCCGCCCCTGCTGACGACGCCCATCGTCCGGGGGTCGGCCTTAAGCGACGCGAGGGCGTCGCGGTTCACACCGCAGTGCAGCGTCAGGAAGTCCACGCCCTGCCGGCAGTGCTCCCGGATCACCTTGAAGAGGAGATCCCCGTCGACGTCCGCCGCACTCCCCGCCCGCCGGACCGCCTCGTAGACGGGGACGGTGCCGACCGGCGCGTCGAGTTCGAGGATTTTCTGCCGGATGCGGACGAGATCGCCGCCGGTCGAGAGGTCCATCAGCGCGTCCGCACCCTCCCGGAGGGCCGCTTTCGCCTTCTCGACCTCGAGATCCTCGTCGCACCGGGTTCCCGACGTCCCGACGTTCACGTTGACCCGTACCCTGCAGCCCTCCCCGATGGCGCAGAGCCGGTGCGGTCTCGCGGGGTTTGCTGGAACGACTATCCGGCCGCGGGCGACGGCCCGGGCGGCGGCGTGGGGCGGGAGATCCTCCTCCCGGGCGATCGTCTCCACCTCCGGGGGGACCCCGCGCAGGCACGCGGAGATCAGGGTATGCATAAGAACCATTTGCCCGGAAGCCATATTAGTCTGCATGCCAGTCCGGTGGATCGCGAGCACTGCGACCTACGCCAATTCGTTCGTTTACGAAAACGTCCTTATCGACGCGGGCGTTCTCCCGATGGCGGTGGAGCCGTATGCCGCCGAGATCGATACGATCGTCGTCACCCACGCCCACTACGACCATATCGCCCATCTCGCGGAGATCGCGCGGATCTGCGGCGATGCGGCCGTCTGCATCCACGAGGCGGACGCGCCCGGCCTCCTCGACGACGCCCGGAGCCTCTCGATGGTCTTTGGAGCCCGCTCGCCCGGGATCGTCCCCGACGTTCTTCTCCATGACGGCGACAGGGTAGGAAACCTCCGCGTCATCCACACCCCCGGGCACACCCCGGGCGGGATCTGCCTCTACGCCGAAGCGGCGAAGATCCTCTTCTCCGGGGACACCGTCTTCACCGGCGGATCCTTCGGGCGCTACGACTTCCCGGGCGGCGATCGGACGGCGCTCGCGGCATCCATCGACCGCCTCGCAGCGCTCGACGTCGAGGGTCTCTACCCCGGCCACGGCGAGCCCGTCGCCCGCGGCGGCGGGAGGCATATCGCGGCCGCCCGGGAGGCGCTCCGGTTCTATGGATAAAGGGGTCTACGCCCTCGTCCTCGAGAACACCCATTGCTCTGTCCGGATCGGTGCTCTCGGGGAGAGGGAGTTTTTCCGCGGCAGCCACATCTACGTGGGCTCCGCCCGGGGGAGCGGCGGCCTTGCCCGGGTTTTGCGGCACCTGCGGCTCGCCCTCCGCCGCGACCGCCCGCCCCGGTGGCACATCGACTACCTCCTCCTCGACCCGCACTTTCTTCCCGCCGCCGTCGTCACCGCCGCCACCGACCGGGACTGCGAGTGCGATCTCGCCCGTGCCGTCGCCGGGGCGTACGTTCCCGGGTTCGGGTGCAGCGACTGCGCCTGCCCTTCCCACCTCTTCTACCGTCCCGACGACCCGGCCCTCGAGGTCGTCGCAGCATTCAGGAGTCTCAAACTGGATGCCCGGATCACAAGAATCAAGAACGAGGGGAACGAGCATAGAGTATGAACGTTCTCGGTATCTCCGGAAGCATGCGCAAAAACGGCAATACCGCGACGCTCGTCACTACCATCCTTGATCGGGTGCGGGAGGCGGGCATCGAGACCGAGTATCTGACGCTAGCCGATATGGATATCCGGCCCTGCACCGGGTGCGAAGCCTGCAAGGACGCAAAGTGGTGCGTGACGGAGGATGACGACTGGGGCCTCGTCGCGCAGAAGATGGTCGACTGCGAGGTGCTGGTTCTCGGCGCCCCGACCTACTACTACGACATCAACGGCCAGACGAAGAACCTGATCGACCGGACCTACTCTCTCTACCACGACAGGAGGCTTTCGGGGAGGAGAGCCGTCGCCGTCGCCGTCTGCGCCGACCGGGGGTGCGAGCGCTCCCTCGAGACCATAGAGGGGTTCCTGAACACCCATGAGTTCTCGTATCTCGGCTACGTCTGCGGGAAGGGCTACGCGCCGGGAGATATCCGCAAAGACGAGCAGGCGATGAAGAAAGCCAGGGCGGTCGCGGATGGGATCGTCCGGTACCTCCGGCCCGAAGATTGAGAACCGGCTCCTGCGATGCGGGGCAAATCAAGGGTGCCGCAACCGAACGCCCCGCATCCCGGCCGGGTCAGAGCAGCAGCGATATTATCGCGAGGACGATGAAGATGATGACCAGCCACTTCGCAATCGACATCGACATCCCTGCAATGCCCCGCGCCCCGAGTATGGCGAAGATAAGTGCCAGTACGAAGAAGAGAATTGCAAGGCCCACAAGTCCGTTTACCATTGTTTCCTCCCCCCAATCGCCGGCATTCGGCCGACGCTGAGGAGGGACGATCTATCCATTGCTATTTATATTTTTCCAGAAATGGCGGTAGAGCGAAACCGTCTCATCCTTCCGGGTGTTCAGCCCTGAAGAAGGGCATAGGTCGTCGTCCGTTGCCGGAGTACCCGGCCGAGATCCCCGGCGATCCGCCGCATCTCGGCCGGATCCAGGTAATCGGTATCCCGGGCGCCCGCTTCCCGGGATATGCTCTCCTCAAAGAGTGTCCCGCCGAGGTCGTCTGCACCCGCGAGTAGTCCGAGCTCTGCCATCTTCGTCCCGACTTTCACCCAGGATGCCTGGATGTGGTCGAAATTGTCGAGGAAGAGCCTTGAGACCGCAAACATCAGGAGGTCCTCTCTGCCGGTCGCCCCCGCCCGGGCGAGCCCCGCCCGGTAGAGAGGAGTATTCGGGTGTATGAACGAGAGGGGCACGAACTCCGTGAATCCCCGGGTCTCGTCCTGGATATCGCGGAGAATCGAAAGGTGTCGGGCACGGTCCGCCTCGCTCTCGCAGTGGCCGTACATGATCGTCGCCGTCGACCGGATGCCGAGACCGTGCGCCTCTTTGATGATCCGGGTCCACGTCGCCGTATCGACCTTGTCCGGGCAGATCACCCGACGGACGTCGTCCACCAGGATCTCGGCCGCGGTACCGCAGAGCGTCCCGAGTCCCCCGTTCCTCATCATCTCCAGCACTTCCCGGGTGGAGATGCCGCTCTTTCTCGCGGCATACGCCACCTCCATCGGGTTGCTCGCGTGGATATGTACCCCTGGGGCCTCGTCCCGTATCCAGGAATAGATGCCGGCGTAAGATTGGGCGTCGAATTCCGGGTGGAGCCCGCTCACCGTGCAGACCTCGGTGACGCCGCGCTCGCGCGCCGCCCGCGCCTTCTCCCGCACCGCGGCCTCGTCGTAAAAGAAGGTATCGACGTCGCCCGATTTGCGGGAGAAACCGCAGAACCCGCAGGCGTTCACGCAGATGTTGGTCACGTTGATGTTCTGGTTGCGGACATAGGTGACGGTATCGCCGACTTTTCGCTCGCGGAGTTCGTCCGCGGCGGCGGCGATCGCCCAGACTTCCCGGCCGCGTGTCGAGAGGAGGCGGACGACCTCCTCCTCCGTAAGCCGGTGGCCGGCAAGCACGTCGTCAAGCATCTCTGATAGCGGCGGCGTCATGCACCTCATCCGTCCCTCCGTGTGGGATACGTTGATCTGGCGCGGTCAGGACAAGAACCTTCGGGTGCGCCCGGCGGTGGTGCATACACTTATCAGTTTCCGGGGGTATCCCGGCGGCCATGGCTCAACAGATCCTGTGCCATCAGCGCACAAGGCTCAGCTACAAGGACGCATTCGGCTACGTCATCCCGGTCGGGAGCGCCAGCCTGATGGCCTGGGTGACCGACGAGGGGATGATCGGGACGGACGGGTTCGATATCGAGGCGCTCGCGAACGCCGGGGTGCCTGCGGCGATCGTCGGCGCCTCGGAAGAGTCGACCCTCGATAACCTGGATTCCCTGATGGACGCCGAGGTGAAGGCGGCGAACCTCCCCGCGGTGCAGCGCCGCGTTGAGATCGGGATGCCGGGGAGGGAGGCCCTGAACCGGATGTGACGGCCCTGTAGAACACCCCGGAGGTCAAACTCCTCTGGGGTTATCCACACACTGTTGACCCGCGCAAAGCGCGACTGCCGGGGAAGGAAGGAGCATGAGCACCGAAGGTGCGAAGCCGCAAAAACGGTGGCCAGCACCTATATGCCGGTCTTCGCGTTCTTCGCGGCTTCGCGTGAGCTATCAGTACAGGGACGGTGACAAGGCCTCACGCGAAGAACGCGAAGCCGCGAAGGAAACTGTCAGTATCCATCCAGACTTCGCGTGAGACCACATCTCTACCCCGGCAGAGACCACACTTGGCAGCCTCTATTGGCAACCGGGCGGTATCCGGAGGATGTGATCCACCCTCACACCAGCTCGTAGGTCGTCGTCCGCTGCCGGAGCGTCCGGCCGAGATCTTCGGCGATCCGCCGCATCTCAGCCGGGTCGAGGTAGTCGGCGCCCTCGCCGCCGGCATCCGTGCTGACGTCGTCGCAGAACATCGTCCCGCCGAGGTCGTCGCCGCCCGCGAGTAGTCCGAGCTCTGCCATCTTCGTCCCGACCTTGCCCCAGGAGATCTGGATATGGTCGAAGTTGTCGAGGAAGAGCCGCGCGACCGCAAAGAGCAGGAGATCTTCGCGGCCGGTGGCGCCTGCGGGCGCGAGGCCCTTGCGGTAGATAGCGGTGTTCTCGTGGAGGAAGGAGAGCGGAACCAGTTCGGTGAACCCGCCGGTCTCGTCCTGGATCTCGCGGAGGATCGAAAGGTGCCGGGCACGATCGCCCGCGCTCTCGCAGGAGCCGTACATGATCGTCGCCGTCGACCGGAGGCCGAGACGGTGCGCCTCCTTGATGATCCGGACCCACGTCGCCGTGTCGCACTTGGCCGGGCAGATCACCCGACGGACGTCGTCGACCAGGATCTCGGCCGCGGTCCCCTGCAGGGTGCCGAGACCCGCATCAATCAGGCGGCCGATCGCCTCCTTCGTCGAGACGCCGCTTCGTTTCGCCGCCCAGGCGATCTCGTCGGGGCTTGCCGTATGGATGTCCGTGCCGGGAGCCTCCTCCCGCACGCAGGAGATGAGGTCGACGTAGGAGTCGAGGGTGTAGTCCGGGTGGACGCCGGAGAGGAGGCATATCTCGGTGACGTTCCGCGCCGCGGCCGTCCTGGCCTTATCCCGGATCGCATCGATATCGTCGCGGAACGCCTCCGGATCGTCCGCCCGCCGCCCGAACCCGCAGAACCCGCAGAGGTTCTTGCAGATATTGGTGACGTGGATGTTCTGGTTCCTTACATAGGTGACGACGTTGCCGACTTTCCGCTCGCGGAGTTCGTCAGCGGCGGCGGCGATCGCGAGGACGCCCCGGTCGCGCGTCGAGAGGAGGCGGACCGCTTCCTCTTCCGTGAGCCGGTGGCCGGCAAGCGTATCGTCGAGCAGGGTATGCAGCGGGTTGGGCATCGTAATAGCTCTCGTAATCCCGGATTTATTCTTCTTTCTCTTTTCGCCGCGCAAGGACGAAGTCGTGGATGAGAATGACGAGGATGACGACGACCGCGAACTCGGCGAGATGCAGGGGCAGGTAGCCGACGAGCGGGACGGCGACGAGGGCTTTGCCGACAATCCACTCCTTCTTTACCGGCTCGATCACCCCGATGCCGGAGATCCGGAGGTTCGGCTGGTCGGTGTAGGGGTTGTTGTCGCCTCTGGTGATGTAGCCGCCGTGCGGGTCGTCGTAGTACGCCCCGAGCCCCGACTCCTCCACGGCGGCGGTATCGACGTAGGTCATCGCCCGATGGATGATCGGGTGGACGGAGTCGGCGCCGTTCGGGCGGTAGACGATCACGTCGCCGTAGTTCCCGAAGGACGATTGACCCGTCCGCTGCCCCTCGACCCATGTCGTGAGACCGCCGAACCGGTCCTCGTCGACGACGAGCACCAGGTCGCCGACGTTCATGTTCGGGACCATGCTCTCCGACTCGATCGTGACCACCGCCGGCCAGGTGCCGGCGAAGAGGTAGAGAAGAAGAGCGATACCGCCCACGACCGCGGCGACCCAGAGGAGGTCGCGGGCGAGCGAGACGAGCGGGCGGTCGCTCTCCCGGAACGCTCGCATGGCCGATGCTGCACGCTGCAGCCAGGTGGTATCCGACATCTGTTCTAAAGAGATTGCTATCCTTCATATACATAGGTTCCCCGGATGCCCCCGACCGGGGTGAAGCGCGAGGACGGGTTCTCCTGAATTCCTCCCCCGGGGCCGTATCGGCCCATGATCCGTCGGCAGCGTGAGAGACGGGGGCGGTGCGATCCACTCCCCCGGAGCGTGAAAAAGATAAACCCATATTGCCGGGGGGAGAATATCTTGAAGTCCATGCTCGCCAACGCCGAGATCGTACGCCGGTTCCTCGAGTTAAAGCATCAGGTCCATCCCGAGGTGGTGAGTTACATCCGGGAGCAGAACGACCCGACGCTCATCGACCGGATGGCGGCGGCTGCCGCCGGCACCCTGGTCGTCTCCGCAGAGCATATCCCGGGCCTCAAGAAAGTCCGGGACGGGACGCGGTTCCTCGTCGACCCGGAACTCGAGGTGATCATGGGGAGCGCCGGGACCACGGGGAGTGTCAGCGGCCACGAGGACGCCGTCCACTACTTCCGGAACCGCTACAACTGCCTTTCCTCGATGATCCGGAGCCGGATGACCACGATGCCGATCGAGGCGCTGCTGAAGTCGCCCCACCGCTACCGCGACGAAGAGTGCAGCATAATCGGGATGGTGGCGGACGTCCGGACGACCGCGAAGGGGCACCGGCTCGTCGAGGTGGAAGACCCCACCGGGGCAATCAGGGTGCTCTTCAACAAAGGGCGGGACGAGTCGTTTGCGGAGGCGGAGCGGATCCTCCCCGACGAGGTGCTCGGGGTCAAGGGAAAACTCTCAAGCGACGGCGGGCTCTTCTTCGCCGAACACCTCTTCCGCCCGGACGTCCCCATCAACAACGCCCCGTTCAAGAGCGACCGGCCGGGGAAGGCGGTCCTGATCTCCGACGTGCATGTGGGGAGCGACACCTTCCTCGACGAGGCGTGGAACCGGTTCGCCGACTGGCTCCAGGACTCCGATGCCGCGTATCTCCTGATCGCGGGCGACCTCGTCGACGGTATCGGGATCTACCCCGGCCAGGATAACGAGCTGACGATAAAGAACATCTACGAGCAGTACGACGTCTTTGCCGGGATGCTCCGCGATCTGCCTTCCCGGATCCGGATCGTCGCCGCACCGGGAAACCACGACGTCGTCAGGATGGCCGAGCCGCAGCCGGCGATCCCGCCGGAGTTCACCGCGAAGTTCCCGGAGAACTGTACCCTCGTCGAGAACCCCTGCCTCTTGAACCTCCAGGGCGTCCGGGTCCTGATGTACCATGGCCGGTCGATCGACGACATGATCGGGCTGATCCCGGGCGCGAGTTACGAGCGGCCCGGCGAGATCATGGACGAGATGCTCAAACGCCGGCTGCTCGCCGCCCCCTACGGCATGCGAACGCCGATCGCCGCGATGAAGACCGACCGGCTCGTCATCGACCCGCTCCCCGAGATCCTCCTCACCGGGCACGTCCATATCTGCGGCATCACCCGCTACCGGGGCGTGCTCGGGTTAAATGCCGGAACCTGGCAGGCTCAGACCGCGTTTCAGAAGCAGATGAACATCCATCCCACGCCCGCGCGTGCGTTCGTCGTCGATCTCCAGACGCTCCAGCCTGAAGTGATCGATTTTAGCTGAATACCCGCCGGATACCCCGGATCTTTTCCACATATTTAAAAATGTTGAATTCCTCTGTATATGGTACTACAACCGGAGGAATGCAGAGAGATGGATCTGGTATATCTGGCACCCATCGGTGCCGTTCTTGCTCTCCTGTTCGCAGGGTACTCGTACATGAGTATCAGGCGGGAGGGGACGGGTACCGACCTGATGCAGAAGATTGCTGCCGCCATTCATGAGGGAGCAATGGTCTACCTGAACAGGCAGTACCGCGCTATAGCCGTATTTGTCATCGTCCTTGCCGTCGTTCTCGGCGTCTGGATTAACCCGCTCACCGCGGCCTGCTTCGTGCTCGGTGCGGCGCTCTCGGCGACGGCCGGCTACATCGGCATGTTCACCGCCACGGCCGCAAACGTCCGGACGACGAACGCCGCACGGCGCGGGATCGCCGATGCGTTCCGTGTCTCGTTCGCGAGCGGTTCGGTCATGGGCATGGCCGTGGTCGGGCTCGGGCTTCTCGGGCTCTCGGTCGCCTACATGGTCGTCAGCAACTTCACGGGACTCGGTCAGGCCGAAGTGCTCACCATCGTGACCGGGTTCGGTCTCGGTGCAAGTTCGATCGCTCTCTTCGCCCGTGTCGGCGGCGGTATCTTTACCAAGGCCGCTGACGTCGGTGCCGACCTCGTCGGCAAGGTCGAGGCGGGCATCCCCGAGGACGACCCCCGCAACCCTGCCGTCATCGCCGACAACGTCGGTGACAACGTCGGCGACGTCGCCGGCATGGGTGCCGACCTCTACGAGTCCTACGTCGGCTCGATCATCGCTGCAATGGTTCTCGGCGTCGCCGTCGCGGCCACGCAGTTCCCGAACGCCGAGCTCATGAACGTGATCCTCCTCCCGCTGCTTATCGCGGCAGTCGGTATCGTCGCGTCCATCATCGGTTCGCTCTTCGTGCGGACGAACAAGACCGAGAGCAGCGCCATCCACATGGCCTTCAACAAGGGTCTTCTGGCCGCGATGGTCGTGACGGTCGCCGCCGCCTACTTCCTGGTGACCCGGCTCCTCGGGGCGGAGTACATCGGCGTCTTCTACGCGGCCGTCGCCGGTCTCGTCGCAGGGTTCGCCATTGGCCTGATCACCGAGTTCTACACCTCCTTTGAGCGGAGCCCGACCCTCGCCATCGTCAAGTCGAGCGAGACCGGGGCCGCGACCACCATCATCACCGGGTTTGCAAAGGGGATGGAGAGCACCCTCTGGCCGGTCCTGATCATCTCCGTCGCGATCTTCGTCTCCTACCAGGTCGCCGGACTCTACGGTATCGCGATCGCCGCCGTCGGCATGCTCGCGACGCTCGGGATCTCCCTCTCCGTCGACGCTTACGGTCCGGTCGCCGACAACGCCGGCGGTATCGCCGAGATGTCCCACCAGAAGCCCGAGGTCCGCGAGATCACCGACACGCTCGATGCCGTCGGGAACACCACCGCCGCCATCGGCAAGGGATTCGCTATCGGCTCTGCGGCGCTGACGGCGCTCGCGCTCTTCTCCGCCTACACCCAGGCGGTCGGCCTCTCGGTCATCGACGTCTCGGTCCCGAACGTCTTCATCGGCGTCCTGATCGGTGCGATGCTTCCCTTCCTCTTCTGCTCCATCACGATGATGGCAGTGGGGAAAGCTGCCTACAGCATCGTCCACGAGGTCCGCCGCCAGTTCAAGGAGATCACCGGCCTCATGGAGGGGACGGCCGAGCCCGACTACGCCTCCTGCATCGCCATCTCCACCCACTCGGCGCTGCGCGAGATGATCCTGCCCGGCGTCCTCGCCGTCGCCGCGCCGCTCGCCGTCGGGTTCGTCCTCGGCACCGAGGCGCTCGGCGGTCTGCTCGTCGGCTCGCTTGCGGCCGGGTTCCTCCTCGCCGTCACGATGGCGAACTCCGGCGGAGCCTGGGACAACGCGAAGAAGTACATCGAGCAGGGCCACCTCGGTGGCAAGGGCTCCCCGGCCCACAAGGCGGCGGTCGTCGGCGACACCGTGGGCGATCCCTTCAAGGACACCTCGGGCCCCGCGATCAACATTCTCCTGAAACTGATGTCCATGGTCGCGCTGGTCTTCGCGCCGCTGATCCTGGTCATCTAATCTTACTCACTTTTTTGGCAAACTCACCTGCGCCGGAACCCGCACGGGCGCGGCTATACTATTGCGCTGCTCCGGCACAGGCATCTGCGGAGTTGTATTCCGGATTCCGGCGACAAAATACTGCAGTTTTAGTACCAGAACCGTCTATTTTATAAAGTACATTTGTTTAAACTTAAATAATTATGAGTAACGTTGTCAACTTCCTCACCGCCGGCGTCTTCGGCGGCACCGCCCTTCTGGCATTGAAGAGTGGAGTCGGGTGCGGGCTTTCGGGACTGCGAACGCGCGAGACGCTCTGTCTTGCATCCGTGTACGCGTTCACGGCGCTTATCATAGGAGCGGTCGTGGGCAGCATTCCGGTAGACGCAACAGAGCAGATCGTCGGGCTCGGCGTTGTCATGCATCTCGTCATCGGGCTCGCGCTCGTCTATTTCGGCATCAGAACGAAGAAGGCGTGGCTGTCAGACCGGCAAGACATATCGTGTCGGACGTTTCTCCTGATGTCACTTCCCTGCCCGGCATGCCTTGCAGCAACATTCCTTTCGTGCCTCATCTTCACCGACATCGCCGGAGTGAGCGGCGTTGCGGCGGGCGCCGTTGTCGGGGGCGTCTTTCTTGTAGGAACCCTGGTAGGGGGAGCTGGCACGAGCTGGATTACAAAAAAAGCCAACATGAAAAACCCCTCCACCCTGGGTAACGTCATGCTGTTTCTCGGTCTCTTCTACCTGCTCTGCCTCCTCCTCGTCCCGGCTTACCTGCAGGCGCAGGATGCGCCGGCATTCGGCATCGCAACGGATCCGGCCGGCATGCTCCTTGCGCTCGTCCTGATGACGGCTCTGATCGCGTTCGGGGCGCTCGCCGACAGAATCCGGCACACCGTGGATCATGGAGGGAGATGATGGACCTATCGACACTGATCATGGAGACCATGTTCACCCTGTCCGGGGCACTGCTCTATCCTGCAATCATACTGCTTCTTGCCTTCGTTGTCTGGACACTGACGGCTCTCGGCCAGTTCATCTCCGAGTATTCGGGAAGAACACGGAGCCTCGAACGGCTCAGGGACGGGTGCCGGGAGACCCAGGCGCTCGTCCAGGCCGGGTCGTACGGCGAGGCCGCAGAGACGCTGGCGGCGTCGGGGTCAAACCCGCTTCTCAGATCGTTTACCGGCGACCTTGCGAAACTCCTCGACGACGACCGGTTTTCGATCGAGTCGGAAAAACTCCTTCAGGACTACGAGATACGCATTGCAGCTGAACTGGAACGGCTCAAAGTCCTGACGCGGACAGCTCCCATGCTCGGGCTCATGGGAACGTTGATACCCCTCGGCCCCGCGCTGATGGGTCTTTCGGCAGGGAACGTCGAGACGCTGGCGTCCAATCTGGTCATCGCATTCAGCACGACGGTGCTCGGGCTGTTTGCCGGAGGCATCGCCTACGCCATCATGCTGACGAAGCGCCGGTGGTACCTGCAGGACTTGAGCGACATGGAGTACGTGGTGAGGATGGTGGGATGAGAAGACGACGCATCATCCTCGACGACGAGGACGAAGACCCTCTCTCCGGCGTCGCCAACCTCTTTGACGTCGCTATGGTCTTCGCCGTCGCCCTCCTGGTCGCGCTCGTCGTCGCCTACAACGTTCCCGAGCTCCTCGACGATGAAGCGGACCTCACGGTGGTGAAAAACCCGGGACAGCCGAATATGCAGATCATCATCAAGGAAGGCAAGACGCTCAAGGTGCTGAATATGACCGAGGAACTTGCCGGCGGCCAGGGCAGCCGCATGGGCACGGCGTACCGTCTGGAGAGCGGCGAGATCATTTACGTTCCCGACGACGGGGACGCGGATAACTAACTCTTTTATCCAGAAACCGGCCTCTTCCGCCGCTTCGATGCGTAACGTATATTAGCAATCAAGCGTACTTGATCTACCTAAACATTACTTTACTATCTACCCGGCCGAAAAGAGGAGCGCCGGGAAGAAAAGAGGCCAGATTATGAGAGTTAAACGAAAAAGCCAGTTATACAGTCTGTTTGCATTGATCTTGATTGTCCTCCTCCTGATCGCACCCGTAGCGGGTGGAGAGACAGTGCAGAATGAAACGAACTCGATCGTGATCATCACGAGCGACGATCAAAGGCGGGTAGCGATCATGAACATGAACGGGAGCCTTCCGCTAAACATCACGCCCTTCTCCGAAGAAGAGGCAATGCTGCACGACTTCTCCGAAGATCTCTCCATCTTCGCCGCTTCCATCGGCAACGATACCGTTGCCCACATCAACAGCACGCTGAACCCGAACGCCACGGCAATTACCTGCCATCTCCCCGAAGGCGTGACCTTCGGTATCCCTGCAGATGAAGTTCTGCGGCAATACTGGCTCTACGGCGGCGAAGCAAACCTCGAACAACTCCTCCTGGCCCTGGACAACCGGTTCTACGGGGCCGGCCACGACCTTGCAGATCCCGTCCCGCAGCCCGGCAGACCAGGAATCGCGTACGTCTTCTCCCGCACATCCGAGGTCGCGAGCATGACATCGGTTTCCGGTAATTCTACAATCCAGTCGATGATGGACATCTCCGTATACCTTGGCAGATCGAACGAAGATCTCTCCTTCAATCTCGACGGAAACGACGTCATCCTGCTCTCAAACCTGGACGCACCGGTCGTCGAGGCCATCAGAGATACCGTAGAGGACGCACGGGATAACGGGAGCGTCGTCATCGCCTGCGGGCCGCTCGTAGAGAGTTACAACCTGCACACCGTCGACCCGTCCGATCCGGCCGTTGCCGAGATCGCCGCCTACCTCGAATATCCATCCGATACGAACTTCGAGAACCTGGCACGCTACATAGGAGTCACGTACTGTAACATTACGACAGACGTGGCGCCTCCCCAGGAGCGGCCGGTCTACGGCATCTATCACCCCGACGCCCCCAATATCTTCGCAACGTCGGCAGAGTACCTGGACTGGTACAGCGCTTCCGGCAGATACGACGCAACGCGTCCGACCGTCGGCATCATCACCGGCGAGTACAAGTATATGGACCGGGACGGCCCCATGATCGACGCTCTGGTTCGTTCATTTGAAGAGAAGGACGTCAACGTTATCGTAGCCACCTACCACTACAAGGACCCGATACGAATCGGCTACTTCCTGGACAACAACGGAGCGGTGCTCATCGATACCGCCGTGCTCATCTCGAAGGGTTCCCGGCTCGACTACTCCGACCCCGAGAGAGGAGTCGAGAACCTGCAATATCTCAACGTCCCGGTGCTTAACGCCGTCAGGCTCTTTTACGACGTCAACGAAACGACCTGGAGAGAGAGCCCCCACGGTGTCGGGCCGGAGCAGGCATACCAGCTGGTCATGGCGGAACTCGACGGCGTCATCGAACCCATCGTCGTCACGGGCAAGGAGCTCGATCCCGTCACGGCCGAACTCTACTACAAGCCGTTCGACGACCAGGTTGCGTGGCTGACGGAGCGCACACTCGGTTGGGTGAACCTGCACCGAACCGCCAATGCGGAGAAGAAGATCGTCATCCCGTATTACAGCGCCGAAGGAGGGCGGGCGACCGTGGGCGCCGACATCGACTATTACCTCAACGCGCAGGCAAGCCTTGCCAGCCTGCTCGGGGCGATGCAGGACCGGGGATACGACCTCGGCACCGGCCAGCTGCCCGATGCGGACGAACTTGCCGACCTGATGGCGACGCAGGGCTACAATATCGGAACCTGGGCACAGGAAGAGCTGGATAGCCGCGTCGAGGCCGGCAACGTGATCCTGATCCCGGAAAGCCAGTACCTCGCATGGTTCAACGAACTGCCCGCTACAAAACGCCAGGAGATGATCGATATCTGGGGCGAACCCCCCGGCGAGATCATGGTATACGAGGACGGAGGAGTGCGTTCCCTGGTCATCCCGACGATCCAGTTTGGCAACGTCCTGCTCGTGCCGGACCCGATGTGGGGCTGGAACCAGGATACCGACGTGATGTATCACGACGGGTCGATTCCTCCGACACACCAGTGTCTGGCCTTCTACTACTACATGGACCGAGTATACGGGGCCGACGCCATCTTCTCCATCTTCAGCAGCATCGAGATGATGCCCGGAAAAGAATCAGGGCTTGCCGCAGACGATTGGGGGGCTCTTTTGATGGGCGACATGCCGCACGTCCACGTGCTTCCGATGGATGCGGAAGGGATCTTCGATCGGCGCCGTGCAAACATGGCGATTGTCGACTTCCTGACCCCGACCATCGTTCCGTCGGGCCTTTACGGCCCGCTCGCCGACCTTGACGAAACCATCACCAATTACCGGACGGTCGTTGACGAGGCCGTAAAGGCCGAGTACCGGTCCGAGATCATCGCCACTGTCGAGGAACTCGATCTCGATACGGATCTCGGTGCCGACCTGGCGGCTCTGGAAGGCAATGTTGCCGCATTTGATGTCTTTGTCGACGATCTGGACGAATACCTGCTGGAACTGAAGACCACGTTCATGCCCTACGGTTCGCACACGCTCGGCGAGGTGCCGGCAGGCGAACAGCTCGTCGCCATGATAGACGGCATGCTGGGCGCCCCGTTCGCCGATCACGTCGCTGCGGCCGGCGGCAGCGAAGAGAACCGCCTGGAACTCCTCGCCGAAGTGGTCATCAACGGCGCATCTCCGGCGGACGCGCAGGTAACGTTCCTGGGCGCCGCGCATGCGGACGTCACCGCCGACCTCAACCGGGCACTGGACTACAGGAACCGGATCGAAGGCTGCAGCATCGAGATACCGCGTATCCTGGATGCCCTCGAGGCGAAGTACATCCCTCCCGGCCCGAACGGCGACCCGATACGCAATCCGGACGCGCTCCCGACCGGCAGAAACCTCTGTACCTTCGACGACCGGATCATTCCTACCCACGCCGCCTGGACGGTCGGACAGACGCTCGGGGATGAACTGCTCGCGACGCACATTGCATCGCACGGAACGTATCCCGACAAGGTCGCGTTCCTGCTCTGGTCGATCGAGACATCGCGCCACCAGGGAACGATGGAGGCTGAGATCCTCTACCTTCTCGGCGTCAGGCCCGTATGGAACAACTACGGCCGCGTGGACGATGTGGAACTGATCCCGTCCGCGGAACTCGGCCGCCCCCGTATCGACGTACTTGTCGTCACGTCGGGCTCGTACAGGGACATGTATGCCAGTAAATTACTCCTGATCGATAAAGCGGTGCGAATTGCCGCCGCTGCCGACGACGGCGCCACACCGAACTATGTCCGCGAACATACCGCAGCGATCTACCAGGAACTCCTCAATCAGGGGTATGATGAGGAGACCGCAAGGGAACTTGCAGCCTCCCGCATCTTCTGCCCGCCGCCGGACTCGTACACCCCCGGCATAGAGCACGCCATCGGGGCCACCGACACCTGGAGCAGCACCGAAGATCTCGCCGAACTCTACATCAACCGGATGGGCTACGTCTACGGGAGTACGATCTGGGGAGAGCAGTATGCCGACGTCTTCCGTGCAAACCTGGGCGATGTGGACTCTGCCGTCTTCTCCAGGACATCCAACGTCTACGGAACACTGGAGCACCCGATGGTTGCGGCCTACTTCGGGGGGCTGAACCTGGCGGTGAAGAGCGTATCCGGAATCTCTCCCGATATGTATATCAATAACCAGCGGGACGCGCAGAACCAGAAATTAGAGACACTCCAGCACTTCGTCAGCCGCGATCTCCGTTCCCGGTACCTGAATCCCGAATGGATAAAAGGAATGATGGAACAGGGCTTCGACGGAGCCCGCTATATGGAGGCATTCGTGGAAAATATGTGGATCTGGGACGTCACCATGCCGGATCTCATCACCGAGGAGATGTGGGACAGCGTCTACGAGACATACGCCGAGGATCAGTATGACCTCGGCCTGAAAGAGTTCCTCGATGCACGCAATCCCTACGCATATCAGTCGATTGCCGCAAGGATGCTGGATGCCGCCAGAAAGGGCTACTGGAACCCCGATGCCGATGTCCTGCAGCACCTCGCACAGGAGTTCCAGCAGTCGGTCGAGTTCCACGGGGTGACATGCTGCCACCACACCTGCGGCAACCTCCAGCTGGAGGCCTACATCCAGAGCCAGATCCCCGCACCCCAGGCACCCGATTCCAGCAGCAGCGGCAAGCGTCCATCCTCCCGCTCCTCCTCTTCGGCGCTCCCCACGTTCACACCGATTCCTTCCGGCACGGGAGATCAGGTCACCAACACGACGGATGCATCGGGGATCGGGAAGACCGTCGATAAAATGGCCGGCGATGTGGCAAAGGCCGCGCAGGAGGTGAGCGGCCACGTGATGCGGGAGGTACAGGATGCGGTGGACAATCCGACCACCAGCACGCCCCTCATTCCCGTGGTGCTGGTTATCCTGGTCGTCGGCGCAATAGCCGCCGGGTTCTGGCTTAAGCGACGGTGAAGGACTCATCCTTTTTTGACATCTGCGGATTGGGGGCAGACCGGAGACCGGCATCCGCCCCTCCGCGTCCTTCATGCAAACCCCGCCTTCCACCCCCGGACCGATTTCTGTTGTCCCGGAGACCGCAAAGTTTATCACACATTATACATTATTAATCGTGTAAAATTCAGGACGGCCACGCAGAGAAGAGGTCTGCGATGGTTACGCCCCGCGGGGACCGGCACCGCCTGCCGGCGACCGGTAAGCATCGGTAGCACGATTACGGGCTGCAAAAACCGGCCCGGATGATGAATGAAGACGGATGAAGAGAAATGGCAGAGACATTTGCCGTGAAACTGGAAGAGAAGTGCTACTACCCCGACCCCCGGTGCAAGGCGACCGCCTGGACGCCGGACTACACGCAGGCCTACAGCGAGTTCCTGCGCGACCCGGAAGGGTTCTGGGACCGGGTCGCCCGCGAGCTCGACTGGTTCGAGCCCTGGGACCGGGTGAGGGAGTGGAACTACCCCTACGCGAAGTGGTTCGTCAACGGAAAACTGAACATCACCACGAGCTGCCTGGACCGCCACGTCGCCGGCGGCCGGAAGGATAAGCCGGCGATCGTCTGGCACGGGGAGAGCGGAGAGAAGCGGATCCTCTCCTACGAGGCCCTGCACCGCGAGGTGATGCGGTTTGCAAACGGCCTGAAGTCCCTCGGGGTCGGTAAGGGCGACCGGGTCTGCATCTACATGCCGCTCGTCCCCGAGCAGGTCGTCGCGATGCTCGCCTGCGCCCGGATCGGGGCCGTCCACTCGGTGGTCTTCGGCGGGTTCGGACCCGATGCGCTCGCGATGCGGATCAACGATGCCGAGGCGAAGGTCCTCGTCACCGCGGACGTCGGCTATCGCCGGGGAAAGACCGTCCCGCTCCGTGAACTCGCGAGCGAGGCGCTCGCCCACACACCGGGCGTCGAGAAGGTCGTCGTCCTCCGGCGCGAGACCCCGGCCGTCGAACTCGACCCCGGCCGGGAGGTCGACTACGCCGATCTGGTGGCCCGCGCCGCACCCGACTGCCCGGCCGAACCGATGGATTCGGAAGACCCGCTCTTCATCCTGTATACCAGCGGCTCGACCGGTGCGCCGAAAGGCATCGTGCACACCTGCGGCGGCTACGCGGTCGGAACCTACTACACCACCCGCCACGTCTTCGACGTCAAGGAGGACGACGTCTACTGGTGCACCGCCGACACCGGCTGGATCACCGGCCACAGCTACATCGTCTACGGCCCGCTCGAGGTCGGCACGACCGTCGTCCTCGCCGAAGGAACGCCGGATTACCCGGATCCGGGCGCATACTGGCAGCTGGTCCAGGACCTCGGGGTGACGATCTTCTACACCGCGCCGACGGCCATCCGGATGTTCATGCGCTACGGCGACGGGTGGCCGGCGAAGTACGACCTCTCGACGCTCCGGGTGCTCGGCTCGGTCGGCGAACCGCTCAACCCGGAGGCGTTCGAGTGGTACTACCGCGCGATCGGCGGCGGGCGGTGCCCGGTCGTGGATACCTGGTGGCAGACCGAGACCGGAATGCACATGGTGACCACGATGATCGGCGAGCCGATGAAGCCTGGGTTCGCCGGAAAGCCCATCCCGGGCGCCGTCGTGGACGTCGTCGACAGGACGGGGAAACCCGTTCCCCCCGGCACCGGCGGGTTCCTGGTCATCCGGGAGCCCTGGCCGGCGATGCTCCGGACGGTTCACGGCAACGACGAGCGCTACTGCACCTACTGGAAGACCATCCCGGGGTGCTACACCGCGGGCGACCTCGCGGTGAAGGACGAGGACGGCTACATCATGGTCCTCGGCCGGGCCGACGACCTGATCGTCGTTGCCGGGCACAACATCGGGACGGCCGAGGTCGAGAGCGCCCTCGTCTCCCACGACGCGGTGGCGGAGGCGGCGGTCATCGGGAAACCCGATTCCCTGAAAGGGAACGTCATCAAGGCGTTCGTCACCCTCCGCGTGGGGGTGAACTCCGGCGACGGCCTCACCGACGACCTCGCCCGCCACGTCCGTAAGAGCCTCGGGCCGGTCGCGGTTCCGGCCGAGTTCGAGTTCATGGACAGGCTCCCGAAGACCCGGAGCGGCAAGATCATGCGCCGGGTCTTGAAAGCCCGCGAGCTCGGCATGGACCCGGGCGACATCTCCACCCTGGAGGAGTAGACGGCCATGCCGGATACAACGATCTTCGGCCTGCCTGCGGAGAAGGGGCGGTGGGGGCTCGTCGCCCTCGGCCTCGTCGTCAACCTCTGCCTCGGGAGCATTTACTCCTGGAGCGTCTTCGTCGCGCCGCTTGCGGCGCACTTCACCGCGACGCTCGGCCGGGAGGTGACGGCGGCGGAGGTTCTCCTCCCGTTCTCGGTCTTCCTCGCCTTCTTCGCGATAGCCATGCCGCTCGCCGGGAAGTACATCGAGCGCTACGGCCCGCGGAAGGTGACGGTCGTCGGCGGGCTCCTCACCGGCCTCGGGTGGCTCCTCGCCTCGACGGCGACGTCGGTCGAGGCACTCTACGTCGTCTACGGCGTTATCGGCGGCCTCGGTGTCGGGATCGCCTACGGGGCGCCGGTCGCCGTGGCCGCCCGATGGTTCCCGGACCGGCGGGGTCTTGCCGTCGGGCTCGCCCTCCTCGGGTTCGGGTTCTCGGCCTTCGTCACCGCGAACGCCGCAGGAGCCCTGATCGCCGCCTACGGGGTCATGGCGACGTTCCGGATCTTCGGCGCCGCGCTGATCGCCGTCCTGGTTCTCTCGGCCCTGCCGCTCCGGTTCCCGCCGGAGGGCTGGCGGCCGGCGGGCTGGTCGGCGCCCGCGCCCGGGGTCGGAACGACGCCGGTCTGCGAGTGCGACCGGAGAGGGATGCTCCGGACGGGGACGTTCTACGGGCTCTTCGCCTGCTACTTCGTCGGCTGCCTCGCGGGGCTGATGGCGATCTCGATTGCAAAACCGGTCGGGACCGAACTCGCCGGGGTGGACGCGGGGCTCGCGACGCTCCTCGTCGGGTTCTTCGCCGTCTTCAACGGGCTGGGCCGGCCGGCATTCGGCGGGCTTGCCGACCGGATATCGGCGCAGAAGACGGCGATGCTGACGTTTGGTCTGATTGCGGCGGCGTCCGTCCTGATGTGGCTCGCACCGGGTGTGCCGGCCTACGTCGTCGCGTTCGCCGTCCTCTGGGGCTGCCTCGGAGGCTGGCTTGCGATCGCGCCGACGGCGACGGCCTCCTACTTCGGGACGTGCGACTACCCGCGCTGCTACGGGGTCGTCTTCCTCGCCTACGGCGCAGGCGCCATCGCCGGGCCGCAGCTCGCGGGGTTCATCCGGACGGCGACCGGAACCTACCTCGGGGTCTTCCCGTGGGTCGCGGCCCTCGCGGCGGCGGGGTTCGGCGTCGCCTGGCTCCTGATGCGGCCGCCGGCGGGGGTTCCGGCACCGGGGGAGGAGAGAGAAGAAGGGGTTACGCCTTCTCCGTGAGCCCGAGCCGCCGGAGCACTCCCGCGGCCGCACCCATCCCGCCGTCCAGGTAGACGGCGCCGACGAGGGCTTCCAGGCACTCGGCGAGGACCCGGCCGGAGGTCCAGACCCTCTGGGCGGCCTCCCCTTTTCCCCAGCGGACGTAGTCCGCGAGGTCGAGGCCCTCCGCGAGCCCGCGGAGCCGGGTCATGTTCACCAGGTTCATCTTCTCGTTGGTGATCGCTCCCTTGTCGTGCGCCCCGCCCGCGACCACCGCCTCCACCACCGCGACGTTGATGACCGCATCGCCGAGGGTGGCGAGAGCGTCCATGTGGGCGTCCGGAGGGAGGCCTGCCTCCAGGGTGTAGGCGAGGCGGGTGAGCGCCCGTTCGAGGAGCGAACGATCCTTGAAGGTATAGCCGATCCGCTCCTCGACCACGCCCGGATTCCCGTAGCCGGCGTCACTATGGCGCATAAAAAAGGATTACTCCAGGACTTCCGCCTTCTCGATCCGGACGGGGACCTTCGGCCGGTCGGCGGAGTCCGTCTTCACCTTCCCGATCTTGTCGATGACGTCCATCCCGCTGACCACCTCGCCGAAGACCGGGTGGGCGCTCGGCGTCCGGGGGTTGTCCCAGTCGAGGTAGGTGTTGTCGACGAGGTTGATGAAGAACTGGCTGCCGCCGGAGTTGGGGCGGCCGGTGTTCGCCATCGCGATCGTCCCCCGGACGTTCGAGTGGCCCTTCACGAACTCATCGGTGATGGTGTAGCCCGGCCCGCCCGTTCCGGTGCCGGTGGGATCGCCGCCCTGGATCATGAAGTTCGCGATCACCCTATGAAAGATCGTGCCGTCGTAGAACCCGGACTTCGCGAGTTTCACAAAGTTCCCCGCGGTCACCGGCATGTCGTCGTAGAGGCGGATCGTGATCTCTCCCATGGTCGTGTGGAGCACGACTTTTGTCTCTGCCATAACAATTAACTCCGTTATGGTATTTTCCGTCGTTGCTACTTATACTGATGGAGGGCGGTATGCCGGGAGGCCCGGCCCACCCGGTCAACAAGATCACATAAACAAACCCCTCAAGTAAAAATGATTTATATGATTAGCCCGGAAGTATATGCATGTACTCCGGAGCGAACACTCCCCGCCCGACCTATTGCAGCGGAGGGGTTCCGGGATGAACCACCGGGCGCCGGTCTTCATCATCACCGGCGGGCAGGGCCAGTGCAAGACGACGTTCCTGCACCTGGTTCTCGGGCTCATCGTCGGGCTGAACGTCCGGGTCCGCGGGGTCATCGCTCCCGGACACGTGCGGGACGGGCGGAGGTCGGGGTTCACCCTGGTCGATCTCGCCACCGGCGGGCACGAGGAACTCTGCTCGATCGACCCCGATCCCCGGTGCGAGGCCCACGGCCGGTTCTATTTCCGCCCCGAAGGGCTCGCGTTCGGCCGCAGGGCGCTCGCGCCGCCGGACCCGCGGGAGACCGATCTCGTGGTCATCGACGAGGTGGGGAGGTTCGAGCTCCAGGGCGGGGTCTGGGCGGAGCAGCTCGACCGGCTGCTCGCACACCCCCACCCGCCGATGGTCTGGACGGTCCGGCGCCGGCTCCTCGACACGGTCGTCGAGCGGTGGAATATCACGAACCCCGTCGTGGTGGACGTCGGGGCCGCGAGCGTCATGGCGACGGCGGACGCCGTGATGGATGCCGTCTGGGAGTGGCGGGAGGCGCAGACGTTCTCCCCGGTTCCGGCGCCTCCGGTTCCGGGGGATCGCATCGCCGCTCCAGCGCTCTTTGCGGATACGGCCGCCGGGGCGCCACGGAGCACCCCGGTGATCCTCCGGCGCTGCTACGGGCCGGAGGAGTGAGGGGGGGGCGACCCCTGATCCGGAACGAAAATAGGTATCTGCCCAAAAACCCTCCTCATCTCTTTTTCTCCAGTACGTGAGCAGGTTACGAGGACACCGGCCGCGCACGCTCGGTGCATGACTTTTAGTCCCCGGCCGCAGCCGAAAAACGGGGTATTCAGAACCTTTTTATCGTTGTTGTAAATGTTATGTCGTTTACATTTCCATATAATTAAGTAAATATCGTATGCATATCCGGTATGGACGGTACATCGGATGACCCATAGGAAAGAGCCGATCATGGAGATCGGGCAGGAGCCCCGGAACGCTGCGATCGGTCTTTTGCGATCGGTCTTTCGGGACGGCACGCCGGTTCACGAAGCCGTTCTCCGGCTGATCCCGGCAGAGAAGGCCATCTATCTCCTCCCGGTCGCCCTCTTCTTCTTCTCCCTCTTCTTCGGGAGATACATGATGGACCCGGTGGAGACCTTCCGGGTCCTCATCGTCGGAACGGCGAACGGGTTCCTCGACGGCGCGTCGTCCCTCCTCTCGGCCGTCTCCGGTCACCCGGTCCTCCTCCCCTCCTTCGAGCAGACCTGGGGAGCATCGGAAGAGACGGTCGTCTTCCGGATCAGGCTCCCGCGGTTGATAGCGGCGATGCTCGTCGGGGGAGGGCTCGCCATCGCCGGCGCCTCGTTCCAGGGCCTCTTCAAAAACCCCCTCGTCTCGCCCGACATCCTCGGCGTCTCCGCCGGAGCAGGGTTCGGGGCAGCCGTCGGGATCCTCCTCTCCGGCAACCCCATGGTTATCCAGATCTCCGCCTTCTTCTTCGGGATCCTCGCGGTCGCCGTCACCTACGGCATCGGTCGGGCCGTCGGCAAGGGCTCGACCCTCGTCCTCGTCCTCGGGGGGATCATCGTTGGATCACTCTTCTCCGCCTTCATATCCCTCACCAAGTACATCGCCGACCCGTACGACACCCTGCCCGCGATAGTCTTCTGGCTGATGGGAAGCCTCTCTACGGTCTCGAACGCCGACGTCATCGCGGTTGCCCCGCCGATCCTTCTCGGCGCTCTCTGCCTTTACCTCGTCAGGTGGCGGATCAACCTCCTCGCGGTCGGCGAAGAGGAGGCGCGGGCGCTCGGGGTGGACACAAAGAGGATGACCGTGGTGCTCATCATCGCCTCGACGGTCATCACCGCCTCCGCGGTCTGTATCAGCGGGATCATCGGCTGGGTCGGCCTCGTCGTCCCCCACATAGGAAGGATGCTCGTCGGCCCGGATTTCCGCAAGCTCATCCCCGTATCAGCCATCCTCGGGGCATCGTTCCTTCTCGTCGTCGACGACATCGCAAGAACCCTGACCGCAGCCGAGATCCCGCTCGGCATCCTGACGTCGCTCGTCGGTGCGCCATTCTTTGCATACCTCCTGACACGCAAAAAGGTAGGCTGGATATCATGATCCTGAACGTCAACAACGCCTCGTTCTCGTACGACGGCATCACAAAACAGTTCGAAGAGATCTCCCTCTCCCTCCGGAGAGGAGAGGTCCTCTCCCTCCTCGGGAGGAACGGGACCGGAAAATCGACCCTGATCAAGTGCATCTTAAACATCCTCACGCTCCAGAAGGGGGAGGTGGAGATCAACGGCCGCCGGGTCGCCGGCATGCGGCCCGACGAGATCGCACGCGAGATCGGCTACGTTCCCCAGACGCACCGCGCCGTCTTTCCGTTCAGGGCGTTCGATTTCGCCCTCATGGGGAGAGCCCCCCACATCCCGACCTTCTCGGTCCCGGGGGAGGAGGACTGCGAGAAGGTGGAGGAGGCGTTTGCGCGGATCGGGATAGCGCACCTCCAGGACAAGTGTATCTCCGAGATATCGGGCGGGGAGTCGCAGATGGTGATGATTGCCCGCGCTCTTGCCCAGGAGCCGTCGCTGCTCATCCTCGACGAACCGACGTCGCACCTCGATATCGGCAACCAGATGAAGGTGATCGCGACGATCGACCGGCTGGCCGCCGACGGGATCGCCATCCTGATGAGCACCCACTTCCCGGACCACGGTTTTCTGCTCTCGCACACGGTCGCCATCCTCGAGAACGGCAGGCTGATCGCACGGGGACCGGCCGAGGACGTCATCACGAAGGAGAACCTGCGGGAGGCCTACGGGATCGACGTCTGTGTCCGCTACGTCGAAGAGGTGGAGCGGATGGTCTGCATCCCGATGAGCCCGTGCGGCTGCCGCGGGAGGGAGGAGGCGTAATGCCGCGAAGGCGGCTCTCTTCGCTCCCTATGGGCGATAGAACGACCGGTTCCCCATGATCGCGGCCGCATCCGTTCCATAGAACGTCCGGTAGAACCGGTCCTGCTCCGCGGCAAGGTCGAAGGCAGCCCGCTCCGGGTGGAGAGTCCGTGCGATGGCACAGAGGCCGAGCACCCAGCGGGGGTTGCCGAAGTCCCAGCCCGGCGGCATGGTGTAAACCCGGCCGCGCTCGACGGCGTCGGCGGAGAGTCCCATCCTCCGGCACGCCGCGATGTAATCGGAGGCAGGCGCCGAGAGGAACCCGGACACGAAGATGTACTCGGGGTTGAACGCCGCAAACTCCTCCGGCGTTATGTTGACGCCCGGTTTACCGGCCCGGGCGATCCCGCGGTTGACGGGGTCGCCGCCGGCCGCCTCCACGAGGTCCATCTCGAACCGGTCGGCGTTCAGGGCAAAGAGCGGCGTCCCCATCGAGTAGTAGACCCGGGGCCGGCGGCAGCCCTCGACCGCCGACGAGACCGCCGTTACCCGGTCGCCGATGTAGCCGGCCAGCCTCTCCGCCGCCCCGGTGCGGCCGGCCCGCTCCCCGAGTTCCCGGACGAGATCGAGGTAGCCGTCTATTGACTGGATCTTCCCATGGAGGTCCCGGATGTAGTCGTCCCGGATGACCCCCGCCCAGATACGGGCGAGGTCGGCGTCGGACTCCACGCCGAGGCAGACCAGAACGGCGTGAACCATCTCCAGCGCCCGGGTGAACCGGTAGCCACCCATCATCCCCGGCTCGGCGTAGGGCGTCTCCGCGACCCTCCCGGTCACGGGGAGAGAACAACCGCAGGAGCACCGGGCGTCCGGCGGGATCGCGATCGTCCGCGCTCCCATCGGCCCGAAGAACTCCCGCCGGACGACGGTCTTCCCGCAGGACGGGCACGCCGTATCGAGGTATCCGGTTCCGGGCGAGTTGAAGAGGTAGACGTAGCGGAGCGTCCGCCGCAGGTCGTCGCAGATCCGCTCCGACTCCGCAATCGTCGGTTCCCTCTCCGGCGGTTCGTCGCCGAACGGGATGAACCGCATGACGAGGAACGGGATGTCGGGAGAGATCTCCGCGACCCGGGCGGCCGCGGCCCGGATCTCGTCGTCGCACCCCCGGGAATGGATACAGGAGACCTCGACGTGGACGCCTGCTTCGTGAAGGGTCTTCACCGTCCGGAAGGCCGGTTCCGCCGAGATCGCGCCGCACGCGCGGTACCGTGCATCGGATGCACCCTTCAGTCCGATGTTCGCGAAGTCGACGACGGGCGCGAGGTCGCGGAGGGACTCCTCCGTGTAGTAGCCGTTCGTCGCGCACCCGACGAGGAGGCCCGCGTCGTGCGCCGCCCGCGCCACCCGGAGGAAGGTCTGGTGCATCGCGGTCGGGTCGTTGAGGCAGAACGCTATCCCCCGGCACCCCTCTTTTAAGGCGCGCTTGACCAGAGCGCCGGGCGGGATATGCCTGAGCGCCCCGGAGACCGCCTCTGCGTGGAGGGCGATCGTCTCGGATATGCATCCCCCGCAGGAGAAGGTGCACCCGATGCCGCTCGCCTGCAGGAACGTCCCGCGGGGGTGGTAGTGGCAGATCGGCATCGTCTCGATCGCGATCGGCATGACCGCGATGTAACGGTCGGGGAACCGCTCGACGATCGCTCCGCCCTCATTCGTATACATCCTGCACCGCCCGACGCCGCCGGGCGGGACGGCGCATCGGTTCTCGCAGATCGAGCAGCGCATGCTCACCGCTCCTTCTCCATCACGATCCAGAACCCCGAGTCGTCGCTGACGAGCCGGTGACAGAACCCGAGATCCGCGAGGATCCCGGCGACCCGCTCCCGATTATCCGTGCCGAGGTTCCTGTCCCGGAAACTCCTCCACTCCGGGTTCGCCCTCTCCATCGTGGCCGCGATGGCGTCCCGGAGTTCGGCCGTTCCGAACCCGCCTCCGACGTAGGTCTTCCCGCCGGGCGCGAGAACCCGGTGGATCTCGGAGAACGCGCGGGGGAGGTCCTCCCAGAAGAAGAGCGACCCGCGGCTGACCGCGAGATCGACGGACCCGTCGGGAAGCGGAATCTCGTGAACGTCGCCTGATAGAAGCGCGACGCGGGCCGAAAGCCCGGCCTCCCGGACGTTCCCTCCGGCAACGGCGATCATCTCCGGGGAGGAGTCGAGGAGCGTGACCGCAAGGTCGCTCGCCTGCGCAAGAGCGATCCCGAGCGAGCCGGGGCCGCTGCCGATATCAAGGCACCGGCCGCGGGAGAACCCGCACTGCTCGATTATCTGTCGTGCAATCACCGGGTAGACCGGGGCGAAGATCGTCTTTGCGATCCGATCCATATCCTCCGCCCCGTCGCGGTCGAATCTGCCTGGTACGTATCCCATCTTGACCTCAGGGGTTCAGGATCTCCCGGATCCGGTCGTCGGAGAGCGATACGTGGATGAAGATCTCGTGATACTCCCGGACGAGGGATTCGAGGTCCATGTCCTGGAAGAGATCGGGATAGAGGGTCCTGGCGGTCCAGGGGATCCCGACGATCCGGTTGATGCCCGGCGGGCGGTCGATCCAGCCGAACGCCGTCTCCGGGATGAGGTATACCCGGCCGGTCTTCACGGCGGTGATATCCTGCCAGAGCGGATCGGTCCTGACCGTGGCGTAAAAGGCCGGTTCGGCGGCCAGGATGACCTCCGGATCCCAGGCGATGACCTGCTCCATCGAGACCTCCGTCATCCCCATTCCCGGCGTGATCGGGCAGTCCGCGACGTTTCTCCCGCCGCAGAGGTCGATGAGGTCGGCGTGCTGCGAGCCCGAGGGGTCGGTCATGAGCCCTTTCGGCCCCTCGGCGTAGTAGACCGCCACCCGCTCGTCGTCGGGGATCGAGGCCACCCGCTCCGTCACCGTGGCGAGGACGCCCTCGTAGTAGGCGATCATCGCTTCGGCCTGCTCCTCCTCGCCGAGGAGATCGCCCATGAACCTGATGGGTGCGGAGTAGCCGGTGGCGTTGACGGTGTCCTCGACGGCGACGACCGGGATGGGGCCCATCTTCCGCTGCCGTTCGGCGACCGAGGCAAGCGCCGCCCCGCCGTCGGTGGTGTAGCCCTCGACGATGATGTCGGGGTGCATCGAGATGAACGTCTCGTAGTTGCCGGTTTCTTTCCCGAACCAGCCTCCGACGACCGGGAGCGCTGCGTACCGCCCGGGGGTGTACTCCTTCACCGGGGCGAAGTTCCAGCCGGCGAGCCGGCCGGGCGCGATCATGTAGACGAGCATCGTCGACGGCGGCGATGTGCAGAGGATGCTCTCGATCTCCGACGGGACGACGACGGTCCGGCCCGCCATATCGGTGATCGTGCGGTTCTCGGCAGGGGAGGGCGTCCCCTGCGTGGCCGTGCAGGCGGCGGAGGCGCAGAGGAGCACCCCGCAGATGCCGAGGAGGAGGATCAGAAGATAACAACGTCTTGTAATGGCTACCACGTCCGTTCGGTCCTCTCCGGTGCGCTTCGGGGAGGTACCGGAGGCTTACGGTATCGTGGTTGGCACGCGGCCCTTATTAAAAATAATCATTTAACATTATGTTAATGTTAAGTACACTACATTGAAAACAGGTTGAAAAAGTCTCCCCCCCGCTGCGGGGCCGGGCCCACGCACTTCGGCGTTCGGGAGACCTCCGGCTCCCTGCATTCAGGAGAGGGAGCCGGCGACGGCAGCCCCTCACTCCATCTCGAGCGCTTTTGCGGCGGCCCGCCCGATCAGTTCCGGCGGGATCGCCTCGTACTCCTCGCCGTTGTAGCGGAGCGTCCGGCACTCCTCCTCCCCGCAGGTCTCGCAGGATTCACATGATGCGCAGGCACAGGCCGTCGCGGTCACCTCGACCCCTTCGAGGAGCTGCTCGACCGGGATCCCGTTGAAGAGGAGGCACTCCGACTCTGCGGCGGCATCGTCGGGGAGGACCGTCTCGACCACCCGGACGCCGACCCCCTCCATCTCGAGGAGCATGCGGATCTCCGCGAGGACCGCCGCAAGGGCCATCCCGGTCTCCTCGAACTCTTCACGGGTCTTTTCAACGTCTCTTCCGGTGTGCTTCCATTCGATGACGAGTTCCTTCTTCATGGTGCATCTCCACTGTTGGCACCGACACGACATCTTCCTGTCGCTGCACCGGATCAGATCCTCCGCGGCATGCTTCGCCTGTGCAGGCGCATCGCGGCGGCGGTGAAGACCAGGGCAAAGAGCGTGAGCGCCGCGATATCGACCATCACCGGGAAGTGGTGTGCGCCGGAAAAAGCGTAGCGGACAATGTCCGTGAAGTAGGTGAGCGGCGAGCAGGCCGCAAGCATGAGCCCCCACGCCGGCATCTGCTCCAGGGGGAGGAAGATGCCGGATATGAAGACGAGCGGGAACTTCAGGAGGGTGGAGAGCATCATGATGTTCGAGGGGACGTTCGTCGGGGGGACGGCAAGGAGCATGCCGATTGCCGAAAAACAGCACGCGGCGATGGGGATTGATACCCCGAGCACGATGCCGTGCAGGAGAGGCAGGCCGAGCCCGACCGCGATGAGGATGGTGACCGCCGTGACCCCGATCCCGAAGAGGACGGAGGCGATCATGTCCCCGAGGACGATCGCCTCGATGGTGACCGGGCAGGCGGCAAGCCGTTCGAGCGTCCTTGCCTGCCCTTCCCAGGGGAAGATCGCCGGCGAGACGGCGGTCGCGGTGAAGAAGAGGGTCATCCCCACCAGCCCGGAGAGGAGGAACGCGAGTGGGAGGTCCCGGCCGCCCAGGAAGAAGGCGAGGAAGAGGAAGACCGGCATGAAGATCCCGAAGATGAGCACCGGGCCCTTGAGGTAATAGACGCGGATATCTTTCCTCGCGATCGCCCACGCCCGCCGCGCCTGCTCGCCGTAAGCCGCCGGATTCACGGCCGCTCCTCCCCGGTCAGCCGCAGGAAGACCTCGTCGAGCGACGGGGCGAGGGTGTTTAACGTAAGGATAGCCGCACCGCAGTCGCTGCTGAAGGCCACGAGCGACCGGATGACGAGATCCGGATCCTCCGTAACGATCCGCCACTTATCCCCCGTCCGGTCCGCTTCGGCCACGCCGTCGAGTCCCGCGAGGACGTCGGCGGAGACCGGCCGGTCGAAGCTCACCTCAAGCCGGTGCAGGCGGTCGATCGCGGTCTTCAGCCTCTCTGGGGCATCGATCGCGACGATCTTCCCGGCCCGGATGATGCCTATCCGATCGCAGAGCCGGTTCGCCTCCTCCATGTTGTGGGTGGTGAGGAAGATGGTGGTTCCGTCCGTGTTCAGGTCGCGCAGCAGGACGAGGATCGTCTGCGTGCTCTGCACGTCGAGCCCGCTCGTCGGTTCGTCGAGGAAGAGGAGCTCGGGCTCGTGAAGGAGCGCCATGGCGAGGATGAGCCGCTGCTTCATCCCCTTCGAGTAGCCCCGCACCTTCTGGTCCCTCCTCCCGTAGAGACCGAGGGTCTCGAGGAGATCGCGTGACCGCCGCTCTGAGTGGGTGCGGCCGATCCCGTAGAGGTCGCCCATCAGCATGAGGTTCTGCCACGCGGTGAGCTCGACGTAGGCGTTCGAGGTCTCGGGCACGACGCCGAACCGCTGTTTCGCCCGGACGGGTTCTTTTCGGATATCGTGGCCGAAGATCCTCACGCTCCCGCCGTCCATCGGGACGACGCCGGTGAGCATCCGCGTGGTGGTGGTCTTCCCGGCGCCGTTCGGCCCGAGGAACCCGAAGATCTCGCCCCGCCGAACCTCGAACGAGACGCGGTCCACGGCAGTGACGGCGCCGAAAGTCTTCGTGAGGCGGGCGGCCTCGATTACGTTCGGCATGCCATCTCCCCCTGACCAGCCCGGCCGCCGGCGAAAGACGCGGGCGTCTGTGCGCAGCTCAGTATTTCGTTAACGATCTCCCCGGTCACGGCGGGACCCAACCTGGAGAATACTCTAGAGTTGAAATATAAAAACACACGTTATCAGGCGAGTACGGGCCGTAGGTGATGCCATGGAACTGTCAAGGGTATTCCGGCCCACAGAGGCCGCCAGCGTTCGCACGGTCTTCCGCTCAAAGACTGCGGAGAGGAGGGATGTGCCCTCGACCCCGCACTACCTGTCTACTCCTCTTTCGGCTCGGATACTTCCGTCTTCGTCTTCGGGACGATCCATGTTCCGCAACCGCAGCCGGAAGAGAAGAGTTTCTTTACCCCTGAGCCGGTGCATCCTTCGTCTTTTTCTCACTCCCGCCTGTCACGCGACCAGCATTGCCACGAGAAGATAGGCCCCGATCCCGACAAAGAGCACCCCGACGATCCGCCGCGTCCAGTACTCGAACGTCTCCGCCGCCTTCATCGCATTCCCCACCTTCGCGATCCCGGTCACCATGAGCAGCGAGAACGCGATCACCGGCAGAGCGGTCGCGACGGCAAAGACCGCCGGCACCCCGAGTGGGTCGGAGGTCCGGAGCGCCAGCGGGACGAGCATCGCAAAGAAGAGAACCGCCGAGAAGGGGCAGAAGGTCAGCGCGAAGAGCACGCCGAGGAGAAAACTTCCCACGAGGCCCTTATCGGCGACCCGCTCCTTGAACGCGGCAAACCGCCTGCTGCCGCCGCCCCATGAGGGGAGCGGGACGAGATCGAGCATCACGACCCCGATGGCGATCAGCAGCGGGCCGACCAGCATCTCCCCCCAGGACTGGAGGAAGAGCGAGATCCCCTGGACAGAGAGGCCGAAGATGACGATCAACGCCGCGAGCCCGACGTAGACGACCATCCTCCCCGCGCTGTAGAGCGACCCGGCGAGGAAGGTCTGCCCCGGGCTCCCTATCCGGCGGGAGAGATAACCGATCGCGGCGACGTTCGTCGCGAGCGGACAGGGGGAGAGGGCCATCATCAGCCCGATGAAGAACGCGGCGACGAGAGGAACGCTGTTCGTCCCCATCGTCTCCATGAACCCCATCACGCTCATTGCGAGAAGTCCCCTGCAAGGCGCATCTCGATCAGCGCATTGAGGTACTGCATGAATCCGGGTTTATCGTTGAGTCTGTACCAGACCCGGGTATCCTCTTCTTTGTAGAATCCACCCTGGTCGTCGTAGGTGCCGAGCCAGAGCGACGAGCCGGTCGCACCATAGCGCTCGACGATCTCCTTCTTTCCCGGGTCGGCGATATCGATGTGGTCGAAGATCACCTTCCCGGAGCCGAGTTCTTCGGGGAAGTGCGTCTTCACGGTCTCCTCGGCGTAGTCACCGAGCACCACGCAGGAGTAGCACTGGCTCGGCGCGGTGAAGTGGATGACCTCGACTTTCGTGACGGTGCCGTTGAGCGGCGAGACTGATGCGGCATCCGCTCCGCCGGGTGCTGTCATGCATCCTGCAGAGAGGGCGGTCAACGCCAGGATGACCGACAGCGCAGCGATCGGCAGGATCTTCCGGGCGGGGGCGCTGCAGGGGAACTGTTCCTGTGTGCGCCCGGGTTCGGAGTTACTCATGTGTGTTCGTCTCATCAGGGACACCCCCGGTGCCGGGACATCATTACAAGATATCTTGAAATGACGCTGACCTGTTGTTCAACCGGATATATAATTCATTCGGGTGAGTACCGGGAGAAGCGATCGCCGCCGGTGGGAAAGCAGCCTGCCCGAGCTGGCATGGAGAGCGAAAGAGCCGGTCAGAAACCTGCCAGCAAAAAAGGTCTGGAGCCGGCCTTTATCCCCTGATCGCATCCATAACGGCGGCCGAGAGGCGCTCGATCTCGTCGAACCGGGGTTCGGCCATCCCGTTCTTTGCGATGCCGCAGTCAGTTGCAACAAGATGCAGGTGCGGCTCGACCCCGAGCGCCTGTAACTTCTTCCTCCCGCAGCAATCGCCGCACCCGTCCAGCACCAGGATGCGATCCGCGTGCCGGACCGTGGCCTCCAGCGACGCCGTCGGCCGGGTTGCCGCGATACACGCCTCGATCCTCCCGCCGCACCGGCGCATGAGCGCCGGCCCGGTCTGGGCGGTCAGTTTCCCGGGATTCGAGACCCCGGAACAGGTGATGACGGTGAACGCCATTCAGACCGCCCCGAACGCCGTATCGATCCGGATGGTGACCTCGTCCCGGATCCGCCGGACGTCGGCCATGATCTCATCATCGGTGCCGGCGAGATTCAACGGATCGGGAAACTCCCGGTGGATCTCCCCCTTCACCCGGGGGAAGAAGGGGCAGATCCCGCCCTCCACCACCTGTGGGCGTGCAGAACGATGGGTGCAGACGAAGAGGACTTTCTTCTTCACAGTATCACTCCAGCCCAAGCGCCTTCAGTACCGCACGGGCGATCAGTTCGGGCGGGATCGACTCGTAACGCTCGCCGCTGTAATCGACCGCACGGCACTCGACGTCATCCTGCCCGGTGATGCAGGCGCAGGAGGCGCAGGGTGTGCTGGTAACTTCCATGCCTTCGATGAGATCCTCGAGTGGTACGCCGTTGAAGAGGATGATGTTTGAGTCTGCTATCGCATCGTGCGGAAGGACGTTCTCGATGAATTTAACCGTGATGCCTGTATCTTCAAGGGCTGCGCGAATCCGATCGACTGTTTCTCTCACCGTCTTCCCGGTCTCGCTGCACCGTTCGCAGGTGTTCTCGATGTCTCTTCCGATATGCCGCCATTCGACGATGAGGGTATCCGTCGATTCTTCGCATCCACAACCACAGCCGCATCCACCGGAGCCCTCAGGCTTCTGCTCCTGCTTCTCTCTTCCCCGCCCCTCCCAGGCGGCGGAGACGACCGTCTCCACGTCCTCTTCGGAGAGGGCGAGGCTCCCGCCCTTCTCGATCCCGAGGTCCGTGACCACGATCTCCTGATCGGGTGTAACCCCGGCCCGTTCGGCGATCTGGCGGGCGCAGCCGACCGGGCAGCCGTCGATGACGAACACCTCGTCCGCCGCCTCGACATTTTTCATGATCGAGGGTGTAGAGACGGCGAGGGAGGCCGTGCAGGCGATATTCCCGTATCCTTCCTTCGTTAACCGGACGGCGGCCTCGTTTGTGAGCTGTCCGGCCTTCGATGCGCCGGCACAGGCGAAGATGATCCGTTTCGGTCCGCCTGCCGGCTCCGCGCCGCCCCCGCAGGTGCACTGCGGCACTGTCTGTTCCGTCATCTCACTTCACTCCAAGCAGTATCTGTTTTATATCCTCGACGCAGGGGACATGGCCGACGACTTTGGCCTCGCCGTCGACGTAGAGCGCCGGCGTCAGCATCACACCCCGCTCGATCATCGCATCGAGGCTCTCGATCGTGCGGATCTCCGCATCGATCTTGAGTTCCCCGACCGCGATCTCGACGTTCTTGTTCATCCGCCGGCACTTGGCGCAGCCGGTTCCGAAGATTTCAACCAGCACCATCTCTCAGACTCCACTGCAGGGGAAAAAGGGGTCTCACCCCTGCAGGATCTCCTTGATCTCTTTGACGTCCGCCACCCGGCCGGAGACCTTGAGTTCGCCGTCGACGGCGAGGGCGGGGGTCAGCATCACGCCGCGGTTCATGATCTCGGTGATGTCGTCGACCTTGACGAGTTCGGCCTCGATGCCGAGATCTTTGATCGCCGCTTCAACATTCTTTGCAAGCCGCTTGCACTTGGCGCAGCCGGTTCCGAGCACTTCTACCTTCATTGTTTCTTCACCTCGTTCTGGTACTCTAAAAGGAGCGCCGCCCGGTAGAGCGGTTCCGCCTCCTTCGGGATGTAGTTGTAGATCTTTACCTGTCTGATGAGTTCGTCGCCGATAGCGGCTTCGCCTGAGATATCACAATCGATGACGTCGGCCAGAATATCGTCGAGCATCGTGAGCCCGACGACGACCCCGCCGACCTCGATCCGGCGGACGCGGCGCAGGGCTTCGGCGGCGCAGCAGGGTTTCTCTCGCTTCTCTGTCTCCATGGGTTCTCTCCTAGATAAGCAGCATGCCGTTCCCGTAGAGGAACCCGGCGACGGTCGCGAAGACGACCACCAGCCCCACGTAGGCTGCCGTCTTCTTCGCCCCGATGATCCGGGAGATGACCAGGACGGAGGGGAGGCTGATCGTCGGGCCGGCGAGCAGGAGAGCGAGCGCCGGCCCTGCGGCCATGTGTCCGGTGGTGTAGCCGAAGGTGGTGCCGATGATCGGGACCTCCAAGAGTGTCGGCATGTAGAGGATCATCCCGACAACGGCCGCAAGGAAGTTTGCGCCGAGCGAGTTGTTCCCGAAGTAGGGCTGGAAGGTCTCCGGCGGGAGGAAGAACGCGATGATCCCGACGAGAAAGGTTCCCCCGATGAGGATGGGAAAGATCTTCTTCGTCAGGTCCCAGGTCTCCAGCCCCCAGTCGGTCACCTCGTCGCGATCGAAGTAGTAGATGAGCAGGACGGCGATCGCGAGGGTGAGGATGTAGACGATCGAGAGCCGGAACGCCCACTCAAGCGGCGAGGCCCCGAAGACCAGCACCCCGACCAGGAGGGCGAAGAACGCCGGCGTGACCCAGCGCGGCTTCTCCTCCTCGCACGCCCCGGCGACGCTCGGCGCCATCGCCTTCTTCTTGAGCGTCTCGACGTCCGTCGACCGGAAGATCAACGCCATGGCAAGCCCGATGACGATGGCGAGGACGACCGCAGAGATCGCCCGGGCAATACCCAGATCGAAGCCAAGAACCCAGGCAGTGTAGATGACCGCGAGGATGTTGATGGCCGGTCCCGCGAAGAGGAACGTCGTCGCCGGCCCGATCCCGCTCCCTTTCTTGAGGATGCCGGCAAATATCGGGAGGATGGTGCAGCTGCAGACGGCAAGGACCGTCCCTGATACCGATGCCAGCCCGTAGGAGATGTATTTTGGAGTGTCCGGGCTGAAGTACTTCAGGATCGCGTCCTTCTTGACGAACGCGGCGATGGCGCCGGCGATGAAGAACGCCGGGACCAGGCAGGTGAGGACGTGCGCCGAGAGGTAGTCGAGCACGGAGGCAAGTCCGGATGCCAGAGCGCCGAGGAGGATATCGATCATGGTCTGTTCCTTTCTCAGTTCTTGTATACTCAATCCGCGATTCAGATGACGGCAAGGGCCTGGAATGCCACACCGGCCAGGACGGCGACCCCGAGGACGATCACCACGAACGCGGCAAGAAGGCGCCGCTCGAAGATCGCGGCAAGCAGCGTCACTTCCGGGATGCTCGCTCCCGCACCGCCGATGATCAGCGCCATCACGGCGCCGATGCCCATTCCCTTCGAGAGGAGGACGGCGCTCACGGGGATGAGCGTCTCCGCCCGGATGTACATCGGGATGCCGATGACCGCCGCGACCGGGATGGCGAGAGGGTTGTCCGGCCCCGCGAGAGAGACGATCAGGTCTCCGGGGATGAACCCGTAGATGAACGCCCCGATCCCCGCGCCGAGCAGGAGGTAGGGGAAGACCTGCCGGAAGAGACTGACCGCGAATGAGAACGCAGCACGAATCCGCGTCCCGTGGCTGCTGTTGCAGTCGCAGGGTTCCGGCCGGCCTTCGACCATGACGTCCTTCACGTAGCGTTCGTACCCGAACCGGCCGAGGAGCCAGCCCAGCACGACTGCGGCCGTGAAGGTGACGGCGGCGTAGATGGCGGTCGGGATGACCCCGACGAGCGCCACGAGGAGGGCGAGGATCACCGGGTTCAAGAGCGGGGAGGCGAGCAGGAACGACATGCAGACCCCGAACGGGACCCCGATGTCGAGGAGGCCGAGCAGGATCGGGATCGTCGAGCAGGAGCAGAATGGGGTGAGGGCCCCGAACCCGGCAGAAAGGACATTCCCGGCACCCTGCCGCCTCCCGGCGAGCACGCTCCGGATCCGTTCTTCGGGAATGTACGCCTGGAGGAGCCCGACGAGGAAGGTGATCCCCACAAAGAGCAGAACCAGTTCCCCGGCGATGACGACGAAGAACTGTCCGGCGGTGATCAGGTTCGAAGCGGCATCCATGGTCGCTCACTCACCTGCCTGTTCCCTCTCCTGAGAGTCGTACGCCACCGGTGACGGGCTGCAACTTCTCCGCCCTGGTATGGAACCCCTCGACCCCCATCTCCTGCCATGCTCCGCTTCCGGTCACTCCTGCTTCTCGTCCGCTTTCTTCGGCACAATCTTCACGTTGCCGCAGCAGCAGCCGCAGTCACTCTCCGGTGCAAGGAGTCTCTTGAACCTTCCAGCGGTGCCTTCCTTCCGGTTTTTGCTGGTGTCGTCTGCCATGGTGTTACGCTCCACGCTGTTTCAACATTATTTGAAACAAGATGGGCATCACCACCGATAAATGTTCTGGTTTCAAAAAGAGTTGAAGTATGGGTCAGCCGGTGGGCTTGCGGTAGAGCCCCGTCAGGCTCGTCCGGTAGATCTCCCGAATAGCCTTTTCGACAGCCATGAACGGTTTAACAGGAACGGGACTCACAACGGCGTCAGTGAGGTTCCGCGACCGGGCAGGGTCGAGGAGCCCGTATCGGTGGAGACCAGAAGCAGGCCCAGAACCGTGAGAACAGACGAGCAAACCGGCGGTTCTGATGTCCATGCTTTTTCTCCTTTGCTGTCGAACGGTTAGCTCGTGCCTCGCGCGGTAGCAGCGAAAGATTATAGGTACTTTCGTTTCGTATTATCTCGAAAGAAGAGTGTGATGGTTGGATGACAGGAGGCGAAGAGTATCAGGACACATCCCTGCCCCTCCCTCCCGGAGTCGAAGAGTCGCTCTGTCAGTGTGGCGGGATTGCAGGGCTCATAGAACAGTTGCCGGACGATGCGGTGCTTGAGCGGGAGAGCAGTGTCCACCGTGCGCTCGGCGATCCGCTTCGTCTCAAGATCCTCACGATGCTCTCCGTGCAGCCGCTCTGCGTCTGCGTCGTCAAGGCGGTGCTCGGCATTGCAGACTCGAAACTCTCCTACCACCTTGGTGTCCTGAAGAAAGCGAATCTGATCGCTGGCGAGGCACAGGGGAACTGGATCATCTACCGCCTGACGGCCGAAGGTGAGGCTTGGGCGCAACAGATCGTAGATGACAATGGAAGCTGAAAGATAGATGGATGTCCAGGGCCTAGAGCCCGAGCCCCTCTAAAAACATCCGGTGCAGGCGGAGGTCCCCGCCGAGCTCCGGGTGGAAGGCGAACGCCATGTGCCGGCCGTGCCGGACAGCGACAATCCCCTCCGGGATGCGGGCGAGCACCTCGACGCTGGAGCCAACGTCCGTCGCCACCGGTGCCCGGATGAAGACCGCCCGGAAGGGTTCGGCCAGCCCCGCGACCTCGAGCATCGCCTCGCGGGAGTCGACCTGCCGGCCGAAGGCGTTCCGCGCAACGTGCATCGGGATGAGCCCGAGGGTCCGGACCCGGGGGTCGTCCACCCGGTCCGCAGTGAGGACCATCCCCGCGCAGGTGGCGAATATGCCGCCCTCGAACCGCACGAGCGGCTCGTAAAGCCCGTTCTTTTCTATCAGCCGGGAGATCGTCGTCGACTCCCCGCCCGGTATCGCGAGCGCGTCGAGGTCCGCGAGATCCGCCGGCCTTCGGACCGCCATGACCGACGAGCCCGGCCTCTCCGCGAGAGCCTCCCGGAACGCCGCGACATGCTCGGCGACGTCGCCCTGGAGCGCGAGAACGCCGACCTTAACGCCCACGGGTCTGCAACACCTCGTCTTCGCGGAGGAGATGGACGTCGAGGCCCTTCATCGCCGCACCAAGACCCCTGCTCACTTCGGCGACGACCTTTGCATCGTCGTAGTGGTTCACGGCCTCCACGATCGCCCGGGCGGTCGCCTCGGGGTTCGCGGACTTGAAGATGCCCGACCCGACGAAGACCCCGTCCGCTCCGAGCTGCATCATCAGCGCCGCGTCGGCGGGGGTCGCGATCCCGCCCGCGGAGAAGTTCACCACGGGAAGACGGCCGCGCTCTGCGCACTCGATCACAAGTTCCACGGGCGCCTCGATATCGCGGGCGCAGTCGGCGAGCTCCTGGCTGGAGAGGCCTTTCAGCGCCCGGATCCCGCCCATGATCGCCCGCATGTGGCGGACCGCCTCCACGACGTTGCCGGTTCCGGCCTCGCCCTTCGTCCGGATCATCGCCGCACCCTCGTTGATACGGCGCAGCGCCTCCCCGAGGTTCCGGGCGCCGCAGACGAACGGGACAGCAAACCCGGCCTTATCGATATGGAACTGCTCGTCGGCGGGGGTCAGCACCTCGCTCTCGTCGACCATGTCCACGCCGAGCGCCTCCAGGATCTGGGCCTCGACGAAGTGGCCGATCCGGGCCTTCCCCATCACCGGGATGGATACCGCATCGATGATCTCGACGATCTTCTGCGGGTCGGCCATGCGGGCCACGCCCCCGGCCGCTCTGATATCGGCGGGGACTCTCTCAAGCGCCATGACGGCGACGGCACCGGCCTCTTCGGCGAGCTGCGCCTGCTCTGCGTTGACGACGTCCATGATGACGCCGCCCTTCTGCATCGACGCAAAGCCGCGCTTGATCAGCTCGGTGCCAAATCTCAGTTCCTCGAGTTTCATTACTCTTATGTATAGCTCACTGACCCCAATAAAAATAGTGCGGCGATCTCGAAGATCACAAAGATGATCGTCGCCGCCCGGACCGCAGAGACGATCCCGGCGCCCCCTTCCGCAAGCGTCCGCTCCGCATCCCCGATGGTATAGGCGCCGGGCTTCTCGAGCCGGACGCCGACGCCGCCGGCGATGACGGCCATCGGGATCCCGCCGTTGAACCCCGGCCGCTTCTTCGCATCGCGCCGGAGCGCCGCCCAGGCCGGGGCGAACCGGCCCTTCGCCGCAAAGTAGGCGAGGAGGATGAGGCCGGTCAGCCGCGCCGGGATGAAGTTTGCAACGTCGTCGGCGCGGGCCGAGAACCACCCGATCCGGGCCCGCTCGTCCCGGTAGCCGAGCATGGCGTCCAGGGTGTTGACCGCCCGGAAGGCTGCGGCCCCGGCGAGCCCGAAGAACCCGAAGTAGAAGAGCGGGGAGATGATGCTGTCCACCAGGTTCTCGGTCATCGATTCATATGCGGCCGAGAGGACGTGCTCGGGATCGAGGCGCGCCGTATCCCGGCTCACCATCATCCCGACCCGGCGGCGGCCCGCATCGATCCCGCCGTCATCGAGCGCCCGCACCACGGCGGCGGCATGCTCCTCGAGCGCCCGCCAGGCGAGACAGGTCTTGAGGAGGAAGGGTGCGAGGAGGAGGTAGAGGTACCAGGGGGCCGCGATCTCTACGAGCGCAAACGGGGCGGCAAAGAGCGCGACGGTCAGAACGGTCCCCGCGAAGCCGACCGATCGCTGGAGACCGACCGGGTAGCGGGCCGGGACTCCCCACCACCCGATGAACCGGCCGAGGAGTGCCACCGGGTGGTAGCGTGAGTGCGGGTCGCCGAGCAGCCGGTCCACCAGCAGCGACGCGGCGACTACGACCGCTGCCGCAGCCATGCGAGAATGACCCCGAGGAGGAGCGCCGCGAACGAAGCGGCGTTTAAGAGATCCACCCGGTAGACCAGCCACAGCCCGTAGAGGATCAGGGCGGCGGCGGCGAGGAGAAGAGCCGGGGCGGACGACCGCCACCGTAGCGATCTCGCCGGAACGGCCGGAGCTGCCGGAACCTCAACCGGTTCGGGCTCCGGTGCCGCCCGCTCCCTGACGACGACCCGGAACTCCGCCTTCCGGGCGCCGTATCCGGCGATGACCTCAACGTTAAAGGTGCCGGGGTAGGCGTTCTCCCGGATGGGGATGGCGAACTCCTCGGGCCCGCCCACGTAGAGATTTTCATGGAAAAAACCGGTGAAGGCCGAGGAGTTCGAGGAGGCGAGGGTGATGTGAAGCGGCGACCCGTGGTTGACGATCCACAGAACGAGGTCGCTCCCCGGCGTTGCCTCTACCTCGGCCGGAACCTCGATGGAGTTAATCCCCCGGCGGTTGAGATGGATCTCCGTCATCGACGCAATCAGTCCTCACAGGCGGTCTTGGGGAGGAGGTTCGGGATGCCCTCGCTGATGGGATAGTCGACGCTGCACGCCGCGCACCGGAGAGTCCCCTCCAGCACCTCCTCACCGCTCTCTTCGGTCACGGTCAGTTCGAGTTCGCCCTTGCAGACCGGACAGCAGAGTATCTCCATCAGGTTTTTTCTCATAATTCGCCCCTCAGATCGATGATCTGGGACATCTCGGGACCCGTCGAGATCAGGGTGACGGGTTTGCCGATGTCCTTTTCGGCCTGCGCAATGAAGTCCCGCGCCGTCTTCGTCAACTGATCGTACTCCGTCGCGCCGAAACAGGTCGGATCGATCCGGTCGATGCCGGTGATCGCCGCCTGAGTGCACCCGTTGATCATCGCCGAGTAGCGCGCCATCTTCCCGTCCCAGGTGCCGATGCGGCGCTGGCGATGGGTGACGGTCCCGAACTCCTCGATCCCGAGCTCGTGCGACTGCGCCGCCGACATCTCGGTGGAGAAGGGGCCCTCGCCGACCCGGGTCGGGTAGGCCTTGAAGACGACGATGACGTCGTCGATCCGGGTCGGGCCGACGCCGTTGTCGGCGGCGATCTGCGAGGCGGAGGTGTCCTTACTCGTCACGAACGGGTAGGTTCCGAAGTAGAGCGAGATCCCGAATCCCTGGGTTCCTTCGAGGAGAACCACCTCGTCGTCATCGATGGCCCGATTGACGTCCTGGGCCACGTCGGTGATGAACCCCGCGAGCTCCGGGACGTCCTTCGCCTGCCGCGACGTCCGGAGAACGCGGTCGGCGTTCGCCGGGCCGCACCCGGTTCCGGTGCTCCCGATCTTCTTACTGAGATGGTCGCTCGCTTTGTCCCGCGCGATGTGATCCTCTTCGATGACGCCGCACCGCCCGTCAACGAAGATCCTGTCCCGGACGCCGACGAGATCGACTTCCCGCAGAAAGACACGAGGATCGACGAGCACGCCGCTCCCGATCATGAGGGTCGCTTCCGGGTAGACGAACCCCGAGGGAACCATCCGAACCCCGTACTCCTTCTCTCCGACGCGGACGGTATGCCCTGCGTTCGGGCCGACCCCGCCCCGGGAGATGATGGATGGTCTGTCCTGGTGAGCGATGTGGGCTACGATCTTTCCTTTTCCCTCGTCACCAAAGAACCCGCCGACGATAATAGTACAACTCATTGTTCTATCAAGTAGGATGGAGTGATACATGCTGATAAACGTTACAATCTGATACCGGGAGTGCGGTCACCCGGTTTAAAGGCAACCGGGTTTCAGCAACCCCTGCATCGCCCGCTCCACCGTTCCGCGCCCCGGGGAGGTGGTGCGGAAAGCGGCCAGAGAGATACGGGATGGCAGATCGATTATCTCCGGCGCTGCACCGCGATATTCGCGTACATCCCGGGTTTCCGGCGACAGCGATCATTGTATATCAACCCTGGCTTCTGCGGATCAGCCCCGGCACGATCACCGTCGGGATCTTAACCCCTTTATTTCCAGTGGAATTTTCTTTTCAGGTGCATCACCGGCTAACGCATCGAGTTTTCCCTCCGGGGCGGTATGCCAATCTGTCATCGGATCCTTTCGCCGGAGCGCGGATGCGAACCCGCAGATCCGCCCGGCATTTGGGTGACCGAATGCATATTTCCGATACGGGCACACCGGGATCCCGGTCGGCCAAAATTCCCGAATAAATCCACATCTCCAGTGGAAATAAAGGGGTTCTCTACCTGTCGTTCCTCTGTCGGACAACAAACTGACGGTTGCCCATGCAGAGATATCTCATAAAACAGTTTCGATTTTCATTTGAAGATATTTATGGTGGTATTTTTATTTTATCGATTCCAAAAAGGCCCCCATCCGGGAGAGCGCCTCTTTGAGATCGTCGCGCGAGACCGCGTAGGCGCACCGCACGTGCCCGGCTCCCGAGGGGCCGAGGGCGCTCCCCGGGACGACCGCGACGTGCTGCTCCCGGAGGAGTCCCTCTGCAAACTCGACGTCGGTCATGCCGGTGCTCTCCACCGACGGGAAGGCATAGAACGCACCCTTCGGGACGTGGCAGACAAGGCCGAGCTTGTTCAGCCCGTCGACGAAGAGGTTGCGCCGGAGACGGTACTCCCGGACCATCGCATCCTTCTCGTCCTCCCCGATCCGGAGCGCTTCATAAGCCGCGATCTGGCCCATGACGGGGGCGCAGAGCGCGACGTACTGGTGAATCTTCAGGGCCGCCGCGGTGATCTCGGGCGGGGCGCAGAGGTACCCGATCCGCCATCCGGTCATGGCAAAGGCCTTTGAGAACCCGTTTAAGGTGATCGTCCGCTCCCGGAGTTCCGGGATCCTTGCCGGCGAGAAGTGTTCGCCGTCGTAGGTGAGCTCGGCATAGACCTCGTCGCTGATGAGGAGGAGATCGTGGTCGACCAGGAGATCGGCGATCGCGTGCCAGTCCCCCTTCTCCATCACTCCGCCGGTAGGGTTGTTCGGGAAGTTTGCGATGAGGGCCTTCGTCTTAGGGGTGATGCTCTCCGCGAGCGCGTCGGCCGTCAGCCGAAACTCGTCCGCCGCCCGGCAGAGAACGGGCACCGGCGTTCCTCCGGCAAGAGAGACGCAGGGGTTGTAGGAGACGTAACAGGGCTCGGCGACCAGGATCTCGTCGCCGGGATCCGTGACGGCCCGGATGGCGATATCGGCCGCCTCCGAGACGCCGCAGGTGACGATGATCTCCGCCTCGGGATCGTACCGGGTGTTAAACCGGGTATCGAGGTAGCGGCTGATGGCGGCCCTGAGCTGGGGCGTCCCCTTGTTCGAGGTGTAGGCGGTCGACCCCTGCTCGATGGAGTAGATGGACGCCTCGCAGACGCACCAGGGTGTCACGAAGTCCGGCTCGCCGACACCCAGGGATATGACGTCTTCCATTGTCTGGGCGATATCGAAGAACTTCCGGATACCCGAAGGAGGTATGGCGCGGGCCCGTTTCGAGACGAAATCCCTCAAACGTTTCACCTCAGAACGAGTAGGGGAGCCGCTCGACCTCTTCGCGCTCGGCGAAGGTGGTGCCGTTCTCCTTGTAGGTCTTCATGATGATGTGCGTCGCCGTCTCCCGGATCCGGTCCATCGGGGCGATCTGCTCGGAGACGAACCGCGCGATCTCGTGCATGCTCGGCCCGGTGACCAGGAGCTGGAGGTCGTACGCGCCGGTCATCAGGCGAAGCGACCGGACCTGCGGGAACCGGGAGATCCGCTCGGCGATCCGGTCGTAGCCGAAGTCCCGCTCGGGCGAGACTTTGAGCTCGATCACCGCAGCGACGTTTCCGTCGCCGGCCCGCTCCCAGTCGACGACCGCCCCGTAGCGGCGGATGGCACCTGCCGCTTCCAGCCGGCCGATCCGATCCTTCACGTCCTGCTCGCTCATCTCGGCCAGCACCGCGAGTTCGCTCAAGGGGGTGCGGCAGTTCTCCTCCAGGAGCTGGAGGAGGATACGGTCCTTTTCGTCCATTGTTTCACCTGAACATTGCTCTCAATCGGTTGACGTCGAGTTTCTTGAGCCTCTCGTCGTCGAGCCTCGGGTCGCGGGTGACGACCTCCTCGATCTTGCTCGTCGTCGCATCGAACCACATCTCCTTCGTCCGGCCGTAGCGGCCCCGCGAGATGACCCGGGTGTTGATGACGCCGAGCATGTTGAGTTCGGAGATGAGATCGGTGATCCGGCGGTGCGTCAGGACATCGAGATCGATGATCCGGGCTATCTCGCGGTAGACCACCGTGACCTCGCCGCTCGTGAAGATCCTCTTACCCATCTGCTCGAGGATCAGCATCGCGTAGAGGACCGCCTTGCTCTGGGTCGGGAGGGTGGAGATGCACTCGACCATGCTGTCGGTCTCGATCTTCTCCTGGGCCATCCGGACGTGCTTCTCGGTCACGCCCGCGGCGTTCTCGCGGTCCGCGAGTTCGCCCGAGACCCGGAGCAGGTCGAGCGCCCGCCGTGCGTCGCCGTGCTCCTGGGCCGCGAGCGCCGCGCAGAGCGGGATGACCGTCTCGTCGAGCGCGCCCTCGACGAACGCCATCTCCGCCCTCTGCTGGAGGATGTCGCAGAGCTGCGGGGCGTTGTAGGGGGGGAAGACGATCTCCTCCTCGGAGAGCGAGGAGAGGACGCGGGGGTCCAGGAAATCGGTGAACCGGAGGTCGTTCGAGATCCCGATGATGCTCACTTTCGCGAACTTGAGGTCGGAGTTGATCCGGGTGAGATTGTAGAGGGTGTCGTCACCGCTCTTTTTGACGAGTTTGTCGATCTCGTCGAGGATGATGACCATGACCCCGCCGCTGCTCTCGAGCTGGTTTTTGAGCTCCATGTAGACCTGATCCGTCGGCCACCCGGTCATCGGGATGTGGTTTCTCGTGCTGTCGCTCGGGTGCTCGTCGGCGTTGTCGAGACCGTTCGCGATCTGCGCGAGGACCCGGTACTGGGTGTCGATCACCTCGCAGTTGAGGTGGACGATCTTGCACTTCGTTCCGGCAAGGGCGCTCGCGTTCTCGAGCTCCGTTCCCACATACCGGACCGAAGCCGTCTTCCCGGTCCCGGTCTTGCCGTAGATGAGAATATTCGACGGGGTCTCGTTCGTGAGGGCGGGTGCGAGGATGGAGGCGAGTTCGTCGATCTGCGGCTTCCGGTGAGGCAGGATCTGGGGACGATAGTTGTGGCGGAGGACTTCTCTATTCTTGAATATACGTCTATTGGTCAGGTATTTTTTGAATAACCCCATAGGGCTCGTTTTATCGTCCGACATGATGTCACCGGGGAGGCAGGCAGGGCAGGAAATTTTCGTGTCGAGCTCTCTTAATATGATCGCTTTAGGGACAGATAACCCCTTCGTTTCCAGTGGAACTTCGAGCATTGGATCGCCGGGAGATCCCGATAAACCGGTCGAGTCGAGGGGGGTCCGGGAGGGTGGATCGAGGGACCCCGGCGGGATCGCCCCGACCCCTTTGTTTCGAGTGGAAACCTGATGACGATACACCGGGTGTATCATTCACTCAAAACTGATGACAATAGTCATGTGTACCTCTGCAATTCAAGATATAAAGTTTTACCGTATTAACGTAAAGAAAAAACAAAGAGAGGAAAAGAAAGTAAAAGGAAAACAAAGAGAATAGAAGAATCTGTGAAAGAAAAGAGCGGATAAAAAGAGAATATAAGGTAAAATGGATGAATAAAGCGGGTAAAAGAGCATAAAGAGGCAAGGAAGCAAAAGAAGACAAGTAAAAACGGAAGAGAGAGCATTATACGGATAAAGGGATACTGAAAAGGGATGAATCAGGAAACAGGGGCAGGAAAAATCTCTTTCTCCGGGAACCTGATCGGGTATCCTCCCCGATCGATCGACTCACCGAAAGACAACCCGGAGAAGTCCCGGAGCAGAGCGGATCGGGAGGTCCGATCAGTTCCCGGGAGAGGGTGATCGGTTTCCGGGAGAGAGTTTTGCCGGGTACCCGGGTCCCATCCGATCGGTTCCATGAGGACGATCTCGTTAATTCTTTTGGATTGACCGGGTTCCTCTCCGGGAATCCTGTATCCGGGTTCCTCTCCTCTTTGTCCTCTCCCGTCCCTGGCCCGCGGCGTCCTCCTTTTTTCCACGCGAAGCAAAGGGGTCGGGGATTGAACTCTCCCGGACAGGGGATAGAATGAAGTAAAATACACGGTACAGGGGTACTGGAAGATCCTATGGACAGCAGTCATCTTAAACCGCTCACCGTGACCGGTGCCGTCATCACCGTGTCCTCGACCCGGAAACCCGAGACCGACGCCAGTGGGAAGGCGCTCATCGACCTCCTCTCGGCCGCGGAGATCGAGGTGACTCATTATTCCGTCATCCCCGACGATCAGGAGCGGATCCGTTCCGAGGTCCGGGCAGCGCTTTCGCGTGCAACCTGCGTCATCGTCACCGGGGGCACCGGGCTCACCTCCGACGACGTGACCATCGAAGCAGTCGCACCGATTCTTGAAAAGACGATCGACGGGTTCGGGGAACTTTTCCGGCTGAAGAGTTATGAAGAGATAGGAACCGCCGCGATCCTCTCGCGGGCGATCGCCGGGGTCGTCGGCGGTCGGGCGGTCTTCTGCATCCCGGGCTCGACGAAGGCGGTTACCCTCGCCGCAAACGAGATTATCATCCCCGAGATCCGGCACATCCTGACCCACGCCGGGGCCGGTCAGCGGTAGTGCGCCGTTTTACCTGCGAAGGGTAGCGGCAAAGTCTCACGCGAAGGACGCGAAGCCGCGAAGGGCGCGAAGATCGGTTATCCAAGAGCAACCCCCTTCGCGGCTTCGCGTGAGCAAACAGGCGCGGATAACGATACAGCCTCACGCGAAACCGCGAAAAAGAAATTTGTTTAAGTCAGCGGTAGACGTCGAGGAGCGCCACCCGTTCGAGAACGAGTTCGCGGAACCGGTCCTCGCCGGCAACCGCAACCTCCTCGGGGGTGATCGAGAAGAGGTCCGCGAGAAGCGCCCGCTTCTCGGGATCGATCTCCTCCTCACCCTGTTCGTCGCGAACGATCTTCACGAGACCGGCAAGACGGTCCCGGGTGCCGGGAACCGGCGGGCAGACGGCGACAAACGACCGGTTCTCGCCCGGGTGAATCCCGAACGACGAGGCCACCTGGCACTGCCGGGTTCCCGCGGCGTAGAGGAGCGCCTCCATCTCAAGCGAGTTCGCGATCGCTTCACCGCCGGTCCACGACCGGCAGGCATGCCGGAGCGCCGCCTCAACGTGATCCCGTCCGGCCAGGCGGTCGGCGTCGAAGAGGATGATGTGCGTCTTGAATTCATCGGCGATCGTTCGGATCTTCTGAAGGAAAACGGCGTTGTCATCGACCGTGAAGACCGCCCGGTAAACTTCGCATGGTATCTCTGGTTCTGTCATATTCAGTCACCCGAACCGGGAAAGGGTCGACTGCTCCTCGCCGACACCCCCGATCTCGTCCCTTGTTCCCTCGAGCTGCTCGAAGACCCGGGCGGCGATCCCCTGCCCGAGGATCTTTGCGACCTTCTCGGGCCCCGCCTCCCGGAGCGCCTCGATCGAGTCGATACCGTTGTTGAAGAGCCGGCGGGCCCGGACCCGGCCGATCCCCCGGATCCTGATGAGGGGCAGGAGCTCCTTCTTGATACCGTGTTTGGTCCGGAGTTCCATCTCCTCGATGGGGGCCGCGAGGTGCGGGGCGAAGAGCCCGGCAAGGTGCCGGCTCGCGTGAACCAGCCAGGCGACGCTCTCCACCATCCCGTAGACATCGCCCGGCCCGACGCTGTAGCGTTCGCAGATCACGTCTTCGCCCACCTCGTCGGCCCAGTCGGCGAGGAGGAGCGCGGTTTTGAGGCTCCGGTCGAACCCCTCGTCCGCATCCCAGGGGATCTCCATCCAGAGTTCCTCCCGGTGGTCGGCGAGGAACCGGTCGAGAGCGTACATGTCGTTTTTGCGGACAAAGAGCGTCGGCATATCCGGCGTCGCGCAGAGGAGGTGGAGGAAACCGATATCGGTGTAGCCCTTCCGGCCCGTCATCGCGTTCACGATCACCTCGGCGCTCCGTGGATCGATGTAGAGCCGGGAGACGAGCGATCCGTACTCGGTGGCCTCGAGCCACTCCCCCACCTCGGTGATCATCTCCGCTTCCCGCAGGAACTCAAGCACCCGGTCGACCGCCCGTTTCAGCGCACGCGGGCTCTCGCCCTGGTGGGCGTAGAACGTCCCGTCCATGAACCCGAGCACCTCGCCGCGCTCCCGGGCGAAGCCGGTCGCGACGAGCGAGAGGATATGGGTGCAGAGGACCGCCTCGTCCGCGCACCGGCTCCGGACGTCTTCTGCCGTCGCCTCGATGTAGTAGTCGAAGAGCTCCTCGACCATCTCCTCGGACTTCGCGATCAGGACGGCCTCGCCGTAGGGGTCGAGCCGCGGCCGTCCGGCCCGGCCGGCCATCTGCCGGTACTCCCGGACCGGGATCGGCATCATCCCTTCCCCGGCGTTGAACCGGAGGTAGTCGCGGACGATCACCCGCCGGGCGGGGAGGTTTAAGCCCGCCGCGAGGGTCGGGGTGGAGGAGATGACCTTGATCTGCCCCTCACGGAACCCCGCCTCGACGAGCTGGCGCTCCTCCCGCGAGAGCCCCGCGTGGTGGAACGCCGCCCCCTGGGCGACGCAGGCGGCGAGGGTCTTTCCCATATCGGTCGATGCGCTCGACCGTATCTTATCAGCGTAGCCGGCGAGGACGGGGTTTGCGATTTTTAAGCCCGATGCCGCGCGTTTCGCGAACGCTTCGGCGTTCTTCCTCGAGCTGACGAAGACCAGGCACTGCCCACCCTCCGCGACCGTGTCGAGGACGAGGTCCAGGTCCTCGTACTTGCTCTTTCGCCCGACCTCCCGGACGCTGTCGGCAAACCTGATGCCGTCTTCGAAGAAGACCCCTTCCCGGAGGTCGACCGGCCGCCACTCGCTCTCGACGAGTTCGGCATCCAGCCATCCGGCGAGGTCGGCAGGGTTCCCGATGGTCGCCGAGAGGGCGATGATCTGCATCTTCGGGTTCTTGTGGCGGAGTTTCGCGATCACCATCTCGACCGTCGCTCCCCTCGACGGGTCGTCGATCAGGTGGACCTCGTCGACGACCAGCAGGCTGATCTCCGAAAGCCACGGTGTCCGGTTCCGCAGGAGCGAGTCCACCTTCTCGCTCGTCGCGACGATGATGTCGTTCCTTCCCAGGTACTCGTCCCGCCGGTCGAAGTCGCCGGTCGCGATTCCGACCCGGAGACCCTTCCCCGAGAACTCCTCGAACTTCTCGCTCGCGAGCGCCCGGAGAGGAACGATGTAGAGGCACTTGCCGCCCCTCGCCACCTGATAGTGCATCGCCATCTCGGCGACCAGGGTCTTGCCGCTCGCGGTGGGGATGGCGACGAGGAGGTTCTTTCCCGAAAAAAGGCCCGCTTCGACGCAGGCGGCCTGCGGTGGGTAAAGTTCCGTGATCCCGCCGGCAATGTAGCCGGCCGCGAGGTCCGGCGGGACGGGGAGATCGGCTATCTCCATGTGTACCCCTTCATTTCCACTGCAAACCGCGTATCTTCCGTATTGTCATGGGCAGGGTCGGTCCGGCCCGGTCGCATCACGAGTAGTACTCCAGCATCGCCTGCTTGGCTTCCTTCTTCTTCCGGTCGAGGAATCCGTAGACATGCTCGTGCGGGACGCCCTGGATCAGCATCTCGATGGCTTTCCTCGCGGTCTCGGCCTGATCCGGGAGACCGATGATCGCGACGGTCTTGCCGTGGACCGAGATCTCTGTCGCGGTCATATCCTCGATCTGGGCGCGGGACGTTCCCGACTTCCCGATGATCCGGCCCCGGAGCCGTTCGAGCTGCCGGGTCGTCCCCGAGAGGTCGGCGAGGTCGAGGATATCGAGCATCATGTCCTCATCGTCGAGGAGCCGGAACGCACGCTCCGGCGAGAACCCCCGGTTGATCGCGGAGACGACGTTCGTCGCCGTCATGACGCCGACGGGGTCCTCCCCTTCGAGCGTCACCAGTCCTTCCTCGCTGTCGATCCGGAGGGTTATCCCGGTCTTCTCTTCGATCTCGCGCTTCGTGGACCCGCTCTTCCCGATGAGTACACCGATCCTCGCTGTTGAAACTTTCATCTCCTGTATGGTCATGGTTGCATCCCTCCTTCCGGTGTTCAGGGCTCCCGGCGTCCGGTGCCGACGAGCGTTCCGATGATCTCCTCCTCGTCGACCACGTCGCAGTAGCGGGAGAAATATCGATTGAGGTTCTTGATATCCCGGACCAGAAACACCGACGCCCGCGGGTGATCCAGGGTGACTGCCTGTCCCATATCGATCAGGTATGGTTTCTCGTGGTAGAGGATATTGTATTCGGAGAGGTCGGCGTGAACCAGGCGCGCCTCCCGGTAGAGCCGCTCCACGTAGCCGAGAATCTCGCGGTATACCTTCCCGTAATCCTCGACCTCGGCGTTCCGGATCTGCGGATACGGCACCTCGTCACGCCCGAGGAACTCCATCAGGAGGATGTTCCGGTCGAATGCGAGCGGTTCGGGGGCCGGAATGCCTGCATCGTGTGCCCGGGCGAGGTTGCTGAACTCTTTCTTGGTCCACGCGAAGATGAGGCCCTTGCGCGTCCCGCGGACGCTCGAGAACCGGCGGTCTCCCGCCAGGTACTCGGTCATCGCCTTGAAGTTCGCGGTCTGGATGCGGTAGATCTTGATGGCAAGCCCCCGGCCGTCGCGTTCGCCGTAGAAGACGTTCGCCTCTTTCCCGGTGCTGATCGGCCCGCCGATGACCGTGATCAGTTTCTTGTGAACGAGCTTGTAGAGCGCGAGAAGGGTGACCTCATCGAAGACGTCGTCCCGTACCTTCACCGCATCGGCGTCTTTTATCCTGACGCCCATCGCCTCGATCTTGCGGTCGAACCGCTCGTGCTCGTCTCTCTGGCCCACGGCCGGATCACCTGCTGCAGACGTAGTCGTGTACGGGGGCGAGGATATCGATGAGGTGGTCGGCGGCGGCCGTCTTGAGGTCGAGCGGATGGATCTCACCCGCGGCGTAGGCACGCTCGAGGTCCTCGTAGGCGGCAAACTCCCGGTCGCCGCCGAACTTCTCGGGCCGGCGGATGGCGACCGCATCCGCCCGGGGGAAGACGTGGTAGCGCAGGATCTCGAGCACCGGGTTGTTCTCGACCTCGGGCGGGCAGAACGCCTTCTTCATCTTCTTCTTGATCTCCTCCTCGGAATCGGCGACCGATATGACGTTTCCGGCCGATGACGACATCTTCTTCCCGTCGAGTCCGTTGATGATCGGCGTATGGATGCAGACCGGCGCCGGATACCCGATCGAGGGGAGGTGTTCCCGGGCGAGCATGTGAATCTTTCGCTGATCGATCCCGCCGACGGCGGCGTCCACCCCAAGAGTCGCGATATCGACCATCTGCATGATGGGGTAGACCATCTGCGAGACCGTCGGGTTATCCATCTGCCGCCCGACCTCGTCCATGCTCCTCTTCGCCCGGTTGAGGGTGATCGCCTGGGAGAGTTCAAGGACGGCGAGCTCGTACTCCGCCGTGAGCTGCACGTCCGAGCCGAGGACATAGTTTGCGCCGCGGAGGCCGAGCCCCTCAAAGCAGAGGCGGTTGTACTCGGCCGTCTCCCGGATCTCTTCCATCGTCCCCTTGCGGTTCAAGAACGCGTGGAGGTCGGCGATCAGCACGGTCACCTCGAACCCTGCCTGCTGCAGGTCCATCAGCTTGTTCACCGTCACCATATGGCCGAGGTGGATCTCTCCGCTCGGCTCGTAGCCGGTGTAGACCCGCCTGACCGGACGGTCGATGAGCGCGCGCAGTTCCTCGTCGGTGACGACCTCTACGGTATTCCGGGTCGCCAGTTCGTACGGATCCATTAAAAATAGTGGGTCTGCCGGGGAGTTAATGCTTCTTCCTCCCCCGCTCTCCGTTCATCCGATAGCGACGAGACCGAGCGCTTCGTTGGTCATCCGGATGGACTCTTGTGAATCCTTCACCGTTCCCATCAGGGCGCGGATGCAGTCGATGTTCTCGGGGACGACGTCGGCCTCCTGGTGGATCGCCTGGAAGCAGTAGAATTCTTTACCGTCGAGGATCGAGACCGACTCCTCGAAGACCCCGTTCTCCCAGAGATCCGTCCTCGGCCGGCCGAGGTCCTGGGTGTACTCCCGGAGCTGGGCGTTGCTCTTGATCCCCATGGTCTTGCGGACGAGCCCGATCCGGCTGTGGTTCTCAAAGACCTTCAGCACCTCCTCGCGGGTGGTCTCCTTCTTTAAGTCCATCTGGATCGAGTGCATGTGCATAAACGTCGTCGGGACGATCATCGCGAGCGTGACGATGTTGATGTGCGGGAGGACGGTGTTGACGTCGGGGCCGTGGTGGCTCGGGATGGACGCCGGGTTCAGGACGATGGCATCGATCGGTCCCCGCTTCACGTCGTCGGGGTCCGCGCCGCGCCGGACCATCACCGCCCGAACCCGTGCGACGCCGAAGGCCTGGTCCAGGGCGTGGATGATCCGGACGAGCCCGGTGGAGTTGCACGAGACGACCCGGGCGAACTGGTGGTTTTCGGCCTCGTTGTAGTTCGCGTGGGCGTTGAAAGAGAACCCGGCGACCTCGTGATCTTCGCCGCCCTGAAAGATTGCTTTCTTGCCGAGTTTCTCATAGATCGGCCTGTTCTTCTCGCCGACGCCGCCGGGGGTGGCGTCTACGACGATATCGGCGGCCTTGAGCATCGCTTCGACGTCGCCGGCGACCTCGATCCCGGCCTTCTCGAACGCCGGCTTCTTCCCGAGGTCCGCGATGTAGAGAGGGTACCCGCGCTCTTTCGCGATGTATGCCTCGGCGGAGACGCTCGTCTTGGAGACCCCGATGACTTCCATATCGGGCTGTGCGGCGACCGCATCGGCGACCCGTTTGCCGATGGTGCCGTACCCGTTGATCGCGACTTTGATCATGCAAGATGGAATACAGAACAAAAATTAATAAAGGTTGCTGGTTTGCAAATAGAAAGTATATTAGAAACTCTTATCGAAAACAGGCTCTTGTGGGTGCCTGTAATTGATTGAAATCCGCGAAAACAAAGCGGATGGAACCTCAAGATATAAACACGGCAGGGTTCGTATCGGCCCGGGAACCCGGGGACGGTTCCTGGCGGTTCTCTTCCCTTCCCCTCCCCGGAAGCCGGGGCGCGGTGCGGCAGGACTTATATCCGATCGGCGCCATGGAGGTATGTCCATGGATCAACCTCCCGTCCTCGCAACCGACCGCCTGCTCCTGCGGCCGTATACCCTGGCAGATGCCAGTGCCGTGCAGCGGCTTTGCGGAGACTACGCCGTTTCCGCGACGACTCTTCTCCCCTACCCGTATCCGGACGGCCTTGCCGAGATCTGGATCGCCTCCCTTCGTGAAGGCGCCGAACGTGGCGACGCTGCGGCCTTCGCCGTCACCCTTGCCCGGGGCGGAGCCCTCATCGGCGGTGCCCGTCTTCGGATCGAGACCGCTCACGCCCGCGGCGAACTCGGGTTCTGGATCGCGAAATCCTGCTGGGGGCGGGGATACGCCACCGAGGCTGTCCGTGCGGTGATCGAGTACGGGTTCCGCGTCCTCGGGCTGCACCGGATCCATGCCATGCATTTTTCCCGCAACCCTGCATCCGGCCGGGTGATGGAGAAGTGCGGGATGATGCACGAGGCGCACCTTCGGGAGCACGCGAGGAAGTGGGGGGTCTTTGAGGACGTCGAGGTCTGGGGGATCCTCCGTGACGATTGGCGGGAGCGGTGCGCCCCTCCGGAAATCCGGAGATCCCCGGAGCATTGAGCCGGGAGGTTCAATCCACGAACTCCTGCGGTACGGGGATTATATCACCCCTCCCGTTGATGGAATAATGGGGAATGTGGACGGGGTTCGCCCCCCACTCTGTTGTCGCCCCCGCCTGTTCGGAACCCTTTGGGACCCTATTTCTGGATGAAGACGGCGTAGCCCCGGTGCCCGCCCTCGGCGGCGGACCCGAGGACGAGTACGTCCTCTCCCCGGCGCTCCAGTTGCTGGGCGTAGGTTTTTGCGGCCTGCTGGGTCTCGTAGAGCCGGTCGGCGTAGTATTCCCTTCCGTCGACGATTCGCCGTTGCCGAATCCTGATCCAGTTCTCCCTCGAACTCCGATCCATGGTTTATCGTTTCAGCGGGCAGGCAATAGTTGTTGTGCATCGCTCCGCCGAAAGCGATCGTCCGGCTTTATTGCGTCCGCGACGCCTGCGCTTTTTGCTCCTCCCAGTAGGCTTCCGCTTCTTCTTCCATCTCCTCGAGCCGGTCGTAGTAGTCCGGAAATTCGTTTAAGTGCGCAAGCGCTATCTTTGCCGTCAGGAAGAGGTCGTCGTCGGTGACGTTCGTCGCCGGGTCACGGAGGCCGTGCTCGAGTTCCACGGCCATGCCCCGCCGGAACTGGTCGACGTCGAACTCCTCCCAGGTGATCCCGAGCTGCTCGCCCATCGCCCTTGCTTCTTCCGATGTTACGTCTCTTCGTGCCATGTGGGTCTCCCCGGAGGGGGGTAGCTTCGCGAGGTTATGAGTCTGACGGATGCGTGAGGCGGACGAGCCGAAACCTCCTTCTTTTCCCGGCGAGCACGATAAGTACGGAAAACCATGACGGAAGGGGATGGCCCGGTGCGGGAGGAGAAGAACCCGGTCTTTGCGGCGGGTCTCTCCCTCCTCTTCCCGGGGCTCGGCCAGGTCTATAACGGAGAGACGGGCAGGGGTATCCTGGTGCTTTTTCTGGTGCTCGCGGGGCTTCTCGTGATGTTCATTCCCGGGGCAATCGTCTGGGTCTTTTCGATCTACGACGCCCGGGCGACCGCACGCCGGATGAACGCCGGCACCGTTCCGTTCCGCGAAATGCGCTTCGCCTCGGTCGTTCTCTTCATGGTCGTCTGGACGGTCGGGGTGATCGCATTTCTCGCCCTTCTCGCGCTCGCGACGTTCGCGGCCTTCACCGTGACGGCATAGATTCTCCGCCCGATCGCTCCATGGCGCATGCCCCCGCAACTCTTATCCCCACTACCCCCTCTACTCCCGCCCATGCAGCGCCAGATCGTCGAGTCTACCAGTATCAAGTCGGTCGGCTACGACCCGGAAGACGAGATTCTGGAGGTCGAGTTCCACAGCGGCGGGGTCTACCACTACGTCGGGGTGCCGCCCGACGTCTACGAAGGAATGCTCGCGGCCCGGTCGAAGGGCCGGTATTTCGGCGACTTCATCCGGCTGCGCTACCCCTACGAGAAGGTCAGGTGAAACCCGCCGCAACCGCTATCACCTTCCCCCGCCACAACCCGCCCGTATGTCCCGACAGTCAGCCGGACGTTCCGGCGCCATACGATCCGTCGGTTACGACCCGACGACAAAAGCGCTCCTCGTCATCTGCGAGAGTGCCGACGCGTATCGTTACGCAGGGGTTCCGAAGGAGGTCTACGACGGTCTCCTTGCGGCCCCGTCGAGGGAGCAGTTCGTCCGCGAGTCGATAGAGGGCAGGTACCCGCGGGAGAAGTATCCCTGCATGATGGTGGGGGAGGACGTCTGACCCGGGCCCTCCTCACCGTTCCTGTTTCTGGAACTCCCCAAACGCCGCGAGACACCGCCGGCCGTCCGGGCTCTTGCTCAGAAACTCGAGAAAGAGCCTGAGGCGTTCCAGCGTCTCCGGGCTCACGTGGTGCTCGAACTGGCAGGCGTCAGTCTCCGCGGTCTCTCCCTCGACCCCCAGGAGCTCCAGCAGTTCCGCAAACGTCCTGTGCCGCCTCTGGAGATCGCGGGCCATTTCCTCGCCCGCCGGGGTCAGCGTCGCGCCCGCGTAGGACTCGTAGACGATGAGCCCCTCCCGCTCCAGTTTCCGGAGCATTTCCGTGACCGACGGCGGTTTAACGTTGATCGCGTCCGCTATCCTGCCGGTCTGCGCCCGCCCCTCCCGCCTCTCGAGCAGGCAGATGATCTCGATGTACTCTTCCGTTGTCTTCTTCCGCATCTCTCCTTCCTCCTTAAAACCCGATCAGGATCACCCGCAGCGCGCCCCCGACGAGGAGGGCCGTCGTCACCATCACGCCTGCGGCGGCGAGCATCCCCCGCGCCCCGAGTTCCCGGAAGAGCACCACGAACGTCGCCACGCACGGGAAGTAGATCGTGAGCATCGTCACCGCGATCACGAGCTGTTCCGGGCTCATCCCGAGCGGCACCAGCATCCCCACCGCGAGATCCTTTCGGAGGAACCCTACGAGGAGCGCGACGGCCGCTCCGGCGGGAAGCCCGAGCCAGGCCTCCATCACCGGGGCGAAGGCGGCCGCGAGCAGGTCGAGAAACCCGACCGAATAGAGCAGGTTGACGAGCAGGATACCGAGGAAGAGGTACGGGATCGCCTCCCCGACGAAGCCCCTCACCCGCATCCAGGTCTTCGTGGCGGTGGCCCGGAGATCCGGCATCCGGTAGGGCGGAATCTCCAGGAATATCTCCGGGCACTCGCCCGGCACGACCCGGTTCAGGATCAGGCCCGCGGCGACGTAGACGAGTGCGAGGGTCGCAAAGACCATCACCACGTACCGGAGGCCGAACGGCCCGAGCACCCCGAAGACCATCGCGATCTGCGCCATGCACGGGATCGCAAGCGACATGAGGGTGGCGGCGATGAACCGCTGCTTCTTCGTCTCCAGCACCCGGGTGGCGAGCGCCCCCGGCACGTTGCACCCGAACCCGAGGAAGACCGGGATGATGCCGTAACCGTGCATCCCGAGCCGGTGGAAGAAGGTATCGGCCAGCGTCGCGAGCCGGGGGAGGTAGCCGGTATCCTCGAGGATCGAGAGGACGAGGTAGAACGCCACGATGTAGGGGAGGATCATGGCGAACGGGACGTACAGCCCCGTCGTCAGGAGTCCCATCGACTCGACGTAGTCGATCTCGCCCCCGATGAGGCGCCCGATCAGGATCTCGTGCAGGATCCCGGGGCCGAGGAGGTCGCTCGCCCTCATGACGATCGGGGTGTAGAGGTCGAAGAGCGGCTCGAAGAAGAACGCTATCAGTCCTTCGCCGATCCACCTGACCGCCAGGAACGCCGCGGCGATGACGGCTATGGCGATCAGGCCCCCGGTCACCGGCCTGATGCTCGCCTCGCTAACCCGGTCGGCGAGGGTGTGGTGCCGGTGAGCGATCGTCTGCACCGCTCCGGTGATCCGGCCGACCGCCGCCCACCGCTCCTCCTCGCTCATCGGCCGGATCGTCGCCGAGGGACGTGCCTCGCCGAGCCGCCCCACGAGTTCCCGAATCCCCTCCCCGGAAAGGCCCACGGTCGGGACGACCGGCACCCCGAGGAGCGCTTCAAGCCCGGCGACGTCGATCCCGATTCCCTGGTGCCCGGCCTCGTCCCAGAGGTTGAGTGCGACGGCCGCCGGGACCCCGCGTTCCAGGGTCTCAAGGGTCAGGTAGAGGTTCCTCTCCAGGTTGGTCGCATCGACGACGTTGACGACGACATCGGCCTCCCCGAGGATTGCGGCGGCGACCTCTTCGGCGGGGTTCGTGGGGGTGAGGGAGTAGGTGCCGGGTGCATCGATCACCCCGGCAGGGCCGTCCGGAAGATGCAGTTTCCCGCGGGAGACGTCGACGGTGGTCCCGGCGTAGTTCGAGGTGATGACCCGGGTGCCGGTCAGCCGCGAGAAGATCCCGCTCTTCCCGACGTTCGGGTTGCCCATCAGGACGACGGTCTTCATGCGGCAACGTCCACGACGACCCTTACGGCCATTCCGCGGCCGAGCGTCACTTCCCGGCCGTCCACTTCGATCACCACCGGACCGCCGAGGGGGTGGCGGGTGACGACGGTGAGGGTCTTGCCTTCCCTGATTCCGATGGTTCTGAGTTTCCGGACAAAGCCCGGGCTTCCGATAAATCGGGCGATGGTTCCCTGCATGCCCGGCTCCAGTTCAAGCAACGTTCTTTCCATGGCGATCATTTTTAGGTATGCCTAAATCTGGGTGCCGGAGGTAGATATACCTTACTTCCGTAGCCGGGGGTGCGTCCCGGATCCGCCGTCCAGGCCGGAAGCAAGGTTTATCCCGGTGGTTCGCGTAAACCGAGAAGAGAAGCACCTGCTGTCCAGAGGAGTGACCCATATGACGACCGTGATTGCCGTTGACCTCGGCGGAACCAACCTCCGCGCCGCCCTGGTAGGCTCCGACGCGACCCTGCTCGCCCACGACGCCGTCCCGACGCCGACCACGGGGCCCTCCGGGGAGGTGATCACCGCCGCGATCGCCGCCCGGGTGGAAGCCCTCCTCGCGTCGCCGCAAGGACGGGAGGCCGCGGCCATCGGCGTCGCGTCGGCCGGTCCGCTGGACCCCGGCCGCGGGTGGATCGTCGACTCCCCGAACATCGCGTTCCCGGTCGTGGAGATCGTCGAGCCGCTCCGGGAGCGGTTCGGGTTACCGGTCGCCCTGATCAACGACGCCCGGGCCGGTGTCCTCGGCGAACGGTGGGCGGGCGCCGCCCGCGGCTCCGACAACGTCGTCTACGTCACCCTCTCGACCGGCATCGGCGGCGGCGCGGTGGTGAACGGCCGCCTGCTCCTCGGGATGAGCGGGAACGCCGGGGAGATCGGGCATATCCCCGTCGATACCCGCTACAACCTCGTCTGCGGGTGCGGGTTTGCCGGCCACTGGGAGGCCTACGCCTCTGCAAAGAACATTCCCGGGTTCTTCGCGGCGTGGCGGGAGGCGGCCGACATCCGGCACGTGGCCTTCGACCCCTCCTCCACCCGGGCGATCTTTACGGCGGCGCGGGCGGAGAACCCCGTCGCCCTCGCCTTCATGGAGGCGCTCGGGGAGATGAACGGCCGCGGGGTCTCGGCGGTGATCGTCGCCTACAACCCCGAGGTGATCGTCTTCGACGGACCGCTCGCCCGGTACTACGGGGATATCGTGATCCGGGAGATGGAGCCGTTCATCGACCGCTACCTCGCCCTTCCCCGGCTCGTCGTCTCGAGCCTTGCAGGACAGGCGCCGCTTCTCGGGGCGGCGGCGTACGCGCTCGAGGCGCGGTGAGGTGGGCACATGATCGAGATCTACCAGAACCTCTACATCGGGACGCAGGAGGACTACGAGGTCGCGGTGGAGGCGCACGAGACCTGGTGCGTGGTACATGCCTGCCGGAGCCCCTACCACTGCCTGGCGGTCACCTACTCGCCGCTCGGCACGGTGCCGCCGGATCACCCCGAGCACCTGGTCGCCCGGCGGGGGAACCGGCTGATGCTCAACCTGGTCGATGCGAAGGATCCCGCCGACGTCCCGAAGGAGGCCGTCGATGCCGCTCTTGCCTTCATCGACCGGTGTCTGTCGGAGGGGCGGCAGGTGCTGGTTCACTGCGGTTTCGGCGTCTCCCGGTCGGCGGCGATCGGACTCCTCTACCTCGCGGCCTACACCGACGTCCTGCCGAGGGAGAGGTTCGCCGACGCCGAGGAGGCCTACCGCAAGATATATCCGCCCTACAAACCCGGCCGGGGGATCAGAGGGTTTCTCGAGGCGCACTGGGACGAGTACGCCCGGAGGCGGGTTGCGGCGTGACCGCGGAGCCTCTCGGCGCCGCCGTGATCGAGGTCCGGCGATCGCGGTTTTACGCTCACCTCTACCGGGTCGACGGATCGGAGGATGTCGCGGGGGTTCTCGCCGGCCACCGGGAGGCCTACCGGAAGGCTGCCCACCACTGTGCCGCCCTCCGGTGCGGTACCCTCGAGGAGTTCAGGAACGACGGCGAGGTCGGCCGGCCGGGGAGGATCCTCCTCGACCTGCTCCGCAAGCACGGCCTCGGGAGCCACGCGCTGGTGGTCTCAAGGATCTTCGGCGGAGTCCTCCTTGGCCCGGGCAACGTCGGCCGGGCGTTCCGCGACGCGGGGGAGGCGGCGATCCGCGAGGCAGGGGTTACCCGGTGACGAGAACCTGCTGCCGGGCAGTCGGGATACCCGCGGGAAGGATTGCCGAGACAGGAGCAAAAGCGGCCGCACGGGCGAGGACGGCCCGGAGCGCCTCGGCCGGCACCGTGTAGCGCTCCCCGGTGACGAGCTCGAAGACGACCGCTTTGCCCGTCCGCGATCGCTCCGCGCGGCCGACCGTATCCCCGAGAACCGGGCCCCAGTCGTCGCGAAGCAGCCTGACCCGGGCGGGCCGCCGGCCGTCGAGGGCCTGCCGGAGTTCGCCGGCCCCGGTTCCGAACCGCCTGCCGTCGAGGGCGATCTCGACGATCCGGCAGGGTCTCCCCCATTCGTCGACCGCGGCGCACCTGCTGTTCTGGAGGTAGCCTGCTCTCTCTAGCATACTCCCGGAGTCACCCGCAGGGGTTTAAAAGCCGCGCCGTGCGGGGGGTGAAAGTGAGATACCCCTCACGGGCTGGCAGCCAGATTGCCGGGAATTATCCCTGCCACACCCTGTCGCTCACGCGACGCGGCGAAATTCGCGTGAGATGGGATCTCGCCGCTATTCCTCCACCGTTAACTCACGCGAAGTGCGACGTTCCAACGGAACGGAGCATGAGAAGCCGTAGGCTTCGAGCCGCGAGGAACGCGAAGTCCAGCATATGGGTTGACGTCCCCTCTTCGCGCCTTCGCGTCTTCGCGCGAGATCTTCTTCCCACCCCAAAAATTCCAGTTGCGTCAGTATCCCGGCATCTCCCACGCCTGCCACTTCGTCCGGCCGCGGGAAAGGAGGAGGGCCGCCGGCACGACGAGGAGGAGGCTTAAGGCCGCGTATCCCGGGTCGACGATCGACGCGAAGATGAGGAGCAGGAGTGCCGGGCTTATCGCGAGCAGGTAGCGGAGGAAGACTCCGGCCGAGTAGAGCATCACGTTCGGGTGGAGCCCCGTGAGGTAGAGCGTCACCGCGAGGGTGTAGGCCGAGACCGAGGCGAACGCGGCAAGTGCCGGGAGGAACGTCCCCGCCGCACCGGAGGTCGCCGCCGCGAGCACGAGCACTCCGAGCGGGAGGAGGTTTGCGATGGCGTAGCTCTTCAGTTTCGCGTCGATCACCGCCGAGACCTCCACCGGCAGGAAGGCGTAGGAGGTGAAGGAGTCGAACTCGGTCAGCCAGTTGTAGATGGTGGCCGATATCACCCCGAGCAGGACCGCGAAGACCACCAGCGGATCGATCCCCGGGATGAACCGGATCAGGACCCGGAGGCAGACCCAGACGAGGCCGAGGGGGAGGAGGAACGAGAAGATCACCTTTCCGGCACCGCCTTCGCTCCGGAGGAGGTCGAGGGCGTCCTTTGCGATGAAATGCGCGCTCCCGAGGGTGCCGACCCTCTCCGCGAGGGGATCGAGGCTATTTTTAAACCGCTTCGTCCGGTCCGGGTAGTCGACGGTGACGAAGAGCACCGAGGCGGTTGCCGGGACCAGGATGAGGAGAAGCGAGATCGCGAGCGGTTCCACCTTGGGGTCGAGGAAGAAGGCGTACGGGGGGAGGACGGCGGAGACGGTGATCGCCCCGAGGCGGAACGCCGCAAGCGCGAACATCACGAGCACCGCGACGGTTCCGGCGAGGAGCGCGACGGAGCGTGCGTAGAGGGTCGAGAGGAAGCAGACGGCGGAGAGCCCGAGGAGGAAGGCGAGCGCGAGCGAGACGAATGCGAGGGGTCCCAGGCCCGGGTCGAGGCCGATGAACGGCGTCGCCGCGGCAAACCCGGCCGCGAAGGGGAGGACGTAGAGCAGGATGTAGTAGACGGTATCCTTCACGAGAAACGCGCCGAATATCCGCCGTTCGGAGACCGGGAGGCTCCGGGAAGCGTAGGCAATCAGGCTTGCCTGCCCGAACCGCCGGTTCATGAACTCGCGGCCCATGAGGCCGAACGACCCCACCATCACGCCCATGAGCAGGAAGAGGGCGTGCGCGAGGAGCGCGACCACGTCGTAGGGAAATACGTCGGCAAAGAGCGGGAGGGTGAACGATCCGAGAAGGGCAAAGATCGCGATGATCGCCGGGAAGAGGGCGAACCCGAGGCTCCCGAAGATCGTCGAGTGCATCCGCCACTCTTCCTTCATCATCGCGAGGAAGAGGTCAGGCACCGGCATCACCCTTGACCAGATCGAGGAAGAAGGACTCGAGATGCCGGCCCGATCCGACGAGGTCTCCGACCGGGCCGCAGTGAAGGAGCCTGCCGTTGTGGATGACCCCGATACGGTCGCAGATCTCTTCGGCGATCTCGAGGATGTGGGTGGAGAGGAAGACGGTCCCGCCATTGCGGACGTACTCCTGCAGGAAGTCTTTGACCGTCCGCTGCATGATGGGGTCCAGGTTGATCAGCGGCTCGTCGATAAGGGCGAGCCCGGGTTCATGGAGGAACGCCTGCGCAAACATCAGTTTCTGCCGGGTGCCCCGCGAGAGATCCTTGCAGAGGACGTCCCGCTTGTCCTGGAACTCCAGCAGGTCGAACCAGCGGTCGCACCGCTCGTCCACCGAATCGAGGTTTCGGATGCCGGCCACGAAGCGGAGGTACTCCTCGGCGGTAAGAAAACTCGGCGGCGTCTCCTGCTCGGGGATGATCCCGACGAGCCCCCGGACCCCGATGGGATCCTTCGCCGCATCGAGCCCCATAACCCGGGCCGACCCGGAGGTCGGCGGAATCTGCCCGGTCAGCATCCGGATCATCGTCGTCTTGCCCGAGCCGTTCGGCCCGAGCAGGCCGAAGAGTTCCCCTTCCGTGACAGAGAACGATACCCTGTTCACCGCGGTGACGTTGCCGTAGTTCTTCGTGAGGTCGGTTGCCTCTATCATCTGCCGCACGCGAGACACGCTCCTTCGGGTTCTGCTTGAAGGAACATCGGTAAACGGTGCATATAATACCTTTCCATTTACTCCGGCTGTCTTCGGGCCGTATCTGCAAAAATAATCATTATGGCCCCGCCGTTCTTCCGGCACCACCACGGGAGGTCGTGAGAGGCAGCCTGCCGGCCGTCGTATACCTGCTGCACCGGGGCATGGGCAGGTATAAGTATCCTGGTCGGTCATCGGAATCCCATGGACGAGCAGGATCGGTATGCACGTGCGAGGAGACGGGTCAAGGAGATTCGGGATTTCTACGAGCACCTCGTGCTCTATATCGCCGTCAATCTCATCCTCTTCGGGATCAACATGCTCTTCAGCCCTGACTCGCTCTGGTTCTACTGGGTAACATTCTTCTGGGGGATTGGCGTGGTAATTCATGGGTTCGGCGTCTTTGTCGAAGGCCGGATCTTCGGCAGGGAGTGGGAGGAGCGAAAGATCAGGGAGTTCATGGAGCGTGAAGAGCGGCGGTGAGCCGGTTCCGGCCCCGCCGTCCCTCCTGACAGAAGCACTTATCTGGTGAGGCAGATAATGCCCGTCGCGATGAAGACGGAGATACCCTACGACCGGTTCGCTCACGTCCCGGAACGGATCTTCGGGCTGGTCGACCTCGCGTACAACCTCTGGTGGAGCTGGCACTCCTCGGCGAGCGTGCTCTTCAAGATGCTGAACCGGGCGGAGTGGAAGATGAGCCGCCACAATCCGGTCAGGATGCTTCTCGATACCCCACCAAAGTTCTTCGAGCGGGCGGCGACGAACCCGGAGTACCTCCGCCGCTACGACATCATCATGCACCGGTTCGGGGAGTATATGGTGCCGGGAACGAGCTGGTTTGCGCAGCACTACCCCGCGCGGACCCCGCTGACGATCGCCTACCTCTCGAGCGAGTTCGGGCTGCACCACTCGCTCCCGTTCTACGCGGGCGGGCTCGGCATCCTCGCGGGCGACCACGTCAAGGCGTCGAGCGATCTCGGCGTGCCGACGGTCGCCGTCGGGTTCATGTACGCCGAAGGCTATCTCCACCAGCATATCGAGGGGAACGGGTGGCAGAAGAACGTTGCCGAGATCCTGGATCGCGACGCCGCCCCGGTTCTCCGGGTGCTCGGCGACGACGGGAAGCAGCTCGTGGTGAAGGTGCCCCTGATCGACCCGCCGATCTACGTCGCGGTCTGGAAGGTGCAGGTGGGACGGGTACCCCTCTACCTCCTCGATACTCATATCGACGAGAATCAGCCCGAGAACCGGAGCATCTCCCATCGCCTTTACTTAAAAGAGCTCGAGTGCCGGCTCCGGCAGGAACTGGTGCTCGGCATCGGCGGAAGGAAGGTTCTCCATACCCTCGGCGTGGAATACTCGGCGATGCACCTGAACGAAGGTCACTCCGCGTTCGCCATCCTCGAGCGGCTCCGGGAGCGGCTCGTGGCCGGGATGCCCCCCGATGATGCGCGTGAACAGGTCCGGGGCACCTCGGTCTTCACCACCCACACCCCCGTGGCGGCTGCCCACGACGTCTTCCCCGAGGATCTGATGGCGAAGTACTTCCGGAGTTACTGCCCGTCGATCGGTCTTTCCTGGGACGAGTTCATGGCGCTCGGCGACGATCCCCACAACCCGGGTGCCGGGTTCAATATGACTGCTTTTGCGCTCCGGATGAGCCGGTTCCACAATGGTGTCTCCAAAAAGCACGGCGAAGTCGCCCGGGAGATGTGGCAGCCTCTCTGGCCCGACCTCGCCCCCGAAGAGGTGCCGATCGACGCCATCACGAACGGTGTTCACGTGCCGACGTGGTTGAACCACCGTATCGAGGCGCTCATCGACCGCTACATGGACCCGGTCTATCCGAACTGGCGGGAGGATTACGACAACCCAATCATCTGGGAGGTGGTCGACGAGATCCCGGACGAAGAGCTCTGGCGCGAGCACCAGTGGCTGAAGATGAAGCTCTTTTCCCGGATCCGGGATCGGAAACGCCGAAAATGGGCGAACCTCCGTGACGAACCCGCGAATCTCGCGGCCGAGGGGCTCATGCTCGACACCTCGGCGCTGACGATAGGGTTTGCCCGCCGGTTTGCCGAGTACAAGCGGGCGGATATCATCTTCGAGGACCTGGATCGGCTTGATCGGATCGTGAACAACCGCTGGAGGCCGGTGCAGTTCATCTTCGCCGGGAAGGCCCACCCGGCCGACGAGCGCGGCAAGCGGATCCTGCAAAGGATCTATCAGTACTCGCAGGATCCCCGGTTCGGCGGCCGGATAGCGTTTATCGAGGACTACGGCGAGCAGCTTGCGCGTTACATGGTTCACGGCGTCGACGTCTGGATGAACACCCCCGTCCCGCTTATGGAGGCGAGCGGCACGAGCGGTATGAAGGCAGGGATGAACGGGGTGCTGAACCTCTCGGTCCTGGACGGCTGGTGGGTCGAGGGCTACAACGGCAGGAACGGCTGGGGTTTCGAGGGCCACGCGGCCTCCCCGGGAGATAACCGGGCTGATGCGGAGACGATCTACGATCTCATCGAGAACGAGGTTGCGCCGCTCTACTACTCGCGGACGATGAACGACGTTCCCTACAAGTGGGTCCGGGTGATGAAAGAGTCGATCAAGAGCGTTGCCCCGCAATACTGCTCTCTCCGGATGCTCAAAGAATACGTCACCCGGTATTACCCCTCGGTCTGCAGGTATGCGGCCGGGCCGGGAGAGCAGCTGGCCGGACTCGAGGGGGTCTGCCCCCCGGGCCCCGCGCCCAGAATGAGGTGATGCGGCGCTGCCGGCGCAAAGCGGAGGGGGCCGTCCCTCCCGCCGACCGGTTCCGGCAGGAAGGCCCCGGACACCCGTTCACGTTTCATTCTCGTATTAAGCCATTTCGGAATGATCCGCCACCTGAGCACAACAGTTAACGTTTTTTAACGGTGGATAGCAAACATCTCTACCGGAGGCTGTTGCTGGTTCTGCTATGGAGTGGAAGGACGTTATCCCGGTCATCGCGGGTGCGGTCGTGATCCTGGTCGTCGCCCTCGTAGTGAAACCCGCTCTCCTCGGGGAGCCGATCGGCCTCGTCTCTCATGGTTCGGTCCCGGCCGGCGACCCGCCCGTATACGTCTCGTCCGCGCCGGTACCGACGCCGACGCCGTTCGTGGACGACGGCGAGGCCTGCACCCGGAATTTCCGCTGGACGGCGATCGACGGCGGCGTCCGGACGACGCAGGTCACGGTCCCGGAGGCGCTCTTCCTTGCGCACCGGGGGACTCCGCGGTTCAGCGACTATAATTCATGGGGGCGGTATGCGCTTGCGGATACCGACCGGCCGATCCTCGAGGATCTTGCGCGCCGGATCGCGCCCCCGACCGCCAACCCGGACGAGGGCTACTTCCGGCTGATGAACCTCGTCTTCTTTGTCCAGCAGATCCCCTACGATAAGGACGACAACGCGACCTCTTACACCGAGGGCGTCCTTCCCCGTCACGCCATATACATGAAGGACGGCGTCGAGTATCCTAAATACCCCGTCGAGATGCTCGTCGACGGGAGGGGGGACTGCGAGGATGCAGCCATCCTGATGGGAGGGCTCCTCGACGCCCTCGGCTACGATACGGTGCTGCTGCGATACTCGGATCACATGGCCCTCGGCATCCGGATGAACGAGTTCAACCCCTACTACGCGAAGTACACGCCGAAGTACTTCACGTATGGGGGAAAGCACTACTACTACGTCGAAGGGACGGATTTTAAGTGGGGGAACGTCTCGGTCGGCTCCACGGCGATCTGGGGAAGACCGCTGGCTATCGGGGACACTTCCGGCACGGGCATCCCCAGCGTGCGGTCGGAGACCCCGCAGATCGTCCCGCTCCGCTACGTCCCCGAGCCGGGGGAGTACCGGATCCGTTCCGCCCGTCTGCCGGCAGGAGGAGCGTGAGATGGACCCCGATAGCCCCGAACCGTCCGGCAGCCTGAAGCTCCCGAAACTCCCGGATCTGAAACTCCCGAAGATCGCAGTCACCAGGGAGAAGGCGCTCGCGGCCGCCGGGACGGCGGTCTTCGTGGTGGTGGTCGCCTTCGTCGGGGGGGCGATCCTTTTCAACTACACCGCAGATCAACAGGTTGCCGCGTTCCACAGCCACGTCTCGGCGTCGGAGGCCGATCTCTCCCAGATCTCCGGGAAGATCACCGCGCATATGCGCACCCCCACGAACGACCTCTCGGTTGCCGAATGCGATGCCCATGTGCGGGAATTTGCGGCAATCGCGAACTACGGCAGGGATGTTACGGCCTACCACCGCCGGATCGTCTCGGCCGACACCGTCCCGGAAGCCTACGCCGGAGCACAGTCGGCTTACGTCCGGGCGCTCGACAACCTGAACCGTGCGTTCACGTTCTGGTCGTCGGCCGCGGGCGCCTACGCCGTGCAGGATTATAATGCGGCAAACCGGAACATCGCAGAAGCGGACGCGGCGTGGCGGGATTACGCCGCCGCGATCACGGATTACGACCGCGAACTTCGCGCCGCAGAAGAGGGGGCGGAAGTTCCCCCCCGCCTAGACGAGGTACTTCTCCGGGACGGAGATGACGATCTTGAAGGATTCCAGTGACTCCGAGCGGGTGACGAAGTAGTAGTCGTCGTAGCCTTCCCGGATCAGGAACGTCTTCTCCTTTTCTACGGGGTTGTTTCTTGTAGCGTTGCTCTCGACCTCGAGTATATCGCCCCGGAAGTACCGGATCTCCTCGACGAGCCGGTTCGGGTCGTCGGGATCGCGGATCTCCACCGCGAGCCAGGGGTATTCAGTCCCCGCCGTTGCGCTCACGGTGATCGCCCAGTAGGGGAACGGGATGTGGTAGACCTCGGTGGTGAGAACGCGGCGCCCGTAAAGGCCTTCATCACAGGAGACCGCCGCATACTCCACCATCTTCTCGGATATGCGGATGTCTTGCGGCGGTTTCACCATCGTTGTGGTGGGCGTCGGGGTCACCGAGAGATGGTAGGTCGCGGGGTCGACGAACCCCACGCTTTGCGGCTGATCCTTCCCGCGGGGGGGCACGGGCGGCGTTGGGGCCGGCTGGCTCCCTCCCACTGCCTGCACCTCCGTCGGCGCGGGTGTCCGGGAGGCCGGTTGCGCGTCTGTGGTATCCTCCTCGGGCGTCATGCAGCCTCCGGCGATGACGGCTGCCGCAAGGAGGATCAGGACCAGGATATGGCGCCCTTGCATACTGATCTCTTGTTTGCGGGCTCTATTAGAAGTTACCCATCAACGCCGCTCTGGAGGGCGGCCAAAAAAAAAGAGGTGCCCGGAGGGGAGCCTCACGTCCCCTCGAAGGCCTCCATAGCAAGGCCTCTGAATCCCTCGCCCGACTGTTCGAACTCCTTCTCCACCTCGGCAATCCCCGCGGGGTCGCCGAGTTTCAGCAGGGCCGCGGCGGTCAGAGCGCGGCAGCACTCGGACCGGCTGGTCCGGAGGGCGCCGACCAGCGGGTCGACCGCCCGCTGGTCGCCGATCTCGGCAAGCGCCCAGATCGCCGGATTCTTGATATCGTCGTCCGCAACGAGTATGACCCCGACGAGCGGCTCCACCGCTTCGGCGCCGGTGCGGGCGAGCGCCATCGCCACGGTCCAGCGTGCGTCGTTGTCGACGGCAAGCAGCGTCCGTACCAGCGGGCCGACCGCCGGTGCCCCGAGTGCCCCGAGGGCATTGACGGCCTGCAGGCTGGTGTAGGTGTCGCCGTTGAGCATGGCGTACATCAGCTCCCGGACCTCCGCGTTGTCTTCCTCCCGCACCCCTCTCCTCTCGATGGTCGTCTGCATCTCTTCACCTCCTGGTGCAAATTGGGGGTGTCCCGGGATGCCGATAAGTTTTTACGAACCAGAATCGCCGTGCGGTACCGCAGATCGGTACTGCCGGGCATAGGTTCTTATACCCTCGGGGGTGGCGGTGCTCAATCTCCGTTCCTCGAAGACCCCCGGTCTTCTCAAACTCCTGTCCGAAACCCTTCGGGTTTCTCATGCTCCGTTCCGTTGGAACGTCGCACCCTGCGGGCCATCGCATCCTACGGGCCATCGCATCCTACGGACAGTTGTTCCCCGGAACGTCGCCGTTCGGAAACGCTTCGCGTCTTCTCAATCTCCGTTCGGCCGGAACGTCGCAGCCGCCATCATCCCGATCACCCTGCCGCCTTCGGCCACGATCGGCGTCCCGAGGAGGTCCGCCCGGAACTTCTCGCCGCCGCTCCGAAGGCCGGCAAGCTCGCCGTGCCAGAATCCGCCTCCGATGACTGTGTTGATGACGTCCTTGATATCATCCGGGCGCTCCCAGAACCGGGAAAAATGTGATTCCTGGACATCTTTTGGGTCCGGGTAACCCCAGAGGGCCAGAAAAGCGGCGTTCGCGTAGGTCACCACCCCGTCCGGGTCGAGGAAGGCGACCGCCCGCCTGGTGGAGGCTATCGCCTGGTCCTTGATGAGGAGTTCCTGCTCCCGCCGCCGCAGGTCGGCGATGTCCGCGACGAGGAGACGGTAGGCCCGCGTCTCTTCGGTGATATCCTCGCAGGTCGAGTATTCTGTCCCGTCGCAGAGTGTTACGAAGCGGGAAAGAACCGTCTTCTTCGAGCCGTCCCGGCACCGGACAGTAAACGTCCGGGGCCTGACCTGGCCCGGAACCGAACGCTCGAGATCCGATCGCCAGGCACCGAGGGCCTCCCGCCGGGCCTCTTCATCCGGAAAGATCAACCGGGTCCACTCTGCGACTGTGGGTGCTTCGTCCGGACCGTAGCCGAAGATCTCCACGAACCTCCGGTTGACGTAGACAAACCGCCTCTCGCAGTCGATGAGCGCGACCCCGAAGGGAGACGAATCGACCATGTTCCGAAACCGCGCCTCGCTCCGCTGGAGCCGTTCGGCGGTCTGCCGCCGGGCGAGGGCGATGGATGCCTGCCGGGTGAATGACTCGATAGTCTCCCGGTTCTCGAGTTCCCTTCCCGGTCGGAGAAAGATACCCGCGATCCCGAAAAGTTGCTCGCGCCAGACCAGCCCTATGACGTACATCTTTGCGACATCGAACCGGGTGAGGATCTCCTCGCAGACCTCCTCCGGGACTGCCCCGAAGCAGAGGTCGTAGAACGACCACGAGGACGGTATAGGGCGGAAGACGTACTCCCGCAAACCGCGTATCGAGAGGGGGGTTTCGTGATACGGGGTGTCGAAGATCCGGGCGATCGGGATGATCAGGCCGATGGGGTCCCGCCCAAGGATCTCCGCGAGCATCTCCCGGGCCCCCTCGCCGGCGACTGCCCGCATGACGAACTGCTGGTGGGGTTCGTTGTAGGAGAAAAGATAAGCATATGCTCCGGGCACGAGTTCCGTAAGCCGGTCGAGGATGTACTGGTAGATGTCGACCGGCGGCAGATCGACGAGTTCCATCGCCGTCCGGGCAAGAAGCGCCATGTTTCGGGTATACCGCTTCCGCTCGGTGATATCCTCGAGGACTATGGTGCACCCCTTCTCCCCGCCCTCGAACGTCGTCGGGATCGCCTGCATCTGGTAGAAGGACTCGCTCCCGTCATCCCGCCGGTGAGCGATGTCGGCGATCACCTGCTCCCGCTCAAGCCCTTCGACGACGGCAAGGGCCTCGGGAGAGGAGACGACGGGGAGATCGGCATCGCGGATGTTTTGGCCCGCGAGCTCCTCTTTTGGGCGCCCGAACTGTGCAAGACACCGATCGTTGGCCTGAACGATCGCGAGATCGGTATCGAGAACCAGGATCAGGTTCTTCGTGAAGCAGAGGAACGCCGAGAGGGGTATGCGTTGCGCGACGGAATAGACCTTGGCGTTGCCGACGAGCCGCGCCTCGACCTGGCCCGCCGCCTGCATCACCTCAAGGTGCTTCGAGACCGAGTTCCGGTTCGCCCCGAGGGCTCTCGCGATCTCGGTGATCGTCATACCCTTCGGCCGGAATTTGAGAGTTTGTAGGGTTTTCCCCGGGATATCCTGCTCCGGCTGCATACCGTATCGGTGCGTGGTGTTCTATACGATATATAATGTTTATGCTCCTGGTGGCGGGACTTTCCGCTGACGTTTGGGCGTCTCCGTCAGGTGTGCACCGGCGCTATGGCCCGGGCAGGGCCGATCGGAGTGCAGGGATTTAAACGGGGAAGGCGTATCCTGTACGACGGGCCGGGCGCCCGGAGGACCGCCGATCATGGAGAACAATGAACTCGTCAGCATAACGCAGGGAACGCTCGCGATCATGAACCCAACCACGCCGGAGAAGGTCCTCGCCGCCGGGCGGGCGGCGGGGCTCCGGGAGGGCTCCCGCGCCGTGGAGGTCGGGTGCGGAAACGGGACGATACTCGCTCTCTGGGGGCGCGAGTACGGGATATCCGGCCTCGGGATCGAGACTCGCGAGGATGCCTGCCGGCGGGCGGAGGAGACGTTCCGGGCGGCGGGGCTCGGTGAACGGATCGCCGTCCGGTGCATGGACGCCCGCAGTTACGTCCCCGACGAGCCGTTCGACTGCGCCGCCTCGATCGGTGCGTCGCATATCCGGGGCGGGTTTTCAGCGACGCTCGACGCGCTGCTCGATCTGGTCCACGGCGAGGGCGCCGTCGTCATCGGCGACCGCTACTGGCAATCCGACCGCGTCCCACCGGAATTCGCCCGGGAGTGGCCCGATATCTCGACCGAGTACGAGATCCTCGGTGCCGTGCGGGATGCCGGGCTCGACGTCGCCGCAGTCATCCGGTCGAGCCCGGACGACTGGGATCGTTACGAGTCGGGGATCTGGCAGTCGGCCATCTCCTGGCTTGGCAGCCATCCCGATCATCCCGAGCGAGACTTCATGATCGACTACCTCCACCGCATCCAGGACGAGTACTTCGGCTACGGCCGCGAACACATGGGCTGGGGGCTCTACGTTCTGGTGCCCGGTTTTTATTAGACGGTTTAAAAAAAAGGAAGGCACTGGTTACGCATCGGCGTATACGCCGGATCCTACGAACCACCCTTCGTCGACCGGAGCGACATAGCAGAGTTTGAGTTCGTCAAGCCCGGTGTCCGGGTTATAGTAGGTGATGTATACGAACCCGCCCCCGCTCTCTGCAGCGGCGCTCTCGAGGAGGATCACCCTGACGCCGTAGCGGTCTACGAGGTCGAAGCGGTTTTTCCCGATGTACTCCGGCTGGTAAGGGAGGGCGAGCGTCGTCCCGTCCGTTCTATAGGCAAAGATATACGCCCCGCCGTCGGCAAAGTCATCGGAGAGATTGTTAAATGCGGTACACGCCGCCTCTCTTCCATGCTCCTGCGCAAAGTCCCGCGCAGCCTTCACCCGCTCCACGAGCGTCTCCCTGACCTCTGTGTCGAATTCGGTTCCGACCCCGGGGATGTAGATCCCCGAGCCGACGAACCAGGTCTCGTCCACGGGGAGGACGTAGCCGAGTTTGAGCTCTTCGGCATACCCCCTCGCCGGGTTCGGGTAGATGTAGTAGATGCTGCCGCCACCTTCCGCCGCAATCCTGCTCATGCCGGAGATATAGGCCACACCGCTCGAGTCGTGCACCTCGCTGCGGTTCGTGCCGACGAACCCCTGCTGGAAGGGAAGTGCAAGGACGGTGCCGTTCGTATCGTAGGCGAAGATGTAGAGCTCCTCTCTGACGAACTCGCCGTCCGGGTCGTTGAACGCGGAAATGGCGTCGGTGCGCCCGTGCTCACGTGCATAGAGGGCCGCCTCGGCAACAAAAGCCTTCATCTCGTCTGCGGCATCCGCCGCAGGCGGCCTCTCGCCGGCTGCGGCCGGCACTTCTCCCGCATCCAGGCCCCGCGTGACGACGACGCGCCACTCCGCACTGTCGATGCCGGCGGTGTCCCATACTGCTTCTTTCGTCACGTTCCGCTCCCAGTTCCGGTTCCAGAACGAGTACTCGAGCGACCCGGAGGGCTCGGCAACGATACGGGAGAACGCCTTCTGGAGTGCCGGGGACTGGTATGCGGGGTCGGAGAAGAGGTTCTTTCCGATCTCTTCGGGCGTCGTATCGTAGATCACGCGACCGTCGGTCTGCGCCACCCAGATATCGTACGGGGTGCCGTTTGTCAGGGGCGCGACCGCCCGGCCGATGAGGGCGTCGGGGCGGTACGCGAGACTCACGAACCCGAGGTACTCCCCACCCTTCCCGAAGACCGGATAACTCTGGGCAATTCCGGCGTATCCCTCTTCAAGAGGGAAGACCTCGCTCACGAGCGGCACCTGCTCCCGGACCGCCCGCCCGGTCTCCGGGTGGGACGAGATATCGCTCTCTACCGCGCCGGCGTAGTTCTCGGGTACGGCCATGACCACGATGCCGTCTTTCATCACCACCAGGGTCGATTCCGTATAGGGGTGGTTCAGCATCGCCTGCCGCACCGCCTCTTTCCCGGCGGCGCTCGTGAGCCCGTCCTCGCCGAGTACCCGGGCACTCTCGCGGGCCGAGGCTCTGACGCCCTCCAGTTCGTCGTTTATCCCGGCGACGGCCTCCTGAAGAACCCCCTCCCCGCCCTCACCTAAAGAGGGCTGGTTCTCTTCCGTGCAGCCTGCCCCGAGCACCGCGACGGCGACGAGAAGGGCGGCAATAAATGTAGTTATTCGCATAATCGAAGTTATTCCGGGGTATTATTAAATATGCTGGATTTTTGCGGGATTGCTTTGGAAAAGAGGGTTTTCTGGAGTTCTTGACGGTCCGCGGAGCACCTTCGGCTGCACGGGCGGGATGCCTGGTACCGGCACGACTATACGAAGGGTGAACTCACCGCCATCCGGGATCGAATCACCGGCATCGGCCCGGAACGGGTGTATATCTCCTTCAACACCGATCACGCCATGCTCGAAGACGCGAGGGCCATGGCGCGCCGTTTCGGGGGGAAGCCATCTGTCTGACGGCAAGAAACGACTGTCTTCTCTTTACGGCGCCAATTTATCGTTTTTTTCAATTCAGGAGCCGGGACGCAATAATCGTACGGGGGAATACCCGGCCTTTTGAAAGTTGTTCGGCAAATTGGGTCGAAAACAGTGTTTGATCGGCGATATGAAATAGAATTGTATAAATATCGCATGCATCATCTAATATCTTGGGGAACTATTACCCCGGTGACATGAGAGAACTGTAGACGCGAGTGGGGCACGTCCCGGTGGGAAGTGCTCGCACTCACTCGTCGCGTGCGGTATTTGCCGCGTTTGGGCGGTCGGGTGGGCATCCACCCCCTGCACCCCCTTGAGCATCGGTGCGCGCTCTTTTCCATTCCGATATGCGTAGCCTGACCTCCTCGTCCACGAACCGAAGGGGGATGCCCTGTTCCCGTGCAATCGCGGAGAGGTCTTCGTATTCGGGTTTTTCTGCGATAAGACGGCCGTCCATGGTCGAGGTCTTCACCCGGACGGGGTACACCCTGCCGCCGAGGCTGACCGGCACCGTCTCCTTCTCCCGGACGGCCACCACCTTCCGAAACTCATACACCCGCACCCCGAGCGTCCCGGTCTCTTCCATGAGAACCCGGATCAGGTGGTCTTCCTCTCCTGTAGCGGCCATCACCGATACGACGTTGACCGGCCGGTTCTTCTTCCCGAACGCCGGGGTGACGAAGACGTCTACCGCCCCCTCGGCGAAGAGGCGCTCGACCGTGTAGCCGATCACCTCGCCGGGGATGTCGTCGAGGTTCGTCTCGAGGATGACGAACCGGTCCTCGCCCGAGGGGAGGCGTTCCCCCTCCACCACCCGGAGCAGGTCGGGCCGTCCCGGAACCTCCCGGGTGCCGGTGCCGTAGCCGACCCGGACGGGAGCCATGGCCGGGTAGGGAGTTACCGCGCGTTCTGCAAGGTTGGCGAGCAGGGCCGCTCCCGTCGGCGTGGTCAGCTCGACGTCGACGGGCGCGGAGGCGAACGGGAACCGGTGCCGGGCGAGGATCTCGAGCGTCGCCGGCGCGGGTCCCGGGATCTCGCCGTACCCTATCGGGATGGTTCCGCTGCCGAGCGCCGGCGGTGTCGCGACGATCGTTCCCTCGAAGAACCCCGCCCGGTCGAGGAGCAGCATCGTCCCGACAACGTCGAAGATAGTGTCCACCGAAGCGATCGCATGCCGCGAGAATCCCGCCCGGTGGAGGTGCGCCCCGGCGGCGGCGAGGTCGCCGATGACCGCAAGCGCCCGGGAGCGTGCGCCCGGCGACAGGCCTGCAGCACCAGCGGCCGCGGCAGCTGCTTCCAGGAGATCGCCCGCGTCAGTCGCGCCTCGTTCCGCGATCTCGATCGCGAGGCGGGTCGCTGTGATCCCGCCCGCATCCACGGTCTTTGCCTCGTAGGTGAACTCCCGGCAGAGATCGAGAGCCAGGATCGCGTCCGCAAGCGGATCGAGTGCGCGGGGCTCACCGATGAGGTCGACGAGGGACGCAAGGAGCATATCCCCCGCTATCCCCGCGCATGCCGGGTCGATGACGAGGACCTTCATACTTTCCCGCCGGGCTCCTCACTCCACCCCTTCGAGCGGTTTGCCGAGGCTTGCATACACCGTCTGCGCAAGTTCCGCGACCTTTTCAGCCGCCTCCCGGCCGCCGGCGATGGCGTTCGTCAGGTATGCGCCTTTTGCGGCCTTCTTCGCCGCTTCCGCAGGCCCGGTTCCGAGGGCGGCGGCGACCGCGGCCGGCACGACCATGTTGATGATGGTGTGCCCGATATACTGCATCTCCTGGGTAAGGACAGCGCCGACGAAGACGGCGGTGCCCATATCGGGGTCGTCCCGCCCCTTCCCCTCAAGCGCGTACTCCGGGACCACCCGGGCGGTGAGGTTCTCGATATGGTAGTCCCTCCCGTCGATGGCGATGTCGTAGGAGACCTTCGGGTCGAACCCCCAGAACTTCGCGGTGAACCCGTCCGTTCTCCGTGCGTGGGGACCTATCTCCGTGAAGCGGAACCTGATCTCTTTCCCCGTGAACCCCGAGAGTGCCGCGGAGCCCCGCCGCTCGACGAGGGCTCTCCGCTCGTCGTCGAGGGCCCCGGCCGCCTCTTCAAGGGAGTTACCTGCCTTGAGCATCTCGTAGACCTTCGCCGCCCGCCGGTAGATCGCCCGGTCACGCACCGGTTCGCTCGCCCGGATGCAGGCCTCCGTCACCGAACCCCGGTTCACGACCTCGGCCTTCCGGACGATGGTGTTCAGGCCGCAGAGGGCGAGTTCGGGGTCGATGAACGACTGCATCTTGTAGTCCCGGATCGCCGTTGCGGTCGCCTCGACGTCGCCGCCGTTTGCAAGCAGCAGCCGGAGCGCCGGCAGGATGTCGCCGGCGAGGTGGCCGAGCGGGACGTTCACCGGCCCGCCGGAGAACCCCGCCCCGATCATGGCGGACTCCTGGAACCCGGCGAAGAGCTCGTTCGTCACCATCGACCCGATCACCGACGGCCCGCCGACGTCCTTCAAGATCAGCCCGAAGTCGCCGACGACCCGGACGGTGTCGTACTCCTCCCCGGTCCCCCGCATGTGAAGTTTCTCGGGCAGTTTCGCCGCCTCGACGGCCCCTTTCCCGGCGAGGTAGGCGGAGTCGACCTGCCCGAACTTCCCGAACTCCTCCCCGAGGAGGGCGTCCGGGTGGACGAGTTCCATCGTCACCGCCGCCGCGATCAGGGCCGGCCAGAGGGGGTAGGGTGTCGTCCCGGCGCCCTCCATGCTCCGCATCAACGCCTCGGTCCCGACCTTTGCGGCGTTTCTCGCGAGTTCGGGGATGTTGTAGTCCTCGCCGAGCGCCGCGTGACCCATGACGCCGCCGCCGGCAACGAAGGGCGGCAGAACCGCGCCGTCGAGCCGGGTCAGTTTCTTATCCATCAGCGCCTCGTAGATCGCGAGGTAGGCGGGGAACGCCGGGATGCGGTGGGTGAACTTGTTCGTCGTCAAAGCGATGGCACTCGTCCGGTCGCCGCCGGCATGCATCCGGGCGATGGCGCCGAGTTTCCGGTTTCCGAGCGGCACGCCGGCTCGGGCGCAGCTTCCCGAGAAGTAGGCGAGCGTCGCGACGATCAGGGCTGCGTTCGCCGGTTCCGCCCCGCCCCGCTTCGCTTCACCCACCGCCTTCCCGATGATCGTATCGAGCGGCAGGTGGGGGGCCGAAGCATCGACCACCGTCATGTTCATCAGACTCATTTCGGGCGCGCCGATGCTGCAGAAGATGTCCTCCGCAAGCGAGTTCGCCGCGGCAAACGCAGGAATCACGAGCGCCCCGTGGCCGCGGGTCGCCGCCTCCAGCTTGTCGACGGTCATGTAGTCGGGCTTGAACGTCACGGCATGGGCCGCGGCAAGGAGCGCCCTCTCTCGTTCGGTATCCATGGTCCGGTAACCTCCTGTTCCTCGGACGCGGAATGGAGGCTCCCGGAATAAATACGTGCCGACCCCGGGGATGCCGGGGTTCCGGCTACATGTACAGCGCCTGGAGAGCGACGACCTCGGCACTGTCCTTTGCCCGCGAGTAGTCCTCGAGGGGGTCGGCGTTCACCTCGAGGAACCGGAGCCCCCACCCGAACGGGGCGAGGATCTCTCTGGCCTGCTCCTTCCCGCCGAGGATGTAGAGGGTTGCGGCCATCGCCTCCACCGAGGTGAGCCGGAACGGCCGGCCGAAGTTCACCGGGTTTGCGGCTACGAGGAAGGGGAGCGCCCGGCGGTTGCGCCAGGAGGCGACGGCCCCGGTATCGAGCACCTCCCAGGAGCAGTCGAGCGCCGTTATCGAGGGGAGGTCCCGGTCGGCGGGGGAGACCGCTCTCTCCGCCGTCGGGTCGAGGAGGAGGGTCGAGCGGGGGATCTTCGCGATGCTCGTGACGATCCGGGCAAGCCCGCGCCGGGCGAGTTTCTTCACCGTGCATTTCCGGGGGTCGCAGGTGTCGTCCCGGTAGGCGTAGAGCGGTATCATCTGTCTTGTTATGGTACGCCGTCCAGGTACTATCAATGTACGTGCTCGTCGCTCCCTGCATACAGAATCCTGCGCGCCGCGCCCGCGGGATAACGACCGATGAGGACCTGCGCTATTTCCGTCGGGCGATGGAGCGGTGCCGGCGCTTCTCGATCGAGATGGTCCCGCTCCCCTGCCCGGAGACGATCTACCTCGGCGCCGACCGCTCCCCGGGCTCGTTCGTAGAGCGGCTCGCGACCGACGAGTTTGCCGCCCTCCTCGACCGGCTCGAGGCGGAGATCCGTGCCGTGATACGGGATCGCGGGGAGCCGCCGCTCGCCATCGTCGGGGTGGATTCCTCCCCGACCTGCGGGGTGAACGCCACCTACTACTCGTCGGAGAAACAGCCCGGGCGCGGAGCGTTTCTCGCCCGGTTCCTGGAGATCCCGGCGATCGACGTGAAGGAGTTCGCCCGCTACCGGGTCTACCTCGCCGCCCCGCTCTTCTCGGAGGCGGAGCAGACCTACAACCTCGCGCTCCGGGAACTCCTCGAAGCGCACCTCTTCGACGTCTACCTCCCCCAGGAGGTGGGAGACACGAGCCACACCCGGTGCCGGGAGGAGCACCGGGACATCTTTGCGCAGCACACCGCGGCGCTCCGCGACGTCGATACCGTCGTCGCCGTCATCGACGGCGCGGACGCCGATTCGGGAACCTCGTGGGAGATGGGGTACGCGCATGCTCTTGGCAAGAAGGTCGTCGCGCTCCGCACCGACTTCCGGGTCGTCGGCCACCACGAGCGGGTCAACCTGATGCTCGAAGAGTCCGCCAGGGTGGTCACGAGAAAAGAAGACCTCCCCCGTGCGCTCGGGTCGCCGCTTCCGGCGTCAGGGTGACGCCGGCCGCTTCTTCTCCATCGAGAGGACGTTCCTCTCACCTTCGCGGGCATAGGTCACACTGTCCGTCACCGTCCGGATGAAGTGGACGCCGAGCCCCCCGATCGGCCGCTCTTCCGCGGGAACGTCGAGAGACGGCACCGGGGCGGTGAGCGGGTCGAAGGGAACGCCGTTGTCGGTGATCGTCACGCGGACGGTGTCGTCGTCCACCGTGCAGGCGATCGTGATCGTCCCGGCCTCCCCGCCGGGGTATCCGTAGAGGATGGTGTTGCTGCAGGCCTCGTCGACGGCGAGCTGGATTGCAAAGACGAGTTCGTCGCCGCACCCGGCGAGCGTCTCCGCGAGGAAGTCGGCGATCGCCGCGAGCGCCGGGAGTTCCGCCCGCACGGTGAGTTCCGCCATCAGACCACCCGGAGAATCATGAGGGTCAGGTCGTCGAACTGCGGCTCGTCGCCCGAGAACGCCATAACCGCGTCGCGGATCCTCTCGACGATCTCGGCCGGAGGCCGGTCAAGGGAGCCCGCGACGGTCTCGATCAGCCGCGCCTCCCCGAACTGCTCCTCGCCGGGGTTGATCGCCTCGGTGACGCCGTCGGTGTAGAAGAGGACGAGGTCCCCGCTCGCAAGATGGATCGTCTCCTCGCCGTACTCGGCCTCCGGCATGACCCCGAGGATGATCCCGGTTCCTTTCAGCCCCGTGGGCCGCCCGCCGCCCGCCCGGAAGAGGAGCGGCGGGTTGTGCCCCGCGTTGACGTAGGTGATCGTCTTGTTCGCCGGGTCGGCGACCGCGTAGAAGAGGGTGACGAACATCCCGGACTTCGCGTCCTCGGCTATCAGCATGTTGGCCTCGCCGACGGCGTCGCGGGCGCTCCGGGGAACCAGCGAGTTCGCCCGCAACACCGTCCGCGAGAGCGCCATGAAAAGCGCTGCCGGGACGCCTTTTCCCGAGACGTCGGCTATGACGAGCGCCGTCCGGCCGCCGGGAAGGGGGATGGCGTCGTAGAAGTCCCCGCCGACCTCCTTTGCCGGGAGCGAGAGGGCGGCGAGTTCGAAGCCCGGAACTTCCGGCAGCCGTTCGGGGAGGAAACTCATCTGGATGTCGTGCGCGATCTTCAGTTCGGCCTTCTTGCGTTCGAGTTCAGAGAGGAAGGTATCCCGCTCCTCCTTCGTCTGCCGCTCGGCGACCAGGTTCCCGATGATGAACGCGAAGATGAAGACACCGGTGGCGTTGGCGATGATCATCGGGACGGCCACCCCCTCGACGACCCCGAGCGCCTGATCGAACGGCCGGCAGAGGAGGAGGGTGATCCCCATGTGGAATGCCTCCATACAGACGGCGAAGAGGACTGCGCCGTGCATCCCGATGAATTTACGCCCGGCAAGGAGGAAGATCAGCCCCCCGAAGAGCCCCGCGAGGATGGTCGCGGTCGCGCACGGGACGGCGGTGAACCCCCCGAGGGAGAAGCGGTACGCCGCGCCGATCAGCCCGGCGCCGAGTCCCACCACCGGGCCGCAGGCGAGCCCGCCGACCATCGGGCCGAGGTCGCGGACGTTTGCCGTGGCACCGAGGATGGTGATCCCGCTCTCGGTGCCGTAGATGGAGAGCGCCCCAAAGAGGAGGACGAGGGTCGCCTGCCCCTTCCAGGAGAATATGCCGTCGAGCACCTGCGTAAACGACTTCGTCCGCGTGATCAGGTAGGCGACCACGATGATGACGCAGATCATCTGCAGGAGCACGAAGAACATGTCGCCGAAGCCGGAGAACGCCATGCCGGTCTACCGCCCGTGGTGCCGCTCAGGGTCCCGCCGGAAATCCGGCAAGCGCAGTTGCCTCGTCGGGAGAGAGCGAAAAGATCCGGTGGAATCCCGCCATGGTGAAGACTTCGAGGATCTGCGGCTGTGCGCAGGCGATCCGGAACGTCCCGCCGTCGGCCTTCAGCCGCTTCAGCGTGGCAAGCAGCACCCGGAGCCCGGAACTGCTGATATAGTCGAGGTCGCAGAGGTTGACGAGGAGGTTCCTCCCTCCGGCGTCGAGCACCCTGTTGATCCGCTCCTGTGCCGTCTCCGAAGAGCCTGCGTCCAGCCGCCCTTTCACCGTGATGATATCGACGGTGCCGGCTTTTTTCTCGGTGATCTCGAAGTGCCCGCTCATTTCATGAATTTTTGTTCTGATGGAAGATAGATGTTGCTCTCTGTTTTCGGACGTCCTAGAGGGAGAGAGCAAAAAAAGAGGTATTGTAGGGTGTGTGATAACCATGCGGTGTCTGCGGCGGGTTCCGGGGCGGTTGTGCCGCCCGCCCCGGCGCCGCGTCCACCGTGCCGGTATGAGTGTTTAGAGAGGTGTGCCTGTGTACACCGGGTCTCTTCCGGTGCATCGTGACGTTGATGCAGTCAGCGTGGTGAATGTTGTGTTCACCGGTCCCAGCCGTTTCTGCGCCGGCCCGGCCCGCCGTGCCTGTGCGGTCCGGGTTGTCGGAGAGATTCCCCGTCTCTCGACTCTGGGGATCATGAGTTGATCCGGGTGGCATATATCGTTTTCGGTCATTGCCTTGCATTGTGGTGTGGCGTTGTGTGTAGCGTCATAGCATGCAGCACTGCAAAACCCTATATCTCCCGGCACGAAACACTGTTTGCACATGGATCCCACTACCGACGCACTCTCTCTCCTGCTCCGGGCCCTGAAAGAGCATCCGCGCGGCATGTCGGTCTCCGATCTTGCCGCAGCCGTCGGGATCAACCGGAACACCGTCTCCCGGTACCTCGACGTCCTCCTGGTATCGGGCCAGGTGGAGATGGAGACCTACGGGAAGGCCAAGGTCTTCTACCTCTCGCAGAGGGTCCCCATCGCCGCCATGCTCAACTTCTCGTCGGATCTCGTGCTGGTGCTCGACCGGGATCGCCGGATCGTCCAGGCAAACGACGCTGTCTGTTCGTTTGTGGGGAGGGAGCGAGACGATATCATCGGGAACTCCATCGAGACGTCGCCGCTCGCCGCGTTCGACCACCCGCTGATACGGAGCCGGATCACCGACGCCCTGAACGGCCGCGAGGTCACCGAAGAACTTCGGTTCCTGCGGCAGGACGAGGAACTCTTCTTCAGGATCAAGTTCCTCCCCACCGTCTTCAACGACGGGGCGCCGGGGGTCACCATCATCCTCGAGGACATTACCGAGGGGCGGCGGGCGGAAGAGGCCCTGCGCGAGAGCGAGCTCCTCTTTAGAAGCCTCGTCGAGAATATCAGCGACCTGATCCTGAACGTCGACGAAGCCTGCGTGTTCACCTACGTCAGCCCCAAAAGCCGGGAGATTCTCGGTTACGCACCCGAGGAGATGCTTCGAAAGACCCCCTGCGACTTCATGCCCCCGGAGAAGGCAGAACCGGTCAGGGAGCAGTTTTCCTCTCTTTTAGCAGAACCGAGACCGCGGGTTCTCTTCGAATGGACGATGCTCCACCGGGACGGGAGCCCCGTCGTTCTCGAGGCGAGCGGGACGCCGGTCTACGACGTGATCGGTGACTTCACCGGCTACCGGATGGTCTGCCGCGACGTCACCGAACGGGCGCGTGCCGCAAAACGGGTGGCCCAGTGGAAGTCGTTCCTCTACTCCGTGGTCAACAACATCCCGAGCATGGTCTTTGTTCGGGAAGTGGAAGAGAACACGTTCGTCTTCTCGAACAAGGCCGCCGAGACGTTCCTCGGGATGACGCAGGAGGAGATGGCGGGAAAACGGGCCGCGGAGATCTTCCCGCCGGAGATGGCGGCCTTCTTCGCCGACGGCGACCGGGAACTCGTGGAGCGGGCGGCCGCCCTTGAGAAGGAGATCCGGACCCCGGGCGGGCGAACCATCTCCATGAAGAAGATCCCGATCTTCAGTTCAAGGGGCATGCTGAAGTACATGCTCGGGTTCGCCGAGGACGTCACCGATCGCGCCGCCGCGGAGGTTCTCCTGATCGCCGAGCGCGACCGGGCGCAGGGCTACCTTGAGGCGGCGGGCGTGATGATCGCGGTGATCGGGGCGGACGGCACCATCGACCTCGTCAACCGGAAGGCGAGCGAGATCCTGGGATACCCCGAGGGAGATCTTGCAGGGAAGAACTGGTTTGAGACGGTCGTGCCCGGGCGGCTGCGCGACCGACTCGCGCAGAACTTCAACCGTCTCGTGGCCTGCGGCGTCGAGCCTCCGCCGTTCGAGGAGAGTCCGGTCGTCACGCGGGACGGGCAGGAACGGCCGATACTCTGGCACAACGCCCTTCTACGGGACGCGGACGGCAACGTGGTGGCGATGGTGAGTTCCGGCGAGGAGCTTGCGGAGTAGCCGGTTTTTCCGTGAAAAAGCGCTCGTAGCGCGGAACCCCCAGTTTCCTCCCACATCGTGTTTTTCCCGGTTTCTCCGTGCGACTTCGAGGGTCACTCCTTAAATACGCCGCGGGGCACATAGAGTAATGGTGACAACGTTGGACATCATCTCCCTTGTCCTTATCGCCGTCGTGGTGCTGGTCGTCATCGGCGTCGCGGCGGCAGCAGTCGGCATCTACAACCGGTTCTTCTCCCTCAAAAACTCCGCCGAAGCGACGGTCGGGCAGGTGAAGGTCGCGATGAAGAAGCGGCTGGACATGATCGAGCAGCTCCTCGGCGCGGTGAAGAGCTACGCGGCCTTCGAGAAGGAGACCCTGACCGGGGTGACCGAGATGCGGGCGCGCATCGGCAGCGCCGGCCCGGGCGACCTGAACGAACTCGAGCGCGAATCGCGCTCGGTTCTCGGGCGGCTGCTCGCGGTCGCGGAGAACTACCCCGATCTCAAGACCTCCCAGACGGTGCAGAACCTGATGGGCGCGGTCCAGGGTGTCGAGGACGAGATCGCCCGGCACCGCTACACTTACAACAACATTGCGCAGCAGTACAACACCATGACCGACACGGTTCCTTCGAACCTGATCGCCGGCGTCATGGGTTTTAAGAAGCTCGAATACCTGGAGTTCGGCGAGGAGATCGAGCGGGTCCCGACGATAGCGTTCTGATAGACCATGCGGATAACTGAGCGGCAGCAGATACTCACCCTTGTCGCCTTCACCCTGGTTGTCGGGGTGCTGGCGGTCGTCGGAGCGAACGCGCTCCCTGCCCTCTTCCGGGGAAACCTGGACGTCGAGCAGTATGACGCAGTCTTTTACCAGAACGGAACCCTGATCGAGCGCTACACCTACGACGTCCGCGCCGCAGGCGAGTACCGGATGCTCTACCGCTACTGGGACGCTCCGCTCACATTCTCCGCAATCGGTCGGCCGCATATCGAGTTTGTCGGGATGACCGTCCCGCCCGGAACCATCGGCTACGTCAAAAATGACTGGGGTGAGGTGCGCCCGGCCGCCGGGAGCGCGACCCCTTCGGATGTCGCGGCGATACGAAATCTTGCATACGATAACGAGGTGGGCCTCTACAACCCCGGCTACTTTGCCCCGGGCACCTATACGGTGGAGTACCGCTACATCGTCCGGCCGCCGATCGAGTACGACGAGGAATGGGCGCACCTGAACCTGAAACTCGTGGACGAGCACGTCCCCTTCCGCAATCTCCGGGTTACGCTGCCGTTCGCCGGGCAGATCGAGGAGGTCTACACGCATCCCCCGACCCTTGAGATCGAGCGGACGGCGGAGTCCGTCGTCGTCACGGGGACCGCCCCGCAGGACGACGCGCTGAATGTCGAGATGATCCTCGACCCCACGTTCATGGACGAGGTCGGCGGGTTCCCGGAGTATGTCCCGGACGTGCGGCAGCAGGCGGCCGACGCCAATCGCTGGCCTCCGATCCTCTATGCGGCGGCGAGCGTCCTCTATGGCCTTGCGACCGTTCTCGTCCTCGCGATCCCGTTCATCCTTCTCGGCGTCTACCTTCGCTACGGCAGGGAAAAACCGTTCACGGTGCCGGAGTACCTGAGTTTCACACCGAACACCGCGCTCAAGCCCTGGCAGGTGAACCTCCTCTTCAAGGGCGACGCGCTTGATTACGACGAGAACGGGTTCTACGCGACGCTCCTCGACCTGCACCGGCAGAAGAAGATCGTGGTGGCCGAAAAGCCGGACGGCAAAGGCGTCACGGTCCGGATCGTCTCGGGGGAGTCGACCGACCCCTACGAACGGCGGGTGCTCAATTTCCTTGGAAACATCGCCGACGATCACGTCGTGGACACCGCCGAGCTCGAGGAGTTTGCCCGGACCGCCCGGCGGAGCCCCGGATACCAGCACCGGATCGTGCAGTACCAGCAGTCGCTTGCCGGCCTGACCCGGGACGTGGACACCTCGCTCGCCCACCGGTACATCAAGGACGGGCGGACGATGATCCTTCCACTCGTCTTCCTCGGTGCCATCCCGTGCGGGCTATCCATTCTTGCGTTCATCCTCGCGCCGGGAGCGGCCTATCTCCTGATTCCGGCCGGCGTCCTCTCCTTCATCGCCGCGGTCCAGGTCGGGGTCGCGGCCCTCTTCCCCTCGACGCTGTTTGGGTTCTGGAAAGGCGACCACTACCGGGAGAAACTCGAGTGGGACGCGTTCGCTTACTTCCTCTCGGATCTCGCGCTGATCCGGCAGTACTCTCCTGCCGACCTCTCGATGTGGGGTGAGTGGCTGGTCTACGGGACGGCGCTCGGCCTCGGCGATAAGGTTGAGGAAGCGATGAAGAACCTGCATATCAACCTCCCGGACGTCGGGGTGCCGCTCTACTCGAACATGCCGGTGATCTTTGCCCCGATCGTCCTCTACTCCCCGCCGTCGAGCGGCGGCAGCGGCGGGTTCGGCGGCGGCGGGTCGTTCGGCGGCGGGGGCGGCTTTGGGGGCGGCGGTGTCGGGGGGCGCTGACGCTCTTTTTCGATCTTTTTTCCACCCGATACATGGCCTTCCTGTCAAATAAGTCCGAATTTGTTCGTAGTTAAGGAAACCTACTTACCTCTGACCGGGTAATGTATTTCTGTTGAAGCCTATGACGGGATCCAATCCGAACTACCTGGTTATCTTCCTCGTTCTCTTCGGGGCTGTCGTTGCATGCGGGTGCATGGCTGCCGGAGGAGAGGACGAGCCGGCCGATCGCATCTCCGGGAACGGCACGATCACGTTCGTCGATCTCGAAGGCGGGTTCTACGGGATCGTCGCCGATGACGGCGAGCGCTACCTCCCCACCGACCTCCCGACTGAATGCCGGCAGGACGGCCTCCGTGTCGCGTTCGTCGTCGAACCCGCGAGCGAGACGGCAACCATCCAGCAGTGGGGCACGCCGGTCGAGATAGTCGAGATCGCGGCGGGCGACACCCGCCGGACGGTCGCGGCGAACGCCACGGTCACCTACATCGATCTCGAGGGCGGGTTCTACGGCCTCGTCACCGACGACGGCAGGAAATTCCTGCCCGGAAACCTCCCGGCGGAGTACCGGCAGGACGGTCTTTTAGTGCAGTTCAGCGCCGACGTGCAGGACGATGGCGCGGGAATCCAGATGTGGGGAACCCCGGTCGAGATCCGGTCGATCGAAGTGATTGAAGGCGTCCTGCTCGTCTCCGGGAACGCCACGGTCACCTACATCGACCTCGAGGGCGGCTTTTTCGGCTTCGTCGCCGACGACGGCAGGCACTACCTCCCGCTCAACCTGAACGAGACCTGGCAGGCCGACGGCACGAACGTGACGTTCGTCGCCCGGATCAAGGAGAACACCGTGACCATCCAGCAGTGGGGCACGCCGGTCGAGGTACTCGCCGTCGATGCGGCAGGAAATGCGACCTACGTCGCAAAGACCGGGACCGTCACGTATGTCGATCTTGAGGGCGGTTTCTACGGGATCGTCGCCGACGGCGGCGAACGTTATCTCCCTCTCGATCTCGACGAGACCTACCGCGTCGACGGGATGCGCCTTGCCTTCGTCGGGGAGATAGCCCGGGATACCGCGACCATCCAGCAGTGGGGAACCCTTATCGAGATCATTGACGTCCCGTGGGTCTCCGCCGCATGCGGCGGAAACGCCGGCATCGCGAACCCGGCTGCGGTCTGGTGCATCGAGCAGGGCCACACCTACGAGATCCGGAAGAACGCCGACGGCAGCGAGTACGGTGTCTGTATCTTTGCAAACGGAACCGTTATCGACGCGTGGGATTACTACCGGCAGACTCACTGACCTTTTTTTCAAGAAAAGCGGAAGCGTTGCGCAAGCGCTGCATGCGCCCCGTTGAGAAACGGACGATTTTTCTCCTCCCGCACCGAAAAACAACCATGGACGTAACGGTCAGTGAGCGAGACGATACGGCAGTCGTATCCGTTGACGGCAGAATCGATGCGGAATCGGCAGAAAGCCTGGATACGGCAATCACCGGAGTGCTGGCGCGGGGCGGAAAACGGGTGCTCGTGAACCTGGAGAAGGCCGCCTACATGAGCAGCAGCGGTCTAAGGGTGCTGCTCGGCAAGTTCCGTGATCTAAGGCGGGTGGACGGAGAGATGGCACTCTGCGCGGTTCAGCCCGACGTTTACAAGGTCTTCCTGATGGCGGGTGTCCATGAGGTCTTCCCGATCTACGTGGGATTGGACGAGATCCTGGCCTCGGGTGACGGGGAGAAAGAGGAGAGAACGTCTCCGTGACGGCGGGTCCCGGGGCGCTGATCCGGACTCTTCGCGGCGGTGAGACCGCAGATCGGTTGGCAGCGGCGGCGGAACTCGCCGCCCTCGGTCCGGCTGCGCTTCCGCCGCTTCTTTGTGCGCTCGACGATCCCGATCCCCGCCTCAGGATGTGGGCGGCCTACACCCTGGGGATGATCGGGGATGCGGGAGCTATCCCGGCGCTCGTGCAGGCGCTCGAGGACGCCGATCCGGGTGTCGCAAGGTGGGCGGCTGCCGCCCTCCGCAGGATCAGGGACGCGGCCTGCGGTAGCGGCTGCCGGTTCTGCTGATTTTTTTACCGCCGCCTGGCGGCGAGCGCCAGGGCGAACCCGGCCGCTGCTACGGCCAGGGCGGCCGGGAGCGGCGTAGCGGTCGGTGTCGGTGTTGTCGTCTCCGTCGTGGCGGTTGTGACCGGTGTTGCCGTCTCCGTTGCCGTCGGTTCGGTCGTGGGCACGGTCGTGGGCACGGTCGTCGGCATGGGGGTTGCCGTCGGCGTGGCCGTCACGGTTGCGGTGGGTGTCGGCGTCGCGGTCGTATCCACCCCGATGCGGTTTGCTACCGTGAACGTCACCCGCTCGGAGTCGGGAGCGTTGGCGTCGAACCCCGAAGGCGTCCTCCATACGGCCCTGACGGAGTAGGTCCCCGGCTCACCGAGGTCGCCGAGCCGGACTGCGCCGGGCCAGCCGGGGTCGTCGGTGTAGAACCGGGTCGAACTGACGTTCAGGCCCGCAAAGTTACGTCCTCCGACGACGGTGGTCTCGGCGCCGCCCGGCGTGGTGAGCACGATATCGATCGTCGCCGGGTGGACCCCGCCGGCCTGGTAGAACGCCCCGACGTCGGGGGCGGATATCCTGAAGGCTATCCGGGTGTTCGGGGAGACGGTCAGCCCTTCCAGGGGCTCGTTATGGTGGGGGTTCGCGAGGACCACGTCGAGGAAGAGCCTCGGCTCGCGGATCATGACCTGCGCCGTCGCCCCGTCCGTGGGGTTGAAGGCGTAGTATGTCCCGTAGTCGTCGCGCACCAGAAACTCCTGCACCTCGAAGTTCGTGTCGTCGGTGACCGGGATGCTCCTCGCGACTCCCCGGTCGGGGTTGTCGTCCTGGTATCGCCGCAGTTCCGTGACGGGGTTATCCGTGGTCGCGTTCCTCAGTTGCGAGAGGTCGAGCCCCTCTTCGTGGATAAAGATCGTGTCGTAAGGCTGGATATCGCGGATCGTCGGGCCGCGGGCTCCGGCCTGCCCCACACAGAGGGCAATGATACAGATGGCGAGGAGGATGACGAGGCCTCGCCTGCGGATCCATTCCGGTGCCATGGTATCCCGTATGCTGATTCTGCTGATATAGGTTGGTACGGTGGCGCGGCGGCTCCTCTCCGCCGGGAGCGGTTCCGGCTGCGTCCGGATAGCCCTGTCGCGACAAAGCATTTCTCTTATCGTTCGAATTCCTGTATAATCCTCTAAATGCGCTGGAATTCGATTCCTTACACTTAAATAATTTCTTCTCCCATTTCTGATAATGAGCAGGGTCGCCTTTATCATCGCATCAATCCTCGTCTTCTTCGTGGTTCTGGCGATCCCCATCGATCCCACCGTCCTTGCGCCCGAGGCCAAATCCGTCGCGGCAGTGACCATCCTGATGGTTCTCTTCTGGGTCACGGGCGTCATCCCACTCGAGGCGACCGCACTGCTTCCGCTGGTTCTTTTCCCGGTGCTCGGGGTTCTCTCGCCGGTGAAGGTGGCGGAGTCATACGGCAACGAGGTGATCTTCCTCTTCCTCGGGGGGTTCATCATTGCCATGTCGATGCAGCGGTGGGGCCTGCACCGGCGTATCGCGTTGCACATCATCCGGATCGTGGGAACAAGTCCGCGCCGCCTGGTGCTCGGGTTCATGGTCGCCACTGCGTTCCTCTCAATGTGGATCTCGAACACCGCAACAGCGATGATGATGATCCCGATCGCGGTCGCGATCATCCTGACGATCATTCCCGGGACCGACAAAGCCCTTGAGAACCTCGACGGGAAAGAGCAGGCACTTGCCCGCTGCCTCATCCTCTCCATCCCCTACGCCGCGAGCATCGGGGGGATCGCCACGATCATCGGCACGCCCCCGAACGGGATCTTCATCTCCCAGCTCGCGACGATCTTTCCCGAGGGACCCACCATCGACTTCTTCACCTGGATGAAGTTCGGCGTTCCGTTCGCTGCCATATTCCTCGTTCTTGCCTGGCTCTGGCTCATTGAAGTCCCGTATCGGCAGATGGGGTCGAGCCTCCCGAGCGCCCGGGGGATCATCCGCGAGGAACTCGAGAAACTCGGTTCGATCTCTGCCGGGGAGCGATGGACGCTGATCGTCTTTACCCTGACCGCCCTCGCCTGGGTCTTTGCGCAGACGAAAGAGATCGGCGGGTTCGTCATCCCCGGCCTCGATATGATCTTCCCCGGGATCAAGGACTCCACCATCGCGATCTTCGGTGCGCTCCTCCTCTTCGTCCTCCCGGTCGACATGAAGAAGGGTATCTTCACGATGGAGTGGGAATGGGCGGTGAAGATCCCCTGGGGCATCCTCCTCCTCTTCGGCGGCGGTATCGCCCTCTCGAACGGGTTCCTCGCGAGCGGACTTGCCGCGGCGATCGTCGAGTCGCTCACGCTCATCCATGGCCTCCCGGTCATCCTCCTGATCCTCATCGTGGCGCTGGGGGTCTCGTTTGCCTCGGAGATCGCCTCGAACACGGCCATGGCTGCCGTCCTGATGCCGATCATGGCGGTCACGGCCGTCAGCATGGAGTTAAACCCGATCGTCCTGATGATGACCGCCGCGGTCTGCGCCTCGATGGCGTTCATGCTCCCGGTCGCCACCCCGCCGAACGCCGTCGCCTACGGGAGCGGCTACATCGCCGCACGAGACCTGCTCCGGTCCGGATGGGCGCTCGACCTCATCGGCGTGGCGCTCTGGATGGTCTGCCTCTACACGATCGTCCTCTGGGCACTCGGGGTTCCCCTGGACATTCCCGCCTGGGCGCTCTGATCCCCCGGCACCTATTTTATCCCCTGCGTCTATCCCGGCCGGATGACAGGCAACCGATATCATGACCCGGCGGTGGAGACGCTTGCGCGATCGGATCTCGACACGCTGATCGACGAGCGGATCCGCCTGACCGTCCGGTATGCAGTGGAGCACTCGCCCTTCTACCGCCGGTGGTTCGAGCGGCACAACATCCGCCCGGAGGCTATCCGGGAGCACGAGGACCTCCGCGATCTGCCCATCATCTCCGGGGCGACGATCCGGCGATACCAGCCCCCGCACGAGCGGGAGTTCTGCTTCAAGAGCGTCCCCTGGGAGGCGGTCTTCACGGTCAACGAGACCTCCGGGACGAGCGGTATCCCGAAGAGTTTCTTCCTCACCTGGGAGGACTGGGAGCGGTATGCGGAGAAGTACGCCCGGCTCTTTGTCTCGCAGGGGTTCGAGGCCGGCGACCGGGTGGTGGTCTGCGCTTCCTACGGGATGAACGTCGGCGCGAACACCATGACCCTCGCCGCCCGCGACATCGGGATGGCGATCGTCCCGGAGGGGAAGTGCACCTTCCCGGTCAGGGTGCTGGAACAGTACCGCCCGACGGCGCTGATCGGGAGCGTCTTCAAGTTTCTGCGGCTCGCCCGCAGGATGGAGGCGGAAGGCCACCCGCCACAGGACGCGGGCGTGAAACGACTGGTCGTCGGGGGCGAGAGTTTCGCCCCGGAATCGAGGCGCTACCTGGAGGAGGTCTGGGGATGCCCGGTCTACAACTCCTACGGGAGCACCGAAGGGACGATGTGCGGCGAGTGCACCCGCCAGGCAGGTCTCCACGTCCCCGAGGATCTGGTTCACTTCGACCTCTACGACCCCGGGATGAACCGGTTCGTCCATGACGGCGAGACCGGGCGGCTGGTCTACACGACGCTCCTTGCTCCGGGCAAGCGGGCGGGGACGCTCCTCATCAACTACGATACGGAGGATACCTGCTCGGTCGTCTCCCGGGAGCGGTGCGACTGCGGGCGGACGCACATGCGGATCGCCTCCCCCCGGCGCGAGGCGGAGACGGTCCGGATCGGGGATATCGCGCTCAACCGCGTGGACGTGGAGGCGGCGGTCTTTGCGCCCGAAAACATGGCCCGCCTGAACGGGGAGTACGAAGCGTTCGTCTACGGCGGCGACGAGGCGGGGGAGACCGTTCTCCGGGTGAGCGTGGAGTGCTTCGATCCCGCCAACGTCGATGCGGGCGAGATCGAAGAGACGTTCCTTGCCGCCCTCCTGCGGTCGGTTCCGGGTCTTTCGGGGGCATACGAGGACGGAACGCTGCAGATCCTCTGCAGCGTCACGCCGCCGGGCGGGCTCGAACTCCACCGGGCGCCCGGCCGCCCGAAGCGGATCGTGGACCGGCGGTGAGGTGTGCGGGAAGTGCAGGGGTTCGCGTTGGGACACCGGGTTTCGCGGCTTCGCGTTCTTCGCGCGAGGCCATTTCGGTGCTCATCCTGGTTATCTCACGCGAAGCCGCGAAGGACGCGAAGAACGGTAGAGGGTTATCTGTAATTCCCTTCGGCCAGTCGGGCTTCGCACCTTGCGGTGCTCCTACTTCGGCCCCTACCGCCGCCGCACCAGGTAGCCGGCCAGCCCTGCCGCGAGGGCAGCCGCCGTCGGGAGAGCGGGTCCTGCCGCGGTCGGCGTGGGGGTCGTCGTCACCGTCGTCGTCGACGGCGTGGTGGCGGCCGGGGTCACCGTCGGCGTCGGGGTCACCGCCGCCGCCTCGACGACGGTGAAGGTGGTGCTTGCGGTGGCGTCGCCCTCGACCCACTCCACGGTCACGCTGTACTCCCCGGGCTCGAACCCGGTCGTGTCCACGTCAAACGACCAGGAGTTCGCGGTGTCGCCCCCCTCCTCCACGACGGCCGTCCCCGACGTCCCTCCCTGCACCGAGGCGTTCCCCGGCCCGAACCCGATCGGCGTCACCTCGACGAGCAGGCGGTTGCCGGGGGCGAGGTTCGTCGTCCCGCCGATGGTGACCGTCTCTCCGGCGGCGACGGTCCCGATATCGTCGATGCCCGCCTGCTGTGCGGCGGCACTGCCGCAGATGCATGCCGCGAGCACGAGCGCGGCCGCGATTCCGGCAAGTCTCCTGACATTCATGCTCTGTTTCACCTCATCTCTCCTTCCTGCACGGCAGGATAAGAAGTTACCCGGGCCCGGCCGTCCGGCCGGACGATCCACTTTTTTGGGAGAAACCAGCCTGTTTTTTCTCCCCTGCAGTGCAACACTGGTCAATTATCCCTCTCTGCAGGTACAGACATGCTTCAGGACCAACAATGGCAATCGGTGCCGGGAACCGCCGGCGCCGAGATCTATCCCTTCATCCGGAAACCGGACGTCACCTGTTCGAACGCCTACCTCATCCAGACACCCGGTGAGATACTGATCGTCGATACGGGGGCTGAGCATGAGCAGATGGAGCGGATCCTCGAACTGTTAGACGACCTCCTCCGGGAGACGCCGCGCCCGGTTCTCCTCTTCCTCACGCACTGCCATGCCGACCACTGCTTCCAGGCCGTCCGGAGCCCCCGGTTCCGGTCTCTCCCGGATCTCTCTGTCGCCGCAGAGGAGACGGGCGCTCGGGCGCTCGAGGCCGGCGACGCCATCTGGACGATTGCGGAACTGATGGGATGGGAGGTCGAGCCGCTCCCGGTCGGTCTCCCTCTCCTCACCGCTCGCGACCGTGAGGCCCTGAAGATGGATGATGGGGTCGTCCTCAACAGGCAGCAGATCTCCCTCCGATCCGGGGACACTCTTGTGGTTTACCATACTCCCGGACACACGCACGATAGTGTCTGCATCCGGCTCGGCGAGTACCTCTTCATAGGCGACCTCCTCTTCTCCGCAAGCCCCGGGATCGCCGGGATCTCCGGGTGGGATCAGCCGGCGCTGCTCGAGACGGTGGGAAGGCTCCGGTGGATCTTTGCTCACGAACCGGTGAGCCTCTGTTGCCCGGGTCACGGCAGGTGTATCCCGGCTACGACGATGCCGGCGCTCCTCGACCGGCTCGAGAGGGATGCTGCGGAGCTCGCCAGCATAGGTCCCTTCGACCGGAGCCGGCTCGACGACTCCCTGGAACACGCCGTCGATCTGCTCCAGGAGGTCAACCGGATCTTTGCAGCGGTCTCAGGCCGGCTTTACGCCCTCGCCTACCGCCTCGACGACCTCGGCGAAGCCGAAGAGGCCCGGCGCTACCAGGAACTTCTGGAGTCCGACCAGATTGACGGGGTCCTCGATGATTTTTCACGGTTTGCCGACGAGTTCAACGCCGGAAAGAGGCTTAAGGTCCAGCTCGTTCTCAAGGCGGTCCAGGCGATCCAGCGGATCGAGGCTCACTTCGCAGGCGACCGGCTGAACCACGTCGTCGACGCAGCGCTCCTCCGCCGGGCCGATCGTCTGCTCACCGACTTCATGAACACGGTCTTCGGCTACCGCGACACAGGTTTCCTCTCTACCGTGGATCCCTCGTCGATGCTTCGCGAGATCGCCGCCGCGGTCTCGACGCCCCCGTTCTCGGACGAGGCGTTCATCGAGGCGGCGGACGACCCGGTGGCATACCGGGTGGAACTCGTCTCCCGGCTCGCCTACCTCCCGCTCCTTGAGGACGTCGAGCTTGTTCTCGATGCCGAAGGCTCTTTCCCGCCGGTGCTGGTCGACCGGGAACGGTTCTGCGACGAGGTCGTCGGCGTCCTCGAGGATATGGCGGCCGCCGGCGCCCGGGAGATCCGGCTCGCCCTCCGGCGGGAGGGGGATGCCGCCGGGCTCCTGATCGGGGGTTCCGACCCCCTCTCCTCCCGGAGAATCCGGTTCTACCGGCGGAAGTTCGGACTTGCGGGAGCGTCGCTTGCGATCTCCGGGAACGGCGCCGGCCTCTTCCTGCTCCTCAAGCCCGCTCCCTCCTGACCCTCCCGCTCCGGGGCAAGATACTTACCTTCGGCCCCCGTAGCAGGTGAGACGGAGGAAGGTTTTTGACAGAGATGCAGGACGTGCCTGGAGTCGACCGCGGCAGGGTAGTGCTTTACGCCCTGAGCACCTGCGGCTGGTGTGCCCGCACAAAGGAACTTCTCACCGACCTCGGCGTCGGGTTCTCGTATGTCTACGTCGACCTGCTCGCGGGGGAGGAGCGCGACCGTGTGGTCCGGGAGGTCGAACGCTGGAACCCCCGGGTCTCGTTTCCGACGATCGTCATCGACGGGGCGAAGGTGATCGTGGGGTTCCGGGAAGAAGAGATCCGGGAGGCGGTCGGTGCCTGATGCGGTGAGTGACGGGGAGGTGGACCGGCTCATGCGCGACCTCGAAGCCGAGGCGGAGGCCGGCGGCTACCACACGAATCCCGACCGGGAGTTCACCCGCGATCTCGTCAAGGGCCTGCTCGCGAACCGGGAGCGTTACGGCTACATATCCTGCCCCTGCAGGCTTGCCTCGGGAAACCGGGACGACGACCTCGACATCATCTGCCCCTGCGACTACCGCGACCCCGATCTCGCCGATTACGGAGCCTGCTACTGCGCGCTCTACGTCACCGCCGACGTGGAAGCCGGGAAGCGTGCCCCCGATCCCGTCCCGGAACGGCGCCCGGGGCCGGCGGAGCGCAAGCGGCAGAAAGAGGAGCGCGCCTTGGTGGGCCGCGCACCGGGAACCCTGAACTACCCGGTCTGGCGGTGCCGGGTCTGCGGCTACCTCTGCGCCCGGAACGAGCCGCCCGAGACCTGCCCGATCTGCCGGGTCTCCCGCGACCGGTTCGAGCGGTTCATGTGAGCCGGGAGCCGGACGAGACAGGCGTAGGCGAGGAACGCGGCGACGATGCCGTTCAGCGGGGGGATGCCCGGAACCAGGAGGGCGGCGAGGGAGCCGGCGGCATACGCCGCGATCCCCTGCAGGTTGAGCCGGGGGACGGCTCCCTCCCCGGGTGCGGGGTAGCTACTCCGGTGGCGGACGAAGAAGTCGGCCATGATCACCCCGCCGAGCGGAGGGATGAAGACCCCCATCATGACCATGTATGGGATCAGCCAGTTGTACATCCCGAGGAGCGCGAGACTCGTCCCTGCAGCGGCGCCGGCGAAGGTGACCAGCCTTCGGCGTTCCGTCCTGAAGAAGTGGCACCCGGCGACCGAGAAGTTGTAGATGGTGTTGTCCTGGGTCGTCCAGATGTTCAAGAAGAGCATCAGGATGCCGGCGGCAAGAAGGCCCTGGACCGCCAGCACCTCGACGATGTCGGAGAGACCGTAGACGGCGGCACCGAAGGCTCCGACAGCGATCATCAGCCCGTTCCCGAAGAAGAAGGCGAGAAACGTGGAACCGACGGCGGCGCGCGGTGACCCGGCAAAGCGCGTCCAGTTCGCGACCTGGGTGCCGCCGGAGACGAAGGTGCCGACGACGATCGTGAGCGCTTCGGCGACCGTAAGCGCCCCTACGGTGCCCGGTGGGAGGAGACCGGCGGCACCCCCGGCGTCCCTGAGAGCGACCGAGGCGCTTGCGGCGATGAGGAGGAGCATCGCCGGAACCGAGACCCACGAGAGGGCTGTAATGCCGCGGTAGCCGATGTATGCCGTCAGGCAGAAGGCGAATCCGAAGACGACCATCAGGGGCTTCTCGAACCCGGCATCGAGGTCCAGCAGGCGGGCAAGGACGATCGTGATCGTCGCGGTTCCCCAGGCGTACCACCCAACCTGGGTGAACCCGAGGAGGATGTCGGGCCACCGGCTCCCCGCGTCGCCGAAGGCGAACCGGGCGGAGAGGGCGGTGGAGAGCCCGCTCTTATAGCCGACGTACCCGAGGCCGGCGACATAGAACGCGAGTATCGCGCTCCCGAAAAGGATGACCAGGGCGAGATCGGGCCAGAGCGGGAACGCAACCCCGATGCTCGCGCCGCCCCACATCGTGGCGGAGAAGAAGGTGAACCCGAGCAGCACCAGGGTGATCGGCCAGAATCCACGCCGCGCCTCGTCCGGGACCGCGGAGAGCGGGTAATCCTCCGTGCCGCTCAATCCCGGCGCGCCGCCGCCCCTTTCGGTCCGGATTACTGTTGTTCTCGCGATGGTTGAATGTCTCTCCTATGGAGAGAAAATTCTTTTTGGATTTGCGTCGTGCAAACTCCGCGCGGCGACGCGCCGTGCGGTGAAAACCGATCTGATGCATTCCTCACCCTCCACGCCGGCACCCCCACCAGGCCGGAGGAGGAGATGGGGCTCGTTATACCGGAAAAACTTCACGTGGCCGCAGGGCGATCCAGAGGTGTCATATACCGGACAGGGCGACTATCCTGTATGCCGAGCGTGCGGATCAACGACGGAGACCTTCCCTCCGGGACCGGCGTGGAGGGGGGACGGAAGAAGAAGCCCGACGAGACCCCGACCCCCGCCCGCCGGGAACCCGAACGGGAGACTGCGAAGAAGGCAGAGAGCCCCGGGAAGTCCCGGCGGGGACAGCCCCTCTTCGGGGATGGCGACGACGCCGATATCTTCTACACGAAGACGAAGTAGTTCATTTCAGGACCCGGATGTCCCCGGAGGAGGCTACCGCCACCTCCCGTTTCCCGCGATAGGTCTGAACGACCCCATACAGCGTTACGTTCTCGTTTTCGTGCAGTTCGAGCCCGGCAGCCACGTTCTCCGGCAGGAAGACCGCGGTGCCGTTGACGGTGAGGACCAGGTGTCCGCCGGTCGCGGTCTCCGTGATCTCCTCAATGCTTCCTTCAAGGAGGACCAGCGCCCCGTCCGGAACCTCCGGCGAGTACTGCTCCGCCACCAGCGGCCGGCCCACGGCGTCGAAGAGGATGTGCGCCGCAAGCGCGATCCCGACGACGCATACGAGGACGGCAAGTGCCGTTTTCTCCTGCCGTTCCAGCATGGTAAACCCTATCGACGTCCGGGCTAATAACTTCCGTCAGTTTGATATGTTAACAGCGTTAACTATCCTGCATGGATGATGTGAACCTTCCCCCCTCCTCGAGAAAGATCCTCCTGCTTTTAGAGGACGGGGGTGCCCTGACCCACAAGGAGCTCGTCCGCCTCAGCAGCCTTGCCCCCCGCACCGTCCGGTATGCTTTAAAGCGACTCAAAGACAACGATATGATCGTGGAGAAGTTCAACTTCAGGGATGCCCGGCAGATCCTCTACGAGTACAAAGACTCCCAGATGGTGTCCGCGCAATGACTGAGCCTTACTCCTGCGACATCATGCGGTGCAACACCCTCGCGCGAAGGCTGCTCCCCCAGATGCGTGCCGAGATGGTCTACCGCCTGGTGAACGAGCGCGGGATCAGCCAGAGCGAGGCCTCGAAGCGTCTCGGGATCAGCAGGGCCGCGATATCCCAGTACATGAGCCGGAAGCGCGGATTTAACCGGGAAGATCTCCCCGACAACCTTGAATCGGTCATCGAACGATGGGTCTCCGCAGTCGCCTCGGGCGAAGGGACGATCACCATCTGCGACGTCTGCCGCTCCGCCGATCTTGCCGGCAAACGGTGATGTATCAGGTGCGCCTCCGCCGGTGGAGGTAGAGTCCCGCCAGCGCGGCGAGTATGCATGCCGCCGCGGCTATTTTGAGCAGGTCGGATCTCGGAACGCTGCTCGCCTTACTCCTGTCCGAAGCGTCCCAGTCATCTTCAAAGACGGCAGCGTAGTACGCGGCGATCTTCGGGTGCTCGACGATCACGCCCGCTTCCCGGTTAAACGCCGGTGAGTTGGCGTTCCAGTTGATGCTGCTGACGAGCACCGCCCGGCCGTCGACGACAACGCCCTTGTTGTGGATCTTGTCGAGACTGTTCGCCTCGAGGTCGGCGAGCCGTGCCTCGAGCGGCAGCCCTTCGGCCGCGGCAATCCGGTTGATGATCCCGACCATCTCGTCGTTGTCAGCGTCGCCCTCGGTGTTGAACCAGGCGGAGTCGAGGAGCACCCGCACCGCGACGCCTCGCCGGGAGGCGTCGATCGCGGCCGCGAGGTAGGGGTTGAAGTCGCAGGCTGTCTCGTTCGTGATGTAGGCCTGCTCGATCGCGATGCTCTCCTCTGCCCCCTCGATCAGTTCGAGGATGAGGACGCTCGTATCCGGGGATATGACCGGGGTCACCCGCGCCCCCTCCGCGCGGCAGGGAGCGAACTCGACCGTGTAGTCGGGCGCCCAGGGTGTGTAGAGTTCGGCTGCCGTCCCTTCGAGCGGCACGATGTCCCCGCCCGCCGCATCGAAGAGGAAGACCTCCCGGAAGTAGGCCGCGAGTTCCGGGTCCTCGAGAAGGACGCCCCACCCACGGTTGCCCTGCAGTCCCGGTTCCGGGTAGCCGCCGGGCTTGAAGTTCTCGCTCCCGAGGAGAACGGTGCTCCTGTCGATGATGAGGTACTTGGCGTGGTCGTAGCGGTACTTCGCGTGGGCGGCATCCGTCGTCGTCATCGAGAGAACCGGGATGCCGCTCCGGTTAAGGGTGCCCGCGACGGCGCGCCCCTCCGGTGAGACGCCGCCCACCGGCCCGCCTTCGAGGAGGACGGTCACGGCAACCCCCCGCTCGCGGGCGCGGGTGAGGTCGTTCGCCATCTTTTCATCGGTGAACTCGTAGACATTCACCAGGATCTCGCGCTGTGCCCCCGCGACGGCTGCCGAGAAGACCTCGTACGAGCAGTCCGGGGCGGCAAACGCGGTTACCGTAACGCTCTCGAAGGTTTGGGGCTTAATGCGGGACTGGCCGACAAAAAGCGGGCGCGTGTCCCAGAAACCGTCATCGAGGTAATGGATCTGCCCTTCCCGGGCGCAGACGTCGCCGGGCCAGGCAACCTGCTGGACGAGGGTTGTTTTGTGGTAGAGGAGGAGTTCGTCCGCCCGGTTCGCCATCATGAGGTTCCCGTTCGGGATAACGTCCGGCACGGCCGGCGTCCGCTCCTCGATCTCGAAGTCGGGGAGGTAGCCGTGCGACTGCTCGAACGCGGGCCCGCTCCTCGCGACCACCAGCCGCCCGTCGATCCGCGTTCCCGGCGGGAACCGGTAGCCGCCTTCGCCGTCCGAGAGGACGTAGCCGTCGAGGAGCCCTGTTCCCTCGAGCACCAGGTACTCGTCGGGATCGCCGGAGAGGTAGGGATCGGGGCAGAACTCGACGATCTGAATACCGCCGGCCGTGCCGGCAAGGAGGCAGAGGAGCAGGACGGCGGCGATCCGGCGCATACGCAGGGTTATGTCATCTCCGGTTTAATAGCAGAGCGATATGACTTTGCCCGCATCCCCGCTGGTCGTCAAGGTCGGGGGGAGCCTCTTCGACCGGGTCGTCCCCCTGCTCGACCTCTTCAGGGAGGCCGGACGCCCGGTGCTGATCGTGCCCGGCGGCGGGAAGTTCGCCGACCTCGTCCGACGGCTCGACGTCTCCGAGGACGCCGCCCACTGGATGGCGATCGCCGGCATGGAGCAGTTTGCGTGGTACATCGCCTCGCACGGCATCCCGGCAACCTCCGCCCTCGCGCCTCCCGTGGAGGCGACGGTCCTCCTCCCCTACTGCGCTCTCCGCAAGCTCGATCCCCTCCCCCACTCCTGGAACGTCACCTCCGACACCATCGCCGCCTGGGTCGCCCGCGAACTCTCGGCCGATCTCCTTCTCCTGAAATCGGTCGACGGTATCCGTCACCGTCGAAAGCTCCTCGCACGAATCGAAGATCCCTCGCTCGTCTCCGATGATGTCGATCCCGCGTTCATCCGGTTCGCCTTCGATAACAACCTCACGGCCCGGGTGATCAACGGCAGGCATGGCGACCGTGTCCGCAGTGCGCTCCGTGACGAGCCGGTTGTCGGGACTCTCGTCGATCCGAGATTTTAATTGCTGCGGCAGCGATATGATAGGTTAACATTCGAGGAAGCAACGATGACAGCGAGAGACCGATGTACCTCCTGCAACGCCACACTGGCCGAGGACGGTTCCACCTGGTTCCCGTGCCCGGTGTGCGCGCACGAGATCAACCGGTGCTACCGGTGCAGGGAGCAGAGCATAGGGTATACGTGCCCGAAGTGCGGGTTCCAGGGGCCATAACCATGGGAAACGTAGCCATAATCGTGAAGATAATGCCGGAATCCCCGGAAGTCGACCGTGAAGCGCTCAAAGCGGCGGTCAGGGCGGCCGTCCCGGTCGACGATATTCAGGAAGAGCCGATCGGGTTCGGTCTCGTGGCGTTGAAAGCCGCCGTGGTCGTCCCCGACAGCGCCGGCGCTCCCGATGAGGTCGAAGCGGCGCTCCAGAAGATAGATGGCGTCGCAAGCGCCGAGATCGTCGAATCCACTCTTGTGTAAGTGGGACTTTCGATACCCACTTTTCCTAACGAACTTCTTCGAGCCGTTCCATCACGCCGGCAGTGACCTTGCGGATCTTCTTGACCGACTCGCGGAACCCGGCGACTTCGCTCTCTTCGAGGCTGAGCGGAACCGGAAAAACGCCGTCCCGGTTGATGCGCGCGGGCACGCCGATGCAGACATCGCCGATCCCGTGGATCTCACTCTTGATGTAACTTGAGACGGTGAGAATACGGTTCTCGTCCCCGAGAATCGTCCGAATAAGAGTCGCGATCGCTTCTCCCGGCCCGTAGACGGTAGAGCCCTTATCCCTGATGATCGCCTCCCCGCTTGTCCTGACGGTCTCGATCATCTCCTGCACAGGCAGTCCCGAGAAGGTGGGCAGGTTGCTTATCCGGATGCCGCCGATCGTCGTCGCCGACCAGAGCGGAACCATGCTGTCGCCGTGCTCCCCGATGATACGGGTATGCACCTCGCTGACGTGGACCCGGAAGTAATGCGCGATCAGGGATTTCAGGCGCATCGAGTCGAGATGCGTCCCGAGGCCGAAGATCTGTCTCGGCTGAAGCCCCGAATATTTCAGGGCAACGGCGGTCATGACGTCGACGGGATTCGTTACGAGAAAGAGGATGGCGTCGGGCGATGACCGGCCGATCGTCTCGGCAGTCTCGGCAATGATCTTTGCGTTCTCAAAGGCCAGGTCGTTCCTGTCCTGGCCGGGCCGGCGGGGTACGCCTGCCGTGCAGATGATGACATCCGAGTCTTTTGCGTCGAGAATACTCGTGCTGTACGAGAGGCGGACATCAGTGCCTCGTGCAGCGAACGAATCGGATAAGTCACGGCAGCAGCCCGCGAGAAAATCTTCGCGTCCGGGCCTCCCGACGAGCAGCATATCGCTGACGTACGGGATCTCGGATATGGTGTGGGCCGCAAATACGCCGACGTTCCCTGTAGCCCCGAGAATCGTTACTTTTGCCATGGAAATCGCCGTTGGGGACACGTCCTTGGTCGACCGTGCGCACAAGCATTCACCGCTGCATCCCTCCTCCACCCCGCAACCCCATGGGCGCCGAACGTCCACGGTAAGTCTGCTCCCTTCCGGGCCTGAACCGGTACCCGCGGCAAAAGGTCGCCGCCCCCTCCGGGGCATTGATCCCTTTCCGTCGACCTCATGGGACGAGGTTTCTCCGTCGGGACGCAGAGGCTCCTGCAGGCCGCTGCGGCCTTCCTCAGACTTCGCCCCCCGCGGACGGCGGTTTCGGGTAACAGGTGACGCCGAGCCACCCGGGCTAGTCCCCGTATATACTGGAGTTTATGGGATAAAAATAGCTCCGCCCACCCGGGCACGCCAGGCTCCGGTGATCTCCTCGACCTTCCCGACGTCGTTTTTCTCGAAGAGGTCGAGGGCGGCGAGATCGATCCGGGGTGGGAGGACGGCCGAAAGCAGCCGCAGGTCGCCCTGATAGACCTCGATCTCCCGCGTCCCGGCGGCGGTGGCGATCAGAACGGGGTCCCGCGCGACCGGCCGGCGGCGGAGGTCGTCGTAGGACCGGTGCATCGCCACCTCCCCGATACCGAGAACATCCTGATTGACCCGAAAGTTGCAGGCAGTCCAGAAAGCAGCCGCGTACCAGGCGTCGTTCGCGATCACGTGAGGCACTCCCGCCCGGGCGGCGGCGAGGCCGAGGGTGCCGGCGCCGGAGCAGGCGTCGACGAACGTCCGGGGGCGGTACCGGTCTATCTCGCGCTCGAGCGAGAGGATCTTCTCGTCCCGGCCCCGGGGGAACTCGACGTGCAGGGCGGACTGCTCTTTGTAGACGGCGACGGGTCCCGCGCGTGTCGGGAAGACGTCCGCCCGGACATCGCACCCGGCAAGGAGGGTATGCCCGGCGGGCTCGGCATCGGTATCGGTATCGGTATCGCTGATCCCCGGTGCTGCGGCACCCGTCCTGACGACGCCCCGGACCTCGGGAATCTCGGCGACCAGGCGGGCGGCGGCACGCTTCCCGGCCGACCGGGAGAGGAGGACGAGTGAATCGGGCGGGAGGTAGGGGGCGGAACGCATGGCGAACCCGGGATGAACGAGCGGCGTTCCGGCGGCGGCGAGGGGTTCGGTTCCGGCGAGGTCCCCTTCGGCGGCCATCACCCGGTAGATCTGGGCGAAGACCTCATCGATGAACCGCTTCCCGCAGGAGGGACAGGGTTCGGCCGTATCGATATCGGGGGGGGGACTCCTCTTGTCGTAGACGAGCCCCATGCAGTCGGGGCACGGTGCGAACCGCCCGGGAAGTTCCGCGAAAAGTGAGCGGGCGTCCGTGACGCAGTCGTGCCCGCAGACCGGACAATGCATATCGATGCGTTGGAGCCCACGGTATATAGGCGTTTCACGCCGCCCGCGGCGCCGTGACCACGAGCCCTTCGCGAAGCCAGCCCCAGGCGTCCCGGAGGCGGCTCTCCGGGAAGTAGCGCACGTCGACCCCGTCAAAGCCGACAAAGAGCCCCGGCAGGCGGTTCATCCATTCCCGCCACCGCTCTCCACCGACGACGGCAATTCGGTCGACTCTCTCCAGCCCCGGCCACTGTTTGAAAGCCTCCCAGCCCTCCCCCGGCCTCCAGCTGCGGAACCCCTCGATCTTTAAGAGGATCCGGACGTTTCGATTCTCGCTCATTGCTCGTTCCAGTTCCGGGATCAGGACGGTGGCGCAATCGCTCTCGCTCAACTTTCCGTCGAACCGGAACCCGAGGACACTTCCCGTACTTTCCTTCATCCGGTCAAGCATGGGTGCCCCTATAGCCCTCTGAAGAAAAAAAGGTATGGCTGACCGCCGGTGATATCCCGGCGGGTATGTATATACCCCTGCGGGGAGATAGACGGGAACGCCCTGTTCCGGCAGGGGGTCTCTCGAGTGGAACTGCTGCTCTCGATAGGGGTCATCCTGGCGCTCAACGTCGTCTTCGCCGTCACGATAGTCTTCTTCGAGCGGAGGAACCCGACGGCGACGACGGCATGGCTGATCGTTCTCTTCCTGCTGCCTCCCGTCGGATTCGCACTCTATGTGTTCTTCGGCCAGAACTATACCCGGCAGAGGATGTTCGTCGTCAAGGAGCATGAGGACCGCTGTTTTCTTCAGGAGACTTTCGAAGAGCAGCACCGGGCGCTCGCCAGCAACCATCACCGGTTCGCCACCCCGGAAGCGGAGGAGTACCGCGACGCGATCTTCCTCCTCCTCCAGAACAACCGGGCCTACCTGACCGAGGGGAACCGGGTCGACGTCTATACCCGGGGCGAGGATAAGTTCGACGCGCTCTTTGCCGCGATCCGGGGAGCATGTCATAGCATCCACCTGGAGTACTTCGTCATCAACGACGACGAACTCGGGCGTGCGGTCGTCCGCGCCCTTGCAGAGAAGGCACGCCAGGGCGTCGAGGTCCGTCTCCTCTTCGATGCAATGGGCTCCCGGGCCGGGGGCGGGTCGCGGAAGGCGTTCTCCGAACTGACGGACGCGGGCGGGAAGCTCGGCGTCTTCTTCCCCTCGATTTACCGGATAAACTACCGCAATCACCGAAAGATCGCCGTCATCGACGGGGCGGTAGGGTTCATCGGCGGGTTCAACATCGGGGACGATTATCTCGGGAAGGGGCCGCTCGGCCGCTGGCGCGATACCGCCGTCCGGATCACGGGAGAAGCCGTCCGGATGCTCCAGTTCCGGTTCTTCCTCGACTGGCACTACGTGACCGGCGAGTATCCGGGCCTCGAGACCTGCTACTTTCCCCGGGAGAGCACTCCCGGCACGACGCCCATCCAGATCGTCTCCGGCGGCCCGGATACCCGGTGGAACCCGATAAAGGAGGGCTACCTCAAACTGATCAACTCCGCCCGGGAATCGATCTCCATCCAGACGCCTTACTTCATACCGGACGAGAGCGTCGCCGACGCCCTGCGGCTTGCGGCGCTCTCCGGGGTCGACGTCCGGATCATGATCCCCTGCAAGCCCGATCACCCGTTCGTCTACTGGGCGACCCTCTCGTTCATCGGCGATCTGCTGGATGCCGGGGTGCGGGCCTACACCTACGACGGGGGTTTTCTCCACGCGAAGACGATCGTCGTCGACGGGAAGGCGGGTTCGGTCGGGAGCGCGAACTGGGACGTCCGGAGTTTCCGGCTGAACTTCGAGGCGAACGCGTTCTTCTACGACGCGGGCGTCGGGGCGGATCTTGTGCGGGCGTTCGAGGAGGATCTCGCCATCTGCACCGAGATCACGCCGGAGACCTACCTGGCGCGCCCTCTCGGCGTCCGGGTGAAGGAGTCGGTCTCGCGCCTCTTCTCGCCGCTCGGGTGAGACCGTATCACTACCACTTCCTGATATTCTCACGCGAAGCCGCGAAGAACGCGAAGTCCGGTCGACTGTTGGTGACAGTCTCCTTCGCGCCTTCGCGTGAGGCCTTTTCCACCATACCCCATTAACTCACACGAAGCCTAAAGCCTCTCGCGCTCCGCCGCCTCAAAAAACCCCGCGAAGTGCCGGCCTTCTCACCGGTTCAGCCGCCCCTCGACGAACTTCCTGATCCGGGGGAGGCCCTGCTCCCAGCGGGCCTGGAGGATGGGGACGGTGTAGGGGAGGTGGTGCGGGAGGACCGCGGTCCCCATCACCGCCTTCTCGTAGAGCGGCCGCTCGCGCCCGATGATGACGGTCTTTTTTGCCCGGATTGCGTCCAGGAACTCTTCAACGGTATCGGCCTCGGCGCAGGTGACGACCCCCCCGAGTTCGTAGAGGAGGTGGCCGTCGGTTCCGCCGGTCCGCCCGAGACCGTGGGTGGCGGCGAGCCCGGCCGCCTTCAGGTTGTGGGACCGGGCCATCCCGCCGCAGATCACCTCGAGGCCGTCCAGGCGGGAGAAGACTTCTTCGCCGATGCACTCACCGGCGACGCACCGCTCGACCCCGCGGTTCAGGAAGGCGTAGCCGCAGGGGTGCGCCTCGGCGGCGATGCAGGCGTAGCCCTCCCGGCGGTCGAGGATCTCGGAAGTATCGAGACGTATCGCGGTGAACGGGCCGTTTCTCCGATTCCTCTCGACGTGGCGCCGGTAGAAGTCCCGCAGATCGGACGCCGAGTAAAAGTAGAGCAGGATGTGCGGGCCGTCGTTGGCGCTGACCTCGATCCCGGGGACGAGGGGGACCCGAATCCCCAGCCGCTCTGCCTCGGAGACGCCGCCGACCTGGTTGTGGTCGGTGATCGCAAGCCCGATCCCCCGCCGTGCCGCGAGTTTCAGTGCGTCCCGCACGCGGGTGGCGGAGTCGGAGTGCCGGGTATGGAAGTGAAGGTCCGCCGGGAGCAGCCCGAGACGCCGGATCTCTTCAGGCAGGGGTTTCTGAAATACGATGTCTTTATAGTACTGCATGGGGTTTCTGTCTGATCATCGGTAGGTGTCCCGGGATGAAAAAGGGTTGCCTCTTCTCCGGGAACGGGCCGGACCGGCACCTATCTCATCTCCGGTTCGGCGGGTATCGGCTCCCGCAGCCAGCCGATGGCGGCGTCCAGATGGCCTTCGGTGAAATAGCGGACGTCGATACCCGTAAAGCCCGTGAAGAGTCCCGGCAGGTGGTTCATCCACTCTTCCCACTTCTCCCCGCCGACGATCGCGATCCGGTCGACCTTCTCCATCCCCGACCAGTCCTTGAGCCTCTCCCAGTAGCCGTGCGGCTTCCAGCCGTGGAAGTTCACGATATGAAAAAGTATCCGGAGAACCGTGTGGCTTCGCTCCGCTTCCTCGAGCGCCGGGATCAGTGTCCCGTCGTAATCTCCGGCCGTCATCTCGCCGTCGAACCGGAACCCGACGACGTTTCCCGCACCTGTTGCCATCCCTTCGAGCATGGCGCCCCCTCTCCGGGGCGGATCAGAAAAAGGTTCCGGCCGTCATTCGGCCCGGGGCTCTTTCGGGATCACCAGTCTGCCGGTGATCTCCTCTTTCGAGAACCGTGAGAGGTAACGGTTCCCGGCGAGTGCGACGACGATCGCGCCGATGAGGACGAAGATCATATCGAGCATGGTGTCGTCGAGCCCGTGCTGGAGGTTCGTCCCGAGGAAGGTGTCGAAGAGCCATTCGTAGATCTCCCAGAACCCTTCCATTGCCATCGCGGCGATGACGACGAACCCGACGATCATCCACCGGGAGAGGTTCAACCTGCTGAACCGGTCGAGCAGCAGGACGATGACGAAAGCGAGCACCGAGACGGTTATCCCGGAGATGAGGTGGGCGATTTTGTCGTAGTAGGGATAGTAGAGCATGTAGAACCCCCGGATCTCGCCGGCGATGTGGAGGTAGAGCGAGAGAACGATGAGGAGGTTGACCTGCCAGGGGAGCGTGATGTTCCACCTGTGGGTGACGACGGCGGGAACCAGGGTCAGGCAGAACGCGACGACGCCGCCGAAGACCTGCGAGTATTCGCCGAGCGAGAGCGCGAGGAGGACGTTCGCGGCGATGAGGAACTGGAAGAGGTAGGCGAGGTAGAGCCCGGCTGGTCTCTTCATGGATCACGGGTTGGTCGTCGTCTCGTAAACATCTTGTGCCGCCGCTACCCCTCCCGGTCTCCGTTGCCCATCATCTCCCCGATCCACCGGGTCTCTTCCCAGCTCTCGAGGAAGAGTTTCACCGCGATCGTCAGCGGTATGGCGAGGAAGATCCCGACCGCACCGAGGATGAAACCCCAGAAGATGACGGAGAAGAGGACGACGAACGGGGAGAGGTTGAGTTCCCGCCCGGCCATCCGGGGGAGGACGAGGTTTTCTGCAGCGGCGTCGATGAGGGCGACGGCAGCGATGACGGCAACGGCTCCGGCCGGCCCGAACTCGATGAAAGCAAGGAGGGTGGGCGGGATCGCGGCCACGACGAGGCCTATGTAGGGGACGTAACTCAGGACGAAGGCGATGAACCCCCAGAGCACCGCGAAGTCGACCCCGAGGAGGGTGAGAAAGAGTCCGGTACCGACGCCGGTGATCAGGTTCACCTTCGTCCTGACCACCACGTAGTCGATCAGGATCTTGCCCGATTGGGATAGGTGCCGGTAGGGGGCGCTCTCCGATCCCAGGTGGCGCGCGAGAACGGCCGCAAGACGGGGTGCCTCCAGGAGAAGGAACCCGATTCCGACGAAGACGAGGAAGGCATCGACGGCGATGTTCCCGATCTGCCGGGCAAGTTCGGTCGCCTGCTGGAGGATGAACCCCTGGTCGATGTAGTCCCATATCGTGAACCTGCCGATATCTATGCCGTAATCGGCGAGGACGGCAGCATGGGCTTCGAGACTCGCCTGATACTGCGGAAGAGTTCGGATAAACCCGGTAAAGGCCGCACCGAGGAAGATGATCATTCCGGCGAAGATCCCGATCAGCCCCGCGACCACCGTTGCGGCGGCGAGGAGCGGGGGAACTCTCCGCCGGGTCAACCATTTCATGGCGGGGGCAGTGATCATGGCGAAGAAGGCGGCGACGAGGAGCGGGCCGAGGATCGGTGTGGCCACCCGTATCCCCGCGAGCACGATGACGACCGCCGCCCCGACGATCGCGATCCGGGCAGGGGGAGGGAGGTTCCCGGCGATGTTCACAGGAACGGTATGGGCGCTCCACAGAGAAAGAGTTTTCCGGCGGGGTTATCACGTTCCGGCCTTCGCCGCCCGGATAGCGGCCCGAAGCGACTCGCCGATGACCGGTGTCGCGGGGAAGATGTTCCCGGGGCCGATGGCCTCGACGACGCCCCCCTCTTCAAGTCCTGCAAGGAGCCGGGGATTGACTTCGGCGAGGATGAGCCGGTTCCCACCGGCCGTGACCTTCCGGGCGTAGCGTGTCAGCATCCGAAAGAGCCCGGTTCCTGCCTCGACCCTTCGGGGGAGGGCAAGGATGACGACGGCGCTCTCTGCCCCTCCCGGGGACGGGAGCGACCGCTCGATGGCACGGAGGGTGGCGAAGTAGACACTCCCGGAGACCGAGAGGACGGTGATGCTGTCGTCCAAAAGTCGTTCGGGCGCCGGTTCTTCCCGGAACATCCCCCCCTCGACCGGGGCGAGGCGGACCACGGTCGCCTCCCGGGTGGAGGTGACCAGGTAAATGGCAAGCGAGAGGAGGACGCCGATGTAGATGCTGTACTGGAGCGGGAGGACCTGGGTGGAGATGAACGTGGCGAGCATCGCCCAGCGCCCGGGGCGGGAATATCTCCAGATGCAGGCGATCACGTGGGGCTGGTTCATGAGCTCGGCCCCGATGAGGATCAGGATCCCGGCGAGAGCCGGGAGCGGGATCTGTTCCGCGAGCGATCCCGCGACGACGATGACCGCTCCGACGAGGGCGCCCGAGATGAGGTTTGCCGCCCGCGTCTCTGCCCCCGCGGCGACGTTGAGCGCCGTCGCGGAGAGGGAGCCGGCCGACGGGGCGCACTGGAGGAAACTCGTGAGGATGTTCGTGATCCCCTGCCCGGAGAAGTCCCGGTTCACGTCGGCGATGCTGCCGTCCGGCTCGGGGATCGTCTCCGTGACCCCGACGGCCATCACGAGCCCGATGATGGCGAGGGCGAGCGCCGGGACGAGGAGCCCGGGCACGAGGGTGATGTCGGGGACAACGGGGGCCGGGAGGCCGGCGGGGATGGCGGCGATATCGCCGACGAGCGCGACCCCCGGGAATGCGGTCCGGACAATGAGGGCCGCGATGATGACCGGGAGGAGGAGCGAGACGGAGCTGAGGCGCGGCACCCGCTGGAAGACGAGGGCGAGAGCGATGGTGAGGAGGCCGACGAAGAGCGCCTGCGGCTGGATCTCTCCCGCGTGGAGAAGCAGGTCGGGGATGGCGAGGATCTGGATCGCTTCCCGCGGGAGCCGGTAGCCGGTGAGGTTCCCGAGCTGGCCGAGGACGATGAGGAGCGCTGCTCCCGTGACGAAGCCGGTGAGAACGGCGTTCGATACGAACCGGGTCAGGCTGCCTGCCCGAAGAAGCCCGAACCCGAGCTGGAAGATCCCGACGAGGAGCGTCAGGATGAAAAGGGTGGCCGGGACGTCGGCCTCGGGGACGGGGGCGAGGACCGAGAAGATCGAGACCGCGAGGACGTTCGAGAGCATCACCTTGAGGTAGGTGGAGCCGGTGAGGAACGCCCCGATCGCCGTCGAGAACGCGGCGGTGTAGAGGCCGTAGACGGGGTTGACCCCGGCGACGAGGGCGAACCCCATCCCCTGCGGGATGCCGACGAGGGCGGTGGTCGCCCCGGCGACGAGGTCGGCCGGGAGGCTTCTCCTCCAGTTCGTCTCACCGGCGGGCATGCTCGGTGAGGGTGCGGGGTGCGGGATATAGGTTGCCCTGCCGGGATACTGTGGTCCGGGTGGTTACGACGTCGCCGTGGATAGGCGAGGGTTTTAGCCGGACCACCGGGGCTCGAGAGGTGTAGTAGATCGATGCGGAACGGCTGTATATGCGGCGTTCAGGGTGGGTAAGCGCAGTGGTCCGGGTGGTTATGACGTCGCCTGATCAGGCGGAGTCACAATCAGCTAGACCACAACTAGACCGCCACAGCCCGGAACACCGGATATGCCCCATTGGATATTTTTACATATTTTTACTCATATGTGTAATAATTGAGGTGATACAACCATGCCAGGATTTGATGGAACCGGCCCGGCCGGCCGTGGCCCGATGACGGGCGGCCGCCGGGGGCGGTGCGTCTCGCCCCCTGTAGCGGGGACACCAGAAGAAGGTTCCGCGCCGGTGCTTCGCGGCATCGGCCGGGGCGGCATCCCGTGGGGGTGCGGCCGCGGTTTTGGCCGCGGCGGCCGGGCACGCGGCCGGTGGTAGCCGCCGACCCGGAGCGAAGGCACTATCTGCACGGGAGACCGATCTCTACTTCAGGAGATCGGTAGCATGAACGAGAGAGAACCCGGCGAGGGGCGTGGCCGCCGCCAGCGGGGCCGGCCCCGTGTTCGCCGGATGATCGGGGACCAGGGAGCGTTCCGGTGTTTCGGACCGCTCTGCGGGGGGCCCGACGAGTTCGTCGTCGTCCTCCCCGAGGAGGTGGAAGCCCTGCGGCTCGTCGACCTCCAGGGGCTCGAGCAGGAGGAGGCCGCCGTCGCCCTCGGCGTCTCCCGAAAGACCCTCTGGCGCGACCTGCACGAGGCGCGGACGAAGGTCGCCGACGCCCTGGTGCACGGGAAGACGATCCGGATCGTCGGGTGCGGCCGCCGGCGGGAGGAGGGGTGCCCGGAGGACGAGGACGCCTCCTTCGAACCGTCGCCCTGATCGGAAGATACTCTGTATCTTTTTTGAGGCGGTTCAAAACCCGATATGGCCGTGTATGACTAGTTCATCCCCATATCGCGCAACTGATTGGCGGTTTCGTCAAACGACTGGTGGATGATGAAATATTGCACCCGGCCGGCTTTGATGCATTCTCTGACCGCACGTTCTCGTCTACTCAGGTTGGCGGCTTTACCTGTTTTTATTTCGACAAAGACCACGTTCTGCACTTCATCGGCGTCGGACAATCCGTCGAAGACGATGAGATCGACCGGCGTCCCTAAAAACCGCGCATCTTTCGGATTGTAGGGGAAGTCCGGGAAATACGGGATGAGGCACTCCGTGACCTTCCCCCGGGTCACCGATTGGCTGCGCTTGATCGCATCGGTGCGGATGTTCCCTTCTTCCTCCTGCCTCCACGTTTCAAAGAGGATCTTTGCTTTTTCGTCCGAAAGACGTTTGAGTTCCTGCTCTTTCCAATTTTCAAGGTCTTCTCGTTCCCTCAGGCGCCAGGATTCAAATATCTCGCGTGCTTTTTGCTCGATCCGACCCTGAATCCTGGAGTACTTATAAAATAAAACTAAAACAGCAAGAAACAGCAGAAGGATTACGGCCCATTCGATCATAGTCCCAGGAAACTCTCACGTCCCGGCAGATAGCCCTTTCTAACGGGTTTCCCTGCGATGCACTGGACGGACGTTCATTTGTGGAGTCGCTTTGCGGAGCCGGCCCTTCACTTACCTGTTCTTCTCACGGAGTACTCGTAAAATAATATGGGCCCGGAGGGATTCGAACCCACGACCGCCCGGTTATGAGCCGGGCGCTCTGACCGGACTAAGCTACGGGCCCGAGAATTGTGATGCAGCCGGCCTGAATTCGGAAACGGCCATTTAGTTCGGATCTCCGGGATTTTCCCGGGATCTCACTGCATATAAATATTGTTCTTTGATCATAAAAACGTTGTGCGCGTTCTGCAGGGCGCCCGCATATCCGACAGGCGCGATGTCCGGAGGTCCGCCGTACAAGCCTGCCGGCGGGTCTCTGGCACCTGTAGTATGAGGGACTGCCTGCAGAATGCTCCAGGAAATTTCTTACCGCATCTTCTGGTGCTGCTCTTTCCACTGCATCCAGTTGTTGTAGGCGTTCGTATCCCGCTGCTTGAGGATATCCTGGATATTGTCGTCGATCTCGGTGGTCGTCATCCCGCTGTGCGTGCTCCCCTGGATCTGCCGGGTTATTTCGTCCGCCAGTTGCTGGTCTGCTCCGGCGTTCTGCACCGACCTCCTGATCTTGTCGGGGTTGAACTGCTCCTCCTGGTTGTTTGTCTTCCGGACCATGGTCTCCTGCCAGGGCCGGGACTCCATCTGCTGTTCCGCCATTATCATCACCTCATCAATTACCTGTTCTGTCTTCCCGGCTCGGGGCCCGGGTGCCCGTTGAATCCCGGCTCTCTTCCCCCGGATAACAATTTCCGGGAGCTCCACCCGGCCCCGCTTCGGTTGCAAGCTGCAGCCTGCCGGGCAACAGTGGGATATCGGATACTTATAAGTTGCGGCCGTCGGCCATCATCTTCTTCCCGCCGAAGCAATGGATTAACGGCGCCTTCTTGGGCTGTGAAGAATCGAACGGCTCTTTTTCGTGGGGTATGCCGGCGGCGCTGCGATCCCGATCCGCGACCGCCCGGGGACAAATGTCCCGATCCACAGAATCTGGGAATGACAGCGCTGGTGAACCACCCCACCCTGAAGGGGGGCTTCCTGCTTTACATTTCTTCGGCCACACGCGAAGCCGCGAAGAACGCGAAGCGCGACGGCCCGGGCTTAAGAAACCCGGGGGGGTTGGCGCCTTCGCGCCTTCGCGTGAGTAGGCAGTTCGCGCCGCCCCTCGTTCCGTGCCGGGCCGGTCCTTACGCACCTTCGGCGTCCCGGATGGCCGCGAGCACCTCCCGCTTCTTCTCATCAAGGAGGCTCCTCGTATCCGCCTCGATGTTCAGCCGCACCACCGGCTCGGTGTGGGAGCGGCGGATGTTGAACCACCAGTCGGGGTAGGTCGCCGTCAGCCCGTCGAGCCTGTCGAGGTCCGCGTCGCGGTAGCGCGCCGCAAGCACCGCGAGCACCGCCGCCGGTTCGCTCACCGTCAGGTTAACCTCCCCGGTCGAGGGGTAGCGGTCGAGGGGCTCAACAAGTTCGGAGAGCGTCCGGCCGCTTGCGGCGAGGATGTTTGCGATCGTGACCAGCGTGAGAAGCCCGTTGTCGGTAAACCCCATGTCCCGGTAGTAGTAATGCCCGGAGAGTTCCCCGGCAAAGAGGGCGTCCTCCTCGCGCATCGCGGTCTTGATGAAGGCGTGGCCGACCCTTGAGCGGACGCCCCGGCCCCCGGCCCGCTCGATCGCCTCGCGGATCGCCCGGCTCGACCGGAGATCGTAGAGGATCGTTGCCCCCGGGTTCTCTTCAAGCAGATACTCCGCGACGAGGCCGGTCACCAGATCCTCCCGGACGCGCTCGCCCCGCTCGTCGATGAGCCCGCACCGGTCGCCGTCGCCGTCGAACGCCACCCCGAAGTCCGCGCCCTCGGCCACGACCCGTTCCTGCAGTTCCCGGGTGGTCGCGGGGTCGAGCGGGTTTGCATGGTGGTGAGGGAACCGGCCGTCGGGCTCGGTATACATCGGCACGAGCCGCCATGCCGGAATCCGCTCAAAGAGCCGGGGCACCTCCGGCCCGGCCATCCCGTTCCCCGCGTCCACGACGACCGTGAGCGGTTTCGGCGCCCGGACAAACCCGGCCACGGTCCCGACGTAGGCGTCCAGCATCCCGGTCTCGCGGCACGACCCCCCGGCGCGGGCGACCTCCTCCTCCCCGGTTCGGGTCTCCAGAAGCGGCAGGTCGCGGTCGCCGGAGAGCGGGACGGCGTCTTCGCGGGCGAGTTTGAACCCGTTCATCTCCCCGGGAAGGTGGGAGGCCGTCACCATCGCCCCGCCGTCGAACCCCCCGGCAATGACGGCGTGGTTGAGGAGCGGGGTGCTCGCCATCCCGATATCGGCGACCTCCGCCCCGGCCTCGACCGCACCCCTGATGAACGCCCGGGAAAGCGACTCCGAGGATGGGCGCATGTCCCGCCCGACGACGATCCGCTCAGCTGCAAGGAGCGCGACGAAGGCGTTCCCGATCCGTTTTGCTGTCGCCTCGTCGAGCTCGTCCGGGTAGCGTCCCCGGATGTCGTAGGCCCGAAAGATCCCGGCCATTCACGCCTCCCCCCGGAGCGGCGAGATCGCCCGCAGCCGCTCGATGATCCCCGGGAGCACTTCAAGGACGTAGTCGACGTCGTCCCCGGTGTTCGCGTACCCGAGGGTGAGCCGGAGCGAGCCGTGCGCCTCCTCGTGGGGAAGGCCGCACGAAGTGAGGACGTGGGAGGGCTCGAGCGACGCCGAGGTGCAGGCGCTCCCCGTCGAGGCGGCAACCCCGAGGGCGTCGAGCATGAGAAGGATCGACTCCCCCTCGACGTAGCGGAATGCGACGTTCACGTTGTTCGGGAGCCGCTCGGTCGGGTGGCCGTTCAAGCGGGTGTCCGGGATCGCTTCCAGGATTCCCCGGATCAACCGGTCCCGCATCGCGGCAAGCCTGGGGGCGTTCCGGGGCATCCCGGCGACCGCGAGTTCGATCGCCCGCCCGAGCCCCACGATCCCGGGAACGTTCTCGGTTCCGGCACGTCGGCCCCGCTCCTGCGCCCCACCGTCCATGAACGTCGTTATCCGGGTTCCCCGCCGGATGTAGAGCGCTCCCGTCCCCTTAGGGCCGCCGAACTTGTGGGCGGAGATGGCGAGGAGGTCGGCCCTCATCTCGTCAACGTCCGCCGGGAAGGCTCCAATCGCCTGGACGGCGTCGGTATGGAACGGGATTGTGTGGTCGTGCGCAACCTCCGCGATCGCCCGAATCGGCTGGATCGTCCCGATCTCGTTGTTCGCGGCCATCACCGAGACAAGGATCGTCGCATCCGTGATCGCCTCCTCGACTCTTTCCGGCTCCACCCGGCCGTACCCGTCCACCGGGAGATAGGTGACCCGGTAGCCCTGCTTCTCAAGGCTCCGGCAGGTGTGGAGGACGGCGTGGTGTTCGATTGAAGAGGTGACGATATGATCACCCTTCTTTCGGCTCGCCGCCGCCGTCCCCTTGATTGCCCAGTTGTCGGCCTCCGTCCCGCCCGACGTGAAGAAGATCTCCTCGGGGCTTGCCCCGATCGCCGCCGCCACGTGTTCCCGTGCTTCCTCAACAGCCTCCTTCGCCTCCCGGGCGAGGGAGTAGAGCGAGGAGGGGTTCCCGAACCGCTCCGAGAAGTAGGGGAGCATCGCCCGGGCGACCTCCGGCCGCACCGGCGTCGTCGCCGCATGGTCCATGTAGACCGACCGTTTCCGCTCCATCCCGGTCACTTCGCCGTCGTCGGCTGGAACCCGCGCATCGTCTCGGCCATCTCCCGAAGGCGCCGGTCCACCAGGTAGTTCACCGTCCCCTCCTCGTAGGTCCCGTCCTCGCGCTGGATGCCTGCCGGAACGCCCGTGAGGACCTCGATTCCCTCGTCGATCGTCCGCACCGGGTAGATCCGGAACTTTCCGGCCTTCGCGGCCTCGACTATCTCCTCTTTCAGCATCAGGTTCTGGACGTTGCTCGCCGGGATCAGCGCTCCCTGGCTCCCGTCGAGCCCTTTGGCCTTGCAGACCTCGAAGAACCCCTCCAGTTTCTCGTTCACCCCACCGATCGCCTGGACCTCCCCCCGCTGGTTCACCGAGCCCGTGACGGCGAGGTACTGTTTCAGCGGAAGCCCCGAGAGCGCCGAGAGGAGGGCGTAGAGTTCGGTGCTCGACGCGGAGTCGCCCTCGATCCCCTCGTAGCTCTGCTCGAAGACGAGCCGGGCGGAGAGGGAGAGGGGCTTATCGCGCGCATAGTTGTTGTTGAGGTAGCCGCTGATGATCAGGACGCCTTTCGTGTGGATCGGCCCGCCGAGCGCAGCCTCCCGCTCGATGTCCACGATCCCCTCGCGGCCGACCCCGATGCTCGCGGTCACCTTCGACGGCCGGCCGAACGCGAAGTCACCGAGCCCGATGACCGAGAGGCCGTTCACCTGGCCGACCTTCTCGCCCCCGGTATCGATGAGGAAGATTCCCCGCCGGATCGCCTCCTCGATCTTTTGCTGGATCAGATTCGAGCGGTAGATCTTCTCCTCGATCGCCTTCGTGACGTGTCTCCTCTCGATCTGCTCGGCCCCGTTCTCTGCGGCGTAGAAGTTCGCCTCCCGAATGAGGTCGGCGACCGCCGAGAACCGGGTCGAGAGCTTCTCCCTGTCCGCAGCGAGTCTCGACCCGTACTCGATCACCCGGGCGATCGCCTCCCGCTCGAGGTGCCGGAGGTTCTCCTCCCGGACGAGGTTGCAGATGAAGTCGGCGTATTTATTGGCGTTCTCGTCGGTTCGCTCCATCACGATGTCGAAGTCGGCCTTGACCTTGAAGAGCTCCTTGAAGTCGGTGTCCATCCGGTAGAGGATCTGGTAGATCATGGGCGTCCCGATGAGGGCCACCTTGATGTCGAGGGGGATGGGTTCGGGCTTGATCGTCTTTGCCGTGATGAACCCCATCCGCTCTCCCGGCTCCTCGATGACGGCCTCTCCGGTCTTCAATGCCGTTTTGAGCCCGTCCCAGGAGAGCGGGGCGCGCAGGAGGTCTTCGACCTCGAGGACCAGGTAGCCGCCGTTGGCCCGATGCAACGAGCCCGGCCGGATCATCGTGAAGTCGGTCGTGAAGATGCCGAACTGCACCTCTTTCTCGATCTTTCCAAGAAGGTTCTGGAAGGTGGGGTTCTGCTCGAAGACCACCGGCGCGCCTTCTGTCGCGGCGTTGTCGACGACGACGTTCACCTCGTACTTCCGGAACGGAATCTCGCGCATGAAGGCCTGGAACTGGGGCGGGACGCCCTGCTGCTGCTCGGGGACACCGAGGAATATCTGGATGTTCTCGAGGATGTCGTTCTGGACGGCGTCGATGTACCCGGGGACTTCCGGGACGTCGGCATATTTCTCCTGGAGTTCGGCGACGAGGTTGCCGATCGCGTAGAGGGCGATGTCGTGGTTTAAGTCCTTGACCGCCTCGGCCCCCTGCCGCTCGATATCCTGCACCTGCCGGAGCGTGCTCCGCAGTTCGGTGTTCAGGGCGTCACGCCGCCGCTGGACCTCCGCCCGCACCTCGTCGGGGAGGTTGATGAACTCCTCCTCGGGAACCGGCCTCCCGTCGATGACCGGGATGGTCAGGAGACCGATGGGACTCATCTGGATGACGAATCCCGCCTCCTGGGCTTTCTGGTTGATTCGCGCGATGAGATCCGTCCTGTTCCCCTGGAGCGCCTGAAGCGTCTCGTCCCGCCGTCTGGCGTACTCTTCGCTCTGGAACGCCCGGGGAAGAGCCTGCCGCGCCTCCTCGATGAACCGTTTCACATCCTCCCGGAACTCCGTCCCTTTCCCGGCAGGGAGGGCGACGGCGTTGGGCTCGTACTGGTTCTCGAAGTTATGGACATAGACCCAGTCGCTCGCCCGGGACTTGGCCTTCGCGAGTTCGTCAAGAAAACTCCGGACGGCTCTCACCCGCCCGGTTCCCTGGGCGCCCGCGGCGTAGACGTTGAACCCGGCCTCCCGGATCTCAAGGCCGAACCGCAGCGCCCGGAGCGCCCGTTCCTGGCCGATGATCTCCTCGAGGGGTCGCATCTCCTCGGTGCTGGCGCACTCCACCTTTCCCGGTTCGTAGACGTTCCGGTACTCTCCGATATCCAAGGGCTGAATCATCAATCTCACCAGGTTTCTGCAACTTACACCGCAGGATGTCGCTCGCCTTAAAAAAGGTTCCCCGGCCCGGCACCGGATGGTACGATGGGTGGTTTTACTTTCTTTCGCGCATATGTGTAGTACGTTTGTATGCGGCCGATACCGGATATGAGGCCGCGTAAATTCGGTGATATTATGAGAATAGCAATCGCACAGGACGAAAACAGGGTATCCGAACACTTCGGGCACTGCCAGGGTTACGCCATATTCGACGTCGAAGATTCGATCATCTACAGAAGAGACGATCTCCCGAACCCCGGCCACGAGCCCGGCCGGCTCCCGGTCTTTCTTGCAGAGCACGGTGTCAACCTGATCATCGCCGGCGGCATGGGTCCACGAGCCGTCGAGCTCTTCAACGCAAACGGAATTCAGGTTCTCCTCGGCGTCAGTGGAAACACTGATTACGTGGCGCAGGACTATATTGCCGGCCGCCTTTCTCCGGGGAAGAGCTCCTGCCACCACGAAGACGGCGGCGAGTGCGACGGGCACCAATGAGACGGGTGCACCACCCATAGTATTATGCTCATATGAGCAAAAACCACCAGAGGAGTGAATCAGGATGATAGTCGGTATCACGGCACGTGCAGCAGGCACAGACGCCCCGGTCGAGCAGCGGTTCGGCCGGGCACCTTACTTCGTCTTCGTCGACACGGAGACGGGGAAAGCGGAATCGGTTGAGAATCCCCTCGTCGACGCTGCCGGCGGGGTCGGTCCCCGGGCGGTCCAGATGTTTTCGGAGCACGGCGCGACGGTGGTCATCACCGGTCAGGTCGGCGGGAACGCTGCGAAAGCGCTTGAAGTAGGCGGGATCAAGGCCTACGCCTACCGCGGAAGCGGCAGCGTGGCCGATGCCCTCGCGCAGTATACCGCCGGGAACCTGCAGCCGCTCCCCCTTGCATGAAGCGGAACCCAGTATGAAGATCGCGATTGCAAGCGGGAAAGGCGGCACCGGGAAGAGTACGGTGGCGGCGAACCTCGCCTGCACGCTCTCCCGCTCCCGCGAGGTGGTGCTCGTCGACTGCGATGTCGAGGAGCCGAACCTCCACCTCTTTTTCCCCGCTACTACCGTGGACGTGCCGGTGACGACACCGGTTCCGGAGATCGATCCCGCCCGCTGCACCCTCTGCGGTGAGTGCGGGAAGTTCTGCCGGTTCGGGGCGCTCTCGGTCTTGAAAGACCGCGTCCTCGTCTTCCCGGAACTCTGCCACTCGTGCGGGGGCTGCTCCCTCGTCTGCCCGCAGGGAGCCGTCCGGGAAGTCCCGCGCACCGTCGGCCGGGTCGCGTGCTCCCGCCCGCTGCCTGCCCTGGTGTTGATCAGCGGCGTCTTGAACGAGGGGGAGGTGCAGGCCCCGGCGGTCATCAGGGCGGCAAAGCTGCTCGCGGAGGGGCACCCGCTCACCCTCTACGATGCCTCTCCGGGGATCGCCTGCCCGGTGATCGAGACGCTCGAGGGGAGCGATGCCTGCATCCTGGTGACCGAATCGACGCCTTTCGGGCTGCACGACCTCCGCCTCGCGGCCGAGGTGGTGGAGAGGGTCGGTATTCCTGCCGGCGTCGTGATCAACCGCAGCGACGGCAAGGACGAGGAAACTCTCGACTTCTGCCGGGAGCGCGGGCTCCCCGTCATCATGACCATCCCGTTTTCGCGGGAGATCGCCGCCGTCCAGAACCGTGGCGGTCTCATCGCCGCGCTCCTTCCCGGGTGGGAGGAGCGGTTCGTCGCCCTCTTTGAAGCGGTCGTGAAGATCGCGGGGGTGAGTCCGTGATCCGGCTTGCGGTCGTCAGCGGCAAGGGCGGCACCGGGAAGACGATGGTGGCCGCGGCGCTCGCGGATATCAGCGGGGTGCCGCAGGTTCTCGCCGACTGCGACGTGGACGCCGCGAACCTGGAGCTCCTCTTCCGCCCCCGGCGGCTAACCACGGAGGAGTTCCGGGGGCTCGCGGCGGCCCGGATCGACCCGGAGCGGTGCCGTGGCTGCGGCATCTGTGCCGACCACTGCCGGTTCGGGGCAATCGTGCGCCGCGACGACGCCTGGGAGGTGGATACGCTGCACTGCGAAGGCTGCGCCGTCTGCACCTATGTCTGCCCCATGGGAGCGATCTCTATGGAACAGCGCGTCTGCGGCGAGATCTACACTTCGGCGACCGACCGGGGCAACCTCGCCCATGCCCGGCTCTTCCCGGGCTCGGGGAACTCGGGATTGCTCGTCACCGAGGTGAAGAAGCGGGCCGTGAGTCTTGCGGACGGCGCCGCCCTGCTGCTTGCCGACGGCCCGCCGGGGATAGGCTGCCCGTTGATCGCGACGATCAGCGGCATGGACGCGGTTCTCATCGTCACGGAGCCGGGGGTCTCGGCGCTCCACGATCTCGAACGGCTCGTGACGGTCTGCCGCCGGTTCGGCGTCCGGATCTTCGCCGCTATCAACCGGTTCGACCTTGCGGAGGATATCTGCAAGAGGATCGAGGACTACTGCGAGAGAGAGGGCATCGTGGTAGCGAGCAAGATACCGTTCGACCCGGCGGTGGTCGACGCCGTCCGCAACGGCCGCCCCGTGACCCGGAGTGAGTCCCCGGCAACGGGTGCACTCCGGGCGCTCCGCGATACCCTCTTTGCCGAACTCGGGCTTGAATAAGCCCGCTCCTTTTTCCGATCAAGGTCTCCCGAGCACCGGGAGGCCTTGAAGAGGTGGGTCGCGCGATGCCGCACCACCGACTTCTATCGATAACCGGGTGTTATCCGAAGGTTGTGGAAAGCATTTCAACAGGGCTAAAAAAAGAGATTTATTGGTTTAGAACCGGGGTTTTCTGTGCTTCGGGAGGCAGTCCTGGCAATACACGGGTCTGCCTTCGGTCGGCTTGAAGGGGACTTCGCACTCTTTCCCACAGTCTGAACAAACGGTCTTCGTCATTTCACGGGGCCCGCCGAAGTTCCTCGGTCCACCGAAATTTCTGTTTCCTCTGTTATAATCCATTGGATTGCTCATGCAGATAGAACACTGCCTGTAGAGTTATGATTGGATAGTATATATTGTAGCTCATCGGTACGGGTGGACAGCAGGACAGCCGGAAAAAGAATGCGCAGTTAATCCCCTGGTTCTTCTCTCATCGAGCGTTACGCCGGGAGCTGAATGGTGTTCGGGTCGCTGGCGTTCGTTGGAATCCTGATCGACCTCCCTGGTTTGCCCCGGTACGTCCCCGACCCACCGGATTCCGGCAGGACGCCCCAAGGTTTATGGATCCGCAGGCGACTCTCCCGTCGGTGAATGATGATGAATGGTTCGCGGCTGAAGTACAGGGTCGAGGTCCTCGGCGACCGCGGCGTCACCGAACGCTACGGCCCGTTCAACGAGCAGAAGGCGCGGGAGTTCTTCGAGGTCGAGGAGAGCCTCGGCGGAACCGCCCGGATTGTGCGGCTGGAAGAAGGGATCCGGGAGACGTGGATGGTCGTTGCCGAGTGCGGGGACTGGGGCGACCGCGAGGCGAAGAGGGGGGAGGTGCCAGCCGCGGGCCGCTGACCCTTCGGAGATCGGGGGGGCGAGCGCAAACCGCATATACCTCTACCCACGATAGCGGGGCGTGAACCTCCTCCTCCAGGCGTGGGACGTGCTCCTCTGGGCAGGCCTCCTCAAAGGACTGCAGATGGCCCTCTGGCCCCGGCTCCGCCCGGCACTCGGGGACTACGCCTACCCGGCGGCCTACCCGGCCTCCCTCCTCCTCTTCGCCCTCGCGACCTGGTACTGCGGCCTCCTCCGCCTTCCGGTCGCTCTCGCCCTCCTCGTCTTCGCCGCCCTCGGGGCCTACGGCATCCGGCGGGGCGACTACCGGCTCCGCGAGATCCGGAGATTCCTCTCCTGGGATGCGGTCTTTGCCGTCGGGTTCCTCTTCGCCCTCTCCGTCCGGTTCGTAAACCCTCCCATCGGCTACTTCAGCGAGCAGTACATGAACCACGCCTTTCTCGCGAGCGTCATCCGGGAGCCCGTGGTGCCCCCGCTCGACCCCTGGTTTGCGGGCGGGCACCTCACCGTCTACTACTACCTCGGCCACTGGCTGATGGGCTCGCTTGCCATCGTCACCGGCATCCCGTCGGAGGCGGCCTTCAACCTGATTCCGGGGACGGTCTACGGGACGTCGTTTGTCGCGCTCTACGCTCTCGGGCACCTCATCCTCCCGCGGTGGCGGTGGCTTCCCCTCACGGCCCTCCTCCTCGTCCCCCCGTCGGTCATCTGGTTCCTCGCTACAGGAAGCGATCTCTATTACGCGTTGCAGGACACCAACTGGATCATCCCCGGTGCCCGGTTCGAGTTCCCGGTCTTCTCCCTCTTCCTCGGGAACGTCCACGCCTTCGAGATGGCCGCGTTCAACCAGATCTTCCTCATCTTCCTCCTCGGGTTTATCTGGTGCCGGTGGGGCGCACTCGACACCCGGGGCCGGTTCGGCCTCCTCTCCCTTCTCGGCCTCTCCGTCGGCTCGATGCCGCTCTTCTGCTCCTGGGACGCTCTCGTCTACGCTCCCGCTGTCGCCGCCTTCCTCCTCCTCGTCCTGGCCCGCGAACGCGACCGCTCCACCCTCGCCGCCGCCGTCGCGGTCCCTGCCGTCGCCTTCCTTATCTACCTCCCCTACTACCTGCATCTCGAACCCGCGGGTATCGGCGGGATCGGGTGGGGCCTCCCTCCCACCGACCTGCTCGCCTTCCTCGCGGTCTGGGGCGGATTCCTCGGGATCGTCTACGTCGCCGTCGCCCGGGATATCCGGCGGTTTCCGGTGGCGCTCGCCGTCGCCGTCCCGGCACTCGCCGCCGGTTACGCCGCGCTCGCTCTGCTCCTGGTCCCGCTCACCTACCTCCTTCTCCGCCGGGGGCGCTCGTTTGGAGGCCTCCTCTGCATCGCCGGCCTTACGGTCCTCGCCTTCTGCGAAATCTTCCATTTCCAGGAGATGCTCGGGGGCGACTACAGCCGGTTCAACACCATCTTCAAGTTCTACTTCGACGCCTGGGTCCTGGTCGGCACCGGCTCCCTCCTCCTTGCCGGAGGATGGCTTGCCGGGCGCCGAGCGTTCCTCCCGGAAACGGCACGGAAGGGTGCCGCCGTCGCCGCAGCCATCGCTCTCGTCGCCGCCCCCGTTGCCCTTGACGTCGATATCGGCCGGGGGCTCCTCGGGATCGACTACCCCCCCGCGGGCTACGGCACCCTGGACGGGTTCGCCTACCTCGAGGCCACGCGGCCGGGGGAGGCCGCGGCGATCGGCTTCCTCCGGACGCTCGGCGGCGACCACCGGATCGTCGAGGCGGAGAACGGAGATTACGGCTACTACTCGAGGGTCTCGTCTTTTTCCGGCATCCCGACGATCCTCGGGCAGATCGGCCACGAACTGACATGGCGGGGGAACGGGGCCTGGTACACGGAGCGCCCGGCGGACATCCGGGCGATCTATGAAGATCCCGAAAGAACCCTTGCGCTCATGGAGAAGTACAACGCGACCCTCCTCTACGTCGGCGAGCCCGAGCACAAGCGCTACGACGTCCGGTTGCCGGACCGGGGGCTCCGTCTCATCTACGACGAGGAAGGTGTCAGGATCTACGAACGGGCAGGGTAACGTTTATATGTTCGTCCCCGACAGGAAGGGCGCATGACGCGAGCAGCCGTAGTCATGATATCCGTCCTCGTGCTCCTCGCCCTGACAGGCGTTGCCGGGGCCGAGGTGTACCCGAACGGCGGAACCGATCTCACGCAGCCTCCCGCTTCCGAAGCGGCGAATGTAACGGCCACCGCCGGAAACCTGACGAACGCCGGGTCGCCCTATGCGGCGGAGTTCCTGAACAACACTTCGACCACCCGGCTTGCCGGAGAGATGGTTGACGTGAGCCTCGAGCCCGTAGCCGAAGGCTTCGTCGCGCCGGTGATGCTCACGGACGCCGGCGACGATTCGGGCCGGCTCTTTGTCGTCGACCAGGTCGGCACGGTCTCGATCATCGACGCGAACGGCACTCTCCTCGAGGAACCGTTCCTGGACGTCCGCGACCGCCTGGTCGAACTCAACCCGGCGTTCGATGAGCGCGGTCTTCTCTCGATCGCCTTCCACCCCGATTTCCGGGAGAACGGGCGGGTCTTTGCGTTCTACAGCGCGCCCCTCCGCGAGGAGGCTCCCGAGGACTGGAACTGCACGAACCGTCTTGTGGAGTTCGAGATCGACCCCGAGAACCCCGACCGTGTCAACGCGACCTCGGAGAAGATCCTGATGGAGATCGACAAACCACAGTTCAACCACAACGGCGGGAGCATCGGTTTTGGTCCCGGTGACGGTTATCTCTACGTCCCGCTCGGGGACGGCGGGGCGGGAGACGATAACGGGACCGGCCACACTCCCGGTATCGGGAACGCCCAGGATCTCACGAAGATCTACGGCAAGATACTCCGGATCGACGTGGACAACGTCACCGGGAACGTGACCGAGCCGGAGAACGCTACCTGGACGACGGCGGCGGGTACCCTCTATGGTATTCCGGCGGACAACCCGTTCGTCGAAAACGAGAGCATTCCACCCGAGATCTACGCCTACGGCCTCCGGAATCCTGCTTACCTCTCGTTTGACAGCGAAGGCAACCTCTACGTGGCCGACGCCGGCCAGAACCTCTTTGAGGAGGTGGATATCGTTACGAAGGGCGGGAACTACGGCTGGCGGCTCATGGAAGGAACCCATTGCTTCGACCCGGAGAACCCCGTCACGCCCCCGGTGACCTGCCCGGCAAACGGCTCCTCCGGCGAACCCCTGATCGGCCCCGTCATCGAGGGCGGCCATGATCAGGGCGTCGTCTTCGTCGGCGGCCGGGTCTACAACGGCACGGCACTCCCGGAACTTGCCGGACGCTACGTCTTCGGCTACTGGAGCAGTGACTTCGCCGCCGGGAACGCCACCTTGCTCGCCGCGACGCCCCCTGAGAGTTGGAACGCAACGGCCTTCCCCGACTCCGCGGAGAACCTCACTCCCGAAGACGTTGCGATGTGGAGCCTGCAGAAACTCAACGTGGCCGGGACGCCTGCGGGAACCGTAGATGCCTTCCTCCTGGGATTCGGTATGGATGAGGAGGCGGAGATCTATGTGCTCACGACCGACGACGGGGGCCCGGATGCGTCCAACATGACCGGCAGGGTCTGGAAGATCGTCCCGGGGAACGTGACGGCGACGCCGACCCCGACGGCAAACGTGACGATGGTTCCGGGCGCGGGTGCGACTGCAACACCGGCCGCGACCGGGAACGTGACTATAACGCCGACTGCAAACGTTACGACGGTCCCGACCGCGAACGCGACGACCACCCCTGCCCCCGGAGCCCGGAACGTGACCGTGGGGGTTGTGGCCGAAGCCTTTGCCTTCAACACATCCACCATCACCGTCCCGGCGGGGGCGAACGTGACGATGGTCTTCGATAACCGGGACACCGGCATCCCGCACAACGTCGCGGTCTACACGGATTCTTCGGCAGCCGAAGCGATCTTCGTCGGCGATATCATCACCGGCCCGGATCAGGTGACCTACGCCTTCACGGCGCCGGAGGAGCCCGGAACCTATTACTTCCGGTGCGACGTGCATCCCCCGATGGACGGGGAGTTCGTTGTTGAGTAGGGAGGGCTTCCCTCTCCTTTTTAGCATACGGTCGCCGCACCGGGAGATCGCTATAGCGCAGGCGAAGTAACCTTTATGGTTCCCGCCCGCCCGGTAGGGGCTCATGATACGAATGACCGCAGGCATGGCATCCGTCGCGGGGGTGCGGGCGTGACCCCGGAAGCGGCCCGCGCCGTAGCGAGGGTGACCGTCGCGATCGCGGCCGAGAACTTCGGCTTCAGCACGGAGACGATAACGGTTCCCGCAGGCGCGGAGGTGACAGTCGAGTTCGACAACCGGGATGAAGGGGTTCCGCACAACGTCGCGGTCTACACGGATTCTTCCGCGGCCGAAGCGATCTTCGTCGGCGAAATCATCACGGGCCCCACCCGCGCCACCTACACCCTCACGGCGCCCGAGACCCCGGGAAATTACTTCTTCCGGTGTGACGTCCATCCTGCGATGCACGGGGCGTTCATCGTGACGTAGGGGGCTACGCTAGTAACCTTCAGATTCGCGGGCATCTCGTTGGTGAACGAGGGGAGCATCCGGTTCCACCGGTGGCATGAGTTCGTCGAATGCGGGCGCTTTGAGAGCGTCGGCACAAAACGCGGGTTTCCCTTCGAAGTCGTCTGGATGCAGAAGGAGATCTAGAGGACGGCACCCGCGATGATCGCCGCGGCGTAGACGAGCAGCGATGCATGCATGAGCGGGAGCGCCCGCATCGCCGCGTCCGCGGTCTTCCCCCGGAGGATGAGGTAGTTCGCAGCCCCGAGGAGGATGAGCCCCGCCGCGAATCCGGCGACGGCGATCGGCCCGAGCGTGAGGGCGAAGACGAGCGCCATACCCGCGTGGACGGCCGAGAAGCCGAGAACCCAGGCGGTCGCGCCCTTCATGCCGTAGAGGACCGGAGTCGGGTCCTCCGGAGCCGACCCGGTCAGACCGAAGGTCAGACTCGGGATCGTCGCCATCCCCCGGACGCGGTCGTTTTCGATATCAGCGATGTCGTTTGCCCCGAGGTGCGCGAGCGTCCAGGGGTAGAAGAAGAGGAAGAAGAGGAGAGCGGTCGCGTCCGGATTCCCGTACACCAGGTAGCCGGCGACGGGGAAGAGGGCGAAGTCCGTCCGCCCGACGATCTGGGCCAGCGGGATCTTCTGGTTGCGCTTCCTGGTCTGGTAGAAGTACTCGGCCAGGTACGAGTAGCCCATGATCCCGAGGACGTAGAGGTTGTGGGGAGCGGGGAGGGTCGCGGCGAGGGCGGCCGCGAGACCGGCGAGGATGAGGAAGACGGCGAATGCCGCCCGGGGGGAGAGTTTTCCCGCCGGTATCGGTCGCTCGCCGAACGGCCGCCAGTAGCGGGTGAGCGAGCCGTTGACGTCCTTCCTGTCGTACTCCCGGTCGACGTAATCGTTCAGGACGAACCCGGCTTCGAACCCGAAAAGGCCGATCAGCGCCGCCCGCCCGACGAGTTCCCACGAGAACCCGCCGTAGTTCTCAAACGCAAGCGCCAGTCCCGAGCAGAAGAGCAGGGGCCAGACGAAGAAGAAATGAGCCCGGGTCAGGTCCGCGAGCGCCGTGAGGGTCTCCCTCATGATGTATGCCATGAGTTCTACGTCCTGGTTCAAAAAGCGTTGCAGGCAGGTTAAGTCTGCAGCCGGCTCACCCCACGATCGTGAAGACCTGCCCGGTCGGCCTCGCCGGGAAGAGCAGGTTTTCCGGGTCGAAACTCCCGGATCTGCCCGATCGGGATATGCCCGTGGGCTCCCCGGTCCATGCTTTTTTCCGGGAATATGTGCAGATCCGAACTCATTTCGGGTGAAGATCATCTCTCCCGAACACCTTACCGGATATACCGGGAATAGGTGGTCATGAAGATGAACGGCACGAGATACGAGAAGGTGAAGAAGGGTTCTCTCCGGATAACGTGGCGGAACTTCCGCTCAGGAGTGCTTTGAGATGAGCAGCGGCGCTTCGATCCGCGGCGTCCGGGACCCCGAAGAGGTCCGGGAGTTCGTCCGGCGCCTCTCCGGCCCGGGCCCGGAACGGAGGAAGGAGCCACGGTCCGGGTAGCCCGGGATTCCGGTTTTTTACGAGAAACCGAACACCTCTCTCGTTTTCAGGGCAAAACCGAACAGAATGCGGGGAAGGTACATGCTTCCCGAACGACACACGGGATACATGTCGGCAGAGTCCGACAGGAGGCAAAAAAAGACGAACTCGGAAAAAACAGTCTCGTGGAAGGGTGAAAGAGCCTATCCGGCATCGAACCGTGCTGCTCAAAGCCCCGGAGGTGATCCGGTGTAGTCCTGCGCTGGAATTCTGCATTCTCCCGGTTGTCACCCCGGTAGGGGAACAGGATAGCCATGGTAGAGCCTCACTCTGTACAACGTACCAGACCAACATCATCCAATAACCGATCTCTTTTTCGTATCACGAAATCCCTGTGGCGCCGGGACTCACGCAGCACAACGGGCAGGGTCCTGGTTCATGTCTCGTTGAGCGGATCATACCCCGGAGGGGTTGTGCCGCTGCCCGCCAGAAGAATCGGCCGGCTTTCGGTTCACTCTCTTCTTCCGAAACCTCTTCGGGGACCCCCTGTCTTTCCGAAGAGTATTCGGCTCTGGTTGATTACGGCCGAACTGGATACCCGTTTTACGAGAAATGCAACTGACTGACTTGGTTCCGAACGAACGCGCCCGGGTTGTTGCGGTCGAAGGCGGGCAGTGTCTCTGCCAGCACCTCGCGCTGCGCGGGCTTGCCGGAGGATGCATCGTCAGCGTACTCTCCGGCCGATTCGGCCCGGTTGTCCTCCGGATTAGCGATGAGACGCTCGTCCTCGGCCGGGGAATGGCGCGGAAAATTCAGGTACGGAAGGTGTGATTTCGTGAAAAGATTGTCCGAACTGGAATACGGCGAATCCGGATTTGTCCGGGAGATTCGAGCCTCGCAGCACGAACTCAACTGCCTTGGTATCAGGAGGAAAAAACAGGTGAAGATGGTCACCCGCCAGCCGATCAAAGGGCCCGTTGTCGTCGTCGTCGACGACATGGAGGTGGCGATGGGACTGGAGATTGCCGAAGGGGTCATCATCGAGACCGATGGCCGCGGGAGGACCGGAGTATGACGGAACCGTCTAAAACACTGTTGATGGTGGGCAACCCGAACGTCGGGAAGAGCGCCCTCTTCAACAGGCTCACCGGGGGAGACGCGGTCGTCTCCAACTATCCGGGAACGACGGTCGACTATACGAAAGGCCTCCTCGTCGTCTCCGGGCGGGAGTATGGGGTCATCGATGCACCGGGGACGTACTCCCTTGAGGCACGGGACGCCGCCGAGAGCGTGACGGTCCGGCTGATCTCGGAGAACCCGGGTGCGGCGGTCCTGGTCATCCTCGATGCGACACGCGTCGAGCGGGGGCTCTACCTGGCTCTGGAAGTGATCGAACGCGGCCGTCCGGCAGTCATCGCGCTGAACATGATCGACGCCGCACGCGACCGGCGGATCGTGGTCGATACCCACATGCTCCAGAAGATCCTCGGCGTGCCGGTGGTGCCGACATCGGCCGTCACCGGCGAAGGCGTCCGGGACCTTGCGGAGATGATACGCAAGGCGCAGAAGGCCGATATCGAGAAGGTACGGGCCCGGGCCGACGGACGGTTCAATGAGCCGGAACGGTCGGGCGGATGTGCCGGGTGCGGCCTGTGCGGGGGATGCTAGGATGGCGCTTCCCGTGCAGGAACGGTGGGACCTTGTCGATGCAATCGCCAGAAAAACGGTGACCGCCGGGATCTACCGGCAGAACCTCGGCGACGTCCTCGGTGACCTCACCGTCAGGCCGCTCACCGGCATTGCCGTTGCGGTTGCGGTGCTCTACGCCTTCTGGAGCATCTTCTCCTCGTTTGCCGGCACCCTCGTCACGGACGGTTTCATGGTCAAGGCCTTCGACGACTACTGGCTCCCGTGGCTCCAGGAGGTCTGGCCCGACCCGGCAAGCATCCACTACTTCCTCTTCGTCGGCGACCCGCTGGCGGAAAACTGCTTTGAAGCGTTCGGGATGCTCACGTCGGGGCTCTTCGTCTCGATCGGGGTGGTTCTGCCGGCCGTCCTCATCTTCTACCTGATGATGACGATCCTTGAAGACTCCGGCTACCTCCCGCGCCTCGCCGTCCTGATGGACACCGTCTTTCACCGGATCGGGCTGCACGGCTATGCCATCGTGCCGACGATCCTCGGGCTCGGGTGCAACGTGCCGGCGGTGACGGCGACCCGTGTCCTGGAGACGCGGAAACAGCGGTTCATCATGATGACCCTGCTTGCCATCTTCATCCCCTGCGGCGCCCAGCTCGGTGTGATGCTCGAAGTTATTCCTGATGCAGTGGGATGGGTCATGCTCTTCCTGCTTTTCGGGTTCGGGATCTTCGGGTTCGTGCTCGACCGGATCATTCCCGGCAGCAACCCCGAGATCCTCATCGACGTCCCGCCCTATCACTGGCCGCTGTGGAAGAATGTTGCAAAAAAACTCGTGAACAGAACGAAGAGTTTCCTTAAAGACGCTGTTCCGTTCGTCCTCTTCGGGGTGCTGGCCGTCAATGTTCTTTACCTTGCGGGCGTCATCGGGGCGCTCGCCGATCTCTTCGAACCGCTCTTCGTCACCTGGTTCGGGGTGCCGAAAGAGACGGTGGGGCCGCTCATTGCAGCCTTCCTCCGCAAAGACCTCGCGGTCGCCCAGCTCTCCGCCATTGCCATGACACCGTACCAGATGATCACCGCTGTGGTGCTCGTCTCCATCTACTTCCCCTGCGTGGCCACCTTCGTGGTGATGCTGCGCGAGGGGTGGAAGGAACTTGCCGCGGCGGTTGCCGTGCTCGCGGCGACGGTCTTTGTCTACGGCGGACTGATTCACGCCGTCGGCATCCTCATGGGGGTTGCATAAATGAACCGGAATACCAGCATGGTTACGCTCTACATCGGTCTGCTCGGACTCGTTACGCTTGCGTTCGGCCTCGCCGATATCCTCGCCTGGGCCGGGATGATCCAGAGCGTCTCAATCGGCGTCCTTGAGATCGCCGGCGACGACTTCTTCCGCTGGGCGTGGGGAGGCGCCGTCATGGTCTTCGGCGGCCTTTTCATGCTCGGCAGCCTGATGAGTCCCGGGACCATGGAACGGTCTGCAAAGGCGATTCTCGGCGCGATCATGGTCTGGATCATCGCCGGCACCGACATCTTCGCCCGGTTATGCGAGAGCATTCCTGCCGGCGAAGAGGCACCGGAGTTCTTCAACTCGGTTGCCGGTTTCATTGGGGGGTTTGCTCCGCCCTACTCGGCGGCGGTCCTCCTCCTGCCGTTTACGCTGGTGATTGTCTACTTCCTCTTCAATAGGAAGTCCGATGAGGCATGAATGAGACGGGGTTCATTCTGCCGTTTACCGCCCCGGTGCGGCGCCTGGAGCGGGTCCCGGCCACCTCGTCCTTCTGAAAGGCAGGTGGAAATGAGAACGTTCCTTTCACGCTCTGACGGTATGCACCGAGAACAGGTTGCGTTTTCATCAAACTGGTGAAATGCTGATATGGGTTCGTCCCGAAAAGATCATATCTTTGTTGTATGAAACATATGTTCCGTATGAGACGTCGTGGATGTGCAGTAAACCTCAGCAGCAGGGTCGAGGATTACCTCGAAGCCATCCTCAACGTCACGCTGGAGAAAGGCTACGCCCGCACCAAAGACGTGGCATGCGAGCTGGACATCAGCCCGTCGACAGTCGTGGAGATGTTCCAGAAACTTGACGGTATGGGTCTTGTCGGGTACCGGCGTTACGAAGGAGTGGTGCTCTCGCCGGCGGGGCGCGAGGTTGCCGAGGTCATCAAATTCCGTCACGATACCTTAAAGGAGTTTCTGATGACCATCAACGTCCCGGAGAAGATTGCCAACGCCGACGCCTGTTATATGGAACACGAACTCCATCCCTCGACGATCCAGCAGATCCGGTTGTTGCTGGAGGCACTTCAATCTGATTCGGGGATCTGCGAACGCATCCGGCGGAACACGCCCAAACAGGAGGAACAATCTTTATGACTCCTGCTTTCGCCGCGATCACGGTCTACCTCCTTGCAAACGCCGTTGCATTCCTTGCATACTACCGCGACAAGCGGTCGGCAAAGCGTTCGGCGTGGAGGACGCCGGAGAAGACGCTCCTCGTCATCGCGTTGTTCGGGCCGTTCGGCGCCTATGCCGCGATGCGTGCCTTCCGGCACAAGACACAGAAGCCGCTCTTTAGGCTCGTCCCTCTCTTCCTCTGCCTGCACCTCGTGCTCGCCGCCGCGCTCGTCATGGGTCTCCTGCAACCCCTTATCAACGGATGGGGGTTTACAGGATGACAAAGTTATAATCAGTCCGTTGTCTCACCATATCGTATGGCATACGAGTACGGGCCGCTCTCCCGCCCGCTCGAGGAGACCCTCGCGGCGCTGCAGGAAGGGCTCATGCGTGAGTACCGCCTGGAGTACCTCCCCGCTCCCCGGCGTTCGGCCCGGCGATCGCGGCGGCTCCGGCGGATACGGGGGTGGTGCAGGGCGACCGGCCGCCTGGCGGAGCAGGCCGCTCATGTGGCACAGCGCACCCTTCCGCGCATCGAGCAGGAGACCGGGCACACCTTCCGCGGCCCGGACGGGCTTGCCCGGGTTCTGATGGCCCCCTCTACCAAACGGCTCTTTTCGGATATCCTTACCGGGTTCCCTGAAGACGCGCTCCCGATCCGTGCAAACGACCTGGCAATGCTCGGGAACTTCGCCGACGACGCCCATGCCCTTGCTCTCATCGGCGACGTCACCCTGCGGCTGAAGGTCCTCCCCGGCGAAGGCGTCGGGGCGGCAGGCCTCGCCGCCCTCTGCGATCGGTGGGGTCTTCACGAGAGCCGGATCGGTCCCGGGCCCCGCCGCTCTCCGGACGGCGGGAACCTCGAGCGGGAGAAGGAGACCCTTGCCCGGGCGGTTCTCGGTCTCATCTACGTCGAAGGGGGCGTCGGTGCGTTGCGGGCCGTGGTGTCGCTTCTCGCGCACGGCCGGGACGGATAGGGATCGGAAAAAGGCTATATACCCGCTCCTCCCATGCTCCGGCGGGAGACTCTTCCATGGACACCCGTGCCTTCCGAGATTTCATCCGGCTCGGCCGGTTCCCCTTCCTCCTCTCGGGCTTTATCCCGTTCACCGCCGGGGCGCTCCTCGCGTTCCTCCTCGGGGCGCGGTTCACCCCGGCCCAGTTTTTCGTCGGCTACGCGGCCATGGCGGCGGCGCACCTCTCCGTTCACTACAGCAACGACTACTTCGATGCCGACGCCGACCGTTTCGTCGAGACGACGCCGATATCCGGGGGGAGCGGCGTCCTCGCCGCCAACCCCGGCCTCAAACCCGCCGCGTTCCGGGCGGCCGTCGCCCTGATGGCGGTCTCGGTCCTGATCGGGTATCTCTTCGTGACCGTCTACGGTTACCCGGTCGTTTTCCTCGCCTTCGGCATCGCGGGCAACCTGCTCGGGTGGTTCTACACGGCGCCGCCGTTCGCCTTCGCCTACCATAAACTCGGCGAGGTCACGAACATGATCACTTTCGGCCTCCTGATGCCGGGGGCGGGCTACTTCGTCGCGAAAGGAACACTCGATGCCTCGTTCTTCACGTTCGCCGTTCCGCTCTGCCTTTATGGGCTCGTCTTCATCACGAGCGTCGAGATCCCGGACAGGGAAGGCGACATCGCCGGGGGGAAGCGGACGCTCGTCGTCCGAAAAGGCCGCGTCTTCGGATTCTCGCTCATCGCTCTCGCGGCGTCCCTCGCGACTGCGGCGCTCATCGTCTTCGCGCTCACCGGATTCTTCGCACCCGTGAATTTTTGGCCGGTGACGCTTGCATCATTCATCCCGCTCGGGATTGCTCTGTGGGGTTTTGCGCACCGGTGCCCCGGGCGGGCGTGCGCCCTTCCCTATGCGGTCGCGAATATCGTGGGCTACTTCCTCTTCCAGGGGCTGATCGTCGCCTACTTCGCCCTCGTTGCCGTTACGGGCTGACCGGGCCGTCCGCGTAAGAGAGCACCGGCTCGACGGGGACGTACCTCCTGACGACGACGTTGTCGGCGTAGAAGTGGTGCGGATCGCCCGAATTCCACGCGGAAGACCCGATCAGGGCGAGATAGTCAAAGACCGTATCGTTCTTGACCGGGGACCCGTCGGAGAACCGCATGGGCACGCTCCCCAGGTACTTGCCGTCCATCCAGGCATGTTCGGTGGCGTTCGGCGTATCCAGGACGACCCTGATGCGGTACCAGGTATCGGTCTCGGCCCGGGCGTCGATGGAGAAGTTGCGGTGGCCGCCGTCGTAGTGCTGCACGGAGCCGTTCCGGAGGTGGAGGGCGTACAGGTGGTCGGTCCCGTTCCAGGCCTGGATGTAGCCCGAACCGCACCAGCGCCCGAACTCACTGACCCGGAAGTCCCCCTCGATGGCAATCGGTCCGTATGAGATGTTTGCGGTACAGACCCTTCTGTCGTTGAACTCCGGGAGATCCGGTTTGGAGACGTTGATATCCCCGGCGTATGCACCGTCGCGGACGACGCCGGACTGAACCTCGGCGCTCGAACCGCAGGATGACCACCGGGAGAGTTCGCCTCTCTCGTAATCCTCGAAGAAGAGGAAGACGGCATCGGGGTCGCCGGCGTCCCGGGCCTCCGGGTTGCCGTAGAGCATCGTGATCGCCGTCGCGTTCGCCGGGAGGGCGAGCCAGACGCGGGCGTGGGAGCCGGCGGTCGCGCCCTCGATCCAGTAGGGGATAGGTGTCCCTTCTCTCTCCATAAAGCGGATGTCGGCAAAGTCCGGCCGCATCCCCGGGAGGTGGGTTGCGTTGAAGGCGACCGCAAGACCGTCGATGCCGGGAGGGTCGTCGATCGACACCGTCCGGCGATGAGCGAACACCCCGGTGGTAACGCCGCTGCCGTCCAGCCAGTACCGCGGGGTGATGTCGGCGGGCGTATCCGCAGTGGGAACGGCGGCGTGCGGGATCTCCGCAGCCGCCCCGGCACCGGCTGCGAGGAGCAGCGCGGCGATCCCTCCGGCAAGAACTATCCAGGTAGCATTCATGGTGATCCGCCCCCCGTGGGGGCCCGCTCCTATATCCGTCTAGCGGCCGCCGCACCCCAACGCTGATGCTTCGCGGGAGAGCACGGTACACCGGTTAGTGCCGTGAACGGGACCATCGCGATCATCGGGGGAGGGCCCGCCGGGCTCTTCTGCGCCCTGCAGGCGGCAGGGGAGGGGCGGAACGTCGTCGTCTTCGAGAAGAAGCCGGCGCCGGGGAAGAAACTCCTCATTGCCGGGTCGGGGCAGTGCAACATCACCCACGCGGGCGGAGTCGCCGACTTCCTCACCCATTACGGCGACCATGGGGTGTTCCTCCGGCCTGCGTTCATGAATTTCACGAACCGGGATCTCATCGCGTTCTTTGCCGATCGCGGTCTTCGCATGGAGATCGAGCCCGGGGGGAAGGTCTTCCCGGAGACCCGGAAGTCCGCCGACGTCCTCGCCGTCCTCCTCGCGGAGTGCACCGCCCGCGGGGTGGAGATACGGTGCAACGACCCCGTCCTTGCCGTCGAACGCGACGGCGACGGGTTCATCGTCCGGACGGCGAAGGCAGCCGTCCGGGCCGGTGTCCTCGTCATCGCCACCGGCGGGGCCTCCTACCCCGCCACCGGCTCGACCGGTGACGGCTACGCCTTCGCCCGGGCTCTCGGACAGCCGACAACAGAGGTTGCCCCGGCGCTTGCCCCGGTTTACGTTGAGGACTACCCGTTCGCCGACCTTGCCGGGATCTCCTTTCAGAACCTCACCCTGGCCGTCTACCGCGACGGAAAACGTGTCGGGCGGCACGCCGGCGATCTCCTCTTCACGCACACCGGGCTCTCTGGCCCGGGCATCCTCGATCTCTCCCGCTCCATCCTCCCCCGCGACGTCCTCCGGGTCACGTTCCTCTCCGGGGCGAGCGTGGAGGGGGTGCGAAAACGCCTCGCCGACGCGATCGGGGCGGGCGGGGGCCGGCAGGTAAAGACCGTCCTCTCCGATCTCGCCCTCCCCGAACGGTTCGTCCGGCGGCTGCTCGACCTCGCCGGGATTCCGGCGGGAGAGACCTGCGCCCAGCTCCGGAAAAACGCCCGGAACGCGCTCGCCACATCCCTCGCGGAGTACCCGTTCCGGGTGGAGAGGCTCGGCGGGTTCAACGAAGCGATGGCGACGCGGGGCGGAGTCGCTCTCGAGGGAATCAACAAAAAGACGATGGCGTCAAAGACCGTCGAAAACCTCTACTGCGTCGGCGAAGTGCTCGATATCGACGGCGATACCGGCGGCTATAATCTCCAGGCCGCGTTCTCCACGGCAGCGCTTGCTGCAGGGCATATCGCCGGCGTTTACGCCGCCCGGTGACCTCCGGGACCCCCGATTCTCTCGACCGTACATCATGAGATCCATCTCTCGCGGGGTGCGCGCTCGAGCCTCTCTCCTCGATCAGAAATCTGCAAATCATATATCCGCCATATATATCCCTGCCAGAAAAATAGAATGCCTAATATGGCGATGAATCCATTAAAATATATTGGGAAAATAACGTGGTTTGGAGTATTCTTAACGCGATTTTCCTTCTCTCCCTCCTCGTTCCTCAGGGATACCTGATCTATGACGGCGGAGGGGGTGATGGTGGGTTCAGCGTCGTCGAAGAAGCGGAAGCAGACGAGATCGCCTTCCTTTCCGAACCCCTCCCGGAACATGCCCTGGACACCCTCGTCGACCGGGTGGACCGGACGACGTTCGCCTGTGTCGACGGTTCCCCTCGCCTGTTTCCCGCGGGCCTCAACGCGACCCTTGCCTGCGGGGTGGGCGACTGCACCGATCTCGCGCTTCTCAGGGCGGAGATTCTCTGCCGGAACGGCGTCCCTGCCCGGCCGGTTCACGGCATCATGGTCTGGGATACGGAAGCGTTCCGGACAAACGCACTCCACGTCGAGATCCTCGGGAAGGGTGTCGCCGTCCACGACTGGGTCGAACTCGCCGACGGTCGTACGATGGGCGCTTACGAAGGAAATTCTGCTGTCAGGTGCGTGAAGATCGGGGAAGGGGTCTGTTTCCAGCCTCTCTTCGAGGCACTGGGCTACCTCTGAACGGTCTTCGCCCCTCACGCAGGAACGTTCAATACCAGGCGCGTCATACGAGCGGTATGAGCTTACTCACGGGACTCCTTGCTCTGATCCTGGTGATCATCCTTGCGTTCGTCCTCTACAAGGTCGTGAAGAGCGTGACCGGCCTCATCATCAACGCCGTCGTGGGCGTGATCCTGCTCTGGCTCATCAACCTCCTCGACCTGATGCAACTCGTCGGCCGGCCCGATATCCCGATCAACATCATCACCGTCCTGATCTGCGCAATCGGCGGGATATTCGGCGTCCTTGTCACGGTGGTGCTGCACCTCCTCGGGATACCGTTGACGCTGTAAGGAGCATCTAGACCGCCGGGGCGGCAACCGCCGTGATCGTCCGGGCGAACTCCTCGATCGCCGGGCCGAACCGCCCGGCATCGACCTCGCTCTCGACCGTCACGGCAGACGAGACGAACCGCATCCCCTTCGCCTCAAGGCTGTTCCTCACGATCTCGATGGCGTTCTCCGCCCCGGAACCGCCCATCTCCGCGAGCACCGAGAAGGGTTTTCCCGCGGCGTTCGTGACCCCGGCAAGGTACTCGTTGACGTAGGGCGGAACCTTCCGCGACCAGACGGGGGTTGCGACGACCAGAAAGTCGACGTCGGAGAGATCCGTCTTCATCGGGCGGATCGCCGCCCGCATCCCGAACATCGCCGTCATGGCTTTCCGAAACGTCCCCGCTTCCGTAACCGGCTCTATCGTCGCGAGCCTGCCCCCGACCTTTTTTCCGAGCGCCGTCGCCACCTTCTCCGTATGCCCCTCGCCGGAGTAGTATACGATGAGGATCATCACCATCACTCCGGGCGGGGTAGTGTCGATCATTCCATATAGAGCAGCAGGATGCGGAACCATCATAATCAACTGCCGATAAGATTTGGGGCATGCAGGAATACGGTCCCGGCATCGTCGGCGAAGTCCGGTTTTCCCGCCAGGACGGCGGTTATTACGTACAGCTCTACGACCGGGACGCAAATCCCGTCGGGAAGACCGGATTTTGGATGACGGAAGCAAAGGCGAAAGAGGCGGCCCGGCGGCTCGCCGCGAAGGTGGGCGGGGAGTGAGCGTCACCGCCCGTCCGGGTGCGCTTCAGCGTGGCGGACGAGGCCGGAGATGCACCGGTTGTGCGGCGTTGCGATGCCGTGGCGTTCCCCGAGGGCCGCGATATATCCGTTGAGGAGGTCGATCTCCGTTCGGCGGCCCTGCCGGAGGTCGTGATACATGGAGGGGTAGACCGCGGCGAAGTCGGGCACCTGCACGCGGAACAGGTGCGCAAGGTAGTCGTCGGCGGTCGCCCAGGGGAGCCGCACCCCTTCGGCACCCGCGACGGCGAAGGTCTCGCGGACGAGGCCGTCGACGATCTCGCGGATGTTCTCGTCGGCGGCCACCCCGACCGGGGCGCGGAGGAGAGCGCAGAGCGGGTTCACCGCGATGTTGAGGAGGGCTTTCGCCCACTTGCCGGCGCGGATGTCGGGCTCCGCCTCCACCGGGATGCCGGCGGCCCGGATGATCCCGATCAGGCGATCGAGAGCCTCGCCGTCGCCGCCGGACCAGACCCCGAGCCGCATCGGGGCGCTCTCGCTCAAGACCCGGACGTGGCCGGCCCCGAGGGTCGAGAAGTTCGTCGTCACGGTTCCGCCGATGACGGTGTCGGCATACTCGGCAATGATCTCTTCGTTTCCGATCCCGTTCTGGAGGCTTGCCGTCGGCCGGCCCCGGATCGCCCCGGCGTACTCCTCGCATATCGCCCGGGTGCCGGTGCCCTTCGCGGTGACGACGACGAAGTCGACCGCAGGCGGAACATCGGCCGGCCCTGTGACCGGTATAACCCCCCTGACGATACCGTCTCCCCAGACGCCCTCCATCAAAAGGCCCCGCTCCCGGATCGCGTCGGCATGCACCGGTCGGCAGGCCGCGTAGACCGTTGCGACCGCGGCAAGTCTTCCGGCGAGCGAGAGGCCGACCGCCCCCGCGCCGAGAACCAGGATAACCGGGCTTTGCAGAGACTCCATCTTTCCCGTAGCTGCTGTTGGATCTAAAAGACGATAACGGTGCGGTATTGTGGTGTACGCTTTAATCCCGAGTCCCGGGAATCGGATGGCGAACACTTTTCGTCCCTGGTGCCGAGGTATCGTACCTGATGAAGCACGTCACGAAGGTCGACGGTACCCGGCAGCCGTTCGATCCGCTGAAGGTGCAGCGAACGCTCCGGAACATGGGCATCGGCGCGGAGGAGGCCGAACGGATTGCCGGCGATATCGAGGAGTCTGTGCCGGACGGGGTGAGGACCGCCGCGGTCCTCCGGATGATCCGGGCCCGGGCCCGGGCGGTCCGCCCCGCCGCCGCGCACCGGACGAACCTTCGGAGAGCACTCGGCCTTCTGCGCTCGAAACCGGACTTTGAGGAGTTCGTGCGGGTTCTCCTCCGTGAGCACGGCTACCGGGTGGAGACCGGGTGCATCCTCGCCGGGCTATGCGGGGAGCACGAGGTGGATGCCATCGCAGAGAGAGACGGCGCAACCATCTTTGTCGAGGTGAAACACCATGTGAGCCATCACCGGGTGACCGGCCTCGACGAGGGCCGGATCGCCCGGGCTATCATCGAGGACCTTCAGGAGGGGTTCCGGTCGGGACGGTGCACCGTCTCGATCGACGGCGCCCTGATCGTCTGCAACACCAAACTCTCCGAGCATGCAAAGCGGTACGCCACCTGCCGGGGAATCGGGCATATCGGGTGGGACTACCCGGAGGACCAGAACCTCCGGACGATGATCGAGAAGACGCAGTCCTACCCGGTCACGATCGTCGCCGGGGTGAGGTCGTCGATCTCCACCCGGCTGGCCGCTGCCGGGGTCGTCACGGCAAAACAGGTCGCCTACGGCGACGCTGCGACCATCGCCCACGATGCGGGCATCCCCCTCAAAGAGGTGCTGCTGATCGCCGGGCGGGCGCGTGCCGTTCTTGAACCGTGAAGTCAGGCGATCGCCCGGAGTTGCTCCTCGGTCGGGTTGATGAGGACGATCTCGGGCTGGCAGTTGAACCGGAGTTCCACTCCCGCAAAACTCGAGGTGCAGACCCCGCGGGAGATGTAGGTCGGCGTCTTCCCGTCGCCGTCGAAGAGGCCGGCGAGTTCGATGACGCCGAGATCATTCAGCTGCTTGATGACCGGGAAGAGGAACTGGCCGCCGTGGGTGTGGCCGGCGAGGATGAGGTCGGCGTCCCAGTCCGCCCGGCACGAGGGTTCGTGAATGAGGTAGAGGGTGAATGCATCGGTTGCCGGAACCTCGGGCGGGTCCGCCATCCCTGCCCACCCGTCGTCGATCCCGACGATGACGATCTCCTCGCCCCCGACGGCAACGCGGGCGTAATCGTTCCTGAGGACGTGCACCCCGTTCTCTTCCAGCACTGCGGTGAGATCATCGGCAAACGGGGTGTCGGCGGAACCGTCGTTCAAGGCGGAGACGTCGTAGGCGCCGGCGGCGACCACGGCCGACGTCGAGGTGGCGAGCAGTCTCTCGATGCCCGTCGGGCCGTCGATCCCCACCCGGTAGTCGTGGTTCCCGAGCACGGCGTAGGCCGGGGCGTCGAGCGACCTCCATACCTCCTGTGAGACGAAGTCTTCCTCTTCGCCGGTGACGAAGTCGCCGCCGATCAGGACGAGCGAGGGGTTTAAGCGGTTGACCTCGCGGATCACCTCCCGGACGTGGTCGATGTTGGACGCCCTGACGTGGGGATCGGTGATATAGACGATGCCTTCGGGTGCGCCGTCGATCGAGAGGACGGTCACCTCGACGGCCCGTGCCTCCCAGGCCATGTAGCCCGTCATGGAAGGAAGCACGATAAGCATGAATATCGCCATATGTCGCGCATTAGGTGCCTTCAGGTTCACTGTATTTTATTCAACCTTCCGGATATAAATACGATCCGCAGGATCGGACCCGGGCGGGTCAGCGGCTGCGAGCCGGATCGATCGGATCCCCCACGATCTCGGAGGGTTCCGCACCGGAGGGTTGCTCGGCGAAGAGCCGGATAAATCGATGCTCTTCACCCCTCGCAAGAGCGATCGCGGCGAAGGCGGCGACGATCGCTCCCCCGGCGAGATCGACGATGAGATCCGACATAGTATCGGTGTTGCCGAGCTGGAGGCCCGTGCCGAAGACCTGGTCGACCGCAAACTCGTAGATCTCCCAGACCGCCCCCGCCGCCAGCGTGGCGGTCAGGATGAAGACGGCGATTGCCGGACCCGTCAGCCGGATCTCCCCCTGATGGTCGGCAAGGACCGCAAGAAAGAAAGCGAGAAGCGCGACGGTGACCGAGGAGACGAGGTGGGTCAGTTTGTCGTAGTAGGGCGCGAGGGTGACGTAAAACTCTCCGACGTGCCCCATGACGTGGAGATAGAAGGAGACGGCAACGAGGAGGTTGATCTCCCAGGGAAAGCAGATGCGCAGATTTTTCGTCATGAGGGACGGTGCCATCGTCAGGAGGAACGCGACGGTCGCCGAGAGCCCGAGGAAGTACTCGCCCGCCAGGATGCTCGAAGCTGCGCTCAGGAGTATGAGTCCCTGGATGATGTAGGTGAGGTAAGTCCCGCGCGGGGGGTTCGAGCATGCCATGGAGACGCTGGATGGATACTCCCGGCAGATATACATAACCGCCCCGCCGGCAATCTCCGGGGGTTGTGCTCAGGCTCCGTCGCGGTCAACCGGAGCGGGACCGCCGCTCGTTGCGCTCGCGGGAGAATATTTGATAACCTAGCAGTTGTATAAATTTGACACACAAAAGACCGGATACTCTGGAACATGGGGTTGATTAACTGACAGATCCTACGAAGCGCAAACCCGGGTCCAATGGAGGGGAAGCGGGGGATGAGGTTATCCGCGTGCGCCTGCCGAACAAGAGGAACCGGGAGATGTTCGGGAGCGCCGAACTGATGCTCGGGGCAAACCATATCAAGATCCGCTGCTTCGACGGAGTGACCCGCACCGGGCGGATCAAGGGCAAGATCAAGAAGAAAGTCTGGATCCGGGAAGGAGACGTCCTGGTAATCGTTCCCTGGAGTTTCCAGGACGAGAAGTGCGATATCGTCTACCGATACACGAAACCTCAGGTGGAGTGGCTCCGGAAGAACCGGTATCTCTGATATCCTTTTTTACTCCATACCCTCCGCCCGCCGGGAGATCGGGCACAGTACTTCGCTAAAATGGCTGAGGTAGTTTTCAAGAGGTCAATCCATTAACTTCCCTTTGCGTTCTTCGCGCCTTCGCGTGAGTTGATGGGCGAAGATACCAATACGGTCTCACGCGAAGAGCGCGAAGCCGCGAAGTGCGATGTTCCATCAGGAACAGAGCTCGAGCACCGCAAGGTGCGAAGTCCGGCCACCGAGTGCTGCCAACTCCTCGTTACCGTATTGCACGAGGCCGCATTGTTCAGTCTCGGTTGCCGAAACGACTGAAGTACTGGGGCAGCGCCCGACGATATGCAGTATTAGAGTCAAAAAAGGTTAGATGTCGTAAATCTTGATCCTGTACTCTTTTATGACGAGTTTATCGACGTTTTCCCGTTCGTAGTTATTGGGCGCGGTCCTCTGCATCCCGACCGAGGTGCCGGTCAGGTAGTTCTCCCACGCCGTCGAGTAGTCGCCCGACGAACCGCTCGTATACTCTACCGTCACGTTGCCTCCGGGAACAGGTATCGTCTGCGTACTCGAATCTTCCAGGCTCATCCTCACCGTCGTCATCCCGGACTTCGCCATATACGTGTCGGCGGTGACGTTCATGATGTAGATGACGAACGTCCTCTCGCTCAGTTCGTCGTCGTAGAACCATCGCGGTTCGGCAAGCATCGCCGACCCCGCCGCCCACTCCTGGCGCATCATCACCGCACCGTTCTCGAGGGTGATCACCCCGGTGCCCCGGTCGGAGCGGTAGGTCAGGGCGCCCAGGTAGTAGTCCTGCTGGAAATCGGCAGTGCCGTTCGTGACGTTGATGAAACCACCGTAATCACTGGCGTTGATCACCTCGAACGTTCCGCCGCTCACCTGGAGCGATGTCTCCTTGTAGGGCACGTTCTTGAAGCAGAGGCTCTTCATGTCGTTCTGGATGACGATCATCGCCCGCTCCATGTTCCTTACGTCGGTGTTGCTCTGCTCCTTGACGAGCACCGGGTAGCCGTAGAGCGTGACCAGCCCGATGCCGCTGATGACGATCCCGAGGATCAGGACGAACCCGATCGCCTCCGATACCGCCTTCTCATTTATCTTCACGGATATCTCCTCCTAAACCCCGCTTGAGTTATACTGGATCATGTTCCATCCGGCGCCGGTGGTGTTGCCGGTCACGCCCCTCGTCGCTCCGACGCCGGCGATGGCGATTTTGCTCTGGATGCCGCCGCCCTGCACCTGGATCTCCTGGCTCGCCCCCGTCATGCCCACGTTCACGAAATAGTCCGCCCCGGCCACGTCGTCGGGGATGTCGAACTTCGTCGCGATCGTCCCGTTGCCGGGCGCGATAACGTAAAGGTCGACGATCCGGGTGCTGACCCCGTTCCCGATGTCTACAAAGGCGTGGTAACGGAGATTGTTTGCCGGCCCCTCCATGAAGACGGCGTTGACGGTGAAGATCATGACGACCATCAGCAGGAGGAGCATGCCGCTGACGATGACGTACTCCATCAGCCTCGTGACGCCCTCCTCGTTCGGCGGTTCAGTAATACACGGTCTCATCATACTTCGTCACCCCGTTGTAGTAGTGGATGGTTATCGGGTACAGGTCGCGGCCGGAGACCTGCACCTTCGGCCCGACCGAGAAATCGACCAGGGAGTTCTTCCTCTCGAGCGATATCGCGATGATATCTTCTTGCACTCTCGGATCCCCGGGATAGGGGAATTGATCGACGTAGTCGAACACTGCCGTTCGCAGGTCCTGAATGTCGTTCTTCGGGAACTCGAGCACTCCTTCCGCGGTCGTCTGCCCGACGAGCGCCGACTGGTTGATGATCAGCGCGAGGAAGAACAGCCCCACGGCGACGAGAAGCCCCATCAGGACGATCCACTGGCCGTCCTCGTTCATGTACGCCATAGCAGCACCTCCAGAAGAACGGCTTGCGGGCGGTTGTCGATGTCCGTTACTGCCATGGGAAGGTTATCAGGTCTCTCCGGGAGCTGGACCCATCGGGTGACCCGGACAGCGTTTTCGCGCCCGGTTGCGTGGTCTTCCTCGTCGAGAACGTATGATCTGACCGTGCCGGTATCCCGGTCGTGGAAATAAACATAGGCGTTCATCTTGAGGTCGTCACCGGAACCTGCCCGCATGTTGCAGTAGTCGCGGAACATAGCCCTGAAACTGGTTTTATCCGTTGCGAGAATGTAGGTTACGAGATCGCTCTCCTGGCTTTCGTCGTCTTCTTTGGAGTTCGGCGTATCCATCATCGCGAGGACGTCGCTCCCGAGCTGCTCGAGCTGCATGTCCGGGATGTGCGTATCGCCGGGGGTGTAGATGCTTGTCGTGCTGATGACGATGTACGCGGTGAGCAGCATGATGATCCCGGCCGCGACACCCTCCATCGTGTAGAGCTGTCCTCTATCGTTCACCATATCGCCACCTCCAGAACCCCGGGCTTCAGGTCGGGGCGGGTGACGTTTGTCGGGTTGTAGTCGTAGTGGTGGATGCCGGTGATGTGGGTTCGCACAGGATCGTCATCGAAGTTGAACCGGATATCCAGGATGCTGTTCTGGTCCAGGGTGAAGAGTGAGGTGGCCGCCGGTTTCAGCACCAGGGATATGTTGTCGAAGACTTCGACCCCTCCCGGCGGCGCGAGGCTTTTTAGATTCCCGTCGAGGGAGAGGGTGTAAAGACCGGGGTCCATCGTATTGTAGGTGAACGGAATACGGGTGAACCGCGGGCTCGGTCTCGTCGGATCCATCTTCCAGAACGTCACGTTCTTGAGCGTCGCGTTCGTGGTACTCGGTTCGGTCATGTTCAGAAATGCGTCGAAGTCCGTGATCGTCACGTTCACCGGCTCGGTTCTCGGGTCTATCCTGTAGGCCGGATCGACGGATGGGTCCAGCAGCTGGCTGAAATTGAGCCGGACGATGAATTCCTGATCCGCGGAGGGGGCGGAGGTGGCCTTGTACTGCGGCACGAAACTCGTGTCGATCACCGCCGCTCCCGGCTCTTTGATCTTCACCACACGGCGGATGTAGCCGTGGCCGGAAGGAGGGGCGTCGCCGACCTGCTTGACTTCGCTACCGCTCCGGAACAAGAAACTGTAAGAGTAAGGGATGTCGCCGAAGATCGCCCTGTCGCGGTAGTCGTCTTCGGTGAAGAATGAGTCGTTGAAGAACTTATCTACCTTCGTCGAGAGGAGGATGTTCGGAGTCTCCTTCGAGACCGCGAGCCCCATCCGCTCGATCTCGTCCTTATAGGCTTCAGTCTTCATCTCCCATGGCGGGTATACCGGCCAGCCGGGATCCTCCACCAGGATCACCCCTGTGCGGTAGGCAACCGCGTCGTAGTCGATCTCGCTGCTCTCCAGACCCGCGAGGAGCCCTGGAACCATGCTCACCACCATGATCAGGGCGAGCATGAAGATCGTGAACCCCACGAGGAAGTCAAGCGACATCATGCCGTCATCGGTTGCCGGTTTTATACGATCGCCTCCCCGTTATCTGCCCGGAACGTGAGAACCTCTACCCCCGCATTCGAACGAATCGTGATGGTGTAGACTCCCTCCGCGAGCATGACATCGACCGTGCTCGCATCGAGGCGCACCATCACCGGCCGGATCGCCTCTTCCTGCGCCGCGAGGAGCGCCTCCGGGGAGAGGATCTCGGTCATATTCACCTCCCCGTCGGGCAGGGGAGCACGGAGCGAGGTCTCCCTCCAGCCCGTGACGCCGGAGGTCAGCCAGCGCCCCTCTTCGCCGTCCTCAAAACCGATGGCCCAGGCGGCTGCCCGCCCATCGAGTGTTACGCGGTTCCCGAGCACCTGACGCATCGAGGTGCCGGTGAGATTCAGGCCTCCTTCGACGCTGAGCACATCGAGTTCCGCGAGAGCTTCGGTGAGGGTGTAGCCCTCCGGCTCCGGTAGATCGATGGAGGTGATGCCGCCGCCGGGCGGCGGCGAGGATGTGCCGAGACAGCCACACGCGGTGCAGAGGATACAGACTGCGGCAAGCAGGGCTAGAACTCCCCCGGGAACTCTCATGTAAAGCAGTCATTATACCCGAGGGCATATAAATAACCACCACTCTTGTATCTTCAAAGATTTGCCCATAAATCGGGATATTGGAAACGTGCAGAGAACCCAATGCAAAAATATTTCGTTTCGCACGCGGACTCGCTGGCCGGAGTGGTTCCGCCCTTATATGCCGGGCGTACCGGGCCGCGGGTTCCGGCGCGCTTCCGTAACATATATCCGAAAGTTAGTAACAACACCTGATGCAGGGTAAGCATATGTGTACTACCATTCCCCCCGGCACGCCGGGAGAAACACGCGACCGGTTCGCCGAAGCAGCCGCCTTTCACGGCCACGTCTGCCCCGGTCTCGCGACGGGCTACCGGGCGGCAGAGGTCGCCCTCGCGCGGCTACGCTCCGGGCGCTCGGAGGACGAAGAACTCGTCACCATCGCCGAGACCGACGCCTGCGGCATCGATGCCATCCAGGTCCTGACAGGCTGCACCGCAGGAAAAGGGAACCTCCTTTTCAAGGATCACGGCAAGCACGCGTTCACGTTCATCAACCGCAACACCGGGGCCGCAATCCGCGTGGTGCCGAACCCGTCGTTCAACATCGACTCGCTCGACCCCGAGCTTGCGCCGCTTCGGGCGCGGGTGATGCAGGGGATCGCGACCGATGCGGAGCACGCCGAGTTTCACGAGCGGACGGAGAAGATTGTCGAGGCCATCATGAAGGCGCCCGCCGAGCAGCTCTTCATTGTCCGCGAGGTCGATGCCGAGATCCCCGAACGGGCCAGAATATTTCGATCGGTGCCGTGCGCGAAATGCGGCGAGATGACCGCCGAGTCCCGCGTCAGGGTCGAGGACGGAAAGTTCGTCTGCTACGCCTGCTCGCGGGAGTATTCCCGGCACCTGTGAGACCACCCCTCACCGCACTATTTTTGCGATCGGGATCTCGAGGATGTCTTCGGCGCCCGCAGCCTTGAGCGGCGGTATGAGGCCGTTGACGAGCCCTTTCTGCACCACCGTCTGGATACTGAAGTAGTCTATGCCGTGCAGCCTGCCGACGGTGGGCTTCTTCATCGCCGGGAGGACCTCGATGACGCGATCGAGCGCGGCCGAGGGCACGTTCATCGTCAGGAGCACCTGGTGACGCGCCTCGATCACCCCGAGGAGGAGGGTCGTGATCTCGTCGATCTCCCGCCGTTTCTCCGGGTCATAGAGGGATTCGCGGTTCGCGAGGAGCGCGGTGTGCGACTCCATGATCTGCCCGACGATCTTCAACCCGTTCTTCTTGAGCGTGCTCCCCGTCTCGGTGAGGTCGACGACGACGTCCATCAGGTCGGGAACCTTCGCCTCGGATGCCCCGTAGGACGGAAAGAGGCTGACCGGAACCCCGAGGTCCGTGAAGAACCGCTCCGTGATCCGTGGATACTCGGTCGTCACCCGGCTCTCCGGGCGGATGGCGGCGACGTCCTCTATCGGCTCGTCCCGGTGGACCGCGACCACGATCTTGACGTTCCCGTCGCCCGTCTTGCTGTAGGAGAGGTTTGCAACCTCGGCGACGTCGGCACCGCTCTCCTGCACCCAGTCGAGCCCCGATATCCCGAGGTCGAAGTAGCCCATCTGGACGTAGAGCGGGATCTCCTGCGGGCGGAGGATCTTCACCTTCCCGATCCGGGGATCGCTGATCCGGGGATTGTAGTCGCGGTCGGTTCGCCTGACCTCGAGGTCCGCCTCCTTGAAGAGCTGGAGCGTCTGCGCTTCAAGGCTCCCCTTCGGGAGCGCAATCGTGATCATAAGAGGTGATCGGGCAGAAAATGAGTTAAAGTTGGTGATATGGATTTTCAGTCGATGGTGTGGACGACAAGCCCCGAGAGGAGTTTCGGCTCGAACCAGGTGGATTTCGGGGGCATGACACCGTCCGCATCGGCGATCGCGAGCACCGTCTCGACCGGCACCGGCTGCATCGCTACCGCAAAGGCGTATTTGCCGGTATCCACGAGTCGTTCGAGTTCACGGAGGGGTTTTGCCCCGCCCATGTAGTGGAGCCGGGGATCGCCCCGGGGATCGGAGATGCCGAGCATCCCTTCAAGGACGTCTTTCTGGAGGACCGAGACGTCGAGCGATCCGATAAGGTCGCCGGGGCCCGCGACCGGCCGGGAGACCTCGTACCAGGTTCCCTCGAGGTAGAAGTGCATGACGTGCACCGGCGCATCCCGTGCAGCGAGCGGCTGGATCTGGTAGCCCGCTGCGTCGACCTTCCCGTAGGGGCGGACGGTCCAGCCCGCTTTCGGAAGGGCCTCGATGAACTCGCGGGGGGTGCTGTAGTTGCCGAGGTCGGTGACGAGCCTGCTGTAGCCGTGGATGCGGACGCGGTCGTGGGCGAAGAGGACCACCATGAACTTCCCGGTCTCTTCGGTGAACCGTCCAACGCTACGCCGCCGCTCCGCCACGTTCACCGCCGATTTGGCGCGGTGGTGCCCGTCCGCGATGTAAGTCTCCGGAACGCCCGCAAAGAGGTTCTCGAGGCGGGCGAGAGCGGTTTCATCGGCGATCCGGTAGACCTCGTGGAGCACGCCCGATGCGGTCGTGGTGCTCCCGTCGGGCTGCACGCCGTCGATGAGGGAGCGGACGTGAGAGAAGATCTCCCCCGGGTCGCGATAGAGCAGGAAGACGAGGCCGGTGTTCGCGCCGACGACGTCGATGTGCCGTGTCCGGTCTTCCTCCTTGTCGTACCGGGTGAGTTCGTGCCGCCGGATCGTCCGGTTCTCGTAGTCCTCCGTCCCCACGCAGCAGACCAGGCCGACGAACTCCTCGCCGTCCTGGACCGCCCGGTAGACGTACATCCCGTCCTCCTGGTCACGCTGCATCAGGCCGTCCGCGAGCATCCCATCAAAGACCTCCCGCGACCGCCGGTAGACCCGGTCGTCGTTCGGGGGTATGTCGGGGAGCTCGGCGTCCGGCCGGCTGACCCGCAGGAAGCTTAAGGGATTCCTCTCGATGCATTCCCGGGCCTCTTCTGCCGTCACCACATCGTAGGGCACGGAAGGGATCTTTTCGGAGTACCGCCGCCCCGGACGGACCGCCGCGAAACGATAGATCTGAACCATAAATACCGCCACTCGTATGTGCCTACTATTTTGTTCCCTGACACTATATTAGGTAAGGCATTCCAAGAGGGAGAGGCCGACTATGATGCCGCTTCAACTCACCATTCACCGGGCACAGCCCGCAGACATTCCGCAGATAGTCGCCGTCGAGAGGGTGGCCTTCGCCGACCCCTGGGACGAGAAGACGCTCCAGGAATCCCTCGCCTACTATCCGGAGACGTTCTTTGTCGCCAGGAACAACGGTGACGTGGCCGGTTTCGTCGCCGGGGGCATCGAAGATACCGGGGAAGAGGTGTACGGGCATATCATGAACCTCGCCGTCGCCCCCGGATGCCGGCGCCGGGGAATCGGGCGCCACCTCATCCGCCGCCTGGAGCAGGAGTATACCGTTCTCGGCGCAAGCGCCGTCCAGCTCGAAGTCAGGGTCAGCAACACCGGGGCGCAGGAGTTCTACCGCCGTCTCGGCTACCGGGAGGTCTTCCAGGTCGCTGCATATTATGCGAACGAGGAGGATGCCCTGGTCATGATGAAGTGGTTCAGGTTCTAGACGCGACGCTCCGCAAGGAGCGGAGCGGGAGAAAACGCGAAGCGTTTTCGACTTGTGACGGTTCGTAGAACCGGAGCGGGAGCACCGAAGGTGCGACTCGCGACGGGCCGAAGGGTCTGGAGCCGCTCACCATCGCTCCTGGTGGCCCCTACTCCCTGACCCTGGACTGGATCTGGCTTTTCAGTTCCAGCAGATCGTGTTCGACCACGTTCCAGACTGCATCGCGGTCGATCCCAAAATAGTGGTGAATAAGGACGTTCCTCATGCCGATGATCTCCGTCCAGGGGATTCCCGGGTTTTCGGCCCTGAATTCTGATGAAATCCCCCTTACGGCTTCCCCGATGATCTGAAGGTGGTGGATCACCCAAACCTGTGCCATCTCATCATTGTAGAAGTACTCGCGCCCTCGGGCCGATACTCTTTCAATCCGTTCGATGGCTTCGATAACATCCAGCAGGCGTTCACGATCATCTCTCATAACAGCCGCGCTTCCCGTAAGACCCTCGATCGGATACGCTCCCGAAGCCCCGCTTCGGTCACAACATCGACCGAACGACCGAGCAGGAGCGAGAGATCCATCGCAAGACCGCCCACGTCAAGGAGACTCCGGTCAGGATCGAGATCGATCAGGAGATCGATATCACTGTCTTCCCGGGCTTCGTTTCGTGCCACGGATCCGAATACCCGCACGTTTCTGGCTCCCCTCCGGTGCGCAAGAGATAAGATCTCATCCCGCTTCTGGATGAGAAGGGTATAGATATCGGCTCCCGGATGCATGCCCAAGAAGTACTTACGACGATCGCGCCTCTTAAATCTTCTCATGCACCCTTACTCCCCGGCACCACAGCAGCGCCGGGGAGCACCAGACCGTTATCCCCGCCCGTGCTCCTGGTGTGCCCGGGCAAGGTGCTGGGCCGCGAGGGCGCCGAGGAGGGAGAGTTCGCCGGCGAGCACCCCGGCGGCGACGATCTCCCCGAGCGCCTTTGCGTGGGCTCCCGGCGGGTCGCCGCCCCCGGCGACGCCGAGCATCGCGAGGCACTCGTGCTGGGTATCGACCCCCGTGCCGCCGCCGACCGTCCCCACCGGGAGCGAGGGGAGGGTGACCGAGACGTAGACGCCGCCGTCCACCCGGTCGACGGTGGTGATCGCGGTGCTCCCTTCCACGACGTGGGCGGGGTCCTGCCCGCAGGCGATGAACATGGCGGCGACGACGTTTGCCGCGTGGGCGTTGAACCCGAACGAGGCCGCCCGCGCCGAGCCCACCAGGTTTTTGCGGTAGTTGACCTCGGCGAGGGTCTCCGCGTCGGTCTTCAGGAGGTCGGCGACCATCTCATCGGTGAGCCGCACCCCCGCGACCACGGTCTTCCCCCGGCCACGGACCAGATTGATCGCCGCGGGTTTCTTGTCGGTGCACATGTTCCCGGAGTTGGCGATGAGGCGGGCCCCGGTCTCCCGCTCGATGAACTCCCCAACCTTCTGGCCTGCGATCGTCACCATGTTCATGCCCATGGCGTCCTTGGTGTCGAACTCAAGCCGGACGAAGACGTTCGTCCCCGCCACGTAGGAGACGGCTTCGAGGAACTCCCCGTGCTTCGTGGTGCTCTGTGCGACCTCACGTATCTCGGCGCCGTGCCCCTCGACCCACTCGACCACTTCGCGGGCGTGAACGACGTCGCGGGCGGCAAAGACCGGTGCCCGGGTCATCCCGTCCCGCATGATCCGCACGTCCGCACCCCCCGCCCTGGTGATCAGCGAGCAGCCGCGGTTCACCGAGGCGACGAGCGCCCCTTCGGTCGTCGCGAGGGGGAGGTAGTATGACCCGTCGGCGTACTCGCCCTTCACCCGGAGCGGCCCCGCGACACCGAGCGGCACCTGGACAGTGCCGATCATGTTCTCGATGTTGCGCTTCACGACCCGGTCGAGCCCGATGGAAAACGACCCGACCTTCGGGAGGGCGGTGCCGGTCTCTCTCTCGACGAACGCCCGGCGCACCCGGACGGCCTCCTCGGGGGGGAGAACCTTCTCGAGGGCATAGAGTTTGAGAGACCCGTCTTTCAGCCTCCCGATATACTCATCCATGAATAAGTATGAGAACTCATACCTAAATGGCTGGTGGTCGATCTGGGAGAAGAACAGTGGTGCCTTGCGGTGCCGAGACGAGAGGCTGAAGAGACGCGGCGCCGGCTGCTTGAGGAGGGGCTCCTCGACCGTCGGTTCCGCCCGCGGCCGGAGGGCGACGCGGTCCTCTTCCCGGTGACGGAGGAGGTTTTGGGCGCCGTCCGGTGCGAGTTCGAGGCGGTGCCGGAACGCCTCGTTCTCCCCCGCCACGAGCTCGTCGGCGGGATTGCCATCATGCAGGAGAACGATCCCGAAGGCGCGGAGCGGCTGCTCGCCTCCCGGCCGTCACTCGATACGGTGTTGTTCCCGGAGACCGCCGTCGAGGGGGAGTACCGCACCCGCCGGTTTGCGGTTCTTGCCGGAGTTCCCTCCACCCGCACCCGGGTGACGGAGTACGGCCACTCCTTCGATGTCGATCTCTCCCTTGCCTACTTCTCCGCCCGGCTCTCGACCGAGCGGCAGCGGGTTCTCGGGGCGATGGAGGAAGGAGAACGGGTGCTCGATATGTTCGCCGGCGTCGGGCCGTTCGCGATCACCCTCGCCGGGAAGGCAGGGTTCGTCGTCGCCGCGGACCTCAACCCCGCCGCGGTCCACCTCCTGATCGAGAACATCGCGCTCAACCGCGCCGGAAACGTCATCCCGATGCTCGCCGACGCCGCGCACCTCCCCCGGCTCGGTTTTGCTCCCTTCGATCGGGTCGTCATGAACCTCCCCCTCGCCGCGCCGGAGTTCCTCCCGGCGGCAGCCGCCCTCTGCCGGGACGGCGGCACGATCCACCTCTACGCCCTCGAGGAGCAGGAGGGCGAATACCTCCCCCTGATCCGCGAGGTCACCCGTGGGGAGGTCGTCGAGCGGCAGGTCAGGACCTACTCGCCGGGGAAGTGGCACGCGGTGTATGATATTGTGATGGAGAAGTAAGGGGATCTGGAGATTGCGGTTCTTGCATCCTGCAGGCAGTCGTTCCTGGCGGAACATCGAACCTCGCACCCGGGGCACCCGGGTTCTATCCTTCGAACTTCCTATGGCTATATCTGGCACGGATTCCGTGGGAGTATCGCCATTGGGGGTGGGGCTGACGGGGAGTGCGATGGGCGGAACGCCCGGAGCTCGACCACCGTCAGGTGGGAAGGGGGGAGCATCCCCCCTCGAAACTCTTCGAGTTTCTCATTCTCGCTGCGCTCGCACTCCCCTGTCCCCTCCCCCCCTCTCCTGGCGATATCCACTGGAAAGCCGTGGATGGAGCTTGTGATTGAAGTTATTCCGATATCCTCTGACGGAGGGAAACCCGTTGCACCCCTCGGCGCCCATGCATCCGCCGCACCGCTGGACACACCGCCTGCATCTTCAAAGCCTGATGACGTCTCAATCTCGCTACGCTCTCGTGCGAACCAAAAAAGAAGTATAGAGCGTGATTCAATCCCGCACTCTGCGCGGGAAACCCCTGCCAACCCGAAAAGGGTTAGATTTATTCCACCGGGACGAACTTCGTGCCGTAGTGGATGGTGCCGCTCTCGCCGTCCGCCGCTATCCGGCGGAAGACGCTTTTGACCCGCATCCCGATCTTAATATCCTCGATGGGACATGCGATCTGGGTGGTGAGCCTCGGGCCCTCGTCGAGTTCCACGACCGCGAGGACGTAGGGCGTGGTGTTCTCGAACTGGTCGCTTGCCGACCGGATCACCGTGTAGGTGACGACCGCTCCTTCGCCGGTGAACTTGTGGTCGACGATGTTGCCGCTCCGCCGGCAGTCGGGGCAGAGCGACCGGGGCGGGAAGAAGTGCCGCCCGCAGGTTGTGCACTTCGTCCCGACGAGGTTGTAACGCTGCGGAATCTTTCTCCAGAACCGTGAGACCGACATGGTTAGGCCCCCAGGATGTGCACGACGACCGTCGCGCCGGTGCCGCCGACGTTATGCGCCATACCGATCTCCGCGTCCACCTGCCGACCTGCGGCCTCGCCGCGGAGCTGGCCGACGATCTCGCAGATCTGCTTGATCCCGGTCGCACCGACCGGATGGCCGCAGGCCTTCAGGCCGCCGCTCGTGTTCACCGGGATCTCCCCGCCGAGAGCAGTCGCCCCGTCCGCGGTGAGTCTCCCCGCTTCGCCCTTCTTGCAGAACCCGAGGTCCTCGATTGCGCAGATCTCCGCGATCGTGAAGCAGTCGTGGACCTCCACCATGTCAATGTCCTTGTGGGTGAGGCCCGCCTGGGCGAACGCCCGCTTGCCTGCGGCGACCGAGGCGTCCAGGGTCGAGATGTCCCGCCGGTCGTGGAGCGATATCGTGTCGCTCGCCTGGGCGCTTGCAAGCACCCTGACCGGCGAGTCGGTGAACTCGCGGGCACGCTCGAGCGGAACCACCACGACCGCCGCCGCACCGTCGGTGATCGGCGAGCAGTCGAAGAGCCGCAGGGGGTCGGCCACGAGCGACGAATTTAAGACCGTATCGACCGTGATTCGGTTTCGGAATTGTGCGATCGGGTTCTTCGCGCCGTTCTCGTGGTTCTTCACCGCGACCTGTGCAAGCTGCTCCCGGGTAAGGGGGTAGCGGTGCATGTAGTCTTTTGCGATCATCGCATACAGCCCGGGGAAGGTCGCTCCGGCGAACCCTTCCCACTCGCGGTCTGCGGCGCTCGCGAGCATGTCCACGCTCGCTCCGGTCCCGACGTCGGTCATCTTCTCGACGCCGGCCGCGACGACGACATCCTCCATGCCGCTCGCGACCGCGATGACCGCCTGCCGGAAGGCAAGCCCGCCGGAGGCGCAGGCCGCCTCCACCCTCGTCGAGGGAATGTTGTTGCTCGCGAGGCCTGCGTAATCCGCGATCAGGGCACCGATGTGCTCCTGCTCGACGAACCGTCCGGCACTCATGTTCCCGACGTAGAGAGCGTCGATCCTCTCGCCGGTGACACCGGCATCCTCGAGCGCCAGCGCCCCGGCCTTGACGAAGAGGTCGCGGAACGAGGTTCCCCAGTGCTCCCCGAACTCCGTGCACCCGACTCCGATTACTGCTACGTCTCTCATTTCTGCATCACGATCTTTCCCTTGTGTTTGGCATACAGTGCATAGTCGAGGTAGGTCGGATTTGCGAGGAGGTTCTCCACGCTCGGCGCCGCCGTCCGGTCGAACTCTGCGGACTCGATGGCGTCGGTCACCGTGATGTCGAAGGCATCGCTCCCGGCCCCGGACCCGAACGAGGTGACGAAGATCCGGTCGCCCGGTTTCGCCACATCGAGCGTGGCCGCCAGCCCGATCATCGACGCCCCCGAGTAGGTATTGCCGAGCCTCGGGACGACGAGGCCGGGGCGGATCTGCTCGTCCGTGAACCCGAGCATCTTCGCCACCCGCTGCGGGAACTTCGCGTTTGGCTGGTGGAAGACGGCGTAATCGTAGTCCTTCGGGTTCGTTCCCCTCGCATCGAGCATCAGCCGCGCCGCACCCTGAACGTGCTTGAAGTAGCCGGGATCGCCGGTGAACCGCCCGCCATGGCGGGGGTAGTTCTGCCCTTCGCGCCGCCAGAAGTCGGGCGTGTCGGTGGTGAACGAACAGGTGTGGTTGATCTCGGCGATGACGTCCTCGTTACCGATGACGAACGCTGCTCCGCCGGCGGCGGCCGTGTACTCGAGCGCGTCGCCGGGAGCGCCCTGCGCCACGTCCGCACCGATGGCGACCCCGAACGGGATCATCCCGCTCTTGACCATGCCCATGCAGGTCTGGATGCCTGCCGTCCCCGCCTTGCACGCGAACTCGTAGTCGGCGGCGGTCATGTTCGGGGTCGCCCCGATCGCCTCGCCGACCGTGCAGGCCGTGGGCTTGACCGCGTAGGGGTGGGATTCGCTGCCCACGTAGATGGCGCCGATCGCGTCGGTGTCGACGGTTCTCCGCCGGAGGGCGGCGCGTGCCGCCTCGACGGCGATCGTTGCGGTATCTTCATCGAGATCGGGGACGGACTTTTCAAAGACCCCGAGACCTCTCATGATGTCGTCTGCATTGGCGCCCCAGACCCGCGCGATCTCCGGGACTTTTATCCGGTATCGCGGGATGTAGACGCCGTATGAGTAGATGCCTACCATAGTTTTCCTCGTAGTGAACTGATGATCGTCTCGACATCCATCTCCGTGCAGAGCACGCTGATCCGGTCGCGTTCCGCGAGGCCCGGGATCAACGGATGCACCTCGTCCGGGCCGAGTCCCTGCAGCACCACGCAACGCGGTTTGAACGGCGTGACCCGGATCGCCACCATGGGAGATTTTCCGGTCGAGACCTCGGTGAAGATGAGGGCACGTTCCGTGCTCCAGCCATAGATGCGGTTGAACTCGCTCGAAGAGAGCTGGAGGATCGCATTGAGGCTGTTGATCACCGTGTACCCGTAGATGGTCTGATCCGTCGGGCCGCAGAGCATGACGGCGCCGATGGCCTCCGCAAAGTCGGAGAGGGCCACAGGGGACGCGTACTCGTGGATGTCGTAGATGACGTCTTCGTCGAATTCGCTGTACAGGATTTTCGCAAATTTGTTGATGAACCGGCCTCCGTTGTCCTCGTCGATCGAGAGGATCGTATCGACGATCTTTCCAACGATGGCAGTTCCCGGACTCTTTCGCCGTCCGCTTTCGTAGTCGCTGATAACTGAGGGAGAGACCTCCAGTCGCTCGGCAAGCAATCCCTGCGGGATGTTGAAGCTCTGCCGCCACTTCTTGAGGGCCTGACCCGGTGAGTCCGAGAGTGTGATTTCTCCTGCCATTTTCTCGGCAAGCTGATGCCGCACTCCGGATTTCATGCAGGTACTGTCAGCACCCCCGACTTAAATAATTAGCGTATCCCACATCGACATTTCACGAAGATCAACGAAGCGGGATCGTTGCGCAACCCGTATATAGTATGCATCTCAATTCTGATACAATGGTTGAAGCGGAAGACCTGCAGTCCTTGAAGACGATTGCCCTGCTCGGCGGGTGCCGCGGGCCGATCTGGCTCTCGTCGCAGTCGCTCGGCAACGTTCTGGATATCAGCCCCCAGACCGCTTCGCGGCGGCTGATCGCGCTTGAGCGGCAGCAGTTCGTCGTCCGAACGATGAAGCCCGACGGCCAGTATGTCGCCGTCACCCGCGAGGGCGAGCAGGCGCTGAAGCGGGAGTACACGGATTACGTCCGGATATTCAACCCGGATCAGAGGGGGTACACCCTGACAGGAACCGTGATCAGCGGGCTCGGGGAAGGCCGCTACTACATGAGCATCCCTCATTACAAGGAGCAGTTCGGTGAGTGTCTCGGGTTCGAACCCTTCCCCGGAACCCTGAACATCAGGCTCGATGCAGCGAGTATCGAGGTCCGCAAACTGCTCGATCACGCCGGCTGGATCGACATTCCCGGATTTACCGCCGACGATCGGACGTTCGGCGGCGCACGGGTGCTCCCCTGCCGGATCAGGGGGCAGAAGTGCGCGATCGTCGTGCCCTCCCGCACCCATTACCCGGAAGATATCATCGAGGTCATCGCCGGGTGCGAACTTCGCAAAGCCCTGAACCTGAACGATAACGATACGATTGAGGTGGAGATTACCCATGATTGATGCAGCCATAAAGGCCCTTGCCAGGGGCGAATTCGTCCTGCTATACGACTTTGACAACCGCGAGCGCGAGACGGATTTCGCGATCCGCTCGGACGCCGTCACGCCCGCCCACATCCGGCAGATGCGTAAAGACGGCGGCGGGCTGATCTGCACGGCGGTCCATCCCGAGGCTGCAAAGAGGCTCGGCCTGCCGTTTGCGCACGAGGTCCTGCGGGCCTGCAGCCTCGTTGAGAGGGACGGTGAGGTCCCGTACGACCCGAAGAACCACTCCTCGTTCTCCCTCTGGGTGAATCACCGCGAGACCTATACCGGGGTCACCGACCGTGACCGGGCCCTGACGGTCACCGCCATCGCGGACGAGGTGAGAAAGTCGCTCAACGGCGGCGGCCATGCCTTTGCGGCGCATTTCCGGACGCCGGGCCATATGGCGCTCCTCAGGGCCGCCGACCGGCTGCTTGACGAGCGGCGGGGGCAGACCGAGCTCTCGATCGCGCTCGCGACCATGGCTAACATCACCCCGGCGGTCACGATCTGCGAGATGCTGGACGACGAGACGGGGTTTGCCCTCTCGAAGGAGGGTGCGATGGAGTATGCGAGAAAGCACGGGCTTGTCTTCATCGAGGGGAAGGACGTCCTGGAGCGGTGGGAGTCGGAGAAATCGCAATAACACCCGCTTCTTTTCGTTCCTCCCCCGCAAAACCCGCCTCCCGAAAAGTATTCCCGGATGCCTTTTTGCACATCCCCCGTAACGTGCTCGGGCTCTCCAGTTGCGCCGCAAAACGGCACGGCGCGGGTGTTTTCAAAAACAATATATACGATTGTACGGCACCATAATCGGATGAAAAGAGATGCTGTGGCATACTTGAATACGAGAAAGAAGGGGGATTTCGCAGCACAAAAGAGGGATGTCGAGGATTTTTGCAAATACCGGTTTCAGGTTGTTGAAATCTTCCACGATCACCGGGCAACTGCAACGCCCCCGGAGAAGCGGAAGGGTTTTTCAGAGATGCTGGAGTATTGCGCCGCCAACAACTGTTCCGATATCATTATCCCCGACCTTGCAGGCCTCGCGAGGGACCCGGACGCCGGGCTTGCCGCACTCAAAACCTTGAACGAGCACTACACCGTCTACTGCGTGAATAACGATTTCTTCGGGTTCCGGGACGACCCGAAGGAGAGGGGAGCGGCGATCGGAAACTTCATCGAGTATATGGAGCAGTACCGCGAGAGCGGCCGGAAAGCCGCCCCGGCCGTCGCGAAGAAGACGAAGAAAGATAACGGGCGCCCCATCGGACGGCCGAAGGCGCTCAACGAGGGGCAGGTCGAGGCTCTCCTCACGGTACGGCAGGCCGGCACGAGCATCAGCCAGATCTGCAGGATGTTCGACGTGAGCAGGAGCACGGTCAGCAAGATCCTCGCGGACTACCCGGAACTGAAGGGGGAGTGGAAGGGCGTCCGGCAGGAGCCGGAGGAGTGACGTAGTCAAAGGGCACCTGGTCGGCAAAGAGGATGCTGACCCCTCTTTTCGGCCGGAGACGGTTGATGACTGCCACGAACCCCCACGTCTTCAGGGGTATCGTTGAACTCGCCGTCCAGAACTGCGATGATGTGATCGAGCTGGAGGTTCTCACCGGGATCAGGGAATCCTGAATCCTATCCCACAGGCGCGGGTAGTTGACACCCGGAAAGCCGTTCCGGAACCGATACCGGGTTGGGAGATCCGTTTACGGACGGAACACTTTTTTCCACGATTGGCATTTTTAGACCCCGAAAGGCAAGAAATGCGATTTTTCCTATTTGGATCATTTCAGCAAGTCTAAATTGTGCAAAAAGGATATAACTGAATGATATGCCTTCTGAGGGCCGAAACGTTCACCGTTCCGGGAAACTTCGAGGTTTCCGCAGGTATACGATCCTGGTTCTTGCATTGATCCTGATCACATGGTCACCGGTGCTTGCCGGCGATGCCGGACCTTCCTTCGAGAGCGGAACCGTAGATCGTGCGGAAGTGGAAGCATTTTTTGATGAGGCCGTACCGGCAGGACTGGCGAAGTACAACATTCCAGGTGCCACGGTTTCTTTCGTACAGGATGGGGAACTGATCTTTTCCAGAGGATACGGGTACTCCGATATTGAAAACAGAACACCCGTCGATCCCGAAACGACGCTCTTTCACATCGGGTCGATCACCAAGCTCTTCACCTGGACATGTGTCATGCAGCTGGTGGAAGAAGGGAAGATCGACCTGGATGCGGATATCAATACGTATTTGAAAGATTTCTCAATCCCGGAGACATATCCTGGAAACCCGGTGACGATGCGGCACCTGATGACGCATTCGGCGGGTTTTGAAGAGCAGGGGATCCATGGGGCCGTTTTAGACGTAGAGGATCTCTATCCGTTCAGGATATACTGCAAGGAGAACGTTCCCGCCAGGGTGTATCCCCCCGGGACGGTCACCTCGTATTCGAATTACGGTACAACACTCGCTGCGGTCATCGTCGAAGACGTTACCGGTGTGCCTTATGAGCAGTACCTCAACGAGCATATCCTCTCCCCGCTCTCCATGACGAGAACAAGCATCTCGTACACGCTTCCCCCGGAGATGGCCCGGAACCTCTCCTCCGGCTACCATTATACGGGAATGGCGAACGAGGCCGTTGTGGATATGATCTATGTCATCGGTCCTGCCGGAGCCATCAGTTCCACCGCAAACGACATGGCGGCATTCCTTGCCGCCCATATGAAGAACGGTTCCTGGCACGGTGTGGAGATCCTCTCGGAAGAGACTGCCGCCCTCATGCACGCGCCGGCGTTCTCCAACGATCCGCGTGTAAGCGGCATGTGCCTCGGGTTTTACGAGACACGCCTGAACGACGAGAGAATAATCGGGCATGGCGGCGACACGGATACGTTCCATTCCCTCCTTGCAATCATCCCGGAGAGGGGGACAGGATTTTTTGTCTCCTACAACAGTCTCGGAGGGGGTCAAGCGAGAGACGATCTCCTGATGGAGTTTGTCGATCGGTTCTATCCCGCCTCCGCCTCCATCGCGCCCGCAAAAGATTCAGGAACGCCCGCCGGAAAATACACCGGGACCTATCAGTCGACGCGTCAAAACTACAGAACGTTCGAGTTCTATCTCTCGCGGCCCGGGCAGATACGTATCGAACAGGGAGAGAAGACGCTGTTGTTTACATCGAGCGGAAGCCCTCCTTCCGAATATGGCGAGGTCACTCCCGGTGTCTTTGCGCAATCGAGCGGTCAGCGGACATCTTACGGGAACCTGGTCTTTCACGAGGATGAACAGGGCACTGTAGACTTCTTCTGTTACGGAAACCTGCCTTTCTTCGCGTTCGAGCGGGTGCCATGGTATGCAACCGATCCGTTCACCGACGGCGTGAAGAATGCCGGCCTCGCGATTCTCCTGACGGTTCTCGTATGGCCGATCATGGCCGTATTCCGGCGGGTTTACGGTGTTACCGGGGACGAACGCGATACGGCCCTCTCCGCGTATGTCCGCCTGGTGGCCGGAGCGGCCTCCCTGCTCTTCGTCGTCTTCGTGCTCGCTCTCCTCCCGGCGGTGATGGGCGATATGGCACTCATCGAGTCGTACATGTTCGGCCAGACGATCCCCCTTGTCCTGAGCGCAGTCATGACCGTCCCGGTCATTGCCGTGCTCTTATCGGCTGTGGCCGCCGCCTTTGCCATCCTGGTCTGGAGACGGCGTTACTGGTCTGTATGGCACCGGGTGCACTACAGCATCGTCGTTATCGGACTTTTCATGCTGTCGTGGTGGGTCAACTTCTGGAACCTCTTCGTCTTCAGGCTGTAAGAGGCCGATACCCACTATTTTTGTGCGTCGGGGCTCTCCTCCCTATCCCCGTCAGGCATTATCCTTAAGTCCGGGCGGGTTTCTGCGCTAATATAGCAGGGGGGCGATATTGCACCGGTATCACACCGTGAAGGTTGCTACCGGGAGCAAATGCAGCGGGTCTGCAAAAAAAAGAGTTTTCGGAGGTAGAGCCTCTACAGCTGCACCTGGGTGAGGGCGTCGTAGACGATCTTTTTGTAGACGTCCGGTTGCGTCCCGTACTCCTCCTGGGCCTTTCTGGAGTCGTCGGTGGTGCCGAACGCATCCAGCCGGTCCAGGGTCTCGCGGGCGGTATCCAGCACCCAGAGGTCGCGGGTCTCGCGGTCCACGACCGCGACCGACTCCACGCGAACCGAGACCAGACAGTTCCCGTCCGGGGTCGTGTAGAGGTTCGGCTTCCCGACGACGGCGACGAAGGCCGGCGGCTCGATCCGGGCAAGCTGCTGCATCGCCTCGGGCTGGTAGGAGCCCGCCATGATGAAGAAGGTGCCCGTCGGGTCGACCACTCTCCCTCGGTAGAAGATGTTCTGGTCGCCCTGCCGCTGCTTCTCCGTGAGCGTCCCGGCGATGAAGATCCGGTTGCTCCGGATCCCGGTCGGGAGGATGACGTAGGTCGGGCTCTTCTCGTCCTCGCCGTCCTTGAACTGGTAGCGGGTCTCGCGGAGCTCGGATGCGAAGACCCTGCGAGCCGGTTCGCGCTCGAATGCGCTCTGGGGCTTCATGCCGGCTCACCCCCGGCGCGGTTCAGCAACGCAGCCAGTTCTTCGGGCTGGAACACGATCGGGGTACAGGCGTTGACGAGCAGCCTGCCGCCGAACTCGTTCCCGCTGCAGGTATAGTAGCGGCCGAGCACCGTGTTCCTGATCCGGTAGAAGATCTCGTCCATGCCGAGCGGGTTCGTCTCCGCGATCTGGACGGCCTCTTCAAGGGTGATCCCCGTGAGGGCCTCGACGACCTCACGCTGCATCAGGACGTTCCTGGCACGTACGCCGTCGTCGAGGACCGCTTTCAAGCGGAGGTCGTAGCGGAACTCTGGCTGGATCTCGTGCACCGGGCAGTAGTTCTGCCGGGAGAGCGTCCGGTTGCAGCCCTCGACGGGGCAGCGTTTGATCAGGCCCGAGCCGGGAGCGACGTGGACGAGAGCGCCCCGGATCTCGGTCTCGGTTCGCCCGACCTCGATATCGCCCTCGTCGGCGATGTACATTGCGGTGTTCAGGGCGAGGGAGAGCCTGCCGTTGTACTCGTCTACGGTGGCGTAGAAGATGTTGTAGACGGCATCGAGTTCCAGTTTATCTTTTCCGAGCGGCTCCTTTGGAGCCGCCGGGCTGGTTCCGGAGGAGCCGGCTCCCTCTTCCTTCCAGATGACGAACTTGATGGTGCCGGTCTCGTCGCCGAGGAGCCCCGTCTGGAGCATCCGGTCGTGCGAGGCGTCCCACTCCTGGATGAACTTGGCCCGCACGCTCCCGACGCCGGGCTTCAGCTCGGCGATCGGCGTGATCGAAGGAAGAAGCGGAGCATCCTTTTCCATCCGGGCGATCGTGGTGCCCGAGTGAATCTTCAGGTTCGGCGCACCCTTGTACTCGTCGACGACCGCGGACTCGAGCCGGTACCAGTGGCCGTACTCCATTGCAGGGGCGTTCGCCCGTGCCCAGGTGACAAAACGCATGGCGCCGCTCGAGTCGGCGATGATCCCGGTCTGTGCGATCGAGGGCGAGACGGGCGGGGTCAGGGCAACGATCTTCCCCTCGATCGTGACCCACTCGCCGGGAACGATCTCGTGTATCGGGCGGAGCTCGGTGGAGGTGCTCCCGACACCGGTGACGTTGTGCTCGCGGGCGAGATCGGCCGTCACCGTTCGTTCGGCCTCGTCGACGTGGACGCCGAACTCCTCGACGAGACGGCGGAGGCGTGATTCGATCTTCTGCCGATCGGGCTGTGCGCCTTTTGCTTCAAGTTTCCGGGAGATTCTCTCTGTTACCTCTGATAGGTTCATACTTACATCTCCAGTCTGTACTTCAGACTGTCAGGGTATTAAGACTCGGCCCGCGATGTGAAAGTGAACCCGGAGCCCGCCGCGGATGCCCCCCATGCGGCCGGCCGGAAGAGAGCACGGCAGGAGTCGGCCGCCCCGGTCATCACGCGGCACACGTCCCCCCGCTGACCGGAGGGGCGGTCCCCATGCGGGCTCCAGGTTGCCGGTACCTGCCGGGGCAGGCGGATGCGCGGTTTAGGCGTCTGCGAGCAAATCAGGACGCCTCTGCACCCGATACTTGAATGTATATATAGAGGCAAGGACAACATCAGCTGCATGGCATTGACTGCGGACAGTACAATCGCGGAACTCCTTCGGGAGAAGCCCGAATCGGCACAGGTACTCTTCCGGTTCGGCATGGGTTGCCTTGGCTGCGCCATCGCAAACAACGAGACGATCCGGGAAGCCGCCCAGGCGCACGGCATCCCTCTCGAAGAGATGCTCTCCGCTCTCGGCGTCGCCGAGGCGTAAAATCCGATTATAATCGTTGCCGGAGACGCTTGAGTTCGGCGAGAGCGGCCTCCGGGTTTCTTTTCATGTAATCTGCAATTTCCGGGACATGCAGGAGCGTGCAGCCCGCGCACCCCCAGATCTTGCCACCATTCGAACTCTCGACCCACTCGCCGAGTTCTTCGTCCGCACAGGGGTAGCAGGGACAGTAGCAGTAGTCGCACCGCTGTCCCGGAAAGTGGCAGGGGTAGTAGGGGCAGTTCTCCTTCTGCCACTCCACCCAGTGGTCCCCGCCGTAACGGCTGTAAATGAAGAACGACGGCTCGCTCCGCCGGGTCCCGCCCTGCTGCCGCGCGAGGGCCTCCGGGAGCCCGTAGAGGACGGCCTCGTGAACCCTGCTGCCGACCCCGGTCAGGGTTCCGGCGTAGGTGTGCGATGGTGGAGCGTCACGTTCGCAGGCGACGGCGACCGCGTCCGTCGTGGTCCCGGGGAAGTCGTAGCCGAGGTCGTGGAGCGCCTGGGCCTTCGCCCCCGTCGCGGTGACGATTGCTTCAAGGAGCGCCGCATCGCACATCCCCTCCCGGCTGTAGACGATGATGTTGATGGTGTGCGGGGCGTCGCCCCTCGCGGGCCCCCCCGTCGGGTTGGTCACCCCGGCGGTGATGAAGACCGTAACGAAATCGTACTGGAGCACGCAGAGGTGGCGCATGTTAACGGCCGTCATGAGGCCGAAGTAGTCCCGGAAGATCCCGTGCCGGGCGGCGAGAAGGTCGAGATGGCGCACCGGATCGCCCTCGAAGTCGCGGGGCACCGTGTGGTTCAGGACCGTCGTGACGTCGCCGATACCCCCGTGAACCCCGGTGCTCGCTGCCCTGAACCGGCCGCGAAGAAAAAGAGTCTCGTCCCTGACGAAATATCTCATACGACGGAGTAGCGGACCCGGTCTTTCAGCTCCTGCTGCTTGCCCGCGTTCCAGCCCGCAACGTCCTGGAGGTATCCGGTGACCCTGCTGATCTGGACGACGTCATGGCTCCCGCACTCCGGACAGACAGCCTTGCCGCAGAGCGGACAGTACTCGATGCTCTCGACGATGGAGTGGTGGCAGTCGCAGTGGTCGAGCGGGCACATGATCTCAAGCGACGTCTCGCCGCAGTGAGGGCAGGGGTTCTCGTCCACGACGAAGTGGCAGGTGTGGCACTTGTACCGCCGCTCTCCCGCGGGGATTTCATCGAGGCTCCGGTATTTCTCCGCCAGTTTGAGTTGTTCGGGACTCCAGTTCATGATACCAGTATCTGCGGGAGAATATATAACCCTTCAGATGCGGGATAGGCCGCATCCGCCTCAGATCACTCATAGGGTTCGTCATCTCCCCTGACGGGGATCGGAACGGAGAATTCATCACCGGCGGATGCGGGAGAGGCGTTCGGCTTCGGCGCCCGGGTTCTCCGCTTCGTAGATGCTCCTTCCCACGATGATCCCGTCGACCAGCCGGGCAACTTCGTCGGGGTCGCCGCCCTGTGCCCCCACGCCCGGCGAGTAGATCGCCTTGCTGCCGACGATCTCCCGGAGCCGGGCGATCCGCTCGGGACGGGTAGCCGGAGCGATGATGCCGTCGGCCCGGCAGGTGACGGCGAGTTCCGCGATCCGTTCGGCGACGCCGCCGTGGAAGAACTCGGTCGCCCCGGGATGGCTCATCTCGGCGACGATGTAGGCCGCCCCGCTGTGCCTGTGCGCCACCTCGACGCAGGTTCTCGCGGCATCGGCTCCCACGAACCCGTGGGCGATCACGGCGTCGAACCCGGCCGAGAAGACCGCCTCGCAGATGAGGCGGTTGGTGTTCGGGATGTCCGCGACTTTGAAGTCGGCGATGAGCGGGAGGGCGAGATCGGCGAGGTCGCTGACGATCGAGAGGCCTGTCGAGAGGACGAGGGGATAACCGATCTTGATCGCGTCGATGAAGGGTGCACACGACTCCGCAACGCTCACCGCCTGTTTCCGGTCGAGCACGTCGAGGGAGAGGATGAGTTCGGTCACGATCCCAGCCTCTCGAGGGTTGCCGCAACGAGGAGCGGCAGGTTGATCGTCGCGTCGCCGTAGACCGTCACGGCGGTGGCCTCTCCGGTGAGTTTGCCCCACGACCGGGCCTCGTCGAGCGTCGCACCCGAGAGGCCGCCGAGGTCCGGCCGGTCGCCGGTGAGCTGCACCGCGTAATCAAACCCGCTCTCGGTCATCAGTTTGCTCTGCAGGATGTAGTTCTTCGGGACGCCGCCGCCGACCAGGATGGTGCCGGCCCGCTCGGCCTCAAAGCACCGATCGAGCAGCCCGGGCATGTCGTCGAACGCGCTGACCGTGACCCTGTGCGTCTGGGAAAAGAGCCAGTACTGCAGCCCGATCATCGAGTCCTGAATGGCCGGGCAGTAAACCGGCACCCCGGCCTTTGCCGCCGCGGAGAGGATCCCGGTATCGAGCCGGCTGCCGATCCGGCCGAGGAGATCGGAGATCGAGACCGTCGAGCCTTCGGGTAGGGAGGAGTAGGCGTCCTGCAGAAACTCCTCGAACCGGATGAACGCCTCGTTCGGGAGGAAGATGTCGTAGATCCGGTTGACCCCCTCCTCGCAGAGTTCGGTATCGGAGACTTGAGCGGTCCCGTGGTAGTGGTGGCAGCCGATCGCCTCGATGACGTCGTGGGTGAGGTTCGCCCCCGTCGAGACGAGCACGTCGATATGTCCTCTCTCGATGAGGTCGGCGACGATGCCCCCCATGCCGCCGGGCACCATCGCACCCGAGAGGCCGAAGAATTTCAGCGCTTTTTCGTCGCGGAGCATCCGTTCGTAGATGTTGACCGCCTGCCACAGCGACCCTCCGTTGTAGGCTCCGGCTTTCCCGAGTTCGTCGACGAGTTCGCCGACCGTCATCCCGGGGTGCACCCGTGCCTGCTGAACCGCTTCCCCGTACTTGAAGGTCATGATACTGTTACACCAGCTTCTGTACGAGGTATTGGCATTCATGCACGATAATGGATCGTCTTTTTGCGGGGCCGTCCGTAAGGCCCGTCGGCTGAAAGGAATGCCCTGATAAAAATGCCATGATGTTGCGGGGGTCCGGTGGTCGGGCCCCCGCTGCCAGACAGGGGATGACTGGTTATTCGACACGGGATGATCCCGCTCGTCCCACCGTGTCGGGGTCCGGTATGCCCGGACCATCTCTCTAGAGAGCGGACTTTCGGGCCGGAAACGGAAAGGTGCCCGGAAGGCTACCTTCGTCTTCGTTCCGTGCATACTCTGCCGCGAACCCGTACAGCCTGCCGCGAAACCCCGTCCGCCATGGGTGGCACCGTCGCGGACGGAGAGGTCGGGGCATGCATACGTTCGCCGCAGATCGTCGGCACGGGATCACCAGGGAGTAAGTTAACGCACAAACGTTATAAATCTTTTTTTGTAAACTTCATTTGATTGACGTGGTGGAGGATTGATTGCACTTCCGGCCGGATTGAAGCACGATCTCTTCCCATCCCGGGACGCCGCGCGCCAGCGGCCGTGCGAGATGCCGGCGGGCAGTGGAGGGCACCTCATACCACCCGGGCCGGAGCCGGCGCTCCACCACCTCGGTCTCGGGTTCGCGGCTGCGCTCGCCGCAGACCCTGCACTTGTAGCCCTTGCCTGTCCCGGCGCTCGTCATCCGCTTTCCGCAGGCAGGGCAGACCGGCGGGCGGATCCGGGCCGCGTCGGCGAGGCGGGCGACACCGAGTTTCTCGAGGTTGAGGCTCCCGCCCTTGTAACTCCCGGCCGCGGCCACCACGTCGCCCGGGACGAGCGCCCTCACGACGTCCCGGAACCCCTTGGTCGGCTCGTAGGCCATACAGCGGAGATCGATGCCGCAATCGTTGAGGAGGAACGAGACGTGGCCGCCGGGCCCGGTGGCAGCGGCCTCTGCGACCGTGCCCCGCACCAGGTACGACCGCCCCTCCCGGAGCGTTGCGATCGATCCCGGTATCAGGTGGGCGTCGGTTCCCTGGTTGGTGGCGTAGACCTGCTCGCAGGCAGGCTCCTCCGAGCGCACGTATGAACGCGCCTCCTTTACCCATGCCGGGCTCTCCCCCCTGATGCCGAAGAGGACGGGGTCGGGGGTGTGGGGCACCCCGACCACCACGCTGTTCTCCCGGTCGACCGTGTCCCAGGTATGCGGGTAGGTCTCCTCCTCGGCGCGAAAGAGGCTCGCTGCATCCACCTGCCGGTGTGTCCCCCACAACGGGCGCTTCCGGTAGGCGAGCAGTTCGTAGGTCAGGTCGGGAAGATCGCTTGCGATCGCGGCTGTTGCGCCGATGAGCCCGCGCCGGTTCTTGTAGCCCCGGTACAGGGCCCCGGCCGCCTCGAGCACCCTGACCGCCTCGTCAACGGTGCAGTAGTCCCGGAGCGCCGCGTAATAGAAGTCCGGCGGCGGACGGACGCTCGCCACCGCCACGCCGGGATTGGTCTTTTCGTCGTCGAACTCCGCGAGTTCTTCGACGCACGCGGTGGCGAGGGCGAAGCCCGTCTCCGGATCGCCGTCGGCCTCGATGGCGATCGCCGCGTTCCCCCGGGTCTTGTGGATGACGTTCGGGTTCAGCCTGACCAGGCGGGCGCCGATGGTGCGCAGCCCCGCCTGCGCGAGCCGCCGCACCAGGACCGCACCGAGGTAGGTGGTGCACATCCCGGCAGGCGAGTCCGTATCGTCGATCCCGATCCACATAACCCTCTAGTTTATATCGTCTCCGGCTATATCGATTCTTACGGGTTATGTCGCAGGATCGCCTCCCCCAGATGGTCATCAGCATCATGCTCCTCGCGAACTTCGACGTCTCGGAGCGATGCAACATCCGTCCGCGGAGTTTCGACCTTATCGCGAAGAAGGGCGACAACCTGGTCATCATCAAAGTCGCCTCTCATATCGACAGCGTGAGCGCCGACATCGCCTGGGATCTCAACCTGATCGCCAGCCACCTGGAGGCCACCCCCCTCATCGTCGGGGAGCGGGCACGCGATACGGATCTCGAGCGCGGCGTCGTCTACATCCGCTACGGGCTCTTTGCCCTCAGCCCCGAGACACTCTACGACTACTTCGTGGAAGGGCTCTCGCCGATGGTCTACGCCTCCCCCGGTGGCCTCTACGTGAAGATCAAAGGCGATCTTCTGCGGGAGGTGCGGGAGCGCTTCAGGATGTCGCTCGGGGATCTTGCGTCGCACCTCGGGGTCTCCCGCCGGACGATCAGCAAGTACGAGAGCGGGATGGGTACCACGCTCGATGTCGCCATCAGGCTCGAGGAGATCTTCAACGCCCCGCTCGTCGAGACGATCGAGCTCCTCGGTTACCGCACTCCCGAACCCGAGAAGCACCTGGAATCCACGCCCGGCGACGTTCTGGCCGACCTTGAACGTATGGGGATGGAGATCCATGCGATGCGGCAGGCTCCGTTCCAGGCTCTGGCGCTCTTTGATCGGCACACGATCCTGACGGCGTACGGCACTTCCCAGAAGATCGTGAAGCGCGCTTCGCTCATCGGCAACATCTCGCAGATCACGAAGACGTTTGCAATGTGCGTCATCACGGATTATAAAAAGCAGAAAAAGATCGGCAAAACGCTTCTTATCGGAGAAGAACATCTCCACACCCTCGAAGACGGCTCGGAACTCATAGATATGATAAATGAGTGAATAAGTTTATATAGAACTACAAACCTACCTTTCTATCGCTTAACAACGGTGATACCTATGTCAAGTCTTGGAGGACAACCAATCCTGATTCTGAAAGAGGGTAGCCAGCGTACCCGCGGTCGTGACGCACAGTCGGGCAACATCGCAGCCGCAAAAGCCGTGGCAAGCGCTGTACGGACAACGCTTGGCCCGAAGGGCATGGACAAGATGCTCGTCGATACCATCGGCGACGTCGTCATCACGAACGACGGTGTGACCATCTTGAAAGAGATGGATATCGAGCACCCCGCCGCGAAGATGATGGTCGAGATCGCCAAGACCCAGGACGATGAGGTCGGCGACGGCACCACGACAGCCGTGGTGATCGCAGGCGAGCTCCTGAAGCGTGCCGAGGATCTCCTCGACCAGGACGTGCACCCCACGGTCATCGCCCACGGCTACCGCATGGCAGCCGACAAGGCCCAGGATATCCTCGACGAGATCGCCGTCGACGTCAAGCCCGACGACATGGCGATGCTCAGGAAGCTTGCCGACACCGCCATGACCGGCAAGGGCGCCGAGGCTGCAAAGGAGAAACTCACCGAGCTCGTCGTCAAGGCAATCACGATGGTCGCCGACGCCGACGGAACCGTCGACACCGAGTTCGTGAAGGTCGAGAAGAAGGTCGGCGGCTCCATCGAGGAGTCCGAGATCGTCGAGGGCATGATCATCGACAAGGAGCGTGTCCACCCCGCGATGCCCCGTGCCGTCAAGAACGCGAAGATCCTGCTCTTGAACGCCGCCGTCGAGTTCAAGAAGACCGAGGTCGACGCCGAGATCAGCATCACGAGCCCCGACCAGCTCCAGATGTTCCTCGATGAAGAGGAGCGGATGATCAAGGGCATCGTCGACAAGATCGTTGCCAGCGGCGCGAACGTCCTCTTCTGCCAGAAGGGCATCGACGACATCGCCCAGCACTATCTCGCCAAGGCCGGCATCTTTGCCGTCCGCCGTGTCAAGAAGAGCGACATGGAGAAACTCGCCCGCGCCACCGGTGCGGCCGTCGTCAGCTCCATCGACGCCATCGCCCCCGAGGAACTCGGAAAGGCCGGCAGTGTCGAGGAGAAGAAAGTCTCCGGCGAAGAGATGATCTTCGTCACCGAGTGCGAGAACCCGAAGGCGGTCTCGATCATCATTCGCGGCGGCACCGAGCACGTCGTCGATGAACTCGACCGCGCCATCGAGGACGCGCTCCGGGTCGTCAGCGTTGCCGTCGAGGACAAGAAGTTCGTCGCCGGCGGTGGTGCCCCCGAGATCGAGCTCTCGCTCCGGCTCCGCGAGTACGCCGCAAGTGTCGGCGGCCGTGCCCAGCTTGCCATCGAGGCGTTTGCAAACGCACTTGAGATCATCCCGAGGACGCTTGCCGAGAACGCGGGTCTCGACCCGATCGACATGCTCGTTGCGTTGCGCGCCTCCCACGAGAAAGGCGGCAAGAATGCAAAATACATGGGCCTCGACGTCTTCAACGCCGCCTCCGGCGACATGCTCAAGGGCGGCGTCGTCGAGCCCCTCCGGGTGAAGACCCAGGCAATCGCAAGCGCCGCCGAGGCCGCCGTCATGATCCTCCGGATCGACGACGTCATCGCCTCGTCCAAGTCCGCCGGCCCCTCTCCTGAGGAGATGGCTGCCATGGGCGGTGGCATGGGTGGCGGCATGGGCGGCATGGGCATGCCCCCGATGTAAGATCACCGTACCGTCCCACGATACGATCCGGGGCCGCGATCCGGGCCCGGCACTCTCTTTTTTCGCACCGCGTTTCCACCCGGGAGTTGCACCGCATCTCCGGTGCTCGAGTTCCGGACTCGAAGCCCTTCGGGCTTCTCATGCTCCGGTTCTAGTGAACCGTCGCACCCTTCGGCCCGTCGGGCTCCCCTCCGATCCCGGTCTGCAGGGGGGCGTGATCCTGCCCCCTCCGGCATCTCGCGACGAAATGATCTGTTCAAATTTCCTCTTTCGCGTCAAAATCGTTCATGCTATATAGTTACAGATATACCCTTCCTTGAGGAATTGATCCTGCCCCCGGGGGTATCGCATGAGGAGCGGAGTGTATGCGTAAATGACGGCGAAGAGTCCCGTGCGACCGTCGCTTCCGCTCATGGTCTATCTTCTGCTTGTGATTCTCCTCGCGACGGTCCCTGTCGTCTGCCTGCTCTCGATCGTCGATTCGGCGGCGGTCAGGCAGGAACTGGAGGCGAATGCCGAAGAGTCCCGGAACCAGACCGAGTCCGGCATCGTCCTCGCGGTGAACCTGGTGGACACCGGGCTGAAACTCTTCGATAAGACGTTGAACCGGGAGATGGAGGGGGGATTCGACCTTTTTATCGCCGAGTACGAGCGGGCGGGAAGGGATCCGGGAGAGATGGATCTCCCCGGTGTCAAGGAGGAACTCGGGGGCAGGATGGATCTTTATGTCATCAACGACTCGGGTATCATCGAATATACCACCTACCCTCCTGACCTTGGCCTTGATTTCAGGCAAATGCCCGAGTTTTACGGTCGGCTAACAGAGATCCGGCTTGGAGACTCGTTTGCTGCCGACAGGGTCGTCTCCGAGATCTCGTCAGGGGAACTCCGGAAGTACGCGTATCATCCTTCTCCGGATCACCGCTACCTCTTCGAACTCGGCCTTGCGGAGTCCGAGTTTCAGCAGTACCGCACAGCGCTGAAGTACCGGGAGACCGTCCGGGAACTTGTGGATGAAAACCCGGACGTTATCGAGATCCGGATCTTCGACTGCCTGGGGGAGATGATCACCGGGGAGGTGCATCCCGACGACGACCGCCGGCTGGAGTTCGTCCGCAAGGCTTACCGGGAGAAGGCCACGATCGAGGTGGAGAACGCCACTGCAGGCGAACTGACACGCTACGTCTTCGTCGATATGGCCGACCTCGATTATGCATCGGACATGAGCCAGGTCGTAGAACTGACCTATACCACGAGGAGGGCGGAGGCGGAACTCGCCGGAATGTTCGACCGGCATGCGGGTGTCCTCCTTATCGCGTTCTTCTGCATCGGCTCTCTCTCGGCCATCGCCGCGCACCACCTGACGCGGCCGATACGCATCCTTGTCGAGGATGTCGATGCCATCGCCCGCGGGGATCTGGAGCGGCCCATACGGATGAGCGGGGACGAGGAGTTCGTACACCTCGCAAAGAGCGTCTCGGCGATGGTCGGATCCTTGAAGGAGACTATCCGAAAGTTCCGGGAGTCGGAGGAGGAGATCGTCCGGCACAGCCGTGTCCTCGAAGAGCAGGTCCGGGAACGGACCGCCGCTCTCGAGGAGTGCAACCGGATGGCGACCCTCTACCTGGACATCATGGGGCACGATATCAACAACGCAAACAACGTCGCAAACCTCTACGCCGACCTTCTCCACGCCGAACTCGAGGGAGGGCCCGAGGTCGAGTTGCTCGGGAAGGCGAGGAAGGGGCTTACGAAGAGTATCGAGATCGTCCACAACGTCAACACCATCCAGCAGGTTCAGGGTGGCGTGCCGTCGCTTCGTCCGCTCGACCTTGATTCCGTTATCAGGGCCGAGATAGAGCGTTCTTCCGTCACGGGAATCACGTATTCCGGCACCACGGCCACCGTCCTCGCCGACGACCTCCTCTCAGAAGTCTTTGCGAACCTCATCGGCAACGCGGCGAAGCACGGCGGGCCGGCGGTCGAGACCACCGTCCGGGTCGAAGAGCGCGGGGAGGAGGCGCTGGTCTCGGTCGAGGATACCGGACCGGGTATCCCGGACGCGATAAAGGTCCGACTCTTCGAGCGGCTGGTTCGGGGAACCCACGGCGCGGCGGGGACGGGACTCGGTCTCTACATCTGCCGGATGCTCATCGAACGCTACGGCGGAAGGATATGGGCGGACAACCGGGTGGAGGGATGCCCGGAGTGCGGCACCGCCATCCGGTTTACGCTTCGGAAGGCGGAGGAGGACAACCCATGACGGCGGTCGGGGGCGGAAGACCGCTCCGATTCGGTACGCACCTGATCCTCGTCATGATCGTGATCACGCTCCCGGTGATCGGGCTGATCTCGGCTCTGGACTACCGGCAGGTCGAGGGGGCCCTGATCGCCGAGGAGGATCACCTCCGGGAGCAGACGGAGAGGAGTGCCGTCCAGTCGATACGCCTTATGGATGCGGGCTTGAATCTCTTCGACTGCACGCTCGACCACCGGATGCAGGAGGCGTTCACCCCGGTTCTGGCCGAATACAAACGGGTGGGCGGGGATCCGGAAGAGATGGATCTTGCCCGCGTCAGAGCGCAGCTCGGGGAGGAGATGGACGTCTACATCATCAACGACGCGGGTGTCATCGAATATACCACCTACCCTCCTGATCTCGGCATCGATTTCCGTGAAGTTCCATCTTTCCATAACCGGATAACGGAGATCCGGCTCGGTGACTCGTTTACGGCCGACCGGATCGTGGCGGAGCCGGCGAGCGGGCGGTTGCGAAAGTACGCCTACATGCCTTCGCCGGATCACCGCTATCTCTTCGAGCTCGGGCTCGTCTGCGGTTCCATCGGGACCGACCGGTTCGATCTGAAATACCGGACCCTCGAAGACGACCTGATGCGGTTGAACCCTGCGCTCGAAGGGATCCGGATCTTCGACCGTTACGGGAGATCCGTCAATGCGACCGAGTCGGAGAGCCCGGCCGATCCCGCCGCCATCGATTTCGTTGCCCGGGCGGTCTATGAGGAGCAACGGGACCGGACAATAACGGATCCGGTAGCGGGCAAGATCGTCCGGTACGTCCTTGTCGACCTCTCCGCTGCCGGATCCCCCTCGGACGCGAGCCGGGTCGTCGAGTTGACCTACAGTACCGCTCCTCTCGATGCCCGGCTTGCCGGGATCCGCCTCACTCATGCCCTCCTCGCGCTCTTCGCAAGCCTCGCCGCCTGTTGCATCGCGGTTCCGGTCTCGCGGCAGATAACCCGTCCGGTGCGGGAGATTGTCGACGACGTCAACATCATAGCCCGGGGGGATCTCGATCACCGGATCCGGGTCTCCGCGGGAGCGGAGTTCACCCGTCTCGAAGAGAGCATCGATGCCATGGTCGACGCCCTTAAGGAGAACATCCGGCGTCTCCGCGCCTCGGAGGAGACGGCACGGGGTTACAGCACCCGGCTTGAAGATCTGGTCCGGGAACGGACTGCCGACCTCGAGCAGTCGAACCGGGCGGCAACGCTCTTTCTGGACATCATGGTCCACGACATCAACAATGCAAACACCGTCGCTATCGGGTATACCCGTCTCCTCGTCGGTGCGCTTGAAGGGGAACGGCGGGAGATGGCCGAGAAGATGCTCTCCCGGCTTGAACAGAGTTCCGCGATCATCGGGTCCGTCGCCACCCTCCGGGAGGCCCTGGAGAGCGGAAGTCCGTTGACACGGGTGGACCTGGATCCGGTGGTCCGCACGGAGATCGCGAACCACCCCGCGATCCGAATCCGGTACGAAGGGCGCCCGCTTGCGGTTCTTGCAGATGACCTCCTCTCGGAGGTCTTCGCGAACCTCATCGGCAACGCGGTGAAGTTCGGCGGGCCGGGGGTCGAGATCGCCGTCCGGGTCGAAGACCGCGGGGAGGACGTGCTGATCTCGGTCGAGGATAGCGGGCCGGGCATCCCCGACGCGGTGAAGAGCGAACTCTTCCGCCGTTTCCAGAAGGGGAGCGGATCGCTTGCCGGTCTGGGTCTCGGCCTCTACATCTGCCGGATGCTCATCGAACGCTACGGCGGGAGGATATGGGCGGACGACCGGGTGGAAGGGCGGCCGGAGGAGGGGACGGCCGTCCGGTTCACCCTCCGCAAGGCCGCCTAGCCCTATTCGACGATCTCCTGCACCCGCCCGACCTGCCCGTCCCGGAGCCGGACCTTGATCCCGTGGGGGTGAAAAGAGGAGTTCGTCAGGATCTCGGCGACGATGCCCCGGGTGCGCTTGCCGGTCTTCTGGTCACGTTTGAGTACGATATCCACCGTCATCCCGGGTTTGATGGCGGCCCTGTTCCGTCCGTTCATGACCTGAAAATGCGGGGGTTCACTCTTCCCTGTCGCTCTCTTCCGCTCCGTCCCCGTTCTGCCCGGGGACGGCGGTCTTCATCTGCGGGAAGAGGAGGATCTCCTTGATCGAGTCCTTGCCGGTGAGGAGCATCACCAGGCGGTCGATCCCGATGCCGACGCCGCCCGTCGGGGGCATCCCGTAGCCGAGCGCGTTGATGAAGTCGTAGTCGATCATCTGCGCTTCGAGATCGCCCCTCCGGCGCTTTGCGTCCTGAAGTTCGAGCCGGGACTTCTGGTCGAGGGGGTCGTTTAACTCCGAGAAGCCGTTCGCCATCTCCATCCCGGCGATGAAGAGTTCGAACCGCTCCGTCAGCCCTTCCTTCGCGCGGTGCTTCTTTGCAAGCGGCGAGTTCTCGATCGGGAAGTCGTAGACGAACGTCGGCTGGATGAGGTGCTTCTCGCCGAAGTGCTCGAAGAAGAGCACCAGGTACTCGCCCCGGGTCGTGGCGCTCTCGCAGCCCTCCACGCAGTGCTCGAGGCCGAAGGCGCGGAGTTCTTCGAGGCTCATGGCCGGGAAGTCGATCCCGGCGTACTCCCGCACCGCCTCCTCCATCGTGAGGCGGCGCCAGGGCCGGGAGAAGTCCAGATCATGCCCCGCAAACGAGCAGGCGGTCGTCCCGAGCACCCTCTCCGCGAGATAGGAGAGGATCTCCTCGGTGAGGTTCATCATGTCGTCGTAGTCGCGGTAGGCCTCGTAGATCTCCACCATTGTGAACTCGGGGTTGTGGTTGGTGTCGATGTCTTCGTTCCTGAAGTTCTTCGCGATCTCGAAGACCTTCTCAAACCCGCCGACGACCAGGCGTTTGAGGTAGAGTTCCGGGGCGATCCGGAGGTAGAGTTTCTGGTCGAGGGCGTTGTGGTGGGTGGTGAACGGCCGGGCGTTCGCGCCGCCGTAGATCGGCTGCAGGGTGGGCGTCTCGAACTCCAGGTAGTCCCGCTCGAAGAGGAACTGCCGCAGAAGGGATATGATCCTGCTCCGCGTCCGGAAGGTCTCGCGGCTCTCTTCGTTCATGATCAGGTCGAGATAGCGCTGCCGGTAGCGAATCTCGACGTTCTTGAGCCCGTGGAACTTCTCGGGAAGCGGGCAGACCGATTTCGTGAGGAGTTCGAACCGGTCGACCCAGACGGTGATCTCGCCCATCTTCGTCCGGAAGACGTGGCCGACGACGCCGATGATGTCCCCGGCGTCGACGTACTGCTTGAAAAGCTCGAACTGCTCCTCGCCGAGGTCGTTCTTCCGCAGGTAGAGCTGTATCCGGCCCCCGGAGTCTCCGATATCGGCGAAGATTGTCTTGCCGTGCTGGCGGACGATGTAGACCCGCCCTGCGGTGCTGACCTCCTCCTCGCTCTTCTCGTGCTCGATCGTGGAGAACCGCTCTTTGATCCCGGTGACGGTATCCCTGCGGTCGAAGGTGTAGGGGTAGATCGTCACCCCGCGTTCGCGCAGTTCCTGTATCTTGTCGATCTTTGCCGTGTCAAAACAGGTGTGATCCATATCGCTCATTGTACAAATCGCTCCATTCGTCCTGCAGCCTCGCCTCGGGTTGGATATCCCTGTTCGCCGCCGCTCCGACGAGACCGGGCCGCACGCTCGCCGGGAAATTCTATATAGTGTTCACCTTCGGGGGTATTAATTTTGAGTGGCGGGCTGGCCGCAGGGCTGTCCGCGGCCCTGCAGGTGCGAGTGGCGGACTGGCCGCAGGGCCAGATCCGTGCAGGAGAGACAGCGCGCCCCGGAGTAGCAGTGCAAAGGAAAGAATGAAGATCTGCTTCACTTAACCGGCTCTCGCCGGTTGCAGGTACGATTTGCGCCCGCATTCCCACTTTTCTGTTCATTTTGTTTCCCTTCTATGGTGGTTCCATGCTCGTTCCGGCAACCTGCATTTTCCCGCATCGCCCTCCCCTACGCTTTCACATCACCCTGTTCCATGAGAGAGGGGAGAGGGGCGTCGGTTCCGCTTCGGTCACTCCCATTCAGTCGCATCCCCGTACGAGGGGTAGAGGTAGAAGATCGTCGTATCGTCATAGGCCATCAACACCCTCTCGTTGTGATGATCGACGACCACAAACAGGCCCATATACGGGTTTACCACCTGGTGATAGTCTTCCTCCTCGGGGAAGGGTTCTGACGTCCACGGGTGCCCCCTCCAGATCGTGGCGCTGCAACGTCCTCTGCCGGTCTGCCTCTCCCATTCGTCCACTTCGATGAAGAACGACAGCGACAGTTCATCGTTCCTGAACTCCACGTCGATGTGCTCCCGGTTCGGGTCCTCCCCCTCAAAGCCCGTCCGGATCGAGGTGATCTGCCATCCGCCCTCAAACAGAATCCCGGCCCGCTGGTCGGCGAGGACGATCTCGATCACCTCTGTTGCGTTGACATCGAACGTTCTCACCGGGATCTCGGATGTGTTGATCGGGATCGAGACGTTTTCCCGCTCGTAGTGAAGGACCGGGGGAGAGGTAGCGTTTTCCGTGGCGTTCGCCCCGGGGAAGTCGATGCACCCGGCCCCGAGCGCCAGGAGCAGCAGCGTAAGGGAGAGAATGAAGATCCGCTTCATCCTGACGCCTCCACGCTTTCATACCACTCTCTCCCGTACGAGGGGTAGAGGTAGAAGATCGTCGTTTCGTTGTAGACCATCACTACCCGATCGTTGTGGTGATCGAAGACATAGATCCAGTCAACGCCCCTTCTGGGCGTCCAGTTCTGGTGATAGTTCTCAGGGTAGGGGCCTGCAAATGGGCCTCCAAGCCAGCGCGGGACGTTGCAGCGCCCCCAGCCGGTGTGCCCCTTCTGTTCGTCCACTTCGATGAAGAACGACGGTGACGGTTCATCGCTCCGGAACTCTACGTCGACATGCGTCTTCAAGTCGTAATCAAAACCTGTCCGAACCGAGACTATCTTCCACCCGCCCTCAAGCAGGGCCCCGGCCCGCTGGTCGGCGAGGAGGGTCTCGATAACCTCCGTGACATTGGCGTCGAATCCCCGCACTGGAATCTTGGATGTGTTGATCGGGATCAAGACGTCCCCCCGCTCGTAGTGGAGGACCGGGGCGGGTGTGACGTTTTCCGGTGTGCTGGTGCATCCGGCCCCGAATGCCAGGAGCAGCAGCGCAGCGAGAAGAGCGAGAGTCTGTCTCATCCGGCTCTCTCCGCGGGTGTGGAGTCGTGCCCGTGAGGGGTTCTGGCCGGTTCCCGCCCGTCGGTAGTACCCGATCCGGGCGGGGGCGGCTGCCGGAGGCTGTACGTCATGATTGAGACTCGGCATCCCTCTATAAACGATTTCTGTGTCACGCATCTACTCGTCAGACCCGTGCCGGACCACCTCCCCGGAGACCGGCCTCTATAAGCACGAAGACGGTGCCGCGCCGGCTGGTGGGAACCGTAGCCGAACGGCCGGCACCGCCCCTCTCCCTCCCGGACCGATCCCGGGCGGGTAGGATAGAATCCGGCGCCAAAACACAATGCATAAGAAGGTTATACGAGTTATTGTCAATAGTGTGGGCATGGCAGAGGAGACGGAGAGCAACGTAGCGATAGAGAACCTTGCCGCCGTCATCGGCGAATGCCGGAAATGCCCCCTCTGGGAGAACACCCACCATGCAGTCCCGGGAGAAGGGAACCCCCGGGCTGGCCTCATGCTCATCGGCGAAGCACCGGGAAAGCAGGAAGACCTCACCGGGAGGCCGTTCGTCGGCCGGGCGGGAAAACTCCTCGAAGGCCTTCTATCGGGTATCGGCCTGACCCGTGACGACGTCTTCATCGCGAACATCGTCAAGCACCGGCCGCCCGGGAACCGCGACCCCCGGGACGAGGAGATCCTGGCCTGCACCCCGTACCTCGAGGAGCAGATCAGGATCATCAGGCCGAAGGTGATCGTGATGCTGGGCCGGCACTCGAGCAGGTATATCCTCTCGTTCCTGCCGGTCGAGTTCGACCGGATCACGGAGATCCGGGGGACGGTCTACCCCGCCCTCCTCTTCGGTCACCCGGTCCGCCTCATCCCCACCCTCCACCCTGCCGCCGCGCTCTATAACCCGGGGTACCGGGAGTCCCTGGAAGAGGACTTCCGGATCATCGGGCGCGAACTCGCGGCGGCCGGAAACTCCACGAGACAGGATTGAAGAGATCATGGCAAAAGAGCGTTCATGCGGGGCAGTCGTCGTCCGACGGGATGCGGATCTCCAGTACCTCATCCTGAAGTACGGGGCCGGTCACTGGGATCTGGTGAAGGGGCACGGTATACGCGGCGAGAGCGAGGAAGAGACGGTGCTCCGCGAACTTGAGGAGGAGACCGGGATCACCCGCGCAGGGTTCGTCCCCGGGTTCCGCGAGGAGGTTCACTACTTCTTCCAGCGTCGGGCGCATACGGTCTACAAGGAGGTCGTCTACTACCTCATCGAGACCCCGGAGGAGAAGGTGACGCTCTCGGACGAGCACATCGACTACCGGTGGCTCCCCTACGACGAGGCGCTGCAGACGATCACCTTCGCGAACTCGAGAAGAGTCGTCGAAGGGGCGCACGAGCACTTAACGGCACTGCAGGGCCGGAAGAGCGAGTGACTGAAAGCCCCGCCAAACCCCCTTTTACAACTTTCTCTCCTCGGGAAGTTCTTTCACCTCCTGTCCAAGGAAGTAACTTACGACGGTCCTGATGGCGACGAGCGCCCCGAGGATGGTCAGATCCTCGAGTGTCGGTTCGAGGATCGTCTTTAAGACATCGGCGGCAACGAAGAACTCGAGACCGATCAGGATGCGCGTGGTGAAGAACCACCTGATGTCGTGGTAACTCTGCTTTCGGAGGCGTGTCTCCCGCGCCAGGAGCTCGATGATCGCGATCGCCGCTCCGTAGACGATAAAGAGCGCCCCGAACGTCCCGAGGACTATCTCGGCGATTCCGATGAACGTCTCGAGTATCATATGCCCCCGGCCGGGCATATCGGCGACGGCGGGCTTATACGTTACTCTTCATGAGCCTGGAAGGGCTGGATCTCAGGCGCTCTCCGGTTCCAGGGGCACGACGAAGCGGTACCCGTTGTATCGTTCGACCGTTACGGGGACGCCGTAGACCGCCTCAATGATCTCCGGCGTCACCACGTCGGAACCCCCTGCGGCATGGATGACGCCGTCCTTTAAGAGAATGAACCGGTCGGCGTAGCGAAGCGCCATGTTCAGGTCGTGCATCGTCATCACCGCGGCGACGTCGTGCTCTGCCGTCACGTGCCTGACGATCCCGAGGATCTCGATCTGGTTCTTGAGGTCGAGGCTGCTCGTCGGTTCGTCGAGGAGCAGCACCCGGGGCTCCTGCACGAGCGCTCTCGCGATGCTCACTTTCTGGAGTTCCCCGCCGCTCATCTCGTCGATGTATCGGAGCGTCAGGTTCTCGAGACTGAGCATCCGTATCGCCGCCTCGACGATCCGGATGTCCTTCTCCGTCACGTCCCACCCGATATGCGGCCGGCGGCCGAGGAGGACGGCGTCGAAGACGGTCAATCGGGCCGCCTCGCACCGTTGCGGGACGTAGCCGACTTTCCGGGCGATCTCCATCCTGTCGGCGGTGAGGAGGTCCGCCCCCTCGATGAGGACGGATCCGGCCCTCGGCCGCAGGATCGCGTTCATGCACTTCAAGAGCGTCGTCTTCCCGACACCGTTCGGCCCCAGGATCGCGAGAATCTGATGGGGCCGGAGATCGAACGTGATATCCCGGATGACCGGAGCGCTCCGGTAGTTGAACGCCACGCCGTCGACGTCGAGGATCATCGCCGGTACCCCCTAAGCAGCAGGTAGATGAAGACCGGTGCGCCTAAAAATGCCGTGAGCACGGCGACGGGGAGGATGTAGGGAGCCACGATGATCCGGGCGACCGTGTCCGAGGCCAGGAGGAGGATCCCGCCCATGACGCATGAACCGGGGATCAGGTAGCGCTGGTCGTCGCCGATGAGCCGTCTTACCATGTGCGGGCAGACGAGCCCCACGAAGCCGATGACCCCGAGGAACGAGACGATCACGGCGGAGACGAGCGCCGCGACGACCATCCCGACGTCGCGAACCCGCTCAACGCTGACGCCGAGGCCCTTTGCGGTCTCGTCGCCGGCGTCGATCGCGTTGTAGTTCCAGCGGTTCGCGATGAAGTAGAGCGAGGCCGCTATCGTGACGAAGGCCATGATCCCGAGTTCCTGCCAGCTGGCCCGTCCGACGTCGCCGAACGTCCAGAAGACGACGGCGGCGAGCTGGGTGTCGTCGGCGAAATACTGCAGGAACATCGTCCCCGCCGTGAAGAGCGAGGAGAGGGCGACGCCGGCGAGGACCATCACCTCGGGGGAGGCCCCGCGTATCCGGGAGATAAGCAGGATCACGGCCGTCGCAAGGAGACAGAAGATGAACGCCACCAGCGTCGTCACGTAGGGGTTGTTTAAGGTGACGGCGTCGGCGACCGTGGAATGCATCTGTCCGGTGCCGAGGACGATGACCGAGACGGCCGCCCCGAAGGCGCCGGCGTTCGAGATGCCGAGCGTGAACGGCGACCCGAGCGGGTTACGAAGGATCGACTGCATGGCGACCCCGGCCACCGAGAGCCCCACCCCGGCGACGATCGCGGCAAGCGCCTGCGGGAGGCGGATGTTCCAGACGATCCGGTCGGTGCTGGATGGGTTGAGAGCGGTGCCGGGGTTGAGAAGCAGGTTAATCCGATCGACGATACCGTTCACGATGGAGAGGAAGACTTCGTACGGGGGAATGCTCACCGCGCCGACCGATATGGATACGATCAGGAGGAGAAAGAGGAGGACCACGCCCCCGAGTATCCAGAGGTGCTTTCGGCGCACGTAGCCCATGTAGTCGGCGGGGATGGCCCCGTCTGCAAAGTGCATCTCGTTATCTCCTCCTCTCAAAGTCCGGCATCAGAGCGGGATCTCCTGAAAGCCGAGGTTCCGGTACTCGTTGTTGTGCTCGTCGAAGACCGGTTTCCCGACGAAGAAGGTGTAGATCTCGTCCGCCTTCTCCCCGGGGTCGATGTCGGCGAACCGGTCGGGGTAGAGGGTCTTGCCGATGAAGTAGGCGTCGGCAAGGATGGTCTCGTAGTTCACGCTGTAGAAGTTGTACGGGAGTACACCGTAAACACGGCCTTCCTTCGCGGCGGAGAGGCCCTTGAGCGCGGGATCGGTCTTCAGTTCCCCGATCGCCCCGTCGTTCTCGAGCTGGGTCGTCCCGAGGTCGACGAAGATGTACTCCGGGTCCCAGTCGACGAGCGCCTCTTTCGCGACGTCGGCGTGGGCGGTGCCGAGTCCTGCGGCGGCGTTCTTGGCATTCACCCAGAGGAAGGGCGGGTAGGCGGGCTCGGTGGAGATGATGCCGTGGGCGCCCGCCGAAGAGACGCCGCCGATGTAGGCCGTTTTTTGCTCGCTCTCGGGGATGTCGGCGGTCCGGGCTTCGAGGTCGGCGATCGTCGCCTCGATGTAGGCGATCACCTCTTCGGCACGGTCCTGCTTATCGAGGACCTCGCCCATCGTGCGGAGCCCGGCATACATCTCGGCTTTTTCGGCGTCGTTCCTGAGCGATCCGTAAGGGAACGCCACGACCGGGATGCCGGTTCTCTCCTGAAGTTTGTCGGCCTCGGGGCCGCTGGTGCTGTACGCCGTTCCGGTGGAGCCGGTCTTGAAGATGACCGCGGGGCCTATTCCGAGGATCTTCTCCGGGTCGTCCTTGCCGCGGAACTCACCGATCAGGGGGAGGTCTTTGAACTGCGCCCCGTAGGCGAGGGCGTAAGGACGGCCTTCCATCGGCTGGTCCTTCTTCTCCTGGTCGTCGACGCCGACGGCGAGGTCCTGGCTCTGCAGGTAGACGAGGTAGCGGAGGCACCCGGACCCCGAGCAGACGACGGTCTCCGGCGGCGACGGGACGGCGACCGCCCGGCCGAAGCCGTCGGTGACCGTGACGGTCTCGCCGGCGCCGCCCTGGACGGTTCCGGTGCCGGTGCACCCTGCGGCGAGCATGACAAGAACGAGGGCCGCAAGCGTTGCGGCCGTGAGGACTCCTCTGTATCGGAACGGTGGCATACTAATATCTGTAGTAGTAACATTGTTTATTATAGTTATCGAATCGCCACCTATCAGGTGTGACTCGATTTAGATTCGTAATACCTGCGCCGATAATCGGCCGAACCGGTGTAGTTCCTCAGGGTTCGGGAGCCCTTCCTGACCGCATGCCCGGAGAGCATGAGAGCAGGGCGCCACACCGCGCGCTCCGGCCGTGCCGGCCGGGAAGAGAAGGATGCTCTCTGCAGTAGATACCTTCTCTTCCGTCCTGTCCGCCCGAGCGTTCTTCCGTTACAGCGGGATCTCCGTGAATCCAAGATTCCTGTACTGGCTGTTCAGGTCGGAGAAGACCGGTTTCCCGATGAAGAAGGTGTAGATCTCGTCCGCCTTCTCCCCGGGGTCGATGTCGGCGAACCGGTCGGGGTAGAGGGTCTTGCCGACGAAGTAGGCGTCGGCGAGCACGGTCTCGTAGTTCGTGCTGTAGAAGTTGTACGGGAGTACACCGTAAACACGGCCTTCCTTCGCGGCGGAGAGGCCCTGGAGCGCGGGGTCGGACTTCAGTTCCCCGATCGCCCCGTCGTTCTCCATCTGGATCGTGCCGACATCGATGAAGACGTATCCGGGGTTCCAGTCGACGAGCGCCTCTTTCGCGACGTCGGCGTGGGCGGTGCCGAGTCCTGCGGCGGCGTTCTTGGCATTCACCCAGAGGAAGGGCGGGTAGGCGGGCTCGGTGGAGATGATGCCGTGGGCGCCCGCCGAGGAGACGCCGCCGATGTAGGCCGTCTTCTGCTCGCTCTCGGGGATGTCGGCGGTCCGGGCTTCGAGGTCGGCGATCGTCGCCTCGATGTAGGCGATCACCTCTTCGGCACGGTCCTGCTTGTCGAGGACCTCCCCCATCACGCGGAGCCCGGTGTACATCTCGGCTTTTTCGGCGTCGTTCCTGAGCGATCCGTAGGGGAACGCCACGACCGGGATGCCGGTCTTTGCCTCGAGCTTATCTGCGTCGCCGGCACTGGTCGCGTATGCCGTTCCGGTGGAGCCGGTCTTGAGGATGACCTGCGGGCCTATTCCGAGGATCTTCTCCGGGTCGTCCTTGCCGCGGAACTCGCCGATCAGGGGGAGATCCTTGAATTGCGCCCCGTAAGCGAGGGCGTAGGGCCGGCCTTCGATTGCCCGCCCCTCCTTCTCGATATCGTCGACGCCGACGGCGAGATCCTGGCTCTGCAGGTAGACGAGATAGCGCAGGCACCCGGACCCCGAGCAGACGACGCTCTCCGGGGGCGACGGGACGGCGACCGCCCGGCCGAAGCCGTCGGTGACCGTGACGGTCTCGCCGGCGCCGCCCTGGACGGTTCCGGTGCCGGTGCACCCTGCGGCGAGCATGACAAGAACGAGGGCCGCAAGTACTGCGGCCGTGAGCATTCCGGTGTATTTTGGCATAATCATACGATCAAAAATGATTGTAGCACTATTTATTATATCTTTCTAAATTTGGTTTATTCGGTGAGATTAAATTTACAGGAGTTTTACTGGTGCGATCACGGCACCCCCCCGGGTTCGCACTCCGTTCCCGGCCACCCTCTGCCGTTTCATGGAGTCCGGTCCGCTGCATACCGGTTCTGCAATTTTTTTTGTGGAAACCCGTCTCAATCCTCCGGGACGGATAATTATTATGAGCGATCCGACCAATCCGTGCAACAGGGCGCCGATCGTGCCTGACAGGATCGGCCTACCGCGAGGAATACCCATGCCGGAGAGGATGTTAACCGAATCTGAGGGCTACCGCCTTCTCGAATCGTGCGGGATACCGGTGCCGCCCCATCATCTCGCCGCCAGTGCCGGGGATGCACGGGTGGCCGCCGGGCGAATAGGCTATCCCGTCGTCATGAAGGTCATCTCCCCGGAGATCGTCCACAAAAGCGACGTCGGCGGAGTCATCACCGGGATCGAGAGCCCCGATGGGGCCGAAGAGGCGTTCCGAACAATCATGCAGAACGCCGCCGCCCGTGCCCCGGAGGCGACGGTCATCGGGATCATCGTCGAGAGAGAGATGCCCGCGGGGCTCGAGGTGCTGATCGGCGGGAAGACCGACCCGTCGTTCGGGAAGGTCATCACGTTCGGTCTCGGGGGGAAACTGGTGGAACTCCTCGAAGATGTCTCCATCCGCGTGCTGCCCGTCACCGACGCCGAGATTCGTGCCATGATCCGTGAGATTGAAGGCTACCGGCTCATCCGGGGATACCGGGGAGAGCCCCCGAAGGACGAGGAGGCGCTCGTCCGCGTCATCGCCGCGATGGCACAGGCTTTCATCGAAGACCCCCGGATCCGGGAGTTCGACCTGAACCCCGTCATCGTCTACGAGAACGGCGTCAGCGTCGTCGATGCGAGGATCATCGTCGGGGATACCGCCGGGGGCGCGGCCGCCCGGCTCAGGGTTCGGGCACCCCCGGACATCTTCTACCCGGAATCCATTGCCGTGATCGGCGCCTCCGCAAGCCCGAACAAGGTGGGCTACTCCGTCCTCCGGAACCTGCTCTCGTTCCCCGGGAACCTCTATCCGGTCAACCCATCGAGAAGCGAACTCTTCGGGCGGAAGACCTACCCCACCGTTCTGGATATCCCGGGCCCGGTCGACTGGGCGGTCGTCGCCGTGCCCGCCCGGATCGTCCCGGAGGTGATGGAGGAGTGCGGGAAGAAAGGCGTCCGTCTCGCGGTCATCGTCACCGCCGGGTTCCGCGAGATCGGCGGTGAAGGCGCGGTTCTCGAAGAGGAGGTCACGGCGATTGCAAAGCGGCACTCCATCAGGATCATCGGCCCGAACTGTCTCGGGATCATGATGCCTCACATGGGGATCAACGCAACGTTCGACCCCGTCTCCCCGAGGGCGGGGGACGTCGCCTTCATCTCCCAGAGCGGCGCGATCATCACCACCGTCGTCGACTGGAGCCTTCCCGAGGAGTTCGGGTTCTCGACCGTCATCAGCGTCGGCAACCAGGCGGATCTCGGGTTCGAGCATTTTCTCCGGTTTGCCGAGCGGGACGAGAAGACCCGGTCGGTCACCCTGTACGTCGAGGAGATCCAGGACGGACGCGGGTTTATGCAGATCGTCGGCGAGGTCGCCGGAAGAAAGCCGGTGGTGGCGGTGAAGTCGGGTTCGTCCCGGAAGGGCAAGGCCGCGGCGTCGTCCCACACCGGGTCGCTTGCCGGGAGTTACGAGGTTTACGTCGCGGCGTTCCGGCAGGCGGGAGTGATCCCGGCCCGGAGCCTGCGGGACGCCTTCAACCTCGCGGAACTCCTGGCCTCCGAGGGCTACCCGAAAGGGAGACGTGCGATCGCCGTCACCAGTGCGGGCGGGTTCGCCGTCCTCGCCTCCGACTACGCCGAGGCGTACGGGGTCGATATGGTCGACCTCCCCGACGACGTGCTCCGCGAGCTCAATGCGTTCCTCCCGCCGTTCTGGAACCACTCGAATCCCATGGATATCCTCGGGGACGCCGACGCCACCCGGTTCGCCGCTCTCTTCGACGTACTGATCCGCCACCAGGACTTCTGGGACATCGCGTTCGTGATCGCCGTGCCGACCACACTCGTCGATCCGGCGCACGTCGCGAACGAGATCGTCCGGTTCTCCAGGAACACGGAGAAGATGGTGGTGGGCTGCATGCTCGGCGGCGACAGCATCAGGAGCGGGCTGCGCATCCTCCGGGGCTCCCGGATCCCGAACTTCGAGGAGCTCGAGGATGCGTTCAAGGCGGTGGGCGGCATCCTCGAGGTGAGGGCCGTCCGGCAGGAGTGAGCGGCCGGCGACGCCCGGTCTCTCTCCGTATCCCACGGAAACCTTTTATATATCCGCCCCGTATCCCGGCTCATCGGAACGGGTTCCACCACCCGGGAGATGAATACGGATGTTGTTTGAGAAGATTAAGTCCGATATCCTTGCTCACAACTCATACATCGTCGGGGCGGGCGGGGAGGCGGCGGTCATCGATCCGAGGCGCGACTGCCTGGTCTACGCGGCCGTCGCCGAGCGCGCGGGCATGAAGATCACGAAGATCTTCGAGACGCACAAGAACGAGGATTACGTCATCGGCTCCCGGGAGCTCGCCCGCCCGACCGGGGCGGAGATCCTGCACGGCGCCCGGGAGGATTTCAAGTTCGGCACCGGCGTCCGTGAAGGGGAGACGTTTTCGCTCGGCCCGCTCGAGCTCGAGGTTCTGGAGACGCCCGGCCATACCGTAGAGAGCATATCGCTCCTGCTCCGCGATCGGTCGGTCTCCGGGGATCCCCTGATGGTCTTTACCGGCGACGCGCTCTTCGCCGGGGATGTAGGGAGAACCGATCTCGCCGGCGAGGATAAGCGGCGGGAGATGTCGGAGATGCTGTATACGAGCCTGCACGAGAAACTCCTCACCCTCCCGGACAGCGCGATCGTCTGCCCCGCCCACGGCGCGGGATCCGTCTGCGGCGGGAACATCAGCGACCGGGAGTACACGACCATCGGGTTTGAGAAGGCGACGAACGGGCTGCTCTCTCTCTCGAAAGAGGAGTTCGTCGAGCGCAAGGTGAGCGAACGGCTCTACGAGCCGCAATATTTCAGGATGATGCGAAAACTCAATCGGGAAGGGCCGCCCCTGATCTACAACCTGCCGCACCTGCGGGCGTATTCGGCCCGGGAGATTCGTTCGCTCATGGATAAGATGGCGCAGATCGTCGATATCCGGTCCCCGACGAGTTTCGCCGGCGGGCATATCCCCGGGACCATCAGCATCTGGCGGGAAGGCCTCCCCCTCTACATGGGCTACTACTTAAACTACGAGGGCCCGATCATCCTCGTGGACGACTTCAACCTGGACCTGGATCACGTGGTGCGCCACTTCGTGCGGCTCGGCTACGACAACATCTCGGGATACCTCGCGGGGGGGTTTGCGGCCTGGTTCAAGCAGGGCGAGATCGTCGAGCGCTCCGGCACCTGGTCTCCTCCCGACCTCGCCGAGAACCTGGACGACCCGTCGATCTGGGTGCTCGACGTCAGGAACGTCAATCACCGGGAGGAGGATGGTCACATTCAGGGGTCGCATCACATCTACGTCGGGCATCTCGAGGAGCATATCGAGGAGATCCCGGAGGATAAGCGGGTCGTCGTCCACTGCGATGCCGGGTACAAGGGGAGCCTTGCGGCGAGCATCCTCGAGAAGCACGGGTTTAGAAACGTCATAAACCTGCTCGGCGGCACGATTGGGTGGAAGGCGGCGAACTATCCGCTGGTCAAAGACGAGGAGAGAGTTGTTTCCGCCTCTCCGCCGGTGTAGAGGCGGGGACGTGATCAGGCCCCGGATCGGGGTTCAGAGAGCGCCGCCTCCTCCCCCCCGATACAGATCCTGACCGGCACCCTGCCCTCGAGCGATGCCGCGACCGGCGAGCGCCGGTAGCCGTGGTTCACGAGTTCTTCGATCGTCTCCCGCGGCGCGTCGGCATCCACCCGGACGGTCAGGCGGATCTCCGCCAGTCCCGGTCGAAGATCGCCGATATTGAGGAACCCGCCGAGATCGAGGTCGCCCGCAACATCGATCTCGATCGAATCGACCTCGATCCCGTCTTCCGCCGCGCTGTAGGCGATCCCGGTCGCGATGCAGGCGGAAAGTCCCGTCAGCATCAGTTCCGTCGGGCCTGGCCCGCGGTCGGTTCCGCCGAGGACGGCCGGTTCGTCGGCCGGGACAGCGAAGTTCCGGACGATCGTGGTGGAGTGGGCACCGCCGTTCCAGCTCGTGATGGCGGAAATGGTCTTGCTGCCCGCTGCCGGATCCTCCTGCATCACCTTCTTAAGAGCGTTCACCCGCTCCATATCGACCCCGTTTCGCCCGATCATGGTGTACCCCCTGAAGTCAGGCGATCGGCTCCGACGGCCGTCCGGTCGTTCTCACGAGCCGCACCATCTCGTCGGGATCGGTCGTCGGGATGTCGCAGGCGTAGTTGGTGCAGACGTATGCCGTCGCCTTCTCCTCGATCATCACGATGTCGCGGGTGAACCCGGCCACCTCCACGATCTCCGGCTCCTCTTCGTTGGAAGGACGGAAGATGATGACGGCGTCGGGCGCGTAGTGCGACCGGATGGCGCCGATCATCGCTTTCGTATCCTCCGCGCCCGGAACGCCGGATATGATCACCTCGAAGTTCGGCCCCAGCATGAACTCGAGACCGGTGAGGAAGTGGGAGCAGGCGGTAGGAGATTCGCTGACGGTTCCGGCAAAGACGCGTCGTATCCGCTCCGCCGTCTCCTCGAGTTCGAGGTTCGCCGTCATCCGCCCGAGGACGAAGAGGGCGTACATGGCCACGCTGTTGCCGGAAGGGATTGCCCCGTCGTAGACCGGTTTCTGTCGGACGGGGACGTCTGCATCGTCCGGCACGAAGAAGAACCCCCCCTGGTTGCAGTCCCAGTAACGGGCGATGAGGTCCCGGGAGAGGTCGACGGCGGTCTTGAGGTGACCGGGGACAAACGACGCCTCGTAGACCTCGATGAGCGCCCAGATCATGAACGCGTAGTCGTCGAGGGTTGCCGCGAGGCCGGCCTCGCCGCCCCGGTAGCGGTGGAGGAGCCGCCCGTCCTGCCCGCGAAGATTCGTGAGGACGAACGCGGCCGCCTTCTCCGCCGCCGCCAGGTAGTCCGGATCGTCGAAGACCCGGGCCGCTCTCGCGAGGGCGGCGATCATGAGGGCGTTCCAGTCGGCGAGGATCTTGTCGTCCTTTCCCGGGCGGACACGCCGCTCGCGGGCCGCAAGGAGTTTCTGCCGCCCCTCCTCCACGAACCACACCAGATCGTCCTCCGAGGTTTCGAACTCGTGCGCCCAGGATGCGAGAGGCCGGCGCAGGCGGAGGACGTTTCTGCCCGTCCTCTTCCCTCCGGGCTGCTCCCGGTAGTTCCCGGGCTCCGTGACGTTGAAGATCCGCGAAAACCGTTCGCCGTCCTCTTCCCCGAGAACGCCGAGGATCTCGTCCTTCGTCCAGAGGTAGAACTTCCCCTCCTCCCCCTCGCTGTCGGCGTCCTCCGCCGAGTAGAAGCCTCCGCCCGGATCGGCCATGTCCCGCAGGACGTAGGCGATCGTCTCCCGGGCGATTCTCGCGAACTCTTCTCTCCCTGTCGCGAGGTGAGCCTCCGTGTATGCCAAGACGAGGAGTGCCTGGTCGTAGAGCATCTTCTCGAAGTGCGGGACGAACCACTCCGCGTCCGTCGAGTAGCGGTGGAACCCGTGGCCGATCTGGTCGAAGATCCCGCCACGGCGCATGGCATGGAGCGTCTTCTCGACCATCGTGTATGCCGGCTCCTTCCCCGTCCGGTTCCCGTACCGGAGCAGGAATATGAGGTTGTGCGGGGCCGGGAACTTGGGCGCATCCCCGAACCCCCCGTTCTCCCCGTCGAAGACCCGGAAGAAGGTGTTATAGGCCTCGTCGAGAACCGCCTCGCCGGGTTCGCCCTCCTCCGTCGGGGTTCTCGCCGCGCCCTGCAGCGCCTGGATGACCTGGTCGCCGGCGTTCTCGAGTTCCTGCCGCTGGTTCTGCCAGACCTTACTGATCCGGGGGATGAGATCCAGAAGGCCGGTCATCCCGTAGCGGCTCTCCTTGGGGATGTAACTCGCCGCAAAGAAGGGTTTTTTGTCGGCGGTCATCAGAATGGTGAGCGGCCATCCTCCGGCACCGGTCAGCGCGTGGGCGGCCGCCATGTAGACCTGGTCGATATCCGGCCGCTCCTCGCGATCCACCTTGATACAGACGAAGACGTCGTTTAAGAGTTTCGCGACCTGCGGGTCGGCAAACGATTCTTCTTCCATGACGTGGCACCAGTGGCAGGCCGAGTAGCCGATGGAGAGGAATATCGGTTTTCCCTCCTCCCGCGCCCGTGAAAACGCTTCCTCCCCCCAGGGATACCAGTCGACGGGGTTATGGGCGTGCTGGAGGAGGTAAGGGCTCTGTTCGTTGATCAGCCGGTTCGGTGGCGATTCCTCCCGCACCGGGGCTTCCGGTGCTTCCGGGTCGTATCCGCGTGCCGGGTTCATATCCCTGACGTGCGGATGCTGGCTAATAAAGGTGACTCCTCCCGGCGGACGGAGCGGTCGCGGGGTGCGGACGGCCCCCTCCCGCTATCGGGGCGCAGGGCACCCGGCGGTAAAAAAGAGATCTGCCTCGAAGGGCCCTTCACTCCGCGATGGGGATCTCCTTCGTCTCCTCCGCGGCCGGCTGCATGTAGGGGACATCCACGGCCAGCAGGCCGTTTCGGAATGTCGCCTTCGCCCTGTTGGTGTCGACCGGACAGCCGATCGCGTAGGTGCCGACGTAGCGTACGTCGCCGCGGGTTGCATCGATGGAGAAACTGGTCTCCTGCATCTTGAACGTGATGTCCTTCTTATCGACCCCGGGTAGCTCGATCTCGATGTGAAGGTTCTCTTCGTTCTCATCCGAGTAAGCGCAGACATAGGGTGCGACTCTCAACGCTGCCATCTCATAACCTCCTATTCGGCAACAGAGGTGCGGGGGTGCTATTTAACGTTTGCCTCCCGCCCGTGACCCGGCCCGGGAGCGGCACCAACCTGCCGTCCCGGAGTAGGGCCGCCCGCACTCCGGGACGGAGGTTTTATCTTGCGCTCCTCAAGTATCATGCATGAGCGAGCGGTTCATCTTCACCCGGCACCGCACCCGCTGTTACCACTGCGGCGAGGATGTCGACCAGATCATAAAAGCGGTCTCGGCGCAGGCGCAGGTGATCTGCTCTGCCTGCGGGGCGACCCGGATATTCATCCCGCGGTTCGAGAGCACCGGGGCGGTCGGAACCTGCACGCCGATCGGGCGTTACGATCTCTGGACCCTCGAGGCCGACGGACGATGCAAAAATTGCGGAGTCGCGGGCCCGCACGACCTCGCGATCGGGTGCAACCACTTCACGACCCGGTGCCGCAACTGCGGTTATGCGCACTTCTACCGGTTCAACCTGGAGTATATGGCGAAAAGCCCTATCGACGAGGAGGTCAGCGCTCCTCGCGAACCATGGTGATCGCCTCTTTCGGGCACTCGTTCGCGCAGATGCCGCACCCCTTGCAGTAGTCGAGGTCGATGTTCAGTTCCTCGTCGATGACCCCGTCCGGGCAGTACTGGGCGCAGAGGCCGCAGGCGTTGCACGTCTCCTTATCCACAACCGGCCGGAACGTCCGCCACGTCCCGGTCTTCCCCGACGCGGCCTCCTTCGGCCTGCTGAGCGCAAGTCTCTCTCTCATATTTTCAGCTCCTCGTACGCCGCCTCGGCAGCTTTCACGTTCCGCTCGTCGCTAAACATCTCGCGGATCGCCTGCAGTGCCGACGGGAGGGTGACGATGCCCACCTTCGCGAGCGCCCCGAGCACCGGGGTGTTCAGGATGGGGCTTCCCGCGACCACCAGGTTCTGTGCAAGCGCGATCCCGGTCAGGTCGACGTGACGGCAGGTTCCGTTGCACCCGGCAACCGGGTGTGCGCTGTTTAAGAGAACCGTGCCGTCGGCCTTGAGGCCGTCCAGGACGTCCACCACATCCATGATGCTCGTATCGAGGACGATCACGAGATCCGGCTCATGGATCTGGCTGTACACCTTGATCGGTTCGTCGTCGATCCGGACGAACGAGACGACCGGCGCCCCGCGCCGCTCCGCCCCGTAGAACGGGCAGGCGGTTGCGTGCTTGCCGTCCCTGAACGCCGCGAGGGCGAGGAGTTTCGCGGCGGTGACACCGCCCTGCCCGCCCCGGGAGTGGATCCTGATCTCATACATGGTCGCTCACCCCGAACCACATCTCTTTTCCCGGATGGCGGTTCCGGACAAAATCCGCGATATCGTTGTAGGTGACCTCCTGGCCGCCGAGGCCGGCGATCACGCTGTAAGGCTCGATGCCGGTCTTTGATTTGAGGGAATGCGCCACCACGCCGCCGAAGCCGAAGGAGTAGTCGCGGTCGATCACCACGACGTCCCGCCCGGAGAGGTCGAGGTCCGGGAAGGGGCGGAACCAGCGCAGGCGCATGGAACCGGCCCTGACCCCTTCGTCGCGGAGGCGGTCGATCGCCACCTCCGCCTCCTTGCCGAGGGTTCCCATCGCGACGACGACGACGTCGGCGTCCTCGCACCGGTACTCCTCCGTGGGGCCGTAGGAGCGGCCGAACCGCTCTGCAAACTCACGCTCGACCTCCGTAATCACGCCCCGGGCGTCGCGCATCGAGCGCTCGATGTCCCACCGGAACCGGAAGTAGTCGGCCGGGCCGGTCATGGGCCCGTAGCCGAGGGGGTTTGACGTGTCGATGGCGTGCGGGAGGCGGAAGGGAGGCAGGAAGTCGCCGAGTTCCACCGTATCGAGCGACTGCGTGATGTGGCTGAGCGTGAACCCGTCCAGGTTGACCATCACGGGAAGAAGAACCCTCTCGTCCTCGGCGATCTTGAACGCCATCAGGGTGGCGTCGTAGGCCTCCTGGACGGTGCCCACGAAGACCTGCAGCCAGCCCGTGTCGCGCTGGGAGAAGGCGTCGGTATGCTCCGCCCAGGTGTTCCATCCGGGCCCGAGGGCCCGGTTGACGTTCGCCATGACGATGGGGAGACGGGCGCCCGCGGCCCAGTGGACCATCTCGTGCATGTAGAGGAGGCCGTGGGAACTCGTCGCCGTGAACGTCCGAACGCCCCCGACGCTCGCCCCGATGCAGGCCGCCATCGCCGAGTGCTCGCTCTCCACCGGGATGTAGCGGCTGTCGAGGTCGCCGGCGGTGACGTATTCGGCGATCTGCTCGACGATCTCGGTCTGGGGGGTGATCGGGTATGCGGCGATGACGCCGGGTTTCGCGGCCTTCACCGCATCGGCGACCGCCCTGTTTCCGGTCGCGATCGTCAGCATACGCCTGCCTCCTCGCGGGAGAGCCGCTGGATGTTCTGCTGCACCTGCTGGCGCATCAGATCGAGGGTCTCGGGGCTCAGGTTCTTGAACCGGCCCTGGCCCCTGATGTAGTCCTCGAGCGGGGCGGGCCGCTTCATCGCCGCCTTCGACGGGCCGCTGATCGCGAGTTTCCCGAACTCGCGCTCGTAGAGAATCCATGTCCCGGTCTTCACGGCGAGTTTCCCCATCTCGACCGTCTTCTCCGTGGGGTAGCGCCACCCCGGCGGGCACGGTGCGAGGATGTGGATGAACTTGGGCCCCTCGATCGAGAGTGCCTTCTGGACCTTCTTGTAGAGATCGAGGGGGTAGGCGCTGCAGGCGGTCGCCATGTAGGGCGGGTTGTGCGCCTCGACGATCCGGTCGAGATCCTTCTTGGTCGTGGGCTTGCCGCCGGGGGTCGTGGTGGTGCGCGCCCCGAGCGGCGTTGCGCCCGACCGCTGCATGCCGGTGTTGCCGTATGCCTCGTTGTCGTAGCAGATGTACAGGAAATTGGTGCCGCGCTCGAAAGCACCGGAGAGCGCCTGAATCCCGATGTCGACCGTTCCGCCGTCGCCCGCGTAGACGATGACGTTGGTCTCTCTTCCTAGTGCCGCAAACGCCTCGCTCATACCGGAGGCGCAGGCTGCGGCCGCGGCGAACGCGACGTTGTAGACGGGCACGTTCATCGCCGTGCCGGGGTAGATCCCCTGGATAACGCTGGTGCAGCAGGCGGGTACGACCAGGACGGAGTCGGGTCCGGCGGCTTTGAGCACGTAACGCAGACACAGGGAAGAGCTGCACCCCGCGCAGGCGGACGTGCACTTATAGAGATACTCCTCCTTTGGAATCGCTGACAAATTGGTTACACTCCTCGCGTTTATATTTGTCATCAATTGTAATGAGGGTTTTGCGATCCGGCTCCCGGGCCCCCGGCGGCCTTCCCGGGGAATGGCCGGTCGGAATGAAGAATGCGTCGAAGAACGGGCCGGGGACGGGGTCCGGTTGAACCGGACTCTCGCGTGCCCCGGCATTCACCTTCGTTCAGTTCCCGGCGTTCTGTCCGGGGGCACGCCTCCTGCGCGCCATTTCCGGGCGAAATAACCGCCGTACCAGGCCGGCGCAGCATTTCAGGCAGAACGGCGTGAAGAACCAGGCTCCCATCTCCAGGAGCGGGAAGAGACCTTTGCGGCGTATCCGGTAACGGTAACTCTCGAGGTTCATCTTCATGTAGACCGGCGCGATCTCCTCAAACCACCTTGCCCTGGTGAGCCTGCCTTCGGCGACCGGACGCGAGATCTCGGATAGAAAGTTCAGGATCTCCTCACCCATCGGACCCTCTGCGGGACGGGGTATGAAGTCGTCGTCGATGATGAGCGGCGCCGTCTCATGCGTCCCGACGACGCCGTTCTTCTGCAGGTCGACCGAGAGCATGATCGCCTCCCGCGAGATGTTGTGGGGCCAGCGCGGCTCGAACTGGAACATGCCGAGCGAATAGGCGATGAGCCCCCCGTGGTAGCGTTCGATCGCCTGCATGGTGTGGGGGTGATGCCCGAGGATCAGGGTGGCCCCCGCATCGATGAGCCGGTGGGCGAGGTCGATCTGCTCGGGAGACGGGTAGTAGGCCATCTCCGTCCCCCAGTGCAGCGAGACGGCAATATGGTCGCACCGGCCTTTGAGAGATGCGATATCCTTGAGGATGTCCTCCTCGACCAGCCGGTTGACCGAGACCTCACGCGATATGGCGAGTTTGCCGATCGTATAGCCCGCAAACCCGATCGAGATACCGTTCCTCTCGAGGATGATCGGTTCCTGCCGATCTTCGGTCGCCGATCCGCCGATGGCGAGAATACCCCGTCTCTCGAGTGCGTTCAGGGTGTTCTTGAATCCCTCGACACCGAGGTCGCCGGAGTGGTTGTTTGCAACGCTCATGACGTCGAACCCGGCCTCCTTCAGGTGCCGGGCCGAATCCGGGCATGTGAAGATCACGTGGTGCTTCTCTGCCGGTTCTCCCGTATCCGAGAGGGTGGTCTCCAGGTTCCCGAAGAGGACGTCCTTACTCTCGAGAAGATGACTGACCCTCCCGAACGGGTATTGATAGTTCGCCGTCCGAACCCATATGTCTCCTACTGCAATTAACCTGAGTTTTCGCATGGTTCTCACACCGAAATGCCCCCGTGACCCAGCGGGAGTTCCTGTATCAGGAACTGGTATTTACCGCGCTGGGTGCGGGGAATCTCATCGACGAAGCGGATGGTCACGTCCACGTCGCCGTCGAATTTTCTGTCGAGTTCCTTGAGGATGCGCTCCGTGTCGCGGTCGCTGTATCCGGGTTTTTTCACGATCCGTAGCAGGGTCTCTCCCTCTTTCTCCTGGTGAAACTGGAACTGCGCAACGTTGTCGAAGATGTCGGAATGCATGTTTACCGCGGTCATCGATATGAACCGGCGGTTCTTCGTCACGATGAATTCCTGGAGCCTCCCCTCGACCCGCTCGAGCATCGGGTAGCTCCGCCCGCAGGTGCAGGAGTCCGTCCCGAGAACCGCGACGTCCATGGTGCGGTATCGGATGAGGGGGCAGATGGGGTTTATGAGGCTTGTCGTGACCACCTCGCCCATGGCCCCCGGTCCCCGGACGGGCCGGCCGTCCTGCCCGATCAGTTCGACGATCCCGTATTCGGGGAAGATGTGGTAGTGGGTGCTCTCCTCGCACTCGCCGGCAAGCACCGTCTGCTCGGAGTTGCCGTACCAGGAGAAGACCCGGCACCCGAACACCTCCTCGAGCAGGTCGCGCTGCCAGGGGTAGAGGTTCTCCGACCCGCAGAGGACGGCTTTGACGGTCGGGAACGGCTCGACCCCGTGCTCCCGCATGTACCGCGCCAGGATCGTCGCCACCGAGGGATACGCCTGGATGAACCGGGGTTTGAACCTCTTGATCCGGTCGATGTAGGCGGGCAGGGTCTCTTCGGTCATGTGGTGGGAAGACATCAAGAGCCACCGGCCGCAGAGGGTCTTCTTCCAGAAGACGCCGTCTCTTGCCGACCCGACGATGTAGCCCCGGAGGACGACGCAGCGGTCGGTGAACCGGTAGCCGACGCGGTCCCACTGGGTCTTCATGAACGCCCATTCCCGGGCCCGGGAGACGCCTTTTTCGTAGTAGAAGCCGACCGGGATCCCGGTGGAGCCGCCGGTGGTGACGTACTCGAAGGCGGAATCGGGGTAATTTCTGGCCTTCAGGTCGGGGAGGTTGTTCTGGAGGTCCTCGCGGGTCAGGAACGGGAGGAGCACCAGGTCGTCGGGGGTCCGGATGTCCTCCGGGACGAGGCCGCGCTCACGGAAGACCCGGCGGTAGTAGGGGACGTTCTCGTAGGCGTGGTCGAGGAGGCGCGAGAGCGCCTGCGCCTGGTGAGCCGCGAGTTCTTCCCGGCTCCATTGCCGGGACTCCCGGAGGAGAGCGTAGGTCTTAATGTAAGCAGAGTATGCGGGGAGGATGCGGAGTGCCCTCGCGGTCACAGAATTCTCAAGCCGGAGAGCTCTCGATTCACGATGATTCATCCGCACACTCATCGTGGTGCTCATATCTATACTCTGCATTAAACGTTTTGCTCCCGGTATGGCTGGACAGCACCGGCAGCACGATGAAGGCGGCCGGGTTCCCCGGCAGGTTCAGAAGAAGTTCTCGGAGTACGGTATCGAGATCAGATCCCGGCCGGATGCGCGGTAAAAGTGTTTAAGGAACTCCGGGAAGAGATTTTTTTCCGGGATGATCACCCAGATGTCGCCGTATGCGCCCGAACCGTTGCCTTCCCACGAGCGGAATGAAACGTCGTCCATGGCGAGGAGGCGGAGTGCGACCATGCCCCTACCTCACGTGTTCCGGTATATAATGATTCCTGTCCGCGGATCCGGGCTCGCCGCCCGGGCAGGGTAACTGCGCCCGGCCCCGCGGCGACCGGCTGCGCGATACGGTGGACCCTTGGAAAGGTATATATGAGTCCGGGAGATGATTAGAGGTCGCCGAGCCGCAGACTGCATGACAGCACCGGAGTGACGGAAGGGATGACAGCGATCAGAGTCGAGGACGGAGATACCTGGGACACGTTCATCGACGAGAGCCCTTCGGGCCTCCTCTTTCACAAGTGGGACTACCTGCACCTGACGGCAAACCATACGAAGAGCACTCTCCTTGCCTACGCGATCTATAAGGGAGACGAGCCGCTCTGTGTATTTCCGCTCTTCTGGAGGCGGATGCACGGCATCAACGCCGTTTTTTCGCCTCCGCCGCTCACGGTGATCCCCCACCTCGGGTGCGTGACGAGCGGGAAGTTCGGGTCGCTCAAGCGGAGCAAGAAAGAATCCCTTCTCGGGCTGATCGCGGAGGAGATTCGCGGGGAACTCCTCGATCTCTCACCGAACTACCTCTCGATGGCCTTCGTCCCCGGATTCGACGATATACGCCACTACCTCTGGGACCGGTGCGATGCGCGGGTCCGGTATACCTACACCATCGATCTGGAGCGGCCGCTCGAGGATATCTGGAACAACCTCCACTACAAACTCCGCAGCAAGCTGAAGAAGGAAGAGAAAGCAGGTCTCCGGCTGGAGAGATCCGGGGATGTCTCCACGCTCCATGCGCTCATCTCCGATCGTTACCGCGACCCGTCACTCGACATCCCGCCGATCAGGCGCGACTACCTCGAGGATCTCGTGCGCGCCTACCCGGACCGGATAGGGGTCTACACCCTCTACGATGCAGAGGACGAGGTCGCGGCCGTGGTGGCCGCTCAGGAGTACAAGCGGTTCCTGCTCTGGATGGGAACGCCGAAGATCGAGAGCGCTCACGCGGGGAACGAGTATCTCCAGTGGCTCCTGATCCGGCGTGCACATGCCGAAGGCTACCGGACGTTCGAGAACATGGGTGCGAACAACCCCGATCTGGCTTTCTTCAAATCGAAGTTCAACCCCGATCTCACGATGTACTTTGAGATCGAGAAGAAAGACACCTTCGGCGCTTTTTCCGAGTGGGCATACCGCTCCTTTATGAAACGGTTGATGATGGCGGCCGGCAGGGTTTAGGGTTCGCCGCCGCCCCTCTCCTCCCCGGTGCCTCACGGCACCGGGCGAGATATGTTATCTCAAAAATCATGGTTCAGGGCTCCTGATGCCCGGAAACGTCGGAATGGATACCGTGTTCGTGTGGCCGGTCGGGCTCAATGCCCCGGCACGACCCCGTCAGCCGTTAGATTTATATGGCCGACCGCAGGAGGTAAAGTCCTGCCGGCCCTCTCCGGCAGAGTGGAGGAAGAACAGTTTGCCGGTCGAGATCATCGCGGACAGAGATGCCTGGGACGCGTTTGTCGACGAGAGCCCCTCGGGCCTCCTCTTTCATAAGTGGGACTTCCTGACGATCACGAAACGGCATACCGGGTATGCGTTTCTTCCCTACGGCATCTACAAGGGCGAAGAACTGCTCGCGGTCTTCCCGCTCTTCTGCAGGCGGACGAACGGCGTCACCGTCGTGCTCTCGCCGCCGCCCATGCAGGCGGTCATACCGTATCTCGGGGTGGTCATGGCCAGGGATTATGCAGCGGCAAAGCAGAGCAGGAAGGAGTCGATGCTGCAGGCGGTGGCCGACGGGCTCACGGAAGCCCTCCGTGATCTCGCGCCGAACTACCTCTCGATGACGTTCGTCCCGGGCTTTCACGACATCCGCCGGTTTATCTGGGACGGTTACCGGACCGGGATCAACTACTCGTATACGATCGACCTCGCACCGCCGATCGAGACCCTCTGGGGGAACGTGAACGCGAAGCTGCGCACGAGTCTCCGGCGGTTCGAGAAGGAAGGCTACCACCTGGAGGAGGGCGACGGTCTTACCCGGTTCTACGAGACGGTGCGCCTGCGGTTCAGCCGCCCGGATATGAAGATCCCGATGATCACCCGCGACTACTTCGAGGATATCTTCCGGGCATATCCGGACCACGCCCGTGTCTACCACCTCTACGACCGGGCCGGCGACCTCAAGGGGGTCGGCACGACCCTGGAATACAGGCGCTACATCCTCTGGGTCGGCGGGCCGAAGATCGACGGCACGTCGGCAAACGAGTATCTCCAGTGGTGCCTGATCCGAGACGCCAAAACGAAGGGTTTTTCGGAGTTCGAGAATACCGGGGCGAACAACCCGAACCTGAACATGCATAAGGCGAAGTACAACCCGGATCTTGCGATCTTTTTTGAGGTGAGCAGGAAAGACGGCGTGGGCAGGGTTGCGGAATGGGCGTACAGCAACATCGTCAACAGACCGCTGATCAAGAAGAGGTTTGTCCCCTACGTCAGGTGATCGGGATGGCCCGCCGGGGCCCGGCATCTCTCGTGTCCGCTTAAATCGGCGCAGCCCCACGCTCCCCGGGGTTACCGGGAAAGATATAAATATTGCCCTTGAGGTATCCTGTATCGGGCCCGGTCTGGCATGACCGTTTGGCGGGAAGTCTGGCTCTATGGTGCTCGAACTTGTTAAGGACAGGGATACGTGGGATTCATTTGTCGATGCAAGCCCGTACGGGCTGCTTTTTCACAGGTGGGACTACATCACGATCACGGCCCGGCACACGGGGTACCGGCTCCTCCCGTACGGCATCTACAAGGGAGAGGAACTCGTCTGCCTCGCTCCGCTCTTCTTCAGGAGCGTGCACGGGGTCAAGACGCTCTTCTCGCCGCCGCCCATGCAGGCGGTCATCCCCTACCAGGGCCTTATCCCGGCGAAGGATTTTGCCGCGTTGAAACTGGGCAAGCAGGAGGCGATCATGGATCTCGTTGCGGCGGATCTCTCTGCAGAGATCGATGCGATATCGCCGCACTACTTCTCCCTGATCTTCGTCCCCGGCCTCACCGACGTCAGGCAGTTCATCTGGAGGGGGTATACTCCAAAGGTTCACTACACCTACGTCATCGATCTTACGCGGCCGCTCGAGACGATCTGGGGGGATTTCCACTATAAACTCCGGAATAAAATCAGGAAAGCCGAGAAGGCCGGGATGGATCTCGTGCGGAGCACCGATCTCTCTGATTTGTATACGGCGCTTGCCGGGCGGTTCAGCCAGCCTGATATGAACATCCCGATGATCAGCAGGCGTTACTTTGAGGATGTCTTCCGGGCGTACCCGGATCATCTCGCGGCGTACTACCTCTATGACCGGGAAGGCGCGCTCACGGGAGCCGTCGCCACCCAGGAGTACAAGCGGTTCCTGCTCTGGATGGGCACGCCACGAATCGAGAGTGCTCATGCAGGGAACGAGTATCTCCAGTGGCTCCTGGTTCAGCGTGCACGGGCCGACGGGTATTCCTACCTGGAGAACATCGGGGCGAACACGCCCGACCTCAACTTCTTCAAGTCGAAGTTCTGTTCGGCTCTCGGCATGTATATGGAAGTCTGCCGGAAGGATATAGTCGGGACCCTGGCGGAATGGGCGTACACCTCCGTCTTCAACAATCCCTGGCTGAAGCGCAGGGTCGTCCACTACATCGACTGAGACCCGTCAGAGGTCGCCGATCGAGATGGGAATTTTCTGGATGAGGTACCGGAACTTGCCGCCTTCGGTGCGGGGAATCTCGTCGACGAAGTGGACGTGGACGTTCACCCCGTCGCCGAGCTGGCATCGAAGTTCGTCGGTCAGCTGCCGGGTATCCTTCTCGGTGTAGGCCGGTTTTCTGACGATCTTCATGATGAGTTCGCCCACCTCCTCCTGGTACATCTGGAACTGCCGTATGTTCTCGAACGCCTCAGACTCGTAGTTGATGGGGGTGACGGAGATCAGGTGCCCGCTCCGGGTTACGATGAACTCCTGGAGCCTCCCCTCCACCTTCTCGAGCAGGGGATACTGTCTCCCGCACGAGCACTGCTTCTCCGTGGCGACCGCGACGTCCATGGTGCGGTATCGGATTAGGGGGCAGACGAAGTTGGTGAGGTTGGTCGCGACCACCTCGCCCATGGCCCCCGGCCCCCGGACGGGCCGGCCGTCCCGCCCGATCAGTTCGACGATCCCGTATTCGGGGAAGATGTGGTAGTGGGTGCTCTCCTCGCACTCGCCGGCAAGCACCGTCTGCTCGGAGTTGCCGTACCAGGAGAAGACCCGGCACCCGAACACCTCCTCGAGCAGGTCGCGCTGCCAGGGGTAGAGGTTCTCCGACCCGCAGAGGACGGCTTTGACGGTCGGGAACGGCCCGATCCCGTGCTCCCGCATGTATCGCGCCAGGATCACGGCCGTGGAGGGGTAGGCGTGGATGAACCGGGGCCTGAATGCCCGGATCCAGGATACATAACCCGGCAGGGTCTCCTCGGTCATCTGGTGGGAGGACATGATCAGCCACCGGCCGAAGAGCGCTCGCCGCCAGTAGGTGCCGCTGGAGGCCCCGTCCACGACGTGCCCCCGGAGTATGACGCAACGGTCGCCGAACCGGTAGCCGACGCGGTCCCACTGGGTCTTCATGAACGCCCATTCCCGGGCCCGGGAGGCCCCTTTTTCGTAGTAGAACCCCATGGGGGTTCCGGTGGAGCCGGACGTGCGCACGTACTCGAAGGCGGACTCCGGGTAGTTCCTGGCCTTCAGGTCGGGAAGGTTGGCCTGGACGATCTCTTTGGTCAGGAACGGGAGGAGTTCGAGATCCCCCGGGCCCCGGATGTCCTCCGGGACGAGACCGCGCTCACGGAAGACCCGGCGGTAGTAGGGGACATTCTCGTAGGCGTGGTCGAGGAGGCGCGAGAGCGCCTGCGCTTGATAGGCCGCGAGTTCTTCCCGGCTCCACCACTGTGACCGCTGGAGGAGCGCGTACATCTGCCGGTAGGTGCGGTAAGACGGCACCAGGCTGAGTGCCTTTACGGTGAGCGGGTTCGCACGCGACACCCATCGACGAAGACCTGCCCTCGTATGCATACCTCCCGGTTCAGGCGAGTAGATCGGAGGACACATGCTCGACAATCCCCCCCTCCCGTTCGCTGAAGTGTATCGGCAGGTCCTGAACGAAGTAGCGATGCTTGCCGCGGGCGGTGAGCGGTATGTTGTCGACGTACCTGATGGTGATAAGTACGTCGTCGCCGCAACTCCGGCTTACTTCCCGGTAGAGGTACTCCGCGTCCTGCTTGCTGAACGTTGATTTTCTCACGATATTCAGTATGACTTCCCCGACCTTCTCCTGGTAGAACTGAAACTGTTTAACGTTATCGAACGCATCGGTATCGATGTTCATGGCGATCCCGGAAAGTAGTTCGCCTTTCCCCGTCACGATGAAGTCCTGGACTCTCCCCTCGACCCGCTCGAGTATCGGGTAGCTCCGCCCGCAGGAACAGGTTCCCCCGGCCGCCGTGGCAAGGTCCATGGTGCGGTATCGGATGAGGGGGCAGACGAAGTTGGTGAGGTTGGTCGCGACCACCTCGCCCATGGCCCCCGGCCCCCGGACGGGCCGGCCGTCCCGCCCGATCAGTTCGACGATCCCGTATTCGGGGAAGATGTGGTAGTGGGTGCTCTCCTCGCACTCGCCGGCAAGCACCGTCTGCTCGGAGTTGCCGTACCAGGAGAAGACCCGGCACCCGAACACCTCCTCGAGCAGGTCGCGCTGCCAGGGGTAGAGGTTCTCCGACCCGCAGAGGACGGCTTTGACGGTCGGGAACGGCTCGACCCCGTGCTCCCGCATGTATCGCGCCAGGATCACGGCCGTGGAGGGGTATCCCTGGATGAACCGGGGCTCGAACCTCTCGATCCGGTCGATGTAGGCGGGCAGGGTCTCCTCGGTCATGTGGTGGGAAGACATCAAGAGCCACCGGCCGCAGAGGGTCTTCTTCCAGAAGACGCCGTCTCTTGCCGACCCGACGATGTAGCCCCGGAGGACGACGCAGCGGTCGGTGAACCGGTAGCCGACGCGGTCCCACTGGGTCTTCATGAACGCCCATTCCCGGGCCCGGGAGACGCCTTTCTCGTAGTAGAAGCCGACCGGGATCCCGGTGGAGCCGCCGGTGGTGACATACTCGAAGGCGGAGTCGGGGTAGTTCCGTGCCTTCAGGTCGGGGAGGTTGTTCTGGAGGTCCTCGCGGGTCAGGAACGGGAGGAGCACCAGGTCGTCGGGGGTCCGGATGTCCTCCGGGACGAGGCCGCGCTCGCGGAAGACCCGGCGGTAGTAGGGGACGTTCTCGTAGGCGTGGTCGAGGAGGCGCGAGAGCGCCTGCGCCTGGTGGGCCGCGAGTTCTTCCCGGCTCCATTGCTGGGACTTCCGGAGGAGGGCGTAGGTCTTTCGATAGACGTTATAAGCCGGGAGGAGCGCGAGAGCTTTTGCAGTGAACGATTCCCTGCCGCAAATCCTCTCTCCCAGACGAATCATAATATCCGTTCCCCTCTCATGCGCTCTTCTGCCCTAGCTGCCGGAAACGCACGGTGATGCCGCCTCTTCGCCCCACCGGTTTCCGGTTTGTACCGGGCCCTTTCCGACTCTTCTCCGGGCGAATTGCCCGGACGACCACCTGCCGGTGCATCGGGATAGTATACCCCTGAACAACGTATATAAAAATTGGCATGCCGTCATCTCCCCCATTCAGGATCAGGGTTCTATGGGCGAACGGATCGCCAACCGGGGGAAATACGGCGGGAGTGCGGATCCGATTCTTCTCAACAGACTGCCTGATTTCCTGGATTTCCCGTCAAAGAATACCTTTTCGAAAACATGGCCCGATAACCTGACAGATTGGATAAACTATAAATATGCGAAAGCCTATCAGGGGTATGTCTTGGTAAGATAAGGCGACAGTCACCGGGGACGTGCGCCTTCGGCATGAAGGTGCATGCCCGGAACAGGGGGGATAATTATTCTAGATAGGGCCGTACCTGATAGCAGTAGCAGCGCAGAGACCTTTACGGGTCACTCAACGGAGAATGATATTTTAAACGAGATCCGCGCACTGGCCGGGGGTCTGCGCAAACGGAATGGAAACACTCCGCACGACCTCGATTTTACGGTTCCCATCGGCTGGGAGGAGCGGATTGGGCATCTCGACGATCAGCCCATCAGGCGGTTGATCATCTTCCTCCGTTCCACGGGGTGCGAATGGGTCGAGAAGACGGGAGGGTGCACCATGTGCGGTTTTTACTGTGCAACGTCCCGGGGCAGGGAGGTATCGGCTGAAGAATACATCGCGCAGTTCGAGTACGTGATGGACGCCGTCGATCTCGGGGATTATCCGATCGTCTCGATATACAACGACGGCAATATCTTTAACGAACGCGAGATGCCGGTTGCCGCCATCGAGAAGATCTGCTCGTACATCGACGGCTACAAAAACATCAAGAAGGTGGTCGTCGAGTCCAGGATCGATTATTCCCCCGACGAGCACGTGGCGAAGATGAAGAAGGCCTTGAACGGGCGGCAGCTCGAGGTGGCGTTCGGGTTCGAGTCTGCAAACGCCCAGGTGATGAACCTCTGCATCAACAAGGGGTTCTCGGCGAACAACTTCGATATCTTCCATTCGAGGATGCGGGGGATGGGCGTGCTGACGAAACCGCTTCTCCTGGTGAAACCGCCGTTCCTCACCGAAGGAGAAGCGATAGACGATATCCTGCAGACCATAGCCTACTGCGTCTCGCGCGGGATCGACTACGTCGACCTCGAGGTGACGACGGTCGAGAAGAACACCGTCGTGCACGAACTCTGGAAGAACGATCTCTACCGCCCGCCGTGGCTCTGGACGATTGTCGAACTCCTCCAGCAGTGCCGGGAGCGGTTCGGGGATCGTGCCCGTGTCTACGTCAGCCCCTGGAACTATTCGGTCGAATCGCTTGACTGGGCACGGAACTGCGGGAAGTGCGATGCCGGGATCACGGAGGCGATCCAGCGATACAACTCCCGTTTCGACACGACGGAGTTCGACGGTCTGGACGGCCCGTGCCGGGAGGAGTGGAAGGAGGCCGTTACGGCAGAAGATTCCCGCACGATCCCGGAGCGGATCCGTGAGCAGCTGGCGTATATCCGAAGTACCCAGCTTTCTTCTTCGTAAGCGGTGAATCGGGCCCGAATATGGGGGCCCGGGCACTCCCCGGGTGTTTTTTGCGCGACGCTCCGTGAGGAGCGGAGCGTGAGCACCGTCAGGTGCGAGGTGCGGCGCTCCGTGAGGAGCGGAGCGTGAGCACCGTCAGGTGCGAGGTGCGACGCTCCGTGAGGAGCGGAGCGTGAGCACCGTCAGGTGCGACTTGCGCTGTTTCGCAGAAACGGAGTTCGAGCACCGTCAGGTGCGACTTGCGATGTTTCGCAGGAACAGAGTTCGAGCACCGTTAGTGGGGCATTGCGTCTGGATTTCACCACCCGCGGGTACCGGGAGACCCTGGAAAAGAACGGAGTCCCGGCTCGCTCCCGGGGATACGGCTTTCCACCGGCTATACATTGCCTCCGCCCCCTCGGGGGGAGGAGGCTACAGATGTTCGCATACCGGGTTGAGACAGGGGAGGGGGCGTGCCCCCGTCGCACCTATCGGTGCTCAAGCTCGCTTCGCTCGCACTCCCCGCGAGCCGCCCCCCGCGATGGTGATGTCACCACGCACTGCCCTCGCTGTGGCGGGGCAAAAAACCTGGTCTCAACGCTTAAACCCCATCACAACCCGACCCGCCCGGGATCGATCTCCCGCGCCGCCCCGGTATCGATCGACTCCCACGCCGCGAACGTTGCAATGGTCGTCGCGACGCTTGCGGCGAAGTCCGGCTCCTCGCCCTTCACGAACGCCAGGAGTTCCTCGGCAAACCCCTTCTCCTGGGCGAGCCACCGCTTCTCCCGCGATGCTTTCCCCTCCCGCCGGAGTTCGAGGTCGCGGAAGTCGGTGATCCTCCCGACAGCGTTGCCGGCGAAGACCTCGACGGTCTCTTTGGGGTATGAGCGGTCGCCGAGCGTCGTGTAGGTGACGGTGCCGAGCGACCCGTCGTCGAATGTCAGGGTCGCCTGGAAGTTGTCGTACTTCTGGAGCGTCCCGGTCGGTTCGATCGCCCGGGCAAAGACCTGGACCGGCCGTGCCCCGGTGATGTACTGCATGAAGTCGATGAAGTGGCAGCACTCCGAGATCAGCATCCCGCTGCCCTGCTCGTCGTCGTGCACCCAGTGGTCCGGCGGGATCTGCCCGGCGTTGACCCGGTAGTGCAGGACGGCGGGGGTTGCCCGGTTTGCGAAGAACTCCTTCATCCTCGCCGCAAGCGGGGAGTAGCGGCGGTTGAACCCCACCATCAGCCGCCGCCCGGACTCGTTTCTGGCCTCGACGATCCGGCGGAGGCTGTCGATATCGGTCGCGAGCGGTTTTTCGACGAAGACGTCTTTTCCGGCACGGAGCGCGTCTATCGCCATGGGCGCGTGCAGGTCGTTTCTCGTCGCGATCATCACCGCGTCGATATCGGGATCGTCGAGGATCTTGTGGTAGTCGGTGGTGCAGTAGGCGAACCCGTACTTCTTCGCGACCGTCTGCGCCGAGAGCCCCGTCGCGGTCGCAAGCCCCCCGAGGTTCACCGGGAGGTTCGGCAGGAGAGGGTAGAGGGCGCTCTGGGCGTGAACCCCGGCGCCGATACACCCGAGCGTCCGGGCCGCGGCCGGAACCCTGCGCCTCTGCTTCGACGGCTCCGGGAGGTGGACGACGGTGTCGGAGGCCCCCGCACCGTTCGGGCTGTACTGCAGGAGGATCCCGATGAACCGTTCCTTCCCGGTATTGATGAGGTCGTAGGCCCCCGGAGCGTCGTCGAGCGGGAAGGTGTGCGTGATCAGGCGGTCGAGGTCGATCTTCTTCTGCCGCACCAGTTCGAGAAACGCCTCCATGTTCCTCTTCTCCGTCCACCGGACGTAGATCGGGTAGTCGATCCCACGCTCCTCGTAGTTCCTGTCGTATCGCCCGGGGCCGTAGGACCGGGAGACGACGACCTCCGCCTCCTTCTCGTAGAAGACGTCCCGGGGCACGTTCATGCCGACGTTCCCGACGACCACGACCCTGCCCCTATCCCGGACCAGGCGGCCGGCGGCCTCGATGGGTGCGCTCGATCTGGTGGCCGCGGTGATGATGACCGCGTCCGCCCCGAACGGCGATAACCCCCGCGCCCTCTCGAAGAGGCCGTCGTAGTTCGAGACGACATCAGCACCGAGATCCGCGGCGAGCGCGAGTTTTTCGGGGTCGATATCGATCCCGATCACCCGGCACCCCGCGGCTTTGAGGATCTGGACAGTGAGAAGTCCGATCAGCCCGAGCCCGATCACCGCGACGTTCTCGCCCACGGTGACGTTCGCGTTTCTCGCGCCGTGCATCGCGATCGCTCCCACGGTCGTGAACGCCGCTTCCCGGAATCCGACATCGTCGGGGATTTTGACGCAGAGGTTCTTTGGAACCGAGACGTACTCGGCATGCACCGCATACCCGGCTCCGGCGCAGGCGACGCGGTCGCCGACCTCGAAGCCATCGGATGCCGTCGTCACCACCGTGCCGGCAGAGCTGTAGCCGAGCGGTTCGGGTTTTGCAAGACGGCTCATCGCCTGCCGGTAGGCCGAGAGGGGGCCGTCCGTCCCGACTTTCTGGAGGACTTTCCTGACGTCGTCGGGGCGTGCCTTCGCCTTGCCGACGAGCGACTGCTGTGCGAGATTGATCAGCGACGACTCCGTGCCGGCGCTGATGAGGGAGTAGGCGTTCTCGACGACGACCCCCCTCGTTACGGCGGGAACGGGAACGTTCTCCACCTGGATGGACCCTGACTGCAGATCGAGCAATACCTGTTTCATGTGGATTCCCCCCAGATTCCCGACTGACTGAGACAGTCGAGCACCTCTGAAGTCATGAAGAGATCGGGGAAGTTATTCGACGGTTCCACGGTCGACGACCGGATCCCGAGCAGCCGGCAGAGGGCCTCGAAGGACCGTGTCTCCGCGGTTTCGCCGTATCTTCGGCGGGCGATCTCGCGGTACATGCCGTAGCCGAAACGGAACGCCCGGTGCCGCAACGGATAGTGCCCGAGCGATGCCGTCTTCGCCGCCGTGGCGACGGACGGGACGAGACCGAGCCAGGAACCCGGTTCCCACCGGGGTGCAAGCCCCTGCACATACTTATCAAGCCGATCGAGACAGAGATCGGCGTGTTCCCGGTAGCGCTCGTCCGTCCGCGCCGCATAGATAAAGGAGGCCTGGGCGAACGCGTATGCCCCGGAGAGGTAGTAGGCGAAGGAGAGCCCGCTCCTCGACCAGTCGAACCGCCCGTCGGGACGCTGGGCATCTGCGAGCCACCGCACGCCCATCGCGATGCTCTCGTCTATCCGGTCGTCGCACAGGACGTCGTTTGCCTTTGCGAGGTAGTAGATCGTCACCCCCTGGTAGTGCACGCAGGGGAGCTTGAAGACGTAGGGGTAGGTCCCCTTATCGACGGCGTAGGGGTAGACGCCGCATTTACACTGGTGGCGGACGACGTTCTCCGCCGCCCGCAGCGCCGCCGCACGGGCCCCCTCATCGTCATAACGCTCGGCATACCGGGCGAGGAACGCCCCGCAGGAGGCGTCGACGTTCAGGTGGTCGGCTGTGTACCCCCGGGACTTCAGGAAGCATCCCGGGCTCCTCTCGGCGGCGAGGACGAAGTCCCCGGCTTTTCGGAGCGCCTCATCATGCGGGTGCCGGTCCGCCGCCTCCAGGAGCGCGTCGCCGATAAACGCCGTGATCAGCGCCGAAGGCTCGTTGTAGTTCACGTGAACCTCGTTCCATGACCCGTCCGGGTTCTGGCATCCTGCGGCGTAGTTCAGGATCGGGCCCACGAGCGGGTCGCCGCCTAACCGGAGCAGCGCCTTCGCGACCTCGGCGTGCACGCGGTTCCGGACGACCCCAAAGACCGGATCGCGGATATACGCGGTCTCGCCGTCGACGACGGCGAGCCCCCTGACCTCTCCGGCAACGCGGGAGAGAAGTGATCTTACACGCCCGTCCATGTCATCCTCTCGATGTAGTGCTTCAGTTTCAGTGCGACCGATCGCCGGTCGTAATGTTCCGCGACATACTCCCGGCCCCGGCGGCCCATCTCCTCCATCTTCTCCGGATCGTCGAGAAGCGCAGAAAGCGTCGCGGCGATTGCCTCCGGCGTGTTGTCGGCGATGACCCCCGCACCCGACTCCTTCGCGAGGTGGGCGATCTCGCCGTTCCCGCAGCCGATGAAGGGTATCCCGCACGCCATGTACTCGTAGGCTTTGGTGGGGGCGGCGTACTCGAGGTTCGCGAGCCTCTTTAAGGGCGCCACCCCCACGAGCGATTCAGAGAGGAGCCGCGGGATCTCCTCGCGCGGAAGGGTGCCCGTGAAGACGACGGAGTCGGTCAGGCTCTCCGTCTTCACCAGCCTCTCAAGGCTCTTCCTGGTGTCGCCGTCGCCGACGATGACGAACTTCAGGTTGTAGGTGCCGTTCATCGACTTGACGGCGAGAGCCACTTTATCGAGATCCTGGGCGTGCCCGACGTTTCCGGCGTAGATGATCTGCCGCTTCTTCCCGCCGTCTGTGGGACGAAAAAATTCGGTATTGACGCCGTTCGGCATCAGTTCCATGGGAGCGGTAACCCGGTAGCGCGACGAGATCCTCCGCCCGAGTTCTTCCGTCGTGACCCCGACGAGATCCGCCCGGGAAAGGCACATCTGCTCAAACTTCCGGCTCATCTTCTCGTAGATGCTCCCCTCCCGGAGGAAACCGAGGCCTATCGATGCATCGATCCAGAGGTCGCGGATATCGAGGATCCACTTCACCCTTGATCTCCGTTTCAGGACGTACCCCGGGATCCCGGTGAAGAGCGGCGGCGCCGACGTCATGATTGCGTCGAACCGGCTCCGGGTGAGGAGGAGCCAGAGTGCGGCGTGGATCGGGAATATGAGGTAGTAGGCCATTCTGCTTCCAAACCCCGGATCGCCGGTGCCCGGCTGCCAGGTCCAGAGGCGGACGACCCGGATCCCGTCGACCTCCTGCACGTCCGAGCGCTTCCAGGTACGGGGGAACGAGCCGGTAGGAAACGTGGGGTGCGGCGCAAGCACGGTCACGCCGATCCCCAGTTTTGCAAGGTGCACGGCGGTGTCGTGTATTCGTGACGCGTTTCCTGATTTCTCCGGCGGAAAGTGTTGGGATACGATGCATACCTGTTTCATGCAACTCCTCGTGGTCTCTGAATGAGGTCGTGGAAGGCCGGCCGACGGTTCCTGCCCGGCGAAACCGCGTCCGGGAGGACTAAAGGTAGCCCTCCCGCCCGTTCGGAGAGAGCAGGGATATGGACGGCGGCGATGAGGATGCAATCGACCTCGCGGCGCCCGCGGGGTACAGGCCTGCGGGGGCCGCGATATCTCCCGGAACCGTCTGCTGCACCGATGAACCGTCGCCCAGCACGCGGACGGCGAAGCCCTGGTCGGTCCACTTCTCGTGGTCGAGGATGTTCCGGGCATCTATGACGAGTTTCGTCCTCACCCGGAGCCCTGCCGGGTCGAGTTTCCGGAAGCAGTCGTGATCGGTGAGGATGACGATACAGTCGCTCCCTGCAGTCGCTTCCGGGAGATTCATGAGGGGGTGTGTGAACTCCGCCGCATACGGGTCGTGGCACCGGATGGCATACCCTTCGTTCTCGGCGAGCTGGATGAACTTGTATGCCGGGCTCTCCCGGGTGTCGCCGACATTGCCCTTGTAGGCGACACCGAGGATGCTGATCGTCGGGTCGCGAACCCCGGCAAGCAGGCCGCGTGCGACACGCAGCACGTAGTTCGGCATGGAGTCGTTGATCTCCCGTGCGGTGGAGACCATCCTGCACCGGGTCGAGTTCTCCGTCAGGAACCAGGGATCGACGGCGATGCAGTGCCCTCCGACACCCGGGCCCGGGTTGAGGACGGTGACCCGGGGGTGCTTGTTTGCGAGGGTGATGGCCTCCCAGACGTTGATCCCGCACTCCTCCGCGAGCTGGGCGAACTCGTTTGCGAGCGCGATGTTCACGTCGCGGCAGGTGTTCTCCATCAGCTTGACGAACTCCGCCGTCCTCGTGTCGGTCTGGTATATCTGCCCGCGGACGAAGGTCTGGTAGATCGCGGTCGCCCGGTCGGTGGAGTCCCGGTCGTAGCCGCCGATGATGCGGTTGTTGCCCGGCATCTCCTGCAGGGTTCGCCCCGGTATCGCCCGCTCGGGGCAGTGGGCGTAGAGGAAGTCTCCGACGGCAACGCCGCTCTTCTCGAGTCTCGGGATGACGACCCGTTCGCTGGTTCCGGGAGGGACGGTCGATTCGAGAACGACCAGGTTCCCTCTGCGAAGGTGGGGGGCGATCATGTCGGCCGCACTCTTGACGTAGGAGAGGTTGGAGACCTTCGTTGCCGGGTCCAGGGGCGTCGGCACGGCGATCAGGAAGACGTCCGCGGCCTCCGGTTCGGTTCTGACGAGGAACCGGCTTTTAGCCTCGCCGTAAAGGTCGTCGAGTCCCGGCTCCCCGAACGGCAGGTTCCCGCGATTCAGGCAATCCACCACGCTCCGCTTCACGTCGACGCCTACGACATCCGATCCGTGAGCCGCAAACAGCAGTGCAGTCGGCAATCCTATGTATCCTAATCCCAGTACACAGATCTTCATGTGCATTCTCCTCGGGCAGTCATCGGGGGCCGTGCGGCGGCACAGACCATGATAATCATTTTTCCGGCGATCCCATCTCCGTAGGGGTTCTTCCACCCGGATTTCCAGGATTCTATCGAACGAACCGCTTCGAGTATCTTTTGTGAGTCGGCACCGACCAGAATGTTCGATCCGACGTCCAGCGTCTCGGGCCGCTCCGTGTCGTAACGCATCGTGGCGCAGGGGACGCCGAGAACACAGGCCTCTTCCTGGACGCCGCCGGAATCGGTCAGCACGAGTTTCGCCTGCGACTCCAGTTGCAGGAACTCCAGGAACCCGAAGGGTTTGGTGAGGTTCAGCCCGTCGACGCCGATCCCGAGTTCCTTGATCCGTTTCTCGGTTCGCGGGTGGACGGGGAAGACGACCGGCAGGGAGAACTCCCTCTGCACCCCTTCGAGCCCTTTCAGGATCTCTTTGAGGCGCGTCCGGTTGTCCACGTTCTCCTGCCGGTGGGCGGTGACGAGGAAGTATTCACGGGGCTCGAGGTCGAGTTCTTTCAGTACGTTGCCCTTTTTCTCCGCTATGCCGAGGTTCTGGTATACCGCATCGACGACGGTGTTGCCGGTCACGCAGATCTTCCGCTCGGCGATCCCTTCCCGGAGGAGGTTGTCTCTCGCGCTCTCCGTCGGGGCGAAGAGGTAATCCGAGATATGGTCGGTGAGCACCCGGTTGATCTCTTCCGGCATCCAGCGGTTGAAACTCCGCAGGCCCGCTTCGATATGCCCTACCTTCATGTGCAGCTTCGATGCCGCGAGAGCCGCGGCCATGACGGTGTTCGTGTCCCCCTGCACCAGGACGACGTCGGGCGACTCCTTTACGAGGACGTCCTCGACGCCGGTCATGATCTTTGCCGTCTGGCCGGCATGGGTGCCGGAACCCACGTCGAGGCTGTAGTCCGGGTCGGGGAGTTCGAGTTCCTCAAAAAAGAGCCGATCCATCTCGTAGGAGTAGTGCTGCCCGGTATGAAGGATGAAGTAGTCGATACCTCTGCGTTCGCACTCCCTGATGACGGGGGACATCTTGATGATCTCCGGCCGCGTGCCGAGTATTACGCCAATCATTCTTCACGTCTCCTCTGCATCATATCGTTCACTCCCGCATCCTTGCGACGAGGGCAAGCGCCAGGCCCAGCATGAGTGCGACGGTCCCCGGGATCAGGAAGAGCGATGCAAGCATGCCCTGTTCGATCGGGACGAGGCCGGTCTCGCTGAATCCCCGGAGGAACTGGAGGAAGAAAAAGACTCCGGCAAGCATCGCGGCAAGCCCGGGCAGGCCGATATGGAGAAGTGGCTTTCTCTCCACGGCAAGCCAGAATATCGAGCCGAGCACCTCCATCCCGTGAGAGAGAGGGTTCTTTGTGGATGTATCGAAATCACCGTATTTGCAGTTTATCGGCGTCTCCCCGATACGTAAGCGTCTCTCCTGGGCGATCCGGAGCATCTCCGATTCCGTCGAGAAATCGTCCATCCGAAGCGCACCGAGCATCGATTCCATGGTCTTTCTGTTCAGCGCCCGAAAGCCGCACTGCGAGTCGGTTATCGAACTTCCGGTGCTGGAGACGATATCGAGCACTGCCCGGCCGAATCGCCTGTAAAACGGCATCTGGTCGAAGGTCCGAAAGCCGATGACGAGATCGGCAGCATCGGCGCGGATCTGTTCGACCAGGAGGGGTATCTCCCCGGGGTCGTGCTGGCCGTCGCCGTCCATGAAGACCAGGCAGTCGTAGTCGTGATCGACCGCATACCGTAGAGCGCTCTTGATCCCCTGCCCTTTCCCCCTTCGGACTCCGTGCGAGATGACGGTCGCCCCTGCGTCCCGGGCAATCTTCACGGTGTTGTCCGTACATCCGTCGTCTATCACCAGAACTTCGTCGACATGCTGCCGGGCTCGCAGGACGACGGAACCGATCGCGACCTCTTCGTCGAAACAGGGGATCGCCGCAAGCGTCCGCATCCTGCCCGGCCGTCGGGACACGACGGCGGCAGTCCCGGCGGTTTCGTTCACCGCCCGCCGGTTTCCCGGAGCCGCCGGCGTCCTCAGAGGGTTCACCTGCTCCTGAACCTCACAGCGGAGGGCCGGGACGCCTGTCGCGCTCTCCTGCCCGATGCTCCGGGGGCGATGTCGTTCGATCCATCTGTCTCTCTCTGCATCCATGTACTGCGGCAACGGCACAGTTGTTTCTTCGGCGAACCACCCCTCCAGGTGAGCGGGTGGCCTCGCGCGAACCGGATCCTTGTCGTACATCCACTTTCCCCTCTTGACGTACTGAAACGGGACTGTGCTGGCATATATTAATAGGTTATTATTAAACTTAACTGCTAAACTTTCTTAAAAATAAATGTAATTTAATTTACTATGGTGTTCCTAAAACCGCATCCGACCAGATAAACGTTCCGGTCCGGGGGAGAATGGCCGCTGTCTTTTCCCGGGAGTGGGCAGAAGTTCCGCACGCTGCGATTCCTGCTATGTCCGGTCTTATCGAATGCAGCCTTTAAGAAGGATTAAATGAAGCAGCCCCGGATGATGGGTGGAACGGCTGTTTTCCCCTGCCGCACCGCTTCCGGAAGATCCATTGTCTGTGGTCTGATCCTTTCAAAACAGCGATAATAAGGGAGGTCGGTTTCCCGATCCCCTCTGAACCATAGTGCTCCATTGGGAAGTATTATATTCCGGGTGTGTCGGGCTGCCGGTGATCCGCCGCGAGGTGTGCGGAGACCGTTGCCATGAGGACGTGGTAGCGATGCCGGTCGCCCAGATACCGGCTGCTTCTGGCGCCGATCGGGAGGGGCGTGAAGGGAATCCCGTAATCGATATCCCAGAGGATCAGCCCGTCGGGAGGAGCCGCAACGACTCTTTGCTCCGGCGGCCCGGCAAGAAGTCGTGCGATCTCCCCCGCCCCGGCCTCGCCTCTTCCCACCCGTCCGAGCATCGTTGCCATGCACCTGACCATGTTCCAGAGGAAACTCTCGCCTGTCACCTCGAATACGGCGAACTCCCCGTCGATAAAGACCCGTGATGCGAGGATCCTCCGCTCGGGGTTCCGGTCGCCGGCACGGGCGAACGCCGAGAAGTCGTGGCGCCCGAGAAACTCCTGCGCCGCCTCGTGCATGGCGGCGGCATCACCGGGGGCGAAGAAGTAGTAGCGGTAGGTCCTCGATACGGCGCTGTACCGGGGGTGAAACCCGTCCGGAGCCTCGGCCCACCCCGTGCACCAGATGTCTGAGGGGAGCACCTGGTTCAGCGCTTCAATCGCCCGCTCCGGCTTATCGGTCCGGAACGAACAGATCTGGCACCGGGCGTGCACCCCGCGGTCGGTGCGGCCGGCGGTGGCGAAGTTCGCCTTCCGCCAGTCGCCGAAGAGCCCCAGATGCCTGCAGGCCCCGATGAACTCGCCTTCCACGGTGCGGAGATCGGGCTGCATCTGCGAACCGAAGAACCGGTCCCCGAAGTACGAGAAGCGGAACGCCAGGTTCATCGGTGTACCGTCCGCCGGATTCTACGGAGAGCGCCCTTGATGGACTGGCGGGTGTAGGTATGGAGCGGGGTCATCCTTCCGCCCGCCATCGTTCGCCCTTCCCTGATCGCGGTGAGGATGGAGGCCGCATCGGGCTCGGCCGTGATGTAGGTGACTCCGAACCCGACGTAACGGGCGTTGTGGGCGTCGCTCCCGGCAACGCCGGGCTTCCCGAACTTCCGTGCTATGACTGCGGCCTTCCGGTTCGCCGAGCCGGTGATGTAGCGGCTGTTGAAGACCTCCACCGCGTCCACCGCGCCGATACCGGCCGCGAGTCTCCTCCCGACGCCGTGGCGCCAGCGGTGGTAGGGGTGCGGGAGGATCAGGAGAGCGCCCCGGACACGTGCGACGGCGACGGTCTCGAAGAAGTCGAGACCGTCCGGGAGGGGTGCCGTGATGCCGAGTGCGAGGAGATGGCCCTGTTTCGTCGAGACCTCGGTGCCCGGGATCACGGTCACGGGGGTGTCGCACTCGAGGGCGTAGAGGGCGCCTTCTACCGTGTCGTGATCGGTGATCGCGATGGCGTCGAGCCCGACCGCCTCCGCTCGCCGGAGTATTTCCTCCACACTGCTCTCTCCGTCCTTGGAGAACCTGGTGTGGACATGCAGATCGCACCGCAGCATGAGATCAGATTATTTGTCATCCTCAGAATAATAAGTGAAGTGTATGCACATTCTCCTCCCGACCGGATCGGCAACGGTCGGCATCGTGAAATCGGCAGCCCGGCGCTTTAGCGACCGCTACGAGATAGACGTGGCGGTCACCGGCGAAATTGCATCGTTTCTTACCCCCAAAGAGCTCCGGAGATTGCTTGCCGGCGGCAACTACGACATGGCGATCGTCTCCGGGATGTGCACCGCGTCGTTTGCCGAGGTCGAGCGCGAGACCGGCGTCCCGGTCTACCGCGGGCCGCGGCATGCAGCCGATCTCCCGCTGGTCCTCTCTGTGCTGGATACCGCCCGTCTCTCGAGATCCGTCCCCGCCGACGAGTTCCTTGCAGAGAGACGCCGCGAGGAGGCCTGCCGGCAGGTGGCGCTCCGGGAAGCGGCGGCGGAGGCGGACTTCATCGTCCGCGGTGTAAAGATCGGCGGGGGTTCGAGGATGAAGGTGCTCGCGGAGATCATGGATGCGCACAGGCGCGACGATCTCCCCGCCGACGTCCGGCGGTTCTTTGCCGACGGAGCCGATATCGTCGACCTGGGATTCGGGTTCGACGCGACCCCGGACGACGTCGCGCGATGCTTTTCGGCCCTCGCGGATATCGAGGGCCCGCTCGCCGTCGATACGCAGGACCCCGACCTCATCGCGGCGGCGCTCTCCCGCGCCGACCTGGTGCTCTCCCTGCACGAGGGGAATATCCCTGCCGTCGGGCGGGCGGTCGCGGAGGCCGGGGCGGCCGCGGTCGTGGTGCCGCGTGAGCGGACGCTTGAAGAGAACCTTGCCGCCGCCGGGGAGGCCGGGATCCACTGCCTGATCGCCGATCCCCTCCTCCAGCCGGCGGGTTCCGGGCTGACGCAATCGCTCGCCGGGTTCTCCGATGCACCCCGCCCGCTCTTCTTCGGGGCGGGCAACGTCGTGGAGCTGCTGGACGCCGACTCCCCCGGGGCGAACGCGCTGCTTGCGGGGATGGCGCACGAGGTCGGGGCCGCCGTCGTCTTCACGAGCGAGCACAGCGACAAGACGCGAGGGTCGGTCGCGGAGATGCGGCGGGCAACCGAGATGATGTTCCTCACGACCGATCGCCCGTACCCCAAAGACCTGGGGCTCGACCTCCTGATCCTGAAGGAGAAGCGGCGGCGGCGGGAGCCGCCGCTGGAGTACGAGAGCGTCGAGGATGCGCTTCCCATGCCCGACGAGATCGTCTACGATCCCCTGGGGTGCATCCGCATCGGTATCGAGGGGGACCGGATCGTCGCGGTTCACCGGAACCGCGCCGTGCGCGGGAAAACGTGGGAAGATGTCTTTTACACCCTTCTTTCAAACGGAAGCTTCTCCCGGCTCGACCACGCCGCCTACCTCGGAAAAGAACTCTTCAAGGCGGAACTCGCCATCAGGATGAAGAGGAGTTTCGAACAGGACGGGCCGTTCTGAGCGGCCCGCTCCCGCAGATCTTCATGCGAGGGCAGGCAGGGACGGCCGGGGATGCCGATCCCCGAAATTTATAGTAATACTTATATAATTGTGCTGTTATTTTCCTGCCCATGGCAGCGGCGAGCGGTGCCGAAGCGTTCCGGTTCGATTCCGGGACGATCCCGGCTGTTCTCCCTGCCAGGACATTTAACTGTGGTGAGACTGCATGAGAATGAATTCAACCATACTCGGGCTCGCAGCCGTCCTGGCCCTCGGGCTCGTTGCCCTGCCGGTTCTCGCGGCGACTGCCGACGTCGATATCCGCGGCGGAGAGTACATCCCCGCCTCGCTCACGGTCGAGGGCAATACAACGGTAACCTGGATGAATTACGACGAGGTGAGCCATACCGTCACCAGCACGGGCGGGGTCTTCGACTCCGGGCCGATAGAGCAGAACGAGACGTTCAACTACACATTCTCCGATACGGGAACCTATCCGTACGGCTGTACGCTCAACGCTTCGACGCGGCGGACACCCATGCAGGGAGTCGTCATCGTCGTCCCGGAGGGGATGATGGTCGAGGAGAACGGGAATGAGACCGGGGAGGGGGAACCGGCGAACATGACGCTGGCCGACCTGGTTGCCGGGGACGCGAACCTGACTTCCTTTGCGGATGCCGTCGGGCAAGCCGGACTCACGCGGACGGTGCTTAACGCCGGCGGGCCGTACACGGTCTTTGCTCCGAACGACGCCGCTTTCGAGGCACTCGATAACGAGACCCGTACTGCGCTCTTCAACGACACGGAGATGCTTGACACCCTGCTCATGCACCATGTGGTGAGAGGGAACTACACCGCGGAAGACCTGATGGAAGAGGCGAACGCCACCAACGAGACGGTTCTTGAGGCCCTTACCGGAGACAGCCTCAACGTCAGCGCGGCCGACGACGTCCTCACGGTAGGGAATGCAACCCTCGTTGCTTCCGATCTTGCGGCCGAGAACGGCATCGTCCACATCATCGACACGGTTCTCGTGCCGCCGGATCTCCTGCCGCCGGAGAACGTGACCCCGGCGGAGAACGTGACTCCCGTGGAGAATGAGACCGCAGTGGAGAACGTGACCCCGGAGGCTCCGGCGGAAGAGCAACGGGTCATCCCTTAACCTATCCTATTTTTTTCAGGACTCGCGCAGGCCCGGGCATGCATGCCCGACGCGAGGGCTTATGTTTCCTTCTCCCCTACCATTCAGTAGAATGGCCATATGCGGGATCAGCAGGGATCTGCTTTCGATGCTCTTCGAACTTGGGCGGGAACATCACCCGAACGAATTCGTTGCCGTGCTGCGGGAGCGGGACGGCGTTATCCGGGACCTCGACCTGGTACCCGGCACCGTCGTCGGGGAAGAGAGCGCCTCGTTCTTCATCGATATGCTCCCGCTGGACACCCACCAGGCCGGCAGCGCCCACAGCCACCCGAACGGCGTCCTCTCCCCGTCGGCGGCGGATCTCAGGTTCTTCCCCACGGTGGGGCGGTACCATATCATCGTCGGCTACCCCTACGGGAAGCGGGACTGGCGGTGCTACCGGGCGGACGGCAGCGCGACACGCCTCGAGGTGGTCGAGTGATCCGCGTGGTCGCGACGGGGACGTTCGATATCCTCCACCCCGGACACCTCTACTACCTCGAAGAATCGCGGGAGCTCGGCGACGAGCTCTTCGTGATCGTGGCGCGGGACGCGAACGTGAAACATAAGCCGAGACCGATCCTCCCGGAAGACCAGCGGCTCCGGATGGTCCGGGCACTAAGGCCGGTCGACCACGCGCTCCTCGGCGACCTCCACGATATGTTCAGGCCGATAGCGGAGATCCGGCCCGACATCATCACGCTCGGGTTTAACCAGCATTTCGACGAGGAGCATCTCCGGCAGAAACTCCGGGAACGCGGGCTCGACGCGGACGTCGTCCGGATACCCGGGTATCCCGGTTCGCTTGCCAGTTCGTCGAAGATCATCGAACGTATCCTGAATACCCGGGGGGCCCCGGGTTCCACCGGCCCTGCCGGTGAGGAGTGAAGGCCCCGGAAAGCGCGGGAATCACCCGCAGGTGACGGCGGTTCATGCGGCAGATCGAGATGTGGGGCGATGACGGCGATACGACGAGCTGGCTGAAGGTCACGGTTCCGTTCCTGCTCTGCGGTCTCTTTCTTGCCGTCGTATGGTTCTTCCTTCCGGCGGAGCAGTGGCTCCTGCTCGTCGGGATGATGGTCGCCTACATCGTCCCGCCGCTCGGCCGGGAGACGATCATCCCCGTCTGCATCCTCTGCGGGATTCCGTGGTGGCTGGCCGCGTTCGCCCTGGCGTTCCTGGACTTCGCCGGCGGGCTTTTCATGGCCTGGAACTTTCCGCTGGTCCTGCGCATCCCCTACATCGGCCCCTGGGTCAGCCGGCTGACGGAAGCGGGCAGGACGTTCCTCGACCGGCGTCCGTGGCTTGAGCGGCTCTACTTCGTCGGCCTCATCGCTTTCGTGGCTCTCCCCTTCGATGGGTCGGGAAGCATCGTCGGTTCCGTCGTCGGGAGAATGCTCGGGATGACGAAGACGGAGGTCATCTCCTGCATCGCCATCGGCGGTTTCATCGGCAGTTTTGCCATCGCTCTCGGCATCGACTACGTCGTGAACCTCATCCCGCCGGGAGCCGGATTCTGGGTCTCGCTTGCCGTCTTCCTCCTGATCGGCGCTGCACTTCTCGTGACATACCGCAGTTACTCGCGAAGGGCTGAAACCGGTGCCTGATCCCGGTGTTTTTGCGGGGAAGGATCGGTGCAGCGTAAACGAAAAGTTATAATACCAGGCCCGGGGATTAATCATCCTGGTCATCCGGGGAGGTCGCATACCGATGCTCCCCGGAACGGCCGGGGCGCCTTTGATCGGTCGCCCGGGACAATCTGAGTATGGATTCGAATACGACGAGCCGCCTGGAGGCCGGCAGGACTCCCGAGACGGTGCCCGACGTCACCGCTGCGATGCTGCAACAGGTTATCGAGACCTCGCTCTCCGGGATCTGCATCGTCGATCGGCAGGGCTGTATCGCTTTTGCCAACGCTTCGCTGCTTGCCATGTGGGGCTACGACCTATCAGAAGTGGTCGGAAAACCGGTGACCCGCCTCTGGCTCTCCCCCGAAGAGGGGCGGGACTGCATCGACCGCGCTCTCTTTGCCGGGCAGTGGACCGGGACGGTTGCCGCCCGGCGGAGGGATGCATCCTCATTTCCCTCCCGGATAACGCTCAGCACCGTCCGTGACCCCGAAACCGCCGACGTCTGGCTTCTCCTCTCCTGTATCGAGGCCGATGCGAAGCGCAAAGATGCACCCGGCCGCCGCTGCAGCCTCGAGCAGGCCGTCGCGGCGATGCCCGCCCGGTTCATGGACACGGCAGGGATCGATCCGGCGATCGACGACTCGCTCGAGGATCTCGGCCGCGCGTGCGGGGCGTGCAGGGTTTATCTCGCTCTCTTCAACGACCCGCGGACGCTGCTTGGCGCGACGCACGAATGGTGCCGGGCTGGTCAGGCTCCGTTGCGGGGCGAGTCCCGCAACCTCTTCAAGGGCGATCCGCCCCGGTGGGTCGTGCGGGTTCTCGAAGGCGAGACCGTGATCGTGAACGGGGTGTCCGGAGACGGGCGGCCGGAGAGGGGAGAGCGCGAGTTCCTGGAGCGGCACGGCGCTACCGCGGCCCTGATGATCCCGCTCCGGCTGAACGGAGCGGCCGTCGGCTTTTTCGGGTTTGATATGGACGGCGACGGCGCCCGTTTTGCGGACGAGGACGTGGCGCTTCTTTCTGCGGCCGTCCATATCATCGCGGGCGCGATCGACCGGAAGCAGTCAGAGTACGTCTTCCGGGAGTCGGAGGGTCTCTACCAGATCGTCCTCGACGCCATCACCGACACCGTTACCGTTGTCGATACCCGTCTCACCCTTCTTCTCGCGAACGACGCCTTCATCGCCTGGTGCGAAGACCTCGGGCTCGAAACAAACGTTGTCGGGAAGGATCTCTTCGCTGTCGTGCCGTTCCTCCCTCCCGCGACACGGCAACTCTACGAGCGGGTCATTCGGACCGGTCGGTCGCTGACATCGGAGCGATCTATCAGATCGGGCGACCGGACCATGATTCTGCGGGAGATGCGGATCCCGATATTCGAGCACGGCGAGGTCGCGAGGGTCGTCACCGTCGCGAGAGACGTCACCGCCCAGAGGGAGGTCGAAGATCTGAAATCGAAAGCCTACGCTCAGATCGAGCGGAACATGGAGCAGTTCGCTCTCCTCGCCGACCACATAAGGAACCCGCTCCAGGCGATCATGGGGCGTGCCGAACTGCTCGACGATGCCGAGACGACGGAGAAGATCCGCCAGCAGGTGCAGCGGATCAACGGGATCATCGACCAGCTCGACGAGCGGTGGGGTGAGTCGAGGAGACTTTCCATGTTCTGGCGGAAGTACTCCTGATACCCCGTTCACCGCATGTCCCGGAGCGTCCCCCATATCCGGTTCCGCTCGAGGATGATCCAGTAGCGGCGCAGTTCGGCTTCTGCAGCCTGGTAATTGGGGTAACGATCGCCGACGAGACGCCAGAACCGTTTGGAGTGGTTCTGCTCGCGGAGGTGGGCGGCTTCGTGGACGACGACGTACTCCCGCAGCGTCTCCGGGAGAGCTACGACGCGCAGGTTGATGTTGAGGTTGCCGAGCGCCGAGCAGCTTCCCCACCGTGTCTTCTGCATCTTCACGGCGATCCGTCCCTCTCTACGGCCGACGAGATCCGGGTAGGCCTCCAGCCGGCCGAGGACTTCCTCTTTCAGCGTCCGGGAGAGCCCTCTCCGGAGAGCGGGGACGGACGGGCAGGCGACGGTCCCGCGAGTCTCGTCGATCGCGAACCGCGCAGCCGGAACCAGGCGGCAGAATCGCCCGTGCAGGAGGAGCAGGTCCTCCCGCCCGCGCCCGTCGGCGGCCAGCCGGTCCAGTTCCCGGCGCCGCTTCTCGATCCAGGCCGCGTTGCGCTGCAGGAATCCCTCGACGTCGAACGCCGGGGGGGCGACCACGCGGAGGGTTCCGTCCGGCCGCACCTGGAGGCGGGCGGACCGCACCGGCTTGCGGATGACGGTCGTTCCATCCACGGTGCTCTCCTTCTCTCCCCGGTTCATGTATCAGTACTGGGACGCCGGCGGGAAAAAACGTGATCCGGCACGTACGTATACCTGATGACGACAAAGAGTTACGTAGGGCTCCCGCCCCGGGAAGCGGGCGGGCGCGGAGGACGGCAGCATGAACGAGAAGGAATTGAAGATCGGTGATATTGCGCACCTCACCGGACTTTCGGAGCAGGATGTTCGGGCACTCATCCAGACCTACGACAGCCTCTTTACCTACCGGACGATCGGGCGGGTCAGGCTCTTTCCGCAGAAGGCGGTGAAGATCGTCCGGGAACTCGCGGAACTCTCCGGGAGAGGGCTCTCGTCCGATGAGATCGTCGAAGAGGTCAAGTCCGGCAGGAAGTCGGCTGCACCGGAAGAACCGGCAGAAGAGATCGACCGGGCCGCCGCTCCGCTTCCGCCCGAGGTGGTGATCGAGCTTCAGGTGATGCGGGATACGCTGGCCCGGCAGGAGCGCCGGATCGCCCGCCTGGCAGAGGATCTCGAGCGGGAGCGCGAACTGAGAGTCGAGGAGGCCGGCCGGTTCCGGAAGGCCTTCGACGACCTCGAGGAGCGCCTCTCCGCGCAGCAGGAGCAGATCGCCCTCGTCGCGGAATGGGTGGACTACTTCGACCGGCAGATGGACGAGGTCACCCGCCCGGTGTTTGAGCGGTTCCGGAGGACGGTCGCGAAGAAGAGCGATTCCGACCCGCTTTCAGGCCGTTCCGGTTGACGCCGTGCGTGGACAGCCCGGGCCGCCGGTTGCCGTCCTTCCGTTACCTCAAGGGGATATATGTACCACTACATATCATTCGGATGTATAAAATTAACAAAATTTAAATAAGATTCCCGCTACCGGCACGCGGGGTGATAGAATCTCCCAGCAGAAGATGGCCACAGTATTGACCGTCGCCATTCAGGCACTGGTTGTCGGCGGGTTAATAGCCTGTATCGTCGTTGGAACACAGGATCGGCCGTCTCCAGCGGTCTCGCCGATGGATGAGGGCCTGCACGTGGATGACCGGCCGGCAAGCACCTCGCCGGCCGCGTATCCCGTCGTCGGCCACCGGGCGGCGGGTACCCTGTCGGGTGCCGGAGAGATGATCATCCTGTTCTCCGTGGGGGATTATTCCCCTACCCCATTACGATCTGCATGACCGTCGGGTACCTGTTCACGACGGCGTAGGCGAGGGGTTTTGCGATCCAGAGCCTCCCGCCCTGCATTCTGCGGAGGGAACTGATCTCCCCGAGGTCCTGGAGAGCCTGCACGGCGGCCTCGTCCGCGAGGAAGAAACTGTCCGGAACCGTGGAGTCGAAGTAGAAGAGGATCGGAAGCCGGAGCCGTCGCTGCAACTCGCCCGGGAGTGCCTGCTCCAGGTGAAGAAGGACGTCCCGGTCGAAGTCGTAGCGGTTCCCGCCCTTGGTGACGGATGACGGGTGTTCTTCCGCGAGGAGCCGGGAGAGGCGTTTGCGCTCCGCGACGACACCGTCGTTGATCCTGCCGATCTCAAGCCGCATCCATCGTAAGAGGGTCGACTCGTCGCTTGCTGATGGTCGGTCGGGCATATCTGCTCCTGTAGCGATCCTTCTAAGGCCGGGTTGAGAGACTGATCTCGTTGCCGTGCAATATATACCTGGCCCCGGGAGGCGCGTCTTCATATCCGGGTTCCCGGGCGCAAATCCGCCGACCCGAGTCCGGAAGCCCCTCTTTATCGGATCATAACGCTCTCGTCTTCCGGCGGAAAGTATATACCTCTACCCCTCCTTCCGGTGTCTTCTGCGTGATCATGCATGAAACGGGATTCAGCGCACCGGACATACACTCGGTGGCACGCCCGCTCCCCGGGGATGCCGTTCTCAGTTCTGCTGCTCGCCGGCGTAGCGGTTCTCCTTGCAGCCGCCCCGGCAGCCGCCACCGGCACCCCCGGGGGGGAGTACGACCCCGGGCTCGCTGCGATGCTCGCAGAGATCGATGAGTCCGAACTCCGGGACACGACCTACGACCTGCAGAATTTCTCGACCCGGGCATACGGCACCGACGGGAACCGGGACGCGGGTGCGTACCTCTCCGCGAGGCTTGCCGCAATCACGGGGCTCGAGGTGGAGCCCGGGGGCGGCGAACCCAATAATATCGTCGCCACGCTCCCGGGAAGCGGCGACTCCTCCGACGGAGTCGTGGTGGTGGGGGCGCATTACGACAGCACGTCATCAGACCCCGCCCGGGCGCCGGGGGCTACCGACAACGGCTGCGGCGTCGCGATCGTCCTGGAACTCGCCCGGGTGATGAGCGGGCACTCGTTCGACCGGACGGTCCAGTTCGCGTTCTGGAACGCCGAAGAGGTCGGACGACTCGGCAGCATCGACTACGCGGCCGATGCGGCGGTTCCGGTCGTGCTCTACCTCAATTACGACTCGTCCTGCTACGATCCGCTGAACCGTTCGGTCCTCGACATCGTCTACGACGAGCGATCGGCGGGCATCGCGGCACTCATGGCCGACTATAACACACTCTACGGCACGAACTTCACCCTGACCGAGAACGTCCATACCTGCACTTCGGACCACGTATCCTTCCGGGAACGGGGCTACCCGGCCGTGACAACCCACTGCGAGGAGCACGGCCCGGCCCATACCCCGGACGACACCATTGACCGTGTCTCGTTTGGGTATGCGGAGAGGAACGCCCGGCTTGGTCTTGCGGTGCTCGCGGAGGCGGCCGGGTTCCGGGGAGAGGAGGCCGGTGCCGCCATCCCGAAAGTCCCGATGATGGTGTGGGAGATCCCCGAAAGGCCGGACAGGGCGGGCTAGCGATGGAACGGAGCCGTTATCAGTCGCGCGGCTACTGTGAGATGATCGTGCTGCCTTTTTCAACCCTCAAGAGGTCGTTTTTGTCTTCGATCCGGTGATGCATCCCCCCCATATCCGGGAGCATGATGCCCTCGCCCGAACGGATGCGGAGAGGAGAACACTCTTTTTTATACGGTCGAAGCCAACGTTAAAAAAATATGAAAGATTCTGAGATCCTGATGAACCCCAACGAGCTGGTACGTTTTCTCAAGAAGGATCCGGCTGATTTTACGAAAGAGGACATCATACGGTTTTGTGAGGCGAACGGAATTGAGATGGTCAACTTCCGATACGCCGCCGAGGACGGCAAGCTCAAGACCCTCAATTTCGTCATCTCTTCGAAAGAACATCTCGATACCATCATCTCGGACGGCGAACGCGTCGACGGCAGCAACCTCTTCTCGTTCATCGAGGCGGGGAGCAGCGATCTCTACGTCATCCCCCGGTACCGCACGGCGTTCGTAAGCCCGTTCGCCGAGGTGCCGACGCTCGAGTTCCTCTGCTCGTTCTACGACAGCGACGGGAAGCCTCTCGAGAGCGCGCCCGAATACGTGCTCCGAAAGGCGGACGAGGAGTTCACCCGCCGGACCGGGTACACCTTCAAGACCCTCGGCGAGCTCGAGTACTACGTCATCAGCCCGCGGGACGATCTCTACCCCGGCCGCGACCAGAAGGGCTACCACTCGGCCGAACCCTTCGTCAAGTTCGCGGACCTGCGGGACGAGGCGATGCGGCTGATCGCCCGCGCCGGCGGCAGGATCAAGTACGGCCACTCCGAGGTCGGATGCTTCTATAACGACGATGCCTACTACGAGCAACACGAGATCGAGTTCCTGCCGATGCCGGTGGAGCAGGCGGTCGAACAGTTGATCGTCGCGAAGTGGGTTCTCCGGATGCTCGGCAACCAGTACGGCGTCGAGATCAGCTTCGCCCCGAAGATCACCGTCGGCAAGGCGGGAAGCGGGATGCACTTCCACATGCTCGTCGAGAAGGACGGCAGGAACCTGCTGGTCGAGGAGGGCAGACTGAGCCCGCTCGCCCGGAAGATGATCGCCGGTATCCTCGACGCCTCCGACGCCCTGACGGCCTTCGGGAACACCATCCCGACCTCCTACCTCCGTCTCGTCCCCCACCAGGAAGCCCCGACGACGGTCTGCTGGGGCGACCGCAACCGCTCGGTCGTGGTCCGGGTGCCTCTCGGCTGGGTCGGCGCCGACGGCATGACCCGCGACGCCAACCCCGGCGAGAACGGCCTTACGCCGAACCGCCCCTCAAAGCAGACGTTCGAGTACCGGGTCGCCGACGGCTCGGCGGATCCCTACCTGATCGTCGCCGGCCTTATCGTGGCGGCGCTCCGCGGCATCGAGATGCCCGGCGCGCTCGAGGCGGCCGAGAGACTCTATGTCAGCGGGAACATCTTCCGCCCCGAGTTCAAGGAGCGGCTTGCCGAGTTCCGGCAGCTTCCCGCCTCCTGCGTCGAGTCCGCCGAGGCGCTCGAGGCGAAGCGGGCGGTCTTCGAGGAGAACGGGATCTTCCCGGCGGGCATGATCGAGAGCAGGATCTCTACCCTGAAGGCGTTCGACGACCGGGGGTTGAGCGAGAGGCTCTACGGCAACAACGAAGCGATCCGGGAACTGGTTGAAGAGTTCCTTCACGTAGCGTAAGAACCCTGGTATACTTTTTTTCGACGCCGCCGGCACACCACCCATCCCCCGCACGCGAAGGCTGCGGCACGGGGCAAGCTTATTATCAGGAGGGCACCAGAGGAGGTGGCTCCCGGGAGAGGGGCGGGTTTTCCGGCGGGCGGAGGGCGCGGTCTCCCGCAGTCCGGGGAGGGGCGTTCGAAACCCCGAGAGCCCGGCGCTCACCCGGGTGATGAGGAACGCGTATGAGAGGCGAAGTCGAAGAGAAGATGGGGGAAGAATCGGGGCCGGTCACGTTTACGTGCTACCGCGTAGCCCCGGGAGAGGAAGAGGGCACTCCCGAGGAGAACATGAACACCTACAGCGTCGTGGTGCTGCTGCCCGACGGAGATTTCAGGCACCAGGTCGTCTGGGCACAAACGCCCGAGGATATCGGCGACGCGATCCGGGTTCCCCCGGGGTCGAGGGTGATCATGACCGAGATGAAGAGCACCCTCGTATGGGACAGCGAAGAGGTGGGGGCCGGTCAGGCCCCCTGATCTTTCAGGGTGCCGGGGAGGGGTGCGCTCTCTCCCGTGATCTCGCTTAGGTAGACCCCGGAGCCGACCCACCAGGTATCGTCGACCGGGAGGACGTAGCCGATCTTGAGTTCGTCGCGGTTCTCCTGTTCGGGGTTCGGCCAGACGAAGACGATGAACCCTCCTCCCGACTCTGCGGTATCCCTGAGCGCCCGGATGTTCTCCATCCCGAACGGGTCCTGCCGCCCGATCAGGCTCGTGCCGATCGAGTCCTGCAGGTGGGGGTGGGCAAGGAGCGTCCCGTTGTAGTCGTAGGCGTAGAGGTAATGCCCTTCCGGATCGACAAACATCCCGGAGGCGTTCGAGATCTCGGCAAACGCCGTTTCCGCCCCCTGCTCGCGGCCGTAGGCGGCACCGCGCTCGACGAGGCCGACCATCGCGGAGACAGGTTCGGGATACGGCTCGGTTCCGGGCCCGGCCGCGCCGGAGAGGTAGACGCCCGAAGCCACCCACCACGTCTCACCGGCAGGGGCGACGTAGACGATCTTCGGGATGTAGGTATCTCCCGCCGTCTCGTCGATCGACCCGTTCTCGGGTGCCGGGTAGAGGTAGGCGATGTACCCGCCGCCGTTTGCCGCCGTAGCCGCACCGATGCGGATCGCCGGCAGCCCCCGGACGTCGATCCAGTTTCCGCGGTCGGTGCCGATCGCATCCTTCTCGTAGGGGTGGGCAAGGAGCGTCCCGTTGTAATCGTAAGCGAATACGTAGAGGGCTCCCCGCGAGAACCTGCCCGCCTCGTTGTTGAATTCAGCGAAGGCCGCGTCTTCTCCGGCGCTCGCCGCATAGTCGGCGGCCTCCCGGACGAAGCCCGCGAGGTCTTCCGTGGTCACGTTCTCTTCCACGGCTTCTGTTTCGGCAGGACCGCTGCATCCGGCCGCGAGCACCAGGAGGAAGGCCATGACGACGAGGTAACATCTTTTCATAGTCTCTTGTGGGATGGAATACCAAAAAAACACGCCGGAACCTTCCTTGCCGTGAAACCGGTACGGCCCTGTTCATCGAGAAGTATATGTGGGATCGCATCCCCCGACCGCGAGGTGATTGAATGGCGAATGTTACCCAGCAGATGGCGAAGGCCACGGAATACAGTGCGGCCAACCTGATGGCCGATGCCGGGGTCGATGCGGAGCGGTGGAGCCGGACGCCGGACGAAGCGACGCTCAAGAAGACGGTCGAGGCGATCGAGGCCCGGAATGTAAGGGTGATTCTCGTCGATACGGCGGGAGATGCCCTCCGGACGGTCGTCGATCTGCTGCCCGAAGGAGCCGAGGTCATGAACGGCTACTCGACGACCCTGGTCGAGATGGGGTTTGACCGGGTGCTCAAAGAGAACCCGAAGGGATGGCGGGACTACCACGCGGTCATCACCGCCGAGAACGACACCGGGAAGCGGCACGCGCTCCGCCGGAAAAGCGTCGCCGCGGACTACTTCCTCTCCGGGGTGCAGGCGATCGCCGCCTCGGGCGAGATCGTCGGGTGCGACAAGACCGGGAGCCGGATGGGGGCGTGGCCTCACGCGGCGGCGCACCTCATCCTCGTCTCCGGGACGAACAAGATCGTGCCGACCGTCGACGATGCCCTCCGGCGGTGCCGGGAGTACTGCCTGCCCCTCGAGAACCAGCGTGCGCAGCACGCCTACAATACCGGGAGTTACATCGGCAAGCACGTGATCCTCGACCGCGAGGATGCCGACGGGAGGGTGACCCTGGTCCTGATCCGGGAGCTGCTCGGGTACTGAATCCGGCCGCCCCGCGCGGGGGCACCGGGCTTATGCCCGGTTCAGCTCTTTTGCGGGGTGCGGGTAAACCGCATCCTCCCTCCTTTCCTCCATCCGGAGGGTTCGGTATATCTGACCTCCCGTGCCATCTTGATGCATGGAGATCGCAGAAATCCTCAATTTCACCGTTCCGCTCTCCGACATCACGCTCGAAAGCGTTGTTCTCGCCGTGCTTGTCGCGATCATCGGATGGATCGTGGTGAAGGTGCTCACGTCCGTCTTCACGAAGATGCTCTCCCGGGCCTCGAACCTGCCGGGTCTGGTCATCGAGTTCCTGATCCGGTTCTTCTCTGTCCTGCTCTACGTGATCCTCGCCCTCGTCGTCCTCGCGACGCTCGGGTTCGACGTCTCCTCCGTGGTGCTCGGGCTCTCGGCGGTGATCGGGCTCATCCTCGGTTTCGGCCTCCAGGACACCGTCACCAACCTCGCCGCCGGGGTCTGGCTGGCGGCGTTCCGCCCCATCGACAGGGGTGAGTTCGTCGAGGTCAACGGCATATCCGGGACGGTCACCTCGGTCGGTATCATGGCGACCGAGCTGCTGAAGCCCGACAACACCTACATCACCATCCCGAACGCCCTCGTCTGGGGGAGCCCGGTGATCAACTCCACCAGGATGGAGACCCGCCGCGTCGAGGTCAGGGTCGCCGTCGCCTACGACAGCGACCTGAATAAGGCGATCCGGGTCGCCACCGATCTGATGACAGCCCACGCAGGGGTGCTTTCGTCGCCGGAACCCGTGGTCATCGTCACCGAACTGGCCGACTCTTCGGTGATCCTCGCTCTCCGGGCATGGGCGAAGACGTCGGATTTCTGGGGCGTCCAGTGGGACCTGAACCGCGACGTCGTCGGGGCGTTCAGGGGGGCCGGAATCGAGATCGCCTTCCCGCAGGTGGACGTCCACCTGGGCCGGGTTCGATAAATCTCCTCTTTTTCGTGCCGATCTTTAGAGGGGTATCCCTCACCGGGTGCGCCCGAAGTCGATGAAGCCTTTGTAGGGGTCCGCCTCCATCAGGCGGACGCGCACCCTCTGGCCGACCCTGAGCCCCTGCTCGCCCAGCACGATCCTTCCTTCGGCCGGCGGGTCGATCAGCCGGACGTACGTCCCCTTCTCCGAGGCGCCGGTGACGAACGCATCGAACGTCTCGCCGATCCGCTTCTGGAGGAGGACCGCGGCCGCGGCCTTCCGGACGTAGCGCTCGACCTTCTGCGACGCCTTCTCCCGGTCGGTCAGCTGCCGGGCGAGTTCGTCGAGTTCGGCGGGCGTGTAGGGCTGGTCGCGCTCGCCGTCGAAGACGGATTTCACCAGCCGCTGGATGATGAGGTCGACGTAGCGCCGGTTCGGGGCGGTGCCGTGGGTGTAGTCGGTGACGGCGAGAGCAAAGTGGCCGATCGGCTCGTCGCCCTGCCGGAAGGCCACGTACTCGCCCGCCCCCATCAGTTTCACCACCGTCAGCGAGAGGTCGGGGAAGCGGTCGGGGTCGGCTGCTTTCTGCCGGATGAGGAACCGGGTGAGCGCCTCGGCGTCCGGTTCGGCGGGCAGGGTCTCGCCGCGCTCCGTCGCCTCGGCAACGATTCCGTCCCAGTTCTTCGGGGTGCGGACGACCCGGTGGATCATGGGGAGATCGGCGGCGTTCAGGAACACCGTCAGGGTTCCGTTCGCCGCGACCATGAACTCCTCGATCAGGCACCGGGCGCGGTTCTGCTCCTGGACGACGAGGCCCAGGACCCGGTTGTCCTCAACGAGCGGTTCGGCCTCGATCGTCTCGAGGGCGAGCGCCCCTCTCTCCGTCCGGCGTTTCCTCATCCGCACCGCGGCCTCGTCCTGGAGGAGAACCTGCTCCGCGAGGCCGGGTGTCTCCGCGATCGTCTCCGGGACGGGCCCTTTCCCCTCCAGCCAGTCGCCGACCTCCTCGTAGACGAGTTTTGCCCGGTTCGCAACGATTGCCCGGTAGACGTCGCCGGGCACCGCGCTCCCGTCCGGAAGGACGGTGTACTCGATGACGATCGCCATCCGGTCACGTCCGGGCAGGAGCGAGGTGATGCCCGCCGAGAGGCGGTCGGGGAGCATCGGGAAGGTCGTGACCCCGGTGTAGACCGATGTTCCGTTGTGGGCGGCGTGCCGGTCGGTCTCCGAATCTTTCGGGACGTAGACGTCGACGTCGGCGATGGCGACCCTGACCAGGATCGCACCGTCCGGCCCTTCCTCGCAGACCTCGATCTGGTCGAGATCCTGTGAGTCGTGGTTGTCGATCGAGGACCAGAGGAGCGAGCGGAGGTCGCGGGGGTCGTCGAGGGTCTCCGGGAAGACCTTTGCGTCGAGCCCCCCGACCTCGCGGAGGACGGACGGCGGGAATCCGGGGATAAAACCATACTGCTGCATCGCCGCCCATGCGATGCCCTTGAGGTTGACGGGCTGCTGGTTCTGCATCTCTGCTTGAGTGATTCGTTTACGGGTATAAAAAATGGCCTGTGGGGGCCTTTGCTCTATCCACGGCGGTTTCGACCTGCTCTTATCGTGCCGGACGGTTCACCGGATCTCGATCCGCTCCCCCGTCGCCATGTAGTGCACCTTCTCCGCGATCTTGCACGCGTGGTCCCCGCACCGTTCGAGGTACCGGGCGATCATGACGTAGTTCGTGCACCGCGTGATGTTCTTCGGGTCCTCCATCATGTAGGTGAGGCACTCGCGGAATATGGAGTACCTGAGGGCGTCGACGACCTCCTCCTGCTTTATGATGTTGTCTATCACGGAGAGGTCCTCGCGCTCGAATGCGATCAGCGTATCCGCGATCATCCCCTCGACGAGATTCCCCATATGGGGGATGCTGACGAGGTTTCCCACATGCGGAGCGTCGGCGAGATCGGGCACGACGATGGCGATGTCTTTCCCGTAACGGCCGATGCGGTAAAGGTTCGTGATCACCTTCATCGAGGCTGCGATCGTCCGCAGGTCCTTTGCCATCGGCTGGTGGAGGGCGATGAGTCTCAGGCATTTCTGTTCGATCTCGTGGTCGTAATCCGCGAGATCCTTCTTGTCGCGGTCGATCGATCCGGTGAGCGTCGCGTCCCGTGTCCGGAGCGCTTCCATCGACCGGTGCAGCATGCCCTGCGCGAGGCGGCCCATCACGAGGACGTCCCCTTTCAGGGACGCAAGTTCCGTATGAAATTTCTCTACCATAGTCTCCCTACCCGAACCGTCCGGTGATGTAGTTCTCCGTCAGTTCTTCGCCGGGATCTTCGAAGATCTTCGTGGTCATATCGAACTCCACCAGTTTTCCCATGTACATGAACCCGGTGTAGTCGCTGGCCCGTGCCGCCTGCTGCATGTTGTGCGTGACGATGACGACGGTGTAGTTCCGGGCAAGCCGGATGATGAGGTCCTCGATCTTTGCTGTGGCGATGGGGTCGAGGGCGGAGCAGGGTTCGTCCATCAGGATCACCTCGGGTTCGACCGCGAGGGAACGCGCGATGCAGAGCCTCTGCTGCTGCCCGCCCGAGAGGGCGAGCGCGGGTTCATGAAGGCGGTCTTTTGCCTCGTCCCAGAGCGCGGCACCCTTCAGGCTCTCTTCGACGATACGGTCGAGCGCCTTCTTCTCCCTCACCCCGTGAATGCGGGGGCCGTAGGCGACGTTCTCGTAGATGCTCTTCTGGAACGGGTTCGGTTTCTGGAAGACCATGCCGATCTTCTCGCGGATCGCGTATACGTCCGCAAGGGAGTCGTGGATACCGTTCCCGTTAAAGAGGATCTCTCCGGTGATTCGCGATGAGTCGATGAGGTCGTTCATCCGGTTGAAGCACCGGAGCAGGGTTGATTTCCCGCATCCCGACGGCCCGATGAGCGCCGTAACCCTGTTTTTCGGGATCCGGATCGAGATATCGATGAGGGCGTGGTTCTGCCCGTACCAGAGGTTGAGGTCTCTTGTCTCGAGGATCGTGGATTCATCCATTTTTTACATCACCTTTTCCCGGTTGTATCGCCGCCGTACAAGGATTGCGGCGAGATAGATCGCGAGGACCAGCAGCAGAAGCACGAACGCGGTCCCGTAGCTCTGCGTGCTCGCCCCCGGAATGCTCGTGGTGAGGACGAAGAGGTGGTAGGGAAGGGCCATCACCGGTTCTGCGAGCGACGACGGCAGGTATCTGCTGCTGAAGACCGCCGCGGTGAACATGATTGGAGCGGTCTCGCCTGCGGCGCGCCCGATGGAGAGGATCGCTCCGGTGAGGATCCCGGGGAGCGCCGGGGGGAGAACCACCCGCCGGATCGTCTGCCACTTCGTCGCCCCGAGAGCGTAACTTCCCTCCCGGAGTGAGCCGGGGATCGACCGGAGCGATTCTTCGGTCGTCCGTATGATCGTGGGGAGAATCATCAGGCCGAGGGTGATCTGCCCGGCGATCAGCGAGACGCCGAAGTTCAGGAAGAGGACGAGGAATGCAAACCCGAACAGCCCAAAGACGATGGACGGCGTCCCGTTCAGCAGGTCCACCGCGGCACGGATGCCCCGCGTCAGCGGGGTGTCGGCCGTGTACTCGATGAGGTAGACGGCGGTCGCGATCCCGAGGGGCAACGCAACCGCGAGCGCCCCCGTGACGAGCCAGAACGTCCCGGCGATCGCGGGGAAGATCCCCCCCGCTCGCCCGAGGTCTCTCGGGGACCCGGTCAGGAACTCCCAGGTGATCGCCCCGGCGCCGTTGACGACGATCTCGAAGAGGATCACCCCGAGGGCCGCGAGCACGATCGCAGCCGAGAGCGATATCAGGAGAAACGCGCATCGCTGCGAGGTCCTCGGGTGGGCGAGCCTCCCGAACGGTGCCGATGCGGCGTGGGTTATGCGCGAGGCCGCAGCTGTAAGTGCCCGATGCGGTTTGGGCCGCGCCGTAGCCTGCATCCGGTTGACGATGACCCTTGCCGCGCCGTTGACGGCGAGCGTGATGACGAGCAGGATCACCGCGACGCCGAAGAGCGCGTGATAATGCGTGCTTCCGAAGGCGACTTCGCCCATCTCGATCCCCAGCGTCCCGGTCAGCGTCCGCACGGGAGAGAAGATGTCGGTTATCGGGTCCGGGATGACGGCGGCGTTCCCCGTGACCATGAGCACCGCCATCGTCTCGCCGATGGCGCGCCCCATCCCGAGGATGATCGCCGCGCCGATGCCGGAGAGCGCACGGGGCACGACGACATTCTTGATCGTCTGCCAGTGGGTTGCCCCGAGAGCGAGGCTGCCTTCCCTGAACTCGCGGGGGACCGAACTGACGGCGTCCTCGGCGACGCTCGTGATCGTCGGGATGGCCATGACTGCAAGGAGGATCGAGCCTGCGAGCCAGCTCGACCCCGACGGCTGGTCGAAGGCGATGCGGATCCAGTCGGCCAGGAGGATCAGGCCGAAGAACCCGTAGACGACGGAGGGGATGCCGGCCAGCAACTCGACGGCCGGTTTGACGACCGATCTCGTCCGGGGACCGGCGATCTCCGCGGTGAAGACGGCCGTACCGATACTGAGCGGGACGGCGATGGCCATCGCGAGCGCGGTCACCAGGACCGTGCCGACGATGAGCGGGAATGCGCCGTATGCCGGATCCCGCCCCGCCGGGTTCCAGTCCTGGCCGACGAGGAAGTTCCATATGCCGGTCTCGAGAACGATCTGGTAGCCGTCGCGGAGCAGGAAGACGATGATGAAAAAGACGGTGACGATCGCAAAGAGCGCGACGAAGAGGAGCAGTTTGCCGACGATTCTATCGACGAGCTGTCTCTTTGCCCCGGCTGAGATGAGGCCGATCCCGGGTCGCCGGAGCCGCCCGAAGCTCTGGAACGGAACCGGTGCAGCCTGTTCTTTCTTCATGGTCGCTCCGGTCGATCAAAAGAGAGGCGGGGTCACCCCTGCACCGGGATGTAATCGACGCTCGCCACGATCTGCTGTCCTTCCGTGCTCATGATGAAGTCGAGGTACTGCCGTGCGAGACCGTCCGGCTCTCCGTTCGTCAGCATGAAGAGCGGCCGGCTGATCGGGTAGTTTTTACCCGTAATGTTCTCGAGCGTGGGCTCGACGGCGGTTCCGTCGATGTCCAGCGAGAGCGCCTTCACGCCTTCGGTGTAGCCGAGGCCGACGTAGCCGATCGCGCCGGGAGTCCGGGAGACCTTCTGCTGGATTCCGCCGTTCGAGTTGAACTCTTCCTGCGTTTTGGTGAAGTCTTCTTTCTCCAGCACGTATTCCGAGAAGAACTCCCGCGTCCCCGAGGCACTGTCTCTCCCGACGACGACGATCTGCCGATCGGATCCTCCCACCTGGTTCCAGTTCGTGTAGGTGCCGTTGTAGATGCCCCGCGCCCCGTCAAGCGTGAGGCGGTCGACGGTGTTTTCCGGGTGAACGATGAGAAGGATCGCATCGTCGGCGACGTGGTGCCTGACGATACCGGGGTAGCCTGCAACCTCTTCGGGTTTGAGGTCGCGCGAGGTCATGCCGATATCCGCGGTGCCCTCGCCGACGGCTTTGATCCCGACGCTCGAGCCTCCCCCGCTCACCATGATTCCGGCGGAGGGGTATTCGTCTTCGAACGCTTCCCTCGCTTTCTCTGCGATGGGCAGCACCGTCGTCGAGCCCGTTACCGTGATCTGTTGTGATACCGAAGAATCGGACGGCTGGCCGCCGACACACCCGGCCGCCACCAGGAATGCCACGAGGATGCCGGCGACGGCAACCGTGGTCGCACCAGACAGACTTTTTCCTGTCATGGTATGAACGAGAATACGAAAAGGTATATTGGTTCTCGACGTCGGATATAGGTGACTCCATAATCACAATAGCAGTATTGTTTTTCCGGAGACGGCGCTTCTTCGGAACGGATGCCTGCATCCTGCCGGGCTGCTACGGTGTATTCGCTAACCGTTCGTTTTCTCCCACCAGATCGCTGCGGTCGGGCGCACCGTCGTCTCGACGTACCTCCCGGACTCGTTTTTGCGGAGTGCCCGGGTGAAGTACTCCCTGATGGGGGCGAGGTCTTCCATCCCGGGGTTGTGCATCGCCACCCAGGTCCGGACGGCCTCTTCGGGGGAGTCGTAGACCGCGTCCCAGACGGCACGGTATATCGTGACGTTCGGGTAGATCCCGGCGTCGTGGAGGATGTTGACGGGGTAAATGTAGTCCGGGTAGCCCTTCTGCATGGTCGCTTCTTCTCCGAAGACCGCCCGGTAGAGCGCCATCTCGTCGGGGTTCCGCCACTCTCCCGCGTGCCAGAAGAGGTAGACCGACCGGCGAGCCGCGGCATCGAGCTTCTCCAGGGCGGCGGCGAGGTCGTAGAACCCGAGCGAGAACGCCGCGACGACGACGTCGTGCGGATCGATATCCTTCCAGATAACCGTATCTTCCCACCGCATCGTGACCGTGGAGTAGTTCGTGAGCCCCTCTTCCGCCATCCGCTCCCGGAGGACGGAGAGCATGCCCTCCGAGGGGTCGAGGGCCGTCACGTGGGCGGCGGTCCGGGCAACCGGCACGGCCAGCCTCCCTGTCCCGGCACCCATATCGAGCACGGTGTCGCCGGATCGTACGTCCAGGATCGCGAGTTCATGTTCGGTCGCTTTCTTCTCGTCCTGGGTGATCCGCCGGTAGGCGGCGGCGCGTTTGTCCCAGTGGGCGGCGGGATCGCGGTCTTTTTCGGCACGTTCGGACGAACCCGCGTGAAGCGCCTTCCAGAGTTCGTTCCAGTCGATGATCCGGTGCATACATTCCTTTCCTCTCCGCGAGTATATACGGTTCACTTTCACGGGCGGTTCCACCCGGCGCACCCGCTTTCCGGGGTATGAGTTGACGCCGTACCGGGATTAACCGTGCAAACCCGGTATGCGGTAGGATGGGGAGCGGTTCTTCGCATCATACGAGCGTATTCGCTCCGCTCATGGGAACAGGTTGTCCGGCGGTATTCCACCCGGTGCATCCGAGGGTCGAGGACGTATAATGTGCTGTTACATCGTTGCCGAGGCCGCACCGGAGACGGTGAATTTGGGGCTTTATTAGAGGAAGATGGTTCTCGCGCGTCTTTTGGAAGACATTTCTCGTGCAGATCCTGCCCGGCAGAAATCTTTTTGATTGTTGTCGTGTATGCCGCATCCTCATTATTGCCTCATGGTAAATCCTGCTGTATGGAAAGAGGGAAGAACGTGGGTGATCTGCGGGAACGATCTCGTCCGCTACTGTATCACACGGAAATGAAGGGGGAACATGGATCGACAGGTAAAGGTGCTGATCACCGACGCCGCGTACACGCATACTCTGGGGGCGGTGAGAAGTCTGGGGAGAGCTGGCTTTCATGTCACAGCCGTGTCGCCCGATCACAGAGCCGTCTCATTTTATTCACGGTACTGCCATGACAGAGTTTTGTGCCCCGATCCCGATGACGAAGAACAGTTCATCGACTTCATCGGGAATTACATCCAGGAAAATCCGGTCGACGTCCTTGTTCCGGTCGGCTATCTCTCCACTATTGCAATCTCACGACATAAGAAGGAACTGCTCCCTTTCGCCAGGATTCCCGTGGCGGAGTATGAGCCGATGCAGGTTGCGTGCAATAAGCAAAAGACGATGCAGTTTGCGTCAACTCTTGATGTTCCCATTCCCGGTGAATATATGTCGGTCGAGGATATCACCGAGTTTCCCGTCGTGGCAAAGGATCCGTACGGATCCGGCAAAATCCGCTATATCGACTCCCCACAGGGATTTGAGCGCCTCGATCTCACCGGGTATCTGCTCCAGGAATATATTCCGGGAGCGGGGTATGGATTCTTCGCCCTCTTCAACCATGGTAAGGTGAGAGCATACTTCATGCACAGGCGGAAACGGGAGTTCCCCGTAACCGGGGGCCCCAGCACCTGTGCGGAGAGCATCTACGACGAGAACGTGAAAAGAATCGGCCTGAAACTGCTCGAATCGTTACAATGGCACGGGGTAGCCATGGTCGAATTTAAGAAAGACGACCGGGACGGCGTGTTCAAGCTGATGGAGATCAATCCGAAGTTCTGGGGATCTCTCGATCTGTCCATCGCCTCCGGCGTTAATTTCCCGGTTCTGCTGGCCAACATGGCATTAAACGGCGATATCGAGCCGGTTTTCCGGTACGACACCGGGATAACGTTCCGGTGGCCGTTTCCCGAAGACACGGTCCACCTGTGCGCTCACCCGGCATCCGGCATCGATATCATACGGGAGTGCTTTGACGCGCGATCGCGGACCAACCTCTGTCTCGACGACCCTCTTCCGAACATGGTACAGATCCCGAGAACGTGCAGTCGTCTGGCGAGGCTGGTCGGCAGCGGCGGGCTGCGTTATCCTCACGGCAGACCGGGGACGAAACGATGATCGGGCGATAGGATTCTATCGCCTCATGCATCCCGTCATCATCGGCGATCGCAGCCGGCCGGCGTGGGCATCATTCAGAGTAAAACCCACGGTCCGGGCATGCCGACCCCTCCCGTCGCGCAGCCTTCGATCGCCGTCGTTCTCCCGCACCGTGTGTCCATGCCCATCGGCCGGATGAGGGGTTACCTTTTAGCCGTGAACGGTACCAGTGCTGCCGTCTCCTCCGGAACACCGGGATGCCACAATATGTCACATAAAAGAGTCGCGAGGGATATCGGCCTCATAGCGATAACCCAGATGCTCATCAGTCTCGGGGGGTTTTTCCTCCTCCCGATCGTCACCAAGATGCTGGGGCCCGACAGCTACGGGATCTGGGCACAGATCAACGTCACGATCTCTCTCCTCTATCCCCTTGCCCTGGTCGGACTTCATATGGCGTTTCTCCGGTTTCTGGCCGCAGAAGAAGATGAGGGTGTTATCCGGGAGGGTTTTTACTCGATCGTCTTCTTTGTCGGTTTCACCGGGTTTGCGATATCGCTCGCGGTCTATCTACTCTCGGATCTCCTGGCCGTGACGCTGTTTGGCGATATTCAGGCCTCGTATTTCGTAAAAGCCGGCTCGTTTCTGATCCTGCTCACCGCCGTCGACCTGGTGGCGACATTCTATTTCCGCATCAGCCGCGAGACCGGAATCTACGCGGCCCTGTCCCTGTTCAACAGTTTCGGGCGGCTGATACTCATCCTGATCCTTCTTGTACTGGGGTTCGGCCTCATCGGCGTGATCGGCGGGATCTTCATCATCATGCTGCTGGAGATTATGATATCCCTTGCTCTCATCGTACGCCGTATCGGGTTTGCCCTGCCGAGGTTTACCTATATTAAGGAATATCTGAGATACTCGGCGCCGATAACCCCGAATTCACTCATCCGGTGGATCACCGAGTCCAGCGACCGGTTCATCGTCGGCTTCTTCCTGGGGGTTACTGCCGTCGGGATTTATTCTGCGGGATACGTCATCGGGGGGCTGATCTTCCAGTTGATGTATCCGATTCAGTTGATCCTGTTTCCCGAGCTCTCGCGACTGTATGACCGGCTGGAGATGGAGTCGGTGAAATTCTATCTCAGTATTTCATTGAAATATTTCCTGCTGGCGGCCATACCCGCCGTGGTAGGGTTGTCCGCTCTGGCCGGCCCGATCCTGGATCTTTTCACCACCCCCCAGTTTGCGTCGGGAGCGGTCGTCATCCCCTTTATTGCGCTTTCCGGTCTGCTGGCAGGGATCTACCAGATCGTCATCAACATCACCCATCTGGTGAAGAAGAACCAGTTCAACCTGTTTATTCACGTGCTTGCGGCGATCTCCAATCTTCTTCTCAATCTGCTGCTCATCCCGTTCGTCGGCTTTATCGGTGCTGCAATCGCTACCCTGATATCCTACACGATTACGGCGGCCGTAGCGGTTCTTTTCTCCGTTAGGTATATCAGATTCAGGATATACTGGTCGTCCATCTTCAAGAGCGTCGCCGCATCCGGGGTCATGGCCGGGATTATACTGCTTATCCCGGTCTGTTCGGTGCAGAATCTCCTCCTTGCGGTGGGGAGCGGCATGGTTCTGTACGTCATGATAATGGTCCTGATAAAGGGTCTGGACAGGAGGGAACTGGATTCGCTGAAGAAACTTCTTCTCAATAAATGAATCCGTCGAACCGACGACGGATCACCCCGGAAAAAGGCTTCTATGGGGCCGGGGAGTCCTCATACCGGATGATGGTATCCTGCCTGCCGTGCGAGGGCCGCGATTACGATGACGGATCTGCCCTGATATTCCAGACATCCCGTCCCCGATCGGTAACGTCTCCCGGCAGGTCTACGAGTTCGGCGGGGTACGGTGCGAAGAACGATTGGTGCATCAGGTGCGGCTCCTGGAATCGGATAACCCACGAACGAAGCAGGCCGCGGGGTTCGGCCAGGGTGGCATGACCGTATCTGTAGCGGTCGATCAGCCCGATGCAGTAGGCTCTCTCCTCGTCTGAGATACGGTCGCTGAAGTATCCGAGGGCGTGCTGGAGAACGTTGACGTTGCCGGTATACCGTGGAGCCCGTGCGAGCGCGATAGAGAGCATCCGGCGGTACCGGAGGAAGAGTTCTCCCGGCCCGACCTCTGCCCGGTCTGCGACGAGCCTTCCTGCCTCCCGCAGCATCTTCTGGCTCGAGGCGAGAAGGAGGAGCTTGTTGTCTGTATGAAACCGCACGAGGGCTTCCCGGTTCCCGGTTGCTGCGATGCCCCGGAACGACGCCAGGGTAAAGACCGCGGAGAGGAAGTGGTCGCGGATCCGCGCATTGTTCAGGCGCAGTTCGTCTTCTACGGGGAGGTCCGGGTATCGCTTCAGCACCTCGCGGGCGAAGAATCCTGCGGACTTTGCTATCGCCGCGGACTTTTCCATTGACGGGTACACCCGGACGTTCCGGGTGCCCGAGGTGGGGGAGCCGCCTTTGAGGATAAAACCGTCGACGGGTGGCAGGGAATCGAGGAATCGTGCTGCGAAGGCGGTCATCTCCTCCGTAACGTCCCGCCCGGTAGCCGGCTGCACGAGGCGATCGGAACCCCCTATCCGGACGATCCTGACGGTCGCCCGGGGGGTGCCGAGCCCGATCTCGACCTCCGGGCAGACCGGGATGCAGTCGGCATACTCCTTCAGGCGTGCCACCGTGGGGGACGGTATCTTCGAGCCGTCGTAGCGGCACGGGTCGAACTCGATGCAGCGGCTGACGACGAGGCGGGGGCGGGGGTATTCCCGGGTCATGGGGCATCACGATACGGTGGATGCATATGAATCCTTGGATCTCGAGGAGGTGTCCCGGATTGAAGGCCGATGCATCACCTTCATAGCCCCGCGGCGCTACCCTTCTCTCATGGAACCGGCGGTCATCAGGCGCGAGGAGGCGGATCATCTCGAGAAGCACGGCGTCCGGATGCGGGTCTATACGGCAGAGGGCGCCCCGGCCGGGGTCGTCTACCAGGAGACGGAATCGGGGCATGCGGAAGAGTTCTGCCACGAGAAGAGTGCGTTCATCTATTACATCGTCGAGGGGGAAGGTGTCTACGTCATCGGCGGCGTCGAGCACCGGGTCCGGGCGGGAGATGTCGTCGTCGTGCCGCCGGGAAACAGCATCTATTTCCGGGGCCGTCTTCGGCAGGTGCTCGTCACCGTCCCCCCGTGGGAGGAGTCAGGCGAGCGGCATATCCGGGATGTTGCGGTGTGAGCGGGCCGGTTCCTCGCCGCACCCCCGGAACCCTTATCCGCCGCTACAATGAGATCCTGGCATGAAGGTGCTTGGCATCAGCGGAAGCCCGAGGTCGAGGGGGAACACCGCCCGCCTCCTCGCGGAGGTTCTCCGCGGGGTCTCCGATGCAGGCGGCGAAGTGAGCGCCGTCAGTTTATCCGGCTACGTCATCGCCGGCTGCGTCGGTTGTGAGCGGTGCAGGCGTGACCTGACCTGCACCCGCTTCAACGACGGCATGACCCTGCTGTATCCCCGCATCGCGGAAGCGGATGCGCTCGTTCTCGGCTCGCCGGTCTACCACTACAACGTCACCAGCCAGATGAAGGCGTTCATCGACCGGCTCTACGCCTTCTACGACTTCACCGACGAGCGTCCCCGGGGCTACTCCAGCCGTCTTGCGGACCGGAAGCGCAAGGCCGTGGTTTTTGCGGTGGGCGAGCAGGCGGACGCCGCCGATCTCGGCGTTGCGCTGGAGGCGCTCTCCCTGCCGCTCCGGCCGCTCGGCTACGAGGTGGTTGCCGAACTCCCGGTCTTAAGCTGCTTTGAGCCGGGGATCGTCGGGGAGAGGGAGGAGGTGCTCGAGCAGGCATACCGGTGCGGCCGGGACCTTGCGGCGGCGCTTTCCGGGGCCTGATATGCGGGTCTTTCCGCCCGCGGGTCATGCCAAGGTATAAGTAGCACGAAGTCACCTACCTCGCGTCCATCGTGTCTCGGGGGATTCGCACCGTCGTGCGCGTAACTCGATAAAATGCCGAACGGTGGAGGGATCCCGGCGGTTGGTGGCAGCATCGTGCGGAGAAGATACCGAAGGCCGGCCGATGATCATCCCGTATGCCCTGATAGTCGCATGCTTCTTTGCCTTCCTCCTCTTTCCGGGTGGGGTTGTGCAGGGGTCAGCCGTCGCTCCGGCCGTCGACAGTGAACCGACGGGCAACCTGTCCCCCGAAATTCTGACACATAGCCGGATCCCTGAAAACCTCTCCCTCTCTCCGGATGCCGGAACGCTGGCCCTCGGCGATGCGCCCCTGCAGTTCACGGCGACATTGAGTCGAGCGAACTATACCGCGGATGTTACCGGGAACTGCAACTGGTCCAGCAGCAACACATCTGTCGGGACCGTGGAGGGAGGGATATTTACCCCCGGAGCTCCCGGCCATGCAGACGTTACCGCCAGTTATCCCCCGAATGTAGCGCCCGGGAGGCGGCCGATCACGGCAACCGCACCGGTTGTCGTCAGTCCGCCGTCACGCAGGCTCACGACCATCATCATACAGCCTCCGGTTGTCGCCCTCGATGCTCACGAGACGCGGGAGCTTGAAGCAACCTGCCTCGACGAGAACGACAACCCGATCGCGGATGTTGCCGTTTCCTGGGAGAGCAGCGACGAGGCGATTGCGGCGGTCGATGCAGGCGGCACCGTCACCGGCGTCTCCGAGGGATCGGCGGAGATCACCGCATCCGTGGAAGGCGTCGTTGAGTCCGCGATCGTTCAGGTCAATCGCTCTCCGCCGGTGCCGGCGGCGATCGAGGTATCTCCGCAGGAGGAGCGTGTCGGCGTTGAAGATACCCTGCAGCTGAACGCGAGCTGCTCAGACCAGTACGGAGAGGTCATGCCCGACGTTACGATGACGTGGTCGAGCAGCGATGCTGCGATCGGATCCGTGGATTTCACGGGTCTTTTCCATGCCCGGGCGGGAGGCACGGCGATCGTGACCGCATCGGCCGACGGTGCACGGGGCTCGGCAACGATCACTGTGATCGAATCCACCCCCGAACCCGAAACGCCCACCATCGTAACCGAACTGCCTGAACCGGAGCCTGCATTCATTGCGGTCTCCCCGTCGTCGGGGACTCTCGGCGTCGGCGAAACGGTGCGGCTGGAGGCCGCGGTCTATGACCGGAATAACCGCGAAATCCCCGGCACCCCCGTCTCCTGGGCGTCGGCGAACGAGTCGGTTGGGACGATCGACGACGAAGGCCTCTTCACCGCGGTTGCCGAAGGAGAGACGGTCGTTACAGCCCGATCCGGAGAAATCGAGGGGGGATCGAATCTCCGGGTCGCCCGGGAATCCTTGATCGCACGTATCGAGGTACAGCCGGAATCGTGCGCACTTGAAGTTGACCGAGATCGACAGCTTACCGCAACCTGCTACGACCGGGACGGCCGGGTGGTGGAGGGTGCCGACGTGGCATGGACGTGCAGCAATGTGAGCGTCGGCAGCGTGAATGGAGCCGGTTTATTCACTGCGAGAAATGCCGGCAACGTCACGATCAATGCTACTGCAGATGGTGTCGCGGGCTCGGCGACGGTGGTGGTCGGCGGCTCCCCGTCTCCGGTCGATCCGGTTCTCCTGGCGATCCTTGCCGTGGTTACGGGGGCAACCGCGTCGTACGGGATCCAGAGGTACCTGAAAGGCCGTCCGCGTACCCGTATACGCGAACATCTCCCCGTGCACGTCGAAGTGGGGGGAGGCGTGGAGGCCGCAAAGGCGGCACCGGGATCGAGACCCGCCGTGGATGTAGAGGTCACCGGCGGTATCCAGAAAGGAGGCGAGGAACGATGACGCAGGCGGCACTGCGATGCAAAAGCCTTGAAGAAGCCCTGTTCGACCACGAACTCGAGATGAACCTGACCACCGCGATGGAGAACAAAACGGTGAAGGATTTCTCGGAGGCCGACGGCTATACGGAGTATGCGAAGGGTTCCGGCCGGACGGCGGAGGCCGCCAGGAGATCCGTGACGCGAAAGATCGCACAGACACTGACAGCACACCTTGCGGAGGGCCTGATACAGGTGACCGTCGAGGAGATGATGAAGGAGGAGGAGTACCGGGACGCGGTCAAAAAAAAGGAGGAGACGGCTATTATTGCAAAATTCAGCCGGGATCTTCCGCCGTTTCGGGCCTATGTGGATGTGACGACGAAGTGCGGGTGCATGGCTCTCACGAACATCCGCTACCGTTTCGAGGCGGAGCCCAACGTCACCGTCCAGGATGCGAAGATAACACTGAAGGATGATCAGCCGGAGAGCATCTTGTTCGGCACGCTTGTCGCCAATCTCACGCTCAATCTCCTCCTCGGGAGCCAGAGCCTGAAGATCTGCTCCATTAAAGGAACTGTGGAGATGCCCGGGACGATCGACCTGAGCCCGGCCGACGCGGACAGAACGTAACCCGTACGCGCTATCCGGAAGAAGAGCGGTGTCGGTGGGATCGTCCGGCTCCACTACGAGACCACGCACGTCCGCGTGAAGGGCAGGTATCGCCGGTGCGGAGCGGAAGCGGTTCGTCCAGGCCTGCGGAGTCGCCGGCCCCACGGAGTAGAACCGAACCGGATGATCAGGCCGATCGGGTAGCATCTGTCGTCGCAAGTGTTTTATCTGTTGAGCGTAAAGGCGTCCGCGAATATCAGCAGTTTCCTATTACAGCACTCCATCCATTCTTTTCAATATCGGCCGCTCGCGACCGAACAAGGTCGGTTCAGCCATGTACGTTTCTGGCCGGCAATCAGCGGATCGCGCAGCCGGCCGCAGTAAGATGATGAGGTGACTTCTCATGTTAGGCTTCTATAAAATGGCGTTCGATCGAACGACCGGTGAGAAACACGCAACCGGGTGGCTGCCGCCGTATCCGGATCTCCGGGATTATACGGAACGGGATGCGAACATCCCTGAGATGGCCGAGAAACTGGGTATCGCGCCCGGGATGAAGTCCGAGTCGTTGCTCTCCAGCATGGACCTCCGGGAATGGTTCTCCGAAGTCGAGGACCAGCTGACTCTCGGATCCTGTACGGCGCACGCCGCCGTCGGTATCGTCGAATATTTTCAGAGACGGGCTTTTAATAAGCACATCAACGGATCGCGTCTTTTCGTGTACAAGATGACCCGCAACCTGATGGGGGTTACGGGGAATACGGGGGCATGGCTCCGGAACACGATGGGCGCCCTGGCGCTCTGCGGGGTGCCTCCCGAGATGTACTGGCCGTACACGGATACCACGCCGGAGTTCGACCTGGATCCGTCGCCGTTTCTGTGTGCGGTTGCAGGAAAATACGCCGCGGTCGATTACTTCTGCCACGATCCGCTGGGGGGCAGCGTGGCCGCGGAAGAGGTACTGTTCAGCGTTAAAAAATACCTGGCCGCAGGAATCCCCTCCATGTTCGGGTTTTACGGGTTCCCCTCCTTTGCGGCGGCGGACGCCGAGGGGGGCATCCCGTTCCCCTGCCCCGGAGAGCGGGCGGAGTGGGGGCATGCCGTCGTCGCGGCCGGTTATGACGACGACATGGAGATCAAAAACACACGGTGCGGCAAAACGACAAAGGGGGCGTTCCTGATCCGCAATTCGTGGGGAGACGACTGGGGAGAAGAGGGCTACGGATGGCTCCCCTATGATTACGTCCTTCACGGCCTCGCGATAGATTTCTGGTCCCTGGTTAAGATGGACTGGATCGATACGGAACAGTTCGGAATCGAGGTCTGAACCCAACCCCTTTTTGTCCACGCGCGGTTGCGCCGGAAGGGTTCCGAACTCGCCGACGGTGCCGGAGCCCGATTCGCGTGATGTTGAAGTGCTAACGAAGTATCGGCCTTGCACGCACCCGATGGCGAAAATGCTGCGTATTTCTCCGGTTCAGAACCATGTCCGTTCGGCTGTCTTCTAGTGAGGGAGCTGCTGGACGATATCGACGAAGATCCCGGCCGGATCTTTGAGGATGAAGTGCTTCTGGCCCCACTCTTCCTCGGTGTAGGGGTATACGATCTCTACGCCCTCAATCTTTTGCGCTTTCCCGTACTCCCTTCCGGCGTCCGCCACATCGTAGGTGACGATGATGCCCTCTCCGCCGTATGCGTCGTGAAGAAACGCGGGCTGGGTGGAGAGGTTCGGTTTCATGAACCCGAGTTCGATGCCGTTTGCGTGCTTCAACTGCACGTACCAGTCGGCATCGAAGACGACGTCGAAACCGAAGTGTTCGACGTAAAAATCCCTGCACTCCTCGAGATTCGGCGTGATGACGACGGGGTACTGTACGGTCACATCTATTGTCGGCATATCGGATCTCCTCTTCCGATCCCCCTGCGCGACTTCTTCGAGGAAAAGGTTTGCCACGGATCGCTCACGGCGGGCGGAGTCCGGTGAGGGGCATATCGCGTGCGGCCGGAGCGCGAACGGTTCCGAACCTTCATCGCTGTGTTGTACGCATAGTATGGTATGGCAGCATCAGGTGAGATTGCGATTCGCCCGATGACGAAGACCGAAGTCGGGATCGCGGTCGACTGGGCGGAACGGGAGGGCTGGAACCCCGGCCTTTCCGACGGAGAATGCTACTACGCGGTCGACCCGCAGGCGTTCTTCGCGGTGCTTCTCGACGGCCGCCTGGTCGGCTCGTTCTCGATCGTGGTCTACTCGGACGAGTTCGCCTTCGGCGGATTTTACATCCTGAAACCCGGGTATCGGGGCCAGGGTGTCGGTCTTGCGATCCAGGAGTGCGCCGACCGGCTCGCCGAGTCCTACAACTTCGGGATCGACGGCGTCTTCGAGATGCAGGATCGCTACAGGGCCCACGGCTTCCTCTTCTCGCACCGGAACATCAGGTACGAGGGTCTCGGCGGGGGCTCCCGTCCCCCGGGTCTCACGGACGCCGCGGGCGTCCCCTTCGACGCCCTCGTCCGCTACGACGCACGCCACTTCCCGGCAGAACGGCCGGCGTTCCTCCGCCACTGGCTGGCGCAGCCGGGCGCGACGGCGCTGGCAGTCCTCGAGGACGGGGAGGTCCGCGGCTACGGGCAGGTGCGGCCGTGCCGCAGGGGCGCGAAGATCGGTCCGCTCTTTGCCGACACGCCGGAGATCGCCGAACGGATCTACTGCGGCCTTGCGGCGGCGGTGCCCGGCCAGCCGCTCTTCCTCGACGTGCCGGAGCCGAACGGCGCCGGTATTCTTCTCGCAGAGCGGCACGGGATGGTCCCGGTCTTCGGCACGGCGCGGATGTACACGAAGGAGATCCCCGATCTTCCGCTTGATGAGTGCTACGGCGTCACGAGTTTCGAGACCGGGTGAGGGGGTATCCCGGCACTCAGTTCTTGAAACTGTGAATCGGTGCGGGAATCCGTCCGCCGCGGTTGATGAAGTCGGCGCAGCCGAACCCGTTTACCCTCTGGACCGGTGCATACCCGAGCAGTCCGCCGAACTCGACGGTCTCGCCGACATCCTTCCCTATCACCGGGATCAGCCGGACGGCGGTCGTCTTTTGGTTGATCATCCCGATTGCCGCCTCGTCCGCGATGATGCCGGATATCGTCGAGGCAGGTGTGTCGCCCGGGATCGCGATCATATCGAGGCCGACCGAGCAGACACAGGTCATCGCCTCGAGTTTCTCGATCGTGAGGGCGCCGCGGTTCACCGCATCGATCATCCCCTGGTCCTCGCTGACGGGGATGAACGCGCCCGAAAGCCCCCCGACAAACGAGCTCGCCATGATCCCGCCCTTCTTCACCTGGTCGTTTAAGAGGGCGAGTGCGGCTGTCGTCCCCGGGGCACCGACCGACTCGAGCCCCATCTCCTCGAGAATCCCGGCGACGCTGTCCCCGACGGAGGGCGTGGGGGCAAGGGAGAGGTCGACGATCCCGAACGGAATCCCGAGCCTCTCCGACGCCTCCTGGGCGACGAGCTGGCCTGCACGGGTGACCTTGAAGGCCGTCCGCTTGACCGTCTCGCAGAGCACCTCGAAGTTCTTGCCCCGGACGCCCTCGAGCGCGTGCTTGATGACCCCCGGGCCGCTTACGCCCACGTTGACGACCGCATCGGCCTCGGAGACGCCGTGAAACGCTCCGGCCATGAACGGGTTGTCGTCGGGGGCGTTGCAGAAGACGACGAGTTTCGCACAGCCGAGGGAGTTGTTCTCCTTCGTCGCCTCGGCGGTCTCCCGTACTATCTCCCCCATCAGTTTCACGGCGTCCATGTTGATCCCGGTCTTCGTCGAGCCGAGGTTCACCGAGCTGCAGACCCTCTCGGTCGAGGCGAGAGCCGCCGGGATCGAGCGGATGAGGGCTTCGTCGGTCGGGGTCATCCCCTTCGAGACGATCGCCGAGTACCCCCCGAGGAAGTTGACCCCCGTGTTCCGTGCGGCTTTGTCAAGCGTCGCTGCAACCTCTACGAAATCTTCCGGAGACCTGCAGGCCCGCCCGGCGACGAGCGCGATGGGGGTTACGGCAATTCTCTTGTTCACGATCGGGATCCCGTACTCGAGCTCGATCTCCCTCCCGGTCGAGACGAGGTCTTTGCCCAGTCGGGTGATCTTGTCGTAGATGTTCCGGTTCAGGGCGTCGAGATCGGCGTCGCAGCAGTCGAGAAGGCTGACGCCGAGCGTGATGGTCCGGACGTCGAGCTTCTCCTGCTCGATCATCTGGTTGGTCTCGTTCACCTCGAGAATATTGATCATGGAATCCCCTCAGATCCGGTGCATTTTCGTAAAGATATCTTCCCGCTGGCACCGGATCCGGACACCGATCTCCTCACCGAGTTCGTCGAGTTCGATCACCATCCCGGCATACGGTTTTGTCGATCCGCCGGTATCGACGATCATCATCATATTGAAGTATCCCTGCACGATCGTCTGCGAGATGTCCTCGACGTTGACCTGGTTCTCGGCAAGATACGTGCAGACCTTCGCGATAATTCCCACGGTATCCTTCCCGACGACGGTAATGATTGTCTTGCTCATGCTCTCCTGTCCCTGTATCGTATTGATCTCTTCCGGCATTAATCCGATTAAGGCGTTATCGGGGGTAAGGATATCCTTCCCGGAAAAAGGAGCATCGCGGTTTCTTCAAACCGGCTGCTATTCTCTGCAGTTGCAAAATCCCGACAACCCGATCCTGCATACCCCCGCATATGCGGGATCGTATCCCGGGCGGACAGCCCGGTAGAAGAGGAGACGGATCGCAGGTACGGGCGTGCGCCGATCGCCGCATGGGTCACCAGAGTCCTCCTACCCATACGCAATTTCCAGCGACCGGATCCATTCTGCGGTCGTCATCACCTGCGAGAACCGCATCTGCTGGGTCACGAGGACCGCCCGGTGAAGGTCGGCATCGGAGATCGTCCCGGCCCGGTTGGCAACGGAGAGCGTCCCGGTGGCATCCGAAAGGAACTTCACGCCGTACCCGTTATGGAATGCCTGCCGGCCGGTCGAATCACAGCACATCTGGGACATGTAGCCGGAGATGGTCACGGAACTGACGGAATGTTCTCTAAGCCAGGCATCAAGGCCGGTATCGGTGAAGCTCCCGGGCAGGGCCTTCTCGATGAGCAGATCGTACGGCCGCTTCTTCACTTCGGGATGCAGTTCCCATGCCGGGGTCCCGAACCGGAACGACGGGGCATCCGGAGCGGTGCTGGTATGCCGGATCACCACGACCGGGATCTCTGCGGCACGTGCGGCATCCATCGCCTGAAGGATGTTGGTTAAGCTCGCCTTCGGGTATGTTACCGGCAGGTTGCCGGAGAAATATTCGTTCTGGACATCGATGACCAGTAATGCTTCTTTCATCATGCACCCGCCCTGTAAAATGCAATCCTGTTGATCTCCATCCGATAGAACTCCACAGGTTTTCCCCGGATCTCCTCTATGCACTCGCCGGTATTTCGGAAGCGCATCTCTTCATACAGTCTTTTTGCACGCGGATTATTCTTCCTTACAATAAGCCGGACGGCGCCGGTTGTAGTATCGGAAAATCCATGCACAAGTGAGAGATAGGTGACGGTTCTCCCTACCCCTCGCCCGCATCTCTCCGGGTGGAGTGCGATCCGGAACTCGGCAATCCCGCCGGGCTCTCGTGCAATGATCGAGAAACCGGCAATCGTTCCTTCATCGTCGGCGATAAGAATATCCGCGCCGGGTTTTTGCGAGTATTCGTCCAGCCAGCCCCCGTCTCTGAGCGCGTAATCGAGATCGCCGAATTCAGCAGGGTAGGGAGGCCATCCTTTGATGACGGCAATGTCGTCCTGATTGATTTGACGAAGGAAGATCATTCTCGGTAGAACGTGATCTTATTGTTATTCGTTATTAGAGATGATGGCGACTGACCATAAATACCGCCGTACGAAGAGAAGTTCCCGACGCGGTTGCAGGAAGCGGGAAAACAAGTATTCAGGGGATTTTGGAAAACGGAAGCAATTCCGTCTCACAACCTCTCTCCCGCCCCCTTTTGCGACTGTGGTGCCGGTCCGGGGGTTCGGTAGGAGGACCGGCCCGCTCTCCGTTGCGGTGCTCATGGGTGAGGCGGATCCGTGTAAGTCAACGCAAGTTGACTTAGAAGAGGGTGTCGACGCTATGTCAACCTGCGTTGACGTAGCCTTCCCTGCGGTACCTCAAGAACCAACATATTGGAAGTTCATACTACCTGTTCGTGAAAAAATACAGCAAGCAGGACCAGATGCTGATGGCGGCCTGGGCCGCGGACTGCGCCGGGCGGGTGCTTCCGCTCTTTGAAGCGGCCTATCCCGGGGACGACCGGCCGCGGAGCGCCATCGAGGTATGCCGCACCTGGGTCAGGACGGGCGTGTTTCGGATGGCCGAGATCCGGGGTGCTTCCCTCGCCGCCCATGCCGCCGCCCGCGACGCGAAGGGAAACGACGCGGCTCACTTCGCTGCGCGGGCCGCGGGCCAGGCGGTGGCGACCGCGCACGTCCCCCAGCACGCCTACGGGGGTGCGTACTATGCCCTGAAGGCCGTCGCGGCGGCGGACCCGGCGAACGCCGTGGCGAGTGTTGCTGCGGAGCGGGATTGGCAGGCGGAGCGGCTCCCTGAGGGGCTCCGGGAGGAGATCATGGAGAGGATTGTTGTTCTGGAGCGCGGGGGCGGGGTTTCTGTTAAATTGAGGAAGGGGGAGGGGTTTTGATGACTTCTTTTTTGTTTGTTACGATGCAGAGGCTGTTTTGCTGTGGTGAGATCGGTGGGGAAATAACCAAGTATTACTTCCTAGCTTTGTTACAAGGACTGAATGACTTCGGGGTACTGTAATGAAACCACTCTGAAAAGAAAGGAACATAGGAAAAGAAGATTTGTCCCTACTTGATCTCTTGAATATTATATAGGATATCAAAAAACTCGAAAACACAGTTCAAGGCATAGTCCTGCAAGAAATCTTCAAAAAATTCCAAATTTTCTGTGCGATTACTTGATTCAAAGTTAAGAGAAATGTAGTCTGAAAAGGTTTCGTCAAAGAAAATGATACTTGAAAATACAACTTTTCTAACACCGTTAAGATCCATCTTTTGGAGTTCGTTGATGAATTGTTGTCTCTTCAGGTTGAAATATGATCGGTAATTTTCTTTCAATTCCTCTCTTTCTGGCTCAGGTAATTCGTACTCTGCATAACGGTCAATATTTCGGAAGATATTGATTGGATCGCTTGTGGCAGGGGAAAGTAGGTTGTATATAACTAGATTGGGGTAATCCCGTCGTCCCCCTGAGTTGATCACGCTCTTGTACCGTTTCATGTATTTTTGCGAGATGTTCTCATCATTCTCTAAGAAATTTTCTACCTTTTTCGCGAGTTCACTGTTCTTTGAAGCTTCCTTAAGATGTTCAACAAAGTCCCACGGAGAGACTTCTTTTAAACAATTCTTCAGATGTTTACTGACCGTGTTTTGCATTCTCTGAACGACTGTTTCCTTATAATTGGATATATAAAGTTGGAAAAAACCTGCAATAACGCCTATTAATGTGATCAAAGCGACAAAATTGGTAACGCTAAAACCCTGTGGCAATGGAATTCGGCCAAAACTAAATGGGACAAAGTAGAAGATGAAAAACAGCGAGCCCCAAAATAGGGTTAAAATGAAAAGATCATTGAGGACATTAAAGAAGAACAGTCTTTGAAGAATAAGATAATTGTTTACCCAACCTAACTGTGGACACGAATTATACTTTTCGATTGAATTTTCTGGTAATCTTTCTCTTATACCCTCGCGTTCTATAGTCGTATCCTTAAATCTAAAAAAGAGGCTTGTTTTTATAACTGCAAATGAGGCAAAAATGCCCAGAGCGTAGAGAGGAACCGAAAACAGTTCGAATAAAGTGGATATTTGGAAGAAATAGTCGAAGAGAAAAACCATTACAATATTTGCACTGAGAAAACTCAGAATTGGCATATACGATGCGAATGGCTTTACTCTCTCATCACGGACGAAATTGCTCATTCTCATATCTTGAGGTAGAATTTTTTTAAGAGTATTAGATGAAAGGGACATGGAGAAACCTCTGCCTATAATTTAGCTAGATTATCCTTTTATTCGCGGAAGAATGATAGTTCACGCACTATAATGCAGTTCAATGATGTTCTTTTTTCCTACCACATGCTCCAATCATCATCTCTTTTTTTTCGAATTTTTCTTTTAGGTGAGTTACTGCCCAGTACATCTGGAAAGTCCACATCAAGAGGTTTAATCTTTACAGGAGCGATCTTCGGAGTTTTTAGAACGCCTGATGTGTCAGAAGTGGCATTTACTTTTGCTCTATCCCTCAGAATAGCACTTATTTCTTTCTTTACTTTTTCAGATCTTTTTCTGACGATCTCTTTCTGCTTTGTTTTTGGGACCGGCTTATGATGTACATCATCATGACAAATGGAACAAAGAACAAGTAAATTTCCGGGTGAATTTAGATCTTTACTTCCCGATGCTTTGTGGACTTCTACGATGTGGTGGATCTTCAAATTGCGCAGTGGATATTTCTTCCCACATAATTCACATTTGCTCCCTACTGCCTCTTTGATTCTCCTTTGTTTGGCTGAAGTAAGTGCTTGCCGTGTCCTTTCTGCATCAGTCCTATCATCAAAAATTGAAGGGGCCATAAATCTCGTCCTACAAACCGTCTACTTTCTCCTTTTTGTAGTTCCGGAGCCCATGAGATTTTCGAACATCTTTTCAGATTGTCCTTTCTTTCTCCCGTCACCGGTTTCCCACTTTCTCATAGTGCCTTTGAAGGTTTTGGGTTCGCGCGCCATAGTACTTCACAGATGGCAATTGCACGTAACCATATATATATATGGTGGCATGTTTGGAGAAATTATATATCGGTTTATTGGATCTCACTGGGGGGGTGGTCTTGGTCTGTGATTGGACGACTTTAATCAATGACTGTAATTTTTAGATGGAGGGTGGTTTTGCTCGTGGCAACCAAACCCTCCGCCTTGCTCACCTCACCTCCCTCAGATCCCTCCGCAACCGCCGCCGCAGGTACCACTCCGCCACCGTGCCCAACGCATGGTAGACCGGATTGACCGGAACGTCCACGTAGTAGCGCCTCCCCTTCTCGAACCACCCCTTCCCGTCCCAGTAGGCGTGGTCCGCGGGGCTCCGGTCGCCGAGCTCGTCGCAGGGCGCCCGCCCGATGTGGAACGCCATCACGTCGAAGAACCCCGGCCTCCTCGGCGTTTCCCTCCGGAGCGCGGCGAGAAAGGCCTTTGCCGCCGCCTGCAGTTTCTCTTCGTTCTCCCGCAGCCGGTAGGCGGGGAGCGGGCCCATCTTCGCGTGGGAGAAGATCCCCGCCCGGGCGACGACCTCGAAGCCCCAGATGCGGGCCACCGCGTTGAGGTAATCCAGCACGTCCTTGTCTCCCATCACCCCGACGGTGGTGAGGAGGAGCGCTTTCTGCCGGAAGAAGCGGGGGCGGTGGAAGATGTAGGAGTGGCGGTCGATGAAGACCTTCATCAGCCCCGAGACCTGGAACCCGTACACCGGGGTGGCGAAGATCACCCCGTCCGCGTCGTGCATCTTCCGCTCAAGGAGGGCCGAATCGTCCTTGATGGGGCAGAACTCCTCTCCCCGGTCAAAACAGGTGTAGCACCCGCGGCACTGCTCCAGGCCGACGTCCCCGAGCATGGCGTACTCCCACTCCACCGGTGCGGTCTCTTTGAGGATCTCGCGGACCCGTTCGGCTGCGCGGTAGGTGTTTGCCTTCCGGGCGCTGCCCATGATGACGAGGACCTTTATGGGCCGATCTTCCATATAACAGTAGAAGCATATTTCCCATACATAAGTTTTCTTCCCCGGCGCCGACGGACGTGTGCGGCTACAGGGAAAAACCAGGGGGGAGAATAAGAGGATTCGCCAACAGATCCGCCCCTGTCAACTCTGCATCGCCGCAGATGGCCGTCATGCGGATGCTCGATGTTTCGAGAACATGGCCGGACGTCACCGATAGCCTGCAGGACTATCCCGAGGGGGGCCGATATCCCCGATGGGTGAGGCGCCCCGTCGGACATCGGCGGTCTTTCACGCCTGCGGAGCCGTACCGCCGTATCCTCCGCCATGAGGAGCTGCTGCGATGCCGCCGTCCCCTCTTTCCTATCAAATAGGGCATAATGGTTAGGTTAATGGAAACATCGTGCCATAGAATGCATTAAGGGGCGATCCGGCATGCAGGAAGCGGTTCGGAAGACGGCAGGATCTTACCGGACGCCGGAGTCCGTCATCCTGCGTGTCGCCCTTCTCTCCCTTGCCGTCAACGCCGGGCTGGTCGTCACGAAACTGGCACTCTCGGTCTATTCGGGGAGCCTTGCCCTCCGTGCGGACGGCATCCACTCGTTCGTGGACGTCGTCGCCTCGCTTGCGTTGATCGTCGGGGTGCTCCTCTCCTCGCGCAGGCGCCGGGATTTCCCATACGGGCTCTACAAGGTCGAAAACGTCGTCGCGGTAGCCATTGCCCTCCTCATCTTCTTCACCGCCTTCGAGATTGCGGCGGAGGCGTTGACCGGCGATGCCGCCGCCCGGCCCTACAGCGGGTGGATCCTCCTTGCCGTCGCCGCCTTCATCCCGGTGCCCTACATCCTCGGCACATACGAGGTGAACGTAGGACAGAAGTACAACTCTCCGAGCCTGATCGCCGACGGGAGGCAGCACCGGGTGGACGTCCTCTCCTCCTCGGTCGTCTTCTTCGCGCTCCTCGGCCAGTTCTTCGGCATACCGCTGGACCGGGTCGCAGCCGTCGTCGTCGCTGTCTTCATCGTCCGGTCGGGCTGGGGAATCCTGAAAGACAGCATGAAGACCCTCCTGGACGCCTCGGTCGGTTACGATACGCTCGACGAGATCCGAACCATCATCCAATCGGATCCGGTGGTGAGCAACATCAAGAGCATCACGGGCCGCAACTCCGGCCGCTACATCTTTGTGGAGGCGATGGTCGAGATGGCGACATCGGATCTCAAGGAGGCACACCGTGCGAGCGAACGAATCGAGGAGAAGATACGGATTCGGGTTCAGAACGTCGAGAGGGTTGTCATTCACTATGAGCCCGAGGAGAAGACGCATCTGCGGTATGCGGTGCCGCTACAGGACCGGGAGGGCCTGATCAGCGATCACTTCGGCGAAGCACCGTACTTCGCAATCCTCGACGTCGATACCGAGAAGAACCGCATCGAGCGGCAGGATATCGTTGCCAACCCCTTCACGGACCTGGAGAAGCGGAAGGGTGGGCAGGTGGCGGAGATGCTGCTCGCGCAACAGATCGATGTGGTTCTCCTGCATCATTCGCTCTCGGGAAGGGCGGCAGGCTACGCGCTCGAGGCGGCGGGGGTCGAGATGAGGATGACCCCCGCGGCAACGCTTGCGGAAGCGAGCGACGAAGTGACGGGGCGTCATGGGGAGGAGACCAGGACTTCGCCCCGCTGATCCCTCGTCGCATGCCCGGCCGGTGCCGAACGGAATCCCGGTCCTTCAGGACGGAGGGATTATCTTAACCCGCGTCGAAGAGGGCGTTCGATCGAGCATGAAAGCAAAACAACTCGCCGGAACACTTATCGGCGCATTTATAGCGTTTCTTGGCCTGTTATGGTTCCTGCAGGGTACGGGAATCCTTCGGATGCGTCCCATACTCTGTCTCGCAAACTGTGAGGAGATTGTCGGTCCATCTCCGTTCTGGGCGGCATCAGGGCTGATCGCTCTCACTATCGGGGTTATCGTCGTCTTCGTAAGTGTGAGAGGTGCCAGAAGACCCTGAAACCCTGATCTATCGGACTGCCCCGCCTTCCATTCTGTGATACGGGCACGACCCGGGCAAAACCTTCATCCCCGCCGAGATCCCACCTGGGTATCAGCAAAGGGCCCCTCTCCCCATCGGGTCCCGGGAAACCAGCATGCATCACCACAGAAACATCGTCCTCATCGGAATGCCCGGTGCGGGGAAGAGCACCGTGGGCGTCGTCCTTGCAAAAACCCTCGGCATGCAGTTCATCGATACGGATATCCTGATACAGGAACGGGCCGGGAGGATGCTGCAGGAGATCCTTGATACGGACGGGCCGGACGCGTTCAAGCGGATCGAGGAGGAGACGATCCTCTCCCTTCACTCCAGCCGTGCGGTGATCGCGACGGGCGGCAGCGTGGTCTGCAGCGAGGACGCGATGGCGCACCTGAAGTCGGCGGGGCTGGTCGTGTATCTGGAGATCCCGTATGCGGAGATGGAGGCAAGGCTCAAGAACATCACGACCCGGGGGATTGTCCTCCTTCCCGGCCAGAGTCTTCGCGGGATGTACGACGAGCGCGTCCCGCTGTATGAGAGGTATGCCGATCTCACCGTCGCGTGTTCGGGCGAGGATCTCGAGTCCGTGGTCGAGAACGTGATCAAAGCGTTGTGAAGGATCCGGGGCTGCACGCGGGGGTGCCGGACGAAAGGCGGAACTCCGGGTTTCGCACGGGATCGCCTGGAAGTTCCCGATCCCCTTTTTGAGAACGGTTCAGCGCCGGAGGTCTGCTGCCGGAATTTCAGGCCGGGCCCGGTTGAAGTTTACAGAACTCTCGCGACGCTATCATAAGAGATATCCGGAGAGGTGTCGCACGTAACAACGATCATGCATATCGAGTATCCCGATATCGGCATCTGCGGACTCTCCTGTCGGCTCTGCCCCATGTACAACACCGACGCGGAGAGCCGATGTTTCGGGTGCAAGAGTCCGACCCGGATGGCTGTCGGTTGCCCGTTTATCACGTGCGCCGTGAAGAGAAAGGGGATCGAGTTCTGCTGGGAGTGCGCAGAGAGCGATACGTGCGAAAGATGGAAGAGACACCGGGAAGCCGGTAAAGAGCACGATTCTTTTAAGTGCTACCAGACACTCGAGGAGGATATCTCGTTTATATCCCGGCATGGAGTGCCCGCATTCCGGAAGATACAGGAACAGCGGGGGTTGTTCCTCAGGGAGATGCTGGACAACTTCAACGAAGGCCGTTCAAAAACCTACTACTGTATTGCTGCAACCGTTCTGGAACTCGAGGAACTTGAGGAAGCGCTCTCCCGGGCAGGAGAAGAATCCGCGGGGCTTGACGTCAGGGCGAGGTCGAAGGCTCTTCACCGGATTCTCGATGAGATCGCTTCAAAGAAGGACTATCGCTTGAAATTGAGGAAGTAGGCACGGTAGCAGCGTTTCGCTTCGCACCATCAAACACCTGAAGAACCTTCCTTACCGTTCCGATTGCCGTTTCTGCTCTTGAGTACAAGGCGTTCTTACCAATGCTCAGGCGAATAACCGTTGCACTCATAGGAGCACTCTTCGGCATCGCCTCACTCATGGGCATCCTGGGTTCCGGTGAAATTACCGGATTCCTGTTCAGCGGATTTGTAGGGGCGCTTGTGGGAGGATACATCGGCTACAGGATCGCGATCCGGTAACCGGGGTAAAGAGAGCGAAGTCTTCTCGTTTGCTCTCCTTCGCCTCCTGCAGCAGAGACCCCGGCAAGAGATCCACTCTCCCGGATGATGTCCGGCCCCCGGCCATCCGGGGGTGGGGCGAGTCCCGTTCAGCGCGATTCTACCTCTGCGACAAGGAACCGCCCTTCTTCATCCTCGGCGAAGCTCACCGTGACCATATCCCCTTCATGCACGCCGAAGTCCGAGTAGGGTTCGTTCAGGAGCGTTCCCCGGAATGAGGCGCCGTCGTCCGACTGGCCTTCCAGGCGGACCCACACGCCTTCGGGGATCAGTTCCCGGTCTTTCGAGACAAGGATCACCGATACGTCGTCGAAATACCCCGGAGCCCTGAACCTGTCGAGGTCGGCCCTCTTCCTTACTGCCTGGAGCGGTTCCGGTTCATAATAGATGCGCCATCGCTGTTCTTCGAGCAGCGAGAGGCGGTTCGCTTCGTCGTTCGAGAGGAGCGTATACGCCCCTACCTCGTCGGAATGGAGTATCAGCCCCTCGCCGTGGTTCTCGAAGTTCACGACGATCTCCGGCGGCTTTCCCGCCCCGGTCCGGCAGAGGGAGTGGATGCGGAAGGTGATTCCGTCCTCGTGATCGACGTAGAAGAAGCCGATGCACCTGTCCGCGTTCGGCCGCATCAGTCCCTTCGCGGAGAGGACGCGGGAGATGCCGGGACCGATCTCGGCAACCGCCCAGCTGTTGATGATCTCCCGGTCTGAATAGGATGTCGTTCCGTCGTTCATGGTACGTGTACAGGATTCTCGCGGCAGCGTGAAAGGGGTTTTGAAATGTTCATGGAAAGTTCTTGATTCGCCGGGGGAGTCAATCGGGTGTGTGGGGTTCGGGGAGGGTGGGACGGTGGTTCGGGTCGGGGATTGGGATCTCTTGTGTATCGTTCATGATCTCAAGCGCACCGTTGCCGCCATGCTCCGCGACGTTATCCCCCGCCGGCAGATCGTCGAAGAGACCTCCGCGCTCTATGGCACCCGGCGGAGTGCGTGGAAGAGGTAGTGGTCGCCGCAGGGGAGGCTGACTGCGATCCGATCCTAGTACTTGTTGTCATCTAAACCTAAAATCCGACATCACCTTCGCGGCTTCGCGTGAGACCGTATCGTCATCTACACTAATAACTCACGCGAAGCCGCGAAGAGCGCGAAGACTGAGCGATACCTGCTGGTAACTTCACTTCGCGGCTTCGCGCTCTTCGCGTGAGACCATGGTTGCCGTCCCGGTACATGCAAGAAATTTCTATAATAAGATGACACGGTGCACTAGGGGTTTCATGAGGAGAAAAGAAGTCGTTACTCCGGGATCACATTCAGAGGCAACTTCTAAATTAGGAATTTGCCATTCATAAAAATATAATCTTAAGATTACATCTTCTCTGCACTTATTTTCAAAATTCTATCTTCTGTTGAGGGATGATCCGAAGTCAGCAAACTAACTAATTTATTGATTCTCTTTTCTTCAACTGTTTCAGCTATTTTTCCAAGTGCTGATATCGCATTTATCTTATCACTTGTTTTCCTTACTGCTCCAAGATCTGCCATATACTCCATGTTCCAAAAGGTATAATGCACAGTAATCACACCAAGGATAAAAAGAAGTCCTGCAGTTGCGCAGAATGAGAAAATGTTTGCAATGCCCAAATAAACTAACAAAAATGCAATGATACTGCATGGAATCATATAAATAAGCGGAAAGAGGTAATAGAAAACCCGATACCAGTTTTTCCTTGCATGGTGAGCGGCTTCATGGGAAATCACAAAAACTGTCTCTTCAGTGTTTAGTTTTTCCTTCAATTTTTCTCCAATAAGGATCTCCTTTGGACTGCCGTACACGTTTGTAAAGGCACCAAATGAGTTCTGTCCATCATATACTTTAATTGCATAGTCTTTAATTGTGAGACCCCATATGCCGTCCAACCGTGACAAGACATTAGAGTCCTCGTATTCTTTTGTTTCTGGAGAACGCTTAGATTTCAAAGAAGCGATTATTCCTAACAAATGGTGGAAGAAAAGATAATAGTATATCGCGATCAGAACGCTCACTGTGAAAAATATAAGGAACGCATCTGAAAATAGCCATAATGAGATCAGGAGACCCTGAAAATAAGACATCACAATAAGCCCAACAAAGCTTTGCCAAAACTGTTTGCGCGTAATGTAATAGATTGAAGCGCCCAATACAATGAGAATAAGTACAATGTACTTGATACTCTCTGTTAAAAAGATCTCATTCATATTTGTGTATTCAGGATAGAGTATAATAGATTTTTATATTCGATGTTGTAGTTGTTTCTGCCTGAAAAATGCTTTCATTGCTTTAATTGGTGAAGGCAGCCGGATCATCATCGCCACCGTATGACTGCGGTGTTGCAGATGATTTACTGAGAGCACGTACTTCCTGTTTGCTTTCCCTCATTTCTTTCAACGTCCCGCGCGGACCCTGCACCTTTTTTTGGTTACCGCCTCTTTAAGACCCCTTAAACAGAGCATAAGGTAATCAAAACCTGTATGAACAGATACATAACTGTATGGACAGTAGAACGGAGAAGAGAAAATGCCTCGCCCGTCGAAAGAAAAGAAATATGAGCGTAAACGGAGAAAATGCACCTTTACTCTATCAGATCAGTCCCGTAATTTTCTGGCGAACAACGTTACGAATGCGTCCCGATTCGTTGATGAGTTGATAAAAGGTGCGGAAAAGGGGATTCAGTCTGCGATTGTGGCCGTATCCCCGAAAAACGAGTGGGCTCGTCGAGATTCGAACTCGAGACCTCCGCCGTGTGAAGGCTCCTGACCAGCTAGACCACGAGCCCCAAGTGCATCGACCGGACGCTACATGCTTACTTGGTGATGACTGGAGTTACAGAGGATACCCACATGGTGAACAATCGCAACCAAGCTTAGCAACACTTGAATTGCGATACTTGGAGGTGGAACTGACCCAATACACAAGTACCCGCCTTTATAAACTGTCCCCGAAATCACAGGATTGGATACAACGCGCATCTCAGATGTTCTGGGACTTCAGCAAGGGGGTTATCAGCCAGAAGGTCTTGAACAGCCTCTATCAAAACATCCTTGAGAAATACAAAAGCAAAGATTCTTGGAATAAAGTCTTAAACTTCGTTCGATCGTACCTGAAGCACCTTTCACGTCTTAAACTCGATTCCCGCTATCAGCAATTCACCCTCTTCCTCGAACCGCCGAAGTATCTCAAGGAACGGAAAACCATTACCTCCCGCATTGTGACACGAGAAGACATTGAAAACGTTGTCGTGCATATTACAAATGCGTATCAAAAGGGAGAATTGGACTATACTAAATTCATGAACCATGTGGGGATTGTCCTATTTGGTGCATATACAGGGCAGCGTGTTGAGGCAACCATCGATAAACTGACTGTCGGCCAAGCACGGATGGCTCTTCACAGTGAGGTACCTGTTTTACAGGTTGCACCTGATCAGGATAAAATCAGAATGGAGCACTATGTGCCAATTCATCCTGATCTACGCCCTATCCTTGAACAATTGATACTTCACAGGGATGATGGGGAGCGACTGTTCCATTACATGAGTTATCAGCAGTGGATAAAGCGGAACAAAGTCACCTTGTCTAGGACAGGAAAACACTTTGTCAGTTCAGATACGCGGAAATTCGCTGAACAATATGGTGATATCATACAGTGGGATCAGAGTAACCGAGCATATATCCTCACACATGGTGTCAGTGGTGTTGATTGGGGCCATTATAAGCACCCACTGCCCGAATTCGTCTATCAGGCGTACATGAAGTACTGGGCAGACACACGCCTTGTTCCACCTGTCTTGGAATCGATTATCAGTGTGAGAATGGAGATCCCTCCATATTTGAAAAATGACAGTAATCAGTGTTTGGCAAAGAAGAGCAATAATGAAACTACGATTATCGCAGCACCTATAAGGATTAGTGCGAAACCAAGCCAATCGTCATAAAACCAATCATCAGCAAGCAAAACTATGCCGAACGAACAGAGGATAATTCCAACTCCAAATATTCTAAATAGAGATCCCTTTGAATCAGACTTAGAACGTACCATGATAAGTGAGTCAGGGCGATTCGTAATAAAGAATGTCTGTGGTGTATGTAAATAGCAGTGCGACGCTTCAAAATACCCAAAACCTAATGCCTACTGGTTATCAGATCTTCCAGTATAAGTTCACTTATCTTGATTGGGCTCTCACTGAAAGTTATATGGATTTCAAGGTTTATGCAACACAGCACCCAATTCCAAAGGATAATATAAAGGCACTCTAATTAGTTTGCTCATGAGATCTGTAATCTGCATAGTGGTTTTGCTAACGTTAATTGCCTCGTGTGGGTGCACCAGTGTTAGTCCTTCGTTGATTACAGTTTCGTCAGAGCCGAATGGCGCGGAAGTCTATCTCGATTCCGAATATCACGGCTCGACGCCTTGTAGTATTAGTGATGTTTCTGTAGGCGTTCATTCAATCGAGCTTCGGCATCCAGACTACATTACTTGGAAAGGTGAAGTCACAGTTGGATCTGGTGAATCGGTAGTCGTTTCTACGGCTTTGTCTAAAAACACAGCCTCTGATACCATCGCTAGTTCGACTAACGTGGGAGGAGTGAGAGCTTACACAAGCGATAGCAAGGTACAACGGTTAGAACAAATTGTCGAAGACTATCACAATACACATACCTACAGTATGGTAGACCTCTTTGTTTGCGCTGATATGGCAATTGATGTCTGGAATATGGTGGAGACAGCGGGCATAAATGCAAAAATTGCTGTTGGAAACATCGAGCGTGCCAATTCAGGCTGGTCTGATTGGAACCATGCGTGGGTACTAGCTGAAGTTGATCCCAGTCAGTGGGTGGCATTAGAAACTACTGGAGGTTACCTCGTCTATGGTGACGCTAATAGTAACTACTACAGGGCGGTTTTCTTTGATACCCCAAAGGACTTCAAGGAGTATCTAAACCTAATTCGAGATTATAGTAATAAGGTTTCATACTGCAATACCTTATATGACCAATATAACGTTAAGGCGGCTGATTACAACCGTGAATCTGCATACTACAGTGATATGGTTAATTATTGGAACACCTACTATATGGGACAGCCTGTCTCAACATCGTCACAGTCATATCAATCCCAGATGACGGCACAAGCGATGCGTGTTTCCTCTTTACTAGGCGAACTGAACCAGATTACTAATACAATAAATGCAGAAAACGCCGCACTCACGCGGATTAGCAATCAGATTGTCGCCTTGATTTCATGATTAAGTTGAGTACGGCCTGCTTATGTGGTCTTGATGGTGCGTTGGCCACGGAAAAATTTATGCAGATATACGAGTTGTCACATGCTGACAGCCCGGAGAGGTGTGCTCAGAAGAGAGGGTCAATTTGGTTCTGTTTAGTTCGGGATTATCTTTTTCATTTCGATTTCATTTCAATATTAATGGCAGCGAGAATGACTTACGGTAGATCTTGGCTTTTGTAAGAGCTTTGGACTGCACTGCAACGCATCACTTGGTGTCACTTTCCGCTTAAACGGATTATGACTTCGTTTTGTGCAACTGACCTTTAACACTACTCAGTCCTCCTCATCAAAGAGGTCTAAATCATCTTCATCTTCATCCAGCTCATCAAATTCATCTATATCGTCATCGAACTCGTCTATGTCCATATAGTACTCGTCCATAAATGTGTACCATCGGTTTGGATCAGTAATCATGTAGAACAGAAGATCGTCTATCAAGCCAGATACAGAGTATTTCCGCCCCTTCTCATCGATAACGTTTTCACACTGAGTCTTTAAGAATTCAATGGGAGGAGTAGACAGATAATTGCAGAAGCGCTGGCCAGAGCGCTCTTTTCCACGCTCAATCTCATTAATTACTTGTCTATATGCTTGGCTCACCCGATCAACGTTCGCTTCATCCTCATACTGATGAATTATCCCCATCTTCGTACATCTTTCACACTCCTCATCAGGAGCCTCTAAAGCCATATGACTGCCAAAGGCAGCCTTAATATTTTTATTTAACATACAATATATTATTATGTTGTATATAATATATAATACTTTCTAATACATGTGGTCGAATAAGGATGACTTCAAGGATATTAGCGCATTTTAAGAGGGTCGCTCAACTTCAGCATTTCACAAATTCCGAAGCGGATTGGAATAGCCAAGTTGTACCCCTGACAGACCGCTTTACCGACGAAAATCGAATTTTTGTCTCCGCAAAAAGTTGTAACCGCAAGGTGCCAAGTATATTACTTGGCATTATAAAAAGTGGAATGTGGTCAACAAAATTCGAACTTAAAGAGTGTTAATTTCACGCCCAGGGGCAGAGAAAGTAGAGCGGGTTTAGTCTTCGTCCGCTTCACTGTTGGCTCGCTGAATCAATCGGATTGACAGGTGGATGGATGCAAGGTAAATGTAAAACATCCACGGCAGCCATGTGGTGGCATCGTAGTTGGTCTGTTGGCGGAGATTATGATGACGAATCCCAAAATTATTGGCGATATTGAAGAGAGCATCTTCATCTTTGCTCAATAGATATGTCCCATGTTTACCCAGCTTGTCCCTTAAATATTCCAAGATGTCAGCAAGAGTGCGAACGGCTTCCCTCTTTTCTTCATCTGATGATTTGTATCGGCGGAATTTTAATACTGCTTGCTTTAACCTTTCGTCAATGTTGTCTGGATCGAACTCAGGCACCTCTTCCTGATGTAAGTCCTCTAGTCCTTTGTCACCAATTAAAAGGATTTCACCACTTGCAGACAGTTCATATCCTTCACGGTAACTTCGTAGGATCTCATTAATTTCTTTCCTGAATTCTGATTGTCCAGTTTCGTCATCAAAGGTCTGATAATGCCATCCGCAGTTGTTCCACTTGTGCTCATACCCCACGAGAGGCTTTGCAATTAGGTCATACAACAATTCAATGACATCGAACAAATCATCCTCAGAGTAATTGTCTATCATCTTTCCAATTGGCCAAAGATTTGGTTTCAGCAACTTTCTTAGAAAGAAGATTTCTATGTCACTGCCTGTTGTTCCAGGCACGGTGCCATCATCAACACACTTGTACCCGAATGCCTTTTGGAAGTAATATTTATTGTTGAAATCAGAATATATTGAATTAAAGGCTCTTTTTAACAAATTCAAGTCAAAATCCAGTTCGCCTTGATTTATGCCTTTTCTGACAGAATAATATCTTCGTCCTTCCATAAAGAACGCACAGCTCCGATTAATGTAAGCACATATGGTGTGTAACTTAATAGATAAACATGTTGAATTTCCTCCTCTACGATTACGCGTTTCCCGTTTGTTAAATCGTTTGTTTCTATTAGATGTAATTGCCGTGTAGACATCAGAAATAAAAACATTAAATACCCCATCTATTAATCATTAACAAGTGATCCTTTGCTATTAGAGGTATTTGATCCGCAGGATAGTGCTGATAAGAGATACGAACGACTTGATCTCGAAGTTTATTCCGACGAAATCTTTGAAGTCATCGATCCACGAGATCACAGTAAGTGGGTTTACATTGGTGTGCTGTTCATCCCACTTAGTGAAAAGGAGTCCTGCCTACAGATTCTAAAGAATTATCGATGCTTGAAGTATGAAGATTGGTCGGATACAGAGCATGAATGCTCACACATGTGTGGGTTTCATGATAAAAATAACACTGAAGTCCATTACAAAGAGATCCACAAGTTAGATACTAGATTTAAGATTGCATGCCGATGGATTGAATACATATCGTCAAGTGCATGTGCAAGGAGTAAAAAGGTTTTTTTCAACATTCTGGGTATCAATCTCACAAAATTGAACCTCGATCAATTTGGCACGGATTCTGATCGAGTATTGACGATCTATAACCGTTTCTACAGAACGGCGCTGTTGGGTGGACTAAAATACTTTTTCAAGAATTATGGGACTATTGCAATCCATAAGATCTATCATGATGACGGGAGCCAAAAGAATCATAAGTATTGCCCATGGCATTCGATTTACAAAATAAACATTCGAACTGAGCACATCACAATTCTTGATTATGAGATAGAGTTCATCAATTCTGACCATAGGAAAAGCAACATGGATGAATCACAGTTTATCCAACTTGTGGATATCCTTCTTGGAGCGGTTTATTCGTGTCTCCATAGCGATCCGAAAAGAAAGTATCAAAAGAGAAAGATCGGCTACCTATTCAAACCTACCTTGGAGACGTTACTGGACCGCCGGAAACATGAGTCTCACGGTGCAATGATCGGGAGTTACTATCAAAGTTACTATTATCGAACGTATCAAGTCACTTTTTTCCCCTGTGAAAAGATGGATATCGATAGACTACAACAAAGGTTTGACTTTGATCATCTTACCGAGGATCAACCTCTTGAAAGAGATTATTTCTATTATGAGAGGCCCATCGTAGTGAGTGACCCTGATCAGAGCGATCTTTCGAACTGGTTTTAAACTAGCCTCTACATAGTTTCTTCCTTGTTGCGGTATCTTAGATCGTTAATTTGATCTATCACAACAAGTTGAAGAGTAAGTTATGAGAACTTGTGTAAGTCTGTTATGTGAGGTCAGTCTCGCTCGTTTAAGGCAGTTGATTAAATTAATACAGCGCTTTAGGGCTTCACACCCGAAAACGATGCTTTATATACTCTAACAGAGCTATATAAAATTCGTGCTCTCACATGCGGAAACCTCAAATTGAAAACTGGAGTTCTAACCCAGACTTGGATAATTTGCTCTTTTTCGCTCAGCTTTTGGAAGAAATGCTGTTCGATTATACTATTGATTCCTATAAGGCTCCAGTGTTTAATACTCATGCTCTATGTGCTGAGTTGCTTGATGTCTTGTCTGAGATTGAGACTGGTTTTCTTCAACCAAAAGCAGCGAATCCGATATTGGAGGAGTTAACATGGGATCTGAAAAACGATTTTGTGGCGAAGGAGATTTTAGGTTTACGATATCCAAAGGTAATTGAGAGATTAAACAGTTACAAGGTTGTAAAAGGGGCTTCACCTCAAACGTCCAGCAAGTCTATATCAAGCAAAGATGAAGATTCAGAAGTTAATATTCCAATCAAAAAGGTGCTGTCTGAGATAGAGACGCTAAATCAAATTTTTAACGTATATTATTTGGATGAGGTTAAGAAGAATCTTTTAACGCATACAGCAGAGGGGAATGGGAAGAAAGAGATTGAGTTCCTAGCACGCGTTTTTATCTCTGAATTACAGTCTCTAGGGTATACTCAACAGTATCTCTTTCATGAAACAAGACGCTTCTTTTTCTCTAATGAGCCGATTGAATCTGTGAGCCAGCTTAATGGGTTTTTAAGCCTGTTTTCTGGGAAGCGAAAAGAATGGGAGGTCTTATTCAGGGTAGACGAGCAATTCAAGAATTTAGATCAAACGAAATTGGGCACTGAATGTGAAATTCTTGATGAAGTCCCTATCTCTCCTCAAATGACTCAATATGAGTCTAAATTCATCCGAACTAGAAGAAAAAATCAGATATTTATCAAGTTTAAGAATATCAAGGCTCTTGATCCATTTCAGGCAAGGTTAATTGCAGAACGGTTTTTCTTTTTAATCAGCAACCTAGTAACGTACAAGACGCATAAAGAACAATTGTTATGGGAGTCCCGTGGTTTAGCATATTCTGAAGGGGGGCGTGCGATACCTGTAGCACCCCCTACTGTATCACCAATGATGAAAATTAGGGATACTGGATTAAAAGAGCTCCAGAATACTATGGATGAAATGGCCTCTCTTTTCATAAATACAGACGGTACTTCGAGTTATCTCATTTATAACTCCTTAAACCTACATGCATGTTCGGTTCAGTCAAAGACCGCTGAAAATCAGTTAATGAACATCTGGACCGCTATGGAGACCTTGCTTCCTCCTCCAACGGATCAGAGACAACGGATATTACAGTTTGCCGACGCGTTTGAACCCCTTCTCGGACGTAAATATATTCAAAAGTTGGTTAACGATCTTCTTCGCTCATTATATCTAAACGTGTCCGAAAACGATCTGAATGAGATATTTTCAAAGATGCCCTCTAACTATTCGAAATTTGAGAAATGTGCTTTACTAGTGGCTCTAAAGGAAAAGAATGAACCTTTGCGAGATGAGCTTTATGCTAAAATCGGGCGCAATCCCCTGCTCATAAACCGCATTTACTCTCTAATGGAGAAAATGTCTTCGGCAAGTAAGATCCATGAAACTATCGTCCTCCATAATCAAAGGGTGAGATGGCAATTGCAAAGGATATATCGGGCTAGAAATCTCATCACTCATAAAGGTGAGCAGATCTCATATGTCTCGCCACTCTTGGAGAATGCACACTCATACTATCACTCTGTAATTGACCTAGTGAAAGAAATTCGTGAAAATTATGGGTATACTTTCCACTCTCTTGAATCCGTGTTCAATTTAGTAAAAATTGAACATGAAGCGCATCTCGCGATGTTGAAGGAGAATAAGGGCACAGCATGCTCTGAAGATAAGTTTAAAAAATTTTTATTTGGTGTTTGATCTTAATGGTCTAGATATACAGTCCATTCCTTTAATCCATAAAATGCGATTGGCCAGTGATTTACCCTGAAAGTGCACAATTTTTGTGAAATTTGTGTAAAATCAGGGTATACGGCTAAATTAACGTTAATTCCCCTCGTTTTTCTGTTAATAGACATTAATCGAAACCCCTTTTCGCGTGAAAACGGCTTCTAAATTAGAGATTTGAGTACACAGCACCCAATTCCCCCAAGACAAACAAGCCCGACAATTACTCCACATATGCTCCGCATACATATCTCGTGGCGGAGAACGGATACTCTCACACCACATGGAATAAATGAAAGTAAATCCGCGGTTAAAATCTAATTATTATAATATTGCAGCGATATATTTCAAAAATCGCCCCAATTCTCACGGAAATTGTAAATACCTCCGTGTTCTGGCGGAATTGTTCCAAAAATTTTAAGTATAAATATGTATTATATATAATTTTAAAATGAAAATATTGACAATAATCAACGGAAACTAAATTTTGCTCGAATATAACTCAGGATTTGGCGGACAGCCTGTGCAATATCGTTATTGTCCGCGCGCCCCTAAAAATTGAAGTTTAATTAGAGGGTTTCGGGTTGATTGTAATCTTCCCCAATGAACCCTCGTGGATCGCATTGATGTTCGCTTTAGTCATGTAGAGAGTGTCGTTGCGTCGTGCGTTATCGCGCTCCAGTGTCGAGTGTTCCCGCACGAGGCTGGAGCGCTTCACAGAGACCCATTTCTGTTGCACCAAAAAATTCACCGCCTCTCGACACGAGGCTAATGAGTAAGGTTCCCTTCTACGTGAACGCACCCACCGAATAAGTGCACTCACGCTGATGCTTCCTGTGCGTTGTTTTTCCTTTGTCCATTTTCCGAACGCAGGATGCTTGACCAGCTTTTCAACAATTCCAACGATATCGGATTTTTGGTCTTGACCGTCTGGTGAATCAACTTCTTCATTCAATTCCTTAAGTTCTGCCTTTAATTCCTCGATCAGGGGAGCGACCTCATGATAGGATTTCCCGAATTGAATCCCATCGATCTCACTTGCTCTTTCAATATCCGCGTCTGTGTAATCGGTGATCTCTGTAAGCGCATGCCCTGTCCCTTTTAGCATGATCGCCTCACTGTTAACCTTCGTCACCGAGTCGTAAATAAGATCAATGACAGCACTAGCCTCTTTTTCAGATGTGATACAGATCTCCCGCATATCGTGTGTTAGTTCGGACTTCAGATACATCTCCTCTTTCCCTTGTATAATGATGAACTTCGCCTGTTCAGTCCGCTTCCCATTAACTGGAGTTGGACGGAGAACCGAATTGGTGGTTTCATCAACAAGACTTGAATGCTGAATAACTTTCGCATGGTACTTTTTATCTTCCATAGGCTCTGCCATATCGAAATGCAGATCTTTAAGTTCATCGATGTGATTCTGGATCTCCCTGACGTGATCGCTATATCCTGGCTCCTTTGGGTCGAGCGAGTCGAGCCTTTCTTTCTCCTGTTTGATATCTGTCAGGATGTGTTTAAGGGCACGGTCACAGTTATCTATCACTGCCTTGGGGTAGGGTTGTGCAAAATTACAGCTATGTACGATTAGTACATCCATCCATGGAATATCAATGCCTCGACTAATAGTCGAGTTCTGGTAGAAGATTTCCGCATTTCCTTCGCACCATTTCTGGAGATATGTGTTTATTTCATCTTTACGGCAGGCATAAGTGGTGCCATCTGGCAACCTCTTCGCGAGAGCCTCTTGCTGTTTCTGACTAGACGTTAATATCATCGAAGGCACTTTCCAAGCGCTTGAGCGGTTTTTCTCTATCAACTTTCGTATGAATGACATGGTCAGCCTCTGCTGTTCTTTTGCGTCTTTGCCGCATACTACCACAAGCGTGAAGTTCTGCTTGTATGGAAAACTATCAATGCGATAGCAAATTCTATCCGTTGGGTTTGGAAATAATTGCTTTGCAAACTGCCCCGCTTCGCTAAAACCAATCAAAATGTATTTGTCTGCACACCGGGGTTCTCGAATGATTTTTTCCTTGTCTCCAACGAGATATAGGGTTTGAGGATTTCTACCTATGGTGCAGTATGGACTTGGCATCAACGGGTACAAAAGTATTTCAAATAGTGGACGGAGTAAGAAACCTGATTCAGATTCCTGCTCTCCTCCAAATCCCTGCTTTCTTTCATACTGCTCGATCTCCTTCAGTATCATCTGTTTTGTCGCTTCGTCTTGGTAAAGTGAAGATTCCCTCTCATCATTGGGTAAAATCTGAATTTCTTCAAGTGCATCGACCAACTCATTAAACTCCATCTCCGCATATTTGTCCTTGAACTCGCTAATGCACTTCTGGACAGTTTCAACATAATTGATGAGATCAAGAATTATTTTCTCATGTTCTTTCAGGCGTTGTTTTGCTTTTTGGATCATCTTTCCATTCTTATCTTTCTCATAAACGTGCATTACGTACGATTTTAGGTGGTTGAGAGGTTCTGCGTACTCAAATAGGTTATTTTTGATCTTCGTACTCGCTGGATAACAACTATACTCGACCAAAGCAAAATCACGTGGCAAATAGAACCTAAACGAAGGATCTTCATCAATGACACAGACTTCTCGTTTTTTAATTGATGTGATACTTTCATTTTCGTCGGGAACTGTTGTATAATACTGCGTGGTGAAGACATAATCCACCTCTCTTTCACAAAAATGCAGCAAGTAGTATGGGCAATACTTCTTCCCATCTCTTTCAAGCAACTTGTGAAATTCTTCTTGAGTAAATGTGGTGGGGTCAATGTGCTTGTATCGCAGAACAACTTTTTTTGCGACCTTTTCCATCTCCCACCATGTGATTATGTCGTCGCGAGAGATGCTAGAACCATCCTTTTTCGTCTCATTTGTATTGAATTTCGGCATTTTCAGGCAGTGCGCACAATCGCACTTCTTGCCTTGGTCATTTACATACGTGCATACGCTTTCCTGGCCTTTTCCCACTAGCCTCACGCACGTTTTCTTGGGGAATTGTTGTATAAACCGTGCATACTGCTGTTTGAGTATCTCATGACTGGGTGCCACATATACTCCTGAACTGTATTCCGTCCCCAAGATTTTTTGAGCGAAATACGATTTTCCTGTTCGCGGGAGACCTAACAAATGGATGCATGGGCGAGTCGTGGAGAGCTTGTCGGGGAACTGTGACAGAACAATCTCTTCAGTTTCCGTGTCAGAGGGGTCTCCCGCAGTCGATGTGATAGTGGGGGATGATGTGAACGAACTCCCATTTTTGTACACCTTGCCAATTGTTCTTTCGAGGTAGTCATCACGTTCAAGCATCTTGGCGTATGGTCTATATTTACGGAGAATTACCCACGTCTGCTCTGGAGTAAATCCGTGGCCTTTTAAAATAGACACGGCTGCATAATCCATTTCACTTTTATCTGGTTCCTTTTCGGGAGTCTTGGACGTTAAAGATGCTCCTGCACCAGAGAGTAGGTTGTCGAGTTTTATGTCTTGTGCTCTAACTTCCTCAAGGGTCTTTCCATACGCGTTGATAATGTTGTCAGGTTTAATTTCGTTGATCTGGTCATGATTCACTGCCCACACCCCACCACCTGTGCTGATGGGTGGTGTGGTACACGTCTTTTTGTGAAGCAATGTTCCCAAATCGTCTGCGGATATGAAGCGAATCGGCTTGTCAATCTCTACCTCATAGTACCCCGTTGCCTCTTCTCGATATCCATGACTCTGTGATTGGTCGTTCACTGGAATATACGAGCCAACGCCGACAACGTATTGATTGGTAAGACGGAATTCTCCGTAATTCACACCATCATGTTTTAGAACTGCGTTCTCTCCATACTGCTTACACACTTCCCACGCTTCAGGTGCGGTGATGGCGAAATAAATATGAAAGCCACCAGAGCGCGTTCTGACTGTGAAACTGTCAAAACGATGGAGGATCTCAAAGACCTTTTCCCTTGGCAGCTTGAAGCTACCGTCTTGGTTCAGATCCAGATCAATAAAACAGATCGTCACTCGGTTATCATGCAATTTTTCTGGATCATTGGTAGCTACTATTGCGAAATTTCCGTAATCGTATAGTATGCGATCTTGAACCTCCGTCCGAGTGAGTGAGCTTGCTGGCCTATATTTCCAATTACATAAAGGTACAGGTTTTTTTCCTCTCCTTTCAAGAGCAATAAAATAATAATCAAACTCTAGATTCCTATTTTTGCACGTGGTCTCCAGTTCTGAGAGTCTTTGGAAAAACTTCTCTAACTCCTTTCTTTGTTTGTCCTTTGAGGGGCTCTGCTCATCTGTCGAGGGGAGATTGTCAACTCCTATCGGGAGTGAAACCTTATCCTTAGAATCTTTTATTGAATCTTCCATTTTAATCACCTATCCTCTGAAAAATATCCTCTAAGATCGGCTACCCGTGAATGTCTATGCTCACACTGATCGGTATGGTGAGAAGACGTGCGTGTTTGGCCATCAGCTGATGTGAACGGGTTCCTATTCGCAATTGACGAACGCCCCTTTTTACCCGCTAACACAGGGACGTATTCGTTTATTCGACAGTCTGCGCACTGATTAATGTAGAAGGCCGCTTTTGCATAGCCTTCGCTATAACGAATCATTACCATTTTTTTATCACCACTTTTTACTTGTTTTTCGCGGATGAATCTGAAAATCCTCCGCGATTTTGACTGAATTATGCACTACTCCCGTATACCTGACTGAGCAGCCGGTTGAGGTAATGGACACGAAACATCCTCATGGATCTGCGATATTTACGGAGGATAACCCATGCCTGCTCGATACTGAAGCCATTGTTCTTGAGCAAGTATGCAGTCTTCTCGTCCATTACAAATCTAATGGGGGTCTTGTAACGAAGCTTTGAGGTTGCGGATGCCCACGGCCCAGAAAGTAGGTTGTCGAGCTCTGGAACCTGTGCTCTTACCTCTTCAACAGTCAATCCAGATGCGTTGACAATGGTGTCTGGATCGCTCTCATTGGCCAGTGTAAGATCCACGGCGGACACTTTGCCCTTTGCATACTCGTCACTAGAGGGTGTACCATCCGTTTTGAGAGTCAACGGCATCGAATCGATATCCGCTTTGGTTACAACTCGAATACGGGCATAACTCTCGCTGTGGTAAAAACCAGATGTCTTATCTTGGCACTCATAGATCCTCATTTGGTCCGTTGCAGGGATATATGAGCCGGCCCCAACAACATACTGATTGCTGAAGCAGAGTCTCCCAACACATGCCCCTTCATAAGTTAGCGAGGGATTTTCCGATCCACACCTCTTGAACACATGTCGCAAAACAGGTACGGTCACACCAACATAGAGATATAGGTCGCCAGAATCGCTTTTTACGGTGAAGGTCTTGAAGCGACGAACCAATTCAGCGACTTTTTCCTGTGGTAGCTTATACTCACCAGTTTCATCTCGATCCAAAACAATGAAACCGAAGGTCACTCTCCTTTCAAATTCTTTATTAGAAATTGATTCGTCTGAAGGTTCGAGTGTACCGCAAGCTACGATCCCGTAATTACCACGGTTAGACCTTAAGCGTTGTTTAACACTTCTTTCGTCAATACTGCCTGAGGTTCGATCTTTCCAATCTATTCTGTTTACGGGCTTCTCACCCTCTTTCTCAAGCGGAATAAGATAGTAATCGAAATCAAATCCATTATCTTCACATCTGAATTGTAACTCAGCGGCAAAGATATTGAAGTTGAGCCACTCCTGTTCTCGCATATCTGCGAAGGTTTGATTGCGATGACCGCATGCATATTCCCACTCACTATCCCAATCACTTTCCCAACTTTCACTCTCAACAGTCAATCCAAGTGTATTGACTTGAACGGGTTCAGTCGGCGCTGCTTTTTCAATATCCGAAGATATTTTTTTAGAGATTTTGATATTACTAATACTCATATACTATTCACCTGTTATTTTTACGGCGTGCGGAGAGTTTCTCGATTCTTTGTGGGTGAATTCATAATCATCCACACCAATCGAGTTATTTCAAGTTCTGGTCGGGCAGCAGTATCGGTATTTGATTATTCTGCACCCTGTGTGAAAACTTGCTTTTCACATTCTGTTCGGCTGACCATGAGCCGGAGATGGCTTTGGATCGATTCGGGCGATTTCAGCCGCACGCTTCCGTTCTCCTGGCTTAATAATCATTGTATATATTTTTGTATGTAGTTGTATATATATCTTCTCCATGGGGTTCCCGCTTTTTTCGCGCTTAATGAGATTTAGGTGTAGGGTTTGGGTCATTTAAATTGTTTATTGGAATTATTTTATATAGTATGATTATTTTGCGCGCCCATGGTTGTGAAATCGCTCCCCCGATAGCTTGATGAAAGTTGGATGATCGGTATGGTGTCGGGAATCGTTAATTTTGTAAGGATTTACGCAAACACCGATGTGAAAATTCACTTAATGTGGATGCAATTTTACATTGGGTGCTATTGGGGGCTATAATCACTAATAATTTAAAACGTGCATAAATTTTGGATTTTTATCCGATAGAACCCATTTCACAAGGTTTATGTCGTCAAAAGCCCCGTTGCCTAAATGGGGTAACCACATGCGTGAGATTGGACAATGCAAAGTACAGGGGAAGACTCCTAAACCCGGTATAACATATCCCTTCATTCGCTTCCCACAAGAGAATGCAGACCTGATTGGCAAGCATATGCGGATATTTGCAATCGAGTCTAATGGTCATCGCGCATTCGTCTTGGTTGAAGAGGGAGGCGCCATTCCTCAAGTTGGACAACTTGAGCTAACTGGCCGAGTAGATGAACTGGAAAGGCGTATTAAGAAACTCGAAGAATTGGGCACTCTTTTTGGATCAGACCCCTCTGGCGCCCCGCCAGAGGGTTCCGATTCTGATGGGCTCGTCGAGATTCGAACTCGAGACCTCCGCCGTGTGAAGGCGACGTCATAACCAGCTAGACCACGAGCCCCATGCATCGACCGGGAATTGAACCCGGGCTATTGGCTTGGAAGGCCAAAGTCATACCACTAGACCATCGATGCAATGCACGGTATGCCTACATAGATTGACCGTGCTGAATATTAAATATTGGGTGGGAGAGGAGCCGGGGCGGGTTTAATACCCGCGCCGCTGCGCTTCCAGCTCCTCGAGGGCTGCCACCCGCTTCTCCAGCGACGGGTGCGTGGAGAAGAGATCCATCAGGGATTTCCCGGAGAGGGCCGGGATGATGAAGAACGCGTTTGCGCCCTCCACTTCCTGTTTCTTCTCGGCGGGGACGTAGTCCATCCGCCCGCTGATCTTCTGGAGCGCCGTTATCAGCGCCCGCGGGTTGTCCGTCAGGGCGGCGCTGCCCCGGTCCGCGGCGAACTCCCGGTAGCGGGAGAGCGCACGGGTGAGCAGGGTGCTCACGATCCACACAAGGATCGAGACGACGTAGACCAGGATCAGCGCGCCCATGTTGCTGTCGCGGTTGCCGCCGCCGCCGAAGAGGCCCATGAAGAACCAGTTGCGCATGATCAGGAAGGCGAGCATCGATAGGAAACTCGCCATCGTCAGGGTCAGCATATCCCGGTTCTTCACGTGCGACATCTCGTGGGCGAGCACCGCCTCGAGTTCCTCGCGGTTGAGCGTCCGCATGATCGAGTCGGTGACCGCCACGACGGCATTCTTCGGGCTGCGCCCGGTCGCGAACGCATTCGGAACCGGGGAAGCCATGATCCCGACCTTCGGTTTCGGGAGGCCCGCTCTCGTGGCGAGGCTCTCGACCATGCGGTGCAACTCCGGGTATTCGTCCTCTTCGACGATCCGGGTGCCGGTGCTCCAGAGCACCAGCTTATCGGAGAAGAAGAACTGGAGGAACGCCATCCCGGCTGCCACCAGCAGGAGGAACTCAAAGGGGAATCCCAGGGCGGAAAGGACGCCCAGGAAGATCAGGTAGACTATGAGGAGCAGGAACGACGTGAGAAACATCCTCATAGTGAGACCGAAGTCGCGCGTCCACTTCATGACGGGAATATATTGTGCCGGATCGCTATTAAGGTCTATGCCACTCTCTCCGGTTGCTTCCGTTTGAACCGCGATCCGGTGCGTTTCCCGCACGCGCCAGTGCCCTTATCACTCTCCGGTGATATAAATAAGGTTCAGATGACGCTGAACGAAGTGACCATCAGCAGGGCCATTCTCGAGGAGCAGCACCGGGCGCTCATCGACCACCTCGAGATGGACGCCGCCGTCATCGGCGGTGGGCCCTCGGGGCTCGCCTGCGCCGCGCTCCTCGGCGAGCGGGGTGTCTCATGCGCACTCATCGAGAAGAAGCTCAGCATCGGCGGCGGCATGTGGGGCGGGGGGATGATGTTTCCCCGGATCGTCGTCCAGGAAGAAGCACGGCGGCTCCTCGACCGGTTCGATATCGCCTACAAAGAGTTCGAGGAGGGCTACTACGTCGCGAAATCCGTCGAAGCGGTCGCGAAGCTCACCGCAGCCGCCTGCGACGCCGGCGTCGAGTTCTTCAACCTCACCACCGTCGAGGACGTCATGATCCGGGGCGACGGCAGGATCGGCGGCCTCGTCGTCAACTGGACGCCGGTCGATATGGCCGGGCTGCACGTCGACCCGCTCACCATGGCCTGCACCTGCACCGTGGATGCCACCGGCCACGACGCCATGATCGCCCGGATGGTCGAGAAGAAAGGCGGCGCACTCAAAGTGAAGGGCGAGAGTTTCATGTGGGCCGAGCGTGCCGAGTCCCGGATCCTCGACCACACAAAAGAGGTCTTCCCCGGCCTCTTTGTCACCGGTATGGCGGCGAACGCCGTTGCCGGGGAGTGCCGCATGGGCCCGATCTTCGGGGGGATGCTTCTGTCCGGAGAGCGGGCAGCGGAGCTTGTCGCAGAAAGACTCCGCCGGTAACACTTCAAAATTCTTTTTACTCTCCCGGCGGTTACCATTAGGTATGGAAGAGATCGATCCGGAGTCCCTGGCCGGGGTCGCGTACGGGATCTTTGAGGTCTACCTCAACCGTGAACTCCACGCCCGCGGCCCGTACCTGTTCGAACTCGTCGAACGGGGAGCTGATTTCGAGGCCGACGTCCGCGAGACCTTCGGGCGGTTCGAGGAAGACTACCCGGAGCTCGCAGAAGCCCTCCTCAGCCGGTTCGGCGGGATCGACGCGATCTATGCCCCCCTCCGGGAAGGCGAAGGAGTCCTCCCCTCGAAGACGACCCGGATGTACTGGATCGTCCAGGACGCCCCCGAGCCCTCGGGGAGAGGCCTCGACGACGACCAGGTGGGGAAATGGCTCATATTCGTCGCCGCGGATGAGGTGGACGAGGCGTGGCGGAAGATCCGGGACGAAACGGTGAAGGGATCTCTCGGGATATCTGCGAAGGTCAGCACCGCCAAACCGAACCCGGACTCGCGCGACGAGCGGTCGGTCATCTACGTCTACACCCGGGACTGGGCGGACGAGGCCGACGTGATGCGGGTTCGCGAACGGCTCCGCGAACTCGGATTCGAGGAGCGGATCGGCTACAAGCGCAACATCGAGACCTACCGGGGCGAGTACAGCGAAGAGGGCAGAAAAGTCACCTATTACAGCGCCTGAATAACCGGGCGCTCCCGCTCACCCGTAAACAGCACCAAAAAAGAGTATGCCGGGGGCCGGACGAGCAGCGTTACGCCTTCCGTTCCTTGGACTTGGCGCGGAGTTCGTCCGAGCCGCACTTGCGGCAGTGGGTCGCGCGGATTGCGTTCCGGGCGTTGCATTTCATACAGATCTTTACGTTGAGCAGACGTGCTTCAGCTTCGGGAAATCTCGCCATGTTAAAAACACCACTTGTCAGTTGGGTACTATTCGTTCTTGCTCATATTAACAGTTCTGTCGTCTCCGGCCTCCCGCTCGACCCAGGCGCGGAACGCCTCGAGCGCCCGTGCCCGGTGAGAGATCCTGCTCTTCTCGGATAGCGGGATCTCGGCGAGCGTCCGCCCCGCGTGCTCGAAGATCGGGTCGTAGCCGAACCCTTCCTCCCCCCGGGGGGGGACGATCGTCCCGGGCAGGATTCCCCGGAAGACCCGGATGCCGTCCTCGCGTGCGAAGGCGATCGCCGTCTCGAAGCGGGCGCTCCGGTCCTCCACGCCCTCCATGAGTTTCAGGACCCCGGCGTTGCCGATGGTGTCGTGGACGTAGGCGGCGTACGGCCCCGGGAACCCGCCGAGCGCGTCGACGAAAAGCCCGGTATCGTCGACGATCAGCGGCCGGGAGAGCGTTTTATAGGCAAACTCCGCCTTCCCCCGGGCGATCTCCCCCACGTCGGCGTGACGGAACTCCGGGCACGCGAGCGGCACGTGCTCGACCGTGAGCACCCCCGCAAAGTAGGCCGCCACCTCCCGCGCCTTATTGGCGTTGCTCGTCACCACCGCGACCTTCACAGGTACCGCCCCCGCAGTTCGACCTCGTGCTCCCGGGCAAGAGCCTCGTCCGCCCCCGGGAAGACGGCCGTGTAACCCTCCACGAAGGCCGCTTTCAGCTCCTCGAAGTTCTCCGTCGTGCTCTCGAGCGTCTGGAAGAATACGTGGAGATCGACCCCGCGGCTCTCGACCTCGGACGACGTCGACGCAAGCCCGAAGTCGATCAGGGCGCACTGGCCGTCGCGGACGATCATGTTGCTCGTCGTCAGGTCGCCGTGGACGATCCCCGTCCCGTGCAGCCTCCCGACCGCCTCGCCCGCGAGCCGGATAGTCTCGGGCGCGGCGACGTACTTCAGCACCTCGCCCTTTATGCGCTCCATCACGATCGTGTCCGCGGTGACGTCGCGGATCACCGGAGTGGGAACGCCCGCCCGCCGCGCCGTCGCGATCAGCCGCGCCTCCGCCCGGGTCCGCTCCGCAATCAGGCGCCGGTCGAGGGCCGGGTTGCGGTAGCGCTTGCTCGGCCGGCGCTTGACGACGTCCTCCTCACCGATCTCCACGACCGCCTCCGCACCCCGGGCGACGCCGCCCTCGTGCGGCCCGATAGAAAAGACCTCGCCGGGCTCAGTCCGCCAGGCCACCTCGACCTCGTTCGCCCGGTAGCCGGGGCGGATCTGTGACTCTTCGAGGGGGAGCGTCACACCGTGCTCCAGCATGATCTTGCCCGTATAGGCGATCATCGCGCCGTTGTCGCCGAGGAACGTCCGTTCGGGAACGGCGAACGCCGCCCCCCGCTCCTCGCACATCACGCGGAGCATCTCCTGCAGCCGCCCGTTCGCCCCGACCCCGCCGACCAGCAGCACCTCGTCCTTGCCCGCGTGGGCGAGCGCGCGCTCCGTCACCTCGACGCACATCGCGAACGCAGTCTCCTGCAGGCCGAAGCAGACGTCCTCGAGCGGCGCGCCGCTCTCCTGGGCGGCGCTGACGAGCCCCGAAAAGGCGAGATCCATCCCTTTCACCGTGTAGGGGAGCTCGATGTAGTTCCCCTGCCGCGCAAGCCTCTCGATGGCGGGCCCGCCCGGGTGCGGGAGATCGTGGCTCCGGGCGAACTTGTCGAGCCCGTTCCCGAGTCCGATATCCAGCGTCTCCCCGAATATCCGGTAGCGGCCGTTTAAGTAACCAAGCACCTGCGTGTTCGCGCCGCTCGCATACAAAACGATCGGGTCGGAAAACCCGGTCGCCCACCTCCCGATCTCGACGTGCGCCACGCAGTGATTGACGCCGACGAGCGGCACGCCGAGGGCGATCGAGAGGGCGCGTGCGGCGGTCGCCACCGTCCGGAGCGACGGCCCGAGCCCGGGCCCCTGCGAGAAGGCAATCGCCCGGATTCGCTCCGGCTCCGTGAGCACCCGGGAGACGACCTCCTTCATCGCCGAGGCGTGGTGCTGCGCGGCCTCCCGCGGGTGGATCCCGCCCTTCGGCGGGACGTACGGCGACGAATGGAGGGCGATGAGTTCGTCCCCGAAGAGAGCGGCACTGAGGTTCCACGCGGTTCCTTCGAGCCCCAGCACCAGCCCGTCGTCGGGTATCGTATCAGGCATAAAACAGGTATCGCTCCGTTACGAGAAAAAGGCCGGCCGCGGCCGATGCCGCGTCCGTATCTTGTATCCGGGTGAGGATCTACTTCTGGAACTCGGTGTAGCCGCACTTGCCGCAGGCTACCCGGTCCTTGTGCGCGGCCATCAGCACGCCGGGGCCACACCGGGGGCAGTGCCGCTTCTGCAGAACCGCCGCGTCGCCCTTGACTTCATAGCACTCGTATCTCTTGACCGCCATGCTTTACGCCTCGCTCTCCGCCTTTGGCTCGCCGCGCTTGAGCAGGTACTCCCGCTCGGTCGACTTCCTGGTCTCCTCGTCGTCGTAGATCCGGGCACGGCCGAAGAGTTCCATCTTCCCGAACCGGGTTCTCTCCAGGTCCAGCACGAGGAGGTTCTCATTCTTGTTCTGCAGTGCGGCGAGCTTCTCCTGAATGCTCTTCCGCGAGGGCGTCGGTCCGTCGAAAGTGAGAGTAAACTCGAGTTCTCTCCTCTTCAACAGCTCGTTCCTCACATCACGGGTAATTTCGAAGTCCATCGATATCCCTAAAATATTGTTGGGCGGTTTATTTATACTCTGGGATGGGGTGCGGGAACTCCTTTTGCCGCATCCCTCACCCGCGCACGAAGACACTCAGCATCGATGCGGCTTCCTGTTTCGCCGCCGCGTCCACGAGCCGGAGGACGACCCCCTCTCCCGGCTGGCCGTAGAGGACGGCGGCCCCGTCCGGCGCGGCGAGGACCAGCGGGATGACCGCGAGATCCTCCTCGCCGTCGACGAAGATCACCCCGGGAGGATGTCCGACGACCTCCGCGATCGCATCCTCAAGTTCGCCGGTGATCGTGCCGGGAGGGTTCTTCACCGTCAATCGTCTCGCCTGGAGCAGGGGCGAACGGGTGCAGGGTATGCGCATCGTGTAGCCGTCGATGATGGCGATGTCGGGGACGATCCCTGCGGCGAGGAGGTTATGGGTCACCACGTCGCCGACGGCGTAGACCGCCCGGCCTTCGAGCCGGGGGAGGAGTTCGTCGACACTCGCATAAAGGGTGCCGAACGGTTTTTTGAAAAGACCCCGGTGCGCTTCGGGAAGCCGGAGCATCAGCGGACCTTCAGCGCGTACCTGCCGGCCATGGTAATGTTCATCTTCTTTGCGATCTCCGAATGCTCCGGGTCGATGATCACGACGTAGCCCGCCCAGTCATCGCTCAGATTCGACGTGCCGCAGATCACGCAAGCCTCGCCTTCGACGACCCGGTGGCATTCGCGGCAGACCTTGAGCACCTTCTTGCGGACGACCATCTTATGCCGCCCCCTTCTTCTCCTCTTCGAGTTCCTCTTCCAGCCAGGTCGTGGTTCCGAGGCCCGACTGGCGCATGGTGAGGCCGATCTTGCTCTCCCTCGGCTCGCGCTCGTTCAGCGAAAGCGCAACGATCCGGGCCCGGACACCGTCGCCGACGGCAATCGACCGCTTCGAGTCCTGGCAGATCAGCCTGCCGTTCTTCTCGTCGTAGTTGATGTATTCGTCCGATATCTGGCTCACGTGGAGCATGGCATCGATAGGCCCGAGGCTGACGAAGGCGCCGAAACTCGTCGTCTCCACCACCTGGCCCTCGATCACTTCCTGGAGCGCCAGGCGGAGCACCGCCGCCTCGAACCTGACGTCGTAGTAGACGGCACCGTCTCCGGGGATCAACTCCCCCTCGCCGACGTTGAGAATATTCGTCACCGCAATGAAGATGCCGATCTCCTTCGCGATGCTGCCTTCCAGCTGTTCCTGCAGTACGTTGAGGATAACCTTCTCCAGGTCTTCCCCGAGGCGGTGCGGCGGAACGCGCACCTTGTCCTCCAGCGTCATCTTATAATACATGGTTTCACTTATCCCCTCATCAGCTCCAGTGTTCTCCCTCTCCGCATCGAAACAACGTCGATCCCCTCGCGGAGGAGAGCGTTCCGGAGCTCCCGATCATTCGTCACCACGATGCATCCTTCCCGCCGGGCGTACTCGATCACCCGGTCGTCCACATGCTCCGCGGCACTCCCGCTCGGGACGACCGTCGATCGCCGGGCCATTGCAAGGCCCACGCGGGCGGCAGCCGCATCGCGGCCGCGGCCCCGGGCGAGCCCCGAGAGCTCACCGACCACCTCTTCGAGCGTTACCGGTTCGAAATCCCCGAAGAGGCCCATAAGCTCATCATACAGGTCGATCCCGAACTGGGCCGGCATCAGCAGGGCGTTCGTGTCGAGGAGCACCCTCACTCGACCAGAACACCCATGCCGATCAGCCGCCATCGTCCGCCGACCTGCCTGCTGATGGCGATCCGTGCGCCGACCTCCGCGCAGACCGCCCGTTTCAGCTGAACCTCCACCTGGTTCTTCTTCGTGTTCACGATCACGCCGACGGTGACGGCGGTGCCGACCGAGAGCATCAGCGGCTCCTTGTGCTTTAAGGGCTCGATGATCTGCTCGCTGTCCGCGCCGACCACCCGGTCCATGAGCGTCACGTCGAACTTCAGCCGTTCCCAGACCGGCGGGAGTTTCCCCGCGAGCCCGGCAACCTGCCCGGCGAGTGCGTCGCTCTTCGTCAGTGCCGGATCGAGTTTTGTCGCGACGCCGAGGAGGCCCCCGGGCGCTGCCTCGGTCACGCCGATCCTGCCTGCGTTGATGGAGGTGATCTTCGTCTCGATCGACTCCCACTTCGTCCGGTTCTCGATCTGGACCTGCCTGCCGGGGCGGATCTCGATGTCGTCTCCCTCGCGCAGCACTCCCCGGATGAGCGAACCGCCGATGACGCCGCCCTTCACGTCCCGCCAGCTGCAGCCGGGTTTGTTGACGTCGAACGACCGTGCGATGAGCAGCAGCGGGTCGACCTCCGGATCGCGTTCGGGCTCCGGGATGACCTCATCGAGGGTCTGGATCAGGGCACCGATATTGACTCCCTTCTGCGCGGAGACCGGGATGATGGGTGCGTTCTCGGCAATGGTGCCCTTGACGAACCGCTTGATCTGCTTGTAGTGCTCCAGTGCCTCGGCCTGCGTAACCACGTCGATCTTGTTCTGGACGATGACGATCCTCTTGATGCCGATCAGCTCGAGCGCCATCAGGTGCTCCTTGGTCTGGGGCTGCGGGCAGACCTCGTTTGCAGCGATGACGAGCATCGCGCCGTCCATCAGCGCGGAACCCGAGAGCATCGTCGCCATCAGCGTCTCGTGGCCGGGAGCGTCAACGAACGAGACCGTCCGGAATGGAACCGCCTTTTCTCCACAGCTCAGGCATTCCGGCTGGGAGGTATAGGCATCAGCCCCCTCACAGTTCTCGCACCGGTAAAAAGTCGTGTCCGCGTAGCCGAGCCGGATGGAGATGCCGCGCTTGATCTCCTCGCTGTGCCTGTCCGTCCAGGTACCGGTCAGCGCGCTGACCAGAGTGGTCTTGCCGTGATCGACATGACCTACGAGCCCAATATTGACACCGGGAATGAATGCATCTCGCAAAAGTTTTCGAACCTCCTTATCCAATATATAGTGACACTACTTATACATAATCAGTAGGGATTATTCTGCCGCCCGGTACCGCGCTTTCATACTACGCGCGGACGATCTCCCGGCTGTCACCCCCGGTTCGGCATACGAAGTATGAATAATAACCTGGTTGTTAGCGAATATTTATACTCTATGAAGAGAGATATGAAAATTGATCGCAATGCCAGGCGATACTGAACTTTCACGTATCGGGATCTCTCTCCCCAAGAACCTCCTCGATAAGTTCGACGAGATCCTGACCCTCCGGGGGTACTCCTCCCGTTCCGAAGGAATACGGGATTCAATACGAAGTTATATCACTCACTACCAGTGGATATCCGATGTAAAAGGCGAGCGCCAGGGCGTCATCACCATGGTCTACGACCATGACCAGCGTGGGCTGCTCCAGACGCTCACCGAGATCCAGCACCAGTATGCCAGCAGCATTCAGGCATCCCTGCACTCGCACGTGACCCACAACAAGTGCCTCGAAGTGATCCTGATCCGGGGGGACGGAGCCGTACTGAAGGATATTACCGAGAGACTGATGGCGCAAAAAGGCGTTGAGGCGGTGAAACTCACCACCATACCGGTCGAGGGTTAACCGCCGCCCTCGCAGCTCTGATCGGTTCCTTTACTCCAGACTTCTTCGAGCTGCTCCTGGAGTTCCCTGTGCTCCTTGAGGTACTCCTCAAGAGAGCGGTCCTCTCTCTCTACCTTCCCGGTCGTTTTGTCGGCGCCGATGAGTTCGTCCACCCGGTAATAGAGTCCGGTGCTGTCGATCTCGGCGTACCTCCGACCGTCGATCTCCTCGATCCGCACGACTTTCCCGGTCGTGCCGGTGCGTGGGTACCGGACGACTGCGCCCACTGCTACGTCATCCGTGCTCATACGAGGTAGTATATCTGCCATACTATTAAGGTATCACCTCCAAGGTATCTTCAATGGCAATCACGATTCGCCCGGTAGAGAAGCTGTACTTTGATGGAACCCATCGTTCGCGGTCTCCGGAGGAGACCCGTGCCGTCGTGGAGCCGCTGATGACGGAGATCGGTGTCACCGAGATCATCGACGTCACCCCTCTCGACCGTATCGGGATCCCGGTTTTTGCGGCGGTCCGGCCGGGAGCGGCGCGGGGAGCGGCTCGCGTCCACGCAGGAAAGGGTAAGGAGCCGGTTCACGCCCGGGTCTCGGCGATGATGGAGGCGCTCGAGCGTTACTGCGCCGAGTACCGGGGCGACCGGATGGAGTACGCAACCTACGAGGAGCTCGGCCCGGGGCGGGCGGTGCATCCCGAAGACCTCCTTCTCCCGCGCAAACTCGAGCAGGGGGAGAAGGTTCACTGGACGCCGGCATGGGATATCTTAAACGACGAGGAGATCTGCGTCCCGAGCAACGCCGTCTTCCACCCCTACGACTCGCTCGGCATGGCGGTTCCTCTCTTTCGGAGCGATACGAACGGGCTGGCATCAGGGAACGTCATCGAGGAGGCGATCCTGCACGCTCTCCTCGAGGTGATCGAGCGGGACGCGCTCAGCATCGCCGAGCAGAAACGCGACCTCGGCCGCCGTCTCATCATCGAGAAGGAGTGCGCCGCCCGCGAGGTTCTCGACCGGTTCGAGGAGAACGGGATCGATATCCACCTCTGGCTGCTCGACGGGAAGACCGGTATCCCCACGGTCGCGGCGGCCGCGGACGACACCGTCACGAAGGATCCGGCGATGCTCGTCATGGGGTCGGGGACGCATCTCTCCCCGGAGATCGCGGCACTCCGTGCCCTGACCGAGGTCGCCCAGAGCCGGGGGAGTTACCTCCAGGGCGGCGCGAACGATCCCCAGCGGGAGATGATCATCAGGAAGGCCGGATACGAGCGGCTGAAGCGGATCAACAGAATGTGGTTTGCCGACGCGGATACCGTCGATATCGCCGCCGTCCCCGACGCGAGCACCCGGCGGTTCGACCTCGATATCCAGCGGGGGCTCGAGGAGATGGGCCCCTACACCGACCGGGTCTGCGTCTGCGACCTTTCGAGGACCGCGGTGCCGGTGGTGCGTGTTGTCGCCCCCGGGTTTGAGGTGTCGCACATGGACCCCGACCGGAGGCGATCCACGCAGGGCGAGAATTTCCCCGGGTTTTAGTCCCGGAGGTTCCTGCCCCCCACCTCCGCGGCGCGATCGAACTCCGTTCGCACCTGACGGTGCTCAAGCTCCGCTCCTTGCGGAGCGTCGCAACTCGAAAACGCTTTGCGTTTTCTCAAGCTCCGCTCCTTGCGGAGCGTCGCACTCAACAGAACCGGACCTTCTTCAGGAGGTCCACAACCCTTTTCGTCCCACGGTTCAGTGGTTTCTCCCCGGGCTCAAACCGCTTCCCTGATAGAGCCCTGAATATTGCGTAAATCGCCTCCCCGATCGACGGGCCGTAGCCCCCTTCGAGCGTCAGCGCAAGGGGGAGATCCGTGCCGTCGATCAGTATCCCGGCGAGGACCCCATAATCGTCGGGTTCGAGGTTCATCCGGCCGTGCTCGTCGTCGGCGAGGCCGTCCTGCCCGGCCGAGATGATCAGGACGTCGGGGCGGAACCGGGCGATCGCCGGGACGAAGACCTCCTCGAAGACATACTGGTAATCGGAGATCGTTGAGCCCGGCGCAATCGGGGCGTTGAGGGTGTAGCCCCGGCCTCTCCCGGTGCCGATCTCGTCCACCCACCCGGTCTTCGGGAAACTGTTCTCCTCGTGCACCGAGCAGTAGAGCACCCGGTCGCTCCCGTAGAAAGCCGTCTGGGTGCCGTTGCCGTGGTGCAGGTCCCAGTCGAGGATCGCGACCCGGTCGACCGACTGAAGTGCTTTCGCCGCCGCGACGGCGGCGTTGTTGAAGATGCAGAACCCCATTGCGCGATCGGGCTCGGCATGATGGCCCGGCGGGCGGACCAGTGCGAAGAGGTGCTCGCCCTCGAGCGTGCGCTCCACCGCCGCGAAGGTCGACCCGGCGGCATAGGATGCGGCATCGAAGGAGTGGCAGGTGACGTAGGTGTTCACGTCCAGGAAACAGGTTCCCGTCGCCATCTCCCGCACCCACCGGACGTACCGGGGGTCGTGAACCCGCTCGAGATCGCTCTCGGTGGCGCGGACGGGAGCACGCCACCGCACGCTTTCCGGGATTCCCGAGAGGGCCGCCCGTAACCGGGCACCCGACTCGGGGTGAGCCTCCATGTCGTGCCTGGTAAAGACGTCACCGTAGATGACTGAAGACCGCATCCTTGTCAGTTGATGGTGCGTCCCTGCTGGATATCCTCTTCGGTGACGTCGAACGCCTGGCCGGTGCCCGCAATCCGGTACTGCCCGGTCGCCTTCACCTCGCCCGACCACCCGGACGTCGCGTACGGGACGACGAACGTACCGTTCACGCTCTCCTGCCGGTAGGTAAACTCCCGGCCGGTGTTCGTGACGATGGGGACTTCGATGATCCCCTCGCCCCTGATCGTGGCTCCGGGAACGTACTCGAATATCTTGACCGTCTTGAGATCGGGCCCGCCTTCACCGACGTTGCCGTAGACGTTCCGGGGCGTCTCGTGGACGAGCCGGTAGTGCTGGAGCGCCGGCACCCGCTCGAGCGGCTGGAGGATCGAGTCTCCCCGGAACTGGTAGTACATGTTCAGGAGCGTTGCGCCCGAACCCGCCGGCGCGTTCTGGTTATAGGCCTCCACCGCGGCCGCGCCTGCGGTGGCGTTCATCTGCTCGGTGCGCGTGATGACCGGGAGGGAGGTGTTCGCCGCGGCCGGTTCCAGATACTCGGCATAGATCACCTGCGATGTCGGGTCGGTCATGGACCCGTCGAAGTTGTGGAGCCGGGAAACCATTGTCAGGTAGTACTCCTGGGTGTTGAACGGCATCGGCTGGTAGTTCGTCGATCCCGCGCTCACGGGGACGAGGAAGTAGGGCTGGAAGGGCTCCTGCCCCACGTCGGGGTCGGCCCAGGTCACCGGGGCGTGGAACTTCGAGGTATCGAGCTGGATATCGGTGATGACGTAGCGGGTGCCGACGTTGTCGAGGATCCGATTGGCAGTCTCCTCGGAGGTCGAAACGAAGTAGGGCGCGGAGCCGTTCGGGCCGGAAACCCCGTGCTGGAACGGGTTGTTGTTCGGGATCCGCTTCGAGAGGAAGGTGATCCAGTGGCCGTAGTCCCACCAGGACATGACGCCGTAGGCCTCTTCGGGGTAGACGAAGGTCTCCCTGTCGTAGATCGCATAGTAATCGACACCGGGGTCGGGGGTGTTCTCGCCCATCCACTCCAGGGCTTCCATCCACTGTGAGTCCATGCCGCCGTACTTCGCGCTGTTGGCGAGAGCGAGATTCCCCATGAGGGACGTTCCGGCAAAGAGGAGCGTGACGGCGATGACCCCGGCGAAGGCCCCGACTTTGAGGTAGTCCGGCTGGTTCTTCGGGGGAACCTTTGCCTTCCGGGTGTCGGGGTTCTTGCCGCCTTTCTTTCCCTTCCTTACCGGCTCCTCCTGCTTTTCGGTGGTCGCCGGGTCGGAGGATGCCTTGCTGCCGCTCCCTCTTCCGAGGAGGCGTGAAACATCTTTCCAGGCCGCATCTATGACCGCTCCTGCGAAAACCGCCGAGAGCAGGGCGATGTTAGCGGCGAGGTAGTACTCGTACCGGACGTGTGCGGCGGTCGATGCCAGGATGACCCCCGACCAGATCAGGACGAAGACGTGGGCCGGGTTCACCCGTTCAAGGTTCTGCCAGATGAGGGCGGCAGCCCCGCCGGCCGCGAGGACGAGGCCCCAGTGGAATGTCGCCCAGGCGGCGGCAAACGACCAGGCCCGCGCCTCCTGGACGGTCGTGGTGACCGCCGCTTCGCCGAAGAAGGAGACAAGGCTCGATATAAGGAGGCTGTAGATGTCGGGCAGGGCGATGTAGAGCACCGCGACGGCGAGTGCCGCGACGCCTGCGAGCGCTGCCGGGAAGTAGTACTTCGGCCGCCCCTTCAGGAAGACCGAGAGCCCGTAGAGTGCGAGCGTCCCCGCGATGAGGCCGGCGTAGGCGATGACGTGCCCGATGGTGTAGCGGGAGAGGTCGAGGCCGGGGTGCGGGAATCCCGATGCCGCCATCCCAACGATGACGACGCCGAAGACGACGGCGTTTATGAGAACCAGGTATTCGCTCGACCTCTCCTGGAAGAAGTCGAGGATGAACTGGACCAGGGTGAAGGCTGCCACGATGAGCGCGAAGAGGATCATCGTCGGCATGTTGAAGAACCCGAGGAGGTACGCGATACCGGCGAGAGCCGTCATTACCACCGGTATCTTCAGGGTCTCGAAGTTTCTCGGGGAGAGCGGCCGGTCACGCGTCGCAAGCAGCGCCGCAACGTAGGCGAGGACGAAGATCGTCGAGAAGAGCGTCTCCGCGATATGGTGGTCGACGAAACCGAAGAGGGATCGGTAGGCGTAGTTGCTGCCGATGACCGCGATGAGGCCCGCTGCGATGAGGCCGGTCTTCCAGTCGGCGATCTTTTTTGCAAGCAGGTAGGTGACCGGCACCATCGCGACAGCCATCAGCGGCGGAACCCAGGACGCGACCAGCATGATCTCGGGGCGCGTCGCTGCGCCGGTGAGGACGCAGAGCGCTGCGGCAATCTGAACAAAGAGCGGCCCCCAGTAGATGACGTCGCCGGTCGGGTAGAGCGTCATCGTCTCGAACCAGGCGTAGCCGGGGTAGTTGGCCACGACCTGCTCGACCTGGCGAACCTTGTACCAGGGGTCGTTGCCCAGGAGATTGACGCCTTCGGCGGTCACCAGACCTTCCGAAGGGATGCCCCGCGTCCAGAGCGTGAGCAGGGCGAACAGAATGATGATACCAATGATGATGTATGGTTGGTATTTTTTGAGATCCATATGAGCCATCGGACACTCCTTGTTACGAATCTGTTTCCCTTCGAACCATTAATAACCTTGGCGTATCCGTGATGCCGGAAAAAGAATGAATTTCAGCGTGTTCCGGTCACCCGCTCAAAGATCTTCTCGAACGCCTCCGCCTTCTTCTTCCAGCTGTGCTCCTCGATCCCGGCCGGGCACTGCCCCGGGGAGAGAGCCAGTTCGTCGACCCGCTCCAGGAACTCATCTCTATCCCGGTAGACGGCGATATGGTCGCCGCCCATCCGGAGCATGTCGGGGATGGGGGTGGAGAGGATCGGTTTCCCGCACGCCGAGTACTCGAAGTACTTGTTCGGGAGCGCGATATCGATCCATTGGGGGGGAGAGAGCGGGATGAGGCAGAGGTTCATCGGCGCGATGTAGCCGGGGAGGTCGCGGTAGTCGACGGCGCCGGTGAAGTGTACCCGGTCGGCGACCCCGAGCCGGGCCGCAAGCGCCCGCAGTTCGTCCAGGTAGCCGGTGAAGAGCGAACCGCCGACGATCAGGAGTTCCGTATTCGGGTGCTTCTCGAGGATTTGCGGGAACGCCCGGATTACCTCGTCGAGGGCGTACCACCGCTCGACCGCCCCCGCAAACCCGAGCACGAAGGCGTCGGGAGCGATCCCGAGGGCGGAACGCATCGCCCCATCGTCAGTCGGGCGGAAGAGGTCGGTATCGACACCGTTTGTGATCAGCTCGGCATCGTAGCCGTATCGGTGGAGTTTCTCCACGAGTCCGGGCGAGACCGTCGTGACGACGTCGCTGTGGTCCAGATTGTAGCGGGTTATGGCGAGGACGCCTTCCCGGAGCAGCCACTGAACGCCGGGATTCTTGTAGTAGGCGGCGGCGGAGTCGGGGAACCAGTCTTTGAGGTCGAAGACAACCGGGACTCCGTACTTCTTCGCCGCCCTGATCATCGCCGTTCCCGCGAGGACGTGAGCCCCGACGACGACGTCGATATCGTGGTCGCGGATGATCTTGCTGATGACCCGGTAGTGGCGGGGTGCGTTCAGGGTGTAGTGGAGGAACGGGCTCTCGACGGGAAACCGCGTCGCCTCGTGGACGTGAAGAAGGGTCTCGCGTTCCTTGCCCCGGCTGACGTGGAAGTGTGGCACGTGAACCTCGTGCCGTGTCGCGAGTTCCTCGAAGATGTTGTGGTGCCTCGAGGGAATCGGGTGGTGAATGTAGTCCTGGGTAGAGACGAGGAGGATCTTCATTGTCATCGTAGATGGTGGGCTATGCGGCCTGGAGTTCCCGGACCGCGTCGCAGATGTACGCCAGTTCTTCTTCCGTCACCGACGGGTGGACGGGCAGGCTCACAACCGATGCCGCAAGGTCGTCCGATACCGGGCAGGAAGCGTGCTCGTTCTCGTAGACCGGCTGCCGGTTGACGGGGATGGGGTAATGGACGGCGGTCCCGATCCCCTTACCGCCGAGAGCGCTCATGAACGTGTCTCGCGTGAGCGGGTAGCCGGCCGGGAGTTTCACGACGTACTGGTGGTAGACGTGCCGGACGCCCGGCGCGACGCGTGGCGTCGCGAGCCCCGTGCCCGCGAGGTGGCGGTCGAGGTAGCGGGCGTTCTCGATCCGGCGCACGTTGAACCCATCGACCCGCCCGAGCTGCACGAGGCCGATGGCGGCGGCGATGTTCGTCATCCGGTAGTTGTAGCCGACGGCCGAGTGAAGGTATTTCTGGCTCTGGCCGTGGTTGATGAGGAGCCGGACGCGTTCCGCAAGGGCATCATCGTCGGTCGTGACCATACCCCCCTCGCCGGTGGTCATGTTCTTCGTCGGGTAAAACGAGAAGCAGGCAAGGTCGGCGAGACTCCCCGCCCGTCTCCCGTGGTACTCCGCGCCGTGCGCCTGGGCCGCGTCCTCGACGAGGACGAGGTTATGGTCGTCGCAGACCTCGCGAACCGCACCGACGTCGAACGGCTGCCCGAAGAGGTGGACGCCGACGACCGCCCGGGTGTCGGGCCGGATGAGAGCCGCGACCGAGTCCGGGTCGATGTTGAACGTCGCAGGATCGACATCCGCAAAGAGCGGCGTCGCCCCGCACATCGAGACGCTCGATGCCGTCGCAAAGAACGTGAATGCCGGGACGACCACCGAGTCCCCCGGCCCGATGCCGGCGGCGAGGAGAGCCGCATGGAGCGCCGCGGTGCCCGAGTTGACGCCGACGGCGTGGGCGGCACCGCAGTAGTCCGCGAACCGCGACTCGAACTCCGTGACGACCGACCCCTGGGCGAGCATCCCCGACCGCATCACCTCGGCGACGGCCGCGATCTCCTCCTCGCCGACGAGCGGCCGGGCGATGGGAACCTTCACCGGCACCGCCTCGCTTCAGGGGGGAGCGGCCGGAACCGTGCCGGAGCCCCCACCGCGAGCATCGCGGGCGGGACGTCCTTCGTCACCACCGCGCCCGCGGCGACGAACGCTCCCTTCCCTACGGTGACGCCGGGGAGGATCGTCGCGTTCGCGCCGATGACGGCATCGTCCCCGATCACCGGTCCCCGGAGGGACTCGTGCGGGCCGGGCGGATAGCGGTCGTTCGTCAGCACGGCGTTCGGGCCCACGAAGACCCGGTCGCCGATCCGGGCGCCGGTGGGGATGTAGACCAGGCTCTGGAGCCGGACGTCGTCGCCGATCGTGCAGTCGCCCTCGATCACCGCCGCGGTCCCGATCGCCACGCGATTGCCGATGGTCGTCTTTTCGCGGATCAGCACGTTGTGGCCGGTCTGGAAGCCGTCGCCGATCACGACGTCGCAGTAAATGATCGTGCCCGACCGGAGGACTGCGTTCCTCCCGATGGTGGCGCCCGGGTAGTCTTCCTCTCCCATCCGGTCACGGGAGGGAAACCCGATGGTCACCGGCTCGAATATCGTCGCCCCCTCGGCGAGGGCGTTGTGTCCATACTCAATCATTCAACGGTCACGCTCTTTGCCAGGTTTCGCGGCTTGTCGACGTCCCGCTGCAGGGCACACGCGGTGTGGTAGGCCAGCAGCTGCAGGACGATCGATGCGGTCAGCACCTGCACCAGAAGGTGTGTGTTCGGAATAGGGATGAAGATGTCCACGATATCGGCGAGTTCCGTATCGCCGGCAACCCCGAGAGCGATGACCGGGGCTTTCCGTGCCTTCATCTCCTTGATGTTCGAGGCCATCACGCCGTAGGTCGAACCGGGGGTGCAGACGGCGACCACCGGCGTCTCGGGTGTGAGCAGGGCGAACGGCCCGTGCTTGAGTTCTCCCGCCGCATACCCCTCGGCGTGGACGTAACTGATCTCCTTCATCTTCAGGGCGCCCTCCATCGAGACCGGGTAGAACGGCCCCCGTCCCACGAAGAAGACGTGTTCGGCCTTCGAACAGAGGGCGACCGCCTCCTTGATGTCCTGGAGGAGGACGTCGCCGATGGCCAGGTGCGCGTGCGAGAGGATATCGTCGAACGCCCCCTCGCAGCGCAGGTTGACGAGCTCCATCAGCGCCGCAAGCTGCGCCGTGTAGGACTTGGTCGCGGCGACGCCGATCTCGGGCCCGGCCCGCATCAGGAGGGTCTCGTCCGCAATCCGGGTGACCGTGCTCCCCTGCATGTTGGTGATGGCGAGCGTCGGGCAGTTGCGGGCCTTCGCCATCTTCAGGGCGGCGATCGTGTCCGCCGTCTCTCCCGACTGCGAGACCGCGATCACGAGGCCGCGGAGGGGCGGGGTAAAGTACTTGAATTCCGACCCCATCTCGACCCGTACCGGTATGTTGCAGAGCGGCTCGGCCAGGTACTTGAAGGCCAGGGCGGTGTGGTAGGACGTCCCGCACGCGACCAGGGTGATCTCGTCGGCCTCCGTGACCATCCGCTGCACGCGTTCGTCGATCCCCGCCCTGATGGTCTCGTAGAAGGACTGGGGCTGCTCGTAGATCTCCTTTAACATGTAATGGGCGAACCCGCCCTTCCGGGTATCCTCGACGCACCAGTTGATCAGCTCGATCGGGCGCTCCACTGTCCGGCCGTCATGGTAGACGGTGTAGCGGCCGGGCGCGAGATCGGCGACGTCGCCGTCTTCGAGGAAGATGACGCGTTCGGTGTACTCGAGGAGCGGCGTCATGTCCGAGGCGGCAAAGACCTCGCCATCCCCGACGCCGAGAACGAGCGGGCTCGCGTCGCGGGCTGCGACGATTCTCTGTGTATCCTCCGCGATCGCGAGAACGGCGTACGAGCCTTTGAGCAGGGGGAGGGTCGCGTTGACCGCCGCGAGGAGGTCGCCGTCGTAGTGCTCCTCGATGAGGTGGGCGATCACCTCGGTGTCGGTCTCCGACCGGAAGATGTGGCCGCGCCCTGCGAGCTGCCGCTTCAGTTCGCCGTAGTTCTCGATGACCCCGTTGTGCACCACGGCGATCTTTCCCGAGCAGTCGGTGTGCGGGTGGGCATTGAGATCGTTCGGTTCGCCGTGGGTGGCCCACCGGGTATGCCCGATCCCGGTGCATCCGCGGAGATCGGCCGCCCCGGCCTCGCCGTCCGAGATGCGGCCGGTCTTCTTGTACATCTCGATTGCGCTCCCGACCGTCGCGATGCCGAAGGAGTCGTAGCCCCGGTACTCAAGCCGCTTCAGGCCCTGGATCAGGACCGGGGTTGCATCCCGTCTCCCGATATAGCCAACAATTCCGCACATCTACATCACCCGCGTGCCGTCCTCGAGGATGCCGATCACCGTCTTCCCCTCCCCGATGGTGACACTGTTACCGGCGATACAATTCTTAAACGTTGTGAATGGTGCCGCGCGGACTCCCTCGCCGAGGACTGCGCCGAATTCCTCCTTCTGAACGAGGCCCCCGACCTCGATGAGGCTCGCGGACGGGTAGGTGGTGGTGTGGTCGGCAAGGATGCATCCCTGGCCGAAGACCGCCGAGACGATCCTCGAATGCGACCCGATCGTGACGTCGCTCATGATGAGCGAGTCGGCGACGTAGGTGAACGGTTCGAGCACGACCCCGTCGCCGATGCTCGTATCGGGCATGATTACGGTGTTCGGGCCGATGGTGCAGTTGTTTCCGATGGTGACGGGGCCGCAGATGACGGTATTCGGCCCCACGGTCGTCCCGGTGCCGATACGCACGGTGCCCCGGCGGGTGACGGATGCGTCGACCGCTCCCGCGATCCCGTGCGTGATCCCCCGAAGCATCCGGCTGTTCAGTTTCAGGAGATCCCAGGGGTAGACGGCGTCCTGCCAGTCGTCTGCCGGGATCGCCCGTATCCGTCGGCCCGACGCGATCATGGCGGCGAGGGCGTCGGGGATCTCGTTCGTCTGGAGGTAGGAGAAGACGTCGGGGGTGAAAGAGTAGATCCCGGTCGATACCGTGAACGTCGGGGCGTCTTCGGGTTTCTCGACGATCTCGCGGACGATGCCGTTCCTGATCACCACGACCCCGAAGTTCGAGGGGTTCGGGTGCTCGGCGACGAGCATGGCGTTTCGCTCCTCCTTGATCCGGGCTATCGATTCGGCGTTGATGTAATTGTCGCCGGGAAGAACCAGAAAGTCGTCCGTGATCTCCGACTCGGCCGCCCGGAGAGCATCCGCGGTCCCGAGCTGCCGCTCCTGCACGACGACCTGGATCGGGGCTTCGAGCCTGTTGAGGTGCCGGATGACCTCCTCTTTGCGGTAGCCGACCACCACCACGATGTCGCGGATTCCGTTCTCCAGGAGGGCGTCGATGACGTACTCGATGATCGGCCGGTTTGCGACCGGGAGCATGGCCTTGGGCTGGCTTCTCGTCAGCGGCCGCAGACGGCTCCCTTCTCCCGCTGCTAGAATGACTGCCTGCATCATATCACCTGATGATTGAGTTGTCCTCGATACATCCTTCGACGAGGGAGTGAGGAGCTACCCGGGTGCCGCTGCCGACGAGGCTCCCGACATTGACCGAGCAGTTGATCCCGAAGAGGACGTCGTCGCCGATGATGGCGCCGAACTTCCTCCGCCCGGTCGTCTTCCCGCAGACCTTCACCGCTCCGTTGTCGTGCCGGAGGTTCGCGACCTTGGTGCCCGCTCCGAAGTTGCACCCGCTCCCGACGATGCTGTCGCCGATGTAGTTGAAGTGGGGGATCTTCGTCCCCGACATGATGATGGAGTTCTTGAGCTCGGTCGCGTGCCCGATGTGGCAGTTATCCCCGACGGCGGTGGAGCCCCGGATATAGGCGTGGGGGCCGATGACGCAGTTCTCGCCGATGATGCAGGACCCCTCGATGTAGGTTCCGGCCCGGATGATCGTCCCTTTCCCGATGCTGACCGTCTCCGGGACGGTGCATCCGTCCTCGACGGTTCCGTGCCGTTCGTGGCGGATCGAGGTGAGAAGCCCCTCGTTTGCGTCGAGGAGATCCCACGGCTGCCCCACGTCGAGCCAGTAGTCCAGCGGGTATGCCCTGAGCGTCCCTTCCCCGATATAGGTGTCGAGCGCGTCGGTCAGCTCGAACTCGCCCCGGCCCGAGACCTTGAGCCCCGCAAGGAGGTCGAAGACGCCGGGTTCGAAGAGGTAGGCACCCGCGTTGATCAGGTTGCTCTTCGGGTCCTCGGACTTCTCCTCGAGGCCGGTGATGCGGCTCCCTTCGACGGTCACGACACCGTAGTCCTGCGGGTGGTCGGTCTCGTGGATCCCCACGCACGGAGCATCCATCCGGCAAAACTTCCCGATATCGTCGGATTTGAGGATCATGTCCCCGTTCAAGAGGAGGAACCGGTCGTCGATCATCCCTGCCGTCGCCCGCAGGGCGTCGGCGGTGCCGAGCTGGTGGCGCTGGGTCACGTAGGCGATATTCACGCCGAGGCTGCTGCCGTCCCCGAAGTGGTTCCGGATCTCGCGTTCGAAGTACCCTACGACGAAGGTGAAGTCGGTGATTCCTGCATCGCGGGCCGCAACGACCAGGTGCTCCATCATCGGGCGGTTCGCGATCGGAAGCATCACCTTCGGACGCCGGGCGGTCAGGGGCCGCATCCGTTTCCCCTCTCCTGCTGCCAGTACGACACACTGCATACATCTACTCCAGATTACGTTTCGCCCGTTCAAGGGCGGCATGCCCCGCTTCAAGCATCTCTTTTGCCTTTGCGGGTGTTTTTCCCTCGGCCGTGATCCGGACTTTCGGCTCGGTGCCGCTTGCCCGGATCAGGTACCAGCCGTCTTCATCCTCGCACCGGACTCCGTGCGTCGGCTCGTCTGCTCCCATCGCCCCCATGACCTCCCGCGGGGAGGCGATGCGATATGACTCCCGGAGAAGGGTGTAGCGGGGCATCCGGTCGAGTTCCTCGGCAATCGACCACTCCGACGCGATCTCGCAGAGGAGGGCCGCGGCGTAGACCCCGTCCGGGCAGTAGGAGTGCTCGGGGAAGATCCAGCTTCCCGATGCTTCGCCGCCGAAGTCTCCCCAGGAAAGGAGTTCTTCGGAGACGAAACTGTCGCCGACCGGCGTGCGGCGGACTTCCGCGACCTCCTCGATCGCCATCGAGGCGTCCACGGTAGTGACGACGCGCTTGCGGTCGAGATACTTTGCAAAGAGCATGAGGAGGTGGTCTCCGTCGATATAGCGGCCGCGCTCGTCGAACGCCATCATCCGGTCGGCGTCGCCGTCGTGGATCACCGCGCACGCGGCGTCCCGCTGCCGGACGATCTCGCCGATGTAGGGGAGGTTTGCCTCGAGCGGTTCCGACGGCCGGGCGAACCTTCCCATGACGTTGCAGTTCAGGCCGATCACGGTTGCCCCGGCCGCGGTGAGGAGGTCCGGGGTGATGACGCTTCCGGCACCGTTGCCGCAGTCGAGCACGGCCGTGATGGGGCGCGAGAGGCTGACCTTATCGAGGATCGCCTCCCGGTGTGCGTCAACCGCGTCTATCGGCCGGACGTGCCCCTGGTTGTCCCAGGTTCTCCAGTGTGTGCCCGTGACTCCGTCCTCGATCGCCGCCTGCTGCCGGAGGGTGAACGACGACCCGTCCGGGTTGAGGAGTTTGACCCCGTTGTAGGACTCGGGGTTATGGGAGGCGGTGATCATGCATCCCGCGTCCGTGTTCCGCGTAGCGTGCGCGACCGTCGGCGTGGGCGCGATGCCGCAGGAATAAACGCTTGCACCGGACGAGAGCATCCCGGAGACGACGCAGTGCTCAAGCAGTTCGCTGGTCGTGCGGGTGTCCCGGCCGACGGCGATCCCCGGGGCTCCGGCTGCGATCGCCGCTCCGACGCGGAGCGCGAGGTCGACGAGGCCGGGGCCGAACTCCTGCCGGATGCCGGAAGAGCCGAAAAGCATACTCCTGTATAATCCTTTCTTTCCTAAAAAAAGGTATTCATCGTCCGTAGGGACACCAGTGCTCGAGATTTATAAGGCCGCTGACCCCGGCGGCCGAGGGTCCGAGGAATATCATCCGTTTCTTCTCCCGGTACTCGTCGATGCAGGCGACCCCCGCATCGCTCGCCATGCCGTCCCCGCCGACCAGGAGGATGTCGGCCGCCTCCGGTGCGCCGACGATCTGTTTCTGAAGCGCCCGCTCGAGCACCGGCATCGGGCCGACGAGATAGATCTTCTTTCCCGCGACCTCGCGGGAGAGTTCCGCAAGGCAGGGGGCGTAGCAGTCGGGGGTGCAGGGCCGGAGTCTCCGCGCCAGGCAGAGGAACGCCGAGACGGTGTTGACGATCGCGCCCGCCGCGCCCCGCTGCTTCTGATTCGTGAGCGGCGCACCGAACATAAAGGAGATCCGGGTGTTCGCCCGGACCGGCTCGCTCGTGACGAACTGCCCGCTCCGCCCGCCGAAGCGTCCTTCCAGAGTGACGCCTTTGGGGTACTGACAGGCATCCGCGTCGTGGTTCACGGTGAGCGTTACGATCCCGTCCTCGCACCCGCTGTCCGCGAGGACTGTTTCCAGTCTCTCGATTGCATCGTGCCAGAAACTCATGATTTTTCCTCCGTATCCGATAAAATTGCCCGCACGGGCGACCCGTCGCCACCTTTGAGCCGCATCGGAAGCGCCGTCATGAAGTAGTCCCCTTCCGGCACGGCAGAGAGATCGAGCAGTTCGAGGATGACCAGCCCGCTCCCGAGCAGCCGGCGGTGGACGGAACCGTCGCAGTTATATGACTCGATCGACGGAGCGTCGGTCCCGAGGCAGGTTATCCCGGCCCCGACGATCATCTCCGCCGCTTCGGGGGAGAGTGACGGGTACCCGGGATCGAACTCCCGCCGCCCCGAGAACCAGGTCTTTACGAGGATCGTTCCCGTGCCGTCGAGGCGGCCGGCAAGATGGCCGGGTTCGATGACCTCCCTTACGTCGCTGCAGTCGAGCACCCGTGCGGGCCCCATCAGCACCGCGGGCGGGATCTCGTCGACCGTCATTCCTCCTTCGATGTAATGCGACGGGGCGTCGATGTGCGTTCCGGTATGGCTCCCGATGGTCATCTCGGTCACGCGATACTGCCCGTTGTCGATCTCGCGGAACCGGGGTCGGACGTCACCCGGGTAGAGGATGCCGTCTTCGGAGAGGGCCCGGGTGATGTCGTAGACCGTCACGGGGACACCTCTCCCTGCCACCCGAACTGCCCGATCAGCGGCACGAAGCAGACGCCGCCGAGCGGGATCGTCTCCACTCTCCCCTCACGTTTGATGAGTTTGACGAGATCCTGGCATTCCCGCGGCCCGACGGGGGCGACCAGCCGCCCTCCCTTGCCAAGCTGGTCGATCAGAGGGCGGGGGATCTCGGGCGTTGCCGCCGTGACGATGATAGCGTCATAGGGCGCCTCCGGCGGATAGCCCTGCGTGCCGTCGCCGACGACCACCTCGACACCGGTGACCCCTGCCCGCGCGAGGTTCTCCCGCGCCCGTTCGGCGATGTCCGGGAGGCGTTCGACGGAGACGACCTTCCCGGTGAGTTCGGCGAGGAGCGCCGCCTGGTAGCCGCTGCCGGTCCCGATCTCGAGGACGCGGTCGTGGGAGCGGATCTCCAGTTGTTCGGTCATGACGGCGACGATGTAGGGCTGGGAGATGGTCTGCCCCCCGCCTATGGGGAGCGGCCGGTCTTCGTAGGCCGCACGTTCGAGGTTTCTGGGCACGAAGAGGTGGCGGGGGATCTTCTGCATCGCGGCGAGCACCCGCTCGTCACCGATTCCCCGTGCCCGGACCTGGAACTCCACCATCTCCTCGCGTTCCCGTCTATAGGGATCGGCCTCCATCCTCCCGTCTCCCGAATCAGAATCCCGATTCAGCTTTGTCGATCGCGGCGTCGATCTGTTCCTGCAGGACCGCAGGCAGACCGCTGATCTTCACATCCAGAAACCCGCGTATAATGGTTGCGGTGGCCTCCTCCTCGGAGAGTCCCCGGGCCATGAGGTACTCGATCTCGTGGCGGGCGATCTTTCCTACGGCGGCCTCGTGGGAGAGTTCGGTGCCGGTCAGCGTTCCCTCGATCTCGGGGATGGCGTGGACGACGCCGTCCTTCAAGATCAGGCCCTTGCACTCGATATGGCCGCGGGTGTTGTCCTTCTCGCCGAGGATGTGGCCGCGGGAGATGATGGTGCCGCCGGTGGTGATCGCCCGGGTGATCAGTTCGGCGCTCGCGTTCTCGGCGCCGAGGATGGCGCGGGAGCCGAGGTCGAGGGTCGAACCCGGCGTCGCGACGACGATGCTCGAGAACCGGGCGACGGCGTTCTTCCCGACCAGACGGGCCGTCGGGTACATGTCGATCCGGTTGACCGGCTGCATGCAGACGTAGTTCGAGAGGAACGTTCCGTCCTCCTCGACGACGGTGGCGCTCCGCGGGAAGACGCTGATCCCCGGGTTCCAGTTGTGGATCATCGTGGACGTGACCTTGGCGCCTTTGCCGACGTAGATCTCGGTCACCCCGATATGCGCCCCGTGCTCCTTCTGCCAGGAACTCGCGCAGCCGGAGATGATGTTGATCTCCGATCCTTCTCTTGCGATGAAGAGGTTGTGGACGTGCTGCACCGGCTCGTCGCGCAGGAAGAGGCAGGCCTGGAGAGGCATCTCGACCTTCACGCCTTCGTGGGCGATGACGACGAGGCCCTGCGGGTTCTCCTGCTTCGCAAGGTATTGTGTGTATTTGTCCTTGTCACGCGAGACGGCGTTCCAGTAGTAGTCCCCGACCCAGTCGTACTTCTCGAGGGCGGCCTTGATGGGGATCATCTCGATCCCTTCGGCCCCGCAGGTGGTCTGGATCACGTTCTGGTCGATCTGAAAGAAACTCCCGCACCGGTTCTGCATCCCGACCTCGAGACCGGTCAGGGCGAGGCGTTCCCGGTCTTTCTCCGGGAGCCGTTCGATGTCCCCTACATCTGTTTGCAACGCAGACACTCTCCGTATCCTTTTTCCTTGACCACGCGCAGGATCTCGCGGGGGTTTCCGTGGCACCGGATCCGGCCGTCGATGAGCACATGCCCCTGGTCGGCCTCGAGGTAGTCGAGGATGTAGCCGGTGTGGGTGATGATGAGGCCGCTACGGCGGCGGTTGACGATATGGACATCTTTCTCGAGGAGGTTCGCGATCTCTTTGCCCATCAGGCCCATGTTCTCGAGGTCGACACCGCTCTCCGGCTCGTCAAGCATGAGGAAATCGGGCTGCTGGACTTTAAGTTGCAGGACCTCGCTCCGTTTGATCTCGCCGCCGGAGAACCCGACGTTGGTGTCCCGGGCGAGAAAGTGCTCCATGTTGACCGTCTGCGCGAGCGCCTCGATCGCGTCGTTGCCGAGATGAGACGTGGCGCCGAGGAGTTTTCCGAGTTTCAGCCCCGATATCGCGGGCGGGTGCTGAAACATCATACCGATCCCGAGATGGGCGCGCTCGTGGATCGGCATCCTGGTGATATCCGTTCCCTTGAAAACGATGGACCCGGACGTGATCGTGTAGCCGCCGAAGCCCATGATGGCTTTGAGCAGCGTGCTCTTCCCCGAGCCGTTCGGCCCCATCAGGATATGGGTCTCCCCCTGCCCGATATGGAGGTTGATGTCGTGGAGTTTCTCGGTGCCATCCACTTCCACGTGCAAATCACTGATATCCAGCATACGGCACTCCGTTCCATGTATTTGTCAGGGGATACATTAACACTTGCCAACGGAACAGTTCTCGTTTCGGCCGCCGGGAGGTCGATCCCCGTATGGTTGGCGGCGCTTTTTGGGATTTGCCGGCATTGTTATCTGGGTCCTCGAAACAGGGTCGGGATTGGAGGTGGAATCCCGGCGGTTCACTTTCACCCCGCACACGGCCTACGGTTAAGTAGCGCCCTCGCTCCGTTTGTTGTATGGAACGATCCGAATTCACCACGTTTGCCAGCCTCGCCGAGCGGGCCGCCCGGTATCCGACCGTTGTTCGGCGCAGCCAGATGCGTAAGGCGGCGTACTTCGCCTCCGGCGCCCCGGCAAACCGCACTCCTCTCCGGGTAGAGAGCCTCGCGTAAGCCCTCTCCCGGTCACCTCGCGAGATACTCCCGGGCCCGGAGGTACGACCCGGGCCGGTCGTGTGCGTGGCCGACGAGATGGTTGTGAAGGTTCACGGCAGCCTCCGCCTCATCGAGCATGACGTTGCAGGCTTCTACCGCATCGTTGTAGTCCCCGACCATCCTGTTGTATTCCGGGACGAGCCGGTTGTACTTCCCGGTCTCCCCCGACCGTAGGAGATCCGCCATCTTTGCGTCGAGGGCCACGAGAGCCTCCCGGTCCGCTTCGAGCTCGCGGGTGCACACCGCGAGTTCCTCTTCGAGTTCCCCGACCCGGTCGCGCGATGCGGAGAGGGCACGTTCGATCGTCTCGATCTCCTCACAGGCCGCATAGAGTCCGTCTCCGTCCCCGACCGGTATCACGAGCGGATCGGAGGAGAGAACCGTCCCGTCCGCGAGCGCCGCAGGCGGGATGCCGACGTAACTCCTGTTCGTGGTCTCGATGTAGGCATATGTTGTGTTACGGTAGCGGCACCCGGCGCTCTTCACCCCGACGGCCATGTGCTTCTCTTCCCCGAAGTAGAGGAGCGCGACCCCGTAGCCTTCCCGTGCGAGGAGCCCGGCGAGGAGGAGGCTTTTGTCGTCGCAGTCGCCCTCGGCGTCCACGTAGGTCTCGATCGGGAACTTCGGTTCTATCATCGAGGCATCGGTTCTGTAGGGGATCGACTGCACGAACACCGCGATCAGTTCGAGGTAACGGTCGTCGTCGAGTTCTTCCCGGTCCCGGATCTCGCGGAGACCCGCGAGCAGGTCGGTATAGAAGGGTATCTGGTGAGACTCATTGACGAACGCCAGGTAATAGATCGGGATCCACTCCTCCTCGGCGAGGTCTTCATGGAGGTAGAGTTGCCGGTCGGCCTCTTTCGCACCGGCGTAGACCGCGGGGTCGGGCTCGATCCGGATCGTCTCCTCCCGATCCCCGAAGGGGAAGGCGTAGACCGGCGCCTCCCCCGGGGCCGCCCCCTCGACCGGCACGATCGCCGGTGGGACGACCTCTCCCCCGGGCTCTCCAGGCCCGGGGAGGCCGCCCAGGCACCCGGCCGCGAGGATCGCGGCGGCGAGGACGAGCGCGGTGAGGATTCGTCGCCGCATAGGATCAGATATACTCCGGGAGGTCCGCGAGCGAGTCGATGACGAGGTCGGGCTCGATGCCCGACCGACGAACGGTCTCTTCCCGGTACTTGCCGGTCCTCACCAGGATGCCCTTCATGCCGCAGGCCCGGGCGCCGCCGATATCGGTGACGATGTCGTCGCCGACCATCGCCGCGTCGCGGGGCCCGGCCCCGATATCCCGGAGCGCACGCAGGAAGAACGCCGATGAGGGTTTTCCGATCAACTCCGCCTCTTTTCCGGCGGCGTACTCGAGCGCGGCCACGAAGGGACCGGCGGAGAGCATCAGCCCGTCCGTCCCCATCCAGTACCGGTCCTTCTCGAGCGCGACGAGGTCCGCGCCCTCCACAAGAAGGCGGAACGCCCGGTTCAGGCGCCCGTAGGAGAGATCGTCGGCTGCGTCGGCGACCACGACCGCATCGGCTCCCTCCTCCACGGCCGTGATGCCGGCCACCTCGAAGTCCGTCCGGGCGTCGGGAGTGGTGAGGAGGAAGCACCGGGTCCGGCCCCCTTCCCGCAGGTGTGCGGCGGCAGCGACCGGGGCGGTGATGACCCAGGGTTCCGGGACGGCGTAGCCGAGGCTCTCGAGGCGCCCGGTGACCGAACGGCGGGAGCGGCGGGTGGTGTTGGAGACGAACCGGTAGGGTATCCCCCGCCGGTCGAGTTCCCGGAGCGCTTCCCCGGCTCCGTCGACCGGCCGGTCGCCGACGTAGAGGACGCCGTCGATGTCGATCAGGACTGCTCCGATCTTCATATCTCTCCTTCTGTTGTCCGGGGGAGTATTTATGCGGTGCCCGGGAGGGGCGGCACATCCGTGAGAACCTTCATCGGGTTGCAGGTGTACCCGCCCCCGATCCGAAGATCGTCATGAGGAGGGGATGAAGAGATGGATGCATTCGAACGGATACCGGTGGACGTGCGATGGAAACTCGCCGCCCGCGAAGTCTCCGCGCTGCCGCTTGCCTACCGGAGAGCCATCAGGGACGGCGCCGACGATCACCTCTACAACGAGGTCGAGCGGGCGGTGTGGCGCGAGCAGGGCCGGGAAGCGGGCGTCATAGCCCGTGCTTTCGGGATGCCGCTCGGAAACGCCCGGGAGGTTGCGGAAGCGTTTGCGGCGGCGACGAGGTTGCTCTTCGGGCCGGAATACCGGTACGAGATCGGTGACTCGGCGCCGGGAGAGGCGATCCTGACCGTCAGGGGGTGTGCGATGACCGCCCGGGCAAAAGAGCAGGGAGAGAACCCGCTCGCCGCCTGCAACGCCTGTCACGCCTACACGAACGCCGCGATACCCGGCCTGAACCGGAACTACGCCCCGAATTACCGGAGCGCGATCTGTGCCGGCGACGCAGCGTGCTCGATCGTGGTGGGACCTGCACGGCAGTGACGCGGGAGGGGCATGCCCCGTTCACTTTCACCGTGCGGCGGTTATCTTGAATGCGGGCGGAGCTCAAACCCTGCCGGAAGGATGGTTCGCGCATTTAATCGGGCGGGGAGGTACGCTCCGGGCATCCGGTCGCCGTTCGTCGCCCGCCCGGATGACGAGGAAGCCCGGAGACTCCGGGACGACCTCGTTGCCGGATACCGGGGCCGGGCGCTTGAAGACGTCTTTTGCGGCCGTGAAACGCTGTGCCCTTCCGGGACGTGCTACGTCATCGAGTCCGAAAGTCCCATGAGCCTCGATGCCCGGGATCCCGGCCGGGCGGCAGCTGCCCTTCTCGGGGACCTCACCCTGGTCCGCGGCATCGGCGAAGCGACCCGGCGGCGGCTGGGGGAGCGGGGCTGCCGATCGGTCGCCGATCTTATGGGGCACCCTCTCTACCGCCGCGATGCCGCCCGGCTCCTCGATTCGATAACGGGAGGGGATACCCGCGATATCCTGGGACTGATCGAGCGGCGGCGGCGAAGGAGCGATCCGCTCCTCCTCGATGCCAGCCGGTTTCACGCACCCGAAGAGTTCGTCTTCCTCGATATCGAGACGCTGGGACTCTTCTCGCGGCCGATCATTCTCATCGGCCTCGCCCGGGTGAGCGGCGGGTCGATCGCCGTCCGCCAGTACCTCTCGAGATCGGTCGAAGAAGAGGAGGCGGCGCTCGCCTCTATTCTGCCCGACCTGGAGGCGGAGGGGACGGCCCTCGTCACCTTCAACGGCCGGGCGTTCGACGTTCCGTACCTCCGGGATCGGTTCGCCTGCCACGGCATCCCGGCAGACCTCGCCGTTCCTCACTTCGACGTTCTCCACTTCGCACGCCGGCGCTGGAGGGACTCGCTCCCCTCCTGCCGGCTTGGTGCGCTCGAGACGGGGGTTCTCGGCCTCGCCCGGGCGGACGACGTCCCGAGCCGGATGGTGCCGGAGTTCTACGAGACCTACCGCCGGACCGGAAGTCCCGGCCCGCTCGTCCCGGTCGTGGAGCATAACCGGCAGGATATCGTCTCGCTTGCCCGATTATTCGCGCTTCTCCGGGGTGATGGCGGCGGTGCGGCACCCGGCCGGGACCGGCCGGGAAGGGGCAGCAGGACGGAACATATCGAGACGGATCAGGAGGATGCCGAAAAAATACTTCCTTCGTACCGCGCACATCCCGAATGATAAGAACATCGGCAGATATTATATTTATGGAGCGATTAAAAAGGCAGACCCTCTAAAAACGTTCGATATGTTGTAATTTCCTGAATTTGGAGCCTTTGGCTCGAAAAATAAGAACAAAATGTTTTTTAAGCCCGGGTTCAGACATTAGAAACTGCCCCCAATATCTTTTTTCGCAGTTTGTTCTTCGTTCCGACGTATCCTGCCGTGCAGCCACCGCATGATACGGTCATGCCAGATCCTCCTCTTCGAAGATGAAGACCTCCTCGATGGTGGAGCCGAGCGTCCGGGCCACCCTGTAGGCGAGTTTCAGGGAGGGGTTGTACTTTCCCTTCTCGAGGAAGACGATCGTCTCCCTCCTGACCCCTACCTGCCGCGCCAGTTCCTCCTGGGTAATCCCCGTCTTTGCCCGGAGTTCCCGGATCCGCGTCTTCACCCCGCGTCCCCCTTCCGGAGCAGGCGCTGTTCGGCAACGCTCGTCGGTCTCACGCCACGTCCCCCTGCCGGAAGAGGTACCACTGGAATAGCCGTGCGGAGAGCCCCATCAGCAGGATGGCGGAGAGCAGCACGGCCTCGACCGTGAGGGCGAGCACGCCGAGATAGTCCACCCAGAAGAGGAGCGCGAGGAAGACGATGGTGAGAAGCCAGGAGTAGGAGATGGCGTATGCCCCGATCTTCTGCGTCCGCTCGTCTCTCTCCGGCTCGTCCCGGAACCTCCAGTGCCGAACCACGGCCACCGCGAGGATCACGAGACCGATCGTCACCATAAGCGAGGAGAGAGCCTCCGTCCCGTCTACGAGGAACGGCAGGAGGATGCCTGCAGCGCCGAGAACCGCTCCCGCCGCAATCTGAACCAAGTATCGTCTCTTCATCGTCGCACCTGTTATGTATATCTAACATGGTGTTAGAAAAATATAACTTTATCGGTCTTGAGCGGACAGGTTCCGGAGACGAGACGCCGGATAGGCCGTAAATACCCTGCCCACTCACGTCTTCAAAGAATCCGCGGTCCGGCAGAGCGCCGCTGCCGGGGATGCCCCGGCGGGATCGCCGCGTTCGGGCGTGCACGGCATGCATGGGGTCTCCGGGTAACGGCGGAGCCGGGAGGAAGGGTTGTCCCCCCGATCTTCGATGTCTGCAATTTCTTGAGATTTCTCCAAAACCTTAATTTTGGTTGAGATTCTTTGGGTGCTGATCATATCCCATCATGAACAGGGTCGAACCATGAACCGATTACTGATAGTTTCAAACAGGCTTCCGATCAGCGTTGCCCGGAAGAACGGCGATCTTCGCCTGCAACGGAGTGTCGGCGGTCTTGCGACGGGGGTTGGTTCTTTCTACAAGTCCTACGAGAGCCTCTGGGTCGGCTGGCCTGGTATAAACATCCAGAAGAAGCAGGAAGAGGAGAAAGACAGGATCCTCGAGACGCTCGGAAAAGAGCAGTGCCATCCGGTCTTCCTCTCCCCGTACGACATCAAGAACTATTACGACGGGTTCTGCAACAACACCCTCTGGCCGCTCCTCCATTACTTCAACCTCTCTGCGGAGTACGACCCGAAGACATGGCAGGTCTATCAGCGGGTGAACGAGAAGTTCTGCGACGCCGTGATGGAAGTGGCCCGGCCTGACGACGTCATCTGGGTCCACGACTACCACCTGATGCTCCTGCCGCAGATGCTCCGGGAGCGCCTGCCCGATGCCGAGATCGGCTACTTCCATCACATCCCTTTCCCGTCGTTCGAGATATTCCGGCACCTGCCCTGGAGAGAGGAGATCCTCACCGGCCTCCTTGGAGCGGACCTCATCGGCTTTCACACCTACGGCTACGTCCGCCATTTCCTCTCCAGCGTCCGGCGGCTCCTCGGCTACGAGCACACCTTCGGGGAGGTCAGGACCGGCACCCGGGTGGTCCGGACCGACCTCTTCCCGATGGGCATCGATTACCACCGGTTCGCCGACTCCGCGGGCAGCACCCAGGTCCAGAAAGAGATCGCCCGGATCCGGCAGGAGTACGGGAAGCGCCAGATCATCCTCTCCTTCGATCGTATGGACTACACGAAGGGGATCCCGCTCCGGCTCGAGGCGTTCGACGCGCTTCTTGAGAAGAAGCCGGATTATCAGGGGAAGGTCTCCCTTGTCCTCGTCGCGGTCCCGTCCCGGACCAGCGTCAGCAGTTACCAGGCGCTGAAGAAGCGGATCGACGAGCTCGTCGGCCGCATCAACGGGAAGTACGGGACGACCGACTGGGTTCCCGTCCGCTACTTCTACAACTTCCTCCCGTTCGAGACGCTGGTGGCGTTCTACAGCGCCGCCGACGTCGCCCTGGTGACGCCGCTCCGGGACGGCATGAACCTGATGGCGAAAGAGTACGTCGCCACGAGAACCGACGGCACGGGCGTCCTCATCCTCTCCGAGATGGCGGGGGCGGCCGAGGAACTCGGCGAAGCGATCATCGTCAACCCGAACGACCAGGACGCGGTGATCGAGGCGATCGAGACGGCGCTCGCCATGCCGGAGAAGGAGCAGATCGAGCGGAACCGGACGATGCAGAGGAGGTTGATGCGCTACGACATCGAGCACTGGGTCGGCGACTTCCTGGTACGCCTCGGCGACGCCCGGGCGGTCCGGGTCGAACGCTCCGAACAGATCGTCACCCCTGCCATCCGCGACGAACTGGTCGCGGACTATGTCGCCGCGAACGACCGGCTTCTCCTCCTCGACTACGACGGCACCCTGGTTCCGTTTGCCGCCAGACCGCAGAAGGCGGTTCCCGGCGACGCGACGCGGGAGGTGCTCAAGTCGCTCTCCGGGACGCCCGGAAACGAGGTGGTGGTGATCAGCGGCAGGGACCGGGCCACGCTGGACGACTGGTTCGGGGAGCTGGACATCGGGATCATCGCCGAGCACGGTGTCTGGGTCAGGGAGCGCTCCGGGGAGTGGCGGATGCCCGAAGCGCTCTCGGACGAGTGGAAAGGGGAGATCTACCCGCTTCTCGAACTCTACACCGACCGCACACCCGGCTCCTTCATCGAGGAGAAGGACTACTCCCTCGTCTGGCATTACCGGAGAACCGAGCCGCTGCTCGGGGCGCAACGGGCGAAAGATCTCAAAGACGACCTCCTGCACCTGACTTCCAACCTCAACGTCGGGGTCATGGACGGGAACAAGGTCATCGAGATCAAGAACAACGTCGTCAACAAGGGCAGAGCGGCGCTGAACTGGGTATCCCGACACGCCTGGGATTTCATCCTCGCCATCGGAGACGACCGGACGGACGAAGACCTCTTCGAGGCGATGCCGCCGGAAGCCTACTCGATCAAGGTCGGGCTCGCCCCGAGCAGGGCCCGGTTCAACCTGATCGCCCAGCGGGACGTGCTGCCCCTCTTGAAGAAGTGCATCGAGCGCGATAAGAAAGGTGTTTCCGGGAAAAAAGAGAGGCCCGGAAGGGAGAAGAGCGTTATCGAGTCGGCTGCTCCGGGATGACGGACCTGACCGTCAGGAAGACCGGGCCCCGGAGGTCCACCTTTTTGTTGTGGTCGGTGATGTGCCGCATCGCGTACTCCTCGATGCGCAGGTTGACGTCCGAGGGGAGTTTCGACATCTTCACCTGGACGTGGGCCTCCTGTCCGCACCGCGCCGCCTCCTCGATCCGGGCGGCGGCGAGGCTCGATACCGCGTCGAGGTAGGTTATCCCGGTGGAGACGCCTTCCTGCCGGACGGTCGCCCACTTCTCGATGTCCGGGACACCGAGCACCGAGCCGTCGTGAACATAGACCTCGTTTGCGCAGGCCGGGCCGCAGAGTTTCGTGTTGGATTCGGGCTCCTCGACGATCACCTCTATCTCCCTTCCGGCGATCTCGCCCTTCCACGCGGTGAATGCACAGGGCCCGGGGGCGGTTGCGTGTTCGGCGGCCGTATCGCGGATCGCCTCCGCAATCCGTTTCCCGGTCGCGGATGCCGGCTCCTCACGGAGATGGACGGCGCCGGCGATCTCGCGGTCGGAGATCTCCTGCGGGAAGAACTGCGGGTAGGTGAGCTGGCGGACGTCGTTTGACTGGTAGGCGATCATCGCGAGCCGCTCCACCCCGAGGCCGAGGTTCATCACCGGCACGCCGATCCCGTACTCCGCGAGCGCCGAGGGCGAGTAGATGCCGAAGGTGGCGACCTCGACCCAGCCGAGGGCCGGGTGGCGGGCGTAGACCTCCGTCTGGGTCTCGGGCATGTAGTACTTCGACCGCTTCTCGTCGGGCTGGAACCGGAACTCGGTAAACCCGAAGGCCGAGAGAAGGGCTTCGCTGACGGCTTTTCCCTCCTCGAGGGTGACGTCCTCCCCCGCGACGATGCAGGAGGCGGAGTGGTAGGTCATCAGGCGGGTGGGCCCCTCCTCCTGCTCCCGCCGGAAGCACCGGTCGATCGAGAAGAGCCGTATCGGGAGGTGGCGCTTCTCCCAGAGGGAGGAGAGCGTCAGGAACCAGCCGCTCGTCATGTGGCTCCGGAGGGTGTTGCGCGACGATTCGGGAGCCAGCTCCCGGAACTCGGGGAAGACCGCATCCAGGATGTGCACCACGGCGGCGTCGTCGGCCTCGAGGACGGCCGCGAGTTCGTGCGTCAGTTCGTCGCCGTCGATCGTGCCCTTCTTGTAGCCGTGGAGGGTCTCGCGGAGTTTCTCCTCGGTGCCGGACGGAACCGCACGGCCGAGGATGGCCTCGATCTCATCGAGCTGCTTTCTTGCAATCCCGACGTTCGGACGGGGCAGCCCGCCGAGGTAGAAGACCCGGTCGAGGACGGCCATGGCTTCGGGGCCGAACTGCCGGTAAATGTCCGATTCTTCGACGATCAGGGGGTTGATCGCCTCGTCAAACCCCATCGCGAGATAGGTCTCGCGGAGCCGCTGCACGATCTCGAAGATCGGGTGCGGTGTCGCCCGGGTGTACCGCAGCCGGGGATACCTGCCGGAGACCCCGGCCGGCGTCAGAACCGACGGCCCTTCGTGCCAGGCATGCTCGAAGTCCTCTCTCGCCCTCTTTTTGAACTCTTCCACATCGAATCTCATACGTCTCGCTCCAGGCAGACGACCCGGCTCACCGGGCTCTCGTCCCTGATACTATAGTCGCAGTGTTTTGCAATAAGCTCTGAAAATGCCCTTACTTCGCGGTGTTCGGGCATTTGGGTCCTCTGCAGTCGATTTCTACTGTACCCCAGATACATATAACCCTTTACCTCCACGAACCGGGCGCCGGAGTCCTGGTAGATCGCCGCGTATCGCTCGGGGGAGAAGTCGTTGTAGCCGCGCACCACCGTGGTGCGGACGGCCGACCGGCGTTCCCGGAGTCCGGCAAGGCTCTCCTGTATGCAGTCCCAGTAATCTTCCCTCGGCCGGCAGAGGGAGAGATAGGTCTCCCGGTCGGGGGCGTCGAGGGAGACGTAGGTCTGGTAGGGGCGGCACCGGGCGAGGACGTCGGGCCGGGTGCCGTTCGAGACCAGGAACGTCGTGTATCCGTCCGCGTTGAGGGCGTCGACGAGCTCCGCAAGCCGCGAGTAGCAGGTCGGCTCCCCCGAGAGGGATATCGCGACCATCGTGGGGTCGAGGGCCTCGGCGAACTGTTCGGGTGCGACGTTGGGCGAGACCTTGTAGCCCGAGAGCGCCTTCTTCTGGACGCGCCGGAGGTTTGCGACGATGACGTCCGGTGGGCACTCCTCCTCCTCCACGACCTCGTGCTCGAACGACCGCCAGCAGAAGAGACACTGCTGGTTGCATTTGAGGGTCGGGGTCATCTGGACACAGCGGTGGCTCTCGATGCCGTAGAACTGCGCCTTGTAGCACATCTCCCCGCCCTTGAGCGCCCGCTTGTTCCACATGCAGGGTTTTACGGCCGCCGACGAATTCGGGGTGATGAACTGGTAGCCCTGCTTCCGCAGAGCCTTACATGCTTCTGAGTGCATCGATCCCGAGAGTCTCAAGCGACTCCTGCAAGGTGTTCCTGACCGCATCCACGAGCGCGAGGCGGCTGCTGCGGGTCTCACCCTCGCTCTTCAGGACCGGGTCGTAGTGGTAGAAGGCGTTGAAGAGGTCGGCGAGCTCGCGGGCGTAAGCGGCGAGCAGGTGCGGGCGGAGTTCCTGCACGGTCTGCTCGACGACGGCCGGGAACCGGGCAAGGTGCCGGGCGAGCGCGACCTCGTGGTCGGTCTCAAACGTGTAGGCCCGCTCGAACTCGCCGGCCTTCTCGAGGATGCTGCAGGCCCGGGCGTGGGCGTACTGGATGTAGGGTCCGCTCTGCCGCTCGAAGTCCAGCGCCTCCTTCCAGTTAAAGACCGTGCTCTTCTCGGGCGAGACCTTCACGATGTCGTAGCGGATGGCGGCGATGGCGACCGACTTTGCGATGGCGCACCGCTCCTCAAGGGAGAGTTCCGGCCGGCGGGCGGTCACCTCGTCGTAGGCCTTCGCGGCAACCTCCTCGATCAGTTCGTCCGCCGAGACGAACTTGCCCGCCCGGGTGCTCATCGAACCTTCGGGGAGGGAGACGAACTCGAAGAAGACGATCTCGGGCGGCTTCTCGCCGAGGAGTTCGAGGGTGGCCCGGAGCTGGGCGCCGATCAGTTTGTGGTCCGCCCCGAGGACGTCGATCATCCGGTCGTAGTTGCGCCCTTTCCAGGTGTGGTAGGCGAGGTCGCGGGTGCTGTAGACCGAGGTGCCGTCGCTCCTGCGGAGGATGTACTTCTTCTCGAACCCCTGTTCGGAGAGGTCGACCCAGAGCGTCTCGTCCTCGTGGGCCTGCGGCAGCCGCCGGATCTGCTCGACGACCCGGTCGACGTCGCCGATCCTGATGAAGTCGCTCTCCCAGACGAACCGGTCGTGACGGGCGTTTAAGGCGGCGAGGGTCGCCTTGATACCCTCCGCGCAGAGGGAGACGGCTCTCCGGAACTTCGCGACGGTCTCGGCGTCGCCGCGCTCCACCTTCTGCATGAGGCGGTCGATCTCCCCGGTGATGGCGGGATCTTTCTCGATCTCCCGGTTCGCCGCGACGTAGACGCGGGCGACGTAGTGATCCTCCTTTTCGCCCTCGTTTCGGGCGATATCGAGGTGGTCGAATCCCCACGAGACGATGGCGATCTGGCGGCCCATGTCGTTCAAGTAATACTGCACCTCGAGCGGGTGCCCGGCCTTCCGGAACGCCCGGGCAAGGGTGTCGCCGATGACGGTGTTCCGGATATGCCCGACGTGGAGCGGGCCGTTCGGGTTCGCGCTCGTGTGTTCGAGAACGACCCTTCCGGAACGGCGCGGGAGGCCTCCGTATCCGGGCTCGATCGCCTCCCTGACCGCTTCCGAAAGAAGCGCCGGGCCGAACCGGAAGTTGACGTAGGGTCCGGTCGCCTCGACCATGACGTCGCCGAGTTCGGGGTTCCCCGAGAGTTTCTCCGCGATCTCGGCGGCGATCTTCTGGGGTGCCCGCTTCTCGATCTTCGCGAGTTTGAATGCTATCGTCGAGGCAAGATCGGCGTGATCCCCGCCTGTCGTGAGGAGTACCTCCTCCTCGCCGGTGCATGCCCGGAGCATGCGCTCGATCTGGTGATAATTTTCCTGATACATCAGTATCCTGTCCTGTAACGCAGGATTGCAGCGATCCCGCCGAATGCGTTGTAGAGCATCGAACCTTCTTCGAAGTCGTCCGAGATGATCCTGACCGTCGTGCTGCTCTGGTCGGCGAGCGTGGTCAGTTCGTCGATGATATCGGCCTCTTCGGCCACGTAGAGCGATCCGCCGTCTTTGGGGCAGGTGCCGAGGTCGAGGTCTTTGATATGCATGCCCGGCTCGATGCTGACCGTCCTCTCCTCGGTGTAATCGCCGTTCGGGCAGGCGAGTTTCAGCCGGGCTCTCCGGAGCTTGTCGGAGAGGAGGAGGGTGTCGACGGCACCGAGTTCCAGGTTCTTCCTGACGCTCTCTTCTCCGTAAGCTGCCGCTCCGTCGTCCTTGACCAGTTCCTGGAGGAACCGGTTCATCACGGCCTTCTCCTTGATGATCTCGAGGCCCTTCAGGGCGTCCGACGCGTTCTCGACGAGTTCGGCAAGCCCGGACTCGTTCGTGTAGGAGACGTCGAAGAGCCCGATGATCCGCTTTTGCAGTTCGTGGTGGAGGAACCCGCCGGCCTCGAACTCCTCCTTGGTCGGTGTCGGGCCGCCGATCAGCACGCCTTTGAACCGCTCGAAAAAGTCCTTCTCGGCGAGGAAGACTTCGCTTGCAAGGTCGCCGATCTTCTTGTAGAACTCGTTGATGGCGATCAGCCGCAGCCGCTGAAAACGAACGCTCGACTGCCCTCCTTTTCGCTGCTTGCCGGGTACGGTCGAGGTGACTCCGCGGACCGGCTCTATCCGGCTGCCCCGGAGGAATCCTACGTAGGCTTCCCGCCGGTCGAGGACGATCAGGCCGTAGACCTCTTTCTCCCCGAGCATCTGCTCCAGCGGTTCGAGTTCGAACGAGGAGCTGCACCGGTACATGTAGGTGTTGAGCGGCTCGGGCGGCTCGATGATCTCGCATTCGAGGTCGGTGCGGTCGCCGCCGATGTTGATCGTGCCGCAGAAGACCGCCATGCCGTGCCCTGGCGGGTTCTTGTAGTATTTCAGGCGGGAGAGGATGGAGGATATGGCACTCTGGACATTGGTCCGGGTCTGCTTGCTCTTGATGTTCGCGCATTGCCCGAACTCGTCGCGGAGCTGGGCGGTCACGTCGTATATCTGCTTGTCCGGAGGTATATAGAGTGTGATCAGCTCGGTGCCGCTCCCCTCCTTCTCCGCAAGCCTCTCGAGCGTCTTTTTAAATTCGTAGCGCTTTCGCGCGGTATCCATCTCTTGCGTCTCTTCCATGGGGGTTTCACCAGGCCAGATGAATGTTGTTCATGAATCGGAGCTACTAGATGTTTCTTCGGGGACGGCATAAATCTGCGCACAGACGCCGATCTCCCTCGCCCCCTCACCCCAGGCACCGGCAGATGAGGCAGATCGTCTTTGCATCGACGATCCTTCCGTCCGCAATCATGGTCTGAAGATCCCTTCCCGGGACGCGGACGACCTCGATCACCTCGTCGTCGTCCATCCCGTAATCGGAGCAGGGGGAGAGTCCTTCGGCCTGGTAGAGCCAGATCCGCTCGTCGGTGTAGCCTGGAGAGGGGTAGATCCAGCCTTTCGGGACGAAGGTCTCCGCTTTCATCCCGGTCTCCTCGATCAGTTCCCGGTATGCGGTCTCGTGCGGCTCCTCGCCCTCGTCGATGGTGCCCGCCGGCACTTCATAGATGTAGTCGTCGACGGCGAACCGGTACTGCCGGATGAGGTAGCAGTCGTCCCCTTCGATCGGGAGGATCGCGACCGCGCCGCCGGGATGGACGACGATCTTCTCCTTCGTCCTGCCGTTCGGGAGCGGAAACACTTTTTTCTCGATGGTGAGCCGTTTGCCGCGGTAGATCTCCATGGTTATCTCTCGTACTCGATTGGATCCTCGATCCCGAGTTCCCGGAACGCTTCCCTCCGGTAGTGGCAGGAGGAGCAGACCCCGCAGGCCCGGTCGTCGTTCTGGTAGCACGACCAGGTCCGCTCGTAGGGAACGCCGAGCGCGAGCCCCTTCCTGACGATATCCACCTTCGACATCCGGACGAACGGCGTCATCAGGGTGATGCGCGGTTCCGCCGCCGTTCCGAGGTCGACCGCCCGCTGAAACGCCTCGATGAACTCCGGCCGGCAGTCGGGGTATCCGGGGTAGTCCCCGGTCTGGACACCGATGAATATCGCCTCCGCCCGGCGGGCTTCCGCGAGGCTGGTCGCGATGGCGAGCAGGTTCGCGTTCCGGAAAGGAACGTACGTGCTCGGGACGCCCTCCTCCTCGCCGGCGTATTCCTCGACCGGGATGCTCTCATCCGTCAGGCTCGAGGCGCCGATCTTCCTGAAGTGTTCGAGGCTGATCTCGACGAACTCGAGAGCGTCGAGGTTCCGGGAAACGGCGCGGGCACACTCCCGCTCCTTTGCCTCCGTCCGCTGGCCGTAGGTGAAGTGAAGCGCGATGATCTCGAATCCTATGTCCTTTGCGACGTAGGCGAGCGTGGTGGAGTCCATGCCGCCCGAGAGTAAGCATACTGCTTTCTTCATTTTATCTCCAGGATCTTATGGAGTTGCAACTGGAACCTCACCGGGAGGTTCTCCTCGACGATCTGGTCCGCGACGGCGCGGTAGTCGGATCCCTCCACCGGCGAGATGAAGATCTCACCCCGGATCTCGCACCGGCTCATCACCGCCCGGGCGTAGAGGAGGTCGTCCTCGTCCGCCACCACGAACTTGACGCAGTCGCGCGGGGTGATGAAGGCGAGGAGCGCAAGATCGCTCTTCTCTCCGGACGAGGGGCACTTGACGTCCATGCAGATGGAGGCATACGGCTGCATCTCGCGGAAGTCCCGGGTACCGTTCGTCTCGATCTCGACGGTGTATCCGTGGAGATCGAACTTCTCGAGGAGTTTCAATACCTCCTCCCGCTGCAGGAGCGGCTCCCCGCCGGTGATGCAGATGTGCGTCCCCCGGAGCAGCCAGACCCGGTCGAGAACCTGCGTAACGGTCATCTCTTCCCCGCCTTCCCGGGCGTAGGGGGTGTCGCACCAGGCGCACCTGAGGTTGCACCCGGCAAGCCGGATAAACGTGCAGGGCCGCCCCTGGTTCTTCCCCTCCCCCTGGAGGCTCCGGAAGATCTCACTGACGATCATAGGTGCGCTCTGCGTAACAGGTCGTCGACTCCCAGACCCGGATCTTTGCGACGCGGGCGTCGTGCCCCTGCCGCGCGGCCTCGGCGTCGATCAACTCCGCGATCAGCCCCGCGAGGTGCTCGCTCGTCGGGTCGCCCTCGGTGGTGACGACCGGGTGGAACTCCTCGATGCACGTCGCCATGGGGTCGTCCCTGTTCAGGATTACCTGGTGGTCGAACCGCCCGACGACTTCTTTGATGCAGTTGTAGTCGAGAACAATCCCCGTGCGCTCATCTGCCGTCCCATCGATCCAGACCTCCACGCGCCACTGGTGGCCGTGCAGCCGGAAACATTTCCCCCGGTAATGGATCAGGCGGTGGGTCGCCTCGAAAAAAACCTCTTTGTATATCCGGGTTGTCATCAATGAAGGTTGCCCGCCAGGATATAATATTATATCAGCTCCCGATCAAATATCTAAGGCGGAAGATCGGCGTGCAAGCGGGTTCCACAATATATAAATCCGTAACGCGCGTTGTTTTATAGCACACCAGGAGTTGCTCCTATCCACAAATTCAACTAATTCGAGGGTATTCGATGGGAAATGGTAAATTTGCAGCCCGAAAACTGAAGCGCGATGCAAACAATAACAGATGGCACGACACCAACTACGCGCGTCGTCAGCTCGGGCTCGACGTGAAATCCGACCCCCTTGAGGGAGCACCGCAGGGCCGCGGGATCGTTCTCGAGAAGGTGGGTGTCGAGGCAAAGCAGCCGAACTCTGCGATCAGGAAGTGCGTCCGCGTGCAGCTGATCAAGAACGGCCGCCAGGTAACGGCGTTCGCCGTCGGCGACGGCGCCATCAACTTCATCGACGAGCACGATGAGGTCGAGATCGAGGGCATCGGCGGCAGACTGGGCAGGTCGATGGGCGATATCCCCGGCGTCCGGTTCGTCGTGACCAAGGTGAACAACGTCAGCCTGCACGAAATGGTCGTGGGCCGCAAGGAGAAGCCGCGGAGGTAAGTGGTATGGTAGAAGCAGAGGCAGGAGCAGAGCAGCCCCAGCAGCTCCTCTTCAATCGCTGGGACATGAGCGAGGTGGAGATCCAGGATCCGAGCCTTGCCCGTTACGTGAACCTGCACACGATGATCGTGCCGCACTCCTGCGGCAAGCTCGTCGGCCAGCAGTTCAACAAGAGCAACATGCTGATCGTCGAGCGGCTGATCAACAAGATGATGCAGACCGAGAACAACACCGGCAAGAAAGAACTTGCCATCCGCATCGTCCGGGACGCCTTCGAGATCGTCAACAAGAAGACCAAGAAGAACCCGGTTCAGGTGCTGGTGGACGCGGTCGCGAACACCGGCCCCCGCGAGGAGACCGTCCGGCTGAAATACGGCGGCATCAACGTCCCGAAGTCGGTCGATACCGCACCCCAGCGCCGTGTCGATACCGCGCTCCGGTTCATCACCGCCGGTGTTCTGCAGGCGAGCCACAAGAAGAAGAGAAGCGTGAGCGAAGCGCTTGCCGATGAATTGATCGCTGCGGCGAACGGGGATACCCGCTCGTATGCCGTCTCAAAGAAAGAAGAAAGAGAACGTATTGCAAAGGCAGCCCGCTAAAATTCCCTATTATTTTTTCGGTGTATTTTCATGACCAGACGAAAGAAGATGGTAGAGCGGGTGACGGAGCTGATGGACAAACCGGAGCGCATCCGGAACATCGGTATCGTCGCCCACATCGATCACGGAAAGACAACACTCTCGGACAACCTGCTCGCCGGCGCAGGGATGATCAGCGAGGAGCTCGCCGGCCGGCAGCTCTTCATGGACTCCGACGAGGAGGAACAGGCACGCGGTATCACCATCGATGCGAGCAACGTCTCGATGGTCCACGAGTACGGCGGGGAAGAGTATCTCATCAACATGATCGATACCCCCGGCCACGTGGACTTCGGCGGTGACGTGACCCGCGCCATGCGTGCGGTGGACGGCGCCGTCGTCGTGGTGGACGCGGTCGAGGGCACCATGCCCCAGACGGAGACCGTGCTCCGGCAGGCCCTGAAGGAGGGCGTCCGTCCGGTTCTCTTCATCAACAAGGTGGACCGGCTGGTCAACGAGCTCAAGGTGGACGAGCAGGAGATGCAGATCCGCCTTGCGAAGGTGATCGACAAGGTCAACAAGCTGATCAAGGGCATGAACGAGAAGATGTACAACGACGGCTGGAAGCTCGACGCCGCGAAGGGCACCGTCGCCTTCGGCTCCGCGCTCTACAACTGGGCCGTCTCCGTTCCCTTCATGAAGAAGAGCGGTGTCTCGTTCAAGGATGTCTTTGACAAGTGCAACGCCGGCGACATGAAGTGGCTGGGGAAGAACAGCCCGCTGCACGCCGTCCTCCTCGATATGGTGGTCAAGCACCTCCCGAACCCCCTTCAGGCCCAGGACCGGCGTATCCACATCATCTGGCACGGCGACTATACCTCCGCCGAGGGCAAGGCCATGGTCAACTGCGATCCGAACGGCCCCGCCTGCCTGATGGTCACCGATATCTCGTTCGACCCGCACGCGGGCGAGGTCGCCACCGGCCGTCTCTTCTCGGGGACGCTGCGCCGGGGCACCGAGTGCTACATCATCGGCGCCGCGAAGCGCGCCAACCGTCTCGCCCAGGTCGGCATCTTCATGGGTGCCGAGCGGATCGAGGTGGAAGCGCTCCCGGCGGGCAACATCGCCGCCGTGACGGGCTTAAAGGACGCTATCGTCGGTTCGACCGTCACGACGCTCCTTGAGATGACCCCGTTCGAGTCGCTGAAGCACTACTCCGAGCCGGTCATGACCGTCGCCGTCGAGGCGAAGAGCATGAAGGACCTCCCGAAACTCGTCGAGGTTCTCCGCCAGGTGGGGAAGGAAGACCCGACGGTGCAGGTCTCGATCAACGAGGAGACCGGCGAGCACCTGATCAGCGGCATGGGCGAGCTCCATCTCGAGATCATCACCGGCCGTATCAAGCGCGACAAGGGCGTCGACATCATCACATCCCCGCCGATCGTCGTCTACCGCGAGACGGCCACGGGCTCGGCAGGCCCGGTCGAAGGGAAGTCGCCGAACCGCCACAACCGGTTCTATATCGAGCTCGAGCCGATGGACCCGGCAATCGTGAAGCTGATCCAGGACGGCGAGGTCTCGATGAACCAGCAGGCGATCGAGCGGCGTGACGCCCTCGCTGCGGCGGGCATGGACAAGGACGAGGCCAAGAACGTCAAGGCGATCGAGGGCACCAACATGTTCATCGACATGACGAAGGGTATCCAGTACCTGAACGAGACGATGGAACTGGTCCTCGACGGCTGGCGCGAAGCGCTCCGCGGCGGGCCGCTCGCCGACGAGCTGGTCCAGAACCTGAAGATCCGGCTGGTGGACGTGAAACTCCACGAGGACGCCATCCACCGCGGCCCCGCACAGGTCATTCCGGCGGTCAGGAGCGCCGTCAAGGCCGGCATACTGATGGCCGGCGACTCGCTCCTCGAGCCCGTCCAGAAGATCCAGATCACGGTTCCGAGCGAGCAGATGGGCGCGGCGACCTCGCAGATCCAGGGTCGGCGCGGTCAGGTCTTCGATATGCTGAGCGAAGGCGACACGATGACGATCGTCGGTAAGGCCCCGGTCGCCGAGCTCTTCGGGTTTGCCGGCGATGTTCGGTCCGCAACCGAAGGGCGCGCGATGTGGAGCACCGAGTTCGCCGGGTTCGAACTGGTTCCCGCCGGCATCGTCGACGAAGTCGTCAAGGGCATCCGCCGGCGCAAGGGTCTCAAAGAGCAGATTCCGCGCCCGGACGACTACCTGGCGTAACGAGTATCGATATACCCTCCCTTTTCATTTTTCCCCCGCCCGTCGACGGGCGCGCGGTGATTTCGATAAAAAATAGTGCGGGACCGTCCCGCCGCGAATATGTTTACTGTCTCCGTGCCGCTGCAAGCAGCCCGCAGAGGCCGAGGGCGGCGATCGCGATAACTCCCGGGAGCGCCGCCTGCGTTGGTTCCGGTGTCTCCGTGACCGTCGCCGTGGCCGTGGCCGTCGCCGTTACCTCGGCAACGGTCTCCGTGGGCGTCGGCGTTGAAGCATGGACGAACACGATGCTGTTATCATGGAGCACGCCGTCCGACCTGCTGTACGCGAAATACCGTCCGTAATGTCCTTTGAACGTATAGACGTTGATCGTGAAGTGACTGTCTTTCGCCACGCCGATGACCCGCTGGACCGGTTTTGCGGGGTTATCGTCCTGGTACTTCCGGAGTTCCGAGATTGCGTTGAACGAATCCGCATTGCGGAGGCCGATGAGGTCGAGGACGATCGGTTCGGCTCCCACCTCAATCGTGTCGCCGGGCTTCACCAGCCGTATACCGGTCTCCTGTGCGGCTGCCGGGACGACGAGCGCCAGGGAGAGGACTACGAGGATCGCGAGGAGATGTCGGGGTGTCAGTTTCTCATACGCCATAATTCCAAACTTGTTTTTACTATATATATGTATATTGAAATGCTGTCGGGGCTCTCGTTCCCCCTCCGGGGAATCTCCACGCTATCCAGCCGTTTTATCCTCTGCCCCATCTATTCTCTCCTTTCCCGACCGAATCATTGATGTAGGGCGAGGGCATCCCATGGTGAGGATGCCATGAAAGCCGACGGTCCGGATGCGGGAGATCCTGCCGGGAGCGGGCGGGTTATGAGACAGAAGACGAAGAGTCCCGCCGTCCGCCGCCTTCCGGCGGTCGTCGCCGTGCCGCTTGGCGTGACCTCTGCGTTCATCGTCAGGGACCGGGGCGTGCTCCTGGTCGATACCGGTAAACCCGGGGATGAGGCGGCCGTTCTGGCCGCGATGAAGCAGGCGGGCATCGGGCCTGATGAAATTACCCTGATCCTGGTCACGCACGGGCATCAGGAGAATTACGGGAGTGCCGACGCGCTCCGGGAACTGACCGGGGCCCCGGTCGCCGTTCACGAGGCCGATGCCGGTGCCATGCGCCTCGGGGTCGGCGGCCTGCGCTTTCCCGGCGGGGTCGTCCCGCGCCTGATCGGGCTTGCGGGCGGCAACGTCGCCTCCGGCCCGGGTGGCGTTGACCCCGATATCGTCATCGGGGGCGTTGCCGACCTTGCGGCCTTCGGGATCAGGGGCAGGGTCATCCCCACGCCGGGGCATACTCCCGGCTCGGTCTCGGTCTTCGTCGCCGGCGGGACCGCCATCGTCGGCGACCTGCTCTCTGCCCTGTTTCCGGGGGGGAGGGCCCGGCTGCCGTTCAGGACGGGCGACCCTGCCGCGGCGAGGAGAAGCATCCGGGGACTTCTTGCATTGGGGGTGGAACGGATCTACGCGGCGCACGGCGGCCCGTGGTCGGGGGCGGAAGTGTCAGGGCGTTTCGGGAACGGCCGGTGACGGGGGATGTGCAAAAAGGGGGTGGGTTGTTACTCGATGGTGAACGTCATCGAGAAGGTGGTCTCGTTTCCGGTCGTCTCTTCCCAGGACCGCTTGTAGATCGCGGAGAACTCACCGGCGCCCTTCTCAGCCGCGGTGTACTCCCACACGTGCACGCCCCCGGCGCCCACGAGTCCGGTCTCCGGCGCGATGTAGGTGTCGTTCACGTATTCGAGTCCGGCGGACGAGGTGACGTTCCACTCGTAGCCGGTCGTCGGGTTCTCGTCAAGGCTGATCGTGATCTCGCTCCCTGCCGGGAGGGTGACGGTCTCGTTGTTGTTCGTCTCGTTGAAGACGTACTCTGCGGCGGGCGCGGGCGTCGCGGTCTCTGCCGGAGTGGGCGTCGCGGTCGGGGTCCCTTCCTCCGTCGGCTGCGACGTGCAGCCGGCACCGAGGAGACACAGGACCAGCAATCCTGCCACCAGGACGCTAAAGATGCTCTTTCTCTGAACCATGCGATAAGGTCTCCCGGAATTGTTAAATACTTTTCTTAAACCCATGGAGATGCCATTCACTCTTTTGGCGCATCCTGATCCGATCGTTTCGTAACCGGCCATTTAACGCGAAATTCATGCACGCTCCAAAACGGTTTCAGGCTGATTTAAACGGTCGGTGCTGCAAAACGGCAACATATAAATATTTATCTTTCCTTTAGGACGTTTTGAGGGAACTATTGTGAGAAACAACTCTCCAGCAATAATTCTGGCACTCGTCGCGGTACTCGCGCTCTGTCTCATGACGGCGGGCTGTACGTCGAGTTCGTCGGATACGGACACGCCGCAGGCGACCGGCACGACGGTTCCTGCCGCCGCCAGCACCACCGCCTCCGGGGCCACAGCGGGCAGCGTGACCGCGGTTCCGTATACGGCGTTGATCCCGTTCCTCCCGAATGCGCCCGCGGGATGGACTGCAGAAGAGCCTGTAGGGGCGTCATGGACAGTCGAGGACGGCCAGTGGACCTGGGCGTCTCGTGATTACAGCAAGGACGATGCCTGGGCGACAATCATAATTCAGGACTCGGCCCACTACGACGTGGGCTACTGGGAGTCCTGGGACTCGTTTGTTTCGTTCGAGACGACCGAGGGCTACTACAAGCAGCGCACGGTCAGCGGCCACCCGTCCTGGGAGTACTACAGCAAACCCGACTCCTACGGCACCTGGATCGGCGTGAACGAACGGTTCATGGTCTATGTCAGCGTCGAAGGCGGTGCCAAGCAGGACCTCGATGCGTTCGTAAACGCCGTTAACTACGGCGGCATCGCGAACCTGAAGTAACCCCTAACCCTTCTTTTTATTCCCCGGTACGGCCGTGACGATGTAGTGGTACGGCCCCGACTCCGCGACCGTCCTGACCCGGAGCCCCGCCTCTGCCATCAGCGCCGCCGCATGCTCCGGGCTGAATTTCTTTGCCGTCGGCGGGCCGAGAGGGAGCGGCTCCTTCTTCCAGTCCACGTCTACGATCAGGCCTTCCGGTGCTGCCATCCTTCTCGCGTTTGCAAGCACCCGAACCGGATCGACGAAGTCGTGGAGGTCGATGCCGAAGAAGACGACGTCCGCACAGCCGTCGCAGAGAAGAATCTCCTCGGCCATCCCCTTATGGAGGACGACGTTGTCGAGTCCCTCGCGAAACGCTTTTTCCTGCAGGAGATCCAGCGCTTCGGCATCGATGTCGATCCCGCAGACGCGGCCGTGCGGCCCGACCGTCCGGGCGGCGGGAAGCGCGAAGAATCCCTCCCCGCATCCGACGTCGATGAAGGTCGCTCCGGGAGCAAGCCCGATCCCATCGAGGATGGACTCGGGGTGCTGCCAGCGCCGGCGGGCGGCTTCATCCTCGGGCAGGTGTCTCTGGGAACGCGGATGTTGCACCATACGCGGTCACGATGGCACGCACCCCAGATGAACCTGCCGTCTCCCGGCGGGAGTGCCGGAGATCTCTACGGCAGAGTTCCGGGGACACTCGACGGCAAAAACCGGAAAAGAGATTCGGGAGCGCGGGGCTCCCTCACTTCATCACCTTGCGGATCTTCTCCTGCACGTCCGGCTGTTCCGGGTTCATCTGGTGGGCGGTCTGGACATGCCCCTCGATCCGCTTCATCAGCTCGTTCTCGTTCTCCGCCTTCTCCTCGAACTCGCACTCGAGGCCGAGGTCCTTGCACCTGAACGTCTTCTGTTCCTGCATCTCTCTCACCGGCCGGGGTTGTATGCCGGGAACAATATAATAATATCCCCGCCGTTTTTTCTTCTTCCGGGGATGGCAGGGTTACGCCCCTCCCCCCGGGTGCGGCTCCTTCCTGCACTCCACCATCTCCCCGATCAGCCCGTCCCGGAGCGTGACGATCCGGCAGAAGTACTCCTTGTGCCAGTCCTCGTGCGAGACCATCACGATCGTCTGGTCGAGTTCCTCGTTTAACCGTGCAAAGAGGTCGAGGATGCTCTTTGAGGTCTGGCTGTCCAGGTTCGCGCAGGGTTCGTCGGCGAGCAGGATGCTCGGATTGTTCACGAGCGCCCGGGCTATCGCGACACGCTGCTGCTCGCCGCCCGAGAGTTCGCTCTGCCGGTGATCGATCCGGTCGCCGAGGCCGACCCGCCGGAGGATATCGGTGCTCCGTTCGAGATACTCGGCTTTCGGTGCTCCCCGGACGAGCGACGTTAAGTAGACGTTCTCGAGCGCGGTGAGTTCCCCGATGAGCGCGTAGTCCTGGAAGACGTAGCCGAGCCGGTTCAGCCGGAACTGGGTTCGCCGCTGGTCGGAGAGGGCCAGGACATCCGTCCCGTCGATCGTGACCCTCCCGGAGGTGGGGCGGTCGAGGAGCCCGAGGATATGGAGGAGCGTCGATTTGCCGCTGCCGCTCGCCCCCATGATCCCGACGAACTCGCCCCTGGCGACCTCGAGCGAGACGCCCGCAAGGGCGCGGACCTCCACCCTCCCCATCGTGTAGACCCTCGTGAGGTTTTCCGCGACGATCATCTTCTCAACCTCTGATTGCGGTGAGGATATCCTCCCGTGCAATCCGCCATGCCGGGATGTAGCCCGCCACCACCGAGACCGCGAAGAGGCTCGCGATGCTCCGGAGGATGGCCGACGCCTCCACGTCCGGGTAGACCGGGCCGCCGGGGAATACGAGCGGGTAGGCGGTCAGGTAGGTCGTCACCCCGGCGTTCAGCCCGATCCCGACGAGCGCCCCGACGGCGGTGATGAAGAGCACCTGGAGGACGTAGGAGTTGATGATGATCTGCTGGTCGATGCCGATGGCTTTCAGGATCCCGATCTGGCGGCGCCGGTTCACGGTGTTGATGAAGATCACGATGAAGACCACCACGATGGCGATGATCAGGCTGACGAGCGTCGAGATGGCGTTGATGATGTTGAAACTCTGGATCGCCTGCTCGACGAACCCTCCCGACTTCTCCCGGAACGTCAGGACATCCTCCTGGACGCCGTAGGAGAGGATCTCCCTCTTGTACGCCTCTTCCCTGCCGTTGACCGCGGTCTTCACCAGGATCGCGGACGCCTGATCATCGAGCCCGAGTACCCCGCTCATCTCGCGGGTGGTGACGAACGCCGCCGTATCGACGCCGAACGACTGGGTTTCGAAGATCCCCTTCACCCGGTAGGTTCGCGTCTCGCCGTTCGGGTAGGCCACCTCCACCGAATCGCCGACCTCGACCCCCTCAAGCGAGGGAAGGCCCCCCTCCTCCACCCCTTCCGTCCCCGCGAGGGTCGCGCCGATGATGATCGCGTCGGTATCGCCGCCCGAGAGGAACTCGCCTGCAGTCATGTACTCGGCGATCCTGGTCACCGACCGCTCGTCTTCCGGGGTTATGCCGTAGAGCGTGCTCGCGGCGTTGCGGCCCCGGTAAAAGAACGTCGCTCCGGCGGTTATGCGGGGCGATGTGCCCGTGATCCCCGGGATCTGCTCGACCTTCTTCTGGAGGCCGTCCACGCCGTCGATGTACCGGCTGCCTTCCCGGGGCTCGATGACCAGGTTTCCGACGTCGAAGTCGATCGACTGGGTATCGAAGGTCACGACGACCCCGGAGATGATGGAGGGGAGGAAGACCAGGTTCACGAAGATGAGAGCGATGATCATGATGGTGAGGGCGAGCGTCCCCTGGCTCCCGCGCTGGATAGACTTCCATGCCAGAAACGCGGAGACCCTGATGCCCGAAAACACCGCGGTCACTCCTCCTTTCGCCGCCGGTACCAGTAGATCGCGGCCGCGACGGCGATGACGAGGATGACAGCGACGGCCGCAATCGTCGGAACCGGGCTTTGCCGGGCAACGACGACCTGCAGGGGCTGTCTCGTCGTATGTTCGCCGTAGTCGTCGGTATACCGGACGACGAGGGTGTAGCCGAACTCCCCGGCCTCGTCGGCAACGAGTGAGAAGATGGCGGGCCCGTCGTTCCCCGGCTCGATCGTCCCGAGGAACGCTTCTTTTGAGCCCGGGAGAGTGAGATCCTCGATGGTCGCCCGGACCGATTCCGCATCCGCCGTCCCGGTGTTCTCCAGCCGGATCGTCAGGTCGACCGTGTCCCCGGCGGCGATCCGGGCGGGTTCGGTCCTGATGGAGGCGACGCCCATCTCGGCGCTGCCGACGACGGGGATCCCGATCGTCGCGACCTCTCTAGACAGCGCGAGGTCGGCGCCCCGGTAATCGACGGTGACGAGGATCGGCGTAAGCCCGAGCCGTGCGCTCGTGTCGGTCTCGAAGGTCAGGTTCAGGACGGCGTCATTCCCCGCCTCGATCTCGGGGATGTAGTAGTTCTCCGAGTTCCGCGGGGCGATCCCGCCGGAGGTGGCGTTGACGCCGATGGAGATGTCGCTTGCAGTGGCCTGGCCGTCGTTATGGATGGTCAGCGTGACGTTGAAGGCGTCGCCCGGGTCGACGGACGCCGGGACGGTTCTCTCCACCCGGAGCGCGGGTCTCTTGATCAGGGCGTGCGCGGAGTTGACGTTCACCGGCACGGGATACCGCACATCGGCCCCGTCCCGCACGCCGACCCAGACCTCCGGGAAGTAGATCCCCTCTTCTCCCGGGGCGCGAATCCGGAACGTAAGCGGGAAGGACTGGCCGGGGCCGATCTCGCCGATATCCTGGAAGCTCCCGCTCATGACCTCGACGTCCGTACTGTGCAGGAGCACGTTCTCGATGTAGGCGTTCTCTTCCGTCTCCTCCGAGGTGTTCATCTCCCCGGTGCCGGGGTCAAGCATGATGTTGAGCGGCGATCCCGCGGCCGGCAGGGCGGTGCTCGTGAGCACCACGGTGATCGTCCCTTCGTCGCCGGGCATCAGGACGGCAGGGGTGACGGTGAAGTTGGAGACGATCACCGACGGGGTGGCCGCGGACGCCGCTGCCGGGGCGAGCAGCAGAACGAGAATGAGTGCGCCCGCGAGACAACCGATCGTCTGCCGTCTTACGTCTCTCTGGGGCGCAGCCACGGATACCTGAATCATCCCTCATTCCTCCCGGGCAGATCTTCGGAGTCCTGGAGTCCCTGGTGTTTATATATAATCGTTGTGCATGGCTGCTCTCGCCTGCTCCGGGTGGGACGATACGCCGGGTATCGCGAAAACATTTTTATTGGCTGCACAATATATTACGTCCGGGATACGGGTGAGCCGGTACGGACCGGATGCGTGACTGCAACGATACCTCCATTCGTGATGCAACGCTTCAACACTCTCTGTACGTTCTCATACTCCCGTGCTGCTCTCCGTTCTCGCTCATCAGTCCCCCGTTTTTTGCTATTTCCGCCGAAAGACCGTCCTCCCGCACGGGGTATCCGGCGCACAGCCTCCCCGGTTATGAGCTGTCTTTATGACCCGCCGGCGGTATACTCCGTCCACATCGTGAGGGGGAAGAGATGGAGACGACCCAATGGCTGGTGACGCTGACGTTCAGGGTGACGGTAAGCGGCGTTCGTTCGAAGGACGACTCGGTGGCTGCAGGCCTGGAACAACTCAAACAGGATCTCTGCAGCGGAAAGGAGGTTCCGGTGGAGGCGAGCGTCCGAAGGATTACGAACCTTGTCGAGGAGGAGCCGATCTTCGGCGTGAGGTGGTGATCGCGGCCGGGGCGTGTCTATGGGCGTCACGCGGCGGGAAGTAAATGTCCGGAGGAAAACGCTTTTTTACCCCACCGCTCTCTTCGGCCCCATGTATGAACTTCCCGAAACGATCGCCGTCGATGTTGTTCTCCTGCCGCCCGGCCCGATCATGGATATGGCGATCGGCGCGAACCGGACACTGCTCGCCGGCTACCCGGACGGCGGGATACGTCTCGACAGGGAGAACTGCCTTCCGCACATCTCGGTCGCAATGTTCCCGGCAAGGAGCGGGGATATCCCGGAGATCGTCGCGAAGGTGGAGCGGATTACGCGACAGTGCTCCCCCATGGCCCTGGCCATCGACGCCGTTGCGAAACACCGTTCGAGCACGAGAGGGACCATCTCCGTCTTTCATATTCTCCGGACGGAGATCCTCCAGCTCTTTCACAAGAGCGTTATGAACTCCCTGAAACCCTACCCGGCACCGGCGACCGGCCCGGAGATGTTTGCCGGGGAGGCGTCCGCCCCGTCCGTCGACTGCCTTCTCCGGTTCCCGAAGACCTCCGTGTACGAGCGCTACTCGCCGCACATCACCATCGGGTTCGGCGACCTCCCGGAGATCATTCCCGGGATCGACTTCCCCATCCGGTTCGAGGTGACGAAGGCCGCTCTCTGCCACCTCGGGAGCCACTGTACCTGCCGACGGATCCTTGCCGTGTTCGATCTCGGTCTTCGGGCGCACGGGGGGCGCGGCGGGACGGCGGCCCGGCGGTAGACCGGAGTTACAGCAGCAGTGCTTTCACGTACGGCCGCGTACAGGCGACGCACCCCGAGCCGCGGTCGAGCGTCCCGATCTCGAGAACCTCGGCCGTCGGAGGCTCTCGCCGCATGCGGTCTGCAAACCCCGGATCGTGCTCCGCCATCGTCCGCAGGAAGATCGCAAACGGCATGAACGGCCGGGCCTGCACCGGGACGATCCGGAAGTCCTCGTAATCTGCGTCAGGCGTCGAGTTCCGGGCGAGGTCTTCGTCGAAGTAGAGGATGATCTCTACATTGAGGCGTTCCTGCAGGTCTTTCAGGCGATCGAGCCCGAGCCGCCCGCCGACTGCGAGCCCGAGCGCCTTGAGTTCCTCCGGCTCTCCGGGCGAGAAGGTCTCATAACCCGATTCCATCATGGTATTCCTCCTCCATAGCGTTTCACGGGGATTACCTTCTTTTCTCCGGTGGCACGCTCTATACGCCTCCGGGATACTTTCTTAACCGCGCTGTGCCCACTATCTGCATGGATTCGTTCGCGGTGGGTGCAGCGTTCGGGAGGCGCTGCGGATGAAGGTGACCGTCCTCGTGGATAACGCCACTCTCACCGACCGTTACTTCCTCGCGGAACCGGGGCTCTCGATCCACATCGAGGACGGCGGGACCCGGGTTCTCTTCGATGCCGGATACTCGGGCATCCTCGTCGCCAACGCCCGAAAGATGGGGATCGACCTTCTCCGCGTCGACGACATCGTCATCTCCCACGGCCACCTCGACCACACGTGGGGTCTCGACGCCCTCATCCGGCTCCATACCGAGGCTATCCTCGAGGGCCGCGAGCGTGTCGAACCCACGTTCATCGCCCATCCCGATGCGTTCCTCACCCGGAGCTGCGACGGCGTCGGGGAGATCGGGTGCCACCTCTCGGTCGAGGAACTCTTCCGGCACGGGAAAGTCCTCCTCACGCCGGCCCCCCTCCGGCTGACCGAGAACCTGGTCTTCCTCGGCGAGATCGAGCGGCGGTTCGAGTTCGAGAGGACACTCCCGTGCGGCTACGTCTACACCCCCGACGGCATCCGGGACGACACCGTCGTCGACGACACCGCGCTCGCCTGCAAAACCCCGGAAGGGCTCGTCGTGATGACCGGCTGCTCTCATTCAGGGATCTGCTCGATCGTCGAGCAGGCCCGCGAGGTCTGCAACGAGGATCGGGTCGCCGACGTCATCGGCGGGTTCCATCTCCTCGATGCGCCGCCGGAACAGATGCGGGGAATCCTCGACTATTTTGCAGAGGTGCGGCCGGCAGCCCTCCACCCCTGCCACTGCACCGACCTCGCGGCGAAGATTGCCCTCGCAAAGGTCGCGGACGTCCGGGAGACGGGTGTCGGGCTGCACCTCGAGTACGGGTAGGTCAGGGGCCGGGTTCCCGGAGGGCCGGGATCGCTCCGTGCTCCTCCTCGTAGGCGCGGACTGCCTCCGGGGCGCCGAGGAGGAAGCGGCGGGCGTTGTTGTAGACCGCGGGGTATGCACCGGGATCGAGACCGGCGAGGAGGCCGGCGAGCACCCCGACCACCGGAATACGGTGGCGGGGCTCCATTTTGTCGATGAACGCGAACGCATCGAGAGCCCGGACGGTGCTGTACTCGTTGACCGGGGCGAGCCGCCGGAGCACCTCTGCAAGGTAGTCCCTCCCCTCTTCGGTCTCGAGCGACCGCTTCCTGTTCAGCGCGAACCGCCCGTAGAGCGCCCGCTGCTGGTCGGCCTGCTCGAATGCGAAGGCGGGCGAGGACTCGATCCGCTCGAGAATGGGAACGAGGTCGTCGCAGTCGCTCCCGGCGACGGCGGCGAGGAACGACTCCCACGCGACGGGGCTCGTTGTCGAAAAGGCTCCGAACGCCTCGAGGATCTCCTGCCGTTCCGGAGCGCTGCTCTCGAGGATCAGCGAGAACGCGGCGAGCCGGTCGGTTGCGGCAGTCGCTTCCCGGAACTGGTGAAGAAGGAGCCGGTGAACCTCCGGGGTGTCGAGTGTCGCGAGGATCGAAAGGCAGGTATTCTTCCTCTGCCGGTTCCGGATCGCCGCGGCCTCTTCCTCCAGGCTGCCCGGCCCGGCGGGAGTGTCTTTTGCCGCCTGCCGGTAGATGCGGAGGAGGGTCTCGCCGCCACGTGCGGCGACGGCGGCATAGATCGCCTGCCGCGCGTCATGGAGCGCCCGGTAACGATGGGCGAACCGCTCGTCCTCCACCGAGGGGAAGATGGTCAGGAACTGCCCGCCCGCCTCGTTCATGAGAGAGTCGTCGGCGAGGAGGGCGGCGCAGAGGTCGGCGAACCGGTCGGAGACGGCTGCACCCGGTTCCTCGAGAATCCGGAGCATCTCCCGGTCGGCGAGCGCGAGGAAGGCGGTGAACCGGCCGACGATATCGGGGTCTCTCTCGACCTGGAGGTAGAGTTCGTCCTCCGGCGCCCGGTATGCCGTCTTCCCATAGAAAGAGTAGCCGCGGTTGAGCGAGAGGAACGCGGGGCGGTCAACGCCGTCGAGGACGATCTCTCCGGCCTCGTCGGCGATCCGGACGGTCGTCTCCCGGATCTCCCCGCCCCTGGCGTCGACGAGCGCGAACCGGAACGGGAACTGCCGGAGACGGCCTCCGGGCGAGCGGCTCTGGCGGTAGGCGAGGGTGAACCGCCGGGCGGCCGGGTCGTATGCGGGGGATACCGCGAGTACCGGGTACTCCTTCTCCTTCAGCCAGACCGCAGCCATTCCCGAGAAGTCCTGCCCCGAGACCTCCTCCATGCAGCGCAGCCAGTCAGCCCGCGAGGCGTTCGCGTGCCGGAACCGGTCGTGGTAGCGGCCGAGCGCCTCGGCGAACGCCTCCCTCCCCATCAGCGTCTCGATCATCCTGACGAACTCGGGGGCTTTCACGTAGGTGACGCCGGTGATGAGGTCGTTCGGGTCGTTGAAACCGTCCGGCTCGATCGGCATCGACCCTGCGCCCCGATCGAGCGTGAGCGTCCCGGCCGCGGGGTCGAGGAGGTCGAGCACGGTCTTGATACGGGAGTAGGCCTCGCCGAAGAGGAAGGCATGGTGCTGGTTCTTGACGTGGACGGTCACGGCCTCGTTCAGCCAGATCTCGAACGGGCTCCACCCGGTCACCTCGGAGCCGTTCTCGTTGTGGTAGTACTCGTGAATCTTCACCCGGATCAGGTACTCGAAGGCCGGGTCGGTGGTATCGGGCCCGGGCATGATCCGGTTCGCGGCGATCGTCGTGTTCCCGACGTTCTCCATCCCGCCGAAGTCGGAGTTCTGCATGGCGATCTCCCGGTAGACCGCCCCCGTGTAGGCGTAGCCCGGCGTGATGGTCGAGATGAGTTCTTTGAGCGTCTTCCTGGTCTCTTCGAGCGCTTCAAGATCCCCGGAGCGTTTCGCCTCGTCGCGCACCCGCGTAAGACGCCACACCTCCTCCCGGGTCTCGCGATCGCGGTACTGCTCCGGGCCGGTGAAGAGGTGGACCCACATCACCCCGTCCGCGAGGATATCGAGCGCACGCTCCGCAGCCGCTGCATCCGAGCCGGTTTTCGCGAGGAGTTCGAGGGCGAACGTCCGTCCGTCGGGGTACTCGAACTCGCGCCGGTGGGTGTCGTAGCACCCCACCCCGAGGAAGAAGAGGTAGGGCGCCATCGGGGTTCTGGTGTTCTCGTATCTCTGCACGGAGCGGCCGGGAGCGCAGGGGATCCGATCTCCTGCCGGGTCGCCGTTCGATATGGTGTTCGTGTACCCGTTGTCCGCGACGATCGTCGTCGTGTAGGTGCACTTCGCGGTCATGTCGTCGAGGCAGGGAACCAGCCGCTGGAACCCCCACTGCTGGCACTGGGTGATCTGGGTGGGCGGCCCGCCGGGACAGAGCCCGTCATAGTAGAGGCCTTCGAGAACGTGGGTGCTCGGCCGGCAGATCGTCTCGGTCTCAAGGGTGAATTGTGTCCGGGGCGGGACGGCGGGATCGAAGGCGACGGTGAGGGTCGCCGCGTCCCGGTCGTAGGTATGGGTGACGGCACGTCCGGCGGACTCCACGCGGAGAATGTCCAGATCGCGGGCGTTCAGGGAGAGCGACGAGAGCGGTGCGTCGAGGGTCCCGGCGGTGAGGGCGGAGACGACCCGGGTGTGGCCGTCGTAGACGTCGAAGACGAGGTCCATGTGGACGACCCGGACGGGGAGCGCCCCGAAGTCCTCCGGGTAGTAGCGAAAGAGCCTCCGCTCTCCGCCTTCTCCGGTCAAAATCCCGCCTCGCCGGTGATCTCGCGGAGGGCACGGCGGATCGCCGTCCGGACTTCGGGCTCCTCCTCGTCCTCGAGCGCGGCGGAGAGGTTGTCTGCCGCCCGCCGGTCGCGGAGTTTCCCGAGCGCTTCGGCGGCGGCCACCCTGACGTCCTTCTTTTTGTCCGCAAGAAGGGGGAGGAGGGGCTCGACCGCGCGCCGATCGCCGAGTTCGCCGAGCGACCAGGCGGCGCCGCGCCGCGCCCACCGGTCGCGGTCCTCGAGGAGAAGGAGGAGCGGTTCGACCGCCCGCGCGTCGTGAAGTCTCCCGAGCGCCTGCGCGGCGACCCACCTGACCTCGTTCTCGCGGTCCGCGAGGGCGGCGATCAGCGGCTCGACTGCGCGGGGATCGGCGCACTCCCCGAGCGCCTCGGCCGCCCGCAGCCGGTAGGGGGTGCTCTCGTCCGAGAGCTGCTCGATATACTTGCCGATGTTCTCCTCGCGCCGCTTCTCCCTGTCCTCCATGAGGCGTTTTACCGAGCGCTCCATCTCAATCCCTCCAGATTCTCCCCGCACACCAGATGTCGTTTACGGTATATAGCATCTGGCACGGCATCATCCCGCCGCCGTCAGCGCCGGTTACGCTGATATCTCTTCTTCCTCGCCGACGACGTCGAACGCGACGATCCTGTAGTTGTAGTACCGCCCATCGGGATCGGTGAAGAAGAGAAAGACCATCAGCCCGTGCTCGTCCGAGATCCAGAGTTCGGCGTCTTCGTCGATGGTATGGTACTCGAAGCCGAATCCGGCAAGCGCCTCCTCGATGGCGGTGTCCGTACCCATGTCGCTGACCATCTCGAATGTCGCGGCCAGGGGGTACTGCTGTTCCTCGAGTGCGGATACCTGGAGCCGCGCCTGTTTCTCTGCAAGGAAGAGATTGTCCAGGGTAGCCATGATCTCCTGTGCGACCGAATCCACTTCGTCCGGCTCCATACCTGTACCTTGGATTTACCGGCTATATGGATGTTGGGCGCTTGCGCCGGTGAGGGCGCAAAGGCCCCTGCAGAGCGGAGAATTATTGTTTCGTTTCTATCGGCACAATGGGAAATTATTTTTCTCATCGTTGGCCGGATACGTCTTTATCCTCGCCACGGCGCCACCATAACGAAACCCTAAAACATCCTGATACAGATAGAAGTCTAATGGCAGAAGGCAGGCTCAAGATCGTCGTTTTTGGTTCCTTCAATGCAGGCAAGTCCAGCTTCATCCAGGCACTCGACCCCCGCAGCCGTCACATCGAGGCGTCCTCGGAAGAGGGTCCCACGACCGTTGCGTTCGATTTCGGCAGATTGATGGTGGGAGACAAGTCCATCTTCCTCTTCGGCACGCCGGGGCAGGAGCGGTTCGAGTTTGTCCGGCAGATCCTCTCGCGCGGGATGGACGGCGCGATCATCGTCGTGGACGCCACAACGGGAGTGGACGCAATGACCCGGCATCTTTATGACCAGTTGAAGGCCCTCAAGGTCCCGCTCGCGTTCATGGCGAACAAGTGCGACAGTCCCGGTGCGGTGCCCGAGGCCGTCAGCCGTGACCTCCCCGGGGAGATGGTGCATCCGATCTCCGCGCGGAACGGCGAGAACGTCCATGCGGCTCTTGACGCCTTCGTCGCGACTCTGCCCGCCAGGTAGCGATCAATTTTACTGCCTCGAGGTCGTTCTTCTCTACGGACAATGACCCGCAAAGAGACCCATGTCAGGGAGGTTGCCCGGCTGCTCACGGGTTTACTCTCGAGCGGCGACGCCGGGAGTCTGCTTGCCTACCTGATCGCGGAGAGCCGTCTTCCCGGACCCCGGGCGAATCTCGAGCTTGCGGCGGCGTTTGCCGGGACCGTGCAGGAGTTTGCCGTTGCCGATCCCGGCGATCTGCGGATCCTGTGGAACCTCTGCGTCGAGCTGGCCTGCGTCTCTCCGGAAGATGCCCCGACGGGCGATCCGCATGAGTTTCTCGGGTTCTGCGGTGTTCGGGGCATCGGGGCGATCGGGTCGGTATCGCCGGGATGCGTCGAGGCGGCGCTCACGCACCTCGCGGAGGCCTCCGTCGATCCGCGGTGGCGAATCAGGGAAGCGGTGGCGATGGGGCTTCAGGATCTCCTCTCCCGGCAGCGGGACACGGTGGTCCCGGAACTGGAGGGCTGGGTGGAAGGGGGTTCCTGGCTTGCCATGCGGGCCGCGGTCGCGGGGATTGCCGAACCGGATCTTCTGGCCGAGCCCGACCTCGCGGAGACGGCGCTCCGGTTCCACCGGAAGATCCTGATCCGCGTCTACACCGCGAAAGAGAGGCAGTCCGAGGCGTTCCGTACGCTCCGGAAGGCGCTCGGCTACACGCTCAGCGTGGTCGTCGTCGCCCTTCCCGCGATAGGCTTTGAGTACCTGCGGCAGCTTGCGACCCTCGACGATCAGGATATCCGGTGGATCGTGAGAGAGAACCTCAAGAAGAACCGGCTCGAGAAGCAGTATCCCGAGACGGTGCAGCACATCCGGGCGCAGATGGCGTAGAGGGGGAGCTCCCGGATTCGAAACTCTCTGGTGCTCCTGCTCCGCCTGCCCCTCTGGGGCACGCGTCGCATTTGAAGCCTTACCGCTTCTCGAACTCCTTTCCCTTCGCACCTGACGGCGCAAAGTGGAAGTCGTTTACTCAACAACTGCCGATGCCTTCTCGTCGAAGGGGTTTGTCCGCATCGCGAGCGAGAAGAGATACGGGTAGTTCTTCTGCAGGTAGCGCATGTAGTCCAGCCATTCGCGGATCAGGAGGCCGTAGATTCGCTCGAGGTCTCTTGCGAGATGCGCCGTGTCGGTCTCCGGCAGATCGGAGAATCCGGGCCGGCGCTGCAGTTCTTCGTTGAAGTGAAAGACCGCCATGAGGAGTTCGGTGAACGCCTCGTGCTCGAGGAGTACGGGGTTCTCCAGCAGCCGCAGGAGGAAATCCTCGCGCGACCCGAGGAACCGCTTGACGGCGGGGAGGTCGATCTTCTCCATCCCGACACGGCACGGGTGCTGCTTCAGCCGCGATTCTACTTCCCGGAACGTCTCGTCGGTCCAGGTGTCGTCGACCAGGAGCAGCGGCCGGACCCCGTCGAGATCGGGATCGTTGTCGGAGACGTAAGTCAGGAGCTGTGTCCCGATCGCCGAGAAGAACGTCCCGATGACCATGTTCAGTTTCTCCATCCTCTGCCGCCGGTCGCGGGACGCCAGCACCTGGTGAAAGACGACCGTTACCAGGAGGATCTCGAGCGGGAGGAACGCGATGTCGCCGAGCGTGTAGATGCTGATGTGAAAGATGTCCCGAAAGATCAGGAAATGCAGGGCGTAGAGCACGACCGAGAGGAGGATGAGGGCCGTCCCCAAACCGATCAGCCACCGTTGTTCGTCCATTGCTCGGGCCTATGCACCCCGGGATCTCATGAAACCCGCGGCCATGCGGTGAAGCGGTCCGCTACCGCTAGATGTCATAGCGCTCCCACGCCTCCTCGACGTGCAGCGCCTGCATCCCGAACCTCCGTGGAGCATCGACGTCGTTCTCGGCGTTGTCCCCGATGAAGAGAACTTCAGGGGCGGAAACTCCCATCCGCTCGAGCGCCGCCGCGTATATCCGGGCATCCGGCTTCTGGTAGCCGAGGTCTGAGGAGAAGACGGCGAAGCCGAGACGGTCGTAGAGCCCGAGCGCCCGCATCTCGCGTTCCGAGAATACCCGCTGCCCGTTCGAGACGACCCCCGTCTTCTTTGCGCCGAAGAGGTCGAGCAGCCTCCGGCTCTTTTCGATGACGCCGAGACGCCGGAGCGATGCGGCCCGGAACGCCCGGGCGGACTCGATGCCGAGCCGCTTCGGGTCGATCTCCCAGACGGCATGTTCGACGCAGATGCCGGCAAAGACCTCCTCGACCCGAACTTCGGGGTAAGGCTCTGCGGTCCGCTCGATCGCTTCCCTGACCCGGCAGGTGTAGAGACCCTGCAGGTCCTCGGGAGCGATCCGGACCCCCTGATAGATGAGCCACCGCGAGAGGCACCGGTAGGTCTCGATATCCCGCTCGTCGGTCAGGATGTCGATGAGCGTCCCGTAGCAGTCGAAGAGGACTCCCGTTACCGGTGGATCGCGCCGAGACATGCCTCCGCCTCCGCTAAAAGCCGGTCGCGTTCCGCCGCCCGCCAGGGCAGCCGTGCGATTCTGAGGTGCCCGAGCGCCATGAAGAAGGGGAGGACAGCGGTATGGCGCCGGAACTCCTCAACACTACGGCTGTAGTGCCAGAGCAGGTGGCCGATGTAGTCTTCGGCAGTCGAGATGCTTCCGCCCGATGCTCTGAGCTCCGCGGCGAGGATACCGAGGTCGCGGACGGGGTGGGTGTGGTTCCGGGCCCCTTCGAAGTCGATTGCACAGATCCCGCCGTCGAAGAGGTAGTTACTGAGCGTGGCATCGCCGTGGACCGTGCACCCCTCGCGGTTGAGCCGCGTGCTGTGCCACCACGCCCCGAGCAGGCGGTCGAACCGCTTTCTCCGGGAATCCGGGAGGTTGTTCTGGTCGAGAATCGCGTGAAAGTAGGCGAAGTCGCGCTCCCGTTTGCAGGAGACCCGCGTTCCGTCGTGGAGCCGGCGGAGCAGGTGTGCAACGCCGGTCAGGGGGTCGTACAGGGATGCCCCTGCATCGAGGAGTTCCCGCAGGGTCGGGCCCGGAACATACTCGGTCACGAGGACGGAGTTAAACCGGCTGTTCGTGGCGATGGCATGGGGGACGCGGATCCAGCCGGACACACGGCGGAGCCGCGAAAACTCGTTCTTCATCGCCGTGTCCGCGTTGTAGCGGGTTCTCGCACCGGTCGGCGCGCCGAAGAATTTGCCGACTACGCTCAATCCCGTTCCGGGAAACTCGTACCGGCAGACGACATGCGATGCAGGCTCTACCCGATAGACCCGGGTTTTACCGTTCCACCCGGACAACCGGTCGGCCAGGACTTCCGCGAGCCAGTTCCCGAACGCATCGTCGGCCTTCAGGTATCCTTTCCTGGTGATCAACTGCCGTACCACCGGGGGTCCCGGGGTTCTGCAGGGCAATGAAGGTACCCCCGGCACCAGACCCACACCTTTTTACCGTCCCGACGTCTTAACCGGGTGCACCGGCATCGGCGTGGGTGACGAGCCATGATACCGTTTCGCGAGTTTCTTGAGAAGATCCGGCCTGCCGTCGACCGCCGGATCGCGGAGACGGCAGGAGGCGAGGGCGAGATCGACTCCGCCGTCCTCCCTCTTCTCTCGAAGGGGAAGCGGATGCGGGCAGGACTCCTCCTCTACATCCACGCCGGTCTCGCCCGTACGGCGGCGCCCACCCGGCAGGCGCTCGACCTCGCCTGCGCTGTCGAGCTCGCCCACGCCGCAAGCCTCATCCTCGACGACATGCTGGACGGGGATACCGCCCGGCGGGGCGTCCCCTCCCTCCACCTCACCCGGGGGGAGGGTCGGGCCGTCCTCGACGCCGTCGGCATCCTCGCCCTCCCCTACGCGCTCGCCGCTCCTTACGGTGCCGGGTACGTGACGATGCTTGCGTCGGCCCAGCGGAAGATGGCCCGGGGCGTGGCCTGGGAGATGCTCGGGGGACCGGTTCTCCCGGCGGCCGAACTCTACGACGCGATCATCGCCAGAAAGACGGGGTGCCTCTTCTCGCTCGCGGCCGCCTGGGGCGCCATGGCGACGGGGAAGGAGGATACGGTCGTCGCCGCGTTCGGCGAGTTCGGCCTCGCCGCCGGGAAGGCGATGCAGGTCGCCGACGACATCGCGGATCTCCGCGCACCCGGCGCGGGGGCCCGCGACTCCCGGCCGGGGTCGGAGGCGCTCCTCCTCCGGTGCGTCCCGGGGGGTAACGGAACCCGGCAGACGCTGGGAATGATTCTCGAGCGGGAGGTGAGCGGTGCGGCCGCCCGGATCGCGGATGCCGGACGGCGGCGCGTCCCCCCGGAAGGGTGGGAACCGTTCGGGCAGGCGGTCAGGGATATCGTGGGGCTCACGATGGCGGGAGAAGTGCCTGCCGGTTGACGGCACGCCGTTCCCGGTTCGAGATCTTACGCAACGATAAATACCGCCCCGCCCCATATTCCTGTGAGAGAGATCATGCCGGTAATAACCATCCGTATGGCCGAAGGACGGACACTTGAACAAAAACGGATACTCGCAGACGAGATCACCGCCGCGGTCACGAAGACGTTCGGCGTCGAGCCGCAGGTGGTCACCATCTTCTTCGAGGAACTCAAGACCGAGAGCATCGCCCGGGCAGGAAAACTCCTCTCGGAGTCGTAGCCCCCGGAGCGTCGAATACTTTTTTGCCGGGAGACTCCTCCCGTGAACGGACGGAATCATGGCACGCGAACTTGACGAGAAGGACTTTGCCATCCTGCGGAAGCTGGCGCCCGAGTACAGCGGTATTCTCTGCCCGGAATCGGGGCACGAGTTCCACTCGATCCTCCCGCCGGTCTCCAACCACATCGCAGCGGACGAGGAAGATTTCGCGGAGCGGGTCGCCCGGCTCTCGGACGAGGACTGGAGATATCTCGCCGACCAGATCCTCTCCGGCCGGGAAGACCTCGGGTGCATGCCCGAGGAGGATATCGAGACCGTTCTCGTCCGTATCCGGGAGGCTGTATCGGAGGAGGCGGCCGGGAGGGTCGAACGGCTCTACCACCTCTCCGGGTGCGGGATGCTTTAGGTATTGGCCGCATCCGGAAACGGTATATGCCCCGGCGACAACCAGACCCTTATGGAATTAAAAGAGCAACTTTCCGGCGTTCCGGGGATGCTCCGGCCGTTCAAGGCATACCTCCGCGAGGCCGGGCTCGAAGCGGGCGATCAGGTCGTCTACTACGGCTGCCCCGGCACCTGCACCCCCTTCATCGAACTCCTGGGATTCGCGGTCCGGGATCTCCCTCTCGAGCAGGTCTACGTGCCGTACGTGAACGAGGCGGCGGCGAAGGCGGTTCGCCCCGTCGAGGGTGTCGGGATGCAGGTCTCCGGCGACGCGGTCAGCCTCGACCCGAAGGTGATCGTCCTGATGGGCGGGCTCTCGATGCCGGGCGTCCCGGTCGAGAAAGAAGCGGTGCAGGCGGCCGTCGCGGCCCATCCCGGGGCGAAGGTGGTGGGCATCTGTTTCATGCGGATGTTTCAGAAGATGGGCTGGCTCGATACGTTCGACTTCGACCTGATCATCGACGCAGCCATCGATCCGGTCAAGGTCTGGCAGTGACTATCCGGCAGGCAGCCGGCGGTGCGGAAGAGGCCGGCGGCTCCCGTGTCCGGCTCGACCGGGGGAGGGTGAACCGGAACGCCGCGCCGCATTCGGGACACCCCGGAACCCGGTCGTCGACCCATACCCGGCCGCCGTAGCGTTCGATCAGGGTGCGGGCGATGTAGAGGCCGAGCCCTTTCCCGCTCCTGCTGCTCGTCCCCCGCGCAAAGCGGGTGAAGAGGATCGGCTTGACCACAGCGGATACTCCCGGCCCGGTATCCTCGACCGAGACCAGTACTTCGCCGTCCTGGTCCTCGACCCTGACGGTGATCTCGACTCCCGGATCTCCGAACTTGATGCTGTTGCCGATGAGATTTGCAAAGACCTCGGAGAGAAGGTCGTCGGCCATGACTCCGGCCGCCGTTCCCCCGTAGGTGATCCGGGCACCGGGATGGTGGGCGATCTCGGCCCTGACGACAGCGTCGAGGTCGATGGGTTTCGTCGCCGTCTCACGGGAGTGCAGCCGTCTGATCGTCGTGACGTTCTGGATGATCTCGATGCTCCGGCTGACGCCGGCCCTGAGCTTTCTGATCATCTCCTGCTCCCCTCCGTGGAGCGTCGCTTCCAGCAGGTCGGCATATCCGAGAGCGACGGCGTTCGCGTTGTTGATATCGTGCGTCATGATGTCGAGGTAGAGGTTCGCCTCATCGTGGGCCTCCCGCATCTCCTCTTCGGCCCGGATACGATCGGTGATGTCGGCTCCCGACCCGATCACCCCGATCGGCCGACCGTCGTCGCCGGTAAGCACGGTGTCCTGCCACGCGAGGATCAGTTCGTCGCCGCTCCGCGTGACGGCAGGGTGCTCCCGCTGCCCTGGAAGGGCGGTTTTCCGGGCAATCGCTTCATTAAAGACCTGCCGCCGCGTCCCCCGGACTCCTTCGGGAACAACCGTATCGAACCAGTCTTTCCCGAGCAGTTCCTCTTCCCGGTAACCGAGCAACTCGCATCCGTGACGGTTGACGAGCCGGATGGTATGGTCGGTGCCGATGACGACGAAGAGGACGCCTGCCACGTCCAGGTAACGCTGTACGAGATCCCTCTGTCTCTTCACCTCCTGCTCCCGTCCTTTGAGCTGCTCGGAGAGGGACGCGACGACGAAGGCGATGACGACGAACATCAGCGCCCGTCCGTAGTCGTTCAGGGACAGGAGATCGGGCCGATAAAGGAAACTGCTGATGACGACGAGCCCGCCGAGAAAGATCGCGACCAGTATGCTTCGCTTCTCCCACCAGAGCGCGGTCAGGATGATCGGGATGTAGAAGAAGTGCGAAAAGACGGTCCCGAGCATCAGGATGGCGTGGAAGTAGTAGGTCAGGAAGACCGATATTGCGAGGAGCGCCAGGACGACGGCCACTCGCTGGTATTCGGTAAGGGTAGTCACGGGGTACCCACCTCGGCTGGATGAATATATAATTGCAATAATATATAATTGTGAGTATTGGCAATGCCGCGGGATTCCGACGATTTTTCGGAAATCGGGGTTTGTTGGGCGATTTTTGACGAGATCGGAAATAGGAGATCTGCCGGGTTGTGGCCGCCGCGTCTCCCGGAGAGGGGCAACGGAGCGCTTCCGCGGTAAGGGAGCATTCTGCCGCATCCGGCCGGTTTTCTTCAAACTGCCTATGTTTAATAGGTCGTAGAGCGAAACTATTCCAACTACCCGCTTCACCGATGCGGTTGCCTGCAGGGCCGCGTCACGTGACGCGGTATCGTGCAGCGCACCGTGCCGTCACTGCCCGGCATCACGAGAAGAACGCACCCGCTGGTGAATCCGTGTCAACAGACCTTGCCAAAGCACTCAAAGCCACAGGCTATGCAGATGTCGAGATTCCGGCCCTGATGGAATCGTTCCCTCCTGCCGTCACCGAGTACCTGCGGGACTTCCGGCTGCAGGAGGTTCGCGACATCGTCGAGACGCTCCTCTACATCTACATCGCCCAGAACAGCGCGTCGTCCCGGGGAGAAGGGGCGGGCGTGGTCGAACAGAGCTGTTATGCCTACACGTCCGGGCCGCTCTTTGCGCTCAGGCAGGTCGGCCTCATCGAGTCCGCCTCCTACCACGGCACGACGGTGTTGACGGCGACTTCCACCGGCGAGGCGATAGCCCGGCCGTTGATGGAGGCACGGCTCCGGGCACTGGACATCGAGAGCCTCGCCCGCGAGATCCACGAGGTCGTCCCGGCCCTTCTCGCGGGGACCGTGAAGGGGTCGTTCGTCAACAAGACCTTCCCGTCCACGCTCCCCCGCACCGAGGAGACGTTCATCAGTTTCCTCCTCAACAACAGTCCGGGCCTCTTTCTCGAGTGCGAGCGGTTCGCCTCCCGGCTCAGGGCCGCCGGGTGCGCGGTCCTTGCCTACGCCTACGATCTCGACGGCGCACGGGCCGACGGCGTCGTCTACACCTTCCCGCCGGAGTTCGCGTACATCCTCAAGGGGGTGCTCGAACGGATCGATCCGGCGATCAGGGAGCACTACGACATGCTCCTCGAGTCGTTCTACTCGACGTTCACCGTTCTGCGCTACCTTGCCTGCGGCGAGGACTACGACCGCATCCGCGCATCGCCTGCCCACCGCCGCGAACTCTCGAGGGTGCTCTCGGAACTCGACGACGCGATCTACGTCCTCGAAGGGGTGCACGAGGAGGACGGGGTCGACCTCGCCCGGTTCATCGTCAAGGACCGGACCCTCTACGATATGCGTCTGCGCGATCTCGGGCGGGCGCTGATGGCCGAGGCCGCCGAGAAGATCGTCATCGATCGGTCCGCCCCGGCAGCGGAGCCTTCCTCCCCCATCCGCGAGGAGCCGTCTCCCGCTGCGGAAGAGATCCCGGTCCTGACGCCCGTACCCGCGGCTGATGAGGACGAGTGGGAAGAGTTCGTCTTCCCCGACGAAGAGGAAGAGACGGAGGAACTGCTCCCGATCACGCCGCCGCCCGCACCCCGGCGTGCCGCCCGGCCCAGGCCGGCCCCCGCAACCCCCGCTCTTCCGGAACGTCGTTTCGACGGACCGCCCCGCGTCCCCGCGACCGTTCCGCGGTCCGGGGGGTTCGACATCTTCCTCGGGCATGCGCAGGACGGGCAGCGGGTTGACTGGTCGCCCGGCCAGCTCAACAACGGCCACATGATCATCCTCGGCGGTTCGGGTGCCGGCAAGACCGAGACAATCCGGTGCGTCGCCTCGGAGCTCGCGGCACAGGCGATGCCGGTCGTCCTGATCGATTTCCACGGCGACATGGCCGCGAGCAACGGGGATATCCGGTCCTACAAGATCCGCGAGGGCGGGCAGTACTACTTCAACCCGCTGGAACTCGATCCCGATATCGACGAGATCACCCCGCTCCGGGCGACCTCGGACTTCGTCGACGCCATCTCGATCAACTTCCCGACGCTCGGCATCCAGCAGCGCCGGAAGATCAAGAATATCATCAAGGACTGCTACCGGATGTCCGGGATCACGGGGAATACCGAGACGTGGTCGCGGGTGCTCGATTTCGATGCCATCGAGGGCGAGATCATGAACTGCGAGGACGAGGCGATCCCGGCCTACCTCGAAGACATCTTCGACTACAAGCTCTTCTCGGGGGAGGAGAAGATCTCGATCCCAACGATCCTCTCCGGCGGAATCACCCATATCAACTTAAACGCCCTCCCGGAGAACCTGCGCTACCTCTTTGCGGATCTCTTTCTGCGGCGCATCTACTACACCCTCCAGGCGATGGGAGAGATCCCGCGCGGAACGGAAGACGAGCGGGCGAAGTTCCGGCTCTTTGTGATCGTCGACGAGGCGAAACTCCTGGTGAGCCAGAAGAGCGGATCGAAGACGGCGATCAAGGCGGTCCTGAACAAGTACGCCACCGAGATGCGGAAGTTCGGGGTCTCGCTGATCCTCGCGTCGCAGCTGATCGCCCACTTCAACGAGGAGATCCTCGCAAACATCGCCGTGAAGTTCTGTATGCGCTCCGAGAACAAGAAGCAGGCCCAGGAGAACGCCAAGTTCTTCGAGGTGAGCGAGAAGGATCTTCTCAACTTCCAGCCGGGAGAGGGGATCCTGATCATCGGTTCGGAGAAGATGAACGTCAGAATCGTCCCCGCGTCCGAGCGGAACCATTAGTGAAGCAGTGCACGTTGCTCCGGTGATTCCCAATGCGCGGGGAGGATTGTCATCTCTCGCGAAGTGCGAGCCGCGAGGGACGGTAGAGGGTTATCTGTAACTCCCTTCGCGGCTTCGCGTTCTTCGCGTGAGGCCATATCATCGCTTATAAACCGTTAACTCACGCGAAGCCGCGAAGAACGCGAAGACCTGTTTGGTTACGAGTTGCCCCGCTTCGTGCGAGGGGGGTCGCTGGTTTGACCTCCGGGTTTTTCCTCGGAGGCTCCAGCGAAGCACCGGGACCGGGAAAACTCTTATCTCCCGGTAGCGCCGGAGTTCTGGTATGGCCGGCCCTGATGCGCTTGATGAGTATCGCGAGAAGAGGGATTTCTCCCGGACGCCGGAGCCGCCGGGGGAACGGCAGGCAGCCTCCCGTCCCATCTTCGTCATCCAGAAGCACGCAGCGACCGCGCTCCATTACGACTTCCGCCTGGAGGTCGACGGTGTGCTGAAGTCCTGGGCGGTTCCGAAAGGGCCGTCAATGAGCCCGAAGGAGAAGCGCCTCGCCGTGCCGACGGAGGATCATCCGCTCGACTACGCCGACTTCGAGGGTGTCATCCCGGAAGGGAGTTACGGGGCCGGGACGGTCCTCGTCTGGGACCGGGGAACCTACCAGAACCTCACGGAGAGGGAGGGGGAGAGGATCGGGGTCGCCGAGGCTCTCCGGCGGGGCCACGTATCGTTCCGGCTCGAGGGGGAGAAGATCCGGGGCGGGTACGCCCTCACCCGTTTCAGGACCGGGAAAGGCGAGGCCTGGCTCCTCGTGAAGATGGACGATGCCGAGGCCGACCCCGGCAGAAACCCGGTCGCGACGGAGCCCCGTTCGGTCGTCTCCGGGCGAACGCTCGAGGAGATCGGGGCGGGGAGGGATGAATGACGGGCGAGCCGCCGCGGAGGAGGCCTCGCGATATCCCTCTGGAGATGGGCGAGTTCATCTGCCCGGTCTGCGGCAGGCGATATCCCACGCTTGAAGACCTTCATGCGCACGTCCGGCGCACGCACCGGTGCCCCCCGGAGGTCCGGTGAAGGGCTCTGCCTGCGGCAGGTCGTGTCCCGAGACCCCGGCAGGGCGGGTGACGGGAGGCCGGGGGTGCGCGTTGTCCGGCAAAGATGCCCTGATTTCAGGTGCCGGAAGAGGGGTTCCGTAGTCGTTGCCCGGCTGCTTTTCGGTCGGGATCGAGACCGGTGCGGGAGCGGATATTTCCTATCTCCGACTTATTGGTTTTTCAAATCCGGAAAGATATCGGGAAGCCGTGCCAAAAAAAGACCTGTCTTTTAAGGCCCCTTCTGCCGGAAAACCCCCGGAGCAGGGCCCGCGGAAAAAATTTCCCGTCAGGAGTTATTCATACTTGGTATGATTTTTCTACGGGTTTTTGGCTACTAAAAGGTGAATAGGCCGAGTAAAGTCACCAATTTGAAAATCGGTCAAAAATATGCCTTATAATTTTGGATACCTCGGAATTGCTCACGCCTAACCGGGAAATAAGGGCTATTTCCCATTAGTAATATGGATAAGTTTAAAATCAGAACTATCAAAATCTACAGAGATCAATCGATCAGAGTTTGTCTCGAAGGTGAGATCATGGCTAGTAAAGTAATGGCAAACAACGTTGCTGCAGGCAACGTTATGGCAGAGACCGTAAGCGACGCAGAGATCGTTGCACAGTTCAAACAGCGCGGGTGTTGGGGCCTGTACACGAGCGTGGACCTGAAAGGGTGCGACCCGGCATCGATCAGGGACGCAGAGAAGATCCACCGGTTCATCGTCGAACTGTGCGACCTCATCGACATGAAGAGGTTCGGCGAACCGCAGATCATTCACTTCGGCCCCTGTGAGAGGGTCGCAGGGTTTTCCATGACCCAGCTCATCGAGACATCGCTCGTCTCCGGTCACTTCGCGAACGAGACCAACGCAGCCTACCTCGACATCTTCAGCTGCAAGGAATACGAGCCCGCCAAAGCAGCGGAGTTTTGCAGGGACTTTTTTGGAGCAGATTCGGTAACCTACCAGGTACTGTTCAGGGACTGAATACGAACACAATACCCGGAAAAACACTTCAACGGTAACGATACGACGGCAGAGAGCCGCTGCCATCCTCCGTGCGCGTAACCGGGACTGCGGCGGGGGGCGGCCCCCACCCTCGATTTTTCTTGGAGAAGATGGCCCCTACCTCCGGTAAGGACGTCTGGCCGGATAGCGGCGAACAATCGGCTCTGTTGGAAACCCTCTTCTGGTCGTGGAGATTGTCATTGAAGGACGGGCGGCTATCAGGGGTTTGAGTGTTCGAGAGTCTTCAAAGTGCGATGGGCGGAACGCCCGGAGCTCGCCCTCCCCGTCAGCCCCTCCTCGCACCTAACGGTGCTCACGCTCACTACGTTCGCGCCTCGCACCTTCGGTGCTCGAACTCCACTCCTCGAAGACCTCCGGTCTTCTCAAACGCCTGTCTGAAACCCTTTGGGTTTCTCAAGCTCCGGCCCAGCGGGCCATCGCATCCTACGGACAGTCGTTCACCGGAGCGTCGTTCCCCAAGGCGATATCCCCACGGTCCACTGTACCGGGACATTTCCCTTATTTCGCTGTTTTGCTTGCTGCAACATGCACCAGTTGCGACTAATGTCCGGCCCTGCGACCCGTCACCCCGTGAACTCCTCTCGGGCTTTCAGAGATGCCTCTCTGGAAGAGGGTTCCGGGAGGCTTTCAAAGAGATGCCGAAGCGACCGAAAAAAAGAGTGTTTCAGGGAGTCTCGTAGGGGTTCCGGAGACCCTTGGGGGTTCCGTCCGCCTTGAGGCCGAACGTCTTACGAGCATCCACATTCTTCTGGTTCTTCGTGATCTTCTCCGTGGCGAGCTTCGTCACGAGGTCGAGGCCGGGCTTGACCTGGTCCATCGGCTTCGTCTCGAAGCAGCCGGCGGCGATCGCGCCGTCCCAGACCGCGTTACCCTTCATGCTCCGCACGAAGACCGTGCTCCAGCCGTCGGGGCTGCCCACGGAGCCGCTGGAGATGTCGGCGAGGTTCGCGACGTAGTCCAGGCAGACGTTGCAGCCGGGCTGCACGTACTTGTGGATCAGCTTCAGGGGCATCTGGCTGACTGCACCGCGCTCGGTGTAGACCGTGAACTTGCCCTTGCCGATGTCCATCTTCTTGACGGACTCCATCTTCTGGTTGCAGTGGTCCTCGACGATTGCCTCGAGCGCCTGGTAGGAGAGGTTCTCCATGCAGAAGATGCCGAGCGCGAGGGCGATCTTGTCGTCGACGTCGCGCATGCCGATCGGGTAGAGCTGAGCCTTCCGAACAGCCTGCATCTGGCAGGGCGTGCCGACGATACCGACGCGGTCGAGACCGTAGCTGCGGGTCGCCTCCTTGATCAGATAGAGGTTCGGGCTGATGGTGTAGCGCGTTCCGGCAGCGGCCAGGAGTTCGGCCTTCGTGGTCGCGACCACGGGCTCCGGCTTCCAGGGCTCTTCGCTCGGCCCTGCGACGATGGCACCGTCGATGATACCCTCTTCGAGTGCGTACGCGAAGAGCGTCGTGATGATGCCGCCGTCCTGGGACTGCTTCGTGATGTCCTTGTCGGTCGAGCGTGCCGAGATTACGGACTTGTAGTTACCGAGTACGTCCATCTTTCTCACCTCACTGCATGGCTCCCTTGATGGCATCCATGATGCCCTCGTAGTTGTTCATGACGTCGAAGTTGAACCAGCTCCTGGGGCACTGCGAGTAGCAGGCACCGCACTTGATGCAGAGGTCGCGGTTCACGTTCGGCTTGCCGTACTCCATGGTGACGGCACGGACCGGGCAGGTGCCGGCGCAGGTCCCGCATCCCATGCAGAGACCCTGGTTGATGACATCGTACATCAGGTCGCAGCCGCATGCCTCGTTGCCGCGCTGTGCAAGCTGCATCAGCGGCGTCAGGTAGGCGGTCGCGAGGTTCTTCTGTTCGTCGTTGCCCTTCAGGAGCAGGTATGCCATGACGGCGACGTTCCTGACCTGCTGCGGGCACGGGGGACACGACGGGATGTAGAGATCGACATCGACGACCTCGCTGATCGGCACGTACGCCTCGTGACCGGGCTGGTTCCACTGGCCACCACGGGCGAACCGGGTGATGTTGCCGTAGGCCGCGCAGCCGCCGTAGGCGACGAGCACCTTCGACTTCTCCCTTGCTTCCTTCAGTTCTTCTACCGAGATCTTGTCGTTCAGACAGCACGAACCCTCGACCAGGCACACGTCCATCTCGGGGACATGGCGCACGTCGACCAGGGTCAACGCGTAGACCAGGTCCGCGTAATCATCGAGCAGCTTGAAGAGACCCTCGTAGTTATCCGCAAGCGTAACGAGGCATCCCGTACATCCGCTCAGGTGTAATTCACCTATCGTAATCTTTTCTGCCACAGGCTTTTCCTCCTTTTGTACAACTTCCACCTTTTCTTTTACAATCACATCAGAGGGCTTCACCGCGGGCTTCGCCTGCGGCTGGATTGCCGCCGGCTTCGCCTCAGGCGTTCTCTCCGGGTTTCTTCCCGGTATCTCCGGCGGTTTCTCCCGGCGACGCCCAAAGATGCGTTCCTTGATGGTTGATAGTAGCCCCATATTCTACCCCAATTTCTTCCAGCACGATACGCACTGTTTTGGGAATGGCACCCTCAACCTCCTCAGTGAGCCCCAGTTCAAACTCATGGCTCGCGACACGCTTGGGCTGGCACCCGATGATCGTGATATCAATGACGTCTTTCAATCGCTGTAGCGGTTCTGAGAGATCCCATGAATGGGCGTCCCGGTAGGTGCCCGGCGGCAGGTCTTCGGGCCGGAGCTTCGTCACATCACCTGGGTTAGCGCCGAAATCGGCGATATCGATGATGACGAGCTTCTTCACCGGCACCTCCGCATCTTCCATCAATGTAAAGAGGAAGTGAGGGGCGCCAAGGCCGGCATCGATCACCTTGACGTTGTCGGGCAGTTGTAGTTTCTGGAGTTCCTCGACGACTGCAGGACCGAACCCGTCGTCTCCGTAGAGGGGGTTGCCGCATCCTGCGATCACGATCTCACGGAATAGCATGCGTGTACGCTCACTGAATGAGTTTCTGGGCCACCAGTCTCTTGTCTTCGTCAATCACCAGCATGTGCGTCGCACAGGAGACACAGGGGTCGTATGCACGCATGATGACTTCCGCAAGCCGCCAGGGTGCACCGGTCAGTGCACGGCTGCAGGTGGGGAAGTTCCAGGTGGTCGGAACGAGCATCCCGAAGTATTCCACCCGGCCGTCCTTGACCTTGGCCATGTGGACGTCGGTTCCACGGGGAGCCTCGTTTGCGGCCCATCCGAAGGATCCGTCACCCTGCGGGATCTCGTCCGCAAGCACCGATCCGGAGGGGTCGAGCGCGTCGAGCGCGTCGATGATGCCGTAGGCGGTCTCGGGGAACTCCATCTGGCGTGCGATCTGCAGGCCCATGGCGCCCTTCTCGTCGTAGTTCTTGAACTGGACCAGGCGTGCACGCGGTCCGACCTCGACGGGCTGGCCGTCGTAGAGCGGGACGCCGGTGCAGGCTTCCATCTGGGGCCAGGCCTTGTTCCCTACGGGGGTCGTGCCGCCGATCGGGTAGTTCGGGTCGGCCTCGCTGATCTCAACCTCGCCCATGTACCAGTCCCAGGGGCGGACTTCGGTGAACCGGTCGGGGAACCACATCGGGGTCTCGTCGAGGCTCGAGCTGCCGTAGACCGGCGCGGTGGCCATGTAGCCCTGGTTGTGGTAGCCGAGGTCCTTCGTGATCGGGACTTCGACGCCGCCGACTTCGGACCAGTCGCGGTTCTGGTAGTTCCGGAAGACCGCGATCATGAACTCCATCTGTTCCTGGGCAAGGACCCGGGATTCCTTCGCGAGATCGTAGATCTTCGCCTTCGCCCGCGGGGTGATGTTCTTGTACATACCGCCGACACGGGGGTTGCTCGGGTGGATTGCCTCGCCGCCGACGATCTCGCCGATGGTCTGGCCGATCTCACGGAGCCGCTGGATCCGGAGAGCAACGCTCCTGACCGGTTCTTCCTTGGTGAACGGGTTGATCTTTACGTCGGTTCCGGGGATGTACATGTCCGGGAGGGACAGGATGTTGTGGATGGCGTGGCTGTGCATCCTGTTGGCACACTGCAGGATGTAACGCAGCAGTTTTGCGTCCTCGGGGATCTCGCACCCGATGGATGCCTCCATCGCCTCAATGCCCGCCAGGGTGTGCGCAATGGGACAGATACCGCAGACGCGCGATGCGATCTTTGGAACCTGCTCCATCGTCTTGCCTATGGCGAGTTTCTCGACACCCCTCACCGGGGTGATGCTAAGCCAGTCTCCACGCTCGATGATGCCGTCATCATTGACTTTCAGAACGAGCTTAGAATGGCCTTCATGTCTCGTAGTTGGGGAAATCTCTACAACTTTCGACAAATATATCGCCTCATTCCGATATTCTGGTGTTCTGAACACTATACTGGTGTTACCACACAATTCTGTACTGAAAACGTACGCGAGTACGTCAACAAGGATTATGAAGAAAACAGAGTTTATATCTTTCGCTTCAGGACACTCCCTAATATTACGATATTGTAAAATGGTATTACTTAATATCAGAATACGAGGATCCCGTATAAAAATGTGAAATTATGTCGGATTTACAGTGTGCCTTTGTCCATCTCCGAGACGAGTTCGGCTATCGTTGCCTTTCGCTCTGCGTATGCATTATGCTGGTGGATGCTCTCCTCGTTCGTCTGCTTTATGGTGACTACGGAGTCTCCGGGCAGATCGTGGAACTGCGCGATCACCTTGCGGGCCATCTCGCGTACGCAGTCTTCAACGAACCGGGGATTCTTGTGAGCTTCCATCACCACGTAACTCTCGTCGCCCCGCTTGAGGAGCTCGTAGATACGTGCACTCATGGAGTCCTTCAGGATCTTGATGATCTTCTCGAGGCTGATATGCTGGTCGTCGTCGATCTCGATGCAGAGGAAACCGCGCCCACGCTGATTGTGCGTGGCCATCGGCACCTCGTCCAGGAACGCCGCAATCTTATCCTCCTCCACACCGAGGTTCTCGAGGACGTGCAGGGCGTGGTCCTTCATGATGTTCTGGGCGCAGGGGCAGGCGGTCATCCCGGTCACTTCGGCACCGATGCTCTTTCTGATGATCGGGTTCCCTTCGTTTCTCTGGGCTATTGCTTTCGCGTGGACGTTCACGACCTCATGGCAGCTCGTCTCGCTGACGGGCGTCTCCCGCCGGACCATGAACTTGCTCCGCATCCGGACCTCGGTCCGTTCCGCGTATTCGTGCCGGTCGAGGAGTTTCCTCGCCACCGCGCTGCAGAGTTCCTCGATCTCGTTCACGTCGCCGTCGATGGCCTGCTGCAGCACGTCGTCGATCACCTCGAAATTCCGGGAGAGGTTCGCCCCTTTGAGGCTTCCGGGGAGATCGACGAAGACGTCGAAGTTGGAGATGAAGATGACCGGCCGCTTACCGGGCCGGGCGACTTCAACGAGTTTTTGGACGTTCTTCACACCCACCCTGGTCAGGTTGATCCGGACTTCCGGCAGGCTGGACTGGACATCTGGCAGTTCCATTACAAATCCTCAATAGCGTATTGAGAGTAAGGTTTCTCTTCATCAACCTTAAAATGACCCTCAGTGCACCACTGAGGTTTTCCGATATAATATTTATCAGGTTTGCTGCCCAACCGGGAGTGAGAACCTATGGTGCAAAAATACTATGAGTCCGATGCGGACCCTCGCACCCTGGAGGGCAAGACCATCGCCGTCGTCGGCTATGGATCCCAGGGGCGCGGACAGGCGCTGAACCTGCGTGATTCCGGGTGCCGGGTCGTCATCGGCCTGCGTCCGGGCGGCAGCTGGCAGAGAGCATCCGAAGACGGGTTCGAAGTGTATTCCGTGGCCGAAGCGGTCAAGCGCGCCGACGTCGTCCAGATCCTCCTCCCCGACGAGAACCAGGCGGCCGTCTACCGCGCCGAGATCAGCGCCAATCTCAGGGAGAACGCCTGCCTGATGTTCTCGCACGGGTTCAACATCCATTACGGCCAGATCGTTCCCCCGCCCACCGTCGACGTGATCATGGTCGCCCCGAAAGGCCCCGGCCACATGGTCAGGCGGACCTACGAGGAGGGGAAGGGCGTGCCTGCCCTCATCGCCGTCCACCAGGACGCCACGGGAGGGGCACGGGCCATCGCGCTCGCTTACGCCCGCGGGATCGGCGCGACCCGCGCGGTCGTGTTCGAGACGACGTTTGCCGAAGAGACCGAGACCGACCTTTTCGGTGAGCAGGCGGTTCTCTGCGGCGGGATCACCTCGCTCATCAAGGCCGGGTTCGAGACCCTGGTGGATGCCGGGTATGCGCCCGAGATGGCCTACCTCGAGGTCCTGCACGAGACGAAACTCATCGTCGACCTGATCTACGAGGGCGGGTTCACGAAGATGCGCGACTCGATCAGCAACACCGCCCAGTACGGCGACCTGACCCGCGGCCCCCGCGTCATCGGGCCCGAGACCTACGTGGCGATGCAGGAGATCCTCGAGGAGATCCAGAACGGCGAGTTCGCGAAGGAGTGGATGCTCGAGAACATGGTGAACCGCCCGGTCTTTAACGCGCTTACAAGGGCGGACGAGGAGCACCTGATCGAGCAGGTCGGCGCGGAGATCCGCTCGTTCATGCCGCAGTTCAGAAAGTAAAGATTTCCCCTTTTTTCTGTTCTTCGCGCCTTCGCGTGAGGTTACCGGTGCAAGGACAGCGATATAGTTTCACGCGAAGGGATGTCGCCGGTACCTGCGCCGGAGTTCACGTGAGGGCGGTGAGCATCGCTCCACGCGGCCTCACCCGATACCCGTTTATACACGTCTGGCATACCCTCCGGTATGTCCGTCTGCATCATCTATCACTCGGAGACCGGCAACACCCGGGCCGTGGCCGAACAGCTCGCTGCTGCGACCGGCGGCGATCTCGTCGCGGTAAGGGACCTTGCGAACTACTCGAAGGTGGGGATGTACCTGAAGGGCGCTCGCCGGGCCATGAGGAAGGATCTTGCCTCTATCGAACCCGCCACCATCGACGTCTCCGGCTACGACATCGTCGTCGTCGGAACCCCCGTATGGGCGGGGAGCCCTACCCCCGCGGTCAACGCGGCCGTCGCCGCCCTCCGGAACATCGAGGGAAAACCCACGGTCGTCTTCTGTACCTCGGGCGGGTCGCCGCGGAAGACGCTCGACACGTTGAAGGCGATGCTTGCCGGCCGGGGTGCCGACGTCCGCGGTGCGGTCCCGCTCACCGCACGTGACGCGAAGAAACCGGAGGCGGTGAAGCCGCTGGTCGATCTCGTCCGGCAATCGCGAAAAGAGATGGTCGTCCGGTAACGCACCGCACGGCAGCATGCTGTGAACCTGTTTGGCCGCCCACCTGCATACGTGCGCGCGAGTCCCGGCGGGAGGTAACCACTTTTTGACGTCGCGCGATCAATAGTGAGGTATGAGCCCGTCATACGAAGACCTTCTGAAGAAGGCGTATACCAATATCACGGAACCGACGGAGTTCGAGGACCGGTTCACGGTTCCGACCGCCCGCGTCTTTATCGAGGGGAAGACCACGGTTCTCGAGAACTTCGCCGAGATCGCGGATACCCTCCGGCGCGACCAGGATCACCTGATGAAGCACCTCCTCGGCGAGCTCGGTACCGCCGGCAAGGTGGAGGGAACCCGTGCGGTCTTCTCCGGGAAGTTCGAGCAGGAGCAGATCAACACGATCATCAAGGGCTACGTCGATGACTACGTCATCTGCTCGGAATGCGGAAAGCCCGATACCCGCCTGGTCAAGACCGAGCGGGTTCTGACGCTCCGGTGCGACGCCTGCGGCGGTCACCGGCCGGTGCGGAAGCGGAAAGCGACGGTCGATCCCTCTGCAGCGTCGAAACCGACCGAGGGCGCCATCATGGACGTCACCCCGCAGTTCCTCTCGAAACGCGGCGACGGCGTGGTGAAGCTCGATCGCTACACGATGTACGTCGCAAATGCAAAACCTGGCCAGACCGTGAAGATAAAAATTACCCGGATCGCCGGGACGATCATCTTCACCGAGCGCGTGGACTGATCGCGCCTTTTCTGATCTCCACCCACATCCCCTCTTCCTCTTCCCGGATGCGGGCATGGAGGACACCGCTCTCTGCAACTTCGCGGCGGAGGGTATCGGGGGTCGCCCGCCCGCTCCGCCGGGCGACGTCCTGATCCCAGTTCGGGTTTCGCCGCCGCATCTCTGTAAAGATCGCTTCCCGGAGTTCGGGCGTTCCGAAGCTGCCGCCGACGTACGCGACGCCGCCGGGCCGGAGTATGCGCTCGATCTCTGAAAACGCCCGCGCCCGATCTTCCCAGAAGTAGATCGAGCCGCGGCTGACGGCGATCGAGACGGTATCGTCCCGAACGGGCATGCAATGGACGTCGCCGGTGACCGGGATCACCCGGCCAGCGCACCCGGCGGCGCTCGTTCGGGCAATCCGGGACATCGCCGGGTCGGCGTCGAGCGCGATGACGGAGAGATTGCTTCTTTCCGCGAGCGCGACGGAGAGGAGGCCGGGCCCGCTCCCTATATCGAGCGCGATCCCGTCCCGTATCCCCGACCACGCGAGCGCCTGCTCCGCGATGACGGGGTAGATAGGAGCAAAGACTTCCCGGGCAACCCGGGCGAAGCCTTCGGCGCTCTTCGTCATGGGACGCCTACGCTGTTTCGAGCGCTTCCATCTGGCAGAGGAGTTCGCCGGCGTAGCCGGAGAGTCGCTTTGCCGCGTCCGTAACTGCAAGAAGAGGTGACCGACCGCCGACCGTGGTGACGACCAGTTCGGGGTCCGTGAACCGGAATGCCTGCTTGCGCTGCGCCACGTCCACCTGCGGATCGCGGATGAGTTCGGCGGCGAGCGCGTCGATGTAGGTGTTGCCTTCGCCTTCAAAGAGGATCCGGGCTTTGTCGTCAGTCAGCTCCAGAAGTTTGAGTTTCATGGCCATACGCACCTATGTTTTGGTTCCGGGAGTGGTATATACGTATGGGTGGGGCACGGCGCCGGTTCTTCCTGCCGTGCCGGTCCCCGTATCGACCGGTCGTGGCCTCCGGTCGGTTGCGGCATGCTTTTCGATCGAAATGCCTCGGTGTGTAGATGATGGTGACAGAAAAGGGATATAGACGAACGTTGAGTTCCCAACCATGGGTTTCGCAGACGATGGGAGCACATGCTCTTCCTGCACTTGACGGCATGCCTCCTCTGCCTCCGCGAGCTCCCTGAAGGGGTGTAAGGTGAGCGTAAAAATTGGAATGCAGGTATTCTCCGTCTCCCTCGCCGTGCTGCTGGCGAGTGTGACAGTGGTGCCGGCGATGGCTGCGGATGCCGGGGCACTTGATATTGAGCAGGTGGACATCGTGGATGCTGCAACACTCCGGGAACGATCTCCCTCGTTCATCAGCGAACTTCGAAGTGAGGGGTGCTCCGAAGAAGGGATTGCCGAGGCGATCCGTAGCCTGCCGCGAGTTTCATACCTTGGCGGATGGACGGAGGCGGACGACAGGCGGGTATCGCCCCTTTTGCAGCAGGCAAGGGATGAACTGAACTATTCGATGCACGGCGGGATAGATCTCCCGATGGAAGACCGGGCTTCGGGACCCGGATATATTGGCATTCCGCATACACAACCCGGTTCTCAACCGGATGCGGCCGTCGCCCTTTCCAATCCGGGGGCCGCTAAAACAATCCTGTGCCCCTCCGGAGGCCTCCGGGATCCGGGGCCGGCAGCGTCTGCCGCGAACCTCCAGCCATCCCGACTCTTCACCGGACCGGGGGTCGAATACCTCAAAGCCGCCCTGAACACGCGGGATCCCGTCACCCTCACGCTCGGAGGGCTCCCCTTCTCGAAAGGCGGAAAAGGGATAGCGCTCTCAGCCTTCACCGCCGCCACAGAGGGTCTGATACGGGAACACTACCTCTACCCCAACGGGTCTCTCATCGGGTTCGGCTACGACATCGACGGGTATCTCCGGGTGGGCATCTGGAACGGCCCGCCTCCGCCGGAGAACGTCTCCTCGATAGACGCGGTGTATGCGATGCTTGATACGCGGGCACGGGAGATGGGAATCGAGAGCATCCCGGTGAGGTTCACGGTCTTCATCTCCCCGCCGGATCCGGTTCTTGGTCCTCAAGTGGATTCGTCAGGGTGGATGAGACTATGTGGTGGGTGAGGTCATAATCCCCGGTCCCGCGTCCCCCGCGAACCCCCACGGTTTATCACCCGCCGCTCCCATACCTACAGGAGAGGCTACACCATGGAGATCGCGTTTACCAAACTGCAGGGAAACGGCAACGACTTCGTCCTGATCGATGAGCACGACGGCGAGGTCATTCCCGAGGATATGAAGGGAGCGTTTGCGGCGCTCTTCTGCGACCGCAGGTTCGGCATCGGTGCCGACGGCATCCTCTTCCTCCAGGCATCCGATGCCGCCGAGATCCGGATGCGGCTCTTCCAGCCCGACGAGAGCGAGGCTGCGATGTGCGGGAACGGTATTCGGTGCCTCGCGAAGTATGCCTACGACGCCGGCTACGTCAAAGAGTCCTGCTCGGTCGAGACCGGGGCGGGGATCGTCGGGGTCTCGGCAGGCTACGCCGACGACGAGTTCACCGCGACGATCGCCATGCCGAAACCGGCGTTCGAGCGAAGCGGTATCCCGGCCGTCGGGAACGGCGAATACAGAGAGGAGATCCGCAACTTCACTGTCTACGCCGTGAACACCGGCGTCCCCCACGCGGTCGTCTTCGTCAAAGAGATCGGCGCCGTCGACATCGCCGCCGTCGGCCCGGCCATCAGGAACCACCCCTCCTTCGTCGAGGGCGCGAACGTCAACTTCGTCGAAGAGGCCGGCAACGACACGATCCGGATCCGGACGTTCGAGCGCGGTGTCGAGGGCGAGACCGAGAGTTGCGGCACCGGGGCCACGGCGTCCGCCGCGGTCGCCCATCACCTTGGCAAAGTCGGCGACACGGTCAGGGTCGAGACAAAAGGCGGCCCGCTCGTCATCCGCTTCGGGGAGGCCGTCACGATGGAAGGCCCCGCCGAGACGGTCTTTACGGGCGTTATACCGTTCTGATTCCGTCTTCGGTGATCACGAAGTCGAACGAGAGCCCTTCCGGCCGGGACCGGTGCTTCCGGAGCATCGCCCGCCGGACGCCATCCTTCTTTTCGAGCCGTATGATGGCCTTCGAGAGATGTTCGAGCGCCGTCCCCCCGAGCCCCGCCACACGGTCCCGTTCCACGTCCATGTAGATCTGGTTCGTGATCAGGACGGGGATGTCGTACTTCTTTGCGAGCCCGAGGAGTCTGATCATGTGGTGCGAGAGTTTCCGTATCGCCTCCCGCCCGAGATCGAGTTCCGTCCGGTAGAGGGCGGTGGCCGAGTCCATCACCAGCAGCCCCACGGGTGCGTGGCCGTTCCTCTTGAGCAACCCTTCGGAGTCGGCGATCATCGTCCCCTGCTGGGCGAAATCGAGCGGCTCGAAGAGGTAGAGCCGGTCGGCGAGCGCCCCGGCGTCCTCCCCGGCGATTTGAGCAAAGCGCTCCACCGAGAACCCTTCGGTGTCGATGAAGACGACCGAGTTCCCGGCCCGGAGAGAGGCCACCGCCGCCATCAGGCAGAGGGTGCTCTTGCCGCTCGCGGGCTCGCCGTAGATCTGGGTGATCGCCCGCCGCTCGAGCCCGCCGCCGAGCAGGTCGTCGAGGGCCTGGCTTCCCGTGCCGACCCGGTCGGTCTTCATGGTTCGAGCACACCCCGCTCGACGAAGAGACGGCGTGCGGCCGCCTCGACGGTCCCGGCGACCTCACGGAACGGGAGTCCGGTCTCCCGTGCGCACGCCGCCGCCTGTTCGTACTCCGCCTTGAAGGAGGTTATTTTTCCTCCCGACCAGCCGCATTTGACGTCGATCGTCCGTTCCTTCCCCCGGACGGTCACGGTGACCGGCTCGACCGTCCGTTCGGCGACCGAGCGGTGGATCATCGGGAGGCACCGTATCCCGAGCGTCCCGAGTTCCCGCGCCATCACTCCCGTGAGGCGGTCGGTCGCATCGGGAGAACAGATCACCCGGACGAGGTGACCGCTCCGCCCCTTCTTCATCACCACGGGAACGGCGCTTGCGTCCCGTGCCCCTTCCTCCATCAGGCGGCCGATCGTGTAGGCGAGGGCTTCGCCGGTGACGTCGTCCACGTTCGTCTCGAGGATGTCGACCCGGTCGCCTCCAGAAGCCTCTTTCGTAGAGAGGAGCATCGAGCGGAGAACGTTCGGTCTCCCCGGCGGGTTCCTGCTCCCGGCCCCGTAGCCGACCGCCCTGATCTCCGCCGGGCCGAGTTCCTCCGGCCGGACCGTCGAGAACTCGGCGAGGAGCGCGGCTCCGGTCGGAGTGCAGAGTTCCCGCTCCTCGTCCCCGGGAACCGTCTGGAGTTCCGATCCGGTGAGGATTGCCACGGTCGCGGGAGCCGGGACGGGGAAGGTGCCGTGGGCGCCGACCGCAAATCCCCGGCCGAGGGCGACCGGGCGGACGGCGACCCTGTCGACGCCGAGGGAATGAAGGGCGGTGCATGCTCCCACCACGTCGGCGATCGCGTCGTCCGCACCCACCTCGTGGAAGTGCGCCCCCTCTCCGTGAATACTCTCCTCGGCCCGGTGTATGCGGAGGAAGACCCGCCGTGCCGTCTCCCGTGCGGGAGCGGGGGCGTCGCTCTTGGCCACCCGGTCGAGCACCTCGTCGAGGGTGCGGTGCTCGACCGGGGCATGCGCTCTCACCTGGACGGCCCGGATGCCGGAGCGGTCTACCCGTTCTATTGTCGGTTCGCCGACGACGGAACGCATGGCTGCCCGGACGAGCCCTTCATCGGCCCCCAGATCGAGAAGAGTTCCGATGATCATGTCGCCTGCGGCTCCGTTGAACGGATCGAAGAGAAGTACGTTCATGCGTCTCCAGTACTTATAAATCCCCGAAATATAAGAACTAGAGGTAATGCCCGAGATATACTTGAAGGTAGATAGCGCTTATCCGGAGGATCAGGGGGCAGGCAAGGCACGGCTTGACCCCGATACCATGTTGCAGCTCAGGCTCAACCCGGGAGACCTCGTCGCTATCGAAGGAAAGCGTCGCACCGTAGCCAAGGTCTGGCGCGCCATGGTGAACGACTGGCACCAGGGCAAGGTCCGGATCGATAATTTTACCCGGCTCAATACCGGTGCGAGCATCGGCGACAGGGTCAAGATACGGACGCTCGACGAGGAGGCCGAGGCGAAACGGGTCGTGCTTGCGCCTCCCGAAGACCTCCCCAAACAGCTCCCCATCAACTACGGCAGCGTCGTCAACAAACTGATCGACTTCCCGGTCGTGAAGAACGACTCGGTGCCGATCCAGGCGGGGCTCCCGTTCATGCAGCCCCAGCTCGTCGCGTTCAAGGCCGTGGTGGTCGAGCCGGAGAACGCCGTGATCATCACCAAGAACACGAAGATCGAGTTCTCCGAGAAGCCTGCGGCCGGGTTCGAGGGCGTGAAGAGGATCAGCTACGAGGATATCGGCGGCCTGAAGGGCGAACTGCAGCGTGTCCGCGAGACGATCGAACTGCCCATGCGGCATCCCGAGATCTTTAGAAAGCTCGGGATCGAGCCGCCGAAGGGCGTCCTCCTCTACGGCCCGCCGGGAACGGGCAAGACCCTCATCGCGAAGGCCGTCGCGAGCGAGAGCGGAGCCCACTTCATCTCGATCGCGGGGCCGGAGGTGATCTCGAAGTACTACGGCGAGAGCGAGCAGCGGCTCCGGGAGGTCTTTGAGGATGCACGGCAGCATGCTCCCGCCATCATCTTCATCGACGAGCTCGACTCGATCGCTCCCCGGCGCGAAGAGGTGACCGGAGAGGTCGAGCGGCGCGTGGTCGCCCAGCTCCTGACGATGATGGACGGGCTCGAGGAGCGGGGGCAGGTCGTGGTGATCGGAGCCACGAACCGGCTCGACGCCATCGATCCTGCCCTCCGCCGTCCGGGACGGTTCGACCGGGAGATCGAGATAGGCGTTCCCTCGGAGGACGACCGGATCCAGGTGCTCCAGATCCATACCCGCGGCATGCCGCTCGCGGACGACGTGACGATCGGCGACGTCGCCCAGCAGACCCACGGGTTCGTCGGGGCGGATCTCGCCGCACTCGCCCGCGAGGCGGCGATCAAGGCGCTGCGGCGCTACCTCCCCGAGATCGATCTCGAAGCCGACGAGATCCCGCCGGAGATCCTCGAGAAGATGGAGGTGCAGGCCAGGGACTTCCGCGACGCTCTCCGCGACGTGGGCCCGAGCGCCATGCGCGAGGTTCTCCTCGAGGTGCCCCATACCGCCTGGGGGGATGTCGGAGGGCTCGAAGACGCGAAGCAGGATATCCGCGAGGCGGTGGAGTATCCGCTCACCGAGCGCGAGCGGTTCGAGAACCTCGGTATCGAGCCGCCGAAGGGCGTCCTCCTCTACGGCCCGCCGGGGACCGGAAAGACCCTCATCGCGAAGGCGGTCGCGAGCGAGAGCGGGGCGAACTTCGTCCCGGTCAAAGGCCCCCAGCTCCTCTCGAAGTGGGTCGGCGAGAGCGAGCGGGCTGTCCGCGAGATCTTCAAGAAAGCCCGTCAGGTGGCGCCGTCGATCATCTTCTTCGACGAGCTCGACGCCCTTGCCCCGGCCCGGGGCGGCGGCACCGAGTCGCACGTCATCGAGAGCGTCTTGAACCAGATCCTCACCGAGATCGACGGCCTCGAGGAGCTCCGGGGCGTGGTGGTGATGGGCGCGACCAACCGGCCGGACATGGTCGACCCGGCGCTGCTCCGGCCCGGGCGGTTCGACCGGCTCGTCTACATCGGCGAGCCCGGACGGGACGACCGGGAGAAGATCTTCTCCATCCACACCCGCTACATGCCGATCGAGGGCTCGACGATGGAAGACCTGGTGGCGATGACGGAAGGGCTCACGGAGAACGATCTCGAAGATCTGGTTCTCGCCGTGGGAGCCAACCATCACGTGAGCGTCGAAGAAGTGAGAGAGCACCGCGCCGCGATTGAGGCGAGCGACGACGAAGGGCTCGCAAGCCATGTCCGCCGGAAGAAACTCGTCGACCTCCTCGCACAGCAGAAGGTGACCGTCGCCGATCCGGCGAGGGATCAACTCGTCAAGAAGGTGGCGACCGACACCGAGGGGTTCGTCGGCTCGGACCTCGAGGCGCTCGCCCGGGAGGCGGCCATGCTCGCCATGCGGGAGGGTGCCGCCGTCGTGAAGCCGTCGCACCTCGAGCAGGCACGGGAGAAGGTGCACGCGACGATGAACGAGCGGCTGCGGCAGTACTACGGGAAGGTGCAGCAGCACTTCAAGGGCGGACTGCCGAAAGAGATCCAGCCCCCGGAATACCAGTGAGCGGATCTCCGGGGACATTCCCCGGGGGAACTTTTTTGGCAAGAGAGCAGTTCCTCTCCGGCAGGTCGCTGCCGCTTCCGGCGTCGGAACGGCGGAGCGCCCCGCGCTTCCATTCCCTGCCTCGTTGGAGGTTTTATACAATCAGGACTGCTGCACGTGCTCTGCGTGTTCGGGAGGTGAACGCGGCCCTCCGGACTCGACAGCCCCCCGGAAGTGCCAGCAGACCAGAGCAAGGAGGATGTAGACCGCCGCGGCCGCCCACCCGAACTCCCCGGTGATCATCGCCGACTCCGGGGTCTGAACCGTGAGGAGCGGGTAGAACTGCTGGATGAAGTAGTTCCAGAACCCGTGGAAGAGAACGGCCGCAATGACGCTCCCCGACCGGAGACGGAGCCAGGCAAGGATGATCCCCGCGCCCATGACCGACGGGACGAAGACCGCGAGCGAGTACCAGAGCGGGCCTTCCCCGTGGTAGGTGGAGAAGACGATCGGGGGGAAGTGCCATGCGGCCCAGATGGCGCTGGAGAGGAGAGCGAGCTTCGTAAACCCCATGAACTTCGCCATCTCCGGAACGAGGAGCCCGCGCCACCCGATCTCCTCTCCTGCAGCAGCGAAGAGGTTGAAGACGATCGAGACGAGAAAGACCGGGACGAACCCGATACTGAAGACTATTGCAGCCCCCTCGAGGTTAAACGGCCCGATCCCGGTCATCCAGACCGACCCGAAGATCAGGAGGCCGACGAGGATGGGGAGGAAGATCGCGATCATCTGCCACCGGGCTTCTCCCACCCGGAACCCGAATCCCCTCAGGTTTCGCTGGCAGTAGAGCCGCGTTACGACGGCGGCGATGCCCGGGCACCACATCGTGAAGACGGTGGAGAGGAGGAGCGCCTCCGCCGCCGTGCTCCCGGTCGTAAAGAACCAGCCGATACTGCTCAGGGCAAACGCAAGCACCAGAAATACGATCACTTCCCGTCGTGCCGTCGACGGAGAGCGGGGGTCGTAAGGGTGCCCGACAGCGGAGGATGTCATGAGTCTCCCTCTCACGTGCGGGGTAATATACCTGCAGGTTTCGTTCCCGCCCGGTGTGCCCGCTCACGGGAAAAGGGCGGCTGTCAGGTGGAGGAAGTGCTCAACAGCGGAATTGTGGGGATTACAGGCCGCCCGGCTCCGGCGGATACGCGATGAGCCCTTCCTTGACGCCTCTCGCGAACCCCGCCTTCTCGTAGAGCCGGAAGACGTTTTGTTCGCGACGGCCGGTGAGCAAGATCACTTTGTAGCAACTCTCTTTCCACGCGCACTCGAGCGCATGGTTGAGGAGGGCCGTGCCGAACCCCCGGTTCCTGAACTCCCGCCGGGTCACGACGTTCTCGACGAGCCCGTAGGGTCGTGCGCCCCGGGTGAGGTTCGGGAGGATGTGCAGGACGCAGGACGAGACCGGCACGCCTTTGTGTTCGAGGAGGAAGAGACGGGTCCGGGGGTCGGCGAGAATCTCCCGCCAGGCCGTCCGGAGCGCACGATTGTCGGCCTTTTCGTCGGCGTCGTGCATATGCGTATAGAGGAAGAGAACGGCGTCGAGGTCTTCCTCGACGGCCTCCCGGACGAGTGGCGTCTGGCTCTGCATATATCCCGATCTGCCTCTTTAGTAATCTGCTTTTGGCTCCGGAGCGGAGATCGCCCATGGTACGGCCTCCCGGGGCAACCTATTTACCGCCCCATGAACAAGCATATACATCAAAGCGCATACCTGCCGCCCGGAGCCGATCCATGCCGAACTGCACCACGTTTCTCGACGCCAACGCCTGTAACCCCGAAAAGACCGCTCTCGTCGTCCCCTCCACCGGAGAGTCCTACACCCGCGCCGAACTCCTCGACCGGGTCTGCCGGATCGGGCGCGGCCTCCTCGACCTCGGGGTCGGGCGCGGGGACCGCGTCTGCATCTACCTCGACAGTTCGACGGAGTACCTCGTCAGTTACTTCGCCCTCTGGCGCATCGGCGCCGTCGCCGTCCCGACGAACCGGGTCTACCGGGAGAGCGAGGTTCTCTACGCCGTCCGCGACGCAGGTGCCGTCGCCGTCATCACCGACGCGGAGGGTGCGGCGCTCGTCGGGCGCATCCGGGACCAGGCGCCGTCGCTCCGGCATGTCGTCGCCGCCGGCGGGGAGGCGGCCGGCGCAACGCCGTGGGCGGCCCTCCTCCGGGCGCCGCCGGACTGCCGTGCCGTCCACTGCCGGTTCGACGACCTCTGCCAGATCCAGTACACCTCCGGCACCACCGGCAAGCCGAAGGGCGCCATGCTCACTCACGGGAACTGGATCGCCGCGATGGACGCCGAGCGGGACGTCCTCCGGATCACCGATGCGGACGTCTACCTCGGGATCTACCCGATGGGCCACGTCGGTCTCAGCTGGGGGATCGCGGCGCTCCGGGCCGGCGGAACCTACGTCGTCATGGAGCGGTTCGAGCTCGACCGCTACCTCGAGCTGGCCCGCGACTACCGGGCGACGATCGTCGCCGGGATGCCGCCGGTGATCCACTCCCTCGTCCAGACCCCGCCGGGGACCGAGGCGGCGCTCGCCACCGCCCGGGCGATGATCAGCGGCGGCGGCCCCCTGACGCCCGGCGTCTGGAAACCCTTCCACGAGCGGTTCCGCATTCCCGTCGTCAACGCCTACGGCCTCTCCGAGACGGTCGTCGTCGGCACCGGAACCGCCATCCGCCCCGAGCACTACGCGACCGCCGACGAGTTTAAGAGCGTCGGCACCCCGGTCGGGTTCTCGGAGGTGAAGATCGTCGATGCGAACGATCCCGCGCAGGAGCTCGGGCCCGGCGAGGACGGCGAGATCGCGCTCCGGGGGCCGGGGGTGGCGCTCGGCTACTGGCAGATGCCCGAGGAGACCGCCGCCGTCTTCCTCCCCGACGGCTGGTTCCTGACCGGCGACGTCGGGCACCTGGACAGAGACGGGATGCTCTACATCACCGACAGAAAGAAGGACATGATCGTGATGTCGGGCTGGAAGGTCTACCCGACCGAGGTCGAGGACGTCCTCGTCCAGCACCCGGGCGTCCGCGACGCAGCGGTCTTCGGGTGCACCGACGAGCACCGGGGCGAGGTCCCGGTGGCCGTGGTGGTTCCTGCAGGTAACGGCATCTCGCCCGAGGATATCGTCGCCTTCGCCCGCGAACGCCTCGCGGGCTACAAGGTCCCCCGCCGGGTCATCATCGCCGGCGAGATACCCCGGGTGAACGGGTGGAAGCTCCTGCGCAAGCGCCTCCGGGAAGAGTACTGCGGTGCCGGCGGCGAGTGACGAATTGCATGCGACAGAGCAGTTATTAGGGTAGAGCGGCAAAGATCCTGCTTGAGGAAACATATTCGAGGTACAGACGTGGCAGACACCACCAGACGTTCGACAGGAATCGCAGGCCTGGACCTGGCGCTTGACGGAGGATTCGCTCCGGGTACCCGTATCGTCATCTCCGGATCTCCGCTGAGCGGCCTTGAACTCCTGGCACAGCAATTCTGGAAGGAAGGAGAGGGGGCGGGATCCTACCTGATGCTCGATACCGCGCCGGGAGAGAATATGCTCGACGCACGAGGCATGGACCCCGCGGCGATGGCGGCGGCGATGGAGGGCAAGAAGATCATCGTGGACTCGCTCTCCACGCTGGTCGCCGCCTGGGGGATCGATACGGCCGCCAGGTTTATCCTCGAAGACACCCGCCCTGTCATCGAGGGGGGTGCCAACATCGTCTACCTCCTCTACACGGGAATCCACAGCCCCGCCGAGGAGGCGCGGATCATGCGGGCGGCCGACATCTACATCTCTCTCATGCAGCAGGTTCACGGCAACGAGTTCGAGCGGGTGCTCGCCGTCGAGAAGTTCACAGGTTCGGACGTGCCGCAGCGCGTGATCCCCTACAACATCATGGCGGTGGGGCTCGAGCTCTCGACGACGAGCAGGGTGGTCTAGGCCGGCCCCTTCGTATTTGCGTGAAACCAACGGTCTAGCCGGTATACTCGGCCCGGGCTTCGCCAGCCGCAACAACCATATTCTTCAGTTTTCCGAGCGCCGCGTCGCGCGTCTGCATCCGGAGACCGCAGTCGGGGTCGAGGAGCATGGCGTCGGGGGAGAAGACGCCGATCCCGGCCTCTATCCTCTTTTTGATCGTCTCGATGCTCTCGATGCCCGGATCGGCCGAGTCCACGCAGCCGTAGCCGATCATCCGGCCGCGCAGGTCTTTTTCCGAGAGCACCTCGAGGTTTTGGGGGTTGTTCGCGAACTCAAAATCGAAGACGGCGACGTTTATTTTGAGGACGTCGTCGATGACGTTCCCGAGGTTCCCGCAGACGTGGAGGCATACCGGCACCCGGAGCATGCCGGCGATCGCGTTCACCGCCTCGCGGCCGACGGCGAGGTTCGCCGCCCCCGTCGAGAAGATGGGCTCGTCTACCTGGATGAGCGCAACGCCGGCGTCCTGGAGGTAGTTCGCCTCGACGGCGAGCGCCTGCGCAATATCGAGGACCAGTTCGTCTTTGTTCCGGTAGAACGGCGTCTCGATCGAGAGGCCGTGCGCGAGCGTGCTCGGGCCGGTGAGGATGCCTTTCACCTTCGGGTGCCGGGAGAGGGCGTACTTCGTGTCCGCAAGGGTGATGGGCCGTGCGGCAGGCTGGACCTTCCCGACGACCGACGACCCGCGGATCCCGGGGAGATGGGAGGTGAAGGCCCTGATCATGTCGCCCCGGACCTGGCCGTCGGAGATGATGTCGATCCCGGCGCCGATCTGATCGGCGACCGCTATCTCCACCGCATGTTTCAGCGGATCCATGAGGGCGCGAACCCCCGAGCCTTTCACCACCGGGTAACTCCCGACCACGGTGGTCGGGAGGCGCACGCTTGTCAGGGTCATGAGAACATCCTCTGCCCGCTACGCAAGCACATCGATCCGTAGGTCGCCCGGGTAATTAAAGTCATGGCGTCAGTCTGTGCCGGTCACGCGGGAAGAGCACCGCCTCGCGGATGTTAGCGAGGTCGAGCATCGTCATCACCAGCCGCTCGATGCCGAGCCCCCACCCGGCGTGCGGGGGCATGCCGTAGCGGAACGTCTTTAAGTAGAACTCGAAACTCTCGGGAGAGAGTCCCTTCGCGCGAATCCGCTCCACGAGGAGGTCGTGATCGTGGATACGCTGGGCGCCGGAGGAAAGTTCCATCCGGGGATGCATCAGGTCGAACGCCTTGCAGAACTCGGGGCGGTCGGGATACGGCATCGCGTAGTAGGGCCTGATATCGGTCGGCCAGTCGACGATGAAGTAGTGCTGCCCGACGGTATCCCCGATCGCCCGCTCGGCCGCCGGAGAGAGGTCGTCGCCGAAGGCGAGTTTCTCCTCGATGGTCCTGTTCGCGATCTCGATCGCCTCGGCATACGGGATCCGGGGGAACGGTTTTGCCGGGACGTTGAGGTCGACCCCGAGTTCCTCGAGCGCGTCGGCGCAGTCCTTCGCGACCGTTTCGTAGACGTGGACGATCAGGTCCTCGAGGAGTTCCATGACATCGTTGTGGTCGGCAAACGAGACCTCGACGTCGAGGCTCGTCGCCTCGTTGAGGTGCCGGACGGTGTTGTGCTCCTCGGCGCGGAAGATGGGGCCGAGTTCGAAGACCGCCTCGAACCCGGCAGCCATCATCATCTGTTTATAGAGCTGCGGGCTCTGGTTCAGGAACGCCTCTTTCTCGAAGTAGGCGATCGGGAAGAGTTCGGTGCCGCCCTCTGTCGCCGCCGCGACGATCTTCGGGGTGGTGATGTTGATGCAGCCCCGGGAGGCGAGGAACGCGGTCGCGGCGCAGGTCGCGGCGGACCTGATGAAGAAGATGGCGCGGACACGCGGTTTTCTCGCGTCCAGGAACCGGGAGTCGAGCCGGGTGTCCATCTCGGCGGAAACCTTCTCGGCGACGTCGAGGGGGAGCGGGCTCTCTGCGGTGCTGATGATCTCGAGTTCTTCGGGGACGATCTCGCGCCCGCCGGGCGCTTTCTCGATTGCTTTGACTGTGCCCTGAACCCTGACCACGGACTCTCTCGAGACGCTCCGGGCGGTGTCGAGGATCTCTGCCGGGACTTTCTTCTTCGGGATGGTCACCTGGATGATGCCGGTCCGGTCGCGGATCAGGAAGAACGAAAGTCCTCCGAGATCGCGAACCTCGTGCACCCAGCCGACGATCTCGGCAGATTCCGTTTCCGGGGTTACGGCGCGTATTGGTTGACGCATGTGAAAAACCTGGATACAGTGTGGGCCCCGGGAGGTATTTTGTTTTGCGCTCCGGTCCGGGAGAAAACTTCGGCAGGGCAGCCGTAAGAAAGAAAGGGAGCGGCCGCCCTGGAGATGCGGGTGTTAGAGGAAGACCGCTGCGGCAATGACCGTCGTCCAGCGGCCGTCCATGACCCCTTCCGCCGCCTGGCAGATTTGGGTCGTGCTGATGATCCGGCCGCTCGCCTTGTAGATCTGTTCCCGCTCCTGCCACGCTTTGTCGGGGTCGAACTCGATCCCGAGCGTCGTCGCGAGCATGGTTGCCGCAAGGTCTTCAGCGTATTCGCCCGAGATCTCCTCCGTCTCCCCGAAGGCGTGGTGCTCGGAGAGGTAGCCGTAGGCGTTGCTCTCCCTGGGCATCGCGTGGCCGATGGCGGCGGAAGCAAGCCGGCTCGGTTCGTTGGTCTCGTTCCGGGCCATGACGACGTAGACGATGCTGCCCGGTGAGAGCTCCTTCAGGCCGTCCTCCTTCGAGACCAGCTGGCAGTTCGGGGGGAAGATACTCGAGACGTAGACAAGATTGTACTTCTCGATGCCCGCCTGCCTGAGAGCCAGTTCAAACGATGCCAGTTTGTCTTTGTGGATGCCCACACCCTTCGTAAAGAAACACTTGGTCGGAACGAACATTAGGGATCTTCTTATCGCTTGAATTTTTTAATATTTTCGGTTATAACAGTCACAAATCGAAAATGGAGTGAAATTTCCGCCCATTTTGGCATTAGGTCAATGAAGTGCCGGCAAACCAGAAATCAGCCAAAAAAAAGCGGGTGGTTCGTATGCCCCGGTGTGACTGCGGCTACGCCGAAACCCGTCGATCCGTCCCTGAGGCCGGCCGGTACCGGGATTGCCGTCATATTCGCCGGCATCCCGGGAAACCCCCGCGGATCTGCCGGGGGCAATGAGGGGCGCATCCGTCAGGCGAGGTTTCCCCGCGCCTTGATCGCCTCCAGCGCCTCGAACGCCTCCCGCCGGACATCCCTGTCGGCGTCCTGGAGAAGGGCCTGCAACGCTTCGGTCGCGCCGGGAGCACCGATCTCCCCGAGAACGATGGCCGACCTGCGGCGGGATTCGGCATCGCCGCCGCCGGTAAGATCGATCAGGGCCGGTGCCGCCACCCCTCCGACCCGCCAGAGCGCCTCCATTGCCCGGTGCCGGGCGGCCTCGTCGCCGTTCCCGAGAGTCTCGATGAGCGGGGCGACGACCGGCGCGCCGATACTCGCGAGCGCACCGCCGGCGTGCCACCGCACCTCACGGTCGGGGTCGGCAAGCGCCTCGATGAGCGGTGCGATCGCCTCGCCGGCCCGGATCTCCCCGAGCACCCGGGCAGCCCACCGGCGGACGGGCGGCCGTTCGTCTCCGAGAGCGGCCGAGAGGGGGCTGACCGCGGGAACGCCGATACGGGCGAGAACCGCTGCGCTCCGCCGCCGGAAGTCCTCCTCATCGTCGCCGAGCGCTTCGATGCACGACGGGACCGCAGTCTCGCCGAAGGCGGCGAGCGCGTCGGCGGCGAGAGCCCTGACCTGCTCGTCCGGGTCGCGAAGGAGAGCGACAACCCCCTTTATGCCGCGCTCGTCACGGGAACTTCTCACCCCGGCGATCGCGCACCGCCGCACCCCGGGGTCTTCGTCGGCGAGCGCCTCCAGGAAGGTGTCCCCGGCCGGGAACCCCCCGAGCGCCTCCAGCGCCCCGCGGCGGACTGCCGCGTCCCCGTAGTGCGCCGCCTCCTTCAGGGCATCCGCCGCCGGGCTCCCGAGCGACCGGAGCGCCCGGACGGCGTCCTGCCGCATGGTGTCGTCGGCGTGCGAGAACGTCCCGATGAGGTGCGGGATTGCCGCCGGCCCCATCCGGCCGAGGGCGACCGCCGCTTCCCGCCGGACACACCAGTCCTCATCCCCGAGCCCCTTCATCAGCGGGAGCACCGCCGCTTCGCCGATCTCCCCGAGCGCCCGAACCGCCCTCCACCTGGTCACGATATCCTCGCTCTCAAGTGATTCGGCGATCCCCGCTATCCGGGCATCCTCCTCCGCATCGATCGATGCGTCCGTTTCCTCCCCCTTCCTGCGTCCGAGCCGGTTCCATAGTCCCATCGGCATCCTCCGGATGATCAATCTTCTCCGATGATGGTAGGTGGCGGGAGATGGAGTATAATCTTTCTGATCTTCTCCCGGAGGCACGGGAACCTCCCTTTGCCGTTCTCTACCGCCGGCACCCTCAAAGGAACGCTTATATGGGATGGGGCAGCATCCGGTGCTCCCGGGGAGTGTGCCGCGGACGGTCACGGGACCCGGGTTCCCACGCGCGTCCCGCAACGGAAGGTACGGAGATGGAACCGGAGAAAGAACCCGTGACGGTCGTGGACTGCATCGGGCTCTACTGCCCCGTGCCGATCGCGATGACGAAAGAGGCGCTCCCGGCCGACCCTGCCGCGGAGGAGGGTATCCGGCGCCGGGCGGACCGGTGGAGCACGAGATGCGGCTCTCCACCCGGAAGATGAAGTGAGGTGAGATGGATGTACGCGGATAGGACGGTAAATTGTGTCGGCAGCTGCCAGTCGCCCATGCTCCTGATCGAGGAGGAGATGGAGGTGCTCGAGAGAGGGCAGGTCATGCAGGTGACGGCCGACAGGCACGACCTTGTCGAGGCGGTCAGATCCTGGGCCGATGAAAACGGGCATAAGATCGAGGAAGAGCACGTTGCGAGCGGCGTGACGACCCTCATCGTGCGCAAGGGGGCGGCACCGGCGGCAGAAGCGTCGTGACCGGCCACCGGCCGTGCGGGTTTCCCCTTCTCCCGGATCGACGGCCGCGACGCCCGGGTGCCCCGGAGCGGTCGAAGAAACAGTTAAACGCCTGCGGACTATTACACCGCTGTAGGTGAAGGATTTGGCAGACCAGATCGGATACAGCCAGAAGGTGATGGAGCACTTCATGAACCCGCACAACGTCGGGGTGATCGAGAACCCGGACGGCTACGGCAAGGTCGGCAACCCCGTCTGCGGCGACATCATGGAGATCTTCATCCGGGTCAAAGACGACGTCATCGAGGATATCAGGTTCCGGACGTTCGGGTGCGGTTCGGCGATCGCGACGAGCAGTATGGTGACCGATCTCGCCAAGGGGAAGACGCTTGAGGAGGCGATGAAGATCACCCGCGACGACGTCGCGACCGAACTCGAGGGGCTGCCGCCCAGGAAGATGCACTGCTCGAACCTGGCGGCCGACGCGCTCCACGCGGCGATACAGGATTACCGGGAGAAACAGAAGAATGGGTGAGGGGGCTTATCAGCACCCGTAGATCAGGGTCAGGATGCTCTTCGCGAGGTCGAGACTCTTGCCCCGGTTGACCATGAGGGTGTCCTGGCGCAGCGCCCCTTCGAGTTCGACCGGGTCGCGGATGTCCTGGATGAAGACGTCCACGAAGTCCTCGTAGAGACCGTAGGTTCCGGCGGACGAGGGCTCTTTTCCGAACGCCCGCATCAGCGCCGCCGCCGGGCCGCTGACCGGGGCATCGCCGATGAAGGGGCTGACCGCGATGACGTGCTGCCGGCGGAGCACCTCCCGCACCCCGTCGCACTCGAGGATCGGGGATATGCTCGTGACCGGGTTGCTCGGCCCGATCACCACGGCGTCGCTTTCCTCGATCGCCTCGATGACTTCGTCGCTCGCGGCCGGCGGCTCATCGAACTTCCGGACGACGCCGTCGATCGCGACGTCGCCCCGGTGCTTCACCCAGTACTCCTGGAAGTGTATCTCGCCCCGGAGCGTCCGGACGTAGGTCGTCACGACGGAGTCGGTCATCGGGAGAACGGTCGCCCGGACGTCCAGCGTGCGGCAGAGCGCCCTGGTGATCTCCGTCAGCCGCTTGCCGCTCCGGAGCATCTCTCCCCGTGCTGCGTGAACCGCCCGGTCCTGGTCGCCGACGGCGATGTACTCGTCTATGCCGAGCCGTGCGAGGAGGTCGTGGGTGATGTAGGAGTCGTTCTTGATCCCCCACCACCGGTTGGTGTCGAGGATGCCCGCAAAGAGGTACATGACCGTGTCGATGTCGGGCGAGAGGTGGTTGCCGGAGAGCCAGGTGTCCTCGGCCGTGTTGACGACGACCGCGATGTCCCGCTCGTCCAGCAGTTCCCGCACCCCGCGGAGGAGTTTCGGGGTTCCGGTCCCGCCCGAGAGGAAGGTTATCATTGGATAATTAGCGTATCAAGCGCATGCGTATATGAATTTTCCCAAATCGGGCGGGACGATTCGGGGCGGATTTTTCGGGTTCCAGAGAATTGCCACGCATGACACTCCTGCTCGCCCGGACGACGATGCGGTTTCGCGTGAATCAGTGATGTGTCGCAAGCCGCATGGCCTCGCGCGAAGACGCGAAGAACGCGAAGGAAGGTTGCCAACAACCACACAGACTTCGCGCCTTCGCGCCTTCGCGTGAGATACAGAGGGGGGGCGGGTAACGGCGAGGGGTATAGAACCCGATCTCCTACAGGACTGTTTTTCACGAAACGGCGTGGCGGATGACCGCCATGATGTCCCACGCGAGCGATTCGGCCTGCCGATCGTGCATCAGGCGCGTCTCGAGGCGGAGCGAGCCGGGGACGTCGTCGGGGTCGTGGATGTCCTGGACGAAGACGTCGACGATATCCCCGTACAGCCGGGAGACCGCCGGTGACGTGGGGGTTTCGCCGACGGCGTACATGAGGGCGGCGTCTTTCGAGTCCGGCGCGACGCCGCCCGAAAACGGCGAGACCGCGACGACGAATTTCTCAAGGAGGAGGTCCCGCATCCCGGCGCAGTCGAGGATGGGGAGGATGCTCGCCGCCGGGTTGGCGGGCCCGATCACCACGGCGTCGCTTTCCTCGATCGCCGCCCGCACCTCGTCCGTGACCGCCGGGGGTTCTGGCCCGACGAGTTCCCGGACCTCCGTCCCGGGATCGGCGGCCATCCGGTACTCGAGGAGCGGGAGGCGTCCGGTGCCGGTATCGACGAAGAGGGCGGCGTCGCCGTCGGTCATCGGGAGGACGGTCGCCCCGATGTTGAGCGACCGGCACTGCGCCCGGACCGCCTCGGTCAGGGTTTTTCCCTCCCGGAGCAGCGCCGCCCGGGCGATCTGGACCGCCCGGGCACGGTCGCCGACCGGGAAGGGCTCGCCGCCCGCCACCTTCGGGAGGTAGTTATGGGTGGCGTAAGTGTCGCCCTTGATCCCCCACCACCGGCCGGTGTCGAGGATGCCGGCAAAGAGGAAGACGGCGGTGTCGATGTCGGGCGCACAGTGGCCCCCCGATACCCGGAGATCCTCGGCGGTATTCGCGACCACGGCGATCTCGCTGTCGTAGAGGATCTGCCGGACGCCCCGGACGAGCGCAGGCGTCCCGGCTCCGCCGGAGAGGAAGGTGATCATGGCTGAATGTCATTTATGTGGGGTGTCAGGGGGGTTAACGGTTTCAGTTGGTGTGGTGGGGAGGGAGGTGGGGGTGGGGCGGAGGTTGAGTGTTGATCTCGCTCTCCGGGTTCCTAGCGTGTTACCAGAAGCCCTCGACCCGGCAGAAGGCACCGATGCATACCTTTTCTCATAACTCTATAGGTAATTATTATGACAATTATAGGGGCAATTAGTATTGTAATTTAATAGACAATTAATTTTAATATCAGAGTTGCATAGTAACTCTGTAGCAGCATGGCAAGAAATCCCCGGGCGAATGAAACAACTATCACCGTGGCGGCTTCGAATAGCAACTCCTTAAGGGCAACCATACCTGCCTTCATCAAAGACCAATTCGAATTGGAAAAAGGAGACCGCCTGAGATGGAGTATCAATAGAGATCGGCTTGTTATTGAAATAATCAAACAGGAGGGAGGAAAGTGACCACGATCATATATGAGACGAAAGGTAGAGCCCGAGAATACTGTGAGTTAGCGGCGAACTTGTACCGTGGATGTGGTCACGGCTGTACGTACTGTTACGCTCCCCTTGCAATCCGAACGAGTAGAGATGATTTTTGCCAGCCCCGGGTTCGGGATGGTGTGATGTACAAGTTCGAAAAAGATGCAATCGAACTGCGGGATAAAGGAGAGACACGTCCGATACTGCTATCCTTCACAACCGATCCGTATCAGCCCCTCGATGTGGAGACGCAACTTACACGGAAGGCAATCAAAATTCTGCATCAGAATAAGCTCAAAGTATCCATCTTGACGAAAGGCGGCAGGAGGTCTGAGCGAGATTTTGATCTGCTATCGGAACATCCGGAGCTGAGCGAGTATGGCACGACCCTGGTGTTTACCGATGAAGCGTGGAGAGAAAAAATCGAACCCAGGGCAGCTCCGACGGTGGAAAGGATAGAATCGCTGAAGAAAGCCTACGGCCTCGGCATCTTCACCTATGTATCATTAGAGCCAGTATGGTTCCCTGAACAGACGTTACAACTTATCGACTTGACCCATGAGTTTGTAGACCTCTTCAAAGTTGGAAAACTGAATTACAACAAACAGCAACACAAGGTCGATTGGAAGGCATTTAAAGCCGGAGTCATTCGCAAACTGAACGAGTATAACTCTAAATACTATATAAAAGATGATTTGAAGAAATATTAAAACAGCTTTGTTTGATCAGGAGGTAGTTTTTTCTCCGCTACCACCCTTCGCGCTTCATGTCTCCAATCATATAGTCGCGTATTGTAATCCTTCAAACCCTGAAGTTTCCCCATATAATGACCTGCATTGTTATCGGTACATAAAAAGAGACAATACACAATTGCAGACTCATTTGTAGTATTGATTTCAGAGATTATGGGCGCTTTGTCATATAGTTCCGACAACCTACGGGCATAAAGTTCAATCAATGCCTCTCGGGTGTTATATCCCTTAGTTTGCATTAGATCGTCAATCTCCGGCCTCCAGACCCCCTCATCAAGACCTAATGCAATACTTATCACGTGGGGATTGGTCTTAATATTCCTCTGAAGATCGGATGTCATCAAGTTGATGATGAGTTCCGGTTTTCTGACCCGTTCACCACTTTTTGGAGAATAGTATGTGCGTCTTAATTTTCCTATTCGCTCGACTACAGACCATGGTAAGGTTGAGGCTGCACATGGATCGAGTACCCAGATGGTGGGGTATTGTAGCAGATTCTTACTCTCAGCAAATGCAATTGCATCCTCAACTGCCTGATCGATTTCCTTCGAAACTATTTCTGTATATCCAGGTTTGCTTTTTCGGATTTCCGATATTTTACGAGTTAAGTTAGCCTTTTGTGCAGCAAACATTTCCTCGTCAGGATGATATGTATTTAGGAAAAGATATCTTCCTCGGGGATAGCCCTCTAAACATCTCGCAGCTAAACAAGCCGATCCTTCCCACCGTGAATTGGGCTCTGCAATATCTTCACAATAGCATAACCCTGTGGCAGCAAATAGATCAAAAATATCTAACGTCGGCTGATTCCTTTTTACTTTATCAACCCAGATTTGAAGATAAGATTCGATAAAAAAGTGCTTTTTCCGGGTATGCCACTTAACTCGATCATATATATACCCGTCTTTATCTCTATCGTAATCCATAGATCTATATGATCATAGATTTCGAATAAAAGTTTTTCTAAAATCGCTTTATGTCTAATCAATCAAGTATACGGAGAGGCTTCGTTGTAGAACTGCCAGTCTATGTCTAACTGTGGTAGGAAATTGAGAAGTAGCATTAGTGGGGAAAAATTATTGAGATTTTTTGGACACTTCGCCTTTAACTTTAGCATTGAGCCTCTCTTGGTTCTTTGCGATGATGAGTAGCGCACAATCGTTTTATCTAGAAAATGATCTGCCCGGTCTTTTGCTACCAGGGCACCCCGGACAGCCATTTGATGCCTACACCCCCGCACCCACACCCCGCTCCCCCCAAAAGAAAACCCCCCCGCACCCCGCGCGCCTTCAAATACCTTTATCTTTCATCTCCCAAGAATCTTAACAGAACCGATGAAGATCATCAAAGATCCGGTGCACGGCTACGTCGAAGCGGACGCGACGGCGCTCCGGCTGCTCGACTCGGAGGTCGTCCAGCGGCTCCGCCACGTCACCCAGCTCGGGTTTGCAAACCTCGTCTACCCCGGGGCAAACCATACCCGGTTCGAGCACTCGCTCGGGACGATGCATCTTGCGGCCCTCATGGCGGGCCAGCTCGGGCTCGACGACGGCGAGACGAAACTCGTCACCACGGCCGCCCTCCTCCACGACATCGGCCACGGCCCCTTCTCCCACGTCACCGAACCGGTGATGGAGGAGTTCACGGGGAGGAGCCACCACCAGATCGACCGCCTCGTCCGCGAGGGAACGACCGCGGGTATCCTCGAAGGCGAAGGACTCGACCCCGCCGAGGTCTGCGCCGTCGTCGCGGGGAAGCACCGCCTCGCGAGCATCATCCACGGCAGCCTGGACGTCGACCGGATGGACTACCTGATGCGGGACGCCCACTACACCGGCGTCCCCTACGGGACGGTCGACGCCCACCGGCTGATCCGGAGCACCATCTTCACCGAGTCGGGCATCGCCCTGCACGAAGGCGGGATCAACGCCGCCGAGTCGCTCCTCATCGCCCGGACGCTGATGCGCCCGGCGGTCTACTTCCACCACGTGAGCCGGATCGCGACGAGCATGTTCGTCCACGCCCTCCGCGAGGAGGTGCGAAACGTCCCGGGCACGGACGCCCGCGAACTGATGCGGATGGACGACGCCGCCTGCATGGAGCGGCTGAAGCACTCCCCCTCCCCGATCACCCGCGACCTCGCCCGCCGGGTCTACGCCCGGGACCTCTACAAGCGGGCGCTGTACATCGGCGAAGACCGGGTGAACGCCGCAGCCTTCCGCCAGGAACCCGGCCCCGCCCGGGAGCGGGAGATCGCCCGCGAGATCGCCGAGACCGCCGGGGTCACGGAGGACTGCGTCCTGGTCGACATCCCCCGGCTCCCCCGGGCGCTCTCGATGGAGGTCCGGGTCAGGAACAGCCATGCGATGGTCGAGATCGAGGAGGTCTCCCCTCTCATCAACACCCTGAACGACACCCGGCGGCAGCAGTGGCGCCTCGGCGTCTACACCGTGGAGGAGCACCGGAACGCGGTCGAGCAGGCGGCGACGGAGGTGCTCCGGGTGAAGCGGGCGACAAAACAGGATAAACTCGTAGTGACATAACATATGGAGAGCGCATGAAGAAAGAATTCGTCGTCGGGGTCACCGGGGCAAGCGGGGTCGTCTACGCCCGCCGCCTCCTCGAAGTGCTCTGCGAACGGGCAACGGTGCATATCGTCATCTCCGATACCGCCCGGCAGATCGCCGGGATCGAAGGCGTGAACCTCGAGGGGTTCGGCGCCATATACGCCGAGAACAGCGACCTTGCGGCCGATATCGCGAGCGGCTCGTTCCGCTACGACGGGATGGCGATCGTACCCTGCAGCATGAAGACGCTTGCCGCCGTCAGCAACGGGTTCGCCGACAACCTGATCGCCCGGGCGGCGGACGTCTGCCTCAAGGAGAAGCGCCCCCTCCTCCTCCTGCTGCGGGAGATGCCGCTCTCCCGGATCCACCTGAAGAATATGCTTGCGGCCGACGATGCCGGCGCGACCGTGATGGTCGCAAGCCCCCCCTTCTACCAGCGCCCGCAGACCATCGACGACCTCGTCGATATGGTGGTGGCCCGGGTGCTCGACCACATGGGGGTCGAACACGACCTCGGAACCCGATGGAGCGGATACGATGCGTGACTTTATCGAACTGATGCGGGAGCAGGGCAGGGTCGAGGAGATCGAGAGCCCCTGCTCGACCGTCTACGAGGCTCCCCGTATGGCGAGCCGGACGGATAAGATCCTCTTCTTCCACGACCTCGACGGCCGCCGGGGGGTGATGAACCTCCTCTCCGACCGGAGATCGCTTGCAGCGGCGCTCGGCGTCGAGGAGCGGGACCTCGTCGGACACCTCGCGGGCATGACCTACAGCGGCCGCGTCGTGGACGCCGGACGGCTCGAAGGTGGCATCCCTGCCGACCTCTCCGCCCTCCCGGTCATGAAGCACTTCCCCGGCGACGCCGGGCGCTACCTCACCTCCGGGATCGTCTTCTCGCGCTACGACGGCGTCGAGAACGCCTCCATCCACCGGATGATGGTCCTCGACGACGGAAGGGTCGTCGCCCGCCTGGTGGAAGGAAGGCACACCCATACCCTCCTCAAAGCAGCGCTCGCCCGCGGGGAGAAACTCCCGGTCGCCGTCACCGTCGGCACCCATCCGCTGGTGACCTTCGCCGCCTGCACCCGCGTCCCGGAGGGTAAGGAGCTCGCCTACGCCGCGGAACTGATGGGCGGGGAACTCGCCGTGCGGGAGTGCGGGAACGGCGTCCGGGTCCCCGACGCCGAGTTCGTCCTCGAGGGTTACATCACTGCTGAAACGGCGGCTGAAGGGCCGTTCGTCGACATCACCGGCACCTACGACCCCGTGCGCCAGCAGCACGTCATCGAGTTCACGAAGATGTACTGCAAGGAGGACCCCATCTACCACGGCATCCTCCCGGCCGGCGACGAGCACAAACTCCTGATGGGAGCGCCGTACGAGCCGAAGATCTACCGTGCAGTGGGCGAGGTGACGACGGTGCGTGACGTCCTCCTCACGAAGGGCGGCGCCGGCTACCTCCACGCGGTGGTGAAGATCCGCAAAAATACGCAGGGCGACGCGAAGAACGCCATCATGGCGGCGTTTGCCGCCCACACCTCCCTCAAGCACGTCGTGGTGGTGGACGAGGATATCAATCTCCACGACCCTTACGACGTCGAATACGCTATCGCGACGAGGGTCCGGGGCGATACCGACATCATGATCGTCGCCGGCGTCCGTGGCTCGTCGCTCGACCCGACACGGTTATCCGACGGGACGAACGTGAAGGTCGGTGTCGATGCCACGATGGTCATGGGGAGAGAGGACGAATTCAGGAGAGCGGAGTGGGTGTAGATGTATCTAGACAACGATGACGAGCGGGTGCTCGCCGGCGAGTTCGGCGAGACCCGGCAGAAGATGATGGAGATCCTGGTCGCGCTCGGGGAGGTCTACGGGGCGGAGAAACTCGTCCCGATCACGAGCGCCCAGGTGAGCGGTGCGTCCTACAAGACCATCGGAAGATGGGGGCTTGCCTGGCTGCAGAGCCTCAACGCCCGGGCGGCGGTCCCGGCGGTTCTGAATCCCATCGGGATGCCGCGGGAGGGATGGCAGGAGTTCGGGATCGACGAGGAGTTCGCCCGCCGCCAGGCGGAGGTCGTCGAGGCCTACCGGAAGCTCGGGATCCGGGTCGAGTGCACCTGCACTCCCTATTACCTGCGGATCACGGAGTACGGGGAGCACCTGGCCTGGTCGGAGTCTTCGGCGGTCGCCTACGCGAACTCGGTTCTCGGTGCCCGGACGAACCGGGAAGGCGGGCCGAGCGCCCTTGCGGCGGCGATCATCGGAAAGACCCCCTATTACGGTCTCCACATCGTCGAGAACCGACGTCCGCAGGTCGTCGTCGAGGTCGAGAACGGCACCGGCCCGCACGCCGGCCACTGGGGCGCCATCGGCCACGTCGCCGGGAAGAAGGTGGGGAACCGGATCCCGCTCTTCGAGGGTATCCGGCCGAACCGCGATCACCTCAAAGCCCTCGGGGCTGCGATGGCGGCGACCGGGGCGGTCGCCCTCTTCCACGTCGAGAAGATCACCCCGGAAGCCCGGGTTTTCACGTTCGACACCGGCGACCTCGACCGGGTGACGGTAACACAGGACGAGATCGAGGCCCTCTTTACGGAGACCGAGGTCGAGGCAGTCGCGGTCGGGTGCCCGCACTGCTCCGCCGACGAGCTCCGGGAACTCGCGGAACTCCTGCGGGGGAAGACGACGACGAAACCCTTCTACATCTTTGCCGCAAAGGGGGTCGCGAAGCACAACCCCGACCTCGTGAGCGTCATCGAACGGAGCGGCGCCCGGGTGATCGCGGACACCTGCATGGTCGTCTCGCCCCGGATGGACGAGTTCGCTTCGATCATGGTCGACTCGGGCAAAGCCCTCGCCTACGTTCCCGGGATGTGCGGGGCGCTCGCCCGGATCGGGACGAGGAAAGAGTGCGTCGAGGTCGCGACGTCGTGAGGGCGTGCCGTTATCCTCACCAATTCCCTCACCCGAAGCCGTGAATCACTATCAACAACCGATATCGCACGCGAAGGCGCAAAGTTCGGTATAGTTACTTGTAACTCCCTTTCGCGGCTTCGCTCTCTTCGCGTGAGGCCGTATCATCGCTTATAACCTGTTAGCTCGCGCGAAGCCGCGAAGGACGCGAAGTTCGGCATACGTGTGCAGGCGGCTTCCTTCGCGGCTTCACCCGGAATCTACCGTTGTCCGAACGGGCCAATTCACGCCCCCACTCCTCTGACGTCGAGCACCTCCATCAGGCTCTCGTCGAGCATGTAGCCCCGGAGCCGGTCGCGGTTGCCCCGCAGGCTCTCGATGCTGTTGATACCGGCCGCACCCAGGAGTTCGGCGAGTTCGAGCGTCCACGCCCGGATCAGGTTTGCCACCTGTTCCGACGCCTCGTTGGGATTCAGCCGCGCCACGAGGTCGGGCCGCTGGGTGGCGATCCCCCAGGGGCAGAGGCCGCGGTAGCAGTTCCCGCAGACCCGGCAGCCCATCGCCGCGAGCGCCGCGGTGCCGATGTAGACCGCGTCCGCCCCGAGGGCGATCGCCTTCGCGACGTCGGCGCTCCCCCGGATACCCCCGCTCGCGATGACGGATATCTCGTTTCTGATCCCCTGGTCGCGGAGTTTTTTGTCCACGCTCGCGACCGCCGCCTCGATCGGGATCCCTACGTGGTCGCGAAAGACCGTCGGCGCCGCCCCGGTGCCGCCGCGGAACCCGTCGATGACGACCGCATCGGCCGGCGAGCGCGCGATCCCGGCGGCGATGGCGGCGACGTTGTGGACGGCGGCGATCTTCACGAAGACCGGTTTCTTCCACTCCGTAGCCTCCTTGAGGCCGCGGACGAGCTGGGCGAGGTCTTCGATGCTGTAGATGTCGTGGTGCGGCGCGGGGCTGATCGCGTCGCTCCCCTCCGGGATCATCCTCGTTCTGGAGATCTCCGCACAGACCTTCTCCCCCGGGAGGTGCCCGCCGATGCCGGGCTTCGCGCCCTGGCCGATCTTGATCTCGACGGCGGCGCCCCGCTCCAGGTAGTCGATGTTCACGCCGAACCGCCCGGACGCGACCTGGACGATCATCCGGTCCTGGTAGGGGTGGAGGGCGGCGTGCAGCCCGCCTTCCCCGGTGCCCATATAGGTCCCGGTCTCTTTTGCCGCCCGGGCCATGGCTACCTGGGCGTTGAGGCTGATCGCCCCGTAACTCATGTGCCCGATCATCACCGGCGTCTCGATCCGCAGGTTCGGGGTGAGGCGGGTCTTGAGTTCGACGTCGCCGCCCTCCCGCCGCAGGAGATCGAGCCGCGCCGGCCTCTTTCCGAGGTGGGTCACGAGTTCGATCGGCTCGCGGAGCGGGTCGAGGCTCGGGTTCGTGACCTGGCAGGCGTCCAGCACCAGGCGGTCGAAGATGACCGGGTAGTCGAGGGCGTTGCCCATCCCGGCGAGGATGATCTTGCCGGTCCGGGCCTGGTTGTAGATCGACTCCCGCGCCTCCCGCGTCCAGAGCGGGTGGCTCCGGTAGTCGCAGGGGTGCTCCTCGATGCCGATGGCGTCCCGGGGGCAGCAGGCGATGCAGCGGTGGCAGGCGGTGCAGTTCCGGGAGTTGACCTGGATCCGGTCGCCGTCCCGGGAAAAGACGCCGTAGGAGCAGTTCTCGATGCACCGTCCGCACTCCATGCACCGGACGGGGTCGATGCTGATCCGGTAGCGGGAAGGGAGGCTCCCGATCATGCGACAACCCTCCCGATCACCGGCTCGCCCGCAGCCGGCATCCGGATCGACTCGACCCGCGGTTCCATCGCCCGGATTGCCGCCTCTTCGCTCGAGATGTAGAGCCGGTCGCCGCACTCGCCGACGATCATCGGCCGGAGTTTCGTCCGGTCGGTGAACCCGACCATCATGTCGCGGTTCGCGGCCACGATGGCGAACGGCCCGTTCATCATGGCGGATGCGTAGGCAAGCCGGAGGGCGGAGTTCCACTCCCGCTCGGCCGCGGGCATCCGGTCGATCTCCTCCCAGAAGGGCGGGGCGAGCGCCCGAACCGCGATATCGACGTCAAGGCCGTGCCGCCGCACCAGAAGGTCGACCAGATAGGCGACGACCTCCGTGTCGGTATACATCGTGCAGGTGTAGCCGAGACTCTCGATGTAGCGCCGGTTCGTCCCGTAGGAGGTGATCTCGCCGTTGTGCACGACGCTCCAGCCGAGGAGGTTGAACGGGTGCGCGCCGCCCCACCACCCGGGGGTGTTCGTCGGGTAGCGGTTGTGCGCGAGCCAGATGTAGCCCTCGTAGTCCTCGATCCGGTAGAAGTCCGCGACGTCCTCGGGCCACCCGCCGGCCTTGAAGACCCCGAGGTCCTTGCCGGAGGAGAAGATGAGCGCGCCGCGGCGGGCGGCGTTGACCTGCATCACGAGGGCGCTGACGATATCGTCCTCCGGCGTCGCGCTTCCCGGCGGCGCGAGGGATGCGTCGGGCTTGAAGAAGTAGCGCCAGGGGGTATGAACCGCCCGGAGATTCGGCTGCCCATAGGTCGGGATCGCCTCGTCGTGCTCGACCGTCCCCCACTGCGCGAGCGTCGATTCGAGGAGCGGCTTGTTCTCGCGGACGTTGTCGAAGAAGACATGGAGGGCGTAGCAGTCCCGGTAGTCGGGGTAGATGCCGTAGGCTGCGTACCCCGCCCCCTCGCCGCTGCCGCGCTCGTTCATCATGGAGAGAGCCTGTCGGATGCCGGAACCATCCATCGTCCGGCGAGATCTGTCCATTACGCCAATTATGCCGCACATAACCATCACGGTCGACCCGCCCCCCTCCACCTCCGGGTGGTCGGGGAACGCTCCGATAGATCTAGATCCGTCAAGTATAAATAATATTGGAAGGAAGTTTCCTTCCATATGAGTGCCGACAACATCTCAGCGATGCTCGAGCGCATCGAACAGGACAACGTCCGGTTCCTCCGGCTGCAGTTCACCGATCTCCTGGGCATGCCCAAGAATGTCTCCATCCCGGCGAATCAGGTCGGGAAGGCGCTGACCGACGGCATCGGGTTCGACGGGTCGTCCATCCAGGGGTTCGTCCGGATCGAGGAGTCTGATATGGTGCTCAAACCCGACCTCTCGACCTACAACCTCCTGCCCTGGCGGCCCCGGGAGAAGAGTGTCGCCCGGTTCATCTGCGACGTCTGCAAACCGGACGGCAAACCGTTCGAAGGCGATCCGCGCGCCGTGCTCCGGCGGGCGATGGAGGATGCGGCGAAGGACGGCTACGTCTTCAACACCGGCCCGGAACTGGAGTTCTTCCTCTTCAAGATGCTCGACGGGCGGCCGACCACGCAGTTCCAGGACGCCGGGGGCTACTTCGACCTCGCGCCGACCGATCTCGCGGAGGACCTCCGGCGCGAGGCGATTCTCGCACTCACCGAGATGGGGTTCGATATCGAGGCGTCGCATCACGAGGTCGCCGAGAGCCAGCACGAGATCGACTTCAAGTATAGCGACGCGCTGCATACGGCCGACAACGTCATCACGTTCAAGTTCGCGGTCAAGACGATGGCGCTGATGCGCGGCCTGCACGCGTCCTTCATGGCGAAGCCGATCCACGGTATCAACGGGAGCGGGATGCACACCAACTGTTCGCTCGCGAAAGACGGGAAGAACGCGTTCTATGACCCGGACGCCCCCCTCCAGCTCTCGAAGACCTGCATGCACTTCATCGGCGGGCTGCTCAAACACGCGCCGGCGATCACCCGGGTCGCGAACCCGACGGTCAACTCCTACAAGCGGCTCGTCCCCGGTTACGAGGCGCCCTGCTACATCAGCTGGAGCGCAAGCAACCGCTCGGCCCTCGTCCGGGTCCCGGCGCCCCGCGGCAACAGCACCCGGGTTGAGTTCCGCAGCCCCGATCCGACCTGCAACCCCTACCTCGCCTTCACGGCGATGCTCGCGGCAGGGATGGACGGTGTCCGGAGCGAGATCGAGCCGCCGGTGGACGTTCACAAGAACATCTTCCACATGACGTCCGCCGAGCGGGGCCAGAACGGGATCGAGACGCTTCCCGGAGACCTCCACGAGGCCCACCGGGCGCTGCTCGCCGACGACCTCATCTGCAACGCGCTCGGCCCCCACGTCGTCGAGGCGCTCACGAGCGTTGCCGAAGCCGAGTGGGACGCCTACCGGACGACGGTTCACCCCTGGGAGATCGACCGGTACCTGGCGACCTACTGAACTCTTTTTTCTTATGCGGCGGGAGCACCCGGCACCTCCCCGAAAACCTGTGTAACGCCGTATCCTCATTCCGCCGCTATCGCTCACGCAAATCCGGCCGCCGCAGGAACGTTCATATCCCCAAAAACGCATAGATGCGCTTATCGGTCGAACAGGGTAGACACATGACGCAGAGAAAGGATATCGACACCATGCGAAGGCGCCGGGATATCGACGGGCTGATCACGGCTCTTTCGGACCCGGCCGAGATCGTGCGGCTGACCGCAACCGAAGCCCTCGGCACCGCCGGCGACGAACGGGCGCTCGAGCCGCTGCAGCGGTTGAAGTTCTCGGACCCCGATGCGGGCGTCCGGCGGGCCGCGTCGGTCGCGCACGCCCAGGTGATGCGGAGGCTCGCGGACCGGAAGGCGGCGGAGGGGATACCCCGCGAATCGTAGCCCGCACCCGGTAAGGCATATATATCCCCGGAACGTCTACGCGACACGATCAGGGAGATTGCCATGGCGACAATCGATGAGGTCGATACCATGCGTGATGCCCGGGACGTCGACGGACTGATCCGGGCACTGGACGACGAGGACGAGTTCGTCCGGTCGCAGGCAGCCCTCTCTCTCGGGACGCTCGCCGACCCGAGGGCGAAGGAGCCGCTCGCAAGGGTGAAGAGTGAGGATCCGAGCGCCTCGGTCAGGGAGGCGGCCGCGACCGCGTATAAGTGGGTGGTCGGCCGCCTCCAGGAGATCGAGGCGGCCCGGTAGCACCGGCCTACAGGACGGCGAAGTTGAGCCAGAGGATGGCGCTGCCGATCCCGACCGTGACGAAGAGCACGAGCATTCCCACCTTCAGGAACTCCACGAATGAGATGGAGAGGTTGTTCCGTGCCGCGATCCCGATGACGACGACGTTTGCCGACGCCCCGATGGCCGTGCCGTTCCCGCCGAGACACGCGCCGAGCGAGAGCGCCCACCAGAGCGGGTAAGTGTCCATCGAGACGCCCATGTCCTGGATCAGGGGGATCAGGGTGGCGGTGAGGGGGATGTTGTCCACGACGGCCGAGGCGATCGCCGCGAACCAGGCGATGATCATGATGGCCTCTCCCTCCGAGTGGACGTTCTCGACGACGAACCCCGCGACGGCCGCGATCGTCCCGGTCTCGACGAGGGCACCGACGACGACAAAGAGCCCGCCGAAGAAGAAGAGCGCCGGCCACTCGATCTTCTCGAAGATCTCCTCCGGATTCTGCCTGCTCCAGAAGAGGAGGATCGATGCGCCGATCAGGGCGACGAGGGCGGGTTCCAGCCCGAGAAGATCGTGGACGAAGAACATTCCGATGACGAGCGCGATGACGGCGACCGACTTTTTGAAGAGCGAGGCGTCACGGATCGCTTCCCGCTCGTTTAGATCCGCAAACGTCTTCTCGATCCCCGCCCGCTCGTCGGGCGAGACGTGGAGGACTTTTCTGTAGATGAGGGCGAGCATCCCCATGACGACGACGAGGTCGACGGCCATGATCGGGCCGAGGTTGATGATGAACTCGTTGAACGTCAGGCCGGCGGCCGACCCGATCATGATGTTCGGGGGGTCGCCGATGAGCGTCGCCGCCCCGCCGATGTTGGAGGAGAAGATCTCGGCGATGAGGAAGGGCAGGGGGGTTATCCGCATCACGCTTGCGATGTAGAGCAGCATCGGGGTGAGGAGGAGGACGGTGGTGACGTTGTCGAGGAACGCGCTCGTCACGGCCGTCACGAGCGAGAAGAGGAGCAGCACCCGCATCGGGCTCCCGTTCGCGAGTTTCGCCGTCTTGATGGCGATGAACTCGAAGAGGCCGCTGCCGCGGGCGGTGTTGACGATGATCATCATCCCCATCAGGAGGAAGATAGTGCCGAGGTCGATGTACTCCGGGATCTTCTCCCACGGGACGATGTGGAGGAAGACGATGACGGAAGCACCGAACATCGCCGCCACCGCACGATGGATCCGCTCGTCGATGATGAGCGCGTAGGTGAAGAGGAAGACCGCGACGGCGATCAGTGCCGGGCCGATCACGCGTTCCCACCCCGGCGAGGGTTGGGGCTGCGGACGGCGGGGTATGCAACGAGAGATTGACGATATGCCATGGAACTCTCCGGGAAGAATGAACTGCAGGATTCAGATATGCGCGTTCCTCCCATAACCATGCCGGTCAGCACTGCTATGGGGATAATGCCGGTGCAGCCTCCTGCACTCGAGAAACGGGGCGGCGGCGATCTGCCGCGCCGGGTTCAACTCGCTGCCGGGGACGCCTCCGCACCCGGCGCCCGCCTCAACCGGAGAACCTTGTAGATCTCTCCGGCGAGCAGCACCGGCAGGCCGAGCAGGGCGAGCAGGCCCCAGTCGGCGAGGGCCAGGGGTGCGGTCCCGAGGAAGGCCTGCAGGATTGGGACGTAGACCACCAGCGCCTGGAGAACGAGGCTTCCGAGGATGGCGAGGAGCAGGGCGGGGTTCGAGAAGAACCCGATCCGGTGAAGGGGATACCGGAACGACCGGAAGTTCAGCACGTTGTAGAGCTCGAAGATGATGAGCCCGGTAAACGCCATCGTCCGCGCCCGGTCGAGGTCGACCGCGTAGTGGCCCATGAAGACGTAGATGGTCAGGAGACCTAGCCAGGCCCCGAGGACGAGGATGACGGCGTAGGCGTTGCGCGTGAGGATGGACTCCTGCGGGTCGCGCGGCCTTCTCTGCATGACGTCCCGCTCGGCGGGTTCGAGGCCGAGGGCGAGGGCGGTGAGGCCGTCGGTGACCAGGTTGATCCAGAGGATCTGGACGGGGATGAGGATCAGCGGCAGGCCGAGGAGGAGCGCGCCGACGATCGCGACGATCTCGCCCACGTTCGAGGAGAGGAGGTAGCGGGTGAACCGGGCGATGTTGTCATACTCCCGTCTTCCTTCCTGGACGCCGGCGACGATGCTCGCGAAGTTGTCGTCCATGAGCACCATGTCGCTCGACTCCCTGGCCGCATCCGTCCCCTTGATGCCCATGGCTATCCCGATGCTCGCTTTTTTGAGCGCCGGAGCGTCGTTGACGCCGTCGCCGGTCATGGCGATGATCTCCCGGTCGCGGGAGAGGATATCGATCACCCGGAGTTTGTGCTCCGCGGTGACCCGGGAGAGTACCTTCGTTGTTTTGAGGCGCTCCTCGAGGTCGTCGTCGCCGAGCGCTTCGAGTTCGGCCCCGGTCATCGCCCCCTCGCTCGAGAGCCCGAGATCCCGGGCGACGGCGTAGGCGGTCAGCGGGTTGTCCCCCGTGATCATGATGACGTCGATCCCGGCGCTCCGGCAGAGCCGGATCGCCTCCGCCGCCTCGGGCCGCGGGGGGTCGACGATCCCGGCAAACCCGAGGAAGACGAGATCGGTCTCCACGGTATCGGCCGTCCACTCGATGCCGGGGGGGAGCGGGCGGCAGGCCGCCCCGAGCACCCGGAGCCCCTGCGACGCGTATCCCTCGAGCTCGCGAAGAATCGCATTCCGGTCTTCTTCCGTGAGCGGGACGGCCGCCCCCTCCCGGAGCACCCGGGACGAGCGGGCGAGGAGAACCTCCGGCGCCCCCTTCACGTGGGCGACGTATCCCCCATCTCCGGGGTAGACGATCGTCATCCGTTTCCGGGTGGAATTGAACGAGAACTCTCTCTCCGGCTCCGCCGCGTCGTCGCGCGAGAGCCCGGCCTTCTCCGCCGCGACCACGAGCGCCCCCTCGGTCGGCGTGCCGAGGATCCGCCACCCCCCTTCCTCGAGAGCGAGGCTCGCGTGGTTGCAGAGGAGGACGGTGCGAAGGAACTGCCGGAGCCCCGGGTCGGCGAGCGGGTCGACGGGTTTTTCCTCAAGGAGGAACGCGCCCATCGGAAGATACCCGGCCCCGGTGACCGCGACCTCCGTATCGGCCGTCCGCACCCGGACGACCGTCATCTCGTTCCGGGTGAGCGTTCCGGTCTTGTCGGTGCAGATCACCGAGACCGCACCGAGTGTCTCCGATGCCGGGAGGTGGCGGATGAGGCAGTTCCTCCGCATCATGGTCTTGATGCCGATGGCGAGCGTCAGCGTCACGACCGCCGGGAGCCCCTCCGGGATCACCGCCACCGCAAGGGAGACGCCGACGAGGAACATCTCGAGGAGGCCCCGCTGCTGCAGGAGGCCGATGGCGACCACGAGAACGGCGATCCCGAGGGCGATCAGCCCGAGATCGCGGCCGAGCCGGTCCATCTGCCGCGCGAGGGGCGTCGTCTCGTCCGCGACCCGCTGGGAGAGGCCGGCGATCCGCCCGAACTCCGTCTGCATCCCGGTGGCGACCGCAACCCCCCGGCCGCGCCCGTTCGTCACCGTCGTGCCGGCGAACGCCATGTTGCTCCGCTCGGCGAGGGGCGTCCCGGCAGGGAGCCGGCCCGGCGCCTTGTCCACGGGAGACGACTCGCCCGTCAGCGGCGCCTCGTCCACCTCAAGCGACGTCGCCTCGGCGATGTAGATGTCGGCGGGCACCCGCTCCCCCATCTCCAGGAGCACGACGTCCCCCGGCACGATCCCCGCCGCATCGATCTCCCGCCGCTCCCCGTCGCGGACGACCACGGCGTGCTGGACAAGCATCTTTTTAAGCGCCTCGATCGCCTCGCCGGCCTGCCACTCCTGCGTATACCCGAGGATGGCGTTTAGGACGACGATGATGAGGATGGCGGCGGCGTCAAGGGCTTCGCCGACGAAAAACGAGACCGCAGCGGCGATAATCAGGATGACGATGAGGATGCTCTTGAACTGCCGCAAAAATACCTGGAGCCGGGTCTCCCGCGCCTCCTCGCGGAGGACGTTTTTCCCGTAGCGCTGCAGCCGCGCCTCCGCCTCGTCCGTGGAGAGGCCCGCGGGATCCGTGCCGACCTCCCGGCGCACCTCCTCCGCGGAGAGGGCGTGCCAGTCAGGCAGAGGCCTTCCGCCTGCAGACTCTCCAGTCGGCACGGGCATATGTTCCCGGTTCTGCGCCGGGCTATAAAAAGGTATAGAGATCGCTCGTCCTGCCGCGGAACCGGCGCAGCAGCGGCCGGATTGCCCCGGCTCCGCCGCCCCTCCGGCAGGATTATATCCTTCGGCCGAACCGATCCGGTGCCGGGCCGGGCGACCGGTCCGGGGAGGAACGACGATGAGCAGAATAGCAGTCCTGATCACGGATATGTTCGAGGATGTCGGGTACACGAAGCCCGCCGGGGCGTTCCGGGAGGCCGGCCACGATCTCGTCCACGTCGGCCTCTCCGCGGGGGAGACCGTGCACGGGAAGGCGGACCGGACACCGGTCACGATCGACCGGAGCGTATCGGATCTCTCGCCGGACGACTTCGACGCGCTCTTCATACCGGGCGGCTACTCGCCCGACAAACTCCGGGCACACGATGCGCCCGTCGAGTTCGTGCGCCGCTTCGTCGAGAGCGGCAAACCGGTTCTCTCCATATGCCACGCACCCCAGCTCATGATCACCGCGCAGGTGCTCAAGGGCCGGAGGGTCGCCGGATGGAAGTCTGTCGCGCAGGACATCAGGAACGCCGGTGCGGAGTACGTCGACCGGGAGGTGGTCGTCGACGGCAACATCGTCTCGAGCAGGCAGCCGGACGACATCCCCGCGTTCATCGAGGCGTCGCTCGCGAAACTCGAAGAAGCCGCCGGACGAGAAGCCCGTCCTGCGGCTGCAGGGCGGCGGTGAGAGGGGAGCCGCACCGCATAAACTCTTTATGGGTGCGGCCCGCACCTCCTCTTCAGGATGAGTCCTGCAGGTCTGTCGGGAGAGGCATGGGGCAGACCCGCAGTCATCGTCCTCATCACGATCCTCGCCGTGCTCCTGGATCTCGCCTTCGGCACGGTCGCGTACACCCATCTCTTCTACCTGGTGCTCATCCTCGCCGCGTTCTGGTACCGGAGACGTGCGGCTGCCGTCGGGGTTCTGCTCGCCATGGTCCACATCACCGTCTATTCCCTCCTCTACGGCGCCCCGGGCGCCGGCATCCTCGTGAGTGCGGCCGCCTTCGTCGCCGCCGCATACCTCCTCGGCTACCTCTTCGAGGCCGCGGGCAGGCGTGCCGGCGGTCTCCACTTTCGTATAGGCGAGCCTTCCGGCGAAGCCGCGTGCGACCGGGACACGAGAAGGCTGATCGCCCGGCTATCGAGCCGCGACCCCGATACCCGCTACCGGGCGGCCGGGTGCCTGGGCGACGCGGGCGATCCTGCCGCGGTCGAACCGCTCGCCGCCCTCCTCGCGGACCCGGAGGTCGGCGTCCGGTGGAAGGCGACGGAGGCGCTCGGAAGACTGGGTCCTCCGGCCGTCGGGCCGCTCACGGAGAGCCTCAGGAGCGAGAACGTCGACGTCCGCTGGATGGCCGCGGTCGCTCTCGGGGATATCGGCGACCCCTCGGCGATCCCGGCGCTGATGGGCGCGCTCGACGATGAAGACACCTACGTCCGGAGCAGGGCTGCCCTGGCCATAGGCGCTATCGGCGAGCCGGCCCGGGAGGAGGCTATCGCCGGCCTCTCCGACGGGAACGGGCGCGTCAGGTGGGGGGCGGCGATCGCGCTCGGGAGCATCGGGGGGGAGAGCGGTATTGCGGCCCTCATCGAAGCGCTCCGCGACCCGGACGGGGAGGTGCGGCAGCGTGCCTGCGCTGCGCTCGGGGATATCGGCGAGCCCGCCGTCCAGCCCCTCATCGAGGCGCTCGGGACGGAGAACGAACTCCTCCGGCGGGGGGCGATCGCCGCCCTCGGCCTTGTCGGGAAGCCCGCCGTCCCCGCGCTCGCCATGGCGCTCCGGCACGGCGACGACCGGCGCGTTCGCGCGGGAGCCGCGCGGGCCCTCGGGGAGATCGGGGATCGCGGATCGGCGGATCTCCTGATCGGGGCGCTCGAAGACGAACGGGAGGAGGTGCGCGAGGCCGCCCGGGAGGCGCTCGGCAGCATCAGGAAGACATAACAACAGCAAGGGTGCACCTGAACGCTATGACTGACAGAACCCGGATCGAGGAACTGATTACCGATCTCCGGGACGGCCCTCTCGCGGCGCGCCGGGCGGCGACCGCCGAGCTCGGTGAGAGCGGAAAAGCGGCCGTGGAGCCGCTCATCGCCACGATGCAGGCCGGCAACAACGACGTCCGGTGGTACGCCGCCCGTGCGCTGGTGCGGATCGGGGAGCCGGCGATCGATCCCCTCCTCGCGGCGATGCGCGCCGCGGACGACCGCGACTTCCGGCGGTACGCCACGGCGGCTCTCGCGGGGATCGGCGCCGCCGCCGTCGAACCCCTCGTCGCCGTCGTCGAGAACGCCGATGCCGATCTCCAGCCGTTCGCCGCGATGGCCCTCTGCCGGATCGGGGATCCGGCGGTCGAACCGCTCCTCCGCCTGATGCAGAACCCCGACCCGAAGACACAGGAACGCGCCGCCCTCCTCCTCTGGAAGATGGGAGAGGCGGGCGCCGGGCCGCTCACCGAGGCGCTGGAGACGGGAAGCCGATCCGCGAACAATAAATGATCGAGACGCCTTCAGATCTTTAAGGTCTGATGGCATCTCGTACGACGGGGGGTCCCCTCCGGCTCCTGCAGGAAGGCGACCTCCGTGAACCCGGGAAGGTTCTGGTAGCCGGCGCTTCGGGCACGGCGATACTGGCCGCCCTTCTCGTGGAGCCGCCCGGCACCAACCTCGTTCTCTGGGCCCTTCTCTTCGTCCCGGCCGCGGCGGTCGGCTACCTCTACCGCGAGAAGGGAATCGTTGCCGCCACCGTGCTCGGGCTCGCCTATCTCGGCGCCACGGCAGGGCGCGCCTATCCCCCGAACCCGAGCATATTTCTCCCCTTCGTCGCCATGGTTGCTCTTGCGTCGCTCGCCTCGACCGTCGGCTACTCGGCCCGGGAGCAGATCCACTACAGGGAGGCCATGGAACGGGCTCCAGGCGGCGCGTTTCTTATCCGGCGGGAGGACGAAACGGTAGCGGACGTGAACCACGACTTCGCGGAACTCCTCGGGTATGCAAGAGGAGACCTGGAGAACCTCCCGGTATCGAAGATATGGCCATACGCCGACGACCGCGAGCGATTCTTTGCGCAGGCACAACCGGGCGCAGGCAACGCGGTCGTCGAGACGCAGTTCCTCGGCCGGGACGGCAGAACATGCTGGCTCGTTCTCTGGGGGCGCTGCCTCGACGGTGTCGTCGTCACCTGCCGCGTCTCGGAGATCACCCGGTACAAGGAGGCGGAAGCGGCCCTGAACGCCGAACGCCGCCGTCTCTTCTCGATCCTGGACACCCTTCCCGCTTACGTCACCCTGCAGGGGGAGGATCACACCGTCCGGTTCGCCAACAGGGCGTTCCGGGAGACCTTCGGCGATCCGGAGGGCGGGCTCTGCTACGAGGTGCAGCGCGGCTCCCGAAGGCCCTGCAAACCCTGCAAGGGGGCGATGGTCTTCACCCTCCGGAGCCCGCAGCACTGGGAGTGGGATCATACGAACGGGAAGACTTACGAGGTTCACGCCTACCCGTTCACCGATACGGACGGGTCGCCCCTGATGCTGCAGCTCGGGATCGACATCACCCAGCGGGTGCAGGCGGAAGAGGCGCTCAAAGGGTTTGCCGGGAACCTCCAGGCGAAGAACCGGGAACTGGAGTTGTTGCGGAGCCAGCTCTCCGTCGTCAACCAGGAACTCGACGCGATGGTCCGGGAGCGGACCGCCGACGTGGAGAAACTCCTCGCCCAGAAGGACGAGTTCATATCGCAGCTCGGTCACGACCTGAAGACGCCCCTGACGCCGCTGGTCGCGCTCATGCCGAGGATCGTCGCGCGGGAGCAGGACCCGGATCTCCGGCGCCTCCTCGAGATCGCCGGCCACAACGTCACTTACATGAAGGACCTGGTCCAGAAGACCCTGCAGCTCGCCCGGATGAACTCCCTTTACGTCGAACTCGATCTCGAACCCCTCGACCTGAAGACGGAACTCGACAACACGCTCCGGAACTACGCCGTCCTCTTCAAGACGAAGGCCATCGCCCTCAACAACAACATCCCGGCCGGGATCACCGTCAGGGCCGACCGGGTTCTCCTCGGGGAGGTCTTCAACAACCTGATCGCCAACGCCGTCAAGTACATGGAGGACGAGAAGGGGACGATCACCATCGACGCCGCCCGCGAGCGGGAAGCCGTGGTCGTCTCGGTCAGGGATACCGGGATCGGCATGACCCGCGAGCAGCTCGACAAGGCGTTTGCCGAGTTCTACAAGGCCGACGCCTCCCGGCACAACCTCGACTCGCCGGGCCTCGGCCTCACGATCTGCCGGCGGATCGTGGAACGGCACGGAGGGCGGATATGGGCCGAGAGCGCCGGAGAGGGGAGGGGTTCGACCATCATATTCACCATCGAGGCGGTAGAAACGCTGTAAAGAATCCGCAGGGTTATATACTGTTCCGGGCGAGAGAATTTACTGAACAACCCGGCGGGTCCCGGGGAGGGAGCAGATGGCGGAGGAATCGAGCCGGCGGATTATGGTCGTCGACGACGACGTCTTCATCCTCGAGGTGATGGAGGAACTTCTTGAACCGGAGGGGATCGGGGTCGTTGCCGCAGAGAGCGGCGATGCCTGTATCGCGGAACTTACAGGCGGGTTTCGGGGGGTCATCCTGATGGATATCATGATGCCCCATAAGGACGGATGGGAGACGATCCAGGAGATGATCGACCGCGATCTCATGGGAGGGAACGTCATCGTGATGCTCACGGCAAAAGACGTCCCGGACGCGGAACTGGAATGTCTCAAGGAGCAGGTCATCGATTACATCACGAAACCGTTCGAGCCGGACGAGATCGTGGCCCTCGTGAAGGGGTACCTCAATTACCTTCCGTAAGGGGGAGATTGCATGGAGTATTCCTTATCCTTTCCCCGCGACAGACGGACGATCGTCGTCATCGGTTCGTCGACCGGCGGGGCGCGAACGCTCGAGGTCGTCTTTTCCCAGTTCCCGCTTGTCGATGCCGCCGTCATCCTCGTCCAGCACATGCCGCACTCTATGAACAGCGCGCTTTGCCGGCATATCGAAGAGATCTCGTTCATGGATGTCCGGGTTCCGGAGGACGGCGAAGAGATCGAGCACGGCAAGATCTACGTGGCCCCGAGTGACGTCCACTTAAAACTCGTCGAAAACCGGAAGATCTGCCTCTTCAACGACGAGAAGGTGCAGTACGTCAGGCCCTCGATCGACGTCGCCATGATGTCGCTCGAGCGGCGCGGCAGCGACCGGTTCGCCGGGGTGATCCTCTCGGGGATGGGGAGCGACGGCGCCGAAGGGATCTCCCACATCAAATCCATCGGGGGGACCACCTTCGCACAGGCTCTCCGGACATGCGCCATCCACTACATGCCCCGCGCCGCGTTCGCGACCGGGCGGGTGGACCAGATGCTCCCGCCGGAAGGGATCCGCGAGAATATCATCCGTTTCGCCGGGATTCTCTGACGCTCAACCCTCTTTTACAGCCTGCCGGAACCGGGGTCCGCGGACGTAAACGACTGCTCTAAATGCGTGAAGGGCCCATACTTCATGCATGGAGGTCTCGCCTGCTACCGCCCGGTACTTCGAGGAACTGATGTCCGGGCTTGAGTCCGCGATGCGGCTCGCCGCCGCCGCACGGGCCCGGGGACTCGATCCGAGGACGGAGGTCGAGATCCCGGTGGCAAGCGACCTCGCCGACCGCGTGGAGGCGCTCCTCGGTTACAAGGGGATCGCGGCCCGGATACGGGAGCTCGAGCAGGAGATGTCCCGCGAAGAGGCGGCGCTCCGCATCGGCGACGATTTTGCGGCACGAAAGTTCGGCGAGACCACGCCGGAGGAGATCCTCGACCACGCCATCCGCGCGGCGATGGCGCTCCTGACGGAGGGCGTGGTGGCCGCCCCGACGGAGGGGATTGGAAAGGTCAGTCTCGGAAAGAACGACGACGGGACGGAATACCTGAAGATCTACTACGCGGGCCCCATCCGGAGCGCCGGCGGGACGGCGCAGGCGCTCTCGGTGCTGGTGGGCGACTACGTGCGCCAGACGCTCGGGATCAACCGCTACATCCCCCGCCCCGAGGAGGTGGAGCGCTACATCGAGGAGATCCGGCAGTACAACAACATCATGAGTCTCCAGTATCTCCCGAGCGAGAAGGAACTCCGGATGATCATCGAGAACTGTCCGGTCTGCATCGACGGCGAGCCGACGGAGCAGCAGGAGGTGAGCGGCTACCGGAATCTGGAGCGGGTGGAGACGAACACCGTCCGGGGCGGGATGGCGCTCGTCGTCGCGGAAGGGCTGGCGCTGAAGGCCCCGAAGGTCCAGAAGAACGTCCGGAAGATGAAGATACAGGGCTGGGACTGGCTCGAGGACTTGATCGGCGGCGGCGCCTCGGCGAAGAGCGACGACGACGATGCGAGCTCCGCGATCAAGCCGAAAGACAAGTACATCCGCGACCTGATCGGCGGCCGGCCGGTCTTCTCGTACCCGATGCGGAAGGGCGGGTTCCGGCTGCGCCTCGGCCGGGCGCGGAACACCGGGTTTGCGGCCGCGGGTTTCAACCCGGCGACGCTGCACATCCTCGGCGACTTCCTCGCGGTCGGGACGCAGATGAAGGTCGAGCGGCCGGGGAAGGCGGCGGGGGTCGTGCCGGTGGACTCGATCCAGGGGCCGACGGTCAAACTCCGGAGCGGGGAGGTGCGCCGGGTGGACGACGCGGCGGAGGCCCGGCGGCTCGCGGGGCAGGTGGACGAGATCCTGGACGTCGGCGAGATGCTGGTCAGTTTCGGGGAGTTCATGGAGAACAACCACCCGCTGATGCCCCCGGCCTACTGCGAGGAGTGGTGGATGCTCGAGGGGGGCCCCCGCCACCCTGAAAACGAGCTCGAAGCGATCGAGTTCGCGCTCGATGGGGCTCCGCTCCACCCCGACTACACCTACATGTGGGACGACATTGCCCCGGCCGATATCGCCCGCCTCGCGGAGGCGGTCAGCGCCGACGGGACGATCGAGGACGGGATGCTGATGATCCGAAACACCCCGGAGACGAAGGCGATCCTCGAGGAGATCCTGGTTCCCCATCACCTCTCGGGGGACCGGCTGGCGATCGGCGAGCACCTGGTGCTCCTCGCCTGTCTCGGGCTGACGCTGCAACTCACGAAGCGGCCGGCGTGGCAGGACGCGCCGATGGAGAACCCGCTCGACCTCGTGATGCACCTTTCGGGCTTTTCGGTGCGCTCGCGGGCGGGAACCCGGATCGGCGGCCGGATGGGGCGGCCGGGGAAGTCGAAGCCGCGGGAGATGCGCCCGCCGCCCCACTCCCTCTTTCCGATCGGCGACGACGGCGGCGCCCGCCGGTCGTTCCAGGCGGCCTGCTCCTCGAAACCCCGGTCGAACACCGACGGCGGGGTGATCGAGGCGGAGGTCGGGGAGCGGCAGTGCCCCGCCTGCGGTGCCTTCACCTACAAGAACCTCTGCGAGTGCGGGGCGCACACGAACCCGGTCTTCCGGTGCCCGAAGTGCAACAAGGACGTCGGCCAGGATGTCTGCCCCCGGTGCAACGTGCCGACGGTCTGTCTCCAGAAGGTCACGATCAACGTGAAAGCGGAGTACCTGGCGGCGATGGAGAGCCTCGGGGTGCGCGAGTCCTCGGTCGCGCTTTTAAAGGGCGTGAAGGGCCTGATCTCGCGCGAGCGGCCGGTGGAGCCGATCGAGAAGGGGATCCTCCGGGCGTTGCAGAACCTTTATGTCTTCAAGGACGGCACCGTCCGCTACGATATGATCGACCTTCCCCTGACCCATTTCCGGCCGGACGAGGTCGGCGTCCCCATCGAACGGCTCCGTGAACTCGGCTACACCCACGACACCTACGGCCGGGAACTCGTCTCGGACGACCAGGTGCTGGAACTCCGCCACCAGGACATCCTGGTCTCGCAGGACTGCGGCGAGTGGCTCGTCCGGGTGGCGAAGTTCGTCGACGATCTCCTGGTGCGGATCTACGGGCTCGAGCCGTTCTACCGGGCGGAGAAACCTCTCGACCTCGTCGGCCACCTCCTGATGGGGCTTGCCCCGCACACGAGCGCCGGGGTTCTCGCCCGGCTTATCGGGTTCTCGAAGGCGCCGGTCGGCTACGGCCACCCGTTCTTCCACGCGGCGAAACGGCGGAACTGCTTTGCAGGCGACACGGAGATCACCGTCTCCGACGGACGGCAGTGGACGACCGTCCCCATCCGGCAGTTCGTGACGGAGAACTTCGATCTCTCGAAACCGGGGATCGACCACGTGGGAACGTTCTACTCCGATCCCCGCCAGCCGTTCTACGTCCGGAGCATCGATCCGCAGGGGAAGACCGCCCTGAAGAAGGTGACGTCCGTCTCCGTCCACCGCGCCCCGGCGCACCTCGTCCGGTTCGCGACGAGGCGGGGGAAAGTCCTTACGGTGACGCCCGACCACGCGATGCTCGTCTGGGACACGGACTATCTCCGCAAGATCAAGGCCCTCGAGGTCGCGGTCGGCGACCGCGTCCCGGTGGAGGAGGGCGGGCTCGTCGTGGCGGACGAGGTCGTCTCCCGCGAGACGGTGCAGGCGCTCGACGACCGGGTCTACTGCCTGACGGTCGCCGACAACCACACCCTGGTCGCAAACGGCGTCTTCTGCGGGCAGTGCGACGGCGACGAGGACTGCGTGATGCTCCTCCTGGACGGGCTGATCAACTTCTCCCGCGCTTATCTCCCCGAGACCCGGGGCGGGACGATGGACGCGCCGCTCGTCCTGACGACCCGGATCGATCCGTCGGAAGTCGACAAGGAGAGCCACAACGTCGACGTCTGCGACCGCTATCCGCTGGAGGTCTACAACGGCTGCCTCGCCTACGCCCACCCGAAAGACCTCGACGAGTACGTCGACCGGGTGGAGCGGCGGCTCGGGACCCCGGCGCAGTGCGAGGGGTTCTCCTTCACTCACCCGACCTCGAACATCTCGGCAGGGCCGCTCGAATCCACCTACACGAAACTCGGGTCGATGCTCGACAAACTCGAGGCGGAGCTCGACCTCGCGAAGAGGATCCGTGCCGTGGACGAGGACGACGTCGCCGAGCGGGTCCTGAACACCCACTTCATCCGCGACCTCCAGGGGAACCTCAACGCGTTCTCGAAGCAAAAGGTCCGGTGCATGAAGTGCAACGCGAAGTACCGGCGGATGCCGCTTGCGGGGAAGTGCACCCGCTGCGGCGGCAACGTCATCCCGACCGTTCACGAGGGCTCGGTGAAGAAGTACCTGGAGATGTCGCGCAACATCTGCGGGACCTACGCGATAACCGAGTACACGAAGCAGCGGGTGGAGGTGCTCTTCATGCAGATCGAGTCGACCTTCGGCGAGCCCCCGGAGAAGCAGCTCGGGCTCGCGGATTTTATGTGAGAGCGGGTTGCACCACTTCACTGATTTTGACATCCGGTATTGAGCAATGCAGCCTCGTGTGACGACTTAAAACGGAGTTAGCACCACCTGGACACTGGGCTTCGCACCTTGCGGTGCTCGAGCTCTGTTCCTGACGGAACATCGCACTTCTCACCTGACGGTGCTCGAGCTCTGTTCCTGACGGAACATCGCACTTCTCACCTGACGGTGCTC
>NZ_JXOJ01000002.1:161032-434911 GCF_001017125.1 Methanoculleus sediminis | reverse complement strand
CCTGACGGTGCTCGAGCTCTGTTCCTGACGGAACATCGCACTTCTCACCTGACGGTGCTCACGCTCCTGCCATTCTGGTAGTCGCACTTCGCGGCTTCGCGTCCTTCGCGTGAGGCTCTATCACCCCCACCGATGCTGAATACTCACGCGAAGCCGCGAAGAACGCGAAGGAAAGTCGATAGTTTGATCTCTGGGTGGACTGCCCAAACATTTTAGCGAAGTACTGAGACAGGGGTGTCCGTCCCGGCGGGGCCGGCCGCCATCAAACTCATTACTTCGTAGGTTCAAGAGGTACAGGCGCGAGTGTTACCGAGCGGCCAAAGGTGATCGACTCAAGATCGATTCTCGTAGGAGTTCGCAGGTTCGAATCCTGCCACTCGCATCTTTTGAGCTGGGTTTGGTTATCTCACAAAACGGGCCCCTATGAGTGTGCGGGTTTCTGTTCCCGGTAGTTCGGCACGGCCTGCATGCTTCAATGTTCTCGTTCGCCAGGTGATCAATCCATGCCGAGGCCTCTGTCTCACCTATAAACCCCTGCGGTCGCCGACCCCTCCGGCATCTGCCGACGGTGGCGGTGAAACGGCGTAATTCAAAGGGTTTTTTAAACAACGGTGAAAAATATTAGAGTATACGGGACTCCGAAAGAGTATATGAAAATTCAAGAAACAATCTGCAAGTATCTTTAAGTGTTGTTTAGCTGAACCTCTGGGGAACTGATGAGAATGGATGAGCGCGAATCGTTTGAGCCGGAAAAATATCGGACTTTAACCGAAAACATTGGTAGGCCTCCTTATAAGGAGGAACTGATGATAATCGATAACATCAATAAAACCTTCCCGAAAGAGGAGTGCTATCTGGCGGTCCAAGAAGGGGCTTTACTTCTGTATTTGAGATCTCTGGACCTTAACTCGTTTAAAGAGGCGATACAGAAGTGGCTTGTCGCGTCAGATCTACTCGAGGTTTACGCTCGAAATAATGAAAAGAATATTTTCGCCGGCATACTGGAACAAATTGAAAATATCGGGAGTTATGGGATAAAAGGCGGAAAAAGGGTATTTGTCGGGTACAACCAGGAGAGAAAGGTAAAGGACCGGGTTGGAAAGATTGCAAAAAGGGGGATGCATTACTATGCCCTGGATCATGGATTTTCCCGAACAGAAAACAAATTACCCGCTGAATACCTCGATAAAATAATCTGCGGAGACAGTGAAGAGGTGCTGAAGAAGCTGCCTCCCAATTGTGTGGATATTGTCTTTACATCACCGCCGTATAATTTCGGACTCGGTTACGAGAATAGTGAGGACGGCATCGACTGGAATGCATACTTCGATAAACTGTTTGCCATATTCCACGAATGTATCCGGGTACTGAAGTACGGGGGGAGAATCATTGTTAACGTCCAGCCTCTCTTTTCGGACTATATTCCGATCCATCATATCATTTCAAACTTCTTCATGGAGAACAATATGATCTGGAAAGGGGAAATTCTCTGGGAAAAGAACAACTACAACTGCAAATATACCGCCTGGGGGAGCTGGAAGAGCCCCAGTAGTCCTTATTTGAAATATACATGGGAATTTTTAGAGATATACTGCAAGGGGGACCTGAAAAAGTCCGGGTCGAAGGAGAATATCGACATCAACGACGAGGAGTTTAAAAAGTGGGTTGTTGCAAGATGGTCGATTGCGCCTGAAAGGAATATGAAGAAGTACGATCATCCGGCCATGTTTCCTGAAGAACTCGTAGAGAGGTCTCTGAAACTTTTCAGCTTCCAGAACGATGTGGTACTGGATCCCTTCAGCGGGGTCGGTACGACTGCGGTTGTTGCAAAGAAGACCGGGCGGAGATACCTCGGTATCGATGTATCCGAGGAGTATTGCAAAAAGTCCGAACTGAGATTGAAAGAAATATTATGATCGGCGATATCTACTCAACTTCATCGCGAGCCTCTGTGTCGCATGCCGTAAACTCTCTTCGGTGAGGGGTTTGAAGAATTCTTTTTTATGTATCGGTTTGTCGACACGTCTGTCGCCCTTAAGTAATGTGATAATGTCTAAATCTATATCAAAATGTGACAGTAACGTGTGTGTTGAGCAACTGCCCAGAACGCTGTCGCCGATCTGGCAGTAATCACCTCCCAGCTGGCTTTCCAGTTGAAGCAATACGAAATCCATATCCGGGAACCGCTGTTTCAACAGCGAGGCATCAACCAGAACTCTCTTTAACATGGCGTTTTCCGTGTAGGTCTTGCACTCAATGCACATTTTCGGCTCACCACGAATCATGACGGTCCAGTCGATATTTGATTCGTAAACGTAGTCATCGATATGTGCCGATATATGGTTGCGGAGACGTTCATCCCGGATGGTTTCAACATAGTTCATCCTGATCGGGATCTTGTATTTGTACCGTTTAACGTCTATTTCACGACTGTCTTGATCTAACGTCGCCCAGGCGAGATATACCAGTTCTTTTGCGATACTTTCAGTGAGTTGTCCTTTTCCGGCTCGAACAATGCCTCCGTATGCTCTATCGTGATTACCTGCCGCCTCCCGGTCTATGCCTCCGACCACTGTGTTATACGCAGAGATTATCTCCTGAAACCTGGATGTCAGATTCACCATATAAAGGGATTAATTGCTTTATACTATAATCATTTCGAAGTGCATGTCGAAAAAGACCCTTCTCTGCGGTCAAACGGCGCTCAAACCAAATTTAAACAGGGATTATCCGGAAACCCGCATCGGTAGAGGGTGAAGAAGCAAAATATTAAATCGAACATTCGACCTAAAATGGTAATAACTCGTATTCGTCTCTTCCTCGATACAGGATTCCCTGTCCGGTCGTGGTAAAAAGTCCGATACCCCGGGATTGTGGTTGATTGATAGACCTTCACGTAACAGACGAGCAAAAGGACTATACTCATCGACAGGTGGCGCAATACAATTTCGGCATGCGGGGGGTTGCAGACGGCACAAAAGATCAGCAATTCACCGGAATTCTTGGAGAGACGGTTTTTGCCGATTACATGGGATTACCGCGGCCCGATGGCCGTAAAGGATTTGACGGCGGGCACGATTTTGTCATCGGGGAGGAAATTTTCGTTGATGTAAAAACCATGGGTAGAACGGTTAGCGTGAAGGAACGCTATGTGCACAATTTCTTTGGATTACAGAAAAATTACAATGTCCACTACTACATTTTTCAGTCTTACAATAAACGGGAGCATATCATTACAATATGTGGCTACGTTTCACACGACGAGCTCCTGAAGCTTGCTTCACTCTACCCGAAAGGATCAATCAGGACGCGGGATGATGGTTCTACACTTTTGACCAAAGCCGACCTCTATGAGATAAAACAGAGTGATTTACATCCGGTATTCGATATCAGTCAATTTTTAGGGAGATAGTGCCGGTTACGCCGGGAAGAGCCATACAACAGCTGATTGCCGTGATCGATGATTCGTCGCTGTTACACTCGAAAACGGATGAGCGCGTATGAGAGGGGGTGTATGCAATCCCGTCGGCTTTGCGGGTGGCAACCCCCGCGGAATCCACGAAGATCCCCGCGGCGGAGGTGGGAAGAATGCATCGCAGTCCGGTTCGACAGGATTAGACCGGTAAGAAACCGCGTATGGAAAGATTATTCCATCGACGCCCGCAACCCTGAATATGGACCGTGAAGGCCACCCCGTAATCACAATACGCTGCCCGGACTGCAATTTCGCGCTTCAGGTTACGGTCGAGCACCTGCAAGAGAACAGACCGATCGTCTGCGGCGGCTGCGGCAGGCTTGTGACCCTTCGCGACGCCGACGGATCGGTTGAAGACCGCCTAAAAGAGTTCAGGGCGGCGGCTGAAGACCTCGACCGCCGCACGAAGCGCTGACCGGTTCGGTCGTAGCGATAAAAATAGCCGGAGGAGGGCTCCTCCCCCGTATCCCGTTATCCCCGGACCCCGGCTGTGTCGGTTGGGACCCTGACTTCAAATCCCAGAGCGCGTTCAAGGGAATTCTTTAGATCGTTGAAGAAGGTGAAGACCGGTTCGAGCAGTTCCTGGGGTTTCGCTCTTTGTTCAACGCTGAGTATCCCTCCCTCATAGATCGTCCTTGTCCCGGAGTCCCAGATCTCAACGGTCACCACACCCTCTCTGATAAACAGGGTATCGCCGACAAGCAGGCTATCTCCTCTATATACAGGAAAGATCCGGGCATTTCTAAGGATCTCCGCTCTGCCCTGAATAGATGTCACCGTTCCTGCTTCAGTTTGTCCGTAATCCACGTAAATTATCCCGCTGCCCGACGGGGTTTCCGTCACCTCGGGAGCCGCCGCCTGTCCGGAGCTGCCGCCTGCCCGTTCGATCAGGATCGCGGTTCCCCCGGTGCCTCCGCCGAGCATCGTCGTATCGCTCCTGTCGACGAGCTGGATGTCTGCAAACGAGCCGCGCTGCAGGGTGATGATATCTTTATGGCGGAGTGTGTCGCCCACGCCGGCAGGCTGAACGCTCGTGCCGCGCGTGATGGTGATGGAATACGCACCGACATCCGAAGCCGGGGTGATCGAGACGATTCGACCGAGAACAGTCTCATCCGTGTAGACCTGCAGTGTGGTATGCGAGCCGGCCTGCGCCGCTGCCGGCGGAACGCAGAGCATGAGGAGCCCGAAGATGAGAAGGAGACGACAACAGTTCGATAGGGATTGCATAATAGTGAATGAAATATCTTGTATAAAAAATATTAGTAAAGAAAACCGCCGGGTGTGAATAATATTGGCGGATTCTGGGATTTAAGGAAAAATAATATCACAAACAGCGGTAAAGAACACGGTACCCGCAATGATCATATAGTCTCGCGAAATCTGCGTGGTGCCGCCCGCGACACCCCTTCGCGAGACGGTTCCCTGCTGCCCGAGAGTGCCGGGCAACCACTCAAAAAAAGAGGATTATCCGATCCGCTGGTTGGTCTTCGGATCCATGTAGAGCGGGTCGCGAGGTTTGGAGGCTTCTCCCGGCTCCGCGGTCGGGAACGGGAACTTCTCGAAGAGCGACGTGAAGATGTAGTCCAGGAGTTTGTCGGCCGCTTTGATCGGGTCTATGAAGACATACCAGTCGATCTCCCGGTCCGAATTGGGGACGCCGACCTTCACCTTCACATAGAGAGTCTCGGCAGCCGCCGTTCCTAACTCCTGCGTCACGTAGGACGCGCCGAAGCCGAAGATCTCCTCCACGTACTTCTGGAGGATGGGGCCTACCGCTACGTCCTCCGTGAGGGTGTTCACGCCCGGAACCGCGAGTTTGCCCTCCGGCATCATGTCCTCGAGCATCTTGGCCGCCGACGAGTTCAGGAGCTTGGAGAGGCTCGAATTCGGGTCGTTGACCTTGCCCTTGAGGAAACTGCCGAACTTGTTCTTGAAGAACTCGAGCGAGATGTCGGAGAACGACGAGATGATCGCGTTATACAGGCTGCGTTTGCCGTTCTCGTCGAGATCGAAAGTGTAGTGGCGCACCAGGTTGAAGACGCAGAGCCCCGCGATCACCTGGGCGAGTTTCTTCGGGTTCGCTGTCGCCAGATCCTCGAAGCACGACTTGGTGTAGTTCTCGATCATCTCGGAGATGTGCACACCGACCTTGATCTCGTCCCAGTTCACCCCGTTACCCATGAAGAGGTCGGCCGACATCTCGCCGATCAGTTCGACCGTAAGCTCCTTCGTCGGGGTGAGGATCGCCTCTCCCGCGGGCCCCGTGTAGATGGTCATGAGGTACGAGAACGCCTGATCGCCGAACCACTTCACGACGGAGAGGAAGGTGATCCAGTCGTCCATGGTGTCGGCGGTCTCCATGAAGTCCGCCGACTCCTGGGTGTAGTAGACGATCGAGTCGTAGACGATCTTCTTGCTCATCAGGCGGAGCTCGGCGGCAGTGAAGTTCTGCACGTTCTCCCGCAGGAACCGGGCGGTGTCCGGATTGATGCCGAACTTCTGGATCCTCTTCTTTAAGTTCGCAAGTTCGGTCTCGCGATCCTTGCGCACCCCGAGTTTGTCGCCGATGAGGCGGATCGGGAGATCGAGTTCATAGGTCTCGTCGCCGTACTCGCAGGTGATCGGGAGTTCCAGGAAGTAGGGGTTCCTCTCGTCCTCGCCGATCTGCTGGGCGGGGGTGAACTTGTAGGCCTTGTTGGTGTTGTCCGGCTTCTTCTCGATGGTGTACTTGAACCTCGATGCGAGGACCTCCGTCCTCTGGTCGGTTCCCTTGAGCTCGCCGAACTCGGGCGCGTACTCCGTCCCGTCCAGGAGTTTCACCACTTCCTTCTCGTTCTCGGTCACCCTGACGGCGAGGTTCACGATGAATCCGGTCGCTGCAACGTCGTCTTCTTCGGTGTCGAGATCGTCGTAGGCCGCGAACTGGGCGTGTCCCTCGTCGTCGTAGACGACGTCGGTGACGCTGATGCCCTCGGGATAGAAGATCACCGTGAACGCTTCTTCGACGATCTCGTCATCCTCGCAGGTGGCGATGACTCTGGCGCCGTATCTCGTCACCGGCGCTCCCTTCTCGGGCAGCGGGCTCGTGTTGACGATCTTTGCAATGTAGTGCGTATCGTCGATCTTCTCTAGCGAGCTCGTGAACGGCGCCTCGTCGAGTTGGGTGATCGTGACCTCCTTGGGCGGTTCTATGAAGTCGACGAGTTCGACCTCGACGTCGTAGGTCAGCCCGTCGCCGTAGAGGACGTTCAGCCGCATGTCCATCGCCGCCCCCTGCTCGGGGAACTTGATCCTCGGCTCGCCGATGATCCGGAAGTGGATGTTGTTCGTGAACGACCCGCCCTTTCCGGTGTAGGCCACCCTGACGATGCCTTCCTCCGCGAGTTCGTTCTCGTCCGCAGATACGAACGCTCCCATGTAACTGCCGGCGAGCGTCTGATCCTCGACCCGGAGCCCGCCGCCGGAGGTTATCGAGAGCGTCGCGGTGAGGTCGTCACGCTCGATCGTCTGGCCTTCCGCGGTGATCTCGATCATCTGGGCGTAGATGGTCTCGGGGCTCTTTCCGCAGACGATATAATCCTCGAAGTCTTTGCGGATCCTCATCCGGTAGGTGCTGGTGCGCTCCGTCTCGCTGCCGCCGTTGCCGCCACCGCCGCCGGCCGCCGCTGCAGCGCCCGCAACCGCGGCTCCCGCGGCACCGATCCCGGTTATAACCGCGAGCGGTATGCCGTAATCGCTCTCACCGGCACCCCCGCCCGGGGTATCGATGGAGAAGCTGCCGCCGCCGTAGCCGCCGAAGACCTCTTCGTAGTTCCCGACGATGAGCGTTCCCTTTGCGTTCGCCGCATCGGCGATGATCGAGTCCATGACCTTGTTCGCATCCTCGTACGCCCTTTTCATCTCGGAGAGTGCTATAGCTACCTGGTTCTCCGAGGGATACGGATCATACGTCAATGACCGGCCGTTGTCATGTTCGAGGCCGACATGACCGCGCAACCTGATGTGGGCGAGCCCCGAGCCCGCCGGGTAGAAGTCCTCACGGATCACGTAGTAGGTGAACGTGTTCTCCAGGTGGTTGTCCATGGAGCCGCCGCCGGCCGCCCAGTTGGAGTCGTCCGTCAACTCGCGCACGCCGACGACGCGGTGTCCGTTTATGGTCGTATCCACGTACTCGATCCTTGCGCTGGAAGTCTCGACCGATTTTTCGAGTTCGGTCTTCAAGTAGCTGGCATACTCGCTCACCGTCTTGTACTTCGTGGTGAGGCCGAACTCGGTGAACATGTAGCGGCCGCAGGTGACTTCTCCCGTACTCGTCCTGATCTCGCCGCCGCCTGCGTCGCCCTGATAGGTGTAACTGTAGACGTCTGTCGGGATCTCGGTCAGGACAAGCCGTTCAGCCTCGGGGTCAATCTTTCCGAGGTTGCCGATGATCAGCAGCGTGTTCTCGGTCGCAAGGAGTTCGTCCGTCCCTTTCTTGTAGACGCCGATCGGCATCTCGACGACGAACCCCTCGTCTTCCATGCTGTGGATGTACTTGCTCGCCAGTTTGTAGTCGTAACTGTTGGTATCGGTGAGCGAGTAGCTTGCAGCCGCGGTTCCGGTAAGGAGGAAGGCTGCAAGGAGCACGAGCAGCAGTCTCGCCGTCGGCCTCATGCCGGGACACCTCCCGCCTGCTTCTGAACCGTAACCATGAGGACGGCACCGGCCGCCAGGAGAAGGAACCCGGCGATGTAACAGGTGTATCCCCCGAAGACGGAGAGGACGACGCCGAGAGCGAACCCTCCGGCCCATCCCGCCATCACCTTCGTGACCAGCCCGGAGTCGGCCCTGCCCTCTTTTGCAAAGACCGCGGCAAATGCCTGCCGCACGCAGCCCGCCCGGTTCGCCAGTGCACGGGCCGCGATGAGGAACGCCACGACCCCCACCATGCAGTTCATGATCGTCGACGTTCCCGCGAGGAAGTTGTAGACGAAGAGGGCCGCGCCGCCGCCGATGAGAAGAGGAGAGATCGATGCGGCGTCCCATTTCTGCCCGGAGAACCTTGCAGCAAGAGAGCGTACGTTCGAGACGATGCTCTCGCCGGATATCCCGCCGACGATGAGCAGCGTCACGAAGTAGGCGATCAGGCCCTTCCCGATGAGCCCGCCGACAAATCCGGGCACGCCGCCGGAGAGCCCGCCCCGCGCGAAGGTCAGGAAGGAGAGGGACTGCACGGGAGCCGGATTGAACCCCAGGGCCGGAAGTACGGTCAGCGCCAGCCAGACCAGAGCCATGGTCCCCGCGGTGATCAGGAGTTTTTTATTCTGCAAACCGCTCTTGAAGCCGTTGATCCTCTGTTGCACGCATCCTTTCACGACCTCGCCCGCGGTATGTTTGACCGGTATGCCCGCTGCATCGTCCGCAGCTGCGGAGAGGGCGAGTTCACCGGAGAGGACGCACTCGCCCGCCTCCGCCGCTGCACGGGCTTCGCCGTCCCGGGCATAGCTGCCGTCGTCTGTACGCGGAGATGCCGCAGATTCCTCGCGCATCTCCTTGATACCCGCTGAAACGCTGGCCGATGCAGAGTCGATCGCCACGGTTGCCTTATCGGCGGCAACCGATGCGGCCTCCTTGCACCTGCCAAAAATTTCGTTCACTTTGTCACTGTCTGCCATTACTGTTCAACACCCCTGGAAATTCGTCCACTTTGATAATATCTGATTAATCTCCTCCAGAATCCATGATATCACGGAATGAACAATTTTTCACCAATGGAAAATATTATATCATTGGTTTTTATCTATATAACATGTCCTAAACGCGCCGCCCCGGGACACGGCCGGACGGGCACGGGGCCGATGAAAACAGGGGATCCTGCCCGAGGACCCGGGCACGTCTGCCCGTTCTGCCGCGGGATGCGTTTCAGAAGATTAATCCGGCCTTCGGGTGTTCTTATTCCTTGAAAGGGATCGTATGGTCGGAGAGGGCGGGAACTATCTTACTGCTGCAGTCCGGCTGATAGCATTGGCAATCGGGATGTATCTTCTCTTTGGGATAGCAATGGAGTTCCTGGAGACTTCACTCGCACTCTTCCTGGTCCTCCTGCTGTACCTGGCCTACTCCGGGTACATCCTGCCGGAGATCGACCGCCGGAGAGGGGCGCCCGGGGCCGCGGAGACGGTGTCCTCCGGAACCTGCCGGTCAGACCGGCTTTCCCGGTTAAAAGCGATCGTACTGTTCCTCACGGTAACGGTCATCCTCTTCCTCATCCTGCACCTCCTGATCATCGTGATGCACGAGTACTCGCACAGCCTCTGCGCGTACTTCCTCGGCTGGAAATCGGATCCGTGGGAGATCGTCTATGGAAGTTTCATAGGGGCGCACTGGGACGAGAACGTCGATTATTCGGCTCTTTTTGCTGCGGGAGAGGGCCCGGCCGCGTCGGTCATCGCGTTTGCCGGGCCCTTTTCAAACATCGTGCTCTTCTTCGCGACCGTCGGGCTCATGTCGGCGACGTGGGTGAAAAAACACCGCCGGGCATACCACTGCACCTTCTGGACGTGCATCATCACGTTCAGTATGGTCTTCGAGTACGTCTTCACCCGCTCGTTCCTGCAGCACGACGACTTCGGCAACATCAACCACGGACTCGGGATCTCACCGTGGCCGATCTTTATCGCCGGAACGCTCCTCGGGATCCTTGGCCTGTACTACATCTTCGTGTATCTGGTTCCGGAATACCACGCAATCGTGACCCCCCATGCGAGAGCGCTGCAGTACGTGACCGTCTCGGCGGTATGCTTCACCATCTTCCTCTTCTATATCGGCCTCCGGATCACCTCTTACCCGGCTGTTCCCGAATGGTGGTGTGGTGTTGTCGGCATCGCGGCACTGTTCATCGTTCCGTTCGCGGCAAGCCCCGCCCGGGGATGGGTGCAGAAACGCATGGAAGGACGCACCGTGCAGGAACTGTCCCCCTCCCGCCCGGAACTATCCGGATCATGACCGGGCGGTTCGGGAGATGAAAATGGGTGTATGTTAACGCCCGTCACCAGATGACGGGCCTCTCCTCGACCTCCCGGTAGAGGGCGTCGCCGGGCCGGATCTCCGGGAAAGCCTCGTAGAACTCCGGGACATTGAACAGGACACCGTTCACCCGGAACTTCTCCGGTGAGTGCGGATCGGCCAGCACCAGGTTCCGGAGCGAGTCCTCCCGGTCGTTCACCCGCCAGAGGCACGGGGCCGCGAGGAAGAACCGCCGGTCCGCTGCCGGGTCGGCCGACCCGTTCTCCGCCTTCTTCCACGCGTGGTAGGCCATGGTCAGACCCCCGAAGTCGGCGATGTTCTCCCCGAGAGTGAGGTTGCCGTTGACGTAAAGGCCGGGGAGCGCCTCGAACGCGTTGTACTCGGCGACGAGCAGGGCCGTCCGGTCGTTGAAGTTCGCGGCGTCCTCCTCAGTCCACCAGTCCTTCAGGTTCCCGTCTTTATCGTACTGTCTTCCCTGGTCGTCGAAGCCGTGCGTCATCTCGTGCCCGATCAACCAGCCGAGGATAGCGTAGTTGAAGGCAGGGTCTCTGTCGGGGTCGAAGATGGGCGGCTGGAGGACGGCCGCGGGGAAGACCATCTCGTTTCTGGTCGGGTCGTAATAGGCGTTCACCGTCTGCGGGGTGATGAACCAGGTGCCCGGGTCGACCGGCCCGCCGACCCTCTCAAGCCCTTCGGGGCCGTGGATGAAGGCGTGCGCTTTTGCTGCGCGGACGTTCTCCACATACGAATCCGAGAGGTTCAGCCCGGAGTAGTCCGTCCACCGGTCGGGATACGCGATCTTCTCCCCCATGGCGGCAAGTTTCTCGCGGGCCGCGGCTTTTGTCGGCTCGCTCATCCAGGTGAGGTCTGCCATTCGCGCATCAAAGGTCTCCCGGATGGCAACGACCATCCCCGACACCATCCCGCGTGTCCGGGGGTCCACGTATCCGGCGACGTATGCCCGGCCGACCAGATCGCCGAGGAACTCGCTCTCCGCCGCCACGACGCGCTGCCACCGGGGCTTCATCTCCGGGACACCATAGAGCGTCGTCTCGTAGAAGGCGAAGTGCTCCTCCTCGAACGACGCCCCAAGATAGGGAGACGCCTGATCGATCAGCCGGTAGCGCAGGTAGACCTTCCAGTCGTCGAGCGGCGCGGTCGCGAGGAGGGAGTCAAGTTCCTCCACGTATCCCGGCTGGTAGACGTGCACCCTGCCGACCGGCCCGGAACCCGGGATGGCGGCGAGGGTCCCCCACCCGACGGCGGGGTACCGTTCTTCGAGTTCGGCGAGAGTATGGATGTTCGCGGTCTTCTGGGGATCGCGATTCTCCTCCCGGCCGAGGTGGGCCGCGGCAAGGGCCGCTTCCATGGCATAGACGGTCTTTGCGTCGGCGGCCGCCTCTTCGGGGGACCTGCCGGCGAGCACCAGCACCCGGGCTATGTGCTCGCGGTAGGCATCCCGGAGCTCAGAGCTTCCCGCATCGTTCCGGAAGTAATAGTCCCGGTCGGGCAGCCCGAGCCCGCCCTGATAAAGGCACGGGATCATCTCGCTGCTGTTCTCGGGGTTGGTCCCGGCCCCGTAGAAGTAGACCGGCGGGAAACCCTGTTCCAGGAGAACGATCGTGGTTTCGGTCAGATCGCCACGGGAATCGATCGCGTCGATCGCCGCGAGGAGATCGGAGAGACCGTCGAGCCCTTCCCGGTCGATCGTCCCGGTATCCATGCCCGACCGGTAGAACGTTCCGAGGAGGGTGGCGTTCCGATCGGCACTCTCCGGCGCGTCGGCCGCATCCTCGAGAAGAGCACGGAGGTCGTTATCCACCCCGTCCCTCATCCCGGTGAATACTGCGTAGTACTGCTTATCTGCCGGGATAGGGTGTTCCGCTATCCATGCATCGTTCACGTAGGCATAGAAGTCGTCGCCCGGATGGACGGACTCGTTGAGGGCGAATCCACTCCCGGGCGACTGCGATACATCGCCGGGAACCGCCGTCCCGGCCGGGTCGGCGCATCCGGCGCAGGCGAGGCATACGATCAGGAGGATGGTCAGAAGAATGTATTTCACAAGGAGATTGTCTCTTTTCCAGGAATAAGAATTTTGATCCGTGGCAACCCTATTTCGGAGGCGATGAAACGAGCAACTCCCGATTCCTCATGCAGCCACCCGTTACCGGTGACGGGCCGGGACGGGACCCGGCCGCATTCCTACCTCCCCCCCGCGCCGCTCTCCGCCCGCTCCGTCAGCCACACGTAAAACTTCCGGTGCCAGAACGGCACGTCGAGCGGCCGGGAAAGGGATTGCCAGGCCGTCCACATGACCCGCTCGGAGACGCTCTGCCACTCGCCCGCCCGTTTGGCCATGTCGTCCGCCGGCTGCCCGATCGCGTGCAGGATCTCGTGCCAGATACGGAGGACGACCGCCTCGTCGTCCCTATCCTCGCGCGTAACCCGGACGCTCGCCCGCATGTGCATCCCGCCCCCGAGGGCCCGGGCGGGGATTGCATCGTCGAAGACGTAGACGGTTCCTTCCGGAACCGGGAACGGGAACTCCTTCCACATCGGGTCCTTCTGGTCGAAGAAGCGGACCTCCGGGGTGCCCGTCCGGACGGTGAACTGAAAGTACGGCGGAATGAGCCCCAGATGGGGCTCAAGCCTCCGCCGCAGTTCTTCGGTCTTGAAGAAGAGGTCGAAGTGAGGCATCGGGTGCGGATAGGTGCGCGTGCTGATAAATCATGGGGTCTCTCCGGGGGCGGCCCCCCGAGTAGCCGGGTATCGTCCGCCTTGCGGAGATCCTCGCCGGGCGGTTACCTGCGGTTGCCGCCCTGCAACGGCCCCTGGGAGAGCGCCTCCTGCCGCTCGTCGATCCAGGCCCGGGTCCAGACCCGGAGATCACCGATGCTCGCGGACCCCTGCCGGTCGCGCATCGCCCGCAGGTGATCCTCAAGTTCGTCGGCCATGGAAAATATCAACTCCTCGGACGCCTCTTCCGGCAACGGCCCTTCCGCATGCAGGCGGGCAGCGCCCAGGTCAAGAAAGTGCTGCAACTCGCCTGTTGCCTCGAGGATCGTGGTGAGATCCAGTTTGACAGTAGGCCCCATGAAGAGGGGATTGACTCACCCGGTAATAACTTCATCCATTTCACTCAGGCCCCGGATGAAGCATCTTTGGGGTGATAAACGGATAAAAGGTGTTTATTCGGGCAGGGGGGCCGCCTCCCCGGAGGCCGGGCTACCCCGCGGTCGGGGTGTGCAAATCATTTTAAGGACTCCCGGCACTCACTGCACGCCCTCTCGTAAGAGGCAACGGAGGCGAAGAAGATGCAGGAGAGATCGGATGTAATTCTGGAACGCAGGACGCGGACGGCCGGCGAAGAGTGGTTCATGTCGGCCGACGACATCCTGGACAAAAACGTGATCAACCCGCAGGGAGACGATCTGGGGGAGATCTCGGATATGCGGATCGGCTTCCCCGAGGGCAAGGTAACGTACCTGGTGCTCAGGTACGGCGGCGTGCTCGGCATGGCGGCAAAGAGGTTCGCGATCCCGCCCGAAGCCGTGATCTACCGCCCCGGCGACGACAACTTCGTCGTGAACATCGACAAGCGGCGGCTGGACGACGAACCGGGCTTCGAAGAAGACCTCTGGCCCCGGGAAGCGGACTACGGCCTGATCCAGTCGGCCGGAACCATAACTCCGCCGACCCGGGAGGAGGCAGAAGCCATGAAGCGGGAGGAGACCCCGCCGCCCGAGGTCGTGACGACTGAGCGCATCGAGACGCGGCCCCGGCGGAGGTAACCCCGGACCCCGGGTTCGGGGAACGGTCACTCTTTTTCCGGCAGGCGCACGGGGTCGACCGCAAGGAAGATTACCCGGAACCGACGAACGGGCCGCATCGTGCCTGCCATGCCAGCACCTGCAGACGGTCCGGCACCGCCGCAAAAGCGGATCTGCGTCGAGCCCGGTAGCCGGGAAGGAACCCCGAACCTCCTGCAGGTCGCCCTCATCGCCATAATCGCGATCGCCTTTACGGTCGCCTACCTGGGCCTCTACGGGTTGCTTGACAACGTCGTCTGGTCCCAGAACGGCTTCGTGCAGGCCAACCCCTGGGCGGTTCCGGCGGGGGTGCTTCTCTTCTCGCTGCTCGTCGGCCTCTGCCGCAGGTACCTGCACGCACCCGACGTGATCCATGGCGGGTTCGCCGAATCGCTCAAAGGGGGTGGTGAGAGACCCGATTACCGGACGTTTCCCGGCGCCCTCCTCTCGTCGCTCTTCTCGCTTCTCTCCGGGGCAAGCATCGGGCCGGAAGGAACCATCACCGTTCTCATCGGCTACGTCTCCTCGTACGTCCGCGACCGGCTCGGACTCGGATCTGCGGGGGCCGCGCTCGGGTTCGATGTTGCGGCTCTGGCATCGGCGTTCAACGGGATCGTCGGCAACGTGCTCTTTACCGGGGTGTTCGCCACCGAGTTCCAGGTCGGCGGGAACAGGAACGCCTTCCGGTTCCTCACCTGGAACCTGCTCGCCGGCACCGTCGGCTACCTCTTCTACCTGCTCCTCGGCCTCCCCTCCTTTGCGCGGAGCATCCCGTTCGAGCCGATCGGCGGGCTGCATCCCGGCTACATCCTCTGTGCGATCGCCCTCGGCATCCTCGGATCGCTGCTCGCGGTCTTTGCGGGAGTCGCCATGCAGGCCGCCGGGACGGTCATGGACAGGGTGTTTGGTGACGCGCCCGTCGCCCGCGTCCTCGCCGCCGGGGCGGTCATCGCGTGCGCCGGCTACTTCGTCCCGGAGGTGCTCTTCTCCGGGGAGGCCCAGTTGCACGGGATCATCGCCGACCCGGCCCGGCTCGGGGTCGGGATGCTGCTCGGCGCAGCGGTCTTGAAGATCCTCCTGCTCGCGCTCTCGTTCAAGAGCGGGTACATCGGCGGCCCGCTCTTTCCCATCATCTTCTCGTCGACGCTGATCGGGCTTGCCCTGAACCTCGCATTTCCTGGCATCCCGGTCGGCATCTTCGTCCTCTGCATCGAGGCCGCGGCCCTCACCCTCGCCCTCGGGGCGCCCCTGACCTCCATCCTCCTGGTCGCGGTCGTGGGGACGGCCGACCCGCACATGGTCGTGCTCCTCGTGATCTCCGCCGTCACCGCCATGGTCATCTCGGCCGCCGTGAAGGAGCGGCCGGCGTAACGGGCGGCCCGCCCTGCACCAGGTATTTATACCCGGAGCCCGTTGACGCCGGATGCCCCATCCGGCATGCCGGGCGGGAGACGGAATGGGTGGTTTGCCATGCAGTTCATGAGTATCTTCACCTGGGAGCCCGGGAGAACCGGCGAGGTCATGGAGATGCGGGCCGTGGAGAAGGCCCCTGACGGGATGATCGTGATCAACGAGTGGATCGATCTCACCAGCAACACGGTCTTTCGGCTGGTCGAGGTGGAGGATTCCGTAGCACTCCTGAAAGCCGGGTATCCCTGGGGCGATCTCGGCTACACCGAGACGCACCCGGTCATGGAGGCGAAGGAGGCGCTGAAGCATCTGGGGAGGTAGGGGCCTTCACGCCCCTCCCCGCAGGTGCCCCGGCCTGACCGGAACCATGTAGGGCGCCGAAAGATCCCGTTTCACCACCGCCTCGATGCCGTAGACCGCCCTGAGCATCTCCTCGGTGAGCACCTCTTCCGGAGCCCCGTAGCCGTAGACCGCCCCGGCCTTCATCACCATGAGGCGGTGGCAGTAGGTGGCGGCGAGGTTCAGGTCGTGGAGCGCGATGACGACCGCGAGCCCCTTCTCCCCGGCAAGGCCGCGGAGGACTTCCATGACCCCCATCTGGTGGCAGACGTCCAGGTTGCTCGTTGGTTCGTCGAGGAGGATCACCCCGGTCTCCTGCACGAGCGCCCGGGCGATCATCACCCGCTGGCGCTCCCCGCCGGAGAGTTCGGCGACGTTGCGGAGCGCGAGATCCCCGAGATCGAGGAGGTCGAGCGCCGCAATCACCTTCTCCTCGTCGGTCCTGTTCACCGTCCAGTTCAGGTAGGGCCGCCTCCCCATCAGGACGGTCTCGAAGACCGTCGCTCCAGTCCGGTTCCCGGCCGACTGCGGCACGTAGGCCATCGCCCGCGCGACCTCGCGGCGGTGCATCGTGCGGATCTCCCGCTTATCAAGCATCACCGTTCCCCCGTCGGGGGAGAGCATCCCGTCGACGCACCTGATAAGCGTCGTCTTACCGCACCCGTTCGGCCCCACGAGCCCGAGGACTTCACCTGCGTCGACCGAGAAGGTGACCCCGTGAAGCACCCGGCGGTCGCGGTAGGCAAACGAGAGGCTGTTTACCGAGATCAGCGCCATCAGGCATCCCTCCGGTGCAGGAAGAGGTAGATGAAGAACGGCACCCCGAGGAACGCGGTCACGATCCCGACGGGAAGGATCTGCGGTGCAAGGACACTCCGTGCGATGCTGTCGGCCGATAGAAGGAGAAGGGCCCCCACGAGGCCGGACGCGGGGAGGAGGGTGCGGAAGTCCCCGCCGATGGCCATCCGGGTGATGTGCGGGGCGACGAGCCCGATGAAGCCGATCGTTCCGGTGAAGCAGATGATCACCGCGGTGATCAGGGAGGCGATCATCATCAGGACCGCCATCGACCGTTCGACGGGCACCCCGAGACTGGCCGCCATCTCGTCTCCTTCCGCGAGGGCGTTCAAATCCCAGGCGCGATAGACGAGGTAGGGTATGGTGCAGGCAAGGACGAGGGCGACGATTCCGAGTTTCGGCCAGGTGGATTTGTCCACCGACCCGAACATCCAGAAGACCACCGCCTGGAGCTGTTCGGCGCTGCCGACGTATTGCAAAAGCGACGTCACCGCCGAGAAGAGGTACATGAGGGCGATGCCGGCAAGCACCATCGTCTCGGAACCGATGCCACGGTAACGGGCCATCCCGTAGATGGCGAGCGCCGCAAGCAGGGAGAAGAGGAAGGCGTTGCCGATGACGAGGTACTCCCCGCCGACGGCCCCGGCGCCGAGGACGATGGCGATCGAGGCGCCGGTGGCTGCCGCCGAGGCGATCCCGAGGGTGAAGGGGCTTGCGAGCGGGTTTCTGAGGATGCCCTGCATGACACAGCCCGCCACCGCGAGCCCGAACCCGGACGAGACCGCGAAGAGCACCCGGTGGAGCCGGAAGTCCCAGACGATGGTCGTCGCGAGGTCGGGGGCGCTGAAGAAGCCGGGGAAGAGGCCGGCCAGGATCGCGAGGTAGGACTCGCCCACGGTAAGGCCGGCCGACCCGAGCGTGACCGCGACGCCGGTGAGGATGACGAGGGCCGAAAGAAGACCGCCGATGAAGAGGGCGCGGGTCTTCTTCAGCCGGGTATACCCTTCGATGACGACGTGCTGTTCCATGGCGGCACCGGTCACGGGTAGGCGAACGTCCCCTGGGATGCGAGATCGAAGTCGATCCCCTGGAACTCGGTGAGGTAACGCTGGTGGACGGCGTGCGGGTCGAGGTCGGCGAACCGGTCGGGGTAGAACCACTTCGCGAGGTAAGCCGTCCCGATGAAGTGCTGGGCGCCGCCGAGGATGTCGGAGTGGATGACGTGGACGCGGTCGTCCTTCACCGCAGAGATCCTCGACCACCCGGGCCGCTCAAAGAGCGCCGACCGGATCGCAGCGAGCGCCGCGGGGTCATGCCCCGCGTATCCGCCGATGGCCAGGCCCTGCCCGGCCAGCTTCACGACGACCTGCGGGTCCGCGACGATGATCGCCTCGGGGTCGACGACGGGGTACTCGGTGGTCCCGACGGCGAAGGGGTTCTTCCCGCCGGCGAGTTCGGTCTTCTCGTTGTAGCCCGCACTGGCGGCAACGGTCGTGTAGTCGAACCAGTACTCGAAGTAGACCCGGGTCTTCTCATCGTCCGGGATGCCCGCCGTGCCGTCCCGGATCCGGTCCATCGTCGAGCCGTAGAAAGAGGCGAACTCCTCCCCCCGTTCGGTCTCATCGATGATCGAGGCGATCGTGCGGATCTCGCCCGCGTAGGTGGCGGGTTTGAAGCAGTCGAACCGCAGCACCCGGATCCCGGGGCTGCTCGCCTCGAGCCTCTTCTGGATGTCGTCGCAGGCCGCGGTGCTGATCGTCGCGTAGAGGATGACCGTGTCCGGCCGCACAGAGAGGACTTTCTCCATGTCGGGAGACCAGATCGACCCGACGTTCACCTTCTCCCGGCACTCGGGGAAGAAGATGCTCTTCTCGTGGCTGTACTTGTCGACAGCGATGATTTTGTCCATATCGAACCCGAGCGACCGCAGGGTCTCGAGGGACTCGCCGCTGAAGGTCACTACCCGGCGCAGGGGGCGGTAGAGCGTCACCGTTCTCCCCGTGGAGTCGACGACCTCGCGGGGTTTCCCGTCCCAGCGGGCGTAGACCCAGGCGGCGTCGCGGATGCCGTCGCGGTCGAGTTCGCCGGCGCCGTTCATGTAAGCAGCGTCGAGATAGGCGAGGGCCGCCGAGGCGTACTCGGCACGGGTGAGCGTCCCGTCTGCGTCGGCGTCCCCGGGGATGCCCTCTGCCGCCGATGCCGGAACGGCGAGGACCAGGAGGAGAGCGAGGAGGTACCACCGGTTCATCGCCGACCACCCCATCCGGCGATGAGGAGGGCGGCAGCCGCAGCGACGACCGCAAACTGCGGGGCTGCCTCCTGTGCGGCGGGTTTCTCCCCGCCGCTCTCCGCCGCCGTCTCGATGCCGTCCACCGCGACGTGCGACGCGGCTACCTCCCCGTCCGTCTCGCCGAGGAAGTCCTCCCACGTCCCGGCGATATCCCCGCTCCCGGAGGCGGGGGCCGTGACGGAGTAGGTTATCGCGGTATCGTCCATCACGGTAAATCCGATCTTCTGCCCCCGGACGAGGACACGGTCGTCCGGGTGGTCGGTCCCCGCGAAGGCGTAGCCGGCCGGCAGCGTCTCGACCACCCCGCCGAGGGCGATGCCGTCGATCGAGAGCGAGACCTCGAAGACCTCCCCCGCCCCGGGCTCGGCGGTCGAGAGCGTCCGGGTGACCGGGGCGCCGCAGACCGCGGCCGGGACGAAGAGAAACAGGAGGACAAGGCAGAAAAGACGGTTTGCCGGGAGACCTATCATGGGTTTTCTTTTGTCGATCAGGTAATATGAATGTTTCTTAATGTGCTAACAAGTCTGAAAACTGGATGATCAGGAGTATATCGGGATGCTGTACTGCCGACTCCGGCCGCCCGCAGAACACCCCGCTACAGTATCCCCTGCTGTCCTATCGCAACGAGCAGCATCGCCGACGCCGCCGAGAGCGAGAAGATCGTCACCGCCCAGACGACCACGAACCCGATGATCGCGAGCGGACTCGTCTCCCGGTAGGGGAGGAGGCCCTCGTTCATCCGCCGGGCCGTGGCCCAGGCATCGTAAACGCCCCAGGCCCAGATCGCCACGCCCGGAACGATCATGACAAAGAGGCCGAGGAGGCTTCCGAGCAGCACCAGGACGCCCCGTACGAACTGCCCGTTGTAGGCCTGCCCGAGGCCGTTGAAGAGGAGCGAGAGTCCTGCCGCTATCGCCGGGTTCTTCCTCTTCTCCCGGCGGGATACCTCCGCCGCCGCTATAGCGTCCGCAAGCGAGACCCGTTCCGCCGCATCGCCGTCCATGATTGTCAGGTACGCCCGGGGGGACTATCAGTCTTTCCCGGGCTCCCGCCGACTGGCCTCCCACCTGCTATATACGGAAAGGCGTATACACGGTGACGCCGGGATCTGCGGGTCCGGCTTCTGGTGACGGTATGGAACAGGCTGCAGGAAAGACCGGACAGGAGAGGAAGGCGGCTCTGCGGGATCTCGTCTGCCGGATCCTCTCCGACGGCCTGATGATCTTCCTCGGCCTGGTGATGGCCCCAATCGTCATCATACCCATCGTGGTCCCGACCCTCCCCCAACCGGTCGTCGAGTTCCTCGATATGGCCGATACGACGATCATCGCCATCTTTGTCCTTGAGTACGTCCTCAAACTGGCCCTTGCGGAGGATCCGGTGAGCCACTTCCTGGACCGCTGGCATCTCCTCGATCTCGTCATCATCACGCTCCCGGTCCTCGAGGTGGTGCCGGTTGCCGGTTCGACCCTCGCGAGGTCCTCGCCCACGCTCCGGCTCCTCCGGGTGGTCCGGGTGGCGGCGGCCGGCGGGAGGTCCGTGGAGCGGCGGATCGAGCCGGAGGCTGTCGCCCGCGGCGCTGCGGAACCGGCGTTCTCGACGATGCGGATCCGGGGGAGAGTGGGGGATTCCGGAGACGGCGAGTTCACCCCCGCCGAAGTGAAGGGATACCTTGACGAAACCCCGGTCGAGGCCTGGTTCGACCTCTCCGGTGTGTCGCGTCCGGACTTCCCGGTGCTCTCCGGGCTCCTCGGTCTGCCCGCCGCCTTCTTCGAGAGCCGGCTGATGCGGCCGTCGCACCCCGGAATAACGTTTGCCGACACCACCCGGCTCATCTTCGTGCAGGAACCCGAGCGGACGCTCCGGGTCAAAGGCGGGGTGCGGGTCCCGATCGTGACAACCGTCGGGCTCATCATCGTACACCGGAAAAAGGCGATCGTCACCATCTCGAAGGCAGAAGACCGCTTCTTCGAACCGATCCGGGCGGGCCTCGAAGGGAGCGCCCTCGCCGGCGTGCCCCTGGACACCCGGGTCCTCTACGGCTCCCTTGATGGGATCAACGAGAATTACGCCCGGATCCTCGCGGAGCTGGAGGCGGAACTGATGCGGCTCGAGGAGACGCCCAACAACGAGATGCCGAGGGACTTCCTCGACACCGTCTTCCAGCTCAAGCGGGTGAGCAGCATTCTGGCTTCGAGCCTCTTCCACCAGAGGGAGGTGGCGACAGTCATCGCGGCGGATCTCCCCGCTACAGTATCGCGGGCTGGAGAGAAGAGCATCTTCGACGCGCTCGCGAACGAGACGGACTACCTGCACGAGAGCGCCGGGAACATCCGGGAAGGGCTCCTCTCCCTGATCGACGTCCACATCAACACCGTCTCCTACGAAATGAACCGGGCGATGCGGGTGATCGCCGTCCTCTCGGCACTCGTGCTGATCCCGACCCTGATCGGGCAGGTACTCGGGACGAACATCCTCGGCACCCCTTTCAGCCTCCACATCTGGCAGGTGACCGCCTGGACGATCATCTCGATGCTCGTAGTCGGCTGGATCTTCTACAAACTCGGGTGGCTCAGGTGAGGGGGTTATGCAGGTGGAAGAGGTCCGGTCGCCGGCACCGTGTGTTCCACGGCAGCGTTACCGCGTAAACTCCTTCTCGATCCGCACGCGCCGCCCGAGTTTCGCCTCGTACCACTCCTGCTGCTTCAAGGCCTGCTTCCAGCTCCTGATGCGGTGGCGGACCCGCGTCCCCGTCGCCGTATCGATCAGTACCAGCCTCGGCATCCCGATCTCCTCATCGATGCATGGAGCTCGACTTCAGGAGTTACGAACGTTTCCTTTCGGGATCGGCCTCCCCGTCCGGCCCGTTACGGCCCCGCCGCACGCAGCGGCCTGAAGAACTCCCGGATCTCCCGGGCCATCAGTTCCGGGACCTCCATCGGCGCAAAGTGGCCGCCGCGCTCGAGCACCGTCCAGCGGCGGATGTCTTTCAGGTTGCGCTCCGCAAACTCCCGCGGGGGAACCGGGTCGATATCCTTCGGGGGTAACGCGAGTCCTACCGGAACGTCGATGCGCTGGTCCGGCGCAAGTGAACCCGAGACCCACTCCTCGCGGTAGCTGACGGCCCGAACCGAAGGTCCGGCCGTCCAGTAGAGCATGATGTTGGTCAGCAGTTCGTCTTTCGTGTAGATCGTCTCCAGGTCCCCGTCGCAGTCGCTCCAGGTGTGGAACTTCTCGATGATCCAGGCGGCGTAGCCGACGGGCGAATCGTTCAACCCGTAGGCGATGGTCTGCGGCTTCGTGCCCTGGAGCATCGCATACGCTCCTTCCTCAAAACCCTGCTCCTGCGATCTCGCGAGGTACTCCCGTTCCGCATCCGAGAGATCCGGGAAGTTCGCCATCATGATGGGGAAGCCGATGTCGGTGAGGTGGAGGCCGGCGATCGATTCGGGATGGCGTGCGCCGAGGATCTGCGAGATCGGGCTTCCGCCGTCCCCGCCGCCGGCGCCGAAACGCCCGTACCCGAGTTCTTCCGTCATCAGCCGATAAGATATCTCCGCCATCTTTGCAAGCGGCTGTCCTTTGTCCGAGCGCGACATCCCCGGGTCGCCGATCAGCGAGGGGACGACGACGTCGAACGAGTCGGCGGGATCGCCGCCGTGCGCCGCCGGATCGGTGAGCATCGGGATCAGTTTGAGGTAACGGCAGATCGAGTCCGGCCAGCCGTGGAAGAGGACGAGCGGCATCGGATCCGGCCCCTTCCCGCGCTCGTGGATGAAGCGGAGCTCCGTCCCGTCGATCTCGGCGGTGTAGTGGCGGAACCGGTTCAACTCCGCTTCGCGGGCCCGCCAGTCGTATTCGTGCAGCCAGTAGTCGGCTAATTCCCGCAGATAGCCCGGGTTCGTACCGTAGTCCCAGCCCGCACCCTCGACCTCGTCGGGGAGACGTGTGCGTGCAAGGCGGCGGTGCAGGTCGTCGAGCGTTGCGTCGGGGACGTTGAGGGTGTAAGGCCGCACCGTCATCTCGACACCTCCACGGCCGTTCGGAGTTCCGCTCGGAGCGGGCGGAAGAACTCCCGTATGTCCCGAACGAAGAGGTCCGGCTCCTCCATCGCGGCGAAGTGGCCGCCCCGCGGCATCTCGGTCCACCGCTCTACGTTCAGTCTTCGTTCGGCCCATTCCCGGGGAGGCGGGATGAAGTCTTTGGGGAAGACCGCCATCCCCACCGGGACGTCGATCCGCTCTTCCAGGAAGGAGAGCGGCAGGGCGTGCATGTTCTCGTAGTAGAGGCGGACCGACGACCCGATCGTCTCCGTCGCCCAGTAGATCATGATGTTCGTGAGGAGTTCGTCCTTGCTGAAACGCCGCTCGAGATCCCCGCCGCAGTCGCTCCAGGAGCGGAACTTCTCGACGATCCACGCGGCAAGTCCGGCGGGCGAGTCGTTTAACCCGTAGGCGAGGGTCTGCGGCTTCGTCGACTGCACCATGTTGTAGGCGCCCTCCTGCATCCACAACTGCTGGATCGCGTCGAGATACCGCCTCTCGTTCTCCGAGAGGTCGGGGATGTCGGCACCGGGAGAGAAGAATCCCGTATCGGTGAGGTGCAGGCCCACGACCGTCCCGGGATGCCCGAGCGCCAGGAGCCGGGAGACCCCGCTCCCGATGTCGCCGCCTCCTGCGGCGAACCGCTCATAGCCGAGTACGTCGGTCATCAGCCGCGCCCAGAGGTCGGCGATCCGCGCCGACGTCATGCCCCGTTCATGCGGGCGGTCGGAGAACCCGTAGCCGGGCATCGAGGGGACGATGACGTCGAACGAGTCGTCGGGATCGCCGCCGTGCGCCGCCGGGTCGGTGAGCAGGGGGATGATCTTCTGGTAACGGTAGAAGGAGTCCGGCCAGCCGTGCGTGAGGATGATCGGGAGCGGGTCGGCCCCCTTCCCGCGCTCGTGGATGAAGTGGATGCCCGTGCCGTCGATCTCGGCACGGTAATGGGGATACCTGTTCAGTTCCGCCTCCTGCCTTCGCCAGTCGAACCGATTCAGCCAGTAGTCGACCAATTCCTCCATGTAACCGAGGTTCGTGCCGTAGTCCCAGCCCGTGCCCTCGACCTCGTCCGGGAAGCGGGTCTCCGAGAGCCGCTCCCGGAGGTCGTCCATGACGTGCCCGGGGATATCGACGGTAAAAGCGTGGATCTCCATGCCGGGGATTACTGGAAACAGAAGTAATAGTTCTTTCGTGCAGCCGTTCTCTGTGGCCCCTATGGAAGAACCGGGCAGAAAGCCCATAATCTTATTCGTGGACGGCTGAAGCCTTCTTCAGCGTGAAGACGAATGCCGCCCCTCTCTCCGGGTGCCCGGGCACCCGGTCCTCGACCCAGACCCGTCCCCCGTAGCGTTCGATAAGCACCTGCACGAGGTAGAGCCCGAGCCCTTCGCCGACCCCCCGCTTCTGCTGCTCGTAGCGGTGGAAGATCTCCTCCTTCTGGTCGTCCGGGACGCCGGGGCCGGTATCCTCGACCGAGATCCGGACGAACTCCCCCGCATCTTCCGTCCGGATGGTGACTGCGACATCGGGACCGCCGTGCTTCACGGCGTTGCCGATCAGGTTCCCGACCACTTCCGGGAGGAGGTCGTCAACCCGGACCGGGGGCGCTGAACCCGTATACCGGATGATCCCCTCGGGATAGTGGCCGATCTCCTCCCTGATGGCCGCATCGAGATCCACCGGCTTCAGTTCCGGCGTTCCGGCGTGAATCCGGCGGATCTTCGAGACCGTTCCGAGAATCTCGATGCTCTTATCGATGCTGCGCTTGAGTTTCTCCACGTATGTCCGCCCCTCCCCGGAGAGCGTGCCGAGGAGCAGGTCGGCATAGAGGTTCGCGACATTCTCGGTGTTCCCGATATCGTGGGTCAGGATGTCGAGATACAGGTTCGCCTCGTTCTGCGCCTCTTTGAGGTTCCGGCTCTGCCGGATGAGGTCTTCGGTGAGCGTCTGCAGATCCCTGTTGGCGGCCACAAGCCGGGCATTGGACTGGGCCAGCTCGGCGGTCCGGGCCTTGACCCGGTCGTCGAGTTCGTCGTAGGCATTACGCATCGCCTCTTCGGCCTGCTTGCGCTCGGTCAGATCCAGGGCAACCAGGGAGAAGACCTGTACTCCATCCAACGATAGCGGTTTTAAGGAGAGATACACCGGCACCCGGCGGCCGTCCTGCGCCTGCAGCGTGCTCTCGGCCGCGGTGCCGGACGGATTCGCCTTCATTCTCCTCCGGAACTCCGCCGTTTCGGGGGAAACGATGAAGGTATGGATCGACTCGCCCATCACCTTCCCGAGCGGCATATGGAGCAGCCGGGCGAAACTCGCGTTGCTGTAGAGGATGGTGCCGTCGGCGGAAACGAGTGCCGCTCCTTCCCGCATCTGCTCGATGAGGACGCGGTAGGGATGTTCGGCGGTATTTAAGGTGTAGATCTTCTCCCCATCGGTCGTGGAGACGACGAAGGCGTCGACCTCCCCCTGGCGGATCGCCGACAGCGTCTCTTCCGCTTCCGAAAACCCCCCGTAGAGTTCTTCCAGTACGCGGAGGAGTTCTTTCTCCCGCGGCACCCGGGGAGTGCTCGTATCGGACTGCTGATCCTGACCCTGCATCGTGGTGCACCCGGTGAGTGAACCGATCACTCCTTCTGCTGAATGCCAAGCCCGACCAGAACGCGCTCTTTATCCGACATATCCCCTATCAGCTTCCGGAGAGGCAGAGGCAGCTGCTTGATGAGCGTGGGAGTCGCGACGACCTGGGCTTCCTGTGCCCGTTCGGGCTGCTGGTAGATATCGATCACCTCGAGGTCGTAGCGCCCCGCGAGATGCTCTTCGCTGATCTCCTTGATGTTCTCGATTGCCTTCTGCGAACGGGGCGTCATTCCCGTGACGTAGAGCCGCAGAACATAACGGGCGTCCGTCTCCTCCAGCGCCAGCTCGAACGCATCCGTGGCTGAATACTGATCCTTTGCATTCTCGTTCTTTCCGTTCGCCATACCGCATCACCTGCTCGGCTGAACGTCCAGGCCGACGAGGACCTTCTCCGTGTTCGAGAGGTCCCCGATGATCTTTCGGAGCGGCGGGGGTAGCTTCCGGACAAGCGTGGGGACGGCGAAGATCTGGTCGCCCCTGGCAAGCTGGGGGTGCTCGAGGAGGTCGATCACCTCGATCTCATATCTCCCGGCCAGGTGCTCCTCGCAGATCCTTTTTATGCTGGCGAACGCGGCGAGCGACTTCGGGGTCTGGCCGGCGACGTAGAGCCGTAAAATCCACTTCTCCCCGTTTTCGCCGGCAGTCTTCTCCGTATCGGTCATCGCTTCTCCTCCGTCTCCTCCCGTATTGTCCGAATCTTCTTATCATCATCGGATGCGTCGGCTTTCCGCAGTTCCCCGATTGCGCGGGTGTCCGCATCAATCACGCGCTGCCGGCGGCTCTCCGCCTCGATCATCCTCTGCAACTCCCCCTCACGCGAGACGAACTCATTCTGCAGGAGAGCGATCCGGGCCTCCATGATGCTCCGTTCCCGCTCCAGTTCGCGCTGCCGGGACGCGATCTCGTCTCTTCTGGCCTCTGCCTCCGCCCGCTCCTTCGCCTCCTGCACGAGCCGGGCGGTGCCCATGAACATCCCGGCAGGCCCGACGTAGACGTCGACGAACTCGATGCCGCCGCCGGTGATCCGGTATTCGCGGATCTGGTTGGAATGCCTCATCCCACGGGACTTCAGCACGTAGAGCCCGCGGTTGCGCTCCCCGGTGGATTCGATGTCCAGGAGCTGGATCAGGGTGTCGATGAGCGAGGAGACGGCAAGGTCCGAGGGCGCCATCTTCTTCCGCGTGTAGACCAGGTGGGTGAAGAGCGCGGTGATCCGGTTCGTTTTCAGGTAGTCGATCAGGCGCGTGAGCATGACCTTGACGTCTTTTGTGGAACCGATCGCGATGAGATCGGTCAGGGGATCGATCACCACGACCCCGGGCTGCTTCTCCTGAACCTGCTTCAGAAGCATGACGAGATGCATCTCAAGGCCGTACATCGTCGGCCGGGAAGAGTGGATCTCGAGGAGTCCGCTCTCGATGTGGGGCGCAAGGTCGATCCCGATCGACCGCATATTGCGCAGGATCTGGTCGGGAGACTCCTCGAAGGAGAAGTAAAGGCACTTCTCCCCGCGGAGGCAGGCGGCGTTCACGAAACTCGCCCCGAAACTGCTCTTTCCGGTGCCGGGCGTCCCCGCGACCATGATCGTGCTGCCGCGGTAGAAGCCCTCTCCATCGAGCATGGCATCGAGGCGCTCGACGCCGCTCGAGATGCGTTCGCTGGTGACGGTGTGCGAAAGACCGGTGGAGGTGATGGGCAGCACCGAGATCCCGTCCTCGTCGATCAGGAAGGGATACTCGTTGGTGCCGTGGACAGAACCACGGTACTTCACTACCCGCAGGCGGCGCGTGGAGATCTGGTCGTCCACCCGGTGGTCGAGGAGAATCACGCAGTCCGAGATATACTCCTCGAGGCCATGCCGGGTCATGGTCGTCCCCCCGCTCTCCCCGGTGACGACTGCGGTAACCCCTTTATCCTTCAGCCAGAAGAAGAGCCGCCGGAGTTCGGCGCGGAGGATGCCGGTGTTCGCGATACCGGAGAAGAGCGACTCGATGGTGTCGAGGACGATCCTTTTCGCGCCGATGGAGTCGATGGCATAGTTGAGCCGGATGAAGAGGGCTTCGAGATCGAACTCCCCGGTCTCGATGATGTCGCTCCGGGACACCTCCACGTGGTCGATCGCGAGCAGGTTCCTCTCCTGGAGATCGTTTAAGTCGTAGCCGAGCGATGCAACGTTCTCAACGAGATCTCCGGGTGTCTCCTCAAAAGAGATGAAGACGCCGGGCTCCCCGAAATCCAGCGCGCCGTGTACCAAAAATTCCATGCCGAGCAGGGTCTTGCCGGACCCTGCCTTCCCGACGACAAGGGATGTACGCCCTCTCGGCAGACCGCCCAGGGTGATCTCGTCGAGGCCCCGGATACCCGTCGGGCTCTTCGGCAACTCGATGCGTGCCGGTCCCCGGGATTGTTCTGTGTCGCGCATATATATCAACGCTAAGATGCCTGTTGAATTTCAGGGATGTTAAAGTGTGTTGTAGGAGTTGGGTGGTCGTGACGGGTCTGTATCCGTGCGTCTTTCTCTCCCGTGGACGGGGCATCCCTGGCCGGTTATGAGCGATCGTATCCCCGGCCCGAGAGGAGCGTGACCGTTTCACGCATGCACGTTTATGCCGGCCGTTTTCAGCCATACGCATACCCCGGATCGATGAAATGAAACTTCGGGTCCGCCGGGCCCGGAGCGGCCTGTTTCGTCCACGGCACCTATGAAACCGCCTTATTTATGAACAGAGATCACTTGTCGTATTCGAACGAAACCCGAACCCTGCGAATGTCTTTTTGGTGGAGCGGCTGCGATACCGGATCCGTTGCATTCACGGCACAGTACGCCCGTGACGCACGGCTGCCGGGAGATCCGGGATTGCGAAAGTAGTTATTTCATGCTTGAGTGAAACTGGTAAAGACACACGTTTCAACCCCTCGACGATCGAGAAGGGGTAATAAGCGTCTCCGGGGATAACGCGTGATGCAGGGTCAGGATCAGCAGTCCGGTACGAGCACTCCACATCTGCCGCGGGAGAAGGAACTCCTCCGCGTACTGGAGGAGCTCTATGGAGATTTTGCCGGAGCGGAAGAGGCGCTCTCGGCGATCCGGCGTGGAGAGGTCGATGCCTTTCTGGTCTCCACGGACGAAGGCGAGAAGGTTTATACCTTAAAGACCGCCGAGCATCCCTACCGCGTCCTCATCGAGCAGATGCGGGAAGGAGCGGCGCTTGTCTCCACTGACGGCATCATCCTCTACGGTAACCGGAGTCTGGCCCAACTACTTGCTATGCCCCTCGAGAGGTTGATGGGCGAGTCGATCCACGCCTTCATCGCTCCGAAGTCTGCGGAGGTTTTCCGCAGGATGCTGGAGGCAAATTCGTCCGGCAGTGCGGGCGAGAGCACGGTGCAGGCGCAGGACGGCAGCCGGGTTCCGGTACACCTCTCCTTGAAGCCGCTCTCCATGGACGGGGTACAGGTCTACTCCCTGGTTGCCCTGGATCTGACCGAACGCAAGCAGGCGGAGGAGACGCTGCAAAGAGCGTATGGCGAACTCGAGGACCGGGTCCGGGAACGGACGTCCGAACTCGAACACGCCAATACCCGGCTCCAGAGCGAGATCGAAGAGCGCAGGCGGGCGGAGGAAGAACTCCAGTCCATCGCCCGGTTCCCTGCCGAAAATCCCAATCCGACCCTGCGGCTTGAGAACGGGCGCACCATCATCTATGCCAACAGCGCAGCCCGGGCAACATTTGCAGAGGCGTTCGCCGGCCCCGGCACGGATGCCCCCGGGGATATTGCCGCGATAGCAGAAATGGCGCTGGCGTCCGGCGTCCGGCAGGAGGTGGAGCACCGCATCGGTGCCGAGACCTACCTTCTCACATTTGTTCCGTTAAGGGATCTGCACTACGTGAACGTATACGGAAAAAATATCACCGACCGCAAGCTGATGGAAGAAGCATTGCGCCGGAGCAAACAGTCCCTCGCGGCGGAACTCGACGCCGCCCGGCGCCTCCAGCAGGTCAGCACGCGGATGATCCAGGCCGACAGGGCCGAGGCGCTTTACGAGCAGATTCTCGATACCGCGATGACGATCCTCGACGCCGATTTCGCGAGTATCCAGATGCTTTATGCGGAACGCGGACCCGTAGGGGAACTCCGGCTCCTGGGCCATCGTGGATTCACCGAAGAGGCCGCCCGGTTCTGGGAATGGGTGCGCCCGGATTCGGAGAGTGCCTGCGGTAAAGCCCTCCTCACCGGGCAGCGCGTCATTGTCCCGGACATCCTGGACTGCGAATTCATGGCCGGCAGCGCTGACCGGGAGACATATCTTGAGACAGGTATCCGTGCCGTGCAGACCACGCCGCTCTACTCGCGTTCCGGCACTCTGCTCGGCATGCTCTCCACGCACTGGCGCCGGCCGTATGAGCCCACGGCGAACGAGCTGCGTTTCATCGATGTTCTGGCGCGCCAGGCCGCCGATTTCATCGACCGCAAGCGGGCCGAGGAGGCACTGCGCCGGAGCGAGGAGCGATTCAGGCTGCTCACCGAGAACGCCTCCGATATCGTCATCGTCCTCGATGAAGGGGGAACCATCTCGTATGCAAGCCCGTCGGTGAGACAGGTCGGGGGGTATGCGCCCGAAGAACTCATCGGACGGCATGCCGTCGAAATGACGCACCCCGACGATCTGCCGCTGGTGATGAACGCCCTCTCCACTGCTGCCGCCCATCCGGGAGAGAGGCTCCCCCTCGAAGTTCGGCTTCGGCACAGTTCGGGAAAGTGGCTGAACTTCGATATCATCGGTATCAACCTCTTAAAAGAGCCTGCCGTCCGGGGGTTTGTGGTGAATGCACGCGACATCACCGACCGGAGGAGGGCGGAAGATGCCCTCCGGGAGAGCGAGGAGAAGTACCGGAACCTCGTCGAGAACAGCATCGATGCAGTCCTTCTCACAGCTCCCGACGGTTCGGTCTTCTCTGCCAATCCTGAAGCTCGCCGGATCTTCGGCATGACCGAAGAGGAGCTGATCCGTGCAGGCAGGGACGGCGTCGTGGATCTATCGGACCCGCGCCTCCGACCCGCTCTTGAGGAAAGGGCCCGGACAGGGCTGTTCAGGGGAGAACTCAGGTACCGGCGAAAAGACGGGACCACCTTCCCCGGCGAGGTCTCGTCCGCACTCTACACGGACAGAGGCGGAAACGTCAGGACGACGATGATCATCCGGGATATCAGCGAGCGGAAGCGTGCGGAAGAAGCCCTGCGTCAGAGTGAGGAACGGTTCCACGGCATCTTCGACTGGGCAGGCGTCGGCATATCGATTGTCGATATGAACGGCCGCATCCTGGAAGCCAATCCACGGTTGAGAGAGATCCTGGGATACACCGCCGAAGAACTCTCCAACCTCACGTTTGCGGCGGTTACCCATCCTGACGACATGTATGTTGACCTGGATCTCTTTGAAGACATGCTCGCCGGCGCCCGGGATTCCTATGTCATCGAGAAGAGGTATCTGACAAAAGAAGGCCGTACTGTCTGGGGACGCATGACCGCATCTCTGCTCCGGGACGCAGAGGGCAGGCCGCACTATGCCATCGGGATGCTGGAGGATATCACCGACCGCAAGCGGACGGAAGAAGCGCTTGTGCGCCGCACCGAAGACCTCGTGCGGCAGAGCCGCGAGGTCGAGGCGGCACGCGACGAGGCGAACATGTACCTCGACATCATGACGCACGATGTGCGGAACGCGAACAACGTCTCGGGCATGTACGCCGATCTCCTGACCGAGCTCGCCGACGGCGACCTGAAGGCCTATGCGGAGAAGCTGCACGCCAGCATCGAGCGGAGCACCAACATCCTCCGTAACGTCGCCACCGTCCGGCGGATACATGAGGGAAGTATCGATCTTGTGCCGGTGAACCTTGATGCGGTCGTCCAAAACGAGATCGAGAGTTTTCCCGGGGCATCGATCCGGTATTCGGGCGCTCACATCGATGTGCTGGCGGACGGCCTTCTCCCGACCGTCTTCAACAATCTCATCAGCAATGCGGTCAAATACGGCGGCGCGGACGTTCTGATCACCATCAGGGTCGAGGAGCAGAACGGCGATGTTCGGGTCTCGGTCGAGGACACCGGCCCCGGGGTTTCGGACGAGGTGAAGGAGAAGATCTTCCGCCGGTTCGATCGGGGTATGGCAGGAGGCAAAGGCGAGGGTCTCGGGCTGTTCATCGTCCGGACGCTGGTGGAGCGCTACGGCGGGAATGTCCGGGTCGAGGACCGGGTGCCCGGCCGGCCGGGGGAGGGGGCAGCGTTCCGGTTCACGCTGAAGCCGGCTGCGTAGGGATCCCCTGGCACCGCCTGCCGCTGCCGGTAGAAGGGGGCGGGACTCCCGCGCATGGGGCCGCCGGAGATCTCCGGTTCATCGAATGAGCCGTTCTGGATGGACCGATGGCGGTTTTCCGGAACTTAAGGAAAGGTTTATCCCCGGGCATGCCTCCTCTATCATCAGGTGAGTTCGGATGCCTGAAACAGCTTATTGCGGATATTGCGGCCGGGAGTTCCCGATAAAAGAGCAAGCCGCAGGCGGAAGCGTACCTTACTGCAGCGCGGAGTGCCTGGAGGCGGCGGCGAAGCAGGACGCCGGGGAAGCCGGGCGCCGGCCGGGGAGACTCCTGGTCTCGGGTCGATCGCCCTGGAGCAGGTAACCCTGCAAGACAGGTTCTCCCCCGCCGTGAGACGGTGTGCGTAGCGGTGCAAAACGGCACTCATCGTCGAAGGGTGGGGACTCCGGTGCGGTGGTGCACGATCCTGCAGTGTGCAGTCTCCGGCGTATGCAGAACCGCGGCACGCCCGCCGTGGCGTAGCGCAACCCGGGACATAATCCTTCGCGAGGGGTAACGAAGATTCAGGACGGTATTGGCCAACTCGCATCAAACGTCAGGGTGATTCTTTTTCGGATAGCCGGAAGGAGATCGATCAGTCCGTCGACCCGGCCCTTCTCCGAAAGACCGGGCCCGTAACGGCCGAAAAAAAGGGGTCAGAGATACTCGTATATCAGAACGGCGACATCGTTTACGTCGTCCGTCACGCCCTGCAGGTCGTCCATCGACGCAAGGCCGGCGATGTTGTTGACGTAGATCGCAAACGTGACCGGCGTTCCCTTCGCCGTCGTCATATAGCCGAGCAGGCCGCGGGTGTAGAGGAAGATCCCGCCCTGCTGGTCGCCGCCCGCCGAGGTTCCGGTCTTGGCACGGATCGCACCGTAACCCGGGTCTCCCGGTCGGGCATTGCCTGCAAGCGTCCCGTCCACGCCGAGGACCGGCATGGCGTCGGAGAGCGGGGCATGCAGTTCCGTCCCCGCCATGTAGACCGCGAGCTCGGTCGCCGCGAGGGGACTGATCCGGTTCACGATGCTCCCCTCGCCGTCGGCGAGCATCAGGGTGTCGGGGTTCACCCCGATCTCTTCGAGAAACGCCCCTTCGACAAAGAGCCCGGCCTCGACCGTATCGTAGCCCTCGTGAGCGGCGATGATCCCGAGCAGGCAGTTCGCGTAGAGGTTCTGGCTCACCTTCAGGGTCACCTTCGCGTACTCGGAGAGCGGCGGAGAGACGAGTTCGGCGACTTTGGCCGACCCGTATCCGTCGGGAAGGTCCCCCGACGGGTTCTCCCCGGCCGCCGGTGTCGAGATCGCCACCCCGGCGTTCTCAAGCGCGTCGATGAAGAGGCTTCTCGCGAACGCCGCCGGGACCTCCACGTTCGAGGTCAGATTAACCGATCCTGCGTCCGCCGGCACCGTCCCGGCCACCTCGATCACTGCCTGCCCGGTGTAGGCGGGGATCGTCACCGTCGGCGCCGAGCCCGGCGCCCCGGTCACGACGCGGCTTTCGACCGTGTATGCGGACGATCGCGGCCGCCAGTCGACCGTCGCCGGCTCTCCCTCCCGCCCGGGAACGATCGTCACGTCGATCAGGTTGTCGTTGACGACGATCGGCGTCACCAGCGCCTCGGACATCATCTGCGTCTCGCAAAAGAGCCGGTCGTCGACGATCACGTCATCTGCCGCCGTGATCCCGGCCGCAGCAACCTGTTCGGCCAGGCTCTCGAGCCCGGCGAGCGGGTCGGCTCCGACGAGCAGGCAGTCCCCGAACGCCCAGGCATCGCCGTGATCCTCGTTCGTGAACGCAAGGGTGCCGTTCGGCCCGGCCCGGCCGCCCATCGCAAGGTCGCCCGAGGCCACCAGCACCAGGTCGTCGCCGACCCGGTACACCGGCGTCCTGAACCGGTAGTCGGGGCCGAGAACGTCGAGAGCGGTCGAGACGGTGAAGACCTTCGTCGTCGAGCCCGGCGTGAAGAGACGGTCGCCGTTCATCGAGAGCAGCACCTCGCCGGTGGAGGTGTCCCGCGCCATCATGCCCCACGTGGCGTAATCATACCGCTCCTGCAAGATGACGGCATCGATCCGTTCTTTGAATTCGGTTGCGTTCGCGGCGTCGGACGCCATAACGGTCTCGGTCGGGGCCGTGGCGGTGCAGCCCGCAGCGCAGAGCGCGGCAAGAACAATCAATACTGCGCCCGCGACGGTAAGCAACCGGCGGCCTGTTGGCGGCGTTCCGACAATTTGCGCATTCATAGCCGGAGGTTTGAGTTCTGCGGATTTAGGCGTTTTGAAAAGCGGTTAAGGCAACGGGGTGGCACGGGTCTTCGTGCACCCGGGGGAGATATCGGGGAACGAAGAGACGGGGTGCGACGGAGCGCTGTTCTGCTGAAGAGGGAGAAGACGGGAACGCCGCCAACAGGACTCGAACCTGTGACATGCTGGTTAACAGCCAGCCACTCTACCAACTGAGTTATGGCGGCACACAAGTGCTCTATAATGTCTTGACTGAATCGTATTAAACATTACGGGAATTCTCTTTCCGGATAACCAGGAGAAGATCGATCAATTCGTCGACCTCGGCGTCCAGAGTAGAAAGAAGGTCGCCTGCAAGGGGTGTCGCCACCGCGCCGGCCGGCGAGGCGCGGATGTATCCCTCCTGCTCCAGGATGCGTAGCGAGTAGCGGACCCGGTGGTAGGGGAGATCCAGGATGTCGGCGAGTTTCATGATGCCGATGGGCTGGTGCTCCACGACCGCCCGGATCACCTCCAGGTGCCTTGAGACAAGTTCAATCTCGGATTTGATCTTTGCCAGCATGGATTTACCCGCGTGGGTGCAACGCGCACTCTTATGGTTGTTCGTGCAGCCAGACCTTCGTCTGCGCATACTGCTTCCGGAACGATATGGAGAGGGCCGCCCCTACCGTGAGGAGGAGAAGGCCGATCGCAAGGCCGATGGTCCCTTCGGGCGCGAACCGGAAGAGGACGAAGACACCCATGGCGAAGCAGAGGACGATGACGTTGAGCATGACCGTCAGCATGACGAACTTTGCCTTGAAGACCTGTTTGGTTGCCTCATCCATTATTCATACTTGAACGCGGGGGTAAAAGTACTTGTGGTTTCAACGGAAGAGTTGGTAGAATGAATGGACTGGATTCGGCTATCCGGGACGCGGATACCGCGGCATACGCGGCCTACGGCTCATCTCTGGATGCCAACGTGCGCTATCTGACCCGGTTCCGCACCACCGACCCCGTGGTCTACGTCCAGAAGCCTGGCGAGCGCGGGATGATCGTCGTCCCGCAGATGGAGCACGAACGTGCGGTCCGGGAATCGACGGCGGCGGTCGCCACCCGTGCCGATGCCGGGTATCTCGATTACATCAAGGCCGGAGAGCCGCGCTGGCGTGCGACCGCCCACATGATCGCCGACCTCGCCGGCGGCCCCGTCCTCGTCCCCGCGAACTTCCCGCTCGCCCTCGCGAGAGAACTCGAGTCCTTCCACCCGGTCGTGCTCGACGAGCGGGGAGCGGTCGAGGCGATGCGGGCGGTCAAGGCGCCGGAAGAGATCGAGCGGATACGCTCGGTCCAGCGGGCCACCGAGGCCGCGATGGAGCACGGGATGGCGCTCATCCGGTCGTCCGTCCCGAAAGGGGGCGTCCTTTACCGGGATGGCGCGCCCCTCACCTCCGAAGCCGTCCGCGCCGGGATGCACGCCTACCTGCTCGCCCACGGCTACCGCGGGGTCGACACCATCGTCTCCTGCGGGCCCGACACCGCGCTCCCCCACAGCCCCGGCGCAGGGCCGCTCCGGGAGAACGAACCGATCGTCATCGACATCTACCCGCAGGACGAACTGACCGGCTATCACGCCGACATGACCCGGACGGTCGTGAAAGGCGAGCCCTCTCCTGCAATCCGGGAGATGTACGAGGCTGTGCGGGACGCAAAGACCCACGCCGTATCGATGCTCCGTGCCGGTGCCGTCGGCGCCGATCTCTACCGCGCGACGGTCGAGTTCTTCCGCGACCGCGGCTACGAGAGCAACACGCAGGGGTTCACCCACAGCCTCGGCCACGGCGTCGGGCTCGAGGTGCATGAAGAGCCGTCGCTCGGGCCGCAGGGCGGGGAGCTCTGTGCCGGCAACGTCGTCACGATCGAACCGGGGCTCTACTACCCCGGAACCGGCGGCGTCCGCCTGGAGGATATGGGCGCGGTGACAGAGACCGGGTTTGACCGGTTCACCCAATACGGAGAGGAGCTCACGCTATGATCATGGACGACGAAGTTTACGACGCCTACCGGGAAGCAGGGGCGCTGGCAAGGAAGGTGCTCCGCCGGGGCGCGGGGCTCGTGAAGGAGGGGGCGCCCCTCCTCGATATGGTTGAAGAGACGGAGAATATGGTGACGAAGGAGGGGGCGCTGCTCGCCTTCCCCTTAAACGTCTCCTTCAACGAGGCCGCGGCCCACGACACCGCCATGCCCGGGGACGAGCGGATCTTCGCCCGGGGCGACCTCGTCAAGGTCGATCTCGGGATCCACGTCGACGGCTACATCGCCGACACCGCGATGACCGTCGACCTCGGCGACCACGGGCCGCTCGTCGAGGCGTCCCGGGCGGCCCTCGAAGCGGCGATCGGGGCCGTCCGGCCGGGAGTCGTCACCGGGGAACTCGGGACGATCATCCAGGCGGCGATCGAGGAGCACGGCTACAAACCGGTCGGAAACCTCACCGGACACGGCCTCGACCGCTACGACCTCCACGGAAAGCCCATGATTCCGAACGTCGCGATGAACGGCGGCACTGTCCTCGAAGAAGGGATGGTCTTTGCAATCGAGCCCTTCGCGACGACAGGGTCGGGGAAGGTCACCGAAGCCCCGAGGGTGGAGATCTACAAACAGATCGCAGCCCGGCCCGCACGCCTCCCGTCGGCAAAGCGGATCCTCGAGACCGCCCGGCCGCGCAGGGGGCTCCCGTTCTCCCGCCGCTGGGTTCCGGGGGACAAGGTCGAGATCGGGCTCTCAACCCTTGTGCGGAACGGGATCCTTCATCCCTTCCCGGTGCTGCACGACGTCCCGGGTTCGTTCGTCTCGCAGGCGGAGCACACCATGTTCGTCACGGAAGAGGGGTGCGAGGTCACCACCCGGTGAGTTACGCTTATTGATGCCGCGCGCAAATATGTCTGCTCATAGATATGACCGGCGACACAGGTACACGTGACGTCCTCGCCATCATGGAACTCCTGCTCACCGCGGAGATATTCAACCGGAACGAGGAACTCGATATCAACGACCTTCACCCGCGATGCCGGGAGTTCTTCGGTGCCGGGAGCGGCGGGAGCCGCGAGGTGAAGCGTCCCCTGATTGTGAGCGAGGGAGCGATCAAGAAGGTGCTCGGTACCCCGGATGCCGTCTACCAGGCCGTTCGCGCAAATCCGTTCGTCGGTTACGACGAGTTCGGGCAGCGGCTGAACCTGCCTTCGCTCGACACGGCGGCGGGATGGTTCCTCAAGAAAGGCGGCGAGGAAAGGGTCGGGGAGAACCCCGTCCTCGCGTACTTCTTTGACGGGAAAGACGGCGTTGCAGCCCGGTACCGCGACGTCCGGGCGAAAAATCGCCGGTTCGAGGATACCCGGGAGTACGTGGAAGCGAAGGTCTCCCGGATCATCGGGGAGAGCGAAGAGATGCGGGAGGCCCGCGACCTCATCATCATCAGCGCACCGGACGAGGTCGAGTTCACGCTTGCGAAACTGGTCTGCACGCCCCGGCAGGAGGAGACCATCAAGAAGATCGGCGTCGCCCTCGAGCACCGCGACTTCTTAAAGCGGCACGGCATCTACGAGTTCGGCCGGCTCCTCTTCGTCGGCCCGCCTGGAACCGGGAAGACCTCGCTTGCGCTCGCGATGTCGCGGACGCTCCACATGCCGGTGCTCGAGGTCCGTCTCGCGATGGTCACCTCCCAGTACCTGGGCGAGACCTCGAAGAACATCGACCGGATCTTCGACCTCGCGAAGAAACTCTCGCCCTGCATCCTCTTCATCGACGAGTTCGACTTCGTCGCGAAGACCCGGGTCAGCGACGACCACGGCGCGATGAAACGCGCGGTGAACATGCTCCTCAAAAACATCGACCAGATCAGTTTCGTCAAGAACGGCGTCCTCCTCATCGGGGCGACGAACCACCCCCGTATCCTCGACGAGGCGGCCTGGCGGCGCTTTGACGAGGTGGTGGAGTTCCCGCTCCCCGACCGGGAGATGCGGCAGGCAATCCTCGAGAAGGTCGCCGCCACGATCGAGTGCGACTGCGACTTCGCAGACCTTGCCGCCCGCACGGAGGGGTTCTCTGGCTCCGATCTGAGGATGATGATGAAAGAAGCGGTGATGTCGGCGCTGATGGAGGACCGGCACCGGGTCGACCCGGTGGACATCGAGCAGGGGCTCCTCCGGGCGGAGGAGAGGAACGTCATCCGGACAGGGCGCTAAGATGCGTATCACGCTGCTCGGGACCGGGGACGCCATCGGGACGCCGAAGGTGGGGTGCGACTGCGAGAACTGCCGCGCGATGATCGCGGCGGGGCGGTCACGGCTCCGGACGTCCCTCCTCGTCGAGACGGAGGGCAGGCACATTCTCATCGATTCTTCCCCGGATCTCCGGCAGCAACTCCTCCGGGCCTGTTCGCCCCACATCGACGCCGTCCTCTGGTCGCACGGCCATTACGACCACTTCATCGGGTTCGGGGAGTTCTACCGGGTGCAGAAGGTGCCTCCGGCCTACGCGGCGCCGCCGGTGATGGACTACTGCTCGGGCTACCTCCACTTCCTGCCGTTCGAGAAGCACCCGGTCCCGGTCTACGAGCCGTTCGACCTCTTCGGCGTGACCTTCACGTTTTTTGAGGTGAACCACCCGCCGGTCTACACCTGCGGGCTTCTGATCGAGCACGACGGCGTGACGGTCGCCTACACCGCCGACACGCGGGAGGATATCCCGAAGAGGAGCAGGGATCTCCTCGAAAATACCGATATCGATCTCCTCTTCGTCGACGCCATCGCTCCCGAAGGCTACTCCATCACCAAGCACATGAACTACGCCGAGGCGGTCCGGTTCGCCCGCGGCGTCGGGGCGAGGGACTACCGGTGCGTCCACATGAGCCACCTGGTCCCGCCGGGGATGCCGCACGCCGGGTACGACATGGAAACGTTCTGCTGGGAGTGAGCCAGGGGGAGGGCGCGCATTCAGGCTTGGACCGGCCCCCCGTCATCGGATGTCCATCCGCACAAGGCACAGATACTGTGTGAAGACGAACAACGATGTCTCGATCGAGGAGCGGCACCCCTACGAGGTTCTGCCCCGGGCGGTGGCGGAGGAACTCCCCTTCGTCCGGGTCCGAAACCCGGCCTTCGACGTGACGCCCGCGGAGTACGTCGACCTGATCGTCGCCGAGCAGGGCGCGATCCCGCCGGGGCTGGCGTTCACGGTGATCCGGGACTACCTCGGGTGGAGGATCGAGGAACTGCGGTGATACGGCATCCGACGAGGGGATGCTCTAGGAGGTCGAGCGGTCGCGTGGGGGTCTCTGAGCGGGGAGGATCTATGCCCTCGCCGGGTCGCCCCCTTCTGTCGCTGCCGGTCTTAACGAAAACTCGTCGCGGAGATCCGAAACGCCCCCTCGCCCGCTTCCTCCGCGTCGAACGAGACGGACAGGGTCTTTGTACCGGCCCGGTCCATGGTGACGGATTCGCTGTACGGCCTGCCCGCTGCATCCCGGACGGTCAGCGTGAACGAGGCACGGGCAGGATCGAAGATCCCATAGTTCCGGTTGGCGCAGGTCACCGTAAACATGTTCCTCCCGAGCCCGGCCACGACATCCGTGCCGGAAGAGGCGACCGTCTCGTTGAGGTCCGAGTCGATCCAGACCCGCCCCTGGGGATGGGTGCCGGCGGTGACGTTCTCGCAAAAGACGATACGCCCGCTCGCGGTGTCTATAACGTGCACCTCTCCGTCCGGCCAGAACAGCGTAACCGTCATACAGGCCACCGCGATGAGAAGGACTGGAATCACGCTCCTGCAAAATGCGTTCCCGGTTCAATCATCATAACGAGCCTTCGTGCGATCATGAGGACGGACAGGGGCGGCCCCTGCCCGTCGCCCCGGCCGCCGTCCACGTTTCGGACAGTTCGGTGTGAACGCGTTCCATCCCGCCGGCACGGAGATAACGCCGCAATCGGCAGCGCCACGGTGGATGAGCTGATGCCGAAGAGGCGTTTTGACCTCAGGGTTTCGAACAACCATTCATGCGCATCCCGGAGAACATGGGGCTGCTGGCGGGAATAGTGGTTGTGGGCCCGTGTTCTCCGGGTATGCTCCAGGGGCAGGGACACGACGCCAATCGAGGGTCTCAGCCCCCGGTGGGATACCGCATGCGGTATCGCCAAGCAGAACTCCGTTGTTATTCCTTATACCTTTTCTAGGACAACCACCAATTCGTCCGGGCGTTCAAAGATCCCGGTCTAGGGAAAAGAGCAGGCCTGCAGATATCGGAGCCTGGTACTCCGGTGCTTCCCCTGGAAACCGGCTGCAGGCAGAGTACGCGCACCCGGGGCTGGACCATTACCGGATATCCATCCGCATGAACCCCACGTATGCGGCGGCGAAGAATACGCACGGCAGCGTGATGAGTGCAACAATGTTTGCCCATATCCTGCCGAGAATTTCGTCCAGGCCGGGCTGTGTCTCCGGCGGCCCCTCGGTGAACGAGTAAGGATTATTATCCATTGTCATGGCAATCTTTGGGTTGGTGACGGCCGTTGCGGTCTTCTGATAGTTGACGTTCGGGGAGAGCAGCGAGATCAGCGATGATGCCGCGGCCCGCTTTTCCCAGTAAGACCGCATCTCCTGCTCATACTGCTCGAATTCCTCCGGGTCGACATTCATGGGGGTATAAAAAGTTCCCTGGACCCCGGCAGGCTGTTCGGGAGGCGAACCGGCAATCATCTCGGCGGCTGTCCACCCGAAGATCGGTACCGCTGATGAGATGAGCAAAAAGATAATCAGAGTAAAGATGAGGGCGGTTCCGCTGTCCGGCGCGACGGCGGACATCAGGAGAGCCAGCGAGAAGTAGGTCAGAACAAATATCCCGGAGACAACGGTAAACACCAGGATTGCACCCAGTTCGTCCATGGTGGGTACGATACCCACAACAAGGAGGATGGCGACCGATACCGCGACCGTCGCGCCGAGGGCGATCGCCAGGACCAGGGCGCTGCCGAGTGCTTTTCCGTTCACGACCTCGTCCCGGTAGACCGGGTGAGAGAGGAGGGTCTTGAGCGACCGGGTCTCCTTTTCTTTTGAGACGAGGTCGAACCCCATGGCGATGCCGAGGAACACCCCGAACATCACGAAGTAATCGGCCATCTTCGTAAATATGAGCAGGGGTGACGGCTTTTCGGGCATATACCTCGGCATATAGGTGTCGGAGGAGACGGACTGCATCTGCTGTGCGTACGATGCAAGCATATCCCCATACTGGTTCGCGCCGTCGTGGACGCCGATCGCGGAGATGAGCAAGAACAGCGCAAATATGCAGAGGAAACGCCGGCTGGTCGACTGGTCGACGAACTCTTTCTGCAGCACGACGAAGAGGCCGGACGTCACGGAACGCCACCTCCGGTGGAGGACAGGGGAGGCAGAACGCCGCTGTAACGCCGCATGATGAGGGTGTGTGTCGACACCGCGCCGTCACCTGTATGTCTCATCACGGATGACGGGGACCGGGTTTTCGGGGAGACCCCGCATATTACCGGAAAATACAGCATTGTTGTCATTTTGCATCCAGATTGTTACCGCAAGTCGATCCGCATGAACCGCACATAGGCGACGGCGAGGAAGATCATCGGGAACGCAACGAGACCGACGATATTCTGCCAGAATCGGCCCAGCACATCTTTGAGACCGGGTTCTTCCGCAACGGCTCCCCCGTCCCCGCCGCCGGAATGAAGGGACCCCAGCATCTTTATCATCGTTTCATAGTTGCCGTTGGGGCTGAGTGCCAGAATGGTGTTCTTGACATCGTCGTACGTCGCGCTGCGATCGTTCCTCTCCTCCAGGTACTGCTGTACCTCGTCCGGCGTGGGATTGTCGCCGGGCCACGCCGGGATGGGGCCGGCGGCTGAGACGGCCGAACTCTCTGCAACGACGGGCACTATCGCCGAGAAGAGGATGAAGATCGCCATCGCCCAGGCGAGCGCCCGGCCGCCGTCTTCGCTGAATGCGGAGAATGCAACGGCGACGCCGAAGTACGCGAGCAGGTAGAGGATCGTGGCGCCCCAGCAGAGCACCACGATTGCCGCATCATGAGGGGTGACGGTAAGCCCGGCGACGAGCACCGCACCCAGCGCCAGGATGAACGGCACGGCCGATGCAAGCACCAGCACGACGGCGCCGCCTACGGCCTTTCCGGTGATGACCTCGTCGCGATAGACCGGCCGGGAGAGGAGCATCCGGAGCGACCGGGTCGAACGCTCCCCGGAGATGAGGTCGAACCCCACGGCGATCGCGAGCAACGGCCCGAAGAGGAGGAACTTTTCCCCTACGCCGAGGAAGATCCACAACACCGATGGGAGGTTAGGAGAAGATGTAAACGGCGATGTCGATAAGTGGTCGGCACGCGCCGCCCTCTCCAGGAGAAACACATACCACTCCATTGCATTCGTGTAACTAGCAAGGCCTCGCTCCAGGGCAAAGAGAGTCAGAATGCCGAAGAGCGCGAGCACCAGGAGGAACGTCCGGTCGGTGAGGTGGTCGGCGAACTCCTTTCGTGCGATGATCGCTACACGAGAGAGGTCGATTTTCATTGGCGCATCACCGGACATCCATCCTCTGGAACGCTATATACGCGATCCCGAAGAGCACGAACGGTGCTGTGAAAAGCACCAGCACGTTCTGCCAGAACCGTGCGAGGGCGTCCGCCGGGCGTGCCGTCCCGTCGCCGGGGAGGAGAACTACGGAACCCTCAATGAACGAGTAGGTAGTGAGCCGCGGTTCAAGAGCACTCTTTGCAACCAGTTCGTAGTTCCACTGCGGCGAAAAGACTGTTACGACGCTGTTCACCAGTGCGAGCCGGGTCTGGTAATCTTCCCGTTCGGAGGGGCCCGCACCCAGAGGGTGAGCACCGGCAACGACGTCCTTCGCAACCGCTCCCACCGTCGGGACGAGGGCGGAAAAGATGAAGAACGCGATCAGCGCATACAAAAATGCCTTTCCAGTCCGGGGCACCACCGTCGAGATCGCCAGGGCGAGACTGAAGTAGAACGCCAGAAACGCAACCGTTACGATCCCAAAGAGAGAGATCGAGACCAGATCGTCCGGGCCGGGCACGATCCCTTCGATGAGAAGGACTGCCAGCGAAACGGCAAGCCCCGCGGCAACGAGTATTCCCAGGGCAAAAAGGCCTCCGAGCGCCTTGCCGGTGATGATCTCGTCCCGGAAGATCGGCCGGACGAGGAGCAACTTGAGCGAACCGGTCTGCCGCTCCCGTGAGATGAGATCGAACCCCATGGCGATCGCAAGGATTGCCCCGACGGTAGAGAGTTCTCCGGGGAGGCGGGTGTAAACGTCCGCGGCGTTCGGAAGGCTGCTACCGAACTCTTCGACACCCCATGGGGTGACGACGGGACCGGCAGCATACGCCGCCTGAGTCGCCTGGTATCCAGTAAGACCCTGCTGGAAAGGGAGGATGCAGACCACGATCAGCAGGAGCGCAAAGGCAAGAAACGTCCAGTTCGTCAGGTGGTCGGTAAGTTCCTTACCGGCCACCGTCAGTAGGCCACTCGGAGCTGCTTGGTTGCTCCGGGTTATGGACATGGGTTGTCACCGTTCATATTCTCACACTCTATGGGGCGAAGGGACCGCAGCTTACGAGGAAGTGACGGTCCCACATTGGAACTACCAGGGGGAGGCTACTGCAGAGGTGTCCAGCCGTTCTGATCGAACCAGCTCTTCGATACGACACCGTTCTCGACTAACGCACGGTATCCCCGGGTCTGGTAGTCGCCCGGCGCTGGATTGGAATATGTTCCATATGCACCAGCGCCATCCACGTTGTAATAGTGCTCCATGGGAGTGCTCACAACATGGTTGCTCGACGATCCGCTATTAGGTCTATACCAGAGGTTAGCCTGGATATAGATCTCATCCATCACCTCTGTCACGTCGGTTTCAGCGTAGTACTGGATCCGGGTCGGCACCGTCTCTTTGTACGATGTCGCATAGTCCGATGCCGAATAGGCACTCACCGCAGGAACGGCGACCAAGGCGGCGAGCAACATGGCCATGAGTACAACCCTGAGAGGGTGATCTTTTTTCTGTGTCATTTTGTTCCTCTAATCTTCGGAATGGTGCTAGGAGGAGCGCTAAATCACAATGACTATCCCTGATGGCAGCCAACAACTCAGTCGTCCTCCGGGCACGCTGTGGGAGCCGGGACACGACGCCAATCGATCTTCCTGGCCCCCGCGGGATACCGCATGCGGTATCGCCAATCGAGACGTCGCCGTTGCTCCTCTTAACGTTTCTGTGCTTACCATCGAATTGTCATCGCGGCCTTGACCCGCTGGTTCCTCCCGGTTTACAATGTTCGCCCCGATTCATGACTGGTATGGGGTGTTTTCGGTAGAAATCGATCCGAATCTCTTTCTCGTGAGCGTGGTGCATATGTAGAACTGAAATCCGCATACGTTCCGCGGATGCTGAAAAATCTGTAATATTGTGGGTCTTCTGGCCGTATCCCGGTGCGCGTGCGCGTCGTCGTGGTTCGGGTCATGGGGATGGAAGACGATCTGGGTGTAGTATATCGACTCGGTGGCTCGGACCGATATCGGGGGTTACGGCCTCCTTGATGGGCGCGCAGAACCTCCTTGTCGCAGGTCGGGTTCTCCAGGGGCGCCTATGAAACTGCCGGGTTTTGCCATTCCGGGGAGATTCTCCGTTATTGATCCTGAACGCCGTTCTGGCCTCCAGGATTGCGCCAGGGGATAACTTCCACTGGAAAGTCTCCATGCCGTCCGTATTGCAGGTATCAGAGGCTTATTCGATGAAAACGGTGATGCGGACTTCCCGCTGACGATTCGACGCTCGACACAGAACATTTAAGGTCAGGAATCTGGACATAGAGCATAGTGGTATCATGAATGCAACGAAGTGCAGTGCACAGGTTGTTGAAAGAATCCTTGTTGCCGCACTGCTCACCTCCCTCCTAGTCTCCGGCGCTGCAGCCCTGCCCTGCACGACCGCCGGCGGGATTGCGGTAGCGCCCGCCGACGATGTGAGCGACAGGGTGGAACTCATCCGGTCGGTCGGCGGCACGATACACCCGGGCGAGTATCAGACTGTCTGGAAGTCGGTGCCGTCGGGCGTGAGAACCATTGTGGTCAACCTTGACTGGAGCGGCCACCAGCATCCCGGAACCGATTCTCTTGCCCTGACCATAACCCCGCCGGGCAGCGGCGTGCTCGGCCCGTACCGTGACGGTGTCGACGGAAGGATGGACGAGAAGATCTCTCTCGCCCTCTCAGGGTCCGATTCCCTGCCGTCCGGCATGTGGAAGTTCCTGATCTTCGGGGAAGACGTTCCGGAGGAGGGAACGGAGTATACGCTGAATGTTATCTATTACTACTGATGGATGTAGAGGCACTGTAGGGGGCCGGACCGTGCACAGAGCGGCTGACCTGTTCATTGTCCTGTCCCTGGCCCTGCTCCTCCTCTGGAGTCCTGCGACGGCAAAGATCATCGTCGAGCCAGGTCCCGCTGAACTCCCCACTGATGGGATAAACGTCGACGACGAGTTCTTCATGCCGCTCTGGTCCTACCCGCCGATGGAGTTGCTCACCATTCTCCTTCTCCTCCACTGCCCGCTCCTCGCGATGCCCTTCGAATTCGTCTATTCTACCGGCGTCACGGCGTACCTCGGCTACCGGACCTCACGCTGCCCCCTGGACAACAAGAAACGGTCCCGGATCTACGCCTGCATCCGGGATCACCCGGGGATCGCGCCCGCGGAGATCGCCCGTATCACCGGGATCAACAGGGGAACCACCCGTTACCACCTCTCTCGTCTCCGGGAGGCCGGTCTGGTCAGTGCCCTGTATCGAGACGGCAGGGTGGGCTGTTTTCGGAACGGCGACTATGATACGGCCGAGAAGGTCGTATGCCTGCACCTCCAGAACGGCACGCGTCGGCAGATTTTTGCCCTTCTCCTTGAAAAATCCGGCATCACGCAGTCGGAGATTGCCGATATTGTCGGCATCTCGCGCTCCACGGCTGCCTGGCACCTGCGACGGCTCGCCGCAGATGGGCTCGTTGAAGCGAATCGCGATGGCCAGACAGTGTGCTACACGCTCACCGGCGAGGCACTGGTGCCTTCCGGGGGTTGCGAGGGGACGGCAGACGGCACGGTGCCCCTCCTTCCCTGGAACGGAACGGGTGCCGAAAATCGTGCCGACTCCCCCCCGGTAGGCGATCCGGGCCCTACCGCAACTCCTCGATCTTCCACCCCAGGTAGTCCCGGATCACCGTGAACGCCAGCCCCGGCGGGATCGCCCCCTGCTCGGTGACGATCAGGTCGACGTACTCCGCGGGCGTCACGTCGAAGGTTGGGTTCCTGACCCGGACGAAGGGTAGTTTCTCCGCCACCTCCCGGGGGAGCACCTCGGCCGTATCCCGCTCCTCGATCTCGATCAGTTCACCGAGGATCGTCCTCGGGGCGAACTTGTAGGTCTCGGCCGCCACGATGACGTTCGTCCGCGCCTCGTGTGCGGCGTGCGCAATCTGGGCGGTCCCGATCTTGTTCACCACCGCGCCGTTCACCGCTATTGCGTCGGCGCCGACGACGACCAGGTCGACGTCGTTGATGAAGTAGCGGACCGCCGAGTCGACGATATAGTTTGTGCGGATCCCGGCGTCGTTCAACGTCCTGATGGTGATGAGCCCCTGGCCGCGGGGCCGGACTTCCGTCGCGTAGACCTCGATATCCTTCCCCTGCCGGTGGGCCTCCAGGATGCACCCGAGCGCCGCCTCGGAGTTGCAGTGGGTCAGGAGGACGTCGCCGTCGGAGATGTGGCGTGCCCCGATTGCCGCTATCCGTTCGACCGCGTGCTCCGAGTGCTCGACGAACTCCGCAGCCCGGGCAAGAACCGCGTCCCGTGCGGCTTCCACCGAATCGAACGAGTCCAGAGCCCGCATCACGGAGCGCACAGCGTTCGGAAGCGAGACGGCGGTCGGCCGGGTTTCGGTGAGGATATCGGCCGCCTTCCTCATCTCCTGCTTGAATGTATCGGGGTCCGATGCGTCGAGATTTGCGGCATAATCGGCCAGTGCTTCCACCGCCGCCCGGGCGATCCTGCCGGCGCCCCGGATCTCCATACTCTTTATGCTTGCTGCCGTCTCACTCAATACCATACGTCCTCATTGAAGAGAGGACAAGAGACTACATAGACTTATTGACGTGAGAATATGTCGGTAGCCGTTGTTTTTGATAGTGCAGGCACACTTCTGCGGACTTACCGGGTAGCACGCGACATCCTCCACGACGAGATGCTGACCGAGGTCGAGACCACGACCATCACCTTCGGTTCGGACGCCCGGGTGCTCGTCGTTCTCCACCTCCATTCCCGGGACGTCATGGAGGCGCCGGAGGATCAGTGCCTCTCCGAGTTCTTCCTGGAGCAGTCGATCGGGTTCGGCGTGGCCTGTTCCCGCCGGGTCATCCCCGCCGAAGAGGTCGGGAACCTCCTCTACAACGACGAACATGCCCGCATCGGCGACCTGCAGGCATGTATCCGGCAGGTCTGGAGCTGCTGCAAGAAAGAGTCGATCGTCACCATGAACAGCGGCGTGATCCTGAACATGGAGATCCCCGGCATCGAGTTCACGGTGACGACCGGCGGGAGGCCGTTTGAGGGTGCAAAAGAGGCCATCAGCGAACTGCACCGGATGGGTGTTCCCGCATACATAGCATCCGGCGATCGCGTCGCAAAACTCGAACGGATGGGCGATTATCTCGGAATCCCGCGGGAAAGGGTCTACGGTGTCGCAACCCCCTCGATGAAAGCACGGATCGTGGAGGATCTCAAAGAGCAGTACGATAACGTTGTTATGGTTGGAGATGCCATCAACGACCTGAACGCCTTCCGGAAGGCGGACCTCGCGGTGCTCACCGAACAGCAGTCGGATCGGAAACCGCCCGTCCTTTATGCGAGCGTGGATCGGGTGATCCACAACGTCAGCGAGGTGCCCGGTATCGTGGCAGAACTCCTCACGGATACCGCGGCGACCGGGAAAAGTGCAACAATATAAACCCTAATATGATACCAGAAGAAGATTAGTTTAACGAGGATCTCAAGATGACCCCACTTATTACGGTGAAGGATCTCTGCATGGAGTTCAACGGGACTACCGTGCTTAAAAATATCAATTTCGAGGTGGCGGAGGGAGAGACCGTCGGCATTATCGGCAGAAGCGGCGCCGGCAAGACCGTTCTCATGCACCTTATGCGTGGTGTCGACCAGCCTCCGACACGGGGTGCAGTCATCTATCACGTCGTCACCTGCGGCAAATGCGAGTACATCGGTGTCCCGAGCGAAGCGGAAAAGCCGTGTCCTGTCTGCGGGGGCAGGCTCGAACCGGCGGATATCGATCTCTGGGCCGAGGAAAACGCGACGATGAAACGGCGGATCATGCGGAGAACCGCCATCATGTTCCAGCGGACGTTCGCACTCTACGGTGACGACCGGGTGATCGAGAACGTCCTGCGTGCGCTCGACGATGTCGGCTACCCGAGCGAGAAGGCCGTCAGCAGGGCCGCCGACCTCATCGACCAGGTCAGGCTCTCCCACCGGATGATGCACATCGCCCGCGACCTGTCCGGCGGCGAGAAGCAGCGGGTGGTGCTCGCCCGGCAGCTTGCGAAGAACCCGTTCATGCTCTATGCGGACGAACCGACCGGGACGCTCGATCCGGAGACCGCCACGCTCGTCCACCGGATGCTCATCGAGAGCGCCCAGGCGAACGACATGGGAATGGTCGTCACGTCCCACTTCTCAAACGTCATCAAGGACGTGGCCGATCGGGCAATCCTCCTGGAAAACGGTGAGATCAAAGGGATCGGCGCCCCCGAGGAAGTCATCGGCCGGTTCATGGAGAACTACAGCGACGTCGAGCAGCACGAGGCCGGGGCGGTCGGCGAGAAGATCCTGGTCGCCCGTGACGTGGTGAAGCGCTACCTCTCGGTCGACCGGGGCGTCGTCCGGGCAGTCAACACCGTCTCGTTCGAGGTCGGCGAGAAAGAGATCTTCGGGATCATCGGCAAGAGTGGGGCGGGCAAGACGACCCTCTCCCGGATCATATCCGGGATCCTCGAGCCCACCAGCGGCGAGATGAACATCCGGATCGGCGACGACTGGATCGACATGACGAAACCCGGCATCGAGAACCGCGGTCGGGCGAAGGGCTACATCGGGCTTCTCCACCAGGAGTACGATCTCTACCCGCACCGGACGGTGCTCGACAACCTCACCGACGCCATCGGTCTCGAGTTCCCCAAGGAACTCGCGATGAGGAAGGCGATCATCACGCTCGGGATGGCCGGGTTCACGCCCGAGAAGAGCAAGGAGATCCTGGACCGCTATCCGGGCCAGCTCTCCGAAGGCGAGAAGCACCGGGTGGCGCTCGCCCAGGTGCTCATCCGCGAGCCGCTGCTCGTTGTTCTCGACGAACCGACCGGCACCATGGACCCGATCACGAAGATCGATGTGAAGCACTCGATCCTCCACGCCCGCGAAGAGATGGACGAGACATTTATCGTGGTTTCGCACGATATGGAATTTGTGAGAGATATCTGTGACCGTGTCGCCCTCATGCGGGGAGGCAAGATCATCCAGATGGGACCGACGGAGGAGGTGCTCGCTCATCTCACCGAGGACGAACGAACGGTGATGGGGGCCGGCGGAGCCCCCTGAGGTGCACGTAATGGAGATCCACCTGGACGGCAAACGCGTTTTGGTTCCGGAAGGTTCCCGGCTCGGGGATCTCCTCCCCGCATGGGATGAGCGGTTCAGTGTCGCCGTCATCCGCCCGGCGCTCGTTGAAGATGAAGCCGAGTCGCAGGAGGTCCGGTTCGCCGCTCCGGCGGGTGACCTGGTCGTCGAGGTGGCGAAGACCGCGGCGGTTTCCCGTCTCCTTCGACCGGAGGTTGCAGAACAGCTCCGCCTGCACTGGCAGGATCGTTACGCAGTCGCCTTCGGGCCGTTCGAGTCCGACGTCCGCCCGGCACGCCATCCGGGCCGGTACGAGCGCGGCGACGTGATCCTCGGGTGCGGGGGCTATGATCCCTCCAGGTCCTACCTGATCTTCGCACGCATGGGGCATACCGCCGACTACGGCGCCCCGGCCGACGGCGGCGTCATCGGCAAAATCGTCACCGGCCGCGGACTGCTCGACCGGCTCGCCGACGGCGATCAAATCACCGGGGTCGAGCGGGTATTCCGGCGTGTCGACCGCTCGAACGTCGTCGTCACCCGCGACTCCGACTTCCCGCTCGAAGACGGGATGCAGGTCGTCTCCTACGTGGAAGCGGAAGTGCAGGGCTTCGGGGAAGACGGGATCGATACCGGAACCGCCCGGAGCGTCGAGCACTTCCTTCTCTCCGTGCAGGGCGGCAGATTCAGGGTGGACCGCTCGAGCAGCACCTATGTCGCCGACACGCACCTGGTTCCGACACGGGTTCCGGCGGAGTTCTCCGGTCCGAGGCTTGAGGGCACCGTCACGGTCAGGACCTCCGGAAAATCCTCCGGGGGAATCTACATCTACACCCAGGGCGTCTCGGCGAGCCCGGCGCACACCGTCGTAGGACGGGTCGTCCACGGCATCGAACTCGTCAGGTTTGCCGGTGAGGGCGACCTCCTCGCCATCCGTGCGGAACCGGAGCAGTTCGATCTCGTCGGTCTTTCGCTCGCCGATGCGGAAGCGGTCGCCGCCCGGCGTGGGGTCGCCCTCACCGCCGACGCGGCCGAGGGCGATCGCGTCGTGGTAAGCCAGATCCCGGCAACGACGCTCGAAGTGCTGGCCGGCGGCGAGGCCCGGGTCGAGACGGTGCCTGCCGACCACGTCGTCAGCATCACCCTCGACGAGGCGGCCGCGCCCCGGTCGGTCACGATATTCCGCGAAGTGACCGGGCTCAAGCACCACAGCGTCGGGAAGATGCCGCTCGTCTTCATCTTCGAGGACGTCTTCCTCTTCAAGCCGAAGATCGGCAAAGGCGTCGGGATCATCCCGGAGAACACTCCCGGGGGCGAGGTGCCGGCCTACACCCTTGCGATGACGAACGACTCCCGGCGCGGTGCGGGCATGGTCGGGCTCCGTACGACACCGAACGCCGAGTTCGGCCCGACGTCCGAGCCGCTCACGGGCACGAACGTCATCGGGAAGGTGCTCGATGCGGGCAACCTTGCCGGGATGCGCGAAGGAGCCACGGTATACGTAAAGGAGGTGAAGTGATGGCCGAATATATTCCCGAGTACGTGGGCACGGTGACCAAATACGTCTTCGTCGAGTCCCCGTCCATGACCCCCGGGGAGCTCGCGCTCAGGGCCTACGAGGCCTCCGAGGGCGTCCTCATCAAGGAGACGTGCTTCGGGCTGCAGGTGACGGGCGAACCGGAGCCCGTTGACCGCCTCATCGAAGTGATCCGCGCGTTCGACCCGACCCACATCTTCGTCAAGGACCGGGGTTTTCCTCCCGGTGACCCGAGACGCTGCCGGGCGAATCTCGGCGGAGCGAGGCCGGGCTACCTCGGCCACGAACGGGAGTTCCGTATCCTGCGCTACATCACCCGCGGGCTCGAGGAGCTCGACCGGCGTGAAGGAGACAAGGCGGAACCGGCACCGCCCGCACTCGAAACGAAACCGAAACTCGATATCAAGCGACTGCAAGAACTGATAGAGACAGAGGAGTCCTGAATACAATGGCAAAGGTGTTTATCTACCCTGCAACGAGCCTCATCCTCTCCGACCTGGTGGCCCGGTTCGGCCATAAGCCGCTCGGTGCAGCCCTCGGTATCCGGGAGAGGATACAGACCGCCGGGGTAGACTCCCCGCCCCTGCAGATCACTCCCGAAGAGCCCAAACGCGGCCTGAAGTACGCGGCCGTCGAGGTGCCGTCCGGTGTTCGGGGGCGGATGGCGATCTACGGCCCCCTCATCGAGGAGGCCGAGGCGGCGATCATCGTCACGGACGCCGACCTTGCGTTCGGGTGTATGGGCTGCGCCCGCACCGACGAGTTGATCCTCTTCACTCTCCGCCAGAGCGGCATACCTATCCTGGAACTGAAGTATCCTTCTGACGAAGAGGAGGGGATACAGTTCGTCGCCGCCGTCAGGAAGTTCCTCGACGGTCTTCCAAAGGAGGAGGGCGAAGCATGAGCCGGAAGGTGCGGATCGCCCAGCTCTCCTGCGGGCCGGAATACAGCGGCGTCCAGAAAGAGATCTACGAGGCCGCCGGGTCCGTGGATGCGGAAGTCTTCTTCCCCGACATCGCGCTCGCCGATGTCGAGCGGGGGGTCGACGCGTTCGGCCTCGACGTCCGGAGCGCCGACCTGAAACTGATGATCGCCCGGGCGATGGCCCTCGTGGAGGGGAAGGTGGATGCCGACGGGGTCTTCATCGGCACCTGCTTCAGGTGCGCCGAGGCGGCGATCGTCCGGAACGAACTCCGGCGCTACATCCACGAGAACTCCCGGCTGCCGGTGGTGAGTTACTCCTTCACCGAGCGGACGACCGCGGGAACCCTCCTCACCCGGATGGAGGCCCTGACCACCATCGCCCGCCGGAGAGCGCTCCTTGCCCGTGAGGAGCAGACCGGGATCACGATGGGCGTCGACTCGGGATCGAGCACGACGAAGGCCGTCGTGATGAAGGAGAACGAGATCGTCGGCACCGGGTGGCACCCGACGACCGAGGTGATCAAGAGCGCCGAGAGCGCCGTCGCGGACGCGCTCGAGATGGCCGGACTCTCGCGCGAGGATATCCAGGCGATCGGCACCACCGGATACGGCAGGTTCCTGATCGGCAAGCATCTCGGGGCGGATCTCATCCAGGAAGAACTGACGGTGAACTCCAAGGGCGCCGTCTACCTCGCCGACCACCAGCGGGGCTCCGCGACCGTCATCGATATCGGCGGGATGGACAACAAAGCGATCAGCGTCATCGACGGCATCCCCGGAACCTTCACGATGGGCGGGATCTGCGCCGGGGCGAGCGGCCGGTTCCTGGAGATGACCGCAAAGCGGCTCGGCGTGGACATCACCGAGCTCGGCCCCCTCGCCATGAAGGGCATGGGCGCGAACGTCCCGATGAACAGTTACTGCATCGTCTTCGGGACGCAGAGCCTGGTGAACGCGCTCGCCGCCGGGTCCTCGCGCGAGGACGTCGCGGCCGCGGCCTGTCACAGCGTTGCGGAACAGGTCTTTGAGCAGCAGCTGCAGGAGATCGACATCAAGGAGCCGGTGATCATGGTCGGCGGCACCTCGCTGATCGAGGGTCTGGTCTACGCGATGGGCCAGCTCCTGCAGACCGAGATCGTCGTCCCGCCCCATTCGCAGTACATCGGCGCGGTCGGGTCCGCCCTGCTCGCGTCCGGATTCATCAAGGGAGAGTAGATGCCCCCGTTGAACTACTTCGTGGTCGAGTCCCCGGACGAGGTCGGGAGAGTGGCCTACGAGCGGGTCGCAGCCGACGTCCTCCAGGACCTCGATCTCATCAAGGTGGTCGACCGGCTGCACATTTACGTCGACCCGAAGGTGCCGATCTTCGTCGCCGCCGGGCTCCTGCGCCATATGCCGCGCGCGATCCGCATCGCCGACTTTGCCAACGTCAACCGCGGCGAGAACGAGATCGTCCTCGATATCGGCGACGAAACCTACCTTGCGCCGCTTCTCCAGAAACTCTGGACGATCTACGGCAAGGAGAACGTCGATCAGCCCGACCGGTTCACCGTCGTCCTCCCGGCGGGAGTGGCCGGGGAGGACGATCTCGACCAGCTGGTGGTAGCCGATCCGAGCGAGACCCTTTATAAGGACATCATCTACGCGCTCCAGTACATCGCCCCCGAGGGGTTCAAGGTCCGCCGCCAGTACATCCGGGATGGGAAGTTTTACTACGTGGCGAGCGAGGATACCCTGCCGACCGATATCGTGGAGACGGCGGTCGTGCCGCTCTTTGAGAAGATGGGGGTGACGCTGTGACGACACTGGTGCCGGTGACCTACAAGGGAGGCGTCTACCGGCACGACGAGATCATGGATCTGATCGACGACCTCGGGGGCTACATCGTCCAGAAGCACGTCATGGCCCAGGATGTCGTGCTCCAGTCGTTCGTGCCGCGTGACGATATCGAGATGATACGCCGGATCGCAAAACCGCTCGCCGGCGAGGTGATCGAGGCGCCCCTCGTCGGGACGGAGATCGCCGTCGTGAGCCCGAGTCTCGAGATCCATCATCTTCCCCACATCTCCTGCGATATCGCCGAGTACCTCAGGCGGTCGGGCGCGAAGACCAATATGGTCGGGCTTGCGAGAGGATTCGGGAAACGGATTGCAAACTTGAACGACGAGGAGCGTGACGTCATCAACGAGCACGATCTCGCCGTCTACGTGCTCGGCAACTTCGAGGAGTGCATCCGGCAGAAGTTTCCGGCGATTCGCCGGGAGATCCGTGTGCCGATCGTGGTGACCGGCGCGCCCGACCGCGAGACCCTGATACGGGCGATCGACCCGCCCGCCGAAGGATACGTGGGGGGAGTCGGCAGGATCATGCACCGGTTCAAGCGCCCCGAGGAACTCGGAAAACTCGACGAACTGGTGGACGAGGTCTCCCGCGTCCTGGATGCGCGACGGGATGCTCTCGCGAAAGACCCGCTCTCCGTCTTTCCGCCCCGCCTGATGGCGATCATCGAAGAGCAGATCCACGAGGTCAGCCTGCTGACGCACCCGACGCCGGTGACCGCCCAGATGGAGGGGCTCCGGGTGAAACTCCCCTACGATTCGTACGCCGATGACGTGCGGTCGCTTGAGGTCGCCGAAGGGGTGACGGTCGGTGATATCGCCGACGTCACGCCGTCACGGATGCGCAACTACATATTGATCCGGATTAAACCTTTCTCGGAAACGAGGATACTGGTGTAGTTGCGATGGACTTCGAGAAGGTACTCACGAGGATCGTGGAACGGGGGTCGGACGTCTTCGCGGAGGATCTCCTCCGGGAGATCGAGAGCGAGTACGGCAGGGTTCCGCTGATCTTTGAGCGGATGGCGGAACGCCCCGAGATCCTCATCTCGCACCTCCTCTACAAGGGTGCCGTCGTCGAGACCAGCCAGCTCGAGCCGAAGACGATCGAGCTCATCAGCCTCGCGGTGGGCGCCGCGCTCAAGTGCAGTCACTGCGTGGAGTACCACATGCAGTCTGCGATGGCGAAGGGCGCAACCCGGGCCGAGATCCTCGAGGTGATCCTGATCGCGGGGATGCTCGCGAACTCCGCCGTGCTCGCGGATGCGTACCGGGTGGTGAACGGCTCGGCCCCCTGTCCCTCCTGCGACATCAACGGAACGGGCCTGGATAAGACCTGTTCGGACAAATAACCTGTTTCTGGTCTCCGGAGTATGTGCGGTATTGCCGGGCAGTTTGCCCTGAACGGGGAGGAGGCGGACGCGGCCCTCGTCGGGGCGATGGCACAGCGCCTGGCTCATCGCGGGCCCGACGGCGAGGGGAGTTTCTTCTCCGGGCCGGTCGGCCTCGCCCACCGCCGCCTCGCGATCATCGACCTCTCCGACGAAGGCCGCCAGCCGATGGGAAACGAGGACGGGTCGCTTCAGGTCGTCTTCAACGGCGAGATCTACAACTACCGCGAACTCCGTGAGGAACTTGCCGCCCTCGGACACCGTTTCGCTTCCGCAACGGATACGGAGGTGATCCTGCACGCCTACGAGGAGTGGGGGAGGGACTGCCTCGCCCGGTTCAACGGCATGTGGGCGTTTGCCCTCTGGGACGGGCGCCGGCGAGAACTCTTCTGCGCCCGCGACCGCCTGGGCGTCAAGCCGTTCTATTACGCCGTGGCCGGGGGGTCGTTCCTCTTCGCCTCGGAGATCAAGGCGCTCCGGGTGCATCCGCTGGTCGGCCGGCGACCAAACGACCGGATGCTCCTGACCTTCCTTGCCTGGGGGGTCGCGGACCACACCGCCGAGACGATGTACGACGGCGTCTTCCAGGTCCCGCCGGCTCACGCGGTCGTCGTCTCGGAGGAGGACGTCGGGGAGCCGGAACGCTACTGGGATTTTGCGATGAACCCCGCCTCGCGAGAGGCCGGCACTGACGACGGAACCGCCGCAAGGAGGGCGAGAGACCTCCTGACCGATGCCGTCCGGCTCCGGCTCCGGAGCGACGTCCCGGTCGGAACCTGCCTCTCGGGCGGCATCGACTCCTCGACGGTCGCCGCCCTGATCAACGTTCTCCTGCGGGAGGAGAGCCCGGAGAGCGTCGGTGAGCGGCAGAAGACGTTCTCGGTCTGTTTCGACGATCCGAGATTCGACGAGAGCCGGTATATCGATACGGTGGTCGCAGCGACGGGTGTCGCGAACCGCCGGACGACGCCGGGCACGGACGGGCTCTGGGAGGATATCGAGAGGCTGCTCTACATGCAGGACGAGCCGTTCGCGTCCCTCTCGATATATGCCCAGTACTGCGTGATGCGCCTCGCACAGGACGAGGTGAAGGTGGTCCTCGACGGGCAGGGCGCCGACGAGCAGCTCGCCGGCTACATCGCCTACCAGGCGCCCTACATCCGCGGGCTCCTGCGGCGGCGGGAGATCCTCGCCGCTCTCCGGGAGGGAGCCGCGAGTGCAAGGCTGCACCGGTCGTTCTTCTCGTGGGCGGCTGCTCAATCCCGGGTCCGGTCGGAGCGGCGGGAACTTCTCCGGGGTTCTCCGCCGGAGGTCCTCCGGTATGCGGGATCGCTTGACGAGGTGCTGAAACGGGAGATCACGGCCTCGAACCTCCCCCTCCTGTTGCACTGGGAGGACAGGAACTCGATGGCCTTCTCGATCGAGGCCCGGGTTCCGTTCCTCGACTACCGGCTCGTGGAGTACCTCGCATCCCTCCCGCTCGACCAGAAGATCCGCGGCGGCGTCACGAAGTATGTCCTCCGGCGGGCAATCCGGGGTCTGGTCCCGGATGCCGTCCGGTGCAGGACGGACAAGATGGGTTTCGTCACCCCCGAAGAGGTCTGGATGAAGGGCGAACTTGCACCGCGTATCCTCGAACTCTTCTCGGCGCCCGAATTCGCAGAGCGGCCCTACTGGGACGCGGAGTCGGTGCTCCGGAACTACCGGGAGTTCCTCGATGGAAAAAGTCCTTATTCTACCGAGTTCTGGCGGATAGCCTGCGCGGAGATGTGGCTGCGGCAGTTTGATGCGTAGTTTCCTCTACCAACTTTTTCGTAAGCGTCTCCTGCAATCTCTTCCGCTGTTTACAGAACACGTAGTGTCCGCTGGTGGTGGTCTTGTGCCGGAAGCATGGGGGGATTCTGGAGAAGAGGCGTACACGGCTGCCCAGAGGATAGTGTGATGATTGCTTCCTTTCAGCGCGGGCGGGGGTTTCAGGAGGAGTTTTGCACGATAGAGACAGGGGAGGGGGGATGCTCCCCCTCGCACCTATCGGTGCTCAAGCTCGCTTCGCTCGCACTCCGCACCCTTCGGGTGCTCGAGCTCCGTTCCTATCGGAACATCGCACTCCCCGTCGGCCCCACCCCCGATGGCGATGTCCCCACGGTCCACTGCATGGGAACATGCTGAAGAAGGGCGGTTCCCTGACTTGCTTCCCCGGATACGGCTTTCCACCGGCTACGCACCTGGCGGTGCTCGTGCTCCGTTCCTATCAGAACGTCGCATATCGCCATGACTGCCCCTGCCTCCGGGGCGGGGAACGACTGCTGGAACAGCAGGAGTTTGAGCACCGCAGGTGCGAATGAGGAGCGCCGAAGGCGCGGGTGGAGTGGGGGTTTCCGAAAGGAAGTGCATTACGAGTATCCCCCGTGCCCCTCACTCCCCTCCCTCCTGCGGGCAGACGCCCCCCTTCTCCCGAAGACTCCTCCCCGCATACACCGCGAGCAGGACGGAGAGGACACCGGTGACGAAGATGCCGTCGAAGATCCCCGCACCCCCGATGGAGAGGACGGTCGACCCGCCTCCGACGAGCGCTGAAAACACCTCGGGATTCGCGAGGTTGAGGATGTCGGCGCCGAGCAGGGTGCCCATGGTCCCGCCGGCGTAGGCGAGCCCGGGGGCGGCACGGCAGCCGCGGGCGAGAAGGAGCCCCGCTACGGCACCCGCGAGGGGCGCGACGTAGAACGGCATCGTGATCCCGAGGCCGGGGACGGGCGTTGCAAAGGCGTAGGCGACGAGCGATACCATAACGATGGCGGCGAGGGACTTCAACCGCGAGACCCGGCCCCGCCCGATCATCTCGAGCGTTACGAAGAAGGGGATGACGGCCCCGCCCACGTTGACCGCGATGACGTCCTCCCCTATCGGGAGAAGCGGGATGTCGATCAGGCTCCCGAGCAGCGCCCCAACGGTCACCAGCACCGCCTGATAGAACCGGAGCCCGATCGATTCGAAGACCCCCTCGCTGATGAGGAGCAGGTTGAATATAACCAGGGCCGGTATGAGAACCGCGAACGCAACGAGGATCTGATCCGGGCTGAAGGGAACCGGTAGAATCGCGATCGTGGACAGCTCGGTCTCCATAGGCCGGATATACCGGGGGGTTCATGCCATAAATAGTCACGGGTCGTCCCCGGCGAGGTATCGGGAGTGCTTCGGGGGGCGGTCCCCGTACGGCTTCGACCTGACGGTCTTTCGGGCGGGTCGGCGCCGCCCAACCTGGCCCGTATCCCCCGTCTGATGAAGGATGAATATCACCGATGATAACGTAAAAGGGGGTAACAATAGAAAACAGAAATCTCTAATTGCGCATTTTATATCCCTTTGTAAATAGATATCTTCATATATGGGTAATCAAAAATAGTGTTAATCCAATAATTTCTTCCTCGAATCGGATAACGGACACCGGAAAACAACCCCCGGGAGCCGTCGCTCATGGAGGTTTCCGCGAATCCGGTGCACGCTTCGGGGATGGCGAGCGGCCGGGAACAACTCCGTTCTCGCCGACCGGTTGCATCTGCGCAGAGGAGTATGACCGCCTTTACCGTTGAAGATCTGATCCGACATCTGGAGCGGCTCCAGGCGAGGGGCCCGATACCGTTCGATGTGAAGAGCGGAGAGATCTTTGGGGTTCTCTGCCCCTGCGGTCAGGACCGGCGGACCCTGCTTGCCATCCTCATGACGATGCTCTTTCCGGTTCCCGGATTTGCCGAGCATTCACCGCTCGCGGTTCTCGGCAACCTCGGGGACGTGCGCAGAAGCATGGGCATCGTTCTCCGGGAGTCGGTGCTCGACCCTGCGCTGACCGGCAGGGAGAACCTGGACTTCCACGCCCGGCTGCACGGCCTGGGCGACGATATCCGGAAGAGAAGGATCCCCGAGGTCGTAGACCTCTTTGACATCGCCGGAAGTGCCGATGCCCGTGTCGAGACCTACTCTCCCGTCATGGTGCAGCAGTTGGAGATCGCCCGGGCATACCTCACGCACCCGTCGGCCCTCTTTCTTGCCGAACCGACGGCCGGCCTGGACGAAGCCGGGCGCCGGGAGATCTGGGACCTGCTCAGGCGGCTGAACCGTGAGCGGAAGGCAACGATCATCTTTACGACGCACGATGTTGAGGAAGCGGAAGCAATCTGCACCCGGGTTGCGGTGGTGGACCGCGGCGAGGTCGTTGCCCTGGATGCGCCGGAGACCTTCCGTGCGGTGATGGCCCTCGACGACACGCCGCTCGAATTCGACAACCCCACCTGATCGTCCCGGCTTTTGCACCGGTGGACGAGCGGCGGGTGCGATCGAAACCGCTTTATCGTTGCGGCCGTGACATGGATGCATGGCCGTTCATCTCCATCCCCTGCTCGCGTTCCTGTCCGTCGTCGCGCTTGTGCTCGCCGGTGGATGTCTCGAAGGCAGCCCGGCGCCCGACGACCAGGTCGTCCGGACGATCACGCCGTCCGAAGCATCCGCCCTGATCGAAGAGAGGGGAGGAGATCCGGGTTTTGTCATCATCGATGTCCGGAGACCGGACGAGTTCGCCGCCGGGCATATCCCGGGTGCAATCAACATCGACTCGGCGGAATTTTCAGAGCAGCTCAACAGTCTCGACGCGGAGGCGGCCTACCTCATATACTGCCAGCGGGCCGGGCGGAGCGCCGGCGTCCGGGAGTTGATGCGGGAGGCCGGATTTTGCGAGGTCTACGAGATCGAGGGCGGCATCAATGCCTGGAAGGCAGCCGGGCTCCCGGTGACCGGTTAAACCGTATTGTTCCTTATGGGTGGGCTCGACGCGGTTGCTGCATCGAGCCCGGATGAGTGGAGGAGAAGGGGGAAACGGATCGCCCTCAGATGATGATGGCTGCAGTCTTCGTGTCTTTCTCGTCGTCGAAGTCGGTGATGACGACCTCCGTTGAGAGGATCATGCCTGCGATGGACGCCGCGTTCTGGAGCCCGAGCCGCACCACCTTTGCGGGATCGATGACGCCGTGCTCCATCAGGTTCACGTAGGTGCCGGTCTTTGCGTTGTAGCCGAACCCTGGCTCGTCGCTCCTCTTTACGGTGGCGACGACCTCGGCGCCTTCGACACCGGCGTTCTTTGCAATCTGACGGATGGGCTCCTCCAGCGCCCGCCGGACTATGGCGACACCCACCTTCCGGTCGTCATCGAACTGCAGTTTATCCAGGGTTTCGATCGCCCTAAACAGGGTGACCCCGCCCCCGGAAACCACGCCTTCCTCGACCGCCGCCTTGGTGGCGTTCAGGGCGTCGTCGATCCGCATCTTCTTCTCTTTTAACTCCGTCTCGGTCGCCGCGCCGACCTTGATGACGGCGACGCCGCCTCCGAGGTTTCCAAGCCTCTTTCTGAGTTCGTCCTTCTTCCACTCGGAGTCCGCTATGTTGATCTGGGACTCGATCAGGTGCATCCGCTCTTCAAGGGCCTTGCGGTCGCCTTTTCCTCCGACGATCAGGGTGCTCTCTCCGTCGACCTTGACGGTGCGGGCCGAGCCGAAGACCTGCCTGGAGACATTCTCCAGTTTCATCCCCCGGTCTTCCGAGATCACCGTCGCGCCCGTGAGGATCGCGATGTCCTCGAGGATTGCCTTGCGTTCGTCGCCGAACCCGGGTGCCTTGACCGCACAGACCTTAAGTGAGCCGCGTATGATGTTCAGGATGAGGGCTGCCTGCGCCTCGCCCTCGACGTCCTCGGCAATGATCAGGAGCGGTCTCGCCTCCTGTGCGGCCGCTTCAAGGATAGGAACTATCTGTTTGAGCGAGGTGATCCTCCGGTCGGTGATCAGGATGTAGGGGTCTTCGTGCTCGCAGACCATCTTCTCGGTGTCCGTGATCATGTAGGGCGAGATGTAGCCCCGGTCGAACTGCATCCCCTTGACCACCTCAAGGCTGGTATCGAGGCTCTTTGCGTCCTCGACCGTGATGAGCCCGCCGTAGCCGACCCTGTCCATCGCGTCGGCGATGAGTTCACCGATCTCTTCGTCGTTGTTGGCCGAGATGGCGGCGACCTGCAGGATCCTGTCCCGCTCCCTGATCGGGACGCTCGTTGATTGGATGTACTCCACGGCGGCCGCAACCGCGGCGTCGACGCCCCGCCTGACTTCGTTCGGGTTCGCCCCGGAGGAGATGTTCTTGAGACCTTCGGCGAGGATGGCCTGGGCGAGAAGCGTTGCGGTTGTCGTCCCGTCGCCGGTCTTGTCCTGGGTCTTCTGGGCGACCTCCTTGACGAGTTTCGCCCCGATGTTCTCGAACTTGTCGTGGAGCGAGATCTCTTTTGCAATCGTCACGCCGTCGTTCGTCACGACGGGGCTTGTCGACCTGTCGATCACGACGTACCTGCCTCTGGGGCCGAGCGTTATCTTGACAGTGTCGGCGACCTTATTGACGCCGGCAAGGAGCGATCTGCGTGCGCCTTCGTCGAACATCAGCTGTTTTGATGATACCATGGGCTTCCTCCGTTACCTGATCTTTGCCAGGATGTCCTTGTATGGGACGAACACGTACGTCTCGGAGTCGATCTCGAACATATCCGAGGTGTAGCCTCCGTACAAAACACGGTCCCCGGGGCTTAAGGGGAGACTGGAGCCGTCGTCGCGCTCTCCTACCGCAACGACGGATCCTTCCTTTCTGCCCTCCCGTGCGGATTCGGGGATGTAAATGCCGCTTTTCGTAACTTCTTCTCTTCGTATGGGTCTGATGAGAACCCGTTCTCCGATTGGGATAATCTCCATGAGTCTATCACCTTCAGAGAGTTTTTGCAACAAGATCGTAAGGCATCCTAAATATTTAAACCTTATCAAAATTATCGAAATGATTTCGATATATTGGATATCTTTATACCTGATCGGCTCATACGCATGAATAATCGATGACACCGGCGGCAAGGCAGATAGTCTTTCGACAGGTCGAGAGGCCGAGAGGCAAAAGGGCGGAGGAGAATCTCGACTGGTTCTTCAACAGCCTCGGTATCGGAGAAGGAAGGGACGTCGATCAGGTCGCCCAGCGGATTCTCGTCGTCCTTCTTTCGCACCAGGTCTCCGGGAACGGCGTGCCCGTGGAGAGGATCTCGCGCGACCTGGATGTCTCCAGTTCCCGTATCAACCACCACATCAGGAACCTTGTCGATGCTGGTGTCGTGTACCGCCACAAGCGGCAGATCCATCTCCGGGGCAACTCCCTCCAGTCGATGGTGCAGGAACTGCGCAAAGATGCGCTCCGGGTTCTCGACGATATCGAGGCCACGGCTGCAGAGCTCGACCGGTCGTTCGGCATCGAGGGGTGAAAGGCGGGGGCGGGCTCCCCTCACTCCTCCTGCTTCACGTAGGTGACGCCCTCCGGCTCCTCCGTTTCGCGGGTCTCTATCACGACGGTTTCCGAGATCCGGTTGAAGAGCCGCTGTTTCGAACCCGGCATAGCGAGCCAGCCGATAAGGCAGTCGGGGATGAGAAGAAACGCTTTGCCGAAACCCTGGATTGCTGCTGCGGAGAACCCGATATCCTCTCCGGCGCGGCCGGCGACCCGGATCTTCAGCGCCATCTTGCCGATGGACTGGCCGCGGTAACCCTCGAGCAGCGTCCAGTAGAGGAAGAGGACGATCGAGGAGAGGCTGATCGAGAGGAGTCCGGGAGATACCGTGAATTCCCAGGATGGCGGCAGCCGGTCGGAGAGCGCCCAGAGGGGAAGCCCGATCAGGATGATGTCGATGAGCCAGGCCCAGAACCGGGTCTCCCACCTGGCGAGGTAGAGGGTGACCATATCGATAATCTGTCGATCTCCGTTGTTCTTAACGGTTCGGATGGGTCGGTGATTGACGGGCCGCCGAAGGGCGCCACGGGCAATCATGACGGCCCGCTCTCCGGGGCTGGAGAAAATGGGGGAGATTATCCGATATAACTCAGTTCTTCCCGGCCCTTGGCTTCTTCGGCTTCCTGGATCTTTGCTATGATCTGCTCCATATCCTCGGCACGCTGCTGCAGCGAGGTATGGTCGACCTCGATCCCGGTCAGGCGGGAGAGCACCGTAAGAAGGCCGTCGGCACTCTTCGGGTCGACGATGTAGCCGCTCGTCTCGCCCATCAGGCAGATTCCCTCGATGCCCCGCTCCTCGCCGAGGCCGAGCAGGAGCCCCGAGGCCCCCACGATCATCCCGCCGCTCCCGGCGTTCTCAAACGACCCGCCGGCCGCCTCCACCTCGGAGCGGAGGTGCTCCATGTTGACCGCCGAGAGTACCCTCGGGTTCTCGACCAGGCGACCGACACCGTAGCCCCCGAGCGCGTAGATCCGCTTAACGCCAAGTTCTTCGGCGATATCGAGGTAGCGCTCCGCGAGGATGTAGTGGCCTTCGGCCGAGTTGCTCTGGAAATCTCCCACCAGAAAGAGGACCGACGTTCCGTCCTTCTCGTAGCGGTAGATCTCGTTGTTGACGAGATGGGTGATGCCCTGCTCGTCGACAATCACCTGCGGCGGGAAGTGGAGCGAAGAGATCTTCCCTACCTTCTCGGCCCCGAGTTCGTGGATCAGGTGGTCGGCAACGAGTTTCCCGACGTGCCCTATGCCGGGCAGGCCCTCGATCAGGACCGGGGCATCGATATTGTCGTCCCGTAGAAAGGTTACTGTGACGTGTTCCATCCGCGTGCGGCCCTCCTGTAGTTACCGTACCTGTCCTCGGGTGAAAAACGTGCCGGATGGGCCGGCCGGCACGGCCGGCCGCAGACCGGGCAGATCTCGGAGAGCGTATATCTCCGGTCGTGCGGACAGCGGCGGATGCGGCTGCTCATATGGTTCTATCCGGCCTTCTGCTTCCGGATAAACTTGCCGGAGCCGCCGGCCCGCTCGACCACGCCGACGGCGGCGCTTGCCGCCTTCTCGATTGCCTTCTCGGCTTCCTTATAATCGGGTGCGGTCACTTTTATCCGGTATTTCGGGGCTCCGACGTAGATCAGGTCGATATCCACGTTCTCGACCTTCGGCTGCGCACTCCGGAGCGCCCGGCGGATCACGTTGACGCCGTCGGGCCGGGCCGACGTCAGGATGAGGTGCCCGGTGATCGTCACCCTCGAGACCTTCACGTTTTCGTTCGCGACGGTGATAAGCGCTTTTTTTATCTTCTCGTCGAGGTTCAGCTTATCCGCTGCCTCGCCGGCGGTGGTGACGATATCCTCGAAGGCCGGGTATAACTGGCCGTATTCGCGGAAAATTGCCTCCTCGATGATCTTCCTGTCCGCTCCCGACGCCTCGGAGGCGAACCCGATCCACTTCACGGCCTTCTGCTCGTTCTTCCACTCGTGAATCTTTTCGCGCCGCTGGTGCTCGTTTACGTCTTTTAACGAGAGATCGATGTGGCCGCGATCGGGGTCCACATTCAGGACTTTGCAGACGACCTTCTGTCCTTCTCTTACGAAGTCCCGGATGTACTTAATCCAGCCCCGCGCTATCTCGGATATCGGTATGAGCCCTCGCCGCTCGTTGTACTCGTCCAGGGTCACGAACGCCGCAAAGTCCTTGACGTCCGCGACCGTGCAGACAACGAGTTCTCCTTCCTCGGGCCACTCTCTCTCATTCATGGAATTATCACTCAAGTACTGCCATGATCTCAGCCTTTATATCAGCTTTCCCGCCATGGGGCTCCGCAAGGATACGTCCGCAGACGTTGCACTCCACGACGGTACTCGCTCTCTCAAAGACCACTTGCTCATTTTCACAGTCGGGGCACTTTACCCGGAGGAATGTGCTCCTGTTCTCTCTGTTTACCCGGACCATACCAACTCACTCCGTAAGCTCGAATTTACCGATCCGGAATCCCGGCCTGAGATGTGCCTTGCCGCAGACCGTGCACCGGTATCTGACGTTGATCTTCTTCGTCGGCTTGTCGCCGCCGGGCACCTTGTTGAATTTGCCCATGTTGCCCACCGTGCTCCTGCGCGCCTTCTGGCGGTCGATCCAGTTGAAGTGGCGCACCTTGCCCCTCTTTACCTTCACGACTTCGTGAACCTGGTGGTTCCTGCAGAACGGGCAGTACGTCTTGAATTTTGACGGCATTTTCATGATAGTAACCTCTATTCAATAGATTCGAGTACCTATATTACTTGTTAAGCCTAATATTTAAGGCTATGTCGTGCTCGCAGAGCACGTCTGCATTGTTTTCCGGCAGGGTGACGATATCCCCTATTTTTAAGACATAGGTCCTGCCGTCCATCCCCATGAACGACTCCACATCGGAGCGGATATGCACGAGGGCGTAGGGAGACCGGATGGGGCGGGGAGCGGGAGCCGCAGGCGTTCCGCGGGGTTCCGGGATGCCGTCGGCTTCCTCGGCACTGCCTACGACGGCCGCACCGTCGCCGCCGAACGGAGTTGCCTCGCCGTGGACGAGTGCCTCCCGGCACTCCCCGATGGCGGTGATGATCCGCTCGTACATCGCCCGCTCCTCCGGGAGCATCTTGCGGGCCTCATCCTTATCGACGTAATGCCCCTCCATCTGCTGGAAGGCAAGGTCGAGGATCTGCCTCGTCCGGACCGAGAAGATCTCCTGGACGGTCTCGGTGACGCTGCCGATCTCCTCGATGAGCAGGCTCCCCATCCGGCTCTCCAGGGGGTTTTTGAGATCGTAGTAGTCCGTCTTGCGCTTCTCGATGTACGCCCGGGCGTCGTCGTAGAGGCCGGGCTCGATATGCGAGAGCCGTCCCGAGTGCTGCATATCAAGCAGCATCTGCCGCAGTTTCTCTAAAAGATCGGCGGCCATCATGCACCCCCGGCTATCTCCGCCACACCCCGGCAGCAGAGGAAGATCGCGAGCGCTTCGGGGACGTTCCGGATCCCTGCATCGAGCGAGTAGGTGTTCCCGAGCAGGGACGTGGCGAAATTTGCCTTCAGATCGACCCGTACGTCCCGGTCACCGAAGACCACCGCGTCCACGAGCGGATCGAAGTCCGCGAAGTCCCGGATATCGAGCGGCACGACTCGCATGCCGCTGCCGCCGTGCAGCGATCCCGGCGTCCGGATCAGCCGCTTGATATCGGTCGTGACCGGTTCGTCCGCACGCGCCCCGGCGTCCCGGAGCCTCTCCTCGAAGCCGGGTGCGGCCGTGAGCGCGCGGACGACCCGGTTCTTGAGGAGATCTTCCGGGGCTCCGGCGGCGAGGCTGCCGATATCCGCGAGGAACTCCGCGGCCGTTCGTTTCCCGATACCGTCGAGCCCCGCAAGGTAGGCCGTCGCCTCCGCCGGGTCGCGAGCGGCAAGATCCAGGAGATGGGCGCGGAGCGTTTCCACGTAGCGTCGCCGCCACCCGGTGCGGGCACCTTCGGCGCCCGCCCGGTCAGACCGAAGGTCCGACTCGGTCTCGCCGCCACCCGGAGCGAGCATCGCGGCCGGGTCGAGCCCGATGCCGCAGACGTAATCGACGATCTCGCGCCGTTCCTGGCTGCCCCATCCGCGGACGGCGATGTCGGTGACGTGGATATGGTAGCCGCGCCCCCCGGAGAAGGCGATTCTGATCTGGCTGCGGGCAAAACCGAGTTCGTCGGTCAGCATCGCGAGCAGTTTCTCGGTCTCCTCCTTGACCCGCGCAAGCATCATCGCGTAGGGGCCGCGGACGATATGGTCGGCGTCGAGATCGAAGATGAGGTCGGCGCCGGCCCAGTGCTTCTCGTTCATCGTCGGCGCCGACGGCGTCTGGTAGTAGGCCGTCGAGTAGTAGACGTGAGCGGGGACCAGGCTTTTGACATACGCGCCGAGTTCCTCGGGGTCGGCAAACGCCATGTGCCGCCGCATCCGGACTTCGGCCGCGGCGTCGAAGAAGATGAATCCCCATTCGCGCTGCTCGAGGGAGGACGGAACGGTGAGATTCTGCCTCTGGTAGTACTCGGCGAACCTCTGCTTCACAAACTCGAGCGTTGCGGGTTTCATGGGAACGTCTTGATCATATATGGGCCCACTCGTTCATATCCCTGTTTCCTGTAGTAGGGCCGCACCCCTACCCCGCTCATCACCGCGAGGCGGCGGTAGCCGTGATCGCGTGCCCCCTCTTCGGCCACGGAGAGGAGCTCGCTACCGAAACTGCGGTGCTGCCACTCGTCGGCGGATGCGGGGGTGCTGATCGGGACCACGCTCCCGTAGACGTGGAGCTCGCGCAGGAGTGCGGCGCCCGCGAGTTCCTCGCGAAAGGGCCGGTGCGGGAACCGGAGCCGGGCGAACCCGACGAGGGCGTCTTTTGAACCTGCCTGGATGAACCGCTCCTCTCCGCCGCACGCCCGGTAAACCAGGGTCGAGATTGCAACCTCTCCGGGTTCGGGCGCTCTCCCCACCTCGCGGCACCGGATGCACCGGCACCGCCCCCCCTGCGAATGAAGCCGCGCCTCGGCAAGCTGCCGGAAGTTGCTGTGCTTTGAACCCGCGACGATCAGTTTTGCCGGGATGTCGCGCTGGATCCGCTGGAGCCGGACGTACTCCGGGAGGAGGGACTTCGCGTAGGCGACGAGATCGATCAGTTCCTCCTCGGAGTAGGGCCGGTAGTCCCCCCGCTCCCAGAGTGCCTCGATCTCGGAGCCCGGCGTCACCAGGGTCGGGTAGACCTTCAGGAAATCCGGCCGGAACCTCTCGTCGGCGAAGAGTTCTCGAAACATCCGCCGGTCGTCCTCCATGCTTGCTCCCGGGAGGTTCGGCATCATGTGGAACCCGACCTTCAGTCCGGCGTCGCGCAGGAGGCAGTTCGCCGCGACCGAGTCGGCGACCGCGTGGCCCCGGCGGTTGTGGTCGAGGATCCGGTCGTCCAGGTGCTGGACGCCGAGTTCCACCTTGGTCACGCCCATCGAGAGCATCCGGTCGATATGCTCCTCCCGGCACCAGTCCGGCCGCGTCTCGAAGGTTGCGGCGACGCACCGGACCCGTGCCGACTCGTTCGCGGCGAAGATCGCCTCGAGATCGGGTCTCTCCTGGGGAGTTCCCGCCCGGGGATAGTCGTTCATCGCCTGCACGGCGGCCCCGACGAACCACTCCTGGTACTCGAGCGGGCGGGCGGTCATCGTCCCGCCCATCACGATCAGTTCCGCCTTGTCGACGTGGTGGCCGAGGGCCTCGAACTGCCCGAGGCGGGCCTGCACCTGGGCGTAGGGATCGAAGGCGTGCTCTCTCGCCCGGAGTGCCGCGGGCTCCTCTCCCGTGTAACTCTGGGGGGATGCAAAGGGGTGCTCCGGCCCGCCGGGGCAGGGGAGGCATTTTCCGTGGGGGCAGGGGTGGGGCGAGGTCATCACCGCAACGGGCGCCACCCCGGAGAGGGTCCGCGTGGGTTTCACCTGGAGGATCGGCCGGAGCCGCTCGCGCTCATCGGGTGTGGCGGCGGCGAGGATCGCGGAGTTTTTGGGCATGTTCGCACCGTGTTCACGGCAGACCTCGAGTTTGATCTTCTGTACGTCGGCAGGGACCGGCCCGGTAGAAAGGATGCGGGAGATGATCTCCCGGAGAGTATCGGTATCGTTCATCGTTTAGTGTTCGGTTGCAATACGTTCGGACTGAAAATCGGCGTGGTATTCGATGTAAGGATTGTGGTTGGCCCGGATGTGGTGGACGATCTCGCTCCCGAGCGTCAGGATGGCTTTTTTGTGAGTGACCTTATTCTTGTGGATATGGACGGGTGAGATGTGGAGAGTGTTGTACTGGTCGGTCGGGACATCCTCCCCCGTCGTGCTTTCGTAGTATTTCCTGATGTGGACTAACAGCATATATAAGTGGAGCAGCTCTTCCTTTTGCACGATATCACCTTTCCTCGAAGAATACTACTGTCCGCGGGTAGATATAATTTGTTGGTGATCTTTTTATATGCACAAGATGCGGGCGGTCGGAGCGCTCGTAGGGCTTGCAATCGGCGATGCTCTGGGCGCGCCCCTGGAAGGCCTTCCGCCGGCTCCGTTGGCCGTAACGGAGATGGTGGGAGGCGGGATTCACGACGTCGCTATCGGCCAGTACACCGACGACACCCTGCAGGCGTCAGCCCTGGCGCAGACCCTTCTCGAGTGCGGGGGGCTCGACCCGGAAGACTTCGCTCGCCGTCTGGTTCGGGTCTACCGTGCCCGCCCGGAGTTCTTCGGGCCGACGTCCCGTACCGTCCTCGATCTCATCGAAGGGGGCGTCGCGCCCACCATCGCCGCAGGGATGACGCACGAGGCGCGGGGCGGGAGCCGGAGTAACGGGAGCGTCATGCGCGGCATCCCGGTCGGGATCTTCTACCCGCCCGGGGAGGTGCGGGAGGCGAGCCTCGCCGCGTCCCGCGTCACGCACTTCGATCCCGCCGCCGGCGAAGCCTCGGCGTTCGTCAACCGGATGGTCAGCGGGATGTGCCGGGGGGAAGAGGCTCCCGTAGCCTTCGGCCGGGCGCTTGCCGCCTGCGAGGACCCGGAACTCCGCGGGTTCCTCGAGGACTACCGGGCGTATCCGCCGGACCCCTCGCTCGACGCCGTCCTCTGCACCCACTGCGCCGTCAGGGTCTTCATGGATGCCGTCTCCTTCCGCGAAGCGGTGGTCGCGGCGGTCAACCTCGGGGGCGACGCCGATACCGTCGGCGCGATCGTCGGCGGGCTCGCCGGAGCGCGGTACGGGTTCGAGGCGATCCCCTCGTCGTGGCTCGCCGCGCTCCGCGACCGGGAGGAGATCATCGATCTCGCCCGCAGGCTCGCAGGGGTGAGCCGGGCGTAAAAGAATAGTGAGACTGCTCCGTGGGGAAGGCCGATGCGCCGGCCTCACACCGGCCGGAGTTCCACGAGTTTCAGCGCCCGGCCGCGCTCGCAGACGTCGGGAGCGTTGCCGAGAACCTCCTCGACGATGTACTTCTCCCCCTCGATGATGCCGTCGGGACGGCAGAGACGGTAACTCCGGCACTCGATCTTCGGGCAGGAGAACTCGTAGCTGACTTTCGAGTTCGCGATCGCCATGTCGGCACCGATCAGGGCGACGAGCGGCGCTTCCACGACGTCGACTGCAATCACCGCCTCGTGGTGAACCGGGCAGTCGTGCCGGGTATTCGTGCGGACGGTAGCGACGCGGTACCTCCTGCCCGGCTGCAGGTTGTGGCAGGTCTTGCGGACCTTGCAGGTTTCACACTCCGGGCATGAGTTGCCTTCGTAGACGAAATCGAGCCCCGGCTTCGCGAGCGCGGCGCCGATCAGCGTCACTTTGGTCTTCCCTTTCACCATCTCTCCTCACTCCCGGTAGAGCATCTTCACCAGATCCCGCGCCGACTCCTCGGTCAATCCCATATCCAGTATGGTGAACCGTTCCGGCCGGATTGTCCTCGCGGCGAGCAGCGCCGCAACGGCCGTCTCGTCGTCGACACCGATCCCGGCGGGGGTGGTCGGTGCGCCGATCTTCTTTAGCGAGTCCCGGATCCCCTCCCAGTCCCCACCGTGGAGGTACATCGTGATGATCGCCCCGATCCCGCACTTCTCCCCGTGGAGCCCCTTCCCCGGCGCGAGTTTCTCCAGAGCGTGGGAGAACTTGTGCTCGCCGCCGCTCCCGGGCCGGGACGACCCCGCGATACTCATCGCGACACCTGAAGAGACCAGCGCTTTCGTCACCAGCCAGGCGCTCTCCTCGGAGTGGGGTTTGATGAGGTCTGCGTTCTTAAAGAGGATCTCGGCGGTCATCCGGGAGAGCGTCAGCGCGTACTCCGAGAGCGGTTCGCCCCGGAGACGGTGGGAGAGTTCCCAGTCGAGGATTGCGGTGTAGTTCGCGATGATGTCCGCACACCCGGACGCCAGCAGCCGGTGGGGTGCCGACGCGATGACGGCGGTGTCGGCCACGACGGCGATGGGGGGTTCGGCCGCGAGCGAGACGTTCCCCTCGGCGGTCGGCACCGAGGCACGCGACGAGGCGATCCCGTCGTGCGATGCGGCGGTGGGAACGCTGATGAAGTGGCGGTCGGTGTTGTAGGAGGCGATCTTCGCCGTGTCGATGACCCGGCCCCCGCCGACGCCGATGACGAACCCCGCCTCTGCCGCCGCCGCCTCGGCTTTCCGGATCGTCTCGAGAGGATCGCCATCGTTCGCGGCGAACGTCGCGACGTCGTAGGAGCCGGCAAGGAGCGCCTCGACCTTTTTCCCGGCGATGTCCCTTGTTTGACCACCCGATACGATGAGCACAGAGTCGCCGAGGGCAAGGTCTTCGCAGACAGCCGGGATCTGCTCGATGACATCGTGGCCGATGACGACGTCACGGGGGAGCTGCATCCATTTCGACTTGTCGAAGACCTTGGTTCTGAGTAGGTTTATGCGGTCTGCGCTCATTTAGATCAACAATGATTAGGGAGTTCCTCTACAAATACTACATCGATCCAATCCGTTACGGCGAAGCGTATACGCTCGTCGATACGTTGACCTACGCCCTGATCCTCATCGCAGCGGTCTATCTCGTCTATCGGGGACTCCGACGGTATCGGATTGCCGTCGATGACGAGCTGGTGCTTGCGACCCTGCCCTTCGTCGTCCTCGGGGGGCTTCTCCGGGTCGTCGAGGATACCGGGATGATCACCTCCGATCTCCGGTTTCTCCTGATCACGCCCCTGATCTTCTTTACGATCTTTGCGGTTGCGGCGATCGCTCTCTTTGCCGGGAAACTCGCGGAGAACGCCGGACTCGTCGCCCGCTACAGCCGCTTCTACGGGAGCGTCGGGGTCGCCGCCTGTCTCGTGGCCGCTTCAGCGCTCGTCTGGTTCGGTCTTACTGAAGCGACGATCGCGCTCGACGTCCTCGCCGTCATCCTGGTGCTTGCCTCTGTTACGTCGCTCGCCCTCTGGGCGTTTCTCGTTTACGTGCTGAAGTGGGACTACGCCTCGAACATCCTTTACAAACTCCTCATCTTCGGCCACATGCTGGACGCGAGCGCCACGAGTTACGGGATCGACATTCATCCCGTCCACTACGTCGAGCAGCACGTCGTGGGTGCGGCCCTGATAGATGCGACCGGAACCGCCTTCTCGATGTTCCTGCTGAAGGTTGCGGTGCTCGTCCCCGCCGTCTACGTCCTCGAGATGTACCGGCGTGAGGGCGACTCCGGCCTCTGGCACCTCATCCTGCTCGCCATGATCGTCGTCGGTATGGCGCCGGGGATACGCGATCTCGCCCGGATGGTGCTCTATGTCTGAACCCTCGTTTGCCCGGGCCACGATCTTCGCGGCCGTCTTCTTCGCCGTCTCGATCGGCATCGGCGTTGTTGCCGTGGCTCGCGACCCGGGCGTAGGTGCACAGGCCGCGACTCTCTTCAACGAGCAGGTGGTGAGCCAGCTCCTCTCCGATTCCCCGCCCGTCCTTGCGGGGAAACTCTTCCTGAACAACCTGGCCACCTGCCTCCTCCTCTTCCTCGGGGGAGCCTCCCTCGGCGTGGTCACGATGCTGATTCTCTCGGTCAACGGACTGTTGATCGGTGCGTTGACGGAACTCGTGCGGCAGCAGCAGGGTATGCTCTTCATTGCGGCGGCGCTCGTCCCCCACGGCATCTTCGAGATCCCCGCCTTCCTCATCGCGGGGGGCCTCGGCCTCCTCCTCGGGCGGGAACTCATCGCCGAATGGCACGGCACGGGCGATGCCGCCGCAGAAGCCCTGTCTCTCGCCCGGCTCTTTCTCCGGCTGGTCGTCCCGCTCCTCGCGGTTGCCGCGGTCGTAGAGGCATTTATTACGCCGGCAATCCTAAGTATGGTAGCTTAAGAGAGGCAGATCAATAATTTTTGAGGTACGAGACGGATGGAAGAAGATACAGGAGCACTTCCCCGGAAAGAGAACTTTTCCGAGTGGTACAATGAGATTCTCTGGCGAGCCGAGATCATGGACGTCCGCTACCCGGTCAAGGGGCTGTACGTCTGGTATCCCCACGGGTTCGGCATCCGGAAGCGTGCATACGGGATACTCCGGGACCTGATGGACCGCGACCACGCTGAGACGATGTTTCCGCTCCTCATCCCGAAGACCGAGTTCATGAAGGAGGCCGAGCACATCAAGGGCTTCGAGGACGAGGTTTACTGGGTCACTCACGGCGGCAGGAACGAGCTCGACGTGCCGCTCGCTCTCCGGCCGACGAGCGAGACCGCCATCTACCCGATGTACGCCCTCTGGATCCGGTCGCACACGGATCTGCCCTTAAAACTCTACCAGATCGTCAATACGTTCCGCTACGAGACGAAGCACACCCGCCCGCTCATCCGTCTCCGGGAGATCACGTCGTTTAAGGAGGCGCACACCGTCCACGCGACGCGGGAGGAGGCAGCGGCGCAGGTCGAGACCGCGCTCGGCCTCTACCGGGAGTTCTACGACAGCCTCCGCGTCCCGGTGATCATATCCCGCCGTCCCGAGTGGGACAAGTTCCCGGGCGCCGACTACACCATCGCGGTCGATACCATCATGCCCGACGGCAAGACGCTCCAGATAGGGACGGTGCACATGCTCGGCGACCACTTCTCCCGCACCTACGCCATCACCTACGAGGACGCGAACGGCGAGCAGCAGTACGCCTACCAGACCTGCTACGGGATCTCCGAGCGGTCGATTGCGGCCACGATCGGCATCCACGGCGACGATAAGGGGCTCGTGCTGCCGCCGGAGGTTGCACCGGTCGAGATCGTCATCGTGCCGATCATCGTTGGGAAGCGGCGCGACGAGGTGCTTGCGGCGGCCACGGCGCTTGAGACGGAACTCCGGAACGCCGGGTTCGCCGTGAAACTCGATGCGCGGGATATGCGTCCGGGCGCGAAATACTACCACTGGGAGATGCGCGGCATCCCGCTGCGGATCGAGATCGGGCCGCGGGATATCGACGCGAACACGGTCGTCGCCGTCACCCGCACGGGCAAAAAGACCACGCTCGACCGCCGGGGCGTCGTCGAAGGGATCACCTCCGTCCTTGCAGGGTTCGGGGAAGATCTCTCGCAGGCGGGGAAGCAGGCGATGGCCGACCGGATAACCGCGGCCAGCACGCTCGAGGAGACCGCCGAGGCGGTGAAGAGCGGGGTTGCGGTCGTTCACTGGTGCGGATCGCAGGAGTGTGCAGAAAAGATTGAGGCGGCGGTGGATGCGAGCATCATCGGGTCCGACATCCGGTCGGACCTGATCGCCGTCTCGGACGGCCCGTGCGTCGCCTGCGGCGGCGAAGGCACGTCCGCCCTGGTTGCCCGGACCTACTGATCAGCAGGACGGGCAGGTATACGTTTTTACGTGTTCGGGGGACGCGAGGTCTCCCGAGATCACGGATTTTCCGCCCAGGAAGAATATTCTCCCGCACTTTTCGCATCTCTTCGGGAGCAGCCGTTCCCAGCGGCTCATCGGAACTTCCAGAGAGAACTGCATCTTCTCCGCGTCGGCGGGATTGCACTGGGTGAGCTCCTCGTACCGGGAGAGGATCTGCATGACCTGGAGCGGGTTTGCTCCCTCGCTGCAGAACCGTTTGAAGACGTAAAATTGGAAGATCATCCACCCAAGGTCGGAGCGCTCTATGGTCTCCTCGTATTCGCTGCACGTTCCGTCGTCTTCGTCGAGGGAATACCCGCAGAGGGGGCAGCGCCCGCCCACGAGTTCGTCCAGGTAGACCTCTTCATGGCAGCTGGGACAGGTGGTGTGGGGGGTATGCATTCTGGAAGTCATGATTATACTGGCCTCATACCTCTAACTCTTCCAGGGACACCGGGCGCGGGGCTTCGTGCCTTCCGGAAGCATTCCACGCGAGATGCGCGATCTCTACGATTGTCGTGAGGTTTACTACGTATTGCGCTTGGGGTGCTCTTATACGTGTCGAATGAGGCCGGGGGATCTGCCCGCCCACGGCGTCGGCCCCCGTCGCCGCCGGTCCCCCGTGCTCATCCCCGCGGGATCCGGCGGCCGCCCCGGCCGCGATCCCCCTCCCCTGCAAACTAGAATGCCGGCAAATAGGTCGTCTTATCACGATCCGGGCCGTCGGCATAGAATTTTTATAGGTTGCCGTGGCACTCTGCGCGCATGGCATCTCCAGCGGCATCCGAAGTCTACGTCATCGATGCATCCGATCGCACCCATGCCGTCGAGGCGCTCTGGCGCGAGATTGGCCTTTCCTCCCTCGATGGAAAGGCCGTTGCGGTCAAGGCGAACTTCAACAGCGACGATCCGTTCCCCGCGACGACGCATCCCGATATGCTGGAGACGATCCTCGCACGGGTCCGCGATGCCGGTGCCCGGTCGATCGTGCTCGGCGAGCGGAGCGGGATGGGAGAGACCGCCCTGGTGCTGAAGAACCGGGGTGCCGCCGATGTCGCGGCCCGGATGGGTGCGGAGGTGGCGGTGCTCGACTCGCTCCCATTGGAGGGGTGGGAGGCGATCCCCCCGGACGATCTTCACTGGGAGCGCGGGTTCCTGGTCGCCCGGCTCTTCCGGGAGGCAGATGCGGTGGTCCAGACCTGCTGCCTGAAGACGCACCGGTTCGGCGGCCTGGTCTCCCTCTCCCTGAAGAATACGGTAGGAGCGGTGGCGGCGAGGAACCCGGGGAACGGCTACAACTACATGGCGGAGCTGCATTCGTCGCCGCACCAGAGGAGGATGGTCGCCGAGATCAACCGGTTCGTTCCCTGCGACGTCGCCGTCATGGACGCGACGGAGGGGTTCTCGACCGGGGGGCCCGAGCGGGGCAGCCGTATCGCCCCGAACGCCATCCTCGCGAGCACCGACCGGGTCGCCCTGGACGCCGCCGGTATCGCGCTCCTCCGGCACTACGGCTCGACGCCGGAGGTGATGCGGGGCCGGATATTTGCAATGGATACCATTGCCCGGGCTGCACAACTCGGGGTCGGAGTTAAGTCGGCGGAGGATCTCCGGCTCGTGGCGCTCGACTCCGAGAGCAAAGAGCTCGTCATCGAGATGCGGCGGATCCTGGACGAAACCGCCTGAGGGTCAGAAGAAGAGGTGCTCGAGCAGGATCCGTAGACCGATCCCCGCAAGGATTATACCGCCGACGATCCCGGCTTTTCGCCCGATGATCCTGCCGAACGCACTCCCGAGAAGCACGCCGGCGGCGGAGAAGGCGAAGGTCACGATGCCGATCGTGAGTGCGGGCAAAACGATCGGGGTGTCCAGCACGGCAAACGAGACGCCGACGGCGAGAGCGTCGATGCTCGTTGCGACGGCAAGCAGGAGGAGGGTTGCCGCGCTCCCGGCGGCAAACGGTGCGTTCCCGCCGTCTCCCCGCAATGCCTCGGCGATCATTTTCCCGCCGATCAGGGCAAGCAGCAGGAAGGCGATCCAGGGGCCGTATGTCCCGGTGAACGAGGCGAGCCCCATCCCCCCGAGCCACCCGAGCACCGGCATCCCCGCCTGGAACCCGCCGAAGAGCGCTCCGGCGATGACGGCCCACCGGAGCCGCTCCTCCCGCAGGCCGGCGCCTCCGCTGATCGAGACCGCAAATGCATCCATCGCAAGCCCGACGGCGATGAGGAGAGTCGTCGCGAACTCCATTGCTACCGGAGATCTTCGGCACGGTGCGGGATAACGGTATGGCCCGGCGGTTGATATAAAACGCTGGAGCGTCCTACCGATACGGAGAGATGATGGAGATGAGCACGCAAACGATCGGCCTCATCCAGGCGGCGGTGAGCGAGGATCCCGACCGCAACCTGGAACGCATCCTCGGTATGGCGAGAACGGCGATCGCGAAAGGTGCGCGGGTTCTCTGCCTGCAGGAACTCTACCGTGTCCCCTACTTCCCGCAGTACGAGGATACGGACGCTTCCCGTTACGCCGAGACGATCCCCGGACCGTCGACCGAAGCGTTCTCGGCGCTTGCCCGGGAACACGGTGTCGTGATCGTCGTGCCGGTCTACGAGCGGACCGAATCGGGCGAGCACTACAACACCGCCGTGGTGATCGACGCCGACGGCCGGCTGCTCCCCGTCTACCGGAAGGTGCACGTCCCTTACGACCCGCTCTTTTACGAGAAGACCTATTTTCTGCCCGGAGGCCGCTACCGCGTCTACGATACCCGGTACGGCCGGATCGCCGTGCTCATCTGCTACGACCAGTGGTTCCCGGAAGCCGCGAGGGCGGTTGCGCTCGCGGGTGCGGAGATCATCTTCTACCCGACCGCCATCGGCCGGATTGCCGGGGAAGAGCCGCCCGAGGGCGACTGGCGTGAGGCATGGGAGACGGTGCAGCGGGGACACGCGATCGCAAACAGCGTCCACGTCGCCGCCGTCAACCGGGTGGGTGACGAGGGCGAGATCCGGTTCTTCGGGAGCTCGTTCGTCGCCGACGCGTTCGGGAACGTCGTTGCCCGTGCGAGCGAGACCGACGAAGAGGTCCTCGTCGTGGAGGTCGACCTCGCGGAGAACGAGGCCGTCCGGGAAGGCTGGGGATTCTTCCGGAACCGGCGGCCGGAGACCTACGGTCTGCTCGCCCGGAGGCTCCCGCCGGGCATGGCCCCTGCGGTGTCCGGCTACCGGATGCCTGCGGAGTGGGAGCCGCACGACGCCGTCTGGCTCTCCTGGCCCCACGATCGCGAGACGTTCCCCGACCTTGCGGCGGTGGAAGGGATCTACGTCGAGATCATCGCGGCGCTCCTTGGATCCGAGACCGTCGACCTGCTCGTCACCGATGAGAAGATGCGTGTCCGGGTGAAGGCGATGCTCGAGGAGGAAGGCGTCGATACGGCTGGAATCAGGTTCCATCTCGCCGATTACGCCGACGTCTGGTTCCGGGACTACGGACCGACGTTTCTGGTCAACCGCAGGACCGGGAACCTCGCGATGGTGAACTGGACGTTCAACGCCTGGGGGGAGAAGTACACGGAGCTCATGGGAGATACCCGGATCCCGCTCGCCATGAACCGCGAGATGGAACTTCCCCTCTTCACCCCTGGGATCGTCCTCGAGGGCGGTTCGATCGAGGTGAACGGGTGCGGCACGGTGATCACGACGGAGGCGTGCCTCTTGAACCCCAACCGGAACCCGCACCTCTCCCGGGAGGAGGTCGAGGCGTACCTGGAGGCTTATCTCGGCGCCGGCCATGTCATCTGGCTAAAACAGGGGATCGCCGGCGACGACACCGACGGCCATGTCGACGATATTGCCCGGTTCGTGAATCCGACGACGGTCCTCTGTGTGCTCGAGGAGAACGAGGACGACGAGAACTACGCTATCCTGCAGGAGAACTACGAGATCCTCCGGTCATCGACCGGCCAGAACGGCAACCCCCTGACGGTCATCCCCCTTCCGATGCCGGGGAGGGTCGGCGGCGCGGAGAGGCTGCCGGCAAGTTACGCGAACTTCTACATAGGAAACACCGTCGTGCTGGTGCCGGTTTTTAAGCACCCGAACGACAGGATCGCCGTAGCCCGGATCCAGCAGGCCTTCCCCGACCGGGAGGTCGTCGGAATCGACTGCACGGCGATGGTCGCGGGCTTCGGCGCGATTCACTGCATCAGCCAGCAGCAGCCGTCCGCTCTGCCGGAGGTCACCTGCCCGGGGGAAGGGCGCGCATCACGAGAGGAATGACGGCGTAGATCGCCGTGCTCCAGGTCCAGCCGGCGAGGGCGAGCAGGATCGCGATAGCAGAAACGGCCGGAACCACCAACACCCGCTGGTTTCCGCGGCGGATATCGGTGCCGGGGCGGACGAGCCGGCGGTTATGTGCGGCATACCCCCACTGCGCGGCAAAGAGCAGGCCGATGACCAGCAGGTTCGCCTCGAAGGTGACTACCGCGAAGGTTCCGCCCGGATAGTCCCCGACGAGGGAGACGGAGAACGGAACGAGTGCAACGAACATGAGCGCCGCGATGTTGATCCAGAGGAATGTGCGGTCGATCTGCCGGAGCCGGTCGACCTGGGCGTGATGCGCTATCCAGAAGGAAGCGAGGATGAAGAACGCGAGGAAATAATGGAAGAGAGCGGGGACCTGGCCGACAAGCGTCGCGGCGATGGCGGCGTCGGAGGGGTCGCGCAGGCCTTCCGGGACGTCGAGGCTGAGTACCAGGAGGGTCATGGCGAAGGCGAATATGCCGTCGGTGAGCGCCTCCGCCCTGTTCTTCGGATAACCCGGGGGTACTCCCGCCTCTCTGGCGTCGTCTCTCTGCTCCATTGTTAACAATCTCTGTTTGGAGTGCCGGCCTGATAAGGAATGAGCATTTGCATCCGGGAAGGCGGCGCACTCCCGCATGCTCCGCCGTGTCGTGACGGCTCCGGAAATCTCCATCGTGCCGCCGGCTAACGCGAAGCCGCCTCTTCGGCCCCCGTCCCCTCAATCACCCCCCGGAACCGGTCTCCCCACCGGCATGAGGTAGAGCGGTGTCGTGTTCTCCGGGAGTGCGAGGGTCTCCCGGACCCTGTCCTCATCGAACGCCCCGATGACGACGGTGGCATGATCGAGTGCCTCTGCCTGGAGGTAGACGTTCTCTGCGGCGTGCCCGGCCTCCATGTACACGTAGCGCGTCCCGCGTTCACCGTATTTCGCGGTCGTCCGTTCCGGGATCGCGGCGATGACGATGGTTGCCGGGGCGTCGCCGACGGAGGTCTGGTTGACGGCCGCCGCCTGCAGCACCGCCCGTCGGTCGCCTGCGCCGACCCGGACGAGCAGGTGTTCTCCCGGCCGGTAGTGGTAGACCCCCGGCTCAAGGCCCATGACGCCGCCCGCGACGAGGTAGACCTCCAGTGGATAGAGGCCCCCGGCGGAGGGAGCGGTCCGGTAGCCCCGGTCGTCCGTGATCCCCTGCGCCGCCCAGAGGACCTGCCCGGCGTCGGCGAGTGCGAACGGCACGTCGGCGTAGACCCTGACCGATCGCCGTCCCCATAGCGCCTCTTCAACGGAGACATTCCCCTTCTCGCGCGGTTCCGGGAGGGTGATCGCGTCTTCCGGCGGTTCCGGCGTGCTGTTGCCGTCCGGCGCCGTGGGGATGCCCGCGCATCCGGCGGCGAGCACCGCCGCAAGCGTTGCGGCGATGGCGAGGACAAAGCAGGAGTTCCTCCGGTTCATAGACCGGACTTCGTCTCCGGGTTCATGATGGTATCGGAGCACTTCCGGCCTATCGCTTCTTCTTGCCGCGGCGGCTCCCGGCGGCCGAGAAGGGGAACTTCACGAAGTCCCTGAGGCCGCCTGCGGGAGAGAAGTTGCGCATATCCCGCCTGACCCCCGCGATGAGTTCGTCGACGACTTCCTGCTCCTTCGCCTCCCCTTCCTCCTGCACCACCGACAGGCGGTGGAGAGAGTAGAGCCCGAGGATGAAGGCGAAGAGGAAGAAGAACTCCCACTGCTGGATGTCAAGGGTGACGAAGACGAGTTCCTGCACCGGATCCTTCCAGATAAGAGTCCAGATCAGCTCCCGTTCGGCGAAGAAGTCAACCAGGAGCCCGCCGAGGATCGGGGCGACGCCGGCGGCGACGGAGTTGGCGAAGGTGCTCGCCGCAAGGTAACTGGTCGCCTGGCCCTGCGGCGCCATCTTCAGGCTGATGTTTCCCGAAGCGAGCGAAACCCCGGCAAGGGAGATCCCCATCAGGATGTGGATGAGAACGAGCAGCGGGTAGGTCAGGATGTAGACGTCCGGGAGCGTGACGAACATCCAGGCGAAGATCGCGAGCATGAAAAGCGGGCCGCTCACCGCGAGCACCGATTTGTTGGAGTAGCGGTCGGAGACACGGCCCCACGACCGGTAGAAGACGATGTTCATGACCTGGCTCCCGACACTGAGGGCAACGACGACCGAGATGTCGAGGCCTATCCTCTGCAGCATATAGACCGTGAAGAACGGCGATGCGAGGTTGACGGCGAAGTTCCACGATCCGAGGAAGACGATGAGGTTCTTGAAGTTGAGGTCCGCAAAAGGTTTCTTGATCGCGGCAAACAGGCCGTCCTCACCGTTTTCAGCGATCATCCGGGGCTCGGGGGTGCGGGCGAGGAACGTGATCCCGACGAGCCCGGCGATGAGCCCGAGAAGGAAGAGGACGGAGTAGCCGTAGGCGGCAAGGTCGGGGAAGGCGATCTCCCATGAGTCGATGAAGAACCCGGCGACGAGGCTGATGACGAGCGCGATCCCTGTAGAGAGGGTCAGCCGGCGGGAGAAGAAGTCCCCGAGCCGGTCCTGCGGTATCAGGTCGCGCATCCAGGAGTTCCAGCCGCAGTGGGAGATCGCCGAAAACGACGCGTAAAGGGCAATCGAGACGATGAGCGCGATTATTCCCTGCCCCGGCGAGAAGAGGAACGGTATCAGGATGATGGGTATCCAGCAGAGGCGTGCGGCGAACGATGCCGCCACGACTACGAGTCTCCGTTTCTGCACCCGGTCGACGATGTAGATCGCCGGTATCTGCAGGAGTTCTGCGAGCGGCGGGATTGCGGCGAGCAGACCGATGACGGTGTTGGACGCCCCGAGCTGCAGGGCGAAGGCCACGAGGAAGATGCCGCCGGTCAGCGTCACCATCGCCTGGGTGGCAAGCCCGTCCCGGATGACGAGTTTTAAGCCGTGGTCGACCTCTTCGGTCGTCAGGTTCTCTTTTGTCTCGAAAACCGTGCGTCGCCTGCGTCCTCTTCGTATGTTCACGACACCGTTCACCTCGATGGATCGCCCGGCGGCAGGTGGGGGCCCGGTGCCGGGGCCGCCGTAGCAGATCCTGCGGCGGGCAATTTTTCGAGCCTGATCTTATAAAAATGGGATTATATTAATCTGCTTGAATGAATCGCATGGCTTTCCGGCAGCGGCACGGTGGGTATGCCCGTTGTGGGGGCCTGCCGCCCCTCAACTTCCCGACGACCACGGTGTCCTGAAGTCGGGGTAGAGGGTCAGCCCGCCGTCCACGTAGATGGTCTGCCCGGTGATGTAGGCGGCCTCGTCGGAGGCGAGGAAGGCAAAGACCGCGGCGATCTCCTCGGGCTCTCCGGCGCGCCCCATCGGTATGTGATCTTCTACGGCCGCCCTCTTCTCGGGGTCGTCCGTCCACTCCCGGTTGATCGGGGTTGCGATAGCGCCGGGGGCGACCGTGTTGACCCGGATGCCCTGCCCGGCATACTCGAGTGCGAGCGTCCTCGCAAGAGCCCCGAGTCCCGCTTTGCTCGCGGCGTAGGGAGCGTACTGCGGTTTCGGGACGGTTTCGTGAACCGAGGTGTTGTTGAGGATGACGCCCCCTCCCCCGCGATCGAGGAAGTGCCGCACCGCCTCGCGGGAGCAGAGGAACGCGCCCCGGAGGTTCACCGCGAGAACCCGGTCGTAGGCGTCCATGGCCATCTCGTGGGTCGGGCTCGCGGTCTGGATGCCCGCGTTGTTGATCAGGACATCGAGCCTTCTCCATGCCTTGAGGATCTCCCGGAATATACGCTCGACGTCCTCTTCGTTCGCGATGTCCCCCTGGACCAGCATCTCCCGGCACCCTTTCTCGCGGATGCTGCTGCAGGTCGTCTGGATCTCCTCGAGCGTTATCTCCGCCTCCGTCTCGCTCGAGTGATAGTTTATGGCGACGTTTGCGCCCTCGTCTGCGAACCGGATCGCCGTTGCCCGCCCGATTCCGGTCGAGCCGCCGGTGACGAGAGCGTTCTTTCCTTCCAGCCGTTTCATATCGCCTCACCTTCCGGGTGGTCCGGGCACTACGCCCGTCCCGGCCCACGATGGAGCGGGTGGGTTATGAAGGTCTCGGGCGGGGGTACAAAACCCGGCTGACGACCGAAAAACCGTAAATACCCTCTGCGTGATATCACTACAACTGGAACCTTCTGTTCATACACCCGAACCGTTATCGGTGGCAGGCAGGGGGCAGGAGATGCACATGATGATCGGAACCGGTGATGGGAATACGCGGATACTTGTCGTCGAGGACGACGGTCTTATTGCGTTCGATATGGTGACCCGGCTAGAGGAGTTCGGTTACGGGGATGTTTCGGTGGCGGTGACGGGGGCGGATGCGATTCGCCAGGCGGAGCGTATGCGGCCGCATCTGGTCTTCATGGATATCACGCTCAAAGGGGACATAGACGGTGTCGAAGCGGCGGAGATCATCCGTGATCGCTTCGGCAGCCGCATCGTTTACGTCACCGCGCACTCCGACCCGTCCGTCAGGAACCGGGCGATGGCAACGTCGCCTGCCGGGTATATCCTGAAACCGTATACAACTGCGGACCTGGTCTGCGCAATCAGGCGCGCTCTCCGGCCGGAGTAGCCCCGGGAGGGAGCACGAACGGTTCCTCTCCTTCGAAGATGACCGTCACCGTCGTGCCGCCGTCTCCTCGTATCGAAACCTCGCCGCACAGGTACCGCTCGACGAAGTACCGGACCGTGGGGAGGCCGGGAGTGGTGCCCGCGACAATCTTCATCCCCTCCGGGATGCCCACTCCGGTATCCCGGACGACGATGGTGTATCTGCCTGTATGGTCGCGATCGACCGCAAGTTCCATCGATCCGGTCATTCCGTCGGGGAACGCGTGCTGGATGACGTTGATGATCAGCTCGATGAGGATGAACCCGGTAAACTGGGCGAGTTCGAGCGGCATCTCGATCCCCGCGGCATGCACTTCCCAGGTGATCTTTTCCGGGGGCACGCCGTAGGTTCCGAAGAGGGTGCCGGCAAGGCGGGCAAGGTAATCCGCCATGCAGACACGGTCGAAATTCTGCGAGAGGTGGAGTTCTTCGTGGGCGAGGGCGAGCGAGAGGATCTGCTGCTCGGTTGCCCGGACGGCTCTTCGTGCAGCGGGTTCGGTGAGGCGTGAGGTCTGCAGGTACATGATGCTCGATACAACCTGGAGCGCGTTGCGCATCCGGTAGTGGATGGCATGGATCAGCGCCTCCTTCTCCTCGAGCGCCTTCTCAAGGTCCCGCACCGCTTCGACCTCGCGGGTGACGTCTTCCAGGATGACGGTCACGCCCGGTGCGCCGTCCTCGAAGACTATCGGGATGAACGTTGCGCGGAACTGCACCGTGCGGTCACCCATCTCCCAGGGGTGTTCGCACCTCCCCTCCTGCCCCCGGAGCGCGGCGCGCGTCATCTCGGCGAGCTTAAATGGTATGGAACGCTCCGGGAAGAACATCTCGAACGAACAGCCGGTGATCTCGTCTCTGTCGGGACAGAGCTCGGTCCTGAATGTGGCGTTGGCGAATACAATGCACAGGTTCCGGTCGATGACGACGATCAGGTCGGATGTCAGCCCGAGGAGCGCGGAGACCGGCACCCGGTGCGCGAGGGTGTAGAGTTTCGCCGCTGCAACCCTGCGCACCTCGACCTGGCCTGCGGCATGGAGCATGCTCATGTACTTTGCCGCCACGTTTCTGCCGATGCCGAGTTTCCGGGATATATCAAGGATGCTGAGCCCGTGAGGCTCCTGGCGGAGGAGTTCCTTGATCTCTTTGAGTTCCGGTGTCCCGTCAGCCATACAGATCTCGTCTCCTCTGTACCTTCTCCGCAGCCATGGGAGTTATTTATGCCAGCCACCCAGCATAATAGTTGATATTCCCAACTCACTGGAAAACCGGGCTGGGGATAAAAAATTGTGAATTTTTTTTCAAATAATTGAAATTCGTTTCTATAATTCGAATATCGTTTCACAACCTTTATTGTTACATCGGTGAAATCTGCATTTAGTATATGCATGCATATGAGTGTGCATATGCGCGGGGCAGATCTCTCACCCGGAGTTTCTCCCCGACATCCCGTGAGGACAGGCCAGGTTCTCTACATACCAGCCAAGACCCACCGACGGCAGAGCACATCCGAATCACCATACACACCGGGGGCAGAGAGCCCCTTTCCCGTTGCCGCACGAGATCTTCCTGACCCGTTCCGCCGTAAGGCGGAAGCATCGTCTCCGGGAGAAACCGATAAAAGGGGATGATCTACGTGGAGAGTACACTGGAACCATCATCAGGTAGCGATGCCTTCAATGCCGGTAACAATTGTGGAATAAACGCTGAATTCATAACGCTCCTCAAAAATGCCGCTGACGGAAAGTTTGATCCTCAAAACCTCCCTGCCAGCCTTAAAGAGAGCGGTCTGGCAGAAACTCTCACAAAGATTGCCGATACCCGGACGGCGATTGACAGGAACCCCCTGCCCATGATCACCGTGGACAGCGACCTCAACTTCATCGACCTCAACGACGCGGCGCTTGAGCTCTTTGGATGGAGTCGTGAAGAGGGCCTGCGCCTGAACGTCAAGGCCCTCGATATCCTGGAATTGAAAGGCGACAGCATTGCTATCTCCATGAGCGAGAGACGCCTCACCGCTGCCGAGGTGAAGATCCGGTGCCCGAAGGGCGTCCTCCTCCTCAAGGAATGGGCGGCGCCGCTGCTTGACGCCGTCGGCAACGTCAGGGGGGCGCATATGGAATTAGTGGACGTCACCCGGGAGAAGAAGGCGGCCGCAAACGTCGCCGCCTGGTACGAGTCGATCCTCGATGCAGTACAGTTCCCGATCGCGGTCACCGACCTCGATATGAACTGGACGCTCGTCAATGCAGCGGCGGAGAAGCTGATCGGCAGGAAGCGCGCCGACATCATCGGGAAACCGTGCAGCACCTGGAATACCGGGATCTGCAGCACCGGCCAGTGCGCCATAGCCCGTCTGCGGCAGGGCGAGACCCAGACACTCTTCGAGATGAACGGCGGCAAATTCCAGGTCGACACCTTCTACGTGAAGGACGCGGACGGCGAGCCGATGGGCCACGTCGAGATTATCGAAGAGATCACCGATAGGGCCAGAGTCTCGGAATACATGGAACACGAGGTCGACCGGCTTGCCGGAAACCTGGAACTGCTCGCCCGGGGTGACCTTAACTTCGATCTCGCGGTCGCCGACGCCGACGAGTATACCGAGGATCTGCGCAGGGACTTCACCAAGATTACCGGGAACCTGGGAAGGGTGAAAGAGGCCATCGGGCTCGTGATCGCCGATACGGAGCGGCTCACCCGGGGCGCCGCCGCCGGGAAACTTGACGCCCGTGCCGACCTCGCCAAACACCAGGGGGACTACCGCTCGATCCTCGAGGGCGTGAACGAAGTCCTCGATGCGTTCATGGACCCGATAGAGGTCACGGCGAACTACATCAACCAGATCGGCCGCGGAGAGATCCCGGAAAAGATCACGGCCGAGTACCGGGGCGACTTCAACAAGATCAAGGAGAGCCTGAACCAGTGCATCGACGGCCTCGCCGGGCTTGTCGAGGCAAACCATGCCCTGCAGCGGATGGCCGTCAACGACCACACGGTGCGGGTGACCGGACAGTACCGGGGCGTCTTCGCTGAAGTCGCGACAGCCGTCAATGATGTCCAGGATCGGGTCAATTACGTCGCAGATACCGTCGAGATGATCAGCCACGGCGACCTCTCCCGGCTCGACCACTACCGTCAGCTCGGTGGTCGTTCCGAACAGGACCGGCTTGTCCCGGCGTTCATCCGCACCCTGGAGACACTCCAGGCTCTGGTCAAAGATACCGATACGCTGACCCGGGCGGCCCGGAAGGGACAGCTCGGCGTGCGCGCCGACGCAGCGAAGCACGAAGGAGAGTACCGCACGATCATGGAAGGCATCAACGAGACCCTGGATACCATCGTCGTTCCCTTCAAGAAGATGCAGGATGCCATCGTCCAGCTCGAGAGCAGCACCCAGGATACGAGCAAGAGTTCCGACGAGATCGCGAAGGCAACCGAACAGGTGGCGGTGACGAGCCAGAAGTGCGCCGACCTGGCAAAGAGGGTTCTCGATCAGATCGAGAGTGTCGAGGGCCAGATGGCGGATCTCTCCGCCTCCAACGAAGAGATCGCCGGCACGGCGCAGGAAGTGCTCGGCACCACCAACGAGGCGGTTCGAACCGGAAGGGAGAGTCTGGAACTCGGTGAAGCCGCCAAGCAGAAGATGGCGGTCGTCGAGAAGATCTCGCAACAGAGCATGAACGAGATCATCCAGCTCAACGAGCAGATGGACGAGATCGGAAAGATCGTGAAGCTCATCAACGACATCGCCAACCAGACCAACCTCCTCGCGCTCAACGCCGCGATCGAGGCCGCCCGCGCCGGAGAGCACGGCCGCGGGTTCGCGGTTGTCGCGGGCGAGATCAGGAACCTTGCCGGAGAATCCAAGAAGGCAAGCCACAACATCGAGGATCTCATCGCTTCGATCGTCGCAAACAGCAACAAGACCGCGACGAATATGGAACAGGTCTATGCGGAGATCGAGGAGGGTGTCGAGAGCGTCAACCGCACCATCGCCGAACTGAAGAAGATCGTCTCCGGGGCAGAGCTGGTCAGCGGCGACATGGGCGAGATCGCACGGGCAATCGAGGGCCAGGCCAACGTCGCGAACCGCGTGGTCGAGGCGATGGGCGAAGGAACCCGTCTGACCAAGGATACCCAGGCGGAGGTGGAGAACCTGGCGTCGCTCTCCGAGGAGACGAGCGCGTCGACCGAAGAGATCGGCAGCGCCGCGCACGAACTCAACAACATGGCAGGCGACCTCAAGGCGACCATGCAGCGGTTCTCGTTCTAGAGCGGGGTGTGGAGTATGGCAACCATAGGCGTTGTTGAGTTCCAGGTCGGGGGATCGCTGTATGCCCTCGACATCCACCTTGCGCAGGAGATCGTCGAGATGATGCCGATCACGCCGGTGCCGAGAGCACCGCCCTACCTCGAAGGGATCATGAACCTCCGGGGGGAGATCACCAACATCATCAACCTCTACCAGATGCTGGGTCTCTCCGGACAGGAAGACACCGAGAGCCAGAAGATCATCGTGCTGGCCCCCGAAGCCTCCGGCGGGTCGAATATCGGGATCGTCGTCGACGATGTTCATAGCGTCATCCAGGTCGCGGAGACCGATGTCGAGCGGATGGACGAGGCCATCTCAAACCAGGCCTACATGAAGGGAATCATCAAGTTACACGGCAGCGACGGACTTGACAGGGAGAAGAAGGGTGACAAAGATCTCATCATCTGGATCGATATCCAGAAGGCCGTCAAGGATCTGGTGACCAGAAGAGATGCGTAATAGAAATGGGCGGAGAAGAACCGCGCCCCTCCTCCGGAGGCAGGTGGCGGCCCTGGACCGTGCGGGGTCTCTCTCCTCCGGGAGCGTCACCCGGGACGCCCGGATGTACGCCTTTCTCCGGCGCCTCGGGAGGACGGTGCGGGCGAACCGGGTCTGCCTTGCCGAGGTCGCCCGTAAGCCGGGCACGGGTGGGATCTGTCTGCGTCTTCGTTACGAATGGGCCGATGGCGCGGCCGTTCCGAAGGGTAAAGTGGGGTGTCTCTCCTGCCGGGATCTGCCGCCCGGGTGGGAGGATCAGCTCCGGGCGGGTCAGCCTGTCCGGGGTATCTCTACGCCGGTCATCGTGATCCCCATCTTCTGCGGGCCGGAACTCCAGGGCATCCTGGGATTAAAGGGTCACACGGGGCGAAGGAGGTGGCGGCGGCTCGAGACCGGTGCCCTGGAGGCGGTCGCGGCGACTCTCGGGTCGGTCGCGATATGCCCCTGTTCGTGCGAAGCGCTGCATGCCGCCGAGGCCTACTACCACGCCATCGTCGAAGACCTGACCGATCCCCTCTGCAGACTCCTGCCGGACGGGACGATAATCTACGCAAATGAGGCGTTCTGTGCCTTCTGCCGGCGTGAGCGCAAAGACGTGCTCGGTATGCGCGCTCACGAGATCCTCCCGGCTGAGATCGCAGGAGAACTGCCCGTCAGGGCGGGCCCACCAGACGCCTTCACCCCTACCCTCACCCGGGAGTTCAGGGTCGGCGGGGCGGACGGCGAGGAACGCTGGTACCGCAGCGTATGCCGGGCGATCTTCGACACCGGGGGTGCCGTCTGCGAATACCAGGTGGTCGGCCATGACATCACCGAACGCAAGCGTCGGGAGGCCCGGAACACCTGGATGAACGATCAGAAACTGGCTCTTCTGGCCGATGCCGCATCCGACGCGATCGTCGTCATGGACGGTTCCGCCAGGATCACTTACTGGAACCACAGCGCCGAAGACCTCTTCGGATACGCAGCGGGCGAGATCATCGGGGATGACCCCGGCCAGCTCTTTCCGCCCGGGTATTCCCATCTTCCGTATGTTAAGGACATCAGGCATGCCGTTGCGGGCGCGCTGCAGGGTGCCGTCCGCCTGAGGTTTCCAGACGTCACGTTCGCCCGGAAAGGGGGTTCGGTCTTCCTGGGGGAGCTCTCGATAGCCGCCGTGCGGGTCGGGGGCGGATGGTACTGCGTCGGGATCGTCCGCGATACTACCGTGCAGAGAACACGGGAGCAGGCGCTCCGTGAGGAGAGAGATCGGACTGATACGCTTCTGCGGATTGCTGCGCGACTGAACTGCAGCATCGCACAGGATGCCGTGCTCGATGCGCTCTGTGAGGAGACAGCCCGGGCGCTCCAGGTTCCGGCAGCGGTCGTCTTCCTCTCGGATCGCCACCGGGGTATGCTCGTGCCCGCCCGGTCGTTCGGGGTGCCTGAGGGAGCACAGGGTTGCCTGCCGTGCATCCCACTCTCGATTTACGAGCGTGAACTGCACAAACAGGGTCCGATCATCACCGTTCCCGACCTGATGCTCCGGGTGGATGAGATGTCCCGGAAGAGCATCCCGGAGCGGCCTCCCCGGGCGGTTGCGTCCGCGGCAATTCTCTACGAAGGTGTCCTGATCGGGGCTCTGGACGTGGTGATGTTTGATGCGCCGCGCACGTTCTCCCCGGGAGATCTCGCGTTCCTGAAAGGGATCGCTGACCAGGCCGCGCTTGCCATCGTCAACGCCCGGCACTTCGAGGAGAGGAAGGCGTACGAGCGCCGGCTGCAGATGTCGCTTGATGAGAAGACGGCGCTCTTAAAGGAGGTTCATCACAGGGTGAAGAACAATATGCAGGTTATCTCGAGTCTTCTCTCCCTGCAGGGCCGCCTGATAGATAATCCCGAAGCACGAGAGAGCATCCGGGAGAGCGTGAACCGGGTGAAGTCGCTCGCGCTCGTCCACGAGAGCCTCTACCGATCGGAGTCACTCGCCGCCGTTGACATCGGTGCCTACGCGCACAGGCTCGCAGACGACCTGGTCCAGTCCTACGCCCTGCAGGCCTACGTATCCGTCACCGTCGAGACGGCGGAGATGATCACCTTCTCCGGGGATGCAGCGATCCCGCTCGGGCTCATCCTTAACGAACTCATCTCCAACTCTCTCAGGCACGGGTTTGCCGGCAGGGATAACGGAGCGATCGTGATCCGGATTTCCCGGCTGCCGGATGACCGGCTCGCCATCGAATACCGGGACGACGGTGTCGGGATGCCCCCGGACGTTATTAACCGGCCACCGGCGACCCTGGGGCTGCAACTCGTCCGGATCCTCGCGGCACAACTCGAAGGGACCATCACGTTCCGGCCGGGGGTGGCCGGGACGGTCGTTGAGCTCATCGTCTCCGACGGTGCCGGCGGGCCGGAGGAGGATGCATGCACCGCCTGACCGGCATGGCGGAAGATCGCGCCGCCGCGATGGAAGCCGTGGCCGCACGCCACCTGTCCGGGTGCCCGGGCGGGACATGGGACGAGGCATTCAGGCGCGCTGCCGATTGTATCTCCTGTTTCGTCATGATCCTGGATGCCGATCGCCGCATCCGGTTCGTCAACCTCTCCGGGGCGATCCTTGCCGGACGTTCCCGCGCGGCACTCACCGGACAGGACGCCATCGGGACGATTCTGCCGCAGTCCGATCGGGACGGCGGCTGCCTCCGGAAACGATTCGAAGAGAGACGGGAAGTTGAATTTATCGTTGACCGCATCTCTGCCGGCGGATGCCGGGTGCCCGTCCGGTGGACCTGCCACCCGGCACAGGGCCCCGGGGAGCGTTGTGCCGGCTGGATCTGTTTCGGCACCGAAGAAAACGGAGCGCTCCTCCCGGACATCGATTCCCGGAACAGAATGCTACGGCAGCTCGAGGAGAATGTCGAGCAACTCATGACCCTCAACGACCGGATCCGCAACCCGCTCCAGGTGATCGCCGCACTGGCCGGATTCATGGACGACGACGTCCGCGAGAAGATCCTGCTCCAGGTGGAGATGATCGACGAGACTGTCCGGCAGCTCGATCTCGGGGCCCTCGAGTCGACGTCGATCCGGGAGTATCTCCGCAAGCACCACCGGATGGCGTCGCCGTGAGAGTCTACCGCCACTCCTCGATAACCTTCCGGACAAGCGCCCGCCTCTCCGGCCTCCCTGCCGTGAGCGCCCGGAACTTCTCCTCGTATATCGGTTTCTCGACCGAGTAGAACGTCCCGAGCGGGATCGGCGCCTCCCGGTCGTAGTCCCACTCCCGGATCTTTCCTAGAGCGCTCTCGTACCGGCCGGTATCGGTCTCGCCCTCCTTCATCTCGTAGGCGTGCTCGTTGTAGTAGTCGGTCAGGTTGAAGTAGGTCGCGCAGATCTGGAGGACATCGACGAACGAGAACCCCCGGTGCATGATCGCCTCCTTGAAGAGGTCTTTTAAGTGCCGGATCTTCTTCGTGTAGCCCCGCGCAATATGCGTGGCCCCGGCGGCGAGCATGACTTCGAGCGGGTTTAGGGGATGCTCCGTTATCCCGCCCGGGGTGGAGCGGCCGCGAAACCCGGTGGGCGACGTCGGGGTGTACTGCCCCGTCGTCAGCCCGTAGACCCGGTTGTCGTGAACGATGACGGTGATGTCGCTGTTGCGCTTGGCCGCGAAGATGAGGTGGTCGAGCCCCTCGGCGTAGATGTCCCCGTCCCCGACGTGGCAGATCACCTTCAGGTCCGGATTTGCGAGCCGGATCCCGGTGGCCGCCGGAACCGAACGGCCGTGGATGGCGTAGAGGCTGTTGACGTTCAGGTAATCGGCCAGTTTCCCGTGGCACCCGATCCCGCCGAGGAAGACGAAGTTTCGAAGAGGTATCCCCTCCTCCTCCGAGAGCTCGGCGACGGCCGACTTCATCATGTGCTGGATCGAGAAGTTGCCGCAGCCGGGACACCAGGTGTTCTCTGCCGGGCTGATGAGATCGCCGGCCGGCCGGCCGGGAGATTGATCCGGGGTCATGCGAGGACCTCCGCGAGCCGTGCCGCGAGTTCGTCGACCGCGAACGGCCGCCCGTCGTACTTCAGGACCGGGCGGCCCGGATCGAAGCCGTGCTGCCGGAGGAGGCGGGCAAGTTGCCCGGTGGCGTTGTTCTCGACGCAGGCAACCTTCCCCGCCCCGATCATCGCCTCCTTCCAGGCGCGGGTGGGAAACGGCGAAAGGACGAGCGGCTGGACGACCCGTGCTCCGAGTTGTTCGGCGGCCTCGATGCACGCCCACTTCTGCGAACCCCAGCAGACGATCGTCGTCCCGGCATCCCGTGCGCCGTAGGTCTTCACCGCCGGGTAGGTGGCCAGTTCCGCCTTCAGGCTCTCCCCTTTCCGGATCATCTTCTCCTGCAGTTCCCTTGCCTCAACCGGATCTTCCGTCGTGAACCCGGCCTCGTCGTGGGCGTAGCTGGTTGCCTTGACTATCGCCCCCTCCCTCCCCGGGAAGGCGAGCGGCGATACCCCGTCCTCTGTCCGGACGTAGCGGCGGTACTCCCCCGCCCCGTCCCAGAGCACCGGTTCGCGATCCGGGGGCGGGATGACCGCCCCGATGTCGAAGGAATACGCCCCTTCCGCGAGCGTCTTGTCGGTCAGGACGATCGCGGGAACCTGGTACCGCCAGGAGAGCATCAGCGCGGCCGCCGACCAGGCGTAGGTCTCCTCGAGGTCGCCCGGGGCGACGACGAGCCGGGGGAATTCGCCCTGGCCTGCGTTCAGGACGAAGTGAAGGTCGGTCTGGGAGGTGTAGGTCGGCATGCCGGTGCTCGGACCGGGCCGCTGCCCCATCACGATCGTCACGGGGATCTCCGACATCCCGGCAAGCGAGAGGCCTTCGGTCATCAGGCAGAATCCGCCGCCCGAGGTGCCGACTGCCGTCTTCTCCCCGGCGTAGGCATGCCCGAGCGCCATCAGGATGACGCCGATCTCGTTTTCGGGGTGAGTGACCCTGATTGCGAGGTCTTCGGCGCGATTCGCGAGGAAGTGAAGGAGGCTCGATGACGGCGTCATCGGGTAGGCGACGTAGGAGTCCAGCCCGCCGTAAACGAGCCCGAGCCCTGCTGCTTCGTTTCCGGTCAGGACCGGGAGCGCCGGAGCATCGAGGGGTTCGACGGTGAAGACCTCCTCCACGGCGTCGTAGCCCCGGCCGGCGACCCGGAGGTTCGCCTCCAGGTGCTTTTCCGGGACGGTTGCACGGAGGACATCCTCGAGCACCTCCCGCCCGATGCCCGCCACCCGGGCAAGCGCCCCGAGCATCGCTGAATTTTTGGTGATCGGGGGGGCCTTCTCCTCCTTGACGATCACATCGAGCGGGAGGCCGTACCCCTCGCCCCTCACCACCGTTGAAGCGTCGTGGATGACCGTCGTGCCGTCTTGGATCCTCCGGCGGTGGTTCTCGATGCTGTTCCGGTCGAAGGCGAGGAGGACGTCGACCGGGGTACGGTGCGCCCCGACCGTCCTGTCGGCAGCCCTGACGATTGCGAAGTTGTGCCCGCCGCGGATGAGCGAGGGGTAGTCGAAGTACATGTAGGTGCGGTAGCCGAGGCGGGAGAAGAGGCCGGCGATGGAGAGACCCGCCGTGTTGATGCCCTCGCCGGCCTTCCCGCCGATCAGTACGGAGTATTCGGCCATGGTGATCGGGCGTGGCGTAGATTGCGTGGCGGTATATAGGTTGTGCTGGAAGGGGGCGTGGAGAATGCACATTCCTGGAAGGTCATGATTACGGTCTCACGCGAAGAACGCGAAGCCGCGAAGGGGAGTTGCTCTCGGATAACCGATCTTCGCGTTCTTCGCGGCTTCGCTTGAGTTAACGGTTTATATGCGATGATATGGCCCCACGCGAAGAGCGCGAAGCCGCGAAGGGGAGTTGCTCTCGGATAACCGATCTTCGCGTTCTTCGCGGCTTCGCGTGAGTCAAAGTAGCGGATAGATTACGCTACAGTCTTGCCCGAACCCCTCACCGTACCACCGGCGACGCCGTCTCGTCGAAGGGGTTGCTCCGCATCGCAAGCGAGAAGAGGTAGGGGTAGTTCCTCTGGAGGTACTCCATGTAGGCGAGCCATTCCCCGATGAGCCGGCCGTATACCCGCTCGACGTCCCCCGCGAGGTGTTCGACGTCGCTTGCCGGGAGTCCGGCGAAGTCCCCCCGCCGCTCGAGTTCCTCGGTCAGGTGGAAGACCGCCCGCAGAAGGTCGGTGAACGATTCGTGCTCCAGGAGGACGGGGTTTTCGAGCAGGCGGAGGAGGAATCCCCGCTGCTCCTTCAGGTACCGGCAGAGTTCCTGCAGGTCCGCGGCACCGGCGGTGACCCGGCAGGTGTGGTGCCGGAGACGGTCGCGCACCTCCGAGAACTTCTCCGGTGTCCAGGCGTTCGTCACGACGAGATCGTGCCGGATCTCCGGAAGGCTCGGGTCGCGGTCCGAGAGGATGGTGAGGAGTTCGGTGCCGACCTCCGAGAAGAAGGTGCCGATGACCATGTTCAGTTTGTCCAGCCGGTCGCGCTTTGCCCGGACGCTCAGAAGCTGGTTTAAGATGAGGGTCACCAGGAGGACGTTTATCGGGAGGAACCCGAGAGCGTTGAAGATGTACTGGTAGGTGTTCTCGGCGTCGCCGAGCAGGAGGTGTTTCACGCTGTAGATGGCGATCGATGAAGCAACGAGGACAATCCCGAGCCGTACTTCCCAGGTCCGGAGGCTGATGCGCATGATACGATCACGTACTTCCGGCGGAGAAATAAAGGTTGGGCACCGGGTGCCCCTCAGACCCGCAGGCGTGACGATCCGGGCGTCCTGACGGGTGCAGGAACCTTTCGCCGCTCTGCGATCTCGGCCTCGACCCAGGCGGCCAGATCAAGCAGGCCCGCTTCGAGGGTGACTTCCGGCTCGTAGCCGAGGACTTCCCGTGCACGGCCGATATCTGCAAAGCAGTGGCGGATATCGCCGACCCGGCTGATCCCCATGATCTCCGGGGAAAGGTTTTGCCGCCCGGTCATCGTTGCAAGAAGGCCGGCGACGGTTCTAAACGTACAGGGGCGGCCGCTTGCGATGTTGAACGTCCCGCCCGCGGCACCGGGCGACTCGAGGGCAAGGCGGAAGGCGCGCACCGCGTCGTGGACGCTCACGAAGTCGCGCTGCTGGTAACCGTCTTCGAAGAGGTGCACGGGGAGATCCTGGAGCAGGCGGGACGCGTACTCGACCAGCATGCCGGAATACGGGTTTGCATGCCCCTGGTGAGGGCCGTAGACGGGAAATAGCCGGAGAATGGTCGTCGGAATCCCGTAGGTCTCCCCGATCAGTCTGCACATCTCTTCCTGGTCGTGCTTGGAGATGGCGTAGACCGAGAGCGGCGACGCCTCCTTCGTCTCCGGGGTCGGGAGGGGGTAGATCACCTCTCCGTCCGGGCTCCGGGGCTCCCAGCCGCCCCTTGCCGTCTCTCCCGGGGAGCGCCGGACCTTCGGATAGACGGTTCCGTTGTAGGAGCAGTACAGGCCTTCCCCGTAGACGGCGCTGCTCGAGGCGACGATCAGCCGTTCGACCGGCTGATCGAGCAGCGCCTCGAGAAGAACGGCGGTTCCGGCGGTGTTGACGCTCATGTACTTTTCAAGCCGGTACATGCTCGACCGCTCCCCGACGACCGCCGCCAGGTGGATGACGGCGTCGATCCCGTCGAGAGCCTCCTCGAGCTGGTGCGTGTCCCGGATATCCCCGACGACGACCTTCGCCCGCCGGTCGAGGTGGTCGGGCCGGCACCGCTCCGGGCCGTGCACCCGTGGCATCAGGTTATCGAGAATGCGAACCTGATAGCCGTGCTGCAACAGTTCAGTTGCGAGGTGCGACCCGATGAACCCCGCTCCCCCGGTGATGAGAATGGCCGGACTGGTATCCGTATGCATGGTGTATCAGGCATCCCTGATGCACTCTTCGCATTAAATATTATCGTGAATGGAAAATATTAATAAAAATTGGTTATTCGGGGTATCTGTATCCCCCGAGGTTGTTTACCTCCCCCGGTCCAACGTCAGGGACATGGTGTGCGGCCAGCGGGGGAGGCTGTTCGGCAATCGATACGCTCTGTCTTACGAGTCGAGGATCGCCTCGGCAGCGTCGCGGTAAGCCCGCATCACGTACGGGATGCCGGAGACCGCTTCCGCCTCCTCGGTCAGTGCCATCAGATCGCTCCGGCCGACCGTCTTGAGGCTGAAGTTCCGACTTCCGGCCATGATCTGCTGGAGCCCCGTTCTGAACTTCTGGGCGTAGGTGTAGATCCCGATTGCTCCGAGCGGGATCTCGCCTATCCGGCCGGGATATCTCTCTTTGAGTTCCTCGTAGCAGACGAAGATCTCCTCGACGGTGCTGCCGTACTTCGAGACGGTCCTGGGGATCTCGCCGGTCTCAAGCCACTTTGCGATGTTCTTCCCGACCATGCCGGGGATCATGAGAGCGCGGCCCATGCAGACCGCCTTGACGTAGGGGCTTCCCATGGCGATCCCCTTGAAGACGTTGGCCTCGTCCGCGAACCCGCCGGCTATAGCGATGTCCGGGACCCGGATGCCCCGTTCCCGGAGCCTCTCGGCGAACTGGTAGGCAAGCGACTCGATGTAGAAGGTCGGAATGCCCCACTCGTTCATCATCGGCCAGGGGCTCATCCCCGTACCGCCGGGTGCGCCGTCGATGGTGAGGAGGTCGATCTTCGCCTCGGCGCCGTAGCGGATTGCCATCGCGAGTTCGACGGCCGAGTAGGCGCCGGTCTTGAGGGTGACCCGCTTGAAACCGATGTCGCGAAGCCGGTCGACCTCCTCGAGGAACTCTTCCCGGGTGACGAAGCCGAGGCGGGAGTGCCGCTCGAACTCTTTAATGGCGCCGTCCTGGAAGGCCGCCCGCACCTCGTGAACCCCCGGGTCGGGGAGGACGATATACCCGCGGTCTTTGAGCTGGTTCGCCCGGTCGAGGCTGCCGACCTTGATCTCGCCGCCGATGCACTTTGCTCCCTGGCCCCACTTCAGTTCGATCGTCTCCAGGTTGTGCTTCGAGGAGACGTACTCCGCGGTTCCGAGCCTTGTGTCCTCCACGTTCAGCTGCACCAGGAGCTCGCCGTACCGGTCTTTGAACTCCCTGTAGGACTCGATCCGGCGATCCATCTCGGGCGATCTGGTGACCTTGCCGTCGTGATCGAGCACCAGTTCCGGATCGACGCCGCAGACATTCTCCCCGCAGACGAGCGTAATACCGGATATTGCCGCTCCGATGGCGAAGTGCTCCCAGTTCGCCCGGGCGATCTCGGTCGACCCGAGCGCCCCGGTGAAGATCGGAACCCGCATCGGTACCTTGATGCTCCAGCCGTATTCTGTCCGGGTATCGACGTCCTGGAAGACGGCGGTGTCGGGATTGGCCTCGACGCCTTCCGCCATTCCTTTTGCGCCCCGGGCGTAGCCCTGGATGTTCAGGTGCGAGTAGTCGATCGGGTAGTCTTTATCCGCGCCGGCCGTGATCTCGCCGAACGGGCCGGGGTAGAGCACTTCTCTGCCCCGGAACGAGGAGAGCCAGATCTCGCAGGATCCTTTGCACCCGTCGACGCACCGGCTGCAGATGCCGGACATCGGAACGACGTCACGGGAGCGGTTTGTCGTTCCCGTCGCATCGTTAGCGTTTGGTCTTCGCAGATTCATCGTTTGCACCTTCTCAAATGTGGATAGAAGGTTCCTTCCAACAGATATAAAACTTTCTGATTTGCGAACCTGTTGTTCCAAAACCCGATCGAAATCTCGTCGTCCTCTGCTTCGTTTCCGTCCGGCCTGATGCGATTTCCCCTGGTCAGGCGGCCGGGCCTGCAGCACCATGGGTTATTTATGCCCTCGTATCCACAACATGCCGCGAGCGTGACGAAAGGGTGAAATACCTTGATGTGCATGAATGCTTTATGAACTTCAGGTTGCTGTCAACTCTGATTGTGCTCCTGCTCGCATTTTCGCTCTCTGCCGCCTGCACCGGCTCGGGCGACCCCGCCGACCCCACAACCCCGAGGGCGACGGCGACGGTCGGGGAGACGCCCGTGGCCACGACGACCGCGGTCTCCCTTGCGCCCGGCCCGACACAGACGGCGCCGCCGGGAAAGGAGGTTGCGTTCGGAATCGAGCCCGGATACCCCTCCCGGTTCACGCATGACCTTACCATCACCTTCGGCGGCGGTAAGGGGCAGGATTACGTGACGCATATCGACGTGCGCGTGACCAAGTCGACCGGGGAAGTCATCACCGACACCCTGGAGCCGATCCGCGGCGACGAGATTGTCATCCAGCAAGCGAAAGGCGAGAACCGTGTCGAGATAACCGTATCCTTCGTCACGGGAGGCACCTTCAAGGTCAAGGACCAGATCGTGGAAGTACCCTGATCAAAACAACCTTTTTTCCGATCGCCCGGCCTGAAGCGTGTTCGGAAAGGCGATCGGGCTTCGTTTTTCTATTTTAAAAAAGTTATCGAGCGGTTTTCTCCCGCCTCACGTTCTCTCCACTTCCCACCGCACGAGCAGGCCGTCGTCGAGCCGGACGGCCTCGATGATCCGCAACCGCGGAAAGTCTTTCTCCCGGAGAAAACCGGCGCCGTCGGTCGGTGTGGGAGCGTCCTTTCCGCCGATGACGATGCTGCCGACGAACGCCTGGAGTTCGTCGACGAGCCCCTGCTCAAAGAGTGTCCAGATCAGCGTCCCCCCTCCCTCGACCATCAGGCGCCGGACGCCCTGACGATGCAGTTCTTCGAGCAGGCCGCGAAGGTCGACGGTCTCTTCGCCGCCGACGACGACGGCGGCATGCTGCCGGAGGGCCTCCACGGCTTTTTTGGGTGCTTCCTTCGAAACCGCGACGATACGCTTCCCGCTTCCCTTGTGGAGAATGTCCGCATCCGGGGGTGTCCTTCCCCTGCCGTCCACCACGATACGGATGGGGTTCTCATCCTTTCCGGCCGCCCTCCGCTGCTCGCGGAGTTCCGGGGACTTGACGGTGAGGGAAGGGTTGTCGGCAAGCACCGTACCGATGCCGACCATGATGGCATCGCTCTCCGCCTTGATCCGATCGACCCGCAAGTAATCCTCGTTACCCGAGATCCTCACCTGTCGCCGCTCTCTCGTTGAGATCTTCCCGTCAGCGCTCATGGCGATGTTGACGAAGACAAACGGGCGCATAATCTAGGGTTACACACCGATCTTCATATATGCTCTCTTTTCGGGAGGTATCGAGCTCACGGAAGTTCCGCCGCCCCCTCTACCCGGATTGAAGAATATTCGAGGTCTGCCCTGAGAAATCAAAAAACTGCACTTCTTTTTCTGAAACATCAATGTTTACCGGTCGAATGAATCCGAATTGCTTATATACATTTCCCAGGATATTCTCTCTATTGCCTATGCCCCTGAACCGGAGCCCTCTGAGCTGTTTTCGACAGGATCTTTTTACCGGGACGGACGTCGTCAAGATGATTGTGGTGGTATCGTTCTCGGCGGTGTCGCTCATGCTCACGGCGGCCACACCGGTGAACACCCAGTTCTTCTGCCCCCTTATTTACTGCATCCCGATAATCTTTGCCGCTCTCTGGTTCCCCCGGCAGGCATTCAGGGCGACGGCGCTCCTTGTTGCCGGGTTCGTGATCATCCGGGCGCACCTGTTGGCACTCGGCTTTGCCGTCGACCCCGTGATGACGGGGCTGCACACGATGCTCTTCTTCTGGGTCTTCGGGGCCACGACTCTCTTTTCGCAGGAATCACACCTGGCCGCCTCCCGGTGCAGGCGGATCGTCGAGGATACCCGGGATGCAAGGTTCCTCTGCGACCCTGAGACTCTCCGTGTTGTCTGCGTCAGCAGAAAGTGTGCCGATATGCTCGGTTATGCGCCCCGGGAACTCGTCGGTATCCCGGCAGAAGCGTTCTGGGCGGACGATTCCGGCAAGGCCCGGTTCATCGAGGAGATGAAGCTGGAAGGCTACGTCGGAAACGTGGAGATGACTTTCTATGCGCACAACGGCGATGCAAGGAGAGTTCTTCTCTCCTGCAGGGCCCTTGCCCCCGAGAATCTCTTCGAATGCACGGTTGTGGACGCCGGCAGGCTTCTCGGTGAGAACAACGAACTCATCCGGTCGAACGGACGGCTGATGGAACTCATCCGGCAGACAAACGACATCTTCTTCATGCAGGATGCCGTGGGCTGCATCCTGCACTTCTCCTGGGTTCGTGCGCCCGAGTACGGGATCTCTCCCGAAGAGATCATCGGGAAGGGTGTGGACGCCCTCCTGCCCGCCGACCTTGCCGCGCAGAACATGGAACTGATCCGGAAGGTGATCGAAGAACAGAAGAACGCCTGTTATGACCTCGACCTGGAGATAGCGGGCGCCCGGCATACCTTCTCCATTACAATCGCCCCGTATAACGGGGTGGACGGCACGTTCACCGGCATCGTGGGGTCGGCACGGGATACCACCGAGGCGCGGCGGCAGAGGCTTGCGTGCAGGCAGCTCTCCTGGGAGGTTGAACAGTGGAAAGAACTCGTCACCAGGCTTGCCCACGAATTACGCACCCCGTTGCAGCCGCTCGTCGGTTATCTCCGGATGATCGTCGAAGATCCCGGTTATTACGGCCTCACGAAGGATACGGAGGCGGCCCTCAAGACCTGCCTTGAGTGCGCCGATCAGGAGCAGGCGGTGGTCGAGAGGGTGGTCGAGCTCAGTCTGCTCACGATGGACTACGTCGATCTGACCGTTCAGGACGTACCGCTCCGCGACCTCGTCGACGCCGTCGTCTCGGAAGGCGAGTACGAACGCAGTGCCCGGATTTGTAACGAAATACCCGATAATGTCCATATCCTGGGAGATCCCGACAGACTTTCCATGGCGGTGGCAGGACTGGTATCGAATGCCGTTAAGTATAATGAACCGCCAGAGAAAGTATGGATCCGGTATACGAGATCAAATGAGAACCATTATATTATGGTGTGTGATAATGGCATCGGTATCCCCGAGGATATTATCGAATCGATCTTTGAGCCGTTCTACATCGGAGACGCCAGACAGGATCGCAAAGGCGGCAGTACCGGCCTTGGGCTCTCGATCGCAAAGAAGTATGTCCTGCTGCATGGAGGGGATATAACGGTGACGAGTGAGGTGGGCGAAGGGAGCACCTTCACCATCAGGATACCAAGGGAGGTATGAGTTTTGGGAAACAAGATTATGGTCGTCGACGACGACCTGCCGACGCTGGAAGTAATGGAGCTGCTGCTCAAAAAGATCAACCGTGAACCGCTCCTGGTTCACAACGGATGGGATGCCCTCCGGGCAATCAAGAAAGAGAAGCCCGCGCTCATCATTCTCGACGTGATGATGTCTCCTATAGACGGATGGCAGTTTCTGGAAGAACTAAAACGGAATGATGAATACAAGGATATCCCGGTCCTGCTCTTCACCGCAAAACACGTCTGGCCGGAGGAGTATTCGAGATACGCGGACGACATCGTCGGTGTCCTGGAAAAGCCTATCTCTCTTGCCGAGTTGAAGGCTGCCCTGGAGAGGGCTCTCCCCCGGGACGCCTCTTCTCGCACGGACGACGACGCTCGCCGTACCCTGCCGATGAAAAGCGGGTGACCTCTTTTAGCACGCATCCCCGCGGCATCCTCGTGGGTTTGCACATCTCTCACCGAAAGGCATTTTATCGGTTGGGTGTGTATTACCGGGTAGTGTTCCTCTCATGATCGTTACGGATCTCCCCGGGTATCCCTCATTCAGGGAATACCAGCGAATCGTGGGCACAAAGCAATTTTCGGCGATCGAGGAACTTGCCGGGCGTCTCTCCGGCGTCAGGCTCCAGGAGATCAACTCGACCCGCTACGGTGGCGGCGTCTCGGAGATCCTGATCTCGTACGTTCCGTTCCTCAACGCGCTCGGCCTCGAGACGACCTGGAGCATCATGGAGGCCGAACCGGCGTTCTTCGACGTGACAAAGACGCTCCATAACTTCCTCCAGGGCCGGGGGGGTGGTTTCTCACCGGCGATGATCGAGACCTACTGGGAGGCCCAGCGGCAGAACGACGGGTTGATCGAGGACGATTCCGATGTCGTGACCATCCACGACCCCCAGCCGCTCGGCCTCGTCGAGTTCCTGACGAACCGGGAACTCGAGCGAAAGAGGCTGCTCTGGCGGTGCCACGTCCAGCTGGAGACGGTACCCACCACGACCGTCGGGAGCATCGGCAACATCCTGCGCAGGCTGGTCGAGAAGTATCATGCCGGGGTATTCTCCAGTTTCCAGTATCTTCCTCTCTGGAACGTGCCGAGTTTCATCATCCCACCGTTCATCGACCCCTTATCCGAGAAGAACCGCGACCTCCCCTCATCCGAGATCGACGCAACCCTCGCGAAGTACGGTATCGACCCGGAGAAGCCGATCGTCACCCAGGTCTCCCGGTACGACACCTTCAAAGACCCGGTCGGCGTCATCCAGTCGTTCAAAATGGTCCGCCAGAAGATGCCCTGCCAGCTCGTCCTCGTCGGCGGGCGGGCGTGCGACGACCCGGAATGTTTCATCGTCCTGCGTGAGGTTCGCGAGACGGCCGAGGACGATCCCGATATCCATATCCTCGACCTCCCGCCGGACAGTCACCGCGAGATCAACGCGCTCCAGCGGGCGTCGGACGTGATCGTCCAGAAGTCCATCAAAGAGGGATTCGGGCTGACGGTGACCGAAGGGCTCTGGAAGGAGAAGCCCGTGGTCGCCGGGAGCGTCGGCGGAATACCGCTCCAGGTCCGCGACGGCTGGAACGGCTACCTGGTCTCGACGATCCGGGAGACCGCCGACCGGATCCTCCATCTCCTCCGGAACCCTGAGCTCGCCCACGAGATGGGCGCCCGGGGCAAGGAGTTCGTGCGGGAGTACTATCTTCTCACCCGGGGCGTGCAGGATCACCTCACCGTCATCGATCAGGTGGTCAACGGAAGGATCACCGCCCGGGACAGCGTCATCTGCTACCACCCGCAGGTGGTGACGACCCGGATGGCCGGGTGCGCGGCCCGGCACTGATGCGTGCCCGCACCGCCTCCCGTCACTCGATGGGGATCTTTTTGCCGCCGGGTCCGGACGGTGCCCCCATCTTCTTCAGGCGCACCTCGAGGACGCCGTTCTTGAATCCGGCCCCGGCGCCCTCTTCGACCACGCTCGCGGGCAGGCGTATCATCCGGCTCAGGGTGCCGTCTCCGCGTTCGTGGATGTAGTAAGTCTCCGGCCCCTCCTCGACCGGCCCGGCGCGCCTAGCCGTTATTCGCAGGGTCTGGGGGTTCAGCAGGTTGATCCGGATCTCGTCCTCTTCCGCGCCGGGCAGTTCCGCAACGACGATCACTTCGTCGCCGTGGTCGAGAATGTCGACCCGAAAGTCTGCGGTGAGGCCCGGGAAGTCGCGGCTGCCGCCACGTGAGACCGGCGGCAGCCCGCCCCTCTCCCCGGCCTCCCGGTTGCCCGCTCTCTGATCCCTATCCTGCCGCCGCCCGGGGCCGGCGGGGTCGTCTTCTCTCCCTGTCATGGTCCATGCCTCCTGCAGTCCGGTTGCCGTCGGATGACCGGTCGCCATCCGCCGCCCCCTCTTGAGCCCGCATACTTAACATTTTGTACCCGGGTACCGGGGTCGCCTTCTCTTGCAGCCACGCCTCCGGCGATGTATACGTTGCGGTCTTCCCGGCGGCACGGGACGTGGCGGGCCGGATAATCCCGGGGTGTACCCCGGGCGGCTGCCGATACGCCCTAAAAAAACGATCTTTATGCCCTCGTTTGCCGGCCGTTAGGTTTTTGTGGCGTGACCGGCATGGGGAGCAACCCCCGGTTTTTGGGGTACGGAGGGACCGCAGGGTTCACCGCCCGTGCCGCCGTTATGCCGGAGATGCCCGTGCCGATGGATATGCGGGGGTTATGGAGGAAGACGAGATGGCGCAATTCAAACCATTCGAGATGGAAGGCATGCCTATCGAAGAGCAGCCCATGAACTGGAAGGATATGGTTCCGGCCCCGTACGACAAAAAGGCGGTCGACGCCTACACCCGGACCCGGATCATCCTCATGAACGGTATCGAGAACAACGCCGTCCTGATGTCGCACGCGATCGAGCGGATGCATCCCGATCCCCAGGTGAAGAAGTCGATGGCCCTGATGCGGCGGATCGACTCCCAGCAGCAGGAGACGATCAACTGGCTCAACCCGGCGGACCAGTCGGTCATCGAGACCACCCTCGGTTACGAGCAGGTAGCGGTCGACCTCACCGCGAACCTGGCGCAGAACGAGCCCGATCCTTACGTGAAGCAGACGCTGGACTTTGCCCTGCTCGAGGACTTCGACCACCTCTACCGCTACAGCTGCCTCTACGACTACATCGAGGGCGGCGACCCGGAGGCGATCGTCCAGGGCAACACCGAAGTGAAACCCGGCCGGCCGACGAGCATCGAGCACCGCCATCCCTTCGACTCGATGCGCAAGCACTACGACAAGGATACGGCCGACATCAAGACGAAGATGAACTACATCACGATCACCGCCGGAGAGCAGCAGACGATGCTCTACTACCGGGCGCACGGGTTCATGTATCCCGACGATATCGCGCGGCAGCTGTATGCCGAGATCGCGGAGATCGAGGAGCAGCACGTCACCCAGTACGGCCTGCTCGGCGACCCGAACGAGACGATGCTTGAGAAGATGGCGATGATTGAGCTCAACGAGGCGTACCTCTACTACTCCTTTGCACAGCAGGAGAGCGACCCGAGGATCAAAGGGATCTGGGAGAACTTCATGAAGATGGAGGTCACGCACTTCAACGAATGTGCAAGGCTCATCAAGCAGTACGAGGGCCGCGACATCCAGGATCTCGTGAAGGCCGACGTCGTCGAGCCCCTGGTCGTCTTCGAGCAGAACAAGGACTACGTCAACAGCGTCCTCGATGCCCAGCTCGATCTTGCGCCGAACAACATGGAATACGTGCGGATGCGCGATCTTCCGGACGACTGGGCAACGTTCGGCTACCAGCGCGTCATGAACGCAAAGGGCGTCCCGAGCGAGGAGGTCGTCGGCAAAGCGGGCCCGACCCTTGCGGAGCGCGACCAGGTGGGGAATATCAGGCAGGTCAAGCAGGAGATGGCCCGCCGGGTGGAGAAGGGCATGGCAGCGGTGCCTGCCCGATAAGGTCCCTTTTTTGGGTTTTGTTGAAACCCTCTCCCGGAGGATGAATTATCTCCGGATAATCCATGTCTCACCGACGCACGCGAAGGCGCGAAGAACGCGAAGTCTGGATGGGTATTGACTGTCTCCCTTCGCGACTTCGCGGCTTCGCGTGAGACCCACATCACCCGCCTCTATCGGCAACCGAGTGTTATCCAGGGGTTGTGGAAAGCATTTCAACAGGGCCCTTTTTTGCTTGACGGCCCGAACCTTCGGGCTGCTGTGCGGCTTACCTCTTCCGCGGAAGAGTATACTGTTGTCTCTGCCCTGTTTGCCTCACACAACTTGCGATGGCCCGGAGGATCTTATGCACCACCCGCTACATATCTGGTGCCGGTAGTTCGCCGTTACCCCTGGCCTTCCTGAACGTGAACACAAACGCCGCCCCCTCCTCAGGGCGGCCCGGCACCCGGTCCTCGACCCAGATCCTGCCGCCGTAGCGGGCAGCAAGCATCCGGCAGATCGAGAGGCCAAGGCCCTGGCCGCTCTCCCGGCCTTTCCCCTGCTCAAACCGGGAAAAGATGGATTCCTTCGCCTCGTTCGGAACTCCCGGCCCGGTGTCGGCGACGGTGACGAGGACAAGCCCGTCCTCTTCGGCATCCTCGACGGTTATGGTGACCTCGACATCCGGCCCGCCGTGTTTTGCGGCGTTGACGATGAGGTTCGTGAAGAGTTCGGGCAGGAGGTCGTCGGCGAGCACCGTCACGCGTGGTTCCTCATACGCGATGCGCGTATCCGGATGGTGCGCGATCTCCTCCCGGATCACCCGGTCGAGATCGACCGGGCGAAGCACCGTCCGGCTCTCGCGGATCCTGCGGATCGTGGCGACGTTTGCCGTGATATCGATGCTCTTTCTGATACCGGCCCGGAGTTTCTGCAGGTAATCCCGCTCCTTCCCGGCAAGCGTCTCGCCGAGCAGTTCGGCGTAGATACTTGCGATGTTGTCGGCGTTTTTGATGTCGTGGGTGAGGATGTCGAGGTAGAGGTTCGCCTCCCGGTTCGCCGCCTCGAGCCGTGAGTAGAGCATCCCCCGGAGAACGCCGTTTCCTACCTCACGGCCGACAGCCTCCAGGATCAGCCGTGTCTCCTCCGGTATCTCCCGGATATCGGTGCTCCCGAGCACGAGCGCCCCGACGACGGAGGATTCGGCGGCAAGCGGAATGAAGGCCAGCGAAGCGACGCCGAAGTCCGCGAGCACGTCAAGATCCCGGCCGGGCGCATCTTCCCTCCCCTCGACGAACCACGGCTGCCCCGCGACGAATACCCGGTTGTAGGGCCAGTGCCGCACATTGAGTCTTCCGTTATGCATCAGGACGAATTCGGAGACTTCCCGGTGGCACCGGACGGTCGCCTGCATCCGGTCTCTTCCCTCCAGCATGTAGATCGACCCGACGTCGAACCCGAGGTTCTCGAGTGCCGCATCGAGCGCGTTGTCGAGCAGTTCGTCCAGGGTGAACGCGGATGCCGAGGCAGTGATGACCGCGTTCAGGACGGCGAGCCTCCTGTTCCGGATACGGACCTCTTTCTCTGCCCGTATACGTTCCGTGACGTCGGCAAGCGAGAAGACCAGCCCCTGGACGCCTCCCTTCGCATCCTTCACCGGCACGAGGCTCCAGTCCCAGTAGGTCGTCCCTCGTTCCGGCTGATTCTCATAGGTGAACGGTTTTGCGTATATCCGGAACGGTTCGCCGGTATCGCGTACACGCTGAAAGATCGCCTGATTCTCCGGGTTCGGGAAGAGGTCGAAGTGCCCTTGCCCGAGAAGTTCCTCCTTCGTGTACCCCGATCCTTCTGCGTAGGCCGTGTTCACGCGAACGAACCGGAAATGGGGATCGAGGTACGCAAGGTGGACGTCGGTATACTCCATGACCGTCCGGAGGATGTCGTGTTCTTTTGCAAGGTTCGCCGCGAGCGACTGGTTCTCGGCGAGCAGCCGCTCCCGCTCCGCGTCCACCTGTATCCTGCGGGTAATGTCCCGGGCGAGCCACCGGATCTCCGTAAGGGCCCCCCGGTCGTCACGGACGGCCGCAGCCGAGAGGGAGACGGGAATGGGCTCTCCGGTCGCCGGCTGCATTCGGACCTCGATCCCGCGGAGGGGGCCCGGGGCTCCGCCTTCGAACCGGGCGACGATGTCGCGGCAGGCCTTCCTGTCCCCGGGGACGATATGATCGGTGCCGGCCGTCCCGATCAGGCTCTCTCTCTCCTTGCCGAGGAGGAGGGCTCCCGCCCGGTTCACGTCGAGGATCGTTCCCTGCGGGTCGCAGACGAAGTAGCCGTCGGGGGCGAGTTCGAAGAGTTCCCGGTAGTGCCTCTGCTCCTGTTCGAGACGGCGGTAGGTCTCCTCGCTCTTCTTCCTCGCGGTGATGTCGCTGACAAGGAGGAGCACCGCATCGTTGCCTGGAACCCGGACCGAGCATGCCATCCACCTGTCGGGAGCGATTCGGCATTCCAGCCCGGAAAGCACCTTTCTTTCCCGGATTGCCGCGATCAGCCGCCCGGCCGCTTCCTGATCGGCGATGAGCGGTGCAAGATGGGTGCGGATAAGCGCCATCGCGTCCGCCCCGGTAAGATCCCTGTTGTCCGGCAGCGATAGAAGGCTTCGGAAGATCCGGTTGGCCCGTACCACTCTCCTGTCGGCGTCGAGCAGGAGCACGCCGTCCTCGAGTTCGTCGAGGGTGGCGCGTGGATTGAGCAGTTCATCGGATACAGGTGTGGAAGACATGGCGGGTTCGGTCGTTCTGCGTTTCTATTGGAGGTGGAACCTGATCGACGGTAAACTTTGGCATGGAGTGCACCGGGAGGAGTCAGTCCCGGACAGGCCGATATTTCCGGTAGTGCATGAAGATTTTACGGTCCGTTCATACATCGGGCATACTCTGCGTGAATAGATACTGTTATATCTTTTAGCGCATATGAGTAATATGTTGCAACAGAGGTGAACAGCAATGCCAGGATTCGATGGTATGGGGCCCCGGGGTATGGGGCCGATGACCGGGCGGCGCATGGGCCGGTGCGTCCTGCCGCCGCAGCCGCAGGCAGAGGGCAGCCCTGCCGGAGAAACGAACGAGACCACCCAGGAGGCACCGGCAGAGCAGCCGGTTTACGGCCTCGGGCGAGGCGGAATCCCGTATGGGTGCGGCCGTGGCCGCGGCTTCGGCGGCGGACGCGGGCGCCGGTGGTGAACGAGAGAATCTTTTTTCGGGCGGGCGGCCTTCCCGGTCGCCTGCCCGGGCAACTATCGGGCCGGATAGCCTCTCGCAGAAGAGACCGAGGTCTTCCTGCCGGGTGCAGGAGGACGGGTGAACAGGGCGCCTATGGGCCCGGGGAGCCGGACAGAACGTTCCGTGCTTCGCGGACAAAAGCCCGGGTTCTATCAGGGTTGCGGACACCGTCTTTCTTGACGCCGGTATGCACGTCGACCCCGTAGGGGCGGACTTTCCGTATTGCGGCTCCCACGTTCTCCGGCGTGAGTCCTCCAGCAAGTATGACGGGAATTGCCGAGTCTGCGACGATCCTTGCGCTGATATTCCAGTCGTGAGGGATCCCCGTTCCCCCGAGCCTCTCATGGGTCCTGGTGTCGAGGAGGAGTGCGTCGGCGTAGGGCTCGTAGCGTTTTGCCGCCGCGACGGCCGATACGTCCGTCACGTGGACGGCCTTCACGATCCTGACATGCGGGAGGGCGTCGCGGATGACCTCCAGTTCGGTGGGTTCGACGGTGTTCTGGACCTGCAGCGTCGTGCAGCGCGATTCTTTTACCAGCCCGATAAGGTCCTGTGTCTCCTGCAGGTGGGTGACCGCGACCGGTTCGACGAACGGCGGGAGGTGGCGTATCATCTTCGCGGCTTCTGCTGCCGTTACGAAATCGCTGCTTTTGTGGGTCACGCCCATGATGAACCCCACGGCGTCGCAGCCCGCATCGACTGCGCACTCCATATCCGCAAGGCTGGCTGTTCCGCAGAATTTGATGCGCATGGGATCACTTCGCGAAGACGGCAGAAAAGTTGCTCGAAGTGCCCCCGCCCGGATTTGAACCGGGGACAACCAGATCTTCAGTCTGGCGCTCTCCCAGTCTGAGCTACAGGGGCTTCTGCCTTACAATGTTGTCGGTCGTTCCTAATAAATACTGTGTTCCCCGGGACGGCGGGGCGGCAGCGGACCCATAACCGCCTGTTTATCACGTCGTATGCCGATATAAAGAACAATGGGCGGAAGTGTTCGGAAGCCGGATGCCCCGGGCGAAAACCTCATGCAGGCTCTCTCCACGAGAAAGGAGAGCGTCGTGCACCTCACGCACAACGACCTCGACGCTGTTGGGAGCGATGCCGTTCACCGGAGAGCTTACGGGGACGTCTTTACCGTCTGGTCTTCGGTCGGCAAGTTCCTCTCCCTCTTCGACGCCGTTGCCGGCTCTCCGGGACGGGGCGACCTCCTCAGCATATCGGATATCGGCTACCAGCAGGGCGTCGAGCAGCGGCTGGCGAAGGCCCGGTCGAACGGGTGGCGGATCGAGTGGCGCGACCATCACCGCTGGAAGGACGAGGAGATCCGTGCCGTCGAGAAGAAGACGAGCCTCCTCCACGTCGACGTCTCCACCTGCGCGACCGGGATCGTCGCCCGCGACCTCGCCCCCGGCGACCCGGTGGCCGAAGAGATCGCGCGGGTCGTCTGCGACTACGACCTCTGGAAGCACCTGGATCCCCGGTCGAAGATGCTTGGGCAGGTGGTGATGCGGAAGGGTTGCCGGGAGTACGTCCGCGACAACCTTGTCCGGGGAACGATCGTCGACGCGAGAGTCGAGAGCGAGTACAACGAGATCGTCCGTGAGATGGAGCGCGACATCAAAAAGAGCATCCGGCACACCACGATCATCGAGGACGGTCGCTACCGGATCGCGTTCGCGCCCCTCTACGGCTACCCGAGCGAGACCGCTCACGCCATCCGCGACGAGCTCGGCACCGACATCGAGGTGATCGTCTCTTCTAACGGCCGCATCTCCATCCGTTCCGTCCCCCCGGTCAGCCACATCATCGCCCGGGAGTTCTCCGGCGGCGGCCATCCCCACGCGGCGGGGGGAACGTTCCCCTTCACCCTCCTCGACCGGCTCCTCTTCTGGCTCATTAAGAGGAACCGCCACTACCGCCGCCTGGCGGAGAGGGCGGAGTCTATCGAGGAATGAACGCCCGGTCGACGAGGCTCTGCCAGTAGTCCGGGCAGGAGTCCTCGCAGTAGCCGCCTGCTTCGAGCATATCCGGGTCGGCGAGTTCGGCCGCCGCCGCGAGATCCCTGCCCTCCGCGTCGAGCAGGACAAGTTTCCGGACGCGGAACCGTTCCATCAGGTCAGGTGCCCGGTCGAGCGCGGCCGCCGGGAGGACGAGAACGCCCTGGTATTCGAGCAGGAGTTCCATGTCGAAGGTCTCCGGGTTTCTCGGGAAGAAGAGGACTTTTCTCCCCGCGAGCATCTCGAGTTCGATGGCATCCGCCTCTTCTGCGACGAGAACGTGGGCCTGCACGCCTGCGTCCCGCATCTCCCGCATCAGCCGGGCGTACAGGTCCGCTATGGTTTCGGAGAACTCTTCCTCGTCCCCCATGCAGGCGTCGCAAAACCCGAGCATGTGGGGGGCGGGGAGGGCGATCCACGCGTCTTTCTGCTTTTTCCGGACGAACCGGGCATCTTCGGCCACGGCTGCCGCATCGATCCCCGGTTCGCCGACGAGCACCCCCTCCTCCATGCCGAGGAATGCCCCGCTCAACCGCTCGCCGTAGAAGACGCCGCCTGCAGCCGGCACCGCCACGCCTGCCTGTGCGTCGAGCGACCGCTCGAGCCGGTAGGTGGTAAGATCCGCTTCCACCCCCCTCTTCTCCTTCAGCCACTCCGCGAGTTCCTTAACGGCGGGCGTTCCGACCTCGGAGCCGAACGATCTCACCGGTATCGTAGTTCGTCGTGCCATGCGCTGGTATCTTTATTAGCATCGCAACCAGATTAAATAAGGATGAGTGGTAAGCCGTTGCTGGTAACGTGCGGGCTTCCGTACACGAACGGTCCCTGCCATATCGGGCACCTGCGGACCTACGTGCCGGCGGACTTTTACGTCCGGTATATGCGCCGGTCCGGGGAGGAGGTCGTCTTTGTATGCGGATCCGACAACCACGGGACGCCGATCGTGATCAGCGCCGAGCAGGAGGGTTCGACGCCCCGCGCACTCTCGGAGCGGTATCACGAGCACTTCTACGAGACGTTCCGGCGGATGGAGGTCGTCTTCGACCGGTTCGGGATGACCGACGATGCCATGAACCACGAGACCGCCCGCTCGATTGTCGAACGGCTCATCGAGAACGGCTACGTCTACGCGGAGACCGTCAGCCAGAGTTACTGCCCGCAGTGCGAGCGGTTCCTCCCCGACCGCTATGTGGAGGGGATCTGCCCGCACTGCGGGGCGGTCGCCCGGGGCGACGAGTGCGACCAGGGGTGCGGGCAGCATCTCGAGCCCGGCGAGATCAAGGACGCGATCTGCAAGATATGCGGCGGTAAGGCGGAGTACCGCGAGCAGGAGCACTACTTCTTCAAACTCTCGGCGTTCCGGGAGTTCCTCCTCGAGTACCTCGAAAACCTCCGGGGGACATCCACCGCCCGGAACTACGCCCTCGGGTGGGTGAAGGAGCTCCTGCACGACTGGTGCATCACCCGGACACTCGACTGGGGCGTGAAGTTCCCCGGGCGCGACGACCTCGTCGTCTACGTCTGGGTCGACGCACCGATCGGCTACATATCGTTTACGAAGGAGTGGGCACAGAATGCCGGCGCCGACTGGAAGGACTACTGGTGCGGCGACGAGACGGGGGTCACGCACTTCATCGGCGGAGATATCATCTACCACCACTGCATCTTCTGGCCGGCGCTCCTCAAAGGGGCGGGCTACGGCCTCCCGCACGCGGTGGTCGCGAGCGGCATGGTCACGATCGAGGGACGGAAGTTCTCGAAGTCCCGGGGCTACGTCGTCTGGACGAACGACGACTACCTCGACCAGGGCCTCCCGGCGGACTACCTCCGCTACTACCTCCTCTCCTACACGAACCATACGAAGGAACTCGACTTCTCCTGGAAGGTCTATGCCGAGCGGGTGAACAACGAGATCGTCGGGACGCTCGGGAACTTCATCTACCGGACGATGTACTTCGCCGAGAAGGAGTTCTCCGGCGTGCCCGACCTCGCTCCGCGGCCCGAGGTCGTCGCGGAGATCGAGCGGTCGCTCTCCGTCGTCGATGCCCGGATGCGGGACTACGACTTCAAGAACGCCGTCGATTCGATGATGGCTTTAGCGTCGTTCGGGAACGGCTACATCCAGAACAATGCCCCATGGAAGGTGATCAAGGAAGACCGGGCGGCGGCAGAACAGGTGATCGCCGACTGCATCCAGATCGTGAAAGCGCTCGTCCTCGTCTTCCAGCCCCTGATGCCTGATGCGATGCAGCGGGCCTGGACGATGCTCGGCTACGAGGACAACGTTGCGGATCACCCGATCGCCGAGGCCACGGCGCCGGTGGGGGCACGGCCGCTCGAAAAACCCGCCACGCTCTTTACGAAGGTCGAGAAGGAGCAGGTCACCGCCCTCGAGGCGACCCTCAACCTGCGGGTGGAGCAGGCAAAGGAGGCGGCCGCACCGAGGATGCCCGTCGTCTCGATCGAAGAGTTCGGCAATCTCGACATCCGGGTCGCAAAGGTCGTCTCGGCCGAACCGATCAAGGGCTCGAAGAAGCTCTACAAACTCGTCGTCGACCTCGGAAGCGAGAAGCGCCAGGTGGTCAGCGGGATCGCGCAGTTCTACGCCCCCGAAGAACTGACGGGCAAAGACGTGGCGCTGATCGCGAACCTCGCCCCCGCAAAGATCTTCGGCGTCGAGAGCCGGGGGATGATCCTCGCCGCCGGCGACGAGGCGTCTCTCCTGGTTCCTCTCCGCCCGGTCAGGCCGGGGACGAAAATCCGTTGATCGGCTCTCTCCGGCCAATCCTGTTTTTTCTGAAAAAGTGAATCGATCAGGGCGTTCTAGAGACGGTCGAGCGCTTCTCTCCCGGTCATGCCGACGGCGACCCCGCGCTCGGATGCATGCCTGTTCGCCCCCTTGATCTCGCCGCGGAGGAGACCCTCGACGGTCTCGATCGAGGATGCGCCTCCCGCGGGTTTGACACGCGCTGCTGGGTATCCGAATCTTTCAAGCGCATCGACGTCGAACGCACCGCAACCGACCATACCCGCATCGGTCACCACCGCCACGAGGTTCACCGGGCCGAGGGGTATGACATACCCGTCGGCGTCCTTTCCGGTCAGTCTGACCGTTTCGTGCTTCATGAGATGTAATTGGCCGGATGTCGGCATCAATCCCGCGGTTCTGCGGCACGCGGCGAGGAGCATCCCGTGGATCAGATGCCCGTATTCCTCTTACGGAAAATGGGATCAAAAAAATCGACGGGCCTGGAGGGATTCGAACCCCCGGCATCCGGGTTAGAAGCCCGGCGCTATGTCCTGGCTAAGCCACAGACCCCTGTGGTATTCCCATACATTTTGGTCGCATGGGGTTATTAACTCTTTGAGGTTCGGGGCGTGAAAAACCGGGGGCGCATCATCCGGCCCGGTAACATGCCGACCGGATGACCTCGACCTTGGTCGGGTCCCCCCACTTCCGCCCCTCCACGTCGCGTGCGATGGTTATCCCCCGGAACTGGACTTTGATCCGGGCGGACATCCGCTCCCGCTCCTCGTAGAAGAGCGGGTTGGCGACCTCGATCCGCCTCATGCTGATGTTGAGGGCGAGGAGATCGACCATGATCCCCGGATCGCCGGGCGAGAGATCTTCCTCGTTGACCGACGTCACGAAGATACACTCCCCGGGAGCGGTCTCGGTCAGCGTGATGATGTTGTGGGCGCTGTTCAGCTCGAGGGTGCGGGCCTTGCCGCTCTTGAGTTCGGCAATGACCGACGGCGAGATTCCGGTTAACGCTGCATACTTCATGGCCATCACCCGTACATCGGCAGCTGCTCTCTCCGGGGCGCGGCCTCGGTCTTCTGCACCTGTTCGGCGATCTGGGACATCGCAGCCTCGATCTCCACCGCCTGTTCGAGCAGCGGCTGGATGTCCAGGTTGAGGCCGTAGATCTGGTTCAAGACCTCGATCGTGGCCGCGGACGACCGCGGATCGGGAGTGTTCACCGTCTCCCCGAGCAGCCCTATCCCCGGGATGCCCCGGGTCTTGCACTCCGTGAGGAGGCTTGCCGCGACGCCGGAGATGCTCCCCATGGGAAGAATGATCGTCTTCTCTTCGACACGCTGCAGGACTCCGCTGCTGGTCGCGACCCCGAAGACTCTCTTTTCCGATTCGTTCGTGATGATCCCTGCGATCGTGACGACCTCCCTGATGTCGAACTGCGCGAGCCAGTCCATGATGCCGTTCGCCACCTCGTAGCAGATCGCCGGGTGAACGGGAACGTCGGAGATGACCGCGACGAGGTGATCCTTCTCGTAGAGGCGTACGGGAGCGTTGATCACGCCCTTCGTCATAAGGGCGACCGGCGGGAAGTATTTGCTCGTGATCGCCCCGATCTGCTCGAATTCCATCTGCTCGACGAGATATTGCAGGGCAATGCTCCCGACGAGCCCGCTCCCGGGAAAGCCGATCAGGACTGTCTTTTCGGCGCCCTCGAGCGCTCTGGATATGACCTTTATATCGTCCATGGGATCAATCACTCACTCCTGGATTAGTTTAACATAGCTGGATGTCCCTTAAAAATATTATGCAGGAATACCAGATCAAGCGCGGATACACAAAACAACTCGCAGAATCCATGATTCAGGGTCTCCGCGACCAGTTCGGGATCGAACCCCGTGCGGCAGAGGACGGCCACTATATCATCTCCTACGGAGCGCTCCTGCGCCTTGAGGTCTGGGTGGGCACGGGAGGCAAAACCCTGATCGTCGATACCGAGGCGGGCAAGGATGCCGACGACGAGACGATCATCGACACCAACCGCCGGTTCCGAAACTATCTCCAGCAGGTGACCGGGTTTACGGCGAAAGAGCGGGCGAAGAAGGCCCAGCAGGCCGTGAAGGGAAAAGAATAACCGGTTTGTTCTCCTCGACGGGGTCGCCCGGGGCCGGGATCCCTGAAGGCGGTTCACCGGCCCGTCTTCTTCTTTCGGGGTATTTTTGCCCGGGAGTGCGGCACAGGTGTCGCTCCAGAACGGCTTCGTGATTGCCGTACACCCCCTGCAGCCGACCTGTGCCCGGTACTTGCACTCGCCGCAGAGTATGCCGCATCGTGACTCGATCATCTCACACGCTCCATTCGTTGCTCCGTTGGAACGAGAGGTCAAATGGCCGCCTTCCCGCGAACCGTTACGGGAGCATAGACATCCACGGTCGTCCGGCAGGATGATATATCCTCTCGCTGCGGGGAGAAAGTAGATCTGGAGCCTTATAGGGCACGGCTTGAAAAAAAGGGTGTTATTCGATCACGATCGCCGGCTTGAACGGCAGCGCTCCCGAGGCCTTCGGGTGCGTGCTCGCCTCGGCGCTCTGGACCTTCACCGGCACGCCGAACTCGTGCTCCAGGAACGCACGTGCGGCCTCGAGGACCGCCTGCTCGTCGAGCGGCGATTCCTGCAGCTGCTTCACGAGGTCGGGCGGCAGTTTCAGGACGAGTTTCGTGATCTGCTTTGCGGCATCGGTCGCCTCGCGGCCGCGCTTGCGCATCTCCTCGTTCTGCATGATCTCCCGCATCACTCTCGTCTTGTCGGCCGAGGCCGCGATGATCCGGAAGGCCTCGTGCTTCCAGGCCGGGGCGACGAAGAGGCTGATGGACGTCGGCTCCATCGGGATGAGTTTTCTGATCGACTCGATATCCTCGACCGTCCGGGCGAGGAGTTCCTCGGCGAGCTCGATCTCCGGGCTGACCCGGCTCTCGTCCACCCCGGGCCAGGGGGCGAAGGAGACTAGGCCTTTCCCGCCGATGTCTTTCCAGAGCGCCTCGCAGGTGAACGGGACGAAGGGAGCGAGCAGCCGCACCCAGGTGCGGCAGAGGTCCTGCATCACCGCTCCGCCGCTCGCGCCATCGGGCAGGCGGCGGCGGTACCACTTCAGGTCGGCTTCCACGCCGAAGAACGCCTCCTGAAGCGCCTGTCTGGTCTGGAATCCATCGAGCGCCGCGGTGGCGCTCTCGATGCGCCGCTGGAGCCTGCTCGCGAGCCAGGCATCGATATCGTAGGCGCCGGCCGCCCCTTTTGCCTCCGAAACGGTGTTCCAGAACCGCTCGATCTGCTTTTTCGTCGACGAGACGAGCTCATTCCTCCAGTCGAAGTCCTGCCAGGGCTCGGCGCTCCCGACGAGGAACATCCGAACCGTATCGGCACCGAACTCTTCCACGGCGTCCTCGAGCAGGAAGACGTTGCCCTTGCTCGAGGACATCTTCGCCCCGTTCAAAAGGCCCATCCCGAAGACCACCATGCCCTGCGGCTGCAGTTCCTGCGGGAAGATCGCCCGGTGGTGGAAGAGCTGGAAGGTGAGGTGGTTCGAGATGAGATCCTTTGCCGAGAACCGGTAATCGTAGGGGTACCAGTAGAGGAACTCATTCCGGATCGTATCGAGGGTCTCGCGGTCGACCGTGGTCGGGTCCCCCTCGCCCTTGAAGATGTACTCGAAGACCTCGGGCGTCAGGTTCTCCGGCGGGATGGCCTTCAGGTGATGGGCGATCGTGTAGTAGGCCATGTAGATCGTCGAGTCGGAGAGCGGCTCAATGATCCAGGTCGGATCCCAGGGAAGTTTCGTCCCGAGCCCCACCCGGCGGGTGCAGGCCCAGTCCTTCAGCCAGTCGACCGTCCGGTCGAACTCCGTCCGGACCTCGGGCGGGACGAGTGCCATCCGCTCGAGCTGGGTCTTCACCTGCTCCTTCCAGCACGGGTCGCTGTACTCCAGGAACCACTGGTCGTGCAGGATCTTCACGAAGACCCTGCCGCCGCACCGGCAGGTGACCTGGCGGTTGTCGAACTCGTACATCGGGATGGAGCCGTAACGCTCCATCATCACGGCCGCCACGTCGTCCCGGGCCTCGCGAACCGGCCTGCCGCCGTACTTCTCGAAGACCTTCCCGCGGGAGAACTCCGCGCTGTAGACCTCCTGGGTGAGTGCCTCCATCCCCGGGTCGTTCTGGTCGCGGATGCCCGCCCGCTCGACCGCGTCCTTTGCCGGGATCTCGCCGTAGCCCTCGACGGAGATGAGCGGAATCGGCCGGATGGACGTATACTTCCCCTGCTGCTGCAGGTCGCGGAGCGCGATGTAGTCGAAGGGCGCGTGGGCCGGAACGCTCATGACGATCCCGGTCCCCATGTCCGGGTCGACGAACGTCGCCGGGAGGACGGGGACGTCGCCGGAGAGCGGGTGGGTGACCGTCCGGTCGACGAGGGCCGTCCCGGGTATCTCCTCTCCCACGCGGACGTCGTGGTCCTGCAGGGCGAGTTTCGCCGCCGCCTCGCGGCTTAAGATCCATTCCTCGTTATCGAGCGTCACCCGCACGTAGGTGACGTCCGGGTTCACCCAGAGGTTCGTCACGCCGTAGACCGTCTCGGGCCGGAGGGTCGCGCAGGGTATCCTGGCGCCGTCCCAGGAGAAGACCACCAGGGTGAACCTGATGATCTCGGCTTTCTCCCCCTCGAGGAGGTCGTGGTCGCCGACCGGGTTCTCGCACTGGGGGCAGTATTTGACCGGATGGGCACCCCTGACGACGTGCTCCTCCTCGTGCAGGTGCTTGTACTGCCACTCGATGAACTTGCTGTACTGCGGGTCGACGGTGATGAACCGGCGCCGCCAGTCGATCGAGAGCCCGCACTTCTGCATCACGCGCCGGTACTCCTCCGAGAAGTGGCGGACGATCTCCATCGGGTCGATGAACCGATCAAGGATGTCCTGCGGCACCCGGTAGAGGTCGCGGTAGAGCCCGATCGTCTTCGCGTCGCCGTTTGCAATCCTCTTCGAGATCCCGATGACCGGGGTGCCGGTGACGTGGAACGCCATCGGGAAGAGGACCTGTCTCCCCCTCATCCGCTGGTAACGGGCGAGGACGTCCGGGACGATATAGGTCCGTCCGTGCCCGACGTGCATCGCCCCGCTTGGATACGGGTACGCCACGGTCAGGTAATATTTCTCTTTCTCTGCCGGATCGGCCTCGAACGCGTGCTCCCACCGGGCGATGCACTCCCGTTCGTTGCCCTGCATATCTAATCCGCTCACTCTAAGCCTCCAGATTCTGGTTCCTCATAGTTGCCCTGTATCATACCGGTCTTAACCGGATCGTCTCGCCCTCGTTGTAACGCTTGATCATCTCCTGGGCGATCGTGCTGTTCTTGGCGAGGAGGATGTCGCCCTCCTCGTTCACCGTTGCCGTGAAGAGGTACTCCTTCCCGGCGAAGACGTCCACGATCTTGCCCCTGTTCTCCGGGGAGATGATCGTCAGCTGTTTCTTGTCGAGACGGATCCTGATGCCGCCGGCAAGCTGCATCTCTTCCTCGACGGGTTTCTGCGCCTCGAGTTCGCTCCTCGGCCGGATATCGATCCCGATGCCGAGTTTGTTCACGATCGCCGAGACGTTCTTGCCGCCCTTCCCGATCGCCGCCGGGACGTCCTTGTCCTCGATGTAGACGACGGCTTTGTTATCGCTGATGATCCGGACCTCGACCGGCCCGGTCGTATACCGCCCGATCTCGCGCTGGACCTCTTTCTCGGCGACCTTCCAGGTGACGTTCTCCTCGGGCTCCGCTGCTGCTGCCGCGACGACCGGCGGCTCCGCAGGTGCAGCGGGCGGCCCCCCGGCGTTCTTCTTTCGTGCGAGCGGCATCACCAGGGTCTCCCCCTCGTAGCGGAAGATCTCGATCTCGGGCTCCCGCCGGGCGTGCTCGCGGACGACGATCACCGGGCGGATGTGCGCGTCGCCGGGCATCCCCTCAGGTGCCTTGATCGCCAGTTCAAGGTCGTAGATCTTCGTGATCGCGCCCTGGACGACGTAGATGACGGTGTTGATGATCTGCGGCAGGATGCTGTAGTCCACCCGGTCGCAGAACCGCCGGAGGCAGTCGTGCACCTCCATGGCGTGCACCACGCCGACCATGCCCATCCCGGCGAGGCGCATATCCGCGTAGACGCTGAAGTCCTCGCTCTTCCGGATCTCGTCGAAGACCACGTAGTCGGGCCGGACGAGCAGGAGAGCCTCGGCGGTGTTCGCCATGCTGCCCTCGAGCGCCGTGTACTGGGTGATGTGGTCGGGCACCTGCAGGTCCCGCGGGGCCTCCATCGTCTTCACGACGAAGTTGTTGTCGGCGAGGAACGTCGCAAGGCTCTGGGCGAGGGTGGTCTTCCCCGCTCCCGGCGGGCCCGCAATCAGGACGCCGCGGCGGTTCCCGAGGATCCGCTGCTTGATCTCCGGCGCCATGTCGTAGTCGTCGAGCGAGAGGTCCACGAGCGGCCGGACCACCGTGATCTCCATCCCGTCCGAGAACGGCCGCCGGGCAATCGAGATCCGGAGCGACCCGATCTGGACGACCGTGATCCCCCGCTTCTCGAGCTCGATGAAGCCGTCCGGGTCGCGTTTCGCCCGCTCGAGGAGTTCCTGCGCCATGCCCTTGAGTTCGTACTCGGTCATCGGCGCATCCCGGAGGGTGACCAGACGGGTCTCCCGGAGTTTCCCGATCTTTGCCACCGGTGGGGCCCGCTCCTTAAGCGTGATCGCGATCGTCTCCTCATCGAGGTACTGGTCGATCGAGAGCGGCGAGAAGTCGCCGATCTGCGGCCGCAGGTAGGTGACGTCGAGACCTTTGGCCTTCGCCACCTCCGCCTGCACGAGATCGCTCGTGATGAACCGTGCATCGTGGTCGATCGCGACGTTCCGGATCAGGGCATCGATCTCGCCCCCGCTGGAGAGTTTCACCTGGTCGAGGCTCGGGCGTTCCCCGGCAAACCGGAGTTCGATGACATTCTCTCCCGACATCCGGAAGAGTTCCTGGAGTTCGGTCAGACCGGAAAACCCTATCTCCCGCCCCTGATTCGCCTGGGCCTCCAGCTCGGCGACGACGGCTTCCGGTATGATTATTGTTGCGCCCTTATATTCTCCGGTTTTTATCAGCGATGTTATGCGTCCGTCTATTACGACGCTTGTATCGGGTACAATTTTCATAAAAAATCACCATAGTAATGAAGTCATTCACCCTTATTAGCGTATACCTTCTCCGGATCGAAGACCAATCCGGCGATCTCCTCCCCTTCGACCGTCCGGTAGAAACACGAGGCGTGGCCGGTATGGCAGGCCGCGCCGGTCTGCTCCACCTCGTAGAGGACGGCATCCTCGTCGCAGTCGACCAGGATGCGGCAGACTCGCTGGACGTGTCCGCTCTCCTCCCCTTTCTTCCAGAGTTTCCGCCTGCTCCTGCTGTAATAATGCGCATATCCGGTGGTCCTGGTGAGTTCCAGCGCCTCTGCGTTTGCGTAGGCGAGCATCAGGACATCACGAGTCCCTCTTTCCTGCACGATGACAGGCACCAATCCGTCCTTGAATTGTATCTCCATATCTATTCACATTCCCGCGATTGCCTTCATGATTACAAAGAGGATATCTCCCATGAACAGTGCGGTCAGGAATCCCGCAGTGATCGGTATGATGAATGGAATGCCGTAGGATATCCAGACCCGGCCGGCCTTCCTGTAGAGGGCAAGCTCCCTCTGGTAGTCTTTTGGGTGCAGCCTGAGATCTTTTGTGTATAGCCGCCGCTCCCCCCGCACGATACGCCCGAGCGATTCCGTAAATCCGACGAACCGCCTGACCAGCCTGCCGTCCTCCCCTTCCTCGATATCTTCCATGACGAAACCGAACTCGTTCTGGATCGATCTCCCGTCGACGGGAAAGCCGAGCAGGAGGCAGGGCAGCGGGGCCCGGTTCCCCTCCAGGACGTTCTTCGCGAGTATTGCGACGGGTGCCGCGATATTGATGAGCACGGCGTTCGTCAGCACGCTGAACGGGAAGAACCCGAGGGGTGATGCACCGAAGAACGGTTCGAGCGGGTAGAACGGGATGCATGCGGTTATGATGATGAGAGCGTACGCATCCGCTCCGCCGAAGAGGTTTACGGCCTGGAAGAGGTAAAAAAATCCGCAGAAGACCGCGACCAGGATGAGATACGCCGCTGCCGCCTGCCAGTCCGCGAGGATGGTCAGTCCGTACACCCAGACGGCTGCCGGGATCGCGATCGCGAGTGCGGGACGCCAGGTTTTGTGGGGCACCCGCCGCTCCTTTGCATCTAAGATGGACGCATATATGAGCGTGACCCCTATTGCAGCTGCTGCAATCATGAGGGGGACAGTTACCACGGGCGGAAGAATCATGGGCGGGTACTCTATTCACCTGTTATCTCTTATTTCTGGCGATCTTTCTTCGCAGGGGATCGCTGCCGTTTCGATGCATTTTCCGGATGGATTCGGCACTATACAGGCACCTGCCCCCGGCCGGAGCAGTTCAGATGTTCGGGTTCTTCGGCTGCAATTCCCTCTACGGTCGGAAACCTATCAGAGACTTCTGCGCGTAAACGGTCTCCTCCCGACTTCCGGATACGCCCCTTTCTCAAGAATATTAGTTAGAATCCCGATCCCATTATCACAAGGTATTAATAATAGCATACTGATGTGATATATTGTGATAGGGGGTAAAAATCCCCTTTCCGGCATAAAAACTACAAAATACCGTACCTGAAGATCTGCATGGACATAAACGACCTTATGGACGAGATCCTTCAACAGTCGACGAGCGAGGGACACTTCACTCTTGACGAGTTGCTGCACTACAGCAGCAGCCATTCCCCGACCGGAATAGGGGTTTCGAAAGAGAAAGGACAGACGTTCTTCCTGATTTTCTCCGGGGGCGAACCGGACGGTGCCATGTTCGTCGATACGATGGGGACACTCTTTGGAGATTCGGCCGTCCTGCGCCTGACCGGGCGGGAAGAGTTCGAACTCTTCCCGGTGACGCCGCCGATTGTCGACGCGCTGGTTTCACGGTGCAGGGTCTTCGACAAGAGCCACCTGAAGAAGAACGGTCGCTTCGACATCCCGACCGTCGGCACGCCTGCCCGGCAACGGATAGGGGTGCTCTGCCTGATCGTGCGCGACGGCCGGACGCCTCTTGCCGGGGCCCACGTCGCGATCCGGAAGGGAAAGCTCGTTATGACGAGCGATGTGACGGATTCCGGGGGAAAGGTCAGTTTTCGACTGCTTAATGGGCGCTACATGTGTGTGGTCTCGGATCGGATCGGAGAGCGGACACGGTGCATCATTGAGTTCCATGAACCTCAGGTAGAAAAGTACGTTGATATTGGGGGCACAGAGGATGAGTTCAGGTGAAGATGAAGAACGTGAATTGATAGCAGCAGTCAGGGGCCTTCTCGCACAACCCGGGAAACAGGAGGCCGGCGACGGAGAAACCACGACGGAGAGCGCCGATACGGGTTTGCCGTCCCGATCCCCGGAAGAGGATGTGCGGAAAGAGCCGGTTCCGGAGGCTGCGGAGCCCGTTACCGATGAGATAGACGAGCAGCCGGAGCCTTCGCCGGTGCAGGCGCAGAAGAGCACGGGGATCCGTTCGCTTATCGACACGGTGGCGAGACCGGAAAAGACCGCCGAACCGCGTGCACCCGCCGGCAAGGATCCGGTCAGGGCGCTCCTCGATCGGATCGGCCGGAACAAGCCGGAAAACGGTGGAGAGGTCGCATCCGCTCCGGCAGAGCCGGTGGTTCCGGCCGCTTCGCCGGTGACGGAGAAGGATTCTGGGACCGAGCCGGACGTGCCGGCCGCTCCATCGGAGACGGTTGAGAATATCCCGGCGAAGCCGGATGCGCCGGCTTCTCCCTCCGGGCACCACACCCCCGCGGGAATCCTCGACCGGGTGAAAGGGTGGCGCGAGGGTGATGAATCCGGCACCACCAAACCGAAGCCCCGCGTTGTGGGGGATGTCGGCGATTCCGGAGTCGGAGGAGAGATCTCCGACGGCGTGGTGACGGTCGACGAGCTCGGGAACCTGGCGGATCTGATCCTTCCGAAGAGCGCGACGTTCACGATCGATGAACTGAACATCAACCGTAACGAACACCGTTTCGATTTCGTCGACAACGCCAGGGTCGTGTCGGAGTTCGACGATCTCTTCTCCCAGTCCCTCTCCTCCACTTCGCTTGCTGCAGCCGCCGCACAGGTGGTGACCCCGGTCGAAGAGGTTGCGCAGCCCCGGTTCGGGTTCCTCAAAAAGATCCAGGTGCCGAAAGTCGGCGCCGTGGTCGAGGAGTACAACTCCACGCTCCACGGCCCGCTCGTCGATCTCGCGATGCGGCCGTCGCCGGGGGTGGAGGAGATCGAACTCTACCCGGTGAACGAGCCGTATGCCTATGTCCGGGTGACCTACGACAGCACGACGCACGAGTATACCTACAACGTCATCGAGCCCGTGCTCACGCCCGGGGAGCAGGAACTCTTCCTGGAGATCAAAGAGCGGCTCTTTGAGACGCTCAACATCACTTCCCGCGACCTCACCCGTGACGAAGCAAGGACAGCGCTCCGCGATGCGGCGAACATGATCATCGCCGACTACGGAATTCGCCTTGAGCCTCTCGGGCGCGAGAAGATCCTCTATCACGTGGAGAAGGAGTTCCTCGGCGACGGGCTGATCGACCCGGTGATGCACGACAAGTACATCGAGGATATCTCCTGCGACGGCGTGAACAGTTACATATTCGTCTATCACACGACGTACGAATCGATGAAGACGAGCCTCGTCTATCACGATCACGTGGCGCTCGACTCGTTCGTCACGAAACTTGCGCAGCGGGCCGGAAAATACATCTCCATCGCCGAACCGATGCTGGACGCCACGATGAGCGACGGATCGCGTATCCAGATGACGCTCGGGGCGGAAGTGACCGCTCACGGCTCGACGTTCACGATCCGTAAGTTCCGCGAGGAGCCGATCACGCCGACGGACCTCATCGAGTGGCACACCTTCTCGCCGCTCGGGATCGCCTTCATCTGGCTTGCGGTCGAGAACGCCAAGTCCTGCATCTTTGCCGGCGGGACGGCGTCCGGAAAGACGACGACCCTGAACGCCATATCGCTCTTCATTCCGCCGCTGGCAAAGATCGTCACCCTCGAGGATACCCGGGAACTGAAACTGCCTCACCCGAACTGGATCCCGAGCATCACCCGCGACTCGTTCTCGCAGGACGGGCGGGGCGAGATCGATATGTACGAACTCCTGCGTGCCGCACTCCGGCAGCGTCCGGAGTACATCCTGGTCGGTGAGGTCCGTGGCAAGGAGGCCCTGACCCTCTTCCAGGCGATGAGCACCGGCCACGTCACCTACGCGACGATGCACGCCGACTCGGTGGCGAGCGCCGTCCACCGTCTGGAGAACCCGCCGATCGACGTGCCGAGAAACATGCTCTCTGCACTGAACCTGATGTCCATCCAGGTGCAGGCCCGTATCGGCGGCCAGCGGATCCGGCGGAACAAGCAGCTCATCGAGATCCTGGATATCGATCCCCGGACGAACGAGCTGATCACCAACGAGGTCTTCCGGTGGCATCCGGCAACCGACGAGATCCGGTATTCCGGCAAATCCTACATCCTCGAACAGATCATGGAAGACCGTGGCTGGAGCGAGGAGCGGATGCGTGAAGAGCTCAAACGCCGGCAGGAAGTCCTTGAATGGATGCGTATCAAGAAGATCCGCCACTTCAAGGACGTGAGCAAGATCCTGGTCTCCTACTTCCGCGATCCGGAGACGGTCGTCCAGCGGGTGCGTGCCGACCTCTACGGGGAGGGTGGTTCCGCATGAACAGTTACGAACGGTTCTGCTTCAACCTGATCGGGCACGGCCTGAAGAAGAAGCGGGGAGACTACATCAGCCTCCGAAACGACCTGATGGGAGCCCGGATGAATACGCCGTTCGAGGCATATCTTGCGACCGCTTACGTATCCTCGGTCGCCGTGGGGCTGGCCGCCGCCGCGCTCATCGGGCTCCTGGTCTACCTCCTGCGGATTCCCGATATGATCGTCTACCGCGGGGCGGTTCCGGAAGTCCTGTACGCGTTGAACGACCACAAGATGCTGCTCGGAACCATCGCCATCACGGTCATCTCTCTTCTGGTCTTCGGGGGGATAACCTACCTGATCTACCTCCTCTATCCCGGTATAAAGGCGGGAGAACGTCGCCGGAATATCGATGCCACCCTCCCGTACGCCATCAACTACGTCACCGCCATGTCTTCGGCCGGGATCACCCCCGACGAAGTCTTCCGGCTGCTCGGCCAGAGCACGATATACGGCGAAAGCGCCGTCGAAGCGCGCTACATCTCCCGGGAGACCGATTTCTTCGGGAAGGATCTTCTCGATGCCCTGCGGACGGTCTCGCAGGCGACGCCGAGCGAACGGATGCGGGAGTTCCTGCAGGGAGCCGTTGCGAGCATCTCCAGCGGGAGCAACCTCACGGAATACTTCCGCAACAAGGCTCACCAGTACACGCTCGAGAACAACCAGCAGCAGAAGTCGTTTTTAGAGACGCTCGGGCTGATCGCGGAGTCCTACGTCACCGCGATGGTCGCCGGCATGCTCTTTCTGATCATCCTGCAGTCGGTGATGACGATCCTCTCGGGCGACTCGGACCCGTTCTTCCTCTGCATCATCATCTACATGATTGTGCCGTTCGGGAGCATGATGTTCGTCGTCCTGATCAGTTCCATGACTCCGGAGGTGTGATATGGGATTCAAAGATATTTTCAACGATTTCCTGAACAGGCGGCCTGTGGAACAGGAGATTGTTCCGGATGACGCCCTGGAGCCCGAACGGTTCGTGGAGCAGGACCAGGAGATCTTCGGCAGGATTGAGAACTGGCGGAAGTATCAGGAAGGATTTTACCGCTTCCTCAAACACCCGGTCAGGGTGATGATGGAGGAGCCCTACACCGTCCTCTTCGTATCCGTTCCGGTCGCCCTCCTCCTCCTTATCGGCGGGTTCGTGAGCATGGTGACGTCCTACGGGATCGGGGCCCTCTTCACGACGACGATGCTCGACGACGTCTTCGTCTTTGCCCTCCTCCTCGCCATCGTGCCGCTTGCTCTCCTCGATTTCAAGGAGGCGTGGCGCATATCGAGCGTCGAGGCATCGCTTCCGAACTTCTTCCGCGACGTGGCCGGAATGAACGATTCGGGTATGACGCTCCCGCACGCCATTCATATCGTCTCGGAGGGCGAATACGGGGCCCTCACGCCGCACATCCGCAAACTCGATACCGAGATGTCCTGGGGCGTTCCGTTCGTGGAGGCCATCCGCCGGTTCGGAAAGGCCGTGAATACTCCGCTCGCGGAGCGGAGTGTCGACCTGATCGCCCACGCGAGCTCCGCTGGGGGTGACGTGAGCGAGGTGTTGCGGGCGGCGGCGCACGACGCATATGAGTTCTTCAACCTGCAGTCGGAGCGCAAAAACGGCATGATGATCTACATGATCATCGTTTTGATGTCGTTCTTCGTCTTCCTCTTCGTCATCGGGGTGCTTTCGGGCACCTTCCTCACCACGATGGCGGAGGCGGGCGAGGCGGTCGCCGCGTCGGGCTCGAGTTCGGCCCAGTCGTTCATGGGCAATGTGGACCTCTTCCTCTACAACCGGCTCTTCTGCCACGCAGCGCTGATCCAGGGATTCTTCTCGGGGCTGGCGGCGGGCATCATGGGCGAAGGCCGGGTAGTCGCGGGGCTGAAGTACTCGGCGCTGATGGTGTTCGTCGCCTGGATGGCGTTCCGGTTCATCATCTGAAAGAGCCGGGACAGGGTTTCTTTTTTTTGTGAAAGCCGAATAGCCGGTATTCGAGCATCAAAGGCCTTCGAGTTGAGAGGGCCGCACGCAAGAACGACGGATGGGACATCCGGAGTTTGAGCACCAAAGGTGCGAGGTGCAAAGAACGTGAAGCTGCGAAGAGCGGTTTCCCCGGTGCCCGGGTCCGGGTGCCTAACACCGGCTGGTTGCCCCGTATCTTTTCCAGTACCATTGCAACGCGTCACGTTCCACGTGTTTCACAAAACCGTCTTTGCCGTTGCAGTATCCCCCTATATCCCCGGGATACCGGGCGGCAAGTTCCGACTTGAGAGCGGCATATGCGTGACTGATCTCGGGATGGCACCTCAGGTAATCCCGAAAGGCTAAATGCCTCAATATATTCTGCACGTTATCGTACTGGAAGGCATGTATCTGGTGGGTGCGGTTCTCCCCGCCTTTGCGAAGGTATCTTCTGCCGGGTATGCCGAGTTCGCCCATGGCCTCGTAGCCGAGAGCCCTGAACTGCCGGGAACACTCATCAACCTGCTTGATGTCATGGACGACCGGCATGATATCGATGATGGGTTTTGCCCGGAGACCCGGTACGGACGTGCTGCCGATGTGAAAGATAGCCACCAGGTTGTCTTTCAGGATATCTTCCAGCAGACGGGCTTCCGTGCGAAAGAGGTCCGGCCAGGCGGGATCGTAATCGACGACGCGGACGTGTATGTAATCGAGAACGGTTGCGTCCGATGGAGAGATCTCTCTTTCATTCATCCTCTCTCACGTGAGTCGGGAACAATAAAGAATTCCAGGATCGCCCCCATATCCACGTGTTCCTCGAAGTGCCGTGCCAGGTCGTCGTAGGATGCCGCGGCCCCGAGGGCGGTGCTCTCCGCCGTCACCGGCTCGAAGGCTACGCCCCGCCGCCCTGCGAGGTAGGCGAGGAGGGCGTTTGCCGCACCGGGGTTCTGGAAGAGGCCGTGCATGTAGGTCCCGAAGACCAGGCCGTCGGAGGTTGCGGCCCCTTCGCCGGCGAACGCTTCGGAGAGGTCGCCCCGCTCCGTCTCGCCCATGTGGATCTCGTAGCCTTCCACCTCCCCCATCGCCGGGAGAATGGGGCCGGGGCCGGTCGCCCGGCGCCGGACCTGCACCGTCGTCTTGCGATAGCCGGTAAAGGCCGTCACGACGTCGAGAAGCCCGAAGCCCGGGTGCTCTGCCGGGGTCTCCGACTCGATGCCGGAATCAACGATCAGGCTCCCGAGCATCTGGTAACCGCCGCAGATCCCGATGATCGGGACTCCCCGCTCCCGGGCGAGCCGGAGTTCCTCCCCCACGCCGTGGCGGTTCAGCACGGCGAGATCCTCGACGGTGTTCTTCGTTCCGGGGAGGATGATGCAGTCGTAGCCGGAAAGCGTTCCGCCGGGCGGGACGTAGTCCACCGCGGCGTACTGCTCGAGGAGTTCGAAGTCGGTGAAGTTCGAGATCCGGGGGAGGCGGAGGACGGCTATCCTGACCTGGCGTGCGGTCGATCGCTCTCCTTTATCACCGATCGAGAGCGAGTCCTCGCTCGGGAGGGGGATCTCCGCGTAGGGCACCACCCCGAGCACCGGGACGCCCGTGAGTTCCTCGAGTTTCGTAACGCCCGACGCAAAGAGCCCCGGGTCTCCCCGGAACTTGTTGACGATGACGCCGGCGACGAGGGGGCGGATGTCCTCCGGCAGGAGGGCGAGCGTCCCGTAGACCTGGGCGAAGACCCCGCCCCGCTCGATGTCGGCGACCAGGACGATGGGGAGACGGAGCGAGCGGGCGAGCCGTATATTCGCGATATCGCGGTCGTAGAGGTTCACCTCCGCCGCTCCCCCGGCACCTTCGACCACCACGTTCCCGAAGCGCCTTTTCAGCCGCTCGAATGCAGTGACGGCCTCGGCAAGAAGCGTATCGGTCTCTCTGTAGTAATCGCGGATCTGCACATCCTTATATGGGCGGCCGAGCAGCACCACCTGCGAGACCGAATCCCCCTTGGGCTTGAGGAGGATCGGGTTCATGTCGGCCTCCGGTTCGATCCCGGCCGCGAAGGCCTGGACGGCCTGGGCGATCCCGATCTCGCTCCCGTCGGCCGTGACGTAGGAGTTGAGGCTCATGTTCTGGGATTTGAACGGCGCAACCGGGATTCCGCGGCGGTAGAGCGCACGGCAGAGCGCCGCAACGGTCAGGCTCTTCCCGACATGGGATGCAGTTCCGAGCACGATGAGAGACATTGCCGGCAGAAGAGTTTGGCACGACGGGTTATTAAGGGCGGGGTTCCATCAGGGATCATATGGAGATCTCCCCGCAAGGCCGCCTCCTCCTGGAGAGCCGCTACCTCCTCCCGGGCGAGACGCCGGACGGCCTCTTCTCCCGGGTCGCGGACGCCGTGGGCGGGACGGCGCGGTCACGCGAGTTTTTCTCGCTCCTTTCAGGCCTCCTCTTCCTCCCGAACTCCCCGACCCTGATGAACGCGGGAACTGCCGCCGGGCAGCTCTCGGCCTGCTTCGTCCTTCCCGTGGAGGACACGCTCGAGGGGATCTTCGGGACCCTCGGCCACATGGCGCTCATCCACCAGTCCGGGGGAGGAACCGGGTTCTCGTTCTCGCGCCTCCGGCCTCGCGGCGACGCCGTCAATGGGGTCATGGGCGCCGCGACCGGGCCGGTCTCGTTCATGCGGGTCTTCGATGCGGCGACCGGGGCGGTCAGGCAGGGCGGCCGGCGGCGGGGAGCGAACATGGGGGTGCTCGCGGCCTCCCACCCTGACATCGAGGAGTTCGTCACCGCGAAGCAGGAAGGAGGGCTCTCGAACTTCAACATCTCGGTCGGCGTCGACGAGAAGTTCTTCTCGTGCCTCGCGACGGGGAAGGAGTATGACCTCACGAACCCCCGCGATGGTACGGTGTGGAAGAGCATCGACGCCCGATCGCTCTGGCGTCTCATTGCCGCGTCCGCCCGTATCTCCGGCGAGCCGGGAGTGCTCTTCCTCGACGAGATCAACCGCCGGAGCACCACCCCGCACCTCGGCCCCATCGAGGCGACCAACCCCTGCGGCGAGCAGCCGCTCTACCCCTACGAGAGCTGCAACCTCGGAAGCGTCAACCTCGCCCGGTGCATTGGAAAGAACGACCTCGACGAAGACCTGCTGGCAAAAATCGTCCGGTGCGGCGTCGAATTCCTCGATGCGGTCATCGACGTGAACCGCTTCCCCCTGCCCCTGATCCGGGAGAGGACCCTGTCGACCCGAAAGATCGGCCTCGGCGTCATGGGGTTCGCCGAGGCGCTCATACGCATGGGGATTCCTTACGAATCGGAGGAGGCGCTCCGGTTTGCCGGGAGCCTGATGGAGCGTATAGAGGAGACGGCCCGGGAGCGTTCGGAGGAACTCGGGAGGGAGCTCGGGTCGTTTCCGGCGATCGAGGGCTCGATCTTTTCGGGAGAGATGCGGAACGCCACCGTCACCACCATCGCCCCCACGGGCTCGATCCACCTCGTCGCCGGGACGACGAGCGGGATCGAGCCGCTCTTCTCGCTCGCTTACGACCGGACGATCGACGGCCGGCCGGTCAGCATCACGAGCGGCCTCGTCGCCGAATTCCTGCCCCGGACCGCCGGCGGGAAGGATGTGGCCGGGCATGTCCGCCGCCACGGCACGGTCGCCGGCCTCCCCCTCGACGACCATGCCCGCGACCTCTTCAGGACGGCAACCGAGATCGCACCGGAGCACCACGTCCGGATGCAGGCGGCGTTCCAGAAGCACGTGGACAACGCCGTCTCGAAGACCGTGAACCTGCCGGAGAGCGCAACCGTCGACGAGATCGGCCGTGTCTTCTCCCTTGCCCACGATCTCGGATGCAAGGGCACGACCGTCTACCGCTACCGGAGCAGACCCGACCAGATATTCTCGCTAGGGTGCGATGTCTGCCTGATTGACGGATGACCATGCCAAATAATATATAACGAGAGCTGAAAGGTACATGCAATGAACGGTGGGATATGTCCGACCTGCGGACTGCCAAAAGAACTGTGTATCTGTGAAGAAGTAGCCAAGGAACAGCAGAGAATCAGCGTAAAGATAAACAGACGTCGGTACGGAAAGGAAGTCACGGTCATCGAGGGCCTCGACCCCTACGACATCGATCTCGAAGACCTCTCCAAGTTCCTGAAAGCGAAACTGGCCTGTGGCGGCACGGTCAAGGACTCCTCGATCGAGCTGCAGGGCAACCATCGCGAGCGGGTGAAGGATCTGCTCGCCCAGAAAGGATACAACATGGAAAATATCAGTTGACCGGGTTGTCCTCCATAGAGGACCCGTGACACTTTTTTTGCAAAGACGCTGCACCTGATAGGTTGCCCCTCCACGGGACGGCAGACACTATAATCAGCAGAGAGGTGCAATAGTGGGAATGGACGACTTATGGTGATGAGATGTTCGTTTGCGCTCGATCCCGACCTGATGGAGCAGATCGATCAGTTTGCCAGGGATCACGCGTTCGACAGGAACGAGGCGATTCTCGAGTTGATCGAGGCCGGCCTTGCCTGTAGAGAGGCGGGGACGCCGACGGTCCGGCAGCCGCGTTCGTTTGAGGAGTTGAACCGGCTTCAGCAGGAACTTGAGGGCGTCAAAGAAGTCCTTACCGAGCTTCGCAACGAGGTCCGGCTGGTTCACCACACGATCGAGACCGACTGGAACAACGAGGCGAAGGGCGTTCCGTTCCAGACGAAACACCCGTGGGAATTCTGGCGGAAGTAAGCCCGGCTAACTGATGATGTTTGCGATGCTCCGAAATCCCTCGCCGGAGAGATCGTCGCAGAGAACCGTCTCGACCTTCGCCATATCGATATCGGGTGCGTCGCGGCACCGGCTGCAGTAGGCCCGTGCCGGCGACGGCAGTTCTATCCCTTTGACTACGACACGGGCGGAATGGACACAGAGTCTGCATTGGGCGACGGGAACGCTCTCTTTTTCCGTGCACTGCACCCGGCCCCGGACGACGGGAAGCCGCCGCGGTTCACTCATAGGTCTCGACCCGGTAGCCGGAACGCCCGAGGATCGCGGCAACCTCGCTCTCCCAGGCGATGTCGTCGTCGGTCGCGAGCGGTGCAATCGATTCCTCCCAGCACCGGGCGAGAGCGGCATCGGTGGTGTCGAGGCTCCTCCTCCCCTTTACCTTCCCGGCCTCCTCTCCGCCGGAATCAAAGATCCGCATGGTGCAGCAGACGTAGGAGCGGCAGATCAGCGGACGGCTGTTATGGATGGTGCAGACGTATTTCCCCTTCTCCCCGGGAAGGCCCCGGAGGAATGGGCACCAGGACGGGTGCCTGTCGTTTTCGGCGGTATCCCTGAAGGCGTCGAGGAACCGCTCCTCTACCCGGGCGCGGAACGTGCCGCCGACGACCTTCTGCCGGCAGAGGAAGTCGCGGCTTGTGAGCCTCTTCTCGACCTCGATGAGCGCGTCTCCTGCGTGCATGCAGCACTTCCCGCAGAGTTTACATTCGAACACCGTCATTTCTGTAGATTCTTTGCATACCGGAGGATAAAGGTTGGGAACGGGTGCCCCGTGCTGCCCCAAGGGTTAAATCGATACGCATACAATGGAGTGACATGAAGGTGTGCATAATGTGCGGAGGGGAGGGCACACGGCTCCGCCCCCTCACATTCGGGCGTCCAAAACCGTGCATTCCAATCGTCAACAAACCCTCGATCCAGCACCTGGTCTCACACCTCGCGAACCTCGGGTTCACCGACGTGGTGATCACGCTCGGCTACATGAGCGAGTCCATCGAGGAGGCTCTCGGGGACGGGTCGCTCTTCGGGGTCGACGTCACCTACGTCCACGAGAAGACGAAGCTCGGGACGGCGGGGAGCGTCAAGAATGCCCAGAAATACCTCGAAGAGCAGCCGTTCCTGGTCGTGGGCGGCGACCACGTGGTGGGCCTGAACCTGCTCGAGTTCTACCGCGAGCACCTTGCAAACGACTCGATCACCACGATAGGGCTCATCAGCATCGACGACCCGACCGAGTACGGGATCGCCGAGATCGATGCGGATTACCAGATCAAACGGTTCAAGGAGAAGCCGAGCCCGGGGGAGATCTTCTCGAACCTCGCGAGCACCGGTATGTACGTCTGCGACCCGGAGATCTTCGACCACATCCCGACCGGCGAGAAGTTCGACTTCGCCCGCAACCTCTTCCCCGAACTGATGGAGCAGGGGTACCCCCTCAAAGCCTGGCTTGCCCGCGGCAACTGGTCGGATGTGGGGAGCCCGAGGTCGCTCCGTGAAGCCGAGAGGTGGAAACTGCAGGATATCGGGTTCACGAACATCTCCGGCGACCTCTACATCAAGGGTGCCCGGATCCTCGGCCCGGCACAGATAGGGAGCTGCGTCTCGGTTGCGGCGAACTCCCGGGTGATCGGGCCGGTCTCGATCGGCGCCGGGACGATCATCGAGGAGAACGTCATTATCGGGCCGTATACGAGCATCGGAGAGGGTTGCATAATCAAGAACAGCGCGAAGATCTTCTCCTCGTCGATCTACAACCGGGTGGTGATCGGGAGAGACAGCACCGTCAGCGGGAGCATCATCGACAACGATACGCTCATCGGGAGCGGGTGCAACATCGAGCACGACACGGTCATCGGGCCCCGTGCGGTGCTGAAAGGCGGCGTGGTCGTCCACTCCGGGACCCGGCTCTGGCCGGAGGTGATCATCCCGGAGGGGACGGTCGTGAAAGAGCATGTCCTGAACGAGGATTTCGATACCCGGACCGAGGGGTCGTAGGACCCCGACATACCCGGTTCACTTTTTACCCGCAAAGACTCTCCTGCAGGCGTTTTTCTCCGCAACATGCCGGCGGAGCGTGGCGTCAACTGCCCCTGCTTAAATTGTGCGGCTCATGACGATGATATCCGAGCCGTCGGCCCCGTGGCCCATCACCACGATGTCCACCGGGGTGCCGTTGTTTGAGACCCCGGCCCCCGTCCAGGCGGCCTCCGATCCTCTGGCGGCCTCAAGCCCCCCGGGTGTGTCGACCGTCGCGGCAAAACCGCTCGTGGCGCACGCGGAAGCATCGGAGACGTCGAATCCGTTCATGAAGACCGAGAACGGCAGATCGTGGTCGAGCGCGGAAGCGGGAGGCGCTTCCTCGACGGTGATGACGATGGTGTCGGGCGCGGTGCGTTCGGCGGAGACGGCGGCCGTCATCAGCGCCGTTCCGGGGTTCACGTCGATCATCCCTGCACCGAGCATCGCGTGGGCGGTGAGCGGGGGGAGAACCACGACGACGAGGATGAGGGCGGCCGTGGAGCAGAGGAGGAGCCGCGATGCCGCGGCACCCTCGTTCGGCCCGGCCGCTCTCTCCCGGATGAACGAGACGGCGAAGGCTCCGAGAGCGGCGAGGGCCGCCATAGCGAGGGCGATGGCGAGAAGGGGGAGGAGGAGATCCGTGAGGGTGTCATGGGCCAGAGAGAGGACGTCGGAGGGTCCTGCGGCGTATCCGTGCCCGGAGACTGCTGTTACCATTGAATAAATCTCGAGGACGAGAAATGCCGTGAACCCGGCGATCCCGCCTGCGAGGACGGCAAAGTTCCTCTCCATCCCGCCCTCCCGCCGCATGGCGACCGGGAGCATCCCGGTAAGGAGGAGAGCGAGGATGCCGAGCACCAGGCCCTGGAACGTGCCGATGCCGTCGAAGAGCCCGTGGTTGTAGCAGGCGATCCCGCCCCAGCACCATGTATGGACGCAGGCCGGGAGCGCCAGCAGTCCGCCGCCGACCAGGCCGGCGAAGAGCGAGTAGGGGAGGAGGCGTATGAGGTTCTGCAGGGTTGTATAATATTTGGACGTCATGGATTCACACTGAACTTATGATCGTCGATAGCTACCTTTACCTTTCCGGAATCCACCTGCAGAGAATTACGCGATTCACCCCTTCCGCCCCGCCGCTGCCTGGACTGCGTAGATCACCACCGCCCACGCGGCGGCAAGGCAGAACCCGAGGGCCACCCAGACAAGAGGGGAGAGCCAGGGGGCAGGACGTAATCCGCCCCAGACGGCAAGCATCATCATGAGCGGGTAGACGAGGATGCCGAAGACGAGGGTGCCCGAGACGAGAACAGCCCGGAAAGGCCGCTTCAGGGGGAGGTAGCGCTTGAGGAGAAGGTACGGCGCGATCACCCCGAGACCGATGAACGTGAGGGCCGACAGGAATATCATGAGGTTCAGCAGGACCTCGAGAAGCGTCGATACGCCGAGAGGCTCGCTCGTGGGGAGATAAAACGGCGGGATCGGCATCCAGGTCGAACCGGTCAGGTAGGCGGAGATGAGAGAGAGGTACAGGAGGACGGCGGCGAGGAGCGGAATCGCAATGGCGAATCGTCTTTTTTGGGTCTCCAGTTCGGTCAGCGCACCCGCAAAGAGGAGCGCGGCGGAGCACCCGAAGAGGAAGGGCGTCAGGAGGAGGATGCCGGCATACCGGAGCATCCCGGAGATGTAGAGGAACGGTTCCGCCTCCGGCATCCGGCTCAGGCGTTCTTCCTCGTAGAGCCCCTCGCCGGGAGCCCGGATCGCCGACGGGGAGAGCCGCTGTGCGATCAGCGCTTTGAGAGACCTGTCCGGATCGGGGCCCATGGTGTTGTATGTCCCGTAGTAGACGATGAAGAAGTCGTTGCTCCTGCCGTCGTCAAACGGCCTCTCGTAGGTGAGGATGTAGCCCCTCGTGGTCTCGTTTATGAAGAGCCAGGCGGGGTATTCCCGCTCCGCGTCGGAGCGCTCGAACCCGGCGGCAAGGAGGTGGTCGCCGAGATCGAGCGTCGTCTCCGATACCTCCCCGATGCCCGTCAGCGATTCGAATAATGTCCTCTTCTCGCTTCGGAACGTCCATTCGTCCCTGTACCATTGCTGGCCGACGATGTACCGTTCCTCTGTGTGTTCGTGGGTGTACATCGTGCAGGGGGAGATGATTGAGTGGGGGCCGGCCGGGAAGACGTTCATGTCGATGAGATAGTTGCCTTCGATCGTGGGGAGGGTGGACAACGGACATTCGAGATCCCCCGGGCCGTAGGGGGTGAACCAACTCCTCTTCTGCCAGGAGCTGGGGTTGGAGGAGTCGTAGCCCGTAAGAAAAAATCCGGGCTCGAGATACCCCGGGACGAACCAGACGAGGAGGAGACAGAGGAGAAGCAACCCGAAGATCCGGGCCTGCTGCGGCGGGTTGCCGCTCCCCTTCAGGAGACGGCGGACGACCAGAGGGATGGAGAGCACCGCCGCCCCGGCGACCCCGAGGCAGAGGACGGAGAGGGTCGAGAGGGAGAGGGAGAGCCAGGGGATGAGGGACGGAACGGGATCGGTCCTGAAGATCGCCGCCGCCAGGCAGGGGAAGAGGAGGGTGCCGAGCACTGCCGCGGCGGCATACGGCCGCTTCATTGGGGCGTACCGGTCGATGAGGAGGATGGGTACGATCGTCGCGAGAGCGAGGAGGCCGATGCCCGAGAAGGAGATGACGGCGCTCATCAGGACGTCGACTGCGGGCGATAGGCCGAAATAATCCCACCCGGGGACGTAAAACGGCAGTATCATCTGCATCGATCCCCCGAGATAGGTGGGGACCAGGTAGAGCAGGAGGAGCGCGACGGCCAGGGCGAATGCCCGCACGCCAGGCCCGCTCATCTGCCTCGCCAGTGCGAAGAGAAGTGCCGCGGAGCATCCGAAGAGGACGGCCGCGAGCAGGTATACGCCGCCGTATTCGAAGATGATGAACGGGTAAGCGTTGCCCCCGCCGAAGAGTTCCGGCGCGAGAAAGCCCGGAAGGAACCAGATGAGCGATATGCAGAGCAGGTAGAGTCCGGCGATCGCCGCCGGGTGCGGCGGCTGTTCCCCGAGACGGTCTTTTGTCCGGCGGGTTATGGTTTCTTGTATCTCTCTCATCTCGATGCCCCGTTCGAGCCTGGTCTCACGCCCGTTCTCGTCCGCGAATAGGCATGCCGGCTGCGAAACGGCCTTCTTGAGGTGCCTTCAGGGCATTTGAGGTCCGTTGGCTCCCTGAATGAAGAGCGGCCGTTTCTGATGGTTCGAAATGCTATTTAATGTTAGATATAATTTCTGATAGATTCAAGCAGGTTAAGTAGACCTTATGCGAATTTGACGGGTGTCACCGGCACACCGGGGTGAAATCCGTATAGGACGGTCACGGCAATGCCGATGGAATAAAAAAGATGTCTGTTCACCCGTGCCGCACGAGCCGGTGCGTCAGCGCGACGAGGGGGTGGCGGGCGTAGTCGAGCACCTTGATGTCGTCGAGCGTCTTGAGGTTCAGCGTCCGGGCCGTCCGCTCCATCCCGAGCTCGATGTTCTCCCTGACCTCGATGATGTAGGCGTCGAGGTTCTTGATCCCGAGCCGTTTCGCCGCGATCGCGCGGTGGTGCCCGTCGACCAGGATCCAGCGGCCCGGCCGCCTGACCACGATCAGGGGTTCGGCGAGCCCTTTCTTGATCTCGTACATCCTTCCCTCCAGTTCGTCCTCGTAGATCTTCGACTGGGTGGGCAGGAGATCGTTGATCGGGACCGAACCCCTTCTTAAGACCGGTTCGACTCCGTAGAGTTTTTTGAGGGTCTCGATGAATTTGAAGACCTTCTCCGGCGAAACGTGTTCGATCTGGGACCTGATGACGTCGGCGTTCGACATGATCCCGATGAGCTCGTTCTTGTCGTTGACGACCGGGAGTTTCTGGATGCCGGAGCGGAAGATGACGCGGGCGGCGTCGTTCACGCTCATGTCCGGGTCGGCGACGATGAGGTGGCGGGACATCACCTGCTCTATCGGAGTTGACGGATGGGCAAAGAGAAGGTCCCGCGCCGAGATGTAACCTACTACCTCTTTTGAGTTCTCCACGACGGGGAAGCCGTCGTGATGCGTATTTTTTATTGCTTCGATGACGTCCCGGACCGTTCCATGTGCGTCGACGGTGACGACGTCGTAGGTCATGTAATCCTTGACCTTCTTTTTATCCATCATGATAGTGTCACGCTGGCCCGACATGAACTATTCGGTTGAAATACCTATCGGCATGAAAAAATAAGGTTATTCGATGGGGATCGTGGTCCCGGTCTCGGTCGGCGCCTTCTTCAGCCGGACCTCGAGAACACCGTTCTTAAACGTTGCAGCGGCGCTCTCCTCGGTCACTTCCGCCGGAAGCAGCACCGTCCGGCTCATCAGCCCATAGATGCGTTCCCGCATGAAGAAATCCCGGCTCTCCTCCTCGGTCTCTCCCGTCCGCCTGCTGGCGATCTCCAGGTGCTGGGGATCGATGAGCCGGACGGCGACGTTCTCTTTTTCGACGCCGGGAAGGTCTGCAACGACGATCACTTCGTCTTCGTGGTCGCGGACATCCACGCGGAAGTCGCGGACCGCCGGGACGACCCGGCCCCGGACTTCCTCTCCGCGTGAGCCGATCCCCCCGAGCAAGGACTGGAACCTGCTTTCCATCTCGGCCATAAGGTCGTCGAAGTCCTGCCATATCGTCCGGTACGGCCCTCGTTCTATTCTTGCCATCGTAATCACTCCTGTATACTCGGATCGCCCCGGACAAGCGGGTCGCCCGAGGCTAACCTTAAGGTAGTGCTGAAATAATATAAATTTATCTTCGACCTCCCTTCTTCTTCTCATAACAATACCATTTTATTTCACCAAACGGCGAATTGTACTTGTAATGAAAAAGACACAGCAGAAGACCTCGAAGGACGACAATGCCCCCTGGATGAAATGGGCCTACGTGGGAATTGCCGTTCTGGTTGCGGTTGCCATGGTCGGCACCTACCTGGCCCCGATGTTCGAGAAGAAGGCGGCCGCCCAGGTAGGAAACACGGCGGTTATCGATTACACGGTTCTTGCCGAGGACGGACGGCCCCTCATCACGACCGACCAGAGCCTCCTTGAGAGCGAATACAAGAAGGGGAACGTCGTCCTCCTGACCCAGCGTCTGGAGATGCCTGTCGGCGGACAGGTCTCGGGCGAGAATATTGCCGTTATCCCTGTCTTATACCCGGAGATCAGCGGCTTCTCGGGATTCGGTCTGCTCGGTTTCGAGACCAACGCCATCTCCGTGGGGCTCGTCGGGATGCGGCCCGGTGAGACGAAGACAATCGGTTTCTCCTACGGAACGAACGACCTTGCCATGAACCTGAGCGAAGAGGATGCAAACGGCATCGGTCTCAACTTCACCGAGACGGAGGTGGGCGAATTCGTGCCGCTCGGGCTGACGACGACGCCGGATATCTCCCTCGGCAACGAGAGCAACGAGAGCCCTGCGCTGCGCTTCGGCAAGGTCACCGCCAAGAATCCCGACTCGATGACCATCGCGCACCGCTACGGCAGCGCCCGGGTCACGCTCGGCGTCATAACGGGGTGACGGCCCCCCACACTTTTTTATAGTCTCCCCGCGACCTGCCGTATATGGCGGTAAAGGTGATCAGTTTCTATCAGGAAGGATGCATGGGGTGCAAGGAGCAGACCCCGATCCTCCGCGAGGCAGAGACGGATCTCGGGATCGAGGTGGAAGAGATCGATGCCGTGAAGAACCCGGATTACATCCAGAAATATAACCTCCGGGTGACGCCGACGACCCTTGTCCTCGACGGCGACGAGATCAGGGAGCGGATGGAAGGGCTCGTCCACCGTGAAGACCTCGAGGCTGCAATCCGGCGCCACCTCCCCGAGCCCCTGCCCCGGTGAGGGTCAGCGCCCCTGGTAGCGTCCCTCGAGATACCCGTAGATCCGCTTCACCCTGCGGGCTACCGTCTTCCAGCCCTCTTTGCGTATGACCGGGCCGTCGCGGAGTTTGATGTGCGAGATTCGGATTCGTCGCCCGCCGAAGGTGTAGGTCTCCCCGACGACGAACTCGTCCTCGCCGTCGGCGGTCTGGTAGAGAGGGAGGGTCGTGCGCCCGGTATGAATCGACGCCTTCACCACGACCTGCTCAATCCCCCGTGTCCAGAGGGTCGTCACCTCGTCGGCCGCCGCCCGGCGAACCCTCTTTGGTCCCGCCTCGATGCCGGTGACCTCGACCCCGAAGACTTCGTCTCCGCACTCCGCGACGATCCGGTCGCCGACGGAGACGACCTCTTCCTCGAGCATCTCGACACTGCAGACCATCGATTCGGTCTCCTGGCTCACGATGGCCTTGATGGTGAGGATCTCGGGCTCGGGGGGCTTCGGCACCCGGTGGACCTGGCCGCACTCGCAGCACTGCACCACCAGATCGGCGGCTTCCCGGAGAACCTGGTGTTCGCACTCCTCTTTACAGACGGGGCAGACGATGCTAATCATTCATTAGCAATAGCATCCCTCTCCTAATAAGCATGAAGGCGAGGGATATCGTGCGGGCGCGGGGGCACCCGCTGGTCAGCGGGACCCATCCGACGACGTTTGAGGTGACGAGGGACGAGATGCTGACCGAGACCGGCGACTGCATCGTCGGCGTCGCCGCCGACAAGGGCGCCGCCGACCTCGATTCCGCCCTCAAAGCGCTGCTCCGCAACGATCGGGCGGTGCTGACGACACGGCTTACCGCGGGGGGCGAGACCGTCGAGGTGACGTCGCGGGGCAGCGCGGCGTTCACCCTGGATCACCCCGCCGATCTCGTCTGGCGGCGGAGCGATTTCGTCTCCGACCGGACGGTGGGCATCCGCTCCGACCGGGTGGCGGCGACCCTCCCCCGGGAGTTCATCGAGGCGCTCCGGCGGGGGGAGGAACTGGTCGTCGAGCTCGAGGTTGAGGTGCCGGAGAACGACTGTCCGTAAGGTGCGATGGGCCGAAGGGCCGGAGCACGAAAAGACCGGAGGTCTTCGAGCCGGGAGTTTGAGCACCATCAGGTGCGATGTTCTTGAGCGCCCTCCCTCACCGGGCGTCCCGCATCCCGTCCCGGATCTCGCCGAGCACCAGTATGCCGATTCCGAGGAGCAGAACCGCCGCGAAGAGCCCGACGATCAGGACCACTCCCGTCGGGAGACCGCCCAGGAGATCCAGGATCACGACGACGCCCACAGCAAAGACCGTCATTACCGCCCACACCTTCTCGTCTACCACGATGCATGGTGCGCCGTTCTGTGCGATATACACTTTGAAAGGAGTTCCGCGATCACGGCCGGTTCCCGAACCCGCGTGCCCGTCCGTGAGCTGCCGGGGATAGGTTTATGCATTCAGGGTGTGGGGAACTGGTCAGGTATGCAACCGCTCACCCCGGCTCTCGAAGACCTCCTCGAACACCTGGAGGATCTCGACCGCCGCCTCCGCCCGCTCAGGGCCGGCGAAGATGCGGCTCCCGTGGGGAACCTGCTCCTGCTCAAACCCGATCTCGCCGAGATCTACGATCAGGTCGACGCGCTGATCGCCGATATCCGGAGCATCGACGCCGCATACCGGCGGTACCGCGACCGATTTCTCGACCTCCCGGCGGGTTGCCTCTGCACGGGCGCGGACGGCATCGTCCTGGAGGCGAACCGGGCGGCGGCCCTCCTGCTCGGCATCGCTGCCGACCGACTGCAGGGGTCGCCTCTCGGCGTACATCTCCACCCGGGAAGCGTTCCGGCTTTCCGGTCGGCTGTTGCAGCGCTCGGCCGGGGCGAGGATCTGCCGGCGCAGGAGTTCCTGCTCGTCCGCGCCGACGGCGGCACCGTTCCGGCGACCGCGGCCGTTTCCGCAACTTACGGCTCCGGCGGCCGTGCAACCGAGTACCTCTGGGTGTTCCACGACATATCGGGAGAGAAGCGAGTCGAGAAAGACCTCCGGGAGAGCGAAGACCGGTACCGGGAACTGACCGAGAACGTCAGCGACGCATTTCTCGCCCTGGACCGGGACGGCCGCGTCATCTCCTGGAACCGGGCGGCCGCCCGTCTCTCGGGCCGCCCGGTGGAGGAAGCGGTCGGACAGAGCATCTACCATCTGTTCCCGGAACTCCAGAACGATGATGTTATCGGGTTTTTCCGAAAGATCGCAGAGACCGGCCGGCCCGGCGTGAGCGAATGCAGGTTTGACCTCCACGGGCGGGAGCATGCCTTCGAGGTGCGTGCGGTCCCCACCCGTGCGGGCGTCTCCGTCTACATACGGGACATTACGGCCCGGCGCGAGGCCGAAGTTGCCCTCCGGCGGAGCGAGGAGCGGTGCAGGATGGTCGTCGAGAGCCAGACCGAGTTGATCTGCCGCAGGCTCCCCGACGGCACCATCACCTTTGCGAACGACGCCTATTGCCGTTACCTCGGCATCCCGTGCAGCGACCTCATCGGGCGGCGGTACGCCCTCACCGTCCCGCCCGACGACCAGGCCCGGATCCAGGAGAGCCTCGCGTCCCTCACCCCCGGCCACCCGGTATCGGCGGTCGAGCACCGGGTGATCATGCCGGACGGCAGGGTCCGGTGGCAGCAGTGGACAAACACGGCGGCCTTCGACGAAGGAGGCTCCGCCGTCGAGTACCAGTCGGTGGGGCGGGATATCACCGATGCGCGGATGGCGGGGGAGGCGCTCCTCCTCGCGAACCGGAAACTCAACCTCCTCTCCGACGTGACCCGGCACGACATCTTAAACCGGCTCAACGTCCTCTCCGGCTACCTCGACCTCTACCGGGAGCAGGTGAGCGACCCGGAACTGCTGGAGTACTGTCGGAAGGAGGAAGAAGCCGTCCGGGACATCCGGCGCTACATGGCCTTCACCGCGGAATACCGGGATGTCGGCGTGGCCGCTCCCGCCTGGCAGGATGTCCGGCGTATCGTCCGCGAGGCGGCGGCGGGGCTTGACCCGGGACCGGTTGCCGTCGAGGTACGGACGCGCGATCTGGAGGTGTACGCCGACCCGCTCATCGTCCGGGTCTTTGAAAACCTCATCGACAACTCGCTCCGGCACGGCGAACGGGTTACCCGGATACGCATCTATCCCGAAGAGTCCGGCCGGGGGATCAGCCTTGTCTACGAAGACGACGGCATCGGCATTCCCCATGCAGCAAAAGAGAACCTCTTCGAGCGTGGGTTCGGGCGGAAGACCGGGTTCGGGCTCTTTCTTACCAGGGAGATCCTCGGCATCACCGATCTCTCCATACGGGAGACCGGCGAGCCCGGGAAGGGTGTGCGATTCGAGATCGACGTCCCGCCGGGGTTCTATCGCTTCACCGGTCGCGGCCAAGCTCGGTAAGTTTCATCTCGGCCGTGCCGAGGAGGTCCTCGCACTGTTTGACGAGGAGCGCACCCCGTTCGTAGATGGCGATGCTCTCCTCAAGGCTCGTATCGCCGTCTTCGAGTTTCCGGACAATTTCCCGCAGTTCTTCCAGCATCTCTTCAAAGGTCTTCGTCATACGTTGTCTCCTCCACGACGGCTTTCGCCCGGCCGTCCACCATCCTGATCGTCACGCGCTCGCCCGGTGCGAGGCTCGCGGCGCTCCTCGCGACCCTGCCGCCCGCCTCGACGATGCAGTATCCCCGCTCCAGGATCGCGAGCGGGTTCTTTCCTTCGAGATTGGCGCGAACCTCCGTGAGGGCGGAGCGTTCCCGCTGCATCCGGGTGACCGCCGCCCGGCGGAGCAGGTCGTCGTGTTCAGCGAGGCGCTGCATCCGTTCGTTGATGCGGCGCGCAAGCCGTCCGGGGCGCATGCGCTCCCGGAGATCCTCGACCTCGCTCTGTGATGCGGCAAGGCGGCTGTGGACGAGCAGGTGCATCCTCTCCTCGCACCCGGCAAGTTCCCGGAGCACCTCCCGGCGTTCCGGCACCGCACGTTCCGCCGCCGCGGACGGGGTCGGCGCCCGGAGGTCCGCGGCGAAGTCGCAGAGGGCGGTATCCACCTCGTGCCCGACGGCGCTGATCACCGGCGTTCTGCACGCCGCGACGGCCCGCACGACGTCCGGGTGGTTGAAGGGGAAGAGATCCTCGAAACTCCCCCCGCCGCGCCCGACGATGATCACGTCCACAAGCCCGTCGATCCGCCGGATCGCCTCCGCGATCTCGACGTGCGCCCCCTCCCCCTGGACTGCCGTCGGGGAGAGGACGACTTCCGCCGGGTAGCGCCGGGAGATGACCGAGAGGATATCCTTCACCGCCGCGCCGGTCGATGAGGTGACCACGCCGATACGTCGTGGGAAAAGGGGCAGAGGCCGTTTCCGCCCGGGATCGAAGAGCCCTTCGGCGTCGAGTTCCTGTTTCCAGCGCTCGACCATGAGGTGGCGTTCGCCGAGGCCCGCCGGGAGCATCTCCCGGACGATCAGCTGGTACCTGCCGTGAGGCTCGTAGACCTCCACGGATCCCCAGGCGAGGACGTCCATGCCGTCTTTGGGTGCGAACGCGAGCGTTGAAGCGGAGGTGCGCCACATAACGCAGTTGATCACCGCGGAATCCCTTCCGTTTTGCTCGGAGAGCGAGAAGTAGCGGTGGCCGGAGCCGTGGTTCTTGTAGTTGGTCACCTCCCCCCGCACCCAGATCTGGCGCAGGCGTGCGTCGTCGAGGAGGTCGCAGATGAGCCCCGAGACCTCCGAGACCCCGAAGATCGGGGTGCCGAACCGCTCCGGGCCCGTGGAATGACCGCCGAGCATCATCACAATCTATTAGACCGATGGTTTATATCAAGTAGTGTTATGGGTCGTTTCGCCGTCTCGACCATGTTCTTCCACGAGTATCCCTGCGACCATATCTTCGACTACGTCGCCGAATCCGGCCTTGATTCACTTGAGTTCTGGGTCGAGACGCCGCACTTCTGGCTTCGCGACCGTCCTGAAGGCGAACTTGGCCGGTGCATCGCGGGCCACCCGGAACTCTCGCCGATCACCGTCCACGCCCCGTCGCTGGACCTGAACCCCTGCTCCATCAATCCACGGGTCGCCGAGATCTCGGTCGACTACGCCGTCGAGGCCGTCCGGATGGCGGAGCGGATGGGTGCCGCCGTGGTCACCGTCCACCCGGGGAAGCGGACGGCGAAACGCCACCCGAGCGCCTACGACTACCGGCGGTTCGAGGACTATATCGCCCGGCTCCGCGAAGTCGCCGAGGGAACACGGGTGAAGGTGGCGATCGAGAACTTGGAGCCCCGGGTCAACGCCCTCCTCTCGACGGCGGAAGATGCCGCCGAGGTGCTCGAGCGGGAACCCTGGCTCTGGTTCACGCTGGATATGGGACACGCCATGATGACGTCCTGCGACGAGGTAATCCGGTTCATCGACCTCTGCATCGAACGAACGGTCAACGTCCACGTCAGCGCGCTCGGCGGGAACGGGCGGCCCCACCACCCCATCCATGATGATCCGGAGGCATTGCGGGTGCTTGCGGAACTTGCCGACCGGGGCTACGGCGGATACCTCACGCTGGAACTCGAGGACATGGTCTTTCCCGGGGCGCTCTCGTCCGAGGAGAAGGTCGTGCTTCTCTCGCGTGAATCGGAGGCGCTACGAGAGGTATTCCCGTGAAGCGCTGGTTTTATAACATCTGCGCGCGACATAATTCATAAAATGCCGGGAATCAATCAATACCGGATGCTGCCGCTTGATGCGGCGTGGAGTAAATGGTAGTCGTAGACCTTCTAACCATAGAGATCATTTTATTCATTGTTTGTCTGCTCCTTTCGGGCTTCTTCTCGAGTTCGGAAGTCGCCCTCATATCGATAACCCGGGCGAAAGTCCGCGCCCTCTTAAATCAGGGTAGGAAAGGAGCGAAAGCACTCGATACGCTGAAACGATCGACCGACGCCCTCCTGATCACCATCCTGATCGGGAACAACATCGTCAACATAGCCGCGGCATCGCTCGCGACCGCGATCGCCATCGCCGCCTACGGCGACGTCGGTATCGGGATAGCGACCGGCGTCACGGTCATCCTGATGCTGGTCTTTGGGGAGATCGGGCCGAAGATGTACGCCTCCCGGCACACCGAGGCACTCGCGCTCCGCGTCGCCCGGCCGATCCTTTACCTCTCGAGAGTGCTCTACCCGGTGCTCTGGGTCGCGGACCGCATCAAGCGGCAGTTCGCCTTCAGGCCCGGTGTGACCGAGCCGGTCGTCACCGAGGAGGAGATCAAGGAGTGGATCGACGTCGGCGAGGAGGAGGGCACCATCGAGGAGGAGGAGCGGGACATGCTCTACTCGGTACTGCGCTTTGGAGACACGACGGTCCGCGAGGTGATGACGCCGCGGGTGGACGTCGTCATGGTCGAGGACGTGTCCACGCTCGAGAACGCCCTCTCCATCTTCAACGAGACGGGTTTCTCCCGGATACCGGTCTACCACGAACAGATCGACAACGTCGTCGGGCTCCTGAACGTGAAAGACGTCTTCTCGGCAGTCTTCCGGCAGCAGACGAGCGCGACGATCGGGAACCTGATGTACGAGCCTTACTTTGTTCCCGAGAGCAAGAAGATCGACGAGCTCTTAAAGGAGCTTCAGGTGAAGAAGCAGCATATGGCGGTCGTCCTCGACGAGTACGGCTCGTTTGCCGGGATCGTGACCGTCGAAGACATGCTCGAGGAACTGGTCGGCGAGATCATGGACGAGTTCGACGAGGAGGAGCCCGAGGTGCAGCAGATCGAGGACGGTGTCTATCTGGTCGATGCGCGGGCCTGGGTGGAGCACCTCAACGATGACCTGGACCTCGCTCTCCCGCTGACCGATACCTACGAGAGCATCGGCGGCCTCGTCATCGACCGGCTGGGGCACATCCCCCGCCGCGGCGAGGTGGTCAAGATCGAGGAGAGCAACATCATGCTGGTGGTGATGCAGATGCGGGGCCGGCGGATCGTCAAGGTGAAACTGATCATCGCGCCTCAGAACACGTCGGGCGAGGCCCGGTAGGATGTCCGGAGAATGGTAGTTATGAGTCCAGAGAGATCTGTCGATAAGAAACGGATTGCGTTCCTCGCCTCGGGGAGAGGATCGAACTTTCAGGCGGTGATCGATGCCATTGCGGCGGGAACGATCCCGGGGATCTGCGTCGGGCTCGTCACCGACAACCCGGGGGCGTACGCGATAGAGCGGGCGAAGAGCGCCGGTATCCCGGTGACGGTCGTCGACTACGCGCGGTTCCCGGCGAAGGCCGCATACGAGGAGGCACTTTTATCCGCGATGCGGGCCTGCCGGGCCGATCTCTTCGTCCTCGCCGGCTACATGCGGATCCTCGGGTTCGGGATCGTCCGCGAGTTCTCGGGCAGGATGATGAACATCCATCCCGCCCTGCTCCCGGCGTTCTCGGGGCTGCACGCGCAGAGGCAGGCGATCGAGTACGGGGTGAAGGTCGCGGGCTGTACCGTCCACCTGGTCGACGAGGGGATGGATACCGGGCCCATCGTTGTCCAGCGGTGCGTGCCGGTCCTCCCGGACGACGACGAGACGACGCTCGCCGACCGAATCCTCGCAGAAGAGCACGAAGCTCTCCCGCTCGCCGTGAAACTCTTCTGCGAAGGCCGCCTGGAGGCCGACGGCCGGCGTGTGCGGGTCCGTTGACCGCGGCCATCAATTTCTTATATATTCTCACGCCTCCAACCTCAAGACCCACCACTGAAACGGATCGCACCATGGCAGATACTACACGTAAATCAGGCTCCCGGAGACTTGCCCGCGAGAGGATCGCCGTTCTCTTTGCGCGTGCAGCGGAGTTCTACCCGGAAAGCCCCGACAGGAGCAACCGGTGCGTGGAACTGGCCCGCAAGATCGGGATGCGTCATCGGATTCGGATAGAACGCCCGCTGAAACGCCGCTTCTGCCGCCGGTGCTACGCCTACCTTGTCCCGGGGTCGAACGCCCGGGTCAGGGTTCACCGGGGCCGCGTGGTCGTCACCTGTCTTGCCTGCGGGCACCGTTCCCGGTTCCCGGTCGGGAGGCCCCGGCAATGAGCAGAGAATCGTTTCAGGATCTCAAGCCCACCATCTGGATCGGGAAACGCGGCATCACGAACGTCATGATCGACGAGATCCGGCGGCAACTCAAGGACCGGAAGGTCGTCAAGGTGAGATGGCTGCGGAACACCGAGGTCGATCCGGAGGAGATAGCGGCGTCGGCCGGTGCGGTCCTGGCCGAGGTCCGGGGGCGGACGCTCGTCCTCACGGAGCGGCGGAACCGATCGCCCGGGCACAGTCCTCGAAATATATAAAACATCACTGGACGAATATGTAAAGACTGTTAGCGAGAGTGAGGTTCATCTATGACGACTGTATATGACATCCCTGCCGATATGCTCATCCGGCAGGTGGCAGAAGAACTCAAGAAAAATTCGCAGATTCAGCCCCCCGACTGGGCCGCTTTTGCAAAGACGGGGGTACACAAAGAGATGCCCCCCGAGAATGACGACTGGTGGTACGTGCGTGCAGCGGCGGTATTCCGGCGGATCTACACCGACGGCCCCGTCGGTATCCAGAGAATGCGCTCCGCCTACGGCGGCAAGCACGACCGCGGCTCGGCTCCGAACCGGTTCAAGCGGGGGAGCGGGTCGATCGTCCGGAAGATCTTCCAGCAGCTCGAAGCGGCCGGATACGTCGCCCACGGTAGTGGGGGGCGCACGGTAACCCCGGCGGGCAGGTCTTTCCTCGACAACGTTGCGAACGGCCTGAAAGCAGAGGCCGCCGCAACCGCCCCGGGCCTTGCGAAGTACTGATCGACAGGAGGCATGACAGATGGTAGACGACGAACTCGCCGAACTCCGCCGCCGCAGGATGGAACAGATGCAGCGGCAGGCGATGGATCAGCAGGCTATGGAGGACGAGGCCGCACGCCAGCAGCAGATCGATGCGCAGGTCCGTGCCGCGCTCATGGAGATCCTCGAACCTGAAGCGAGGGAGAGACTCAATACCATCAAGTTGACCCGGCCGGAGTTTGCAAAAGCGGTCGAGCAGCAGCTGGTGATGCTCGCCCAGAGCGGCAGGGTCAGGCAGCGGATCACCGACGAGCAGCTGAAAGCCCTGCTTGCCCAGCTGACGCCGTCGAAGAAAGAGTTCAGGATTACGCGGAAATAATGGAAGCAGGTGTGCTCTTCTCGGGCGGGAAAGACAGCGCGCTCGCGGCAATCATGCTCGCGCGCGATTACGGCGTGGAACTGAATACCTGTGTATTCGATCCCGACCGCGAGGTTCCGGAGGTGCGGGCCGCAGCGGCCGCCCTGGGACTTCCCTTCAAGCGAAGGGTGCTCGGGAAGGATCTCCTTCGCGAGGCCGTCGACCTGCTTCTAACGTGCGGGTACCCGAACGACGCAATCGACATGGTTCACCGGACGGCGGTCGAGACCCTTTCGGCCGAGTATGCGGTGGTCGGCGACGGCACCCGCCGGGAAGACCGGGTTCCCCGGCTCGAACGCTCCGAGGTCCAGCACCTGGAGATGACAACCGGCTGCTCCTACGTCCGGCCGCTCCTCGGTTACGGGAAAGCGGAGGTGGAACGTCTCGCAGAACGGCTGCTCGTGGTGCGATACGGGGAGACGGGCAACATCGGGAACGGCGACTACGAAGGGGAGCTAAGGAGCGCGCTGTGCGCTCGCGGCATCGATCCGGCGTCGTTCTTCCCCTCCCGGCACCTGCAGTCGCTGGTGGTCGCGAGGAGAGAGACCTGAATATTACGAGAGTGAACATTATGAGCAAATTGATGAAGGGCCGGAAGATCCGGCTGGCAAAGGCATGCGAGCAGAATCGCCGCGTGCCTGCATGGGTGATGATCAAGACCAACCGTGCGGTTGCGTCCCATCCGAAGCGGCGCAACTGGAGACGGAGTTCCCTGAAGGTGTAAGGTTATGGCAGAAGCGTTGAAGGAGCATATCTATATCATCCCCCTCCGCGAGGTGAAGCGTGCACCCCGGTGGAAGCGGGGCAACACCGCGATCAAGGATATCAGGGCGTTTCTCGTGCGGCATATGAAGAGCGAGGACGTCAAACTCGATAAGAGCATCAACGAGAAGGTCTGGGAGAACGGAAGTTCCAAGCCACCGCGAAAGATTCGCGTCCGCGCGATGAAGTTCGAGGACGGGCAGGTCCAGGCCGAGCTCGCCGAGGAGTGAAATGACGGGGACGATCGATCTCGCCGGCGATCCGAACATCGGCGTTTATGCCCGAGTCTTTGAGGATATAGCGATCGTATACCCCGGGGCGCCCGCGGAGTTCACCGCGGCCCTCGCGCGGGAACTCGACGTCGAGATCGTGAGCACCTTTATCCAGGGAAGCAGCATCATCGGTTCGCTCGTTGCCGGAAACAGCCGTGGTCTTGTTGTCAGCGGCCTCGCCGCCGACGAGGAACTGGCGGCCTTGAACGAGTACCGGGACATATTCCTGCTCGAGGGGGCTATGAACGCGGCCGGCAACGTTATTCTCGCAAACGATTGCGTTGCCGCCGTCCACCCCGAGATGCCGTTCGATGTTGCCGAAGAGATCGGGTCGTTCCTCGGGGTGCCGGTGGTCCGGCTAACGCTCGGCGGTATCAAGACCGTCGGCATGGCCGGGTTCGCGACGAACAAAGGTGTCCTTGTCCACCCGAGAGCCAACGATACGGAGCTCGCGAACCTCGAACGGGTCGTCAAGCTCCCGATCGGGCTCGGGTCGGTCAACATGGGAAGCGGTCTCGTGGGTACCGGGCTCCTTGCAAACAGCAAGGGCTACGTCGCAGGGTCCGTCACGACCGGGTTTGAACTGGGACGAATAGAAGAAGTCTTTGGGTTTTTGGAGTGATATTATCATGGAGAACCAGACGTTTGAAGTTGTAGGCGCGTGCAAGATCAACAACGAGTGGAAACCGTACCGCAAGGTCGTCGGCGCCCCGAACGAGAACCAGGCAAAAGAGAAGGTTCTTACCGATATCGGGAGCAAACACCGCCTGAAGAGAAGTTATATCACTATCGAATCGGTTAACGTAGTAGCTGGTGAATAACGTGAATCAGGCAGATCCTCGCGAGATACAGACCCTCCAGATGTACCTGAACGAGTACGGACAGCAGATAGAACTCATGACGCAGCAGCTCTCGATGATCGAGCAGCAGCGGCTTGAGGGCACCGCCGCCATCGAGACCCTCCGCGCTCTCCAGGAGAACGCGGACGGTGCCGTCCTTCTCCCCATCGGCGGAGGCGCGTACCTCCGGGTGAAGGTGCTCGACGCCGGTCACGTTCTCGTGAACATCGGGGCGGATGTCTCCGTCGAGAGGGCCACCGCGGATGCGGTGGAGTATCTGGAGGATCGGATAACCGAACTTGAGGCGCTCGCGAAGAAGGTCGCGGGTTCGGTCGAACAACTGCAGGGCCAGGCAACGGAGATCTCCCGGCGCCTCGAGGCGGCGTACCGGGGGGCCCGGCAGGCCCAGGCGGGCCAGGGCGGAAGTTCATAATGTTTGATTCCTTAAAGAAAAAACTTCAGAATATCAGGACCAAATTCGCCTCGAATATCGAGGATGCTGCCGGGGCCGAACCGGAGCCGCAGGTTGCAGAACTGCCGGAGGGAGCGGAGACGGAAGAACCCGTCTCCACCCCCGCCGCCCGGCCTGAAGCAGAGGCCGCGGAGGAGCCGGTGCACGAGGGCCGGGAGAGCCCTACGTTTTTTGAGAAGGTGAAAGTCCTCGTCCGGGAGCGGGAGGTTCTCCTCCAGGAGAAGGATGTCGAGGAGCCGCTCTTCGAACTCGAGATGGTGCTTCTCGAAAACGACGTCGCACTCCCGGTCACGGACGAGATCATCGCCCGGATGCGCCGCGATCTCGTGGGCAGACGCCGTAAGATCGGCGCCTCGGTCGACGACCTGGTCGTCTCGACCCTGCGCTCCGCGCTCTGCGGGGTGCTGGGGGAGGGGCTCGACCTCTCGCGCTACATCCGCGAGCACGAGCGGCCGGTGAAGATCCTCTTCACCGGAGTGAACGGGACCGGCAAGACGACGACCGTCGCGAAAGTCGGGCAGTACCTGCAGAAGAACGGCTTTACGGTCGTGATCGGCGCAGGCGACACCTTCCGTGCGGGTGCGATCGAGCAGATCCGGACCCACGCCGACCGCCTCGGGATCAAGACGATCCAGCACCAGGCGGGCGCCGACCCCTCCGCGGTTCTCTTCGACGCCGTCCAGTACGCGAAGGCGCACGATATCGACGTCGTCCTCGCCGATACGGCCGGCCGGTTCCACAACCGGGCGAACCTCATGAACCAGCTCGAGAAGATCCGGCGGGTCATGAAGCCCGATCTCGTCGTCTACGTCGACGAGGCGGTTGCGGGCAACGACGCGGTCATCCGGGCCGACGAGTTCAACAAGGCCGTCGGCACCGACGCGGTCGTCCTGACGAAGGCGGATATGGATCCGAAGGGCGGCGCGGCGATATCGGTCGCGCATACCGTCGGAAAACCGATCATTTTCCTCGGGACCGGCCAGGGCTACGACGATATCATGCCGTTTCAGCCCCGGGCGGTGGTGAACGAACTTCTGGGAGATGAAGCCTGATGCTCGATAACCTCGGCACGTCCTTAAAGGACGCCGTCAAGAAACTCGCCGGCAAGACGGTGATCGACCGGGCGGCGGTCGACGAACTGGTGCGCGACCTGCAGCGGGCGCTCCTCTCCGCCGACGTCAACGTCAAACTCGTGATGCACCTCTCCCAGGCGATCAAGCAGCGCGCCCTCGAGGAGGAACCCCCGAAGGGGATGGGCGTGCGGGAGCACGTTCTGCGGATCGTCTACCAGGAACTCGTCAGGCTGATGGGAACCCCCGGCGAGGTGGCGCTCGAGCCGCAGACGATCCTGATGGCGGGGCTGCAGGGGAGCGGGAAGACTACGACGACGGCGAAACTCGCCCGCTACTTCCAGCGCAAGGGGCTCCGGGTCGGGGTGATCTGCGCAGACACCTTCCGGCCGGGCGCCTACGAACAGTTGAAGACGCTCTGCGACCGGATCAGCGTCCCGTGCTTCGGGGATCCGAAGGAGCCCGACGCGCTCAAGATCGTCCGGGAAGGCCTCCCGAAGTACCGCAAGCTCTACGAAGTCATCATCATCGACACCCAGGGGCGGCACGCCCTTGAGGATAACCTGATCGAGGAGATCGTCAACATCAACGAGATCTCGCACGCCGACCACAGGTGGCTCGTGATCGACGCGGCGCTCGGCCAGCAGGCGAGCGAGCAGGCCCGCCGGTTCCACGAGGCGATCGGGATCGACGGCGTCCTCGTGACGAAGATGGACGGCACGGCGAAAGGCGGCGGCTCTCTCTCGGCGGTTGCCGAGACGCAGAGCGGCATCGTCTTCATCGGGAGCGGCGAGACGATCGAAGACCTCGAGCGGTTCGACCCGGACGGATTCATCTCCCGGCTGCTCGGGATGGGCGACCTGAAAGCGCTCGTGGAGCGGGCGGAGGAGGCGGTCTCGGGCGAGGATCTCGACGTCAACGCGATGCTCAAGGGCAAGTTCACGCTCCGGGACATGTACAAGCAGCTCGAGGCCCTGAACAAGATGGGGCCCCTGAAGCAGATCATGAGCATGCTCCCCCTCGGCGGCATGCAGATCCCGGACGACGCCTACGACATCACCAGCACGAAGATGCAGCGCTACAAGGTGATCATGGACTCGATGACGCCCCCGGAACTCGACGACCCGTCGATGATCGGGAGTTCCCGGGTCCAGCGAATCGCCCGGGGCGCCGGCGTGACGCCCGACGACGTCCGCGACCTCATCAAGTACTACAAGATCATGCAGCGTGCCTTAAAAGGCATGCGGGGCATGGGCGGCGGCAAGTTCAACATGCAGCGCATGATGAAGAAGTTCGGTGGACCTAGTAGATGAAACGGTTTGCCGTCGTGGGCCACCTTGCCGTGACGAGCGGCACCTTCAGCCTCAACGATCTGCCCGGGAGCGGCGGGAGGATGGACGTCCTCTGCCGCTCCGTCAACTCCTCGTTCTTCCTCTCTCACGATCTGCGCCGCGACGTCGAGTGCTACCTCATCCTCTGCGGCGAGCCCGGGCCCGAGAAGACCGTCCTCTTTCGCGGCGCCGGGGTCAGGCATCTCTCGCCGGACGAGCGGAGCAGCGCCGCCCTGATCAAGAAGGCGCTCTCGATCCCCTGCGGGGACGAGTTCCGGGAGTCGACCCCGGGCGTCTACGTCCGCCGCGGCGGGCTCTCCCGGCTGCTTGCCGAGATCCCGTTCGCGGTGCTCGACGAGGCGGGCGAGGACGTCAGGGCGGCACCCGATCTCCCGGAGAACTATCTCCTCTCGGATCACCACAACTTCACCGCGGAGGAGGAGGCTTCGATCGCGGGCTACCCCCGCTACTCGGTCGGGCCGCGGTCGCTGCACGCCGATCACACGATCACCGTCCTCTTAAACGAGATGGACCGGAGGGAATCCTGATGGATATCATACAAGAGGTAGAAGCAATTCTTGGATACGGCGATACCTGCAACCACTGCCTCGGGCGGTTCTTCGGCAAGCGGTCGTTTGGGCTTACGAACGAGGAGCGGGGCAGGGCTCTCCGGATCGCGCACGAGATTGCGGCAAACGAGCCGCACCATGAACCGGACCCGGATTCCTGCTGGATATGCGCCGGCGAACTCTCCCGCACCGAAGACTGGGCGAAGAGGGTGATCGAGGCACTGGACGGTATCGAGTTTTCAACGTTCCTTATCGGGACGAAGGTGCCGCCGCTCGTCGCGGAGAGCGAGGAGATGGTCTGGAGCGATCTCTCGCTCCGCGACCCCGAACCGCTGAAGGCCGAGATGAACCGGGAGGTCGGAAAAGCCGTCTCGGCCCTATCGGGAAAGACGGCCGACCTCAAGAAGCCCGACGTCGTCGCGATCCTCGATCTCGGGGAAGGCACCGTCGAGGTGCAGGTCAACCCCGTCTTCTTCTCCGGCCGCTACCTGAAGTACGAGCGCGGCATCCCCCAGACCCACTGGGACTGCCGGGCGTGCCGCGGTGCGGGATGCGAGAAATGTAACTTCACCGGCAAGCAGTACGCCGACTCCGTCGAGGAACTGATCGGCCGGCCGGCGATCGAGGCTTTTAACGCAGCAAACGCCGTCCTGCACGGTGCCGGCCGGGAGGATATCGACGCCCGGATGCTCGGGTCGGGCCGCCCCTTCGTGATGGAGATCGAGGAGCCGCGGAAACGTTCGGTGGATCTCGCGGCGCTTGAAGCGGAGATCAACCGGGAGGCCGCCGAACGGGTGGCGGTTCACCTCGAAGGATGGGCGGATCGGAAGATGGTGCAAAGCCTTAAATCCGACAAAGCGCATAAAAAATACAGGATCCTGGTCGAGATCGACGGTTCTGTAACCCCAGATGAGTTCAGGGCGGCCCTCGATCAGTTAAAAGGTGTAACGATACGGCAGCGCACCCCGAATAGGGTGTCACACCGACGGGCAGATAAAGTTCGGGAACGGCAGGTCCTCGATATCGAATGCACGGGTAGCGTCGACGGCAGATACTGGGTGGAAGTCGTCGGCGAAGCGGGCCTGTACATCAAAGAACTGGTATCGGGTGACAGCGGCAGAACCCAGCCCAGCCTTGCCCAGATCCTGGGGCGCACCGCAAGTGTTGTCAGCCTCGATGTGGTGCTGGTCACAACAGCAAACGAGTATGGTGAGTAATCATGGCACATCACAATGGACCACGCAAGAAGACGCGGTATAAGTTCAAGAAGGACCTCAGAAAACGTGGCATCCCCCCGGTCACCTCGGTGATTCAGAACTTCGAGATCGGGCAGAAGGTACACGTCGTGGTCGAGCCGAGTGTCCAGAAGGGCATGCCCCACCGGAGATTCCATGGGAAGACCGGTACGGTCATCGGACAGCGCGGACGCGCATGGCTGCTCGAGGTCAGGGATGGAGATTCGGTAAAACAGGTGATTGCGAGACCGCAACATCTAAAAGCGCAGAAAGTATAATCCTCAACAGTAGTGGTTGGCATGAAGGTAAAACGAATTGTGAGCGAAGAGCGGATGCTGCTTCCCGAACTGCGGGACACTCTCCTATCGGTGGAAGCAGCCCGGCTCGAATCCGGAGAGGAGATGTCCTACGAGCTTCGTAAGAGCATCGAGCATGCCAACCAGCTTTCAAAGACATCTTCCGAGAGGGCCCACGCCCTTGTCGAGGAGCTCTTAAAGCTCGAGAAGATGAAAGAGGAGATCGCCTACCGCATCGCGAACCTGATGCCGCGGACCCGGGACGAACTGCGGGCTATCTACGCCAAAGAACGGTTCAATCTTACAACGGAAGAGCTGGACGAGATCCTCGACCTGGTAATGACCCACTTCTGATTGAAGGGGTGGTGCCAATGAAGACCGAAAGGAAAGAGGAGAACGCGGTAGTCATCGATGTCCTCCCCATGGGATACGTGAGCGAGCAGCGCCCGGCCTACAAGCGTGAGCCGGTCGTCCAGGCGGTCGGCGTGGACCAGTTCAAGTTGCTCGAGCTCATCCCGAAACCGGGTGCGGATATCCAGCTTTACGACCGCGTCTATATCGGCGATGCGGAACGGGAGAAGATCGAGCGCGTCAAGCGGCGGATCAGTTACGACGACCTGACGGCGACGGCGAAGCTCGAGCTCCCGTTCGTGGTCGAGCAGATCGTCAGCGAGAACGAGCCGCGGTTCGTCGACTTCTTCAACAAGTCCGTGCCCATCACGCCGAAGTTTCACATGCTGCACCTGCTTCCCGGCATCGGGAAGAAACTGATGTGGGAGATCATCGAGCAGCGCGGGAAGAAGCCGTTCGAGAGTTTCGCCGATATCTCCGGACGGATCAAGTCCCTCCCGCACCCGGATCGGATGATTGTCAGCCGGATCCTGCGCGAGATCGAGGACCCGGACGAGAAGTATCACGTCTTCACATCGAGATGAGTGCTCCGAGGGATCAGCACTTTCTCGTCGACCAGCGTGCCGTCGAGAAGATTGCCGGTTTTGTCGACGTCTCCGGCCGGAGGGTGCTCGAGATCGGGCCCGGCGAAGGGATCCTCACCCGCGCCCTCCTTGACCGGGATGCAGACGTCATTGCGGTAGAGATCGATCCGGCTCTCGTGGAGGAGCTCGAGATCGCGTTTGCCGACGAGATCGAGGAGGGGCGCCTTGAGATCATCCGGGGCGACGCGAAGAAGGTGGATATCCCGCCGTTCGATATCGTCGTCGCGAACCTTCCTTACTCTGTTTCTTCGAAGATTACGTTCCGGCTGCTCGAGATGGGCTTTGAGGTCGCCGTCCTGATGTACCAAAAGGAGTTTGCCCAGCGGATGATCGCGCCGCCGGGAACGGCGAACGTCGGCCGGCTCTCGGTGATGGTGCAGACTTACGCCTCGGTAAAACCGCTCCTCGACCTCGGGCCCGGTTCGTTCCGGCCGAGGCCCGCGGTCCGCTCCTGGGTGGTCCGGATCACGCCGCACGAGCCGCCGTACCCGATCGCGGACCGTGAGGTCTACGCTGACGTCGTCCGGGTGCTCTTCTCCCACCGGCGTAAGACCGTCCGGAAGGGTCTTCGGAGCGGCAAAGATGCGTTTTCACCGGAGGCGATCGAGCGGGCGATCGCGGGTCTCCCCGACGATCTCCTGCAGCGCCGGCCCGAAGACCTGACGCTCGAGGAGTTCGCGCTGATCGCGAACCGGATGAGCGGGAGGTAGGGATGCTCCCCGATCAGGTCTATCCTCCCGCCGAGGACTCGTTCCTCCTTCTGCGGGCGGCGCTTGCCGAGGTCCGGGAAACCGACCGGGTGCTCGAGGTGGGGACCGGGAGCGGCTATGTCGCGGCCGGACTTCTCGGCCGGGCGGCGAGCGTGGTCGCGACCGATATCAACCCCCACGCCGCCCGGTGCGCCCGCGCCCGCGGGGTGGCGGCGGTCCGAACCGACCTCTTCGCGGGCGTCTCCGGCCCCTTCGACCTCATCCTCTTCAACCCGCCCTACCTCCCGACGGCTCCCGATGAGCGGATGGACGACTGGCTGGAGTACGCCCTCGACGGCGGGCCGACGGGGAGAGCGACGATCGAGCGGTTCATCGCGGATGCCGGGAGGGTACTCTCGTCCTTCGGGCGCATCCTGCTCCTGGTCTCGTCGCTGACCGGGCTTAATGACGTCCGGGATCTCTTCGCCCGGGCGGGGTTCGTCTCGTTCGTCGTCGACGAGGAACCGATCGAGGGGGAGCGGCTCTACGTTCTGCGGGGGATGCGTGACCTCTGCCGGATGGGAGCGTGATTTTCCGGGTAGCTGGTTCAAGTGTCGCACGGCGCCGCCTGTTGTCTGGATCCTCGGCCGGAAAATAATCCGCAAAACGGCATCTGCGATTCTCTTGCGTGTTTTGATGGAAAAAAGAGTGGCGAGCCCTTTCGGTCATGCCGGGGAGGGCCGCTCGAACACCTCATCAAACTCAAAGTGCGTGAACTCCGCGAACGGTGCATCTAAAAGCCCTTTCGCGAGATCCTCTTTTGCAACGGCGAATGCACCCGCGTCGGGGTACGCGATGAAGGTGTACTCGGTGGTGCCCCGGTACTCCTCCGAGACGGACGCCGACTGCATGAGCGCGATCATCTCGGGCGTGCCGATGGTTCTCTCCTCCTCCCGGTAGCCGTCGAGAACGGCGAGCATGTTCCGGTAGCGGTAGTCCTCGGGCCTGACTTCGGCGTGGTAGCCGTCCACCCGCTCGACGGCGCGGGGATAGGCGCCCCGGTAGAGGTAGTAGTTGTTCGCGATCAAGAGGCAGCCGTCCGGCTCGACGACGCCCGGTCCTCGCACCGCGCCGCCGTAGGAGTCCGTCTCGAAGGCCGCCGGGACGCTTCCCGTCCCGTTCCCGTAGGGTGCCGAGACCCCTGCGTTGTTCCCGCCGGTCCTGGTTCCGTTGGCCTTCTCCCAGTAGGCCCATGCCCCGGCAACGTCGCTCTCGCTCTGGAGCGTATTCCTGTAGAGGAAGGTGGTGGGCATGAGATCGGTCGCGTTCCAGTCCGGGATCGACGGCGACGAGTGGGGCACGAGCACGAGGCCGTCCTCGTTCATGCCGTTGAACGTCCCGATGAACCCGGGCCAGTCTATCCCGACCGTGCGTTTCGCGCCCGGACCCGGATCGGTCGCGATGACGAGCAGGCTGTTCACCGTGACCTTCCGCAGGTCGTTCTCGCCGTCCATGTTCTTGCCGTGGATCAACCCGCCGGCGAGCTCGTCGTTCTCCGTCAGGTTGCCCCAGGCGATCGCGCTCGTGCAGAGGTGCGGCGACACCCCGGCGTCGCCCGCTACAGTGCGGTTTATGCCGAGGTCGCCCATCATGAGGCCGTAGAGTTTGTAGTAGAGCATGAAGTCATACGTGTTCTCCGCGAGGAGGTCGTAGCGGGTGAGGTTCCGCGAGACCGGCGGGAGGTAGAGATCCGTGCCGCCTGCGTTCATCCCGGCGAGCATGGCGTCGAGTTCGGCCATATACGTCGGGTTTGCCGGTGCCATATGTTCCCTGATGTAGGGGACGAAGAGTTCCTCGTAGTCGGCGGGCGACTGCATGAACGACTCGATCAGGACGTAGTCGATCCAGTCCCGGATCTGCGGGCCGCAGAGGTAACCGTAGGCATACGCCCGCTCCTCCGGCGTTCCCCACACCTGGAGGATATGGCAGCCTTTCATGACGGTGAGCCTTCCGCCGCCGTTGCCGACCGCAATCTCCCGATCCTCGTCGGGGTAGGGCGCCGGGGCGACGAGAGTTATATCAACCCCGGTCGTGGTGTTCCCCGGTGTAACGGCGACGCGGACGGGGGTGAGGTGCGACGGGGTGCAGTACCACCCGGTCGGGTCGCGGTAGTCGAGGTGATCGATCCGGCCGTCGTCATCCGTATCCGCCCAGGCGTAGACGGTGTAGTTGCCCGGAGGGAGTCCGGAGATGGCGTAATCGCCCGGCGCATCGAGCGCAGCAAAACCGCTGACGTACTGCGAGTGTTCGGGATGCTCCCCTATCTCCATGACCCTGATCTCCGACGCCGAATATGCCGCGGCGTCGATCGCCGCGACGTAGATTGTTCCTCCCGCATAATCTCCTGCGACGCTCCCGGAGATGGAGTTCCCATCGGTCGAGGCGGTGTTCGTGCAGCCCGCAGCGGCGATGAAGAGGATCGCGACACCGAGGATACACGTGGGCAGGCAAACGCGCAGGAGGCGCTCTGGTACCTGGTTCATTATTTTTTCTTCCGATGGAGGAGGATAAAATCGTATTGAAGCGTTCCTGTGTACGATACATACCGAAGCGCGAGAATCCTGATGAATTTTGCCGGTTATCGGTTTTTTTGGTACTGGATGGTTCAAGAGTGAGGGGGCGGAGCGTGATGGCCTGCAGAACCTGCCGGGACGGCCCGTTGTCGAAGGTATGATGACGGGCGGAGGCGATACCTCTCACCTGGAGAACGTGCAGGCAACACGGAGGTGAACATCATGGCACACGCGTGGAATCCAAACGACTACGGGCGGCACTCCGCCGCCCAGCAGGCCTGGGCGCATGAACTGATTGCAAAGCTCGTGCTTGCCGGCGACGAGCGGGTGCTCGATCTCGGGTGCGGCGAGGGGAAGGTGACCGCGGAGATTGCCGCCTGCCTCCCCTCCGGCTCGGCGCTCGGCATCGATCTCTCCCGCGACATGATCGCCTTTGCCCGGGAACGCTTCCCACCGGAGCAGTACCCGAATCTCCGCCTCATTGAGGGGGACATGCTCGACCTGCCGTTCGATGAGGAGTTCGACATCGTCTTCTCGAACGCCGCCCTGCACTGGGTCGCCGACCACGGCAGGGTATTTCAGGGCATCGCCCGCGCCCTCCGGCCGGGGGGAAGGGTTCTCCTCCAGATGGGCGGGAGAGGCAACGCCGCGCCGATCATCGCGATCGCGGACGAGATGCTCGCGGAGGAGCCGTGGATGAGGCTCTTCGGCGGTCCGGCCCCCTGTTATGCCTTCTACGGCCCCGAGGAGGAGCGTGAACTGCTGGAAACGGCAGGGCTCACGCCCCTGCGGGTCGAGTTGATCGGAAAAGACATGGCGTTCGATCTGCCCGAAGGCCTCATGGGGTGGGTCCGGACCACCTGGCACCTTTACCTGGAGCCGCTGCCCGACGATCTCCGGCCGGTGTTCATCGAAGAAGTGGCGAACCGATACGTGGAGAGGTTCCCCTCGCCCGACGGTCGCGTCCACGTCCCCATGGTGCGCCTTGAGGTGGAGGCGGTCAAAGAGCCGGAGCCCTGACCCGGATTAGGGGGTGAGGGACGGTATTCTGATGGCTCCGCCTGCCTCTTGCGGGGCACGCGTCGCGACTCGAAGACCTTCGGTCTTCTCACGCTCCGGCTCTAACGAGCCATCGCGCACCAAAGATATATATCCGGCTGCATGGTATTCGGGCAGCATATGCGCATACGGGAGAAGACCCTGACGATTCTGCTCGTTCTGTCGCTCGTCGCGAACGTCTTCCTCCTGGCCGTCGCCCTCATGCCGGCGGACGACCCTTCCCCGGCGCTCTCCAAACCCGAGGACGCTGCAATTTCTCCGACCGCGACCGTCGCCCCTCCGCTCCCGGTGAAGGTGGTCGGGAACGGGAGTGCTGCCTCGATGCAGGTGCCGGTCATCCTCCAGAAGGTCGAGGTCGACCGGGGCGGCCCGTTACTCTATGAGGAGGTGACCGAAGAGGGGGCGATGGTGAACGTCTCGGTCGAGGTCGTTCCCGGAAAAGGAAGGGTGCTCGTCCAGACGACGCCCAGGATGGGGATAGTCTTTCAGGATGCCGCGAATCTTGCGGTCGTTGTCGCTGCCAACCAGTCCCGCGCGGATCTTACAGAGAACGATATCATCTTCAGCATCCAGGGGCCGGGGGATATCTCCGAGATCGACGGCCCCAGTGCGGGGGCGCTGATGGCCGCGCTGCTCCTCTCGGTGCTGGAGGACTTTGCGCTCAACGAGAGCGTGACCGTGACGGGGACTATCGATGAGGACGGGAGCATCGGCCCGGTCGGCGGGATCCTCGAGAAGGCCGAGGCCGCTCGCCGCGGCGGGAAGACACTTCTCATCCTCTCCGAGGAGAATAACCGGGTCTTCGATTACCGTGAGGAGACCCGATCGTTCGGCGGATGGCGGATCGCTCGGCAACGGCCGATCGTCGTGGATGCAAAAGAGTATATCGAGGAGAACCTCGGCATCCGGGTGAAATACGTAGATACCCTCGACGACCTGCTCGCCGATCTTCGTGCCCCCGCACCTGATCCGGCCGCCGGGGCATCCTGACTGAAGGGTATTTATTCTTCCCCGGGCCACGTACCCGGATAGTATGAGATCACGAAATCTGCTGATCGCCGGGGTTTTCGTGGTGGCCCTGGCCATTGTCGTGGCGGTTCTGCTGCCGGGACTCTCCTCGCCGCAGCCGCCCGGCCCCGACCCGACCCAGCCTCCGGCTCCGACCCCTACCCCGGTGCCCGTTCCCGGGAACGGCACTTACGTCAACACCACGTACGGGTATGCCGTCACCTGCCCGGAGGGGTGGTTCTACACCGAGTCCGGCGAGAGTGTCTGGTTCTCCTCGCCGGATAAGCACGAGGAGGTTCGCGTGAACACGAACCCGCTCTCGGGCCAGAGCGCCACCGACACGGAGAACGTTCTCGAAGCGCTGAACGCGACCTATGCGGAGGATCTTCGCACCGGGATCGATGCCGAATGGGTCTCGACGGAGAGGATCTCCCTTGACGGCGTCCCGGCATACCGATCGGAGTTCTCCGTCCCCATCGTCGATGAGGAGCGGTACACCTTCGTCATCCGTTACGCCGTCAGGGACGACGTCATCTACTCGGTCATGCATACGGTGTTCCCTCCCGGGTACGATGTTTACAACGCCGATGCGGCTCCGGCGGCAGAATCGTTCCGTTTCCTCTAACCTTTTTTGGCCGGACATTACTCCGGAAGCATTGAGAATGACAGCCCTGGCTGTAAATTCGGCATCACCAAAAAAAAGGTGGCGGGTAAATGGAGTTGTTGAGAGGTGATTTTTCGGCAGGACGTTTAGGGGTGTTTCCCCGTCACCTGTTTCTTCTCCAGCGTGAGATCGCGGGTGACCAGAGGGAGGATCGCTGGGAGAGAATATCGAAGTGCGATTCGATAGTCCGGTCGCTTATCAGGGCCTGTGGTGGTTGTCCTCTGTTCCTCTCATATGGAGGCGAATCTGCTGGAGTGGTGTCGTATGGTTCAATCCGTTTCGTCTGCAGCGGAGGCCCGCTGCGACGTACAATCGTACTGATCTCCCTGAATAAATCCATTGTGATACGGGATTTTGTTTTTTAAGGTGCTTTACCCCGATTGATTTTAAAAAAACGAGAGCATCCGGGTTATTTCACATCGCTCCGCCCGGGTGTCCTTACCCTCGCCTGAACATCCCGTCGAGTTTGCGCCTGTCGAACGCCACGACCGTCGGCCTCCCGTGCGGGCATGTCCAGGGGGTCTTTGTCCGGGCGAGTTGCATGATGAGGCGCTTCTGCTGCTCGGGCGTGAGGAGGGCGCCGGCCTTCACCGCCCCCCTGCAGGCGACGATGCAGGTGACCGCCTCGCGCCGGTCGGGGGCGGTCCGGGACTCGTCGGCGAGAAGGTCGGCGATCGCCTCCCGGACCGTCCCGGGATCCTCGACCGCGCCGAGGGCGGCCGGCACCGCACGGACGGCGAAGGTGTCCCGGCCGAACTCATCCACCACGAACCCTTCTTCCGCGAGAAGGGGGGTCGCGTCACGGAGTGCGGCGGACTCCTTCGGGGGGAGCGAGAGGACGACCGGCGTGATCAGCTCCTGCGACCCGGCCGCCTTATTGCGCTGCTCCGCGACCTGATCGTAGAGGATGCGCTCGTGGGCCGCGTGCTGGTCGACGAGGTAGAGGGTGCCGTCGGTCCCCTCCGCCACGATGTAGGTCGCGGCCACCTGCCCGATCGGCTCCATCGCCGGGAGGAGGTTCTCTCCGCCTTCCGTCTCCGTCCGGCGGAGTTGCCTGTCGGAGAGAGTGAGACTTCGGTGGTCGGCCGTGTAGGCCGCCCCGGGCTCGGCGACCGGCGGTGGGGACGGCACCGGTTCGATCCCCTCCGGGGAGATCTGCTGCTGCACCGGCTCGGCCGGGGTCTCGCGTGCGAGGTCGTGACCGGCGAGGGCTTCTTCCACTGCGGCGGCAATCGCCCCCGTGATCTCCCGCTCCCGGGAGAGGCGGACCTCCCGTTTGGTCGGGTGGACGTTGACGTCCACGAGACCGGTGTCGATCGAGAGTTCGAGGAACGCCACCGGGTAGCGGTCCTTCGGGAGGAGGGTGCCGTAGCCCTCCCGGACGGCGGCGGCGATCTGGCGGGAGGAGATGCTTCTGCCGTTGATACTGACGGATATCTGCGAGGGGTTCCCCCGGCTCTCCGACGGCCGGGAGATGTAGCCGCGGATGGCGAGGAACGGGAGCCGCCCTTCGACCGGGACGAGCGACCGTGCAAGGTCCGCGCCGTAGAGCCCCGCGATGGTGTTCAAGGCTCCTGCCGCCCGCTGGGTCGCCATCCGCTCTTTTCCGTTGTGCACCACCCGGAAGGCGACCTCGCCGTGCGCGAGGGCGAGACTCTCCACGACCGCGTAGACGTGGGCGAGCTCGGTGTTCCTGCTTTTGAGGAACTTCCGGCGGGCGGGGGTGTTGTAGAAGAGGCGTTCCACCGCGACCGTTGTCCCCTCCGGTGCTCCCACCTCGCTCTTCTCCACGATCTCGCCGCCCCGGACCACCAGCCGTGTCCCGGCGAGCGCTCCCCCTCCCCGGGGACGGGTGACCAGGGTCACTTCCGCGACGGCGGCGATGCTCGCGAGCGCCTCCCCCCGGAACCCGAGGGTCCGGATGGCCGAGAGGTCGGCGATATCCCGGATCTTGCTCGTCGCGTGGGGGGTGAACGCGAGGATCGCCTCCTCCGGATCCATCCCCTCCCCGTTGTCGGTCACCCGGATCTTCGTGATCCCCGTCATGTCCGAGGAGACATCGAGGAGGATGCTCGTCGACCCCGCGTCGATCGCGTTCTCCAGGAGTTCCTTCACCACCGATGCAGGCCGCTCCACGACCTCGCCGGCGGCGATCTGGTTCACGGTGTCGGGGTCGAGGACGCAGATCTTCGTCATCGCTCACTCCTCTCCCCGTTCGCAATCCTCTGGAGCCTGCAGAGGGTGGTTAACGCTTCGATAGGCGTCATCTCGTTCGGGTTCAGATCTTTGAGTTCCCTGACCGCCGGGTTCTCCTGAACGGCCCCCTCGCCGGGGTCGACGAGGAGCATCTGGGTGTAGCGGGGAGCCCGCGGACCCCCGGAGAACTCCCGCGCCGATGTCTCTTTCAGGATCTCCATCGCCCGCTCGGTCACCTTCTTCGGGATCCCGGCAAGGTGGGCGACGTGGACGCCGTAGCTCCGGTCGGTCGCACCGGGGATGATCTTACGGAGGAAGACGACGTCGGTTCCGGTATCCTTCACCGCGAAGTGGAAGTTTTTCACCCGCTTGAGGGTTCCCTCAAGGTCGATCAGGTCGTGGAAGTGGGTCGCAAAGAGCGTCCTCGGCCCGGCAACCGCTTTCCCGTGCAGGAACTCCACCACCGCCCGGGCAATCGAGCACCCGTCCAGCGTGCTCGTCCCCCGCCCGATCTCGTCGAGGATGACGAGACTCTGCGGGGTTGCGTTATTCAGGATGTTCGCGAGTTCCAGCATCTCGACCATGAACGTCGACTGCCCGGAGGCGAGGTCGTCGAACGCCCCCACCCGGGTGAAGACCCGGTCGACGATCCCGACGGTGGCGTGCCGGGCCGGAACGAAACTTCCCATCTGGGCCATGATGCAGCAGAGCGCCACCGCCCGCATGTAGGTGGACTTGCCCGCCATGTTCGCTCCGGTGATGATCATGATCTGGTCGCCGGCGGAGTCGAGCTCCGTGTCGTTCGGGACGAACGGCACCGGGAGGTGCCGCTCCACCACCGGGTGGCGGCCGTCGCGGACGACTACCCGGCCGCTCTCCTCGATCGCCGGGCGGGTGTAGCCGTAGCGGGCGGCGACCTCGGCGAGCGCCGCATAGACGTCGAGGAGCCCCACCGCCCGGGCGGTCGCCTGGAGGCCGGCGACCTCCGCCGCGAGCGTCCGGACGAGTTCGGCGTAAATCTCCGCTTCGAGGGCGCCGAGCCGTTCTTCGGCGGTCGCGATCATCGCCTCCTTCTCCCGGAGGTCGGGGATCGTGTAGCGCTCGCCGTTCGCGGTCGTCTGCCGCCGCTCGTACTCCGGCGGCACCAGGTGCAGGTTCGGTTTCGTCACCTCGATGTAGTAGCCGAAGACCCGGTTGTAGCCGACCTTGAGGGATTTTATTCCGGTTCTCTCCCGCTCCTGCTGCTGGAACTCCGCGATCCAGTCCTTCCCGGTCGTCGCGAGGTGCCGGAGTTCGTCGAGTTTCTCGTTGAACCCTTCCCGGATCATCCCGCCGGCCACCGCGCGTGCCGGGGGTTCGTCGACGATCGCCCGGCCGACGAGATCGACGACATGAGCGTGATCGCTCATCGCGGCGAGGGCCTCGCGGACCAGGGCCGGGGCATCGGCGGAGAAGAGCGCTTTTACGTCCGGTATCGTGCAGAGAGAGTCGCGGAGCGTCGCGAGATCCCTCGGCCCTGCGTTCCCGTAGGCGATCCTTCCCCCGATCCGCTCGATGTCGGCGAAGTCGCCGAGGGTCGCGCGAAGCGCCTGCCTCTCGAGCGCGTGGTCGAAGAACCACTCAACCGCGTCGAGCCGCTCCTCGATGGCGGTCTTCCCGAGCAGGGGGGCGATCAGGAACGACCGCATCGTCCGGCTCCCCATCGAGGTCTCCGTGGCGTCGAGCGCGGCAAGAAGGGTGTTTGCGTCGCCTTCGCCCCGTATGCCCGCCGTGATCTCCAGGTTCCGGAGGGTGATCGCGTCGAGCGCCATGTTCCCCGACGGAACCCGCGTCGAGAGCCCCGAGATGTGGGAGAGGGGCGACTGCTGCGTATCCTGGGCGTAGCGGAGCGCCGCACCTGCCGCGGCGACTGCTCCCGGCATTTCAGCGCACCCGTAGCCATCGAGCGTCGCCGTCCCGAAAGCCTCGCAGAGCCGCTCGCAGGCCGTGTCGGGATCGAAGGCATCGTCGCGGTAGCGGCTCACCGGCACCCCGAGGGCTTCGAGCCGGGCGGGGAGGCCGTCCGCGAGGCTTTCGGGGACGATCGCCTCCGTCGGACGGTACCTGACCACCTCCGAGACGATCTCGGCGTAGTCGCGCCCGGTGCTCCCCGAGGAGACGAAGAACTCACCGGTGGAGACGTCCAGGAACGCGAGGCCGAAGGTCTCCTTCCGATCGGGTGCGACCGCCATCAGGTAGTGGGCGCCGGCCGAGACGAGCATCGAGGAGTCAATAAGGGTTCCGGGGGTGATCACCCGGGTCACGTCCCGCTTGACCACGCCTTTTGCGGTCTTTGGGTCCTCCACCTGGTCGCAGATCACCACCTTGTAGCCCTTGTTCACCAGGCGGGCGATGTAGCCGTCGGCGGCGTGGTGGGGGACGCCCGCGAGCGGCATCCGGTCGCCGTTCTTGTCCCTGCCCCGGGCCGTCAGGGTGATGTCGAGTTCGCGGGCCACCACGCCGGCATCCTCGCCGAAGGTCTCGTAGAAGTCCCCCATCCGGAAGAAGAGGACGGCGTCGGGGTACCTGGCTTTCGCTGAATAGTACTGCCGCATTGCCGGGGTCGGTCCGTCGGTCATCGCTTCTCCTTATAGAATCCGCACGGGGCCACATAAGGGTACTGTCCCGAAAATCGGCCACAAAAGGCTCCGATTTACTGCACCACTCCGGCGGCCCCGGACAAATTAAATACGTCCGGAACGCGTACCAAAGACACGATACAGTATGTCGGCGACTATCGCAGAAAAGATATTTTCGCAACGGTGCGGGAGACCCGTCCGTGCGGGAGAGGTTGTGATGGCACCCGTGGATGCAGCGATGATCCACGACATCACCGGCCCGCTTGCGGTCAGGGTCTTTCGCGAGATGGGTGGAGAGCGCGTATTCGATCCCGAGCGGATCATTATGCTCTTCGACCACCAGGTACCCGCCGACTCGATACCCGCCGCCGAGAACCACGTCTTCATGCGGCAGTTTGCTGAAGAGCAGGGAATCCACAACTACGACCTCCTCGAGGGCGTCTGCCACCAGGTCGTGATGGAGAAGGGGCGGGCGGCGCCCGGCGAGATCATCGTCGGCACCGACTCCCACACCTGCACCTACGGTGCGGCGGGGGCGTTCGCGACCGGGATCGGTTCGACCGATATGGGTTTCGTCCTGAAGTTCGGGGCGCTCTACTTCCGGGTGCCCGAGAGCATCCTCCTTGAGGTCGAGGGTGCGTTCGGCAAAAGAGTCGGGGCAAAAGACCTCATCCTCTCCCTCGCCGGCGACATCGGCGCCGACGGGGCGACCTACATGGCGCTCGAGTTCACCGGCCGGGCGATGCGCGAGATGGGTATGGCGGGCCGGATGACCTGCGCGAATATGGCGATAGAGATGGGGGCGAAGGCGGGGATCGTGGCACCCGATGCGGCAACCTGGGACTACGTGACCGCCCGCCGCGAGATCGAGCCGTTCGACCTTGCGGGCGATGAGGACGCCGCATACGCGGAGCGCCGCCGCTACGACGTCACGGACCTCGCCCCGCAGGTCGCCGTCCCGCACAACGTCGACAACGTCGTGGACGTGAGCGATGTCGCGGGAACAAAGGTCGACCAGGTCTTCATCGGCTCCTGCACGAACGGCCGCTACGAGGACCTCTTCGAGGCGGCGGAGGTGATGGGGGACGCCGACCGGTTCGCGGACGGTGTAAGGGTGATCGTCATCCCGGCCTCGCGGACGGAGTATTTGAAGGCCCTCCGGGCAGGGCTGATCGAGCGGTTCGTCGAGGCGGGTGCGCTCGTCGAGGCTCCCTGCTGCGGCCCCTGCATGGGCGGGGCGTTCGGCCTCCTCGCATCGGGGGAGGTCTCGCTCTCGACGTCGAACCGGAACTTCCGGGGGAGGCAGGGGAGCACGCAGGCGTCGGTCTACCTATCCTCGCCGGCGACGGCGGCGGCGACCGCCCTCTACGGCGAGATCACCGACCCGAGGGAGGTGTGATCATGCGGGTCTGGAAGTTCGGCGACGATATCGATACGGATGCAATCATCCCCGGGCGGTTCCTCACCATCTATGACCCGGCGGAACTCGCGAAGCACGCGTTCGAGGGAACGAGGGACGAGTTCGCGAAGGAGGCGCGGGAGGGCGACGTCGTGGTCGGAGGCAGCAACTTCGGGTGCGGCTCCTCCCGCGAGCACGCGCCGCTCGCGCTCCTCGGCGCCGGGGTGAAGGTCGTTGTCGCGAAGTCGTTTGCGCGGATCTTCTACCGGAACGCCGTCAACACCGGGCTCCTGCCGCTGGTCTGTCCGGAGGCGGAGAGTATCCGGGACGGCGATGCCGTGGCGGTGAACCTCGCCGACGGCTACATCGAGGCGGGCGGGAGACGGCTCCCCATCGAGCCGGTGCCCGGGTTCATGAAGGAGATCGTCGATGCCGGCGGCCTGGTGGCCTACGCGAAGAACCTGGACGAGGTGAAGAGATGCAGCACCGAGTAGCCGCAATCGGCGGGGACGGGATCGGCCCCGAGATCGTTGCTGCGGGTAAAGAGGTCATCGATTCCGCGGGAGAGCGCTACGGGTTCGATATCGCGTGGACCGACTTCGATATCGGGGCCGACCGCTACCTCGCGACCGGCGAGCTCCTGACCGAGGAGGATATCGCCGAGCTCTCGAAGTTCAACGCGATCTACTTCGGCGCCATCGGCGACGACCGGGTGAAGCCCGGGATCCTCGAGAAGGGCATCCTGCTTGCCATCCGGTTCCACTTCGACCAGTTCGTCAACCTCCGGCCGATCAAACTCCTCGACGGGGTTGCGACGCCGCTCGCGAACAAGCGCCCCGAGGATATCGACTTCGTCGTCGTCCGGGAGAACACCGAGGATTTCTACGTCGGGATCGGCTCGCGGTTCGCCGGAAAACGCGAGAAAAAGACCCTCGATGTCGTCCGCGACATCTACAGCGTCAGGTTCGGCCTCGACGTCGAGACCGACGCCGAAGAGCTCGCCTACCAGATCGGCGTCGTCACGCGAGAGGGTGCCGAGCGGGCGATCCGCTACGCCTTCGACCTTGCCGAACGAAGGGAGAAGAAGGTCACGTCGGTCGACAAGGCGAACGTCCTCTCCGACGTCTACGGCCTCTGGCGGGACGTCTTCACCGACGTCGCCGCCGGCTACCCGGACGTTGCAACGGAGTTCAACTTCGTCGACGCCGTCACGATGTGGTTCGTCAAGAACCCCGAGTGGTTCGACGTCGTCGTCACCCCGAACATGTTCGGCGACATCATCACCGACCTTGGGGCCATGATCCAGGGCGGGCTCGGGCTCGCCCCCGGCGGAAACATCAACCCGAAGGGCACCTCGATGTTCGAGCCGATCCACGGCTCCGCGCCGAAGTACCGCGGCCAGGACGTCGCGAACCCGCTCGCCACCGTCTGGGCGGGCTCGATGCTCCTCGACCACCTCGGCGAGCACGAGGCGGCGGCGGCTGTTCTCGCGGCAATCGAGAGGAGCATCCTCGACGGCTACGTCACCCGGGATATGGGCGGCGCGAAGAAGACGAGCGAGGTCGGGCGGTACCTTGCCTCGCTCGTGAAGACGGTGTAGGGCCGCCGGCCTTTCGTCTCCTGTTTTTATTTGGCTTTGCTCAAGCCCTGCCTGCTTGCGCCAGACGTTTGCAACCCAGAGGAACTCTTGGGCACGACTTTCCACCGGGTTGCGCACTTGCGGTGCTCGTGCTCCGGATGTTGGTTGTGTCCATCGCATATCGCCATGACTGCCCCCGCCCTTTGGGGCGGGGAACGACTGCTGGAACAGCAGGAGTTTGAGCACCGAAGGTGCGGAGTGCGACACTCCGCCAGGAGTGGAGTTGAAGCACCGTCAGGTGCGATTGAGGAGCGCGAAGCGCGGGTGGGGTGGGGTTGATGGGATGTGCGGATTGTAGTGAGGTGGAGACAGGGGAGGGGGAGACCCCCTCCCCACCTGACGGTGGTCGAGCTCCGGGCGTTCCGCCCATCGCACTCCCCGTCAGCCCCACCCCCAGTGGCGATAGCCACCACGGTTCACTGCATGGGAACACGCTCGAAGAAAAAACTGATTCCAGGGACAAGCCTATTCTAGTATCAATTTCGCCAAGGTAGGGAGGATGACCCGAAAACGGTTTCAACAAAGAAAGCCATTTCCCTCAAGGTACTGTCTTTTATATCCCCGCACCGCCATGATCTTGTAGAACGATGCCGGAAGAGCAGCAGACACCGTGCGAGAACCCCCTCTGGCCCTGTGCGATGACCGGGGCGGTCGCCTGTCTCTCGGGATTCGAGGACGTCGCCGTCGTCGTCCACGGTTCGAGCGGGTGCTACTTCTACCCCGCATCGCTCGTCGGGGTTCCCATCCACGGGACGTTCCTCGTCGAGAACGAGATCATCTTCGGGACGGAGTCCCGCCTCGCGGAAGTGATCCGGGAACTCGCCGGCCGCTACGCCCGGATAGCCGTGGTCAACACCTGCGTCCCCGCGATCATGGGTGAGGATATCGGCGACCTTGCCGATGAGGGGCAGGTCCTCGTCGTCGACAGCCCCGGCTTCCTCGGCGACCTCGAGGCCGGCTACCGCCGTGCTCTCGATACGATCGCGCCGGAGGTCGACCCCGACGTTCTCGGCGTCAACATCGACGGCATCTGCCGCACCGACCCCTTCTGCCGGGGAAACGCCCTCGAGGCGCGGCGCCTGCTCGGCCTTGCAGGCGTCGGTGTCGCTACCACCTTCTGCCTCGACCGCTACGCCGCGACCCGCCGGGCGGCGCCGTTCACCGTCGGGACGGACCCGGATCTCGCGAGCGGCGTCGGAACCTCTTGCGGTTCGCTCCTTGGCCTCGATGCGGTCGGTGAGGCGTTCGAGCGGCTTGGCGCAGAGATCGACGGTGCTGATATCCGCCCGGTCATGGACGAAGTCGCATGGGCCGATGCCCGGATCCGAAAAGCCTGCGAGAAGTACCTCAGGAGGTTCGACCCTCCCCGCGTGGCGATTGCCGGCGGCGCCGCGTATGCCTCGTTTGCCGCCGACCTCCTCGACCGGTATCTCGGTGCCGAGATCGCCTGCGTCGCCGCCCGGAACAGTCCCGGTACATCCGGTGGCGGTATTATCCATACGACCGACTTCTCGGTCATCCGGGAGACGATCCGTGGCGCCGAACCCGACCTGATCCTCGGCTCCACCTACGAGGCGGCGATCGCTCCCGGCGCCGCGTTCGTCGGGCTGACGCCGCCTCTCCGGGACAGGGTCGCTCTCTCCTCCCACGCGATCGCCGGGGTGGAAGGGGCGCTCCGGCTGATGGAAGAGGTGCTCAACGCCTGCATCAACCGGAACCGGCGCCCCGGGGGAGAGGGTGCGGAATTCTTCTAGCAAAGCGTCAATTCTCCCGGTGCCGGCACATCCGTCCGGGGACCGGGCAAAACGCGGCCATCCGTTCTTGCCCTCCCGGCGAGCGGCCGTACCTGCCATAGATATTTATGAACCGGCGGATACCGGGGAGCCGGCTCGTCCGCTGGGCGGGCCGGTACGAGAGGGAGGTTATGGTATGACGCACCACGGTGGATACGGCGCCCACGATATGCTTCTCGCGAGGATGTACGATCTCCTCGACGAGGACGAGATGCGGCAGTTGATGGTACGGATGATCGAGTCTCGCATCCGGACGAAGGAACAGCATATCGAATTGATGCAGTACAAGATCGAGACCTACAAGATGGCGCGGGACATGCTTCAGGCGAGCATCAAGAAGACGTGAGCGCCGGGTCCGGAAATGTTCCCCGTCAGGGGATTGTCTCCTCTTTTTTACCCATCACGACGAATCTACCGGCATGGACCTGACGATCAGGGGATACGTTGATACGGATTTTCCGGCGGTCTGTGCCCTCGAGAGGGAGAACAGCCCGCAGGGCTGCAAGCCCGAGGTCTTCATCCGGCAGGCCGGCGTCCTCTTTGGCGATACGTTTCTGGTTGCGGAACATGACGGGAAGGTGGCCGGCTACACCATCGGGGCCCTCGTCCAGCACCGGCAGGCAACGGGATGGATCGTCCGGCTGGTGGTGGCGGAACGGTACCGGCGCAGGGGGTTCGGGGAGAACCTCGTCGCCGCCGTCTTCGCCGCCCTCCGGGAGCGGGGAGCGGACGAGGTCTACCTCTCGGTCGCGCCGGAAAACCATGCCGCCCGCGCGCTCTACGAGAGGCATGGTTTTCGGGAGACGGACTTCTGCCCGGCCTACTTTGGCGAGGGAGGCGATCGCTGTATCCTCCGAAGAGGCCTCACCGGCAAGATTTAATCTGTTCCGATTGAGATCAGTGCGATATCATGTCCCTCACCACCTTCCGCCTAGGGGAATCGTTCAAACCGGTGCCGCAGTTCCGGTTGTACCTCTACGCGTCCCTGATCCTGGCCGTCGTCGCCTTCGTCCTGCCATGGCTCGCTCCCATCGTCGTTTTCAGCCCGCTGCCCGTCGCTCTCGCCATTGCCGTGCCGGTGCTCGCCATCGTCGTCTTCGTCGCCTACTGGATCCCGCTCTACCACGAGAGCATCGTCTACCGTCTCACCGTCACCGAAGTGACCTGGCAGCGCGGGGTCTGGTTCCGGCAGACGGGGATCGTCCCCTACAACCGGATCACGAACGTCGATATCGCCCAGGGGCCCCTGATGCGGTTCTTCTCCTTCTCGGCGGTCAGGGTGCAGACCGCCGGCTACTCGGCGCAGGCCCGGGCGGAGATCATCCTCAACGGGATAGCGGACCCGAAGGATCTTCAGGAGACGATCATGAACTTCGTGCGGACTACCAGGCCGGTCGCCGCGACCGGCGGCGAGCCGGCAGAGGGGCCGGCAGCCGATGCGGTGGTGGAGGAACTGCGGGCGATCCGGCGGCTGCTCGAGGCCCGGCAGGATCGATAGACACCTTTTTACGATGCAGGGAGGTGGGGGAGGCCTATCTCCCACCGATCGTCTCCCGCTTGATGACCAGGACCGGCTGGCGGGCGTTCTTGATCACGTACTCCGAGACTGTCCCGAGCAGGCGGTCGCGGATGTTCGACCGGCCGTGGGAGCCGATGACGATGAGGGAGGCTCCTTCCGCATCGGCCGCGGTCACGATCTCCTTTCCCGGGATGCCGACGGGCGTCCGGACGGTCACCTTCACGCCTCGCTTCTCGAGCGCCCGGCGGGTGTCGATGATCCGGTGCTGGATCTCTTCCCGCAGTTCCTTCTGGGCCTCGGTCTCCCGGTCGGGCACGGTCCCGAGGAACCCCTGCCCGCCCGAAGCGATCAGCGTGATCTCCTTTGAGTCGATGACGTGGACGAGAACCACCTCCCGGGTTCCCGCCTCGTGCAGCACGGGGATGTAGTCCAGCACCTTCATGGAAGGCGCTGAAAAGTCCGTTGGAAACAGGATGCGTTCGAACATACTCAGGCACTCTCTCCGATGAGACCTTTTCTGCAGAGGAGGTATAAAAGAGATTGTGCGGGCGCCGGAGGACGAGGTGGGTACGGGGCTGCCTGCCGCCTGCGGGCCCCGTCCCCTCACCCCCGCCGCTTCTCCCGGATCAGCACCCGCCACCGGTGCAGCATCCGTCCAAGACCGGCGGTCCCGACGGGCGCCGGATACGGGAGCGGGATCGCCGCCCCGTCCGGGTCGACGGAAAGATCGAGGGCTTCGGCGCACTCGGTGCAGATCGCCTCCGCACCCGGGTCGCCCCTGAGCATGGGGTGGGGGGACTGGAAATGCACGCGGCTCCCGGCGATATCGTCGAACCGCCCGAGCATCTCTGCCTGGTGGGCCCGTTCCTCCTCGACGGCGATCGATGCATCGATCCCACAGATCCGGCCGACCTCTTCGAGGAACCGGCACGTTCCGGCAAGACCCACCGGGAACGAGTCGACGTACGGCGTGCCGAGCCTCTGTTCGAGGTCTTCACCGACCGGCCGGAGCGCCGGTTCCCGGAGGATATTCACGGCGGCCGAGCCGAGCCGTCCGATATCCAGTGTACCGAGCCCCCGCACGAACCGGAGGTTGACCGGTATGCCGAGCCGGGAAAGAAGGCGCTCGATCTCGGCTGCGTTCTCGTCGACGCCGTACTCCAGGTTCTTCTCGCCGATCAGGTTTGCCGACAGGGTTTTTGCGTCCGCAGGACCGGCAAGCGATGCGACGGAGGAGAGGGCGTTTTTCACCCCCGTCTCGAAGACCCCCCCGAGGAACCCGGCGGTCGGCACGGGGATCACCGGGACGCCCCGGCTTTTCGCGCAGATCGCCGCGACGTCGTCTCCTATCGTCTCGACGATGCAGGTTGAGAGGACGAAGACGGAGGCGGGCGAGAGGGAGAGCGCCTGCGCGATAGTCTCCTCCAGCGCGTCTTCGCCCCCGAAGATGATCCCGTTCTCCGTTAAGCGGGTGGAGAGAAGGCGGGGGACCTCGAGCCGGTCGTTTGCAAGGTGGGTGGCGTGCAGGAGAGAGAAATTGTGGTGCGTGCATCCCGCCGGGCCGTGGATGACGGAGACGGCGTCCCGTACCTCCGTGAGTACCGAGAGCGCTCCGGTCAGGGTACACCCCTCAAACCTGGACGAATTCGAGGGCGAAGGATTCGAGTTCATCCATCTCGAGGGGTGTGGGGATGCTCGTCGTCTCGTTTCCGTAGACCGTGCGTGCGAGTTCCTGGTAGACCGCCGCCTGGTCGGACTCGGGGGCGTACTCGACGACCGTCTGTTTCTGCAGTTCCGCGACCTGGACGACCCTCGAGCGGGGGATGTAGGCGATGAGCCGGGAGTTGATCCGGCGGGCGAACTCCTCCACGAGTTCCCGCTCGCCCTCGATGTTCTTTGCATTGCAGATCACGCCCCCGAGCGTGCACCTGCTCCGCACCCGGCGCGAGAGGCGGGCGATGGCTTTTGCGATGTTGTTTGCCGCGTAGATGGACATCAACTCGCCGGAGGTGACCAGGTAGATCTCCTGGGCGTACCCCTCCCGCATCGGCATCGCAAACCCGCCGCAGACGACGTCGCCGAGGACGTCGTAGACGATCACGTCGCCTTTGAGGGCGTCCAGGCGTTCGAGGAGCTGGAACGTCGCGATGATCCCCCGGCCGGCGCACCCGATCCCGGGCTCGGGCCCTCCGGCCTCCACGCAGCGCACGCCGCGAAAGCCCCGGTAGACCACGTCGTCGGCGGTGATGCTCTCGTCTCCGCGCTCCCGGATGAGGTCGAGGACCGTCGGGATCCAGGTCCCGTGCATCAGCATGCGGGTGCTGTCGTGCTTCGGATCGCACCCGATCTGCAGGATATCGAGCCCTTCTCCCGCGAGTGCCGCCGAAAGGTTTGCTGCAGTGGTGGATTTCCCGATTCCCCCCTTCCCGTAGAGGGCGATCTGTTTCATTGCATCTACTATGCGCTTGCATGGGTAATTAGGTGTCGGGTGCCGTTCATGTCATGGAACTATATATCCTTTGTTGTAGTTCGATCCTCATCTCTGGAAGGTTCTTCAAACAAAGTATTTCTTTATCTGCGTCTTTTTGATATTCTGACATTTATAATTTAATTTTTAAAATTAGAAAAGTATATAATGAACAGTTTGAAACTCTTGTCAAGCAGAGGGAAAACCATGGACCCACGATTCCGATCAAGATTGGTTGCGGCGATCATTCTCATTTTCGTCGTTTGTTCGGTCTTCTCAGTGAGCCCGGTTGCTGGTTTCCGTCTGGAGAACAGGGATGGGAGCGGCACCGAAGCAGCACTTGCGGAGGCCCTGGTGCTGCAGCAGAGCACCAAGATCAGAGAAAAATTTATGGAGAATCTCACCGTCTACATCGACAGCAGGAGCGAAGTGTTCAGGCGGGAGGGTGTGTCCGGGGACGTGAGCGGAGTCTACGTCCCCGAGGAGAACGCCGTCTACATCCGGTCGGACAGGGATCCGGCGCGAGCCGACGAGGTCTTTGTCCAGCAGGTGGGCTACCGCGTCTACCACACGATGGAATTAGGGGAGAGCAAGGCGTTTGCGGCGCTTGCTGAAAACCCGGGCACCTACCTGGCCCGGATCACCCCTCCCGCCGGTGAGGAGAGGGAAGCGGCGATCTTCGCCGAGGCCTTCATGCTCTACCACACCTCCCCGGCAGTCCTGAAGAAGTACGCCCCGGAGGTTCACACCTACATGGACCTGCTCGTCAAGAACGGCGGTGACCGGGCGGCGGTGGACGACCTGTACCTGAACTACCGGCCGGAGTAACCGGCTGGTTCTTTTTTTTGCAGCCCCTCCGTGGATCGGCCCCTTCAGTCGGACCGCTTGAAGAGACCCATAACGAGCATGATCACCGGAATGACCTCAAGTCGCCCGATCCACATGATCAGGATGAAGAGGGCCTTCGCCGGAGACTCCATATCGGGCGAGACGAACCCCGTGGAGATGCCGTTGTTGCACATCGCGGAGACGACCTCAAAGATCACGTTGCTCGAATCGAACGACGTCGGCTGCAGGTGCATCACCAGTATCGTGGCGACGAAGATGATCAAAAAGTAGAGCATGATCGTCAGCATGTTCCGCGAGACCTCGAGGTCGGCGACGTTCTTCGGGATCACCTTGCCGTCGTACTTGAACGGCACGAGCACCTTCCCGGAGACGAACATCCGCCGGAACCACCAGACCAGGCTCTGGAACCCGAGGACTACCCGGGAGAGTTTGATACCGCCGGCGGTGCTCCCGGATGCTCCGCCGATCACCATCAGCATCGCGAGGAAGAGTACGGTCACGCTCGCCCACTCGTTCGGGGAAGCGACCTGAAACCCGGTGCTGGTGGCCGCCGCGGTAGCCATGAAGAGCGCCTGGCGGACGGCCGTGGGGAGATCGGTCGCGGTGAGCGTGACGAGATCCCATGCTATCACGACGATCCCGAGCGCGATGAGCATGAGAAGGAGACGCGCCTGCTGGTCGCCGAAGAACCTCGTGTCTCTCTGGCGGTAGAGGAGGTAGTAGAGTTTGAACGGGAGGGCGCCGGCGATCATGACCGGGACGATGAGGACTTCGAGCAGCGGGTTGTTGTAGAACGGTATTCCCTCCGAGTGAACGGAGAACCCGCCGGTGGCGATGGCGACGAGGGCGATGTTCACCGCGTCCCAGACCGGTATCCCCGAGAGCAGGATGAGGCCGATCGAAGCGGCGGTCAGCACCAGGTAGATCTTCCACATCTCGAACCCCGTCGCGACGACGCTCGGCATCAGCGCCTCCGAGCGGCCTTCCGACCGGTAGAGGCGGAACTGGGTCAGCCCGGTTCTCGAGGCCATCGCGACGGTGAAGGCGACGATTCCGATGCCGCCGAGCCACTGCATCAGCGACCGCCAGAAAAGAAGCGTCCGGGGCATCTCTTCGACCGACCGCATCATCGTCAGGCCCGTGTCCGTCCACCCGGACATCGCCTCGAAGACGGCGTCGAGGTATGAGACGCCGAGTCCGAGGCAGAACGGGAGTGCGCTCACCAGCGCGATGATCAGCCAGATCAGGGCGACCGCCATGAGGGCGGCGGATAGGGGTGCCTCGCGATCCTCGCGGGGCACCTGGACAAGAAACATTCCGAGGATAAAGAGGACGACAGGGACGGAGACCATGGGCAGGATCATCTCCCACTCCTGGTAGATCACCGCCACGACAAGCGGCAGCGCCGTGGCGATGCTCATGTACTTGAAGATGCTGCCGATGTCTGCTGCGATGATCGAGAACTGCTCGATCCTATCCATCGTTACACGTTCTCCGGGCGCTCTTATCTACTTTCTCCTGTGCGGCCGTTCGACTTCCCGGGGTCGTAGTGGGGCTAAAATCACCTTCGGCCGCATTCGCACCCGTCGTTACCGGCCACCGTCCGTCCGGTTTCGGCCGCTCCCGGAGCGCTCTCGATGAAGATGCGCCGGTTGATGATCCGCCAGGCGAGGATGAGCTGTGCCATATCCCCGGCCGTCAGATAGTCGCTGTCCTGGCTGATGTCGATGGGCTCCACCTGTGTCTGAATCTCGATATTCCGCTCCAGCTTTCTCGCGACGGCGTCGTTCAGCTCCCCGTCGAACGTGAGCGCCCCCATCGCCGTCCCCTCGACGTCCTCGATGGTGAACTCGACCATGAAGTCGCGCTCGGAGAGCGAGAGGAGCCCGAAAAGGTCGATCGAGAGGTCGACGTCCCCGATGCTCTTATCAAGCCTGCTCTGGCAGAGGGTGACGCGGTAGACGTTGCGTTTCTCGCTCACGTCTCTGCCGTACTTCGAGAAGGCAATCCGGATGACCGCATCCGCAAACAGGCACTGCGGCGCGACGTACCGCTCGTAGTCGGGTTTGCGCTCCTCCATCTCCCGGAGGACGGCCTCGGTGGAGTAGCCCCGCCGCTCCACGTCGCGTTTGATCTTCCAGGCACGCTTGACGTCGGGGTCCGGGTCCACGTAGAGCTTGAAGTCGATCAGGCCCCGAAGCGTCCCGGTGATGAACGGGTGCAGCCCCTCGAGGATCAGGATCTTCGTGGGGCTGAAGGGCACCGGGGGATCGAACCGGCCGTAATCGTGGTTGTAGACCGGTTTCTCAATCGCTCTTCCCGCCTTCAGTTCGGCAAGATGCTGCTCTAAGAGGTCGAACCGGTTCGCCTCGGGGACGAGCGGGGTTATCCCGAGTTCGTTGCGTTCCCGGCGATCGTATCTGTGGTAATCGTCAATGGTGATGGTGGAGACGAGATCGTCCCCGAAGATCTCCCGGATCGCCCGGGTGAAGGTGGTCTTTCCGGACCCGCTGTCTCCGGCGACGCCGATGATGAAGACGTAGGGCGACTCGGCAATGACTCTCTTGAAGTCGGACGGGGGCATGATTCAGCTCGAAGGTTGGTCGGTATCCTGGCGTGTTAAGATTTCGGTGCGGGCCGGCCGGTTCGGGAACGGGGCGGCAGCCGTGAAAAAGGATGGTATGGTCAGGAAGGGAGGATCCCCGCCTCCTCGTGCTTCTTTGCGATCTCGTCGGCGAGCCGGTCGAGCGCCGCGAAGTCCTCCTCCTTCGGGTGGCCTTTGACGTAGACCGGGTCGAGGAACTCGACTTTGAGCCTGCCGAGCATCTCCACTATGGTGTCGACCGTCTTTCCGCCCCAGCCGTAGGATCCGATCACCGTCGCGTAGCGGGTCTTCGGGCGGAGGAGGTTTGCGAGGTAGGTGGCGTATACCGCCTGCGGGTGCGGGCCGAAGATGACCGTCGGCGCCCCGATCACGACCGTCGCAGCGTCCACGAGCGCCTTTGCGAGGTCGCCGATGTCGGTCCGGGGCAGGTTGAACGGCTGGACCTCGACGCCGCGCTCCATCAGGGCGTCGACGAAGTGCTCGACCATCGCCTGGGTGCTTCCGTGCATGGAGACGTACGGGAGCACCACCGTGTTCGTCACGGCGTCGCCCGTCCAGTCCCGGTAGGCGTCGACGATGAACGCCGGGTGGTCGTAGATCGGGCCGTGGCTCGGGGCGATCAGGTCGATATCGCGTGTCGCGAGTTTTGCAAGGTGCGCCTTGATGCTCGACCGGAACGGCATCATGATCTCGGCGTAGTAGCGTTTCGCGGACTCGTAGACCGCGCCCTCGTCGGGGACGTAGAGGGAACTCGTCGCGTAGTGCGAGCCGAAGAGGTCGCAGGGGAAGAGGATCCGGTCTTCCTTGAGGTAGGTCAGCATCGTCTCCGGCCAGTGGACCCAGGGGGCGATGATGAACTCGAACGTTCTTTCCCCAAGGTCGAGCGTGTCGCCGTCGCCGATGACGATGAACCGATCTTCGGGGGCGTGGAGAAGATCGACCAGAAAGTCGCGGCACTTCTGGTTCGTCACCACCTTCGCATCGCCGAACCGCTCGAGCATCGCCGGTATCGAGCCCGAGTGATCCTGCTCGGCATGGCTGGAGACGATGTAGTCGATCGTCTCGACCCCGATTGACTCCAGGTTCCCCATGAGTTCCGCGGTCTTGGTCGGGTCGACAGTGTCGATCAGCGCTGTCTTCTTGCTGCCCCGCACCAGGTAGCTGTTGTAGGTGGTGCCGTCGGGGAGCGGGATCAGTTCGTCGAAGAGCCGGCGGTCCCAGTCGATGGCGCCGACGGAAAAGACGCCCGGCACGATCTCACGTGCTGCCATTATCCCGTCGCCTCCATTGGTCGTGTTCCGGCCGATTTCCGGCGTATCATGGTATCCGACATGCTTCGTGCTCCATTGACTTTTAACCGTCCCGGCGTATCTCTGTCGCGCCGTCCGGCAGACGTCTCTCCGGCGCGAACGCTGATAACGGTTTCGCTCTATCTCGTGGAGGAAGGGAGGGTGGCCTGCCCGTCCCCTCTCCTGACGGCGTTTGCAAAGAGGTGGGCCTGCCGGGTCGGTTCCGGGAGCCGGTACCCCCGTGCGGTCGCGAGGACGAGGTCGACCGCCTGCGAAAGATCGATCCGGTGGCCCACCGAGACGTAGACGGGCTTCACCCTCTCTCTCGTCCGCACCGCCATCCCGATCGTCTCGCCGTCGCGGAGGATGGGGGCGGTCGATCCCCTGCCGGCCCCCGGCTCCGACACCGTACCCGCGAGGAGGCTCTTTGCGACCCCGATGGCGGGCCGGTCCAGAAGGACGCCCATGTGGCTTGCGATGCCGAGCCCCCGGGGATGGGCGATCCCCTGCCCGTCGAAGAAGATCACGTCCGGCTCGGAGCGCAGTCTCCGGAACGCCTCGATGAGGGCAGGGCCTTCCCGGAAGGTCAGGAGGCCGGGGATATAGGGAAACGGCGTCACGGCGGCGGCGGAGACCCGCTCGACGACGGTGAGGTCGGGGTAACTGAGAGCGACGACGACTGCGTGGATGACGTCTTCGCCCTTCGCGTAGGAGGCGTCGGCGCCGGCCACGAGGGAGACCTCCCCGGCATCGCCGGAACGGCGGACCTGCTCCCGGAGCCTCTCCTGGAGGCGGATCGCCTCCGCCGGCGTCAGGTCGAAGGGGTGTGCCTCTCTGATCTCCATGGCCGTCTCCCGCTATCCGGATCAGGGTGGTGGTGTATATACCTACTATTATATGCTTGGGACATGCAGCACACCACGGGTAACGTCCTATGAGCCGCAATAACCCGATTCGTTATGCGATTGCTCTCCTGATCGCGCTCTTCGGAGCACTGATCGCATACGCCGCTCTCACGATTCCCGGTCTCTCTCCTCTCCTCTGGGCTGCCGCCGCCGTCGTCCTCGCGGGGGTGTTCGCCGCCGCCTCGGTGCAGATCGCCGACCAGTGGGAGAAAGCGCTCGTGCTGCGCCTGGGCCGGTTCTCGGGCCTCAGGGGTCCGGGAGTCTTTGCCATCGTGCCGCTCATCGATACGGTGGCCTACTGGATCGATCTTCGGACGATCACGACGTCGTTTCGGGCGGAGAAGACCCTCACCCGGGACACCGTGCCGGTCGATGTCGAAGCCGTCCTCTTCTGGCGCGTGAGGGACCCGGAGAGGGCGGCGCTGGAGGTCGAGGACTACCGTTCGGCCATCAGCTGGGCGGCGCAGACGGCGCTCCGGGAGGTGATCGGGAAGTCCGATCTCGCAAACATGCTCGAAGGCCGGGAGAGGCTGGACGCGGAGTTGCAGCGGATCATCGACGTCCGGACGGAGCAGTGGGGTATCCACGTCAGTTCTGTCGAGATCCGCGACATCCTGATCCCCCGCGAGCTGCAGGACGCGATGTCCATGCAGGCACAGGCGGAGCGGGAGCGGCAGGCGCGGGTGATCCTCGGCGACTCCGAACTGCAGGTCGCAAAGAAGTTCGAGGAGGCGGCGAGAACCTACCAGGACAACCCGACCGCCCTCCACCTCCGGGCGATGAACATGCTCTACGAGGGCCTCAAAGAGAAGGCGACGCTCGTCCTCGTCCCCGCATCGGTGCTCGATACGATGAACCTCGGGACGACCCTCGGCCTCTCGGCGCTTGCGAAACATGTGACGGAAGGCGACAGGGACCGCCGGGGAACCCCGGCCGGCGACGAGACAGCCCGTCCGCCTGCAACGGGAGGGCCCGGGGTTCCCTGACCGGAACCCCGGCCCGGCCACCGGGCGGCGAGGCATTTTTATACGTGAAGATGGGGTACGGCCCGGAGAGTCACTCTCGGAGTGTGGAGGATATGGCACGATGGGTCTGCAGTGTCTGTGATTACGAGTATGTTGAGGAGGCGGGAGACCCGGCAACCGTGATGCCGCCGGGAACACTCTTCGAGGATCTTCCCGACGACTGGCGGTGCCCCCGCTGCAGCGCGGGAAAGGAGGCGTTCGTGCGAGCCGGTGAAGAAGAGGGTGAGGTGGAGATGAATGACGAAGACTACCTCTGAAGGGGGCGCCATGACCGTGGCCGACGTGCTGGTCTCGGAGCTCGCGGCCTGGGGGATCACCCTGTACCTCGGCATCCCCGGCTCATCGTCGCTTCCGCTCGTGGACGCGGTCAGAAGGAACCCGGACGCACGCTACATCGTCGTCCGGCACGAGCAGACCGCTGCGCTCGCCGCCTCGGCCTACAACAAGTTCACGGGGAAGGTCGCCGTCTGCCTGACCATCGCCGGGCCGGGGGCGACGAACCTCGCTACCGGCCTGTATGACGCGAAAGAGGATCGGGCGAGCGTGCTCTCCCTGAACGGGCAGGTGCAGGCGCAGTACGCGGGCCCCGGTGGCATCCAGGAGATCGACCAGGACGCGTTCTTCCGTCCGATCGCGGTCTTCAACAACACCGTCGCCGATCCGTCGACGGCGGTCAAACTCCTCACCCGGGCGCTACGCTATGCAATCATCGGCCGCGGCGTCGCCCAGCTCTCTCTTCCGAACGATATCCAGAGGGAGCCGCTCGAACCCGCCTACTGCGAACGCGAGACATGCCTTTCGGCGGTCGCGGCGGCCCCGACCGACGGGGCCGTCCGGGCGGCGGCGGAGGCGATCGACGGCGCAAAGCGGCCGGTCATCCTCGCGGGGTTCGGCGCCATGCGTGCGGCGGGAGCGGTCCTCGAGCTTGCGGAGACGATCCGGGCGCCTATCGTCACCACCTTCAGGGCGAAGGGTATCCTCCCCGACGAGAACGAGTGGGTTGCCGGAGTGCACGGGCCGCTCGGGACACCGCACGCCCGCACACTCGTCGCGGAGTCGGACCTCGTGATCGCCTGCGGGGCGAGTTTCTCCGACTTCACCGGGATCCCCGGTGAGAAGCAGGCCGTCCATATCGATATCGATCCGCTCCAGCTCGGCAAGCACCCGCTTGCGGCAGGGGTCTATGGCGACTGCGCCGTTGCTGTACCCCTGATCCGGGAGCGGGTCAGGCCGCGGGATGATACGGGGGCCAGGGCGTGGCTCGCGGAGCGGAAACGGGAGTGGTTCATGAACCTCGACCGGGAGGCCGACCCGGAAGCGGTCCCCATCCGCCCGCCCTACATCATGAAAGTCCTCTCCGAGACCCTCCCGGAGGACGCGGTCATCTCCCTCGACGTCGGGGAGAACCAGTGGTGGTTCGGGAGGAACTTCCGGATGAAGCGGCAGCGGTTCGCGATGTCCGGCTACCTCGGGACGATGGGGTTCGGGCTCCCCGGGGCGATCGCGGCGAAACTCGCCTACCCCGATGCGACCGTCGTCTGCATCACCGGGGACGGGGGATTCTCGATGGTCATGGCCGACTTCGTCACGGCGGTCAGGTACGACCTTCCCATCGTCGTCGCGATCATGAACAACCACGAGCTTGCCATGATCCGGGAGGAGCAGAGGGAGGCGAACTATCCACCCTACGGCACCGAACTCACGAATCCCGACTTCGCGGCGTATGCGGAGGCCTGCGGCGGTGCCGGGATACGGGTGGCCCGGCCGCAGGACCTTGCGGACGCGATCTCCCGTGCTGTGCGCATGAACGTGCCCGTCGTCGTCGATATCGAGACCGATCCGAAACGGTTCGAGTGAGGCGCGGCATATCCGAAATCTATAAATGTCTCCCGCGGGAATGAGGGGCGAGGGTAAATGTGAACAGCCCGGTCGCGGGTGTCCGGTCGACGGCGCCCGATACGGGCAAGCGCGGATCTCCGGATATCGATCCGGGTGGGAGCATCGAGAACTCGTTGTTCGCTCCACGCTGAGGGATCCCGGGTGGCCCGAACGGGCGTCCCGGGCATACTTGCGGCAAACCGGATCCGCTCCGGTTCACCGCTCTTCTGCTGGTCAGTCGTTCCCGGTAGGGCATCCCGGGGTTGTGTGAAACCGTTCTCCAGAAGGATTTCTACAGAGTTTACGCGACGGCCGTATGGCTGGCGGTCGCACCCTCGGCCCGTCGCAACTCGAAGATCTTCGGTCTTCTCATGCTCCTGCCCCGCTCCTCACGGCGCATCGCACGACGCTCCCGCCGGTCGCAACTCAAAGACTTTCGGTCTTCTCAAGCTCCGTTCCGTTGGAACGTCGCGATGGTAAAAGAGGGGCGGGGCTGGATCACTCGCCGGTGAGGTAGTCGTAGAGGAACGCGGCGAGCACCGCACCGGCGATGGGGCCGATGATGTAGATCGGGAAGAATTCCCAGAGGTTCTGGCCGGCAAGCAGCCAGTCCCCGAGGTAGGGGCCGAACGTACGGGCGGGGTTCAGCGACGCGCCGGTCAGGTTCCCGATCGTCGTGATGATGCCCGCGACCGCGAGACCCACCACAAGCCCGGCAAAGCCCGGCGTGGCCCGCTCGTCGACGGCGGCGCCCATGATGACGAGCATCAGGAGGAACGTCCCGACCGCCTCGATGACGATCGCCTGCAGGTAGCCGATACCGGAGAAGGGTGCCGTCGCCCCGAGGCCCCCGATCGTGACGGCGTCCGGGCCGACGGCCCAGGCGAAGAGGAGGCTTGCAGCCGCGGCGCCGACGAGCTGGGCGGCGATGTACGGGACGACGTCGCGGCCGGGGAGCCGGCGGGTCGCAAAGAGGGCTATCGTCACCGCCGGATTGATGTGGCAGCCCGATATCCGCCCGAGGGCGTAGATCGACCCGGCGATGGCGATGCCGAAGGCAAGTCCGATGGCGAGCCAGTCGCCGAGCCCCCCGAGCGCCCCGATCCCTATGTTGAAGGGGGTCGCCGGGGTCGTCCCCGCGGCGAGCATCAGCGTGACGACTGCGGCGCCGGTCCCGAAGAAGACCAGGATGAACGTCCCGACGGCTTCGGCGACGCATCGTTTTCCAAGAGATATAGTCATGGTTTCACCAGTACGTAGGATACTCCTTTTAATGAACCTTAGCCCAAAAAAAGGGCCTGGGTGTGCTTTTACTTCGCATACAGGGCGTTATAGCATGCGGGGCAGAGGATCCGCGGCAGCGGAGCCTTCACGCGCTTGCTGGGGAGCGGGTAGCCGCCTTCCCAGACGTCGACGTCCTTTCTGATCGCGTGCTCCATGCAGAGCCCCATCCCGCAGACGATGCAGATCGCCACCGCTTCGCTATCCTTCCCCTCGAGGGCACAGTAGTAGCACTTCATGATCCCTCTCTCTAGATCGCCTCTTTCCACTGGCAGTAGCGCTGCCGCTGGTCGACAAGGCTCGTCGTGGCGCAGTTCTTGCAGGCCCGCACCGGCGCGGCGGCGGTCTCCTTCTCGAGAGCGATGATGTTCGTCATCATCGTCGCGGTCACGGGCTCGCTCGTCAGGAGGCACGGGTAGTCGGCAAGGCGCATCAGGGCGGAGAACCGGACGGTTATGGCGCAGGCCGGGTAGGCGTACCACTGCGGGTTCATCAGCACCTCGTTTGCGTGGATGGGTGAGAGGTCGACGGGGTACTTGCCGACCATCGGGGTCAGGGTCTCGTCGGCTCCGTTCCGATACTTCCGCGCCTTGTCGATGAGTTTCCAGCCGCGGTAGATCATGTCCATGAAGTCGCAGTTGTGGAGTTCCGCAGCGGCCCCCCGGGCCGGATAGCAGACAACGTAGTTGTGGAACCTCTTCGTGAGCAGGTCGACGACCATGGGGGCGTTGAGCGCGTCGAGCTCGAGGATGTACTCGGTGGCCGCCGCGGATGCGCCGGTCGCGAGCGAGAGGACGTCCCAGTAACTCTTGTAGGCATCGAGCGAGTTCTTGAGCGACGACTCCATCACCCCGGTAACCGCCTCGATGATCGCCATCACGACGTCGTCCTTGCACATGTTGAAGGTCGACTGGGCGATATGGTGCGCGACGTCGCCGACGCTGTAGGCGGGAACCGTCAGGATGTTCGCGTAGTGGACGCCGTCGTCGACAGCGGCCCGAACCGTCGGCTCCATCCGCCGCCGGTACTCGGCCATGTACTTCCGCGGGTCGAACGACGACATTCCCGCCGCATCCATCAGTTCCGCCTGGGCCTCGATCGGGTCGCGGTAGATCCTCTGCATGATCTCGACCTCTTTCGCCGTCGCCTCGCCGGGGGTGGCGCCCTCCTCGAGGGCGTGGGCGAAGAACTCCCCGAACCCGTAGGAGGTGTTCATCCCCCACGATTTGGCGGCGAGGATCGCGCGCTTGTGCTCGACCGGGATATCGGTCTTCTGGAGCACCCGGTTCACCACGTTGCTCGTGCTGCCCGGGATCAGCGCGAAGTCGACGACGCAGGTGGGGCCGTAGAACCCGCCGTAGCGGCGGACCGCTTCAAGGCCGATCCTGGCCTCCGTGTCCGCGATCGCCTTCGTGAAGGCGTCGACGCTCTTTGCGAACGCTTCGTCCTGGCTTTTGAGGATATCGAGCACCACGGGCGTCTGGTAGTGCTCGACGAAGGGATCGTCTTCGGGGCGGACGGTTGTCGTGAGGCTTTGCAGGACCTCGGCATGCGAGATCACCGAGTTCTTGTGGAGGTCGATGACCGCCCGGCTCTGGTCGCCGATCGCGGTCATCCCCCGGACGGCGTCGATGTAGGGTTTCGTGTCCGCGAGGACGAACTTCTGGCCGCGTTTTGCTTTTACCGTCTCCACGTCCGCCCGCTGGGCGGCCATGGCTTCGTTGATCATCTTCTCGTAGAGTTCTCTCATATCAATCACCTGTATGGTTCCTGCTGCCCGGTCCTTCGGACAGCATGTTCGAGAAAGCGATTCTTACGGCGGTTCCTGAGGAACCTCCGGATCCAGCGGCACTGCTCCGGCGATGGAGAATGCGGACGGTGTGGCCCCGGTAACAAGGCCCGAAGAGCCGGGAGGACGGCGATCAGGGATACGATCCCCTCTTTCTGGTTCGTGCACCCTCCATACTGCCCTGAGATCCCGGTATGGAGTCTTCAATCGGCCTGATGGGTCGTCCTCACATATATCTCTTGTGTCGTTCGCCGGAGTCCGTATTCAGTGAAAAATAGGGTTTTTTTAGCCCATCGGACAACTCAAGCCGGCTCTTTGTCTTCGGACGCTCGCGGTTTCGGCGGTCAGAACCAGGCGTCCAGCGTCTTCTGCGTCGCCTTCACCGAGACCTTGGCGAGAGCGCTCCTGACCCGCTCTTCGGAGAAGTCGTAGCGGCTAGAGAGCATCTCCACGACGCCCTCGACGTCCGGCGTCCTCCACTCGAGGGCGTAGTCGTCGGTGACCGGCGGGTCGAGGAAGAACTCCCGGACCGGAGCGGGGTCGAAGTCGGGCTGCTTTTCGGCGATCACTCCCTCGAACTCGCCGTTCCGCACGATCTTCAGGGCTGTCTTGCCGCCGACGCCCCGGATCCCCGGGTTGAAGTCCGTGCCCACCAGGATGCCGATCTCGACGAGCTGCTCTCTCGTGACGCCGAGACGGTCGAGAAGTGAGGAGAGGACGATCCGCTCGGGGCTCACCGTGATCGTCCGGCCCCTGGTCTTTCGCCGGCCGCTGACGGTGAGGTTCCGGACCAGCACCGGGGAGCCGAAGAGGAGCGAGTCGTAGTCCTGGGAGACCGCGTAGGCGGCCGTCCCCCTGCGCACCATGTAGGCCGCCTGCGCTTCGCCCTCGCTCGGCGCCTGCACCCAGGGGATGCCGAGGAGGTCGAGGAGTTCGCGGGACGATGCGATGATGTGACTGTCGATACGGGCGGATGCGCTCGCCTGCTTGTAGGCCTCCTCCATATCGCCCTCCCTGAGCGCCGTCTTCCAGGCCTCGTCGGCCCGGGCGCGATGTTCGCGCCGCTCGTTGATCGTCTCCTGCTTGAACTCCGGGGGCTTCCCGTCGAAGACAAAGACCGGGCGGACGCCCTTTTCCAGGAAGTTGACCGTCCGAAAGAGGATGCCGGAGAGATGCGAGGTGATCCGGCCCGCACCGTTCATCAGCGGGGTGCCGTCCGGCTGCCGGATGATGGAGAGGAACTGGTAAAGTGCGTTATGAGCATCCAATGCGGCGATGCCGGAAAGATCGTCCCACGTCAACGTCTCTTTACAGTCTGCCAGGAGGTCTCGGATAGCAACGCCCATGCTACCTGATCATGAGAGAGGGAGATGCCATTAAGATGGCGATCCGGTTCACCGGTACATCCGCCGGGAGAGGCCGTCGACGATCTCCTCGATGTGGCTTATGGTGTTGTCGTACCTGGCGGTCATCGTCTTTCCCATCTCCTCCATGTTCACGCGCATGGTGCGCTCCCGCTGCACGACGCTCGCCTCGAGGCTCACGATCTTCATGCCGAGAGAGATGAGCAGGCCTCCGAGAGAGAGCATCATGAACGTCGCAGCAGTCGCTATGATCAGGTCCTGCCAGAACCGCATCACCAGCACGACGGTGGAGACCACCATCACGATGGTGAGAACGATATCGCCAATGAGTTCGCGAATCTCCATAATTTAAAGTAATGAGGATGCATTAATTAACCTACCTATAATGAGTGGAGTTTTGTGATGCAGATACGCGACTGGCTGCCTCTTCTTGGAATGCCCCTGATGCTTTTGTTCGTCCAGATCATCGCTATCGTCCTCGTCATGCCCATGCAGGCGGCGGGGCTTGTTGCGTTTGAAGATCCCGAATCGGTGGCGAATCCCCTGATATTCATAGGGATGCTGCTCGCTTTCACCCTGGTTCTGCTCTTTCTGCTCCGGACCGGGGGCCGGCGTTTCATCGCCCTCTTCATCGGGTTTGCCCTCTTCATGACGTTCCTCTACATATTCGGCGCGCTCTCCCTCCTCGCGCTCGGGCCCACCACCGCCGCCGCGGCCGGAACGCTCATCGGTGCCGTCGCGGCGACTGCGCTCCTCTACCTCTACCCGGAATGGTACGTCATCGATGTTCTGGGGGTGCTGATATCCGCCGGGGTTGCTTCCATCTTCGGGATATCCCTTGCCGTCCTGCCGGTGATCATGCTGCTCGTGCTGCTCGCGGTCTACGACGCCATATCGGTCTACCGGACAAAACACATGATCACGCTGGCCGAAGGCGTTCTCGAGACGAAGGCGCCCATCATGGTCGTGGTTCCGAAGAGGGCGGACTACTCGTTCAGGAAAGAGGGGCTCAACATCGGTGAGGGGGAGGAGCGCGGCGCGTTCGTCATGGGTATGGGCGATCTTATCATGCCCTCGATCCTTGTCGCGTCGTCGCACGTCTTCGTGGATGCGCCCGCGGTCTTCTGGCTCCTCTCCGCCCCGACACTCGGCGCGATGGCGGGAGCGCTCGTCGGCCTTGCGGTGCTCCTCTACTTCGTCAACAGGGGCAATCCCCAGGCGGGGCTCCCGCCCTTAAACGGCGGGGCTATTCTTGGGTTTCTGGTTGGGGCGGCTCTCGCAGGTTCGTTTTCGTGGCTTCCTTTCTGAATGTGAGCAGAAGATCGAGCACCTCCTCTACCCCCTTTCCGGTGAGCGTGGACATCTCCGGGTAGCCCTCGATTCCCCGGATATCCGCCTTGTTTACGACCGTCACCACCGGGATGTCGATGAGTGTTTTGATCTCCGCAAGGAGCCTGTTCTGATCGTCGAGCGAGTAGCCGCAGTGTTCGCTTGCGTCCAGGACGAAGAGGACGACGTCGGCCGTGTTGATGATGGCGCTGACCGCCTGCCGCTCGATGGGGTTCCTCTCCTCTGCCGGGCGCTCGAGGACGCCGGGCGTGTCGATGAACTGGATCCGGTCGCGCTTGCCGATCTCGCGGTGGCCGACGATGATCCCCTTGGTGGTGAACGGGTAGGCGGCGATCTCGGGTTCGGCCGTCGAGACGAGCCTGATAAATGAAGATTTCCCGACGTTCGGGAATCCCGCCACCACCACGGTGAAGTTGTCGTCGTTCACGTGCGGGAGTTTCCGCAGGATGTTGCGGGCCTCGTTTAAGTATACGAGATCGTCTTCCACCTGGTGAACGATGGAGGCTATGCGAGCGACGGCCTGCCGCCGTTTTGGGGGTGTGTCTACTCCGGATCGCATGCTGCGGGCGTAACCGGAGCCGATGACCCAGACCTGGTCGGCCGCCCAGTTGACGGCGCCGAGGGATCGTTTCAGCCGGTCGAGCGAGACCAGGATGTCGGTCGCCTCCTGGTAGAAGGGCGAGAGGCGCTCGAAGCTCGGGAACGAGCCGACCACACTCTTTAATTTGTCGTGGATGGCTTTCGCGACCGCTCTCACGAACTCCTCGTTCGCGGTATCGACGTTGGTCTTCAGCTTCTTCTTGGCTGCCGCCCTGCGAAGACTGCGGTCGAGCACTTCGTCCGCCGTAGGAACGGTCGGGATGGTTTCGAATTCCACGTTACGCACAACCTAATGTATTTAAACAACGTATAATGACTGATAATTATGGAGCTCTCTCCGATTCAGAAGGATATCCTGATAACCCTGATTACCCTATACCATCAGTCTTCCCACTCTATAAAAGGTGAGGAGATCGCGGAGGTGCTGAAGCGCAACCCCGGCACCGTCCGCAACCAGATGCAGGCCCTGAAAGCCCTCGGGCTGGTCGACGGCGTTCCCGGCCCGAAAGGAGGATACAGCCCGACCGCAGGTGCGTACAGGGAGCTGAATCTCGGGGATCTCGAGCACCAGTCCGAGGTGCCGATCTTCCGCGACGGTGAGAAGGTGAAGGGCGTCCGTGTCAGGGAGCTCGGGTTCACCACCCTCTGCCACCCCGACCTGTGCCAGGCGATGGTCCGGATCATCGGGAGCGTGAAGCTCTTCCGTGTCGGGGATATGGTCTCGATCGGACCTACGCCGGTGAATAAACTCCTCGTCCGCGGCGAGGTCTTCGGGATGGACGAGAACCTGCAGGCGCTTCTTATCAGTGTCTCGGAGATGATATCCCTCCCGAAACAGCCCATCAAGCACTATATGAGCACCCCGCTCCTGACCCTGCCGCTCACCGCCACCCTCCGCGATGCCGTCCGCCTCTTCAATACCCATCATATCCACGGTGCGCCGGTGCTGAAGGACGGCGGCGAACTCGCGGGCATCGTAACGCTGAGCGATATCGTCCGCGGCCTGGATGAGGGCCTGACCCTGGATGCGCCCGTTGCAGGGGTCATGACCGCCGATGTGGTGGAAGCGCCGTCGACGATCCGGCTCTACGAACTCGTGGGCCGGTTCAAGGAACGGGAGATCGGGAGGTTGATTGTGGTCGAGGACGGCAAGCCCGTCGGGATCGTTACCCAGACCGATATAATTCGGGTCTTTCCCTCACTTTGATCCCCTCCCCGTTCGAAATTTCGTGCTTCAACCCCTCTGACGACGGATAAGTATTTATATGAGAATACCTATGGTGCTTCTGTAAAACGAGTTCTGTGTGTGAGTGCATTTCACAGAACTCAATGAAAAGGGGGAAATGGATCATGACTGATATACCACTGGCGCCTGTTGGCAGAATCGTAAAGAAGTCCGGCGCGGAGCGCGTGAGTTCCGATGCCAATGAAGAACTCGCAAAATTAATGGAGCAGTACGCGTCACGGATCGCGAAAGAGGCGATCAAGCTGGCGGGTCATGCAGGCAGGAAGACGGTCAAGGCAACCGATGTCCGGATGGCGGCCGAGACCGTGAAGTAACCCTACAAAAAACTCTTTTTGTTTCGTGGTACGCCCGCAGATCCGGGAAGACTGCAATGAGGGCGATCCGACATGCGGCTCGCTGGTGAAGAAAGCCTCTATACCGTACTTTCTTCCGCCGCGGGCAACGGTGGCGCCTGCCCTTCCGGTAATTATCTATAAATCTGTTTTCCCGTGATTTTATAGACTTTAGAAGATTTAAATAGTACAAACGCCCCACGGTTTTGTATGAGCAAAACCTTCTGCCGCTCCCTAGCCAGGAAGAAAGTGATGAGTAACGATGGCATGCTCATCGGGACCATCAAGAATATCATAGTCGACCTCAACACGGGGCAGGTTGTCGACCTGCTCGTCAAACCGGACGAGACGTTCAAGACCGACGGCTACAGGACGGATGGAGACAAGATGCTCGTCCCCTTCGAGGCGGTGAAGGACATAAAAGATTACGTCGTCGTCGACCGCTACCTGCTGAAGAGATAGGGATAATACTTTTTTACCGCTTCCACGAATCCGTCCCCGTAAGACCCTTCGGAGACCCAGTCCGCTGCCGATCGGGTTCGTGCCGGGGCGTTTCGTACCGCGACGCCGATGCCGGCGGCTTCGAGCATCTCGGTGTCGTTCTCGGAGTCTCCGACGGCCATCATCTCGGAAGGGGCAAGCCCCATCTCGCGGGCAAGTTCCACGAGCGCCGTTCCTTTGCTCACGCCGGGGGTCTGGAGGTGGATTGCAAACCCGGTATCGAGCACCCGGACGGGGAGGTCGTGGTCGCGGATGACCGCTCTTGCCTCGTCGGGGTCGATGTTCCGGGCGAAGGCAACGTCGGCGAACCGGTACTGCGCACTGTAGAGCTCGAGTTCCACGCCTTTTTCGGTAAAATAGTCTTTGAGAACCTCGAATGCCGCGAGGCAGGCTTTCTTGTCGCCGGGGATGCGGAGGGTACCTGAAAACTCCCTCCGGTAGACGCCGCCGTTCTCCCCGATGATCGTCCCGTCCGTCCCGACCATCTTGCAGAGACCGTCCATGAAGCAGACGGTGTTGCCGCTTGCAAGCACCACTGCTATCCCGGCGTCGACGAGGGTCCGGACGGCCTCGACGGCAGCGGTGTTGATCCGCCGCCGCCGATCGGTGATGGTGCCGTCGACGTCCGTTACGAGCGCCTTCAGCACGGCCTGAGCCCTGCCTGCTCGACCATGAACGCCGCCTCGCCCTCGGGGAGGTTCGGGCTGTCCACCAGGCGTGCGACTCTCTTGCCGCCCTTGCTCTTCCGCAGATAGATCCGGAATGTTGCGGTGTGGCCGACGATGTTGCCGCCGATCGGTTTCGTGGGGTCGCCGAAGAGGACGCCGGGGTTCGACATCACCTGGTTGGTCACGAGACCGACGGCGTTGTGGTCGTCGATCAGCTTCAGGAGGTCGTGCATGTGCCGGTTCAGCTTCTGCTGCCGGGGAGCGAGGGTGCCCCGTCCCGCGTACTCCGAGCGGAAGAGCGACGTCAACGAGTCGATGACGAAGAGCCTGACCGGATAGTCGGAGTTCCGCAGGTCGTTTGCAAGTTCCCGTGCGGTCTCGAGGAGCAGCATCTGGTGGTCGGAACTGTGCGCCCGCGCGACGTGAATCCGTTCGAGGACTTCCTCGATCTCTCCGATCTCCGCCCCTTCGGGGAGGCCGTTCAGCATCTGTTCGATCCGCTCCGGCCGGAAGGTGTTCTCGGTGTCGACGTAGATGACTCCGCCGGCGAGGCCGCCGAGTTCTTCGGGGAGCTGGGCGTTGACGGCCATCTGGTGGACGAGCTGACTCTTACCGGACCCGAACTCGCCGTAAACTTCCGTGATCGCCTGGGTTTCGAGGCCGCCGCCGACCAGCTCGTCGAACTCGGGCACCAGCGTGCTCAGCTTCTTGATATCCTTCCTCTTATCGAGGATATCGCGGCCCGTCTTGAACCCTCCGATATCCGCCATCTTCCGGGCGGCGAGAATCACTTTCTTTGCGGTTGCCTCGCCGATCTCCGCCGCCTCGGCGAGATCCGACGTGGTGGCCGTCGCAACGCTCTCGACGGTCCCGTATCCGGCCTCGCGGAGCTTTTCGGCAGTGGTCGCTCCGACGCCGGGTAAATCTTCAAGATCAATCTCTGACATCTCAATCCTCACTTGATCTCTATAGTGTGTTTCTGTATGATACACTAGAGTCTCTAGCCGGAGACATAAAGGTCGCTTGCCGTGCGGGGTGAAAGTGAAGATCAGGATCGGGGTTCTTCGGCAAACCGATCCAGGCGGCGTTGCAGGCCGTCGGGATCGGGTTGTACGGCCTCGAGACTGCTCGGGCTGATCACGCCCCTGTGCACCGTGCCTCGCGCGCGCACGACGTACCCGACGGGCAGCGGCTCGTCGAGGAGGTAGCAGGCGTCGCCGGTGTCGAGAGCGGTTCCCTGCCGGGTGGCGACGATCGTCCCCGTCACCTCGATCTCCTCCTCCTCCTGTGCGAGGATGACGAGAGCGCTCCCCCACGAGAGGTGTACTTCGAGGTCGCCGTACCGACCCCGCCGTGCGGTCGCGTTGTAGACCTCGATCCGGTCGCCGGGCACCAGGTGCTCGTCCGCCTTCTCGCCCCAGGCGACGAGCGGGATCTCGCCGGTCGAATCGGCGATGACCAGATTCCTGACCGAGGACTGCCGCCCGTTCCGCGTGGTGAACGATCGGGAAGGCTGCACGGAGAGAACCGTCCCGGCAAGCGAGTAGGCCCCGCCTTCCTCGATCCCGGCGATGGTGTCCATGGGTAGATCGATCTCACGGTCGGATCGTAAGACGGACGCGGATTCGCCGAGACTGTACTCGATCCCCCGGTCGCTCTCGCGTGCAACCGCCCCGCGGATGACGACCATCTCCCCCGGCTCCACCCCGAGGAGGACATCCGGCGCCCAGGCGACGAGCCGGAAGACGCCGTCCTCGTTCCCGATCACCGCCTCGACCATCTCGCCGGGTGTCCCATCGCGCCTCGTGAACGTCCGCGGGCTCCCGATCGAGATCAACCGGGCCTCGAGATCCCCCGCCGGCCCTGGAACCGAAGCGTCCGCGTCCTCATCGCAGGAGATCTCGCATGCCGCCTCCTGGACGGCGACGGCGGTGACGTCGGGGACCTTTCCTTTGCCCTTCGGCCGCCCGAGAATCTCGAGGACGTCGCCCGCCTCGATCTCCGCGACCGCGGCGGCCTTCTCGTCCCAGAGGGTCAGCCTGGCCCTGCCGGTCTCGTCGCCCACCGTCACGTTCGCGACGATGCCGGGGGTGCCGTCGGGCCGCTCGAACTCCCGGGGCTCCCCGACGGAGAGGACTTTCGCAAAGAAGCACGCGAGGCTCGGGGCCGCCGCGAGGTCGCGTATCCGGATGTGCGAGCGGCCCAGATCCCTGACGACCAGCATCGCCGCTGTCCGTTCGTCGAGGAGGTCCCCCGACTCCGCCACTTTCTCCTCCACCCGCCGTTCGAACTCTTCCTTTGCGAGGAGGTCGTCGACCAGGAGGTAGTGGAACTTCACGGCTGCGGCTCCGGTCCTACTCCTGCCAGGGCACCGTCACCATGGGGGCGGTCAGGTCGTCGATCGTCTCGGCCCGGCGCATCAGGGCCGCCTTAACGCCGGCGAGGAGGACCTCGGCGCACCGGGGACGGCTGTTGTACTGCGACGACATCGCAAACCCGTAGGCTCCGGCGTCCAGCACCGCGATGAGATCGCCTGCCTCGAGTTCGGGGAGCATCCGGTCTTTCGCGAGGATGTCGCCGGTCTCGCAGATCGGCCCCGTGACGGAGTATTCCCGCACGGCGGGCGCGTCGGCCCTGTTCGCCGCCACGACCTCGTGGTAGGAGTCGTACATCGTCGGCCGGACGAGAAGGTTGAACCCGGCGTCGACGTTCGCGAACGTCTTGTGGGCGGTCTTGACGGAGTTGACCCTTGTCAAGAGGACCGTCGAGTCGCCGATGAGCCACCGGCCGGGTTCGACCCAGAGTTCGGGCTCGATCCCGAGTTCCTTGATGCCCCGGAGGAAGACCGGCATGACCGCTCCCGCGTACTCCTCCGGCGTCGGGGCGCGGTCGGTCTCCCGGTGGTAGGGGATCCCGAGGCCGCCCCCGATATCGATGAACTTCGGCTCGACCCCGATATCCATGAGGTTCCGGGCGACGCCGATCAGCACCTCGACCTCGCGGGCGAACGGCTCCACGGCGAGGATCTGCGAGCCGATGTGGCAGTGGATCCCGACCGGGTTCACGTGCTCGAGCGCGAGCGCTTCCCGGTAGGCATCCAGGATCTGCCCTGCGGGAATACCGAACTTGCTCGTCGCAAGACCGGTCGCGATCTTCGGGTGGGTGGGGACCTCGATCGCCGGGTTGACCCGGAAGGCGATATCAACGGTCTTGCCCGTCTCTGCGGCCGCGGCATCGAGCTGCCGGAGTTCATCGGGCGAGTCCACCGAGACCCGGATGCCCCTCTCGACCGCGAGGGCGAGGTCGGCGGGGGTCTTTGAGCTCCCGTTGAAGAGGAGCGACTCCGGGCGCATCCCGGAGGTGAGGGCGAGTGCGACCTCTCCTGCAGAGAAGACGTCCGCTCCGGCGCCCATGGATGCGAGGGTCTTGAAGATCGCCAGGTTGCCGTTCGCTTTCGCGGCGTAGAGGATGCGGACCTTCGGGTAATGGGCGGTGAGCGCGCCGGAGAGGCGCTGGAAGTTCTCGCGGATCCGGTCTTCGCTCGTGACGTAGAGCGGGGTGCCGAACCGTTCCGCGAGTTCGACCGTGTCGTGCTCCCCGATCGCGAGGCGGCCATCCCGGACCGTCAGGTGCGAGGGGAGAATCACAGGTCAATCCCCCGCATCCGCTCTACGGCTTCGTTGATCCGCTCGATCGACCGGGTGATCGCGAACCGGACGAACCCCTCGCCGTTCTTCCCGAACCCGACGCCGGGTGTCGCCACGATCCCCGCCTGATCGAGGAGTTTCGCGGAGAACGCCATGCAGTCGTCGACCGGCGCCCAGACGTAGAAGGTGGCCTTCGGTGCCGTGACGTCGAGCCCGATCTCGGTGAGCCCTTTAACCAGCACGTCCCGGCGCTCCTGGTAGATCGAGCAGGCATTCGCCACGCAGTCCTGCGGCCCGGTCAGCGCCGTGATCGCGGCGTGCTGGATGGCGTCGAACGCGCCCGAGTCAACGTTGGTCTTGACCCGGCCGAGCCCGGCGACGATATCGCGGTTGCCGCAGGCCATCCCGATCCGCCACCCGGTCATGTTGTAGGTCTTCGAGAGCGAGTGCATCTCGATCCCGACCTCCATCGCGCCGTCGACCTCGAGGAACGAGGGCGCCTTATAGCCGTCGAAGGTGATCTCGGAGTAGGCGTTGTCGTGGACGACGACGATGTTATGCTCCCGTGCAAACTCGACGACCTCCTCGAAGAACGAGAGGGGCGCGATTGCGGCCGTGGGGTTATTCGGGTAGTTGATGAAGATCAGCTTCGCCTGCTTCACGACGCCGGCAGGGATATCCTCGAGCACCGGGAGGAAATTGTTTTCCGCCCGGATGGGCAGTTCGTGGACTTTCCCCTCGGCAAAGAGCGTGGAGGTCTTGTAGACCGGGTAACCGGGGTCGGCGGCGAGGACGACCTCTCCGGGGTTGACGAAGGCCTCGGCGATGTGAGCGATGCCCTCTTTCGATCCGATGAGCGCGAGGGTCTCCTTCTTCGCGTCGAGGTCGACCCCGAACCGGTTCCGGTACCAGTCGGCCACCGCCTCGCGGTAGGCGAGCATGCCGGTGTAGGAGGGGTAGTGGTGGTTCTTCGGGTCACGGGCCGCGTCGCAGAGCGCCTCCACGATGTGCGGCGGGGTGGGGAGATCCGGGTCGCCGACCCCGAGGTCGATGACGTCGACACCCTGACGCTGCTTCTCCTCTTTCATCTCGTCAATGCGTGCAAAAAGGTAGGGGGGAAGGTGATCCATGCGTCTCGAATACATCATCAGATATTGCGCACAGGACCCTATTTAACTTCTTACTCGCGGTGGAACGGTTCCCGGTGTCCCCCTGACCGGTAACGCTGATACGCTCCCAAAACCAACGATCTACCGGACATGAGCGACCAGGATCAACGCACCCTCTATATGGATCATGCGGCGACGACATTCATGAAGCCCGAGGTCGTCGCGGCGATGGCCCCGTACCTCTCGGAGCACTTCGGCAACCCCTCGTCCCTCTACCGGTTCTCCCGCGAGTCAAAAAACGGCGTCGAGGAGGCGCGGGGGCAGGTTGCGGCGGCCGTCGGCGCAAGCGCCGGCGAGATCTTCTTCACCTCCGGCGGGACGGAGGCCGACAACTGGGCGATCAAGGGGATCGCTCTTGCGAACCGGAACCGCGGCAACCATATCGTCACCTCCGCGATCGAGCATCACGCCGTCCTCCACACCTGCGAGTGGCTGGAGCGGCAGGGGTTCTCGGTCACCTATCTCCCCGTCGACGGGTTCGGGCGGGTGGAGCCGGAAAGAGTCGGGGAGGCGATCACCGATGAGACGATCCTCGTCTCGGTGATGACGGCAAATAACGAGATCGGGACAGTCCAGCCGGTTGCGGAGATCGGCCGCGTCGCGCACGACCGGGGCGTCCTCTTCCATACCGATGCCGTCCAGGCGATCGGGGCGGTGCCGATAGATGTGGAGCGGATGGGGATCGATCTCCTCTCGCTCTCCGGGCACAAGTTCTACGGCCCGAAGGGGACGGGAGCGCTTTACATCCGGCAGGGAACCCGGGTGGAGACCCTGATCCACGGCGGCGGGCAGGAACGGGGCCGGCGGGCCGGGACCGAGAACGTTCCCGGCATCGTCGGGCTCGGGCGGGCGATCGAACTTGCGACCGCCGATATCGAGGGGCACAACCGCCGGATCGCCGCGATGCGCGACCGGCTGGTCCGCGGTGTCCTCGGCTCCGTCCCGGACTCACGGCTGAACGGCCACCCGACCGAGCGCCTCCCGAACAACGCGAACTTCAGTTTCCGCTACATCGAGGGGGAGTCGATCCTGCTGCTGCTCGACGGACGCGGGATCTGCGCCTCCACGGGAAGCGCCTGCTCTTCGGGGTCGTCGGAACCGTCGCACGTCCTGCTCGCGACCGGACTCTCCCACGAGGAGGCGCACGGCTCGCTCCGGCTGACGCTCGGCGACGCCAACACCGGGGAAGATGTCGATCATGTCCTTGAAGTGCTGCCGGAGGTGATCGGGCGGCTCCGGCGGATATCGCCGCTGACGCCTGCCCGCACCCGGGTACCGGAGGCCGAATGATGTATACGGAGAAAGTAATCGAAGAGTTCACGAACCCGCAGAACGTGGGCGAACTGGCCGACGCCGACGCCGTCGGCGAGGCGGGGAGCCCCACCTGCGGGGATATCATGAAGATCTACCTGAAAGTCGAGTGCGACCGGATCACCGACGCCCGGTTCCAGACTTTCGGGTGTGCAGCGGCGATCGCCTCGAGTTCGATGGCCACCCGGATGATCCTGGGGATGACCCTCGCCGAGGCATGGGACCTCTCGAACGCCGACGTGGTGGACGCCCTCGGCGGCCTCCCGGAACCGAAGGTACACTGCTCGCTCCTTGCCCGCGATGCCATCCGGGCCGCGATCAACGACTTCCGAACCCGCCGGGGACTCGAGCCCCTGGAGCGGGGGTCGGGCTGCTGCTGCTCCGGGGAGGGCGGCTGCGATTCCTGCCCCGGGAACGATTAAATACGGGCGCTACGAAAGGTAAACCATGGTTCTCCCGGAATTCGTCGTGGTCTTCTGCACGGCACCCGCCGGCGAGGCGGAAGACCTTGCAAGAGCGCTCGTCGATGCACGCCTCGCCGCCTGCGTGAACGTCGTCGACGTGCAGTCCTGCTTCCGGTGGGAGGGCACGGTCGAGAGCGAGGCCGAGCGGCTCCTTGTCGCGAAGACGCAGCACCGCCTGCTCGAGCCGCTCATCGAACGGATCAGGGAGCTCCACTCCTACGAAACACCTGAGATCATCGCCCTTCCCATCGTCGGCGGTTACGCCCCGTACCTCGACTGGGTCCGGGAGGAGACGGCCTGATGGAGATCGTCTGCCGCGCCGGCATCCAGATGACGGGTGACGGTGCACGCGAGGTTCACGACGACATCATCGTCGAGGACCACGTCCGGCTCTTCCTGAACGGTGAGTTCCTCACGGCGCTCGTGGCGAGCGCCGACCGGCTCGACGATCTCGGGGCCGGGTTCGTCGTCTGCGAGGGGCTGGCCGAGAACGTCGAGTCGGTGGAGGTCGCCGGAAAGGACGTCTACATCACCACCCCGGTGAGAAAGGAGATCAGGCTCGAGACGGAGTCGTCCGGCGGTGCCCGCGTGGTCGGCGAGCCGGGGTCGGTCGCGTCGTCGATCACGATCACGGCGGACGGCATCCGGGCGGTCACGGCGGCGATCGAGTCCGATACGTGGCGGAGAACCGGCGGCGTCCATTGCTCGGTCCTCTTCTGCGACGGCGAGCTCATCACCCGGGCGTGCGATGTCGGGAGGCACAACACCATCGACAAGGTCGTGGGTCATGCGGCTCTCCGGGGACTTGACCGGTCGAAGTGCATCCTCGGCTGCACGGGCCGGCAGCCGGCGGGGATGGTCGCGAAGGCGGCGAACGCGGGGATCCCGATCGTCGTCTCCCGCGCCGCCACGACCGACCGGGGCATCCTCACAGCGGAGCGCGCGGGGCTCACCCTTATCGGCTTCTCGCGGGGGGAGCGGTTCACCATCTACACGCACCCCGAACGGGTGCCCGAAGTCCTCGAACAACTGGAGAAGACCAGAGCATGACGGAGAACGACGAACAAACTGCACTGATCCTGCTCGGGTGCCCGCAGGTGCCCGTCCAGACGAGCATGGCGCTTTACCTGGTGCACGGCTTGAGAGAGCAGGGCATCCGGCCGGTGGTTGCCGGGACGCCTGCGGCACGAAAATTGATGGAGACGGCCGACCCGTCCCGGCACTACCTCTCGGAGATGGCCGATCTCGACGACGCGATCGACGCGATTGCGGAGAAGCAGCGTGACTTCGACCTCTGCTTCGTCTTCATCCACAACGATTCGGGAGTCGCGTATGCCGGGACGATGGCCTACATATCGAAGGCACGGCTGTATGCGCTCCTCTTCGGGGAGCACGCGGAGGAACTCGCCGGCGAGATCGAGTTCCCCTGTGAGGTCGTCGCGGCGAAGGCCGTCCATAACCCCATGCCGCTGAAGCGGAGACTCGACGAGGTGATGCAATGGGCTGTCTCGAAGCGCTGAAACCCGAGATCATCCTCTCGCAGTCGTCTTTTAAGGAGGCGCGGGAGTACATCAAGAAGAACGTCCGGGAGTATCACGAGGTGGAGCCGGGCTACCGGATATTCGACGTCCACATCATCGGCGTCCCGCCGCTCTATGTCGGCGTCGAGGGCGAGAACCTGATCTTCCCCTACACCAAGCCCTGCCACGGGACGTTCGTGGTGAAGGTCGCCGGCGGCGAGGAGATCGCGCGGCTGCGGGCGGGGAAGAAGTAACCCTTTTTTAGAACCCGTAGTGTTTGTCCCGACCGTTCAGTTGCACCGTTGCTTTGCGCGGAACCCGTAAGGCTAATAGCATCTTCGCGCCTGATAGTGCTCGAGTTCCTGCCAGGACGGTAGTCGCACTCACAAACCATCACACCCGGGGTGAGGGTGTATCCCCACGGCGCACGCGAAGCCGCGAAGAACGCGAAGGGTCGCCGGAAACTAGTGCTTGTTGTCATCTTAAAATTAGAGATCGCCCATCCCTCTTCGCGACCTTCGCGTCTTCGCGTGAGACTTCGCTACGCTCTAGTATCCCTCACGCGAAGCCGCGAAGAGCGCGAAGGGACGTTTCAGGGGGATTATATCAACCTTCGCGCACTCCCGCATGAGACCGGAGTGTCCGTCCCAACATGCGACAAAAGTTTCTGAAATAAGATGATACAATGCACTAGATGCCGGAGTTCGCGCCTTCGCGTGAGGCAACTATGCAGGAGTGATGTATGGTTAGGAGGTGATTCGTCCTCCGGGGAAGGATTTCAACAAATCCGGTTTTCCCCTTAATATAGTGTATTGATAGAGACTCCCGGGAATCCCCTTACAAAAATATGGGGGCAATCTGCCCCGGTTCATCGATCGCGGAGTCAGTCGTAGTCCCGGAAGAGCGCCGGGCTCTGCCGGTGCGTCCACCAGCGGCGGACCAGGAACCCGCCGGCGGTGAGCACCAGGATCACCCCGGCTGCAAGGACGATCGGGGTCTGCTCTGCGCCGGGCCCTGCTGGCCGCGTACGACACCGCCGTCCCCGAAGCCCCCGGCCCGGTGCGGCGGGCGCACTCAAAGAACGAGATATAAATTCCCGGAGAACCGTACTACAGTAATGAGAACCCGGCCGCGTGCGATCATGCCCGCGGCGGCCGTCTGCGGCCGGGAAACCTGAATCTACACCGATACGGGCAGGTACCGGCCCTGGATGCGAGTGAGACCATGAGCGAACCCTTACGCGTGCTGTTGATCGGGAAAAGTCCCGGCAATCTCGGGGAGATGCTTCGCGAGTGCGGGCGCGACGTCGAGTTTATCCACTGCGAGCGGCCCGAGAACGGTTTTGCCGCGGTATCGGGGGGCGGAATCGACGTCGTGCTCCTCGACCTCGATCTCACGGGCGGACGGGGGGCGGCGGCCTTCGACCGCCTGCGCCGTACGGTCCCCGACGTCCCGGTCATCGTGCTCACCGCGGCGGGAGAAGACCCCGCTGCGCTCCACGCGATGCAGAACGGCGCGCAGGATTACCTGGTCAAGGGAAAGACCGACGCGGAACTGCTCTGCCGGGCGATCCGGTACGCGCTCGAGCGCACAAGGGTGGAGGTCGCGCTCCGGCACTCTGAAGCGATGTACCGGAGGCTCGTCGAGAACCTCAACGAAGGTGTCATCGCCGTCGACGAGGCCGGTTGCATCACCTTCGCGAACCCGGCGATGGAGGAGATCCTCGGCTGCTCCGCGGAACGCCTGGTCGGATCGCCGGTCGCCGGGTTCTTCGATGCCCCCGGTCCGGAGGGAACCGCTTCGAAGAATCCGTTCTGCCGGGAGACCGAAGAGAGACTGGAGTTCGAACTGGATCTCCTCCACGGCGACGGCGGGTGCGTCCACGCGCTCGTGGTCACGTCGCCGGTCACCGACGAGTCCGGCAGGTTCCGGGGCTCGATTGCCGGTGTCATGGATATCACCGAGCGCAAACGCGCCGAGGAGGAACTCCGGGTCCGGAACGAGCACCTCATGGTGCTCAACCAGGTGATCGGCGTCACGGCCGCTTCCCTCTCTCTCGCCGGACTCCTGGAGGAGTCTCTCGAAAAGACACTCGAACTGATGAGGCTCGACGTCGGTATCGTCTATATGCTCGACGCCGAGCGAAAACGGGCGCTGCTGCAGCACCAGAAGGGGATGCCGGAATCGGCCCTGACCCGGAACCGCCTGATCAAGGTTCACCACTGGCCGTTCAACTTCATCTTCATCGCCGGCCAGCCCCGCTACATCGAGCAGCAGGCCGACCTCAACACCATCGAGGCGAGCATACTCCGGGAACTCGAGGTCTCCGCACTCGCCTGCATCCCCCTCGTCGCGGAGTCGGTCGTCGTCGGTGCGGTATATGCCGGCAGCAGAACGAAAGCATCCTTCTCCCGGGATGAGAGGGAACTCCTCGAGACGATAGGGCAGGAGATCGGGTCGGGGATCCTGAAGGGGATGCTGCACAAGAAACTCGAGGCGGCCAACCGGGAGGCGAACCTCTACCTCGACATCATGACGCACGACATCAAGAACGCCGAGAATGTCTCGAACCTCTACACCGATCTCCTCCTCGAGATGCTTGACGGAGAGGCCGCGCTCTACGCGAGGAAGATCCGGAGCAGCATTCATCGGAGCGCGGAGATCCTCGGCAACGTCACCACGATCCGCCGTATCCATCACGACTCGCCCGACGTCGGGCCGGTCGACCTCGACGCCGTCATCAGGGAAGAGGTCGCCGCCTTCCCGGACGTCGCGATCGAGTTTGCGGGGAGCGCCCTCGCCCGGGTCTGGGCGGACGACCTTCTCCCCGAGGTCTTTGCGAACCTCATCCGGAACGCCGTCAAGTTCGGCGGCCAGGAGGTCAGGATCGCCATCCGGGTGGAGGATTACGACGGCGAGAGCGTGCTGGTCTCGGTCGAGGATACCGGGCCGGGCATACCCGATCCCATGAAGGAGTCGATCTTTTCCCGGTTCGAGCGGGGATGGGTCGGGGGATACGGCGACGGCCTCGGCCTCTTCATCGTCCGTGCCCTGGTCGAGCGCTACGGCGGCAGCATCCGGGTGGAGGACCGGGTGGAAGGGCGGCCGGATCTCGGTGCGGCATTCAGGTTCACCCTCCATGAGGTTCTCCCCGCCGGCGACGACGAGGATGACGATACCCCGGACGGAGAGGAGTGCGAATAAAATTCCGTGGTGAAGACGGCGCATCGTCGGCTTTCCGTCGGAACCCTGACTGACGATTGCTGCGTGGATCAAAAGGCTTAAGAGCGCAGGAAACATTATTTCCCAACGTGACACCAGCCTACGTCCGAATCATCCAGTTCATCGTGGCGATAGGGGTCAGTCTCGCGGCCGGGCAGATCGGCTCGATCTTCACGATGCCGGCGATCCCCACCTGGTACGCCGGTCTTACAATGCCCGCGTTCAGCCCGCCCTCATGGGTCTTCGGCCCCGTCTGGACGGTGCTCTACATCCTCATGGGCATCGCGCTCTATCTCGTCTGGAGCAAGGGATGGCATAAGAACGTGCACGTCGCGACGGCGATCTTCGGCGCTCAACTGATCTTAAACGTCGTCTGGTCGTTCGTATTCTTCGGAATGCAGGCGCCGTTCTTCGCGCTCATCGTGATCCTGTTCCTCTGGGTTGCAATCCTCATGACGATAGTCGCCTTCGACCGGGTCTCGGTGCCCGCGGCGATTCTGCTCGTCCCTTATTTGCTCTGGGTGAGTTTCGCGGCTTATCTCAATTACGGCATCTACGTCCTCAACCCGTAGGGGTCGTCGACAACCCCGCTTTTTTTGGGCAATGCGGGGATGCTGCACCCCGTCACGGCGAGGGGACCCTGTGCGAGCCACAGGATGCACGTGGGCCGAAATCCTTCGGGCCACAAAAATGAGCGGAAGTTTCTACTGTTTTTCTATCTGCCGCCAGACGTGGGCGAACCGCTGGAACGCGGTGTAGTGCCCGAGGAAGCCGAATATGACGAGGAGCCACCCGAGATAGTTCAGGCCGTAGATCTCTCCCGGTATCAGCACCGTGAGGGCGCCTGCGATGATGATCAGCACCAGCCGATCCGCCCGGCCGAGGATTCCGCCGTAGAACCTGCCAACCCCGACGGCCTGCGCCTGGGTGCCGAGGTAGGAGGACATCAGGACGCCCGTCAGCGCGAAGACGCCGATCTGCCAGGGTGCGGCCCCGCCCGCAAATATCCCGGTGATGATGAATATGTCGGCGTAGCGGTCGATGACGTGATCGAGAAAGTCCCCGCGGAGGCCCGCGACCCCCATGTCCCGGGCGAGCGCCCCGTCGAGCGCGTCGAAGACGGCGTTGAACGCGACCATGACGGTGCCGAAGACGACCCCTCCGGCATAGAACGCGATGCCCGCAAGTGCCGAGACGAGGAACGATGCAATCGTCAGCGCGTTCGGGGTGACCCCGAGCCTTCGCATCAGGTTCACCACGGGCTGAATGATGCCCTGCACCTGCGGCCGGAACTGGTCGAGTGTCATCTCCCGACCTCCAGGTACTCCGACCAGTCGATGGAGCCGCAGGACGGCGGGAGTCCTCCCCGGACGAACCGCTCGATCCGGTCGGCGCACTCGTCGACGGAGAGATCGGTCGTATCCACCTCGAGAACGTGCTCGTCCGGGTGCTCCTCGAGCGTCTCGATCAGGATGACGTCGAGCGCCTCCGCCTCGACGTTCTCCGTGATCTTCTCCTCCGGATAGTTCCTCGGGGAAAGACGCGCGGCGAGGACGTCCGGCCGGCACCGGAGCACCACCACCCGGTCGCAGGGGAGGAGGTGGGCGAGGTGGCCTTCGACGATCCCGTCGAGGGGCTCGAACTCCTCCGCCCACCGGTCGACGTCCACCACCAGCGTCTGCCGGTCACGGTCCTCCTCGATGACGTAGGGTCGCACCGTATCCGCCAGCCGGACGATCATATATCCGCGCCGCTCGAGTTCCGCCGCAATGGATGTCTTCCCTGTTCCCGGCGTGCCGGTGATGCCCGTCATCATAAGTTCTTGATCGCCTCGAGGAATCGGATGTTCTCCCAGTCTTCACCGATGCAGACCCTGATGTAGTGGCTCCCGAGCCCCGGGAAACTGGTGCAGGACCGGACGAGGACGCCCTTCGCCGCGAGGCGCGCCACTGCCTCGTCGCCTGTGTGGGGGCCGACGTCGATCATGACGAAGTTTGCGTCCGAGGGGTATACTTTGAACGGCACCTCTTCAAGGAACCGCCGCCGCCACTCCCGCACATGGTCGCGGGTCTCCCTCACCTGTTCGGTGTCGGCGAGCGCTCCTGCGCCCGCGGCCATCGAGACCGAGTTCAGCGCGAACGGTGTTGCGGCCCTCTGGTAGAACGGCTCGAACCATGCGGGGACGAATGCGTAGCCGACCCGGAACCCGGCAAGGGCGAAGATCTTCGACATCGTCCGCCCGAGGACCAGGTTCTCGTATCGCCGCATCAGCGGCCGGTAATCGATATCCGCAAAATCGACGTAGGCGTTGTCGAGGAAGAGCAGCCCGTCCATCCCCTCGAGGATCGCCTCGACGTCCTCGATCGGAACCGAGTTCCCTGTGGGGTTGTTCGGGGAGCAGAGAAAGGCGAGTTTCACCCCGCGGCAGGCTTCAACGAATCCTGCCGGATCGACCGAGAAGTCCTCCCTCCGGGGGGCGTTCACCACCCGGGCCCCGTGCGCCGCGGCCGCGATCCCGTAGAACGAGAAGGTCGGGGTCGAGACGACCACCGCTTCGCCGGGCTCGACGACCGTCCGGATCACCGTCTCGATGACGCCGTCCATCCCGGCGCCGGTGACGAACCGGTAGTCGCCGTGGTAGCGGCGGAGGGCTTCGACGAGCGCAGATGCCCGCTCGTCCGGGTAGCGGTTCCCCTCCCGGAGAGCGGCCTCTGCCGCTTCCAGCGCGGCGGGCGACGGCGGCCGGGGGTTCTCGTTGCTCGCGAGACGGGCCACCCGGTCGAAGCCGTGCTCCCGTGCGACGTCGTCGGCCTTCTTCGCGTAGGAGTAACCGCCCGTGCCCGTATAGCACGCCCTAACCAAGCGCCGCATTGATGACACCGACAGCCGCGTCGATCTCCTCGTCCGTGATCACCAGCGGCGGGATCAGCCGGAGGTTTCCGTCGGCGGCGCAGTTGACGAGCACCCCGTTATCGGCGCAGGTCTGCTGCACCTCCGGACACCGGTCGCCGACCGACATGCCGATCATCAGGCCGCGGCCCCGGGGGTTGTGGGCGGCAAGGCCCTTCTTGAACCGCTCGCCCTTCCGCGCGACATCGGGGAGGATCTCCTCGATGACGCCGATCGTCGCGAGCGCCGTCGCGCAGGCGAGCGGCCCTCCGGCAAAGGTGCTCCCGTGCTCGCCCTTCTTGAACTCGAGCCCTTCGCGGGCGACGAGCGCGCCGATCGGAAAGCCGCTCGCGAGCCCTTTTGCTATCGTGACGATGTCGGGGGTCACCCCGGAGTGCTGGAAGGCGAACCACTTTCCGGTCCGGCCCATGCCGGTCTGCACCTCGTCGACGATCATCAGCGCGCCGGTATCGTCGCAGATCTCCCGGACGCCAAGGAGGAACTTGTCGGGCGGGATCAGGACGCCCGCTTCGCCCTGGATCGGCTCGACGAAGACCCCGGCGGTATCCTTATCGACCGCTCCCGCAAGAGCGTCCAGGTCGCCGTAGTCGACGAAGGTGCAGGGGGTCGAGAGCGGCTCGAACGGCTCCCTTATGGCGGGCTTGTGGGTGACGGCAAGCGATCCGCAGGTCCGGCCGTGGAACCCGTGGGCGAACGCGACGAACTTCTTTCTCCCCGTCCGGACGCGGGCGAGTTTTATCGCACCGTCGTTCGCCTCCGCGCCGGAGTTCGAGAAGAAGGCTTTGGAAAGCCCCGTGATTCCCACGAGTCTCTCCGCGAGCTCCGCCTGGTTCGGGATGTAGTAGAGGTTTGAGCAGTGGATCAACTCTTTTGCCTGACTGCAGATCGCCTCGACGACCAACGGGTGGCAGTGGCCGGTGCTGCAGACCGCAATACCCGCCACGCAGTCGATATACTCGCGCCCCTGGTCGTCCCAGACGCGCGACCCCGCACCGCGGACGATTTTCATCGTCCGGCTGAACGCGGGCATATAGTAGCGTGCATCGAGCACGCGTGAGTCTTCTGCCATGATATCACTCGTATTCGATCGTCGCCGGGGGCTTGGGGGTGACGTCGTAGACGACCCGGGCGACGCCGGGGATCTCGGCGGTGATCCTTGTTGCCATCCGGGAAAGCGTCTCGTAAGGCAGGAGTAGCGGATCGGCGGTCATCCCGTCCCGCGACCCGACGGCCCGGACGGCGACGATCCAGCCGTGGAGCCGGACATCTCCCTTGACCCCGGTTCCGAGCCCGATCAGCGCCGCGAAACACTGCCAGGGGCGGTACTCCTCCACCAGGCACTCCTCGACGATGGCGTTCGCCTCGCGAACGATCGCGATCTTCTCCTTCGTCACCTCGCCGAGCACCCGGACGGCGAGCCCCGGGCCCGGGAAGGGCATCCGGTGCTGGATCTCCGCGGGAAGGCCGAGCCCGCCGGCGACCTCGCGGACCTCGTCCTTGTAGAGGTCGGCAAGCGGTTCGATGACGCCTTTGAATTCAATATCGAGGGGCATGCCGCCGACGTTGTGGTGGCTCTTGATGCCCCCCTCGCTCTCGATGCGGTCGGGGTAGATCGTCCCCTGCAGGAGCATCGTCGCCCCGGTCCGCTTCGCTTCCCGCTCGAAGATCCTGATGAACTTCGCGCCGATGGCCTTGCGCTTCTCCTCGGGGTCGACGATGCCCGCGAGAGCCTCGAAGAACTCGTCTGCGGCATCCACGACGCGGAGGTTTGCGTCGGCAAAGAGCGACCGGATGCGATCGGTCTCTCCCTTCCGCATGAGGCCGGTATCCACGTATATCGGGACGAGCTGGTCGCCTATCGCGCGGGTCGCGAGCGCCGCGCAGACCGACGAGTCCACGCCTCCGGAGAGCGCCATCACGACCTTTTCTTCGCCGGCAGCATCGCGTATCTGCTTGACTGCCCGGTCGATAAACTTCTCGACGTTTACCATTCTGCTGTCTCACCTGGTCTCTGATGATGATTTATTCTTCTTGCATGCCTCTACGAATCCGATGTAGGGTGGGGAGGGGTTTGTCGGGCTCGATTTGAACTCGGGGTGGAACTGCGTCGCGAGATAGAAGGGATGATCCGGGAGTTCGCAGACCTCCATCCGCGGCCCGCAGGTTCCCGAGAAGACGAGCCCGGCATCTTCGAGGTCCGCGATGAACGCGGGGTTCACCTCGTAGCGGTGACGGTGCCGCTCCACGATTGCCGTCTTCCCGTAAAGGCCGGTCACCCTCGTCCCATCTTTCAGGACGACGTCGCAGTCCCCGAGGCGCATCGTGCCGCCGAGGTCGCTGACTTCTTCCTGCTCGGGAAGGATGGCGATGACGTGCGTCCCGTCGCCCATCTCTTCGCTCGTGGCATCCTCGATGCCGAGGACATGCCGCGCGTACTCGATCACCGAGAGCTGGAACCCGAGGCAGAGGCCGAGGTAGGGCTTTTTGTTCTCGCGGGCATACCGGATCGCCCGGATCTTGCCCTCGATCCCGCGCTGACCGAACCCGCCCGGGATCAGGATGCCGTCGACGTCGGCGAGATCGCGGAGTTCGAACGTCTCCGCATCCAGCCAGCGGATGTTTACCTCGGTGGAGAGCGCTCTTCCGGCGTGCTTGAGCGACTCCTTGATGGACATGTAGACGTCCTCGATCCCGTACTTGCTGACGATGGCGACCGTCGCCCGGTTCGTGTACTCCTGCGAGACCACCCGGTACCACGCGGGATCCGGCTCCCGGTTCTCCAGGGAAAGGTAACTGCAGACGACGTCCGCGAGCCCTTCCTTCTCCAGCTCCATCGGGATCTGGTAGATGTCGGGAGCGTCCTTTGCGGAGACGACGGCTTTTACCGGGACATCGGTGAAGGCGGAGATCTTCTTCTTCGTCTGCGGCCCGATCACATCGCTGCTTCTCGCGACGATGATGTCGGGCTGCAGCCCGAGTTCGCGGAGCGCCTTCACCGAGTGCTGCGTGGGTTTGGTCTTGAAATCACCCATCGTGTCCATCGGGACCAGGGTGACGTGAACCAGGATCATCTCTTCCGGCGCAAGCTCGCCGTGCATCTGCCGGACGGCCTCTAAAAACGGCATGCTCTCGATATCGCCCACCGTGCCGCCGACCTCGACCATGCAGACATCGGCAACCTTGCCGCCGTTGACCGCTTCCTGTGCCGCGCGGCTGATGCAGTGCTTGATCTCGTCCGTGATGTGGGGGATGATCTGGACGGTCGCGCCGAGGAAGTCCCCGCGCCGCTCCTTCTCGATGACGTTCCGGTAGACCTTGCCCGTCGTGATGTTATGGATCGACTTGAGGTTGATGTTTAGGAACCGCTCGTAGTTGCCGAGATCAAGGTCGACTTCCCCTCCGTCGGAGAGGACGAAGACTTCACCGTGCTGGGCGGGGTTCATGGTGCCGGCGTCGATGTTCAGGTACGGGTCGATCTTCACCGCCGTTACCAGGTAGCCGCGGTTTTTCAGGAGGCGGCCGATGGATGCGGTGGTGATGCCTTTTCCGAGCCCGCTCATGACGCCGCCGGTTACAACGATATACTTCAAGCTCTCGTTCCCCTCCGGTTGTTCCGGATGCTCTATCCTATGTATGTGATCTCGGGTATTGAGAATGTATTGTTCCGGCGGTCCCGGGGAATCACCGCCGGCGCGAAGAGGGGTTTCGCCGGGCGGGCCGTCGCGGTGCTACCCCTCGATGACCGCAAACGACGTCGATGTCCGGGTAAGAAGCGTGTCGTCCGCCGCGCTCCTGACCTCCCCGTCTGCAAACGCAACCCGGCGGCCTTTGCGGACGACCCGTCCGGTGGCGACGATCGCCCCCGTGCTGACGCCCTTGATGAAACTGGTGTGCTCGTCGATCGTGGCGATTCGCTCGTTCTCGGAAAGGAGCGTGTAGAGCGCAAGCGCAATCGCTTCGTCGGCGAGCGCCACGTAGACCCCGCCCTGGAGCCACCCGGCGCCGTTCAGCATCTCCGGCCGGACCTCCATGGTGAGGCGGGCGCGCCCGTCGCCGTATTCGCCCACGTCTATCCCCATCATTTTGAAGAAGGGATTCGCGTCCCTTCCTACCCGTTTCAGCTCGTCAATGTAGCCCACGCGATCACACCTCCCGGAAAATTTGGGGTCTGTCGGGATAAACGTTGTGAATTCCGATTCCGAATACGGAATCCGATTCGTTTATCCTGCGCTTTTACCGGCGGGACGCCGGAGTCCCGGCGGCAGAATCCGTTGCCGCCTCACCGTCCAAAAAACCCTTTCCGGAATAAATCCCGTTGTACTGCTCCATATATGGGATTCGAAGTCCTCTCCTGGCTGGGGAGCCCCGGAGAGCATATAACAAGAAATATCTCTTCACCTCTCCACCAATACAGGTATGGAAGATGCGTGGCAGCCTGAAGCGCTCAGGAACAGGAGACTCGAGCAGCTCCGGGCCACCATGGACGATTACATCGTAAAGAACACCGGACAGGTGGAGGAGAATCTCCCGGTCTTCTTCGGGCACGTTGCCGCCACGCTCGACAAAACGTTTCCCGATCTCGATGATCGGACCTACGACGACTTCATCGATGCGACCGTTTCTGCGCTTCTCGGCGTCACGAGCGAGGCACCTACCCCGGAGTTTCTCGATAAAGTCCTGCGGCACGCCATGGGGAACAAGCGGCGCCGCAAGGGGCGGGCAACGCTCGACGTGATTGTGGCCCTCAAGCTGATCGACTCCGGCAACTATTACCAGGCGATGGAGTGTCTTACGCCCCACAGGAGTTACGACGGCCGCATCAACGCTGCAATCGCCTACTGCTACTATGCTCTGTCCCTCGCGAAGAACCAGAAGTCGAGACTTCGCCCCGACGACCTGGAACTGCATGCCCGCGAGGAGATGCTGAACCTCTCCCGGGTCCGCGCCCCGCTCAACCGTCTTGGCCTCTTCAATCGCAAAGACAGCCGGTTGAACTCGATCTTCTGGTTCATGCTGGACCTGGCGTTCGCCTGGTTCCCGAGCGAACCGGAGTTCTACCGCATGGGCGTCACCTGGACGAAGCACGAGGGGGACGTCGAACGCCGCAACCACCTCCTTGCTCATGCAACGGAGCGGTTCTCGGACGACAGGTTCTTCCTGACGGAGGCGTTCAACACCCGCGTGGAGCTGCGCAACGGGAGCGGTGCCGCCGCCATCGTCAAACAGATGATGCAGCAGTATCCCGACGATCTCGAGCCGCTCTACTACGGGATGAAACTCGCGATTCTCGGAGCTCAGCCGAGATCCTACGCGAGTTTCCGGAAACTGGCGATCTTGAAAGAGTTCCCCCGGCACCTGCTCCTGATGCTCGATGCCGTCTTCGAGGTCATGTGCAACCACAAGATGGAGAGTTACGTCTGCTTCGAGGAGGCAAAGAAGGCTTCTCCCGGACGGGATTACTACACCACGGCACTGGATTACATCCTCCGCGACTTCATCGAAGGAGATGAAGAACGGGCGAAGCGTGCACGATCCACGTTCTTTACGGCCATGGATCAGTACAGCATGCGGGTCTTGAAGATCAGGGAGTGACGGGAGTGGTTGGTGTGCTGCAAAGTTCCCCCGGGGAACTCCGGACCTCGTGGCGGAGAATCCTCTTTTCCGCCTGCGGATCGCCGTTAGTCCCGGATAGGTTTCCCTGTGCCGGCGTTTCTCCAGATAATCGATCGGAATTGTCCGTTTCGAAAATAACGCGGAAAGACAGAACGATGCATATATCTATCTCGAAAGGCAAAATTTCCTGTAAGCGGCGCTTGCAGGCCCGAATACGCAGATATGCCGTGGAGGATCGGTTACGATGACGGGAAACAGAACAACTCGGGATGGCGCCCGCGAATCGCCTGACCTTGGAGGGGATATCTGCCTCTCGATCCTCCGTGAAGCGCCGGACGGCCTCGTTCTTCTGGACGGTGAGGGGGGATGCCGGTACCTGAACCCGGCGTTTACCCGGATAACCGGGTATACCCGGGAGGATGTCCCGACACTTGCGTTGTGGTTCGAGCGTGCTCACCCGAACCCTGCATACCGGGAGAAAGTGGAAAAGCTGGGGCAGGAACTGTTTTCAGGAGAGCGGGACACGATGGTTGCCAGCGCGGTCTGCCGGGACGGCAGGGTGCGCGACATCGAGTTCCGGCGGGCGTCGATCGAGGGCGGCTCTGTCCTGTTCACCGTCCGGGACGTAACCGAGCAGGCCCTGACCGAGGAGAACCTCAGGCAGGCGACGTCCGAACTGACCGCGGTGATCGAAGCATTTCCCGATCTCTTCATCAGGTTGAACGCCGACGGCACGATCCTCGACGTCAGGGCGGGGAGGCTCGCGGAAGCGCCGATAGTCTCCCGGACGCATCTCGGCCGGCGGGTGCAGGATCTGCTCCCCGCCGGAGTGGGTGATGCCCTTTCTGCCGCGCTGCAGGAGGCCGTCAGGGCGAATACGCCCGCGGCACCCCTTGAGTTCAGCCGAACGGTAGCCGGAGAGACCCGGCACTACGAGGCCCGCGTCATCCCGCTGCAGGAGATGCACCTGATGGTCATCATCAGGGAGATTACGGAGCGCAAGAAGGCGGAAGAGGAACTGCACCGCCACCGCGAGCACCTGGAGGAACTCGTTGCCGAGCGAACCGCCGAACTCGAACGCGCGAACAAGCAGCTCGAGCAGCTCCTCTACTATATCGAGATGACCGAGCGCAAAGCTGCGGAGGACTGGCTGGACTTATCGGTCGAACTGGGCTCTCTCGGGGCGGATGAACCCGGGGAAGCGAGGATCACCACCGACGCCGCCGGGACGATCGTCATCGTCGACATGGCGGCGGAACACCTCACCGGCTACGCCGGGGACGAACTGGCCGGGAAGCCGGTATCGTCGTTATTTTCGGGCGTCGGTGTCGGGGAGCATCTCGTCAGGGAAGTGCTGGGGCAGGGCAGGTCCGTGGAGTGCGCGGTAGGAGCGGAACTCGTGAGAAGCGACGGGTCGAAAGAGGTTGTCCGCGTCTCCGGCGACCCGATCGCCGATGGTGCAGGCACCGTGATCGGCATGGTCTGCACGTTCCGGAAGGCGTGAATCTTCAGAGCCGAAAGCCGTAGGATTCCGGGTGAACCGCTCCCGGGTCCTGGGGCGCCACGGCGACCCCGATCTGGTCGGAGTAGAGCCCGAGCCCTTCAAGCGCGGAGAGGAGGACTTTTTCCGGCGTGTTGTTGATCTCGCTCACGTGGGCGAGCATCGCCATGTGGATGCGACCGGCGAGTCTCTGCAGGCAGCGGGCGGCGTCGGGGTTCGAGAGGTGCCCGCGCTTCGATCGTATCCGGCTCTTTAAGTATGCGGGATACGGGCCGTTTTCAAGCATATCCGGACAGTGGTTGCTCTCGAGAAGGACGGCATCGCAGGATGCGAGCCGATCAAACATCGAGGAGGTGACGGTGCCGGTATCGGTGCAGCACCCGATGCGCAGATCGCCTTCGGCGACACAGAACCCGCAGGGCTCACGGGCATCGTGGGAGGCGGCGAACGGCTCGATCGAGAAGTCACCGACGGAGAACGTCTCGCCGGAGCGGCATCGCCGAACCTCCGCGCTCGTTCCCCCGCACTTTGCGGTGAACGCCTCGAGCGTTCCGCCGGTCGCGTAGACCGGCACCCCGAGCCTCCTTGCCAGGACGTCGACGCCCCGGATGTGATCGATGTGCTCGTGCGTGACGAGTATCGCCTCGATGAGCGTTGCGTCCCCACCGGCGGCCTCGAGACGCCGAAGGATCTCGCGAGCGGAGAGTCCTGCGTCGATGAGCAGCGCACCCCGCTCCCCCCGAAGATAGGTGCAGTTTCCTTTGCTCCCGCTGGCGAGGACTGTCAGTTCCATTGTAGAAATGGTGGGCTGTGCGGATATTTAAGATCAGGGAAGACGGCCGTGCAAAAAGATCCCTGAGGTCCCGGAACATCTATCTCCGGGGGAGCGGATGAGCACAGCGGAGGAGTCCCGGCAGGGGGTGGGCGGCCGGATCGGCACTTTGCGGCAAAAGACCGGCGTTCCCCGAGAAGAGATGCGGCCTTCAGCCCTGCCGGACGGCGTGGACCGACTCCGCCGCGAACACGACCTCGACGCGGCCCCCTTCGCGGATGTCGAGATCTTCCGCCGCCTTCCAGGAGAGGACGGACGAGAGAGGGAACCCGCAGTCGACCGTCACCCTGCTGAACGGGCCGCGCGGGACGACGGCCGTCACCGTGCCGGGGAGGATGTTCCCGTCGGAGACCCTCCTCCCCCTGATCGCCGGGGCAATCCGGATCTCCTCTGAGCGGATGCAGAGAGAGACCCTCTCTCCCCGGGGAAACGGCGACCTTGCCCTGACCCGGACGCCGCCGGCGTCGACGACGGCGGTGCCGTCTTCTCTCTCGACGACGACGCCCTCGACGATATTCTCGATCCCGACGAACCGGGCGACCTCCCGGCTTGCCGGGAGGGTGAAGACCTCTCTCGGCGTCCCCACCTGTGCAAACGCCCCGTCCATCAGCACCCCGATCCGGTGGGCGAGCCGCTGTCCCTGGTACATGTCGTGGGTCGAGAAGATGACCGTCGTCCCGAGGTCGCGGTTGATCCGCACCACCAGGTCCTCGATCATCGCCACCGAGACCGGGTCGAGGTTCGCCGTCGGTTCGTCGAGGAGGAGGATCTCGGGTTCGATCACCATCGCCCGGGCGAGGGCCACCCGCTGCATCTCCCCTCCCGAGAGCGTTCGGGCCCGCCGTTCCCCGTAGCCGGCAAGGCCGACCATGGCGAGGGCGTCTTCGGTCAGTTTACGGGTTTCGCTCTTGCTTACTCCCCGGAACCGAAGGCCGACGGCGACATTCTCGGTGACCGTCGTGTTGAAGACGGCAGGTTTCTGGAAGACCATTCCCATCATCCGGCGGACGGAGAGGCTCTTCTCCTTATCTGCATGGATGTCGAGGCCGTTGATCCGGATCGCCCCTCCTGCCGGGACGTCGAGGAGGTCGATGAGGCGCAGCAGGGTCGACTTCCCGGCCCCGCTCGGCCCGATGACGGTGAAGATCTCTCCCCGGTTCACCTCCCCGGTGACGCCGGTAAGCACCCTCGTATCGCCGAAATTTTTTGAGACGTTGTCGAATTCGATCATGCAATCACCGGTGCTGCACCGTGGTTATGGCGAGATTCACGCCGAGGGCGATGATGAGGAGGACGATACCGAGCGCGATGGACTGGGAGATGTTGCCCATCGACGTCTCGAGCGATATCGCGGTCGTCAGGACCCGGGTCGAACTCGCAAACGACGACGCCGCGATGTTGCCGCCGACCAGGATCGCCGCCCCGACCTCGGATATCGCCCGCCCGAACCCGACCGCGACGGATGCGAGGATCGCGAACCGCGCTTCTTTCAAGACGTTTACCAGGAACTGGAGCCTTGTTGCCCCGAGCGAGCGGAGGGTATCCCTGATCACCGGGTCGACGCCCGAGAGCGCGGAGATCGTGAGCCCGGTCATGATCGGGAGGATGAGCACCGTCTGCGCGACGATCATCGCGGTCGGGGTGAAGAGCAGCCGCAGGAACCCGAACGGGCCGACACGGGAGATGAGCAGGAATATGAGCAGCCCGACGATGACCGTCGGCAGGGAGTAGAGCGTCTGGATCAGGTTGACGAGGTTCTTCTTTCCAGGGAAGGTGCCGAAGTTGATCGCGGCGCCGAGCGGAACGGCGATCAGCGTGGCGATGATCGTTGCGGTGAACGAGATGATGATGCTTCGCGCGGCGATGGCCATTACGTCGGGGTCGAACGTGACAATGAGTCTCGCTGCCTCCAGGAATCCCTCGATGATCTCGTACATGCCTGCACCTGACTATACTCTGCCGGAGGCAAAAAGGGATGGTGATTCTGGCCCGCTCAGGCGATCGGGTCCTTCACTTCGGCCTCGGTCACGCCGATCTTCTCCCAGTCGTCCTGTGCGGCGTAGAAGAGCGGCTGGCCGTACTGGTCGACACCGAATGAGTCGATCTCCTTCTGGACATCGTCGGAGATCATGAAGTTGACCCAGTCTTTCGCGACGGTGGTGTTGATGTCGGGGTACTTTGCGGGGTTGATCTGCATCGCGCAGTAGACGTTGAGCAGAATGTCGCCTTCGTCGACGAGCGTCACGAGGTCGAGGTCGCCCTTGTAGGCGAGGTAGGTGCCGATGTCGGAGAGGGTGTAGGCCTCTTTCTCGTTCGCCATCTCAAGGGTCGCGCCCATGCCGGTTCCGGCCTCCTGGTACCAGTCGCCGGAGCCCTGCACGTCGGTCGAGTAGTTGAACCCGGCGGCTTTCCAGATGGCCTTCTCCTTGGAGTGCGTGCCCGACGCGTCGCCGCGGGAGACGAAGACTACGTCGGAACCACCGGCCACGCCCGTCTCGCGGATGGCGGTGAAGGCCGCTTCGGGCTGCATGCCCGCAACACCTGCCGGGTCGGACTCGGGCCCGACGAGGACGAAGTAGTTGTAGGCGAAGACGCGCCGGTTGATGCCGTAGCCGTCGGCGAGGAAGGCGTCTTCACGCGCACGGTCGTGCACCATCAGGACGTCCACGTCTCCACGCTGCCCGTATTCGATCGCTTTGCCGGTCCCGGCGGAGACGATCAGCACCTCGGCGTTGTACTTCTCCTCGAAGATCGGCGTGAGGTGGTCGAGGAGTTTGGTGTCGTAAAGGCTGGTCGTCGTGGCGATACGGAGTTGCTGCTTCTCCACGGGGGTCGGGTCGGTTGTCGTCCCGGTACAGCCGCAGATCAGCAGGAGGGCGACCATGACGGCCGCAACGGCAAAAATAGTTCGTCTGTACATAGTTATCAGACAGATGTATCGCAATACGTGCATTTAAATAGGTGTGTTTTGGGTTAATGGAAACTTAATATAATTAATCGATTTTACATTCCGGGAGTTTAAATGAGATGTTGTTGATGTGCTCTTCAGCCTACCACGATATCGTGGTAGGCATCCCCTTCCGCCTCGACGTAGAGGATCGCCTTCCCGCCGATGAACGCGGGCTTCGGGAACTTCCGCAAGCAGATAGTGCCTTCCCCGACCGCCGTCCCGTCCCGGGTCATGACCCGGTCGACGCCGGAAGCGAGGATTGCGGCGACCGTCTGGCTGCCGCGGAGGTCCCGGGTCGTCCCCTTCTGGACGAACCTGCCGTCGTTCCCTGATGCCGCGAGGCCGATGCCGGCAAGCGCGCCGATGACGCCGTCTTCGGTGCCGCCGAGCCCCTCGAGGAGGATTCCGGCCTCACGGGCAAGCGAGCGCGCCTGATCCTGGGTCACGACGCTTGTCTTTGCCGAGAAGCCGAAGCGGGAAAGGTCGCCGTTGATGTTCCGGTCGGCGGCGACGCAGATCCCGGGATCGCTCCCCTCGATGAAGTCGGCGAGCATCAGTTCCTTTGCCGTCGCGAAGACGTCGGCCGCGATCCCGTTCCCGGTATCCTGAATGTGGATGACCGCGGAACTGTTGTGGGAGGTATAGGGAACAGCCGGGTGGACAAAGAGCTGGTGTCGGGTCACCCCGGTCACCATGTAGGACCGGGCGAGTTCTGCAGCAATTGCGCGGGCGAGCCGCCCGGTGCCCCGGGACTCGCGGGTGTCGGTGTCGTCAATGCCAAGGTAGAGAGTCATGGAATCGCTCGTGTGCTGTACTGATCCACACACAACGCTAAAGAAGACTTCTCCCAAGTTAATCAAAAATGATTGACTCCGGGGCCGTCAGGCCCGGATGATGGTGCCGACCCGCTCCCCGTTGACGGCCTTCGTGATGTTGCCCGGCACGTGGGCGTTCACCACCTTGATCTCTCTCACGTGGAAAGCGTCCCGGAGCAGCTCGACGGCTTTCGGTTCGAGCACCATATCCTCCATCTCCATCTCCAGGAGTTCGTCGGCCGTGATCTCCGGGATGAACTCGGCGTCGGGGTTCACGAACGGGTTTTCGGCATAAAGGCCGTCCACGTTCTTCCCGAGGATGCAGTTCTTTCCGCCGACCACCTCCGCCATCAGGAAGGCGCCGGTATCGGTTCGGTGCGGCGGGATGCTTCCGAGTTTCGGGGGATGCTCGTAGAGCCCGTAGGGCGGGGTGCCCTGCACGACCGGCAGCATCCCGAGGGATATGAGCGAGGGGAGGTTTAAGAGGTCGTCGGTGTGGATCCGGACACCGTTGTACTTCGAGAAGAGGATTGACATCATGATCGCGTTCTGCTCGCTGATCTTACCCGCCAGCTCCGCAAGCACTCCCGTCGGCATCCCGAGATCGATCCCGACGTCGAGGATGTGCCGCACCCGGACACCGCCGCCGGTGGCGACCAGAATCTTGTTGTTCCGGGAGAGTTCCCCTATCTCGTCGATCAGCGGGAACATCACTTCCCGCCCGTAGTCGATAACGCCGTGGCCGCCGATCTTGATCACGTTCAGGTCGGGCATGATCCTGACCTGTTTGCCACTTCTGGTCGCGCGAAGCAGGCCGCGCCGGACCAGGCTCTCGCCGCGGAACTTCGATTCCATCTCAAACCGTTCTGCCATGATAACAACCTTACCTCCTGTATGATAGAAAAAGTTAAGTGCTTTTGGTGTATACCTGCTGGTATACCAGTTGGTATGGGATGGAAACAGATATGAAAATCTACGCACGTGAACGCCAGAAGGTCGGCACCGGCGTGAAGCAGCCCCGCTTCCGCGTCGTCGCCGTCGTCGAAGAGCAGGGTGAATCGAAGCACCTGAAGGTGGAGGGGACCCACTTTCGGAAGGTAGAACTCGAACAGATTGCAAAGGACATCGGAGCGGAGATCATCTACCTCGAGGAGATGCCCGAAGAAGAGCGCGGCGAGATGAAGGCGGAAGCGGCATAACCGGATCGTCTTCTTTTTTTTGCGCCGGGCGCAAGTACTTCTACGATCGGATGTCCACACACGAACACGACGACATAATCGATGCGGCCGTCAGGATCCTCCTCGAGGAGGACCGGTGCATAACCGTCGGCTTTTCTCCGGACGGCATCTCGCTGCGGTTCCCGACGACACGGAAACTTGCCGAGCACCTCGGGATCCCGCATTACTACGTCCTCCCCCGTTTCGGGGAGATGGAACGGGACGGGCTGATCCGCCGGGCCGAGCGGGTCGGTGTCTCCACCACGGCCGCGGGGACGGAGCGTCTCCTCGCGGTCATGGCGGAGCGGCACGGCGAGCGCGCAGAAGAGGTCCTGGGTGCCGGTGTCCTCCGGGCACTTCAGGCGCGCGGCGTTCAGGCCTCCTCCTCTTCTCCCGGAGGATAGACGTGGGCCGCCGAAGACCGGAAGGCGAGGTGGACCGCGTCGCCGGGTGCGACGCCCGTCTCCTCGAACCCCTGCCGTGTCAGGGTCACCCGAAACTGCACTCCGGCGTCGACCGAGACCCGGACCAGCCCCCCGTTCGGCCGCACCGAATCCACGCGGCCGATGACGACGTTTTTCCCGTTTTCCGGCAGAGGCGTCTTCGAGAGCAGGATCTCCTCCGGCCGGATTGCAACGGAGACGGGGCCGGGTATGGCGTTCTCCGCACGTATCCGGAGATCCCCCACCGCGACCGTCCCGTCGCCCGAGCCTGTTCCGCAGAAGAGGTTCTCCACCCCGACAAAACCCGCGACGAAGTCGGAGTTCGGCCGTCGGAAGATCTCCTCCGGCGTCCCCACCTGGATCACGTCGCCGCCGCGCATGATCGCCACCCGGTCGGCGAGGTCGAAGACCTCCTCGAAGTTATGGGTGATGTGGACGATCGTCGTCCCGGTGGCCTCGTGGATCCGGGCGAGTTCCGCCCGGAGGTTCTCGCGCGTCTTCACGTCGAGCGCGGAGAGCGGTTCGTCGAGCAGCAGGGCTTCCGGCTCCATCACCAGCGCCCGGGCAATCGCCGCGCGCTGCTGCTCGCCGCCCGAGAGCGTGCCCGGGTAGCGCTGGAGGAGGTGGCCGATGTTCAGGAGATCCGCGCTCTCCTCCACTTTTCCGCGGATGAACGCGGGATCGGCGCGGGACTTCAACCCGAAACCGATATTCGCTTCGACGGTCAGGTGCGGGAAGAGCATGTAGTCCTGGTAGACCATGCCGATCCTGCGCTCCCTCGCCGGGACGTCCGTTATGTCCCGGCCGTTCAAGAGAATCCTGCCCGCATCGGGGGTGTAGATCCCGGCAATCGTCTCAAGAAGGATCGTCTTCCCTGCGCCGGTGGGGCCGAGGACGATGAAGTACTCCCCGTCTTCGACCGAGAGCGATACGTTCGAGAGCGAAAACTCTCCGAGGCTCTTGGATACGGAGTCAATGACAAGCATGGGTGAACCTCCTAGTAGACGTGCGTGGCTCCGCCGTAGCGCTCGAAAGCGTAGAGCGAGACGACCGAGATCATGATGAGGATCGTCGCCGCAGCGATGGCATACTCGAGTTTTCCGGTGGACATATTCAGGAAGAGCGAGAGCGGAAGCGTCTCGGTCTTCATCCGCGTTGCGCCGGCAAGCATCAGCCCGGCGCCGAACTCACCGATCCCCTTCGACCAGGTGATCACCGATCCCGCGAGGAGGCCGTTCCAGGACATCGGGAGCGTGACCCGCCAGAAGGCCTGAGCGTCGGTGCAGCCGAGCGTCTTTGCCACGTACTCGTAGCGGGGGTTGACGCCCTGGAACGTCGAACGGGTCACCCGGAGCATGTAGGGCAGGTTCACGAAGAACTGGGCCATGATGATCCCGAGCGGCGTGAAGACGAACGCGAGCCCCGCGGCAGCAAGCGACTTTCCTACCGGAGATACCCCGAAGAAGAGCAGAAGCCCCACGCCCGCCACGAGCGGCGGGAGCGCCATCGGGATATCCATCAGCATGTTCATCACCGTCTTGCCCGGGAACGTGTAGCGGGCGAGGGCATAGGCCACCGGCACGGCGACCAGGATGCAGAGGAGCGTCGAGATGACGGAGGTGATGATCGAGAGCCTGATGGCGAACTGGATCTCCTCGGAGAGGAAGCATTCGATGAGAACGGCCGGGGGGGAGTGGGTGACCACCCCGACGAGGACCATTACGATGAAGGCCGCGATGAGGAGTGCGACCGCAACGGTCGCCATCCGAAAATAAGAGGAGTTTTTCAGGTTCATGAAGACTCCTCATGCTCCCGGAGATCCTTTGGGGAGAAACTCCGGACCTTCACCTCCTCGATGTGCTTTGCGTCGACCCAGCCGCTCCGGACTTCGTCGCGGTGATCGAACTGGCGGACGTAGGGTTTGATGTCGAGGAGCGGCGTGCCGTCCAGCACGTCGATCCCGCGGACCCGGACGGTGTTGCCCTCGACGGAGACGACCTCGACAAGGGAGATCCCGATCGGGTTCGGGCGGCTGAAATGGCGTATGGCAAAGATTCCGCGCTCCTTGCTGCCGTCGACGAACGGGCGCTGGCGCAGGCTGAAGCCGTTCGCCCGGTGGAAGTGGTAGAGGAGGATGATGTGGGAGAACCCCTCGACCCCCTCGAGCCCGTCGGCGTACTCGGGAAAGACCTCGATCGTCCCCTCCGCCTCGGAGAAGATGCTCTGGATGGGCGTTGTGTCCTGGTCGGTGAACGGTGAGTGAATGGTTCCTATGATCTGGTAGGTGACTTCCATGCTACTTCTCCTCCTTGTATATCAGGGTTTGAGGTCTGTGTAGGTCTCGCTCGGGTAGGTGATGAAACCGTGCCTGGTGAAGATCTCCTTTCCTTCTTCGGAGATGACGAACGCGGTGAACTGCTCCGCTTCGGTGGAGTGCTCGGACGAGGTCAGCACGCCGATGGGGACGATCTTGACCAGGTTGTCGGCGTTCGGGATGTAGATGATATCCATCTTCTCGGGCACGTAGAGGTCCTCCCAGATGATACCGACATCGGCCTGTCCCATGGAGATGTAGACCAGCAGTTCGTTCACCGTGCCGCTGCGGGTCACGAGGTTCTTCTCCACGTCAGTAAGGAGGTCGTTCTTTTCGAGGAGTTTGTCGGTCAGCTGCCCGATGGCGGTGCCGGGATTCTCGCCGAGAGCCACCCGCACCCCGGGCTTTGTCATGTCCTCAAGGCAGGTGATGCCGGCCGGGTTGCCCTTCGGAACGGCGATGACCGGGACGTGGTAGACGATCAGGTGCTCCTCCTCGACCAGCCCCTTCTCGCGGGCCGCATCGAAGTAGGCGGTCGCGCCCGGCATGTAGACGTCGCCCATCTCCGTCAGTTCCATCTGGGTAAGCAGGGTGTTCGACCCGCCGAAGACGAAGTTGATCGGGATGCCCGTCCTGTTCGTGAAGGTCGCCGCGATCTCGTCCATCGGTTCGCGCATGCCCGCCCCGCAGTAGACGAGCAGCTCGGGTTTGGCCGTTTCGGTCTCTCCCGGCGCATCGGTGGTGGTTCCGGTACATCCGCATGCAAAGGCGGCGGTTGCCGCGATAAGCAGTGCAAGAATGAGAAGCAGGTGTGCTTTCATAAGAATAATTACTCATGTGGGTAAAATAAACGTTTATACATTGGATCAAATTAACCAACACAAATTAATGGGTTTGCCCTGATTGAAATAGTAACGTGATTTCATAACCGCAACCCCGAACATACCGGATCCCCATCCGAAACCCCAAAAAGGAGACAAGACATACCGAGAGTTGCACAATGACGGAGAGCACCGGGACGGAAGAGAAAGGCATTCGGATCACCCTGGAGGAGGTTGCCGGAGCTGTCGGCGACTTCGGCACCATCTTTCCCATCCTGCTCGGTGTCGCCATCGTCTGCCCGGACGTGAACGTCAGCCATTTCTTCCTCTTCCTCGCCGCGTGGTTCGTCATCGCCGGTCTCTACTACCGCCTTCCCGTCCCCATCGAACCGATGAAGGCGATCGGTGCCATCGTCATCGCGGAAGGGCTTTGTGCCGGCGAGATCGTGGCCTCGGGCCTTGTCGTCGGCGCGCTCTTCCTCCTGCTCGGGCTCGTCGGCGGCATGACCTGGCTCGGGGAGCATATCCCGAAAAGCGTCGTCCGGGGGGTTCAGGCGGGGCTTGCACTCCTTCTCCTCAGGACGTCGCTCGGCTACATCGTCGCCGACGCTCTCTTTGCAGCCGTGTCCATCGGGATCATCCTCGTCTTCTTCGTTCTGTCGCAGCGCACCCGGATTCCGGACGTCTCCGCCCTGCTGGTCCTTCTCATCGGGCTTGCCGCCGGTATCGCCGTGCAGGGGATGCCGCCGTTCCGCCTGATGCCGCTTCCGGTCCCGGTCGTCCCGATGCCGGCGGACTTCCTCGCCGGAACCTGGGACCTTGCCCTCCCGCAGATACCGCTCACGATCGCGAACGCCATCCTCGCGACATCCCTCCTCACCTACGACCTCTTCCCGAAGAAGGGCGTGGACCCCGACCGGCTCTCGCGGACGATCGGGGCCATGAACCTGGTCTCGACGCCGCTCGGGGGGTTCCCCATGTGCCACGGCGCCGGGGGGCTCGCCGCCATGTACCGGTTCGGCGCGAGGACCGGTGGGGCGAACATCGTCGCCGGCATATTCATCCTCGTCTTCGCCGTCGCCTTCGCTCCGCCGGAGGTGCTGACCCTCATCCCCTTCGGCGTCTTCGGCGCGCTCCTGGTCTTCGTGGCGATCGAGCTCGGGAAGCACAGCGTAAAGACGGAGTCCTACCTGGTCACCGGGGTCATCGCCGTCCTCACCCTCATAGTGGGCCTCACGTTTGCGTTCATCGTCGGGATGATCGTTGCCTATGCGATGCGGTGGTGGGAAGGCCGGCGGTCCGGAACCTGACCTGCCCAGGGTTTATCCCGTCCGGCGTAAGACCCGGGTGAGATTCTCATGGACGCCGTCACCGCACTCGGTCTTCTCGCCGGATCGCTCACCACGCTCTCGCTCGCACCGCAGGCCGTCCGGGCGTGGCTGCCACGCGCTCAACCGCCGACCTCTCGCTCGCGACGCTCGTCGTCCTCCTTGCGGGCGTCCTGCTCTGGCTCGCCTACGGGTTGGTAAAAGGGGACGGCGCCATCGTCGCGGCGAACGCCGCGACCGCCCTCCTGGTCGCCCTCACCCTCTCGCTCAAGAAAAAGAACGGATGACGTGGATCGCCGTCGCCTTGACGGAGAGGGTGACGGGCGTTCCCGGAACGAGCGAGAGGTCGCGCACCGACCGCCGTGTCAGGACCGCAGTCAGTTCCACGCCGGCGTCCACCCGCACCTCGGCGACGGGGCCGTTCTCTGCGATCCGGAGAACCGTCCCGGCCATCGTATTCCGGGCGCTGGACTGCGGGCGGTCCCCGACGGCGACGACGACGTCGTCGGCCCGGATGCAGAGGGTGACCTCCTCGCCCGCCGCTGCGTCGGTCACTGCCTCGAAGGCCAGCCCTCCGGCAGCCACCGTCGCGAGCCCGCCGTCGTTTGCCGTCACCGTTCCGTCCAGGATGTTCTCGACCCCGATGAACGACGCGACCTCGCGGCTCTTCGGCGCGTTCAGCACAACGTTGGCCTCTCCTTCGTCCACGAGCGTCCCGTCGATGATCACCGCCATCCGGGTGGCGAGCAGGTGCGCTTCCCGGCGGGAGTGGCTCACCTGCACGATGGTGAGACCGTCCTCCCGGTGGAGCCGCCGGAGATCGTCGATGAACTTCTCCTGCGTGACGGGGTCGAGGGCCGAGAGCGGTTCGTCGAGGAGGAGGATGTCCGGTTTCACCGCGACGGCCCGTGCAAGCGCCACCCGCTGCTGCTCGCCGCCGGAGAGGGTTCCCGGGTAGCGGTCCGCGAGGTGGGTGATCCCGAACCGTTCGAGGAGAGGGGCGACCTCGGCCCGGGCCTCCTCCTTTCGCATCCCCCGCACCCGAAGACCGTAGGAGACGTTCTCGATGACCCTCATGTTCGGGAAGAGCGAGTAGTCCTGGTAGACGAGGGCGACCTTCCGCTTCTCCGGGGGGAGAGCGGTGATCTCGGTGCCCCGGAGGAGCACGCGACCGCTGTCCGGCCGGTGGAGGCCGGCGATCGCTTCGAGAAGCACCGTCTTTCCCGCACCCGACGGCCCGACGATGAAGTAGTAGTCGCCCTTACCGATCGTCAGGCTGACGTCGTCGAGCGAGAACGAGCCGAGTGCGAGCGAGACGCGGTCAAACGCGATCATCGTACCTCCCCAGGTACCGGGTCATCCGCCGGAGGAGGTAGAAGACCCCGAAGCTCACCAGGATGACCGTAAACGCAATGCTTCTGCTCGTGTGGATGCCGTCCGTCGTGAAGGAGTAGTAGATCAGCGTCGATATGATGAACGGGTAGTAGGCGATCATGATGACGCCGGCAAACTCCCCGATTGCCCTCCCCCAGGCAAGAACGGCCCCGCTGTACATGTGCCGGAGGCTTAAGGGGAGCGTGACCGTGCGGAACGTGGTGAAGGTGCCCGCCCCGAGCGTGCGGGCGACGTTCTCCAGGTGGACGGGCACCTTCTCGAACCCCTCCCGCATGGTGTTGACGTAGAACGGCGAGGCGACGAAGAGCATCGCGACGATCGTCCCCGGGAGCGCGTCCTCGAAGGCAAGCCCGACCTCCGAGAGCGGCGCACCGAGCCACCCGCGGCGCATGAAGAGGAGGTAGACGAGCAGGCCCGCCACCGTGTGCGGCAGGATGAGCGGGATGTCGACGATGCTCTCGACGACTCCCTTGAAGCGGGAGGGGCGGGACCGCGCGAGGACGTAGGCGAGCGGGGTTCCGAAGAGGATGAGGAGAAGGACGGCGCTCGCCCCCGCGCCGAACGTGAGGAGGATCGATCCGATCACCTCCGACGACGCCGCGACCTTGAAGAGATGCACCGGATCGGCGAGTTCCGCCGTCGCCATGTTCGCGAGGGCGAGCACCGTGATGCCGACGAGCAGCCCTCCCATGATGCAGAACCCGGCGGTGCACCAGTCGATATGCCGCCTCCCGCGCTCTCTCCACCAGGAGGGAGCTGCTTCACCATCCCCCCGGAGGGGGTCGCTCGAGAGCGTTCCGGTCTTCATTTCGGCACGTTCCTGAATAAGCGTTGTACGCGTCCGCTGATAACTGATGGCATAAAAAAGAGGGGTTCAGGCCTTCATCTCGACGAGCGACTGGAGAGCGGTCGGGACGTCGCCGTAGCCGCCCGCGGGCACGATCGGGGGCTGGCCGTCGCGCTCGAGGATCTCCTGTCCGGTGGCGCCGATCAGCATCTCCACAAACTCGGTGCCGAGGTCGGGATGTTCGGCGATCTTCGGGACGGTCACGCCGTAGACGATGGCGGAGCCGCCATAGAGCGTGGTGCCGTCGCCCTTCTTCGCCTCGGTCCGGACGGTCGCGTAGTTCTCCGCGAAGTCTATCGACGAGAGGTCGATCTCCTCGGGGAGCTCGATGAACTCGAGGTCGTGCTGGACGGCAACGCTCCTGTACTCCCAGGCGTAGTCAAGTCCGCCGGACTGGACCATCTGGACGAGTTCGACGCTTTTTGGGCGGATCGTCAGGGTGGTGCTGTCGGGCTTCGGGTCGGCGGCGTGGATCGTGTAGACGCCGTCTGCCTCGGTGACGGTAATGTTGCTGTGCTCGCTGACAAGAGTCTCGAAGATCTGGTCGTTTTCATAGTAGGCCTCGGCGAGCTGGATCACCATCGGGGTGCGGTAGCCGCAGGGGTCGGAGTTCGGGTCGGAGAAGCCCCATCGGACGCCGTCGCGGTCGAGGATCTCGTACCAGTTCTCGGCGGTGATCTCGCCGGCGTACTTGCTGTCGTTTGAGTAGGTAAGGACCATCCGGTTCTTCGCGAACGTGAGGTACCAGTCGGCGTGCTCCGGGATCATCATCTCAGGGATGAGGTAGTAGTCGGCGGAGGCGAGGACGTCGGCGGGCTTGCCGTTCTCGGTGATCTTCTTGATGCAATCGACACTGCCGGCGGGCTCGAGGAGCACGGTGACGCCGGGGTGATCGGCTTCGAACTCTGCCTTCACCTTCTCAAACGGCCCGGTCAGGCTGCCGGCATGGAAGACCTTCACCTGGACTTCTCCGGCGGCGGTTGCCGTCGCCGTGGGGGTCGTGGTCTGGCTGCCTGCACCGGGCGTCGAATCGGTGTTCGTTGTCCCCGTGCAGCCGCAGATCATGACCGCGGCAGCGACGATGAGACAGATAAACGCATACAGTCGGGTTGATTTCATGAAAGAAGTTTTGCGGGAGGTGCACAGTTAAATATATTCATTCAGGCGCGAGTTAACTCAAATTGGTTTACCCGGTGCTGCCGGTCGGGGCGGGGGCCGGAGATGTGGCCGGCAATACCGGCTCAGCGCCCCGCCTGCGGGATAAGGTGGACCGCCTTCGCCTGGAGGGAGACCCAGACCTCCATGCCGATCTCGAGGCCGAGGGTCTCCGCCCTCCTCGCGGTCACCAGTGCGACGAGATCGCACTCGCAATGCACCGCAACATTCACGAACGGGGCCGTGGGCTCGATGGCGGTGACCGTGGCGGGGAAGAGGTTCTCCGCCTCCTCGTAGCCGGGCTTCCTCCGGTGCAGGGAGATGTCTTCGCCCCGGACGATCATCTCGACTTCGTCGGCGGGCGGGGAAGTCGCCGAGAAGATCTCCTTGCCTTGCGCCTCCACCACGGTGAGCCCCTCTCGTTGCGCCACGACCCGGCCGGGGACGATGTTCTGGACGCCCACGAACCGGGCGATCCTCTGGCTCTTCGGCTCGCGGAATATCTCCCGGGAAGGCCCGGTCTGGGCGATCGTGCCCTCGATCATCACCCCGACCCGGTGGGCGAGACGCTGCCCCTGCGCCAGATCGTGGGTGCTTATGAGGACGGTCGTTCCTGCCTCGCGGTTCAGCCGTGTCACGATCTCCTCGATAGTGGCGGTGGATGTCGGGTCCAGGTTCGCCGTCGGCTCGTCCAGGAAGAGGATCTCGGGGTCGGTCACGAGCACCCGTGAGAGTGCCACCCGCTGCTGCTCGCCGCCGGAGAGATCGAGCGCCCGGCTTTTGATGTAACGGGAGAGCCCGACGGCTTCGAGGGCTTCCTTCACCTTCCGCTCGATCTCGTCACGCGGGGCGCCGCGGTAGCGCATCCCCATCGCGACGTTGTCGTAGACGGATGCGTTGAAGACGACCGGCCGTTGAAAGAGCATTCCCATCCGGCGGCGGAGGTCGAGCCAGGTGCCGCGATCCGTGACCGTGTCGATCCCGAAGACCGAGAGTTCCCCGGCGTTCGCGGGCTCGATCAGGTCGAGGAGCCGCAGAAGCGTGCTCTTCCCCGACCCGCTCGGGCCGATGAGTCCGAGGATCTCGCCTTCTTCGACCAAGAGGTCGACGTCGTGCAGGACTTCAAGGCTGCCGTAGGATTTTCTGATGTTGTGTGCTTCGATGATCGTCATGGTATCACCGCCGCTGCACCAGGGAGAGGGCTATGTTCACCCCGAGCGCCACCGCAAGGAGGATGATCCCGAGTGCAATCGAGAGGGAATAGTTTGCCATCGAGGTGTTGAGCGCGATCGCGGTGGTGAGGACGCGGGTGGCGCCCCGGATGTTGCCGCCGACGATCATCACCGTCCCGACCTCGGCGATCGCCCGCCCGAAGCCCAGGAGGACGCCGGACATGACCGCGAACCGGGCCTCCGCGATGATGGTCATGACCGTCTGGAGCCTGCTCGCGCCGAGCGCAGTGATCGTGTAGCGCTTGTCCCGGTCGATCCCGGAGAGCGCCGAGACCGTCAGCCCCATCAGGAGCGGGATGATGAGGACGGTCTGGGCGGCGATCATGCCGCCGGGGGTGTAGAGGAAACGAAGAAACCCGAAAGGCCCGACGTTGGAGAGGAGCAGGAACACGATCAGGCCCACGATGACCGTGGGGAGCGCATACAGCGTCTGCAGCGTGGAGACGACCGCGTGCTTGCCCCGGAACTCGTAGAAGTATATGAGCGCCCCGAGCGGCAGGGCGATCAGTGCGGCAAAGAAGGTGGCGGTGAGGGAGACGTAGAGCGAGCGGATGGTGATCTCCACCACCTGCGGGTCGAGGGTGATGATGAGCTCGATGGCCTCGACGAACCCCTCGATGATCGGGTTCCCGTTCACCACGCTCCCTCAACCCCCGTCATGCCGTTATTCACCTTGGTCCGCGGCTGCCATCCGTCCCTGATGCCGCTTATCCGGCCACCTCTCCGGTGCAGGTGCAGTTGAACGGCGGTTCGGTACACTCGGGAGCGTAGAGGGGCGTGAAGAGCGGCTTGCCGAACTCTTCGGCGCCGAACTCACCGATCATCTGTTTCGTCTCGTTCGTGGTGAGCCAGTTGATGAAGTCCGCGGCCCCCTCTGCGTTCACGCCGGGGTGTTGTGCGGGGTTGACGGCGATCGCGCTGTAGCGGTTCAGCAGTTCCGCCCCCTCGGCGACGACCGGTGCAAGGTCGAGTCGGTCGGCAAACGAAAGATAGGTCCCCTCATCGGAGAGCGTGTATGCCTGCTGCTCGTTTGCGAGGATCAGGGTGTCGCCCATGCCTTTGCCGGCCTCGACGTACCAGGCCCCGGCGTCCAGGATCTCGGTATCGTAATCGTAGCCCGCCTGCTCCCAGAGCACCTGCTCCTGGGTGTGTGTCCCGGAGTTGTCGCCACGGGAGACGAAGGCGACACCCGCCGTCTCATTCGTGCCGGCCGCGTAGATCGTCCGGAAGGCCTCCACCGGGGTCATGTTCGCGATCCCCGCCGGGTCGGACTCGGGCCCGACGATGATGTAGTAGTTGTAGGCGATGCACCGCGGGTTGATCCCGAAGCCGTCGTCGATGAACTGCTGCTCAAGGTCCGGGGCGTGGACGAGCACCAGGTCGACGTCGCCGCGCCTGCCGGAGTCGATCGACTGTCCGGTGCCCTGGGCGATGAACTGGAGGTCCATACCGGTTTCCTCCTCGTAGACCCGTTCGAGTTCCGCGAGCAGCCCGGTGTTCTCCAGGCTCGTCGTGGTGGCTATCCGCAGGACGTTTCCCCCGCCGGCGGGAGCGGTCGTCGCCGTGCCGGCCGGCGTCTCGTTTCCGCCCGGCGCCGGACTCGTGCACCCGGCACAGAGGGCGAGGATGAGCAGGATCGTGATGATGCCTGCCGCCAGATGAGTCGCATTTATCTTCATTGCAGCGCGTTCTGACGAGCTCCGGGAATATATATTTATCCCGGCCAGGTTGTTAATTAAACCTGATTGTCAGGGCGAGACTCACCGGACGATGGTGGGGTCGAAACCTTAACGCTCCCGCCCGCCGATTCTTTTCCTCATGTGGCAGGCGCTGGATATCGAGACCTGGATCGCCGGGCGGCGGTCGGACATCGACCGGGTGAGAGGGCCGGTCTCCGAGATCATCGGGAAGGTGCGGGCGGAGGGCGACACCGCCCTGCTCGACCTGACAAAGAAGTTCGACGGGATCGATCTTGCGGAGATCGCCGTCACCGGTGAGGAACTGGAGGCGGCTTACGACGAGGTGGACGCAGAACTGGTCGCGAGCCTCGTGGAGGCGGAAGAGCGGATCAGCCGGTTCCACGAACTGCAGCGCGGGCGCGACCTCTGGCTGCAGGAGATGGAGCCCGGGATCACCCTCGGCGTCAAGACGACCCCGCTCTCCCGGATCGGCGCCTACGTCCCCGGCGGGCGGGCGGCCTACCCCTCGACGGCGCTGATGTGCACGATCCCGGCGAAGGTCGCGGGGGTCGCGGAGATCTGCTGCTGCACCCCGCCGCCAATCAACCCGATCACCCTCGTCGCGCTCGACATCGCCGGTGTCGACGAGGTCTACCGGGTCGGCGGCGCCCAGGCGATCGCGGCGATGGCGATCGGGACGGAGTCAATCCCGCGGGTGGAGAAGATCGTCGGCCCGGGGAACGTCTACGTCACCGCGGCGAAGATGCTTCTCCGCGACGAGGCCGAGATCGACTTCCCCGCAGGCCCGAGCGAGATCGCGATCCTCGCAGACGGCACGGCGAACCCGACCTTCGTCGCGGCCGATATCCTCGCCCAGGCCGAGCACGACCCGAACGCCGCCTGCGTCCTTGTCGCGACCGATGCGGCCGTCGCCGATGCGGTCGGGGCCGAGGTGAAGCGGATGGCCGGGGAGGCGAAACGCCGCGAGATCGTGGCAAAGGCGCTTGAGCACTCCGGCTACATCGTCGCCGCCGACCTCGACGAAGCGGTCGCGACCGTCGACGGGATCGCTCCCGAGCACCTCTCGGTTCAGGTGGCCGACCCGCTCGCCGTCCTCAACCGCATCCGGAGCGCCGGGTCGATCTTCGTCGGCCCCTACGCGGCGGTTGCCTGCGGCGACTACGCATCGGGGACAAACCACGTCCTCCCGACGGCGGGCTACGCCAGCCTCTACTCCGGCCTCGATGTGAACCACTTCTGCCGGCGCTCGACGGTGCAGGTGATCACGCGGGAAGGGCTCGAAGCGATCGGCGACGTGGTGGAGACGATCGCCGACGCGGAGGGGCTCCACGCCCACGCGGAATCGGTGCGGGTGAGGAGAAGGGGATAGAGATACTCTTTTTTTTAGCGGCACGGGTTTTTCGAAAATATACCTCCCCTCCCGCCGGCTCACGGTTTCCCGTTCGGGATGATCGCGCTTATCCACCGGGCCCGCCGCAAGTGGATACGGCGGCAGAACCCGGCGCTCTTCAAGGACTACGACTGATGCCATGAGAGGGAGCGGAACACCCCATTTTCCGAGCCCGATCCTGTGCGGAAAAGACACACGATTGTACGGCTATCGGAGATTTCCGACGCCCATATGCGGATCCGAAGCCTTAATGCCGCCCAATGCGCAACACAAAACCAGAATGCTTATCGTTTAGTAATTTACTAAACCCTTTATGCCGAAACTTTCCGTTAACTTTTCTACGACGGCACTATGCCTGATCGCTGCAGTCCTGCTGCTTGTCGGCACCGCGAGCGCTGTCGGACCGATGCCCCCGACGGCGGCGTTCAGCGGCACGCCGACCACCGGCTCGGCGCCCCTTGAGGTGCAGTTCACCGATACTTCAGCGGGATGGCCGAGCTCATGGTACTGGGATTTCGGCGACGGCGGGACCTCGACTGACCGGAACCCCGTGCACGTCTATTCCTCCGCCGGGACCTACACGGTCAGCCTGACGGCCACCAACGCGGATGGATCGGACACGGAAACCAGGTCCGGTTACATTACGGTCACCCCTCCCCCGCCGGAAGCAGCCTTCAGCGGCACCCTGACGTCCGGCACCGCACCCCTGACCGTCTCCTTCACCGACGCCTCGACCGGCGGCCCGACCGGGTGGGCGTGGTTCTTCGGCGACGAAACCTACGGCGGAGCGTGGACGGAGCAGACCGGCGATGCCGCATGGCCGGAAAGATTCCAGCATGACAGCGTTGCGATGCCGGACGGGAGCATCGTAGTCATGGGCGGTCTGGACGATGAAGAAGATCCGTTGAACGACACCTGGCGATCGACCGATGGCGGCACGACGTGGACGCGGCAGACCGAGCACGCCGGGTGGACGGCAAGAGCCCTGCATACCAGTGTTGCGCTGCCGGACGGAAGCATCCTCCTCACGGGCGGTGACGACGAAAGCACCTGGAAAAATGACGCCTGGCGGTCGGCCGACGGCGGAGCAACATGGACGCAGGTGACCGATAGCGCCGACTGGACGGGGAGGCGGTATCACACCGCCGTCGCGCTGCCGGACGGGAGCATCGTGCTCACGGGCGGTCACGACGGCGTCTGGAAGAACGATGCGTGGCGTTCGACCGACGGCGGAGCAACGTGGACAGAGCTGCCGGATACCGGGTGGCCGGCAAGAAGCATGTTCGCCAGCGTCGCGGCGTCGGACGGGAGCATCGTCCTCATGGGCGGATTTAACGGTACCGCCGTTTTCAACGACGTGTGGCGGCTCCAGCCTGCAGGATCGACGGCAGAGAACCCCACGCACACCTATACCGCCCCGGGCACCTACTCGGTGGCACTGCAGGTATACAACGCCGGCGGGAGCGACATTGCGCAGAGCACCGGGTACATCACGGTCACGGCCTCCCCCACCCCGACCCCGACCCGCCGGCCGTCCTCCGGCGGCGGTGGCGGCGGCTCGACGGGCGGGCCGGACGGATACAACGTGGGCGGCGACTCTGTCGTGAGCAGGGTCAACGTCACCGGAACCGGGCTTGAGATGTTGATCGTCACCGGGTGGAAGCAGTCCTCCCCGGGAGCCGGCATTCCCCCGGCGCCGGGAACCCCGTACCAGTACATCGACCTGGTGCCGGCACGGTTCGAGACCATTACCGGGGCGAACATCACCTTCACCGTCCCGGCCGCGTGGCTCGAGGAGCATGGATTCACCCCCGAAGAGATCGTGCTCTACCACTACAACGGCACGGCATGGGAGGCGCTCCCGACGACGATCGAGAGCGTCACCGGGACGACGGTCACCTTCACGGCGACGACCCCCGGGTTCTCGCTCTTTGCGATCAGCGGGGTCGAGCGAGGCGAGGAGGTCGTGACGACCCCGACAGCGGCACAGACGACGCCGACAGCAGCGACGACGACGTCACGGGCGGCAGCAGAGCCCACCGTGACGCAGACCGCGGCCGCGCCGGCCGGTGAGCCGGCGCCCGAGTTCCCGCTCGGGACCGTCGCCCTTGTCGCCGGGGTGATCCTGGTGCTCGCCGGCGGCGGATACCTGATCCGGCGCTGGTGGATCAGGAGGCAGAACCCGGCGCTCTTCCGAAAATACGACTGACTTCGCGCCGCGACAGAATACCCACCTTTTTTGAACACTCTCCTTGTTTCGGCCGTTGGTGCTCGAACTCCGGGCAAAAAAGTAAGATCGGTTACCGCGACGTCGGCGGCGACGGCTCCGGGGCGGCCTCTCTGCGGACCATCTGGATCGTATCGATCGCGTCCTCGGCAACGCTCCGCACGTCCGCATCCTCGTCCAGGGTGAGGTTCCGGAGCGCGTCGATCGCCCGCAGGTCGCCGATGTACTTGAGCGCACCCGCCGTGTAGAGCCTGACGTTCCGGTCGGCATCCTTCGTCGCCGCGACGAGGGGCTCGACCGCGGCATCGCCCATCCGGATGAGGGCGCCCGCCGCTGCGCCCCGGACGTCGTCGGTTCCGTCGTGAAGAGCACCGATCAGGGGCTCGACCGCCGAGGCATCCCCGGTATCCCCGAGGACGCCGGCCGCGAAGATCCTGACGTCCGGGTCCGGGTCGGCAAGCATCCGGCGAAGCGGCTCCGTCGCTCTGTCGCCGAACTTAGCTATGGCTCCCGCTGCCTGGCACCGGAGGTCGTCGTTTTCGTCCCGAAGCGCCCGGACGAGGGGTTCTAACGCGGCGGGATCGCCGATCTCGCCGAGGATGGCAGCCGCATAGACTCGCCGGAGGTCTCCTTGCGTCTCGACTTCCCAGGTCCGGCCGCCCGGCCCGGTCACGGTCGGCGCTTCGCCGGCGCCCGGCGCCTCCCCGTACTTCGCCGCCTCCGGTTTCTCGAGGAGTTCGACCAGCGGCCCGACCGCCGGCGTCCCGAGCAGCGTGAGCGAGTCCGCCGCCGCCTCCCGAACCGCCGTCAGCGGATCGCCGAGCGCCCGGACGAGCGGCCCGATCGCTTCGGCGCCGCCGACGTCCCCGAGCGCCAGGGCGGCCCGCTGGCGGGTCAGGCCGTCGGTGCTGTTCAGCGCCCCGATCAGGCCGTCGACATCCTTCTCCGCTCTCATCAGGTCGATATTGAACCGCCTCTCGACGTCTTCTTGCTCCAACACTTTCACCTCCGCTTCGTCACCGTGACGTCGGCGGGACGGACGTGGCCATCCCGCGCTTCTGCCGGAACCGCGTCATCCCGTCCTCGGCCGCCCTCCGGACGGCGGGATCGGTGTCGGAGAGTGACCGACCGAGTGCGCCTTCCGCCCGCGGGTCGGCGATCTCGCCGAGGATGACGGCGGCGTAAGCCCGGCGGAGCCCCGCGTCGGGGACGGCGCTTTCCGGCACGACGCCGGCCCTTCTCGCTCCGGGGAAGAGGGCCTTGTGCGCCTCTGCATCCTCCGGGCCGCCGAACAGGTCGTGCTGCGCGATTTCGGGGTGCCGGAGGCTCTTCTCCGTCCCGACGTCCCCCGGGCCGCCGAGGAGGTCGTGCTGGGTGATCTCCTCCTCTCCTTCGACGGCCCTTCCGGCCCCCGCTCTCCTGATATCCTCCGGGCCGCCGAACGCATCGTGCTGGGCGAGCCCTTCCTCCTCGTCGCGAGCCCTTCCGCCTCCCGCTCTTCTGATGTCTTCCGGACCGCCGAACGCGTCGTGCTGCCTGATGCCTCCCCTGTGCCGGAGAGTCCTCTTCGTGGCCGGCATGCCTTCGGGCCCCCCGAGGAGATCGACCTGCGTCAGCCCTTCCCCGGGTGCTCCCCGCGCAAGCCCGTACCCGGCCGCAGCACCGGGGCGATCGAGGAGGTCGAGCAGCGGTTCGACCGCCGGTGTTCCGACGAGGACGAGCGCGTTCGCCGCCCCCTCCCGGACGTCCTGCACCGGGTCGGTGAGCGCCCGGATGAGGGGGTCCACCCCCCGCCATTCCCCGAGCGCCCCGAGGCCGAGTGCGGCACTCCGGCGGGTGGTCGGATCGCCGCTCTGCAGCGCCTCGATCAGGCCGTCGACGTCCTGTCTCGATGCCAGATGCTCGACATCGTACTGCTTCTCCCCTGCTGGAATATCCCTTCTCTGCACCACAATCACCTCATGACGGGGCGATATAATCGGTCATGAGTATAATAATATTGTGTATAAAAATCGTCACGTGCCGTAACGGCGATCCGGCTCCTCCAGGGAGGGGGGTGCGGGACCACGGACAGGTGGGTGCAGGTATTTTATCTGCGCACAGCGAGGAGAGTATCATGCCGGAGGAGAAGAGAAGAGCGGAACTGAAGATCACCGGGATGCACTGCGCGTCCTGTGCTCTCAACGTGGAACACGCTCTCAAGGGCAGGGACGCTGTCTACGACGCCCGGGTCAACCTCGCAAGCGAGACCGCTACCGTCGAGTACGACCCGGCGAGGGCAACCCTTGCCGACCTTGAGTGGACGGTCTCGGACGCCGGCTACGAGGTCGTGAGGAACGAGGCCACCGTCAGGATCGGGGGGATGGTCTGCGCGAGCTGCGCGCAGGTGATCGAGGCCTCGCTCGCGGATCTCGACGGGGTCTACGAAACCCGTGTCAACCTCGCAAGCGAGAACGCACATATCGTTTACAACCCCGCACTCGTCACGATCGCGGATATCCGGGCCGCCGTCGAGGATGCCGGTTACCAGTACCTGGGGCTCGAGGAGGAGATCCCCGAGGACGTCGAGGCCCGGATGCGCGAGGAAGACCTCCGGGACAAGTTCCGGCGGTTTACCGTCGGGTTCGCGGTGAGCATCCCGCTCTTCCTCTACATGCTCTTCGGGATGCCGGGGGCGGCCGCCCTCCCGGTTTCGGTCAACCTCGTCATGCTGGCCGTCACCCTGCCGGTCTTTCTCTACGTCAGCGCCCCCATCTTCAGGGCCGCGGCGGCCGCGCTCCGGAACCGGGCGCTGACGATGGACGTCATGTATGCGATGGGGATCGGCGTCGCCTACGGCGCAAGCCTTCTCGGGACGTTTCAGATCGTCCTCACCCCGGACTTCAACTTCTACGAGACCGCGGTGATGCTCGCGGCGTTCCTGACGCTCGGGAGGTACCTCGAAGCCCGGGCGAAGGGGCGGACGTCCGAGGCCATCAAGAAACTCGTCGGCCTGCGGCCCCGGACCGCGACGGTGATCCGGGACGGCAAGGAGGTCGAGGTCCCGGTCGAGGCCGTGGTCGTCGGCGACGTCATCCTGATCCGGCCGGGGGAGAAGGTGCCGGTGGACGGGACGGTCGTCGGCGGCGAGAGTTCGGTGGACGAGTCGATGATCACCGGCGAGCCCATCCCGGCCGATAAGAAGGAGGGCGACGAGGTCGTGGGCGGCACCCTGAACGTAAACGGCGTCCTCCGGATCCGTGCCGAGAAGATCGGGAAGGACATGGTGCTCTCGCAGATCATCAGGCTCGTCAGGGACGCCCAGGGCTCGAAACCCCCGGTGGAGCGGATCGCGGACGTCGCGGTCTCCTACTTCATCCCGGCCGTGCTCGCGATTGCAACCGCCGCTTTCCTGGTCTGGTACTTCGGGCTCGGCGCCCCGCTCCTCTTTGCGCTCACGGTGCTGATCTCCGTCCTGGTCGTCGCCTGCCCCTGTGCGCTGGGTCTCGCCACCCCGACCGCCGTGACCGTCGGGATCGGCCGCGGCGCCGAACTCGGGGTGCTGATAAGAAACGGCGAGGCGCTTGAGGTCTCCGAAAAACTGACCGCGATCGTCTTCGACAAGACCGGGACGCTCACCCGGGGGAAACCGGACGTCACCGACGTCGTCACGCTCGCGGTGCCGGAGGAGCGGCTGCTTGCGGTCGCCGCGGCGGTCGAGCACAACTCGCAGCACCCGCTCGCGGAGGCGGTCGTCCGGCGGGCGGAGAGTGCGGGGGTCACCGTCCCGGCTTCGGAACGGTTCACCACCTTCGGCGGCCGGGGGGTCAGCGCCGTGGTGGAGGGTACGGAGGTGTTTATCGGGAACCGGCCGTTCCTCGAGGAGCACGGCGTCACCATCCCGGAGGGGGCGGAACGCCGGATTGCCGCCCTCCAGGACGAGGGGAAGACCGCGGTCCTGGTCGCCGCCGGGAGTGACCTCGCGGGCATCCTCGCCATCGCAGACACCCTCAAGCCGACGACGAAGCGTGCCGTTGCGGAACTGAAACGTATGGGCCTTGCCGTCACGATGATCACCGGCGACAACGAGCGGACGGCGAACGCCATCGCGCGGGAGGTCGGGATCGAGGACGTCCGCGCCGGGGTGCTGCCGCAGGAGAAGGCCGAGGAGGTCCGGGCTCTTCAGGGCCGGGGCGAGGTCGTGGCCTTCGTGGGCGACGGGATCAACGACGCCCCGGCGCTCGCGCAGGCGGACGTCGGGATCGCCATAGGGAGCGGGACCGACGTCGCCATCGAGAGCGGGGATGTCGTTCTCATCCGCGACGACCTGATCGACGTCGTCGCGGCCGTCGAACTCTCCCGGAAGGTGATGAGCCGGATCAAGCAGAACCTCTTCTGGGCGTTCGCCTACAACTCCGCCCTCATCCCCCTCGCCGCGGGGGTACTCTACCCCTTCTTCGGCATCACCTTCCGGCCGGAACTTGCGGCGCTCGCGATGGCGCTCTCGTCGGTGACGGTCGTCTCGCTCTCCCTGCTGCTCAAGGCTTATATACCTCCGGCGAAGAGAGGGACGCTGTCGGAGGCTGATGCACGTGGCAGTTGATCCGGTATGCAAGATGGACGTCGATGAGGCGAATGCGAAGTACACCGCCGAGTACCGGGGCAGGACCTACTACTTCTGCGCCCCGGGATGCAAGAAGCTCTTCGAGCGCGACCCCGAGGCGTACCTGAAGGAATCGTAACCATTTTTTGCCGGCGGGCGTCCCGGTTCGGATCGTAAAGGGCTTATACTCAAAGAATAATAGAGAATTCCTGAAACGGGGCAAGAATTATTGGCTTTTTTGATATAGCACTATGTGGTTTACGCCCGGGTGCGCCCCTGCCACGGTCAGAACCGGTAGACCGCCTTCCCGCTCCGCGTTCCCTGCCGTCCCTCTCCCGGCGCAAGGTCCGCGGCGTCGTCCGAGACTTCCCGGAGAAAGGCGCTGGCGTTGTCGGCGAAGTGAACCGCCCAGGCTTCGGGTGTCCGGGGCAGGACATCCCCGTGGGGGCCGTGGTGCGACATCAGGATATGGAGGATGTGGCCGAACCGTGCAGGGTCGACACCGGCGGAATGCTTCATGAGCGCCGCCGCCCCGATCGCCGTGTGCCCGACGAGGGTGTATTCCGGGAGCGCGACGAACGAGAACCCCCGGCGGCAGAAGCAGGACGCTTTCCCGACATCGTGGAGGAGCGCTCCGGCGAGGAGGACGTCGGTATCCATCTCCGTCCGGCTGACGGTGCTCGAAAGAGAGAGCGCAATCTCCGCGGTCTCGAGGGTGTGCTCCGCAAGGCCGCCGATGTAGGCATGATGGTGGTATTTGGCCGCCGGAGCGTCGAGGAAATCCGGGGCGTCGTTCATGACCGTTGAGACGAGAGAGGATATGCCGGGTTCCTCGATCTTCGCGGCCATACGGGCGAGCCCCAACCGGACGCTCTCGATATCGACGGGGGCATACACGAACAGGGACGGCTCGAACCTCTCCTGCGGCACCGGGTCGGCGAGGCAGGTGATCCCGTCGTTCACGTTGACCTCGCAGGTGCCGTTGAAGATCTTCGCGTAGCCCTGGATGCGGTAGATCTCGCCGGGCCGGATCGCGCGGCAGAACGCTTCGATCTGCTCCACGCTGTGATCCGGCGTTCCCCAGACCTTGCAGGCTCCTCGACCGGTCTTATCGGAGATGGCGAGCTGGATATACTTGCCGCCCCGCTTCTCGCGGAGTTCCGCAGCATCCACCACGAAAGGCGCGTCGACCTGGACGCCCCCGTTGATCTCCTCCACGAATACTGTCTTCTCAAACACCCCGATCAGCGCTCCTGTAACTACCCGTTTGCCCGGAAAGGCTTAAAGAGCGGTGGTTTGTTCCGGTTGCGATGCGTGCCCCGCTAGGGGCAGGCGGAGCATGAGAAAACGCGAAGCGTTTTCGAGCGGCGATGTTCGGCCGCGATCGCGGCCGAACGGAGATTGCGAAGCCATCAGGCTTCGAAGGCGATGCATGTCCCGCCAGGAACGACGGACGGGACGTCCGGAGTTCAGGTTACGACAGTTCCGTCGGGAGATCCCTTCACCCGAACCGGAGCCGGAGCATCCCCATCAGCATCGCCTTCGCGTCCGATGTCATCACCTTCGACTCGTCCCGGTTCTCCCAGGTGATCGGGACCTCTTCCACCCGGTAGCCGTTCCGCCGCAGCCGCCAGAGGAGTTCGACGTCGAACTCGAACCCGGTTGACCGGATGGACGAGAGAACCGTTTCAAGAGCTTCTTTCCGGAAGACCTTCGCCCCGCACTGGGTGTCCCGGTATTCGAGCCCGAAGAGCGCCCTGACCATCAGGTTGAAGAGACGGCTCTCGACCCGGCGCCGGAACCCCTGCCGCACGGGGAGGACCGAGCCCGAAACCCAGCGCGAGCCGATGGCGCCGTCGGCGGTTGCGAGGCGATCGAAGAGCCGCTCCATCTCGGATAGCGCGGTCGAGCCGTCTGCGTCCATGTAGCCGACCAAGGGCGTCGCCGCCGCCTCCATCCCGGCAACGACGCCTCCGCCTTTCCCGAGCCGGGCCGGAAACGTCAGGCACCGGATGGAGAGCGACGGGTGAGCGCCCGCAAACGCACCGATGATCGCGGGAGTGGCATCGGTTCCGTCGCAGACGAAGACGAGATGGCCTCGAAAGCCCGAGACGTCCTCGAGGAGTGACCGGATCCGCCGCTCTTCGTTGTATGCGGGGATCACCAGGGTGCAGTCCGCCGGGTTCACGCCGCCGGCGTGTGTCTCGTTCAGCATTCCAGTTTCGTGATGATGGTGTCGGCAAACTGTGCGGCAGCTTCGGGGCCGTTGGCGGTCACGACCTGCATATCGGCGACGACGGGGATTTCGAGGAGGTTCGCTCCTGCCTTCTTCATCTCGGATACCGCCGCCGGGCTCGGGTATACCGTCGCCTGCCGTCCGGCGAGGACGCCCGCCCGTGCCAGCACGACCGGTGCGAGGCAGATGGCGGCGACGACCTTGCCCTGCTCGAAGAACGACCGGACAAGGTTCCGGAGCCTTTCGCTTCCCCAGAGGTGCTCCTCCGAGCCGCTTCCGCCCACGACCACGATCCCGGCGTAGTCGCCGGGATCCACGTCCTCAAACGTCATGGCCGCCTCCGCGGTGCATCCCAGCATCCCCGTGCACGTGCCGGCGACAGTAGAGGCGAGATCGACGCCGATCCCCCCCTCCTCGAAGGTCCGTTTCGGGATCTCCAGTTCCTCGTCCCTGAACCGTTCAGGGGCAATCGCAAGCAAGAGTTTCATACGGGTCTCCTATCAGGATTTGTTCATAAGCGTATTGATGGTTGTGGAGCGTGGTCATGCTCCGGACCGGGTGCCCGGGAGCATCCGGCCGTATTTTGGAATAAGATTATTATAATAATTGGGCTATTGAAGTGCAGGCCCCGCGGCGGCGTGAGATCCGAAGGCTCTGCCGGATGCCCGGCTTTCGACGAACGAACCATGTCGGGTTGTCTCCGGCACGGAACGCAGGCCTGTTCCCGGGGTGGAGACGAGGAGAGGTACATGATGCGACGCGGCACCTGTTTCTGGATCGTTCTACTGTCGGCACTCGCGCTCGTTACGGCCGCGGGAGCACAGGCAGGGGATCCTGCAGTTATCTGGAACCGGACGTACGGAGGACCCGATGCTTACGACGCGGCACACGCAGTCGTCCCCGACCCCGGCGGAACCGGATTCGTCCTTGCCGGGGAGACGGCGTCGCCCGGCGCAAAGACGGACGCCTGGGTGATCCGGCTCGTGCCGGACGGCGGCGAGGAGTGGAACAGAACGTATGGCGGGGAGGAGGGCGACGCTGCGCACTCCATCATCCGGACCAGTGGGGGCAACCTCCTTCTCGCCGGGAACCTCACCCTCGTCACGAACGGGACGGAGGCCGACACCGATGCCTGGCTCGTGATGATGGACCCTTCCGGCGGCGAGGCCTGGAACCGGACCTACGGCGGCCCGAACGTCAACGCCTCGGCAAACGCGGTTGTCGAGGCCGAAGACGGTGGCTACGTCTTCGTCGGCTCAACCGCACTGCGGGAGGGGAACGAGTCCTCGGCCTGGGTGGTCAGGGTGAACGAGACGGGTACGGAGGTCTGGAACCGGACGTTCGGTGGAGCCGGGGAGAATGCCGCGAACGCCGTCACCCGGATCCCCGGCGGGGACTTCGTCGTTGCCGGCACCACCGGGTCTTCGGGAGCGGGCATGGCCGACGTCTGGGTGGCCCGGCTGAACGGGTCGGGTACGGAGGTCTGGAACCGGACGTTCGGCAGCCCCGACGACGATGCCGGCCGGGCGGTGATCAACACCTCCGACGGCAACCTGCTCGTCGCCGGCACGTTTACGGAACGGCCCGACAACACGACGGCCGATACCGACGCCCTCCTCATCAAACTCACGCCTGATGGGGATATCCTCTGGAACTGGATCTACGGCGACTTCGGCGTGAACGAGACGGCGGCGGCCGCCGTCGAGGTCTCGGACGGCGGCTACCTCTTTGCCGGGGAGACGGCTTACCCCGGGGTGGCCGATACCGACGCCTGGCTGGTCGCGACCGACGCCGACGGAGCGGTGGCGTGGAGCAGGACGTTCGGCGGTGTAAACCCCGGTGATGCGGCCGCCTCGCTCATCGAGTCCGCACCGGGTGAGTTCGTCTTTGCAGGGACGTTCAACGCCACGGAGAGCGGAGGGGCGGCGAACATGGATGCCTGGGTGGTGAAACTGGGGCCGGAGCCCACGCCGACACCGACACCGACTGCTACCCCGACGCCCGCGCCCACGGCGGCACCTGCCAAACCCCAGAAAGCCCCGATAATTTCCCAGAAACCACCGGTGCCGGCCGCAACGGTGACGGCCGCCCCGTCACCGGTTTCGACGGGCCAGGGTGGAGCGACGGCGGTTCCGACGGGGACCGCACCGCCGTCCCCTACCGGGGCTCCGACGGGGGTCACGACACCCGGGCCCACCGGGACGACGGCGCCCACAGCCACGCCGACGGTGACGGCCGCGCCGTCCCCGACCGTGACGCCGGCCGGCAACGATGACGACGACGACGATGACAATGACGACGATAATAACCAGACCGGCGGCGCCGGAAACGAATCGCTCTCGGGGACGGTCTGGTTCGACCTGAACGGCGACGGCGCCCGCGATCCCGGCGAGCCGGGTATCCCCGAGATCAGCGTGCGGCTGATCGGCCAGCGAACCATGCTCGACTATACCGCCACCGGCCCGGACGGGTCATACCGGTTCGGACCCATCCCCTCCGTCGGCTATGCCGGTGTTGAGTTCGTTCTCCCGGACGGGTATTCCTGCACCGTCCCGGGCCTGGACAACCACGCCGCCCCTCTCGACACGGACGTGATATTCGCCGAAGGCGGGGTCGACCGGCAGACCCTGAATGCGGGACTCGTCGGGAATCTCCTGCCCGGGACCCCGGCGGCGGCCTACGGGTGGGTGCTCGGGACGGTCTGGAGCGACGGTGACCGGGACGGAGTCCGGGACGAGGCCTACGGCCTGACGGACGTCGGGGTCCGCCTCCTGGACGCGGACGGGAACGTGGCGGCATCGACCCGGACCAGACACCATGACAGTCACTTCTCCATGTATCTCTTCGGCCCGCTTCCGCCCGGGGAGTACTCCGTCGCGTTCACCGCGCCGGACGGCTATGCCTTCACGAGTCCCGGCCCGGACAGCCACGCCGACCCCTCGACCGGGGCGACCGGCCCGTTTGCGGTCGGCGGAGGGGAAGCGGTCGTCAGGGATGCGGGGCTGTTCCTCTCCCTCGCCCCGTCTCCGGCCACTCCGCCCGGCGAGCCGGAGAATGAGGCCTCCGCCGGGGGCGGAACGGACGATGAGCAGGAGGACGATGAGCAGGGCGGGCCGGGCGTGACCGATGGCCCGGAGGTTCCGGGGAACGAGACCGTCGATGACGGCGATGCCGCCGGCGAACGGGAACCCGTGCGGGAGAGCGGCGACGACCGGAATGAGGTGAGAGACGACGGCAACGACGACCGGAATGAGGTAAAGGACGAAGATGACCGGGAGGCGGTGAAGAACGACGACGATGACCGAAAAAAGCCGGACGCGATGACGGAGAGCGGCCGGGGTGACGACGGCCGGGACGAAGACGATTGATCGGAATGGATAAGGCGGCGTCCGGCACAGGAAGTGTGCGTTCCTTCTGTGGTTCTCCGATTGTCACGGATCCCTGCTCCCGATCCGCCAGGTTGCGGAGGCCGGGATATTTTTTGTTTTCGTGGCGGAATTTGCACGGATCGTTCGAACGAACCCCCGGGGCTTCCAGGGTATGTCTCCGAGATCAATAAAAATATTAATATATTATAATGCCTATTGTGAGTCGAACCCCCTGGCCGGTACCGGATCGGAAAAAATCCCGATCCCACGGGCCGCCGAAAGATGATATGAAAAAGCATCGCGGCCTTATCGCCGGGGTTACACGCCCGGAGCGTCTGTCACGGCGTCCGGGCAGAAGAGGTGAACCGAGTGAAATTCATCAGCGTTCTTGCAGCAGTCATCGTATCAGCGTTCGTCTTCGGTTCGATCGCAAGCGCCGCAGCCCCGGCGGGGCCGGAATATGAGAAGACCGTCGGCACGATCGGAGGAACAATCTTTCTGGACGCCGACGCGAACGGCGTCCAGGGTCCCGGCGAGTGGGGCATGAGCGGCGTCGCCGTCCACCTCCTCGACGCCGCGGGGGAGCGGGTTGCAACGGCGGAGACGTTCGCCCACGCCTGCGAAGGGCTCTACATCTTCAGCGGCGTCCTGCCGGGGAACTACACCGTCGAGGTAGTCCTGCCGGAGGGCTACGGCTTCACGGTCCCCGGCATGGGGGCTCCCGGGGAGACGGCGAGCACCGTCGATGCGGCGAACGGCACGACCACCGGGATCGACCTGATGGAAGAGGCGGTTCAGATGACGGACCTCGTCGTCAGGGATGCCGGTCTGGTGCCGATCGAAGCCTGACGGCGATCGCGCCATTTTTTTTACTGGTGCTCCGCGACGTGTTTCCGGAGCATCGTGCCGGGCCTGTAGCGGTCCGCGATCTCGAGCGCCGTCTTCCGGAGAGCCGCGTGCTCCACGATGCAGGACTCCGGCGGAGCCGCCTTCCGGAGGATCTGGGAGGTGTTCTCGGTGATCTGGATGAGCTCCGTGGCTATCAGGGCGTTGAGCCAGAGGAGGTCGCGGAGCATCTCTTTGATTTCTTCGTCCTGGTTCATGGATAGAGGTGGGCGGTGCTCCCACATCAATCGTGCCGAACCGGCCGCGGCAGAACAGAAGGGTTGATTGACCACGCCGGGTAATACTTCAGGAGATTATGGGTATGCAGTTTCTGGAGTTCGCCCGCGTCTGCGAGCACCTCGAAGGAATCCCGGGACGCCTCGATATGATCGAGCAGGCCGCCGCCGTTCTTCCCCGGCTCGACGACGAGGAGCTCCCCATCTTCGTCCGGTTCATCATGGGCAGGGTCTTTCCCGACTGGAGCACCAAAAAACTCGGCGTGGGCCCGAACCTCCTCTACGATGCCGTGGCCTACGTCGTCGGGACGAAGCGGGAGACCGTCCGCGAGGCGATCAACACGACCGGCGACGTGGGCCTTGCCGTCGAGGGGCTCCTTGCAAAGAAGGAGCAGACGTCGTTCTTCATCCAGGAACTCGGCCTCCTCGACGTCTACCGGGAGTTCGAGCGGATGGCGGCCGCCGAGGGGCAGCGGTCGCAGCGGGAGAAACTCCGCGTGGCGCAGGGGCTCTTTGGGAACGCCCGCCCGCTCGAGGGTCGCTACCTCGCGCGATTGATGCTCGAGGAGCTCCGGATAGGGATGGGCGAGGGGAACATCCGCGACGCCGTCGCGAAGGCGTTCGAGGTCGACGTCCGCCTGGTCGAGCATGCCCACCAGGCGATGAACGATCTCGGGGAAGTCGCCCTCCTTGCCCGGCGCGACCCCGGCGCGCTCTCCCGCGTGACGATCGAACCGTTCCGGCCGGTGAAGATGATGCTCGCGCAGGCGGGCACCATCGCCGCCCAGGTTGAGGATCACGGCGAGGTGGCGGTCGAGTACAAGTACGACGGGAGCCGATTCCAGTTCCACAAGGTGGGCGGCGTCTGCCGGATCTACTCGCGGAAACTGGAGGACGTCACGGCGAGCCTCCCCGACATCGCACGGCTCCTCCTGGAGGCCACCGACCGCGACGTCATCCTGGACGGGGAGGCGGTCGCCGTCCGCGACGGGAAGCCCATGCCGTTCCAGTACGTCATCCGGCGGTTCCGGCGCAAGCACGAGATCGACTCGATGATGGAGAAGATCGAACTCGTCCCGAGGGTCTTCGATATCCTCTACCTGGACGGCGAGACGCTGATGGATCGCCCCCTTGCAGAGCGGCGCAAAGCCCTCGATACGGTGCTCCGTGCACACGTCGCTCCGCAGTTCCTCGCGACCGACGCGGCCGCGGCGGAGGCGATCTACGCCGAAGCCCTCGACCTCGGGCACGAGGGCGTGATGGTGAAGGTCCCCGGCTCGCCCTACACCCCCGGCGTCCGGGGCCGCCTCTGGGTGAAGGTCAAACCCGGCGTCGAGACGCTCGACCTCGTGGTCGTCGGGGCGGAGTGGGGCGAGGGCCGGAGGGCCGGGACGTTCGGCTCGTTCCTGCTCGCGGTGCAGGACCAGGGCCGGCTCCTCACCGTCGGTAAGGTTGCGACCGGGATCACGGACGAGGTGCTGGCCGAACTCTACGCCCTCTTCAAGGACAAAGTCATCGCCCGCTCCGGAAAGGAAGTCACCCTCGAGCCGGAGGTGGTCTTCGAGGTGGGCTACTCCGAGATCCAGACGAGCCCTAACTACGGGAGCGGCTACGCGCTCCGGTTCCCGCGTTTCGTCCGGGTGCGCGAGGACAAGAGCGTGGACGAGGCCGAGACCCTTGAAGCGCTCGTCGAGCGCTACGGCCGGCAGAAGAACGGACAGGGATCACTATAGAATATATCACCTTTCCCTTCACCATCAGCCCATGCAAAGCCATGAAGGAGCATTACACACCCATCTACCATTCTTCGCGTTCTTCGCGGCTTTGCGTGAGTTAACCGGCTACATGATCCTTCCGATCTACAACCTCATCCAGATTATTCTGGACACTATCGGCGCATTTAGGTAAGTTTATTTTCCTATTCCTCTACCTAACAATATGCGAGGGGATATCCGGTCGGGCTTATCGCATGTTTCTAAGAATGCCCAAGTTTCCGGAATTGTCGGCGTAGAATTGATTGCGCTGGCCATTTTCATGGGGTGGTATTTCCACTCAATACTTCTGGGATCAGCCACCCTGATCGGCCTGGTCCTGATATGGAAATATCCTATAGTCACAATCTTGGCGGCATTTATCTTCACTGCGATCTGGGGTTATCTCGGCTGGTTCATCGGGACGGCAGGGTTTGCGAACTTGGAAGCTGGGTTCGTCTTGGCAGGCGTGGGGCTCCTTATTGGATACATGATCCACTTGCGAGGATTAGGATTCATTCGGGGGCTGGAGTGATTACTCCTGGTTCCGCTACCATCGATGCGGAACCTGAGACATAATTTCCGAGATGTTCTCGTCCATAGTCGCGCAGATTAACCCCTATCTGGAGTTTTCTCCGTTGAATAATACTCTTTAATGTGCTAAAAATCAAACAGCGTCTTCTGCGTCGTGAGTTCCGGGATGAGCCTGCTGTGGGGCTGCCAGTGGTTAAACCCGATCAGCCGGGATGCGAGGTCGATCGCCTGCCGGAGATCGGCGCACGGGGTTTTCGCGCCCCGCATGGCGTTCCGCGTCGCCTCCCGGACCACCCAGGTGCCGAGCGGCGCCCAGTACTCGCCGGTGACGTTTCGCAGCACGAGCACCCTTGCCGAGCGGCGCACGCTCTCCAGGTACTCCGCGACCGCGAGGCGCGCCGAGTAGTAGGCTCCCGCGAGCGGGGAGTAACCGGATTTGGTGAGCCCTTCACCGTCCACGGCAATCGTCTCGCTCCCACCGCCCCAGAGCGACTGTCTCCCCCAGATCTCGATCATCTCGAACTTCCAGTCGCCGGGGACAAGGACGCAGACGATGTGGTTGCCGTAGAGCGAGGCGGAAAAGACCTCTATCCCGGAGAGCGCCGGATAGCGGGCGATCTTCTTCTTGAGCTGCTTTGAGACCGTGTCGTCGACCGCCGTGATCGCCCACCGGGTGGGGACGACGTGCCGCTTCTTCTCGCTCCCGAGGAGCCCTGCGGTGAGGAGCTGGGTGATCCGGTAGACGTCGGTGCCGGAGGCGGTGAGCACCTCGCAGGCATCGGTCGCGGAGAGATCGGTGTCCGACGTCGCCCGGTCGACTGCCCGGTCAACCCGGGCGTTCCCGAGGACGTCCATCTTCCGGATGGCGCCGGTGAGCCCGACCGGGGCGATCGTCCCGTCGAACCGGAGATCGAAGGAAACCGGTTTCGTAAAGCGCACTTCGACATCGAGCGGCAGGCTCGAGAGCGCGATCTCCTGGATGCTCCCGGCAAGCCCTTTCGCCTCGCCGGCGCCGCGTATCGTCCGGGCCCGCAACCCCACGATGTCGTCGATTGCAAGCCCTCTCGCTACCCAGTCCGGCGGGTGGTCGGCGTCGTCGATCATCAGCGGGCCGCCCGCGACCTTCGGGTAGCCGTAACTCCCCACAAAGACCGACGGTGCGGAGCCCTGGTAGCGGTCGCTCTGCCGGACCGGGAGCTGGGCGTAGAACCTGCTCATGATCGGGCAGCGCTCAAGTCCGCAGAGCCCTTTTCCCTTACACTCGGCGCATCGCATGCGTTATCCTCCGCGAAGATCGAGGACGATCCGGACCCTCTCCCCGAGGACGCGGAGCGTCTCCTGGACCCAATCCTCCCACGAGTCTGCCTCAAGGCCCCGGACGGCCGCAAGTTCCTGCCCGACGTCGTCGTCCCGGCCGTCCAGGACCTCGACCACCACCGATCCCGGGGCGTACCCGGGCTTAACGATGGCGTCGGCGTCCCCGTCGACCACGCCGAAGACGGGGATGCCGGAATGCGAGCAGATATGGCCGCAGACGGCGGTGGTATCGTCGCCGACGGAAAGGATCCCGCAGACCTTCTCCCCGATCTCGCGGTAGAGGGTGTGGCCGCAGTGGTCGATGACCGCGATCCGGCCCCCGCGGGAAGGGCGCTCGCCCTGCCGCGGCGGGGCCGAGCGTACCGCCCCGCTCTTGCACCAGGCTTTCCGGATCTCGGGAAGACCCGCCCGGAGGAGTTTCTCAAATCCGTGCGGTTTCGGGTCGAGCCCCGAGACGGCCCGGAGGGTTCCGTTCTCGCTCGCGAGGACGACCGTCTCCGCCGTCGCGGTCCCGATGACGATCCCGTTCACGAAGACCGCCTCCCCCGGCAGGCACCCGCGGATCTCCCGGACGCCTTTCCGCCGGGCGCCTTCGCTCTCCGCATGGACGAGGCCGTAACCGGTCAGCCGTGCAATCTCCTCCGTGAGGGTGCCGTCCCCGCGGTTCCAGCAGTAGACGGTGCCGCTCGAGGTCTCGACGTGGACGAGCCCTCCGAGCCTGCCGGCGACGATCTCACCGAATATCTTCCCGGACTCCGGGGTCTTTCCCCGGTTGACCAGGCACGCCCGCCCGGAGAGCGCGGCAAGCACCCTGCTCGGCCGCTCGTCCGTGCAGACGACCGACAGCCCGGACTCCTCGGCGGCCGTGCGGGCCATCACCCCTGCGACCAGCACCCGCCGGGGGGAGAGGAGCCCGATCAACCGCCCGACGTCGCCGGCATCGAAGGCCTCGGGGCCGTGGACCACCATGACGAGGTCGGCCGTCGGCGGGTTCATGCCGTAAACTTGGGTTTCGCGGACTATCAGGTTACCGTCCCGACGAGTTCTGGATGGGGAGGTAGGGTATCAGGGAGGAGGCGAGTTTCGCGATATCCATCGACTGCAGGACGACCCGGCCCGGCCCGGTCAGCGTGGTCAGGAAGAGCCCTTCGCCGCCGAAGAATACGGTCTTCACGCCGCCGGCGAGCTGAATACTGTAGTCGACGGTGCTCTCGAACCCGACGACGAGCCCCGTCTCGACCTTGACCACCTCGCCCGGCGCAAGCGTCATCTCCATGATGTCGCCGCAGCAGTGGAGGAACGCCTTCCCGCTGCCGGAGAGTCGCTGGAGGATGAACCCCTCGCCGCCGAACGCGCCCGACCGGAGCCTCTTCGTGAACGCGATGTCGAGGTCGATGCCCTGTTCCGAGCAGAGGAACGCGTCCTTCTGGGCGATAAAATCGTTCCCGTCAAGGTCGAGGGTGAAGATCTTTCCCGGGACGTTCCCGGCAAACGAGACGAAGCCGTCCCCGCCCTGCGGGGTGAACTCCGTCATGAAGAGTCCCTCGCCCGTCACCATCCGTTTGAGTCCCTTGAAGAGCCCGCCCTTCATGTTGGTGGTCATCTGCATGTTCCCGCTCATGTTGACCATGGCGCCGGCCTCGGCACAGGCGCTCTCGCCGGGGGCGAGGCGGAGGGTCACCATCTGCAGGTTGTCTCCGGTAATCTCGGACTGCATGCTAGAATTGTCGTCCATGTTGGGTAATTGGTCTTTTCTTTTTGTCTTGCGGGTGACGACGGCTCTTTTCCAACCCCGGAGCGGATGGCTTAATAAAAATCGGTAGCGTAACGATCTGTATGAGGAACGGATCGTCCGGCATCCGCTTCATCCCGTGCGGACGCTCCGTCGGCGTCCCGGCAGGTCACGAGAAATCGGTGTTCACGGCCGATGAGGTGGCGGCATGAGGCCGTTCGCTACCATCCTGCTTCTCTTTGCCGTGGTAGCGGCGGGAGGTGCGGAGACGGTCAGGGTCTCGCTGCCCGAGAGCGACGCACCGGAACGCGTGCTCGACGTGGTCGAATCGGTCCGGGAATTTGTCGAGAAGCTGGTGCAGATCGGCGGCGATCTGATCTCGCTCGCCCGCGACGTGCTCGGGTGGCTTGAAGCAGGAGCCGGGTATCTCGAACGCCTGATGGATCTGGCGGAGTCGGGGATGAATCTGGTGAACGAGACCGCCGAACGGGGCGAACCATCCACCTGAACTCCGGTCGGCCGGGAATTGCAGGAATCTCTCCTCCCGGGCGTTATAACCCATCGCCTTATCGTAAAGCTTATCATCTGGAAAAATAATTTCTCCGCGTGACGTCTGAGCGAGGGATCCGGACCGCGACCTACCCCGACGATGCGCCTATCGGGGACGCGTATCTTACGCACGAGGCCGTCCGGGCCGTTCTTGAGCGGCAGGACAACCGGTGCGCCGGGTGCAGCGCCGCGCTCGACGCCGGGTCGACGTACTTCGACCTCCGGCGACCGGCGATCTGCGGCGGCTCTCATACGCTCGGGAACCTTGAAGCCCTCTGCCCCTCCTGCCACCGGAATCACATGCACCGGATCCGGGAACTGTTTGCCGACCCGGTCGCCCATAGGAATAAGTAATCTCTGGCCCCCATCTCTGGTTATCATGACCTGCAGACGGGGTGTATCGCGGACGGCCGGGTGGCGGTCGACGGCCATGCGGACGGCGAGCGACCTTGCGGGGCGGGTCGCGCCCCCCTCTTCGCCTCCTCCCCATGAATGGCGCTCCTGTACGATGCGGATGCTCGATGCCGCCGTCACCCCCGGGACTGCAGCCAACTTCGCGGTCACGCTCGCGGTGACGACCATACTGATCCCCCGGATCCCGAGCCGGGCGCTCGCGATGGCTGCCGGGTTTGCCGCCAGTTCGATCCTGCGCTGATAGCCTTACTTCTTCCTTCTCTTTCGTTTCGCCGGGACGAGGCATTTCCATGCGTTGCCGATGAGGTCTTCCCGCCCGGCGGCGCAGAGCCCTTCGCAGACGATCCCGTAGTTCTCCGGATCGCGGTAGTGCATGAGCGCCCGCTGGACCCGTTTCTCCCGCCCTTTCGGAACGTAGACATCTTCGAGGCTGAAGGGGTTAAGCCCGGTGTGGTAGATGGTCGTCGAGATGCTCATCGGGGTCGGCGTGAAGTCCTGAACCTGCTCGGTGTAGAGACCGGTGTCCCTGACGTACTCGGCAAGTTCGACCATATCCTCGATCCGGCACCCCGGATGGCCGGACATGAGATAGGGGACGAGGTACTGCCTCTTCTGCCTCCCTTCCTGGAGAGCCTCGAACCGTTCGCGGAAGGCGTCGAAGACCTCGCGGAGAGGTTTCCCCATGCAGGCACAGACGTGTTCTGAGACGTGTTCGGGAGCGACTTTGAGGTGCCCGGAGACGTGGTGGGCGCAGACTTCCGCCAGGTACTCCTGGTCCTCCGGGATCAGGTCGTAGCGGATGCCCGAGGCGATGAAGACCCGTTTCACCCCCGGGATCTCCGAAAGCCGTCGGAGCAGGCGGAGCTGCTCCTCGTGGCTGCGGTCGAGCGCGGGGCAGTCGATGCAGCGGCGGTCGGGGCAGGTGCCGTCGCTCTCCCACCGGCCGCAACGGATACCGTACATGTTCGCCGTCGGCCCCCCGACGTCCTGGACAACCCCGGCGAACTCCGGCATCTTCGCCATCCGCTCCACCTCCCGGACGATCGAGTCCGCGCTCCGGCTCTGGATGATCCGGCCCTGGTGGTGGGTGAGGGCGCAGAACGAGCAGGCGCCGAAACACCCCCGGTGGGTGACGACCGAGAACCTGACCGGTTCGAGGGCGGGGATGGGCTCGGTGTAGGAGGGGTGGGCTCTCCGCGTGTAGGGGAGTTCGTAGACCCGGTCGAGTTCGTCGCCCGAGAGCGGCAGCGCCGGCGGGTTCTGGACGACGACGGTCTTCGGGTGCGGCTGGGCCACGGGCCTGCCCCGGAGAGGGTCCTGCTCGGCATAATGCATCGCAAACGCCTTTGCGTAAGCATACCGGTCCTCTTTCACCTCAGGGTAGCCGGGGATGACGACGTATCCGGACTGGTCCATGCCCCGCCAGGCCTTCTTCTCGACACGGTAGGCGGTGCCGGGGATCCCGGTGAGGTCTCTTGCGGCCTCTCCGGCGGCGAGACGGTCGGCGATTGCGACCACCTGGCGTTCGCCCATCCCGAAGACGAGGATGTCGGTCGGCGCGTCGGCGAGGATGGCCTGCCGGACGGAGTCGGACCAGTAGTCGTAGTGGGCGAACCGCCGGAGGCTCGTCTCGATCCCGCCGATGACGATGGGCGTCTTCGGGAAGATGGCGTGGATGCGGTCGGTGTAGACCAGGGTTGCCCGGTCGGGCCGCAGAAGTCTTCCCCCCGGCGAGTAGACATCCGTTCGCCGCCGCTTCAGGTTAGGCGTGAAGGCGTTCACCAGTGAGTCGACGTTTCCGGCCGAGACCGAGAAGAAGAGCCGCGGCTCGCCGAGCCGCCGGAAGTCGGCGTCGCTTCGCCAGTCGGGCTGGGCGATGACGGCGACGGAGTACCCGGCGTTCCAGAGCACCCGGCCAAGGAGTGCGGTTCCGAAGGAGGGGTGGTCGACGTAGGCGTCGCCGGTGACGAGGACGATATCGAACCGGTCGATGCCGAGACGCTCCGCCTCCGCAACCGTCATGGGGAGGTATTCCGGCTGGCCGGTCATGGGAGCATCCGGTCGAAGACCGGGAGGTTGACGCCGGTCTTCTCGTCGGGGAGCCGTTTTGCGACGATACCGACGAACTCCGTGACGATCGCTTCGATCACCAGGTAAACCTCCGCCTTCTCCCGGAGGCACCCGGCGAGCGATCGTATCCCCTTCCCCGCCGCCGCGTGAAGGTGGATGGACGGCCCGTCCTCTCCCGGGTAGATGGTCGCGAACCCGAGGAGTTCCCAGCCCCCGAATATCTCTTCGCCCCGAGGGGACGGCGGGATGACCGGCTCTTTCGGCCCCGTCACGATCTTCGCCGACCGGACGGCGCCGAGGAACTGGATCGTGCCGCACCTGATGTTCATTGCCGTGACAAACCGCTGGATCTCGCGGAGAAAGTCTTCTCCGTCGTCTATCCGGACGGTAAAGATCCTGCCGACCTGCCCTTCCGAGTACTGCATGGACTCACTCTCCTGATAGATGGTACCTCCGGGTATTATTAGTGCTTGACCCGCCTGCATGTGCGGGCAGTTATATACCCGGCCTGCAATGATCCAGTGTCCTGCGGGCGATAGAGAGAGGTGTGGCTGCGGTGGTCTGGTTCCGGGAGGTCGAGTATCTGCGGGGGTTTGCCGCCCTTGCCGTGATCGCCGTCCACGTCTCGATGAACTTCAACCGGATCCCCGAAGTGAACCTGCTCGCCCTCGTCAACGTCTTCGTCTACGTCGCCGCTCACTTCGCGGTGCCGGTCTTCGTCTTTATATCCGGCTGGGTGCTCGCGGCACGGTATTTCGGCGATTACTCGCTTTGGGAGTTCTACCGGCGCCGGGCGAAGACGATCCTCCTTCCCTACCTCTTCTTCACCGCGCTCTACCTCATGGTGACGGTCGAGGGGACGATCGGGTTCGCCGGCGTGCCTGCGCCCGGGAGGGTGGTGGAGGCCCTCCTCCTCGGGACCGCCGCCTACCACCTCTGGTTCTTCGTGCTGATCATCCAGCTCTACCTCGTCTTCCCGCTGATCGCGAGAGGCTACGACCGGTTCGACCGGGGCGGGGCGGCGCTCTTTCTCCTCCTCGCCCTCCTCTTCGTCCAGATTCTCTGGAACGCGGGCGCCCACCTTGCAGGAGCGTTCGCGGGCACCGAGTGGTACACGGTGCTGATCCGCCTCTTTCCGTCGCACCTCCTCTACTTCGTCCTCGGGATCCACGCCGCCCGACATACGGAGCGCTGCGGCTCGGCGCTCCGCTCTCTCCCGGCGGCGTGGGTCATCACCGCGGCCGGTGCGGGCGCCCTCCTCATCGGCAGCATGTGGGCGTCGGCCGTGCTCCGCTACGGGAGTATCTCCGGCGCGACTCTCGCGGTCTTCTGCATCTATCGGATCCTGGAGCCGTTCTACTACGTCCCCGCCATCGCCGCGCTCGTCCTCGCGGCCTGGCGGCTGGAGGAGAGAGGGGGCCGTCCTGCAGGTGCCCTCCGGTCCTTCGGGGAGCACTCCTATGGGATATACCTCGTCCACCCCCTGTTCATCGCGGCCGTTGCGGGTCTCTGGGCCTCCCTCACGGGGCTTTCGTGGGCGGACTGGGAGACCTACCCGGCGGTCTTTGCGGCGGCGGTGCTCGCGAGTTATACGGTGGTGCGGGTCCTCTCCGGCGTCCCGTATGCCGGGTGGCTGCTCGGGGGGTCGCGGGTGCGGCGGAGGCCGCTGCAGTGAAGAGTGTGCCTTAAATCCGACACCGTCGGGTTCGCCGCACGATCTCGCCCCTGGAGGAGGCCCCGATCGTTCGCGGCCGCTCACGGTGGCGTTCTGCAGCACGGCCGATAATCTATAAAAAGATGAGGACCCCCGGGGATGCGAAAGGAGATGGGCAGAATGGCACAGGAACTCCAGAAGAGCGAAGAGCAGGCCGCCGGCCGCGGCACGATCGAGGGTGGACAGACTCACAGGGAGAGGAATCCTATCCGGATCACTGCAGAACCGGGAAAGCAGGAGGTTTTCGTCGTCCGGGAGTTCGACGCCCCGCGAGAACTGGTCTTTCGGGCCTACACCGATCCGGAACTCTTCAGGCAGTGGATCGGCCCGCGGGGTCTTTCTACGAGGATAGAGACGTTCGAGTCGCGGAACGGGGGCAGCTGGCGGTATGTTCAGACGGACGAGGAGGGGAACGAGTACGGGTTCCACGGGGTGAATCACGATCTGACTCCTCCCGAGCGGATCATCCAGACCTTCGAGTTCGAGGGGCTCCCGGAGTCCGGCCACGCCGTCCTGGATGTGGCGAAGTTCGAGGAACTGCCCGGCAACCGGACGAAATTCACCGGTCAGTCGGTCTTTCTCTCGGTAGAGGACCGCGACGGGATGATGGAGTCCGATATGGAGGAAGGCATGAAGGACACCTTCTCCCGCCTGGATGAACTCCTGGAACGGCTGCAGAAGTAGGGTCGTCGGGGAGTGCGAGCGAAGCGAGCCTGAGCACCGCTAGGTGCGAGGTGCGATGCTCCGGAGAACGACTGTCCGTAGGATGCGATGGCCCGCTGGGCCGGAGCTTGAGAAACCCAATGGGTTTCGGACGGGAGTTTGAGAAACGTGACGAATTTCGAGGGGGGCGAAGCGAGCTCGAGCACCGCTAGGTGCGAGGTGCGATGTTCCGACGGAACAGAGCATGAGAAGCCGTTAGGCTTTGAAGGGGGAGAACCCCCTCCCCGTCCGAGGCCGCGTGCGTCTCCCGAAGATCGAACGTACTGTTTTAGTGCTCATACAGGTTGCAAATCGCCAGGTGCGGCTTCGAGTGTTAGGGGATCTTTGCCGCGGCACGTTCGGCAAGGTCCTTTAAGAGTTCGTAATCAGGGGATGGTCCGTAGGTGAAGAACCTCTCGTAGACATCGCCTTTCGTGAATATGATGCAGTAACTCTCGTATGCCTCGCCCGATCCCGAACCCGTGCCCGGTGTCCTGTAGCTGATGCAGCGGTCGCCGATGTCGGGCGCCGGCAGCTCTTCGGCGTTTCGCGGCGGCACCAGCCCCCGGTAGTAGTTCTCGTCGGCCTGCACCATCTTTGCTGCGTTGCCCGGGGGGAAGATCATGACGAAGTGCCGGATATTCCTCGTGGTCGGAGGAGACGGTTTCTCCGTTGCGTACATCATCGAGTACTCCTTCAAGCAGCCGTAGTCTTTTGCTCTCCGCATGATGAGCCCGCTCTCGATCTCGTTTGCGGTATAGATGATGATGTTCCCGGGGAGTTCCGAACGCTCGAGCAGGTACGGACTGTCGGGGAGAACCAGTGTTCCGTTCCCGCTCGTGGGAGCGGTGACCATTGAGGCGGGTGCAGCGAGCAGGAGGGTGATAATCCCGAAGACTGCAACGACAGGCAGGAACGCTGCGGCGCAGACGGCACCGGCGGCTCTCTTCGTCGAGACGTGGTGGAGTTCCCTGATCCCGACGTACTGGGGATAGAGCGTCGAGGCCGCTCCGCCTAAGAGCCCGAGGATCGGGATCCAGGCGATGATGTAGAACGGGGTGTAGGAGTACATCGCCGCCTTGAGGGTCTGCCCGATCCCTCTCCGTCCCCCGAAGATGTAGACCCATATATGGAGCCATACGCCGATGGCGAGCGGCATCATGACGGTCGCGACGAGCAGGACCACGAAGAAGTCCTGGGGCCGGAGGGCCTGGGCGGCCAGCGACCACCTCGTCGCAATCGGCATGCCGGGGAGGGTGTAGAGCGTGGCGGTCATCAGCAGGGAGAAGAGGGCCGTGAGTTTGAGGAAGTGGAAGAGCGCGGGTGCGAGATGCTCTTCTTCGAGCTCCCGGAACGTATCTGTCGTCCTGAAGAAGATGCCCGTTATCTTCCGGGTGAACGAGTAAGGCATGCTTTCTACTTTGATACCGGTATAATAGGTCTGTCGATTTTTTCTGAAGATGCGTACGGCGCTGGTCCCGATCCCCCGACGCCTGCCGCGAAAAGAAACGCAGTAGTCCGAGATTACACATCACACTCTCATGGGAAGTGTACGATTACCTGCATGAAAACGTGAGAAATATCTCCCGATTCATCGACGGCCTCTTCCGGAATATTGTCTCCGGAAAGAACCATTTAGAAGTAAATTTTCGCAAAAACAGTGATGGGCTCGCTGAGATTCGAACTCAGGACCTCCGCCATGTCAAGGCGACGTCATAACCAGCTAGACCACGAGCCCGTGTCTGCCCGACGATCAATAAGGTTGGTGCTCCGGGTATAAAATTATTGTCACGCGCCAAAAACCGCCCCGTCCCGGCTCCGCCGCATCGGAGGCCGGCATGCGGTGAAAAAAATTGAGGTGATGATCCGACCGATCAGATCTCGGCGTGCTTTGCCGTGTGGATGCCGTCGATCTTCTTGATCTCGTTCATCGCATCGGCCGGCACCGCAGAATCGACGGTGAGGACCATCAGCGCCTCTTCGCCGGGCTTGTGGCGCCCGACCTGCATCCCCGCGATGTTCACGTTCGCCCGGCCGAGGATCGTCGCGGCCTTGCCGATGACGCCCGGCTTGTCGGTGTGGCGGGAGATGACCACGTGGCCGGTCGGGGTCAGGTCGGTCATGTAGCCGCCGATGCTCACGATCCGCGCGCGGTTCGGGCCCGAGACGCTCCCGCTCACCGTCTCCGTCATCCTGTCGGTCTTCGCGGTGATGGTGATGATGTTCTTGAACCCCTGCGCTTCCTCGGTCGTCGTCTCGCTCATCCGGATGCCGCGCTCCTTTGCCACGAACTCGGCGTTCACGATATTGGCCGGCACCTGCAGGATCGGGTCGAGCATGCCTTTCAGGATGACGCGGGTGACGAACTTCGTGTTCGGAAGCCCCGCAGCCTCGCCGCCGTAGGTGATCTCGAGCGATTCGAGCCGCCCTTCGACGAGCTGGATGAGGAGGCTGCCCATCTTCTGCGCGAGCATCGCGTAGGGCTCGACCAGCGCCTGCTGCTCCGCCGGGATCATCGGCGCGTTCACCACGTACTTCGCCGGGCCGCCCGATAGAACGCTGATGCACTGGTTCGCCACCGAGACCGCGACGTTCTTCTGCGCCTCGACCGTGCTCGCCCCGAGGTGCGGGGTGACGATCACCTTATCGAGCCCGAGAAGCGGGGAGTCCGTCGGCGGCTCGTTCTCGAAGACGTCCAGCGCCGCACCGGCGACTTTGCCGCTCGCAACCGCATCCGCGAGCGCCTTCTCGTCGATGATCCCGCCGCGGGCGCAGTTGATCAGCCGGACGCCGTCCCTCATCGTCGCGATCGTCTCGGTATTGATGACGTGGCGCGTCTCCTTGATCAGCGGGGTGTGGACGGTGATCACGTCCGCCCTCCGGAAGAGTTCGTCGAGCGGCACCATCTCCACGCCGAGGCTTGCGGCCCGCTCCTGGGTGATGAACGGGTCGTAGGCGATGCACTTCATCTGCATTGCCTGTGCACGCTTCGCCACCTCGCGCCCGATACGCCCGAATCCCATGATGCCGAGGATCTTGTCGTTGAGCTCGACGCCCATGAACTTCGAACGTTTCCACTCGCCCTTCTTGAGGGACGCAGTCGCCTGGGGGATATTGCGCGCGAGCGAGAGCATCATCGCCATCGTGTGCTCCGTGGCCGCGAGAGTGTTTCCCTCGGGAGCATTCGCAACGATGATGCCTCTCCTCGTCGCCGCTTCCGTATCGATATTGTCGACCCCGGCGCCGGCACGGCCGATGAACTTGAGTTTTGCTCCCGCGTCGATGACCCGCGCCGTCACCTCGGTCCCCGAGCGCACCAGCAGGGCATCGTAGTCTCCGATAATAGCAACAAGCTGATCCTCGGTCAGCCCGGTGTTGACATCCACATCGCAGAATTCCTTCAGGATGTCGATCCCTTCCTCTGCCAGCGGGTCGCTGACCAGCACTCTATATTTCACGGTTCAACCCATACTAATTCAACATCATATGTATTGATGCTTTTTCCTCCGAAATCTTTTATGTGATGGTGAGAAGTATATGTGTGGTGCGAGCATGAAGGAAATGCCCAACGTTCTGTGGCTCGAAGAAATAAAAAAGGAAGATATCATTTCCGTAGGTGGAAAGGGGGCCTCATTGGGCGAGATGACGGCCATCGGCCTGCCCGTGCCGAAGGCGTTTGTGGTGACCGCCCAGGCGTTCCGAAGGTTTCTTATCGAGACCGGGATCGAAGAAGAACTCTTCCGCAGGCTGGAGCGTCTGGACGTCGACGACAACGGAGCGCTCGAATCGGTCTCCCGTGAAGTGCAGGACATCGTCCTCGCCGCCGAGATGCCCGACCAGATCCGGCAGGAGATCGTCGACGCATATGCCAGGATGGGGGCGGACGGAACGGTCGTCGCCGTCCGGTCGAGCGCCACCGCCGAAGACCTGCCCGATGCCAGTTTTGCCGGTCAGCAGGAGACGTTTCTCAATATTCTCGGAGAAACCGACCTTCTTGACGCGGTCCAGCGGTGCTGGGCCTCGCTGTACGGCGCGCGCGCCATCTACTACCGGGCAAAACAGGGGTTCGACGACCGGAGCGTGAACATCGCCGTCGTCGTGCAGGAACTCATCGGCTCGGAGAAGTCCGGCGTCATGTTCACCTCCCACCCCGTCACCGGCGAGCCCCTGACGATCGTCGAGGGCTCCTGGGGACTCGGGGAAGCCGTCGTCTCGGGGAGCGTCTCCCCCGACAACTACGTCTTCGACCTGCGCTCCGAGCGGGTCGTCGACCGCCTGATCGCCGAGAAGGAGATCATGATCGTTCCCGAGGGCAAGCACGGGACGAAGACCGTCAACCTCTCCGCGAAACAGCGCACCGCCCCGGTCCTCTCCGAAGCGGAGGTGGCGCGCCTCGCCACGCTCGGCAAGATCGCCGAGGATCATTACGGCGTCCCGCAGGACGTCGAGTGGGCGATCGTCGGCAATGACTTCTTCATCCTCCAGTCCCGGCCGATAACGACGATCAAGCGCCCGGAGATCCCGCACGGCGGCGCCGGACCGGCGGAGAAGGGGAAAGGCGCGCTCGGCGTGGTGCTGGTCGAAGGCCAGGGTGCTTCGCCCGGCGTCGCGAGCGGCCGGGTCGTCATCGTGCGCGACGTCAAGGACACGAGCGGCGTCAAAGACGGCGATATCCTGGTCACCAAGATGACCAACCCCGACATGGTGCCGGCAATGCGCCGGGTCAGCGCCATCGTCACCGATGAAGGCGGCATGACCTGCCACGCGGCCATCGTGAGCCGCGAGCTCGGGACGCCCGCGGTCGTAGGAACCAAGAAGGCGACGAAGTTGCTCAAGGACGGCCAGATCGTCACCGTCGACGGCGAGAAAGGCCTCATCTACGACGGCGCGGTTCAGGCGCCGGCACCGGCAGCCGCACCGGCAATTGCACCGGCGGCGGCAGCGGCCGCCCCGGTCATCACCGGCACGCTCGTCAAGGTGAACGTCTCCCTGCCCGAAGCCGCACAGCGGGCCGCCGCAACCGGAGCGGACGGCGTCGGCCTTCTGCGGATCGAGCACCTCATCCTCGGCCTCGCGAAGACTCCGGGCTGGTACATCGAGCACGGCGAGGAAGAGACGTTCATCGCCGAACTCTACGGCGGGATCAAGACGGTTCTCGATGCCTTTCCGGGTAAGCCCGTCTGGGTCAGGACGCTCGACGCCCCGACCGACGAATTCCGCAACATGGAAGGCGGCGAGAACGAGCCGATCGAGCACAACCCGATGCTCGGCTGGCGCGGCATCCGCCGGGACCTCCGGAGCCCCGACCAGTTCCGCCTGCAGGTGGAGGCCTTCAAGAGGCTCTGGGCCGCGGGCTACAACAACCTCGGCGTGATGTTTCCGATGGTCAATCACCCCGGCGAGTTCGTCGAAGCCCGGTCGATGATGAAAGAATGGGGAGTCGATGTGGAGAACGCGACCCTCGGGGTCATGATCGAGATCCCGAGCAGCGCAATCCTGATCGAGGACTTCATCCGGGCCGGGATCAGGTTCGCCTCCTTCGGGACGAACGACCTCATCCAGTACACGCTCGCCATCGACCGGAACAACGAGCACGTCGCCGAGATGTACCAGCCCAGACACCCTGCCGTGCTCCGGCTGATCGACTACGCGATCGGCGTCTGCCGGGAGAACGGTGTCGAGTGCTCCATCTGCGGTCAGGCCGGCTCCGACCCCGACATGGTCACGTGGCTCGTCGAGCACGGCATCTCCAGCGTTTCGGCGAATATCGATGCGGTCCCCCGCATCCGCGAGACCGTAGCGCGGAAAGAGCAGCAGATCCTTCTTGATGCGGCGAGACGAAATGCGTGACGTTGGTTGCCCTGAGGAAGACCTTTTCTCCTTCCTCTCGTCGAAACGGCGGGAGGATCTCGGCTACCGGAATATCCTGAGTTCGATGTGCACGCCGCCCCACCCGGTCGCGGCGCGGGCGCACGCGATGTTCCTCGAAACCAACCTCGGCGACCCCGGGCTCTTCCCCGGGACGGCGGCGCTCGAGGATCTCCTCGTCCGGAGGCTCGGCACCCTGATGCACCTTCCTGACGCCGGGGGGTACGCGACGAGCGGCGGAACGGAATCGAACATTCAGGCGCTCCGGATCGCAAAAAGGCTCAAGCAGGCAGAGTCCCCGAACGTGGTGATCCCGGCGTCGAGCCATTTTTCGTTTACGAAGGCCTGCGACATCCTCGGACTCGAAATGCGGACGGTGCCGCTCGACGCCGAGTTCCGGATGGACACCGGGGCGGTCGACGCTCTCGTGGACGAAAACACGGTCGCTCTCGTCGGGGTGGTCGGGACGACTGAGTATGGCATGGTCGACCCGATCAGCCGGCTCTCGGAGATCGCCCTCGACCGGAACGTCTTCCTTCACGTCGACGCCGCGTTCGGCGGGATGGTGGTCCCGTTCCTCGACCGGCCGATCCCGTTCGACTTCCGGCTCCCCGGCGTCTCCTCCGTCTCCGTCGACCCCCACAAGATGGGGATGAGCACCATTCCGGCAGGTTGCCTCCTCACGCGGAGCCCGGAATGGTTCTCGTGCCTCAACGTCGACACCCCCTACCTGACGGTGAAGCGGGAGTGCACCCTTGCCGGCACCCGGCCCGGGGCGTCGGTGGCCGCGGCGGTCGCCGTCCTCGAGTACCTGGGGATGGACGGCATGCGGGCGGTGGTCGCCGGGTGCATGGAGAACAGCCGGAGGCTGATCGAGGGGATGGAAACGCTCGGCTACCAGAGAGCCGTGACCCCGGACGTCAACGTGGCTACGTTCTCCTGCGAGCGTGCGCCTGCCGGCTGGCGGGTCTCGACGACCCGGAACGGGCATATGCGGATCGTCTGCATGCCTCACGTCACCCGCGACGTGATCGAGCAATTCCTTGTAGATATGAGTGATACAAATGCTTGAACGCCTGATTCATTCGCTGGAAACCTCCCCGGTCATGAAGCGGGGAGAGTACAACTACTTCATCAACCCGATCACCGACGGGGTGCCGCTTCTTGAGCCCGCGCTCCTCCGCGAGATCGGGTGCGCCATGGTGCGGAACCTCGATCTTGCGAAGATCGACAAGATCGTCGTCTGCGAGGCGATGGGCATCCACATCGGCGTCGCCTTCTCGATGATGACCGATATCCCCCTCGTGGTCGTCCGAAAACGCCCCTACGGCCTCCCCGGCGAGGTCGCGGTCCACCAGACCACCGGCTACTCGAAGGGCGAGCTCTACCTGAACGGCGTCGCCGCAGGCGAACGGGTCGTGATCATCGACGACGTCTGCAGCACCGGCGGGACGCTCCGCGCCCTCATCAGCGCGATAGAGAGCACAGGCGCCGAGATCGCCGACATCTGCGTGGTCATCGGCCGGGGCGATGCGGATATCGGCCGCCCGCTCAAGACCCTGGTCAAGATCGAGGTCTCCGAGACGCAGGTGCGTGTCGTTGATACCTGTCTCTGATCTCATCGGAAGGCTCCGCGAGCGCGGGGTGCGGTCGGTGGCCCTCCAGTTCCCCGCCGGGCTCGCCCGGCAGGCGCCGGGAACGGCCGCCGCCCTCCGCCGCGAGGGATTCGAGGTGATCGTCAGCGGCGACCCCTGCTACGGGGGCTGCGACCTCGCGCTCGATGCGCTCCGGTATGCGGACGTTCTGGTGCACTTCGGCCACGCACCGGTCGAGGAGCGCACCGATGTCATCTACGAGCCCGTCCGGTTCGACTTCGACGTTAACGTGCTGGAGAAAGCCCTTCCTCTTCTCACCGGCCGGCGCGTCGGCCTCGTCACCACCGTCCAGCACGTCCACCTGCTCGGTGCGATGGCGGCCTATCTCCGCGAGCACGGCATCGAAGCAGTCGTCGCCCCCGGCGACGGCCGGACGCCGATCCCGGGGCAGGTGCTCGGGTGCAACTTCGCCGCCGCACGGGCGACGGGAGCGGACGAGATTCTCTTCGTGGGGACGGGAGTCTTTCACCCCATCGGCATCCGGCTCGCGACCCGCTCCCGCGTGGTCGCGCTCGATCCCTACACCCGCGAGGCGCAGGAGGTGGATGCCGACCGCCTGGTCCGCCGCCGGGCTGCGGTGATGGAGAAGGCGCGGGACGCCGCGAACTACGGGATCATCGTCAGCACCAAGAGCGGGCAGCAGCGGACGAATCTCGCGCGAAGGCTCGCCGCCCTCTCCGACCGGGCGTTCCTGGTCGCAATGCGCGAGGTCTCGCCTGCCGAGATGCTCGACCTTGGATTCGGGGCTTACGTGAACACCGCCTGCCCCCGGCTCGCCTACGACGACCAGATCCGGTTCCCCGTCCCGGTGCTGACCCCGCCGGAGTTCGAGATCCTCTGCGGGGCCCGGGACTGGGACGACTATGCCATCGACGAGTACCTCGCGCCATGAACCTGCGGCAACTTGAGATGCGGCTCGAACGCCTGGAAGGGTTCGAGCGGCCGACGGCCCGGCTCGAACAGTACCAGACCCCGGCGCCGGTGGCGGCCCGCCTCCTCCACCACGCCGCGATGCAGGGCGCGATCGAGGGACGGTGGGTCTGCGACCTCGGGTGCGGAACAGGGATCCTCGCCTGCGGCGCCGCCCTCCTCGGCGCCTCCCGCGTGACCGGACTCGACATCGACCCGGCGGCGATAGCCGTCGCCCGGCGGAACGCGGAGACGTTCGGCATCGCCGTCGAGTTCCTGGTCGCCGACGTCCGCGACCCCGGCGTCGGGTGGCAGGGGCTCGCCTGCGAAACCGTCGTGGTGAACCCGCCGTTCGGGGCGCAGAAGGCGCACGCCGACCGGCCGTTCATCGATCGGGCGCTCGAACTCGGGGAGGTCGTCTACGGCATCTTCAACGAGGGCTCGGCACCGTTCGTCGCCGCCTATACGGAAGGCCGGGCAACGATCGAGGAGGTGATACGGTGCGCGTTTCCCATGCGGCGGACGTTTGCGCACCACCGCAAGGACCGAGTGGATATCACGGTTGAGGTCATACGTTTAAAGAGGATCTGACAATAGTGACTGTTGATACCAAACCCGTCTGGGGGCTCTCCGCCGCCCACCTGGTGACCGACCTCTATTCGCCCGTTCTCCCTGCAATCCTGCCGCTCCTCATCGCGGACCAGGGTTACTCGTTCTTCCTCGCCGGGCTGATCGTCACGGTCTACAACCTCACGTCGTCGTTCGTGCAGCCGCTCGTCGGCTGGGTCTTCGATACCCGGGGGTTTGCCGTCCACGTCGGCACGAGCGTGGCCATAAGCGCGATCTTCATCTCCATCGTCGGCCTTCTGGACAACTACTTCCTCGTGCTCGCGTCCGTAGCCGTTGCGGCGCTCGGGCACGCCTTCTTCCACCCGAGCGCGCTCGGCACCGTCAGCCGTCTGGCCAGTGACTCGATCCGGGGCCGGATCACCTCCTACTTCGTCATCGGCGGCAACCTGGGCTACGCGATCGGCCCCATCTGCGCCGGGGTCGCCGTCGGGCTGATGGGCCTTCCGGGCCTCGTCGTCCTCGCCGTCCCCGGCATCGCGATCGCGGTGGCACTCAGGCGCATCCTCCCCGCCCCCGACCGCGCCGCCGTCCCGGAGACGCGCGCGCCCGCCGCCAAACCCTCCTACCGGGCAGTCGCTCTCCTGGTCGCGGCCTCGGGCTTCAGGGCGTGGGCGATCTTCGGCTCGGTCGCCTTCCTCCCCACCATCCTCACCATGCGGGGGTTCGACCTCGTGACCGCGAATATCCTGGTCTCGGGCACGCTCATCGCCGGGGTCGTGGGGCAGGTCGTCGGCGGTGTGCTCTCCGACCGTTACGGCCGCAAAGAGTACACGATCATCGGGCTTGTCACCGCCATCCCGCCGTTCGTCGTATTCCTCACCACGGAGGGCATCCTCTCGCTCGCCGCGCTGATAGTCTTCGGGTTCATCCTCTGGTCGACCTTCGCCGTCACCGTCGCCATGGCCCACGAGATTGCCCCGGGCAACGTCGGGCTCGTCTCCGGCCTGATGCTCGGGCTCGCGGTCGGCGTGGGTGGGATGGGTGTCTCGGTCACCGGCTGGATCGCCGATATGACCACGCTGACGCTCGGGCTCGCAACGATCCCGCTCGCGATCGTCCTTGCCGTGCCGCTCTTCCTCTTCGTCCCCTACCCCTGGAAGTCTCTTGTCCGGGGCCGGCTCCCCTCCCGGGGATGATCCGCCCCATCCCTTAAGTATCGGGAGTGCGGATTCATCGCCGATGGTCACCCGGCTCCGGCGCTACCGCCAGATCGCGGATGTGCTCGTCAAGTACGGTTTCGGAGTTCTCGTCGAGGAGGTCATTCCCGGGGCCGAGCGGCTGCGGGTATTCCGGAGGGCTCCCGAAGAGAAGCGATCGGTCTACGAGCGGATCCGGCTTGCGGTCGAGGAGCTGGGGCCGACCTACATCAAGTTCGGCCAGATCATGAGCACCCGGCGAGAGCTCCTGCCGCCCGAACTGATCGAGGAGTTGCAGAAGCTTCAGGACCGGGTTGCCCCGGTTCCGTTTGCGGAGATCCGGCCGGTGATCATGGAGTACTGTCCGAACCTCGAGGAGTGTTTCGACATCATCGAGGAGGAGCCGGTTGCGGCGGCCTCTCTCTCGCAGGTGCACCGCGCGGTGACGAGGGACGGTCATGTCGTCGCCCTCAAGGTGCAACGCCCGGGGATCGTCGACCTCATCGAGACCGATCTTCTGATCCTGCAGTCGCTCGTGACCCGGGTGGAGTCGATCTTCCCGGACCTGCGGGTATACAACCTGCAGGGCATGATGGACGAGTTCTCGGTCCAGATCCGGCGCGAACTGGACTTCACCCAGGACGGGGCGAACGCGGAGCGTCTCAGGCGGAACCTGCAGGATCTGGAATGCGTAAAGATCCCCCGGATTTACTGGCAGATCTCCGGCCCCCGTCTGCTTGCCATGGACTACGTCGAAGGCGTGCGGATCGACGATGTGGAGGCGATCCGGGCCCTCGGTCTCTTCCCGGAAGAGATCGCCGACACCGGGTTTGCCGCCTACGTCCGGCAGATCTTCGTCGACGGGTTCTTTCACGGCGATCCCCACCCGGGAAACCTTCTGGTAACCGAACTCGGGGAGATCGTCTTCCTCGACTACGGCATCGTCGGCGTTCTCCGCCCGGAGAGAAGGCGGGTCTTTGTCGACCTCCTCCTTGCCATGACCCGCAAGGACGTCGCCGGCGTGATCACAGCGCTCGGGAAGATCGACGTGCGTATCAACCCGGCGGACCTCGATGCCGTAAAAGACGACCTCTACCTCGTCATGCTGGATTACCGGGAGATGAAACTTGAACGGGTGAACTTCGCGATCGCGATCCGCGGCCTGACCGACACCCTCCGGCGGTACCATATCCGGGTGCCGTCCACCCTGATGCTGATGATGAAGGTGATCGTCATGGTGATGGACGTCGGCACCCGGCTCGATCCCGCGTTCAACTTCGACCAGAGGATCCGGCCGTATCTGCTGGAGATCGCCGCGCAGCAGCGCCTCTCCCCGGAGAACGTGACGGGCGCGGTGCGGTCGATCGTGGACGCGGCGGAAGGCCTGCTTGCCATCCCCGGAAACGTGAACGAGACCTTGAAAACCCTCTCGGAGGGCACCGTCACGCTCGAGCTCGAGAACCACGACCTCGACCGGATCGTCGGCGTCATCGACCGGACGAGCGACAAGATCATCGTCGGGGTGGTGGTCGCCGCGATCGTCGTGGGGTCGTCGCTGGTTCTCAGGATTGCCGATATCCCTGTTCCCGGGTACGTCTCGGTTCTCGCCACGCTGGGTTACGTCTTCGCGGTGATCGTCGGGTTCTATGCAGTCTACAACGTCCTCAGATACAGCCGCGGCCTCCGGCGATGAAGGATGGGCCATAGGGTTGGCGCTTGAGCACCGAAGGTGCGATTTCCTGTGGGAATCCGTGCCAGTCAATCCGAAGGTCGCGCACGAGTAGTGCTGGTACGAGTGGTGACGATTTGGAGCGCGACGGGTCAAAGAGCCGGAGCTCGAGCCTCGCTCGGCCGGATTTGCGCAGTACGGCTGCCGGGCCGAAAAAAAGTTATTCGCCCTTCTTGAAGAACAGCCGGCAGTGGCAGGTGCCCTGCTCCCCGATCTCTTCCTCGTGATAGATGCAGGGGCAGACGATGATCCGGTCCTTTTCGGGGTCGCCGCTCCGGAGCCTGCAGGGGCAGTATGCCTCCCCGAACCGCTCCTTGTTCCGGGCGAGCCCGCGGAGAACCGCCTCGAGCTGCTTCTCGTCGACGTTTAAAATGTAGCCCTTCTCCTTCGCGTACTCTTTTGCCCTGGCCCGCGCCTCTTCGATCCCATCTTCACTCATAATAAAACTCCTATTGTACAACTCGCTGGCGCCTGTACTCTTCGATATAGGCCATCATCGAGTTAAAGATTTTGACTCGGGGTGCGGCATCATCGCGAGCACATCCCTGCCCTCGGAGAGGACACCGGCGATGTTCTCCCCCGAACCGTCCTTCGCGGTTCAGCCGTGCGAGCACCTCCACGGGGCCGATGCAGCGCCTCTCCGCACTGGTGGCGGCTACGGTGCACCTCATGCAGGCTCGCCCCAGGGCGGGGAGAGAATCCGTTTCGCGACGCCGGCGTAGGTCTCCATGACGTCCCCCTTGCCGAACCGGTAGACATCCTTGTCGAGGGATGTTCCGGTCTCTTTGTCCCAGAGCCGCATCGAGTCCATGCTGATCTCGTCGCCGAGGACGATCTCGCCGTTGTAACGGCCGAACTCCATCTTGAAATCGACCAGGGTGATGCCGCGCAGGTCGAGGTACTCCGAGAGCAGCTGGTTTATCGCGAGCGCCATGGCCTTGATCTGGTCGAGCTCTTCGGGCGTAGCAAGACCGAGAGCGTAGATCAGGTCGTCGTTCAGCATCGGATCGTGGTGGGCGTCGCTCTTGTAGTCGATGACGATCAACGGCGGATCGAGCGGTTCTCCTTCCCGGAACGGGTAGTTGCGCACGATTGAGCCGGCCGCAACGTTTCTCACGATCACCTCGAGCGGGATCATCGTAAGGTTCCGCACGGCGATGACGCCGGGCTCGATGCTCGCGAGGTAATGCGTCCGGATCCCGTGCTCTTCCAGGTACCTGAAGATGAAGGTCGAAACTTCCGCGTTGTACTTCCCTTTTCCTTCCAGGGTGTCTTTCTTCTCGCCGTCGAACGCCGTGATGTCGTCCCGGAACTTCATGATGTATACTTCCGGGTCGTCGGTGCGGTAGACGGATTTAGCCTTCCCCGTGTAGAGGAGGTCAACCTGTTTCATGGCCAGATCTCCTGATATGTGTTGTCCGGGATTTGTCATGAGGTTATGCACCCGCGTCCCGGCCGGGTGCAGCAATCTTCTCTGCGAGCCGCCGGATCAGGGGTTCGAGCCGGGAAGAGTACCAGCCCTTCTCGATGTACTGCGGGTAGATGCAGAGCCGTTCGCGGAGTTCGGCGTCCCCGGCGATCCGCCGGAGTTCGTCGAGCTGCGGCCAGGGGTGCTCCGGGTTGACGTAATCGATGGTGAGCGGGGAGACCCCGCCGAGGTCGTTGACGCCGCACCCGATGAGATGGGATGCGTCCGCGAGGTTCGGGGGTATCTGCACCGCCACGTCTGCCGGAAGGATCTCGCGTGCGAGGCTGATCGTCGTACAGATCTCGTCGGTGCCGGGAACCGCCGCATCCGACATCGCAGTCCCGGGTTTCGGGCAGAAGTTCTGGACGATGACCTCCTGGATGTGGCCAAAGCGTGTGTGGAGGTCGCCGATGACCCGGAGCGACTCCTCGCGGTCGTCCATTGTCTCGCCGATCCCGAGCAGGATGCCGGTCGTGAATGGGATCGAGAGTTTCCCGGCGTTCTCGATCATCTCTATCCTGACCGCCGGGTCCTTTCCCGGGGAGTCGCGGTGTGCGGCGACATCCGCGGTCGTCTCGAGCATCAGCCCCATGCTTGCGTTCACCTCGCGAAGCCGGTCGAGTTCCCCGTAGGAGAGGATGCCGGCGTTGGTGTGCGGGAGGAGGCCGCGCTCGATGGCCGCAAGAGAGAGGCCGTAGACGTAGTCGAGGATATCCGCGTAGCCGAGCCGCCCGAGCATCTCGTTAAAGCCCGGCACCGCGCCGGGCCGTTCTCCGAAGGTGAAGAGCGCTTCCGTGCACCCGAGGGCCGCGCTCGCATCAAGCGTCCGGGTGGCTTCATCGGGCGGCATGACGCACCCTTCCCGCACCGGGGTGCGGAAACAGCAGTAGCCGCAGCGGTTTACGCAGACCGTCGTCAGGGGGAGAAACGCGTTCCTTGAGAAGGTGATCACGCGGCGGTGCATGGGTACATGTCGGCATTGTCTCACATGAACCTTTAGTTACCAAACGCCGCCGACTCGCGCGAAGAACGACTTCCCCGAAGGGGAAGGAGTTTGAGCACCGAGTGTGCGAGGTGTGAAGGGCGACTTCCCCGAAGGGGAGGGAGTTTGAGCACCGAGTGTGCGAGGTGTGAAGGGCGACTTCCCCGAAGGGGAAGGAGTTTGAGCACCGAGTGTGCGAGGTGTGAA
>NZ_JXOJ01000002.1:105596-160915 GCF_001017125.1 Methanoculleus sediminis | reverse complement strand
GGGCGACTTCCCCGAAGGGGAAGGAGTTTGAGCACCGAGTGTGCGAGGTGTGAAGGGCGACGTTCCGAAGGGTGCGACTGTCTGTAGGGTGCGATGGGCCGAAGGACAGGAGCGTGAGCACCGGTAGGTATAAACAGAGTTTTCGATTTAACCCCGGCCGGCCTGTCTCCGCCGCACTGGAAACGATGCCTTTTTGATGCAGCCCCGACAACCGTTTCTCGATGTACTTCCACGCGCTCATCCCCTTCAAGCCGGTGAACCCCAAGACGCGCCTCTCCTGTATCCTCACCCAGGAGGAGCGGGAAGCGTTCGCCCGGGCGATGCTTGAAGACGTGATCGCCGCCGTGCAGAAGTCCGGGTGCAGCGCCACCCTCCTCTGCACCCATTCCTTCAAACACGAGAACGCTCTCGTCGCCGTCCGGACGGAGCCATTGAACGACGCCATCAACTGGGCGCTCGGCCAGTTCCACTGCCCGGCGCTCATCATCATGGCCGATATCCCCCTGGTGACGGCCGGGGATATCCAGCGGCTGATCCGGACCGAGAAGGACATGTCCATCGTGCCGGGCCGGGGCGGCGGGACGAATATCATATTTCTCAAAAAGCCGCGGTGCTTCCGCGCCGACTACTACGGCGCGAGTTTCCTCGACCACATGCGGATTGCGGAGGAGTGCGGCTTCTCCGTCGAGGTGATCGACTCGTTCCGGATGTCGACCGATATCGACGAGAAGGAGGACCTGGTCGAGATCCTCATCCACGGAAAAGGGAGAAAGAGCAGGGAATACCTGGAGAGCTCAGGATTCTCTATCGTCCTTGACGAGAAGGGACGGGTCGGCGTGCAGCGCGACCCCCATGAAGAGGCACTCTGAAGCGTCGATGGTGTCGACCCCGGCGTAATCGCCGACGGGAAGCCCGACCCCCCGCACCACGGCCGCGGGGACGCACTCGCCCGCCTCTCCCATCACGAGTTCTGCGGCGGACGCGATGCAGTCCGCCACCGCCCGCTTCGTGACCTCGAGCTCGCGGCCGAAGAGATCTTTTTTTCCGCGCTCGTCGATCACCGAGGGGATGCCCGAACACCCGATCGCGACCCCGGAACACCCGAGGCGCATCGCGTGCGTCCGGGAATCGACGACGATGACACCGACGTCCGCACTCGACCGTTCCGCGATCGCGGCACGTATCCGCGCCGCGGACGCGTCCGGATCGAGGGGGAGGAGGACGAGCGAGCCCGCCGGGGCGTTCGAGGCGTCTATCCCGGCGTTCGGGAGAAGCGTCCCGTTCTTCATGCAGAGCAGGAACCCCGGGATACCCCCGACGACCCGGTCGCTCTCCCTGAGCACAACCTCGGCGTGCCGGGGATCCATATGGTATTCGTCGGCGAGCCGGAGGGCCTCCGCCGACGGCTCGACATCGGCGAGCTGCACGACCCGGCCTTCGGCGGTGGCGAGAGCTGACTCCGCCACGACCACGACGTCGCCCGCCTCGAACTTCCGGGCGGCCGAACGTTCGACGGACGCAAGAAGGTGCGCCGCGACGTCGTCGCCGGGGCGGAGCAGGGGGGTCGCAAGACCGTATACCGAGAATGAAGGTGTCGTCATATCTGCCTCATCTTTGCATGGACCTGCAGGAGGTCGGCGGTCTCGGCGACGTCGTGGCTCCGCACGACGGCCGCGCCGGCGTCGACGAGCATCGTCGTGACCGCGAGGGTGCCGGCGAGCCGGTCCTCGGGCTGGCGGCCGAGCAGGTCGCCGATGAACGTCTTCCTCGAGACCGCGGCAAGCACCGGGCGGCCGAACTCCAGGAACGAGGAGAAATTCCGGCAGAGTTCCCAGTCGTCTTCGCTCGTCCGTTCGGGAACCCATCGCCCGACGGCGGGATCGAGGACGTACTCCTCGATCCCGAGAAGCGCGCACCTCTTCACGACCGCTTCGAGGGCATCCCGCGTGGCGGCAAGCCCGGCAGCGTCGCCGGGCTCCCGGAGACTTGCCATCGCGAAGACCGGGAGCCCGGAGTCGGCGACCGCCCGCGCGTAGCGCCCGTCGGCAAGCCCGGAGATGTCGTTCACTGCATGGACGTCGTGGCGGAGGCTGACATCGAGCACCTCCGGGTGCCGGGTGTCCACCGAGAGGGTGATCCCGGTTCCGTCGAGTTCCGAGAGGGCCGCGTCCACCCGCGCCGCCTCTTCGGCTACAGTGATGGGAGAAGAGCCCGGGGCCGTGCTCCGCGCCCCGAGATCGATCATATCGGCGCCCGCCGCCGTCATGGCGAGGGCGCGGTCGTATACCTTTCCGGCCGGGATGTAGGAGCCCCGGTAGAACGACTCGGGGCTGCAGTTGATGACGCCCATCAGGCGGACAGGGGCGTCGCCGCCGATCCGGAGACGGTTTACCGTACAGTGTTGTCGCATGTCCTCAACTTGGCCGCCCTGAACGTGTTCTCCATCAGCGTCGCGATGGTCATGGGGCCGACGCCTCCGGGAACCGGGGTTATCGCCCCCGCCCGGTCTTTTACCGCCTCGAAATCGACGTCGCCGCAGAGTTTGCCCTGCTCGTCCTGGTTGATCCCGACGTCGATGACCGTCGCGCCCTCCTTGACCATCTCCGGTCCGACAAACTTCGCTTTTCCGACCGCGCTGACCAGTATATCGGCTCTCCGCATCTCCTCTTCAAGGTTCTCGGTCTTCGAGTGGCATATGGTGACGGTCGCGTCGGCGTTCAGGAGCAGGACGGCCATGGGCCTCCCCACGTCGATGCTCCGGCCGACGACGACCGCCCGCCTGCCGCGGATCGGGATATTGTATTCATCGAGGATCGTCATGATCCCCTGCGGAGTGCAGGGCGCAAAGACCGGGGTTCCGGCAAGCAGCCTGCCGAGGCTGCAGGGATGGAACCCGTCCACGTCCTTTTCGGGTGCGACCGCGTCGATGACGCGGGTGGTGTCCACCCCGTCCGGGAGCGGCAGCTGGACCAGGATACCGTTGATGTCCGGGTCGTTGTTGAGGCGCACGACCGCCTCGAGCACCCGCTCCGTCGTGGCGTCCGCCGGGAGTTCGATCCCGACCGACCCGATCCCGACGCGCTCGCACGCCCGGTGCTTCATCCGGACGTACATCTGCGAGGCGGGATCTTCGCCCACGATGACGGTCGCGAGGCGCGGGTAGAGCCCGGACTCTTCTATCTCCTCCTTGAGGATCTCGAGCCTCTTCTCCGAGACCGCTTTGCCGTCGAGTATCATGCTACGTCAGGGTAAAGGGGATACTTGCTCGCGAGGGCAATAACCTCTTCTCTCACTTCAGTGATCGCCTTCTTGGAGGTCTTATCCTTCGCGATGTCCTTGACGACCCGGGCGATCCAGTGGGCGATCTGCTTCATCTCCTCCTCTTTCATGCCGCGCGAGGTGACGGCAGGCGTGCCGATCCTAAGACCGCTCGTCACGAAGGGGCTGAGCTGTTCGCGGGGGATGGTGTTCTTGTTCACGGTGATCCCCGCCTCGCCGAGCGCGGTCTCGGCCGCAAGACCCGTGAGGTGCTCGCCGTTCGTGGAGACCCCGGTCAGGTCGAGCAGGATGAGATGGTTGTCGGTGCCGCCGGAGACGAGGTCGAGCCCTTCGCTCGCGAGGACGTCGGCCAGCGTCTTTGCGTTCTTGACGACCTGACCGCAGTAGTCTTTGTACGCGGGGGTCAGGGCTTCCTTGAAGCAGACCGCCTTCGCCGCAATCGTGTGCATCAGCGGGCCGCCCTGCATCCCCGGGAAGATGGATTTGTCGATCGCCTGGGCATCCTCCTTACCGCACATGATGGCGCCGCCGCGGGGGCCGCGCAGGGTCTTGTGCGTCGTCGTCGTCACGATGTCGACGACCCCGACCGGGGAGTTGTGGTGTCCGGTCGCGCAGAGGCCGGCGATATGGGCGATATCGGCCATGCACCTCGCGCCGACGGCATCGGCAACTTCCTGGAAGGCCTTGAAATCGATCTCGCGCGGGTAGGCGCTCGCGCCGCAGACGATCATCTGCGGTTTCACCGTCCGTGCCAGGTCCTCGATTGCCGCGTAATCGAGCGTCTCGGACTCGTGATCGACACCGTAGTGGAAGATGGAGTACCAGCGCCCGGTGATGTTGACCGGCGAGCCGTGGGAGAGGTGGCCGCCCTGGGTGAGGCTCTGGCTCATGATCCTGTCCTTGTAGCCGAGGTAGGCGAAGTAGACCGCCTGGTTCGCCTGGCTCCCCGAGTGGGGCTGGACGTTCGCGTGCTCGGCCCCGAAGAGTTTGCAGAGGCGGTCGCGCGCCAGGTTCTCTACGACATCGTGGAATTCGCAGCCGCCGTAATAGCGCTTGCCGGGGTAGCCCTCGGCATATTTATTGGTCATGATGGAACCCATCGCCTCGAGGACTGCCTTGCTCACGACATTTTCGGAGGCGATCAATTCCAACCCGTTGATCTGACGCAGGCGCTCTTTCTCGATGAGGCCTGCGACTTCGGGATCGAAGTTTGCCAGACTAGACATGCAGAAAAAGGGTTGCCCCGTTGAGGTAATATGCTTTCTTTTATACGGGACTGTTTACGACTGCCCGGGAGGCGTTCTTTGTACGGCCTCTGGAGACGCGGGCGTGCCCCCGGGCGGGAGGTTGGTTGCAGCGCCATCCGCGATGGCTGCCGGAATTTCCCCTACTGCACCCCGGATTAAATGTAATACTTCTTCATTCGGGGAATCTATAGTAATATTATTACGTAATTATTATCAAGGATTAGTTTGAGGGAGATAATGGCGCAGAAAGATGCGAGGATACGATTTCTTGAGCGTGAACTTGCGGAGCGCGAGAAGGAGATGGAGACAATGAGAGAGCGAGAACAGCCGCCGGTATCAGAGGCGGGAGACGAGCGCCTGCGTGACCTCGAGCGGAAAGTGCGGGAGCTTGAGGCCGTGGTGAAAGGCCTGACGGAAGAGATCCTGGACGTCAAGTCCGTGGCGATGAAACTCTCCCGGGACGTGGACGAGCGCCGGAAAGCCCCGGCGCCGGCGCCGGCGCCGGCCGAGGAGAAGAAGGTCGGGGCTACGCTCCAGGCGGAACCGCGCGCCGCGGCCAAACCCCGGCCCGTGCGTGCCGCGGAGCGGACGCGGCCTCCCGCGCGCCAGGTGGAGCAGCGGCAGCCCGCGCCAGCTCCGGACGACGACAGGGATCTCGAGCTTATCATGCAGAACGACGGGACGCTGAAACCGGAGCCGAGGAGATCCTCCGAGTACATCGTCGCCAGCACCGGTTCCCGGGCCGTCCCGGCAAAGGGCCGGGGAAAAGGCGGCAAACCGGCCGAACGCAAGCTCTTCGTCGAGCAGAAGAAACGTCCGATTGATGATGTCATCCAGGCCGAAGAGGACGACACCGTCGACCTCGATCGATAGGTAAAGGGAGCCCCGTCCTTGTACATCACGCAGCTTGAGATCGACAACTTCAAGTCTTTCGCCAGAAAGACAAAAATTCCTTTTTTCGAAGGATTTACCGTCGTATCAGGCCCGAACGGCTCCGGAAAGAGCAATATCATCGACAGCATCCTCTTCGTTCTGGCCCTCTCGGGTGCGCGGGGGCTGCGGGCGGAGAAGCTGACCGATCTCATCAACGTCAATTCCGGGAAGAACACCGCCGAGGTGACGGCCACGTTCTCGGATGGCACGACGATCCGCCGCCGGATCAAGCGGACGCCGACGGGTTACTACAGTTACAACTACCTTAACAACCGTCTCTGCAAACAGGGCGACGTCATCGAGTTCCTCGCAAAGATCGGGATCAAGCCGGAGGGCTACAACGTCGTGATGCAGGGTGACATCACCCGGATCATGGAGATGACCGACGGCGAGCGGCGAAAGATCATCGACGAGATTGCGGGTGTCGCCGAGTTCGACCACAAGCGCGGACAGGCGTTCTCGGAGCTCGAGGTGGTGCGGGAGCGGCTCGAGCGCGAGGAACTCCTCTTGAACGAGCTCGTGGCGCGGCTGGATGCGCTCCAGCACGAGCGCGAGCAGGCAGTGGAGTACCGGCGGTGGCAGGAGGAGCTCGAGCACCTCGGGCAGTGCCGGGGAGCGGCGCTCGTCCGGCAGAAAGAGCAGGAGATCGGCACCCTTCACGATCTCGCGCACGACCAGCAGGCGGCGATCGCACGCACCGAGGGTGAGATCGAGGCCGTCAAAAAAGAGATCGAGGAGGCGCGCGAACGCCAGCATGCCGTCGAAGAGGAGATAAACCACAAAAGCGGTCCCGAGTATCTCGAACTCGTCGGCCGGCTCGAAGAGGCGCGAAGCACGATCAAGCTCGGCGAGAAGACCATCGAGCGGCTGAAGGTCAATCGGGAAGAGAATGCCGAGGCCGTCCAGCGAGTCTTCCTCGACAGCAAACGCGCCGAGGCGAAAGTCGAGGAGTGCGCCGCGCAGATCCGCAACCTCTCGATCGACCGGGCGAATCTTGCCATGGAACTCGCGACGCAACGCGACGAGATGAAGACGGTCGAGGAGCGTATCGCAAGCGAGAGCAAGGAGGTCGAAGGGGTAAAAGACCAGCTCTTCGAGCGGATGCAGGATCTCGAGAGCAAAAAGGAGCTCCGGTCGAAGATTCTCCGCGAGCAGGACATCTTCATCGAGAAGAGCCGGATGCGGACGTCGGAGCGGGAACGTCTGGACGCGCGTATCGCCCAGATCGAGGAGGAACTCACGAACAAGCAGGAGCAGGTCGCGGAGTACTCTTCCTGCATGGCCGACTGCGAGGCACAAAAGCGGCAGATCGAGCGGGATCTCTCCGAGGCGGAGAGCACGCTCTTTGCGCGGCGGTCGGCGCTTGATCGGTTGAAGAAAGAGATCCGGGAGAACGAGCAGACCCTGATGCGCCTGGAGGCGCAGCAGCAGGCGCACGGCGATGCCGGCGGGAAGGCGATGGACGTCGTTCTCGGCATGGAGGGTGTCCACGGCACCGTTGCGCAGCTCGGGCGGGCGCCGCCGGAGTACGCGACCGCGCTCGACGTGGCGGCGATGGGCCGGCTCAGGTGGGCCATCGTCGATACCGACGCGGTTGCGTCCGATGCGATCCGTTACCTGAAGGAGAACCGGCTCGGGCGGGTCACGTTCCTGCCGCTCAACAAGCTCCGGCCATCGATCCTCTCGCCGCTCGAGGCCGATCCGGGCATCGTCGGCTACGCGGTCGATCTCCTGGAGTTCGACCCGGCGTTCGACCGCGCGTTCCGTGTCGTCTTCGGCGCGACGGTGGTGGTGGATACCCTCGAGCGGGCGCGGCGGCTGATGGGCCGCTACAAGATGGTCACCCTGGAGGGTGACTTCGTCGAGAAGAGCGGCGCCATGACCGGCGGTTCACAGGGGAAGAAGGTTCGCGGGTTCGGGGTGGCGGTCGACGACGAGGTCGCGCGGGTCCGCGCGAAGCTCGCCGAACTCGAAGCGGAGGCGGGCGAGATCGAAGCATCCATCGGTCGCTTTGCCGTGGCCGCGGAGGCAAAGCGGGCGGAGCGGAGTTCGATCGACGAGCAGGTTGCGCGCTACCGCATGCTGGTGGACGAGTTCCAGAAGCGGATCGAGGTCCTTTCCGGCGAGAAACGGACGCTCGAAGAGAGCCTGCGCGAGATGCTCGATGCCGCGAAGACCGGCGGCGAGGAACTTGCGCGGCTCGAGGCGGATCTCGAGCGGATAACCGGTGAGATCGCGCAGGTATCGGCGGAGGTCGACGACCTCAAGAAGAAACTCGACGACACCGAGATTCCCGTGCTCACCGAGCGGTACGAGAGCATCCGCAAGATGGTGGAGGATATCGAGCGGCGGCTCCGGAACAAGGACGCCGACATCACCGACGCCAAACGCGAACGGCAGCACTTCGCAAACCGTATCGAGGAACTTGCCGCGGAACGGAGCCGCCTGGAGACGAAGAACCAGGAGATCGACGGTGAGATCACGGCTACAGAGGAGCAGATCGGGGATCAGCGCCGCCTGATCGTGCAACTCGAGGCACGCCAGAAGGAGTTCTCCGACGAACTTGCGGGCCTGCACGAGAGGCGCGACCGGATCCTCGAGGAGATCCGGGTGCTCGACCAGCGGGCTCTCGAACTCTCGGGTGCGATGGAGCGCATCCGGATGCAGATCAGCGCCCTTGAGGAGCGGGAACGGTCGCTCCTCGCGGAACTCGCGGTGCTCCGGGAGCAGGCCGGCGACGTGGAGACGGATCTCGATATCGGCGCCATCGACACCGGGATCGCGGAGGCCGAGCGGGCGTTAAAGAAGATCGGCGCGGTGAACATGCTCGCGATCGAGGAGTGCGACCGGGTCGCTGCCCGTGTCGAGGAGCGGACGGAGAAGAAAGAGGTGCTCTCGCGGGAGCGGATGCTGCTGCTCGAGCGGATCGAGAAGTACGAGAAGATGAAGTACGACGCCTTCATGACCGCTTTCACCGCGATCGACGAGAACTTCCGCGACATCTTCGCGCGCCTGACCGACGGGAGCGGGAGGCTCGTCCTCGACAACGAAGAGGATCCTTTCTCCGGCGGCATGACGTTCGCGGTTCAGCCGCGCGACAAGAAGGTTCACCTCCTCTCTTCGCTCTCCGGGGGCGAGAAGTCGCTCACCACGCTCGCGTTCATCTTCTCCATCCAGCAGTTCATGCCCGCGCCGTTCTACGCGCTCGACGAAGTGGATATGTTCCTCGACGGGAACAACGTCGGCCGCATCGCCGCCATGATGAGCGAGCTCTCGGGGAACGCGCAGTCGATCATCGTCTCGTTACGAAAGCCGATGATCGAGCGCGCCGATCGCATCGTGGGCGTGACGATCCGCCCGGACAAGAGCACCTACGTGACCGGTGTGCAGAACAATGGATGAGGAGCCTGTCGAGATCCTGGTCGGCATGGCCGAGCGGGGAGAGGTCGATCCCTGGAACATCGATATCGTGGACGTGACCGACCGGTTCCTTGCCGAACTCGATCGGAGGAAGGAGCTCGACCTGCGCGTCTCGGGACGGACGCTCTTTTATGCCGCGTGCCTGCTGCGCCTGAAGTCGGATTATCTCGATGGCTGGGGTGACGAAGAGGACGAAGATTCGTTTGCCGACGATGAGGACGAGTCGTTTGAGGATCTCGGGTTCGACTTCGAGTCGGCCGGAGAGGTCGAGCCGATGGGGCGCCTGGAGCGGGAGATCCAGCGTCGGCTGGGACGAAAGAATCTGCGGAAACGCCCGCCGGTCACGCTCTACGAACTCATCAAGCAGCTCAAAACGGCGGAGAAGGAGCAGCGTCGCAGGCAGCGAAAACGGGTCCCCGTGCCCAGGGAACCGGACCTCAACCTCAGCGCCGGGGACGTGGTGGCGGTGGCGCACGATGAAGGATACCAGGGTGCGGTCGCGGTCGTCATGAAGGAATTCCGGCGCGCCGCCCAGAACGGTGATATCCTGACGCTCGGCGACCTGTCCGACGCCATGGGACGGAGTCGCCGCGAGGTCTACATCCCGCTCCTCTTCCTGATGCTCGAGGGGGAACTCGCGCTCTGGCAGGACGAGTTTTTCGGCGAGATCTATGTCGGGGAGCAGATCCCCGAGAATGATCCCGAAGAGGTCGGCGAGGATGGATAATCCTCGACTAAATGGGGCCGATTGTTTTGTTCCCGTGAAAATTCTGCGTGATTTGCGATCGGTGGCGCTGCGCGCATGGAATTTTGCCTGCGCTCCGGACATCCGATGAAGTCTTTTTGCGATAAAACCGGGTAATTTCACAACGCAATTCCGCTTTTTTGAACCGGTCCGGGGTAAATGTTTAAATACCTCCGGCATCAACATGTAATAGTCAAGTTGGGAGCAAATTCCGCGTGAATTCTGCACGATGCGTGCAGAATGTCCGGAGATCTCAACGTTTATGGGGGTCAAAGCCGTGTGCTTGGATCCGACGAAGCAGGGAAATGTTTATATGGCATTGGTGGCAACATAGTAAGGCTGTGTTGTCAGGACGTCGGATCGTGCAGCCCTTCAGGGGTGGTCTGATTCCGTGTCCCCTCAACCGCTGTGAGGGCCCGAGCATCCGTTCGGGTCTGATGCAGGGTGACAATGTTTATATGCCTGGAGATTCAACGTATATTCTCACAAGGCGCCCTTAAACGTCCGCGATGCGGATGGCTCGGGGCGATCGGGTCGGGAATATGCGTTTGGTTTCCGGCTCGAAACCTGGGCGGGAACAAATGTTTATATGTGATAAATCACAAACATAAGTTCCTGCACAGGTGAAATATCGGGGAACCCGGAACGTGTAATTCCGGGCGAATCCCTTGATTGGGCCGGAGATTCTTTCGGAATCTCCGGGACGGATCCTGGGCCAGGATGAAAACGTTTATATGTGTTGAAGCACAAACGTTAATTCCTGCGCAGGTGAAGTTCTCGACCCGTCTCGGGTCAAGTTTCCCTGTATTCAAGAGGGTATGAAGATTCGAGATCCATTCTCGAATCCGATGCAGGAAACACATGTTTAAATACTTGTAAAACAAACATTGTTTTCCTGTTGATGGGGAATCAACGCGACCGCGCCGTGACGCGGGTTGGTTCTGACGTTGGCATTGGCAATGCGGAAATTTGTTCAGTAACCGCTAATTCCTCCCAAGTTTAGTAGTGTGCATTACTTCCAAATTCTGGTTGATCCTGCCAGAGGTCACTGCTATCGGGGTTCGATTAAGCCATGCGAGTCGAGAGGGTTCGGCCCTCGGCGTACTGCTCAGTAACACGTGGATAACCTGCCCTAAGGAAGGGGATAACCCCGGGAAACTGGGGATAATACCCTATAGGTTACAGATGCTGGAATGCTCTGTAACTCAAAGCTCCGGCGCCTTAGGATGGATCTGCGGCCGATTAGGTTGTTGTTGGGGTAACGGCCCAACAAGCCCGTAATCGGTACGGGTTGTGGGAGCAAGAGCCCGGAGTTGGATTCTGAGACACGAATCCAGGCCCTACGGGGCGCAGCAGGCGCGAAAACTTTACAATGCGGGCAACCGTGATAAGGGAACCTCGAGTGCCTGTATATGCAGGCTGTCCAGGTGTCTAAAAAACACCTGAAGAAAGGGCCGGGCAAGACCGGTGCCAGCCGCCGCGGTAATACCGGCGGCTCGAGTGGTGGCCACTTTTATTGGGCTTAAAGCGTTCGTAGCTGGGTTGTTAAGTCTCTTGGGAAATCCGGCGGCTCAACCGTCGGGCGTCTAAGAGATACTGGCAGTCTTGGAACCGGGAGAGGTGAGGGGTACTTCGGGGGTAGGAGTGAAATCCTGTAATCCTCGAGGGACCACCTGTGGCGAAGGCGCCTCACCAGAACGGCTTCGACAGTGAGGGACGAAAGCTGGGGGAGCAAACCGGATTAGATACCCGGGTAGTCCCAGCCGTAAACGATGCGCGTTAGGTGTATCGACGACCACGAGTCGTCGAGGTGCCGAAGGGAAACCGTGAAACGTGCCGCCTGGGAAGTACGGTCGCAAGGCTGAAACTTAAAGGAATTGGCGGGGGAGCACCACAACAGGTGGAGCCTGCGGTTTAATTGGACTCAACGCCGGGAATCTCACCGGATAGGACAGCAGAATGATTGCCGGGCTGAAGACTCTGCATGACTAGCTGAGAGGAGGTGCATGGCCGTCGTCAGTTCGTACTGTGAAGCATCCTGTTAAGTCAGGCAACGAGCGAGACCCACGCCAACAGTTGCCAGCATGATCTCCGGATTGATGGGGACACTGTTGGGACCGCCTCTGCTAAAGAGGAGGAAGGAATGGGCAACGGTAGGTCAGCATGCCCCGAATTATCCGGGCTACACGCGGGCTACAATGGGCAGGACAATGGGTATCGACACCGAAAGGTGGAGGCAATCTCCTAAACCTGTCCGTAGTTCGGATTGTGGGCTGTAACTCGCCCACATGAAGCTGGAATCTGTAGTAATCGCGTTTCAAAATAACGCGGTGAATGTGTCCCTGCTCCTTGCACACACCGCCCGTCAAACCACCCGAGTGGGGTTTGGATGAGGCTGCGGTCGTTGCCGCAGTCGAATCTAGGTTCCGCAAGGGGGGTTAAGTCGTAACAAGGTAGCCGTAGGGGAATCTGCGGCTGGATCACCTCCTAATGAAATTACTTGGGTCAAGCGGTTGCTGAACAAAACGTAAAATTGCCGATGTCAACGGATTAATCCGGGCTCATAGCTCAGTTGGAAGAGCGCCGCCTTTGCGAGGCGGAGGCCGGGGGTTCAAATCCCCCTGAGTCCACTCGGCAGGGCTGTCACAGTCCTGCCCGACAATGCACCCGGAGATGTGAATCACCGGGGAAGGGCTGAAGGTCTATGACCTGACGAAGCTGTGTATAGGTGCGTACTCTGGACGTTAAATGAGTTCAGCGGAATGGTGATATGCCTATCAGTGGATGGCTCGGTTCGAGTGCCGAAGAAGGGCGTGCCAAGCTGCGATAAGCTCCGGGAAGACGCATGGAGTCTACGATCCGGAGATTCCCTAATGGGACATCCCAACACTTCGGTGTTGATCCGTAAGGATCGGGAACCCCCCGAATTGAAACATCTTAGTAGGGGGAGGAAGAGAAATCAACCGAGATGTCGTTAGTAGAGGCGATCGAACACGACAGAGTTCAAACTGAATCCCGCAAGGGAGATGTGGTGTAGTAAGCCTACCGTCCGGATACCAAGGTCAAACGGAAATCCTCTGGAATGAGGTGCCAAAGAGGGTGATAGCCCCGTACGTGCAAGCCGAGGTATCCTGGTAGTGTCTTGAGTACCGCGGGTCGGAATTCTCGCGGGAATCTGGGGGTCATCAACCTCCAAAACTAAATACTACTCGAAACCGATAGCGTATTAGTAGCGTGAGCGAAGGCTGAAAAGTAACCCTTGAAAGGTGGTTAAAAGCGCCTGAAACTGATAGGTGATAGTGAGTTACGGCGCGAAAGGATCTTCCACGTGAAGGAACCCGTCGCGAGGCGGTAGTACGGGCGTGGTTGCCGGTGTCGTAACGTACGTTTTGAAGAACGGGCCAGAGAGTTTATTCTGTAGGCGAAGGTTAACCCAAAAGGGGAGCCGAAGGGAAACCAACAGGTCCGTAGCCTTCGGGCATGGGACGACGTATTAAAAGTGCGTGGAGTCTGCAGGATAAGACCCGAAGCCTAGCGATCTATGCGTGGGCAGGTTGAAGCGTGCCGAAAGGCGCGTGGAGGACCGCAAGCGGTTTTGATATGCAAATCATTCGTGTGACCTGCGTATAGGAGTGAAAGATTAATCGAGCTGGGCATCCGCTGGTTCCTCTCGAAACATGCCGTAGCATGACCTGGCTGGAGATAGACGGTGAGGTAGAGCACTGATTGGGGGAGCTGGGGGAGAAATCCCTCACCCTCCTGTCAAACTCCAAATTCCCCGTCGTCGAAGAAGGCTGGCAGTCCGGACTACGGGGTAAGCTTGTAGTCCGTAAGGGAGACAACCCAGACCGTGGTTAATGTCCCTCAATGTAGGCTAAGTGTCAACACTGAAAGGCGTCCCAGGCCAAAGACAACTGGAAGGTGAGCTCAGAAGCAGCTATCCTTTAAAAAGTGCGTAACAGCTTACCAGTCGAGGTTTGGGGCACTGAAAATGGACGGGGCTAAAGCCTACTACAGATACCACGGACCACACAACGTGTGATGGCGTAGAGAGGCGTGCTGCCTGGGCAGAAGCAGGGGCGTGAGCTCCTGTGGACCGGGTAGTAATGAGAATTCTGGCATTAGTAGAAGCAAAGTTGGGTGAGAATCCCAACCGCCGGAGGGGCTAGGTTTCCTCGGCAATGTTCGTCAGCCGAGGGTTAGTCGGTCCTAAGATGTGTCGTAATTCGAGCACATCGAAAGGGAAACAGGTTAATATTCCTGTACCATTCATCCGTAGCGTTAATTCGCCCTGACGCTTCGGGATATGCCGGGCAGGGCCGTCGCCCTGTCCAAGCGTTCAAACTCGTGGAGTACCGCCATGGTGAGAAGCGAGTGAAGGCGTGATGGGGTAACTCGGCAAATTCCTGGAGCCCGTGAAAAGGGGGATGAATGTCCGTACCGAGATCTGACACAGGTGCCCCTAGCTGAAAAGGCTAAGGCGTGTCGGTTTAATCGTGTTAAGGGAACTCGGCAAATTAGCCCCGTAACTTTGGGAGAAGGGGTGCCTGCCTGGCGATCAGGCAGGTCGCAGTGACCAGGGGGCTCTGACTGTCTAATAACAACATAGGTGACTGCAACTCGGAAACGACTAGTATAGTCACTGATTCCTGCCCAGTGCGAGTATCTGAACACCGGGTTCAACCGGACGAAGGACTCGTAAACGGCGGGGGTAACTATGACCCTCTTAAGGTAGCGTAGTACCTTGTCGCTTAATTGGCGACTTGCATGAATGGATTAACGAGAGCCCTACTGTCCCTAACACGAGGCCGTTGAACATTTTATCCTAGTGCAGAGACTAGGGACTCCAGATGGGAAGTGAAGACCCCGTGGAGCTTTACTGCAGCCTGTCGCTGTGTTACGGTATTCCTTGCGCAGCGTAGATGGGAGGCGTCGATCCACCCCTTCCGGGGGGTGGGGAGCCAACAATGAGACACCATCCTTGGTTTACTGTAACACTAACTCAACCGAGGACAACGATAGGTAGGCAGTTTGGGTGGGGCGCCACACCCTCGAAAAAATATCAAGGGTGCCCTATGGTCAACTCATGTGAGTCAGAAACTCACAGGAGAGTGTCAAGAGCATAAGTTGGCCTGACGCGATTTCGCATAGCAAGAAATCGCGAGAGGAAACTCGGGTCTAACGAACTAATGAGCCTTATTGATGAGGGCCATTAACGACAGAAAAGCTACCCCGGGGATAACAGAGTCGTCGCCGGCAAGAGCACATATCGACCCGGCGGCTTGCTACCTCGATGTCGGTTCTTTCCATCCTGGCCGTGCAGCAGCGGCCAAGGGTGAGGTTGTTCGCCTATTAAAGGGGATCGTGAGCTGGGTTTAGACCGTCGTGAGACAGGTCGGTTACTATCTATCTGGAGTGTAAGGAGTCTGAAGGTAAGATGGAAATAGTACGAGAGGAACTTTCCGTCGTCGCCTCTGGTCGATCGGTTGTCCGACAGGGCAATGCCGAGCAGCTACGCGATAAGGGATAAAAGCTGAAAGCATCTAAGCTTGAAACCTGACCCGAAAAGAGACTCCGTTGAGGACACGGGTAAAAGACCCGCTTGATAGGTCCGGGATGTAAGCACGAAGGCAACGACGTGTTCAGTCCGCGGATACTAACGTCCGATGCCTTCCGCTGAACTCAGACGAAATCCGGAGTACGCACCGAAAAACGCCTTACGGCCGAATCTGGTAAGGGTGTAACCCTTAAATAGGTTGGGCGACAACATAGTAAGGCAACACAGCTTGCCAAGGTGGCGGAGCGGCCACGCGGTTGACTGCAGATCAACTACACCCCGGTTCAAGTCCGGGCCTTGGCTTCCGACCGGGCGCGAAGCGGCTGGGCGGGGAGAAAATCCGTAAGGATTTTCGACTCCATCCAAACGCATCACACCCGGTCGTAACTGGTAATAGCGGCCATAGCAGAGGGGAAACACCTGGACCCATTCCGAACCCAGCAGTTAAGCCCTCTCACGTGCCATGTGGTACTGAGGTGCGCGAGCCCTCGGGAAGCACGGCTCGCTGCTATTACCTTCCTTTACTCTGAAAACTGTTCTTATCGTGTTTTACTGTGCGAACGGTAGTTTTTGTCGATTGTCCCTTCTTCTTCGTAGCGCACGTCTTTACATCAATACTATCCAGAAAATAACCTCAGTGCCACGGAACCGGATTGGGGAAGGGGGAGCGATCTCTGTCTCCCCGCTAAAACTCGCTTGCAGCGCTTCCCGGGACATCCGGCACGACGCCCGGTTCGGCTCCTCCCCGTTCCTGGAGTTGCGGGTGTTCCGCGGTTTTAGGTTGATGGAATTGAGGCTTTAAAGATTGGATCTCAATGATGCGCCGCCGTTGCGGTGGCACCATTCTATCTGTGGAGGATATCGTTTATTTAACTTTTGTTTCTGGTCGAACAAATCTCATTTACTCTGCGGGCCGCATGCCTCTCATGATACCGGCGGTGCCTCCGGGGGTAGTGTCTCCGGGACGTTCACACCGTAAGGCTGGCGTCCTTCCCGTATCCGGTGCAGTACCTGCGACAGCACTTCCTCGTCGGTCGGGAGGCCCAGGTCGAGAACCTTCTTCATCCGGATCGGGACGGAATCCATCCTGTAGCCCGTTCCTTCGCAGTCGATGCCCACGCATGCGACCGGGATATGGAGATCCGCAAAGGAGGTGCTGAGCGAGACAAACGGATCGATGACGATCGTGGGGATCGTCGCGAGGTGTTCGTTGCACCTCCTCGGCAGATGCGCCCCGGGGTCGGCACCGATGATGAGGCATGCATCGGCCTCGCCCCGGCGGAGCAGATCGACCGCTGTGGTCTCGCCGGGGTTGTAATACGGAGTGCCGCGCGAGAAATCGACGCCGTATGGGTAGCCCGTGAGGAACGAAAACGTCTGGTTGGTGCCGTTGACGTTCCAGTGCCCGCGCATGGGCGTCAGGGTGAACTTCGTATGCCGGTTGAGTTCGTCGACGAGCTGGATGGCGTTCCTGACGTTTTTGTACCTGCCCCGAGACTGTGTCAGGCCTATCCCCGTGAAGAGCGCACCGAACCGGGCGTTTCTGCAAAGGTCCGCCAGCCAGATCAACCTCTCCCGCGGGACGCCTGCGACGGTTGCAGGAAGGGCATCCGCGTGCCCCCTGATAATTGCCCGCAGGGCTGAAAAGGCGGCGTAATCGCCACCGGGCTTGATCCGTATGAATTCATCGGCAATCTTCGCGGTATCGGTCTCTCTGATATCCACGACGACGAGAGTCCGGTCGTGGTGCCCGTTATCCCGGTACTTTCCGTTGACGAACGTCGTATACCGGGAGAGGTGGCGCGGGTGCGACTCTATGGGGTTCGAACCCCAGTAGATCACGACGTCGGCCCGGTTCTTCACCGCGCCGAGCGTGCATCCCGGATGGCCCGCCTCCTGGATGCCCATGATCGAGGGCCCGTGACAGATCGACGAACAGTTGTCGATCACGCCCCCGATCGTTTCGGCGATCTGGATGCCGATGCACTGCGCTTCCGCGGACGTCCCGCTCCACCCGAAGAGGAGCGGCCGTTCGGCGTCGGCGAGCACCTCTGCAGCATACCGGATGGCCTCCGCAAATCCGATGGTTTTCCAGGCCCCTCTATCGTTCGAGATCGGGAGCGTGAGACGGCTCTGCGACAGGAACTTTTCCGAGCCGAGCGAGCATGCGTTATCGACCGACCTGACGGCCCCGCCCTCGACCCTCACGACAAGATCGTCGCAGAGACACCCGCAGAGCGGGCAGGCAACGTCCCGGATGGTTGCGGGACCGCCGCCGTCTTTCCCGGAGGGCACCGGCACCGGGGGGCATGCGGCGCCGCCTTCCTCGACGAGGATATCCCACCCCGATCTCGGGGGCAGCTCGGTTCGCGTCACCGTTCCTTCCAGCCATTTGTAGTCCGGAGCACCGGTTCCCCGCGTTGTCGCGTGCAGGATTGCGTTCGCGTGCGGTCCGCAGGGGATGAACACGGTTCCGGAGACGAGATCGTCGCAGGGCGTGGCGACAAACACCTCTTTTCCCGTCCCTGTCGAGAGAAGGAGGTAGTCTCCCGGCGCGGCCCCGAGTTCCAGGAGATCGAACGGGTTGACGAAACAGCGTGCCGTTTCGTCGGAATATTCGGGCATGTCTTTGTAGTAGAGTTTCCTGCCCTGGGCGATTGTCCTCCCGCTCGTGATGAGAACGTTCATTGGAGGTCAATCTGACTTCCGCATCGATAATGTTTATGGTTAGCCATTTACAATTGGGTAAAATTAAGGGTGTTATTTTACCTGGTGGGTGGCATTTACGGGAACAAAAGCGGTGCCGGGTACCCCGGTAATGCGGAAGATGCCCGGGAGCCCATCACACCGCAATGTATCGCGCCGCTGCCACCTTCTCCCGCTCAAACGTTTCACTGAGCGCGAACAGGTCATTCCTGCCGAGGTGCTCCTCCGCCCGGGCGAAGACCTCGCTCTCTTCCGAGGCGAAGTGAGCCTCGACCCGCTCCCGGAGATCGGCGAGCGCCGGCATCCAGGCGTCATCTCTCTGGGGGATTCTCTCGAAACGTACGAGCGTCTCCCTGACCTCGGTGTGTTCGTCGAGCGACCGCCGGATCTCCTCCGGAACTCTGTCCCGGAGGTGCGCATACAGTGTAACCTCCTCTGCGTACATGTGCCCCGGCAGTTCCCGGCGAAGCGTGATGCACCGGACGTCCCGTGTCTCCGGATTGCTCTCGAGTTCGTCGAAAAGAGCCCTGATAAGATCGTGATCCTCCCGGATCAATTCAAGAATCTGCGGCATACACGTCCTCCATCCGGGGGAGAATAGGGAATGAGGAACTTAACGATTTCGCCCGGGCGATCTCTGTCAAAAAATGAGGAGCGTCGGGACCTTCGCCCGATCGCTCAGCGTGCCGCCATCGGCATCGCGCTCTTCTTTGCCTCTTCGTAACTGCTGCCGAGACTCGAGAGTTCGTCGCTGCTCATCTTCTGCTGCATCTCGGGGAAGATCTCTTCTTCCTCCTCGCTGACGTGGTGCTGCACGTTCTCCTTGATCACCTTTATCTTCGCCACCCAGACGTCCTCTTCCGACGTGGACGCGCTGTCGAGCTGGGATAAGAGCGATTTGACCGCGTTGTGCTCCTCGATCGACTCGAGTGCTATCTCCTTCATCCCCGAATCCATGAGTTTCGGATATACGGCCTGCTCCTCCCCGATCATGTGCGGTATGAGGTTCTCTTTCAAGGAGTTGTACTTCTGTTCCCGGTTGCTCGTGCCGGTGCTCGAGAGTTCCGAGAGCTGCGAGAGCACCATCTCGTGCTCCTGCTTCAGTATATCGATAACGCTCTGTGCCATCGATTCACTTCCCCCCACTCTTGCAGGGAAGCCATGAGGGGCAAGTCAGGTATATATACGTTATGCGGAGCCCCGCCCCGTGCCCTCTCCTTGCTCCCCGGCAACAATGCATCCGGATGTATGGCGTATCGTGCCGGTGCCCGATAGCAGCCGCCGGATATCCATAAATGCTGCAGACACATAGGATTGTACATGCCAAACGAGGATCGGGACGCCCCGACTCCCGGAACGAAACTCCGGCGCGAACTCGGCCTGCCCGCGGTCACCCTCTCGGGCGTCGGGATCATCCTCGGGGCCGGGATCTATGCCCTGCTCGGGGAAGCGGCCGGCATGGCCGGCAACGCCGTCTGGCTGACGTTCGCCGTCGCCGCCGCCATCGCTGCGTTCAGCGCACTCGGCTACGCCGAACTCTCGTCGATGTTCCCCCGCGCGAGCGCCGAGTTCGAGTACGTCAGAAACGCCTTCGGGAGGAGGCTTGCGTTCGTCGTCGGGTGGCTGATCATCTTCTCCGGCATCCTCGGGGCCGCAACCGTCTCGCTCGGGTTTGCCGGCTACTTCTCGGATCTCGTCGGCTTCCCGCGCATTCCCTCCGCCGTCCTGATCCTCCTCGTCCTTGCCGGGATCCTTTTCTACGGCATCAAGGAGACCGCCCGGGCCGCCATCGCCATGACCCTCATCGAGGTAGGAGGGATCGTCATGGTCATCGTGATCGGCCTTCCGCACCTCGGGCGGGTGGACTATTTCGATATGCCTCTCGGAGTTCCGGGCCTCCTGCAGGCGTCCGCGCTCGTCTTCTTTGCCTATATGGGATTCGAGGAGATGGTGAAACTCTCGGAGGAGACCAGAAACCCGGAGCGCACCATCCCCATAGCCCTGATTATCGCGCTTGCCATCTCCGTCCTCCTCTACATTGTGGTCTCCCTCGCCGCCGTGTCGGTCGTCGGGTGGGAGCAGCTCGCCTCGTCCCGGGCGCCCTTCGCCGACGTCGCGTCCGTCGCTCTCGGCCCTGCGGCGTTCACCCTCATCTCCGTCATCGCCCTCTTCGCCACGGCAAACACCGCCCTCCTGATGATGATGGCGTCGTCCCGGATCATCTACGGGATGGCCTCCTCCTTCTCGCTCCCGCCCATCCTCGCCCGGGTGCACCCCCGGACACGGACGCCGTGGACGGCCATCGTCGCCGTTCTGCTCGCCTCCATCGCGTTCCTCTTTGCCGGCGAGATCGACTTCGTCGCGAACGTCACGAACTTCACGCTCTTCGTGACGTTCGTCGTCATCAACGCAGCCGTGATCCTGCTCCGCTACCGTGCTCCGGATGCAGCCCGGCCGTTCCGGATACCGGGCAGCATCGGCAGGTTCCCGGTCATCCCGGCCGTCGGCATCGCCTCGACCCTCCTTCTCCTCGCCCAGCTGGAACCCCTGGTGCTGCTGATCGGCGGGGCCGTGGTCGTTATCGGTGCGGCGATTGCCCTGGTCGGAACGTGGCAACCGGCCGCCGCCTAATCCTGCCCCTCTTTTGCCCGGTAGCGTTCGATCCGCCCGACCGCTTCCAGTTTTCCGTCCGAGAGGACGGATATGGCGCCGTGACCGCACGCGACCAGGCACCGGCGGCCGGAAGGGGCGAGTTCCTCGTCCAGGTTTCGGATCAGTTCGAGCAGCGCCTTCCTCTCTCTTCTGGCGCAGTCGCTGTCGACGTTGACCGAGGTCACCAGGAAGTCGGCGAGCGAATTGTAGCGTTTCCGCTCTTCATCGAGGCTCCCGAAGTTGATCAGCGTATCGGCGGTGAAGATGATCCCGTGCGTGGGGCAGAAGAAGTAGATCTGGCCGTGCATGTGCCCGCCGAGAGATTCCAGCACCTCGAACTCGAGGTCGTGGACCGTAAAGCGCGCGAGGACAGGAAAGATCGAGCGCATGCCGATCCGCCCCGCCGGAAAGACCTCGAGGTCCCCGGGCGGGGTGAAGTGCGAGAAGAGGTTGATGACGGTCGTGTAGACCTCTTCGAGGATCGAGGACTCGCTGCGCGATCCGTATGCCCGGTTCGCCCGGCGGATGATCTCGAGCGACCCGGTGTGCGTATACGCTTTCGCCTCGAAAAGCCCGCCCGCCCCGCAGTGGTCGGCATCGGCATGGGTGATGTAGATCCTCCGGATATTCCCGGGATCCCCGAGCCCGTAGTGCCGGAACATCCGCACGGCGTCCTCGTGGTATATCCCGTATCCGGTATCGATCATCACGGTCTCGCCCGGGGCCCGGAGCAGGAAGATGTTCCCACCGCCCGGCATCTGGAAGCAGAAGACCTCGACGTCGTCGGCGAGGCTGATGCGCTGGACGTCCGCGTAAAACCGGTCACCGGTGGTGTCCCGGAGCGTCCGGCCCGTGAGCAGGATGGACTCGAAGACCTCTCTCGGGTCCTGGCCGAGGCTGTTGAGTTCCTGGACGATATGGTTGACGTCCTGCAGGAGCGAGAGCAGGAACTCGTCCTCGGCCGTCCCGATCAGCCCGCGCACCGCCTGGGCGAACCTGACGTAGAAGACGGTGTCGTCGAGCTTCTCGCCGGTGGTGTCGTACTCGAGAATCTCGAGCCGGTAGCGGGACTTCAGCCGGTCGAGCAGGCTCTCGACGATCGCGGTCTCCTCGACATTCAGGCTGATGGTGACCCTGCCAGGATCGTGCCGCCGGTCATCGAAGTCGATGTAGGCGATGTTCGCCCCCGCCCCGGTGATGTAGGTGAGGAGTTCGAAGAGGGATCCGGGTTTGTGAGGGAGGTATACGGAGAATTTGAGAAACCCGAGCGTGGGCAGCGACTCCTGGAGGTAGCCGATCGCGTGAAGGTCTTCCTTCATCCGGGAGTAACTTTCCGGTACTGCGGCCACCTCGAAAAAGACCGTGGCGGGATCGATCCGGCGGTCATACTGGATGCGGATGATGTTGCCCGAATATGACTTGACGATCTCGGCCGCGCGGTGCAGCGCGCCCGGTTTGTCGGGCATTCTGGCTACGAAAGAGTATTTGTTCACCCGGTTCACCTTGTGATTTTTATAGGTGCGCGGCCGTCCTATAAGCACTTTTTCGTGCGTTGCGGCAGCCTGAACGAGAAATGAGGCGGTTCCTGTGTCTGCACACCGTTACGTCGCGGCCGGTCACGCCGCTGTGAGCTTCCTGTGTACTGCCTGCGCCCAGGAACGTACGATCTCCCAGTCGCGGAAGTCTCCCGTCTTGGCCCGGATCATCTTAACGATGGTGCGGTCGGTGAAGGACAGGCCGCTGCTCTCCAGTTTGCCCGGAAAGATCCCGACTTCCACCGGATTAACGAGCATCCTGACCGCGTCCATCGATGCTTCCGCTTTTCTGAGGATCTCGGGGCTTCTGTCCGTGACCGTGAGCCCCACGGAGAAGTAGGCGACCGGGATGGTGCGCAGGCGCTGCTGGTTTTTCTCGATGAAGACCTGCGGTTCCGGAAGCCATTTCCCCATGTATATCGGGCTTCCTATGACGGCGGCCCGGTACGGGGAGAGATCCCGGACTTCGTCCACCGGCGTGACATCGACCTCAACGCCCGCTTTGCGGAGTTCTTCGCCGATCGCCTCCGCCACTTCTGCCGTCGAACCGTAGCGGGTGGCGTAGGCAACAAGAATTCTATCTGCCATAAGCAGTTACTTCTTGTTCGACCGGTCTTAAACGTTATCGGGGGTAGCGGGTTAGGTTCTTATGGATTGGTCTCCTTTTCAGGTCCGATGGCGACAAGAGAAGAGAGTGCCGAGGTATGGTACCACAGGGGCCAGGGCCTCTGCAGTACCGGGGACTACAGCAAAGCGATCGCCTGTTACGATAAGGCCCTTGAACTCTCTCCCGACGATCCCCTCTACTGGAGGCGGAAGGGGTTTGCTCTTATCAGGGCCGGCCGCTACGAGGAGGCGGCCGCCTCTTTTGACCGGGCGCTCGCACTCGACCCCGACGATGCGACGGCCTGGCAGAGAAAGGGCTACGTTCTCGCGCACCTCGGGGAGCACGATAGCGCCGTCGCCTGCTGTGACCGGGCGCTCATGCTGGATCCGGAGCATATCCTCGCCTGGCAGAGCCGGGGCTGGGTGCTCGGGGCCATGTGCCGCTACGATGAGGCGGCGGACTGTTACGAGGCAATCCTCGCAATCGACCCGGAACGGGTGTCCGCGGCCTGGCACCGGAACCGGATGCGGGAGAGGAGTGAGCTCACGGCGCTCGCGTCCGAGATCCGGGAGGCCGAGCGGGCCATCGAAGTGCCGGCCTGCATCCGGGACGTCGCCCGGGAGCGGGACTACGGCAACGCCGGGCTCGCCCGGGCGGTGCTCCGGGAACTGGTCGGGCGGGCGGAGAGGGCGGTGGTTCAGAGGCCGTGATCGTACACCCCACGTGCTGCCCGGTTGGGGAGATGGATGGAAACCATCCTTCTTCCTGTTCCTACTCCGCCCTCAACGCCTCGATCGGGTCGAGGTTCGAGGCCCGCCACGCCGGGTAGACCCCGGTGACGATGCATATCGCGGCGCCGACGGCCATGGCCATCGGGACGTAGCTGATGCTCCCGGCCGCGAAGAAGTACTCGGCGGTCCCGACCATGCCGACCACGACGATGTAGCCGATGATGATGCTCATAACGGCACCGATGATCGCCCCGACGAGCCCGAGGATCCCCGCTTCGTAGATGAACATTCGCAGGATCTCGGTTCGCTGCGTTCCGATGGAGCGGAGGATCCCGATCTCCCGCACCCGTTCGTTCACCGACATCATCATCACGTTGAAGATCGAGACCGCGGCAACCAGGAGCGAGATCGCGGCAATCGCCATCACGAACGTCGTCATCGTGGAGAGCGACGAGGTGATGCTCTCCATCATGCGGCTGCTGTCCTGGACGGTGACGGTGTCCTCCTTCCTGTTGAGTTCGTCTTCGATCGCCGTCTTGACCACATCAGCGTTGTTGATGTCGTTCACGACGACGTTGACCTGGTCGTACTCTCCCTCGCCGCCGTAGATGCCGACAAAGAGTTTATCGCTCCCGACAATCGCCATGTCCGTGGAGAGGTCCATCGACATGCCGCGTTCCTCGAGGATGCCGACGACCCGGACGGTCGTGGTAGACCCCTCGTCGGGGTCGCCGATCTTGAGTTTGCTCCCGATCTTGAGGTTGAGCCTTTCTGCAAGCGTCGGCCCGACCGCTACCGAGGTCGTGCTCTTCGGGTACTCGCCTTCCTCGACGGTGAGGATCTCGCGCATGATCTCGGGATCGAGGCCGTAGATGGTCGCTCTCCCAGTATCCGACCCGACCTCGATCCGATCGGATTCCGATCGGACGGTGTAGGCGGTTCCGTACTTCGCGACGATGCGCTGAATCGTCTTGAACTGTTTTTCGGTGATCACGTCGTCGTCATCAGAAGAGGAGCCGCTACTGATGACGACCCTGCCGCCTCCTCCCCCGCCCATCATCATGCCGCCCCCGCCCCCGGTATACGGGGTGACGGTGAGTTTGTTTGCCATATCAGAGAGCTGCTCCGTGACCGAGAGCGTCATGTTCGCTCCCATCATCCCGATCGAGGCGATGGCGACGACGCCGATGACGATGCCGAGGGCGGCGAGGACCGATCGCAGGAAGTGAAGCCGGACGCTTCTTACCGAGAGTGCGAGGATGATGTCGTTTCCGATCATGCCACCCTCCCGTCCCGGATGACGATCGTCCGTTCTGCATATGCCGCGATCTCGGATTCATGGGTCACCATGACGATCGTCCGGCCTTTTTTGTGGAGTTCCGAGAGCGCCTCCATGATCTGGGTGCCGGTCTGCGAGTCCAGGTTTCCGGTCGGCTCGTCGCAGAGGAGGATCGCCGGGTCGTTCACGAGCGCCCGGGCGATTGCAACGCGCTGCTGCTGACCGCCGGAGAGTTCGTTCGGCTTATGGGTCGAGAGGCTTTCGTCGATTCCGACCAGGGCGAGAAGGTCCCGCACCCTCCCGGTGTCGTCGTTTTTGCGGTGCTTCATGATGTAGGGGTATTCGACGTTCTCGTAGGCGGAGAGGAGCGGGATGAGGTTGAACTTCTGGAAGATGTAGCCGATGGACGAGAGCCGGAGACTGGTCAGCTCCCGGTCGTCCATCTCCCGGGTGTTCTTCCCTGCGAGGAAGAGGTCGCCCGAGGTGGGGCGGTCGAGGCACCCGATCTGGTTGAGGAGGGTTGATTTTCCCGACCCCGACGGCCCCATGATGGCGACGAACTCCCCCTCGTCGATCCTGATAGATATCCCGGAGAGGGCCGTGACGTCGCCTGCAGGGAGGGGATAGACCTTCGTGACGTCGTCGAGTTCGATAACCGGTATGCTCATGCATCGTCCTCCCGGGGTTACTTCCGGATCCGGTCACGGATCTTCCCGAAGTAACCCTTCCGCCACGCGACGGCGACGGCCACGCCCCCGACGGCCACGAGGCCGATCTCAAGGAGCGGGACCTGCGCAAACCCGCCGCCGAACGACATGCCCATGCCCCCGGACCTGGTCACTGTCTGGGGGCCGCTCCGTGTAATCACTCCCGAGCCGCCGGTCTGGACCTGGTTGCCCGCACCTGTCTGCTCTGTGGAGGATAGGGAGACGGTCACGGTCTCGCTGTGGGTTTCACCGTCCTCGTCTTTGTACTGGACAAGAAGCGGGATCGAAGATGCGCCCTGGGCGAGGCACGTGATCTCGAAACTCGAGAAGTCATCGGACTCCAGTCCGCCGACGACGTAGACCGGGTAGGGGTCGGTCGGGGTCGCGGGGTCGTCGACGGTGACCTTGACGGAGTAGGCATCTTTCAGACCGGCGTTGGTCACGTCGCCGGTCAGCGTGACCGTACTGCCGCTCCGGGCGACTTCGATGTTGTTGACCACCATTTCCGGTTCGACCGCCCGCTCGCCGATCTCGACGGGGATGGTCAGGGAGGCGTGGTGTTCGTTGAGACCGTTCCTGTAGGAGACGTCGAAGGTGAGTTTGGTCGACTGCGATGCCTGGATCCGAAACGAGGCGTTCTTCTCCTCGTCCGGCGAGAGGGCTCCAAGGAAGACGGCTGTCTGGGTGCTTGCGACGCCCTCGCCGGTCGGGGTGACCGTTACGCCGTTCACGCTGTTCCCGCGGGGGTTACCGACGGAAAGAACGATGGTGTCTTCGCTGTTTGCCGGGAAGGTTTTCGGGGCGTCGACGATATTGACCTGGATCTCGGTACTTTCGACCGTCACCGGGACGGAGTAGCGGATGCTCCCGCTGTCCCTGAGGTCCAGGTAGAAGATCGGGTAGTAGATGCCGTCCGAGGCATCGGCCCGCACGGTGAACGTGAACGACATGGTGTTCCCGGGGCCGATGGTGCCCACCGAATCGTAGGTCTTGTCGTTGACGACGGAGATGCCGTTGGGATAAAGTTCGGCCCTGCTGATGGCGACGCCCGTCTCCCCGGTGTTCTTGATCTCGACCGTCACCGTGCCCGTATCTCCGCGCATGAGCGCGTCGGGATTGACGGTGACCCCGGTGACCGCAATCTGTTCCTCTAACGACGTATTGGCCGCGGCGGCGGCACCCACGATTGCCGACAGGAGGAGAAGCACGATGCAAAGGTTGTGTTTCATCATCGTCTCTGCCTCCGTCGCATGGAGGCTCCTCCATGGCATCGGTGCTGTTCCGGTAGTGTTCTGGCAGTTTCCATGATCTTTTCACTTCGCTCTGGTTCTGCTGCTCTGATGTCGCGCCCTCCCCGGAAACTGCGGGAAGGGCTATGCGACAATGTAAGGTAGATTTTACATATTGTTATTTATTTCTTACTAATTGGCGTAATTTTTGAACAAAATGGTGGGTTGACTGGACATCTGCCGTGAAAGGATTCCGGCCTACGGGTACGTCTCGCGGACCACCGGTGCCCGCGGATCGTGCACCGGCATGGTGGGCCATGCAGGATCAGCGATCAAACGACGCACGAAATACTGGATAGAAGAGTGAAGGTGATGGGCGGGCGGCAGGACGTTTTATGGGGTATGGCGAGTCGAAGCTGAGGCCGGAAACGCCTGCGGCAGCGGCCCCGGTTGGGATTACTTCCGCTCTGCCGCATCGCCGTAGAGGAAGATGTCCTCGATCGTGACGCCGAAGAACCCGGCGATCTTGAAGGCGAGTTCGAGCGACGGATCGTACTTCCCCTTCTCGATGGCGAGGATGGTCTGCCGGGTGACCCCGAGCTCGTTTGCGAGCCCTTCCTGGGTCAGGTCGTGCATCGCCCGGTAGACCTTAATCCTGTTCTTCATCGGTATCCCATTCTCCGTACTTGCGGGCGTAATACATCCTGAACCCGACGTACAAGAAGATCATCAGGCAGAGGAGTACCAGTTGGCCGATGGCAAATCTGCCGAAGAGGTCGAAGGAAAGGAAGTCGGGATGATCCTGCAGCCGTATCACCACCATGTGCGTGACGTTCGGGTCCGGCGGATGGGGCGGGCGCAGCCCGAGCGGCCTTGAGAACGCAGCAACCGCGCCCCCCAGGCTGATCACGAAGAAAACCACCCAGGAGACCTCCAGCGTCCGGAGCGCTGCCTTCTGGGTGATCATCGCCGTCCGTTCATCCTCTATCGTCTCGTCCACCCTCCGCCGCGCGAGATAGAGCAGGAGGATGCCGAGGACGAACGCAACCTGGATCAGGATCGGCCTCTCGACCTGCACCGCGAGCCAGAAGATGCCGACTTCGGCGAGCGCAACGATCCCGGCCAGAAGATAGAACGTGTTTCGCTTCATACTGCTGCCTTTGTATACGATCTTGAACATTTTGTTATTAATGGGTTACCCCGGTGAACGGCATTTCGCACCTGACGGTGCTCAAGCTCCCCCCTGTGCTGATAACGTACACTCCCGAACCTTTGCGTCCGGCAATGACCTCCGGTCACACCTGGCTCGGATTTCGTGGGGATATCGGCATTGGGGGAACGACGCTCCGGAGTGCGACTGCCGGGACGGCAGGAGTTCGACCACCGTTAGGTGCGAGACGCGAACGCAGTGAGCGTGAGCACCGTTAGGTGCGAGGTGCGAACGCAGTGAGCGTGAGCACCGAAGGTGCGAGGCGCGAACGCAGTGAGCGTGAGCACCGAAGGTGCGAGGCGCGAACGCAGTGAGCGTGAGCACCGAAGGTGCGAGGCGCGAACGCAGTGAGCGTGAGCACCGTTAGGTGCGAGGCGCGAACGCAGTGAGCGTGAGCACCGTTAGGTGCGAGGTGCGATGGTTCGAAGCGCGACGGTTCGTTAGAACCGGAGCGTGAGCACCGAAGGTGCGAAGAACCGGAGCTCGACCACCGTCAGGTGCGAGGTGCGACGTTCCGACAGGAACGGAGCTTGAGAAACTCTTCGAGTTTCTCATGCTCGCTGCGCTCGCACTCCCCTGTTCCCACCCCCCGTTGCGATATCCCCATGGTCCACTGTACTGGGCTTTTTCCTCGTCCATGCCGAGCGCTTCCCTCCCGGCCAGTCAGCACTCGCACCCTATAGATTCATTGCAATCGTGACAAGGGTCGATCTGAAGTGCGGGCCTGTTCCAGGGACTACTATCCAGAGAAGGGTTCCAACAAGGCAGAAGGGCTACGGAGTCGGCCTTCACAGGCCGTCCCAAAAAAGATCACGTGAAGGGGAGGCCTGCCTGCCTCCTCCCTCGGCTTCGGCGAACCCGCTTCACCGGTGCGCAAAATACGCGCTTACCCGGCCGCCTTCCACCGAGTCGATCCGGGCAAACCCGATCCGCTCGAACTGGACGACGCGGTCTGCCTCTCCCACGACCGGCGGCTCGCAGAACCCTTCGAGGCTCCCGTCCTGCCGCAGAAGCGTGCAGGGAAGTTTCGCGTCCGCCGGCAGCCACTGGATGATCGGCGCCTTCTCGTTCCGTGCCTCCTCGAGCGAGTCGCCGGCGTAGGATACCCGCGGCGTATCGCCGTCCCACGCGATCTTCACGTTGTAGAGGTCTTTTAAGCGGACCATGCTCTTCCCTTCGATGTCCGCCCGGGGGAGGAGCACCCTTCCGGCGGTGACGAGGGTGCGGACACCCCGGGACGGGTCGTTCGGGTGCAGGGCCGCGTGAGCCTCGTGCCGCGGGGCGCCCTCCACGACGACTTCGATCGGGTCGGGCACGAAGAAGTAGCGGTTCGCCTTCGGGTCGACAAGCTCCTTGTTCCGGGAATAGAGGTTCTCCCACGAGAACGATATGTCGGTCTCCCCGATCCCGATATCGACCATGGCGTTCCGGACGGCCTCCGGCTCGATGCCCCGGCGCGCGATCGCCCGCATCGTCCCGAGGTGGATGTCGTCCCAGCCGGTGTAGAGACCGCTCTTAATCCCCTCGCGCATCCCCGACGTCGAGAGGACGACGCCCGATATCCCCATCCGCCCGTAGTGGCGGTAGACCGGCGGCTTCCAGCCGAAGTAGTCGAAGATGTAGCGCTGGCGTCGCGTGTTCGCGATATGGTCCTTGCCGCGGATGACGTGGGTGATCCCGAGCAGGTGGTCGTCCACCGCGACCGAGAAGTTCATCAGCGGAAAGACCGTGGCGTCCACCCGCGGGTGGAGCGGTGCGTTCACGATCCGCATCGCGGAGTAGTCCCGCATCGCCGGGTCGGGGTGGGCGAGATCCGTCTTCACCCGGACTGTCGCGTCTCCCTCGTAGAACTCTCCGTTGAGCATCTGCTGCCAGAGTTCCAGGTTCTCCTCCACCTCCAGCTCCCGGCAGGGGCATGCCTTCCCCTTGAGTTTGAGTTCGCGGAACCGTTCGGAGTCGCAGACGCAGACGTAGGCGCCGCCGAGTTCGATCAGTTTCCTGCAGAGATCGTAGTAGATATCGAGGCGGTCGCTCTGGTAGACGATATCGGTGATTCCGAGCCCCAGCCACTCGACGTCCTCGAGCACCATCGCGTATGCATCGGGATCGACCCGTTTCGGGTCGGTATCCTCGACGCGGAGGACGTACCGCCCGCCGTAGCGTTTGACGTAGTAGTCGTTTAAGATGGAGGCGCGGGCATGCCCGAGGTGCAGCGGTCCGCTCGGGTTCGGCGCGAACCGCATCACCACGCCGTTCTCCGCATCCTCGAGAGCGGGGAGTTCCCGGACGTGTTCGTGCGTCTCGGCGAGTTCCGTGAGAAGTTCGGGCGCGAGTTCTTCGAGCCGACTTTTCCTCTCCGCCGTGCTCATCTTCGCCACCTCCGCGACCGCCTTTCCCGCGAGCGGCCCGATCTCCCGTGCACGGCTCCGGAATTCGGGATGCTTGCCGAGCACCGTGCCGATGACCGTCCCGCTTTTCGGGGCGCTATCGTGCTTCACCGCGTTCTGCAGAGCGTAGATAAAGAGCAGGTGCTCGATATCGGCGTCCATGGTATCAGTTGCCTCGATCGATGAAGAAATCAGCGATATCCGCAAGAAGCCGCTTCTCCTCCGAGTCCGGGAGGACCGAGAGAGCCTGTTTTGCGACGGCGGCCCGCTCAACGGCAACCGCCCTGACCTCGTCGATGACGCCCGCATCCTGGAGTCTGGAGATCAGGCCGTCGATCTCGGCACCGGAGAGCTGCCTCCGGTACGGGGCGAGATCGATCCCCTTCTCGCGTGCCCGGATAGCGATCAGGGTCTGCTTCCCTTCCCGGATATCCGACGCCCGGTCCTTCCCGCTCGTTTCACTGCTCGCAATGAGATCGATGAGATCGTCCTGGATCTGGAAAGCAATGCCGCTGTTCACCCCGTACTGGTAGAGGGCGTCGGCCTGGACGGGACTCGCCCCGGCAAGGATCCCGCCGATTGCGGCGGATGCCCCGTAGAGGACGCCGGTCTTCTTGCTGACCATCTCCAGGTACTCCACCTCCGTGACGTCGTCGCGCTTCTCGAACGCCATATCCATGCTCTGACCGTCGCAGATGTCGGTGCACGTCCGGGCAAGCATCTTCACCGCCCGGATCTTGGCGGCGTCCGCGGCGTCCGAGAAGCAGATGAACTCGAACGCCTTCGCATACAGCACGTCCCCGGCAAGGATCGCCGTCGGCTCGTCCCAGACCGTATGCACCGTCGGGACGCCGCGCCGTGCGGCGTCGCCGTCCATGATGTCGTCGTGGATGAGGGTGAAGTTGTGGGTCAGTTCGAGCGAAAGGGCTGCCGGGAGCAGGTCGTCGGAGCTCCCCTTTCTCACCGCATCCGCAGCGAGGATGACGACCGCCGGGCGGAGGCGTTTACCGCCCGCAAGCAGCAGGTGGGCGCTCGCCCGGAAGAGGTCGCCGTGGACGTCTCCGAAGTAACGGTGAAGCGCCTTGTCGATCCGGTCAGCATTCTTCTCCAGGTAGTCTTCAAGCGTCGTCATGCACTTACTCCTACTTTATCAGGATACTCTTCCCGTTCCTCATGACGTGGAGATCGTTTCCGAGCGTATACCCGATCTCCTCCGCGAACTTCGCGTAGCCGCCGGTCATCCCGATGTCGCCGTGCGACGGGATGACGTGCTGGGGGTTCAAGAGGTGGAGGAACTCGTAGTGGTCCTCCCGGTAGGCGTGGCCGGAGACGTGCAGCTCGTCGAAGATCCGCACGCCCGCCATCTTGGCGCGGGCCTCGACAAGGTAGCGCTGCCCGTAGTTCATCGGGTTCGGGATCACCTTCGCCGAGAAGAGGATCTTGTCGCCCTTCTCGAGCTTGTAAGGGGTATCCCCCATCACGATCCTCGTCAGGATGGCACCCGACTCTCCCTGGTGGCCGGTGACGATCGGGAGGAACTTGTCCTTCCCGGTCTTCATGATCCGCCTTAGCGTCCTGTCAACGGTCCGGCGGTTGCCGAACATCGAGAGGGACTCGGGGAACCCGACCAGTTTCAACTGTTCGGCCGCCGAGCTGTAGCGCTCCATCGAGCGCCCGAGCAGGACCGGTTTTCTGCCGATCTCGTGGGCGCACTCGGCGATGGTCTTCACACGGGAGATGTGCGACGAGAACGTCGAGACGAAAAGCGCGCTCTTGTCGTCCTCGTAACTGGTGATGGTGTCCCGGACCAGATCCCGTGCGATCTTCTCGCTCGGGCAGCGCCCGTTGTCGGCGATGTTGACGCTCTCCGTGATGAGGGCGATGACGCCCTCCTTCCCGATCTGCCGCAGCCGGGCGAAATCCGGCGGCTCACCGAGCACCGGCGTCCGGTCGAGTTTGAAGTCGTTTGCGTAGACGACCGCGCCACGCGGCGTGTGCAGGACCGGAAAGACGGTGTCGATGATCGAGTGCTGGGCACGCACGAACTCGAGCGTCAGGTGCGGGGAGATAGTGTAGCGCTGCCCGGCTTTCAGGGCGAAGAGCTTGTTGTTCACTCCGAACTTCTGTTCGCCCGCAATCTGCTGCCTGATCAGTTCCGAGGTGTAGGGCGTGCTGATGATCGGGGCATTGTAGCGGTGCGCCAGTTTCGGTATCGCGCCGATATGGTCAAGGTGTCCGTGCGAACAGACGATGGCCTTGACGCTCCCCTCGACCGCATTCATGATGGTGTCATCAGGAATGGCCTTCATCTCGATCAGGTCCAGGGAATGCATATTCTCGATATCAGCATCCTCGTGGATCATCACCTGGTCGAGCCTAAGACCCATATCAAAGATGACAATCTCTTTTCCGCAGCGGACGGCAGTCATATTTCTGCCGACTTCGTTATATCCGCCCACTGCTATGATCTCAATATCCATGTAGCCTCCTTGTAGAGATGTTTTTTCCGTTGTTAGTCGCTGTTTTCAATCATTTGCCGGGTCAGGCCGGTTATATACGTCCTGGCGTGCCGGAGATCCGCTATTGACCGGGATCCCGTCAGGAACATCGCCACGCGAAGTTCGCGGTGCATCGCCTCGACGGCCAGAGAGAGCGCATCATCGCTCTCCATGGCCGGTTTTAAGAGGGGGAGCGCCATGCCCCCGAGGTCCGCCCCGAGAGCAACGGCTTTCGCGATATCGATCCCCGACCGCAGTCCGCCCGTCGCGATGATCGGGCCTCCTGCCGTCCGCACCTCACGGAGGCTCACCACCGTCGGTATGCCCCACGAGAGGAATACCTCCCCGAGATCGGCGAGTTCGGAGCCGCTCGCCCGCAGGCGTTCTATCTTCGCCCACGACGTGCCTCCGTAGCCGCCGATATCGATGGCGCTTGCTCCCGCGCCCCGGATAACCCTTGCGGTCCCGGCCGATATGCCGGAACCCGTCTCCTTCACGATGACGGGGTAGGAGAACTCTTTGCAGAGGTCACGCAGCGCTTCGATGCACCCCTCTGCGTTGTGATCGCCTTCCGGCTGAATCGCTTCCTGAAGCGAATTGACGTGGATGGCGATCGCCTGTGCATCGATCATCTCGACAGCCCGCTCCGCCCACTCGATGCCGTGGTCGCGGAGCTGGATGATTCCCAGGTTCGCGCAGAGGAACGCATGTGGCGCTTCCTCCCGCACGACGGTGAAACTTCCCTCCAGTTCGGGCTTTTCCAGTGCCGCTCGCTGAGAACCGACACCCATGCCGAGGTTATACCGTTCGGCGGCACGTGCCAGCCGCCGGTTCACCTCGAGGGTATCCGGATGTCCTCCGGTCATCGCTGCAATGAAGAGGGGAGAGCCAAGCGCTCTGTCGAGGAACCGCGTCTTCGTCTCGATCGCGTCCATATCGCACTCGGGAAGGGCGTTATGAACTAGGCGCACGTCCTTAAATCCGGCATCGCCGGTCTCGACGGGCTGTTCGCAGCATATCTGCAGGTGATCCCGTTTTCTCGAGGACGTGGCGGTCTCTTTCTTCATGGTTTACTCCTTTGCGGTTATTGTTGTTCCGCCATGCCCGGTGTCGTCCAGGAACCGGCCGATCTTCGAGACATGGAAGATATGTGAATCGATGCCGGCATCGGCCAGTGCCAGAAGTTCTGCAAGTTTGCCCCGCATGCCCCCGGTCACGTCGGTGTTTCCCGATCCGCCGACATCGAGCGATTCTATCGTGCTCCGGTCGATGCGCGGGACGACCGCGCCGTTCTGCAGCACCCCGGTCACATCGGTTGCAAGGCCCACGCGCCGGCTCCCGAGAGCGGCGGCAAGGCGGGTCACGAGCTGGTCGCCCGAGACGATGCAGGAGCCCCGGAGACGGTCCATCACCACGTCGCCGTGCAGCACGGGCACAATGCCGTGTTCCGTCATTTCGGCGATGTGGCGGGTCTCGAACGAGACCAGACGTCCGTCTTCGGCAAGGCCGAGGTCGAGAGGGTGGATGCCGATCGCCTCGACCCCCGCGTCCCGCAGGGCGTCGACGACCGCCGCGTTCAGGCTCGAGACGGCGGTATGCGTCTCGTAGACCCCGGGGACGTTATCGTCCGTGAGGCCGTCGTTGATGCGGTAGCGGCGTGCCTCGGGATGCCCGCACGACCCCGCACCGTGGACGAGCACGAGAGCGGTCTCTCGGTGTGCGGCGAGTTCCTCCGCAATATCGCGCAGGCGGGCGTGATCGATGGCACATGCCCCCGACTTGTCGGTGATCACGCTCCCCCCCAGTTTCAGTACCACTCTCTCAGTCATGTTTCTCTTTTCTCGCGCCGTCCGTATCTATCGACGTGATGATTGCCCGTCCTTCGCAGGCCTCGATCGCCCCGGCAACCCGACTTTTCGCACGCCGCGGGCAGAGGGCGATGATGCACCCGCCGCCTCCGGCCCCCGTGATCTTCGCGCCGTAGGCGCCGCTTGCCCGTGCCGCAAGCACGAGTTTGCTGCTCACCGGGTGCCCCACGCCGAGCGCTTCCAGGAGGGCGTGGTTCATGTCCATATACTGCCCGAGTTCCTTCGGGTTGCCGATGTTATGGAGGGCTGCGAGCGTCAGAGCCCCGATGGCGTCCAGGATCGGGTTCGCGACTTCGGGGTGCTTCCGTTGCAGGGCTCCGACCAGTTCCACCATCTTCGCGGTGCTGTGCGGCACCAGGGTGTTCCCCACGACGACCTGCAGGTTCTCGGGCGGCAGTCTCCGCTTGGAGTTCCCGGTGATGAGCACCATGCCGCCGTTCGCACAGACGTAGGTGTCGGTGGGGCTTGCCCGCCCTTTCTGAACCTTCTTCTCGATGGCGAACGCCGTCTCGGCGATGTACTCCCGGGCGTGCCCGAGATTGAACTCATCGTTGATCGCAGAGAGCGTCGCCACCGTCACCGCGGCCGACGACCCGAGCCCCGACGAACTCTGGAGCTGGGAGTGGACGTAGACGCTGCCCCGGACACCCATCATCCTGAAACACTCGTCGATGTAGGGCGACTTCGGGCGGGTCGGGTTGCGGGTTTTCCTCACCGTGACGAAGACACGGGGTTTGATCGCCATCGCGACCCCCGGTTTTCCGTAGACCACTGCATGCTCGCCGAACAGGAATACCTTGCCCGGCGCGCTCCATGTTGCCAATCACACCACCGCTATCGCCGCATACCCCACTACCTGATTGTAATCCTCCGTCACATCGCCGCTTGTCGTATACCGCAAGAGTTCCCCTCTCGTCGCACCGAGCGACCGGCATGCGATGCACATGGTCGCGATCGGGCCGTAGCCGCAGACCGTGGCGCGTGTCTCCTGGAGCCGCCGGTAAAACTCGGGTATGTCCAGGTTTTTGAGCGCGTCGATCGCGTAGAGGTCCTGCCGCCGGGCCACCTCGTCCGGGACGTAATGGGAGAAGTCGCTCGAGGCGACGATCCGCACGTCCCGTTTCGTGTGCTCGATTGCCCGGAGCAGGTGCTCCGCGAGGTTTTCCGCCGCCTCGTAACTCTGTTCTCCCATGAGAACGGGTGCGGCCCTTGCTCTCGGGAACCGGTATTTTATGATCGGCATCTGCACCTCGATCGAGTGCTCGTTTTGGTGCGATGCTTCGTCTATCTCGATGTCCATCGCGTCGATGAACTCCGTATCGACATCGACGATCCCGAGCGGCGTCTCCCACGGTACGGCAGAGGCAGAGGTCATGTATCCACGGTGACTCGGGCCGATGACCAGAAACGTGCCGTCAAAATCAGGTGGTATGGTAGAGAATGCACAGGCTCCGGTCTCCCCCGAGTATACGTATCCTGCATGGGGGGAGACGATGCCCCGGGATTGGATCCCCGGGCTCCTCTTCCGGAAGAATGTCTCCAGCAGTTGCTCCAGATGCCTGGGCTCGGCAGGATAGAACATTCCCGCTACACTGCATGGGCGCATATCCATCAAGGTTGAGCTCTTGTGCTTCGGATCTTATAACTCTGTCTCAAAGTCTTCGGGCGTGAGCGACGTGGCCACGCCGCGCAGGCGGAGCAGTTCCTTTGTCAGGAGGTAGTAGATCACCGAGAGCGCTTTCCGCCCCTTGTTGTTCGTCGGGATGACCACATCGACGTACTTCGTCATGTTGTTGGTGTCGCAGAGCGCGACGATCGGGATGCCCGCCTGGACGGCCTCGTTGATCGCCTGGGAGTCGCCGATGGGATCGGTCACGACGACGACGTCGGGCTCGATGTACTTGTTCAGCCGCTGGTTGGTGAGCATCCCGGGGATGAAGCGGCCGATGACGGCCATGCCGCCGACGGCGTCGGCGAACTTCTTTGCCGGGTACTGGCCGTACTGCCGGGAGGTGACGACCAGGATCTTCGAAGGTTCGTACTGTGCGAGGAACTTCGCAGCAGTCTTGATCCGTTCGTCGGTCGCCTGGATGTCCAGGATATAGAGTCCGTCTCCGCGCACGCGGTAGATGAACTTCATCATGTCCTTGCTCTTCTGCTGGGTGCCGATGTGCACGCCTGCTGCGAGGTATTCCTCAACGGGTAGCAGCGGTTCTTTCAGTTCAATCTCAAGTTCGTTTCCTGTCAAATTAGATCAGCTCCTCTATGCGAATCAGTTCGTTCAGTTTGGCTATCCGTTCACCGCCGACCACGCCGGTCTTGAGGAAGATGCACCCGAACGCGGTTGCAAGGTGTGCTATCGTCGCGTCGGTCGTCTCCCCGGAACGGTGGCTCATGACGGTCTCCATACCGTTCTCCTGAGCGAGGCGTATCGCCTCGAAGGTGTCGGTGAGGGTCCCTATCTGGTTAGGTTTGATCAGAACGCAGTTTGCCGCGCTCATCTCGGTCCCCTTCGTGATCCGCTCGACGTTGGTCACGAAGAGGTCGTCGCCGCAGATCAGGCACCGGTCGCCGACCTGTTCGGTCAGGTCGGCAAACGCCTCGAAGTCCTCCTCGAAGAGGGGGTCTTCGATGTAGATGAGGTTGTAGCGGTCGACGAGATCCGCCATGTAGGCGATCTGGTCCTCCCGGCTCCGCGCCGCTTCCTTGTAGCGGTACTGCTCGCCGTTCCAGAGTTCGCTTGCCGCCACATCGATCCCCATCCTGACCTCGACGTTCGTCTCGTCGGAGACGGTGTTGATCGCGTCGGTGATGATCTCGAACGCCTCAATGTCTGATACGGCGGGTGCCCAGGCGCCTTCATCTCCTTTCCCGGAGAGTTTGCCCTGCTCCTGCAGCATCTTCTTCACGGTCTTGTGAACGGCAGCGTTCACGAAGACGCCTTCCGTCGCGCCACAAGCCCCGGTGGGAACCACCAGGAATTCCTGGATGGACGTGGCGTTGGGGGCGTGCGCGCCTCCGCCGATGACGTTGCCGAGCGGCAGGGGCGTATCGGCGGCAAATGTGCCGCCCAGGTAGCGGAAGAGTTCGAGATCGAGAGACGCCGCCGCCGCCTTTGCACATGCAAGCGAGAGCGCTACGGCGACGTTTGCGCCGATCGAGCTGAAGTCGGGTGTTCCGTCGTTCTCTCTGAGCAGTGCGTCGAACGTGATCTGATCACGGGTGTCTTCACCGATGAGCGATGGAATCAGGTTTTTCCGCGCGTCTTCAACAGCCTCGCGCGGCGGCCGCACCTTTGCTTCATAGGTTCCGGTGCTGGCACCACTGGGTGCCGCAGCCCGCCCAAAGCCGCAATCCGTGTAGATTTCAGCCTCGACGGTCTCGTTTCCGCGGCTATCCAGGATCGTTCTCAGGATAATCTGTTCGATGGTCGTCATCAGATCACTACTTTCTCTTCACCGTTATAGGGATCACGTCTCGATCGAACTCTTCAAGTGCGATCTCGAGCGGCTCTGTTTTTGGTGTTTTGACCAGAACAGGTGCACCCATCGAGATCTGGAGAGCACGAGCCCCTATAATTCGCGCCCGTTCATACCGGGTATATGATTCCATCGTGCAGCCTCAAAATCATTAATGATAAAATGGGGTCGCTGAGATTTGAACTCAGGTCACAGCATCCCGAACGCCATAGGATGGCCAGGCTACCCCACGACCCCTCATTGGTACGGATTCAGGTCCTCCACTACTTCCTTGTGCGTCAGCAGCATCCGCCTGCAACAGTAACGCTCCAGGCCGAGATCGTCGAGGATCCGTTTTGGATCCTCGCCTGCATCCCTCCGCTCCTTGAACTCCTTCCAGGCTGTAGAGACGACCTTACCGCATGTAAAACATCGTACGGGTATCATAATAATGGTCCAGCATCCCTTATATCTCTTTTGCTCACCGGTAGGACTTCTGGAACTTCGCCCGTGCGCCGGGGCCGTGCGGTTTCTTGGTCTCTTTCTGCCGCGAGTCGTTTACGAGCAGTGTCCGGTCGTATGCAAGGAATGCGTCCTTGATCTGGGGGTCGTTGTGCCACTCCACGATGCCGCGCGCGAGCGCCGTCCGAACCGCCTCGGCCTGCCCCATCGTACCGCCGCCGGAAACATCGATCGCCGCATCGACGCCGTCGAGCGCGTTCGGGACGAGCAGCAGCGGCTCGGCGATCTTCATGCGGATCAACTCGGTCCCGTAGATCTCCAGGGGGACGGAATTGATGCGGACCCGACCGCTGCCGGGCTTCAAGGTCGCGCGGGCGATTGCCGTCTTTCTCTTACCGCTTGAATTGATGATCTTTGCCATTTCATCACCTCATTTAGTATTTTGCTCCGAGGTTGTTGCTTATCGCCCCGATCGTCACGTATCTCGTGCTGCCCAGCCGGTCGACGTGGGCCGCTTCGAGCGTCTCCGTCTCCATCCCGTCGAACTCCATTGGAACGCCGACGTAGGTCTTGATCCGCTTGAATGCCGCGATACCGCGCTCGCGTTTGTACGGGAGCATCCCGCGGATGGTGCGCTTGACGATATGGTCGGGCCTGCGCGGGAAGAACGGGCCGCCCTCGCGGGATCCGCGCTCGCGCTTCGTGGTGTAGTTCGCGAGCACCTGCGCCCTGTTTCCGGAGACGATTGCTTTTTCCACGTTCACGATGGCGATCTCCTCACCGGCAAGCGCACGCTGCGCAACGATGCTGGCCATCCTTCCGAGCAGTAATCCGTCTGCGTCGATAACTGTAACCATTCGTCTCACCTGAGGATCCGTACCCTGCTCCCCTTCGGGTTGTCCCGAACGAGGTCCTCGATAGTCATGCACGTCCCGTTTGCGCCGGTGATCTTGCTCACCGCCGCCTCGGAGAAGTCCAGTGCGGCGATCTTCACCGGCAGGTTGAGCGCGCCGCTGCCGAGCACCTTGCCCGGCACCAGGATCGTCTCGTCCTCATTCGCGTACCGGTTGATCTTGCTGAGGTTCACCTCGGCGTAGTTCTTCCGGGGTGCATCCAGCCTCTTTGCAATCTCGCGCCAGATGTTCGCCTCATGTACGCGCGACGCATCTTTGAGCGTCACGATGAGGGCGGTCAGCCGGGGGTTCGATTTGTTCTCGGTTGTTTTCTTCATTCAGTCCCCTCTCCCGTTATCTCGTTCATCACGTCTACCAGGTCGTCTGATGATTTCTGGATGTATTGTAGCGCTCTCTCGATGATCTCGCGGACGGGTATCGAGCCGTCGCCTTCCACCACGAAGATGAATCTCTCCGCATCGGTGCCGATATGAATGGCCGGCTCGGTGCCGATGCCGCCGGCAAGGCATGCCCGTTCGCAGAGCCTGCAGAGGGAACAGAGTTCCTGCCGCTCTTCGATGACCCGGACTTTTCCCTGTGCCGTCTCAAGCACGTTCCTCGGGCACTCGTCGATACACATGCCGCACCCGTCGCACCGTTCATCGATGGCGATCACCGGGTAATTCTTGTAACCGCAGGCGGTCGTCGCCTGCCACTTGGCATGCTCTTTTCCGGTGCCGACGATTGCCTGCGCTTCGAGCACGACCTTCTGGTCCCGCGCGAGTTCGATGATGGGGATGCCCTCTTCCGCCGGTGCGGCGTCGGGATCCTGCGGAATCAGGTCGCTTGATCTGACGGTCTTCGGCCCCTCGACGGAGAGCGTATAGGTCGCAGTGCAGACCGGACATCCCGCGTCTTCGCAGGTGCACTCGCTGCGCGGCTTATAGCGCTTCAGGTCGGTCCGGAGCGGTATGAGCCCCAGGCGATGCGCCAGCATCTCATCGAAGAGAACGCTTGTATTGTCGTAGATGCGGACATCTTCGATGGCGAGCGTCGGCACTTCGCTGATCATCGCCCGCCGAAGCATATTGGCGAACGACGTTGAAACGCCGATCAGAGTGAATTTGGCGACTCTCTCGTCCAGTCGAGAAAACGCTATCTCCATTACACTCTCCTTCCTCTCCGGCCGCCCTTGCCGCGGATGCTGTCGTGAGGCACCGGGGTGACGTCTTCGATACGGCCGATCCTCATCCCCGCACGGGCAAGGGCGCGGATCGCTGCCTGGGCGCCGGGCCCCGGGCTCCGCTGTTTGCCCCGGCCGGGTGCGCGGACTTTCACGTGGACGCCGGTGATCCCTTTGTCCCGTGCGTTCTGCGCGACCTGGATTGCCATCTGCATGGCAGCGTACGGCGAGCTCTCGTTCCTGTCCTGCTTTACGACCATTCCGCCGCTGCTCTTGGTGACCGTCTCCGCTCCGGAGAGGTCGGTGACGGTGATGATGGTGTTGTTAAAGGAGGCAAAGATGTGCGCGATGCCCCATTTCTCTTCTGCCATGGTTTTATCTCACTCCTGCGCGGGCGATGCGGCTTCTCTCGGGGTGAACCTCGTTCGTGAGCGGAGAGGGGCCGTAGTAACTGATCTCGGCTTCTTCGGCTCTCTCGACCCGGTAACCCGGGATGGTCACGCGGCGGCCTTTAATCGCGATGTGGCCGTGGGTGATGAACTGGCGCGCCTGCTTGGGGGACCGTGCGAACCCTCTGCGGAGGACCAGCGTCTGAAGCCGGCGGTCGAGCTGCTGCTCGACTTTGAGCGCGAGGACGTCACCGACATCGGCGTTCTCGCCGACGAGACCGTAGCGGTGCAGGTGGTTGACGAGCTGGTCTCTCTTCTTCTGGTAGTCCTCCGTGCTGAGCCCGCCCGAGCGCAGAGCCACCAGTTCACGGGCGGCGGCGCGGTATTTCCGCAGCACGCTCTGGGCCTTCCAGAGTTCGCGCTTGTTCCGCAGGCCGTAATCGATGATGAGCCGCTTTTCGTCCTCAAGTCTGGTCTTCTCGAACCGCCGCTTGGGCGTCGCATACTGCTTGTGGTTTTTTCCCGGATATCCCATTCAATCACCGTTCAGTCTTTCTTCCTCTTGACGCCGACGGTCGTGCCGGTTCTTCCGGTGGACTTGGTGCGCTGGCCGCGAACCTTCTGCCCGGTCTCGTGCCTGATGCCGCGGTAACTCCGCATCTTCCTCATGCGGTTGACGTCGTCGTCGTTCATCATGGAGAGGTCCGTCCCGAGGAGGTGGCGGACTTCTCCGGTGTAGACGTCCTTAGGACGGTTGACCATCCAGTCGGGCACCTGTTCGGTATACGTGTCGACGGCGTTTGCGATCCGCTCGACCGAGCCGTCGTCGAGTTTGCCGAGGATGGCATGCGGGTCCACGCCGGCAAGGGCGGTGATGGTGCGCGACGTGTGCGGACCGATGCCCTTGATCCCGGTCAGTGCGATGTGCACTGCCTTGGTGCCGTCGAGATCAGTGTTCCTGACTCGAACAAAGTACTTTATCTCTTCTTCATCCATGTGATCGCCTCATCATCGACGTTGTCGGTGAAAGCGCTGAGGGAGGGATTTGAACCCTCGAGTCCCAGGGGGACACAGGTTTAGCAAACCTGCGCCATACCAGGCTTGGCTACCTCAACATAGAACTTCGCATCTTTCGACACTCGCAACACGCGATGTGTTGCTCCAGACACAGCATTCTATGACTTGTGCCTACTAATTTTGGTATGATGGCCTAATAATGGTTGTGGTGGTCAGGGTGACCGGCGAGCGCGCTCGATACCGCTCCCGATCAGCCCCGATGCGACGATGGGAAGCGCGATCGTGGCGTCGCAGAAGCACTGGACGCGCGGGCACGCGGGCGCTTCCTTGCCCCAGCTGATCGCCTCTTCAAACGTGCACCCGGAAAGCCCGCCCCAGTGGGGCGCGTCGGTGGTGTACTGGATGGCGTAGGCGTGCCCGCCGAGGTTCTGGTCGTGGATCGACGCGATGACCTGGGTCTGCTGGATGAAGTTCTTCGGGACGCCGCCGCCGACGTAGATGACGCCGGTCTTCTTCGCGTCCTCGACCATACGGGTGATCTCGTCGGTATCGGCGAGCTGGTCGACATCGACGTCGACCCCGCGCCGGCGGGCCATCACGAGGCCGATCCCGATCGACGAGTCGCAGAGGGCGGGGATGAAGATCGGGACGCCGTACTCGGCGCAGGTGGCGACGAGCGACCGTCCTTCCGGCTTCTGCTCGCGGAGCCAGTCCCCGAGGAGCCGGATGAACTCCCGTGACGAACCCCGGAACGGCGCTATGGTGTCGGCAAACCGGGCGATCTCCGCGTCGATGCTCCGGAACTCCTCTTCGTAGGCGAAGACGTCGTATATCCGGTCGATCCCTTCCGCAAAGAGCGCCTCGTCGTCGGCGTGGTGGTGGCCGAGGTAGTGCCGGACGCCGAGGTGCTCGCAGGTGTCGTGGAAGATGTTCGCGCCCGTCGAGACGATGACGTCGACGTAACGGTGTTTGACCAGTTCGATGAGCACGTTCTGCATACCTGCCGGGATCATCGCTCCCGACAGTCCCATGAATATCGTGCAGTCCGGATCCGAGACCATTCTGGTCCAGATGCCGAGCGACTCTCCGAGTTTTCTCCCCTGAAAGCCGGTCCTGCTCATGGACTCAAGGAGGGCCGTTACATCCCTGTTCGGTTTGACTGGCTGCGTTGGTTTCATGGAAATATCCTGTTATCCATTTCGGATTGTGGCGTATTAATGGTTGGTGCCGGTCCGGTGGAGCGGGGCGGATGGAGGTTTTGGGGCTGTCATTGTGGCGGGTCGGGGGCGCCCCCCTCTCCAAATGGCGATACCCCCACGATCCACTACACGGGGAGAATCCGGAGAAGAACCGTGCACGGCTTCTCACCGGCTATCGCCAGGCACTGCCCCCGCCCCTCGTGGGTGGGGGCAACAGGTGTTGATGATCTTACCTCTCACGTTCACCGGGATAATGACTCGTTTGAAATTATTCCCAGTGAGAATGATGCTTTACTACAGAATTCGCTGATATTGAACCGGGAGATAAACGATGAGCCATCTGAATCGAGTAGTGCATGCCTGACCGATAGTGGTTCTTGGTTCTACGAATGGGCTCATTTTGAACGGATAAATACTGGGAAATGGTATGATTACTGCATTGGTCAGATAACGCCACAACCCTATTGGATTACAAGCGGCAATGATCACTTTGATCTATACCAAGAAAGGGAATACTACTTGGATGGCGGTCAGGATGTTATCGAAGTCGTGATTAACTACAATGATAACCATGAGAGTGGAAATGTCATGCTATTTCCGGTAGTATATGACAACGGACAAGGTCCTATACCGATCGAGGAGTGGGAAAATCCGGGAGATGGAGTTCTTATTCTTCCAAAAACGACATTTCCACACGCATATGGGTATCATGTTGAAATATCTAACAATAGATATTACATAACGTTTGAAGATATGGATACTCTGCAGTGGTTCCCTTACTATGTGTATTATGACCAAAATGACTCGAGCGATACCTTTACAAGGGCAAGCGGGTCGAGCGAATTTCGTCTGGACAGTGCCGAACCGTTGGCCTGCCAGTTTCAAGCTTTCACGTACCCGGTGATTGACGAATGGGTGCGGGAAGATGCTGGTAACTGGAAGAAACCGCGTGAGGTATGGCAATATTTCCAACAGACGCCTGGTATGAGATATGTTCATATCAACTACTACTGGGGCGGAGCAAACAATCAGGAGCTCATAACAGAGTCTTATGCTGATACTCAATGGGCTTAAATTATATTTTCTTTTTTTTGAACAGGGCCTGATTCTGACACCGAATCTGAAAGGTCTTTCATGACAAACATTGGAGTTTGCCCTTACTGCTGATGACTCCGTGTAGAAGTCGTCCTAAAATTCCTCTGCCAAGAGGGAGTGTCCCCCTCTCGGGTCGAGGAGTATTGGGGCATCCTCTCCTGATCCCGCACGGTAATACCCAAACTTCTTCAACTTCTATAGCGAATATCCTTGTTTGAGGATTCTTCACCTTGAACCCTCTTTATGTGACAGTTCAACGAAGAGTGAATCTCCATCTTCGCGAATAGGAGATGCTTTAGTCCGCAAAGTTCTTTGTTCTTCTTAGCGCTGTAGAATACCCTATTGACTTGATAATGTGGCAGCACGTACTCGTACTTTTTCACATCGTGTCTGATGCATCTAAGTGATCGTCCCAAAAGGATTTACGAATCTTTGCTGTACCTCGGTCAGAAACACTATGTACAAAATTTCTGCTACCCGGGCCATAATAGAGGCTAGGCTTTTTGGGACATCCTCTAGGGTACCCAGGGTGCTGTTAATCAATCTATACAGGCCACATGCTGGATTTGGGTGACGTACAACTTTATCCGTGTGAAGTTCTAGATGGCTTCGGGAGACTATTTATCTTCTGAGATAATGTTGTTCCACCTGTTGGCACAACATGTTAACCAGGTGGATCTGGATGGCTTAACTATTGTGAGTCGCACTACCCGTAGTACATTAAGATATTATGGTATTGTCCGTGTTGGGCCTATGACGGTGCTGGTGTCAGTGATGTAGTCCATCACGACATATGCATTATCGATCTCAGCATAAGATCTGCTGAATGGTTCGCCAGTCCATGTCCACGAAGATTTATTCGGCATGCATCTATTTGCCTCCCGCAAAACGTATGCCTCCTGTGGCGGAGACGGTTTCAACACGACAAGTCCTATACACGTGTTTGAGGGGTTGTCTGTAATGACATTGCCGGTAGTAAACTTTGGTTGAGTATACATGGTGTCTGGTGGGTTTGTGAAGATAACGTCAGTTGTTGGAGCTACTGTAGGGAATATAGAGAGATTTGTGTCGTTTTGAGCCTCATTCGGGCCTGATATGCACCCGGCAGACAGTATAGTACTTACTGCAACTAGAAGCAGGATATATGAGCAGTATTTTTTCCTATTCATAAAGTCCACGGTTATTGTAAGCGCATATATACCTTCTGCCGTCCATGGGACGTACCCTGATTGGATCCCTTGAAGATCCAAAAGTGGTAGGTTTTTCACGTGGGAATGAAAGTTTAGCATCTGGACTGGGCACGAAAGCGCCTTTTTTTGTTGAAGTCTCTCATCCTGCTCTTTTGTGAGGTATTTCAAGACAGCCTCGGAAAAAGTTTTTGTGACATGCCTTCGGGTAGGGATGATCGCCAGCCTTGACCCCTTCCGTATAGGTCGCCAATTTCACTTGGCGATTCGTCTGACATCGATTGTGCTCTGTTCTTACCAGAACGTTGCAGGTCACACTTGGGTGTTCCTGCTCAGATTCTGTAAACCCTCGCATATCACCAGGTACTGCTTCCTGCCCATTGGCAATGGAGGAGGCCGGGGGCGGGTGTGGGGGGTGAGACGTCTAGAGTTTGCGAAGACTTCCAATCTTTGGTTGGGGGTTTGAATGTAGCACTTTACGGGGAACTGACCCGCAGCTCAGAGCGTACTCATCATGAATCCGCGCAAGGATAAGTCCGACCGAAAGAGGATTCCAACCTCACTCGGTGCGAACCACGCTTACCCAGTCAGCAGGGTCCCAACAAGCCCTCGGCAAGTCTATGCCTTCACATCAAACATCCCCGCGGCCGTCCCGCCGCCCGCAAAAAAAGTGTAGTAGTATCCGGCCGCTTCACAGGCCCTGGACGAGTGAGTTCCGGGTCACGACGCCCGTGATCCTGTTGTTCTGCCGGATCGGGACGGAACTGATGTTCTTCTTGAGCATCAGGTCGATGACGTCGGAGACGTCCGTGTCCGCGTCCACCGAGATGAGCGGCGTGGTCATGATATCCCGCACGAGGAGATTTCTGATCCGGTAGTCCTGGTGGGTCCCCTCCACGATATCCTTCAGCGCGTGAAGCGCCTTTGCGACGTCGGTCTCCGTGACGATGCCGAGGACGGCGTCCCCGTCCTCTACGATGAACCGGTCGATCTCGTGGTCGAGCATTCTGCGGCGGAGATGGACGGCGCGTTCCTCGCCCTGGATGGTGTGCGCCGGTTCCATGACGTCGAGGATGCCGCCCGCCGGGCGGAGCACCTTCAAGAGGTCGCCCGCCGTCACCTGCCCGATCAGGCGGTGCTCGGCATCAAAGACCACGACCAGCTTGTAGTGCTGGAGCAGCGGCACCAGAACGTCGATGCTCTGGTCGGGATACGCGGAGGTGAAGTTCTCTTCGACCGTGTTCGCGACATGAATGGATGTGGCCTTCAGCGCCTGGGTCTTCCTGCTCCCGAGCGTCTCGGCGATTGCCGCGCGAGACGTCGTTCCGATGACCGTGCCGTTGTTGGTCACGATAAGCGGATCGACGCCTTCGCCAAGCATCTTATCGAGCGCTTCGCTGACAAAGGCGGACTTCGCGATGGTGATCGGTTTCGCCATCACGTCTTTGACGAGTACTTGAAATCTGTCGCTCATTTTGCCACTTCCTTGATGATATCATCTCTCTTGAGCATACCGCGGATATCACCGTTCTCCACGACGACGAGGCTGTTGATCTGGTGCTCCAGCATCAGCCCGACGGCATCCTGGAGGGATGCATCGGGGGATACGGTAATGACCGGGCGGCTCATGATGTCTTCCGCAACTGCCGATACCTCGACGACGTATCTGAAGCGTTTCTGCCCCGCCGGCCCCTCTTTTCTGAGGTGAGTAACATCCTTTTTGGGCAGGTTCATCCGCTCGTCCAGATACTCGTAAAATGCGAGGTTACTCTCCGTAATTATGCCGGCAAGGCTTCCATTGTCGTTTACGACAATAAGTTTATCGTTTTTTCCCTTTATCGTGTCGATGATGTGGTCGAGCGAGTGATACCGGTTGACCGTGACTGCATCCTCCATGATCTCGTCGACCTTTGCGGTGAGCCCGCGGATATGGGCCGAACGCATCAGATCCAGTTTGGTGACGATGCCGCTCACCTTTCCTTCGTTGACCACGGGAATCCCGGAGATGTCCCGATCGAGCATGATGGCCGCGATATCGCGGATGCTGGTCTCCGGCGCGATCGTGATCGGCTCCGGTGCCATCAGGATGCTGACCGGAATCCGGTCGATCGGGCGCCGCCGCCACATCGGTTCCGTCTGCCTGAGCCGGTAAGCGATATCCTTCTTGGTGAGGATGCCCCGGAGTTCGTCTCCTTCCATGACGGGCAGCCTCGACACCCGGTGTTTGAGCATAAGGTTTCGCGCATAGGCGACGTTATCCCCCGGTGCAACGACGTACACCGGAGACGCCATCACGTCAATGGCACGCATCTTCGCATCACTCCTCAGAAAATGCTTTCACAAGGTCGTATTCCGTCACGAGGCCGACAAGGTGCGAGTCTTCTATGACCGGGAGCGCCCCGACACGCCGCCGGATCATCTCGAGAGCAATGTCGTGGATGTTCCGGTCGGGCGTGATGGTGTGAAGTTCCCCTGAAAGGAGGGACCGCACCGGCGCTCCCATGACCTCGGCGGAGTCCCCAGTCGTCAGTTGCTCGAAAGCCTTGCCCTTCCCGAGATAACTCATGATATCGGTGGCGGTAACGATCCCGCAGAGAACGTCGTCTGTAACGACCGGAAGGCGCCTGAACCGGCATCGCACCATCTCCCGGCAGACATTGCCGATCGAGGTGTCGGGGCTGGTGACGCGTACCGAAGGTTTCATAATATCCTCCGCCTTGCGGCCCGAGTGCTCGGTGGTGAGCACCTTCATCACGTCGCGCTCGGTCACGATACCCTTCAGTTCCCCGTCGGTGTCGGTGATGGGGATGCCGCCGATGTTTTTGTTGACGATGATCTCGACCGCGTCGGCGATGGCGCCGGTTACGGGCATGGTGACCAGGTGCGGGGTCATGATCTCGCGGAGCCCCTCGTTGATGGCCGCAAGGAAGTTCCCTCCGTGCTTCACCTGAACGAGGTTGAACTTGTCGCCGCCGCCCATGAAGTTGATGATGTCGCCGACGGTTACGATCCCCCGGAGATGGCGCGTCCCCGCGTCGACGACCGGCAGCCTGCGGAACCCTTCCCGGGTCATGATCCCGACTGCCTGGATGATCGTGGTCGTCTGCTGCGCCACGACGACATCTCTCGTGGCGATCGCCATGATCTCGCCTTCATACCCGGCGATCTTTGTCTTGAAATCGACCGGCCCGCGTTCGCGTCTGCCCGGCATCTTCAGGAGCCTGTCGGCCGGTTTTTTATCCGAGTTATTGGGGTTCGGTTGCATGATATCACTCCTCTGGAATCGTAGTATCCGGAACCGCTCTCAGGGCAACCGGCCGCTGAGAACGTCATGACGGTCGATAACGCCGACGAGCCGCTTTTTCTCGCCGATTACCGGGAGCATGCTGACGTCGTGTTCGACCATCAGCCGGCTCGCCGCTGCTATCGTGTCGTCCGGCGTCACCGAGATGACGGGCGTCGTCATCACCCGCTCGACGGTGGTGTCCGCCTGGTTCTTCACCGATATGCGGACGTTCCCGGCGCGCAGGAGATCCCGGCGGGAGACTATGCCGATAGTCTCTTTCTTCTGCACCACCGGAAACGCGGTAAATCCGCTCGCGATGATCAGGCTGTAGATGCGGTGTATGGGTTCGTCCGGTGTGCAGGTGACGGGCTCTCGCGACATGGCGTCCTCGACCCTGCCGGGGATGGTGCGACGGGAGATCAGGACGGGGAAGAGTTCGGAGAAGAGCACCCCTCCCTGGTATACACCGTCTTCGTTGACTACCGCAGCGCTGTTTGTGCGGGCATTCATTATAGCGACGCCTACCTCTGCAAGGGGGGTATCCCGGGAGACCCGGGCCGCCTCCCGGACGAACCCTTTGATCGTGACGTTCGATTTGGTGTCCATGACTCGCAGGACGTCGGAGATGTCGAGATACCCTCTCAGGCGGTTCTTTTCGTCCACGATGTAGAGTTCGCGAAAGACGTCGTCCCGGAGGATGCTCCGTGCTTTTGTGACGTAATCGTCGTAATGCAGGGTGGGAATCTCCACCATCAGGTCCGAGGCAACCTTCATAGCAACTGCTCCTCCTCCCGACAGGCGGGGCAGAGCATAAGGTTGTCGACCCTTGATAAGTCGTCGGAGATGTTCCCGCACCGGTCGCAGACACCCATGGCATACTCCTCTTCGCGGTTGATTTCTATGAGGTCCGCCAGCAGTTCGTTCACTTCGGCCGCGACGGTGAGGATGTCCCGAACAGTCACGATCCCGATGACCATCTGGTCTTCGACGACGGGGAGCCTGCGGACACGGTGCTTCACCATCATTGCCGCGGCATCCCCGACCAGCTTGTCGGCACCGATTGTGATCAGGGGCGTGCTCATGATCTCGCTGACGTGAATATCACCCGGCTTCAAGTCTTTAGCCACGACTTTGCAGTTGATATCCTCCTCCGTGACGATCCCGGTGGGCAGGTTGTTCTGCAGCACAATGCAACTGCCGACTTCATCGCGGCACATGATCTGCGCCGCCCGGGCGACAGTCTCACCAACATCGATGGTCGTCGGATGGCTCTGCATGACCTCCCTGACTGGTATGCGTGTCTCGAAGCGGATGGCATCGCTATTATTCATCATGGGATTCTCCTAATCTGGCCGCAATTAGAGCCAATTCTCCAGGTGCAAGTCTATCTAGGTTTCAACAGTATAAAAGAATTCTCTCACTCCGGGAATGTTGTTTGTCTTCAAAATGGAGAGAATGCGCCTGACGGAACATATAATTATATTTATTTGTGAGTGCCACAACTCACTTAAGTATAGGCAAATCGGCCTACCTGAGGGAGCTTAATGACATTCTTAGTTCGTACGAAAAGAAAGATCTCGGGGCTATTGAAGGCGCTCTTTAAGAAGCGGACCTGCCGCATCGGGATATACGGCCCTCCCAACGCCGGCAAGACGACGCTTGCGAACCGGATTGTGCGGGATTGGGTCGGCGATGCGGTCGGCCCGGTCAGCGAGGTACCTCACGAAACCCGGCGTGTCCGGCGCAAAGAGGATATCACCATCACGGGCCAGAACGGCAGTTCGATCACCATCGATATCGTCGATACGCCGGGCGTGACGACCAAGATCGACTACAACGAGTTCATCGAGTTCGGCATCGAGAAGGAGGAGGCGGTCAAGCGGGCACGGGAGGCGACCGAGGGTGTCGCCGAGGCGATGCACTGGCTCCGCGAGGATATCGACGGCGTCATCTACATGCTCGACTCCACGCTGGACCCGTTCCAGCAGGTGAACATCATGCTTGTCGGGATCATCGAGAGCCGGAAACTCCCGGTCCTGATCGTTGCAAACAAAAACGATCTTCCCGACGCGTCTCCCGCGCGGATCAAGAGTGCGTTTCCCCAGCACCCCGTGATTGCCATATCGGGTCTCGAAGGAAACAACGTGGAAGAGTTGTACGAGCAGATGACGTCATATTTCGGGTGATGGAGATGATACAGGGTGTACAAATCGACCTGATTTCCGCGGAACGTCTCGATCGTCTCACCGCGATGGAGAAGATCCGCCTGATCCTCGATGACGTTATGGAAGGAAACATCGTTATCCTGGAGAAGGGGCTCGCGCCGGACGAGCAGAGCAAGCTCATCGAGATCACGATGCGGGAGATCGCGCCGGACGGATTCTCCGGGATCGAGATGGAGACCTATCCGATCAGGGATGCCGGAAACGGGTTCCTGGCGAAACTTCTCGGGGGGAAACGCTCCGAGACCCGGTTGACCGTGATCGGGCCCGCCAACCAGCTCAAGACGCTCAAGAAGGAGAAGGATCTCATCAGCGCATGGGTCTCCTCGTCGAGATGAACGGGTATCAGAGGTGATTTATGCCTCACAAGTGTACACAATGCGGCAGAGAGTTCGAAGACGGTTCGACGAAGATACTGAAAGGATGCCCGAGCTGCGGCGGGAAGAAGTTTCTCTACATCCGTGAGGCCGAACGGCACGACGATGTGCTGAAGGAGAAGAGCATCGACGAGATCGCCCGGGAGACGGGCGAGGAAGTGCTCGAGGTCAAGCAGGGTCAACGGAAAAAAGAGGAGATCGAGGTCTTCGAACGTATCGAGAGCATCCGTATCCTCGGCCCGGGTTCGTACGAACTGAATATCGAGAAACTGGCCCGGTCGGACGAGGTCGTCGTCGGACTGGAAAAAGAAGGAAAATACGTTGTGGATATCCTCTCCATGGCCAAGAAGAAGAAGTGATACGAGATCTATTGGTTTTAATAGGGGAGCAAGCGCTGCCTTTGCAGCATTGCGCCCCCAACCGAAGATATAAATATCCTAAGAACCCTTTTGAGGTACAACACGTAATCCGACACTCAATGACACATGTCGGAGCGACGGTTTCCTGCATGAGAACATGAAACTCTCATGAACCCTTTGCGTAGATCGGATTTCATTCTCGATCTCTGCTCTCATGCACCTGTCCCCGACAGTTGGCGGATTGTATCCTGCACTGGAGAGTGTCGGCCGGGAGGTACTCCATGAACACGACATACGATATCCGAAACACGATCGGGAGCGCCAAAAACCCGATCTACGTCACATCGCTCGATTCGGTTCCCGGCATCGGTCCGGAGGAGCGCGCCCGCCTTGCGGAGGTGACCGATCTCTTCGCGTTCCGTGCGAACGACTACTACCTCTCGCTGATCGACTGGGATGACCCGGCCGACCCTATCCGTCGGCTGATCGTGCCGACCGTCGAGGAACTCGAACCCTGGGGGCATCTCGACCCGTCGTCGGAGCACCGGTATACCCGGGCTCCGGGGCTGCAGCATAAATATCGCGAAACCGCCCTCCTGCTCGTGAGCGACATCTGCGGCGGCCTCTGCCGCTACTGTTTCCGCAAGCGCCTCTTCATCGAGGAAGCGCGCGAGGTGAACAAGGACATCTCCGCGGGGCTTGCCTACATCCGGGATCACCCGGAGATCACGAACGTCCTTCTCACGGGGGGCGATCCCCTGGTTCTCGAGACCGGCCGGCTGCTCGATATCGTCCGGCAGATCCGGGAGATCGAGCACGTCGAGATCATCCGGATCGGCACGAAGATGCCTGCATACAATCCGTTCCGGATCATCAACGATCCTGCGCTGCTCGACATGATCCGGGACTACAGCATGGACGAGAAGCGGATCTACATCATGGCGCAGTTCAACCACCCGAGGGAACTGACCGATGCCGCATGCCGGGCGGTTGCTCTCCTGCAGGACGCCGGAGCGGTCGTGATGAACCAGACGCCCCTGATCCGCGGCATCAACGACGACCCGGAGGTGCTTGCCGCACTCTTCGACAAACTTTCGTTCATCGGCGCGAACCCTTACTACGTCTTCCAGTGCCGTCCGGCGATCGGCAACAGGACGTTCGCGGTGCCGGTGGAGGAGTCCTACCGGATATTCGAGCAGGCCCGCACGATCTGCTCGGGGCTTGCGAAGCGGGCCCGGTTCGTGATATCTCATGAGGCCGGGAAGATCGAGGTTCTCGGGAAGACGGACAGGTACACCTACTTCAAGTACAACCAGGCGGCAAATCCGGAGGATCTCGGGCGGTTCATGGTCTATAAGAGCAACCCGGAGGCCTACTGGTTCGACGACTACACGGAACTGGTGGATGAAGGAAGGGTGAGGGAGCCACAGGACCTGGCGTAGACAGGCTCTTGGGGCGACCCTGTTTCTTCCTACCGCCGTGCCCCGTCTCGCGAGATACCAATTTCCTGCTGTATTCGGGCGCAGCGATCCGATGGGAGTTATCTGCACCTCTTCCCCCCGGCGCCACCGTCAAACCTTTTCACTTCCGCCATCCCATGAATACTACAGCTATGCCGCAGGAGTCGGGAGTATCCCCCGGCAGGCCGTTCCTCTCTCCGGGATGCGTCCTCTGCCACCAGGGAGCAAAGATGGTCCTTTTCGTGACCGGCCGGTGTCGCCGCACCTGCTGGTACTGCCCGCTCTCGCGTGAGCGAAAAGGCCGGGACGTGGTGTTTGCAAACGAACGGCAGGTCTCGTCGCCGTCCGAAGCCATCGAGGTTGCGGAGAGCATGAGCGCTCTCGGGACCGGCGTCACCGGTGGCGAACCGCTGCTCGAGATCGACCGGGTGGTGGAGTACTGTCGCGCTCTCAAGGAGCACTTCGGCCCGGATCACCAGATCCACCTCTACACTGGCCTTGCGCCGGACGAAGCCGTGCTCCGGCGCCTGCAGGGGCTGGTCGACGAGCTCCGGCTGCACCCGCCCCATGAGGTCTGGCCCTCAATCACCGAGACCGACTTCGCCGAATCAGCCGTCCTCGCCCGGCGGATGGGCTTCCTCATCGGCATCGAGGTGCCGGCGCTCCCGGGAATCGAGGACCTTGCCGCCGCCCTCCCGCTCCTCGACTTCCTCAACATCAACGAGCTGGAGTGGGGCGAGACCTGCGCCGCCGCCATGCGCGAACGCGGGTTCGAACTCGACGACGGAATGCACAACGCCGTGAAGGGTGCCCGCCAGTGGGCGGAGAAACTCGCCGGCGACCCGAAAGTCCACTTCTGTTCGTCGGTCTTCAAGGACTCTGTCCAGTTACGGGAACGGTTAAAGCGGATCGCTGCCAATACTGCGCGTCCGTTCGAGGAGGTGACGGATGACGGAACCGTCGTATACGGGGTGCTCGAGCCGGAGGGTGCCGTCGAAGGGTTCCTGGAGGAGTTTGATGAAGATGAGTATGCAGTCTGTGAGGGGCGGATCGAGATGGCGTGGTGGGTGCTTGCCGAGCACGGTGCCGGGCTGCCGGGCAGGAAATACGTCGTCGAGCGTTACCCGAACGGCGGCATGGTGGTCGAGGTGACGCCGCTCTGATGTTGCGATCGGGAATTGAACCCCTCTACGAGCATTACCTGAAGTGGCAGGTGAAGCACATTCCCCGGCACGTCGCGGTGATCCAGGACGGGAACCGCCGGTATGCCCGGGAGCAGGGGCTCGATACGGCGATCGGCCACCGGCTCGGGGCGGATGCGACGGAGCAGGTTCTCGACTGGGCGTGCGAGCTCGGCGTGCAGCACATTACGCTCTACACCTTCTCCACCGAGAACTTCCGGAGAGACAGCGCCGAGCTTGAGTCGCTCTTTCTCCTCTTCCGGGAGAAGTTCGCCGCGATCCTCAAAGACGAACGGGTGCGCAGAAATCGCATTCGGGTGCAGATGATCGGCGATCGTTCCCTCCTCCCCGAGGACCTTCTCGCGACCATCGATGCGGCGGAGGAGGCGACCCGGGACTACGGCGACTACTTCATCAACATCGCGCTCGCCTACGGCGGCCGGAACGAGATCGTGCACGCCGCCCGGTCGCTCCTCGGGGAGGTCAGGCAGGGTGTCATCGACCCGGGGGCCATCGACCCCGCGACCGTCGAAGCCCACCTCAACCGGGGAGCGCCCATACCCCCCGTCGACCTGATCATCCGTACCGGCAACGATTACCGGACCTCGAACTTCCTCCCCTGGCTCGCGAACGGCCACGAGTCGGCCGTCTATTTCTGCGCCCCCTTCTGGCCGGCGTTCAGGAAGATCGACCTTCTGCGGGCGATGCGGGTCTACGACCAGCGCATGCGCCTGAAAGAGCGCGTGGCCCGGCGGGGCTGATTGGTAACTGTGTAATTGGGTTATTTGAGCCGATTTGAGGCAGGCTCCTGCCCCAGCGCCTGACGGCTTCTCAAGTTCCCTGCCCCTGGCGGGGCACGCATGGCCGGTTGCACCTGACGGTGCTCGAACTCCTTTCCCTGCGGGAACGTCGCTACTCGCACCTGACGGTGCTCGAACTCCTTTCCCTGCGGGAACGTCGC
>NZ_JXOJ01000002.1:25800-105484 GCF_001017125.1 Methanoculleus sediminis | reverse complement strand
CTCCTTTCCCTGCGGGAACGTCGCTACTCGCACCTGACGGTGCTCGAACTCCTTTCCCTGCGGGAACGTCGTTTACTTCCCGAATCGCCGCGCTCTCGACTGGAAGTCCCGGAGCGCCCGGAGGAAATCCACTTTTCTGAGCAGCGCCCAGTTGACGTCGAGGAAGAAGAGCTCGGAGTAGACCGACTGCCAGATGAGGAAGTCGGTCAGGTGATCGCCGCCGGTCTTGATGACGAGATCGGGCTCGTAGTTGAAGGTGAGATACGATTCCAGCAGGTCTTCGTCGACCGATTCCGGGTCCACCCCGTCCTCGGCCATCCTTCTCACGCAGCCGGCGATCTCCTCCCTGCCGCTCTTGCCGATCGCCACCGTCACGTCCATGCCTTCGCCGCAGACCTCCTTTTCGTCCCGGTAGTGCAGGGTCAGGCGCGCGATCGAGGAGACTTCGCGAATCCGCGGGAGGCAGCGTTCCAGCCGGGCGGGGTCGGGGGTGCTGATGTGGAACATGGCGCTTTCGATCCCGAGGTCGCGGCACCACTGGGCGGCACGGTAGAGGTTGCCCGGGGCGTCGAGCATATCCTGCTCTGTGATCATGAAGCAGATGTGCTCCGGCAGCGTCCGCAGATCGCGGAGGAGGATCTTCTCGTAGAGCCGGTAGATCATGGCGTCCACTCCAGCAGCGCGGATAGGGAAAGGGTGTTCAAGATGTCGTCCGGTGTGCACCAGCCCCGGCGCGCCAGTTGAATTCCGTTGCGCATGTTTGAAAATTCGCCGACTCGATGGGCATCCGTTCCTGCAGCCAGTTTCACTCCTTCCTTCTTGGCATGCCAGATATAAATATCCTCAAGGTCGAGCCTGTGGGGCGATGCGTTGATCTCGAGGGCCGTCCCCGTCGCCGCCGCGTGCTTCACGACGCGCTCGAGATCGACGGCATACGGCGGGCGCCGGCCGAGCAGGCGGCCGGTGGGGTGGCCGATGATATCGACGTGCTCGTTCTCTATCGCGGTGAGGATGCGCCGGGTCAGGACGTCCCGGTCCTGCGAGAACCCCGAGTGGACCGAGGCGATGACCAGGTCGAGATCGGCGAGGATCCTGTTCTCGTAACCGAGTGTGCCGTCGCTTCTGATATCCACCTCGCTCCCGGCAAGGAGCCGGCAGTCGTGCCGCCGGTTGACACGCTCGATCTCGGCCTGCTGCTTTGCAAGGGCCTCGCCCCTCACCTTCGAGGAGTGGTCGGTGATCACGATGTACTCGTAGCCCCTTCTGTCCCCCGCCTCCGCCACGTCTTCGAGCGACTGGCGGCCGTCGCTCCATGTGGTGTGGGCGTGGAGGTCGCCCCGCACGTCGGATAGATCAACGAGATCGGGAAGGGAGTGCCGGAGGGCGAGTTCGATCTCGCCCCTGCCCTCGCGCAGTTCCGGCGGAACCGTCTCCATCCCGAGGAACGAAAAGATCTCCTCCTCGCTTGCGAACTCCTGCAGCCGCCCGCTCGCAGCGTCCACGAGGCCGTCGGGCGTGAGCCGGTAGCCGCGTGCCGCCGCCACCTGCCCGAGTCCGGCCAGAAACCCGGCCGAGCCGGTGGCGCAGAGGAGCGCCGTGCCGTACCGGCCTTCCCCGGCGAACCGGACGTTCACCCCGGCGTCGACGGGTATGCGGTCAGCGACGGCGCTTCTATTCCCGGCAACGACGATCTCAAGCCTGCCCACGGTGCTCGACCCCCGCCGGTAACTCCCCGCAACCGTGTACCGGCCGTCCGGCAGGACGGCCGCCACGCCCGCGAGCACGGCTTCCGCCTGCGGGCGGGTCACCCGGTTCGACCTCTGCCGGAACTGCTCGATGCCCCTTCTGATCGCCTCCTCCTTCTTTGCTCCGAACCCGGAGAGCGCCCTGAGCCGGTGCCCCTTCACCACCCGCTCCAGGTCGTCCAGGGTCCGGATGCCGAGCCTCTGGTAGAGGACGTGGAGCGTCCTCGGTCCCACCCCGGCAACGCCGAGCAGTTCGACGACCGATCCGGGTATGGTCGCCTCGAGGTCTTTTAGTTCCTCAAATGTTCCGGTGGCGGTGATCTCGCGGATCTGTCCGGCAATCCTGCCCCCTATCCCCGGGATACGGGTGAGTTCCTCCTCGTCGAGTCCGGCGACCGGGATGGAGAGACGGTCGACCTGCCGCGCCGCCCGTTCGTAGGCCGCGATCCGGTATCGATCCTCCCCCGCGATCCCGAGCAGGCGGGCCATGAACGCGAGCCGTTCGGCGACATCCCTGTTCGTGACCTGCCTCTCCGGGGATCCCATGATCACCGATCGTCCTCGAAACCATATAGCCGTTGATGCTCGCCGGGTGCAGGCTTTGGCAAACACGCACGGGCGGTATATTCCTTACCCGGTATCTTCCGGAAAGAGTTCCTTCCCCTTTTTTGTGTATTCGATGACGCCCAGTTGTTTGAGGAATCCCAGTTCCTCATCGACCTCCCATCCCTCTGCAAGTTTGCCGCCGGCTATGCGCCAGATGAAGATCATCGTCATCGCCACCTTCCTGCCAGTAGGAGGAAATGAAACTCCGGAAAGATTCCATTCACCGGTATGCGTCCCCGTAGCGGTAACACAAACCCACACCCTGTCGCCTTCGGCAATGATATCCTCGATATGCTCATGCCAATCGGGAAAGCCGGTGAAAGCCAGCGTAAAGAGTTGTTTGAATCTATCTCTTCCCTGTTGTTGATGAGTGTGGTCAACGTAGTCCGGCGCAACCAGATCGTCGAACAGATCCAGGTTTCGGCTGTTATAGGCTTCGATAAACCTGCGAACGATTGCTTTATTCTCTTCCAGCGACATGGAGGATCACCCCTCCCTGAACCCGTTCCCGGCACTTAACGGTTGTTCCCATCGTGCGACCGTTTGTTTCCAGCAATGTATCCCTGTTAGTTTGCTTGGGATTCCGGATTGGACGGTTTTTAGCCAGCTGTTCTTACGGCCGGCAGAGATCCCAACCCCTGTCACGATGTGGCGTGTCTCTCCCCGTATCGCACCCGGATCCCGTTAGCACCACCCAAATCCATAAACTTGTAGAAGTAAAAGAAATTGTAGCATGCTTCCTTCCACGTTTGAGGATTATCTCGAAGCAATCCTCACGATCACGGAAAAGGGCGGGCAGCCGGCGACGCTGGACGAGATAGCGGCAGCCCTCGATACCGGGAAGGAGGCCGCCGGGACGACCGTTTCCTCCCTGGTCGAGGAAGGATACCTGGAGCGGGCGGGCGGCGACGCCGTCAGGCTTACCGGGAAGGGTTCGTCGGTAGCATCACAGGTGGCGCGGAAACACCGCGTTCTCCAGTGTTTTTTGACGGAGATGCTCGGCGTCGATGAGGATGCCGCGAGCAAGGAGGCCTGCACCCTCGAGCACGGGATATCCGACGAGACCATCGAGCGGCTCTCCTCCTACATGGACGGCGCCCAGTCCCCGCCGGGACGCCTGGGACGCTGCCGGGGGCACGATGTCTGCACGCTGCTCGACTGCAAGGAAGGCGATACCGTCCGGGTGGCGATGATGCGCGGTCACCGGCGGCACCGGAGGCTGCTCGACCTCGGCATCTTCCCCGGCGAGATCGTGCAGATCCGGCGCAAACTCCCGAACGATTCCGTCGTCGTCAGGGTAAAAGGCTGCGATATCGCCATCAGCCCCGAGATCGCGCGATCAATCGTCGTGGAGTCGTGTCCATGAAGTTTGCGCTGATCGGCAATCCCAGCGTCGGCAAATCGCTGATCTTCAACCAGCTCACCGGCCTCGGGGTGGAGGTGAGCAACTACCCCGGAACCACCGTCGAGCTGCAGCGGGGCAACACCTGTTTCCAGCGCGAGATCATCGAACTCGTGGACCTGCCCGGGGTCTACTCGCTGGAAGGGAACTCGGACGAGGAAGGTCTGGTCCGCAGGTTCCTGGAGCAGCAGGACGTCGATGCGGTCATCGTGGTGGCGAACGTCACCCGTCTCGAGCGCAACCTCTACCTTCTCCTCCAGGTGGCGGAGTACGGCCTCCCGATGGTCGTCGTGCTGAATATGGCCGACGAAGCCGCAAAGCGGGGGCTTGAGGTCGATCCCGGTCCGATTCACGACCTTCTCGGCGTCGAAGTGATCCTGACGGCGGCGTCGCAGGGGAAGAATATCGACCGGATCATCCCGGCGGCCCTTGCCGCCTCGAGCCCGTCGATGGTCGAGATTCCCTACGACCACCACATCGAGGCGGCCGTCCGGAGCCTTGGGAAGATGTTCGCGGCCGACCGGAAGGAGAGCGTCCGTGCGCTCCTCGGGTTCGGCGACAACCCGGAACAGCTCGAAGCGGCGCGGACGATCTCCGACGAGATCGAGTCCCGGCACCGGATGACGGTCGCCCAGATCATCGCGGCCAACCGGCACAACTTCGCGCACAAGATCGCCGACCTCACCATAAAAGAGGAGACGGAACTCCCCCAGACCGATCCGGACAGCATCCTGACGCGGCTCATTCCCGGGATGCCGATCCTCATCGGTATCCTCGTCGGGATGCTCCTCTTCGTCTTCGTCGCGGGATCGTTCCTCGAAGGGATGATCGTGGAGTTCTTCGAAGTCTACGCGATGCAGCCGTTCGTCGCGCTCGGGCTGCCTCCGCTCGCCGAAGAACTGGGGGTATCAATCCTGCTCGCGCTCCAGGCGGGTCTCGGGATAGCGTTCCCGTACGTCTTCCTCTTCTACATCATCATCTCCGTCCTCGAGGACTCCGGGTACATGACCCGGGCGGCATTCCTCGCCGACAACGCGATGCACCGGGTCGGGATGCACGGCGGGGCGGTCATCCCCCTCACCCTGGCGTTCGGGTGCAACGTGCCGGCCATCATGAGCATCCGGCTCCTGCGCTCCCGGCGCGAGCGGATCATCGCCTCGTTCCTGGTCACGATGGTCCCCTGCTCGGCCCGGACGGTCATCATCGCCGGGATCGTGGCCAGTTTCGTCGGTATCGGGGCGGCGTTCAGCGTATACGCCATCGTCTTTGTCCTGATCCTCGTAACAGGGCTCGTCCTCTCCCGCGTGACGCCCGGCGAGCGGTTCGGGATGATCATGGAGATGGTTCCGCTCCGCTGGCCGGACCCGAAACTGGTGATGAAGAAGGCATGGTCGCGCCTCTCGGAGTTCCTCTTCATCGCGATGCCGCTCCTCCTCGCGGGAAGCGTCGTCCTCGGGCTGCTCGAATTTTTCGGCGTCATGGCCGTCTTCGAGGAGATCGTGGAGCCCTACACCATGGCCCTCCTCGGCCTTCCCGGCTACTCGGCGACGGCGCTCACCTTCGGGATCCTCCGCAAAGAGATGGCGTTCGAGACCCTCGCCATCCTCGCGGGCACCGCCGATCTCGGGGCGGTGCTCTCGTCGCTCCAGCTCTACATATTCGCGGTCGTGACCGTCCTCTTCGTCCCCTGCCTCGCGACGATAACGGTTCTCCTGCGCGAGGTCGGGTCACGTATCACGCTCGCGATCACGATCTACACGGTCGCCCTCGGGCTCCTTATCGGGAGCCTTCTCTTCTATCTTCTTGGATAGGCTCCGGCCGGGAGGGAGCGGCGCCGCCCCCTCCATCCGTTACCTCTACGAGGGTTGAACACCGATAGATGAGAGATGACGATGCGACTTCTGCAGGTGTGTCTCGGCTGCACCGTGCCCCCCGTTCCCGGAGTGAATAACCCATGCTGACGTTCGTGGGTCTCGGGCTCTACGACCTCGGGGACATATCGGTCAAAGGTCTCGAGTACGTCAGAAACGCCGATACCGTCTTTTTAGAGGCGTATACCTCGCGGCTGATGGGGGCGGACGTCGGTGCGATGGAGGCGTTCTTCGGAAAGGAGATCCGGGTGCTCGGCCGGGAGGACGTCGAGCAGAACCCCCGCGATATCCTCGATTGCGCCGCTGCCGGCCGGGTGGCGTTCCTGACCGGGGGAGACCCCATGGTCTCGACGACGCATGCCGATCTGCGGATGCGTGCGGCCGCCGCCGGGATCGAGACCTCCATCATCCACGCTTCGTCGATATCGAGCGCGGTCTCGGGCCTCTCGGGCCTGCAGAACTACCGGTTCGGGAAGTCCTGCTCGGTGCCGTTCCCCGCGAAGGGCTGGTTCCCGACGGCTCCTATCGAGACGATCGCGGCGAATCTTGCGCAGAACCTCCATACGCTCGTCTACCTCGATATCCAGAACGATCGCTACATGCGTGTCCCGGAGGCGATCGCCGTTCTCGAGGAGATGGCACAGAAGCGCGGCATCGAACCGCCCGCGCTTTACGTGGGGATCGCCCGTGCGGGGTCGGAGCGCCCGGTGGTTGCCGCCGGAACCGGCGCGACCCTCAAAGAGACGGATTTCGGCCCCCCGCTTCATATCCTCGCCGTGCCGGCGGACCTCCACCCGATGGAGCGCGAGTACCTGGAGACCTTCGCTGGCCTATGACCCTCGACGACTACGGCGCTCTCTATGGAGAGGCCCTCGCCCCGGCCCGGATCGCCGTCCCGGAAGGCACCCTCCTCCACCGGGCGGCCGGGGAGGTGCTCGAGATGGCTATCGCCTACCACAGCGACGGGTTCGCATTTCTCCGCTCGGGCGACCGGGTGAACGCGCTCGCCGCGTTTGCCTACGGGCTCGGCTGGCTGGACGCCGGCTCGCGCCTCGGGCTGCTCGAGCCTTCCGGCGCCCACCCTCCGGAGACGATGGACGCGTGCATACCGGAATCGCGGGATGCGCATCTCGAGGAGAAGACGCACCGCTACCGGCGGATGCTCGATGCGGCCCTCGGAGCGGTCGAGGCGGCGGCGGACGAGGCGAGCCCGCTTCACGCAGGGGCCGGGGAGTTCCATTCGGCGGCACGCGCCTGGTATGCGGAAGGTGCGGACCTCCTCGATGCCGGCGACCGTGCCGCCGCCCTCGCCCGGTTCAGCTACGGTTATGCCTGGCTCGATGCCGGCATCCGCGCGGGGCTGTTTCGGGTAACCGGGGATCGGGGCCTCTTCACCGTCTAGGATCCGGTTATCCCGATCCTTCGGCCTGTATCTCCCGGATTTCCGCATCTATCGATTTTTCGATAAAACCATCGTTAAATAGTAGCTGCACGATATTTTATTAATCCAAATTCGGGTGTTTCCCCCCTGGTGCTGCCCGGCCGAGCGCAAACGGCTGCAACATCAGGGGGTGAGAAGGACGGCCTTTCCGGGTGCCGTCCCTGTGCCCGGGAGCGTAGAGGATGAAGAGGTCTCAGTGGAAGTGGCTGCTCGTCTCGTTCAGTTTTAGCGCTCTTGTCATGGCGGGCGTTCTGTACTTCACCGTCGACGAGTCGACGATCGAATACCTCAGCCGGATAAACCCGCTCTACCTGGTTCTTGCCGTCCTCTTTCACATTCTCTCGCTCGGGTTCTGGGCGCTCCGCATCCAGAAGATGTCGGCGTCGCTCGGGTACCGGGTACACCTGCGGCACTGCCTGAACCTGGTGCTCGCGAACATGCTCGTTGCGGCGGTAACCCCGTCCCAGGCGGGCGGGGAACCGGTCAGGGTTCACGAACTTTACCGTGCGGGCGTTCCGGTCGGGGACGCCACCGCCGTCGTCATCATGGAGCGGATCCTCGACGGGATCGTTCTCGGGGCACTCGGGGCCTTCGCCATGCTCTTCCTCGGCAGTTACTGGAGCAGCCTCACCTCGGGATTCAGCGGGGTGAGCGTCATGATGTACGTCGCCTGGATCTTCGTCACCTTCTTCGTGCTGGTCTTCGTCTACTCCGTCAAGAATCCGGACTACCTCAAGCGGGCGCTCAAATGGGTCTCGCGGTGGATCGACCGCCGCTGGCACTTAAAGCGGCTCGAAAATCTGCTGGAGACGATCGACCGCGAGGTGGACAACTTCAACCGGGGGCTCGTCAAGTTCGTGAACCACGGCAAGGCGGGCCTCGTGTGGGGGATGCTCTTCACCATGCTCTTCTGGTTTTCGGAGTTCGCCATCGCATCGCTGCTCCTCGTGGGCCTCGGGCAGCCTCCGTATCTCATCGAGTCGTTCGTCGTCCAGCTCGTCATCGCCATCATCATGATGATCCCGCTCACCCCGGGAGGCTCGGGCATTGCGGAGATCGGCGCCACGTCGCTCTACAGCCTCTTCGTCCCGTCGGCGATCGTGGGCGTCTTCGTCCTCCTCTGGCGGCTGATCCTCTACTACCTGAACATCCTCCTCGGTCTCCTTTCGAGTCTCGTCATTGTCCGGCGCGAGTTTCTTGCCCGCGTCAAAAAGCAGCGGTGATTGACCCCAAGGTTTAAAAATCAGAAGGCTGATGTCAGGTGATCACATGACGGCGCAAAGTTGCAGGGTGCAGGGTGTGTTCATGTCGGTGAGCGAGATGGGAGCAGCACCGACCGTAGTCCTGGATGCCGGGGGCGACAGCACGATACCCATTTACGTCGGACTCTGGGAAGCGATCTCGATCAGCAACGCGCTCAACAGTGAGATGCTTCCCCGCCCCATCACCCACGATCTCATCGTCGAGGTGTTTCGGAACTTTGAGATCGCTCTCGATGCCCTGCACATCGATTCCCTGGAGGAGGGAGTCTTTTACGCCAAACTCCTTCTGCGGCAGGGGTCGCGAACGGAGATCATGGACTGCCGGCCGAGCGACGGGATAGCCATCGCTCTGCGCTACCGTGCGCCGATCATGATCGAGGATACGGTCGTGGAGACGGCGGCGGTGAAGAAGGACGATCTCCCGAGGATGGTCGACCTCAAAGAGTATCTCTGATTACTTCCGGCGTGCCGCGAGTTCGTCGAGCACGTCTCCGACATCGGTGCCTGATGCCTGGAGCGCCACCAGCAGGTGGAAGAGGAGATCGGCGGCTTCGGAGACGGTCCTCTCCGGCACCTGGTTCTTGGCGGCGAGGATGAACTCGACCGCCTCTTCACCGACCTTCTCGAGGGATTTGTCGATTCCTTTCCGGTGAGTCAGGACGGAACTGACGTAACTCTCGGCAGACGGATGTTCCGCCCGATCCTGGATGACCTGCCAGACTTCTTCGAGGATGTTCCAATCACGCATGGGTATCACTTCCTGCGAGCACCTCGCCGAGTTCGGTGTCGAAGTACCGGGCGAGGAGGAGCCGTGCCTTCTCGATGGTGCATCCGCCTTTTCCTATGGCGATGCCGAGGTCGTTTGGGCTGATATATACCGTGAGTTTCCCGTCGTCTCCTTTCGCGACGCCGACGACGTCGGCGGGCTTGAAGACGTTCTTCGCGAATTGCTCGATCTCCGGGGAATATTCGACCATCTCGATGCGTTTTCCGAGAACCCTCTGCATCTTGCGGATATTGCTTCCCTTCCGACCGATGGCGAGACCCATGTCTCCTTCTTTTATGAGGTATACTATGCGGTCGAATCGCTCGTCGATGATGCAGTCCAGCGCGGTCGCCCGGGTAAGAATTCTCAACTCTTCGATATATCTTCGTTCTTTAAAGCATATGGTTCGTATCATTGAAGCGGTCCCCAATGGGAATGATGCGGTATGATATAGTCGCTCGCGGGATATATACCTGAGTACCCCGGGCACCGGGGGGGAGAGGCCGGCGGAGAGGAGTGCCGCCCGGTTTCTCACCCGGACGGTGCCTCTCGTGGTGCTGTGAGGATCCGGGGCCAGATAGATATCCGGCTGGATTGGGGTTAGTAGAGACGGGGGAGGGGGCAAGCCCCCTCGCACCTATCGGTGCTCAAGCTCGCTTCGCTCGCACTTCCCACCTGACGGTGGTCGAGCTCCGGGCGTTCGCACCTTCGGTGCTCATGCTCCCGCTCTGGCGACCGGTCGCATTCCGCCCATCGCACTCCCCGTCGGCCCCACCCCCGGTGGCGATATCCCCACGGTCCACTGCATGGGGAGATACTGGAGACGGCTGGAATCCCGGGAGAAAAACCGTGCACGGCTTCCCACCGGCTACGCACCTGGCGGTGCTCGTGCTCCGTTCCTATCAGAACGTCGCATATCGCCATGCACTGCCCCCGCCCCTTGGGGAGGGGTGCGACGGGCCATAGGGCCGGAGCATGAGCACCGAAGAACGATGTTCCATCAGGAACGGAGTTCGAGCACCGCAGGTGCGAAGGTGCGAATGAGGAGGCCGAAGGCCGGGCGGGGTGGGGGCTACTGATGTTCTTTTTCCGAGAAACAGGGGAGGAAGCCACAGGAAGATACTGATGACTCCTGCCGACAGGGAAAGGGAGCCGGATCCATCCTCGGGACGGCGGCCCGCACCCAAATTCGCGAAAAACCCCGCTAGCACTTCTGCAGGATGATCTTTATTGCCGCACCTTCCTCCGGCTTGCCGGGAACCCGGTCGGCCGCCCAGACACGTCCGCCGTACCGGTTCACGAGGGTCTTGACGATGTGAAGGCCGAGACCTCTGCTCCCGGAGGCGGTTTTGCTGCCCTCACGGCTGAAACGGTCGAAGATGTTCGGCTTCAAGTGATCAGGTATGCCGATGCCGGTATCGGCTACGGAGAGCGTCACGGTATCTGCGCTCTCCATGACGGATATCTCGATCCTGACCTTCATGCCGCCGAACTTGATGCTGTTGCTGATCAGGTTGGATATGATATGCTCGAGGAGCGGGTTCGCCCAGACCATGCAGGTCCCGCCTTCGTACCCGATATCGATGCCCGCGTACCGCTGCATCTGGTCGCGGATGACGGCGGAGAGGTCGACCGGTTCCAGGCGGATGCGGTGTTTGTTGAGCGTGGTCAGCAGTTCGACGTTCTTGATGACGTTGATCCCCTGCTCGATCGTGATCTTGACCCTCTGGGCGAGTTCCGCCTCTTCGTCGGAGAGCCGGTCGCGGAGCATCTCGATGATCGTTGCCGCAACCATGCTGGTGTTGTAGATGTCGGTGCCGAGCAGGTCGAGGTAGAGGCTGGAGAGCCGGCTGGCCTGTTCGCAGGCGATCTCCCGGGTGATCTCCCGGCCTACCCCGGTCGCGGCCACGATCCTCCCGGAAGCGTTATGCAGGGGGTGGATGGCGATCTGGAACGACCGCTCCTCACCGCGCCACGCGAATGTCCGGGTTTCCGATACGGCCTCCGCCGTCTCGATGACCCGGAACGCCGCTCCGGTCAGAAAGTCAGCCTCCTCCGGCGGAAACAGCACATGGGGTGTTCTGCCCACGACCCCTTCCGGGTTTACGCCCTGGTTCCAGCCGCCGGTCCAGAAGAACTGGGTGAAGATGCCGTCCCTGTTGAGCGTGAAGATCATGTCGGGCAGGGTGCTTGCCAGGATCTGCACCTGCTCCTCCGGCACTCCGCGGGACTCTTCGGCCACCATCTCCGATGGAGCGTCGCGGATGGTCTCGACCGCACCGATCTGTCGGCCGCCGGTATCGTAGAGGGGGGCGGCCATGCAGACGACCGCTCTCCCGGATCTCGTGGGGATGCGCGACTCGGCGAGCAACTCTTCGCCTTCGTGGTGCAGCAGGTGGTAATGGCCGCTCCCGGCTTCACCGTGAGTCAGGATACAGTTTGCCAGTGTGGGGCACGCCTCCCCGAACAGCGCTTTTCCATGGACGTACTCACCTTTTCCAACGATCTCTTCCGCCGGAACGCCGGTGTACCGCTCCATGCTGTTGTTCCAGATGATCACCCGCCCCTCGCAGTCGAGGACGAGCGCCGGCTGCTGGAGGTGGTTGAAGATACTCATGGGTATCTGGCTGCGATTCATGGACTCCCTGACTCTTTGCTGCTCTGTCTTCAAACGCATCACCCGGGAACTGTTCTCGTCCCGCAATGCCGCGAGAAGGGCCTCTCGCCTGGATCTCCGGGCGAGTCCTCCGTGCCGGCCGATACGGTGCCCCATGCATATTATCGTTTGGGGCGAACGCACAGGAGAAATGTCTGGAGCAGCCGGTTAAAAGAGTGTTCATTTATCTTCTGCAAAATATACTTTCGAATGGATTTATTATATATATCTTCCCAGTTCGTTCCCATTTAGACCGGGCTGATTTCCCACAACTACTCCCTATTGCGTGAGTGACTCCACAAATGCCCGTATTGATCCGTCTTTTGCGATCCGGTGCCGGGACGCGACTCCGGCGGATCGCGTCTATAACGTAGATTAATATTTGAGTATTTGCAGATCATAGTTGATGTTCGGACGTTACAGAGGCACTTTTCGCCGTGAATACAACGATATTCTGGTGGAAGCCGAGAGCGCCGGAGGTCTCCTGACCTACCGGCGCAGGTGCGAAGGGAAGACGTTCGAGCGGATCCTGGTCTCGAATACGGGGGAGGTGGTCATCAACCCGGTCGAGCCGGTCAACCTCCCCAAGGAGATCACGAATTTCCTGCAGGTGGAGTTCTCCCCGATGATGATCGAGCCCGGCGCTTCCCGGACGGTCTACCTGAAGTTCCCCGTCGAGATCGGCGTCTTCGTGGAGTCTGCGCGGGATATCGAGGTGCTGGATGTTTTTGCTCTCGGCACCCAGAAATATGCGCTCTACGGCTCGCCGACGAATGGGGTCATCGCCCGGTACTACGAGAGCGTGGTCTACCCGGAGATCCCTTCCGTCGATCCCTTCCGCGAGGGGGTGATGGAACTCTCCATCCACAATACCTGCCGCGAGTGGGTGGAGGTGTCCCGGGTTGTCTTTGAGAGTACCGATATGAAGATCTACTACGGTGACTTCGTGGCGGCCACCGCCACGATGAAACTTCTCACCAAGACTATGGCGGAGACGGACTTCATCGACGCCCCGCTCCGGCCCGGGATGGTGAAGTCCGTCGAGCTCTACACGGCCCGCAAGATCCCGGCTATCGACCGCGGATACCTGATGGAGTGGGGTCTCTGATGGCGTTCAACGTGACAGAGATCTTCGAGATCCCGATCGGCGTCGGGGATATCACCGTCGAGCGCCTCCTGTACTTCGCCGTTATCCTCACGGTCGGCGTTATAATCGCGAAGGTTGTCGCGACGAACGTCCGGCGGGCTCTCTCGGAACGGTTGCCCGTGAACGAGCGCGAACTGCTCGCGAAACTGGTCTACTACGTCATCATCGTCTGGGCGTTCGTCGTCGCTCTCCCGCAGCTCGAATTCGACCTCTCCGGTCTCCTGGTGGCCGGGGGCATCGCCGGTCTGGTCATCGGTTTTGCCAGCCAGAGCGTCGTCTCGAACCTGATCTCCGGCCTCTTCCTGATGTTCGAGCGCCCCATCAAGCTCGGGGACAACATCAACGTCGCCGATGTCAGCGGCAGCGTCGAGGATGTCCGTATCCTTTCGACGGTCATCAAGACCTACGACGGGATCTATATCCGGATCCCGAACGAGAAGGTCTTCACCTCGAATATCACGAACTACGTCCATAACGCAGCCCGGCGGTTCACGTACGAGATCCGCATCCGATACGAGGACGACGCCGATGAAGCGATCCGGATTGCCAGGGAGGTCATCGAGAAGCACCCCTTCGCACTCAAGAACCCGGCCCCTTCGGTCTTCGTCGATAATCTGGGGGACAACAGCGTCAACCTGACCGCCTACATCTGGGCGCCGGCCCGGAACTGGTGGGACGTCCGGACGGATCTCCTCTGGAAGATCAAGGTTGCGCTCGAAGAGAACGGCATCGAGATCCCCTTCCCGCAGCGCACCGTCTGGTTTGCGGACGGACTTGAGGTGAAGGGCCGGCCTGGCGAGAAGAAAGAGAAGGAAAACTAATTCGTTTTTTTAGATCCGGTGCACCTTCCCGACGCCCCCCGCCCGGAAGGAGCCCGGGTACCGTTCTGCGAGTTCCCCGATCCGGTTGGTGCAGTGCGATGCCGAGAGGTACGCCACTCCGGCAAGGGCGTCGATGTCTTCGCCGGAGACGGTATGGAACCCGCCGATGACGCCCCATACCCTGCCTTCCCGGGATACTCTCTCGAGGATCCGGCCGATATGGGGATGTGCGCACCCGGTGACGACAAGGTAGCCGTCCGGTACGGCGACCGCGAGCGCCTGCTCCCGGATATCGGCCCCGAGCGGGCCGGTCACGGCGATCCCGTCCGCGATCTCCGTCCACTCCCGGACAATCCGCGGTTCGGTCTGCTCCCGGATGAGCGAAAGCGTCTTTTCGGAGAATGCGTCGTGGACATAGACCTCCACCGACGGGTTCGCATCAAGGAACGCCGCAACGCCGCCGATATGGTCGTGGTGGTCGTGGGAGAGGACGAGATACCTGACGGACGAAGGATCGATGCCGAGCGCCTGCATGTTGGCAAGAAGGACGTCGCCGCGCTCTCCGGTGTCAAAGAGCAGCCCTGCCTCCTCTATCAGGCAGGAGAACCCCCAGTCCGCCGTGAGCCCCTCCCGGCAGGGGATGTTGTTGTAGACTTCGGTTATCGTGAACATAGATAGACTCGGTCTCTCCCCGCAAATGATTATCCTTCCCGATGGGGCAGGCCGGGAGGGGAGGTGATGGTGGTCCGGGGTTCGGAGCACCCCGGACGTGCAGACGAAAAGAGGTGGTAGAGGTGTGATTATGAGATGATGTAGGAGATGGAGACGGTAGCGGTCACGTCGATCTCGCCGACCTCGAGCGGGGTCTTTGCGGCAACGCCCGCTGCCATATCCATGCCGGAATAGCGGCTTTCGTAGGCCAGGGGCACGTAGCTGCCGCCGACGTTGACCTCTTTGACGTCGACGATGGTCTTGCCGATGGCCGCGGCGACGGCATCAGCGTCGCCCCGTGCCTGCGCAACCGCGGCGGTCAGGGCCTGCGACCGGAACTCCTGCTGCTTTGTGTCGCTTAAGGTGAACGAGAACCGGTTGACCTTGTTCGCACCGTTCTCCACCGCGAGATCGACGATCTCGCCTGCGCGGTTCACGTCGTTCAGCGTGACCTCGAGGCTGTTGATGACCCGGTAGTACTTGACTCTGTCGGTTGTCAGGCCCCTGCTGTCGGTCTCGGTTATCGGGATGATGTTGTAGCCGGCGGTCCTGATGTCCTTCTCCGGAATGCCGGCCCTCTTCAGCGCGTTGACCACGGCATCCATCCTGTCTGCGTTCTGCTGCTGTGCTGTCTTGACGTCGGTGTTCTCGGTCTCGACCGCGAAGACGACGACGGCCTGGTCGGGCGTGGTCGTCACTTTGCCCGTGCCGGTGACCTGGATCAGTTTGTCCCTGGACTCCTCCGGCAACTGTGCGGTGACGTTGCCGATCACCGCGGCGCAGAGGACCATGAGAGCGATCCCCAGAAGTGCTGCTTTTCCTCGCATAGTATCAATCATCTCTTGATTCGGTCAAAATAAATATCTTGCTTTAGCTACGATATTTTTCGTAGTTTTAACCGGACGGATCGGGAATCCCGCCATTTATCTCTGGAATCCCTGCACCGCTCACTCGTCTGTGGCATCGGTTCGCCATCCGGCCGTCGCCACAAGCCGGGCGATCAGGACGGCGATGTAGAGTGTCCCGCTCACGGTCTCGAGCAGGGCGAGCGATCTGGCCTGATCGGTGACCGGCGTGATGTCGCCGTAGCCGAGCGTTGCAAGGGTGACGAAACTGAAGTAGATGAACGCAGGAAAGGTGAAACCCGCTCCTGACTCTGCCGAGAACGATCCGGGAGTGATACCCTCGACAAGGTTGTAGGCCGTCGCCCAGGTGAGGCCCATGAGGAGGTAGACGGAGACCGCGCCGTAGATGGTGTCGGTGGTGATCCGGCGCGTCCCGAGCACCCTTGACAGGCCGACAAGCGCGGTGAAGGCGTAGAAGAGGAGCGTGAAGACGCTCTCGGCGCTGCCGAGTGCCGGGTCGCCGGTGATGATGTGGAGCCAGCCGAGGCCGAAGGCGGGCACTGCAAGGAGGACGGCGATCACGACCTGCCGCCGCCGGTTGCTCACGGCGTAGACGCCGGTGATCAGGACGAAGGACGAGAGCACCTTCAGGGCGGCCGGTCCGGTCGGCCCTGCACTCACGTAGGGGTAGACGGCGAGCAGGAGGACGAGCGACGCGAGCAGGTAGTGGAACTGCATCGCCCTGGCGCGGGCAAGGTACCGGGCGAGAAGGTTCTTCACGCTCTCCCCTCTTCCGCGTCGCCGAACACGGCCTCGATCGCCTCGAGCACTTCTCCGGCGGACTGGTAGCGGTCGGCAGGGTCTTTTGCAAGGCACCGGAGGATGATCGGGTCGAGTGCTGCAAGCGTGGGGTCTATCTCTGAGGGAGGGGCGGGCTGCTCGCGGATGACCGCTTCGGCCAGCCCGGCGAGACTCTCGCGGGCAAAGGGCGCCTTCCCCGTCACCAGTTCGTAGAAGACGGCGCCGAGCTGGTAGATGTCCGTCCGTGCATCGGCCCTGCCGAACCGTTCCGGGGCGATCTGCTCCGGGGCCGCGTAGGCGAGGGTGAATCCGGCGACACCGGTATCCCCGCTCGCCGCCACTGTCGTGCTCATCCCCCAGTCGGTGATCTTCGGCGTCAGGCCGTCGTCGAGAAGGATGTTCCTCGGCTTGATGTCCCGGTGAATCACGCCCTTTTCGTGGGCGTAGGCAAGCCCGGCGGCGATGCCCGCGGCGATGCGGGCGGCGGTCTCCACCGGGAGGGGTTTTTCAAGGTCATCCAGCGTCCGGGGGAGGTACTCCATCTCAACGAACGGTACCGGGAGGATATTGACCGAGTGAACCGTCACGATGTTCGGGTGAGCCAGGTCTTCCCAGAACCGCATCTCCTTCATGAAGGTCTTTCCCGTCGCCTCGTCGTAGGCGGCCGGGATCTTCACCGCTACGGTTCGACGGTCATCGCGTCTGACCGCCGAAAAGACCTGCCCGAGCCCTCCTCTTCCGACAAAGGCAATCCGGTCGTAGCGCTCCGCAAGTTCGGGCGGGAACCCTGCCGGGCGGGAGAGCACTGTCTGGTATGCATCGGCAAGGATGGTCGCGGCGGGCTCCGCCTCCTTTCTGGGCGGTCCCGTCAGGTACCGGGCGCCGAAAACGACGGCCCCTGCGAGGAGGACGAGAACCAGAATGGCCCAGGGGAACGGGTCGGCGTCGGTCGCGTTGTTCTTCTCTTCGGGCATACCCCCGGCGGTCGGGGTTGCCGTTGCACCCGGCGTCGCCACCGTCGGGGTATTTTCGGGCGTGACGGTCGCGTCGGCCGAGGGTCGGGGCGTGACGGTCTCTTCCGGCGTGGCCCTGCCCTTGCCGTTGTTCTGCCCGGGGGCGGCGTCCTTATCCCCATCCGGGTTCTTTCCGGCGGATTCGATGCCCTGGGGGGAGGCGTTCGAGTGCTCGGGCGGCCCTCCGGCGCCCGCGACGGCAGGAGCGGCGGCTGCGAGGAGCAGCGCGGCGACGAGGAGCAGGACGGCAGCCCGCCCGGCCCGGTCAGGCGGCATCCGGCACCGGCACCCCCCCGGGAACGACGAAGACGAGGGTTGCCCCCGGCGCGCCTTTCGCGAGTTCGATGAGGTCCCCGTCGTGAAGTTCCCGCCGCGTGCCCGCCTCAAGCGGCGTGCCGTTCACGAAGGTGCCGCCCGTGCTGCCGCAGTCCTCGATGAGCCAGGCACCGTCCCCGCGGCGGCGGGTGAGCCGGGCGTGCGGCTTCGAGACACGGGTGACCGCCGCGTACTCCTCGCCGAGGACGATCGCCTCTCCGGCCCGTTCGGGAGCTCCCGAATCCGCCCGGCCTACGGCGATGATGTCCCCGGCGAGCGCAAAGACCCTGCCGTCCTCTGCGCCCCCGAGGAGGATGACGACCGGGGGTTGCCCGGAGAACTCTCCCGAGAACGTCTCCCGGACGCCGGCGAGTTTTTTCGCGAGCACGGAGTCCGTGAGGGTCAGTTTCAGGTTCGAGAAGAGCCCGAGGCTCCTCGTGATCGCTTCGAGCCCGCCGGGCACGAGCGAGTATTTCCAGACCGGGTGGACTCCCTTTGCGGTCGGGCGCGAGAGGCCGGCTTCTTTGCGGACGACCCCGATGCTCATCAGTTTGTCGAGATGCTTTTTCGTGTTCTCGTAACTTGTCTCGATCGCGGCCGATATCTGCCGGACGTCTTTCGGGCTTCGCTCAATGACCTTCAGGATCTTCAAACGCGTGCTGCTGCTCAGCACGTCCAGGTATTCGGAGAGTTCCTGCAGGTCGTCGTTGTCGATATCGAGGATAAGCGTCCTTGAGTCGTCGTCGGTCATAGGCTCTCGTTCGGGACTCCGTTGCTGTATGTTTTAACGAGGTCTCTGATGAAGGTTGTGCCCCTCAACGGGCGGCGGACCATACCGGCACGCCCTGATCGACGCCGCCCGATGCGCGGCCTTACCCCGGATCATGTTTTATACGAGGGGGGCGATCGAGGGCGACATGCTTGGAGATATCGGGACTCTGCAGCGGCAGGCCGTGATGGTGGAGATCGAGGAGATAATCCAGTCGACGCCCGATTATGCCGATGTCAGGGAGGCGCTCCGCTCGCTGAACTTCGTGCCGGAGCAGGACGATGCCGACGTCGCGATATGGGTGCAGCCCGATCTCAGGATCTTCGTCCTCCTGCAGATGAATCTCGGGGGCGGGTATGCAGGCTACCGGGTGACTGCCTACGACGACCTGGAAGGTCCCGAAGTGCGACTGCCAGAATGACAGGAGCTTGAGCACCGTTAGGTGCGAGGGGAGTCTGCCGGCTTCAACGCCCGATAAAGGCGTCCTCTCTTCGAAACCCGGCCTTTCCGATTCGCCTCCGCCGCGTCAGATTTATCCGGGCGTACGCGGTATGGTTGGCGTATGCCGGAACAGGTACCCATCGACCGGGATGCACAGGAGGCCATGAAGGCCAGGATCCGGGAGAAGTTCGCCGCGAACCCAACCTACGACGAGGTCCGGGAAACCCTCGGGGCGCTCGGGTTCCAGGCAAAGGAGGACAGGCCCGCCCTTGCTCTCTGGGAGAGCGGCGAACACGAACTCTTCGTGCTGGTTCATATCGACCCGAAGACCGGGAGGCTGCGGGATCATGTGGTGAGCACCTTCGAGGAGACGGAGGGGTTCGAGTAGCCCCGGCTCATGCCCGATCCGTAAAGAGTCCGATGTACCCCGCGATGAGCGCGATGACGAAGACGAGCAGGTAGACCGGAATCGAAAGCACCCTCTCAAAGACGAAGAAGAACCCAAGATCGGTAATCTCGGCGAAGAACAGAAAGAACCTGGCGATGAAGATGACCAGAAACACGGCCCCGAATGCGCCGAAGATCGGGCCGGGGAGGTTCAGGGGGAGCGGAAGGGCCCCGAAGAGGTCGCCGACGAGGAAGAGGGCCGATATCAGGATGAGCAGCCCGAGGTTGGCGTTGAGGAACTCAACGACCTGAAGGAAGATCGGTATCCGGACGTAGGCGTCCGCGAGGATGTTTAAGATGCCGAGCACGATCAGGAAGACGACGATCCCGATAACTCTCGAGACGAGGACTTCGGCAACCGACTCCTTTTTGCGTTCGCCCATGCGATCCTTCCTGGAGATCGAAAGGCCTTCCGACCATATGGATTTACCGGCCGGGGCCTCTTCCGCCGGCAGATCACAACCTTCAAGTAGGCACCGGCGATGAATAAATCCGGAATCGCAGAGTGTGTAGCCTCTGCCTTCCGGTGACCGTCATGGAGAACCATTCACGGGTGACGAATATCGAGGTCGCGGCAATCCTCTACGAGGTCGCCGATCTCCTGGAGATCAAGGGCGTCCGGTTCAAGCCGCAGGCATACCGGCGGGCGGCGCTGGCGATCGAGACCCTGCCGGAGAATATCGCCGACGTCGCACGGGAAGGCGATCTCGACGGGATCCCGGGGGTGGGCAAGGGGATCGCCGAAAAGATCCGCGAGATCCTCGAGACCGGCAGCCTCGGGTATCTCTCCTCTCTCCGCGAAGAACTCCCGGGGGGCGTGCAATATCTCACCCGGCTCGAGGGGATCGGGCCGAAGAAGGCGATCGCCCTCTCCCGGGAACTCGGCATCCGGACGGTCGACGACCTGGAGGCGGCGGCGACGGCCGGCCGGATCCGCGATCTGCCCGGTTTCGGGGAGAAGACCGAAGCGAACATCCTCGCGAGCGTCCGGGTGAGCAGGACGGCAAAGGAGCGCCGCCTTCTCGGACAGATCCTTCCCGTCGCCCGGGAGATCGAGCGGCGGCTCTCATCGCTCGCGTCTGTCCGGCAGGTGAGCCTCGCCGGGTCGATCCGCCGGAAAAAAGAGACGATCGGGGACGTCGACATCCTCGCGACCTCGCCGCGCCCCGAGGAGGTGATGGAGGTCTTCGCCACCCTCCCCGGGGTCGAGCGCGTCCTCGTCCGGGGGATGACGAAGACCTCGGTGGTGCTCTCGACCGGCATCCAGGTCGATCTGCGGGTGGTGGAGGACGAACATTTCGGGGCCGCCCTCCAGTACTTCACGGGCTCGAAGGAGCACAACATCGCGATGCGCAAACTCGCGATCGCGAGGAACTGGCGGCTGAACGAGTACGGGCTCGTCGATCTCGCAACCGGCCGGGCGGTCGCGGGAGAGGACGAGGCCGGGATCTACCGGGCCCTCGGTCTCTCCTGGATCGAACCGGAACTCCGGGAGGACCGGGGGGAGATCGAGGCTGCCCGGACCGGAACCCTGCCCGACCTCGTCGGCTACGATGCGATCAGAGGCGATCTCCACGTCCACACCACCTGGAGCGAGGGCGCTCATTCCATCGAGGAGATGGCGGAAGCGGCGAAAGCGCTCGGTTACGAGTACATCGCCATCTGCGACCATGCAGAGAGCCTCCGTATCGCCCACGGCCTCTCCCCCGAGCGTCTTGCCGGCCAGATGCGGGAGATCGAGCGGATCAACCGGGAGAGCGACGACGGATTCACCCTCCTCACCGGCACCGAGTGCAACATCGGCATGGACGGCACGATCGATCTCCCTGACAGCATCCTCGCCGACCTCGACGTGGTGGTGGCGAGCGTCCACTCGGGGTTCAAGCAGTCCGAAGAAGAGATGACGGAACGGGTGCTCAAGGCGATGCACAACGACCACGTCAAGATCATCGGCCATCCGACGGGACGGATCCTCCTCTCCCGTAAACCCTACCGGATCGACCTCGCCGCGGTCTTCGATGCCGCGGCAGCGCTCGGGGTACCCATGGAGATCAACGCGTTCCCCGGGAGGCTCGACCTCTCCGACGTCAACGCCCGTTCGGCCCGCGGGGCGGGTGCCCGGTTCTCGGTAGCCTCGGACGCCCATCGCCGGGAGAACCTCCGGTATATGGAACTCGGCGTCGCGACCGCCCGCCGGGGATGGCTCTCGACGGACGATATTGCCAACACCCGGCCGCTTCCGGAGTTAAGAAGGTTGCTGGGGTAGAGGGTTACCCGGCTGCTTGCTCCTGCGCAGCGCTGACGATATCCACGAGCGTGATATCGAATGTCAGGGGTTGTCCGGCCAGCGGGTGGTTCGCGTCCAGCGTCACGGTCGATTCCGAGACGTCGCTGACGACGACGATGGCCGCCCTGCCGTCCGGCTGCTGAACCTGGAGTTGCTGGCCCGGTTCGGGGTTGATCTCCTCGGGAAACTGTTCCCGGTCCACCGTAATGGTCATCTCATCACGGCGGTGACCGTATGCCTCTTCGGGCGGGATCGTGGCTGTCTTTGCCTCTCCCGGCTCCATGCCGACCACGGCGCGCTCGAACCCCGGGATGATCTGACCGCTGCCGATGGTGAACTCCAGTGGGGCCCGTTCTTCGGAGGTATCAAAGACCGTTCCGTCTTCCAGTTTCCCGGTGTAGTGCACCTTTACGGTGTCGCCTTCTTTTGCCTGCGCCATACTGCATCACCACCGGGGGCGTTGTTGCCGATCCCTATTTATGCATGCCGGTTGGTCGCGGTTAGCCGGATCTCGGGGAATTTACCTGTCGTTGTATCCCGGCCGGGATTGCCTGAACCTCCCCGTCCCGCGATCGCCGCCGGACGTTCACCTGCCGTTCTTCCGGACGGCGTGTAGAACTCCTATCACGCCCTTCACGTCGTAGCCGGGCGTCCGCTCTATCTCAAAATCGTAGTGCTCCCCGATGTAGTCGAGAAGCGTCCTGTTCACCGGTCCCCCGATCGGGGGCATGTGAAGTTCCATCTCGATCCGGCGCACCGTATCGAGGTCTCGTGGCCTGATGAACCATTCCGCCCCCTCGCAGTCGCACTTCAGGAAGTCGCATCCTCCGGCCATGGCGGCGAACTCACCGAGGGTGCTGGTCGCCACGGCGAGTGTTCTCTCCCCCCAGGCGACCCGGACGCTCTCCCCCGTGCCGAGCGCCCCGTCCACCACGGTGACCCCTCCGCCGTTTCTCTCGACGTTCTCCCGGAGTGCCTCCGTGAGGATGGGTTCGACGGCCAGCACGTGCCTCGAGCGGCGGGCGGCCCGGATGCAGAACGCACCGACGTTGGCTCCGAGGTCCAGGACGATATCGTCGGGCCGGATGTCGTCGAAGCGGTACTCGCCGACGACGTAGACGGCGTCGGCTCCGTGCGGCATCCTCCTGAAGGTTACGCCGTCGGAGGTGGTAAAGAGGGGCGTGTGCCCGGGTTCGATGCCGGTTTTCCCGACGTTTTTTCGATACATCGCACCGTATCAGATTGGGAATCCTCTCTATATGGGCGTTTCTTCTTCTTTTCCGGTGGCGCGCCGCTTCACCCCGCCCTCGGGCTCTTCAAATCCGCATCGTCCCGGGGCCCCGAAATTTTTCACCTTATTAACTTTTTTCGTCATGTTTGTCATCGCTTTGCATCACGCAAATTCATATTTTGCCCCTATAATTCCCCTTATGGTTAAAATCTGGCTTGAAATAAATTATTTTTACATGCATATATTTATTAATTCGAGGGTACAGATGCTGTGTGCAGTAAGTCTCTGTACTGCCTTTGAGGGGGAGATTTGCGATGGCCTATATGGACGGAATAACCTGCATCTGCGACAACGGCCGGACGCTCGAGGACCACCGGCCCATCGTCGGCGACGATGTCATCTCCGGGATCTACCGCAAGGCGGTGGCCCTCCGGGGGAAGCGGGTCCTTCACGTGAACTCGACATACCAGAGCGGCGGCGTAGCGGAGATGATCCTCTCGCTCGTGCCGCTCATGAACGACGTCGGGATCAGGACGCAGTGGAATATCTTAAACGGCGAGGGGGACTTCTTCACCATCACCAAGAACTTCCACAACGCTCTGCAGGGACAGGCGATATCGTTCTCGGACGAGGAGAAGGGGCTTTATCTCCGGACGAACGAATGCTTCTCCGGGCAGATGGAGATCGACCACGATCTTGTGGTCATCCACGACCCGCAGCCCCTGCCCCTGATACGGTTCTACAGAAAGACCCAGCCCTGGGTCTGGCGGTGCCACGTCGATCTCTCGAACCCGGACGTGGATCTCTGGGAGTTCCTCAAGGACTACGTTCTTGATTACGACCGGATGGTCATCTCGCACGAGGAGTACCGCCGGGCGGGCATGCCGATGGAGCAGTGGATCTGCCGTCCGGCGATCGATCCCCTCTCGGAGAAGAACCGCGATCTCACGGACGCGGAGATCGCAGGCCTTCTCGAGAAGTACGGTGTGCCGATCGACAAACCGCTGATCACCCAGATCTCGCGGTTCGACAAGTGGAAAGACCCCGAAGGCGTCGTCGATGTCTTTGCCCGGGTGCGCGAGCACGTCGACTGCCGGCTGGTGCTCTGCGGGAGCATGGCTCCCGACGATCCCGAAGGCTGGGCGATCTACCGTCGCGTCGAGGAGAAGGCCCGGGAGTTCATCGAGGCCGGCGACGTCATCCTGATCACCGCCGAAGACCACCTGCTGGTCAACGCCCTGCAGCGGGTCTCGTGTGTCATCCTTCAGAAGTCGCTCCGCGAAGGGTTCGGCCTGACCGTCACCGAAGGGCTCTGGAAGGGGCGGCCGGTCATCGCGTCCCGGGTCGGGGGCATACCGCTCCAGATCGAGGACGGCGAGACCGGGTTCCTCCTCGACCCGACCGATACCGATGGGTTTGCCTGGAGGATCCGGCAGGTCCTCGAGAACCCTGACCTCGGGAAGCGGCTCGGCCGGGCCGGCAAGGAGCACGTCCGGCAGAACTTCCTGATCACCCGCCTCCTCTCCGACTATCTGGACATGCTGAATACGGAAATCGGCGTTCAGAATACCTGACCGCAAAAAAAGGTATACAACTCCCGATACACCTCCGGGTGGGTGGGCCGTGAAAGCGGTTTCACGGCCGCTCCCATCCGGCAGATTCATGTGGAATTTTCCGGGGATCCGGTTTTTCCGGAGGAGGGGGCTTCGGGTCGGATTGCCCCGTCGCGCCCCTGATGCAGGGCAGGTGGCAGAGATGGCCGGCCGAACCCGGGCAGGAGTTTGCAGCACACCATCTTGCAAATATGCTATTTACTAATATGCGGGTCTTAGGGCAGATAATCCTCGATTTTTCGATGGCGATGAGACTCCGGAAGATAAGAGATTGTACCGTACCTATTGACGCCACCACCCCCCAGACGGTGTAGAATACGCGCCAGCATATATAACCTTTTTCCCCGGACGGGATCGGTGCCGCTACCCCGGAGAATCCCCCCGCACCTCCGGGTTGCCATGCGGTGATCCCGCCGGTTCAAACCGGACGATGCTCCGGCTTCGGGAAAAACGTTTCTGGTCGATGACTGTTCTGCTCTGCAGGTCTTCCGGTGCGCCTCAAGCATCCCGGCGTGTTGCGCCTGCCCGATAAAATGGTTTTTTTCGAGATTCCGGCTTCACATGCCGCCGGCGACTTACCGCCCGCCGGGCGCCTCGACGATCTCGATCGGTCGGGTCAGACGGGCCCGTGCGATAGTCTTTCCTTTCATCCCTTCGATGACCCGCTCGGCGGCGTCAAGGGGCACGTCGACGGTGGAGTAGGTGTCGTAGATGTTGATCGCGCCGATGGCGCTGCCGGGAATCCCGGTCTCGCCCGCGAGCGCTCCGACGATATCCTTCGGCCTGATCTGGTGTTCTCTTCCGACGGGGATTCTGAGGAGAGCCAGCCCCCGGGCGGGCCCGATATCCTGCGGCTGGCCCTGGCCGGCCGCGCCGAGTTCCAGCTTCAGGAGGGCGGCGGCGACCTCGAGCGAGGTGTAATCCTCGGCGATGATCCGCTCGACGAGGTTCGCGTATTGGTCAAGATTGCCATCTTCGATGGTCTGATGCACCCGGTCGATGAGTTTGCGCGTCCGGCTCTCCTCGACGTCCCCCTGCGTCGGGAGGGGGATCCGGGCGATCTTGATCTTCGTGTAGTTCTGGATCGTCCGGAGTTTGAAGTACTCCTTCGGGCCCACGAACGTGACGGCCCGCCCGGTGCGTCCGGCCCGCGCCGTCCTGCCGATGCGGTGGATGTAGTACTCGATATCCTGCGGGACGTCGTAATTGATGACCAGGTCGACGTCCTCGACGTCGATGCCCCGTGCGGCGACGTCTGTCGCGACCAGGATGTCGATCGACCCCGCCCGGAACTTCGCCATCACCCGGTCGCGCAGGGTCTGCTTCATGTCCCCGTGGAGGCCCTCGGCGAAGTAGCCGCGGGCCTGGAGGTGCGTGGTCAGGTCGTCGACACCCTTCTTGGTGTTCGAGAAGATCAGGGTCAGGTCGGGATCGTACATGTCGAGCAGCCGGGTGAGGACCTCGAGTTTGTCGCGGTTACGCACCTCGAGGTAGAGCTGCTCGATCTGCGGGACGGTCACTTCCCGGCGTGCGACCGAGATGAACTCGGGGTTCTTCTGGAACTTCTTCGAGATCTCCAGGATGGGTTTGGGGAGGGTGGCCGAGAAGAGGATCGTCTGGCGGTCACGCGGGGTTTCGTCGAGGATCTTCTCGATATCCTCGCGAAAGCCCATGTCCAGCATCTGGTCGGCCTCGTCGAGGACGACGAGTTTCACCGCGCCGAACGAGAGCGTCCCGCGGTCGAGGTGGTCGAGCACCCGGCCGGGTGTCCCGACGACGATCTGGACGCCGCGTTCCAGCGCCCGGAACTGCCGGTCGATCGGCTGGCCGCCGTAGATCGGGAGGATGTTGATCCCCCGGTGGTGTTTCGCGAGGCGGGCAAACTCTTCGGCGGTCTGGATGGCGAGTTCCCGGGTGGGGGAGAGGACGAGAATCTGCGTCTCCCGGCTGTCGGTGTCGACGCGCTCGATCGCCGGGACGCCGAACGCCGCCGTCTTCCCCGTTCCGGTCTGTGCCTGGCCGGTCACGTCGCGTCCGTCGAGTATCGCCGGTATGGTGCTGATCTGGATGGGCGTGGGCTCTTCAAAACCCATATCTTCTATTGCGCGGAGTGTCTTTGGCGAGATATTGAGTTCCTGGAAGGTAATATTCTTCTCCATTCTTCCACTTCTTGGTTCTGAGACCTCATTATATGTCGCATCTCACGCCGGATCCACCCGCAGAGATATCCGTCTTCGCGGCGAACCTGCAGTGATGGATATCCGGCATTCTCCACCGGCGATGCGGGAGGCCTACCGCCGCTACGCGCTCGGTCGCCCCGATCTGTGCGGCATTCTTCTGCCCGGGCTCCTGCCCCACGACGCCTGCGACGCCGCGTCCCGGAGACCCGGCCGCGTGAAGGTGCTCTTTGTCGCCGAATCGCCGCCCTGGGCCGCCGGGCGGCACGAGATCGCGGAACCGGCCGATTGCCGGAGCCCCGGCTATCCCTACTTCTGGAACGATCGCTACGACGCGCCGTGCCGTCCCGGCGCCGCGCCCCTCTCCCGCGGGCTCGCGGAGAACCTGTTTCGTCTGCTCGGGCTCGACGGCAGCTCGCGCCGGGAGAATCTGGACCTCTTCGCCGCGAAGGGGCTCTTCCTCGTCGATACGGTCCGGTGCGTCTTCCGGAAGAACCGCAGGCCGGCCATCCCGGCCGATCTCATCCGGATGAGCGCCTGCGAGACGCTCGCCCCGGAGGTCGCCGCCCTCGCACCCGATTACGTCGTCGCCCTCGGGAACACGGCTCTTTTGGGCCTCCGTCATATCGAGCCCTATGCGAGCGCTCTCCGTGGCGCCGGGACGATAACAGGGCTCTCCCGGGAGGCGATCTTCGAGGAGAGCCGGCTTCTCTGCCTGCCCTACCCGGGCGGGCGCAACCGGCGGTACCTGGCCTCGATCGAGTCGGGGTTCGAGATCCTCCGGGATCTCGCGGGATGATCGGGTTACTCCTCGAGTTTCTTCTTCCCCTCCTCGTAGAGCCGCTCCTTCTGCTCGCGGAGTTTCGCGGCCGTCTCCTGCTCCTCGGGGGTCCCCCGCTCCTCGAGTTCGATCCCCTCAGCCGCTTCCATCACGTCCCGGGAGCGCAGGTAGCCGGACGGCTCCATCTTCTCCCGTGCCTCCCGGTATTCTTCCTCCACCTGCTCTCTGTGCTGCTCGGCGGCCTCTTCACTCACCGAGATCTCTTTTCCGCGGGTCTCGGCCACCTTCTTCAGCCGCACCTCGAGGACGCCGTTCTTGAACGTGGCGGTCGCCCCCTCGTCGCGGACGTCGGTGGGAAGGGAGACCGTCCGGGAGATCGCGCCGAACCTCCGCTCCCGGACGTGGTACCCCGCCTGCCTCTCCTCCTTCGCCTCCTCCCTCCGGGCGGTGATCCTGAGTGTCCTCGCATCAAGGAGCCGGACGGATATCCCCTCCCTCGCGACGCCGGGGAGGTCGGCAACGACCACGACGTCCGCCTCGTGCTCCAGAACGTCGACCACCGTTCCGGTTCCCCCGAGCATGGGCACCTGCTGTGCGGCTCCCGAGAGCCGCTCCATCACCTCGGAAAACTGTTTCTGCATATCCCCTATCATCTGGTCGAATTCGCCCCAGATCTCGCGCGACGGTCTTCTCCATGCCATGGTTCCAACTTCCTGCCTCACTCTTCGGTATCGGCAGGCACACAGGGTGCGAGCACTTCATATAGGTTCCTGTGCGGGGCGGCGGCTACGCCCTCTCTCTCCTCATCGAGAAGCGCCGGGCTTCTCCAGCACGTAGGCGACGATTCCTTCTTCGAACCCCTTGCCGCCGGGCCCCTCGCCCGCGTAGACAAACCCGTTCTTTTCGAGCACCCGGATGGATGCGGCGAGGTCCGGGTAGGTCGTCGCCATGATCCGCCGGACACCGGGGAGAGCGAAGGCCGCGGCGACGATATGCCGGACCGCCTCGGTCGCATATCCGCGGCGCTGGAACTCCTCGAGCACCGAGTAGCCGATGAAGACCGTGCCGGGAAGCGGCGACGAGGCAAGCCCGCCGGTGCCGACGAGAACCCGTTCGCCCTCCGCCGGGTCGTCGAGCACCCAGTACCAGGTAATGAAGCAGGGATCGGCGTTCTCCGCCGCCATCCGGACGAACTCGGAGAGCGTCGCATCGTCGAGCAGCGGCGGCGGCCATGAACCCGGGACGGCGGCGGAGAGGAGGCGGGCGAGTTTTTGTCGGTCGTTCCGGTCGGCCTCGAGGATCTCGAGCGAGGCGGGGATCAGGTCGAGGCGTTCGGCATGAATGCGGTGGGGGTTCATCGTGGTTACTCCGGGTGGGTAAAGCCTGAATATGGCTGGTTTCGGTGGATGGGTATTACCTGTTGTGGTTCCCGGTTTGCGGAGGGATGGCGAGTTGCGGAAAAATTGTATGCCGGGGCCTAACTTGTAAGATCTTTTCGATATCCCGCCCACCAGGAAAAGCAGTTCCCTCTACACCTTCAGACACTGCCCGTTCCTTCATGCCTCCCGGCAACCCGCCCGCTCCCCGACAAAAGCCGTCAGATCCTCCGACAGGGAGTACCGGGCGTCTCCTCTCTCCTTCTCCTGGAAGACGATCCCGTCGTTCTTCAGGCGCCGCAGGTGCCACGAGACCGACGAGGCGGTGATCCCGAGCCGTTCGGCAAGTTCCCGCCGCGACGCCCCGCCCCCCGCCAACAGGATGGCGAGGATCTCCCGCGTGTTCGGGTTTTTGAGGTGGATGAGCACCTTCTCTTCGAGAACAGAATACTTCTGCCGGTTCTCGAAGTAGCCCGTCCGGCCTTCGACTGCGGCGGCGGTGATCATCCCGAACTCCTGCAGTTTCCCGAGGTGGTACCTCAGGGTGCCGCGGTTTACCCCGAGGTCCCCGGCGAGGGTGCCGAGACGGATGCCCGGGTGAGCGCGAATGTGGTCGTAGATCGCCGTCCGGGTCTCATGTTCGAGTGCGGCACGTTTCGCAATCCGGCGGTAGCCGAAGAAGAGCCAGACGTTTAAGAGGAACAGGACGTTGACGACGACCAGGAGTTCGGGGGAGGTTCCGATGAACAGGCCGGCTATCAGCACCTGGGGAGGGACCTGCCACCACTCGAGGGGCGTCAGTTCCTGTGGCGGGCCGTCGGGTATGTGGTTGGCAGGGCTGACCGTGTACCCGGTGGCGGCCGCAGGGGCTGTAAGAGCGGCGAGAAGGATGATCAGGAGTATGGCAGCCGTCCGGCGTCGCATGCTACAGGAATCGAGGTGCGGGCTCTTGACCTTTGCGCTTTGTCGACGCCCGTCACCGTCCGGATACGGGGAAACCGGGGCTGATAGGTAGACGGCCGGCACAGAAACCGTATATAATCTCGCGTCCCACCTCCCACTATGATGGAGGAGCAGCCGCCTGCGCCGGTGCAGCGGCGACGGATCGCCGCCGTCTCGATCGGCATCGGGCTCCTTGCCGGGGCGGCCTTCCTCGGGGTGGTGGAGGCGCTCTCGCGCTGCTGGAGCGACCCGTCGGCCTACAACCAGGGTTTCCTGGGGGTGGGGATCACGCAGACGTTCGTCTCGATCCTGCTCGTCCTCTTCTTCGCGGGGTTCCTTTCGGCATACGCGAACGGCACCGCCTCGCGCCGCACCCGGCTCCTCTTCGCCGTTCTCGCAGGTGCGGTCGCCGGAATCGCCGCCCGGACGCTGCTGTTCCTGGGCGATCCCGTCTACCTCGTCCGGTCGCTCGTCGCAGCCCCGGGGCAGGTTCTCCTCCTCGTCGGCGGCGCGATGCTCGTCGCCGGGACCGGGGGGCTGGTCGCGTCGTTCCTCGATCCGGAGCGGCCGTACCGCGACCTTCTCCCGCTCGTGGTGGTCGCCGTCGCGTTCATCGTCGCCCCGCCGCTCCTTGCGACGGCCGGAATCGCCGCAGGCGTCATCCCCCCTGCGCCCTACTCCGGCGGTGCGCCCGCACCGGAGACCGACGTCCTGGTCCTCAAGGTCTCCGCGGCAGGCGAGATCGAGTGGGAGGCGCGGGCGGATTTCGGTGCCCACGACCGGCCCGACGTCCTCGCCGAACTCCCGGACGGCTACGCTCTCGCGGTCACGGACTACGGCCGGGAAGGGAGCACGGCGTATATCCTCGCCTACGGCGACCGCGGGGATTCCCGCGGTCGGGTGATCGCCGAAGCCGGATATGGGCGCGTGACCGCGCTCGTCCCGGCGCCCGGCGGCGGGTTCCTGGTAGCCACGGAGACCCCCGGGCTCGTCCGGGTCGGTGCCGGGGGCGAGGCGGTCTGGGAGCGATCGTTCGTCGACGAGAGCCGGGGAATGATGCCGGTCTCCCTGATCGCCCAGGACGGTCGGTACGTCGCGGCGTGGGAGGATAAGGTCGCCTGCTTCAGCGAGAACGGCACCCGGCTCTGGCAGACCACGCTCGATGCCGCAGGCGGTATCGACTACCACCCGATCTATCCGGCGCCGGATGGTGGCGTCCTTGTCTTTGCCGAGGGGCAAGAGGTCTTCGTCGGGGATCGCTTCGAGACCTACCTGCAGGCCGTCCGCCTGGATGAGGACGGCACCGTCCTCTGGAGCCGGGATTTCGGAAGCGACGGGCTCGACGAACTCCTGGGTGTCCGGGAGACGGCGCCGGGACGGTTCGCCGTCCTCTACCGATCGACGACCTTCCCCGAGAACTTCTGGGGCGGTGTCGAACGGGTCGACCGCGGCTACCTCTTTACGCTCGACGAGAACGGCAATATGACGGATTACCGGACCGTCGATGACGCCGGCGGCGTCGTGGTCGCGTCGGAGAATGGTTCCCTCTCGGTCACCGCCGCCGGTGCGGGCGTCACGCTCGTCGGCCGGGACATTGCGGGCAATGAGGTCCGGCGGCAGGAGCAGCCGATCGACCTCTACTCGTTCCGGGGCATCGGCACGGTGGACGGCGGCTACCTCATTGCCGGGAGCACGAACGCATGAGAGACCGGTGGCTTATCCTCGGCATCGCCGTCGTGGTGATCTTCGTCCTCTGGCGTGCCTCCTACGTCCCGCCCGGCTACGAGACGATACACTACGAGACCGTCCCGGTTCTCCCGGTGGAACAGTACAACCCCCCGCTCATCGAGATCTGGGAGGCGATGGAGAGCGAGATCCCGTTCGATAACGAGACGGCGACGGGGGCGAGGCTCGATATGAGTTTCGATCCGAACGGATCGTTCACCGTGATACGGTTTCACTTCTTCGCCGATATGGCAGGAGAGCCCTGGGTCCACTCCGCTTTCGTTATCAGAAACGGGAGCGCCTATCTCTCGTCCCAGCGGCTCGATTACCGGCCTCCCCACGCGCACCCGCTTGAAGTCCTCTCCGCCGTCGACAGCATTCCGTTCGACGAGATCTCGTACGGGGAGAGGGGGATGAACCTCGCGGTCTTTTACCACGAGCAGAACCGGACCTACGACGACACCTACAAAAATATCTACGCCGTCCTCGACGGCACGCTCCGGCCGCTGGAGTTCATCTCCTTTGCCACCCCGGAGGTCTGGCACACCGTCGAGATCTACCCGATCCCGGAGCCGGTGGCCATCATGCCGAACGGCGAGCCAGAAGACCCGGAGCGTTCGGCAATCCGCATCGACGAGGACCCCCGGGCGCTGGTCGTCTTTCCTCCCCGGGAGATCGCCCTGGCGGAGAGGGCTGCATACGCGGAGACGCTCGGCACAGAAAGGGTATAAACGATCCCTCCCAACCGCTCTTTTAAGGAGCCGGACAATGAGACGAACCCTTCTGATGATCTTTGGTGTTCTCGTGCTGTTTTCTGCGGCTATAGCCCCGGCGACGGCCGGGGATACGACGGTCGAGACCTCGACGTTCCTCTCCGTCACCTTGCCGAAGCAGTACGAGACGGTATGGAGCGATCTCGTCCCGCCCCGTGTCGAAGTCGCCGGCAGGGCCGGGGCCTCGAACGGGATACGGGAGATCGTGGTCGAAAGCAGCGCCGGGAGGGTCTCGTGCGGGAACGCGACCGAGTTTGCCTGCACCGTCCCGGTCGCGGAGGGCAACGAGACGATCACCGTGACCCTGATCGACAACCTGGGGAAGACCTCTGAAGCAGTGCTGCACGTTTACGTCAACGTCGACGTCCCGCCGCCGCCGTGGATCTACGTGATCGGGACGGTGAGGGACACCGACGGCCGTCCGGTCTCCGGCGCAACCGTGACGGTTAAGTCCGGCCTTCCGCTTGCCTGGGGGCCGCACCGTGTGACGACCGGGACCGCCGGCGACGGCGGCTACCTGATCGAGAACGCGTTCGGTTACGCCCAGAACATATCGGTCGAGAAGGAGGGCTACCTCCCCCTGCACCGGGATGTCTCCTTCGAAAACATCACCAATCGGCTCGACCTGGAACTGGAGCCGGAGCCGCCGCAGGCCCGGACCGCGCCCGGGTTCTCCGCCGGGATGGGCATCCTTGCGCTCGCGGGAGGGCTGCTCGCCGTTCGAGCGGCGCGGGGGCGGGAGAGGTGAACCGCGCACACCTCTTCGGCGCGACTGCTCTGGCAGTCGTTGCGGCGGGGCTTTCGGAGACGGGTTTCCCGTGGCGCCGCTACGAGGCCCGGCACAGATTCGAAGTCCGACCGTTGCTCTGCAGGGTAGATGATCCGCACAGAAAAGATATATAACGCCCTCCCCCCCCGCTCATTAATAGGCCTTCCGTTCTGCCGGCAGACGTGCCGGACCGATGTTTGGCGAAATCGGGAGGCCGGAGTTGATCCGATGAAGTATCTTCGCGTTATCCTCATCCTCTGCCTGCTCATCCTCCCGGCGGCGGCTGCCGAAACCCCCCGCCCGGCCGAGAGCCCGGTGGAGGCCCCCGTCGACCGGCTTGAGATCGACGATGCGGTGAAACAGGCATCGCCCTACTACGTCATGCTCGTCGGAACCGATGACGAGCGGGAGAACCTGCTCGGCTACATCGACCGCTCCCCCCGCTCCGCTGAAGAGAAGGAGGCATTAAATGAGTCTCTCCGTGAGATCTGGCGGAAATATCCGGTGGTGCACGAGATTGATGGTGCGGTGACCCGGATCGCGTTCGCCCCGGCGGCGGGGGAGAACCCGGTCCTGACCGACGAGGAGAACGCCCGGCTTGCGGAGATTACCCGGGCGATGGCGGAGGAGTTCGCCACCCCGCCCACGGGCACGCAGGCAACCTGGTACGACCTCTCCATCTGGCTGGTCAAAACGGACGGGCAGGGGAGCGAGGTCTGGAACCGGACCTACCCCGGCGGGGATAGTGCGGACGTCGCGTCGGTGCTCCAGGCGGGCGACGGGGGATACCTGATCGCCGCGAACACGGGGTTCCGGGACGCCCTGCTGATCAAAACGGATGCCGACGGCAACGAGGTCTGGAGGAAGACCTACGGCGGGCCGGACTGGGATACCGTGCGTGCTGTGGTCGCGACCGGTGATGGAAACTACGTCGTCGCCGGGAGCACCGGCTGGACGCCGGAGAAGGATACGCGGAGCGCCTGGCTCTTCAAGGTCGCGCCGGACGGCGGAGAGGTCTGGAGCCGGACGTTCCCGGGGGACGGACTCTTCACGACGGTCGATCTGGCTGCTGATGGCGGGTTCATCCTCGGTGGGAATAGGAATGCCGGGACCGATGATGCATGGCTGGTCAGGGTCGATCGCGATGGGAGAGAGGAGTGGAACCGAACCATCGGCGGCAACGACTCCGGGATTGTGGACAACGTCATATCGACCCAGGTCGACGGGGGCTACCTTGTCGCGGTGAGGAACCCCTGGGAAGCGGCACGTTCCGGGACCGCCGCGCCCATCCGACTGTTCAAGACCGATCCGACGGGGGAGGTTCTCTGGACGAAGACGCTTGATGGGATGGACGGCGGCACCGGCGCGACTCTTCTCGTGGTGCCCGGCGGAGGTGCCGTCGGTTACCTTGTCGCCGGCGGGGCGTTCCGCCCCGGAAGCGATCTCCCCGGCCCCTGCCTCATCAAGGTCGGCGGAGCCGGGGATATCGCCTGGACCGTGACGCCGGAGGTTCCCGGCGGCGCCCTCCTTGTCACGTCGGCGGTTGCACCGTCGCCGGGGCAGTATGCAGTTGCCGGCACGGTCTACGCCGGGGGGCCGCACGACGGGTGGCTGGTGCTCGTGGACCATAGGGGTAACGTCACCGCTGCCCGTTCCTTCGGCGGCGATGCGACCGACGATATCTCGGCCCTTGCTGCGACGGCCGACGGCGGCTATATCCTTGCCGGGACGACCCGGTCGTTCGGGGAGAACGGGTGGACGGCGCCCGCCCGCGCTCCGGGGTTCGGGGCGCTCGCGGCGACGGCCGCCTGCGGTATCGCGCTCCTGCGCCGGGGGGTGAGGCGGGGATGAAACTCGCCCCGCTCATCGCCGCGAGCGCGGTCTTCTTCTTCCTCTGGGCAGTCATGCCGGTGACGCTCGCATCCCATGGCTCCATCGGTTCCGGGAGTGTGATCATCCTGCTCTCGCTCGTCTCGCTCGCCGGGTCGGTTCAGTTCCTGCGGGCGATGCGGCACGAGTCGCCCCGGTGGTTCTGGGGCATCCCGTTCGCGGCCGTCTGCACCGCTCTTGCGCTCTGGACGGGAATCACCAGGTGGGTCGTGACGGTTCCCGATATCGGGAACCATGTATTCCTATTCCTGCTTCCTCCGGCGGCAGCATTGTTCTTCTACTCTTTCCCGGATGACTGCCGGAGCAGGGTAATGATGCCGATCGCTATCTCCGCCCTTGTCAGCGTCCTGTCTCTCATCCTGGCCGCTAACGCGTTCTGCACTCTTGTTCCCGGGACACCTGTACCGGGTTTCATGGCGGTTGCAATGGTCCTGTATACTCTTCTCCTCATGCCGCTCGTCGGGCTGCTCTTCATCGTGACGGGGGCGGCCTGTAAATGAAGCATTTAGCACTCGCTCTCCTCGCCCTCGCCTTCACGGCCGGGTGCCTCGGCACCGCCGCGGACCCGCCGCCGGCGGACGAGATCGCCGCCCGGTTCGTCGCGGCACAGGAGCAGGCGGCGGACTTCTCCGCCACCGTAGCGGTAGCGGCCGGTTCCGAGAACGTCACCGTCAGGCTGCTCCAGAAAGACCCCGGGAACTACCGGCTGGAGTTCCTGAAACCCGCAGACCTCGCGGGAACCGTCGTCGTCTCGAACGGCACCCGGAAGTGGCGCTACGACCCGGCAACCCGGACGGCGCTGACGGTCGCCGGACCGTATATAGCCGCTTCCATCTCTGAACCGCCCTACCCCGGCTGGGCGGAGGAAGTCCGGGGCTATGCGGAGACGGTCGCGAAGTCGCTTGAGGAGCAGAACGCCTCATACCGGGGCAGTGAATCAATCGGCGGCCGCACCGCCTATATCCTTGAGGTTGCGGGCGGTTCAAAACTCTTTGAGGCGCCCACCCGCTACCGGGAGGCGGTTCACTCTTTCCGGGCACGGATCGACGCCGGGACCTGGCTTCTCCTTGGCATGGAGTTATACGGGAAAGAGGGGGACCTGATCCTCTCCGCCGAATATACCGATCCATCGGCGAACACCGGGCTCCCGGACGACCTCTTCATCTTCGATCCACCGGCAGGCATCGAGGTCCGGCCGATGCCGACGGCTGCGATCACGCCGCTCTTTCTCTGGAGCATCGAAGACGCCCGACACTCGGGTGTGGAGATGCCGTCCTATCTCCCGGAGGGGTACGGCTTCGCCGACGGGGCGCATCTTCCCGGCGCCTACACTATACTCCGGTTCACGGACGGCAGCGATGAACTGAAGTTCGAGCAGCGGCTGCACGACCCGTACCGGGAGGAAGGGCTCCTCCCCGGCACGCCTGATGCAGTGCACCTCGCCGGTGGCCGGGAGGCCGATTACGTCTCTGCCGATGGAAGGGATCACCTCAAGTGGCGTGCCGGGGAATACTCCTGCCTGCTCACGGCAGGCATGCTCGGCAAAGAAGAACTCGTACGGGTGGCGGAATCGGTGGGGTGCAGGATCGTGCCGGTTCCGGCATGATCCCGGCGGCCGCTTCCTCCCGATCGCGGGCAGCGATCAGTCCTGGCGCGGCTGTTACGTGCTTGCGGTTTAAAAAAGGGGTAACGTTGTGGATTGAACCGAATCAGTAATTGGACACCAGTTCTGTGATGGAATGAGACATGATCTGATATTGTTATCAGGTAAGTTTGCAACGATCGCCTGAAGGACCGCGATGAGAATGTTAATGGACGTTACCCAGTCTAACAGAGAACACCGTACCCACAGGCCAACAACACTTCGACCTACCTAATAATAATCTTTTTCATTTACCATTCTGGCGGAAACGCCTTTTTTTGAGATAAATAGTAAAATTGGTCGGTTATTGGGGTCTGATGGCGTTTTGTCAAAACCTATGGCGGCACCTCTGGAAACCGCGACGCCTCGGCGGCGGGACCGGTCCGTGTTCTCTGCGGTCGACGCCGCCGGGGACACGAGGGACGCACTTGAACCTGCCGTCCCCTACCCTGTCGATTTCAGGATCGAGTGGGAGGAGACCGTCTTTCCCATGGTTCCCCCCGGGAGCGGCGATCGACGCGACGATCGATGCCGGTGCGGGGTGAAGGCCTCTCGCTCCTTTTCCGGCGGATCAGACGGCACCGGCTCTTTCCGTGAATTCGGGGTTTTACAGGTCCGCCGGGATTCATTGGTGTGATATGGAATGCGCAGGCACGCTGTATGCGAATGTCGAAAGCGTTTCGATGAACGCCAGTTTGTCGACAGCGGAAGCAGCGTCATTTCAATCAAAAATGCAGGGTTGGCCGGCGGCCGATCACTTATTTTCATGCATTCCGCAGGCGTTCGTCCAGGTACGGGCTGTCCTCAGGAATTCGGGATAGCCGTTCCTGATTTCGCGGATATTCACCCTGCCGTCTCGCCTGTTTTAACCTTCTTGAGATCTCTATCCGCCTTCTCTGAAATGCTCATTATAGCACCGATATCTGGATTAATCAGGCATACCGGGAAATACCCAAAGATCGATCGATAATCGATCTTCAACATCCTGTGCCGGATGATATCGAGATCGACCTTCTTCAGGCCGTTTGTCATCCGGAGAATCACGCCATCGTTCAGCGATGCCGATTCGAGGTTTGAGATAGCGGGCAGCACCTCCTTTTGAACCGCCTCAATCTTCGATGCCAGGAGAGATTGTACGAGTTTCCTGCTGTATTTGCCCTGGAGATGCCTTACAACTATCATCTGCGTCAGGAAAACGAAGGCAAACGTTCCGGCCCTGATATGAATGTCGGCTTCGGCAGACCTGAAACTACCATACGTGAATCCGGGGAGAAGAATTGCCGCAATGAAAATTATCCCGGTGATGGTTATCAGCACGACTGCAGTGAGTGCATACTTCAGCCCCTGACTCCAGGCCTCCTCGTATTTTTCCTTGAACCGGGAATGCGCACCAAGCATTCCCGTGAAAAAGCCGCGTGAATACGGCTGTACATGGACAATCGCAGCGTAGAATACAATGATTGCAACGGACTGAACTATGACGATAATAGAGGAGAACGACTCGAACTCACCGTTAATTGCCCATCCTGCAAACGCAAATACCGAGGAGAGGGCAAAAAGGACAAGAAAACCCGGGGCGAGCGGCTGACAGTTCATGAAGAAGAGATTCCAGGCGAGCTCGTATAGGTATCTTCTCTGCCTTGAGAGCCCTATGAGTGTCTCCGTCTTGTCGGCAATCTCGCTCATTCGGGAGGCTTCGCCGGACTTAACCTCTTTTTGGTCCCTCCTCTCGCGGTTCTTCAGGTCCCTGACGTAGCCTATGTACGACTTCAAATCGTCCACATCGGTCGGGAGCATGATGAGAAAGGGATTCACCATCAGGAATATGAACGATGCCATGATCCAGTACAGGTAGTACTGCCAGGTCAGTATGAACAGAAGTCCGAGATTAATTGTTATCGCGGCTGCAAGGATGAAAGGCGTATACCTAAGGCTCCATTTCATCTCGTTAAGGCGCCTTAAATCATCTTCTGCCGTGCTGATGATCGCTTCCGCTTCCGCCCGGGACTGCATAACATTTTGAAAAAATTCATCCGGAGACATCTCCGGGATTTCGTCCCTTTTATCTCCTTCGGATTTGTCCCTGTACGGCAGTCCCATTAGTTATGAATTCATTATGATTGCTAATAAAATCCTGTTTTTCGAACTGACGAGTGGCCTTTTCCGGATTGTCAACCCCCGGGCTGTGCCGGAGCAGATTGCAGAGGACTCCGGGAAACGGTCCGTATTCAGGATGTCTTCGGGGCGGAAGTGGAGCCGGGCATGATGATGCGCTCATCCCCGCCGTTACGGGAGTGATCGGCGAGGCGTGGCGTGGTTTCCCTGCCAAAAAAAAGTGAAGTTGCCTACCCTACTGCGCAAGGATCTTCTCCTTCTCCCGCTGGAACTCCTCCTCCGACAGGGCCCCCATCTGCTTCAGCTCCGCGAGTTCCCTGAGCTGGGCCATCTTCTCCTCCTGGGTTATGCCTGTGCGGGCCGGAGCGGGGGGTGCCGCCTGCTGCGCCTGCCCCGCCTTCCTCATCTCCCTCTCCTGCATCTTCTTATCGACGGCGCGAGTGGTCACGGTGGCTGTTCCCGCGACCACCGCGGTACGGGCCACGGTGCCGATAAGGCCGGGTCTGCCACCTCTCATGGTGCCACCTCCAGTGCTTCCTGCTCTTCGGGTTTCCATGCCAGCGCGGCATCCACCAACTCTTTTGGGATGCGCTCGCCCGCGATCAACCTCCCATCGGCGGCGAGAACGGCGTCGCGGAACCTCGTCGCCCAGACGTGCTCGAAGAGGAGTAGCGCCACGGAGCTGTTGTTCTCCACGATATCGCTGACCTTCGCTACATCCTCTTCGGCGAAGAGCGTGCTCGCCTCCCGTGCGAGCGGGGCGAACGCGTCCGCCGCATCCTTCTGGAGCTCCTTGAGTTCCATCACGCTGACGTTGCCCTGTTCGTCTTTCCTCACGAAGACGAGGTCGATGATGCGGATGACGCCTTTATCGACCACCTCGCGCAACGCCGGGATAATCTCGCCTTTGAACTGGTTTCCCGGGAATTCGATGACCATGTATTCCACCGGACCAAGGGACATAGAGCACCTCCCGGGCAGGATGCCGGTCTGACTATATAATCCGATCCATTGCACGGCACCCGGGTACATTCATCCCGGTCGTTGAACCGTTCTTGAGATGGCGGAGCCGGGATATCACCGGGTTTTTCATCGCTTCGGAAGCCTTCATCCGCATTAAATGACCACCCGGACGAACCCGAGCGCCACGAGCAGGAGAAAGGTGGTGACGAGAATCCATCCCAGCGTGACGAAGAAGATTGACTGGAGTTTGTTCCAGCGCAGAAGCCACCCGATGACGACGCTGGAGTAGAGCCCGATCACCGGGAGCGCGGGGAGGACGATGAGCGTGACTGCGCCGTACCTGTGCAGGATCGGATACCTCTCCATCTTTGCTTCCGTGCTCTCCGTGAAACGCTTGACTCTCTCCGACTGCTCGGCAAACACGTCCAGGATCTCGTAGATGGCGAGGACCACCCCGAGCTCCACGGCAGTCATGACGGCGAGGACGAACACGGGATTCAGGCCGAGCGAGAGGCCGACGAAAGCGGCGTTCGCCTGAAGGAGGAGGGTGGAGGCGATCAGACCGAGCACTCTCCCGGTCGGAACGGATAGGGCAAGCCCGAGGAGCAAGGGAATCAGGGTGGCGACGACGAACGCGATGGCGATGGCCCGAAATCCCCTCCGGATTCCGTCAATCACTTTAGATCGATCCATCGTTCCACCCGGACGCCGGGAAAGGGACGAGCCCCGGAGTTCCTGTAATTCCGGCGTGCCATGGGATGCGCACTGTGGTATATGAACCTTGCTGAACCTTGCCTCGGAGCATGCCGTCTCCGCATGTGTCCGGGAGCACGAAGCCCATCCTGTGCCGCTGGCGGCGGGAAGTGCCTGGATATCCTCCTGAGCATAAAACAGCGGCATTTCCGGCACCTATTTATGCGGACCTGTATGATACTCTACGTATGCGCCGTTTTGTTGAGCGGTTTGAGCATTTTACCTATATCGTGCTCATTATATTCCTGATTGTGCTGCTGTTCTTCACCCTCGTTGAATTGGGATGGGTGGTCTTCACAGGGCTGTTCGAGGAGTCCGTTTATCGGCTGGACAGCGACGAGCTCTTCGACCTTCTCGGATACTTCCTGCTGGTTCTCATCGGCCTGGAACTTCTGGAGACGATAAAAGCATACCTGGACAGGGGAGAGTTCCATGTCGAGGTCATCCTCCTCGTCGCGATCATCGCCATCGCAAGGAAAGTCATCCTCCTCAATACGTCGACTGCAGGCGAGCTCATCGGTATCGCGCTGGTCGTCATTGCTCTCTCTGGCGGTTACTACCTTATACGCCTGGCAGGAAGGTCGCGTTCTTTCCTCTCCGGGCGGCGGGAAGAGCCGTGATCTCCGCCGGGACGGAGGTCCTGCCGTCTCCGGCCTTGCGGGACGCAGCCCCCTATGGGGTGGCGCAGATTTAAGTACCTGAGTTGCAACTGGATGCGATGCGATCTCCGGCAGTCTCCGATGACGGAGCATCCTTATTTTGCGGAATTCCCTTCGCCCCTGCGGCGGGGTTCGCCCTCTTCCCTCTCCGCGACCCGGCTTTACGCTCCTTTCGTCCCGGCCCTCCAGCTCGGGTCCAGCAGAGATCTCGCATATCCCGCATGTATGGCCGACCGCGGATCCGGAGCAGGATGGAGGATCTCTATGGCGCCTGAACCCGGCCGGATCACGGGTTTTGTCCTCGTCGTCGCCGCCGTTGCCGCCGTCGCCGGGGTTCTCTTCGGATTCGATACCGGCGTCATCTCCGGGGCGATCCTCTTCATCAACGAGGAGTTCAGCCTTACGAGTGTTATGAGCGAGGTGGCGGTGAGCTCCGTGCTGATGGGCGCGATCGTCGGGGCGCTCTTCGGGGGGCCTTTCTCGGACAGGGTGGGGCGCCGCAGTTCCATCCTGGCCGCATCGCTGATCTTCATCGCGGGTACGTTCGTGGTGGTTCTCTCCCCCATCTTCTCTATATTCATCGTCGGCAGGATCCTGATCGGGATCGCTATCGGCGTCGCATCGTTCGTCGCGCCCCTCTACATCTCCGAGATTGCGCCGGAAAACATCCGGGGCGCCCTCGTGTCGCTCAACCAGCTCCTGATAACGGTCGGCATCCTGATCGCCTACGGCGTGAACTACTATTTTGCGGCGGCCGGCGACTGGCGGGCGATGTTTCTCGCGGGAGTGATCCCGGGCACGGTCCTTCTGGTCGGCATGTTCCTGATGCCCCGGAGCCCCCGGTGGCTGGTGTTCATGAACCGTCCCGCCGATGCCGGAAGAGTCCTCAAAAAGATCCGCGGCACCGCCGACGTCTCGGACGAGCTCGGGCAGATTGAGAGGAGCGTGCGGACGGAAGGGGCGGGGACGTGGTCGGACCTGGTTGCGCCTGCTGTCCGGCTCCCGCTGCTCCTGGGTGTCGGCCTTGCGGTCCTCCAGCAGGCGACCGGGATCAACACCGTCATCTACTACGCCCCGACCATCTTCCAGTTTGCCGGTCTTGCGGAGGCGACCGCCTCGATCGCCGCGACGGTCGGGATCGGCGTCGTGAACGTCCTGGTGACCCTGGTCGCCATCCGGCTCGTCGACCGGGCGGGGCGCCGGCCGCTCCTCCTCTGGAGCCTTGCCGGCATGGGCATCGCCATGCTGATCCTGGGGGTCGGGTTTGCCCTCGAGAGCGGCGGCGCCGGAGGGGCGGCCGTCTCGCTGGGGCAGGTCACTGCGGTGAGCCTCATCATCTACGTCGCCGCTTTTGCGCTGGGCCTCGGCCCGATCTTCTGGCTGATCATCGCCGAGATCTATCCTCTCAGCGTACGGGGACTGGCCATGAGCCTCGCGACGGTCACGAACTGGGCCGCGAACTTCATCATTGCAGCGACGTTCCTCTCGCTGGTGGACCTCATCGGGGAGTCGGGGGTCTTCCTCCTCTATGCCCTGGTTGCCCTGTTCGCGTGGCTCTTCGTCTTCAAACTCGTGCCGGAGACGAAAGGGCTGTCTCTTGAGCAGATCGAGGCGTACTTCCGGTCCCGCGGGCGCCCGGGTGGGTAGCGGGAGGCCCGCCGATCAGGCAGGGCCGGGACCGGGCTCCGGGGGCACCGGTGTCGCGGGCAGCATGAACGCGGCTGCAAGGCCGATCATCGCAAAGAACACCAGGACAACCAGGGCGAGGGCGTAGCCCATATTTCCCTCAGCAAGGCTCGATACGATGACGGTTCCTGCGATGGCCACGCCGAGCGAGGAGCCCAGGTTCGAGACGCTGCGGGAGAGGCCCGATATCTCCCCCTGATCCTCTTCGGGGAAGGCGGACTGGACGACGGTGACCGAGGATGTCAGCATGACCCCGACGCCCACGCCGACCAGAAAGAGGCCCGGCACGAAGGTAAAGACGTTGGATGTCTCCCGGACCAGCAGCAGCAGGAGGAACACGCCGACAACCGTCACGATGAAGCCCCGCCGGATCAGCGTTGCCTGGGAACGCCTCCGCGCCAGCCTTCCCGCGGCCATCGAGGAGAGCAGGATGCCGATCGTGGCCGGCGTAAGGATCAGGCCGGTCTCGACTGCGTTGTAGCCCCGCACCGTCTGCACGTAGACGGAGACCACGAAGGAGAGGCCTAACAGGACCAGCCACTGGATGTTCTGCGTGACGAGGCCGAGGTTGGATGTGCGGTTCTGAAACAGCCTGGTGGAGAGCAGGGGCTCTTTGCCCGCCCGCTCCATGGACCGGATGTGCCAGAAGAACCAGGCCAGTAAAAGCAATCCGATGAGCACGAAGACCCATACCGGCGAGATGCCGCCCTCCGGGATCACGACCGTGCTGCCGATGACAAAGTCCTGGCTGGCCGTAAACCAGCCGTACGTCGAGGCCTGCAGGATGCCGACCACCACGAAGAAGAGTCCCGCCGCCGAGAGGACGGTTCCGACGATATCCAATCTGGGTTTTGGGCCCTGCACGCCGGGATCGACGATCTTCCGGCTCTGGATGATGACTATGCCGACCACGATAGCCTGCACGACGAAGGCTGCCCGCCAGCTGATCGCCGTGGTGATGATCCCCCCGACCAGCGGACCCGCCGCCGCCCCGATGCCGCCCGCCGCACTGATCGCGCCGAAGGCGCGGGCGCGCGAGGTGAGGTCGGGGGAGAAGACCGTTGCGAGGATATACACCGGCGGGATCAGCAGCGCGGTCCCGATGCCTTCCAGGAGCGAGTAGCCGAGGATCAGGACCCCGAGCCCCGGCGCCGCTGCCGCTATCAGCGCCCCCACGCCGTAAACCAGGAGGCCCCGCCTGAAGAGGAACGTGCGGCCCAGGATATCCGTCAGTTTGCTGCCGGGGATCATCAGGGCTGCCATGGTGAGCGTAAAGACGGCGATGGTCGTCTGGACGCCGCTGACCGTCGTCCCCAGGTCGGTGGCGATGTTGCTGATTGCCACGTTCATGTTCGAGGCAGCGTAGCTGCAGATGAACTGGGCCAGCGCAAGCGGCAGGAGCACGCCCTGCGGGGTTGCCGTCGACGTCCGGGGAGCCGGACCTGGTTCGTTCTCCATTATATCAGCCCTCGAATCGAATGCGTCAGACGGACCCGGTGTATATTAATGTACTTGCCCGGCATTTTGCCAGGCGGTGTACTTTTCGTATGGGAGAACGGAGAGCCGGGTTGGCGGCAGCGGCAAGAGTATCCCCCTGTCCGTTTGCCATACCGGTCAACGTGTGCCCCTGTTCTCACGGGAGCGAGAGATCAAACGCTGCATAGTGCCGTTGGGGCAACCCGGAATTTAATTCCTCGAAAAATATATTATGTTCGGGATGGTCTGGCTCGCGCATGACACCTGCAACGTTTGTGCCCGGTACGTCGGAGGGGCAACGGCTGCTCGAGATCCGCGACGGCGGTATCCCCTGGCGGCGGTGGGGGCCCTACCTGAGCGAACGGCAGTGGGGGACGGTGAGGGAGGATTACGGGGATGACGGCAATTCCTGGGCCTACTTCACGCACGATCAGGCACGGTCCCGCGCCTACCGGTGGGGGGAAGACGGGATTGCCGGCATCTCCGACGATGCGCAGCACCTCTGTTTTGCGCTCGCCTTCTGGAACGGTGCCGATCCCATCATCAAAGAACGGCTCTTCGGCCTGAACAACGGCGAGGGGAACCACGGGGAGGACGTGAAGGAGTATTACTACTACCTCGACAACACCCCGACGCATTCCTACATGAAGTACCTCTACAGGTACCCGCAGGCGGCGTTCCCGTACAACGACCTTGTAGAGACGAACCGGCAGCGCAACCGGTATGACCTGGAGTACGAGCTCATCGATACCGGTATCTTTGCCGACGACCGCTACTTCGATGTCTTCGTGGAGTATGCGAAGGCGTCTCCGGAGGACATACTGGTGCAGATCACCGTGCATAACCGCGGCCCGGGCGAGGCATCCCTCCACGTGCTGCCTACCCTCTGGTTCCGCAACACCTGGGTGCCCGGAGGGGGTGCAGAGAAACCGACCCTCCAGAAGACGGAGGGCCCACCGGGAACCAGCGTGATCGCGGCCGGCCATCCGGTTCTCGGGCAGCGTTACCTCTCCTGCGAAGGCGCCCCAGACCTGCTCTTCACCGAGAACGAGACCAATACCGAGCGCCTCTTCGGCACCCCGAACGCCTCGCCGTTCGTCAAAGACGGCATCAACAACTACATCGTCGAGGGGCGCACCGATGCCGTGAACCCGGAAGGTTCCGGGACCAGGGCTTCTGCGCATTACCGGCTGACCCTCGGTCCGGGGGAAGTGCAGAGGATACGGCTGCGGCTGAACCAGACCCCGCCCTCCGGGGAGGAGGCACCTTTCGGGAACCCATTTGAGGACGTGCTCGCAGAGCGAAAGCAGGAGGCGGACGCCTTCTACGACAACATCACCCCCCCGTCGGTCGGCCCGGATGCGGCGAACGTGATGCGGCAGGCGCTCGCGGGGATGCTCTGGACGAAGCAGTACTACCTCTACGAGGTCGACCGCTGGCTCCGGGAGCACGGCTCGGATGCCGCTGCAGGCCGGCAGATCTCCATCCGGAACACCTCGTGGTTCCACATGGTGAACGCCGACATCATATCCATGCCCGACAAGTGGGAGTACCCCTGGTATGCGGCATGGGACCTGGCGTTCCATACCGTTGCCCTTGCCATGGTGGACCCGGACTTTGCCAAAAACCAGCTCGACCTGATGCTGCGCGAGCGCTACTTGCACCCGAACGGCCAGATCCCGGCCTATGAGTGGAATTTTAGCGACGTCAACCCTCCCGTGCACGCCTGGGCTGCTCTGTTCATATACCGCACGGAAAAGGAACTCCTGGGCACGGGGGACGTGCGGTTCCTGGAGAGGATGTTTCAGAAACTGCTGATGAACTTCACCTGGTGGGTGAACCGCAAGGACCGCACCGGCCAGAACGTCTTCGAGGGCGGGTTCCTGGGACTCGACAACATCGGGGTCTTCGACCGCAGCGCGCCTCTGCCCACGGGGGGATACCTGGAGCAGGCCGACGGGACGGCATGGATGGCCCTCTTCGCCCAGACCATGCTGGATATTGCCGCCGAGCTCGCCGTTCACGATCCGGTCTACGAAGAGATGGCGACCAAATTCTACGAACACTTTGTCTGGATCGCATCGGCGATGAACAGCATCGGAGAGCACCAGGAGGGCATGTGGGACGAAGAGGACGGTTTCTACTACGACCTCCTCCGCCTGCCCGACGGGAGCGCAACCCGCCTCAAGGTGCGGTCCCTGGTGGGGCTGCTGCCTCTCGCTGCAAGCACGGTCTTCACCAGAGAAATGATCGAGCAGATGCCGGATTTCATAGAGCGGGCTCAATGGTTCAACCGGTACCATACGCGTATGGCGTCCACCGTCTCCAGCATCGGCCGGCCCGGCGTCGGAGGACGGCTCCATCTTTCGTTGCTCACCGAGGAGAGGCTCCAGAGGGTTCTCTCACGAATGCTGGACGAGAACGAGTTCCTGGGCGACTACGGGATCCGGTCCCTTTCCCGCGCACATCTGAACAACCCCTACGCCTTTTACCAGGACGGGCAGGAGCACAGGGTGCAGTACCTGCCGGCGGATTCCGATACGGGTATGTTCGGCGGGAATTCCAACTGGAGGGGGCCGATATGGTTCCCGATGAATGTCATGCTGATCCGGGCGCTGTTAAACCTCTATGCGTATTACGGGAATGATTTCACGGTAGAATGCCCGACCGGGTCGGGGAACCGGATGAACCTCTACCAGGTGAGCGAGGAGATTGCACGACGCCTGACCAGGGTATTCCTCCTCGATGAGAGCGGCCGCCGCCCGGTTTTCGGCTACGCCCCGAAGTTCCAGGACGACCCCAACTGGCGCGACTACCTCCTCTTCTACGAGTACTTCCACGGCGACAACGGGGCGGGGATCGGCGCCAGCCACCAGACCGGGTGGACGGGGCTCGTTGCCCGGATCATCCAGTTGTTCGGGTACATGAACCCCGAACAGGTACTCGGAGAGGAAGCGCGAAAGCTCGTCTACAGGAAGGAGGGTTCTCCTCCCCCACCGGTAGAGGGGCCTGCTGCCAGGTAGTGAGGACGGTTACGGCCTGCCCGGGAGGTGCCGCAGACCGTGCATGCACGGTCTGTGATGCAAATTTCTCCTGCAAAACCTGCCCCTCGCAACGGTCAGCCCCCGGCAAAACCGGGGTTCCGGGATGGTGGAGATACCTATATATGGTGTTAGCGAGCCCTCCGCATGGTGTTGTTATGGTTAACACGCAGTTCGGTGCCGGCACCTATGAGTCCGGCGCTGCTATGGCTCCGTCACGCTGGCTCGTGCTGCTGCTCGGCGTTATCGCGGTCATCTTTGGCGTTCTCTTCTTCATTTATCCCATCCCGACGCTAACGCTCCTCGTCACGTTCCTCGGCTTATACTGGTTGTTCAACGGTATCGTCGTGCTGATCAGCCTCTTTACGGATAGAACCGGCCGGGGCTGGAAACTGCTGGTCGGGATCCTCGGTGTCGTTGCAGGAGTCCTCGTGCTCGCCTACCCCCTCTACAGTGCAATTCTTATTCCGACCGTCTTTGCCATCATCATCGGCGTGGAGGGGCTGATCATCGGGGCGGTTTATATGGTCCAGGGCTTCTCCGGTGCCGGGTGGGGTACGGGGATCCTCGGCATCTTGAGCATCATTTTCGGGCTGATCCTGATCGCAAACCCGCTCGTCGCCGCTGTCGGCCTGGTGCTGCTCCTTGCGGGGCTTGCTATCGTCGGCGGCATCGCGGCCATCGTCGTGTCGTTCCGGCTGCCGGGGTGACCGGGGAGAGGGGCCGGAGAGTGCTCCGGGTATGCAGGCACGACCTCCCCTCCCTTTGCCCGCAAAAGAGCGTATCCTGCTGCTGTTTTCTCCTGGCTGAGGGCGTGCGGGAACGTCGTTGTGCAGCCCCCGGTTCGTCGCAACGCATTGGGATAATTTTATATGACCACTATTATCATTCGACCCCGGGCAGTCATCCTGCCCGGGAGATGGGTATGAAGAAACCGGGAGTACTGTTCATCGCGCTGGCCCTCGTTCTGGCCTGTGCCGGTGCCGGATGCGTCCAGCCGTCTGAAGAGGACGCGGAGGCGCAGCTCTGCCAGGATCTCGAAGAGCTCGGGGCAGCGCTTGAGAGTATGGAGAATACCAGCCTGAGATCTTCTGTTGGAGATATCCGGGATGGGCGGGACCAGGTCCGGTCCGCTATGGAGAGTGTCAGGGAGTCCGCTGGCCAGCTTGCCAACGTCCGGGTTGACGAGCTCAACGCGGCGTATGAAGACCTCGATCAGGCTGTGCAGAGCCTTCCTGACGATCTGACCGTCGTTGAGGCCATCCAGACCATCCGTCCGCAGATCCAGGCCGTCCGGGACGAACAGCGGAACCTTTACGCAGACCTGAACTGCACGGGGCAGTGAGTGCCGTGAGAGCCGGGGTGCAGCAGGGGACGTGAAGAGAAGACAGGTGATGTTAGAAAGGAAGATGAGATCCATGATGCGAAGGAGAGCGGAAGGCGGCCTGCGAGGGCGCGAAGAGGCCGGCGGCGCACACCGTTACAGGATGCGCGAGAAGCTCGTCTCTATCGGAGACGACTACTGGATTGAGGACGCGGCGGGAGAGCGGGCGTTTAAGGTGGATGGAAAAGCGCTCCGCGTCAGGAACACCCTGATCATCCAGAGCAGGGAGGGGCAGGATCTCTACAAGATCCAGGAGCGGATGCTCCGGATCAAAGATACCATGGAGATCGAGCGGGGTGCCGGCGGCACGGCGGCGACGATCAAGAAGGCGCTGATCGCGCCGCTCCGGGACCGGTGGACGGTCAGTATCCCCGGAGGTGAGGACTGGGAGGTGCAGGGGAACATCCTCGACCACGAGTACCGGATCGAGGCCGGGCGGCGGGAGCGGGTTGCCGAGGTCTCAAAGAAGTGGTTCCGGATCCGGGATACCTACGGCGTGGAGGTTGAGCCGGGCCACGATGACGCGCTCGTCCTCACCGTTACTGCTGCGATCGACCAGATGTCCCACGATTAACAGGCACTCATGACGCAGGTTCCGAAGGCGGCGGGAGGGGGTCTTCCCGCCCCGGACCGGTCCTGCAGACCCGTCGAAAAGTATATCCGCCTCTTTTCCGTCTACCCGCCGCATGTCACCTGATGATGTTGCCCCCGCGACGGAGGAAGGAGAGCGGCTCAGGGAGGTCTATGAGCAGGGCGTGCCCTGGCGGCGGTGGGGGCCCTACCTGAGCGAACGGCAGTGGGGAACGGTGAGAGAGGACCACAGCGACGACGGCGCAGGGTTGGGCGCGAGCCACCAGATCGGCTGGACCGGCATCATCGCACGGCTCATCCAGGGATACGCGTACATGACGCCGGAACAGATCCTGACACCGGCGGCGAGGCAGCTCAATTACAGGAAGAGGGCGGCTCCCCCTCCTCCGGCGGCACCGACCTCCCGTTGAGGCGTTCGAAGGCTCACCCCTGTTTTTATATCATTATCTCCAGAAATAAGGTTATTTGCAGACGTCGGTTTTGCAGGGAGACTGAGGAGGGCAGAGGTTGGGCACGCTTGAGTCGTATCTCGATGCACTGCACCAGGGGGTCTTTCAGGTCATCGTTCCGAAAGCCCTGGTGACCGAGCCGCTCGAGCCGGCCTGGAAACGGTCGGCCATCAACGTGCCGAGCCCCGGGACCATTGCAAGTTACCGGAGAGGGCAGTACCATGCCCACGAGACGGGCTCGGAGTACCGCGTTCACATGGACCGGTACGATCCGGAGAGGAACCCTCTCATGCACCTGATCGACGACGCCCCCCTGGTTCTCATGGTTTACGAGACTATGGAGACCATCCTCGTAACGGCGAAAGACGCAACACAAAAAGACCCTCTGCAGCGCCTTGAGGACCAGTATACGAGCTGGAGGCTCCGGATGGGCTTTGGAGCGCTCCTGTGGGCGCTGGCCACGGTCCTTCTCATCCTGGCGTTCTATGACGTTACATCCTTCTTTGCCGTGATCCTGCCCTCACTTGTCCTTTTTCTCGGTCTTCTCACGATCGCCAAGGGCATCCGGCAGAGGAGGAGGCAGGAGCATGCAGACAGGGACGTCGTCCGGGGGAGCCTCGTGGCTGTTGCAGGGATCGTTCTATTTGCCTTCTGGGAACTGTATCTCGTCCTCATTCTGCTGGTTCTCATGATCTGGTTCTTTTCCAGCGCCGCCGTCACGCTGCTCCGGGTGGTCCGGGAGCGGGGGAATTTACCGAACGGCTTCTGGTACACGCTCGGGCTGGGCGTGAGTTCGCTGGTTCTCGGGGTTCTCGCCGTGACCCTGCCTGAGGGGCTGGTCGATCTCCTCGTCTTCCTGCTCGCCGGGATCGTGCTCATGGCGGGTGCGTTTCTGGTTCTTGACGCGTACGGGTTGAGGAACGCCGCCCGGCTGATGGAAGAGGAGGGTTTTGCTTAAAGATTGCCTTCTCCGGTCGGGGGGCCGTCCTGTTCCATCAGTCGATAGCATCGGTAACTGGAGGTTTGAAGACCCGCTACGCGGCGGGCCTTGGCCTCGTCAACGCCCCTCATATCATCCCTGATGGGTTCGTTATAATAGGTCCCATCGCTTTTCAATACACCGATAACAGAAGTTGATCGCCGGTTTGAAGGTGGTATCTATTTGTGTATAGTATTCGAAATCCCATTCGTATTCCTTTTCGGCAATCAGTCCCTTGCACACGTTTCCGGCGCTCCCTGCGATGCAGTCCATAAGTCCATTCTGGACAAGAAGCATGACGTCCTGATGGTCTTTTATTCCATGGTCCATGAGAGCGGTGAGTCGTTCCAGTTCCATCGAGACGGATTGTATCAGGTTAGCCGGTTCGCTGTCCCCGGACATCGCGAGGTGTTGCAGAACCGGGAATCTTGGGGAGAGGTATAGAGCAACCGAAGATAACGTCCCGGAGAAATGCTTTAAAGACATGCAAACCCCGGGAAGCAACGAGAGCCATCCGAAACAGGACACTCAGAGGAAGAACAGGGTAATGTACCCATGACGGAGGGGAGCGCTGCCCGGCTGGCGGGGGCGGTTCTGGCCAGGTTCATCGCTACTTGAGAGGATATCAAACATTGATTTTGAGTTATCATCTCGTCAAAACAAGTATGCTGCTATGGGGATTTGAACCCCAGTCGTCGGCGTGAAAGGCCGACATGATTGGCCCCTACACTATAGCAGCGAATCTACACACCGAAGTGCTATACAACTTGGGCGTGAGCGGATAAAAAAGTTATGTCGGGGGAATCGAGGCCGCCCGCCCGGCAACCCGGTTCTCCTTACCCGTCGATCGGGCTTCCTTCCTTCTGGGTGACGGTCTTGAAGGCCGCCATCAGCTGCCGGGTGACGGGGCCGGGCTTGCCGTTCCCGATGACGCGGCCGTCGATCTCGCGGATCGGGCCGACTTCCGCCGCGGTTCCGGTGACGAAGACCTCGTCGGCGGTGTAGAGGTCGAAGTAGCCGAGGTTCCGCTCGAGGAGGGTGATGCCCATCGACTCCGCGATCTCGAGGACGACCGCCCGGGTGATGCCGCGCAGGTTGTTCAGGGTCGGCGGGGTGATGATGGCGCCGTCCTTGACGACGAAGATGTTGTCCCCCGAGCCCTCGGCGATGTAGCCCTTGGTGTCGAAGAAGATCGCCTCGTCGACGCCACGGTAGTTCGCCTCGATCTTCGCGAGGATGTTATTCAAGTAGTTCAGGCTCTTCACGTTCGGCGGCATCGACTCCGGCGGGGTGCGGCGGACCGAGACGCAGACGGCCCGCAGGCCCTTCTCGTAGAGGTCGCCGTACATCGCGCCCCAGGTGATGGCGATGACGATGACGGTCGGCTTCGCGCACTTCCGGGGGTCGAGGCCGAGGTCGCCCTTGCCTCTCGTCACGATCGGGCGGATGTAGGCGTCCCGCAGGTTGTTCTTCCGGAGCGTCTCCTTGATCGCCTCGGCCATCTCCTCCCTCGTGATCGGGACGGCCAGATCGATCGCCTTCGCCGAGTCGTAGAGCCGTGCGATGTGCTCGTCGAGACGGAAGACCCTGCCGTTGTAGGCCCGTATCCCCTCGAAAACGCCGTCGCCGTAGAGGAGCCCGTGGTCGAAGACCGAGACCTTTGCCTCCTCCTCCGGGACGAATCTGCCGTCAAGGTAAATTATCATGGGGGTAGTGTAGTATCGATTTGCTTGTATGTTTTGCGTTTCGTGCACCGTCCGGCGACGACCGTGATGGCCGGAGGCGTGATGTCCCTTGAACTCGGTTACTATGGAACGTTGCATTTCGCGTGCGACTACTGCATCGCTATCCGCACCCGCTAGTTCACGCGAAGCCGCGAAGGACGCGAAGATCGGTAGATGGGTAGAGCAACTCCCCTTCGCACCTGACGGTGCTCATGCTCCCTCCCCGCGGGGGAGGTCGCACTTCGCGGCTTCGCGCTCTTCGCGTGAGGCTGTACTGCCCCTCTGTACCGAAAAACTCACGCGTTGTGCGAGCGAAGCGAGCATGAGCACCGAAGGTGCGAGCCACGAAGAATGCGAAGTCTCAAAAAATATCGCCTGCGGCCCATCAGACCCGGCAGCAGTCCACGAAGTGCGCGAGCATCCCCCTGCTTGCCACCGGGTGGAGGTGGGTGTAGCTCCCGATCGTCCGGTCCCGGACCGCACCGTCGCAGCCGTCCCGGATCCCGCTCCCGCGGGTCAGCCGGTAGGCGTAGCGCGTCTCCGGCGCGAGGCGGACACTGCTGTAGTGGAACTCGTGGCCGCGGAACGCCGCCTCGCCCACGGGGCTCGTCGCGGCGCTCGTCCCCACCACGTAGCCGAGCATCCGGCGGGCCGGCATCCGGGTCTCTCCGGAAAAGACGCCGGCAAGTTCGTAGGTCTCCTCTCCCGGACCCGCGAACCCCGGGGCGAGCACCATCCGGTCGGTGAGGTAGATGAGCCCACCGCACTCCGCGTAGATGGGCGTGCCGTTCCGCGAGACCTCCCTGAGACCCTCCCGCATCGCGGCGTTCGCCTCGAGTTCCGCGCCGAAGAGTTCCGGGTAGCCGCCGCCGAGGACGTAGCCGTCGGCCTCGGGCAATCGATCGTGGATCGGGGAGAACGGAACCGTCTCGGCCCCGCACGACGCCAGCACGTCGAAGAGATCCGCGTAGTAGAAGTTGAACGCCTCGTCGAGCGCGACGCCGATCCGGACGTCCGGGTCGCGGGCCGGGTACACGCCACTCTCCACCGCCGGCGGCTCGGATTCCCGGGCGAGGGAGAGCAGGGCGCCCGCATCGACGTGATCGGCGATCATCCGCTTCACCGTCTCGATCCGGGTGAGGAACTCACCGTGCTCCTGCCCTTCCCGGTAGGGGACGAGGCCGAGGTGGCGCATCGCAAGTTCCATCTCCTCCGTCCGGGGGATGACCCCCACGACCGGGATACCGCAGTAGTGCTCGATTGCACGGACGGCCTTCTCCCGGTGGCGGGTCCCGGTGACGTTGTTCAGGATGGCCCCCCGGATATCGACGTCCGGGTCGAAGGCCTGGAAACCTTTCACGATCGCCGCCGCGCTCCGGGTGATGCTCCGGGCGTTGATGACGAGTATCACGGGGAGGTCGAGCTGTTTCGCGATCGCGGCCGTGCTCCCGAGGTCGGTGAGCGCCTCCGCGCCCTCAAAGAGCCCCCGCACCCCCTCGACGACCGCGACATCCGCCCCCCGGCAGCCGTGGGCAAAGACCGCCCGGACCTCGTCCGGGCTCATCACGTAGCCGTCCAGGTTCCGGCAGGGCCGCCCGGTCACCCCGGCAAGGTAGGAGGGATCGATGTAGTCCATCCCCACCTTGAACGTCTGGACTGTCCGGTCGGCCGAGAGGAGGGCCGAGAGTGCGAGAGTGATGCTCGTCTTCCCGCTCCCGGAGCGGTCGCCGGCGACGAGGAAGGACTTCATCGCATGCTCCGCAGGACTTCCCCGAACTCGCTTGCGACGATATCCCGGACGCCGAGGGTCTTGGGGTGCAGGTCGATCTCGACCATGATGTGCCGGTGCCCCATCTCCCGGAGCGGCGCCACCTGCCGGGGGCCGTTCGTGACCGAGAAGACCTCGATGCCTTCCGTGTACTCCGGCGGGACGGCGTGCGGAACCCCGACCATCAGGGCGAAATCCGGTGCAATCTCCCGGATCCGCTCCCCGATCGCGGGGCCGTTTGCCCCGTACTCGTCGAGCGCCCCGAGGAGTTCGGGGTCGACCCCGCGCTCCCGCATCCCGGCGAGGATCCGGGCGGCGTCCTCCCCGACCTTCGGGAGGCCGCGGCCTTCGAGGTTCGCGACGTAGGTGACGGCGGCCTCCGGGCAGGCGTCGTGGAGCGCGATCAGCTCGTCGGCGAACATGTAGGCGGTCTCTTTCTTCGCGTTCATGACTGCGACCCCCCTCGCGCCCGAGTCGGCGAGTTCGACGAGGCGTTCCGCCGCGACGTGCTTGAGGTCGCCGCGGGAGGGCTCGATGTAGGTCCGTGAAGCCGCTCCCCGCAGCCGCTCCACCTCGTTTGCCTTCGCTAAAAGGAATCGCTGGCGCTCAAGTTCGTCGGCGCTGATCCAGCCCGCGGCAGCGGCGGGCTCGAGCGTCGCAATCACCCCGTCGATGTTCTCGCGGAATCCGGCGTGGATATCCACGGCGATCGCCGGGGTCTCTACCCCCGCATCGTGGATCGCGGACTGGAGGTCTTCCCCGATGATCATCGAGACACACGTCCCGACGACCGCCATCCGGCGGGGCGAGAACGTCTCCTCTGCGTAGCGGAGCACCCGCATCAGCGGATCGTGCCCGCCGAAGATGAACTCGTTGTCGGCAAGCGAGGTCGTCAGCACCCGCATGCCGTCCTCTTCGAGGAGACGGGCGTGCTTGAACGAGCAGCCCGACGGGCCGTGGAGGATCGCCACGTCCACCCCCAGGTCGCGGGCGGTATACAGCGCCGCGACGATAGAACTCGGTCTTGGTTGAATGTAGTCCATACTCATCTCCACGTCTTTACCGCGAGGACGATCGCGCCCTCCGGGGTGATCTTTCTGGCGGCATCGAGCCCCGATTCAAGCGTCGCCGCGGGATGCCCCTCCCCCACGTAGATCGTCTCCGCAGGAGCGACGGTCGATACCGTCCGCAGGACCTCATTTCTTGAGAACCCCTCGCAGATCGCCCTGGCCTCCTCGCCGATGACCAGGGTCAGGGGTGCGCCGCCGGAGAGTTCCCTCGCGTAGCGCGCGGCTTCAACGGTGGTCGCCATGTTCGTCCCGCTGTTCGCGTTGTCGACGATCAGGATATCCCCCTCCCACCGGGCCGCCATCCGGCCGGGAAGGGCGGTAAACCGCCCGAGGGGAGAAGGATCGATCCCGAGCACGCAGACGGTCGCGGCCGCGAGTGAAAGCGGCGTCCGGTAGCCCGGAAGGGTGCAGAGCGGGTTTTCAAACGATCCGGCGATCCCGTTCCCGGCGTACCGGCAGGTCTGCCCCTCGAAGGACACCACCCCGTCGACCGCGACCGCTCCCGGCAGATCGATCCCCGGCGGGAGCACGACCGTCTTCGCCCGGGAGAGCAGCCGGCACTTCTCCGCGACCGCGCGCTTCTTCCCCGCCGCGACCGGGTAGTCCTCCGGCGAGGTCAGCACCGCCACGTCCCCGGCGGCGGTGACCCCGAGCGACTCTTCGGCGACCAGCCAGCCGCCGATCCGTACCGCCTCGAGCGCCGCCGGGATAAGGGAGGCCGGCGTGATGCTCTTCTTCCAGAGCAGTTCCCGCTCCGGGTAGCGGTAGGTCCCGGTCGAGGTGTGCAGGACGCCCGGGCCCGGCAGGAGCGTTGCGAGGGCGTGGGCGGTCGTGGTCTTTCCCCGCGTCCCGGTGATCTCGACGAAGGGGTGCGGGAGCCGGCCGCTGTCGAGAATCCTCTTCACCGCCTCGTGGTGCGAGACAGCGGGGCCGTGCCGCCGGAGAAGCGGGTGATCGGGATCGAGGTGGACCGGTGCGGTGACGAGATCGTAGGTGCGGACGAGCGCCTCCTCGATGGAGATGCCGGCCTGCCCCCGGTAGACGTCCACCTCGTCCACCTGGTGGCCGGCACCACGGAGCGCCCCGGCGAGTTCCGCCCCGCCGTGGATGGTATCCAGCACCAGGATTCGCATATTGTTCAGGGTTTCAGTTCGGCGATCGCGTCGGACGCGTTCTTCAGCATCAGTTCGGCAAGGAGCGGGTCGCTGCCGATGGGGTTGGCGTAGACGAGCGGCACCGCCTTCCCGTTCAGCTGGAACGTGCCGCGCCGCTCTCCTTTCGGGAGGCCGAGGATCTCGGGGATGTCCTGGTTGATGTGGACGCCTTTTGCGAGGAAGAGCGGGACGACGACCAGCATCTCGATATTCTCGTCCCGGAACGCCTCGAGCTGCTCCTCCACCGTCGGGGTGTTGAGGCTCATGAATCCGGGCTTGACGATGTAATCATCCGTCTTTTCGGCGATGAGTTTTGCGGTGGTCTCGATGAGTTCCTTATTGTAGGGGAGTTTGCTCCCGTGTCCGACCAGTAACATGCCTTTCATAGCCATATGTTACAAGGTACTACGATGCTATATTAAAATAATTACCGATTGTTTTTAAGGCCCCGATCCAAAACTTATCTGATGGCAAACTTCGAACGGGAGATCACGTATTGCATCAACCGATTCTTCACGCACCGGCAGATCCACGGGTTCGCCTACCGGCTCAAGCAGAGCAAATTCAATACCCAGTACGTCGACGTCCTCGTGGACTCCCTCGACCCCCGCTACTATCTGGCCATCGAGTGCAAGTCGATATCGGGCAAGAAGATTTACTTCTCCCAGCACTTTCACTCCGACAAAAACAACGTCCACCAGGTCGACGCGATCACCGACTTCATCAGGAAGACCGGCCGCCGGGGGTTCCTTGCCGTGGAGTTCCGGTTCGGTGCGGGGAGGGCGAAGGAGGCATACCTCATGCCCTGGGACACGGTGCTCGGCTACTACGGGAACGTCCCGGGCATCTCGATAGACGATTTCCGGCTCTGCTGTACGCTCGACCGCTCCGGTGAGGAGTACGATCTGCCGGGACTCGACACAAATCAATATCCTCTCTCACTGCCAACTGATGGAGAAGTATGATGGAAGCATATGATCGTTTTGAGCTCCTCATAAACGATCGGATCGTGAAAACACCGGTGGCAATAGCATCCATGGCCGGGATCGTGGATGCGGCATACGTTCTTGAGCGGGCCGACCATGTCGGGGCAGCGTTCATCGGGGGCTACTCGATCGACGCCCCCACCCTCGAGGCAAGCCGGCGGATGGCAGAGGAGGGTCGCAAAGAGTTTTTGTACGACGACCCCATCGAAGCGCTGGGCCGCGAGGTTGAAGCCCTGAAACAGAGCGACGTCGTTACGGGCCTCAACCTCCGCGGGAGCACGCCCGCCTCCTACGCCGGGGTCGCCCGGGCGTTCGAGGACGCCGTGGTCTACGAGATCGACGCCCACTGCAGGCAGCCGGCGATGCTTGAGGCCGGATGCGGCGAGCATCTCCTCCGGCACCCGGCGAAACTCGTCGAGATCGTCCGGGCGCTGAAGGCCGAGGACGTGACCGTCTCGGTGAAGATCCGGGCCGGTGTCGCCGCCGACGACGCAGTTCTCGCCCGCACCGTCTGGAAGGCGGGGGCGGATATCCTCCACGTCGACCTGATGGACTTCGGGCACAACAAGGTCCGCCAGATCCGCAACGCCTCCCCTTTGACGCTGATCGCGAACAACTCCATCACCACCTTCGAAAAAGCGATGGACGCCTTCTCCCACGGGGCGGACCTCGTCTCGCTTGCCCGGCAGTCCGACACCTGGACGCTCGCGGGCCTCGATGCCGCCATCACCCGGTCGGCAGAAGAGGGCGGCTGGTACAACGCCCCGAAGCAGCTCTGCCGCGGCGGCGATATCAGGGCGCTCACTTTCTGCTGCATGCCGGTGAAGGCCTGCCCGCTCCTCCCGGCCCTCGATAAGGTCGGCCTCTCCCGCGACGACTACCTGAAGTTCAAACAGGAGGCGGTGAAGGGAACCCCGCTCGAAGACGGGAAGAGCACCTGTTTCGGGAGCCTCGCCTGGTGCTGCAAGATCAGTTCTCCCTGCATGTTCCGCAACATGACGCTTGAGAAGAAGGGCCTCTCTGCGCGGGAGTACATGCGGTGCAAGCACCACCTCGCTGAAAAGATCATGCACAGGATATTCGATGAAGAAGAACCTGCCGATGAATCGAGCTGAACGTGCGCAGATGGCGATGATGCTGGAGGTCTGCGCCTACCCGAAACCCGGGAACGTGGACAGGTGCCACGACTATCCGGACACCCGTCTCGAGCATTTCCTTGCCTCGGCGTTCCTCGCCCGTCCTGTCTTCGATGCGGCCGAGAAGACCGGCGGCCGTGTCGGGAACCTTATCCGGGAGGCGGTCATGCGCACGAACGGCCATTCCGGGGGAAATACCCATTTCGGAGCGTTCATCCTCCTCATCCCCCTCGTCCTCGGGGGAGATATCGACGGGGCGCGGCGGATCGTCGCCGCAACCGACGTCGAGGACGCAGTCGAGTTCTACGCGGCGTTCGGCCTCACGAGCGTCCGGATGGCGGAGAGCGACGACCTGGACGTGAACGACCCGGCCTCGGTCGCCGCCATCCGGGAGCGGGGGATGACGCTTGCCGACATCATGGCCTACTCGGCGCCCCGGGACATGGTCGCAGCGGAGTGGACGAACGGATTTGCCCTGACCCGCCGGTGCGCCGACCTGCTTCATGCGCACGGGTGCGGCAGGGCGTCGATCGCCGCAGCGTTCCTCGACCTCCTCGCGTCGGTGCCGGACACCTTCATCGCGAAGAAGCACGGGATGGAGACAGCGGAGGAGACGATGCGGTCTGCGGCGGAGGTGATCGACGGGAGGCGCGACCTTGCCGCCTTCGATGCCGAGTGCGTCTCCGCCGGGATCAACCCGGGCTCGATCGCCGACATCACCATCGCCGGGATATACGTGGCGCTCGGGGAGGGATGGCAGTGGGACTGCTGACCGAGGGGATCAACGAGGTGATCGCGACCACCGACCACAACGCCGCTCCCATGGGGATCATCAACCGGAACGGCTCCCTGCACATGGTTCTGTTCCGGGGAAGCCACACCGCCAAAAACATCGCCCGGGACCACCGGGTGGTGGCGAACTTCGTCTTCGATCCCGTGATCTACGTCAAAACCGCGTTCGACGACCTTCCAATGGACGCCTTCGTCTCCGAAGTGATCGACGGGACGGCCGTCTTCCGCCTTCGCGACGCGGAGGCCTGGGCCGCGTTTGCCGCCGACGTGGAGCGCTCGGGCGACGAGTCGATCGTCGTGCGGCTCAGCCCCTTAAAAGAGGAGGTGCTGGATCTCCGGCTGCACCCGGTGAACCGGGGCTTTGCGAGCATCGTGGACGCCACCGTCCATGCCACCCGCTACGTCAGGAACCGCGACCCATGGCTCGGGCGGCTGATCGAGCACCACACCGCTCTCGCCCGGAAGTGCGGCGGCGCCCGGGAGTGGGAGGCGCTCGAACTCCTCGAGGGGTATATCGCCGACCGGCTTCGCGAGTGACGGCCTTTTTGCTGCCCGGTCTTCGCGGGAGGCGCGTATCTCTGTGCCACTATATTTTTCTGCATATAATAATCCCTATATATGAGAACATACCACGAACCGCCCTACAGGGAGGTACCTGATATGGTGAAGATCTTTGATATGTTGCAGAACGACAGCAGGTTCGGCCGGCTCGTCGAGATCATCCGGACCGTCGGTGAAGAGGAGATGCTGCAGGGCGAAGGGCCGATGACGTTCTTTGCTCCGGTCGACTCGGCATGGGATGCGATCCCCGAGCCGAACCGGTCGATGATCTTGAACGACAAGCAGATGCTCTCGCACCTGATCGACTTCTTCACGATCGGCAATCATAAATGCACGCTTGAATCGCTCCTCTCAAAGAACGTCGTGCAGACCGTCGAAGGGAATACCATCATGGTCAGGAATACCGACCGGGGCACGCAGGTGGACGAGGCCGTCGTGCTTGAGGGAGACATCGAGGTGGAGAACGGCATCATCCATGCCCTCGACAGCGTTCCCTTTGCGACGCTTGCGCAGGCCGAACAGGCCTACCTGTCGACGAACGTTTGAACCCGGGCCGGAGTGCCTCGTCCGGCCGGAAACCCTTTTCTTTTTCCCGGCAGAAGACGGCGGCAGGATACGGCGCTCCTCACGCCTGACGCCCTCTCCCCGGGCCCGCGCAACCATTGCCGTAATTATATATATTTAGCCAGATGATCCTGGGAGTTACCCATGAAGAGTATCTTTGAGACGGCCCGGGAAGACGACCGGTTGAGCACCTCCGTTGCGATGCTGCAGACCGGAGGGATGGCGGAGACGCTCCGGGGTGGGGGAGAGTATACGGCACTGTTCCCGACGAATGAGGCGTACTCCAATTTTTCCCGGGAGGTGCTGGATGCTATCACGGCCGACCGGGATCGGCTCACGGAGATGATCATGTATCACGTGATCCAGGGCAAACTCACCACGCACGAGCTCTCACGGATGGAGGCGATCAGGACGCTGCAGGGGGATCACCTGGATATCGCGGGCCCCCCTTCCGCGATACGGCTGAACGATGCCGGCGTTATCCAGCCCGACGTCGAGTGCACGAACGGCATCTACCATGTCATCGACAGGGTTCTCCTGCCGCGGGCGGTCGAGGCGCGGGTGAAGAGGTAGGTTCGGGCCCGGCTGCATCTCTGGCGACGGGAACGGGGCGATGCCGGAAACCGGCCCCGTGCTGCCTCCCGAAGCCGTGCGGAACCACACGTAATTTTATATACTCATGCCCCTCCATCTCCCGCCGGGAGTTGGTTCGCATGAAGAGTATCCTCGCGACTCTGCGTGAATCGGGATCGTTCGACGTGTTTCTTGACCTCGCATGGGTGGCCGGCATGGAGGAGCGGTTGAGCACCGAAGGGCCGTATACGCTCTTCGTCCCGGACGACGATGCGTTCCGGGATCTCCCCCGGTCAGAACTCGAGGCGATTCGCCGGAACGCCGACCGGCTCGGCGAGACCCTGAACTACCATATCGTCCCCGGAGTACATTCCATGATCGATCTGCTCGGCATACGGACGCTCCGGTCGCTCCAGGGCGATGACCTGACCGTGGAGGTTGCGCCGGAGGGGGTGCTGGTCAACGACGTGGCGGTCGTGGAATCCGATGCGTGGTGCACCAACGGGATCTGCCACGCGGTCTCCGCCCTGCTCCTCCCGCCCGTTGCAAGGGCTATCGCCGCACACGGGTAGCCGGAACGTATAAATAATCCGGTACGGTTAGTGGTGCGCGTGGAGTGAGCAGAATGAAGAGTATCATCGAAACCCTGGAGGACTCCGAGAACCTCAGCGTGTTTCTCGATCTGGTCCGGATTGCCGGCATGGAACCGATGCTCCGCGAGAGAGGGCCGTTCACGGTCTTTGTCCCGACGGACGAGGCGTTCTCAAGGGTTCCCACGGATCGGATGGACGAGATCCGGCAGGACGCGGACAAACTCCTCCTCATCGCGAGTTACCACGTCGTGCCGGGACAGTTGACCTCGGAGGATCTCCGGAGCATCGCGGCGGTCAGGTCGAGCCTCGGGACGGATCTTGTCATACGCTCGTCCGATCGGGGAATCACCGTCAACAGTGTCCCTATCGTCGAGGCAGACGCGTTCTGCACGAACGGGATCTGCCACGCGATAGCGTCGGCGCTCGTCCCGCCGACGCTGGAGATCGTCACCCCCTGACCGGGCTACCGCTCTCGCGGCAGGCGGAACCGCCCGTCCCGGCGGGCGATCCCGACGGCGGCAAGAGCGCTCTTCTCCTTATCCTTGATCTCGAGCATGATGTCCATGTCGGACGGCACGGTCTCGGCGAGGAACCGCTCGAAGTCGGCAGCATCAAGGCTCTCCGCGTGCTGGCCCTTCCGCCCGCCGGGCATCGGGGTGCTGTAATCGATCATCGGGATGCCGTCGCGAGACTGCCAGGTCGCCCCGGCCAGTTCGACCGCTTCGGCCACCCCGGCGCCGGAGGGATTGACAGTGTGGTGGAAGACGTCGAAGAGCACCGGGATGCCGGTCTCCTCGTGGGTGCGGAGACAGTCGGCCAGAGTGTAACGCGAGTCGTCGTTCTCGACGACCAGCCGGCGGAGGATGCTCTCGTCGAGACGGGAATATACCCTCGCGAACCGCTCCATGCTCGCCTTCTTTTCGCCGTAGACCCCGCCGACGTGGATCTGGACTTTCGCGGTCTCATCGAGGCGCATGGCGTCGAGGACGGCAGCGTGGTAGCGGAGTTCCGCGACGCTCTTATCAACGATACCGGGGTCTTTCGCGTTGATGACGACGAACTGGTCGGGATGCATGGAGACTCGCATATCGTGCTCGCGGACGAACCGGCCGATCTCGCGAAACGTCTCCGCGAAGGTCTCCTCCCACGGGGCGGTGCAGACCGGGTGCGACGCGAACGGCACGAGGCCGGAGCCGATCCGGAAGAAGAGGATGCACTCTTTGAGATTAAAGCGGAGGATCTCTGCGAGACAGCGGAGGTTCTCCCGGACGGTCTCCTCGAGCCGCTCGCCGGAGTAGGAGGAGAGCCGGAACGTGCGGCCCGAGGAGCAGCCGATGCTCCGGTTGATGCACGGGTAGCCGATCTTCATGGCTCTCACGGGTGATCCCGGACAGGCATCAACCTTACCTGCAGGTGTACGCACCGTCGCTCTCGGCGACGAACCCCTCCCGTGCGAGGTCCCCGAGAATCCGCTTCACCCGTCCGGGCTCTTCGCAGAGCCGGAGGATCACCTCCTTCTCCGTGACCGCTCCCTCCTCGAGGACGAGCGCGAGGATTCGCCCCCTGATCTGCCGGTCGGATCCCTCGAACCGGCTCTGCCGGGAGTAGGATGCGCTCCTCCGGTTCGGGTTTGCCGTCCGTTTCTTCAAGACCGTGCCGTAATCCATCATCGCGCTATACCACTCCCGCGGGTTCTCGCGGTAGAGGCTCCTCTCCACGAGCGGGAGAATCTCGTCGTCCCGGACGTCCTCCCGGTCCTGGAAGAAGAAGTGGATGAAGATCCGCCGGATGTTCGTCTCGATGTAGACGACCGGCATGTTGAACGCGTACGCAACAATCGCCGCCGCGGTCGCGTTCCCGATCCCGGGGAAGGTCGCGAGCGTCTCGACGTCGGCGGGAAGATCGCCGCCGTGCTCATCCACGACACACCGTGCGGTCTCCTGGAGCGCGATCGCCCGGCGGTTGTAGCCCATGCCCTGCCAGGCGAGGAGCACCTCGCTCTTCGGCGCACGGGCAAGGCTCTCGAAGTCGGGGAACCGGTCGAGGAACTCGCGGTACTTCACGGCGACCCGCTCGACCTGCGTCTGCTGGAGCATGATCTCGGAGACCAGGATCCGGTAGGGGTCGGTGGTGTGCCGCCAGGGGAGGTCGCGGCCGTGGGCCCGGTAGTACGAGAGGATGAGATCCCGGAAGAGGCGGATGGTCTCCGGGATCGCCCCCTCTGCCCGGATAGCGTCGAGGAGCCGGCGTTCGCGCTCGTTCTGTTCGGGGTCGAGGCTGCCGATCACGGTATATCATCTGTCTGGCGGGGGCAAATAGGTTGGGCACCCGGGGGCAGGTGTCCTCAAACTCGATGAGAATCAAGATCCGGCAAGATACAGGCGTGCTCCCGGACGTTGTGAGTCTGTGGCAAACCCATACACGGCTTTCCATCCGGTATCGCCACGCACTGCCCCCGCCCCTCGGGGCGGGGGAGGAGCGCGAAGCGCGGGCGGGGTGGGGGTGAAAGGGAAGAGTAACTTAACCCGATCCAAAGCACCTGAGATGGGCGTTGGAGACAGGGGAGGGGAGATGCTCCCCCCTCCCCGTCAGCCCCACCCCCAGTCGCGATATCCAGTGGAAAGCCGTGCACGAGTTCTAGCTATCTCGAAGATCTACTGGCTATTGAGCAGGAGTGGGGTACTGTCTGGTGCGGTCAACGACGTTCTAAAAATAGAGCGCAATCGCTTCCGTCTCCGCTCCCCCCCCCTTCACTCCACCCGCGCCCGCATCACCGTGAGCCGGACGCCCTCCTCGCCGTCGAGGTCGAATGTCCGCGTATCGCCGTGCGCCCTGCAGAACTCCTGGAGGTCGAGCATGTGCCGGAGCCCCGCCGCCGCCTTCTCGTTCTGCACCAGTTCAAGCGGCGGTTCTAAGAGCGGCCGTGGCAGGAAGACCGCGCACTTCGCCCGGCTCCGGGTCAGCGAGACGTTCAGGCGGTTCCTGCTGTAGATGAACTCGGCCTCGGCAAGAGCGGTCTCGACGTCGCTCACGCCGTAACTGACGACGACCGCCTCCGCCTCCTGCCCCTGCATCTTGTCGACGGTATCCACGAACGGCGGATACTTCCAGGCCCGCATGCTGGCGAGACTGTTTTTGATGGCGCCTATCTGTGCGTGGTGCGGGCTGACGATGAAGAGCCCGTGCCGCCAGAAGCGGTAATCGCCGTCTTCCGTCGCCGGATACCGTTCTCCCGATCCGGGGTCGACGACCCTCTCCCGGAGCGCCCCGGCCAGCCGGGCGACCAGCGCCGCCTCGACCCGGTTCTCCACCGTCGTCCGGACGCCCTCGAGGACGCAGAGCACGAGCGGGTATGCCGGATCGAGGATCCACTCCATCCACTCCTCCCCCGCCGAACCGGGGGCGAGGGCGAGTTGCTGCGCTGCAATCGCGTCGGTCGCGGGAGCATACCCGGCGCCGTAGAGCGTCTCCGCCGGGAACTCCGAGAGGGTGCGGTTCATCCGCCAGTTCTCCTGGAGCTGGCAGGTGTAGACGGGGCGGCCGGGATCGTCGCGGTGCCGGAGGTAGGCGAAGACGGAGTCCTCGAGCCCGGGGAGACCGTCAACCGGTGCCGGATACGCCCCCTGGACGACCGGCGGGAGCTGGAGGTCGTCCCCCGCGAGGACGAGCCGTCCGTCCTCCCCCAGCATCGGGAGCACCATCGCGAGTTCCGCCGCCCGCATCTGCGACGCTTCGTCGACGATCAGGAGATCGAGGGACGGGAGGGATTTCTCGAGTTTTGCGAAACCATGCACCGTCCCGCCGAGGAGGAGAGCCGGGTAGCCGACGACGGTCCCGGCCCGGTCGTGGGGCAGCACCTCGAGGCTCCGCTCTGCGCCGGGTGTCCGGAGATCCCCCACTTTGTAGATCGGAAGACCGGCGGCAAGGCCGAACGCGTCGACCGAGCCCTGGACCTTGACGAGAAGGTTCTCGACGGCCGCGTGGGTGAACGCCGCAACCCCCACCCGGATCCGCTCCCCGTGCGCCCGCCGGGCTCTGACGAGCGCGAGGATCGCCGTCGCGAGGAAATGCGTCTTCCCGGTGCCGGGCGGCCCCCAGACCAGGGTCAGGCGGTTCTCCGTCACGTGAGAAAATGCCCTGTTCTGGCTTTTCGTGAACCCGGCATCGCGGGCGAGTCGCCCGGCGTCGGCGGCGACCTCTCCGGGCTCGGGGATCGGCGCGGCGAACCCCCGCGGGTCGCGGAGGAGGCGGATGAAAGCGTTCTCCGGCTGCCCGTCGAGAGCGAGGAGACGGTCGACGTAGCGCGATACGGTGAAGTCCGTGAACCGGGGATGCAGCATCGCGAGATCACCCTCGGCAAAAGGTGCGTGGTCCCGGGGGTAGGTCACCTCCAGCACGAGCCCCCTGACCTCCCCGGCCGTCCGGTCGACGATGGTGTCGCGGACCCTCGCAAAGCAGACCCCGCTGTTCCCGGGGTTCGGGCTGCTCCGGTAGCGAAGGTCGTCGAACGCCCGCTCCGCCTCATCGCCCGCCTCGCCGTCCGGCACGAGGAGGTGACTGAACGCCCGCGACTGCTCGAAGAGCGCGAGATCCAGGGGAGCGAGCACCCTCCAGAAATTCCCCTCGCTCTTCTTGAGGGGGATGCTGACGCCGTCCCGGACCCTTGCCTCCCGCGGCCCGCTCCGCAGTTCCTGCACCCGGCGCACACCCATGGTCGACTCGTACTCCGCGATGAAGAGGAGGCGCGATATCTCCGGCGTCGCGGCCTCCCACGAGCCCGGGAACCGGAACTTCTCCGCCCACCGTACGAGCCTATCCTTCGTCCGTTCGCGAAGCCCGTCGAGGACGCTCCCCGCGGCGAGCAGGCGGCGCGAGACCTCCTGCCGGACCCAGTCTGCAGCCTCCGGCCGTTTTCCGTGCCACGCCATGATGATGGCGTCGCTCTTCATGGCGTTGCCGTGCTCGTTCCAGAAGAGGGAACCCGCATCAAGCCGGTACGCGAACCGGGAGGAGGGGATTGCCGCGAGAACTTCGGGCAGGCGGAGCGTGAACGGGACGGGAAGCGCGAGCAGCCGCCGGATCTCCCTTGCAAGAACGACGATCGGGAAGGGGACGGACGCGCTCGGGTGGATCGACCCGAGAGCGATGCCGGAATCCTGGTAGTAGAACCGCAGCCTGAGAGCGTCCTGTGCGCTCACGGGGTCGTCGAGCGCCTCTTCGAGCAGCCGGGTGAAAAGTTCCTCCTCGTAGGTGTCGTAGACGTAGGTCTGCACCGACTCCTGTTCGGCCCAGTCGCGGCCCCGGTTGTACCCGTCGACGGCCTCGAGTTCCGCGGCGAGTGCCCGGACGAACTCCCGGCGCACCCTGGTGCAGTCGCCGGGGTTCGCCGCGACGAAGATTGCTTCGTGCGAGGGCGTCCCGTAGACGGCTTTGCCCCTGCTCCGCCGGAACCCGAGGGCGTATATCCGGCCGGATACGGGATCCTTCTGGAGCGTCAGCATGAAGGTGATATCCTCGTAGACAGGGAGTGCGAGCGAGGCCGCGGCGAGCGGAATGATCTCTCCCGTCGTGAGCGCCCGGACGGTCGAGCGCAGGCGGTCGCCCTGGCCGGCGAGCGACCCGCAGTTGTCGAGGCAGCGATCGCTCTCCGGGTCGCGGAGGAACGCGGCGAGGTCGGAGAGCGCGTTGATCGAGAGCCCGCCGTCCCACGGGGCCTCCCGCAGGTAGCGCCGACCGATGGGCGAGAGCCCGGGGATCTGCGAGACCGAGGAGGAGGCCTCTGCCTCGGCGCGGCAGTGGGGGTAGAACTCGCAGGACTCGCACCGCGAGGTGAGGTGCCAGGGCACGTCCCCCGGCGGGGCGGTGAGGATGCCCGGAAGGCGGTGGCGGAAGAAGTCCTCGATCACCCGTATGTTGAGGTGTAGATCGAAGGGTTGCGGCTCATCCTCCCCGTAGAGCCAGATCCCCGCCCGGTTCCGGTCGACCGGGAGTTTGAGCCCGAGCAGGTCCAGGGCGTGCTCGAGGATCAGGACATACAGCGTCGCCTGGATCCGGTGACTGACGCTGAGTTCTTCGCTTGCCTTGATGTCGATAACCTGCAGGCGTCCTTCTTCATCGACCCTGACGAGATCCGGACGGCAGGGAGAGAACCGGTGCGCCTCGGGGTCGAGACCGTAGATCTGCAGGAAGTGGATCGAGACGGGGATGGTCGTCTGGTAGATTGCCTCGCCCGGGGAGAGCAGGGGGAGGAGGTTGAAACTCTCCTCGATGGAGAACGACCGCCCGGAGATCGGCCCCGCCCCGTCCGGGAGCCGCACCCTGCCCGCGAGTTTTGTCCGGATCACCTCCTCCTCCCACCGGATGCCGGCATCAAGGAGGGCTCGCGTCACCGGGCTCGTATCGATCGCGGCCGCCGGGATGCCGGCTCCGGCACGCTCCTGCTCCGGGGTCGCGTGGTAGCGGAGATGGCGTTCGCAGTCGTGGTAGAAGAACCGGCCGATGAGCGACGGGCTGAGGTTGAAGCGTGGCATGGGCGGACTCTGGGATGACTCTTTTTGCGATTCTCTGTTTGTGCGGTCGTGGGAAAACAGTTGTTATTCGTGGTTTCTTTGACGATCCGCTACAATGGAGGTTCGCGACGGATCGACCTCGACCGCTTGTCCCGCCCGATGTTTCCCGGGGTGGTTCCGGGAATGCGCCCGCGCCTTTGAAGGAACAAGCCTCCAGGTACGAGCACATTGTGTATACTAACGTATGCATAATGCATACGCCTTGTCGCACCCTCGTGAAGAGGGTGATCACCCTGCCCTCACCCGGTCGCGTTCGCCGTCACGTTTTCGGCGGTCTCGTTCGTCGGCGACAGGGTCACGTCCGGCGGGATCATGACCGCATCGATGGCGTGGATGACGCCGTTCGCGGCCGGAATATCTGCCCGGATCACCCGTGCACCGTCCACCGTCACGCTCTCGCCGCCGGCGGCGACGCCGATCGGATTGCCCTGGATGGATGGAACGGTGTCGTTTGCGGTGATTTCGGCCGACGTATACCTCCCCGGAGCCATGTGGTAGAGCAGGGTCTCCGCGAGGTTGCCCTTCGGGTCGTCGAAGAGTTCATCCATCATGGTCTCCGGAACCCGGCTAAATGCCTCGTCCGTCGGCGCAAAGACGGTGTAGGGACCCGGCCCGGCGAGCGTCCCCTTGAGTCCGGCGGCATCGAGCGCGTGGAGGAACGCCGAGAAGTTGCCGTCCCGGGCCAGCACCTCGTCGGCCGTCAGACTCCCGCCGACCGGCGTTTCGGAAGGTGTTCCGTTCGTCCGGTTCTGGCCGTCGCCTCCCGGCAGGCCCGTGCAGCCGCAGATGAGAACCGCCGCCCCGATAGCCAGAACTGTTATGAACAGCGCGCAATTCGTTCGCATGGTTCCCCCTGGAGACTGTATGTTCCGCCCCTCCTCTCTTGTTGCCCCTACATAAAGTACTGGTCTCGGGTACCCGCCGATCGGGTCACGGTTACCCCTATTTCCAGAGCGTCAGGGTCGAGACGACGTGCCGGGCGGGATCGTAGACCCTGACGGTATGGTTGCCGGTATCGGCGATATACCAGAGTCCCCTGAAGTCGGCCAGACCGCCCGGCTCGTTCAGCCTTGCTTCTCCCGACAGCCCGTCCCGGTAGCCGCGGCCGCCGTTTCCGGCCCGGGTGAGAACCCACCCGGTCTCCAGGTCGAACTGCTTGATCTTGTGGTTGCCGGTGTCGGCGATGTAGAGCGACCCGTCCCTGTAAGCGATGCCCGTCGCCCGGTGGATGCGCGCCATCCGGGCGATGGTGTCGAGATCGCCGAAATCGTCGGGGGAGTGCCCGATACGGGTCTCGACCATTCCTCGCTTGATGCGGCGGATCGCCGAAGCCCCGCTGTCGGCGACAAAGAGCGCCTCGCCGTCGGTGACGATGCCGGTAGGGCCGGCGAAGGCGGCCTTCTCCAGCGGCCCGTCGACCAGCCCCTCCCGGCCGGAACCGGCATACGGCTCCACCTCGTGGGTGGCGAGATCCATTCGCCAGATCTGGTTTGCCCCTGCCATCGCGATGTAGAGGTGGCCGCCCAGCAGCGCGAGATCCCGCGGCGCGTTCAGCGCGGTTCCGGTGCCCGGTCCGCCTTCGCCGGATGACGGCGCGGCAAGCCCTGTCCCGGCGATCGTCGCGACCTCCCGCTCGGTAAAGGAGACACGGCGGATCGTGTGGTTCCCGGTATCCGCAACGTAGAGGACGCCCGCCTCTTCGTCGAATATAAGTCCCTCCGGCAGGTAGAATGCGGCCTCATCGAACGATCCGTCGGTGTTTCCGGCAGCCCCGGAGCCGAGCGTCTCCAGGATATTTCCGTCGGAGTCGGCGACGACGATCCGGTGATGACCGGTATCGCTTATAAAGAGGCGCATCCCGACGTTGTCCGCCGCGACTTTGCCGGGACGATGCAGGCTCGTCTCCCGTGCCGTCTCCGGAGCGGTTCCCGGCGACAGCCGTCCTCTCTCGAGCATGCCCCGCTGCCCGAACTCCGTCGTCATCCGGTCGATCTTCGGGTTGAGCCTCCCGTAAAGCCCTTCGGCGGCGGTCTTCCCGACCACGTTCCCTCCCGGGTCGATGAGGACGAAGGTCGGCCACTCCCGGATCCCGAAGGCCTGCCAGAGCAGGCGATTGCGGTCGATGGCGACAGGGTGCTCCAGCCCGGCGCGGCGCACGGCCTCCCGGAAGTTCCCGCCGACTGCGGCGGATTCGAACCCGGGGTAATGCACTTCGACGACCACCAGCCCGGGATGCTTCTCCTCGAGCCGCCGGATCTCCGGTGCCAGCCGCATGCAGTTCGAACAGGTGAACGTCGCAAACGAGAGCAGCACTATCCTGCCCGAGAGATCGCGGACGGAGAGGGGATGGTCGGTGTTGAGCCACTCGAGATCGGTGGGGAAATCAGGCGCGGCTATCGGTGCCATGCGACACCCTGTGGCATTTGGAGGTTATGAATGTTGGCGAGGATCGGGGCCGGGCCGCACCGTCACGCCGGCGGCCCGGCATACGCCGCCCGCGGCGCGGCGAGCATCTCTTTGCAGAAGGCAATTGCCGCGGGAACCCTGCTCTTCTGGTAGACCACGGGTTTGATGCGGGGCGTCTTTGAGACGCTGCCGATCACCCTGAAGACCTGCGGCCAGGGTACCCTGTCTCCCGGCGACGGAGGCCGGAGGTCGCTATGGATATGAAACGCCTGCAGGGAATCGAACGGAATCTCGCCAAGCGATTCGGGGAAGTCCTCACTCGTTGCGGCGTGGAGGTGCCAGGGATCGAGTGCTATCCCGGCCAGCCCGGCGATCTCGGGGTGGATATCCTTGAGTATCGCCCAGAACGACCGTATCTGGCTCCCCGTGGAGATGCTCTGGTCCTTGTGGTGCTCGAGCAGCACCAGCGGTTCCGTTCCGAAGGCGTTCCAGTGGGCGGCGATCAGGGCATGCATCCCCATGACGATATCGGCGTGGGTGTTCCTCCGGTCGCCGGGGTGAATCTCGATGATCTCCGGGGGGATACCCAGGAAGTCCTCGATCTCGAGGAGCATATCCCCGAAACCGGCCACCCAGCCGGGATCGCGCCACCGCAGGTTTGCCGTCGCCTGCCTGCCGTGCCGGTCTCTCCGGGGGATGGCAGGTTCGGTGTGCAGGAGGTACCTGAGGTTGCCCGGAAGGGCGGTATCCTGTTCATAGAGGAGTTCGACGGACGATCGGGTGAGGATCGACCCTATCTCCTGCCCCGTTCGCTCCACCTCCGTCTTGTTCTTGATGAAATCGCCGGGGATCTCGATATACGCGCACCCGAGGGGTTCTGCGAGGTGCCAGCGTTCGAGGAGTCCGCCCCGCTGGGCTACTTCGGTGACGTTCGGGTAGATGTAGTCCGCACCCGGCATGACGGTCTGGCTATACCCGGCGGATCACAAAAACGTTGGGGATCTCGATCCCCTCCTCTTTTTCCTCCGCCGGGAGCCGGAGCCCCGGCGGCGGCGAAGGGCTCTCGAGATGCCGCCTGATGAACGGCGTAACCTTACTGTACAGGTCCCCGGGGCTACCCGCGCCTGTCGAGAACCTGCGGACAGACGAACAGTATCTCCACGGGCGCGTGGATGTAGGTGCAGTAGGCGCATCCGGGGTCGTAATACATGCATGAAGCGCATCCCCATCGTTGCGGCTTCCTCTCCTTCTGCAGCAGGATGCCTCCCGTTTCTGCATCGTGCAGCGTATGCACCTCCCGCTCCTGTGCCTCGGGGTATTGAGCATCGGGATTACTCTTCAGCGAATTGCTGCCGCAGGGAGATCTCATGTCGTACCCTAAGATGCTCTCCGGCTGCCAGACATTTATTGCGTCGATGAATATTCATCTGGTAGATGAAACATCAGGGGCCCGGAGGACGGCTCCCGCATGTGCGATGTGTGGGCATTTTGCAACCCTATGCCTCCCGGGACTCAAAACGGGGGATTGAGAGCGCCGGACCGGTACAGACGGCACCCGGGTCCGGGAGGGCATCCCGGATCAGATCGGGGGACACGGCACTGCGAGGGTGAGCAGGTAAAGAGTTACTCCCAGCAGAATGAACTGTCCGTCGGCAAGCAGTTCAAAAAGGAGTTTTTCCTTCACAAGTTGATGGAAGCACAGAAGGTACCCCTGGACGTAGCCTATGCCCGCAGCCAGCAGCAGTACCGGATGGAAACCCGGCAGGAGCCCGGCGGCAAGCACCAGCACGCCTCCGACGGTTACGTTGATCGCCGTTAGAAGAAGGAGCGTTCTTTTGGGGCCGATGATCGTCGGGAGCGTTTTGACGCCCGATGCCAGGTCCCCCTCCACATCCCGTATGTCGAAGACCACAGTGTTGATGAAGACAAGGAAAAAGAAGAAAATGCCGACGATGCCGGTGGCGGCACTCGCAGGAAGGCCGGCATGACAGACCGGCAGGAGAGCCGGGGGGAAAGCCCAGGATAACGCCACTACAAGGCTCTTCATTAAAGGCACCTCTTTTAATCGCCGGAACCCGAACCTGGCCGGGAAAAGCGGTACACTATAAACGATCCCGGCGACCAGGGGCACGGTCGTGACGAAGAGGCTGCCGAGGCCCTGAATCCCGGAGAGGCAGAGGGCAATGACGTAAGCGCCGACTGCGGAACGGAAGAGGACGACCTCGTATTCCTTCGTGAAAGCATACCGTTCCGTGTGATTTATGGCGTCCTCGTCCTCGTCGGTCTTGCGGTTGAGGTTGTAGACGGCGAATACGACGAGCATCAGTATTGCCGCCGCAACCGGGTCGAAGGGGAGGCCGTGCAGGAGGCACGAGATATACACCATCGCTGCTCCTGCTATAGATAGATACAGGGAACTGTACACGAAAAGTTGGACGACGATCTGTCGGGTTGGCTGGATCAGGTTGGTGTTATTTGCAAATCCGAACATGGAGTGGTTTTCAGAGAACGGGTGAATATTTATTACTCCGACGAAGATTCATCACTTCGATGCATCCCGGTATTTAAACACGCTATTTCGGCAAAGAACTGAGCAGGCCGGAGCGGTGCATTCGCCCCCCCCTCTCCGTTTCACTCAACGAACGCGAAGAGAAGATGCTCCGGACTCTGAACGACAGTATATTCCCGGGGCCGTGGAACGGCGTTTTGCCGGGCGTCCTGTCGGGAACCGGGCGGCGATTGGGTCCCGGAAAAAGAGGTTGTCAGGGCAGTTTCAGCGGTCTGGCGTCTGCTTTATAGTGCTGAAAGAGTCTTTCGCCCCAGGAGACCGCCGCAGCGTCGGTGCTGATGAGATCGGTAGTGGTATCATATTTGTCGGTATCGCGCCTGTACAGGCCCAACGAGAGATATCCGTCCGTTACTGTCATCCCGAGGCGGATAGGCGAAGGAGAGACGTAAATTCTGAATTTTTTGCATCTCTTCAGGGTTTCCAGCACCGTGTCGTATGGCCCGGAGACCAGTCCCCGGGCGATTTCTTCGGAGACGACGAGTTCGATTGCTGTGCTGCCTATAGCCGCTTCTTTAATCGCATCTACATGAACCGGGCTCATAATCGATGATACGCCGTGGATCCAGGATGCTTTCCTGAGTATGGATTGAAAGACCGTGTATACGGCGAAGATGTTCTCCTCAACATCCTTTACTATCTCTATATTGTACAGGTGTTCAAGTTCATCCAGGAATGCCGGGGGTATGCCCTGGATATCGTGTTCAATCCAGAAGTCCCTGTGCCGCTGGAGCACTCCCATGAGCATAACCACCCGCTCGATCTTCGGTTCGACGAGTCTGCCCATGGGGGTGAGGGCATAGTCGCCCCGTATCGATTCGACGTAATGCAGTCCCTCGAGGTACCGGATCTTCGGTATAAGCGCCTGCGACGAACTCCCTGTGATGTCGCGAAGGGTCGAGAGCGGTTTGCTCCCGCTGCCGAGTGCGATCATCACCTGCGTCAGCAGTCTCGACCGGAAGATTGCCTGAACGTCGTCGTGGTACTCGTTATAGATCTCGAGGGGTGATACTTCCTTCATCGTCCTTACTGATAAGGGGTGACGGTCGACGCATATCATCCTTTCCATTCCTGCGCGCTTCTGCCACCCGCCACTCGCTCCCTTCTGCCGGCCGGGCGGCCGCATGCCCGGTACGGTGCCGATGCCCGACCTCATCACACTTATAGCCTGGCACCCTCTACTTGTGTAGAAGAAGCATGTCGTCCATACCTGCACGATACCTGATCTGCACAGCACTCTGTGCATGCATCGTCGCCTGCCTCGTCACGGCAGGCTGTTCTGCTTCCTCCGGGCCGCAGCCGGAGATCGGATCCGATCTCTCCGGTGATCTCGTCGTCCATTTCATCGACGTCGGGCAGGGCGATTCGATCCTGATCGAGTTCCGCGACAAGACCATGCTCATCGATGCCGGCGAGCGCGGGATGGGGGAGCGCGTCATTGCATACCTCGATGAGAGGAACGTCGAGACGCTCGACGTGGTCGTGGCGACCCATGCGCACTCCGACCACATCGGCGGCCTTGCCGACGTCATCTCCGCCTACCCGGTCGGCCGGTTCGTCGATGCCGCGCAGCCGCACCCGACCGCGACCTACGAGAACCTGCTTGCCCTGGTCGAAGACCTGGGGATACCCTACGCCGCGGCGGAGCGCGGGCAGACGGTTGCCCTCGATCCCGACCTTGAGGTCCTGATCCTGAACCCGGGCGCAGAGCCGCTCGGCGACGTGAACGAGGACTCCGTCGTCCTGAAGGTGACGTATGGGGAGATCTCGTACCTCTTCACGGGCGATGCCGGTAACCCGGCGGAGGAGAGCATGACGGCGGCCGGGCTCGACCTCGACGCCGACGTCCTGAAGGTCGGCCACCACGCGAGCCGGTACGCATCCTCGGCAGAATTCCTCTCCGCGGTCAGCCCCGCGATCAGCGTCATCGAGGTCGGCGAGGGGAACGACTACGGCCACCCCCACGAGGAGGCGGTCGAACGCCTCGAGGCGACCGGCTCGCGCATCTACCGGACCGACCTTGACGGGACCGTCATCGTCGCCACCGACGGCACGGCGCTCACCGTTGCCGCCGGCGGTGCACCTCCCGCCACCGTGACGGCCGGGGCAACGACCGCGGCCGCAACGGCGACCCCGACGGCGACGACGACGCCCGCCCCGTCTTCCGGCGTGTACATCAGCGACCTCGATCTCCAGGACGAGTGGATCGCCGTCGCGAACGCGGACGAGACGGCGGTCAACCTCACCGGCTGGACGATCACCGACGAGGGGACGCGCAACACCTACACCTTCCCGGTCTTCACGCTCGATCCGGGCGCCGACGTCACCGTCCACTCCGGGGCGGGCAACGATACCGCGACCGACCTCTACTGGGGCCGGGGGAGTGCGGTCTGGAACAACGACGGCGACCTCGCCACGCTTGCCGACGCGAACGGTACCGTCGTCAGCACCGTGGAGCGGTGACCATGGCGGAAGATGAGTCGGTCTTCCGGATGAGCCTCGACCGCGTCGAGGAGGGGCTCGCCGTCCTTCTCCTCCGCGAGGACGAGTCGGTCCGGCTCACGCTCCCCCGTTCCCTCCTTCCGTCCGGTGCCCGGGAGGGCGATATCCTGCAAGTCGCGATCCGCCGGGACGTCGCGGAGACGGAGGAGGCGAGGCGGCGGGTGGCCGAGAGGATCGAGCGGCTGCGGAAGCGAAGCGCAGAGTAACTTCACACTCTTTTATCCTCTATCCCTCCTTACGAGAGCACCGATGCAGAACCGGTGCGACGTGATCGTCGTCGGTGCGGGGCCCGCAGGCAGCACCGCCGCACGCTACGCGGCAGAGACGGGGCTTGACGTCCTCCTGATCGATAAACGCAAGGAGATCGGCGTCCCCGTCTGCTGCGGGGAGTTCAACGCGGCTCCGGAGATCCTCGCGAGCGTGCTCCCGAACGCCTCCGGCCTCGACGAACTCTTCCCCGTCGACCCCGGGCTGGTCCGGCGGGAGATCCGGGGCGCCGTCGCCGTCTCTCCCGGCGGCCGGGAGTACGGGTTCGAGCTCCCCGGCTACACCGTCGATAGGGACGCATTCGACCGGCACCTCGCGGATGCGGCCGTCCGTGCGGGTGCCGTGCTCTCGCCGGATACGAAGTTCCTCGGCCGGGAAGGCGGCCGGGTGACGACCGGCCGGGGCGAGGTCGAGGCTCGCGTCGTCGTCGCCGCGGACGGCCCGCTCTCCCCGGTCTGCCGCTCGGCCGGGATGGAGCGGAGCGCCGTCCTCGCCCCTGCCATAACCTGCCGGGTCGACGGGGAGTTCGGCGACCGCCTCCGGTTCTTCTTCGGGAACCGTATCGCCCCGGGAGGCTACGCGTGGGTCTTCCCGAAACGGGGGTGCGCAAACGTCGGGCTCGGCGTGCAGATGAGAGGCACCCCGGTTCCGGTTCTCCTGAGAGCATTTCTCGCGAGCAACGGTTTTTCCGCCCGCGACGTCCAGGCCGGGTTCGTGCCCGTCTCCGGCCCGATAAGGGAGACGGTCCGCGGAAACGTCCTCGCCGCAGGTGACGCCGCGGGCCAGGTCGTCGCGTCCAACGGGGGAGGCATCGCGACCGCCATGATCTGCGGGCGGCTTGCCGGGCTTGCGGCGGCAGACCACCTGCTCCGCGGCGAGCCCCTCGCGGCCTACGAGCGGGAGTGGCGTTCGGCGATAGGCCGGGAACTTCTCGCCGCCGCAAGGACAAAGAGGTTGGCCGACCGGGTGCTCGGCTCGGACTTCCTCCTCGAGCGGACGATGCGGCTCCTCGGCGGTCGCGGCATTGCAGACGTCATCATTCACGGCGGTCTCCGAAAGGCTCATGACGCGCGGGAGTAACGGGCAGTGGGATGCACCGCTGGCTTACGTGGAACCTGCCGGGGATCGAGGGACGGCTCACAACGCTCAGGGACGACCTCGTGCGGGAGGCCCCGGCGCTCTCTATGGGAGACGCCGCGAAGTTCCGGCGCTGGGTCCGGGACATCGAGACCGTTCTTACGAAGACGGCCGTGATCTCGGGGACGGTGCAGCCGGAGGTCGAGGCGGACCTCGGCTACTCGCTCGGGGATCGCGAGCAGTTCGTCATCGCCATGTTCCGCCCGAGCACCCGCAACCTCTTCGACGAGATAGCGGAGCACGCCCGGAGCAAGTGCTGGTGCACCCTCACCGATGCGAATCTGCGGGAACTCGCGGGGCTCTCCGAAGTGGCGGGAGCGCTCGCGTGGATCGGTGACGCCGCTTTGAAGATCGGTCTTCTTCCGGCAATCTGGGATCCCGATATCGCGAAAGCGGGAGTCCTGACCCGGAACCGGAAGGCGTACGACCGGAACTCGAACCTTGCTCTGCTCTGCGATCGCTGGGGGCTCTACGAGCACCGGATTCATTTCGACCCGGACACCCCGAGGAGCGCACGGAAGATCGGCCATGCAAAGGGGACGCTGGTCGAATCGGTCTTCGGGATTCTCTTCCTCAAGGAAGGGCTGAAAGGAGTTGCATCCGCGACGGAACTTCTCAAGCCGCCTGCCCCGTGGCGGCGGTAACCGGAAAGGTTATGATCCCCGGACTCCCCCCGCCCCCGTGAGGTGGTTGAACTGGTCGATGTTGTCAAGGCCGACGGCAGGAGAGAACCGTTCGTGCGGGAGAAAGTGACCGTGAGCGCGCTGAAATCGGGAGCGCCGCCGGAGGAGGCAAGGGCGATCGGCGAAGCCGTCGAACGGATCGCCTACGACGGAATGCCTTCCGGCGAGATCCGGCGCCGGGTGCTTGAGCAGCTCCATGACCGGAACCCGGAGTGGGAGGAGAACTGGCTCATGTACGACCGCGCCGTCAAGAAACGCGGCGTGGCGGCCGTGGGGCAGCCTGCCCGCTGATTTTTTCCATCGAGATCCCGCGGTGTTCGTCAGCCCGGCTGTCCGGATACCCCTCGACCGGGGGCGTAGCCGCCGAAAACGAACGGTCGACAGCCCGTTTCGATCCGCCGGGTGCGAAGGTATATCTACTAATCCGCGCCCATATTTGTCTTGTATTGCTCTATGGCGCCAGGAAATCGGAGAATTGGGGCGGCTATTAATCGGCCGCTTTCTATTCTGTCACGTTCTCCCGGTGCATTCGGCAATCGGAATCCAGAGATTGGCACGATGCCCAATCCGCAGTATATGAGGTTCCCCTTTTCTCCGGGAGCCCGCGGCGCGGGCACGCCAGCAGGCGATATGTATGCCGACAAGTGACTCAGAAGAAGATACACCCTCAAGTAGTAACCAAACAGAAGGAACAAAGATACTCCTCGCCGATCCGAAGACCGCGATCCTCCGGCTCTCCCTGCCGATGATGATCGCGATGACCCTCATGACCCTCTACAACGTCGTCGACGCGTTCTGGGTCGCGGGTCTCGGTGCAGACGCTCTTGCCGCCGTCGGGTTCGCATTCCCGCTCTTCATAATAACCATCGGGTTAGCGAGCGGGCTCGGGACCGGCGGAGAAGCGGCGCTCGCGCGGACGATCGGGGCCCGCGACAGGGCCGGCGCGAGCAGCGTTGCGATGCACACCCTCCTCCTGATGACCGTGCTCGCCGTCGCCGTCACCATCCCGCTCTTCCTCTTTGCCCATGACATCTTCGTCCTTATGGGAGCGGGCGATGCCGTCGGTCCTGCCACCGAGTATGCGCGAATCCTCTTCCTCGGGACGTTCGCCCTCCTCTTCGGCGAGGTCGCCTACGCGCTCATGCACGGCGAAGGAGATGCAAAGCGGACGATGTACGCCATGGCGGCGGGAGCGGTGGCGAACATAGTTCTCGACCCGATCCTGATCTACGGGCTCGACATGGGGATCGCCGGCGCAGCCTGGGCGACCATCCTCGCGGAGGTAGTCGCCGCCGTCCCGATGGTCTACTGGCTCTTCGTGAAGAGAGACACCTACATCTCGCTCCGTTTCCGGGAGTTCTCCCCGGACGCTGCAGTCGCACGGGACGTCCTGCAGGTCGGTCTCCCCGCCGCGGCCGAGCAACTGGCGCTCGCCCTGATGGCCCTGATCTTGAACGGCGTCATCGTCCTCATAGCGAGCACCGACGGCGTCGCCGTATACTCGGTCGGGTGGCGGGTCGTGAGCATCGGCCTGACGCCGATCCTTGCCATATCCTCGGCGGTGGTTGCGGTCACCGGCGCCACCTACGGGGCACGGGCGTACGCACGGATGGAGACCGCACTCCGGTTCGCCGCACGGCTCGGTCTCGGGATCGGTCTCGGGCTTGCCGCGGCCACGTTTATCTTCGCCCCCCGGATTGCCGCAGTCTTCACGGCCGGCGACGCCGCCGGGATCGCTCCCGAGCTGACGACCTACCTCCGGGTCATGAGTCTCGTCTACCCCATGGTCGGGTTCGGGCTCTTCTCGGCATCGTTCTTCCAGGGGACGGGGCTTGGCGCACGATCTCTCACGATCACGGTTCTGCAGAACGTCGTCCTATCCATCCTCTTCGCCTGGATATTCGCAGCCGGTCTCGGGCTCGGCCTCTCCGGCATCTGGTGGGGGGTTGCCGCAGGGAACGCGATCGGCGCGGCGCTCGGGTATGCCTGGGCGCGCCGGTACTCGGCAGGGCTCCTGATCAGGCAGGCCGGAGCGACGGCGGCGTGAGGGATCCATGGTGCAATACTAACCCATCTACCGATCTTCGCGGCTTCGCGTGCGATATCGATTGTTGATAGTAATACAGTCTCACGCGAAGGACGCGAAGACGCGAAGGACGACTTTCCCGAAGGGAAAGGAGTTCGAGCACCGCAGGTGCGAAGCCCGACGTTCGGTAGGAACGGAGCTTGAGCACCGCAGGTGCGAAGCCCGACGTTCGGTAGGAACGGAGCT
>NZ_JXOJ01000002.1:0-25785 GCF_001017125.1 Methanoculleus sediminis | reverse complement strand
GAGCACCGCAGGTGCGAAGCCCGACGTTCGGTAGGAACGGAGCTTGAGCACCGCAGGTGCGAAGGAAGGTTGGTGGTCTGCCCCCCTGGAGGACTTCCTCAACTATTTCAGTGAACTACTGTGGTATAAGGGGTCTCACTCCTCATACTCGTCGGCCCCGCCGTGCACCACTTCGCGCAGCGTGAACTTAAACGACGCCCCGAGGTCGGGCCTGCCTTCCACCCTGTCCTCGACCCAGATCCGGCCGCCGTAGCGCTCGACGAGCATCCCGACGATGTAGAGGCCGAGCCCTTCCCCGCATCCCCGGCTTCCGCCCTGCCTGAACCGGTCGAAGATCGTCTCCTTCATCTCGTCGGGGATGCCGGGGCCGGTGTCCTCCACGGTCACCACCACCGCGTGTTCCTCCTCGAGACAGTCCTCCACGCGGATCGCGATCCCGGCGTCCGGTCCGCCGAACTTAACGGCGTTGCCGATGAGATTCGTAAAGACCTCGGGGAGCAGGTCGTCGGCCCAGATCTCCGCGGCAGTGCCGTCAAAAGAGACGGTTGCTTCCGGGGTGCGTTCGATTCCTCCCCGGATCACGCGGCCGAGATGGAGCGGTTTTAAGTCGGGCGGTTCCTGGTGAATGCGGCGGATGGTCGAGACGTTCTGGAGGATGCCGCTGCTTTTGCGGATACTTCCTTTGAGTTTCCGGGCGTACTGGGCGGCGTCGCCCTCCAGCATATCGAGCAGGAGGTCGCAGTAGAGGTTCGCGACGTTCTCCGCGTTCTTGATGTCGTGGGTCATGACGTCCAGGTAGAGGTTCGTCTCGCGGTGAGCCGCCTCCAGCCGCTTGTGGAGCATGCTCCGGAGAACACCCGAACCGATCTCCTGCCCGATCGCCTCCAGAAGGCGGCGCTCCTCGTCCCGGAACCCCTCGACCTGCCTGCTCCCGAGGAAGAGCGCGCCGACCACGACCGATTCGGCAAGGATTGGGATGCAGGCGAGGGTGGAGACCCCGAGCGAGGCGAGGATCTCTTCCTCGATCGTGCCCCCCTCGCCCTGCATCTCGAGGTAACGAGGCTGTCCGGCGACAAATACAAAGTTCCAGGGCCAGTGGTGAACCTTGATGGCCCTGTTCCGGGCGAGGTAGTTCTCCGGGGCGCCGCGGTGGTAGCGCGTGAGCGCCATCGTCCGCTCCGGGTTCAGGAGGTAGGTCAGCCCCAGGTCGAACCCGAGCAGATCGAGGGTCTTTGTGAGTGACGCTTCAAGCAGTTCGTCGAGCGAGAGGGACGATGCGGATACTCCCATGATCTGGTTCAAAACCAGGAGTTGTCTGTTCGAGGAGAGCAGACCTTCGTTTGCCGGTCTCCGGTCGGTGACGTCCCGCATGCAGAGCACCCACATCCCTGCGAACACTCCCCGCTCAATCTTTCGGCTGGAATAGACGATCCGTCGCTCTTCCCCCCGTGAGTCCTGCACCGAGAGGTCGAGACCGGACATCTCGGTTCCGTTGTTCATCGTGGCGAGGAGTCTCCTGGCAGCGTCTCTCTCCTGCAGGAGCGGTGCCAGACGTGCGTCGAGGATCCGGCGGGCGTCGAATCCGAGGATCTCCTCTTCGCGCAGAGAGAGGATATCCATGGCAAATGCATTTGCCCAGAACACCTGCATCTCCCGATCGAGCACGAGAATACCTGCGCCGGGCTCGTCGAGAATCCGAAACGCCTCTTGCGATATGGTTGATATTGAATCCGCTCTATTCATACGGGTATTCTGCCCCCTTGATGTTTTTATCCTGTAAAAATTATATAAACAAATCTCATCCCCGGTAATAAGTGATTTGCGGTGCGGCCCGGCCGATGCCGGACCGCCTGCAGTTTCGGCCGGTTGCGCAAACATGGCTGCGGCCATGCCGAAGACCGAACCCGGCCGTTTGGTGCCGCGCTCCCTACCGCTCTTCGTGACGGGGATCGCGCACCCTTCACCGGTATCCCATCGCCTTAAAGAATCCCTATCCGGCCGAGTGCCGCCGAAAGCGAGGTCAGGTGGCCCTGGATGTGGGCCGTCTCCCTCGGGTCGGCGCCCATTGCAAGTGCCAGGAGTTCGGTGATATGGAGCACCGGCACACCCATGTGGTCGTAGACCAGTTCGCATCCCGGACAGTCGACGATCATCACGTCCAGGCGGTGATTCATAAAGTCCTGACGGACGAGCCGGTTCAGCCGGGAGAGTTCCAGGGGGCGGCCTTTCCGGTGCCGGTCGAAGAGGTTCTTGACCCCGCCGCAACAGTAGTGCTCCATCACGCTTCGCGTGATCTTCGCTCCCGTTACCGCCGTAAGGTCCTGCATTCCCGGCGGGACGGCAAGGCTGCCGTTCATCTTCCGGTAGTGGCAGCTGACATGCACCCCGACGGCGAGCCCGGTGAGCCGTCTCTCGACGAGCCGCCGAAGTTCGTCGAGATAGAGGGGGTAGAGGTCGAGGACGTTTGCCACCACAAAAGCCCCCGGTTCAGTTACCTTCCGGCCGATCCTCGCCAGGGCTTCGTTCGCCACCTCCCTGTTGGCGCTCCGCGAGAGCATATCGAGTGCGGCAGCATACGAGTCGCTGCAGGTCGGGCATATGCCGGTGACGGCGATCTCGCCGCCGGGTTCGAACGCGTCGTGGATGACGTTGAGGTTCCGTGCGGTGAGGAGCAGCCGGTCGGCGAAACCTGCCCCGCCCATATAGTGCGGGGCACCCCCGCAGCAGGTCTGCATCGGCGAGGTCTCGTAGCGGATGCCGAGGGCGGCAAGGATCATCTTCTGCGAGAGGTCCGCGCCGGGGTAGTTGAAGGCGCAGCAGGAGTTGAGGTGAAAGACCCGGTCGGGACGGGCGAGCAGCCGCCTCGGCGGGCGGTGTCCGGGCGCCGAGAAGGCCGACGCGTCGACCGGATGGAGCAGCAGCCGCCGGACCTCGTCGATCGCCCTGCCGTCCACCGGATACGGGTACCGGATGGCCTTTAGGACGAACTTCCGGAAGTGGCCCCTCCCGGTATAGAGCGGAAGAAAAGCCTGAGGTGGAAGCCCCCCCCGGTCGAGGAGCATCCTTCGAAAGATCGGCTGCAGGCGCTCCGTCTCGTAGACGGCGTTGATGATCCCGCCGATGCTGACGGAGCGTGGGCAGACGGTCTCGCAGGAGTAGCACTGGACGCAGTCGGCGAGATCGAGCCCGGGGCGTCTGCCTGCCTGGAGGGCCGCGGTCACCTTCCGTGCAAGGTAGCCCGGGTCTCCGTTCGCTCCGGGATCGTTGATCCGTGCCGGGCAGTACGGCGTGCAGGAACCGCATGCGTTGCAGAGCCGGAAGTTCCGGAGCCGCGGGTCTTCTTCGTGAAGCAGGTGACGTATGGCCCCGTCCGTGATCGCGTCCCGGATCACCTCCCGATCCGGCTCGGGGATGACCCTACCGAGCATGGCCGATCCCGGGGATCGCCCCTGCTCTACGCACATATGAACGGGCGGTTGCTCCTCCCCCAGGAGAGCGAGCACAGTTTAGACTAAGGGTATATCGCCTGCGGTATCGATCCATTCCTTCCCCCACCGATGACGTCGGCGATACCTCTTGCGATGACTACTTAATGGTTTGGATATGAGGACGCCGCACGGCGTCTCCGGGTTAAACGGGTGCCTACGGCTGCCGGAGTCAATCCTTGAGGCGCACCCGGCCAGCCGTTCCGGTAAGCCGCTCCGGATCGGGGAAAAGATGGTGATTAGAGGTTCTCGAACCGCTTGTTCACCGTGTCCCAGTTCACGACGTTCCAGAACGCGTCGATGAACCCTGCCCGGTTGTTCCTGTGATCGACGTAATAGGCGTGCTCCCAGAGATCGAGCACCATCAGGATGCGGAACGTCGGGTAGACATGGTTGTTGTGCTTCTCGATCTGCATGATCATGGGACGGTCCGTCATGGTGCAGTACGCCAGTGCCGCCCACCCGGACCCCTCGACGCTCGCGGCTGCCTTCGTAAACTCGGCCTTGAATCGGTCGAAGGAACCCCATTCACGGTCTATCCTGTCTGCAAGCGCCCCGCCCGGGGTTCCGCCGCCGCCCTTTCCGGCCGGGGCCATCGTCGGCCAGAAGAGGTCATGCAGGACATGGCCACCGATGTTGAACGAGAGTTCCTTTAAGAGCGCCTTCATATCCACTTCGGTGCCTTCCTGCCGCGCCTTCTCCAGTTTCTCGAGGTCGGCGTTCGCCCCGGTCACGTAAGCCTGGTGGTGCTTATCATGGTGCAGGGAGAGCTGCTCCTTCGAGATGTGGGGTTCGAGAGCGTCGGGCGCATACGGCAGCGGCGGCAGCTCGTACTTCTTCAACGATGCAGTTGCCATCTTCTGTACAGCCATAGTAATCATTCGTCAGAAGGAAAGGGATCTATTTCATTGTGTCGGTGTTTGCCCGCCTGCCGGATATGGTATCCGCCTGCGCCCTGCGCCGCCGCGTGCGGCCGCGATACCCTGGTACCGTCCCGGCCATCCATCCCCGAGAGGGTTGGCGCCTGCACCCCGCCGTAGCGGCAAAGAAGGGAAAAGGCCGTTCTGGGGTCTGGGGGCTGCGGTTCGGCCGGCCCCGAAACCTTTAAGTGCGCCGGTATGATGGATGGTATCCGGACCGCCTCGCGTCTCCCGCTGCACCCGGGCCGGATCCGGGTTGGCGTACGGCTTCGAGGCGTCTCTGCATGATACCAGCCAGACTGCGGTGGATTTTCATGACAACGGCAGCACGCATCTCATTCTTTACCGCCACGCTCATGGTGCTGCTCGCGGCCGTCTTCCTCCGTGATCTGCATCTCATACTGACCGGAGCCGGGTGGAGCCTGTTTGCGAGGGTTCTCTCGCTCTTTCTCGTCGCCGTCACGGCATTCGGGGTGATCCAGTTCGTGAGCTACGCCGATCACCTCCTCCGGTCACTCTATGCCTACCGTCCCACGGCACCGCAGGGGTCGAGACCTCCGACCTCCCCCGTCGCGGTCTTCATCCCGGTCTACAACGAGGAGCCGGCCGTGGTCGAATCCTGTGTCCGGGCGTGCACGGCGATCGTCTACCCCGACCTCCGCATCTTCCTCCTCGACGACTCCACGGATACGCGGAAACGATCGTCGATGCAGGAGATATGCAGGCGGTACGGTCTTCGTTATCTTCACCGCGACCACAGGCGCGGGTTCAAGGCGGGAGCGATCAATCACGCCCTCTCGCATCTCGACGGCGATACGCCGTACCTCCTGATAATCGACGCCGACCAGAGGGTGAAACCGGAGATCCTTGCCGATCTCGTCCCCATCCTTGAGGGCGACCCGTCCGTATCCTTCATCCAGACCCCGCAGTTCTTCCGAACGGAGCCCCACGACCCGATAAGCGTCACGTTCTCCTACCAGCAGCATATTTACAACAAGCACGTCTGCAGGGGGCTCTCCGTCAACAATACCGCCATGCTGACCGGCTCGAACTGCATATTCCGGGTGAGCCATCTCGCCGCCATCGGAGGGATGGACGAGGCATGCATCGCCGAAGACATCGCCACTTCGTTTACGTTCCACCTCAAGGGCCGCCGGGGAGTCTTTCTCGATGCCGTGTACGCGGAGGGCGTTGCGCCGCCGAACCTCGCCGCATACTTCACGCAGCAGCTCCGCTGGGCATACGGGAACACCCAGCTTCTCGGGACGATTCTCCGGCAACTCGTGGCGCAGCCCCGGAGCATGACCGCAACGCACTGGCTTGAGTTCGTCGTCACGGTCTCGATCTACCTGCTTGGAGGGGTGAACGTGGTGCTCTTCCTCCTCCCCGTCGCCACGCTGATCTTCGGTGTCCCGATCCTCCCCGTATGGGTTCCCCCGACGTTCGCCGTGGTGCTCGTCGTGGTGATCGCGATCCAGGTCATCGTCAGCATCCGTGAGCGGCAGTACTCTCTGTACGACCTCGCGTTATCGCAGGCGATCTTCAATACGCTCGCCTTCGTATACGCCCGGGCGATCTGGTACGCCGTCTCCGGGAAGCAGTTGCCGTTCGTCGTGACGCCGAAGGTTGCGCCCGCCCCCTCTTCCCGCCCCCGTGTCCGGATAGGGCCGGTTCTCCTCGTGATTGCGGCCGTCCTGGCATCGATGGCCGTCGGCATCGTGCGGGCGGTCTCCCTGGGTCCGGACTCCGGCACGGCGATCCCGCTCTTCTGGGCCTGTTACACGCTCGCCGTTCTCTCGTCGTTTCTGGTGGTCTGGCAAAGAGACGGCAGACTGGTGGCGGAAGGCGGCACTGACCGGGTGTCCCGTCATTTTGGAACGGACAAAAAAGAGTAGATATCCTTACCGGAACCGCTGCCAGAGGATTCTTCCCATCACCCGGAAGGTGAAGTCGAGTTCTTCGAAGATCGGGATGCCGTTCGCCTTGAGGATCTTGCGGCCCCGCTCCATCGAGTCGCCGCCGAGCAGCGTCCCGACGATCATGTTCTCGGTCTTCTCCGAGAACTGGATGATCTGGTTTGCAAGCTGCTCCGATCCGATGACGAGGTTCGGGAACCCGACCACGAAGGCGATGTCCCAGCAGTCCTGGTGCTTGGCGAGCACGCTGAACGTCTGCTCGAACCGCTTTTCGTTGGCGTCGCCGAGGAGGTCGATCGGGTTGTTCTTGTTCCAGAAGTCGGGCAGGAGGTCGTTCAACTCCTTGAGGACCTTCGGCGGGAGGCTGATAAGGTCGATGCCGTAGCGTTCGGCGTAGTCGGAGGAGAGAACGGCGAACCCACCGGCGTTGGTGATCACGATCGCACGCTTGCCGCGGGGGTAGCCCTTCGGGGTCGCGAGCATCTCCGCGACCTGGAACGTGCCGGTCAGGGTGTGGACGGGGATCACGCCGGATTCGCGGAACGCTTCCATATAGACGTCGTAGGATCCGGAGAGCGAACCCGTGTGGGACGAGGCCGCTGCCTGGCCTTTCGCGGAGGAACCGGACTTGATCGCCACGACGGGCTTGGTCTTCGAGACCTCGCTGACCACTTTCATGAAGGTCTTGCCGTCCTGGATCTCCTCGATGTAGAGGATGATGCCCTTGGTCTTCGGGTCGCGCTCCACGAACCTGAGGTAGTCGATGAAGTTGAGGTCCGCCTGGTTGCCTACCGAGACGACGACGGAAAAGCCGATGTCCTGCTTGATGCTCCAGTCGACCACCGTGTTGACGATAGCCCCGCTCTGGGAAATGAAGGCGATGTTGCCGGGTTTCGGCGACTCGTGGACGTAGGTGGTGTCGATGCCCTTCGGGGGGATGATCAGGCCGAGGCAGTTCGGGCCGATGATCCGTGTGCCGTAACGCTTCGCGATCTCGATGATCCTGTCCTCGAGCGCCTTTCCTCCCTCTCCGGTCTCCTTGAATCCGGCCGTGATGATGACCGCCATGGAGACGCCTTTCTGCCCGCACTCCTCGACCACGCTCGGCACGTGTTTTGCCGGGACGGTGATGACCGCCATATCGACGGGGTTAGGAATATCGAGGATGGAGGGATACGCTTTGAGCCCCTGCACTTCGGAGCGCTTGTTGTTCACCGGGTAGAGCTGCCCCGGGAAGTGGAGGAGGTTGTGCATCACGGCGTAACCCATCTTCTTGGGTTCGGACGATGCGCCGATGACCGCGATCGACCGGGGGGTGAAGTACTCGATCGGCACGAACGGCCGCTCCTTCGCTGTCTTCTCCACGGCTTCGTCGTCGACGAAGATCCGTGCGTCGACGATGCACGCCCCGGACTCGTACAGCCTGACCGGGTTGATGTCGAACTCCACGACGTTGGTGTTCTCGGCGAAGAAGCAGTTGATCGCCCACATGACCTTGACGAGCGTCTCTTCGTCCCGGGGCTTCGCCCCGCGGTAGCCCTGGATCATCGGGTAGCCGTGGATCTCCCTGACCATCTGCCGGATGGCCTCTTCGGAGACCGGCAGGATCCGCAGGGTGACGTCCTTCATCAACTCGACGAGGGTGCCTCCCATACCGAAGGTGAGCACCTTCCCGAACGCCGGGTCGGTCTTCCCACCGATGATCAGTTCAAGTCCCGGCGCCGCCTGCTGCTCGACGATGACACCCTTGATCTCGGCTTCGGGGTTGTAGGCCTTCGCGTTTGCGACGATCCTGTTGAACGCCTCTTCCGCAGCCTGCTTTGTGGATATACTGACGATAACGCCGCCTGCATCGCTTTTGTGGACGATCTGGGGCGAGTGGATCTTCATGACGACAGGAAAACCGATCTTCTCTGCCACTTTGCCCGCTTCGGCGGGGGTCTTGACGATCGCATGTTCGGGCACCGGTACGCCGTACTGTTTCAGGAGATCGTACGATTCGAACTCGCTCAGCATTCTTTTTGCCATGGTTGTCTCCTCACGTTTTGAGTATCTTACTCGAACATCACTATGATCTTGCAGTTCGTGTTCCCTGACAGATGAACCGTCTCCCGGAAAACTAACCCTATAGGTCGGTATGAACCTTACAGCGTGGTATCATATCTGCTTTATAGGTTTTGTAATGATTCTACATGACAAATCCGATGGGGGGTTCTGTCCGCCTTCGGGATTCCACTGTTCCGTCCCTGAATGCCCGGATTGGAGGGAAATTCTTCCCGGATCTCCAGCAGGTTCCGGCCGGGAGGTGCCGGCCCGGGCAACATTTAACGCAGGGTGCGAATAAACAGAATGGGCAGCGCACCGGACGGGTCGGGGGTCTCCTCCGGCCGGGACACCGGTTCCTTCATCGTGTCTGTCGTTCGGGAAAGATTCTGCCGGTCGCGATAAGCGTACCGGAACCCGGCTGTTTGGCCCGCAGAGCACCCCGGCGGGTTGAAGAACCTATGCGTGAGCGCACAGAGAGAACCATGCGTCGACTCCTGCCGCACGAGATAGACTACCTGTCAAACCCCGAGCAGTTCACCTTCGGCTCCTTCCGGGCGCGGGTCCTCGATCCGCTTCCGCCGGCGGCCGCGCTCGGGATAGCGGACGAAGAACTGCTGAACTACTACGAAAACACTCTCCGGCAGGACGGCCGCTTCGTCCTCAGGCTCGACCCGAACGGCGATCACTACGAACGCCTCGAGCGTTACGTTGCAGAGACCGCTTTTCTTCTCTTCTCCGGTCGAAACGGAGACGCCTGCCTCCCGGACGAGTCTCTGGAGGAGTTCTCCCGTTTCCGCCATCTCTGTTACCGTGCGCTCCACCCGTTCCCGGAGAGCCAGAAGATCGCCGTCCTGAAAAAGATCGGCCTCGAGACGGGGCTTACGCCGGAGGTCGTCGACGAGGTCTCGACGCTCTTTGCGGTCGGGAGCGGCCTCTTTGCAATGGAACTCTTCACCCGGCTCGCGGAAGCGGGGAGCGCCGATGCGTTCTCTGCACGGCTCGAAGAGGCCGATGCACGTTCGGACCTGGCCGGGCGTCCCGTCCTCCTCTGTCCGCTCTGGCCGCACCAGAGCCGGGCGCTCGAGGCCTGGCTTCGTGCCGGCGGCAGGGGCATCCTCGAGATGGCGACGGCGACCGGAAAGACCCTCGTCGGGCTTGCGGCCGCTTTGAGGCTCTACGAGGTGCACGGGCGCCTCGAGGTGCTGGTGCTCGCCCATTCCCGCGCCCTGCTCAACCAGTGGCGGCGGGAAGCCATCGAGAAACTCGGGCTCTCCGGGAATCCCGGTGCCGACTATACGGTGCCGCTCTCCTACGGCGGCCGGCTCATGCTCCGGTTCGAGACGCTCCAGAAGGTCTACCGCTCCCCGGACCGCTACCGTGCCGATCTCCTGATCGTCGACGAGGTGCATCACAGCGCCGGGCTGCAGTTCAGGAAGGCCCTCACCGTCCCTGCGAAGTGGAGGATGGGGCTCTCGGCGACGATCGAGGGGAAGGAACGCCGCGCCCCGCTCGACCGTGCCCTCGGCCCGACGGCCTACACCTACTCCCTCAAGGATGCCCGGGAAGACGGGGTCGTTCCGTCGTTCTCCCTCCACCTCCATACGACCTACCTCGACGTGCGGGAGAACGAGGAGTTCCGTGCGATATCCGAGCAGATCGTCAGGGAACTTGCCGTCATCAACGGTCGGCACCGGGAGATCATCCGGAGGCTGTCGAACTCCCGGTTCGACCGCTTTGCGAGCATCGCGGAGTTCGTCGGCCTGATGCGGCACCTCCGCTACCGGACGGCCGACGTCCCGGAGGCATGGTTCCGGCTCATCGGCCTCGTCTACCGGCGGCGGATGATCATCCACCGGTCGGCACCGAAGACGGCTAGAGCGATCGAGCTCGCCCGGCAGTTAGGGGGGGCAAAGAAGTGCATCGTCTTTTCGATGGACATCGCGACCTGCGACGCCATCTACGACGCTCTCGACGGTTCGGTGGATGCCTATCGCGTCCATTCGGGGATGCCGCGCTCCGAGGTGCGGCGTTCCCTGGACAGATTCCGGTCGGCACGGCAGGGGGTCCTGGTCGCGCCGAAGATGCTGGACGAGGGGATCGACGTTCCGGACGCGGAGATCGGGATCAACGTCGCGTCTTCAAAGACGCAGTTGCAGCTGGTGCAGCGCATGGGCCGGATCCTCCGGAAGCGGCCGGGGAAAGAACCGATTTTTCACCACTTCGTCGCCCTGCCGCAGGCGTACGTCGACGCGGAGGACGCGTTCGCCTACCAGAACGACCTTGCCTGGATCCGGGATACCGCGCTTCTTCTCGATATCCCGGTCCTGCACGCTCCTGATGCGGACGACGGGATCGCCGGGTTCCGGCAGAGGAGCGAAGCGACCGTCCGCGACTATCTCCGGACCCGGCGATACATTGCGACGGACGATTTCGGCACGGTCCGGGTCGATACGATCCTCGAGGCGGTTCCGGAGCGGCTCCGCCGCGATCTTGCCGTACCGCTCGAATCCTGCTCCGGACCTCTTACCGACGAGGAATGGCTGGCGATGGTGAGGATGGCGTGGCGCACCGGCGAGATTCCGGGGCTCTCCGGCATGCACTGGCTCCTCGTCCTCGCCGGCCGCGATCCCGGGGCGCTCCGCGGGTTGCTCCTGAGCGGCATCGGGACGGTTCCTGCCGCGGATACCATCCGTATCCGGGCGGAATCGCTGGTGCCCCCCGTCCGGAAGGACGATCGGCCGGATGCGTTAGAGAAGCAGATACGGGCGCTCGAGCGGGCGGCGAACCCGAAGCAGGAGGCGGCCGCACGCCGCCGGCTCACGGAGATCGGGTCGCCGGCTCTCCTGCTCCTGATACCGCTGCTCAACTCGCGCAACGATGAGGTTGTCCTTCGTGCAATCGGGGCGATGGAGGCGATCGGGGATGAGGCGGCAATCGATCCGCTCATCCTCCATCTCTCCGATCGGCGTTACAACGTTCGCGCGAGGGCGGCCCGGGCGCTCGGGCGGATCGGCGACCCCCGCGCCCGCCTCGCGCTGATGCGGGCCTTGAAAGACCGGGAGCCGGAGGTGCGGAGGGCTGCGCGGGAGGCGCTTGACTGGATGAAGGGGAGATGATGTTGTGGGGGAGTCCTCTAAACAGAAACCACGCTAAAACAATCTCCTTGATTCCATCTCTGAAAAAATATCCGGAAACGCTTCGTCGAGGAGGCGCCGATTGACTTGAATTACTTCTGTATCTTTACGACCCCACGGATCATCAACCCATTCTTTCTCGTCCAGGATGTATTCCAGCAATTCTTGAGTGATTTCGCTAAGCGTGATGTGCGAGAACGCTTTTTCATTGTAGAGGTCTTTGCATTCTAGCACGTTGTTCAACTCGTTAAGGAGGCATTTCTTGAATTGTTCGCCCGGAATTTTTTGCTTATCATATACAGAGAGGATGTTTTTCATCCTGTTCGGAAATCGCTCCCGTAGTCTGGTGCCGATAGGATCATCGCTCTGCAGAAGTTCGATGAGGCGCAGGAAATCCTTGATCTCTATCTCCTGGTACCACATGGCATATTGCCTCTTCAACCAGGTCTTGATCCAGAACGCTGGACTTTCGGATTGCTGGGCGTTTTGCTGATACGGGAGAGGGGTTACTCCTGATGATTCAACCCCCTTTGTTGAAAAACCAATGTCATAGTATAAAATATGATACTTTTTCAAGTATACTGCGGCAAGTGCGTTTTCTGTTGTGAGGTTGCCTTTGGAATCCAATTCGCGTGGGATATCACGGAAGTGTATCCGGCTTACAATCGAATTGAGCGGTGTTCGAGGATTTTGAGTCATATCGTTAATTGCAAGGAAAAAGAGGTTGACCAGCAGGTCGCAGGATGGTCCCTTCTGGCCGCCGTAGAGGATTTCCACGGAGAACGTAAATCCCTGCCAGTTCTGTGAAAGAAAGTAAAGACAGGCATTCGGTGAGACCTTGATGAGGGCAAGGATGGGAAGGATAAGATAATTGTATTCATGTAACCGTTGATAGTCTCGAAGGAAACTGGCGTAGTCCAGATATGGACATTGGTTATCGTAAAGTATGATGGCTTCTGATCCGAAGTTCTCCCTGATACGCTCCATTTGTTCAGCCGTGTCCATATCTGCGGGGAATACGGGTATCTTGATCTGCATGCATGTTAGCCGGTTCCAGCGGTATGATGTCGGAAAATCCCACGATTCCTTATTCTCTTCGTAGAAATGCGCAACATATTCCTGTTGAAGTTCCTGAAATGTCTGAACAGTTTCACTATCCCATATCCGGAAAACCTCTTCAGCCTCATGTGGCTCCCAATCGAGCATGTTAATTACAGTGAGCATCTTCACGTTTTTTTCAAACAATATCTCACGGACGAGAGATTCGGTGATTCTACTCTGGAAATAGTACTTGCCGAAGAGTTTCATCAATTCCTGAGGAGATGAATGCTCAATGGCAATACTTAAGATCTGGTTAAATGCATCGAGATCCGGGTTGATGTAATAATGCTGCGTCTTTTGGAAGGCACGGCCAAATTCTGTCCGTCTTGACTCTTTCTTGAGCAGTCCCATCTTATGGAATTTCTCGCACCAACTTGAGGCGGTAGGGACACTCACCTTATGATCGAGCATGAAGTTGATGTGCCTTGGATATGAGTAGAAGTGCTCTGTTGGAAGAAGATATTCAGGTGTCTCTGTCCTGAATGGGTTGTATTCGTAATCCCTTTGCGCCAGCCCTTCACGGATAATGAAAAGTTTGAGAATCCACCAGCCTTTCTCGGTAATCGTACTGGATTTACTCATAATGACTCCATGAGGTGGTTGATGTCCACATGTGTTGATCGGTTACATGAAACCATATATAAACATTTTCCAGGTGTAAAACAGTAATAGCTTTGAATTACGCCTTGGATTTAATTTATACCTCAATGACATATCTCTTTCTTGTATGTCGGCTATGATTAATGTCAAATCGGCAAACTGGCATTTCACTTCCGCGTGCAACTATAACTGCTCGTTCTGCTGCATGCAGAAACTCACCGGTGAGTTGAGATCATACGAAAAAGCATGCTATGTTCTTGAACACCTTGTCCGATTGGGCATTGAAAAGATCAACTTTGTCGGCGGCGAGCCGATGTGTAGCAGCCTGATCTACGATGTCGTTGCAGCGGCAAAAAAGATGGGCCTTGTCGTTAGCATCACAACCAACGGGTCTCTCCTTGACGAAAACGCCCTGAACCGTCTGTCCGCTCACGTGGACTGGATCGGGTTGTCCGTTGATTCGGCTTCGGATTTGGTTGAAAAGACCCTTGGACGCGGAGATGGTACGCATGTTCGGCATGCAATCGAAGTTGCCCGGATTGTGCACGAACTCGGGATGAAACTCAAAATAAACACCACCGTGACGAAACTTACATTCCAGGAGGATCTGTCGGAGCTGATCCGGGCACTCGATCCCCACAGGTGGAAAGTCTTCCAATTCCTGCACGTAAAGGGCCAGAACGATCATGCAGTAATCCCGCTGGCGATAACCCGGGACGAATTTCAGGAGTTCAAAATAAGGCATAATGATATTCTGTTGCGCACGGGAGATCTGCCGGTTTTTGAATCAGCAGATCTCATGCGAGACTCGTACCTGATGATCGCTCCATCCGGAAACATATTCCAGAATACCCAATATCCTTTCCGAGAATATCCCATTGATACGGTGAGCACAGGCCTGCTCGAGCAGATACTCAATATTCGCAACTATGCATCCCGAGGGGCAGTCTATGCCTGGTAAGTGGTAGATTTTTGGATCGCGATTAGGGGAGGTAATAGGATGTAGAAGTGAACCGCATTTAACCATTAACTGATGAGTCGTGTCAAGAAAACCCACTGAAAAGGAGGATGTATATGGCAAAAAAGGGTATGACCAAAGCGGATGCACAGCGAATTCAGGCGCACTCGGATAAAACTGGCTCCAACAAAGATTTTAAGGCCCGAGCGATGTCTGCAGGGGAGAAGAACAGTAAGAAGTGAGAGGAAAATTTAAAAATATTTTTCAAAACGATCGGTATAAATACGTGTCAAGCGTCGACATCGAAGACCTCCTCATCTCATGCGAGGCTTCCGCGACCGATGCGGCCAGCGCGGGGTTCGGCCCGAATTCTTTGAGGATATCCGAGAGTTTCTCCTTCGGCGGGGTGTACTTCAGGATCATGTTAGAACTTCACCAGCCTCCGCTTCCCGATCGCCGCCCACCCTAAAAGACACGCAACCCCGGCCGCCGCGTTGATCGCCCCGAGGCCGAAGACGAGGCTCTCCCCGAAGAGGAAGACGAGAACCATCCCGGCGCTGCCGAAGACGAGGCTTGCGCAGTTGATCAGGGCGGATGCGGAGCCGGTATCCTCCTTCTGCTGGTCGAGCATCAGGAACGCACCCGCCGGCCGGACAGAACTCCCCATCAGCGAGGCCGGGAAGAGGGCAAGGGCAAAGGCCAGCGGCCCCAGGCTCCCGAAGAGGCAGACGAGCACCCCGCTGCCGACCATGACGGCGAACCCGGCCCCGACGATCGAGCGGCGGCTCGCGTGCCGGGAGAGCCAGAGGTAGAGGAACGGGCCCGCTATCAGGCCGACGGCGTTGAGGGCGAAGTAGAAGCTGTACCACTGCTCCGAGAGCCCGAACCCGTCCTGATAGATGTACGGCGATGCGGAGACGAACGCGAGCGATGCGGTGCTTACGAGCGAGAAGACGACGAGGAGCGAGGCGAAGCCGGGGTTTTTGAGCACGGCCCCGAGCCGGTGGACGGACTGCGCCGTGGTGCCGGTATACCGCGAGGGGATGGTCTCCCGGAGAAGGAGGGCGCCGGCCATCGAGGCGACGCCGATGAGGGCGAGCGCCACGAAGAGGCCCCGCCACGAGGTGTAGGGGAGCATGAACGCCCCGAGAACCGGAGCGACGGCGGGCGAGACGACGACCATGGACTGGACGAGCGCGAGCACCGACTCCCTCTTTCGCCCGTCGTAAACGTCCTTGACCATCGCCATCGCGACCGCGGAGGCGGCGCTGCCGCCGACGGCCTGGAGGATGCGGAAGATGATCAGGAGCCGGATGTCCCACGATACGGCGCACCCGGCGCTTGCGGCGATGTAGAGCGCAAGTCCGACGAGAAGGATGGGCCGGCGGCCGTATCTGTCGGAGAGCGGCCCCCAGAAGAGCAGCCCGAGGCTGAAGAAGAGAAAGAAGAGGATCAGGGTCAGGTTGGTGAGGGCGGCGGAGACGCTGAAGTAGCCGCCCATGCCGGGAAGGGCGGGGAGATAGAGATCGGTCGAGAGCGGGACGAAGGCGGAGAGGAGGGCAATCAGGACGATGAGACCGCGATTCCCGAGATACTGTTGCGATCGTCGGGTTTGGTCGGGTGGATTGTCCATGGAAATGCCTCGCGTGGCGGGTGTTGAAGAACAGGATCGCTGTAGGGCGCTCCTGGCCCGGACTGGATTACTGTCTTCTCCAGGCTCTGCTTATACGTTGAACCTTCCCGTAGTTCTAGATTGGCATTGGCCGCTCGTCCCGGGCGGCATTTGCCCCTCTTATCTTCAGGCATCTCCTCCCGATGCAGGAGGCCCGTGCCATGGTCGCCTTCTCCGTTCCCTTCAACCCCGGAGTTACAGCCCTGCCTATGCTTCCCGGCCGTAATGCATCGTAAAGAGCGTCGTCTCGTCGCCCGCATAGCAGGGTGAGTGGCAGCCGGGGGTGAACTCCGGACCCAGGCATTCCGTGAAGAGCTCATGCCACTGGCTCTGCAGCATGTGATAATCCGTCCTCACACCGCGGGGCTGCGTGAGGAACGAGACGACCTCCGTCATCAGGAAGAGATCCACGCAGGCGACGGCTACGTCCACCGGGGCGTCGTGCGCGAAGACGGCATCGACGACTCCCCCGTAGGACTGGTAGACCGAGAGTGCGAGCTCCGGGGAGTACATCTCCGGGGTGTCGTTGTTCGCATCCATCTCGAAGAGGACGAAGTGGTCGATCCAGGGTTTGAGCCGCGTGAGGTGGATCCTCTTATCCTCAAGAGGCATGTGATGGTATGCAAGCGAGCTGACGGCGAGATCGAAACGGTGATCGATGCTGTCGGAACAGTCCTGAATCCGGCCGTTCACGGTCTCGATACGGAGATCGGGGAATGCGTCGCGGACGGTCTTTTCGGCCAGGGCGGCCATTGCCGGCGACGGATCGATGAGGAGGACTTCGGCAATCTCGGTGACCCTGCCGGTATCCAGCAGGTGCTGCAGAAGCGATACGGTGAGCCCTCCGTTGCCGCACCCGATGTCCATCATGGAGAACGGCTCATCGAACTGCGGCAGGGTGCTGCCGCACTGCGCAATGAACCGCCTTCTTGCCTCCCGCATCATGGGGACGCCGGCAAAGTGCATGAACGGGCGCGGGTCGGCGAACGCCACCGTAGGCATGGCAAGTCTCCCGTTATGGCGTTCGAGAAAACCGAGGAGAAAACCCGCAGAGAAGAGATCGTTCTCCTCGCGAAGTGCAGCGGCGCCCAGCCATTCGATCCCCTCTGCGGCCCGCCCGTGGGCGGCAAGCACCGTTCCTATATAATAGTCGAAGGCAGAGAGCAGATTCTGCCGGATGTCGCCGTCGTAGGCTCCCGGCGCAGTCCCGCTCCGGAGAACCTCGTCTGCAAGGCCGGACCACTCCGCAGACTCCTGTGCTGAAAGGAAGAGCATGTTGATCTGTATTCCGCCGGCAACCGGTATGAGCGTTCGTATTCTCTCCGCGCTGATACGTGAGATTCATCAGCCAGGCGGGCTGCAAGCAGTTGTTGACGATGCCGGATGCCCCAGGACAGAAGAACGTGACATCGGGTTAAAACATCAAAACAGTCGCAAAAGGATGCTGCTATGGGGATTCGAACCCCAGTCGCAGGAGTGAGAGTCCTGCATGATTGGCCGGTCTACACTATAGCAGCGCATTGCACCAACGTGCTCTAAATTATTGGCCTTTATCATATTTAAACCTGTCTTGCGCTCCGCCTTCTCCGGTCGTGCCGGCAGCCGGGCAATCTGAACCCAATACGGGCCGGAATTTTCTCTTCGGTTCGTGATTTCCATCACAGACACCCATAAGTAGCTTCCCAACATATCTGTATCGGCAGCAATGAGCAGTGTCGAAGAGCAGATACGGGAAATAGAGGACGAACTCAAAAATACCCCGTACAACAAGGCGACCTCCAAGCACATCGGCCGCCTCAAGGCGAAACTCGCGAAGATCCGTGACGAAGCGGTAGCCCGGGCCATGGCCTCCGCCGGAGGGGGCGAGGGCTACTCCGTGAAGAAGTCGGGGGACGCCACCGTCGTCCTGGTCGGCTTCCCGTCCGTCGGAAAGAGTACGCTGCTCAACAGGCTCACCGGCTCGGAACTCAGCGAGACGGCATCCTATGCCTTTACGACCGTCTCCGTCATCCCGGGCGCGATGGAGCACCGGGGCGCGAAGATCCAGATCCTGGATATCCCCGGCCTGATCGCCGGCGCCGCCATGGGCAAGGGCCGCGGGAAAGAGGTCATCGCCGTCGTGCGGAGCGCCGACCTGATCCTTGTTCTGGTCGACGTCTTCAACGAGAAGCATACGGACGTCCTGCTCCGCGAGCTCCACGACGCCGGTATCCGGATCAACCGCCCTAAACCCGACATCACCATCAAGAAGGCCGGAATCGGCGGTATCCGGCTGAACACCGTCGGCGCCGTCGACCTCGATGTCGAAGAGATCCGCTCGATCCTCGCGGAGAACAAGATCGTCAACGCGGACGTCCTGATAAGGAACGAAGTCAGCCAGGACGACTTCATCGACGCGATGATCGGGAACCGCGTCTACGTCCCGGCCTTCATCGCGGTCAACAAGGTCGACCTCGTGGACGAGAAGACCCGGGTGGGTATCGAGAAGGAACTGACCGAACGGTTCGGCGAGCCCCCCATCATGGTCTCGGCGCACAGCGGCTACCGCATCGAAGACCTGAAAGACGCCATCTTCGAGAACCTGGGGTTCATGCGGGTCTACTTAAAGCCGGTCGGCGGCCCCGCGGATATGGACGAGCCGCTGATCATCCGGAGCCCGGCAACGGTCGAGGACGTCTGCAACCGCCTCCACCGGGACTTCGCGGACAAGTTCCGCTACGCGAAGGTCTGGGGCGACTCGGCCAAACACGACGCGCAGCGTGTCGGCCTCACCCACAAGCTCGCGGACGGGGACGTCCTCACCGTCGTCACCCGCCGCTGACCACTTTTTCGAGGACCGGGAGCGGCGCATCGGTCTTGAGGGCGGTGCCTGAGTAGTGCGCGCGGCTCGCCCGGTAGCCGAGGGCTCTAAGCCGCTCGATGACCGTCTCGATCCCGCCGGGAGAGACCCGCAGGCGTTTTGCAATGACGTGGTAGTCGTAGTGGCTCGACGTATCGAGCTCCTGGCGGCAGGTCGCGAGCAGCCGCCCGATCCGCGCCCCGGTTCCGGCCGTGACCGACGGCAGGGCTTCCTGCATCGCGGCAAGCGTTGCATCGTCGTTGATCCTCCCCGTCCAGAGAGGGCCGACCGGCACGAGGTTCGCGCCGCAGAGCGGGCACTCTTCGGGTTCGGGGAGCATTCCGGCCTGTTCGGAGCGGTAGAGGCAGTTTCCACACTGCATCACGTAGCCCATCCGTGCAAGCGCCCGGTCGGCCGCCGCCGCCCCGTACCTGAGTCTGAGATGCAGGCGGTGGAAGTGCTCGTGCGCGTAGCAGAAGAGCGGTTCCACCCCGCGGTCGTACTTGATCACCTCGCGCACCACGAATCCCAGCAGCGTCCGCAGGCCGACCTCGGCGTGGTACTCGGTGTTCCGGGGCCGGGAGAAGTAGCGGCGCATGCCCGCTTTCAGGTGCGCTCCGCAGAGCGGCGCGGTGTCGGTGGCGGTGATGAAGAGGTAATTCCCGGCACACCGTGCCGCGGAGTCGACGAACGGCGCCGGCGTCCCGAAGGGGTCGAGATCAACGGCGTCGAACGTCCTCCCGCTCATCAGGACGTTCGCGTCTTCGCGGGTGACCTCGGCGGCGAGACCCAGCGCCTCCACGTTCTGCCGGGCGAGGTCGACCGCGTTCGCATTCCAGTCGTTGATCGTCACCGGTATCCCGACCTCGTGCGCTACCCGGAGGCCCCGCACACCGGACGCGCCCATCGCGTCGAGGTAACTCTGTGGCCTCAGCACGGAGAGCAGAAGGACGGTGGCGTCGCGGTTCATCTCCATGCGCGCGTTGTAAAAGACCGGGCCGCTCCCGGGCGGGAACTGGAGGCGAGGATCCTGTCTGGGTACGAGAAAACTGGTTCTCCCTTCGGTGACCTCGACAACGTCCATGCTTCCCGAAAAGGTGGATGCTCGATACCCTTATACCTTCTCATGAGCAATACTTTTACTCCGTGGTATGGGCTTGTGGCCTAGCCAGGATATGGCGTCAGCCTCCTAAGCTGAATGCCGGGGGTTCGAATCCCCCCAAGCCCGCTGTTTCTCTCAATTTTGTTCCGGCAGAATCCTCTGGTTATTTATCCTCCCCCCGAGAACCTAACTCTTCGAGAATGAGCGTCTCCGCATTCATCAGGGTTACCCGTCCGCACAACGCCGTCGTTGCCGGCCTTACCGCGCTCATCGGCTATCTCATCGCCACCGGGACGCTCACGCCGCCGTCGCTCCTGCTCGCCGTGATCGTCGCGCTCATCACCGCAGGCGGGAACGTCATCAACGATGTCCGCGACGTTGAGATCGACCGGATCAACCGTCCCGACCGTCCCATACCGGCAGGAGAGATCAGCCTTGCCGGTGCAAGGGCGTATGCAGCGGCGCTCTTTGTCGGGGGCATCGCGATTGCCACCCTGACGACGACCCTCTGCCTTGCGATCGCCATCATGAATTCGGTCATCCTCATCATATACGCCGTCCGGCTGAAGCGCACCCCCGTCCTCGGCAACGCGGCCGTCGCTTACCTGACGGCGAGCGTCTTCCTCTTCGGCGGAGCGTTTGCGGGTATCGAGGGGCTCGTCCGGAACCTCTCGCTCGCGGCGATCACGTTCCTTGCGACCATCGCACGGGAACTCCTGAAAGATGCGGAAGACGTCGACGGGGATGCGGCGGGAGGCGCACGCACTCTTCCCATGCTCGTCGGGGTCCGGAAGACGGGGATATTTGCGTTCGCCTGCGCCTGCGGTGCCGTGCTGGTGAGCCTTCTCCCCTCCGGCGACTGGTGGAGTCTCTTTTATCTCGCCGGCATCGCGGTCGTGGATCTCGTCATCATCTTCGGGGCCTTCCGGGGTGTTAGATGCACGACGCCGGGCTGCGTCCGGGAGTCCGGTGCGACATCGATCCTGCGGACGGGCATGTTCGCCGCGCTTGCGGTCTTTGCGATTGCCGCGGTGATATGATCGGGGGAACTTCGGTATCTCAATATTTTTTATCCGGCTGGATTGGGAACTATTGATATCCGGGATGGATAGAAACAGGGAAGGGGGTGCTGCCCTCGCACCTGACGGTGGTCGTGTTCCGTTCCTCGCACCTGACGGTGCTCACACTCCTGCCGTCCCGGCAGTCGCACTCCCCACTCCCCCAAGGGCGATACCCGCCAGGGTCCGCTGGATGGGAAGGTACTGAAAAAGAATGGAGTCCCGGCTCGCTCCCCGGGGGACGGCTTTCCCCTGGCTATCACCATGTATTGCCCCCGGCCCTGGTCGGCGGGGTGAGTGTCCGGTGGATATGGACCGGCAAAAAGATGTCCGGCCTTCTGATGTTCAGAATCTCGCACTGATAATTTTATCTGGTTACGGGCCGAGCTGTTAGCCAGGAGATCTTCATGAAAGTTTACCGGCACGGGGACACGTACATAGCACCGAAAGGTTCCTTTTTTGACGGAAACGTGAAGATAGACGGGAATTTTATCACTCCTCCCGAGACGCACGTCTGGGGCAATATGGTCGTTGCCGGCCGCCTCGAACTCGGACCCGGCTCGACGGTCGGCGGGTTCATCGAGGCCGAGAGCATCGTCATCGGTCACGACGCCAAGATAAAAGGGCCGATCAGGGTTCTGGAGACCGCCACCATCTGCGACAACGCGAGCCTCCATTCGGTCAAGGCGGGGGGCAACGTCACCCTCCGCCCGGGGGTCAGCGTCGGTGCCGTGAACAGCGACGAGACGATCTTCGTCTACGGCAAGGTCACCAGCGAGCGCCTATTCGGCAGGGCCGTGAAAATCTACGGCACCTGACGGGTGTTTGATGCCGAGCAGGGCGGCATCTCTCACCGCGGTCCAGTCCGCTATCGTCTCCACGCACCCGTCTTTTACGTTCACGACACCGATAGCGACGATGCCTATCCGGTCGGACATATCGATCCCGTCTTTTACCTCCATGAGGCAGCCGACGCCGATGATCGCCCGCGGATGATACTTCTTGACCATCCTTTTGATGAACGTCGAGCCGGGAACGATGAAGACCCGGTACCCGAGTTTCTCAAGCCACTCCGCGTTCTCCCCGACCGAACAGCGGCCGCAGTTGCGGCATTTGAGGCCTTCCGGCGTCAGGTGCGCCGGACACTGCGCCGACCGCAGGCACTGGGGCAGGAAGACCGCCCGCTGCTCCACAGGAGTTTCGGAGAAGGCCTTCGTGTTCATGGTGTTTCGAAGCGTTATGAAGAACGTGACGAGGTCCTTGTCGTCCAGCCCGAGGAGCTTGCAGAACGCCTTCACGAGCCCCTCTAAAAGGACCATGCCGGGGATCAGGATCCTTGGTAAGTAGAACTTCCCCCTGGTGATCGAGGCGGCGGCGATGATCGCGAGGGCTACCGCGGCGAGCAGCATCCCGAGGATGAAGAAGAAGGTGACTTCCCCGATGAGGGTCATCAGCTGGATCCAGATCCCGGAATCGAAGAGACTCATGGCCGGTTCTCCTGATCTCTTCCGATCAGCCGGAAGGACTCCGTATACGGCGGCCGCAACACCCCGATCTCGGTGACGATCCCGTCGACGAGGTCGAGCGGCGTGGCGTCGAAGGCGTAGTTGAGCACCTTCACGTCGTCGGGCGCGAGTTGCACGTCGCCGCAGTATGCGAGTTCGGAGCGGTCACGCTCTTCGACGGTGACGTCCGTCTCCCTGTGGGAGAGGTCGAACGTCGAGACCGGCGCCGCGACGTGGAACGGGATCTGGTGGTGATGAGCGGCAACGGCGTGCATATACGTCCCGATCTTGTTGAAGACCGCGTCCTTGGTGATCCGGTCGGCGCCGACGACGACGAGGTCGATCATCCCCTTTCGCATCAGGTATGCCGCCGACGAGTCGGGGATGAGGGTCACGTCGACCCCGTCCCGGGCAAGTTCCCAGCAGGTGAGCCTTGAGCCCTGGTTGAGCGGCCGGGTCTCGCAGGCTATCACCCGCACGTCCTTTCCGGCGGCAATCGCCGACCGGATCGTCCCGAGCGCCGTTCCCCAGCAACGGCAGGCGAGCGCTCCCGCGTTGCAGTGGGTGAGCACCGTGCACCTCTCCGGGAAGAGTTCTTCGCCGAACCCGCCGAGCCTCCGGCAGGTCAGTTCGTCCTCCTCGGCGACGATGTTCGCCTCGGCGACCGCCATGCTCTTCGCCTCCGCTACCGATGCGGCCAGCGCCATCTTTTGCAGCACGCGGTCGATCCCCCACGCGAGGTTGACCGCGGTCGGCCGGGTACCCCGTAGAAGGTCTCCCGCCCGGCTGATTTCGTCGAGGAACCGCTGAAGGTCTGCCTCTCTGCTCCGGACGGCGGCGAGCGCCACGCCCATCGCGCCGGCAATCCCGAGCGCCGGGGCTCCCCGGATCTCGAGCCTCCGGATCGCCCTGGCCAGGTCGTCGACGGTCACGCACCGCATCTGCTCGTAGCGGCCGGGGAGCAGGGTCTGGTCGATGTAGAGGATGCACTCGTTCTCCGCATCCCAAGCGACGGTGTAGGGTTCTTCCCCTTTCGGCATGCTCATCCCGCCCTGATCGTGTCGAGATACGCCCGCATCGCAGCTGCCTCGCCCATCGCGACGGAGTCGGGGATGTCCCTCGGCGCGGTGGCGGTCCCTGCCACGTAGATCCCGGGTTTCACCGTGAGCACGGGGCCGACTTTCTGGTCGGCGACCCCGAAGAACCCGGACTCGTCCCGCGGGATGCCGAGCATCCGGGCCACCCCGTCCGCTCCCGCGGCAGGTTCGAGCCCGACGGAGAGCACTACCAGGTCGGGGTGGAACGTCTCCACCTCGCCGGTCTCGGTGTTCTCCGCGACCATCGTCAGGTGATCGTTCTCCTCGAGCACCTCGCCGGGGAACCCGCGGACGAACCTGACCCCGAGACTCCTCGCCCGCTCGTAGTACTCCTCGTAACCCTTGCCGTATGCGCGGATGTCGTTGTAGAAGACGGTGACCTCGATATCGGGGTTCTTCTCCCGGATGAGCGTGGCGTTCTTCATCGCGTACATGCAGCAGACGCCGGAGCAATAGGGGCGCCCGACGGAGAGGTCGCGGGAGCCGACGCACTGGACGAACGCCACGCTCCGGGGCGGCTTGCCGTTCGAGAGCCTCTTCAGTTTACCGCCTGTCGGGCCGCTTGCATTGATCATCCGCTCGAACTCCAGGCTCGTGATGACGTCGGGGATGATGAGGTAGCGGAGCTGGGCCTTGTTTTTGGCATCGAACGTCGCATACCCGGTCGCGACGACGATGCTTGCTGCCTCAAGTTCGATCAGGCGCTCTTCGTCCTCGCGGAGGATCGCCTCCCTGCCGCAGACGTCGTAGCAGAGCCCGCACTCGATGCAGTGCTCCTGATCCTTGACGACGATGTCGGGAACCGCCTGGGCGTGGGGCTTGTAGATCGCCTTCCGGACGCCGATGCCGGCGTCGAACCGGTTGTAGACCTCCACCGGGCAGATCGCGGTGCAGTCCCCGCAGCCGTTGCACTCGTCCTCGAGGACGTAGCGGGGGTGCTTTCTGACCCGGACGCGGAAGTTCCCCACCTCGCCCTCGACTCCCTCGACCTCGGAGCAGGTGTGGATGGTGACATTCGGGTGCCGGGCCACCTCGACCATCTTCGGAGAGAGGATGCACATCGAACAGTCGTTCGTGGGGAACGTCTTGTCGAGCTGGGCCATGTGCCCGCCGATGGTCGGTTCGCGCTCGATGAGGTGGACGTGGATGTTGTGGTCGGCAAGGTCGAGCGCCGCCTGGATGCCCGCGACCCCGGCGCCGATGACGACGACCTCAGTCATGGCGGTACCTCCCGGCGAGTTTGACGTATTCATGCGCGTTGTGGAGGATGCTCTCCTGCTGCTCGGGTGTCGTCTCCCTGATCACTTTGCCGGGCACGCCGAGGACGAGCGAGTTTGACGGGATCTCCTTTCCTTCCGTCACCACTGCGCCGGCGCCGATGATGGAGCCCTCTCCCACCACCGCGCCGTTCAGGACGATGGCCCCCATCCCGACGAGCACCCGGTCGCGAATGGTGCAGCCGTGCAGGATGGCGCCGTGGCCGACCGAGACCTCCGTCCCGATGGTGACCGGAAACCCGGGCGTGGTGTGGACGACGGCGTTGTCCTGGATGTTCGAGCCGGCGCCCACGGTGATCGTATCCCGATCGCCCCGGACAACGGCGCCGAACCATACGCCCACGTCGTCGCCGAGGCTCACGTCTCCGATGACTGTTGCGTTCTCTGCGATAAAGACGCGGTTCCCCACAACCGATCCGCTCTCCATAGTGAGTCTACTATTGGTTGCGGCGATACAAAATGTTCTCCATCGGGGGGGTGAGAACGACGTTCCGATCGGAACGGAGCTGGAGCACCGTTAGGAACGACGTTTCATGGGAACGGAGTTCGAGCACCGGAGGTGCGAGGCGCGAATGTGTGGGCCTGGTGAGGGATGGGAGATGAGGAGGCACACAGGGAGTCGGATGTCGGAACCGGCTTGGTGGTGCTCACATTCCTGTATCTTGGACTGTCGCTCACAACCGTCCACGGCTTTCAAGGGGATATCGCGACTGGGGGTGGGGCTGACGGGGAGGGGGGAGCATCCCCCCTCCCCTGTCCCCTCCCCCCTATGGTGATACTCCCACGGAAACCGTGCTATGTGTAACCACAAGGAATTAGCAGATTTGAAGGGCAGGAACACGAGCACCGGAGAACGATGTTCCGGTAGGAACGACTGTCTGAAGCGCGATGGTTTGTAAGGACCGGAGCACGAGCACCGGAGATGCCAGGTGCCTGGTCCTGCGGTTCCTCGTCCGCCTACCTGAAACCCCTCACCCACCCCACCGCCGATCACTACCCATAAAACCCCTCGCGGCAAACGCCTCTGGATGAAAGTGATGGTCGGGGGGACGTTCGATCCCCTGCATGCCGGGCA
>NZ_JXOJ01000015.1 GCF_001017125.1 Methanoculleus sediminis | reverse complement strand
CTGGAGGCGCTGATCCAGTTCCTGGACGAACAGGCGTATCAGGCCATGACCGAACTCGCCCGGCCGACTTCGCTGGCCCGGTTGGTGACCCGTGCGCGCGGTTAGGTTGGCGCTGGTCGCACTGGCGATATTGCTGACGGGCATGGAAGCCCGTGGGGCGGAGATCGCACCCGCCCTGCCGCCCCTTTATGCAAGAGCAATCGACCAGGCGAAAGCCGAGATGCTGCGCGATCCGGCACTCGCCCTTCGGAACGCGGAGGCGGCGCGCCGGGCTGCTGCGATCATGTCCGATCCGCGCCAGCGTACCCTGGCGCTTGCGACCGCCGACTGGCTGCGCGGCGAAAGCGCCGTTCGCCTGGGGCGTGACGGCGAGGCGGAACAGG
>NZ_JXOJ01000014.1 GCF_001017125.1 Methanoculleus sediminis | reverse complement strand
AAATAGTCCTAGGAATGCGAATGAGATTTGGTTTACGAAGTAAAAAGGTAGTAGTTGAGGCATTATTTATGAAGAAATAAAATGGTTCCAAACTAGTAGTGGTAATAAAATTTCCTGTTCCCCTTCGGGGAACAGGAAATTTTATAAGGCCTGACATCTTTCATTAATTTATAGTAAGATCTATCTCTACTGGAACTGTAACTACTAATCATTCTTATAAATAGTTATTCATAAGCTATGAAAAAGTCTATTTTTCTAGGTGGGGGTTATAAAATCGAAGATTTTATTAGCCCACCCTTATTTAAATAATAAGTTTATTAATTACTAGAAAATAAAAAACAATAGATGGTATGTCAAGGGGAGTGCTTAGCCTGACCCTTTGTCTATAAAGTAAAATCACAGATTTTACGATCTTTTTTAATTAAATAATCAAATTATGATTGTACAGGTAGCATGTTGAAACTATGGAATGGTGTTGGTGACTCTAGAGCCCACTCTAGTGAAGAAGCTGTGTGGCTTTCCATCCAGAATTCTGGTGTTGATTGGAAGAATGCTGGTACAGCCCAAGGGTTAGCATCTACTGGTTTACCGTTTACAAGGATATCGTAAATGATGTAA
>NZ_JXOJ01000013.1 GCF_001017125.1 Methanoculleus sediminis | reverse complement strand
AGATGTTACAATAGTTGGTACACCATCATATACATCAGGTGCCCAATTATGTAGTGGAGCAGCTGCTACTTTAAATAGGAATCCAATACCAATTAGTAGTAGTCCACATGTAACACCTCCACTATAAGCTACAGAATTAGAACCTGTAACTTGTACTAGAGTATAAATACTCTCAAATTGTGTTAGACCTGTATAACTATAAATTAGTGCTGTACCTAGTAGAATTAGAGCTGATGATAGACCTCCTAGTAGAAAGTATTTAAGACCAGCACTTGTTGCTGATTCTGAATCTCGATAAAGTGTTGCTAGAATATAAACAGCAAAACTTTGTAGCTCAATACTTAGGTACATACTTACTAGATCAGAACTACTTAGTAGTAGTGTAGCACCCATAGATGTAAAAAGAATCATTAGTGAATATTCACTAATTGTTGGAACTACTGTTTTACTTGATCGTACAATCGTTTTTTCCGTAACTGGTCCCCAACCCAGTAGGATTAGAGCACCAGTGAATAGTAGGAATCCTTCAATAGCTACTGATACTGTAGTTACATGAAATAGTCCACTGTAGATACCTACTCCGGAAGCTAGTGACTCAATATGTAGACCATTAAAAGCCAGTAGAGCAGAATAGATTAGAACTACAGATGTAATTCGATTAAATAGACTTGGGGTAATTCGGTAGGAGAAAACAGGAATGGCTACTAGTAGTGAAATTAGACCAATTGAAAGCATTAC
>NZ_JXOJ01000012.1 GCF_001017125.1 Methanoculleus sediminis | reverse complement strand
TCATCGGCGCTGCGGTCATCGACGACGTCCTCTCCCTCCTGGTGCTTGCCGTCTCTACCGATCTGGTGGTGAGCGGGGATATCTCGGTGACGTCGGTCGTTCTGATGCTTGCCAGAGCCGTCGGATTCATCGTCGTCGCCGGAGCCGTCGGGTACTTCGGCATCCGAAAGGTTATCGAACGAATGGATGCAACTCCTCTGGCGCGGAAGTATCCGGAATTCGTCTTC
>NZ_JXOJ01000011.1 GCF_001017125.1 Methanoculleus sediminis | reverse complement strand
GAACGGCGAGATCGAGATGGCCTTCTACGTCTGGAACGACTGGACCGACCTCCAGAATGAGAAAGAAGAGGCCGAGAGTCTCAAGCACAGCGTCGACACGATGATCAAGCAGAACCCGCTTGCCATCGCAACCCTCCGCGCGGACAAGAGCCGGATCGACATCAACGACGAGTACGCCCGGATGTGGCGCGGCACCCGCGAAGAGACGCTCGCAAAGAAACTCTACGACTACGACATCACCATCCTCGGGGGCGACCACTTCTACGCCTGCTACGAGACGAAGAAACTCGCCCGGACGGACGTCATGGTCAAGTGGCCCGACGGCGTCAGGAAATACCTCACCCTGAATGCCATCCCCATCCTTGACCGGAG
>NZ_JXOJ01000010.1 GCF_001017125.1 Methanoculleus sediminis | reverse complement strand
TCATCGGCGCTACGGACGTCGCATCATGGCGAAGATGAAGACGAATTCCGGATACTTCCGCGCCAGAGGAGTTGCATCCATTCGTTCGATAACCTTTCGGATGCCGAAGTACCCGACGGCTCCGGCGACGACGATGAATCCGACGGCTCTGGCAAGCATCAGAACGACCGACGTCACCGAGATATCCCCGCTCACCACCAGATCGGTAGAGACGGCAAGCACCAGGAGGGAGAGGACGTCTGGTGGCGTTCCTGTATGCGA
>NZ_JXOJ01000001.1:204132-565325 GCF_001017125.1 Methanoculleus sediminis | reverse complement strand
GCGTGGATCAATGATATCCCTGATGTTAAACTCGAAACCGATGACGAAGAGGAGGATGATTGCCCCAAGATGCGCCAGGGTCGCGACGAAGTCCGTGTAAGTGATCAGGCCGAGCACGCTCGGTCCGACGAGAACCCCCACAAGAATCGCCCCGATCGTCGCCGACTGGTTGATTCGGGATGCCACGAGGTAGCCGGCGAGAGCGAGGAAGAGGAGGAGGCTCATCTGGATCTCAATTGCTAGGGCAGCGCTTTCCATAGTTACCTGCCCATGATCTGGGAGGGAGGCCTTAAGAAAGATGTGGAACACCGGAGGGTTGCAGGGCGTTCGGATCCCGGGAGAAGAACGGCAACACCTTGTTCGAGGCAGGACTGGCAGAACGAGAAGATTCTTCCCGCCTCCCTCGCCAGCGCACGGCCCCGGGGTTCCCGGAGCAGCCTTCTGCCGATAACCCGCGGGGGACCGCCGGGAGGGCCCTCCCTGTACGATCCCTGTCCCCGGCAGTTCATCGACGCCACATCACAGGGTGTTGCGGCAGCGGTGCGGGTGATGCTCCCTCCTCACCACGTCCGACCGCAGTGCAGGCAGCGATTCCTGTGCATGCTGAGGATATATCCACACTCCGGGCATCTCCAGCGGACCTTCTCCTGTTCGACGAACTCCACGACTCCCCGTTCCCGTATCTCGCGCAGGTTGTCGAGCACGCTGGTCCGGTATTTCGTGTAGCGTTTGTCCAGGCGTTTCAGCCGTGTGCAGGGATATCCGCTGCATTCGTAGCAGTACTCACCCGTACGGTCTTCGCACTGCCGGATCCTGCACCGGGCGCAATACGCGTTCAGCCTGCCGGCATCCTCCGTCCGGCAGCCCGGGCATCTGTTTTTCTCCCGCAGGTAGCCGATGCAGAGCCCGCAGTTTATGCCGCAGGGGGCGATCAGGATAGGGGAGAGGTGGCTCATTCTCGTATGCTCATCGTACGCCGGGAAGTCTCTTTCGATTTCGCCGCCGATGGGATGAGGGTGACTCCGAAATACTCGCATGAAAGTAAGAAACGCAAAGGGAGGACGAACGTAATACCCCCGGGCGGATTCGAACCGCCGTCGCCGGATCCAAAGTCCTGCATGATTGACCACTACACTACGGGGGTGCCGAGAGAAACGAATTCGAACCGCCGATACCGCAGGTATCAGCTCTTATATTTTATGTACCCCGGGATTATATCGGTTTGGTCGCGGGCGGACGGGATGGCCGGGAAGGAGGAGCGGCCAACCCGTTGCCGCTCACGTCCGCTCGAAGTCGTCCTCGAACCTGACGATGTCGTCCTCGCCGGTATACTCCCCGATCTGGACCTCGATCAGTTCGAGCGGCAGGAGGCCGGGGTTCGCGAGCCGGTGAACCGTTCCCGCCGGGACGAAGGTGGACTCGCCGTTCCGCAGAAGTGATGTCTCGCCCCCGATCGTCACCTCGGCGCACCCGGTGACGACCACCCAGTGCTCGGAGCGGTGGTGGTGCATCTGGAGGGAGAGGCGGCGATTCGGGGGGACGGTGACCCGCTTGATCTTGTAGGATTGCCCCTCCTCCAGGTTCGTGTAGGAGCCCCAGGGCCGGTGGACCTGCGTGTGGAAGAGAGCACGGGAGTCCCCCTTCTCGCGGAGGGCCTTTGCGATCTCGCCCACCCGTTGCGCCTCGTCCCGGGCGGCGACCAGGATCGCATCCTTCGTCTCGACGATGGCAAGGTTGTGAACCCCGACGGTGGCGACCAGGCGGTCGGCGATGATCAGGTTCTCGGAGGAGTCGATCCCGATATGCTCGCCCCGGACTGCGTTCGCGTCTCCGTTCTTTGAGAGGGCAGCGTAAAGTGCGTCGAAGTTCCCCACGTCGCTCCAGTCGCATTCAAGCGGGACGACCGCCGCCTTCCGGGTCCTCTCCATGATCCCGTAGTCGATGGAGAGGGCGGGGACTGCACCGTATGCCTCATCGAGGGGCTGCTCGAACGCCCGGGCCACCTCCGGTGCGCACGCCTCGCACTCGGCAAGGAAGAGGGCGGCATCGAAACAGAACATGCCGGAGTTCCAGAGGTAGCCGTCGGCGACGTACCGCCCGGCGGTCTCGATATCGGGCTTCTCGACGAAGCCGTCCACGAGCGAGCCGTCGCCGAGAGGCTCGCCGGGGCGGATATAGCCGTATCCGGTGTGCGGCGAGGTCGGCCGCACCCCGAAGACCACCAGGTAGTCCTTGCTAAGCCGCTCCGCCCGGCGGAATGCGTCGTGGAACGGCCCGGCCGCGGTGATCAGGTGATCCGATGGGAGAACTGCGACCGTGTCCGGCCCGTCCCGGGTGATCTCGCGGGCGCCGTAATAGATCGCCGGCAGGGTGTTCTTGCCCACCGGCTCCACGAGGACGCGGCAGTCGCACCCGATGGCGGCGAGCTGGTCCCTGACCAGGAACCGGTGATCGGTGTTCGTGACGATGGCGATCTCCTGCGGCGAGGAGAAGAGGAGCGCCCTCTTCACGGTCTTCTGGAAGAGAGACTCGTCGTCGACCAGCGGGATGAACTGTTTCGGGTAGTGTTCCCTTGAGAGCGGGAAGAGGCGGGTGCCGCTCCCGCCTGCAAGTATGAGCGTCTTCATGGGATCGACTCCGTGCCGGACGGCACTCGGTTGTATACTCTATGCGGCAGGGAGGATAAAAACGTAAGGCTCCCCGGGAGTTCGGACGAACCCGGCGATCTCGCGATGCAACCGGCCGGACCGGGCCATGGATACGGCGAGGCGCACCATACGGCAAACCGTATCGCACCCGACAGTGTATCGGCCCCGGGCCCCCGGAAAAATAGGTGATCCTGCCCGGTCAGGCCCGGGTCATCGTTGAGTTTCCGGGGTAGAGCGCCCGGGCCTGCGGGTCGAGATCTTCGGCCACCGCAAGAACACGTTCGGCCTCATGGTAATTCCCGAGCCTGCCGAGCACCATGCCGTACGTCACCAGAGCAAAGATGCACGACCGGTCGATCGCGAGCGCCTGCCTGCACGCAAGCGCCGCCTCCTGGGGGCGGTCGAGCCGGGTGAGGATCACCGCCCGGTTGTTCCAGGCGTAGACATCATCGTTGTCGCAGAGTATCGCCGCACTGAACGCAGCGAGCGCTTCCTCGTAATGGCCTTGCCTCTCAAGCGCCACACCCCTGTTGTTCAGGGCTGCAGGGTCGTACAGACCCTCCGTGGCGACGTCGCTGTACGCCCGTGACGAATCTCTGTCATTACCCTTGCGGGGCATCTCCGGTGTAACCAATTGGGGCATACGTCTGCACCTCGCCCCCCTTACTGTGGAGTAACGATATATAGGTTCCTGCACTTGCCGTGCCCGGGAGCGTGGCGACCCCGGATCGGCCGAACGGGTGCCACGAACGGTTACCGGCCGCCGTCGCGGAACCACGCCACTGTTTCGCGGAGCCCCGCTTCAAGCGTGCAGTGGGGAGAGAAACCGAAGGCATCGCGGGCCCGGGTGATCTCGGCGAGCGAGTCACGCACGTCCCCCGGCCGCGGCGGCTCGTATATCGGCCGGTGGTGTATGCCGGTGATCCCCGCGAGAACGGACGCAAGCTGATTCAGGCTGATCCTGCTGCCCCCGGCGATGTTAAAGACTCCGGAGGCGCTGCTCTCCATCGCCTGGATGTTCGCCCGCACAACGTCGGCGACGAAGATGAAGTCCCGGGTCTGCTCCCCGTCGCCGTAGATGATCGGCGGCTTATCCCCGAGCAGGCGGGTGATGAACTTCGGGATCACCGCCGCATACTCGGAGTTCGGGTCCTGCCGGGGACCGAAGACGTTGAAGTAGCGCAGGAATACCGTCCGGATACCGTAGAGGTCGGCAAACACGTTTCCGTAGTGTTCGCCCGCGAGTTTGGAGACCGCGTAGGGGGAGAGCGGTCCCGGTGCCATCGTCTCGCGTTTGGGGAAGACCGGATCGTCGCCGTAGATTGCCGAGGTGGAAGCCGCCACGACCGCCGGGACGCCGCACTCCTTTGCGGCCCAGAGAACGTTCAGGGTTCCGGTCACGTTCACCGCGTTCGTCTCCAGGGGGTTTGCCACGGATCGGGGAACCGACGCAACGGCCGCCTGGTGGAAGATACCGTCTGCCCGGGCGCAGATATCGACGAGCAGGTCGATATCGGTGACGCTCCCCTCGACGAACGCCACCCGGGGATGGACCAGGAGATGATCGATGTTCTCCCGCCGTCCGGCGGAGAGATCGTCGACGATAACGAGATCGTGGCCGTCGCGTGCCAGCCGCTCTGCGAGGTTGGACCCGATGAACCCCGCCCCGCCCGTGACGATGTAGCGCATTACGGATACGATAAGCACTCCAGTGATTTGAGCGTTGCCGAAGATGATCGGTGGGCGGATGATGCCTGCCCGGGACAAGCGGTCAACGCCGTAACGCCGGGAGCCTGGAGCACTGTGGAATAAGCCGCCCCTTTCGCACTACAATAAGACCCGTTCACGATTCCAGGCCCCTATGGCAGGCAAAACCAATATAGCATCATGCAGTTTATCCGGATCGCCCGACGGGCCCGATCACTCCTCCTTTTTTCCGTTCGAGAGCGGGAAATACTGCTGATAGACGCGTTTCCGCTCGTCGATGTCGGTGTGCAGGTAGATCTCGGTCGTCTTGATGGAGGAGTGCCCCAGATTCTCCTGCACGACGCGGAGGTTTTTTGACCGCCGATAGAGCTCGCTCGCATAGGAATGGCGGATTTTATGTGGCGTAATCCCGGAAGGAGCGCATTGCTTGAAGAGATGCTGGACGGTTCGCGGGGAGAGGTGATTGCCCTGCTGGCCCAAAAAGAGCGGCCCCTCGATTTTATTGCCGATAAACCGATTAATCTCGTCGAGAGTCTCCTCGTCGATGAAAACCGTCCGTATTTTGTCGCCTTTACCCTTTACCCGTATCGTCTGCTCCTCGAAGTCAATGTCTTCGACGCATATGGCGCAGAGTTCCGAAACACGGACGCCTGTGGCGTAGATGAGGCGAACGATCAGCCGGTCACGCTCGCTCTCGATGGTGTTGATCAGGCGGATCACCTGACTGTGTTTGAGGTATTTCAGTTCCTGATTCTTGATCCGGGGCCGCTCCACCCCGAGCATCGGATCGGCGATCACGGCCCCCTGCACGTAGAGATACTTGTAAAACGACGATAGCGTCGAGATCATCCGGTGGAGGGTCTTGGGTTTGTAATCCTGATTCTCCGCAAGGTAGGAGAAGAAATCGGTAACGAGGGCCGCAGAGACGTTGACGTTCGCATCCAGCGGAGCGTTCTCGAACGCGGCCTCGCCGAACGTGACCTCGTCGGAATCCGAGTTCTGCCGGAGCCAGGCGTATCTGGCAAAACGCCGGATTGTCTGCAGGTATTTTTCGATGGTCCGGGGCGAGTAGTTCCGCATCCGGAGGTAACTGCTGAAGCGATCCAGCCATTCCGAGAAACAGGCATTTTCCATTGTACAATACATTAAATAACGAAACATATCAAGATTGCGGTAAATGCCTATTCCCCGCAACGAGTCATACCGCACAGAACCAAGGTTCGACACACAGAGGTCCGCCGGCCCCGAGAGCACGCACCCGCACCGAGAGAGCCGGCTACAAGAGAAAGAGTTTCCCAAACAGGGAACCCGTCGATCTCCAGAATACATGCGGCAGGCGGGCGGATACCAGGGAAACAGGAGAACAGGACCTGCCGGAACCATGCCGCCGCAGAAAGCGACCCGTAGTTAGAGTACGCTCCAAAAAACCCAAAATGCGCCCGAAAACTGCACAAACGCCGGATTACCCCGGGCTTCTAAAAAATGGGTATCAGGTGATGCAGATTGTGTCGGAGTTAGGAGGTATGCTGGGCTGCACCCCAGGTGGGGGCGGGGAAGCAAACCCTACTGAATACGTCCCCTTTCAGGTATATGAACCCCTTACCGCGCGGGGAGAAAGTGAACGATCCGGGAGCAACACCGGCGCCACGCGACCCACACCTTCCGCCCACATATAAATGACCCCCACATACGAGCACAGACGCCCGATCGCCCCCTCCGGCAACCTCACGCATAGACGCGAGCACGATCCCGGCTCAAAATCGCGATACGAGGACGCCAGATCCAGGTGGCCGACCACAGAGCGCCAGGACAACGGCGTGCTCCGGGAGAGAAGACAGGGTAAAGCCATTTTGATGAAGATCCGTACAGCCGGGCATTGCTCGAGCCCGGCCCCCGGGCAGAACGTCGCCATTCGCACCTGGCGGTGCTCAAACTCCGGGCGTTCGCACCTAACGGTGCTCACGCTCCTGCCCTCCGGCCAGTCGCGTTCCGCCCATCGCGACTCGAAAACGCTTCGCGTTTTCTCATGCTCCGGCCACTCGCTACGCTCGTGCCCATCGCCATTCGCACCTGGCGGGGCTCAAACTCCGGGCGTTCTGCCCGTGACGCGAAGCCGCGAACGGGATGCCCCCAAAACTTCAGCGAAACGCTGAATTGCGCCCGACGCGCGAAGGAATGCCGACCTACCACAATCGGAACCACCACCGAAGCCCGACACGATCTCACCCGCCAGCCGTCATCGAACTCCCGACGACCATTATTGCGCCCAGACGGGAGAACAGTCCCCCAGGATAACCGGATCACCGCCCCGAACCCGGGAGCAAAGAGGCAGACATAAACCCTATGATGCTATATGATGACAGAGGGTGATCGTGATACCGGCAGCACCCGCACGACAGACCGATCCCGGCCGGCGCATCCGGGTTCGTTTGAACCACCGCCGTTCAACCAGCCTTATTATTGAAATAGCAAAACCAACAAGAGGTAGGTAAAATGGAAGAACCTGACAGCATCAAAGACCCGAACAAGTACCAGAAATTCAAGAAGGTGGACGGCGCCACCTACCAGCGGGTCAACCAGTTCCTGCGCAAACACACCCACATCACCGCCCGCGAATGGGCCATAGCACGCCTCTGCGCAGACTTCAAGACCACCAGCGGCTCGGAGATGACGTTCATCGGGGAGAACCTCCCCGAACTCTGCCCGTTCATGGTCGACTCCTACTCCCCGCAGGCGGTCAACCAGGCAAGGAGCTCGTTCAAGAAGAAGGTGAAGAAAGCAGGTGCCACGTTCTTTTACGGGGCCATGTGCGGCTTCTTCACCGCAGAGGAACTCGACGAGATCCTCTTCGAGGCAAGCGAAGTCGCCCGGTTCCTGCTGGAGGTGGAAGGAACGAGCCTGAACCTCGACGACGAGATCGACGTCGAGGACCGGATCACCGAGGTGATGCGGGGCGTGGCCGAGGCAGCTTCGGTCATCCTGAAGACCCGGCCCGGCCAGGATGGGGGCCAGGAAGCAGAAGTACCGGGAGAAGAGCCGGAAGTGCAGAATCAGGATGAGGAGATATGAAGATCATACAGATCGTCGGCCGCTCGAACGCCGGGAAGACCACGTTCATAAAGAACCTGATCGGGGCGATTTCCGCACATGGAGCCGTCGGAGCAGTCAAACACCTGGGACACCACGGCTTTTCGCTCGAGCCCGGAAAGGATACCACCGTGTACTATGAATCGTATGCTGCTATATCCGGCGGTGTCGATGAAGAGAAGTCGGTCGTCGTCAGGCGCGAGAACGATCTTAACTCTACCCTCGAAGTCCTCTGCAACGCCGGGATCGAATACGCTATACTCGAGGGATTCAAGTCGAGGCCGTTCCCGAGGATCGTGATCGGCGATCTCGAGAGCGAGAACGTCGTGCTCCGCAACCCTTCGGTCGACGAAGTGATCGCCGCACTCGACCGGTTCGAGGACTACCACACCGTCGAGGGGCTGGTCAGGGAACTGAAGCGCGAGTGCGACGTCTCGCACGCCGGGGCCATCCTCACCTTCAACGGGATCGTCAGGGAATGGACCGGGGACGACCGGACCGAATACATGGACTTCGATGAGACCGTCGATGCCGTGGCGGAGAGCATCCAGAAAGAGATACAGGCCGTCCCGGGAATCATCGGCGCCCGGTTTTACCACCGGAAAGGACGGCTCTACGCCGGAGAGGATATAACATATCTTGCTATACTTGCAGAACGCAGACAGGAGGCGTTTGCCGCCGCTGCCAACGCCATCGACAGACTGAAACGGGAACTACACGACGTGGAGAAGTGATCGGATGCGAAACGGAAAACAGATGTTTGGAACGAACGGCGTACGGGGCGTGATCGGAGAGACGATGACGCCGGCCCTCATCCTCAAGATCGGCGCCGCGCTCGGATCGATGAGGAGAGGCACCGTCGCGGTCGGAAGAGACACGCGGACGTCCGGCGAAGCCCTGACCCATGCCCTCAAGGCCGGGCTCCTGATGACCGGGTGCGATGTGGTGGACATGGGCGTCCTCCCCACCCCGGCCCTGCAGTACATCATCAGGACCAACCGGTTTGCCGGCGGCGCGATGATCACCGCATCCCACAACCCGCCCGAGTACAACGGCGTGAAGATCATCGAGGCCGACGGCACCGAGATGTCCGATGAGGAGATCATCCGGCTCGAAGGCCGGTACTTTGCGGATGAGTTCGATGTGGTCGACTGGGACGGCGTCGGCAGCGAGAGCGCCGCACCCGACCGGCTGGAGGAGTACATCGAGGCCGTCGTGAATTACTTCCCGGAGGGCATCGGCAAAGGGATGACCGTCGTCATCGACCCCGGTTCCGGGCCCGCGGCGCTCACGACCCCGATCATCCTCTCGAGGATGGGGTGCCGGGTTCATACCATCAACGGCAGGCTCGACGGCACCTTCCCGGGCAGGATGCCCGAACCGACACCCGAAGGATTGCAGCCCCTCTCGGAGATGGTGCTCGCCACGGGCGCCGACTTCGGGGTGGCGCACGACGGCGACGCCGACCGGGCGGTCTTCGTCGATACCAAAGGACGCTATATAGAAGAGAACTACGAGTTCGGTCTGGTCGAGGACTATGTCTGCGCGAGAAACGGCAGCGGGCTCGTCGTCACCCCGGTTGCCACCTCCCGGCTGATCCGGGATATCGCGGAGAAGCACGGCTGCACCGTCGACTATACCCCCGTCGGGAGCATCTACGTCGCGAGGAGGATGATCGAGCTGATCGGTGAGGGCAGGAAGGTCTCGTTCGGGGGTGAAGGAAACGGCGGACTGATATATCCCGACCACCAGTTCTGCCGGGACGGAGGCATGACCGCCGCCATGATGGTGGCGGTGCTTGCAAGCCACAAGGGCAGGAAACTCTCGGATATCGTCGACGAACTCCCCGCATACCACCTGGTCAAGGAGAAGTACCATACCGCCGACCCGGCAGCGCTGGTCCGCACCGTCGAAGAGGCATTCGCGGGAGAGACCATCGAGAAGATCGACGGCATCAAGATCGTCAGGGAGAACGCCTGGGCGCTGGTGCGGGCATCGGGCACGGAACCGATGATCAGGATCATGATCGAGGCAAAGGACCCGGCCGTCGCGGAGGCCATGTACCGGGAGATTATGATGGTTGCGACTGGCCGAACGCGACCGGCCGAAGGGTGCGATGTTCCGTAGGAACGGAGCAGGAGCACCGAAGGTGCGGGGCCGGAGCGTGAGCACCGTTAGGTGCGAACCGCGACGGACGCGACGGGTAGTTAGAGCCGAAGTAGAACCCCAGGCTACCACAGACACGGGTGGGCATACCCGATCCCCCTGCCGCCCCAATCCCTCTACCTGCGGTATCGGCACCGCCATGAAGCAGTTCCGCCCGGGGTGCCCGGGGGACTGCTATCCTCCACCTTATCCCCGATATTTTTTGAGGAACTCTCCGAATCCATTGAAAAACATTCTTGTGAGAGGGGGGCAATCTATATATCTGATAATGGATATACATGATGCAGAACCCACGGGAGAGCGCTGATCAAAATGGATGGAAAACTACAGATAAAACAGAAGATCAACTCCGCTATCTCTTCTGGCGATCTGCGTGAGCTTGAAAAGGTGGCTTCGGACATATCGGAGACCCAGACGAGGAAGGAGAAGAGATCGCTCTACGAGCAGATGAATGCCGCCCTGGTCGAAGCGGCGTTCAACGAAGGCCAGCCGGAACTCTTGAGCCAGCTCGTCGAACCGACCAGAGAAGAGATATTCGACCTCTCCAGGCGTGCTGCCGTTATCTATAGCGAGAAGAAAGACGAAGCATGGTTCTCGGCGATATTCACCCTGGTCGATAAACTCGATCGCAAGAGCCATCAGTCAGATATCCTCGCCAGGATCTCCCGAGACCTGGTCCAGGCCGGGGTTGATTCCGGTGACATCCACTACATTGAGAAAGGTGGAGAGGCCTTCGATAAGATCAGCATCCGCAAATACCGTTCGGCAATCCTCTCCGAGATCATCCCGCTCTTCATCCAGTACGGACAGAAGCACCAGAACATCGACATCATGCAGTATGCCCTCCAGATGCTTCCCGAGATCGGCGATATATCGCGGCAGTCCCAGCTCCACGCCGACGTGGCCCGGGCGATTGCCGGGGCGGGCATCGAGTCCGGCGATATCAACCTCGTGATCAGCGGGCTTTCGAGCGCCACCGAGATTAACCAGAAGATCCGGCGCACCAACTCGATCGCCGACATCGTGGACGCGGCCTGGAAGTCCTCGCTGAAGAAAGAGATCTCCGATATCGAACAGATCATCGATTCTCTCCCGGGCATCCCCGAAGAGCGCCTCACGGAAGTTCTCGCGATCCTGACCGAGCAGCTCCTCGACCGCCAGCGGGACAAAAAACAGGTATACACCAAACTGCTCCGGATCGACGACGAAAAACCGTGGGCAGGCCAGACCCTCGTCCTCGAACTCCTGAAGAAAGCCGAGCGGAGCGGGGAGCGCTGGTTCCTCGAGAAGGCGTTCGAGTTCAACGCCCGGGGCGCGGGAGAAACCCAGCTTCCCATCGAAGAGATCGTCCTCTCCGGGATCGCGGTCGTCGAGAAGAGCGGCAACCCGACCATCCTCCTCGATATCACGCCGCTGATCGACGAGTCCTGCGATGCTGCGAAAGCGGCCCAGCTCTACCGGCAGATCACCGATGCACTCTCCCGCATGGGCGACTTCTACCACGCAATCGAGGTCATGAAAAAGGCCAGCAGCAGTGCACAGAGGATCAACGCCCAATTTTTCGATACCAGTGTCCGCCTGATCAAAGAGGGTGTCCGGCGCGACGAGATCGGGCTCGTCCGCGAGAACATCCTCGCCACACTGGATATCGATATCGCCGATTCGCTGGTTCACCAGGCGGTGACCGACTTCTGCAAGGAATACGACTTTGACGAGGTCGTCAGGCACATACCAGCCATAAAGGAACTCGCGGGATCACACCGTTCACAGGACGCCCTGCTTCTCGAGTGCAACACCATCCTGATCGAGCGGGGATTCGTTCGCCAGAAAGAGCCTTCGGCTCTCGTGGATCTGGTGAGCCAGATTGAAGAACAGGACCTGCGCGAGCAGGCAATCTCGACCATCGCAGTCGAGATGGCACGGATCGGCGTCGTCCGGAAAGACCGGGATCTCCTCCGGAACGCGACCGGACTCACCTGCGAGATCGTGGATCAGCGGGCACGGGCCGAGGCGATGGGCGGCATCGTGGACCAGGCTGCCGTGCTCGCCGTTGAAGACGGCGACCTCGACCTGCTCCACGGGATGCGGGTTCTCTCCACGTCCCTCTTAGAGCGGGACTACTGCCTCTTTGCAATGGGCAAGGTCATCCATGGCCTGATCATGTACGGGATCGAGCAGCTCTCGCTCCAGGCGCTGGACGAGGCGGGCCAGATCCTCTCCCAGATCGCCGACCCGTCCCTGCAGCGGCAACTGGCCGATCCCCTCGTCGAAGGCTACGTCCGGGTCGGGAGCCTGCAGGTGGCGGACCAGCTCTCCCGGGGGAAGGCGCAGATCTTCGACGGCATGATGGAGCCGTTCGAGATCGCGCTCGACCTCCTCAAGACCAGCACCCCGCGCGAGGAGATATCGATCAAGATAGCAAGTTACGTCGATATCATGCTCGAGTACACGCAGGTCTACGCGAGCCCGATCTTTGCGGCGCCCATGTCGCTCTTCTCCCTGGAGATCGACGGAGAATACGAGCGGACCGCCATGATCCAGCGGATCCTCACGTTCTTCACCGATTACACGAAAGAGTTCGACTCGGCCGATCCTTATGAGGTGACGGCTTACCTGCTCGAAGGGATCGAAGGAGGGGCGGCAGCGCAGCCGGTGCTCGAACTGATGTACCGGCTCTTCGAGCACACCGGCGACGTCTATGCACGCTACACCGGGATGTACCGGATCGTGAGCGCCCATTCGGCTCTCGAAAACGTCGAGCAGGCCGAGACGATCATCCGGAGGCTCCACGAGACCATCGGCGACCTCTCCGATCCGTCCGTTCGCGCGATCATGCTCTCCGACCTCGCCGGACTCATGGCCGGGATCGATCACGATGCAGCCAGGGAGTATCTTGCCGAGGCGCAGAAGACGCTCGATGCTATAGGAGGCGAGCGGGAGGCATTCGTCAGGAAGAACCTGATTTACGCCGCAAGAAACCTCAGCGCCGTAAACCGACAGGAAAAAGACGTCGAATGGGCAATGGGGCAGGTCGGCAGGATCGAGGATCCGGTCGAGTACGTGGACGCTCTCGCAGCGGTCTTCGACATGGTCAGCGAACCCGCACAGAGAAAAGAGATCCTCTCTTCAATGTGCCACACCGTCGTGAACATCCCCTCCCCCTACGTCCGGCTCTCGATGCTCTTTGATGTGGCGCAGTTCGCCGAGACGTACGGCGATCAGGAGGAGATCGAGGAACTGTTGAACGGCATGGAGCAGACCGCCGGTTACATCCAGATCCCGTTCATCACCGCCATGACGCAGCAGCGGATGGCCCAGATGCTCTTCTCGTTCTACCGGGTGAGCGGGAGACCGACCGCCCGAGAGCGCGCTGCCGATATCGTCTCCGCCATCGACGACGACAGGATCCGGTACAACCTGGCGGTCCAGCTCGAGCAGACCATGCCCCAGTCATGGAAGAACACCGTCTATGCCAGGATCCTCGACTGCCGGGACAAGATCCGGAACGGCGAGTATACCACAAAGGACATGGTCACGCTCGATCGGGCGATACGTGCGGCGCCCGACAGGGCGAAGCGGGCGGCCTACTACACGGAACTCTACCTCATTGCCCGGGGCGCAGGGCAGCATGAGGTTGCGGACAGGATGCTGCTTTGCGCTCTCGAAGAGGCCCGAATCATCAGGCCGCTCTCACGGCGGGCGTTCGTGCTCGGCGATATGGCGTGCCGGATCTATGCGGAGCGTTACGAAGATCGCTCGCGGGAGATCCTCGATCTGGCCGTGAGCGAGGCGCTCAACATCCGCGACTCGACGATCCGGGACGAGGTATACGACGAACTGGATATGTCCATGCGGATCATCCAGGAGCACTGGCTGTGAAGACGATCGAGATCAAAATCTCGGGAAGAGTGCAGGGCGTCGGGTTCCGCGCGTGCATCAAGAGGATCGCCACCAACCTCGGCGTCGGCGGCGAGGCGATGAATCTTCCCGACGGGCGGGTGCTCATCACCGCAACCGCCGATCCGGTCATCCTCGACAAGTTTGTCTCCATGCTGTACGGGTGTCCCCGGGTCGTCATCAGGGATATCATCCAGCAGGAGATCCCCCATGCCGCTTACCCCGAGTTCACCATCCAGCGGGGCAGTTACCAGTACAGCACGTGAAACTCGGCGTTCGCAAGGAGCGCGTCCTGCACGATGCGCACCTGCGCGTCGATACGGGCCTGGTCGATGGAGTCGCGGAGCGCCGCCGCCAGCCGGGACGAGAGATCGCCGCCAAGGTAGCACCGCTTTTCTCCGCATTCGTAATCGCCGCTTGAGATCTCTTCGCGGGCAAACCGGATGACGGCACGATCCACCATCGAGGCCTTCTGCGGTTCGATAAGGTCGTGAACGAAACTTCCCGCCCCTTCATGCAGCATGCCGAGGTCGGGATCGAGGTGAGCCCCGATCACCGAGACGCAACAGTTGCCGTAAAGCATCGCGTAACCGAACGAGAACATCGCGTTGACAGGGTCGAGATAAGGGCGGCTCGTCCTGCGGCGGAACCCGAGTTCCGGCGGGAGCGTGCGGGAGAGGATCTCGTAGTACATATCGGCGGTCAGGCGGGAGAGTCGCCGCAGATTCTCCATCGTGACCGAGGCCGAGAGTTCCTCCCGGGCCTGGTGGAGGAAGTCGAGTTCGCCGGCGTAAAAGATGTCGTGCCCGGTGTGGTCGTAGAGTTCCTCAAGGAGAAGAAGCCTCGACTGGAGGGCGGCCCGCGCGAGCGGCTGAGCGAACCGGTGGGGGCCGGCCCGCTCCTGGGCGAGGCGCACCGAATCATCCGGCCGGTAGCCGTAAGGGTAGAGATATCCGACGGGTGTGCCGTCGATGTCGAAGAGGGTGATGGCAGCGCCGGCTTTGAGGAGATTCGTCACCGCCGAGGTGTGCAGGGTATGCCCGCCGACGATCAGGAGGTGCTTCACCTTCTCGAGGGGATAACGCCGGGTATCGCTCCCGCGCGCGATGATGAGCTCCTGTGTCGTCGCCTTGATGTGCCCCCCGTAGCCGAAGACGGGGAGCCAGGGTTCCGTCGCTACCATCTGATCACTCTGGAAATGAGTATTGGGCTGTTTTCGGTGATTAATGCATCGAATCTCCCGGATACAGAGAGAACGCAATATCAGCGCAAGGGGAGCGGATCGACCGGCCGGCCGCCTGTAGCGCCGCCGTTCGGCGCGGATGCCTGAAGGCTCTGCTCCGGGGGCGTTTCGGGAAGAAAGACCCTGACCGCCCGGGAGAGCAGTGTCGGAACAGGAGAGTGTCACGGCGTGACATGCCAAGCATTGACAAACCTTTTCCGCACCGCCCGCTCATATAACGGTAAAGTATGCCCGGCGGCCTGCCGGAGCAGGATCATCAGGAGTATCGCAACCTGATAACGGGCAATATAGCCGGATGGGGCACGATCTCTCCGACCGGCGAACAACCGATGGGATACTATGTTCTGGAATAGAGAGATGGAGAAGATCCGGTCTGACGAACTCGCGGATCTGCAACTGAAGCGGCTGAAATGGTCGCTAGCCCAGGCACAGAAAGTAGGACTGTACCAGAGAAAGTTAAAAGACGCGGGCGTCTCGCCTGACGAGATCAGAACGCTCGACGACGTGGAGAAACTCCCCTTTACCTACAAAAAGGAACTCCAGGCCGGATACCCGTTCGGCCTCTTCGCGGTTCCCTTAAAAGAGATCGTCCGGATCCACACCACCTCCGGCACGACAGGGAAACCGACCGTCGTCGGCTACACCCGGCAGGATCTGGATAACTGGTCGGAGCTGATCGCGCGGAACATGACGATGATCGGCCTCTCCGAGGACGACGTCTTTCAGAACGCGGTCAACTACGGCCTCTTCACCGGGGGGCTCGGGTTCCACTACGGCGCCGAGAAGATCGGGATGACCGTGATCCCGAGCGCGACCGGGAACACCCGCCGCCAGATCGAGATGATCGATGACTTCGGGGTGACCGCCATCCACTGCACGCCAAGTTATGCCCTCCACCTCGCCGAGGTGGCCGAGTCGATGGGGAAGACGCTCGATACCCTCCAGACCGGGATATTCGGGGCCGAGCCCTGGTCGGAGAGCATGCGAGTGGAGCTCGAACGGCGTCTCGGGGTCAAGGCCTACGACAGTTACGGACTCTCGGAGATGTACGGTCCCGGCGTGGCGTTCGAGTGCCCGGAGAGGGACGGACTTCACATCTGGCACGACTGCTACCTCGTCGAGATCATCGATCCCAAGACCGGCGAGCGGCTCGCTCCCGGAGAACGCGGCGAACTCGTCATCACGCCGCTCGTCAAGAGCGCCCTGCCGCTCGTCCGCTACCGCACCGGCGACGTGACCCGGCTGATGGATGACGTGTGCGCCTGCGGGCGCGGGCAGAAGATCGAGCGGATCACGGGCCGGAGCGACGATATGATGGTCATCCGCGGGATCAACGTCTTCCCGTCCCAGATCGAGCACGTGCTGCGGGCCCTCCCGGAGGTCGGGGAGCAGTTCATCGTATATATTGATCGCGTCAAACATCTTGACGAGATGACTATCGAGGTAGAGATGAGCAGGGCAGGGTTCTCCGGCGAACTGCAGGATCTTGCCCGCATGCAGAAGAAGATCTCCGGCGAACTCCACAATACGCTCGGTCTTCGGACCGCGGTGAAACTGGTGGAGCCGGGAACGCTTCCCCGGTTCGAGGGGAAGGCAAAACGGGTCGTCGACCGCCGGGGGGCGATCTGATGGCGCCATGGAACCCGCGGACGGAAGAGATGCCGCTCGACGACCTGCGGCGGCTCCAGTTCAAGCTCTTAAAATCCCTGGTATACCGGCTCTACAGCTTCAACGACTTCTACCGGCGCCGGATGAAGGAGCAGCAGGTTCATCCCGACGACATCAGGGCGCTCGAAGATGTCGCGAAACTCCCGTTCATGTACAAGAGCGACCTGCGGGACGGCTACCCGGACAGGATCTTCTCCGCCGAACAGAACGAACTGGTCAGGTACCACGTCTCATCCGGGACGACGGGGAAACCGACGGTCGTCGGCTACACGGAACGCGACATCGAGAACTGGAGCGAGTCCCTGGCGCGGGCGTTCTCCTCCTGCGGCCTCGGGCGGGGCGACGTCATGCAGGTGAGTTACGGCTACGGCCTCTTCACCGGCGGCCTCGGCGCCCACTACGGCGCCGAACGTGTCGGCGCGACCGTCCTTCCGACGAGCGTCGGGAACACCGAGCGGCAGATCGAACTCATGCAGGATCTCCGCGTCACCGCCATCGCCTGCACCCCCTCCTATCTCCTCCACATCGGAGAGGTGGCGGAGAAGATGGGCGTCTCGATCAAGAACGACACCGATCTTCGTATGGGCTTCCTCGGCGCCGAACCCTGGTCGGAGCAGATGCGGGGCAGGATCGAGGACTGGCTCGGGATCCGCGCCTACGACATATACGGGACGAGCGAACTCTCCGGCCCGATGTTCACCGAGTGTGCCGAGCAGCAGGGGATCCACATCTGGGGCGACCTCGCGCTCGTGGAGATCGTGGACCCCGCGACCGGCGAGGTGCTAGAGGCCGGGGAACAGGGCGAACTGACGATCACCATGCTGCAGAAAGAGGCGCTGCCCATGGTCAGGTACCGGATCGGCGACCTCACTGCCGTCGAGGAAGGAACCTGCGCCTGCGGGCGGACCCATCCGCGCATCGGCCGGATCCGCGGGAGAGTGGACGATATGCTGATCGTCCGGGGCATCAACGTCTTCCCCTCACAGGTGGAGCACGCACTGCTCGAGATCCCACAGGTCGGCAGGCATTTCCAGATCGTCGTCGACCGCAAGGGTGCGCTCGACTCCATGCTCGTGCGGGTGGAGGTGAGCGAAGAGGCGTTCTCCGACAAGATCACCGATCTCATGGTGATCAAGAAGGCCGTGGAGCACCGCCTGCGGAGCTCGCTGAACGTGAGCGTGGACGTCGAACTGGTCGAACCGGGAACTCTTCCGCGGTTCGAAGGCAAGTCGAAGAAGGTTGTTGACAGGAGGTCACTATAATGGAGAAGTCGTATATCGTCAAACAGATCTCAATCTTTTCGGAGAACCGCCCGGGGCGCCTCGCGGCTATCGCCGGCGCGCTACGGGATGCAGGAATCAATATCCTTGCGTTCAGCATCGCCGAGGCGGACGGGTTCGGGGTCGTCCGTGCGCTCGTCGACCGGCCGGAGGATGCATACCGGACGCTGACCGATCTCGGGTTCCGCGTCTCGTTCACCGACGTCATCGGCGTGAAGATGCGCGACGAGCCCGGCGGCCTCTCGGATATCGCGTCGATCCTCGGGGACGCCGGGATCAACATCGAGTACGCCTACGCCTACTCGGGAAAAGATGCGGCCGTCCTGATCCTGCGCGTGGACCAGGTCGAGGACGCCGTCCGGCAGATCCTCGCCCGCGGCGGGGAACTCCTCAAAGCATCCCTCTCCCGATAATCGAGGATCAAATCGGGGCCCGGGGCACTCCAGGACCCTCTGCCTCGCCCTTGCGGAACATATGAACCCTTCCCGTGACACGCCGGATCGGAAGGACGAACGCAAGGCCCATCCCCGGCTGATCCAGTTCTGCGGCGGTGACGATTGCATCGAGCACCGCATCTGTCCGGTCGGTGGCGACAACCGTTAAGATGATCTCTTTCTCGGGCTCGATGGCGATCCCGAGAAGCGTCTTTACCTCATGAATACCGGTTCCGCGGCCGAGGAGAATGGTTCCTCCCTCGGCCCCGGCACCGCGGGCCGCCGCGAGCACCGGCTCGGACCAGCCCCTTTTTACGATCGTGACGATCAGTTCATTACCGTAATCGTTGGTCACGTATCTTCACCTCGTGTTCTCCGGTAGAGGATGCCGAGCATCAGCACCGAGAGGATGGGTGCGAGCGCTATCAGCGCGATCAGCCCGAACCCGTCGACGACGGGGTTGCGGCCCTCGATCCCCGCCGCAACTCCGACGGCAAGGGAGAGGAGGAAGGTGACCGCCATCGGGCCGGTGGCGACACCTCCTGAATCAAACGCGATCCCGACAAAATCCCGATCGGTGAAGAGGAGAAGGACGATGACGAGGAGGTAGCCGGGGATTATGATGTAGAGCAGTGGGATGCCATAGACGAGACGGGCCATCCCGAGCGCTACGGAGATCGCAACCGCAACGGAGAGGGTGTAAACGATCAGGGATTCCCTGATGTAACCGCTCGAAGATTCTGCGACCTGGTAGCCGAGAACCCGGACCGCAGGTTCCGCATAGGTGGCGAGAAAACCGAGGATAAACCCGAACGGGATGAGCAGCCACAACTGGTCGAACGTTGCGACGGCCTCACCGATCTCCCTGCCCGCCGGGAGGAACGCGACGTTGACACCCTGCAGGAAGAGAACCATGCCAAGGGCTGCGATCAGGATGCCCCGCACGAGGTTTATAACGTAGACCCGCGGAAGTTTCAGAAAGAGCACCTGAAAGACCCCAAAGAAGATGAGCAGGGGAAGAAGCGCCTGCGCAACCTCAAGAAAGACCTGATCTATTCCCTCAAAGAGCGGCGTCAGGATCATAGATAGATCACCCCCACCAGCATGACGCCGATGACCGGACCGAGTGCGGCAAGCCCGACCAGCCCGAAGCCGTCCGTGAGGGCCGAACGCCCGGCGAGAACCGAACTGACGCCGGTCCCGAGCGCCAGGATGACCGGGATAACCAGGAGCCCGGTTGTCACACCGCCTGCATCGACCGCGACGGCGAGGAGATCCGGTGGTGTAAACGGCGCAAGGAGAAGGACGATGCCGTAGCCGGCGGCAAAGAGATAGGCAAGCGGGAATCCGAAGATGATGCGGAGGACTCCCATGGTAACAATGAACCCGACACTGACCGCGATCACGAGGATCAGGGAGCCGGACGGGATGCCGCCTCCCGAGACGGTGTCGAGCATGCCTGCGAGGATACGGATGTTCGGCTCTGCCATGATCGTCAGAAGGCCAAAAAAGAACGTTCCCGCAATGACCAGTGCGAGTGAACCCCGGGCAGGGAGTTCGGACCCGATTGCATCACCGATGGGGAGGAGGCCGGCCTTCACGCCGGAGAGAAAGAGGGCGATCCCGAGAACAACCATGCCGCTCCCAAGCAGGAACAGGAGGAGAACAGACGGCGCCGCACGGAGCACCCCGACCTCGAGGATGACGATGATCAGGATGATCGGGAGGACTGCCCGAACAACCTCCAGGACCTCCTTCCTGATCTCCTGCAACATGCCGCCGCTCCTCCCCGGAAAACCGTCCGGGTGTCGGTTAATCTAACTGTGTCACGCTTTCAGATAAAGGCAGGGGCCGCCGCCGATCAGTGCCGTTTCTCCCATTTCAGGAGTTCCGAGACCTCCGAGAGCGTCCGGCCGCGCCGGATCTCTTCCCGGATCCGCTCCTCGTTCTTCCTGACCTCCATCGCTCTCCGTGCGACCTCGTAGGCGCGCTCCCGGGGGACCACCACGACCCCGCTCTCGTCGGCGACGATCCAGTCTCCCGGCCGCACCTCCTGCCCGCAGCAGGCGATCTCGGTGTTGATCTCCCCGAGGCCTTTCGGGTCACCGGCGTTCGGGACGGTCGCCGTGGCGAAGACCGGGAACTTCATCTCCCGGATGTCGTCCACGTCCCGCACCGCCCCGTCGATCACGACGCCCGCGATCCCCCGGTTCTTCGCGGAGTGGGTGGCGAGTTCTCCCCAGGGGGCGACGGATGTCCCGCCGTCGTTGCTGACGACGAGGACGTCGCCCGGTCCCGCGACGTCGATCGCCTCGACGGGTTTTGCCCAGTCGCCGGCAAGGGTCCGGACGGTCACCGCCCGGCCGACCGCTTTTACCCTCCCGCAGATGGAGACGACCCCCGCCATCGCGCCCTTCCGGTGCATGCCGTCGGTGACGTTCGGTGCGGAGACCGCTTCGAAGAGGCGGCGGATCGCGGCATCCCGGCTCTCCTCCTCCCGCGGCCGGATCTCGGGCCGGTCGATGGCCTCCCGGACCCGCCGCGCCGCCCCGGTCACGTCGGCGGCTTTGACGATGTTTCCTCCCACGATGACGACCGAGGCGCCGGCGGCGACCGCCTCGGATGCGGTCTCCGCGTCCAGTCCTCCCGCAACGGCGATCGGGATGCCCGTCTCCCCGGCAAGGCGGCGGAGGAGGTCGAGCGACGACCTGCCGATCATCTGCTGGTCGATGCCGACATGGGCGTTGATGTAGTCGACGCCGAGCGCGGCAAGTTCCCGCGACCGGTCGACGGGGTCGGCGACGTTGATGAGGTCGGCCATGAGCCGGACGCCGTACTTGCGGGCGGAGCGCACCGCCTCGACGATCACGGCGTCGTCGGCGTCGGCGAGGATGCAGACGACACCGGCGCCGGACTTCGCCGCCATCTCCACCTCGATCGCCCCGGTATCGGCGATCTTCATGTCCGCGACGATCTCGTGGCCGGGAAACCGCTCCCGGAGCGTCCGCACGGCCTGCATCCCCTCGCTCTTGATCAGGGGTGTCCCGACCTCAATCCAGTCCGCACCTCCGCGGACCGCCTCATCTGCGATCTCAACCGCACGATCGAGCTCGAGGAGATCGAGCGCCACCTGGAGAGTAGGCGTTGCCATGCAGTACAGTATGGCGAGAGTTCTATTTATCTGGTGCCGGGCCGGGGAAACCTATATGTCGTGAGATGCTTGAGGTGGTCGGCGGCACGGATGTGATGACGGATGGTCGAGATCGGTTATAAACTGGCATGTGAGGAGCACGGCCCCCTGGAACTGGTCTGCAACGCCCGCCAGGCGGAAGATGCCGGCTTTGCGTTTGCCATGATATCGGATCACTACCACCCCTGGACGAGCAGGCAGGGGCAGAGCCCATTTGTCTGGGGCGTCATCGGCGGTATCTCGCAGGTGACGGCGGCGCTCCCGCTGGTGACGGGCGTCACCTGCCCGACGGTACGGATTCACCCCGGCATCATCGCCCAGGCCGCCGCAACCGCCGCCATGATGATGCCGGGACGGTTTGCCCTGGGCCTCGGGTCGGGGGAGAACCTCAACGAGCACGTCTTCGGCGACCGCTGGCCCCCGGCGCCGGCCAGGATCGAGATGCTCGAGGAGGCGGTAGAAGTTATCCGGCTGCTCTGGAAGGGCGGGATGCAGGACTATTACGGCGCCTTCTACACGCTCGAGAACGCGCAGGTCTTCTCGCTCCCGGATGAGCTCCCCCCGATCTACATCGCGTCGGAAGGCCCGATCAGCGCGTCCATGGCCGCGCGGGTCGGCGACGGGTTCATCAACCCGGGCAGCAACGCCGAGGAGAACCTCATCATCTTCCGCGACTCCGGTGGCGGGGATAAACCGGCATACATCGAGAACTCGGTCTGCTGGGCCCAGACCGAGGAGGAAGGGCAGAGGACGGCCTACGAGCAGTGGCCGATCCCCGCAAACACGGGAGAACTCAACCGGCTCCTCCCCACGCCGACGCATTACGAGCAGGCGGCGAAGATGGTGACGCCGGAGGACGTGGCGAAGCACGTGGTCTGCGGCCCGGACCCGGAGGCGCATATCAGGAAGATCGAGGAGAGCATCGGAAAGGGGTTCGACCACGTCTGCATCCACCAGATCGGGCAGCAGCAGCGGGAGTTCATGGAGTTTTATACGAAGGAGGTTCTGCCGCATTTTGGGGAGTAGAGACACCGGTTCATATTCACTCCATGCCCTGCCGTAACCCTCCGTGCACCGGAGCACTGTAGCAAAGGTGAGGGCCAGAGAGGCGATTACAGAGACAGTGGAACCGTGACAACTAGCACCTTCAAACACTACAAAATCCGATACAGTGGACCGTGGGAGTATCGCCACGCACCGCCCGCCCCCCATGGGGGCGGAACGACGTTCCATCAGGAGCGGAGTTTGAGCACCGCTAGGTGCGGAGGAGGAGCGCGAAGCGCGGGTGGTGGGGGGGCGATGGGAATCCCATTATAAGGTGGAGACAGGGGGGGATGCTACCCCCTCGAAACCCTCCGGGTTTCTCATGCTCGCTTTCGTTCGCACCTCAAAGGCCTTCAACCTTCTCGTGCTCCGTTCCTTCGCACCTCCGGTGCTCACGCTCCGGTTCTAACGAACCGTCGCGCTTCGGAACATCGCACTCCCCGCCAGCCCCACCCCTAGGGCGATATGCGACTGGCCGAAGGTGCGACGTTCCTCTGGAACGGAGCTGGAGCACCGTTAGGTGCGGGGGCAGGAGCATGAGCACCGAAGGTGTGATATCCACTGGAAAGCCGTGCACGGGTTGTGCGATCACGGTCTATAAGAACAAGTGTACCGGAGGTATGGCAGACAGCACGTCTAACGTGCGGGCACTGTCAGAGATTAACCATCCCCGGGCAAAACCCCCCAAACCAGCCCAAAAAAAGTTACGCTTCCTCCGGATCCTCCAGATCCGTCCGCACCCGGCAGATGCTCTCGACCGGCAGGACGAAGATCCTGCCGTCGCCCGGCTTGCCGGTCCGGCCGTTCGCCCGGACGATCCCGATGATTCTCTCGACATCGCCGTCCCTGACGACCATATCGATCTTCAACTTCGGGATGAGTTCGACCGGCACCGTCTTTCCCCTGAACCGGAGGGCGATACCCTTTTGCGCCCCCCGCCCCATCACCTCGCTCACGGTCATCCCGTAGATGCCGTCGGCCTCAAGCGCCGCCCTCACGGCATCGAACATCTCGGGCCTGATGACTGCGGTAACCATCTTCATTCACACCACCTCACACCCGCACGGACTCGCCGTGCTGGGCGATGTCCAGTCCGACATACTCTTCCTCTTCAGTGACGCGAAGGCCCATCGCCAGATCGATGACCTTTGCGATGACGTAGGTCACGCCGAACGAGTAGGCCACGACCACAGCCACATCCAGCATCTGGATGAGGAACTGGCCCGGATTCCCGTAGAGCAGACCGTTCACGCCACCGATAGCCGCGACCGCAAAGATCCCGGTTGCGAGAGCGCCGAAGATGCCGCCCATACCGTGGATCGCCCACGCATCCAGGCTCTCGTCGAGTCCCTCACGAACCCGGAAGAGCAGAGCGCCGTAGCAGACCAGACCGGCAACCGCTCCGATGGGAATCGCGGCCATGGGCGTGACGAATCCCGCCGCCGGCGTGATGGCTACGAGACCGGCAATCGCCCCGCTGATGATCCCGACCGAACCCGGTCTGCCGCGAACCCAGGCAGCACAGAGCCAGGCGAGTGCCCCGGCAGCGGCGGCGATGTTCGTCGCGACGAACGCGTTTGCCGCAAGGCCGTCCGCGGCGAGAGCGCTCCCGGCGTTGAACCCGAACCAGCCGAACCAGAGGAGCGCCCCGCCGAGAAGAACCATCGGGATGTTGTTCGGTTCCATACCGTGGCCGCCGAACCCGAGACGCTTCCCGATGACGAGCGCGAGCGCCAGCGCCGAGAAGCCGGAACTGATGTGAACGACCGTGCCGCCGGCGAAGTCGAGCGCACCAAGCTGCGCCGCCCATCCGCCGCCCCATGCCCAGTGGGCAAGCGGGTCGTAGACCAGCGTCGTCCAGAGCAGACCGAAGACGACGAACGAACTGATCTTTATCCGCTCCGCAACCCCGGATGTCACGATTGCAAGCGTGAGGCCCGCAAAGACCATCTGGAAGGCCATGAAGAGCAGATCCGGAATACCGTCGCCCTCCATCCCGACACCCTGCAGGAAGGCGTACTCCAGGCCCCCGATCAGCCCGTTGATGTCGGCGCCGAAGGAGAGGCTGTAGCCGCAGACGACCCACTGGATGCTGACGAGGGCAAACGCGATGAATGCCAGCGCAAGCATGGAGATGAAGTTCTTCCGGCGCACGAGCCCGCCATAAAAGAGCCCCACTCCCGGGGTCATCAGCATGACCAGTGCCGTACAGACCAGGATAAACGCCGTGGCGCCGGAATCAATCATAGTCCGGCTCCCGGCTCAACCACAAAGTGTTCTCGCCATTCATCGGAAGGAAGTTTCCTTCTTATGAATATAAACCTTACTATTTTATGTGCTAACAGAAGGACTGATGCATCTGCAGGCACAGATCTAACCCGTGTGATGCGATGAACACGAAGGGCGATGTCCGGCATGTCTGCGCCCGCCTGCGGTCTGCGAAGACCCGGAGGGAACTCGCGAAGGTCCTCTACCATGCGGTATCCGGCTACTCGCTCTTCGACCTCCAGGAGATGCGGGGGAGAGTGGAGCGCGATCTCCGGTCGGTCCCCGCCGGATACCGGCGACGCCTCTACCCGAGCGTGATGGAACAGATCTTCGAGACGCACCACACCCTCATTGCCGCTGGCCGCCGGGGAGATCTGGAAGACGGGATGAGACCGCTTCCGGGCGAATACCAGGACTTCTGCGATATGGTCGAGAAGACGTGCCTTCGCGAAGACGAGGAGGAGCGGCACCTCGAACTCCTCTACTTCCTCCTCGCCGCCTTCAACATCTTCGTCCTCGACCGCCCCGCCCACCCGGTGGGCACGCCGTTTCCCGGCGGGCTCGAGGTCGAGGTCAGGAACGGGGAATACCTCTGCCCGGTCAGGGAGAAGGCCGACGACGTCGATAATGCCCTCTGCCCCTACTGCCCGGCAAAGCAGAGCGACGGGTGAAGAAGGCGCAGCAAAAAAAGAACTTTGTATACGATGTTACTCTTCTTCGTAGCGCTCGAAGAACGTGACCTCGTCGAGGATCTTCTTCTCCTTGATCTGGATCTCCTCGGGGTATCCTGCGGGCACGAGGGATACGAGCGTGTACTCCTCCGGGACGTTGAGGAGTTTCCGGACATCCTCGGCATAATCCTTCTTCTCCCCTGCAACCCAGCAGGTTCCGAGACCCCATGCCTGGAGCGCGAGGAGGAGCTGCATCGTCGCCGCACAGCAGTCTTCGAGGTAGTACTTCGCATCCCGCTTCCCGAAGACGGCGAAACAGATGGGTGCATCGGCGATGAACCGGGCGTTCTCGGCGAGATCGGCAATTCCCCGCAGAGTATCGCGGTTCTGGATCGTCCCGAAAAGCCAGGGCTGCTCGTTTCGTGCGGTCGGGGCAAGCCGCGCGCAGTCGAGGGCGTCTTTTACGATCTTATCCTCGATAGGGCTGTCCTTGTACTTCCGCACGCTGTGCCTGCTCCGTATCACGGTGACACCGAGATTAACCGTTCCACCAATCGGACTCATGCAACGATGGTGGGCACTCCAGACCTAAATACCTTGGGGAAACGGAGGAAGGAAGGACTCCGGCAGAAAGGCCGCCCTAGAAGAAGCCCAATATCATCTGGAGCATGTTCGAGAAGCCTTCGATGATGACCACCTTCGGATCGATCCCGAGGACCGGGAAGATGAACAGGAAGTAAACGATGGTCCCGAGCGTGCTCCCCACGTTCGCGAGAGCTGCAACCAGCACCACCTTAAAGAGCGGGATCCGTCGCATCTCCGTCAGAGTTTCCGCCTCGATGATCTGCCGGAACTCTCCGGCGGCGGGCTTCCTTATCTTCGCCTCGACGATGGCGGCAAACCATCCCGCCGCAAGCAGCGGGTTGAGCGACGTCATCCAGGAGACCGCAAACGCCGTGGCGGCCGAGAGAGGATGTCCGCCGGCAGCCAGCGTGAAGACAGCGCTCAAGACCCCGTTGATCAGGACCCAGTAGAGGAGAGCGGTCAGCAGGACGTCAATCCCTACACCCGAGAACGCTATCGCGGCGATCAGAAGGAGGAAGAGGACGGTGACGGCCGCTCCGAGGATCTTCGCCCACGGCAGACTCTTCACCCCGGCGGTCAGGGTCGGGAGCGGCGGCAGCGTCTCCGGTGCGTCAAGATATCGCTGCACCCCCCGGATATGCCCGGCGCCGACGACGGCGAGCACCCGCTCGTATCGACCTCCGAGCATCAGAATCTGGTGAGCCAGATAGGCGTCCCGTTCATCGATCAGGGCCTGGGCGCCCCGGGGAGAGAACTTTCGGAACTCCTCCATAGCGGCGCTCACGACGTCCTGGTCGGTAAACTCGTCGACGTCGATCTTCTGCCCCTCGACACTCACGAGCGAATAGATCAGGGCTCCGATGAGTTTGATCTTCTCCCAGATACCCATCCGGCCCCAGAACCGGGCAAGCGTGATCCGGATATCCCGGTCGATGAGCGCCACGGGCTTCTGGTGCGCTTCAGCTTCCTCGATGGCGGCGAGCATCTCGGCACCGGGCTTCACGCCGGTTTCTGCGCCGATCCGCTGCTGGATGTAGGTGAGCACCCACTGAACGAGGAGCTGGCCGAAGTTCCCGCCTTTCAGGATCTCCCCTACCGAGGGTTCGGCCGCCTCCTCTCTGAGCGATACGAACCTCCCCCGGTCGAGCTCGACGCCGACGATATCGGGCTGGAACTCCTCGATGGCGGATCGGACTTCTTCAACGCTCTTCTGCGAAACGTGCGCCGTCCCGACAAGGCGGATCTCAGCCATCGAGCACCTTCACACCTTCGCTGTCGATTACGGCGCGCTTTCCCGGCGGCACCGATGCTTCATGGAAGACGGCGCGGATACCGGATTCCTCTACCGCCTCGGCGGCCTGCCGCCTGCAGAGGTCGGCCGCCGCGTCGCGTGCATCGCAAGGAGAGAGCGGCGCACCGAGGCCGGGACACTCCGATACCCCCAGGTCGTCGTCCACCAGCATGAAGGGGTAAGTGCGGCAGATCCAGGGACGGTGAGCGTAGATCGAACACCGCCCGTCCCGGAGAAAGATGCAGGCATCGGCAGTTCGCCTGAGACACCATGCAAGGGTGTACTTCCCACCGTTCCCGGTATCGATGAAGTCGGGATAGGGTTCGGCAACCTTGTCCCAGGCCATGCCGGTCGCCGCCATGATTGCCCGGACCTCTGCAGGACTCACCAGCACGAGATTCGAGTCCTCCGCGACCCGCCGGCAGCAGGCGCCGCACCCCCTGCAGCGAAATCCGATCGACCCGAGCCGAGCCGCAACGTCATCTACTCCGAGCATATCCTGTCAAAATTTTCAAAGAGAAGCCGCCCGTTGACGGTATGGCTGACCTCCGGATGCCACTGGATGCCGTAGAGGTGTTCATCGGGAGATGCCATCGCCTCCACGCCGCAGATGGATGATCCTGCAAGCCGGACAAACCCTTCCGGCACAACCGAGACCTCGTCCGCGTGCGACGCCCATACCTGCATCCGGTCGGGGTAGCCGTGGAGGAGGGGGTTCCGTTCGAGGATCTCGACCTCGACCGCACCGAACCCGCCGCTCGCACCCCGGCGGATCGCGCCCCCGCGGGCCGTCGCCATGATGTGCAGACCCAGACAGATGCCGAGGACGGGAAGGCCGAGGTCAAGGTACTCGGAGGCGACGCCGGCGCGTTCAAGGGTCGGGCCGCCGCCGAGGATGATACCGCGGCAGCCCCGGGCGACCTCGGCCGGCGGGGTCTCATTCGAGATCATCGTGGCCTCGATATCCATGTCACGGAGCGTCCGGAGGATCAGGTGATTGAACTGCCCGTGATTATTGACCACATAGAGTGGAAGCATTGCTTATAGATAGATGCAAAAAGGTAATAGTCCTTCCCTCAGGCATAGTTCCTGACGAAATCGAAGACTTTCCGGGAGATCTCTTCGGGCTCGTGGTTCATGAGGTAGGCAAGCGTCAGGGCCCCCCCGGCCCCCATCCCCTCCTTGACTTCGCCGATGCAGTAGCGGGCGAGCCCGACATGCCCGAGCTCGGCGAAGTTCGGGTCGACGAAGTACGCGGTGGTGCCGACATCGGCAACCGACCGGACGAACCCGGCAGACGGATCGTCCCTGACGTAGACCGTCGTCGCGAGGCCCGGCACCCGTTTCCCGAGCGCTTTCAGGACAGCCGCAACGGCAAGCATCTGGGTTCCTCCGGCAAACATGATCGCGCCGGAGTAGGCGCTCGCAATCCCCGCCGCCACCGGCATCATGGGGTCGCCCGCGGCGCGGAGGATCTCGAGAGGCTCTCTCGCACCGGTCGCCTCGATCCGGGCGAGCGCTTCCCGGCAGACGGCGTCTTTCAGGCCGATAGGGTTCTCTACAAACGCGCTGCTGACCGAGGCGTCGTAGCCGAGCGCCCGCAGAACGCAGAGGGCGGTGGTCGTCCCGCCGGGGACGCACTCCCCGAGCATTAAGAAATCACTACACTGCGAAAGAAGCCTCCCGACCGCTTCGCCCCGCTCGAAGAGGGCTGCCGCCTGCGGCACCGCGTCCTCCGTCCTCGGATCGCCGCCGGGGCTCCCGTAGACATCGATGCAGGGGACGGTGGGGGTATGAGCCAGCCCCGCGTTGATGATGACGGGGGCAAGCCCGGTCAGCTCTACCATCGACCGGGTGATGGTCGCGGGCGTCGGGCAGCCGGTGGGGGTGTTCGGCCGGGCCGCGGCACTCGTGATCGCGCCGGTCGTGACGAGTTCCGCGTCCAGAACCGGGGTGAGCAGGGTCTTTTCGGGGGTCGGCCCTGCGCCGGATATGCCGGGGACGGTGGAGAGCATTGTGTTGCCGAGGATGAGCGCCAGCATCGGGCGCTCGGGCCTTATCCCGGGGTCTTGTGAGAGGAACGGGTGTGACATCTGGTACAGGATAGGTGCCGCGGGATAGAAGAGGTTGCTGTCGGAGAGGGCGGGGAGGGGGACAGGGGGCGAGTTTAAGCAGGGAGGGGGCGCAGTGGACGGGCGCCATCTGGCAGTGCATGAACTTCGGTATTTCGCCAGTCGCACCTACGGTGCTCCGGCCCGTCGGCCCGTCGCTGCTCGAAAACCCTTCGGGTTTTCTCGAACTCCGCTCGTTCGAAGACCTTCGGTCTCCTCCGAGCGTCGTTAATACCAAACCCAAAAATACCTCCCCAAACCAAATACTTCAACAATGTTCGAGATAGAGCGCAGGCTGGAAGAGAAGGGCATCGTAAGGAGAGAGATCGTCGCCGCCGCGATGGAACTCTACGTCCCCCACGGAATAGAGGCGGATGAGGCCGCGCGCAGGCTTGATGCAAAGATCCAGAAGGCCCTCGAGGACCCGAACATCTCGTCGCTCCTTCTCGGTGCCCTCCTGCTCGAGGACGAACTCTACGTGAAGCGGAAAGACTCCGAGATCGCTGACGACCCGGTCTTCCTGCTCTCCGACGAGATCATCGGGATGGCCATCGCCGAGGTGATCGGTGGGACCTATGCACGGTTCGAGTTCACCCGCTACGACCAGAAGAAGCCGGGAATCCTGGGCAAACTCGGGCCGTTCCTCGACGACGCCGTCGCCGGGCTGATCGCAGGATGCACGTCGCGCCTCTACAGCGAGTCGATGGGATCGACGTGAAATCCGTTCTCGCCCTCCTGCAGTTCTGCACCTCGCTCCCCCTCGGGAAGCCGGTCGACTTCGAGCACTTCGCCCACCGCTCTTACCTCTACCCGCTCGCCGGCTACGTCATCGGCGGGATAGCGGCCGGTATCACCTACTGGATAGCGTCCCCGCCGGTGGGCGCGGCCGTCGCCCTCGCAACGGCGCTTCTCCTCTCCGGGTGCAACCACTTCGACGGGTTGCTGGACTTCGGCGACGGGCTCATGGCTCACGGGAGCCGGGAGAAACGGATCGCGGCCATGACCGACCGGACGACCGGGGCCGGAGCCGTTGCGGCCGGGATCATCGTCACGCTCCTCGCATTCGCCGGACTCCAGACCGCCGCGAACCTCCCGGCGACGATTCTCATCGCCGAAGTCTGCGCAAAGGTCGCGATGTCCTGGCTCACCACGCTCGGCACGCCGTTCCGGGAGGGGATTCACTCCTATCTTCACGGGTTTGCAAAGCCGTGGTTCCTCGTCCCGACCTTCCTGCTCGCGCTTCCGCTCTTCCTGCTGCCGGTGCCGCAGGTAACGATCGCGCTCGCCCTCGCGGCCACGGCCGTCATCGCGGCACTGATGCTCGCCCTCGCCCGGCGGCTCTTTTCTGGCGTCAACGGCGACGTCGTCGGCGCCGCAAACGAGATCGTCCGGGCAGGGATCATTCTCCTCCTCGTTCTCCCGTAATCACCTTTTTTACCCCGGCGGCCGCTACTACTGTAGAATGATGCAGGACCATACCCTCTACTCCCGGGGAGGGATCATCACCGAGCGGAACGCGGACTATGCGACGGTCCGGGTGCGGGTTCCGGCAGGAGCCCTCTCCGCGGCGCAGGTCAAGCAACTCGCAAAGATCAGCGAGAAGTACGGCGATGGCTCGCTCCACCTCACCATGCGCCAGACGGTGGAGATTCCGCACGTGAACCCCGATAACCTCGTGAAGATAGCCAAAGACCTCGAGAAGAACGGGACGCCCATCGGAGCGGAGTACAACGAAGTCGTCAACGTCATGGCCTGCCCGGGCACGGAGCGGTGCAAATATGCCAACTGCGAGACGATCGACCTTGCCCGGAAGATCGACGCGCGGGTATTCGGAAAAGAACTCCCGATACGGCTCCGCATCGCCATATCCGGCTGCACCTACATGTGCAACAGCCCGCTCTTAAACGACATCGGGATCATCGGCAGGATCCGCCCGCTGCGTGTTCCGGGACTCTGCACGGGATGCGGCACCTGCGCGGAGTACTGCAAGCAGTGCGCCATAAAACTGAAGAACGGCGTATCGGTTCTCGACGAGAGCAAGTGCGTTCAGTGCGGCATCTGCATCCACTCCTGTCCCTACCACCTCCTGAAGTCCGAGTATGCCCACTACCAGATCACGGTCGGGGGCCGGCGCGGAGCCTCCCCCGCCGCAGGAAGAGAACTCGTCACCGTCGAGACCGAAGAGGAGGTCGTCGAGGTCGTCGACCGCATCGTCTACTGGGTCTACCGCACCGCATGGAGCGGCCGGCCCCTCGCCGACCAGATGGACGAGATCGGGTATGACAGGTTCGCGGAAGAGGTCCGAAAAGAGTTCGGGCCGGAAGTCCCGGCAGAGAAGTAGCGAAGGATAGCCGGTGCGCCGGCGGCGGCGTCTAACGGCCGTACATCGAAGCGAACCCTTCGCCCGCGTCGTCCTCGCACTCGATAGCGGTCCCGTCCCGGACAAGGGTGTTGAACATCATGGCCGCGTTTAACAGGTTTTCGTCGGGGTTGCCTCCCAGCCGGACACCGGAGAGAGCCTGGCGCTGCGGTGTCGGGATCGTCCGCTTGCCCACCCGGACACCCGCACAGTGCCTGCAGTAACCGCAGTGGGAGTGGACCGAGACCTCGCGATCTGCGCATGCTACCGTCACCCGGTCACTTCCATCGTCACGGTGAAACTCAAGTATCTTCATGGTACGAAGAACGTAGATTTCAGGAGAATAAGATTCTGTCGATTGCCGGGGTTTTTTGGAGCATGCGCGCTGCTGGCGCGCATAGAAATGCTTTATATGGAGGACGTCATACGTATAAGATACTCGCATAAGCAGGCTGTTCGAGCTGACAGGCCTATTTGAGTGGAGGATACAATCTATGGCAGTTGAAAAGCCCCACATGAATTTAGCAGTTATCGGACACATCGACCACGGGAAGTCTACCACCGTCGGTCGGTTGCTCTTTGAGACGGGAGCCGTGGCCCCGCACATCATCGAGTCGTTCAGGAAAGAGGCCGAATCCAAGGGTAAGGGCTCGTTCGAGTTCGCCTGGGTCATGGACAGCCTCAAGGAAGAGCGTGAGCGCGGTATCACCATCGATATCGCCCACAAGCGGTTCGACACGGACAAGTTCTACTTCACCGTCGTGGACTGCCCCGGCCACCGTGACTTCGTCAAGAACATGATCACGGGCGCATCCCAGGCAGACGCCGCACTGCTGGTCGTCGCCGCACCCGACGGCGTGATGGAGCAGACCAAGGAGCACGTCTTCCTCTCCCGTACGCTCGGTATCAACCAGCTGATCATCGGGATCAACAAGATGGACGCCGCCAAGTACGACGAGAAGCGCTACAACGAGGTCAAGGAGCAGCTCTCCCAGCTCCTCAAGGTAGTCGGCTACAAGCCCGACGCAATCAGCTTCATCCCGATGAGCGCGTTCGTCGGCGACAACATCTCCAAGCCCAGCGAGAACACTCCCTGGTACAAGGGCCCGACGGTACTCGACGCACTCAACGCGCTCACCGAACCCGAGAAGCCCACGAACCTCCCCATGCGTCTCCCCATCCAGGACGTCTACTCCATCTCCGGTATCGGAACCGTGCCCGTCGGCCGTGTCGAGACCGGCATCATGAAGAAGGGAATGAAGGTCAGCTTCATGCCCGCGAACAAAGAGGGTGAGATCAAGTCCATCGAGATGCACCACGAGGAGATCCCGCAGGCACTCCCCGGCGACAACGTCGGGTTCAACGTCCGCGGCATCGGCAAGGGCGACATCCGCCGTGGCGATGTCTGTGGTGCCGCCGACGTGCCGCCGACCGTTGCAGAGGAGTTCATCGCACAGGTCGTCGTGCTCCACCACCCGAGCGCCCTGACCGTCGGGTACACCCCGGTCTTCCACTGCCACACCGCCCAGATCGCATGCTCCTTCGTCGAGCTCATGAAGAAGCTCGACCCCCGGACCGGCCAGGTCAAGGAAGAGAACCCCACGTTCCTCAAGACCGGCGATGCTGCAATCGTCAAGATCAGGCCCACCCAGCCCATGGTCATCGAGAAGGTCAAAGAGATCCCGCAGCTCGGGCGGTTTGCTGTCCGTGATATGGGATCCACCATTGCGGCCGGCGTGTGCATGGACATCACGCCCAAGCAGATGAGATAAGAAGGTACCTATAATTTTTTGGTGGTTAAACATGCAGAAGGCCAGAATACGTCTTTCCGGAACCGACTTCGAAAAAATCGAGATGGTCTGCGACCGGATCAAAGAGATAGCAGAGCGTACCGGCGTCAATCTGGCAGGTCCGATCCCGCTGCCCACGAAGAAGCTCGTGGTCCCCACCAGGAAGAGCCCTGACGGCGAAGGTACCGCAACCTGGGACCGCTGGCAGATGCGGGTGCACAAGAGGCTCATCGACATTGACGCCGATGAGCGTGCGCTGCGCCAGCTGATGCGCATTCAGGTCCCGAAAGACATCGGCATTGAGATTGTGCTGGAGAGTTGAGGTGAAAGCGGCGTGAAGGCCGCCGTGTTCGCGGCACGGTTCCGTGAACGACTACTCTCATTCGAGGGGCTTTTTCTCCTCATACTTTTGGTCACAATTGCTCTCCGTTTTTACTCGCTCGACTTGAAGTTATTTCACCACGACGAGGCCATTCACGCGTGGTTCTCCTATCGGCTCCTGACCGAAGGGGTCTATATGTACGACCCCATGTACCACGGGCCGTTCCTCTACTACGTAACGGCCGGAATCTTCTCGCTTCTCGGTGACTCCGATCTCGTGGGCAGGTTCTTCCCGGCGTTGCTCGGCACCCTGCTCGTCCCGCTGCTCTACCCGATCTACAGGCTCGGTTATCTCGATAAGAAGCAGGCCATCGTCGCGGCGCTCTTCCTCGCCGTATCGCCGAACATGGTCTACTTCTCGAGGTTCCTCAGGAACGACATATTCATCGCTTTCTTCACGATGGTGCTCCTCGTCGCCCTCCTCTACTACTTCGAGCGACAGAAGGCGCAGTACGCGCTCATCGCCGGGGCGGCGATCGGGTTCGGGATGTCCGCAAAGGAGAACATGCCGATCATCGTCCTGATCTTCGGAGCATACCTCCTTTACCTTGTCTGGACACAGAAGGTCCGGCTCCCGAAGCGCTGGATCCGGGATCTCGCGCTCGGCGCCTTCGTCGCAGTCGGGATCATGGCGGTCCTCTACTCGTCGTTCGGCGCCCACCCCGAGGTGCTCATGGACGGATGGCTCCGGGCTATCGAACACTGGACATCGATGCACCAGGCCCAGCGCCTCGGGGGGCCGCCGTATATCTATATCCTGCTCTTCCTCCTCTACGAGGTGCCGATCCTGATCCTTGCCGTGGTCGGGTTCCTGCAGTTCGTCGACATCTCCGGCATCGTCTCCCGCTGGAGGGAGCGAAGGGCGGGAAACGCAGGGAGCCCCGGCGAAGGGGAAGAGACGGAGGCGGAGGCGACCCGGATGAATGCAGCCCCGCCTGTCGAGCCGGCGCAGGGCTTCAAAGACCGGCTCCGCGAGATCCTTTCAGGCGGCGGGGAACTCCGGCCGATCGACCGGCAGAAGGAGTTCGCGAGGTTCGCCATCTTCTGGATGCTTCTCTCGCTTGCGGTCTACGCCTACATCGGCGAGAAGGTACCATGGCTGATTCTCCACCAGCTCCTGCCCATGATCTTCGTCGCGGCCTATATGATGACCACGAAGAAGGCAATCGTCGCCGTCGCGGCAAGCGCCTTCCTGATCGTCATGACGTTCCACGTGGCGTTCACCCCGGCAGACATCAACGAGCCCATCGTGCAGGTGCAGAACTCCGAAGATCTGCGGGAAGTCTTCGCAAAGATCGATGCCGCGGACAGGGTGGCGGTCGCGACCGACTCTTACTGGCCGCTGCCCTGGTACTACCGCGGCGGTAGCGCCTCGAAGCTTGCCTATTATAGCGAGAAGGTGAGCGAGCCGACGATCTACGGCGGTAACTTCGACCTCGTGATCACCCACGACGGTGATACCTACCCGACTCTCGACGGCTACGTGAAGGAGACCTACCGGCTGAACTACTGGTTCTCGTACGAGGAGAACAAGGACAGGGTGCTTGAGTATTACTTCCTGCGGGACGGGAAGATGGGGAGCAGGAATCTCGAGGTATTCTCGAAGGTTCCCGCAGGGACGACTGCCTGACACCATTTTCCCGGTCCAGCGGCTGGAGATCTAGTTCCCCACACCCCCTTCTTCTCCCCAAAGTCTCCCGGAGTTCTCAAGACTCGGATTCTCGCGCTTCGCGTCCTTCGCGTGAGACTGCATCATCGCATATAGACTGTTAGCTCACACGAAGTGCGAGCGAGAGCGAGCTTGAGCCGCCCCAAGTGCGAACCGCGAAGGACGACTTTTCCGAAGGGTGCGACGTTCCGGAGAACGACTGTTCGTAGGTTGCAATGGCCCGCAGGGCCGGAGCTTGAAAAACCCGAAATGTTTCGGACAGGAGTTTGAGAAGACCGGAGGTCTTCGAGGCGTGAGCGATAGCGAACGTAAGCACCGTCAGTGCGGGAAAGGAGTTTGAGCACCGTTAGGAACGGTGTTCCTAGAGGAACGGAGTTCGGGCACCGAAGGTGGGAGGTGCGAAGTGCGAAGAACACGAAGGAGATTGTCAATACTCAGTACTTCGCTAATTTCGGCATCTGAAATAGACCAATGCAGCCTCGCATAGCGACCTACAACGGGATCGGCAGCACCCGGGCACCGGACTTCGCACCTTGCGGTGCTCATGCTCCTGCCCACGCACCTAACGGTGCTCCAACTCCGTTCCTCTGGAACGCCGCACCTTCGGCCAGTCGCACTTCGCGGCTTCGCGCTCTTCGCGCGAGTTAATGGGTGAAGATAGCAATATGGCTTCACGCGAAGCACGCGGGAGAACGCGAAGGACGATGGATGGAACATCCGGAGTTTGAGCAACCGTTAGGTTGCGAAGGGAGGTCGATGGTTTGACCTCTTGAAGATTACCTCAACCGTTTTAGCGAAGTACTGGGGTTTTAGATGACAACAAGCAGTAGGGTCAATGGACTTTACCAGGAGCGTTTGACGCCACTCACGCCGGAGAACAGATACAAAAGATGAGGGTGCGAAAAGAGGGTGGATGTCAGGGCTATCCGAGTTCGTCCCAGCCGGTCTTCTTCCGGTAAAGAACGATGCCTGCGACAACCAGGACGATGACGACCCCGATACCGATGTAGAGGAGGAAGTCACCGCCGATGCCGAACCCCTCCCCGATCCTCTCCCGGAGCGCATTCGCATCACCCAGGGCCTCGTTCGCCTTATTCAGGCCATCCCCCGCCTTCGAGCGCGCCAGCGGATAGTTCTTGCCGTTCAGGTTGTCCTGTGCCTGGGAGTAGAACTGGACGGCGCTCTCGCGCTTGGTCATGATGGCAACCACCTGCGGGTCGCTGCTCATGGAACGGTTCTCGACGAAGTAGGTGATCATCCCGTCGAGGGACTCGATTGCCGCACCGGTGTCGGCGACCGCCTTCTCGGCCCACGCTTTATCGAGGAGCGCAATCCCCTCGTCGATATCTTTCTTCGCGGTAGCGATATAACTCGCCGCCTGTGACGGGCCTGCAGACGCAGCGCTGGTGAGCGCCTGGCTCGCAGCACTGTACTCGGCCTGGACGGCAGAGACGTCCACGCCCTGTGCGGATTTCTCATCCATGTCGGCCTTCAGGTCTTTGAGGCGCTGCTGCTGTGCGGCAAGGGAACCCTCGACCTGGGCCGTGTTCACGACGTCGCGGCTCACGGAGTGTGTGTCCTTCACGTCGTCGCCCCGCAGGTGCTCGATCTTGGTCACCAGAACCTTTGTGCTCCCGGTCGAGGGGACGATGCCGCGCAACTGCGCGTCCAGTTCGATCTCTTCATCGCCGTAATCGATCTCGAACTCCGTCAGGACGGGGTAGTACCCGGTCTTCCTGGTGGTATAGATGGCGACCCCGTCACGGAAGACAATGAAGTCCCAGACAGGGTTCTGCAGCCCGGTGCTGAACTCGAACGTCTCATCGTTGCCGCCGGAGGTGACCATATCGTAGGTGAGCACGTAACGCGCGGTCACCTGCTGGCCGGGTTCGAGAGCACCGCTCGCGGGATCAACCTTCTCGGTCTTGACATCGAATGCCGATGCTGCCTGCACGACACAGACCAGTGCCAGCAGGAGAACAATCCATCTGCTGATATTTGCCTTCATAACGCCCCCTCACTCGAACAGCGGCTCTATGCCGTCATCGAACATGTTCGAACGCTTCTCCTTCGATTTCAGGACATCTTCCTTCGTGGACTTGGCAATCTCGAGGAGTTCCGTGATCCGGGGGGCGTTGCCGATCGTCGCAAGAACCACCACCGCGGCGACGTAGTCGCTCTGCACCGGGTAATCCCCGCCACGCACCTCGACACCGGCGATGTTCTCCTCCACCCAGCTCTTCGACTTCTCAACGCCCTTCCTATCCATCTCATCGGGCGGACCCGCGAGAAGAACGAGACCCCGCTCGGCCGTCGAGTAGTCGCACGGCAGGGTGAGACGCCCGAGCATGGCACGCCTGACAAGGGCGATGATCTTCGCCGACTTGTCCTCGCCGGTCAGCACCTCCTCGGTCTTCTCCTTCTTGCGCACCAGGCCGGAGAGGAGCCCCTGGTTCTGCTTCGTGCGCGGACTGATCTTCTCGCTGATAGCGTACCCGACAGTGCTGATGCCGCCGCCGCGCAGGGTGTTGATGACCTCGCTCGAGTCGACGACCATCTCGCCGACACCTGCCCTGCCGACCTCGCCTGCACGGAACAGCACGCCGAACCGACGGACAATCTCGTCGTTCAGCCGGTTATACGCATCCTTGACACTTTCCCCTTCATTCTTCCAGGCACTGTTATCGAAAATGAAGGTATTATCAGCCTCGTTCACCAGGGTGCTCAGGGAACGCGCTGCATTATACGAATAGAGCCGGCCTTCCTCAGGGGCAGGAAGGATGCCGATCGCGTAGACCGGTTCCCGGTAGATGCGCTTCAGGTGGCGGGCGAGTACCGGCGAACCCCCCGAGCCGGTTCCGCCGCCGAGGCCGGCGACGATGACAAAGGCATCGATATCGTGCGTACCGCGCGAATCGACGGCGTTTATGATGGCATCAATCTCATCGGCGGTCACCCGCGCACCGGTTACGTTGTCGGTTCCGACTCCATGGCCTTTCACCACAGTCTGGCCGATCAGGAGCCGGTCTTTGAGCTCGATGTTCTTCAGTCCCATCAGGTCGGTACGCGCTGTGTTTACCGCGATTCCCCTGAAACTCTGGGTCTGCATTCGTTTGTCCTGTTCGACGAACATGTCGACAATTTTGCCCCCAGCCTGACCGAATCCTATGAAGAAGACCCTCATTCAGCTTCACACCCTCATATTGACTAATTAATTATATCCACGCTTATGTATAAAGACCATACATACATTATAACCCAAAAGTGTTCTTATAATTTTCATACGTAGGGGTAGGTAATGAAGATCTGCGTTGTAGGGGGGGGTCTTTCCGGTCTGGTCTCGGCGCTCGAACTCGCCGGGACACACAAGGTGGATCTCTTCGAGCGAAGGCCGATTCCGGGCGGCTGCCTCGGCTCGTACCGGATCGGCGATTACTGGATCGAGGAGTATTATCACCATTGTTTTGCCGGTGATGCCGCCCTGCTCGATCTTTTCGATACGCTGCAGGTGGCGGATCGGCTGGTATGGCTTCAAGGATCCACCGGCTACTACGCCGACGGAACCATCCACCCGCTCACCACTCCGACCGAGATCCTGCGCTACCCCCATCTCACGCTCATGGAAAAGGTCCGTCTCGGCCTGCTGACCCTGCGCTCCCGCCGGTTCGACGTCTCGGCGCTCGACGGGATCACCGCGAAGGACTTCATCCTGGATAACCTTGGTACCGGCATTTACACCTCGTTCTTCGAACCGCTCTTAAAGAGTAAGTTCGGCGACCGTGCCGGCGAGGTTTCCGCAGCCTGGCTCATATCCCGCATCGCCATCCGGTCCGACCGGGGTGCCGGAGGCGAGCGCCTGGGGTACCTGAAAGGGGGTTTCCGGCACTTCGTCGCGCGGCTCGAGGAAGAGGCAGCGCAACGGGGCGCCTCGATCCTGCCGGACACTCCCGTCGAAGAGATCCGGCGGGAGGACGGCGGCTGGGCCGTCAACGGGAGATCGTACGATGCCGTCGTATCGACGCTCCCCCCGCAGGTAACCGCGGACCTTGCCGGTCTCGATCTCGCCGAAATTCCCTACCAGGGCGCCGCGTGCATGACCCTCGCGCTCGACCGGGACGTGACCGACGGCATATACTGGCTGAACATGAAGGATGCGGCTCCTTACGGTGCGGTGGTCTCGCACACCAACTTCGCCCCGCTCGAATGGTACGGCGAGCATATCGTCTACCTTGCATCCTACTTCACCGGCCGGCTTCCGGAAGGATTTGAGCAGTCGATGCTTGCCGACTTCTGCCGCAGGTTCTCCGTAGGTGAACGCGAAGTCCACTGGCACCGGCTCGCGGTCGACCCGTATGCCGGCCCGGTCTACACGACGGGACTCCGCAGCCGGCTGCCCGACTACGAAGAGCACGGACTCTTCCTCGCCGGGATGTTCAGCCCCTCGAACTACCCGGAGCGGAGCATGAACGGCTCGGTCGTCGCCGGGCAGGAAGCGGCGAAGAGGGTTCTCGCGAGGTATCCGGATGCGTGAGGTCGAGGTGAGCGCCGTCCTGCCGGTCTACAACGATCTTTTAGCACTCAAGGCTGCGATACCGCAGTCGCTCGAGACGCTCGAGGCGATCGCTCCGGGAAGATTCGAGTTGATCGTCGCCGAGGACGGAAGCACCGACGGGAGCACGGAGTTCGTCAGGGAGTGCGAGGCTAACGATCCCCGGGTCCGCCTGCTCCATTCCGACGAGCGGCTCGGGCGGGGGCGGGCACTCAACCGCGCGTTTGCCGGGGCGTCGGGATCGATCGTCTGCTACTACGACGTGGATCTCGCCACCGACATGCAGCACCTCCCCGAACTGGTCGAGGCCATCCGCGACGGCCACGACATTGCAACGGGCTCCCGTCTCCTCCCCGAAAGTGTCATCGTACGGAGCGGCGGGCGGGAGATCGCGAGCCGCGGCTACAACACGCTTGTCAGGACGATCCTCGGAAGTTCGCTCTGCGATCACCAGTGCGGGTTCAAGGCGTTCCGGCGCGACCGCCTTCTCTCCCTGATCCCGTCGGTGACCGCAGATCACTGGTTCTGGGACACCGAGGTGCTGGTTCGGGCACAGAAGAACGGTTACCGGATACGGGAGTTCCCCGTGCAATGGCGGCAGGGCGAGGGGACGACGGTACGGAGGAAAGACGTAATTGAGATGGGATCGGCGATTCTTCGCCTCTGGTGGCGGCTCCATGTGGAAAAAAGTTAGTGCGGTCGTCATCCCCACCCTGATCGCGGTCGGAATCGTCGCCTACATGCTCTACCGTGTATGGGACGAACTCCTGCTGACGCTTGAGCACGCCGTAATACCCTTCCTCTTTGCCGCCGTCGGGATCTGCGTCACCGCCTGGATCCTCCGGGGGTACCGGTACCGGTTCATCCTGCAGGGGCTCGACGTCAGAAAAGACCTCTGGTTCTCGACCGCCTGCATCTTCATCTCCCAGACGGCGAACCTCATCGTCCCCGCGCGTCTCGGCGATTTCGTGCGGATGCTCATCCTGAAGCACGAGGACGACGCCACCTACTCGCAGGGGTTCTCGTCCCTCGTCGTCGAGCGCGTCTTCGATATCCTGATGATCGCGGTGCTCGGCGTCATCGCGCTCCCGTTCGTCCTCGCGGTACTCGACGTCCCCGACTGGTTCATCACGGTCATCGTCGTCCCCCTCGCCGCAGGGGGCGTCTTCTTCGCCGTGCTTCTCTGGTCGGGCAGGATGGAGTCGGGGAACCGGATCGTCGCCGCCATCCAGAAGATGCTTGATGAGGTGAAGCGGGCCTCCCTCAACCCCCGGGCCCTCGCCGTGCTCAGCGGCTCGTCGCTCCTGATATGGCTCGTCGACGTGCTGGTCTGCTACGCGGTCGTCCTGATGTTCCAGGAGCCGGTGCCGTTCGGCATCGTCGTTCTCGCGATCGTCATCGGCAACCTCGTCAAGGCCGTTCCGATCACCCCGGGAGGGGTGGGTACCTACGAACTCGCGCTCGCTCTGACGTTCGGACTCGCGGGAACCCCGGCGGTCACGGCAACGCTGATAGCGGTCATCGACCACCTGATCAAGAACCTGGTCACGCTCGTCGGGGGCGTCGGGTCGATCTACTACTTCGGCGACTGGTCGATGAGCCTCTTGAAGAGAGCGTTCAACAGGGAGATCGAGACGGAGGATACGTTTGGCGGTTGAGTTCATCGTTCCCGTGCTGCTCTGGCTTGCGGTCGTCAAAATGCTTCATCTCGCCGTCTGGCCGGCGCTCGACCGCACCCTCGGCAACCTCTCGGCAGCCGCGGCATACCCGGCATCGATCCTCCTCTTCACGCTTGCAACCTGGTACTGTGGTCTTTCAGGCCTTCCGATCGTCCTCGCCCTCCTGCCGTTCGCGGCCGCGAACGCGTATGCAGGAGTGCGGCGGTTCTTCACGAAGGAGCGGCTACGGTCCGCGCTCACCTGGGACCTGGCCTTCCTGGTCCCCTTCCTCTTCATGCTCGAGGTGCGCTGGATCAACCCGAGCATCTCCTACGCCGAGAAGTTCATGGATCACGCGATCCTCGCCTCGATCATGCGGGTGCCCACCGTCCCGCCGCTCGATCCCTGGTATGCGGGGGGGACGCTGGACGTCTACTACTACCTCGGCTACTGGACGAGCGGGGCGCTCGGGCTCGTATCCGGCGTGCCTTCGACGATCGCCTTCAACCTCGCACTCCCGACGGTGCTCGGCCTCTCCGTCGTCTCACTCTACGGCCTCGGGCACCTCCTCCTCGATCGCTACCGGTGGCTCCCGGTGGTTGCGCTCTTCCTCCCGAACCCTTCGGCGATCTACCATATCCTGATCGGGGACACCTGGTTCGACGTCCTCTGGGGGAGCACCCGGACGATCGAGAACACCATCAACGAGTATCCCATCTTCTCGATGCTCTGGGGCGACGTACACCCGCACGTCATGAGTTTCTTCAACCAGGGGTTCCTGCTCTTTCTCCTGGTCTTCGCCTACATGCGGTGGGGGACCCTTTCCATGCGGGGCCGGGCGCTCCTCTGCGGGCTCGCCGCCCTCTCCCTCGGGTCGATGCCCGGGTTCAACTCCTGGGACGTGCTGGTCTATGCTCCAGTCACGCTGGTCTTCGGCCTCCTGATATGGTGGCGCTACGGGGATCTTCGGCCGGACAGCCTGAATTCCTGGATGGTGCTTGCCACGGTGCCGCCGCTCGCGATCCTGACCTACCTCCCGTTCTACCTGCAGCTCAACAGCCCCGGCGTCGCAGGAGTCGGAACCGTCCCCACACCCTCCGAACCGGTGGAGTTCCTGCTGGTTCACGGATTCTTCCTCGCGGTGCTGATCGCCTACTGCGCACCGGATATCCGGAGACGCCCCTATCTCCTGCTCGTTGCGGTGCCGTTCGTGCTCGCCGGCTACCCGGCCGCGGCCATCGCCGCCGTCCCGCTGGTCTACCTCGCCGCCCGTCGCCGCTTTACAGCCGTCGATACGCTTGCCATGCTCGGGCTTGTGATCGTCCTCGTCACCGAACTCGTCTACCTCATGGACAACATGGGAGAGACCTACTTCCGGATGAACACGGTCTTCAAGTTCTACCTTCCCGCGTGGTTCCTGATGGGGACGGCAACCCTCGCCGTCGTCGGGGAGTGGCTTCAGAGCGCCGGGATCGACCGGCACGTCCCCGACCGGATGGAGAAGGCACTCCCGGCACTGGCAGCGGTGCTGCTCCTCGTCGCACCCTTCGCGATCAACGTCGACTTCGGCTACGGGAGCCACACCCTCGACGGGGCGGCATACCTCGAAGGCTCGAATCCCTCCGATGCGGCGGCGATCGCGTTCCTCCGGACTCTCCCCGGCGACCATGTCATCGTCGAGGCGGAGGGCGGCGACTACACCTACTATTCAAGGGTCTCATCGTTCACCGGGATCCCGGCCGTCATCGGGATGCCCTTCCACGAGTACATGTGGCGGGGCGACGAGGGCCGCATCAGCGAGCGGAGCGCCGACGTGCGGACGATCTACGAGCAGCCCGGCCGGACCGTCGAACTTGCGCGGGCGTACAACGCCACCCTGCTGTACGTGGGTCCGGCAGAGCGCGAACGCTATGCCGTCTCGATCCCGACGGATGCGCTCGAACTCATTTATGATGCGCAGGGAGTCCGGATCTACCGGATCCCCGCGTAAACCGTCTGCGGCCATGTCCATGCGGGCCGGCGCGAAAACAGCGGAACCCTACCCCCGAAAACGGGGTAGAATGACAAACCTTTATCACTCCTCTTATTGACATAATACAGCGCATTCGATCAGCTACGCTACTGATGAATGATGACGGAGCAGCAGAGGGCTGCACCCGAAAGAGGTGAGTTATGGCAAAGGCATATGTAAAATTCGAGATTCCGGAAGAGATCCAGAATAAGGCCCTTGAAGCCCTTGAGATTGCAAGGGACACCGGTAAGGTGAAGAAGGGGTCCAACGAGGCAACAAAAGCAGTCGAGCGCAACATTGCCCAGCTGGTTCTCATCGGTTCGGACGTTGAGCCTGAAGAAATTGTGATGCATCTGCCGCCGCTCTGCGACGAGAAGCAGATTCCGTTCGTCTACATCTCCAAGCAGAACGACATCGGCTCCGCAAGCGGCCTTGAGGTCGGCTCGGCAGCCGCCGCGATCGTCAAGTCCGGCAAGGCAAAGGACCTCGTCGAAGAGATCGCGAAGCAGATTGCTGCACTGAGAGAGTGAGGGATAAATCATGGCAAACGACGGAACGCCCGCAGAAGTTATCGAGATCATCGGCATGACCGGGATGCATGGCGAAGCCCAGCAGGTGAAGTGCCGGGTTCTCGACGGCCCGAACAAGGGGCGGATCATCACCCGCAACACGGTCGGCCCGATCAGGGAGGGAGACATCCTCTCGCTGCTCGAGACCGAACGTGAGGCCAAGAAACTCTCGAGGCGGTAACCATGGTCGACAAGTACGTCTGCAATTTCTGTGGAGAGGTTCTGGAGCCGGGCACCGGCAAGATGTTCGTCAGGAAGGACGGAACCATCTACTACTTCTGCAGCACCAAGTGCCAGAACAACTACAGGCTCGGCCGTGTGCCGCGCCGCGTCGAGTGGACCGCGATGGGACGCAAGGCCCGCGGTAAAGAGTGATCGGCATGGACCGCACCTTCGTGATGGTCAAACCCGACGGCGTCCAGCGCGGACTCGTCGGGGAGATCGTCTCCCGGTTCGAGGCGAAGGGCCTCAAGCTCGTCGGGGCGAAGCTCGAGCTCCTCCCCGAGGGACGGGTCGTCGAGCAGTACCGCGAACACCTGGAGAAGCCCTTCTTCCCGGGCCTTAAGGCCTACATCATGAGCGGACCCTGCTTCCTGATGGCGTGGGAGGGGAAGGGTGCCGTCGCGGTCGTCCGCAGGATGGTCGGCGCCACCAACCCCGCGGAGGCTGCACCGGGCTCTATCCGCGGCGACTTCGCGCTCGATATCGGGCGGAACGTGATCCACGCGTCCGACTCCCCCGAGAGCGCCGCCCGCGAACTCGGCATCCACTTCGCCCCGGGCGAACTGGTCGACTACTCGCGGATCGACGAGCCCGTTCTCTACGAGTGAACGGCGGAACCGCCGGGTTCCGGCGGAGCCGATTCTTTTTCTTGAATAATTTGTTGCGGAGCGGTGCGTGGGGATCTCACTGTGGGCGCTCCCCGAGGATCAGGGTCATGTCGATACCGGGGGTGTTTCTCATCTGGAGGTGGAGATTCGTGATCTTCATGTTGCGACTGCAACCGGGCATGACGGAATGCAAAACCGCCACGCAGGAGAAAGCGCGACACAGTGAATCGGGTAAGGTTCGCACCCCATACACGGCTTTTCTGTGGCTATCGCCACGCACTGCCCCCGCCCCCCGGGGCGGGGTGCGACGGGTCGTAGAGCCGGAGCATGAGCACCGCAGGTGCGAATGAGGAGGCCGGAGGCCGGGCGGGGTGGGGGTTACAAGTATGGTTTTAGGGGGGGAGACAGGGGAGGGGGCACGCCCCCTCCCCGTCAGCCCCACCCCCAATTGCGATATACCCTTGAAATCCGTGCCAGATGCAACCAAAGAAAATCGTCAGGCGCGCAGGCCCCACAGACCACCGCGCCGGGCTTCCCTCATCATATAACCTCACCCTCCCGCTATATCACAAACCATCCGAACCACAAAAAGATCCCGCACAGGAATAACCCCGCACCGCCGGCCCCCTTCGTCGGAAACATTCTTTACAAAAGAGGATTTCCGGAGCAACGGATCGTCCATCTACCCCCAAAACCACAAGTGCTAATATCGAACCTGCTGCATACCTGATTACAAATGGCGGATCTCCTGAGTTTTGTGCTGCTGAGTTTCTCTTCGATCCTCATCGTAGTGAACCCGCTCGCAGCCACCCTGATCTTCGTCTCCCTCACCGGCACGATGGATCAGGCGGCAAAACTCAGGGTTGCACGTGACGCAAGCCGGTTTGCCCTGATCATTCTGCTGCTCTTCACCATTGCAGGCGGCTGGATCCTGCAGCTCTTCGGCATCTCCATTGAGGCCTTCCGCATCGCAGGCGGGCTCCTCCTCTTCGGCATAGGCATGGACATGGTCTACGCAAAGACTTCCCGGACGAAGATGACGGCTACCGAGAAGTACGAAGGGCAGGACGCGGACGACATCGCCGTCATGCCGCTCGCAATCCCGATGATCACAGGCCCCGGCGCCATCACCTCCGCAATCGTGCTGATGAACGAGGCGATGGGCATGAATGAGGCGATGGAAATGAACGTCGCCGCAATCGCCGTCGTGCCGCTCGCTGCCGTTACGGCCATCGGTATCACCTACTACATGATGCAGAACGCCGACGTCATCGTCCGGCGCATCGGCCAGCGGGAGTACCGCGCCGCCAACCGGCTGATGGGGATGCTCCTCATCGCGATCGCAGTCCAGTTCATCCTCATCGGCATCAGAACCGCCTTCCCCATACTCACCGGAGGTATTGCATGACACCCGACCTTACGCTTCCCGGAGCCGCCCTGGTCAGCACCTGCATCATCGCAGGCGGGATCCTGATCGCGGCGCAGATGTTCGCTGTCGTTATCCCGTTCGCCCCGTACGTCATGGTGACGCTCGCCGTTCTCGTTGTCCTCGGCGCCGCCATGCTCATCTTCTCCTGCAGGAGCCGGGACGCAATTCCGTCTCAAGAATGACGAAGATAACGCTTGCGCAGGTCGCCGGCGGCCGCGGCAGCCCTGCGGAGAGGCTTGAGGCGGCCGGCCGGATGGCCGGGGAGGCCGCGGCGGCGGGAGCGTCGCTCATCTGTTTTCCCGAGCAGTTCGTGACCGGATGGTCGCCGAAGGTCCCGCCGGGTTCGGGCGAATCCCTGGACGGTCCGCTCGCCGCCGCGTTTGCGCGGATAGCACGGGAGAACGGTATCGCGGTAACAGGATCGATCGTCGAAGCGGGGCCGGAGAACCGTCCTAAAAACACCGCCGTGGTGCTCGATGAAGACGGCGAACTCCTCGCAGGTTACGCGAAAGTGCACCTCTTCTCCCCCGAGGGGGAAGACCGATACTACACCGCGGGCGACCGTATCACCACGTTTTCCGTCGACGGGACGAAGTTCGGGATTGCCGTCTGCTACGATCTCCGGTTCCCGGAACTCTTCCGCATCTACGCACTCGCCGGCGTGGAGTGCATGCTGGTCCCGGCGGCATGGCCCTGCTCCCGGCTCTCTCACTGGGAGACCCTGCTCCCCGCCCGGGCTCTCGAGAACCGGTACTACGTGGCCGGAGTCAACACGGCCGGCCGGCCGGGCGCGCCCTGCTGCGGGGGGTCGCTCGCCGCCGACCCCGACGGCACCGTCATCGGCCGGTGCGGGGCCGGGGAAGAGGCCATCTCCATCGAGGTCGATCCTGCAGCGGTCCATGAGGCACAATCCGCACTACCTTCACTTTCAGACCGCAGAAGTGACCTTTATCACAGACTCCTCTCTAAATTTTAGAGATTTCCCATGCGGGGTGACCAGCACGTATCGCTCAGTCTTGCTACGGCAGCACTTCTTATCGCTCCCTGGGCTACCGCCATCGACGCGGCCGCGATCGCCGTCCTCTTCTTCGGCATCTTCGTCGGATCGCTCGCCCCGGACGCAGACGCCGTCGATGCGGCGATATTCAACGGGAGAGTTGCCGGTGCGAAAGGGAAGAGAGGACAGGTCGTAAACGGCTTTGCCGTGGTGCTTCCGATCTTCGGCTATACCATCAGGTATCTCATCTACTACCCGCTCTCCCTCGTCTTCATGCTGCTCCTCAGGAAGAGTTACCGGCACAGGCACCGCGGGCTGCTCCACTCGTTCCCGGGTGTCGGGCTGACAACCCTCGTCCTCTCCGGTTACCTGGCGCTCATCCTCACCTGGCTCGGGAGTTCCCTCGCGTTCCTTCCGGCTTTCGGGTGCGCATTCTTTGCAGGGTGCGTCCTCCACCTCATGGAAGACACCTGCACCCCGGCCGGGGTCGCCTGGCTTTACCCATTCTCCAAGCGGCGAGTGGCCGGCCGTGTCCGGACACAGGGGCTCTTTGAGGTGCGCCCGACAGCCTTCGCCATCGTGCTCATCGTGGCGGCGGCCGGGATGTTCGTCGCACCGTTCGTGACCACCACGCCGGTCGAGGGACTCGGGTGCCTCGCGCTCGCCGCCGCTCCCGCCCTCTGGCTGATCTTCATGGTCGTCTCCCGCGTCCGGCCCGAGCAGCGGCGGCGGTAAGCCGAACACCTCGGAACCCATAGCATATCTATACGTATCCCCGCGATCAACGATTCTCTATGTACCGTCTCGTCTGCGTTCATTGTGGTGCAACCTACTCACCGGACCAGATCATCTATACGTGCAACCGCTGCGGACACCTGCTGACCGTCGAATACGACCTGGACGGCATCGACGTCTCACGCGACGAATGGAACCGGCGCCCCCTTTCAGTCTGGCGCTACCGCGAACTCCTCCCGGTTCGGGGCGAACCGGTCTCTCTCCAGGAAGGAGGAACCCCGCTCTACCACCTAAAGAACATCGGCAAAGAACTGGGCCTCCCCGAACTCTACGCCAAACACGAGGGAATGAACCCGACCGGTTCGTTCAAGGACCGCGGCATGACCGTGGGCGTCAGCATGGCCTGCGAACTCGGGATGACGACGGTCGCCTGCGCGAGCACCGGGAACACCTCCGCAAGCCTCGCCGCCTACGCGGCAAAGGGCGGCGTCCCCTGCGTCGTCCTCCTGCCCGCGGGAAAAGTCGCTCTCGGGAAGGTTGCCCAGGCACTGATGCACGGTGCCCGGGTCATCTCCATCCGCGGCAACTTCGATCGGGCGCTCGAGATGGTACACGAGCTCTGCATCAGCCACGGTCTCTACCTCTTGAACTCGGTCAACCCCTACCGGCTTGAGGGGCAGAAGACGATCGGGTTCGAGGCGATCGACCAGCTCGGCGGCGAGGTGCCCGACAGGATGGTTCTCCCCGTAGGAAACGCGGGCAACATCTCCGCGGTCTACAAAGGGCTCCGGGAGCTCGAGGCTCTCGGGTTCATCGACCGGCTGCCGATGATGACCGGCATCCAGGCTGCCGGCTCACAGCCGGTGGTGAAGGCGATAGAGCAGAACCTCGAGGTGCTGGTTCCGGAGTCCGCGCCCGAGACCGTTGCGACCGCGATACGGATCGGCGCCCCGGTGAACGCGGAGAAGGCGCTCGTCGCCATCCGGGCGACCGGCGGGACGGCGGCATCCGTGACCGACGAGGAGATCCTTGCCATGCAGCGGGATCTCGCGAGGAAGGAAGGGATCGGGGTCGAACCCGCCTCGGCAGCCTCGGTCGCCGGAATACGGAAACTTGCCGAACTCGGCCTGATCGATAAGGATGAACGGATCGTCTGCGTGGTGACCGGTCATCTCTTAAAAGATCCCGAAACAGTGGTACGACAATGCGAGCCCCCCATCGAGATCGACGCGGACCTGCCCTCGCTGCTCTCTGCCTTGCACTGATCCTGATCTCCGCTCCGGCGACGGCACAGGAGGCCGTCGTCCGGGTGCTCCCCGACGGCACCGCCTTCGAGGCCTCGATCGAGGTCTCGGGGAGCGAGCACGTCTTCTGGACACCGGGGATGCTCGGGGAGCGGGTTCCGCTCCAGGTCGAGGATCTCGAGGTGCTCGATCCTTCTGGCCCGGTCGACTACCAGGAGACGGGGAGAGGGGTCATCACCTTCCCGGAGGGTAACTACACGATCACCTACCGGGCCCCCGTGAGAGACAACCACCTTGTGGCGGCCTTCGATACGCCGTATGCCGTAACCGTCGCCCTTCCCGAGGGATTCGACGTCAGAAACCCGCTCATCGGCATGGTCAGCCCCGGCGGGACGATCTCAGCCGGGCCGAACGGAACCACGGAGGTCGCCTGGGACCGGATAAGTTTCGTGGAGGTCCGTTTCTACACCCCGGAGCGCGAGATCCTGCTCACCACTTTCGGCACCATATGGCTCGCGGTCGCGCTCGTCCTGATCCTCCCCTACCTTGTCTCACGCAAGAGGGACGGCGAATGATCGAGATCGTCGCCGCATCGTTCCTGATCGGGTTCTCCGGGGCCGCCTCGCCCGGTCCCATGACCGCCTCGGTTCTCGGCCTCGGGTCTCGGCCGCCCGGCCGGTTCGTCGCGGGGCTCGTCGCGGGGCACGGGATACCCGAGGCGGTCATGGTCGCGGCCATAGCCTTCGGCGTGCGCGACGTTCCGTACATCAACCTCATTGCCCTTCTCGGCTCGGGCGTGCTCGTCGCACTCGGCACGATGCAGTTCCTCCGTGCGGGAGAGACCGTCGCCGCGACCGGGGAGACGAAGACGCCCGTTGCCTTCGGGCTGGCCTGCACGCTCGGCAACCCCTACTGGTGGGTCTGGTGGCTCACGTTCGGCGTCGGGTTCCTCGCGCTCCACCCGTCGTTCGTCGAGTTCTACGTCGGGCATATCGGCGCGGACATCGTCTGGCTCGGGCTCCTTGCCTTTGCAGTCTCGCGGGGAGCGAACGTTCTCGGCCCCCATTACAAAAAAGTGGTGCAGGCGAGCGGACTCGCCATGGTTCTCTTCGGGATGTACTTTATTCTGACGATTCTTTTCGTTTGATGTCGATCCCGAACCGCTCGGCATTCGCGTCGGCGACCGCCTGGATGCTCGCGATCATGTCGTCCTGCCGGGCAGGCTTGAAGAGGTGACGGAAGCGCTTCTGCTTTTCAAGATACTCCTCGACGGGTTTGCGCCGTACCTTCTTTGCCTTCTCTACCACGCCGTCGACCAGCTCGTAGTTCACCCAGAGACCGGTTTCGATGGCGAGTTTGGCCATGTTGAGCGTCTCGCCGGCCTCAAAGCCCCATCCTGTGCAGCAGGGAGTGTGCACCTGGATGTAGCAGGGCCCGGGGGTGTTGATCGCCCGCTCGACCTTCTTGACGAAGTCGTTTGGATAGGCGATCGAGGCGGTCGCGACGTAGGGTGCACCGTGAGCCGCGAGGATCGCGGGCATATCCTTCTTTTTGTGCAGGTTTCCAAGGGAGCACTTACCTGCCGGGCTCGTCGTGGTGCTTGCACCGTAGGGCGTCGCGCCCGACCGCTGGATGCCCGTGTTCATGTAGGCCTCGTTGTCGTAGCAGATGTAGGTGATGTCGTGGCCACGCTCGAAGGCGCCGCTGATGCAGAGCACCCCGATATCGAACGTGGCTCCGTCGCCGCAGACGCAGAGAACCTTCTCGCTGCGCCCCTGCCTCTTCAGCGAAGCCTCGATGCCGGAGGCAACCGCCGCGGCGTTCTCGAAGAGCGAGTGGATCCAGGGGACTCCCCAGGCGGTCTCCGGGTAAGGCGTGGAGAAGACCTCCATGCAGCCGGTCGATGCTACCAGGATGGCGTTCTTCCCGGTCGCCTTGAGGAGAAGCCGGGCCGCAAGCGCCGGGCCGCAGCCTCCGCACGCCCGGTGCCCGGCCGAGAAGAGTTCGCATCCTTCTTCTACTTCGGCCATTCAGAGCACCTCCGTCCGTAGTCCATAGAAGATATCTCCTTTCCCCTTCTCGGCGAGATCGACGACTGCGGCGATATCCCTCTTCCGCACGTCGCGCCCGCCGAGAGCGATGATGTAGTCGTATACGGATATGCCGGAGCCGTAGAGCGCCGCTTTCACCTCGGTGCCGACCGCTCCGCCGTTGCCGAGTGAGATGTTCTTGTCGAGCACCGCCACCGTCGAGACGCCCTTCAAGGCATCCGCGATCTCCGGGGCCGGGAACGGCCGGTACGTCCGGATCTTCAGGAGCCCGACCTTTCGGCCGTGCTCGCGCATCTCGTCGATGGCGTCCTTTGCGGTGCCGCAGATGGAGCCCATGGCGACGAGCGCGGTATCGGCGTCTTCGAGCCGGTAGCCCTCTACGAGCGCGGAGTAGTCCCTGTCGAACTGTTCGCCGAACTCACGCCCGGCTTTGACGAACGCCTGTTTGGCACGCTGCATCGCCCGGTCGACTTCGTAGCGGAACTCCATGTAGTACTCGGGCGTCGCATACATCCCGAGACTCAGGGGATTTGCAGCGTCCAGCCGCTGGTACGGGTTAAAGGCCGGCAGGTAGGCGTCCACCTCCTCCTGGGTTGGGAGGGCGACAGGCTCGAAGGTGTGCGTGAGGATGAACCCGTCGAAGCAGACGAATGCCGGGAGGAGGATGTCGTGGTCTTCACAGACTTTGTAAGCGATCATGTGGAGATCGGCGGTCTCCTGGTTGTCCTCCGCGTAGAACTGCAGCCACCCGGAGTCGCGCAGGGATATCGAGTCCTGCTGGTCGTTCCAGATCGAGAGCGGCGCACCGAGAGAGCGGTTCGCGATCGTCATCACGATCGGCTGGCGCATCCCCGCCGCGTTGAAGCAGACCTCGAACATCAGGGCAAGTCCCTGGGACGTCGTCGCCGAATAGACCCGGGAGCCCGCCGCACTCGCACCGAGGCAGGCGGAAAGGGCCGAAAACTCGCTCTCGACCGTGATGTACTCGGCATCGATCTCGCAGTTCGCCACCATCTGGGCAAGGTCTTCGACGATGTGCGTCTGCGGCGTGATGGGATAGGCTGCGATCACCTGCGGGCGGCAGCGCTTCACGATCTCGGCCACCGCATGCGATCCTTCCATAAATTCCAGCATTATTTCTCCTCCTTCTCCATCCTGATGCCTTTCTTCGGGCAGATCTCCACGCAAATGCCGCAGCCCTTGCAGTAGTCGAGATCAGGCTCGAACGTGCCTTCCTCCGTCTCGCGGACGCACCCTTCCGGGCAGACCATGGCGCACATGCCGCACTTCGTGCAGTTCTCGGGATCAAAGACCGGTTTGAAGACCCGCCAGGCGCCGGTCTTGTTCTCGAGCGCCCTCCCGGGAGCTGCGGCGCAGCCGACCCGCAGCGCCATTATGCGGCACCCCCGATCTGGTTGTACGCGCGCTCTGCCGCCCTGACGTTTTTGTCGGCCATGCTCCCGGAGAACCGGCTCCGTAGCGCGTGCTCGAGCGGCTCAAGTCCGATCTCTCCGGTGGCTGCGGCGAACGCGCCCATCAGGGTTGTATTGGTGATGGGCACACCGAGTTCTTCGAGCGCGATGGTGGTCGCATCGATGGTGTAGACCTTCACGCCCTCCGGAACACCGGAATCGAAGTCGGATTTCTCGGTGTTGACGATGGCAATCCCACCCGCTTTCATACCGTTGAAGACGTCGACATCTCCGATCAGGGTAGGATCCTGCACGATGATGTAATCGGGTTCATAGATCTGGCTGCGCAGCCGTATCTTCTCGTCGCTGAACCGGACGAACGCCTGAACCGGGGCGCCCCGGCGTTCCACACCGAAGGCCGGGAATGCCTGGGAAAAGACACCGCCCTCAAATGCCGCGTAAGCAATGAGTTCGGCGGCGGTCACGGAACCCTGACCACCCCTGCCGTGAATGCGTAACTCTCTCAAACAAAAACCCCCTTTAAATCTTAATGATTAATAATATAAATACCCGGCACCAACAGGGCGCGCCGGAGCCGTGAACGTGCCAAAACATCTGTTGCCCCCCAGAGGACATAATTATTGCCGGTGCCGGGAGAGGGGGAGCGGAGGCCCGAAGACTCCCGCCGTTCACTGGACGTTTGCAAGGCGGCTTTTGAGTTCCTCGGCGGTGCAGTGCCGCACTTCCATCAGGGCCGAGACGATCGCGTCCGAAAAGACCAGCGCAGCGGTCTCGAAGAGCGTTCCGAGAGGGGCGAACGAACCGGAGACCGACCGATACTGTCCGGTGAGCTGGCGGATCTCGAAGTCTCGCGGGATATCCGCATCTTTGAGCCGGTTGTTCCCGATCTCGACGATGCAGTCGGCCATGCGGCCGATATGCGAGTCGGCCGTCGAGGTGACGAGACAGATCGTTCCCCCGATCTCCCGGGCGGTCTCGCACGCGTCCACGACCGACTGGGTCTCGCCCGAGCCCGAGAACGCAACGAGCACGTCTTCCGGGCCGAACGCGGGCGTGATCGTCTCGCCGATGACGTAACTCTCGAACCCGAGATGCATCAACCGCTGGGCAAACGCCCGCGCGACAAGGCCGGAGCGTCCGGCCCCGGCAAGGTATATCCGTTTTGCGTTGAGGATCTCTTCGAGAAACCGGCCGGCATTCTCCTGGTCTATCGTGCGCGCCGTCTCTTCAAGACGTGACGTCATCAGGAGCATGAGATCGGCGATACTGGGGCAATCCGGCTGCATGGTTCCGGCCTCTCCTTAATTTACTCCACTATACTACCCGGCACCACTTAAAAGAGTACGAAACCGGAGGGGCGCTGCCCGCCGGTTTGCCCGGGCGGGGCTACCGCTCAACCGCGAGTCCGAGGATATCGGTTGCTCCCGAGAATACGTCGCGGGCGATCCGGGCGAGCCCCCGGGAGGCGCACCACTCATCGTAGACGGTGACGTTGCGGGAGAGGAATTCCTTTACCCGCGGCGCGATGGCGGGAGCCATGGTGCCGGCGAGGGCGACCTTCGCACCGGGATTGAGGAGGAGCATCGAGGCGCACTCCATCGCGGCAAACATGGCCATCGTCTCCGTCCGCAGATCGGGGGGAACCGTGTAGTTCACGCCCGCATGGAGAAAAGCGTCGTTCGCCGTCGACTCGCCCCGGTCGATCCGGCGGATGGCATCCACGTCGAGAGCGCCGTGCCGGGTGCCGGGCGCGAAGACGCAGGCATCGAACGCGCCGGTGATACGCCCCCCGGTCACGAGGAGGGTGACGGTGTTCGAACTCGCGTCGCAGACCACGACATCGCCCCCGAGGTCGTGCACGACCTCGTACAGGATCCCGATCTTCTCGGGACTCGTCTGGTGGGAGTAGGCCTTGAACCGCGGGTCGGTCGGGGATCCGCGGTGCAGCCCGGGGATGACGACGGCGGGAAGACCGCTCTCCCTGATCGCATCGAAGACCCGGGTGCCGCCGCCGATGTGTTTGCCGGCGCCCTCCCGTGAGATGACGCCGCGGTTCTCGACGTTTCTGATATCGGTTACGGCCGAGATGCCGTCGCCCATCGAGTAGCAGACGGCAATGCCCTCGATCTCGTCGAGCGGAGCGAGGCGGGCAAGATCGCCGGCCGAGAAGTCTCTCGCCTCTTCCCGGGAGATCTTGAACTCCGCATCCCCGCTTGAGAAGCGCATCGCGGTGGTGCCGTGATCGATGCCGATGAACATGATATATCCCGTTGCACCCGGAGGAGGAAGTAAGTTTTCGGATCGCTCCATGCGGAAAGGCGTAGATCAGGCCGTGCCGGCCTGGTAACGCCTCTTTAAGTACTCGACCGCGCCGACGACGGCAAGACCGACAAGGAAGAATATCCAGCCGCCGGAGAGCATATCCCCGGCCGCAGCACCCTTTTCCCAGAGCATCCTCGCCGAACCGAGCATCAGGCCGGTGAGCAGAGCGAGCATCGGCCCGTGGTAGGTCGCAAGGAGGTACTTGAGGGCTTTCGTGAAGAGGAGGAGGCCCGTAACACCGCCGGCGACGTAGGCCAGGATCTCGGGAAGCAGGAACCCCCGGAGCGCCGCAAGCATGAACTCGTACTGATTGAGGACGAGGGTGATGTAGGCTCCCGATATCCCGGGGAGGATCATGGCGCAGAGCGCCGCCATCCCGGTGAGGAAGAGAACCGGCAGGGAGTGGCCGAGATCGATGTTCCCGAGGCCCCCGAGGAGGTAGCCGGCGCCGGTCCCGACGGCGAGGAAGGCGAGGGTACCGGCGTTCGGGGAGCGGATCTCAAGGAATATGGCTACCGCAGAGGCGATGATGAGGCCGAGGAAGAAGGCGTAGGTCTCCACCGCGTGGTCGGCGAGGAGGGAGAGGATCACGCGGGACATCAGGAGGAAGGCGGTGCCGATACCGGCAAGGAGGACGACGAGGAACGGGATGTCGATCTTCTCGAGATCCGCCCGGAGAGAGGAAAAATCCCCTCTCGCAAGGTGTTTTACCGAGGCAGGGTCGACACTGCCGATGGCCCCGACCAGCCGCTCGTAGATCCCGGTGATGAGGGCGATCGTCCCTCCCGAGACGCCGGGGATGATATCGCAGGCCCCCATCGCGAGACCGCGGAGATAGATCCCCGCGTGCTCCCGTATACTGTCCGGGCGCAGGCTCATCTTCCGGCTCCGTTCCGGGTATCGACGAACACAGAAATTCGGCTCCGCAGGCTGACGGCGACTAAAAGCCGGTCGAACCCGCAACAGGTGCATGCCTCTCTCAATCGGACAACTCCTTGTGATTCATCATATGTCGGGGGCAATCATGAAAAATCTGCCCCGAACGAAGGTACCGTATCGTGGAGTGGGCCGCATGCGGGCATTAACTTTTCTCCGGGTCGGACTCCCCCGCTCCACCCATAAGTAAATCCTATAGCGTGAGAGGAAGATTACTCTATGATGTTCTGTATCGTAACGGGCGGTGCCGGTTTCATCGGTTCGCACGTCGTCGACGCGCTGGTCGCGGCGGGAGACGACGTGCTGGTCATCGACGACTGCAGTGCGGGCACCGAGACGAACCTCGCACACCACACAGCGGGCGGGCGGGTCGCCTTCGTCAGGCAGAACCTGCTCGACGACGGGTGGCAGGAACGGTTTTCCGGCGCAGACCGGGTCTACCATATCGCCGCAGACCCCGACGTCCGGCAGAGCGCCGTGACCCCGGACTCCCAGATCAGGAATAATATCGTTGCGACGCACCGGGTGCTCGAGGCGATGCGGGCGCACGGCGTGCCGGAACTCGTCTTCACCTCGACCTCGACCGTCTACGGCGATGCCGCCGTCATCCCCACGCCGGAGACCTACACCCCGCTCGAACCGATATCCGTCTACGGCGCGACGAAACTTGCCTGCGAGGCCCTCATATCGTCGTACTGCCACTCGTTTGAGATGACGTCCTGGGTCTACCGGTTCGCAAACATCATCGGCGAGCGGAGCGGGCACGGCGTCATCTCCGACTTCATCCGCAAACTCCGCGAGAACCCGCAGGAACTCGAGATCCTCGGCGACGGCAGGCAGACGAAGTCCTACCTGGAGGTCGGGGAGTGCGTCCGGGCCGTGCAGTTCGGGATCGAGCACTCGCGCGACCCGGTGAACACCTTCAACATCGGCTCCGAGGACTGGATCGACGTCGTCAGGATCGCCGATATCGTCACGGAGGAGATGGGTCTCTCCGGCGTCCGCTACCGGTTCACCGGCGGAGCGCGCGGCTGGGTCGGCGACGTCCCGAAGATGCAGCTCTCGGTCGATAAACTCAAGGGTCTCGGGTGGCGGTGCGGGACAACCTCGGAAGAGAGCGTCCGGACAGCGGTCCGCGCCATGCTCGGGTAGGGGGCACATCCAGGGAATTGCATCCGGGTCGGTGTTTCGGGCGCTGTTGGACCACTGCACTTAAAATTTCACGCAACGTCGCCTCACGCGAAGAACGCGAAGCCGCGAAGTCCGTGGGATTGTTACGCCCTCCTTTCGCGTCCTTCGCACCTAACGGTGCTCTTGCTCCGTTCCAACGGAACGTCGCACTTCGCGGCTTCGCGTGAGATGGCAGTTCTCCACGTACCAGGACAACAAAATAGGTGAAACAGTTCACTATCGGGACTCACAAGGATTCACATGAAATACATCATCATTCTCGGGGACGGCATGGCGGACGAGCCGCTTGCCGAACTGGGGGGCAGGACACCCCTCGAATACGCAGAGATACCGAATATGGACAGGATCGCCCGCGAGGGGCGGTGCGGGATGCTCCGGACGGTGCCGGACGGATTCGAGCCGGGGAGCGACGTCGCGAACCTCTCGATCCTGGGCTACGACCCCCGCACCTCCTATACCGGGAGGGGGCCGCTCGAGGCGGCCAGCATGGGCATCTCCCTCCGGGACGGCGAGATGGCCTACCGGTGCAACCTGGTCGCGATCCACAGTGGCGTGATGGAGGACTTCAACGCCGGGCACATCTCGAGCGCCGAAGGCGCCGAGCTCCTCCGCGACCTCTCTGCCGCGCTCGACGGCGTCCGGGTCCACCCGGGGATCAGTTACCGGAACCTGATGACCGTTCCCCGCGCGCGCGGCGCCGTCACCACCCCGCCCCACGACATCGTCGGCCAGCCGGTCACGGAGTTCCTCCCGCGCGGAGACGACGCCGAACGCCTCCTCGACTGCATGGAACGGTCACGGGAGGTCTTTGCCGACCACCCGGTCAACCGGCGCCGCCTCGAGGAGGGAAAGACCGCTGCAACCGATATCTGGCCGTGGAGCGGCGGGAAGAGGCCGTCCATCGCACCCTTCCGCGAGAAGTACGGTCTTGCCGGGGGAGTGATCTCCGCGGTCGACCTCCTCGCCGGCATCGCCCGCCTTGCCGGGATGGAGGTGATCCACGTCCCCGGCGCCACCGGGTTCATCGACACCGACTACGAGGCGAAGGCCCGGTACGCGGTCGACGCCCTCGACCGCCTCGACTTCGTCTACATGCACGTCGAGGCCCCCGACGAGGCCGGGCACATGGGGAGCGTGGAGGAGAAGGTGCGGGCGATCGAGCGGCTCGACGAGGCGATCGGGATCGTCCTCGACCGCCCGGATACGGCCGTCGCGGTTCTCCCCGACCACCCGACGCCGATCCGGTGTAAGACCCACACGGCAGACCCGGTGCCGTTCGCGGTGCTCGGGAAAGGAAGGGACGATGTCTCCGCGTTCTCCGAGCGCGAGGCGAAAGGGGGCTCGTTCGGGCTCATAGAGGCTCCCGACTTCCTTTCCCGGTTCTTTTCGCCGTGAACCGCCCCTGAGATGACCGGATTTTCCGGCACCACCTTTTTGTAGTCTCCATGTACAACGCTACCCAAGGACATGGAACCCCTGACGGCAGACAGCATCGTCGAGAAGATACGGGAGATCGAGCAGGGCGTGGGAAGGCTCTCCCCGCTGCAGAAGGTTCTCATCGGGACCGACGGGTCGGTGACCGGCCTGCTCGAGATGGCGACCGGCCATCCCGTCACCATCACCACCCTGGTGCAGGACGTCGTCGGCGCCGATACCGAGGCGGCGGCGGCACTCGATATCGAGCAGGGCGACGAGGTCAACTACCGCGTCGTTGAACTGAAAGACGGCGTAACGGGAGAAGTGCTCATCTATGCGGTCTCCTGCACCCCGCTCCGGCGGCTTGCACCTGAGTTCAGGCAGGACCTCATGCAGGCCGATATCCCGATAGGGAGGATTCTCCGCCGCCACAGGATAGAGTCACGCCGGGAGATCACCGACGCCCGCGTCGTCCGTGCCGGTGCGAACCTTGCCCGGACGTTCAACGTCCACCGGTGCGAACCGATGCTCTCGCGGAAGTACCGGATCATCCACCACGAAGAGCCGCTGATCGCCATCGAGGAGATCTTCCCCTGCACGGCGTTCACCGACGAGATCAGGGTGCTCGTCGATGCTCCGTCCAGGATCCACATCACCCTGCTCGACATGAACGGCGCCTCGGGCAGGGTGGACGGCGGGGTCGGGGTCACCCTCGACGAGCCGGGGTGCGTGCTCGATGCACGGAAAGCCTCCGGGATCGAGGTTCGCGGCGGCGACGAGGAGTCGCGCAAGAGGGTTGCCGATGCGGCCCGGACGGCGAAGGAGACGCTCGGACTTCCCGGGGGTGCGGAGATTGCCCTCCACGCCGCTGCACGGCAGCACGCCGGGCTCGGGAGCGGGACGCAGGTCGCTCTCGCCACGGCCGCCGCCCTCTGCCGGCTTTACGAGCGGGACGTCTCCGTATGCGATCTCGCGAAGGCTGTCGGGCGCGGCGGGACGTCCGGCATCGGTACGGCGGCGTTCGAGCAGGGCGGGTTCATTCTGGACGGCGGGCACCGGTTCTGCTCTCCGGGGGGCAAGGACGATTTCCGCCCGTCGGCGGCGTCGCGGGGCGTCGCGCCCCCGCCGGTTCTCGCCCGGCACCGGTTCCCGGAGGACTGGCGCATCCTGCTCGTCACGCCGGAGGTAAGCGCAGGGGCGCACGGGGGAAGGGAGGTCGATATCTTCCGCACCCACTGCCCGGTGCCGCTCGACGAAGTCCGGGAGGTCTGTCATGAGGTGCTCATGCGGATGATCCCGGGCCTCGTCGAGCACGACCTCGACCTCTTCGGTTCGGCGATCAACCGGACGCAGTCGCTCGGGTTCAAGAAGGTCGAGGTGGGCCTGCAGCACCCGGTCGTCTCCTCGCTCCTCGAGGCGACGGTGCAGGCCGGGGCCGCCGGAGCGGGTCTGAGTTCGTTCGGGCCGACGGTCTACGCAGTCGGGGATTCCAGCATGCAGGACGTGGCCCGGGCGGCGAAGGAGGTGCTCGGTGACCGGGGAGGGTCGGTGCTCCTGACGCGGGCAAGGAACTCCGGGGCGAATGTGCGGGCGGAGTGACAAACTCGAGTGCTCCTTCGCGTGAGGCGGCGAGCTGCACCCGGATCCACATGATGCGGCGAGGTGCCCGCCGGGATCAGGACGAGAAACGAGCCATATTCTGACACTATGAGCCCTGCTCCACCCGGTTCCCGGAATATTTTAATAGTAACATATTACCCCGGGCATGAATGCCCGCACGCGCCCGGGATGCCGGAGACCGGCCGGCGTCTGAAACACCCCAAAGCAATAGCACCGGTTCGGAGTATGCCCGCGAGTGCTCCACGGAAGGGGATCGAGAGGGCGGGACGGTGGTGCCGGGTGTTTCGGTCGTCATCCCCCTCTACAACAAAGGTCCCTACATCGTCCGGGCCCTGAACTCGGTCCTCGCACAGACCGTCCGGGACTTCGAGGTGATCGTGGTGGACGACGGTTCCACCGACGGCGGGGCGGAGATGGTCGGGGGGTTCGGCGACCCGCGGATCCGGCTGATCCGGCAGGAGAACCGGGGGGTGTCAGCGGCGAGAAACCGGGGGATCGACGCAGCCCGGGGTGAACTGGTTGCGTTTCTGGATGCGGACGACGAATGGACGCCGCGGCATCTTGAAGCCCTGCTACAACTGCGGGATAAGTGTCCGCAGGCGGGAGCGTACGGGACGGCATACCTCTTGCAGGAGAATGCGTCGACGATCCGGACGCCGTCATACAGTGCCGCCATTCCCCCGGAGCCATGGGAGGGGCTGCTCTCGAGCTACTTCAGGGACGCCATCCTCGGCAGCCCGCCGATCTCGTCGTCGATCGTCGCCGTCCCGAGGCGCGTCCTGAACGAGATGGAGGGGTTTTATACCGGCGCATGGTATGGCGAAGACGTGGACCTGTGGGGACGGATTGCCCTGAAATATCCCATCGCGTTCACCTGGGACGGAAAGGGGATCTACCATACGGAAGCATCGAATAGAGCCTGCAACAGGAAAGAGCCGATCCGGGAGCATGCCTTCGTAGCCTCCGCACAGAACGCGCTGCAGGCGGGGGAGGTGCCGCCGGAGTTGAGAGAGAGCGTTCTCGAGTTCGTCGCATCCAGGCAGATCCAGATAGCATGCCGCAACCTCGAAGCAGGCAGGCCCGACCTCGCGAGAAGCAACTTAAAGGGTTGCAGAACGCGGCTTCTCTGGAGATCCAAATGGCGGGCACTGATTCTCGCGCATATCCCCTCCGGGGCATATCTTGCGTTGCGGAACCGGAGAACGCGGCCGGGGAGTGCTTCGACAGGGGCACCGGGGGTTAAACCCCACGAACGTGGCCGGAGGTGACCGGGGCGTTGCACGGCATCGTTACGGGTTGCCGGGATTTTTGCGAACCGGTGCGGCAGTCCAGTGATCATCGATCCGGGGGCACCGGGTTACGGAAACTCTATCGTATGCAGACGTCTGCGCCCAGTAAGAGGACGCATCTCCCGGCTTTACGGCTATTTTTCATCTCACCGCGAGCGTAATCACGGATCTGGTGCGGTGCCTCCCCCTGCGCGCCGGATCACGTTGTCCCGACGCCGGCGGCGCCGGGGGCATCGAATTGAGCACCTGCCCGCCGGCTGCAACCGAAGTTCGTAGTGTGCACAGAGAGTATGGATCGCGCAAAGGACCGGTTTAACCTCAACATCCGCGCTCGCATTCTCGCGGGAGAGCGCATCGCGCCATCAACCCGCAGAGGAGGGGGGACACTAAAATAAGAATTTCATATATAATTTTATCTATCGAAGCAACAATATTTTTAATTAGAGTTAATTGGAATTTGTGAGATTATAATCAACAATGGCTTTATTAAGGCATATTTTGAGTGTTTTAAAGACCAATTAGTATATATATCAGAGTAATAAATTAATTTTGAGGGATCCACCCTCACCTGCTTGCCGGGAGGCCAGAAGGGGTCCTCCCGAGGCGGCTCTAGGAGATTACGCATGAAGAAACCCCTATTTCTTGCGATAGCCCTGTGCATGGTGCTCGCACTCGCTGCACCGGCACAGGCCGCGCAAAGTGAAGTGCTCTCGGAGGGTACCTACGACATCGTTGTGTACACCGACGGCACGACAATCATCGCAGAAGACAGCAACGGCCAGGTGATCAGCAGCGGAACAGCGGGAACGGATGACAGCAAGGTCGTCCAGACTGCCGTACAGGCCGTCGGTGACGGTACCGTGGTCCTTCAGGCAGGAACCTACGCCCTGCAGAGCCCTATCGAGATCGGGGTATCCAATCCAACCCCGACACCGACACCCACACCGACGCCTACCGCGACGCCCACGCCGGGAACACCCGATCTCGTCGTGACCGACGTCTCCTGGACACCGGCAAGCCCGGCACCGGGTGATGCAATCACGATGAAGGCGACGATCCGGAATCAGGGCACCGGTGCAACACCCGCAGGCGTGATCCACGGCGTGGCCTTCACGGCGGACGGGAACCTCGGTTCCGCGGTCTGGTCGGACAGCCACGCGGCATCCATCGCCCCGGGCGAATGGGTTACGGTGACCGCGAACGGCGGCGTTGCCGGTGCAACCTGGACCGCGGTCGCAGGCACGCACACCGTCACCGCAACGGTCGACGACGTCGACCGCATGACGGAGAGCAACGAGGACAACAACGTGCTCACGAAGACGATGACGGTGACTGCGGCGGCCCCGACACCTACCGCGACGCCAACACCGGGAACACCCGATCTCGTCGTGACCGACGTCTCCTGGACACCGGCAAGCCCGGCACCGGGTGATGCAATCACGATGAAGGCGACGATCCGGAATCAGGGCACCGGTGCAACACCCGCAGGCGTGATCCACGGCGTGGCCTTCACGGCGGACGGGAACCTCGGTTCCGCGGTCTGGTCGGACAGCCACACGGCATCCGTCGCTCCCGGGGCATCGGTCACCCTGACCGCGAACGGCGGCGTCGCCGGTGCAACCTGGACCGCGGTCGCAGGCACGCACACCGTCACCGCAACGGTCGACGACGTTGACCGCATGACGGAGAGCAACGAGGACAACAACGTGCTCACGAAGACGATGACGGTGACCGCGGCGGCCCCGACGCCAACGCCCACCGTAACCCCGACACCGACGCCCACGAAGACGCCGACGCCAACACCGACGCCGGGTCAGAGCGCCTACGGAGCGGATGCCAACCCGACCGGAAACCCGATCGGGGGAGGCGACGGCTATAAGAACATCGTCAGCCGGAGCAGCGCAGACTTCATCGTCGACACGACGAGCGAACTCGTGAACGCCCTCAACTCGGCGCAGTCCGGCGACATCATCTGGGTCGAGGAGAACGCCAACATCGACATGAGCGGCCGGACCTCCACGATACGGGCCGGGGTCACCCTCGCGAGCAACCGTGGCGAGGACGGATCGGACGGCGGCCGGATCTATCAGACGTCTGCCGGATCCAGGCTGTTTACGATCGGCGGCCAGAACGTGAGGATCAGCGGCCTTCGTCTCGAAGGGCCGCAGAAGGACACCAGTTCATCAGGTTCGACGAATGTCGGCATTTACACCTCCTACCGGAATCTCGAGGTGGACAACTGCGAGATCTTCGGCTGGGGCAATGCTGCAATCGGCATCGCCGGGACCGGCGGATCCGACATGAAGACCGGCGCGTACATCCACCACAACTACATCCACCACAACCAGGTAGCAGGTCTCGGGTACGGCATCTGCTTATCCAGCGGCGGTGTAGCTCTCATCGAGGCGAACTACTTCGACTACTGCCGGCACGCCATCACCGGTGCCGGGATGGCCGGAGACGGCTACGAGGCACGCTACAACATCTGCGGCCCGAACTGGATCTCGACGTCGCCCCACAACTTCGACATGCATGGAACCACATCCGGTTCCACCACGATCGCAGGGGACACGATCAAGATTCACCACAACACGTTCCTGGGTACAACCTCGCAGATGCCGACGTGCATTGCCATCCGGGGCGTTCCCCGTGACGGTGCGTACATCGACCACAACTGGTTCTACTTCACCAGGGATGCCCCCGTCTGGCAGACCGGCGGAACAAGCGGCATCAGCATGACGAACAACCTGATCGGCGCGAACGGGGTTCTCTCCACATCGGGTCCGATCAAGTACTACTGAACGGGAAGAGTCGGAGGATTGGGCCGGAAGCAACTCTCCGGCACCCCTCCTTTCCCACAGCCGGGGAAGTTTCTTCAACCCATCTCTGTTCTTGACACGTTGAAACCGCTTATGTAATCCGGCTGGCGAACGAGATTTGCCTGCGGTGAACTACCCCCGCTGAAGGGCAAGGCATTCCACTCCGTCCCCCTCACCCCCGTAAGACAAAGTTTATTAGACTTACGGGAACCAGAACGGAGATCGCGTGCGTTCCAAAGAAGTGGTTCTCGTTGCTCTGCTTGTGCTCTATGCAGCCCTGGTCATCCCGGCGGCCATCGAAACCCTTTCCGGAGGACAGGGCGGGGTAGGTTCGCCTGATTCGGCTTTTTCCAGTCCTTTTGCGGATCTTCGGGATATGGCGACCGCCCATGCCGATGGCGATCAGGCATTCGGCGCCGAATCGAATCCCACGGGCAGTCCCGTCGGAGGAGGCGAAGGCTACGGCGAAGGAGTCGCGACGCCCGACCCGGAGGAGGACACCATCGTTGCAACCACGGACGAACTGCTTTCGGCTCTTTCGAGCGCGAAAGACGGAGACGTCGTCCATATCGACGAGATGGCCCTGATCGACCTTACAGACATCCCGGGCGGGGTAACCATCCCGGGAGGCGTGACGCTCGCCGGCAACCGGGGAGAGAGGAGTACGGCCGGATCGGCGGTATATCCGTTCGAGATCGAGGAGCCGGACGAGTATTTCTTCTGGGTCCGTGCGTCGGCGCCCGGCGAGAAGAGCAGCCCCATCTGGGTCTCGATAGACGGGGAAGGAACCTGGCGGTGGGATATCGAACACGGTTCCGACTGGCACTGGAACAGTGGAGGGGGCCACTACCTCTCCGGCGGCCGGCACAACCTGACCATCCACTGGCGCGAGGACGATTTGAACGTCGATGAGATCCTCGTTACCGCCGATGCGGACTACCTCCCCGATGCTGCCGGGCAGACGGGAGAGGTGCAGGCCAGGATGGAGGCGGAATCCGGGGAACTCTCCGCCCTGATGGAGGCGAACCCGGACGACACGGCATCGGGAGGGATGTACCTCTCGATCGCGGACGATCCCGATGGAGAGGAATACCCCCTCTCCCCGGGCGGGACGATTTTCCAGGGAGCGACAGACTCCGGCAGCCCGGTCGCACTCATCGCCGGAGGAGAGCACGTGAGGATCACCGGGGTCCGCCTGGAAGGGCCGGATATGACGACCAGAAGGCTTCGTCATCCGGGTCTCGGGATCTATTCGGCCTACCGGAACCTCGAGGTCGACAACTGTGAGATCCTGGGCTGGAGCGGCGCTGCAATCGGTATCGCCGGCACCGGCGGATCGGATATGAAGATCGGCGGGTACATCCACCACAATTACATCCACCACTGCCAGATGAAAGGTCTTGGATACGGTGTCGTGGTCTCCGGCGGGGCGGTGAGCCTGATCGAGGCGAACTACTTCGACTACTGCCGGCATGCGATCGCCGGAAGCGGGGTCGCCGGGGACGGCTACGAGGCACGCTACAACATCTGCGGCCCGAACTGGGTCTCGACGTCGCCTCACAACTTCGACATGCATGGAACCGTGTCCGGGTCCGGCACAATCGCAGGAGATACTATCCGGATCCACCACAACACGTTCATGGCCACCGGCCCCCTGAACGCATTCCCGGTTGCTATCCGGGGCGTCCCCCGCGACGGGGCGTACATCGACCACAACCGGTTCAACTACGACCTGGCGCCACCGGTCTGGCAGACGGGAGGGGAGGGAAATGTCTTCGTAACGGACAACCTGATCGGGCCGAACGGAGACCTCTCGGCATCGGGCCCGATCGAGTATTACTGAACCGCCGCGAGAGCACCCCGCTCTGTCCCTGAACCGGGGGCATGCCGATATCGCCGCACTCCGCGGAGAAGGGGGCGGAACACCGGCATTCCCGATTCACCGGAGACAGCAAGCTCACCTTTATTAGGGTTGAGCAGCGAACGAGGGGCGTCATGGGTGGGGGCAGGGTCCGGAATGAAAAATCGATTGCTCGAGAAACTCGCAGATGTGTTCCCGTACCTGGTGTTGTCCACCTATATCGCAGGCTGTATCCTCTGCATCCTGATCGACAGGGTAAGTTACCTTATCGACGGTTCGATCCTGGCGATCCCGGCGATCATCGGATCGTTTGCATTCCTGGCAATTAAACGAGAGGATATCGATCTCGCGGCCCGGCCGGTGTTCTTTTCGTACAACCCTTCGGCATCCCTGAAACTCTTCCTGATACTGTACACGCTCACCATCCCGGCCCTTCTTCTGACACCGGCCGATTCCGGGTGGGGCCTGCTCACGGTGCCCTTCCTGTACGCCGTAATCCTCATCCAGATACTGTCTTCACGGCCAGGGCCGGCAGTGGTGCTCTTTGAAATCATGCTCACCCTGGTGGCCACGATCTACAGTTACACCCTGCGGCCGGCCCTGTACTTCGGGACGACCGATATCATGCCGCACGGGTATATGGCCACCATCACCTATCTGTCGGGACATGTTATCCCGGGCGAACTCGGGACATACACCTACTTTCCCCTGTACCACGTGTTTGTAGCCGTATCTTCGCACATGCTCGGCCTGGATCTCCAGACCTCCCTCTTCGTCGTCACCGGTCTCGTATTCTCCTCGACGGTTCTGTTCCTGTACCTGCTGGTCAACTACGTATTCAAAAACGAGCAGATCGCCCTTCTGGTCGCTCTTTTCTATGTGGTGAATGCCGACGTCATATACTACGGCACCTATATGGTGACGAGAACCATGGCATATGTCGGGTTTCTCATCCTCCTCTACCTGCTCTATTCGATGGGCGGTGCGAAAGCCGGAGCAGGGAGTGCGGTCACGAGGCCGGTCGCGAGGAGGGGCCTTGCCGTGGTTGCGGTCGTCTTTATCCTCCTGACGCATCAGGTCTCCATGCCCATGATCATCATCCTGCTCGGGATCTTATTTCTCCTCGAACGGGTTGCCGGTGAGCGAAGGTACATCAGTCCGGCCTTCCTGATGGTTGCCGTCTCCCTGCTCGCCTGGTACTGGCTCTTCATAGCCTACCCGTTCATAGACGATCTCTTCCCACGCGCAGATCTGTCCCTGTATCAGAACATCGTCCTCACCGAGGCGGTGCATGAGGGCTGGACGTTTCTGCTCAACCAGGTCGATACTCTCTTTGTCGTGTTTTTCTCGTTGATCGGGGCGGTCTATCTCATATGGAAGCAGCAGCCGAAGTACTCGATCGTCTTCGGCATAACGGGGTTGATGGCGATCATCCTGAATGTGCCGGGCGTCCTTACGGTGATCTTCCAGGCGGTTTCGATACTCCGGATCGACCGGTTTGCGATCCTGTTTCTGCCGATTCTTGCCGTGGCAACGGGTGTCGGCATATACATCCTCGCCCGATACCTCATCGCCATGAACATGTCGCCGGGACGGGTCGGGGCTGTTCTCGTCGTGCTGATTGTTCTCTACGGCATCGCAACCCTCGGGTTTCTCGGGGAAGAGGCGGGCTACATCCGCTACTCGTTCAACCAGAACGAGATGACCGGGTTCGAACATGTGCTGGAGACGGTGCCGAGCGGGTCGCCGTTGCACTCGGACTACTATACGCTGCGGTTCTTCGAGCGAAAAGAGATACCCGATTCCGAACGTCTGGGACTGCCGTACTACACCATTTACCTGCTAAGGACCGATCTGGATCTGCCGGAGGGAGAAGGGGGCTATATCGTTCTCCCGAGCAACCAGCTCCGGCACGGCGGGTTGCTCTTCGGGCAGGAGGCTGCGATAGACGAGACCGAGTTCGATCCGGAAGACACCCTTCAGGCCTACCTGCCCACGGAGCGGAATATTCGAAACGTCACCGGCAGGCTATCCGCAACGGACAGGGTTTACTCAAACAACGGCGTCGAAGTGTATCGTCTCCCCCAATGACGAAATGAGGGCCGGGTTAGATCGAACGGCGCCGCACAAAAGGATCGTATCAAGGCGGATCGAACCCGCATGAGGGCGGACGGTGCGGGGAGAGAGGGGGTGCTGCCGTGAATGTCCTTTTTTGAGCCCTGTTGAAATGCTTTCCACAACCCCTGGATAACACCCGGTTGCCGATAGAGGCGGGTGATGTGGGTCTCACGCGAAGCCGCGAAGTCGCGAAGGGAGACAGTCAATACCCATCCAGACTTCGCGTTCTTCGCGCCTTCGCGTGCGTCGGTGAGACATGGATTATCCGGAGATAATTCATCCTCCGGGAGAGGGTTTCAACAAAGCCCTTTTTTGAGCCTTTTGTGGGCGGAACCCGGCTATAGGACGGCATCCCCGCAAACGATATATACGATGCCCCCCCGATGCGCCCCGTTATGACCGACGGGAATTCCTTTGGATTTGGTGCATTTTGGGCATTCGGAGGTCATTTACGCGCTTCAGGCTCACGTACCGCACATGCGGAACGAGAAGCGGTGCCATGCTCGCACTCAAGGAAGCCGTCATCGGAGTGCGCCCGTGCACCGGCAGGGCATCGATATGATGCCGTTCTTACAGCCGGGCAGGATGAGGGCGCTGCAGGCGTGGAAGGCAGGCCGGCGGCAGGAACCCGCTTTCACCCCCGCATCCGGGGAGGCGACCTCCCGCCGGCCGAACAGACGCCGGATAATCTCCGGGGTGAGCTATGAAGGTTGCCCAGATAACGCCCTATTTTCTACCGCATAACGGCGGGATGGAGATGTACGTCTACAACCTGAGCAAAAGCCTGATCGACGACGGTCATATGGTAGAGGTGATAACTGCAAACGTCCCCGAGGGCCGGCCGCTCGAAGTCATGGACGGAATTCTCGTCAGAAGACTGAGATGCATCGGAGAACCGTTGCGAAACCCTCTTGTTCCGTCCATATTCTTTCTCTTAAACGAACTCAAAAAATTCGACGTCATCCACATCCATAATCTCTACAGCTTCACCGCTCTCACCTTTCCCCTGTTGAAGAAGTTCTGTAAGATCCCCCTGGTTCTCACGCATCACGGCCAGTTGATGTTCGGCGAGCCCATGAAGGACGTATGCGTGCGGCTCTATGAGAAGAGCGCAAAGGGAGTCATCCTGGACTCCGTCGATAAGACCGTGGCTCTCTCTGAAGCGGATGCCCGGCATATCGCGCTTCGCAACAACGCGCCGGTACGCCGTTACGCGTCGACCGCGCCTCGAAGCGTCGTCACGATTCCAAACGGTTACGATGGCAAAAAGTTCCGCCCCATGGATACCGGGGAGTGCCGGAAGAGGCTGGGTCTGCCCTCCGACAAAAAGGTGATCCTGAACGTCGGGAGATTGTACGGCGCGGTCAAGGGGCACGACTATCTCATCGAAGCGATGTCGGAGGTCGTGAATGAGCGAAGAGACATCCTGTGCGTGATAGTCGGCTCGGGAAGGCTTCATGGAACGCTTGAGAACCGGATTCGCTCGCTCGGTCTCGAGGATTACGTCGTGCTCGTCGGCGGGAAGCCGCACGACGATATCCCCGTCTGGTTGAACGCCTGCGACCTCTTCGTTCTGCCGAGTCTCAGCGAAGGCAACCCGACGGTCATGTTCGAAGCCTTCGGGTGCGGGAAGCCTTTCGTGGGGACGAGCGTCGGCGGGGTGCCCGAGGTCATCACTTCCGACGAGTACGGTCTGCTGGTCGATCCCGCCGATCCCGGCGGCCTGGCCGGGGCGATCCTGGAGGCGCTGGACAGAGATTGGGACGGGCAGACGATTCGCGCATTTTCGGAACGATACACATGGGAGAACATCAGCAGGGAGATCGTGGATGTATACGGCCAGGTGAGGTTATGACGGCGGCAAACACCCCGGGTGCCGCCGCGCTCGCAGACGATGGCGGCAGGGGCGGGAGGTTCGGACCGCGACCGCAACACACCCTCCAAATCAGCAGAACCGGGGTGCCCGCATGAGGCTGCTCGTCTGCACAACGGAGTATTTCCCCCACGGCGCGGGCATCGCCAACGTGGTGTACAACATCGTAGAGCGACTCAAAGAGAAAGGCGTCGAGTGTACGGTCTGTTCTCCGAAAGGCCCGGATATCAGGCTTGGCAACTGGCCGCTGATCGAGAGGGCGGGCGTTGTCGGGCTGCTCAACTACTGGTACCGGGTCTCGCGGCATTTCAAAGACAACGACTACGATGCGGCATGGCTCCAGAACCCCTTTATCGTCACCGGAAATCCGTTCGAACGCTGCCTGGTGACGATGCACTCGACCTACTCCGGATCGAGCGCCCGGAAAGTAGGGGACCTCCCCATTCACCTGTACGAGTCGGTCGTTGCCCGTATCGAGCGCACCTGCCTGACCCGTATGCCCCCCGCCACCCTCTTCACCGGGGTAGGGCAACCGGTTCGCGAGGAACTGGCCCGGCTCGGGGTCGCACGGGAGAGGATATCCTACATCCCGAACGGGGTCGACGTCCGGCGGTTCCGTCCATCTTGTGATAAAGCAGGTATCCGGGAGAGGTTCGGCATCCCGGACGAGGGCGTTCTCCTCCTGAGCGTCGGACGGCTGACTCCCGCAAAACGACCGTTTGCCATGCTCGAAGCCTTCTCATACCTCGAGAGGAAATGCCGGGACGTGACCCTCTGCATCGCCGGCGGGGGCGAACTCCTGGAATCCGCAAAGGCTCTGGCACGGAGACAGGGACTGCAGAACGTCCTCTTCCTCGGGAACGTGAACCACTCACGGGACCTCCCCGATCTCTATGCCTGCGCCGATTACTACATCATGGCCTCGAAGTACGAGGGGGGAATGCCCCCCCTCACTCTTGCGGAAGCGATGGCCTCGGGACTGCCGTGCATCGTCTCCGGCATCCCCAACCTCGCGATGGTGAAAGACGCGGATGCCGGGATAACAATCGATTTCGAGGATGCCGAACGCGCCGGCGATGAGATTCTCCGCTACCTCGGCGAGGAGCATCCGGATCATGCGGCGAATGCAAGAAGGTACGCCGTGGAGACACTGGACTGGGAGGTTCTTTCGGGGAGATACGTGCGCATCTTCGAACAACTGATCGCCGGCGATCCGGATGACGGTGTGTCCCCTGCCCGGACTCTTCCCGCCGGTGCAAGAACAGGCGCCGGATACCTGGAATATCGCAATCCACGCGGAGGTCGTTAGTTATAAACCGGATCGGGATGTCACTACCGGCAGGTGCCCGTATGGATGTCATCGTTCTTGACGCACACCCGGTGGAAGATGTGCGAATCGCAAGGCACATCACCTATCTCTCGGACAGGGGGGTGAACGTCTGCCGGATACACTACAACTACACGGACGAGTCCGCAAAGCCGGGGATCTTCTCCCGGAACAACGTGAGGGGATTCAGGATCAACCATCTGCCTCTGCGGGGAAAAGCCAGGACACTGTCGTTCATGGGGTACTGTTTAAGGCCGAAGATACTGGCCGGGTGCCGCAGAGCGCTCGAAGCTCTCGATATCGATCCGGGACGGCCGTCGGTTCTCCATGTGCACGACCCCCTGCTGCTGCCGCTGGCCGCGATGCTGGTGAGAAACGGCATGAGAAACTCCAGGGTGGTCTACGACAGGCACGAGGTCTACGAGGAATGGCTCCATTTCGGGCGGATCTCCATACCGGTCTTTTACGAAGACCGTGCAAAGAGATGGATATCCGGAACGGTCGTCGTCTCGGAGCGCCATCTTGACGCGGTCGGGAAGTTGTTTCCGGGAGCCCGCGTTATAGCGGTTCCAAACTATGCGGCATCCGCGGCTTACGATCCGGATGCGATAGATGCAAAGATTCGCCGGGTCGAGCCGGGGGCGCAGATGCACGCAGTCTATATCGGGAGCCTCAATAACCTGGCCGATCGGGACGTCGACCTCCTCCTCGAGATTGCGGATGCGGCCATCCGGTCGTTTGAGAACGTGACCTTCTTCGTCGGCGGAACCTCGCTCGACAACGATTCGAGAGTGAAGCTCGACGATCTTGCCGGAAAACATAACGGCAGGTTCCGGTTCCTCGGCTACGTTCCCTGGGAGAAGACCGTCGAACTCACCGAGAAGGCACATGTCGGCTTCCTCCTCGTGAGGCCGGACGCGAAATACTGGGTGAAGACCTCGCCCAACAAGATCTTCGAGTACCTGGCGTGCGGCACGGTCCCCATCGTCAGGGCGGACGTCGATCATGCCGAACAACTGAAGGATTGTTCGCTGCTCTTCGACCGATCGGATGAGAACGAGGTCATCATAAAGGCGGTTCTCGATCTGCTCGGCAATCCCGAAGACCTGGCACGGCATATGAGGGCCGCAAGGGAACTGAGCGCCGCCTATACCTGGGAGTCCGTAGCGTGCCGGTATATTGAATTGTATACTGCGGTGCTGGACGGAAAGTGTTAATGCCGGTGTCGATTAAGGTGCCTCTCCAATCCGGGTGTTGCAAATGGTTCGAATAGAGGTCAGGAGATTACATGCCGACGAACTTCCTGCGTGGGACGAACTGGTCGCCGCCTCCCCCCAGGGAACGATCTTTCATTCGAGCGACTGGCTGGTCAGGACCGCCTCGTCCCTGAACCGGACACCGATGATACTCGGGTGCTACGAAGACGGGGATCTGATCGGGGGTTGCCCGCTCCTCCTGTCGAACCCGTACGGACTGCTCAGGACGGCTTCTTCCGCAGCGCTGCTGGCCCCTTACGGCGGGATCGTGACGTCCGGCATAGAGAGCACGAAACGAAGAGAGCGGGAGCTGCATGCCAACAAAATCGTCGCATCCGTCTGCAGCCATATCGCCCGGATGAGGTTCGCTCACGTAGAACTGGTTCATTCTCCGTGGTTTGAGGATATCCGATGGTTCACCCGGAACGGATGGGACGCAAAGGTCTACTACACGTATGTGCTGCCGACCGACGGCGATGTCTTCAGCCGCATCTCAAAGAACGCACGGAGAAGCATCAACAGGGCAGAAAAACAGGGCATTACGGCGGCGAAATACTTCGATGCCGGGGCTTACTGGATGCTCATCGTGAACACCTTCGAGAAGCAGAACGCCCGCCCCCCTTTCACCAAAAAGCACCTTTTCAGTATGCTGGATGTAATCCGGGAGAAGAACCTCGGCGAGATGTGGGTCGCCAGGACACCTTCCGGGGAGATAGCTGCGGCCGAAGTCGTCGTTTACGACGCGAAAACAGTTCATCGCTGGTCCGCCGCCTCCGCGGAAGAGCACCTCTCTACCGGAGCGCCCTCGCTTCTTCTCGGCGAGGTTATCGCGCACGCCGCGGAGCGGAACTATCCGTCGATCAACCTGATGGCGGGGAATATGGCAAACCTGAGCGCGTTCATAGCAACCTTCAACCCGGATCTCGTTCCGTACTACGGCGTCGAATCGTCCGGCATCAGGTACGGCATCTTAAGAAGCGTGAACCGGTGCATGCGGGGCATGGCCTCGCGGATCGCCCGCCCCGCACCCCAATGCCGGAACGACCGGTCTTTCGAGGGGTGAGGTCCGGCCTCGCCGATTGCCGAAGAGCGTGCGGTGCACAAGCCCCGATTCCGGCCGGGGCTCCGGCGTCCACCCGCACCGGCCACCCCGTACGAACCCGGGGGTGAAGACGATCCGGATGGCCTCGCCGGTGGAAGGTATATTATATTATATCCGAAAGGTGTGTCTCCATGGCATACGCAATCGAACCGCTATCCAGGGATAACGCCGACTTATGGGACGCATTCAACAACCGCTCCCCGGAAGGAACACTCTTCCACAGCCTGAAGTGGAAGCAGGTTCTTGAGGATGCGCTCCACCCGAAACTGAAGTATTACCTCATCCTGGACGGCGAGGACGTTGTTGGGATAAGTCCCTGGGCCGAAGAATCGGCGTTGAACTTCAGGGGACTGATCAGCATCCCCCAATCCGACGCGAACAACATCGTGCTGGACGGTGGATTCGATGCCGCCCGTTTCAACGATCTCCTCTCGCTGTTCACGAGAGATCACTCGTTCCTGCACTTCAATACCTACCGTTCGAATCTTCTCTCCGGGATAACCTACGCCGCCTATTCCGGTGGAGAGACCGGGGATATGGTAGTGCACCTGAAGAAAAAACCCCCGGAGATCATATGGAGTGCCCTTTCGAAAAAGACGACAAAGAGCATCCTCAGGTTCCCGAGGGAGGGGTTCGAGTTGCAGGAGATCGATCGGAAGTCCGATATCGGGTTATTCTACCGGTATTACGAGAAGAACATGTTGCACATAAACGGAGAGACCCTGCCGCTCTCGTTCTTTGAGACACTCTGGGATCACTTCTCTCCGGACTACCTGAGAATTGCGGTTCTGGCAAAAGGAGACACCGTTGCCGGGGGGTCGGCGGCATTCATGGATCCGGTCAAAAAGACGGTTTATTTCGGATACCTGGCTCTCAACCGCGACCTTCCGCATTACACCCCCACTTACTACATGGACTGGGAACTGATCAACTGGGCATGGGAGAACGGTTACGAGAAGGTCTCCCTGGGACGGCAGAAAGCGGACCCGGACAACCCCCGCTTCCGGGACAAGGCAAAACTCGGGGCGGAACATGTCCCGATCCATTCGAGGCTGGTCCTGTTCTCAAAACCGACGCAGATACTCTACAGGATAAAAAAACTAATCCCGGCGAGTCGAAACGCTTAAGTGAATAAGGTGTCCGTATGCACGCCGGAGGGTCTACCGGTATGAGACAGCCGGAAGTGAGGGAACTCGGGAGTGCTGAATTCAAGGCGTGGGATGCGCTGGTCGCCGGGTCGGCACAGGGAACTGTCTTTCATACGAGCGACTGGCTGGTGGAGAACGCTCTCCTTCTGGATCAGACCCTGATCCTTATCGGGTGCTACGACGGCGAAGAGTTGATCGGTGGCTGCCCCCTCTACCTCTCGCGCCCCTATCGCCTTCTCCACGTGGCTTCCTCGAAAGCGGTATCGACCCCATACGGGGGGATGGTGATCTCCGATACAGGAGATGCAAAACAGAGGACAAAGGAGGTGCACACCAACCGGATCATCGCCGCGATACTCGAGCACATCACCCGGCAGGGGTTTGACTACGTAGATCTGGTGAACGCTCCGGGCCTGGAGGACATCCGGGCATTCACGCAGCAGGGGTGGAGCCCGGCGGTCTACTATACCTACGTGCTGCCCACGCATAACGATCTCTTCAAGACCGCATCAAAAGATGTGCGGCAGAACATCCGCAAGGCCCGGAGACTGGACATTTCTTCGGCCAGGATCTTCGACCCGGACATTTTCTGGAACCTTCTTATCCGTACGTTCTCAAAGCAGGGTAAAGAGCCACCCGTCACCGAGAGGCATCTTACAGGCATGCTGAAGCTCATCAGGGAGAAAGGGATCGGTGAGATGCGGGTTGCGAGCATGCCTTCTGGAGAGATTGCCGCTGCCGAAGTCACCCTGTGGGACGCGAAGATGGCTCACAGCCTGTTTGCCGCCGCCTCTCCGGAGCACCTCTCCACCGGGGCGGCGACGCTCCTCTGTTACGACAATGTGAATTCGCTCAAAGAGCGGAATCACAGGATGCTGAACCTGATGGCAGGAAACATCCCTCATCTCAGTGCGTTCATCTCCGGGTTCAATCCCCGGCTTATCCCCTACTATGGCGCCGAGTATCCCCGGTTCAGGTATCGCATCCTCAAGCGGCTGAAGGACGGCGTGTATCCGGACAACCGCGCCCGGTAGGAGAACTCTCAACGTACCCCGGCCCGTACTCCCCGGAAAAGTATACATGCTCTTACCCCGGTATGCAGGGGAAGAGGCCGTTCCGGACATGATGGATCTGCTCAGGCAGGATAGAGAGGTATGGGACCTGTTCACCCGAAAGGAGGAGTACGAGGAGTCCGACCGCGACCGATTCGACCGGTTTCCGTACTACCAGAGCCGCCATCGTGACGTATTCGTGCCCCGGGCATCGCAGATCCTGGTGGAGAACGGTTTTTCCTGCGAATACCCCGAATCCCAGCCGTTTGCAATCTGCCTCTCTCACGACGTCGACACCGTCTATCGGCCCCTCCACGTCAGTGGGCTTGAGATCGTAAAAGCGCTCAGAGCAAAGAGGCTCCTCCATGCAGGAAGCATCATCAGAGAGCTGAGTCCCGGAAAGTGCCGGAAACAGACTTTCGAGGAGATCACCGGACTCGAGGAGTCATACGGCGCGCGATCCGCCTTCTACGTTCTGGCACTGGAAAAGGGGGCACGGGAGCACGCCTACCCGGTTGAAGACCTGGAGCAGGAGATCTCCGCACTCCGGGATAGGGGATGGGAAGTCGGCCTGCACGGCGGATGCGAAGCCTACCGCGACTTCGACGGCCTGGTGAAAGAGAAACGGTATCTGGAGAGCATTCTTGACCGGAAAGTAACCGGGTATAGAAGTCATTACCTCAGGTTCCGCGTCCCGGAGACCTGGGAACTGCTGGAGAGAGCGGGTTTCCTCTACGACACCACCCTCGGGTATCCTGACTGCATCGGGTTCAGGAACGGCATGTGCCACCCGTTCCGGCCGTTCGACCTTGATCGCGGGAGAGAGATGGCGATCCTGGAGATCCCGCTCGTGGTGATGGACCGGACGCTGCTTCTGCACATGCGCCTGAACCCGGAGCGGGCCTGGAACCGGATGAAGCGCCTCCTTGAGGCGGTCGAGCGGTATCACGGCGTGATCACCGTCCTCTGGCACAACGAGTTCATGACCGGCGATCCGCTCAGGTTTTACCGGAAAATCCTTGAGTATGGTCATGAGAAGGGCGCCTGGATGACCGGCGGCCATGAGATCGCGGCATGGTGGGGGAAAGGGCGGATGCGCCCGCCCCCCGGGCCGTGAAGATTCCGGACGCGATACGGTGCCGGTCACCGGAACAGGCCCAGCCGCTCCATCCAATCGAGGTGTTTTGCAGGGATCAGTCCCTGAACCATCCCCATGAGCTCCCTGCGGACCAGGGTATCGGTGAAGAAGAGCAGGAGATAGTAGGCGATCGCGGTCATCCCCGCAATCCCGAGCAGGATGATGAGCGGGAGGTCCAGGAACTTGCCGATGATCAGGGGCACGGAGATGACGATGCTGACCGTCAGGTGCCGGATCAGGCTGATCGTGCTGTCCCGGTATCCGGCCCCGGATACCCGTACGAGGTATGCAGCCTTCGACCCCCATATGAGCGTGCCGCCGATTGAAAAGAGGACAAGCGTGGAGACGGGATTTCCGGTGATGCCGCCGATGTAGAAGATGGTCGCCCATGTAAGGAGGGTCAGGATCTCAAACGAGAGAAAACTCCTCTGCCGTTCGAGAACTCCGAACAGGGATGAGATAGGTGAGAATATGAAGACCGTGAAGATCCAGGGAGCAAGGAGCATCGCATACGTGCCCGCCGTGAGCCAGTCCGCACCGAAGACGAAGGAGAAGAGATCCTCGGCGAGGATGGTGAATATAACGAAGGGAAAAATGCCGATGGAGATGAGTCTCGTGTGGATCTCCCGGACAACGCTTTTGACGCTCCCTGTGCGGTTCTTCTCCTCACTCGCCTTCTGGTAAAACACCTGCGAGATCGCCGTTCCTACCATCCCCATGGGCAGCCTCACCGCCATCATGGCAAGGGCGTAGTATCCGAGAATCGCGGGGTTGAAGAAGTAGGCAAGCATGAACGCCGGCAGTTCCCAGGACAGGCTGTTTGCAAGGCCTCCGGCGGAACCGTAGAGCGCGAAATCCCTGTACCGGACGGCAATCTCCTTCATCCGCTTTACCCTGACGGCCTTCAAGAGTTCGATATCCTGCGTCAGCCCCCGGAGCATGTAGAGAACGGCGAAGGTCATGCCTGCCACCGAACCGAGGATGAGTCCCAGGGGCGAGGGAGCGACCAGCCCGCCCCCGATCTGGACCATCCGGGTGGAGATCGAATTCACGACGATGCCTCTGGAGAGAACGCCGTACTGCACCTTCCGCGAGAGCCATTCGTTCAGGATTGCAAAGAGGCTGCTGAAGACGACGAATACCGGCAGCCATACGAAGTATTCGGCTATCATCGGGGTTTCGAAGAAAGCACCGAACCAGTCCCCGAACCCGATGAAGACGGCCCCGATTGCGGCGGACACCCCCAGTATGCAGACGGTGCAGAGGGCAAACGCGTTTATCGAGTCTTCGTCCGTCTTCGGCAGCATGATGGTATAATCGTACGAGAGAGAAGAGACGACCACGGCCACCGTTGCGATGGAGAGGAAGAGCTGGTTGACTCCGAAGAATTCCGGCGAGTAGAGCCGTGTAATCACGGGGATGAGGATGATGCCGGTCACCTGGGCGATCATGGTGCCCGTCGTCAGTTTGAAGATGTTGCCGAGAAAACTCGCCATGGAACCTTCGCGTCGCCTACACCCATGATATACTTTGCCCGGCCAACCGTCGGATCGCCACCGGGCGCTGCCGGCCCAATCAGACCCGGTCAACCTGCAGAGCGCACGCGAAAGGGGCAGGGAACGATTGCAGGCCCTCCCTGATCCGCCCGGGCAGCCGCAGGTGTTATATACGATACGCACGAGTCCGGTCCGGTTACAGCGATGCGTGAGAAGAGATTGCGCCGGCCGTTCTCAGGGTCCGGGTGTTCACCGTGACCGGCCTTATGGAGACACTCTACGGTTGGGATTCAAAGGCTGTCATAGCCGCGATGCTCGCTTTGTTCATCATCGCCGCCTACACGATCCGCCCGATGCTCGAAAAACCGGCCTTTATCCGCACCATGGATTACACGACGATAGCCTGCGCGGCACTCCTGGGCCTGATAGTTTACCTGAGGATACTGGAATTGACCGAATACTGGGGTTGAGCAGCGGGCAGGGACGAACTCCGGCAAGATCACCGTCGTCTCGCAAAAGTTCCTACGTTTCACCCGCCCGCCGCTCTAGCATCGATACCAGGAAGTTGAGGACCAGTCCGGACGAGACCAGCAGCAGCCCGAGAATGAGTGCGGTTATCCCTAACGTAAATATGACGTAATGAAACTGGCCGATCCGGTAGAGCTCGGAGAAGGTGTAGATCTCAAGAGCGATCCCGAAGAGCGCGATAGATCCTCCGGGTATTCCGAAGAAGAGGAGCGGCCGCTTATACCCGATCAGCCCCACTATCCGGGCGAGCACGCCGAAGCCGTGGGAGAGCGGGTTCTTCTTGTGCTTGTGGGGGACGTCGTAGGTGACGGAGATCGGGACCTCGGTCACCCGGAGGTTGAGAGAGGCGAAGTGAGCGATCATGTCGGATTCGATGTTGTACCCCTCCGACGCGAAGGTGAGGTTCTCGAGGGCCCGCCGGGAGAGAGCCCGGAAGCCCGACTGCGAATCCGTCGTCGCGAAGCCGCCGCCGTCCACCGAGATGTTCGTGAACCCGGTGAGCACCACCTGCCCGGCCCGCCGGTAGGCGGGGATCTCGGCCCGGGTGTTCAGGAACCGGGAGCCGATGACCAGATCGGCCTCGCCGGCAAGCACCGGCGCCGCTACGACCGGGATCTCGCCCGGGTCGTGCTGGCCGTCGCCGTCGAGCATCACGACGGCGTCGTAGCCGAGCTCGCGGGCCCGGGCAAACCCGACCATCATCGCTTTCGCCTTGCCGGCGTTCTCGGGCAGCCTGATGACGTCGGCACCGGCAAGCCGGGCGGTCTCGGCGGTCCGGTCGATCGAACCGTCGTCGACGACGATCACCCGCTCGGCGTGCCTCTTCGCCTGAAGAACGATGGAGCCGATAACGAGGCCTTCGTTGTATGCAGGCGCGACAACCGCGAACGGGGGGAGTTCTCTCCCGGGGATTGCCGGATCACCCGTCCCGCCGCTCGATCCTCCCATGAGCGCTCCGCCGGAAGAGGGGGGCCGCGCGTACCCTTCAGGCTGCGTCCCGCGTGCATCCGTAGCACGACCGGCCGTATCATCCCTGCTCCTGCCGATACCGTGCGCCGGCGGGGAGTTGCCGCCGGCGGGGAGAAAGAACCCGAGAGCCGTCATCTCCGCACCGGCGGAAACCCCGGCCGCAACGGGAAGAATAGATTCTGGCCAGTGCACGTGAAACCCTCCATCGCAGTACCTCCCGGGAACCCCTCCGAACGGGCGGGACGCCGGAAGGAAGGATCGGGAGCGGATCCGAGGAGTTGCTCGGTCCCATCACACCACGCTGGGTCTGCCATGCGGCTGCTGATATATATACATTCCCGCGGCGAAGACCCGTACGGGTGCCGGCACCCGGTTCGCCAGCATCGAGGTTGACGAATTGACCAGAAAATATGACGAATCGAGAGGAGAGCCCGTCTCGAAACGGCTGCTTTGCTGCAAAATCCGGAGGGACCGAGTAGCGCCGAAACCCATAACCGCCTGTTTGCTGTTAATGACGATCGCACCCGCACGACATCTTCGTGAAGGAAACGGTTACGGCCGATCGAGGAGACGCACAGCACGACCGGGAGCAAAGGTGCAAAAAATCGGTGCCCGGCGCATGGACCTCCCCCACAGGATGGCGGCATCAGCCCCCTGCTTCATCACCGGATCAGTGGGGGTAACTCTCATCATCTGCCGCCTGGCGATCCAGGTACATACTCGGTGCATGAGCAGTTAATGGTTCGGCATCACGAGTTCCACCGCTACCGGAACCGCCCCCCGCCCCGCCGGGGTTCCGGGGTTCTCGGGAAGCCGTATGCGTCGAGATACGCATGCCGGGGGCATAATCAGGGCAAAATATATATTGTCGCATCGCCTGTCTGGAACTCAACGCATCGGGGAGGGAAGGCAGTATTCACGATTACCCGTACATGGAAGCTTCTCTCGCAGACGTCAACGGGGTTCCACCGCTACGGTTCAAGGGGGTGGGGATCTTCAGATCGACGATGAAGGCAGGCCGCAGGCCCGGATCTCCCGTCCCGAGCAGAGATTCTGCAGGAGAAGAGGTATGACATCGGTGCGACTGCGAGCGGTCGGAGACGTGCTGCTCTGGATCAGGAACGGCAAGAGACCTTTTGCCCGGGTCCAACATGAACTCCGGCGGAAAGACCTGCTCTTCGGGAACCTGGAGACGGTTCTCTCCAAGAGCGGAACCGAGAGCAGGAAACGCTGGGTCAACACAACCCCTCCGGAGGCGGGTGAGTTCCTCAAAGAAGCCGGGTTCGATATCCTCAGCGTGGCGAACAACCACACGCTGGATATGGGCAGGGAAGGTTTTGAGAACACCCTCGAGGGTCTCGAGGCCCGCGGTATCGCCTACGTCGGAGGGGGGCGGGGCGACGATCCGACAGAAGGGCTGGTCGTCGAGCAGAACGGTATCAGGTTCGGTTTTCTCGCATACACGAGCGGAAGGTTCCGGTCGCCACCGGGCGTCACCGTAGCCAAACTGAAGAAAAAGGCCGTCATCGAAGAGATCAGGGCACTGAAGGACCGGTGCGACCATGTCGTCGTCTCCCTGCACTGGGGGATCGAGAACACCTACTACCCCTCGCCCGACCAGGTCAGACTCGCTCACGCCTTCATCGACAACGGGGCGACCCTGATCCTCGGACACCACTCGCATACCATCCAGGGGCTGGAACGGTACAAAGACGGCCTGATCGCCTATTCTCTCGGAAATTTCCAGTTCGATACCGAGATCTTCAAGGAGCAGATCAACAGTTCCATGATCCTCTCGGTGGATTTCGACCGGGACGGCATCCGGGACTACACGACCATTCCCTGCGTCATCAACAGCGACTTCCAGCCCGAGGTGGCGGAGGGGCGAACCAGGGAACTGGTGGAGCGCTGGATAGCGAAGTGTTCCGAGAGGGTGCGCAACGGGAACGTCACCCGCCAGTGGTGGTTCGAGCAGATCGGCGCGGACTACCTGGAGTACAACCTGGAGAGTTACCGTTACCGGATCCGGCAGCACGGGCTTGCACCCCTGGTCGAGTGCGGGGTCTGGCTTTTTACGCCGTTCTGCCTGAACTGCTACGCGGGCCTGATCAGGAAGCGGCTCAGAGAACGCAGCATCGGGGGGCGGGCATGAAGATCCTGCAGGTGAGCCCGTTTTTCAAACCGCTCTGGGAGTCGGGCGGAGTGGCACGGGTTGCATACGACATCTCCCGGACCCTGCACGAGAACGGGCACGACATCACCGTCTACACGACGAACCGCAGCATCTACCCAAACGACCTTCCAACGAACCGCGCCACCACCGTCGACGGGATGAACGTCTATTATTTTGAGAACTTACGGAGATACGCCCGTGGGGCGGCCCTGCCGGTGATGCCCTACCGGATGCCGGCGGTCGCAAGAAGGGAGATTGCCGGGTTCGACCTGGTCCACATCCACGACCACCGCACCATGCTCACCGTCATCGCCTCCCACTACGCGAGGAAGTACGGCGTGCCCTACGTGCTCCAGGCGCACGGGGCGCTCCCGCAGGATACGGGCTCTGCGCGGATGAAGCGGCTCTTCGACCGGTTCTGGTCGGAGAAGGTGATCCTCGGCGCCGCGGGGGTTATCGCGCTCAACGAGACGGAAGCGGAGCGGTATCGCGAGCTGGGTGTCACCGATGAGAAGGTCGCGATCGTCCCGAACGGCATCGACCTCGCCGAGTACCCCGACCTTCCCGCCCGCGGCAGGTTCCGTGCGGCATGGGGGATCGACGACGCCGCGAAGGTCGTGCTCTACCTCGGGAGACTCGACCCGACGAAGGGGATCGATCTTCTGATCCGCTCGTTTGCCGTGGTCGCGCGGGAGTTCGACGACGCCGTTCTCATGCTGGTTGGGGGGGACATGGGCCACAACGACGAGTTCAGGCAGCGGGTCGGGTCGCTCGGTCTCGACGACCGGGTGGTCTTCACGGGGTTCGTGAGCAAGGAGGACAAGATGGCCGCATACACCGACGCCGACGTCTTCGTGACGCCGAGTTTCACCGGCTTTCCGGTCACGTTCCTCGAAGCGTGCCTCTGCGGGACACCCATCGTGACGACGGGCAAGGGGGACCTGCTCGGGTGGATCGACAACTCCGTCGGGTTCAATGCCGGGTACACGCCGGAGGCGCTCGCCGCCGCCATCGGACGCCTGCTTGCCGACGAAACACTGCGGGCAGGGTTCGGGGAACGGGCGAAAGAACTCGTCCGGACCAGGTACAACTGGGAGGCGATCGTCAGCGATATCGAGACGTTCTACGCGAAGGTTGCCGGGAAGGCGGAAGGGAGTATGCCAGCGGGGGTCTCGAAAGGGGTAACCCCGAAGGCTCCGGATACCTTTTGATCTTTCTTCCAGCCCGGCAAGAGCCGCTCCCGGGAATATCCGGCATACTACCAATAGAGGCCGGAGCATGAGAAGAACGAAGTTCTTCGAGGGCGCGAAGTCCGGATAGGTATTGACAGCCTCTCGAAACCCTTCGGGTTTCTCGTGCTCATGCTCCTGTCCGTTGACCGATCGTTCTTCGCGTTCTTCGCGTCTTCGCGTGAGGCAATTGTGCGAGAACAGCGATGCAGTCTCGCGCGAAGCCGCGAAGGCGCGAAATTGGTGAAGGTGTTAGCGGTTCCTTTCGCGTTCTCGCCGGAAGGTGCTCGAACTCCCGCTCTCATCCGGGGGTGCTCACGCTCCGGCCCTTTGGCTCATCGCACTTCGCGTTCTTCGCGTGAATCAGAGGTATGAATAATCCGGAGGGGATTCATCCTCAGGAGGGTTTTAACAAAACTTAAAAAAAGATTGGGACCGGGCCCGTCAGGCCCGATAGTATCGACCGGTTTACGCGCCGGCAGACGCAACCGTCATGCCGTCCGTCCGGACGTTCTGGCCGCCTTCGACCAGGAACGCTTTCTCGGAGCCGGAGGTTATATCTCCGGTGTACTGGACGTTCTGGTTGTTCTTCGCCCAGACGAGCGTCTCGGCCCGGTCACCGGAGGCGTGGATGTCCACTTCGGCATTGCTGAACTGGCCGTTCGTGCCGCCGAGGCTTGCACCCTTGCCGTCGATTCCTGCCGGGTTCACGAGCTCGAAGTTCTCGATCCGGATGTTGCTCGCGAGGTCGACCTGGAGGCCGTAGCCGTGCGAGTCGGTGCTCGAACAGTTCTCGAGCACCAGGGCGGGATCGGTCGAGCGGCACGGGATGCTGTAGTAGCCGGCCGGCTTACGGTAGGTGTAGTCGGTCTTCCCGGCGCCGGTGTCCTTCTCGACACAGTCGTAGAGTTTGCCGCCGTTGGTCGCGTAGAACCCATACAGCGAGTTGCTCTCCGCAACGCAGTTCTTGAACGTCACGTCGCAGTTCGGGGCGTAGTAGCCGCACCCGAAGTAGTGGGTCGACATGTCGCTCTGTTTGTAGGGCACCGTCGGGTAGGGCTTCTGCCCGTTGTTTACGCTCGTGCAGTTCTCGAGGACCGCGTTCGTCACGGTGGGGTCGAACTCGAAGTGGAACCCGGACTCCAGGTTACCTTCTGCATGGCAGTTCGTCACGCGAAGGCCGTCCATGTCGTTTAACTCCGCAAAGTCGAACCCGGTGATCCAGGGGTTGAACACACCTGTGCTCCCGCAGTTGATCGCAGCACAGTTGTCGTAGCGGACGTTCTTGATCACCTTGTTGGACGAACCCCATGCGTTGTGGATGAACCCGTAGGTGCCGGTGTCCACGGCCTTGCAGTCGACGAACTCGACATCTTCGAGGGTCGGGGCATAGACCGCCGGATCGTGGATCAGGAGGAAGACCGCCTGGATGCTTGCGTCGGCGGTTCCCGTGATGTTGTGGATCTTCGCGTGGCTTGCCCGGATGGTCATCACGCCGAGCCACTTGACGCCGCTGCTGTAGCCGCCGCCCTCGATGTGGAACCCGTCCAGGGTCACGTTCTCCTGGTCGACGCTGATACGCCCGTCGTTTGTGAACACGAGGTTCGTCGCATCCGGACCCTGCCCGGAGAGCGTCGTGCCTGCCGGCGGCGCGATGACGCCGGCGCAGTTGAACGTACCGTCCGAAAGGACTACTTTTCCGCCGTCGGGCAGCGCGGCAAGCGCCGCCTGGATCTCGGCCTGATCGTCGACTCCGTCACAGACATAGTCTGCCTGGTTCTTCGACAGTTCGGTGCTATCGCTTGCAGCCACGGTGAGCGTGGCCGGACTTGCGGACTCGGCTGCACTTACCGGGGAGAGTGCCGGAATAATCAGGCAGCACGCCAGAAGTGCTGCAGCCAGTCTCAGTATATTCTGCCTGTCTATCATGCCATTCAGCCTCTCTGTGAGGTATCACTACCGTCTTTCAATTGGCATATAAATATTTTATTGCGGAAATAAAATTGATTTAAGGGATTAATCGGCAATATAAGCCGTAAAAATGCAATCCGTTAAGACGATACCGCATCAAAACGGAGATCGATTCCTGCAAAAAGATATTATATAATTGATGGAATTAAAATCGAAGAATACAAATACTCGCGCTTTCTGCTATCGTTCGCCGGGAGTGACCCTCCCCGAAACGCTTTCATCCGGAACTGATGGGAATTCGGTTTGATGCGCCTGCATGGCACGGGCCCTCCGGCCCTCGCTACGGGGCGACGGCGTGAAACGGCACGGATTCCATCCGACCCCGACGAATCGGGAAGCACGGATACCGGATACGGCAGGCCGACCATGCGAATGCGCCCGGAAGAGAACGGACAGCGGGGCGGCTGCCGCAGAACCCACGCACACCTGCCGGGGGCGGATCCGCCCGGCAACGCCCCGCGACACAATCTCTATATAGGGCATCCTCCCAGAGAGAGCCCCTATGCGAGTGGCGTGCCTGACCTTCTGGTTCTACGACTACACCATCCAGATGGCGAACGAACTTGCCCGGCATGCCGAGGTGCTCCTCCTCCTCCCCGACTACAGGTCGGAGGAGTACGTGGAGAGCATCGACCCGGAGGTGAACGTCCACATCTTCGGCTACTCCCGGTATGCCGGGAGGCCGGGGCCGTCGTGCTACCCGATGCTCAAAGATATCGTGGCCGCAATCAACGACTTCAGGCCCGACGTCGTCCACTTCCAGGTGAACAATCCCATGCTCTGCCCGCTCCTCCCGATGCTCCGGAAATACCCGCTTGTGGCGACGTTTCACGACATCGAACCCCACCCTGGCGAAGACCGTCTCCTCGATGCAGGTTCGCTGCTCTACCGGCTCACCCTCTTCGTATCAAGGGTCATGCCCGACCGGATCTTCGTTCACGGGAAAGCCCTCCGCGAGACCCTGGTGAAAGACTACCGGGTCCCGGAACGGAAAGTGCACGTCATCCCCATCGGCGAGCACGAAGTGGCGCCGTTTGTGAAGTTCGAACAGGCCGACCGGGAGCCCGACGGCCGCCGGATCCTCTTCTTCGGAAGAATCCACCGCTACAAAGGGCTCGACTGCCTGATCCGGGCGGAACCGCTCATCACCCGGGAGATCCCGGACGCCCGGATAGTCATCGCCGGAACGGGCGAGGATTTCAGCAGGTACGAGGAAGCGATGGCCGGCCGGGATGCGTTCGAGGTCTACAACTACCGGATACCCTACGAAGAGGGCGCCCGGCTCTTCCAGCAGGCGAGCGTCGTGGCGCTCCCGTATCTCGAAGCGTCCCAGAGCGGCGTCATCCCGACCGCATACGGGTTCCGGCGGCCGGTGGTGGTGACGGACGTGGGGAGCCTGCCCGAAGTCGTCGATGACGGGGTGACCGGCTACGTCGTGCCGCCGCGGGACCCACAAGCGCTGGCAGCCGCGATCGTCCGCCTGCTGAAGGACCCCGGGGCGTGCCGCCGCATGGGGGAGCAGGGTTACGCGAAACTGAAGACGGACATGGCCTGGTCGACGATAGCACGATCTCTCCTCGCGGTTTACAGCGAACTCGGGTCCGCTCCGGGAAGGGGAACCGTTCCCGCGGATGAGGCATTCGCCGATACCGCCCCTGCCGCCGGGAAAGAGCGATGACCTGAACCTCCTTCCGCAACGGGGCCCGGACAGGCGCAACACATTAATAGGTTGACCGGAGAGTAGGTGCACCGATGCAGCGCACAGCCTGTCAGGTGTCACCGAAGGAAAAGACTCGTTGTCCATGCACGTAGCCGACCAGAGACAGAACAAGGGATACCATGCGCCTTCCAAACCCGTTCCGGATGAATGACTGGAATAACAAAACGTTTTTCTGGGTATTCCAGGCGATCCAGATCGTCTTCCTCGGGGTAGTCTGCCTCGATCTCGTCGGGTATTACATACCGATTGCAAGGGAAGCCCTGGCATTTCTTTATCTCACCTTCATCCCCGGAGTCCTCGTGCTGAAGGCGCTCAGGCTCCACGATCTCGGCACGATCGAGACGGTGCTCTACTCCGCCGGGCTGAGCCTCGTGGTCGTCATGCTCACCGGCCTTACGGCAAACTTCGTGTACCCGCTGCTCGGGTATACGCGGCCGTTCTCGTTCGCGATCCTCCTCCTCACGCTCGTCGCCGTCGTGCAGGTTCTGCTCTACCTCGCGCTCACCAGGGATAAGGGGCGTACCGGTGAGAGCCCGGGGCTGGCCGTCCCCTCCTCTCCTGCGGTGCCGTTCCTGATGCTGCTCCCGTTCCTCGCGATCATCGGGACGTACCTGCGCGACAACTACCACATGGTCACGCTCCTCTTCCTGCTCCTCGTCCTGATCGCCGTCATCGGCCTCGCCGTCGGATTCGATCGCCTCATTCCGAAATCCTGTTACGGGCTCGGGATCTACACCATCGCGCTATCGCTCCTCTACCATACCTCGCTGATATCGGAGTATGTCTGGGGCTACGATATCCACCACGAACTCCACCTCGCCAACGGCGTGCTGATACCGGGGCTCTGGGATATGACCATCCCGTATAACACGAACGGGATGCTCTCCGTCGTTGCGCTCGTCCCCATCTACTCGCTCATATGCGACCTGGACCCCGTCTGGATCTTCAAGATCGTCTACCCCCTTCTCTTCGCGCTCGTGCCGCTCGGCCTCTACCGGGCGGTTGAGAAACAGACGGACGCGAGGATCGGGTTTCTCTCAATCTTCTTCTTCTTCTCGTTCTTCACGTTTTATACGGAGATGATCTCCCTCGCCCGCCAGCAGATCGCGGAACTCTTCCTCGCGCTGACCGTTCTTGCGATGATCGACAAGACCATGGACCGGGGGAAGCGGGCGTTTCTCATGATCGCCTTCGCATTCGCCATGATCGTCTCGCACTACGGGCTCTCGTACATCTACCTCTTCTCGCTCGTTCCGGCATGGCTGCTTCTTGCCGTCCCCGAACGGCTGTACTCCTGGCTGCCGGAGAGGCTCGCCCGGGGCATCTCCCTCATGAGGCCCGATCCCCTCGTTCCGGCGAGAACCGGCGGGAGGGCACCGGTGAGGACCCTCGTCCTCCCCTACATCCTCATCTTTGCCGCCCTTACCTACCTCTGGTACTCAACGGTCGCCGAAGGCACGGCGCTCGCTACCGTCACGGGCATCGGGGACAAGATATGGAACACCCTCTTTACGGACTCGTTTAACCCGACAACCGCCCAGGGGATGCATATCCTCACCAGCCAGTCGACGACGCTCCTGCACGGCCTGGCGAAGGTCGTCCATATCGCCACCCAGGGCCTCATCGCCGTGGGGCTGCTTGCAACCCTTGCAAGACGCGAGCGGTGGCGGATCGAACCCGAGTATCTCGCCGTCTCGCTCGTCTTCCTCCTCATCAACGTAGCCGGTATCGTCGTCCCGTTCTTCGCAAGCTCGCTCAATACCAGCAGGCTCTACCACATCACCCTGATCTTCCTCGCCCCGTTCGCGATCATCGGCGGCATAGCGCTGTACGAGAGGTTGACCGGGTGGATACACGCGATCAGGGCCGCCCCGTTCATGGGGACGGCGTATCAGGCGCTGGCGGCATTCTTCGTCGTCTTCTTCCTCTTCAACAGCGGGCTCCTCTACCAGGTGATGGACGACAACCCGACGTCGATGGCGCTCGACACCGCCGGCGATAAACCGGTCTTCAACGGCAGGGAAGTACAGGGAGCGGTATGGCTCTTTTCCGAGGGAAACGAGCGCCCGATCTACGTCGACGGCACACGCTGGTGGCTTCTGCTGGGATTCAACCCGGGCAGCCAGCGGTACGTTCCGGCAAATGCATCGCTGCTGGAGCCCAACTCCTATCTCTACTTCGGCACGTACAACCTCATGCGGGAGAGCATCCGTATAGAGACGCAGGCGCACGCAGTCACCACGGCAACGTATACGGATGCGGAGAGGTTCATCCGGGACCACCACCGGATCTACGACAACGCCGGCTCCGCCGTCTACTACCGGTGAAGAGCCGGCTCCCGCAGCCCGCGCGAAAAATTATAGCCATCCCTTCTTCTTCAGGATCAGGCCGACGAGGAGCGTTCCCGCCACGTAGGTGGCGAGCCACGCGTATCCCATGCCGATGAGGCCGAACCGGTTCATCATGGCGTAGCCGAGACCGAGCAGGGCGACGCTGATGAAGCCGCTGAGGACGACGAGGCTCTGGATATCGTTTCGGACCTTTGCGATGGATATGAACGTCTGGCAGATGGAGACGAAGAGGGCGGATGCGGCAAGCACGCGGAGCAGGGCCATCCCTTCGACGTAGTCCTTGCCGATCAGGTTGAGGATCTGCTCCCCGAAGAGGGAGAGGCCGATGATCGCGGGTATCAGGAGGGCGAACATGCTCGCGAGCGTCCGGAGAACGCTTCTTTTCATCTCTCCTCCGTGGCTTCCCTCGACGAAGAGCGAGGTCGTGAACGCGTAGGGGATCATGAAGAGGATCGAGACGATCGCGTAGGTGATGTAGTAGTTGGCGGTGCTCTCCGCCCCGAGCACGTTGAGCACCATGATCGGGATGACCATGTTGGGGGCGGACATCAGGATCCCGGCGACGTACGCGCCGGCGGAGAACTGCCATGCCTCCCGCAGGAAGACCCGGTCGACGCACGGCGCCGGCCTCACGGAGCACCGGGCAAGGAGGACGAGAGCCAGGACGAGACCGAGGATGAACGAGAGGCCGAAGGCACCGAAGATGCCCATCGCGCCGAGGAAGACCAGGGGGACGAGGAAGAAGATCCTCGTCCCGTAGAGCAGGTTCAGGGCGAAGTAGTGTTCGGACTTCCGCAGGGCGTTGAACGCACCCTCAAAGACCCAGGTAATGGAGTAAGCACCGAGAATGACGAGGTAGAGCGGCGCGATCGATCTGACGATCGCGAGCTCGGGAGCCAGGACGTCGACCGCGGCGATGAAGAAGAGGCCCGCACCGAGCGCAACCGCCGTCGGGACGAGGACGGCGGTTCCGAGCACCCGGTTCTTGTCGCGGGTCGGGAAGAACCGGATCACCGACTGGTCGAGACCCAGGCGGGAGATGAGGATGAGGAGGCCCATCGACGACATCAGGGCGGTTGCAATGCCCACGTCCGCCTGCGAGTAGAACCGGGCCGCGATCATCCAGAAGAAGAACCCGAACCCGGCTGCAGCGAACGATGAAGCCATGATGAAGAACGAATTCCGGATAAGCGGCTGCTCTAAGTGCTGTCTGACCTCGCTGAAGTTTTTCGGGAATGCTACTGCCATTCGGTCGCCAGTATCGGTCGGCACCTATATAGATGTATCCACCGCTCCGGCCCCGGGAGAGCCGGAGATTCTCCAGGAACGAACGCTCAGGGCCGTGTTGCGCGATGCGGCAGCGGACAACGCTCACCGGAGGGGGTGAAAAGACCCGTCCATAACCAATATGTTCACGTACCGTACAGGTGTTAGGGGGCGGCACCTGTGGCAAAACCAGGAGGAGAGGAGGGATCAACCACTGCTCCTGGTAGACGCTTTAGAGAGAAGAGGTCCTGCCGAAGAAGAGATCGGCGAGCAGGGCAACGTCCTTCCAGTCCACAGTGCCGTCTCCATTAAAGTCGGCAGCAGGGTCGGACGGAGCGGTTTTCTGCGCCATGCCGGCGGCGATCGTCACGTCGGCCCAGTCGACGCTGCCGTCTCCGTTAAGGTCGCCCCTGACGGGAACCGGCAGGCTTCCGACGACGATCTCTTTGCTCATGACGTTGTTGTTTTCGTTCGACTCAGCAATCCTGTTGACATCGTCCACGTGCGCCTTCACGGTGTGCGTGCCGCCGGCGGCCTTCCAGGTTGCACCGCTTGAGCCGCCGCTCGCGGTCACGGTGACCGATGCGCCCGGGGCGAGGGCCGTGGTGTGAGTGTCGGACCAGACGCCGGGCCCGGCGGCGCCGTCATCGAACGTGAAGAGGACGCCGTGTTTCGTGCCCGCAGGCGTCGGGGCGGTACCCTGGTTCTTGATCGTGGCCTTCATCGTCACCGCATCCCCGGAGGCGGGGTTCGCCGGTGTCCAGGAGATGCCGGTCACCACGAGATCGGGCTTCCCGGCGGGTGTCGGGGTGGGGGTCGGGGTAGACCCCGACGCGGTCTTCGAGACCGTGATCTGTTCGGAACGAACGTTGTTAGCATCGTTCGACTCCGCAATCCTGTTGACATCGTCCACGTGCGCCTTCACGGTGTGCGTGCCTTCGACGGCCTTCCAGGTTGCACCGCTTGAGCCGCCGTTCGCGGTCACGGTGACCCAGGACCCGGGGGCAATCGATGCCGTGTGGGCATCGGACCAGACACCGGATCCGGCGGCACCGTCATCGAAGGTGAAGAGGACGCCGTGTTTCGTGCCCGCAGGCGTCGGGGCGTCGCCCTGGTTCTTGATCGTGGCCTTCATCGTCACCGCATTCCCGGTGGCGGGGTTCGCCGGTGTCCAGGAGATGTCGGTCACCACGAGGTCCGGCTTCCCGGAGGGAGCCGGGGTGGTGGGGACGGTCGGGGTCGCAGTCGGGGTCGGTGCCGGCACCGACGAGCCGGTGGACGTCACCTTCACGTTCTGGAGGGTTGCCTGACCTGCCGGAACCGTGCCGACGATGGTCACGCCGGGGGAACCGGCGGGGAGGGTCTTTGAGACGATCTCCATATCCTTCACGAGGACGTTCTGGGTCCTGTAACCCTCGATCACGAACGGTTTTGCCGAATCGGAGACAATCTGACCGGAGAAGACGGTGTTAACGTTCTCCTTCGCCCAGACCAGCGTCTCCACGCGGTTGCCGGATGCATAGATGCTCACCTCGGAGTTGTCGAACTGGCCGTTCGTGCCGCCGAGGCTGGAACCCTTGCCGTTGTACCCGACCGGGTCGATCAGGTGGAAGTTCCGGATCTTCACGTTGTTCGCGAGATCGACCTGGAGACCGAACGCACGCGAGTTGATGCTCGTGCAGTTCTCCATCACCGTAGAGGGGTTGACCGAGCGGCTCGGGATACTGTAGTAGCCGGCGGGCACCCGGTAGGAGAAGTCGGTTCTCCCGATGCCGGTGTCCTTCTCGACACAGTTGTAGAGTTTGCCGCCGTTCGTCGTGTAGAACCCGTTCATGGAGTTGCCCTCTGCGACGCAGTTGATGAACGTCACGTCACAGTTCGGGGCGTAGTAGCCGCACCCGAAGTAGTGGGTCGACATGTCGTTCGGGTTGTAGGCCTTCGTCGGGAAGGCTTTCTGCCCGTTGTTCCTGCTCACGCAGTTCTCGAGAACGGCGTTCGTCACCTTGGGATCGAACTCGAAGTGGAACCCGGACTCCAGGTTGCCTTCCGCAAGACAGTTCGTCACGCGAAGGCCGTCCATGTCGTTTAACTCCGCAAAGTCGAACCCGGTGATCCAGGGGTTGAACACGCCGAACTTGCCGCAGTTGATCGCAGCACAGTTGTCGTAGCGGACGTTCTTGATCACCATGTTCGTCGAGCCCCATGCATTGTGCAGGAACCCATACGTCCCGGTGTCAACGGCCTTGCAGTTGACAAACTCGACGTCTTCGAGGGTCGGGGCATATACGGTCGGATCGTGAATCAGGAGGTAAACCGCCTGGATGCTTGCATCAGCGGTACCCGTGATGTTGTGGATCTTCGCGTGGCTTGCCCGGACGTTCATCACGCCGAGCCACTTGACGCCGCTGCTGTAGCCGGTTCCTTTGATGTGGAACCCGTCCAGCGTGACGTACTCGCGGTCGACGTTGATCCGCCCGTCGCGGGTGAAGACAAGGTTCGTCTCCGATTCACCTGCCCCCTTGAGGGTGGAGCTTGCTTTGGGAGCGATGATCCCTGCACAGTTGTATGTACCACCGGAGAGGAGGACAACACCGCCGGATGACGGCAGGGCATTCAGTGCTGCCTGGATCTCCACGTGATCGTTGACCCCGTCACAGACGTAAGCAGCCGCCGCTTTATCGGCCGCACTGCTGTCGCTTGCCGCGACAATCGTAGTGGGGGTCGCTTCGAGCGCCCCGACAATCGGGATGAGCCCGACGATCAGGAACGCTGCAATAAGAAGCTTCGTTGTCCGTCTATCTCGCATTATCTCACCTCTTGGGAGATACTGCATTATCTGATAGCCGTATTTTAAAAGGTTTTTTAAATAAAAAGGACAATTTTGATTGATTCGATTTTTAAAAAAATCACGCATTTTTGAGATAATCGTCTATTTGCAGCATTTCTGAAATTTGCAACTCGACAACAAAGCATATATATTAATTATAACTTTAACGCGTGCACCCCGAAGAATACGCATCTTGACCGGGGATCCCCGGGGTCGTTCCGGACGGATGAACGGGAGCGGAATACCCATTATAATACGATAGATATTATAAAACTCGCGAAATCGTGAACCGACCCGTGCCCGGTCGGCCGCGACGGCAACCACCCCCCTGCCGCACCCCCGGCCGCAGCCGGGATCGGCCGGAGAAACGGGATCGGCGATCCAGGGACGGGGGGGCGATCACAACGCGCCCGAGGTGACCGCCACGTTCTCAAACGTCACCGCACCGGCAGGGACCGTATTCGTGAGGATGACGCCGTTGGTGAACGGCGAGAGGCTTGCGGAGACGATCTCCATGTTCCTGACCCTGACGTTCTGCGTGCGGTCGCCCTCGATCACGAACGGCTTTGCCGAGTCCGAGACGATCCTGCCCGAGTACTCGACATTCTCGTTATTTCTTGCCCAGATCAGCGTCTCGGCCCTTTCGCCCGATGCATAGATGTTGACCACGGAGTTGGCCAGCGGCCCGCCCTGCGACCCTCCGAGGTTCGTCGCCTTGCCGTCGATCCCGGCCGGATTCTCCAGGTGGAAGTTCTTGATCAGAACGTCGCTTGCGAGGTCGATATGGAGACCGTAGCCGTATGAGTCGATGCTCGAGCAGTTCTCGAGCACCAGGGACGGGGTTATCGATCGCGTCGGGGCGGCGTAGAATGAGGCGGGCTGGACAATCCGGTAATCGCTCTTCCCGGCCCCGACGTTTCGGTCGACACAGTTGTAGAGTTTGCCGCCGTTCGTCGCGTAGAACCCGTGCCGGCTGTTCCCCTCGGAGTAGCAGTTGACGAAGGTGATGTCTCCCCGCGGGGCGTAGTAGCCGCACCCGAAGTAGTGCGTGGAACGGTCGTCCTCGCGGTAGGCTTTTGCCGGGTAGGCTTTCTGTCCGTTGTTTCTGCTGATGCAGTTTGTGAGGATGCAGTCCCGCTTCTCGGGGTCCCACTCGAAGTGGAACCCGGACTCCAGGTTGCCCTCCGCAAGGCAGTTCGTCACCCGGAGGCCCTCGATGTCGTTTAGTTCCGCGAAGTCGAACCCGGTCACCCAGGGATTGAACGCACCGTGCCTCCCGCAGTTGATCGCGACGCAGTTCTCGTAGCGGACGTCCCGGATAACCCGGTTCGTCGTCCCCCATGCGTTGTGAAGGAACCCGTAGGTCCCGGTGTCCGCGGCTTTGCAGTTGACGAACTCGACGTCCTCGAGGGTGGGGGTGTAGACGTCGGGGTCGTGCAGCAGGAGGAAGACCGCCTGGGTGCTGGCATCGGCGGTCCCTTCGACGGCGAGGACCTTCGCGTGGCTCGCGTAGATGGTGACCACGCCGAGCCAGAGGTCTTTTTCGGCCTTCGGGTATCCGGTGCCCCTGACGTGGAAGTTGTAGAGCGTGACGGACTCCTGCGAGACAAGGAGCCGCCCGTTATCGGTGAACTCGATGAACGTCGCATCCGGCCCCTCTCCGCGGAGCATGGTCTTCGCGCCCGGATAGATGTTCCCGGCGCAATTGAACGTGCCTTCGAGGAGAGCGACCGTGCCGCCCGACGATAGCGCATCGAACGCCTCCTGGATCTCCGCCTGATCGTCGGTGCCGTCGCACAGGATGTCTGCCCGGGCTTTGGCCGTCGGGCTGCTGTCGCTCGCCGCAACGACGATCGTCGGTCCGGCAATCTCCGGGGGCACTGCCGGAGTCGTGGGGATCGGGGTGATCGGCGGGGGAGGAGGGGGCGGGGGCACCGGAACCGGGGGGTAAAAATGCAGGATCAGCACGACGGCGACGATCACCAGGAGTATGATCGCGACGGCGATGAGGATGCGCCGTTCTCTCTCCCCCAACTGCAGTTTTGCCGACATTGGACTACGACTCGCCTCTTATTCTTCGACATTGCCGGGGGATCGTACGGGCTGCGGGAGCCCGGTGACGCCGTCCACCCCGGCTCACACCTCTATGACACGGAAGTACCATTTAAGGCTTTAGCCGACCCGCCACCATCGAAGGGTTCCGCACGGGGGGCCGGGAGAGGAACGGCCGGCTCCGCAGCCCCGTGATATCCACGCACGATGCCTTTCGCACCACAGGCGCCCCGGAGACCTATGCCGTACCGCCGGCCGGCAGCACCTCGAGATCGGTCAGGTCCGCACCCCCCGCCAGGGTCCACTCGACCACCACCGGACGGGCGGCATCCGAGACGATCCTCCCGGAGTAGACGACGTTCCTGTTGTTCACGATCTGCACCAGCGTCTGCGGCCGGTCTCCCGATGCGGCGAGATCGATGACCGAGTCGGAGATACCCGCATCGATCGTCGAGTTTACCGGGAGTTCGCCGGACGGGCACCCGAGCATCGCCCCGATACCGTCGATCCCTGCCGGATCGGTCATGGTGAAGTTCCGGATGAGCGCGTTCTCCGTGCCGCAGACAAAGAGGCCCCAGCCGTACGAGTCGAGGCTCCGGCAGTGGTCCATCACGACGGACGGGCTCTGCGAGACGGGCAGGGACTGGAGGATGCAGTAGGATATGGGTTTTCTCGGGTCGCCGGCGGTCGAGTCGCGGCCGGTCTCGCTCTCGGTGCAGTTGTAGAGGAGCATGCCTTCCGGGTTGATGACGAAGTACCCGAACGCACCGTTCCCCTCCGCCCGGCAGTTCACCAGCGTCACCTCGCCTCCCGGGAGGTAGAAGCCGGCCCCGAAGAAGTCCGGGTCGCCCACCAGGTAGTCGTCGGGGTAGGGTTTTCGGCCGTTGTTGCGGCTCACGCAGTCGATGAAGACGCAATCGCGCTTCGTTGGATCCCACTCGAAGTGGAACCCGGACTCCAGGTTGCCTTCCGCAAGGCAGTTCGTCACCCGGAGGCCCTCGATGTCGTTTAACTCGGCAAAATTGAACCCGGTGACCCACTGGTTGAACGCACCGTCGCTCCCGCAGTTGACGGCGGTGCAGTTCTCGTAGCGGATGTTTTTGATCGTCGTGTTCTCCGAACCCCAGGCGTTGTGGAGGAACCCGTAGGTCCCGGTATCCACGGCCCGGCAGTCGACGAACTCGACGTCTTCGAGGACGGGGCCGTAGATGTTCGGGTTGTGCAGCAGGAGGAAGACCGCCTGGATGCTCGCGTCGGCGGTGCCCGTGACGTTGCAGACCCGGGCATGGCTTGCGTAGACGGTGAGCACCCCGAGCCACTGGTCGAGATCGAGGGTCGTGTCCGTGCTCGCATTCACGTAGCCGGAACCCCGGATGTGGAATCCGTCCAGGGTGACGCGCTCTTCCGAGACGTTGAGCATCCCGTTCCGGCTGAACTCGATGGATGTTTCCCCGGGCCCCTGACCGAGAAGCGTCGCTCCGGCGGCGGGGGCGAGGCTTCCCGAACAGTTGAACGTGCCGTCCGAGAGGACGACCGTGCCGCCGTCGGGGAGGTTCGCGAGCGCCGCCTGGATCTCCACCTGGTCGTCGATGCCGTCGCAGACGTAGTGCGCGTCCGCCATAGCACTGCTGTCGCTCGCCGCCACAACGATCGGCGCCGCGGATGCAACAGCACCCTGGACAAGCAGAAGGCCGGCAACTACGCCGACCAGGAGGACGACCGGCAGGTCCGCGGCGGGTGGGCGTGGCCGGGATGAGTCTGGCGCTTTCTGAAGCAGGCGGGTAGTCATCACGCTCCTTTGGCATATCATACGGGCTACCGGGTAGAGGTGCCGGAAACTTCACCCCTGTATAGGGGCAGGGATATAAAAATCCATGCGAGTGGGAATAGCCATAAACCCAATGTGCGGGGTTTCGGGCACCCCTGCCGGCCGTGGCCGGAACCGGCCCGGATACCCGGAAAAAACCCCAATCCCCATCGTGCAGCCGGCTGCCGACCCGGACCGCCCCCGGCACCGGGGGCGGAAAAACACGGCCGGACGGGCCGAACGGCGGGGCGATGCGGGTCGCCGGTGGAATTGTATATAATGGAATACAATATTTACGTGAATATATGTCCAGCAAGAAGGAAGTCACCATCGGGATCACCATCAACCTCGAGAACTACGAAAATCTCCGTCTCGAGGTCGAGGGGGATGTAGAGACCCAGGAGGATGCGGACGACCTTATCACATTCCTCGACGGGATTCTTGCCCGGCTCGGGCGCGGCGATCAGGCGACCGCCGAGCGCGTGGACGCATACCGGCGGCGGGTTCTCGCGGCGAGGCCCGCGGTCCCGGCGGCCCCTGCCCCGGAGAAGAAGGCTGCCGAGCCGGCGGCGCCGGTGACGGAACCGGCCCCCCCGGAGGAGAAAGCCTGCCCCTCGCCCGAGGTCATCGCAGCGGCGATCCCACCGGCCCCGGAGCACCCGGAGCCGCCCCGGATACCCAGACCGCCCGAAAAGCCGGAGGAGAAGCCCGCCGCACAGCCGGAGGCAGCCCCGGCGGAGGCACCGCCGCAGCAGGAACCGGCTCCGGCGAAGCCGTCCGGGGCTCCGGCGGAGGACGTCTGCGAGGTCTGCGGGGCGGAAGTGACGAAATCACAGGCGAAACTCTCTCAGCTCTTCATGAGCAAGACGCTCTGCAAAAAGTGCATGGAACAGCCGTAATTCCTGCAGGATCCGCGCGATGAGGAGATCCCAACCTGGAGGATATATATACTACCGTACCCGAGGATTGTATAATGAAGAAGAACCTGCTTATGTGGGACGAGACGCTTTTTCGGGACCCCGAGGTCTTCGAGATCGATTACGTCCCCGAGCAGTTCAACCACCGTGACGCCCAGATCCGGGAACTCGCGTTTCAGGTCAAGCCCGGGCTGCGGGGGGCGAGGCCGCTCAACACCATCTGCCGCGGCCTCCCGGGAACCGGGAAGACGACGAGCGTCAAAAAGGTCTTTGCCGAGATCGAGGAGACCACGAAGAAGCTCGTCCCCGTTTACATCAACTGCCAGATCGACAACACCAAGTTCGCCATCTTCTCCCAGATCTACCGCCGCGTCACCGGGCACCCGCCGCCGCCGTCGGGCACGTCGTTCAAGCAGGTCTTCGACGCCATAGCGAGAGTGCTGCAGCGCGAGGAGCAGGTTCTCCTGGTGGCGCTCGACGACGCGAACTACCTCCTCTACGAGAACGAGATCAACCAGGTGCTCTATCCCCTGCTGCGCTCGCACGAGGCCTACCCGGGCGTCCGGATAGGCGTCGTCGCCATCGTCAGCGATATGTCCGTCACCCTGCAGACCGAGGTCGACGCACGGGTGGCGTCGGTCTTCCGCCCCACGGAGATCTACTTCCCTCCCTACTCGGAGGAGGAGGTCCACGGCATCCTCGAGGAGCGCGTCCTGCAGGGCCTCTACCCGAACGTCATCCGGGCCGAGATGCTGGATCTGGTGGTGGAGCAGACGATGAAGAGCGGCGACCTTCGCGTCGGGATCGATCTCCTGAAGCGTGCGGCCCTGAACGCCGAGCGGGAGGCACGCCGGTCCGTCGAGCGGGAGGATGTCTGCAGGGCATACGAGGTCTCCCGGTATCTCCACCTCGCGTTCTCGCTGCGGGCGCTCAAGGCCGAGGAGCGGGAGGTGCTGGCCAGGATCGCGGATATGTCGGCCCGCGACGATAAGGAGATGAACGCCGGCGACGTCTACCGTTTCGTGAAAGAACAGGTGGGCGGGGTCAGTTACACCAAGTTCTACGAGATCATCCAGAAGTTCGATTCGATGCGGCTCCTGAACCTCCACTACCGCCAGGGAAGGGGGCGAACGAGGCTGATCAGTCTCCGTTACGATCCCGGGCGCGTGCTGGAGCACCTGGGGCAGGAGCAATCGATTTGATAATCCTTATCTGTTCCCCCACCGTTTGTACTCTGATGAGGTTTTCCACATGCTCAGCGTGAACGAACTGGCACTGGATATTTTTGAGGAACTCTTCGAATATGCCGAGGAGTTTCATGCCGTCCCGCACGAGCTCGACAACGGCGCACGCATCGTTGACTGCGGCGTCAGCACTTCTGGCGGGTATCTGACAGGAAGGCGGTTCACCGAGATCTGCATGGGCGGGCTCGGCGAGGTCGACATCACCATGGGCCGGATCAGGGACATCCCCATCCCGTTCATCGAGGTCAGCACCGACTTCCCGTCGATTGCGTGCCTCGGCGCCCAGAAGGCAGGCTGGACGATCAACGTCAACAAGTACTTCGCGATGGGGAGCGGCCCGGCACGGGCGCTCTCCCTGAAGCCCAAGCACACCTACGAGGTCATCGACTACGAGGACGAGTTCGATTACGCGGTCATCTGCCTCGAGAGCGACCACCTCCCGAACGCCGCGGTGATGGAGAACATCGCCGAGGCCTGCAACGTGGACGTGGCGAACACCTGCGCGGTCGTCGCCCCCACGGCCTCCCTCGTCGGCTCGATCCAGGTCGCCGGCCGCTGCGTCGAGACCGCGATCTACAAGCTGAACGAGCTCGGGTTCGACACGAAGAAGATCTCCGCCGGCATCGGCCACGCCCCGATCGCGCCCGTCAAGAAGGACGGCACGAAGGCGATGGGCAGCACCAACGACGCGACGATCTATCACGGCAGCATCATGCTGACGATGAACGCGCCGGAGATCAAGGACTACCTGGACCGGATCCCGAGCAACAAGTCCAAGGGATACGGAAAACCGTTCTACGATATCTTCAAGGAAGCCAACTTCGACTTCTACCAGATCGACACCTCGCTCTTCTCCCCGGCGGAGGTCGTCATCAACGAGCTCTCCGAGGGCAAGGTCTACCACGTGGGCGCCGTCAACCCCGAAGTGACGCTGAAGTCCTTCGGGTTTATCTGAACTCTTTTTTTTGCGATTTGTTTCGCAACGTTCGATCCTGCAGAGATCTTTCGATCGCCAAACTCATCACCAACGGCGCTATCCGGCGTTGCAGGAGGCAATCCACCGGGGCGGCCCGGGGTCTCCTTCGCGGCTTCGCGCTCTTCGCGTGAGACTGTATCGCTATCTGCACCAGCTACCTCACGCGAAGCCGCGAAGAACGCGAAGTCTGCAGAGTCCGAACTTCCTTCCCGCCTATTCCAATAAAGCATCCCTGCGAGCACGAGCCACAAAGGACAGGAGATGCCGCGCACGACGCCCCCGGAATCAGGAGCAGGCAACACGTTTATCCGTCACGGTGCAAAACACTATAAGGCATCCACGGGGCTTGTGGTCTAGCTGGTTATGACGTCGCCCTTACACGGCGAAGATCCCCGGTTCGAATCCGGGCAGGCCCATTCCTTTTTCGAAATAAATGCATAAGAAAATTGAATCCCATCAATTGGATATTATATAGGATTATCTGCCGTTTTAGAGGCATTTGTATCCCACACCCCTCATCCGGCTTTTTTAAGCATCCTCTTCAAATCTTCAAGTTTCTGCTGAACCTGCCTCTTCAGAGTCTGAATCTTGCCGATGATTACTTCCAGAGGGCGGTCGGGTTAGCATCTCGCCGCTCTCTGAATCGCTCGATGATATCAGGGATATCAGTTCGTAGCGCCCCAACCCTCCTCTTTGCGGTAGACGTCTATTCTCCCTTTCTGCGTCTGAAGTTCGTTTAAGTCCGTACAATTGCTCCACAATGAGGTAAATAGGAAAATCACGAGCCTTACCAATTAGATAGTAAAAACAAGTGTGTAAATAAGGATTTTGAATTAACTTGGTTGATTATTGTTCATCTAAAGTAGTATTAGACAAAATGAATTGGGTAAATGAGGATTCTCATAGTAAAGGAGAAAAGTTAAAAGAAAAATAAGAGCTCATTTTATTTATCCGATTTGTAAATGTATATTATTAAAAAAATCCCGTTGAGTGGTTTCTTTGTTTCCTAAAAAGGGTGGGACTGAAGAGGAAGACGCATTTTTAGGACTTTTCGCAGGCTTTAGCCAGAAGGCTCATGAAAATTGGCGGAAATATGTTAGAGATGGATTCTTATGGTTGATACTATATCTTTTTCTAGCGGCCATAATTTACGATTTTTTTGTCTTTCAAGTGCTTAACAGCCACATATCGCTAATCTTTTCTATTATGATTGGACTTCTCTTGGTGTCTTACTTTTATTTCAAGCGCAATTTAAGAGACAGCGAGAAACTGTTGATTTTATTTATTATTACAGTTTGGTTCGTCTTCCAAATATCGCTAATAGGAAGTGTCGAGTATCAGTATCAATATGTGGTAGAGGATTACAAGCAGGAATACGCAGATACTATCGATACTGGCAATTATACTGCATTAAGTGCCTCATGGCTTCTTGCAGAAAAATATTGTAACGGAATGGATATCACGTATGGCCAGAAGGGTGTAACGCTGCCAAACAGAGCATTGTCCGGCACCCCAATTAGTATCATGCTGCTAGGAGTTAATCCATGCCTTGCGATTTATTTCTCGGATTTTACTTCTCGAAATAAACTGATTTTCCTTCAAAATGCAGGTAACTGCGGGGAATTTGCGAGGGCAATTGCCATAATGTTAGAAGATGCTTCTAGCATGAATACGAGAGTCATTAAGATGGAAGGCGCTGATCACGAGTTTCCAGAAGTCTATTATGAAGGAGAGTGGTGGGTTTTTGATAAAACTTACACTACTTCCATCAGCCCGGTCAGGGCGCGAGATTATGCTACACACTTGGAAGATAGATATAACTATTTACATCACTCCATTGCGAATTTGAAAGTGGCTAATGAAGAGATATCTGTCCTGGAAGAACATGGGTTTGACGCTTCAAATGTAACAATTTCGGCTCTTTTTGACACGATCAGCTATTCAGAACCTGACACCCCATTATCATATGCTGAAATCAAGGTTTATGCAATCACGTACACAAGAGATTCAATAGTATTTACAGGAAAAACCGATGTCAACGGAAAATGCAACCTTATCCTAAACGGAGATAAGGAATATGTAATCGTGGGCAACTATGATATGTATAATGGCATTAAAATCGTGAACACGTTGCCTTCAAAAGACGAATTAGTAATACTTCTTCTCTGTTGACCGGAAAGCTGAATACTACAGCAAATAGCAGTTGCCAAACGGGAGGCACATAAGTGCATTCCCCACCCCATCCCAAAAAATTCTAATCCCTCCCAACCAAACACCCCATCAGGAACACACCGCCGGCGGTCCCCTACAGCCCCCCGGCCGTGCACCCCAGGGGTCAACCATACCAAAAAAACGTTCAGGAGAGATCTCATGCTACTTCTTGTTCTCACAACCGCAGCGGTGCTGCTCGCGCTCTGCATCATGACGGACCGGACGGCCGACCGATCGAACGTCACCGTAACCAGAACCGACGGCGACACCCGCGAGGGCTACGTCGACGTCGCCGGCGGCCGGGTCTGGTTCCGGATTGTCGGCGCGGAGAGCGCGGGAACGCCCCTCCTCGTCCTCCACGGGGGTCCGGGGATGACGCACGACTACCTCGAGCCGCTCGAAGCCCTCGCGGACGAGCGGCCGGTCGTCTTCTACGACCAGCTCGGGTGCGGGAACTCCGACACTCCGGACGACCCCGCCCTCTGGACGGTGGAGCGCTACGTCGCGGAGGTCGGCGAGGTCCGCGACGCGCTCGGCCTATCACGGGTGCACCTTCTCGGGCAGTCGTGGGGGGGCGGGCTCGCGGCCGAATACGTCCTCTCAAAAAACCCCGGCGGCGTCGAGAGCCTGATCCTCTCCGGACCGCTGCTGGACGCCGACCGGTGGGTGGCGGACCAGAGGGCGAACCTCGCGGCGTTCCCCGACGGGATGCAGGAGGCCGTCCGGGAGGGGGAGGCGAGCGGGAACTTCGACTCGCCGGCATACCAGGAAGCCATGGAGGCGTATTACGCCCGGCACGTCTGCCGGACGGACCCCTGGCCGGAGTGCCTGAACAGGTCGCTTGAACGGCTCGCAATGCCGATCTACCTCGGGATGTGGGGGCCGAGCGAGTTCACCTGCACGGGAACCCTCCGGGAGTTCAGCGTCGCCGGCCGGCTTGCCGAAATCCCGGCCCCGGTGCTCTTCACCTGCGGAGAATACGACGAGGCATCGCCCGCGACGATGGCATACTACCGGAGCCTGGTGCCGGGGTCAAAGCTCGCGGTCTTTAAAGGCGCCTCGCACAGCCACCACCTTGAAGAGGCCGATGCGTACCTCGCGGCCGTGCGGGAGTTCATGGGCTGTGCGACGTTCCGAAGGAACGGAGCTTGAGCACCGTCAGGTACGAGTGTCGATGCGGCACGCTGACCCGGCGCAGGCGAATCCACCTTTTGATACCCGTGCGGGATTCGGACACAGCAGGCACCGCTCCTCCTCACCCCGGAACCCACAGCGACAGCCGGCATTCCCGTCTGCAGGGAGAGAATGCGCACGACGCCGGTTGTCCCGGGCATCGAAACCTATATTGCCCGGAGAGCAGGATTACCGCCGCGGTGCATCATGAAGTTAAGTGCAAGAAACCAGCTTCCCGGAAAAGTAAAGGCCCTGAACGTGGGCGTGGTCACCGCCGAGGTCGTCGTCGAACTGGACGGCGGCGGCGAACTCATCGCGGTCATCACGAAGAAGTCCGTGGAGAATCTCGGGCTTGCCGTCGGCAAGAAGGTCCACGCCGTGGTCAAGTCGACCGAGGTCATGGTCGCCGTCGACTGAACAAACTCACCTTTTTCCACGCAGGGGCGGCAACGCATAAATACGGCGGAAACCGTTCTGCCCGTACCCCTCACGGGGACAGCGAGGTGCCGGCATCATGCTCCAGGAACGCTCCCCCCTGCTGACCGCGATCATCATCTGCGCCCTGATGACCGTACTCGCCGTCGCCTATGCCCTCCTCGCGAACGAGGGTGCGCCCCCTCCGAAAGAGCCGGCCCTCCCCCCGGTCCCGGCCGGAACACCGGGAACCCCGGCCGCGACCGGAGCCCCGGTGCAGCTCACTTCCCGCACGTTCTCGATCAACGTCACCCCGGCATTCGCCACCGCCCGGCCCGGCGATACCGTCAGGTTCACGCTCACGGTGCACCCCGAAGGCGGATTCGACGCGCCCGTCCGGGTCAGGGTCTCCGCCACGGCCCTCGGCGGCGCATACCGCGAAAACCATGACCTCGGCACGATCTCCGCACCCTACCCGCCCCTCACCTACGAGGCCGCGGCCCCCGGCCTCCCGCCCTTCGTCTCCACCGCAACCGTGGACGCCGTGGTCACGGCGACCGGAGGGGGCACCGTGAGGACCGAACGGGTGCAGCTCGTCATCAGGAGGTAGAGCACCGGCACGACACATCGGCCGGCAGAGGTGTTACGGGCGGATCGCGGCACGTCCGGGCCACATCCCCATTCCTGTAACCCCGCATCACGGACACCCCTCTATGATATCCCCAAATTGCCACCGAATCACCCAAAATCGTTCGAATTGAAGGGAGATTCTGGGGTGCCCGCAGGGCCGGCGGGACGGTTACAGGGGTCGGCAGGCATTACCGGCGATCGAGAGAATCTCAATGATTCGGGGAGGATATTGCAAACCCCTTGATTTCCACTGGAGATTTCGGCAGACCAGTCTGAACGGCCCGGAAAGGGTGGGCCGGCCCCCCGGCACCCGGTTCGCGATACCGGTAAACGCCGTCGCCCTCCGGGATTCAATCGGAACGAAAAGAGCCCGGAAAAGGAAATCACCGTGATCCCGGACCTAAAAACACTCACTCCACAGCATCGAACCAGACGGGGTCGGGGCAGTCCGGCAGCCCGCCGTAGTTGATGGTGATCTCCTCGCCCCTCGAGATGGGGCGGTGAGCGGAGATGCGAATCTCGCCCCGGAGGAGATCGCAGACGTGATCCGCGTTCGCGTGGTAGGAGTGGTTGTAGAGCGACCCGTAACCCAGCGCCACGGCGGCGAGCTCCCCCCACGCAAAGTAGTAGTCAAAGAGGTGCGTCTTACCGAGAAGTTCCTGCTCGTCCGCTCCTCCGAGCACGATCACCGGGCAGGTCTCGATCAACTCGCCGGGCACGAGATCCCTGCGGGCGAAGACGCCCCGCCCGCGGCATCCCGACGAACCGATGTATACGGTCTCCGGAGGGGAAAAGACCCCTACCGTCTCTCTGGAATTGTCGATCATGGTTTCGCTGCGACTCCACACGTGCGGATAAGAGCGGTTCGCTCTGCCGGGCAAAAAGGCTGCGGTGGCTCCGCCCCGATAGAAAGGAGTTCCGGCCCGAACCGAGCGGGAACTGCGGCATGCACCCCGGCAGGGAACCGCCGGCGCGGCAGACGGGTGAGCGAAAGAATGTTGTAGTCGCACGACTCCACTGACCCATCGGGAGGAGAGACGATCGGGGACGTCATCGCAGCGCACGACCTCTTGAAGCGGTTCGGAGACCTCATTGCGGTCGACCGCATCGCCTTCCGGGTCAGAGAGGGAGAGGTCTTCGGGTTTCTCGGCCCGAACGGAGCGGGGAAGACGACGACCATGAAGATGATCCAGTGCATCTCCCCGAAATCCGGCGGCACCCTGGAGGTCTTCGGGATGGACGTCGATACCCGCCAGCGGGAGATCAAGAGCCGTCTCGGGGTGGTGCCGCAGGAGAACAACCTCGACCCGGACTTTTCGGCCTACCGGAACCTGCTGGTCTACGCCCGCTACTTCGGCATCCCGAGAAGAGAGGCGGAGCGGCGGGCAGACGAACTCCTCGCGTTCATGCAGCTCGACGAGAAACGGGACGTCCTGATCGACAAACTCTCGGGCGGGATGAAACGGCGGCTGATCATTGCCCGGGCGCTCGTCAACGAACCGGAACTGCTCATCCTCGACGAGCCCACCATCGGGCTCGACCCGCAGGCGCGGCACCTGATCTGGGAGAAACTCAGGAGCCTCCGGGCCGAAGGAAACACCCTCGTCCTCACCACCCACTACCTCGATGAAGCGGAACGCCTCTGCGACCGGCTGGTGATCATGGATCACGGAAAGATCCTCGTCGAGGGCACCCCGGCGGACCTCATCCGGGAGCATGCCGGGAGCGACGTCGTCGAGGTCGAACGGACACAGAAGGCGGTTTCCCGCCTGGAAGAACTCGGCGTGAACTACGACCTTGCCGGCGACGTGATCCAGGTATTCACGGATCGCCCGAACGACGTTGCCCGCGATCTGCTCGAGGCCTGCCGGCACGAGGCGGCGGTGACGGTGCGGCCGGCAACCCTCGAAGACGTCTTCCTGCGGCTGACCGGCCGGAGCCTGCGGGAGTGAGCGATGATCGACATAACCGCGAGAGTGCAGAGCGTCTGGCGGAGGAACTGGGACGCCTTCCTCAGGACCTACCGGGTCAATTTCATCCCGCCCTTCATCGAGCCGGTCCTCTACCTTCTGGCGCTGGGGTTCGGTCTCGGGACCTACATCGAAGCAGTCGACGGGATCCCCTACCCCGTCTTCATCGCACCCGCCCTCGTCTCGATATCGGTGATGTACTCGGCCTTCTTCGAGTGCACCTATTCGTCGTTCGTCAGGATGTACTACCAGAAGACGTTCGATGCCATCATCGCGACCCCGGTCGGCATCGACGAGGTGATCGCGGGGGAGATGCTCTGGGGCGCCACCCGGGGGATGATCTACGCCGCGCTGATGCTCCCCGTGCTCCTCCTCTTTAACGTCGTCGCCATGCCGTCGTCCCTGCTGCTCATACCCTTCGCGTTCCTCGCCGGCCTCCTCTTTGCAGGCATCGCGATGTGCTTCACCGCGATCACGCCGAGCATCGACGCCCTGAACTACCCGTCGTTCCTCTTCATCACCCCGATGTTCCTCTTCTCGGGGACGTTCTTCCCGCTGGACCTCCTGCCCGAACCGATCCAGTACTTCGCCCTCGCCGCCCTCCCGCTCACGCACGTCGTCGGGTTCAACCGGGCAATCACGCTCGCGACGTTTTCGCCGGTAAACCTCCTCAACCTCGCCTGGATAGCAGCGGCTACCGTGATCTTCTTCGTTCTCGCCATCAGGCTGATGCGAAGACGGCTCGTCGTGTGACGGCGCCCGGCTCAAAAAAGGGTTAGAATCGGGGTTTTCTGTGCTTCGGGAGGCAGTCGCGGCAGTAGACGGGCCGACCCTCCGTAGGCTTGAAAGGAACTTCGCACTCTTTGCCGCAGTCGGAACAGACCGCCTTGTGGAACTCGCGGGGACGGTCGTCATAAGAACGGGGGCCCCTGCGGGGGTATCTCTCTTCCATATACTTCAACCATGCAGATAATCTGCACATACTCAATTACCTGCCTGCATATATAGATGCGTCTCAGCGATCCGGGGCGGCAGGATTCGTCCTGCGCAGGCCGGTGCGTGGCCGGGATGCCCGGGAAGGAAAATCCCTCTCCAACGTGTCTGTTTCCCTCTGCAGGGAGGTACGTGACGCAATGCTTTTATCGATACTATCCTATCGAAAGATCATCCAACTATGAACAGCATAACCGTTCTCTTTTGCAACCCGGCAGAACACCGGTTCTATTCCGGAAACGGAGCCGGGGGGAGTGGGCCGGCATGATCGACGAGGTCCACACCGACGAACCTCCCGATAGCAGACGGAAGGCAAAACACCGGGACAGGAGGACGATCGGTCCGGTCCCGAACCTTGAAGACCACGTAAAACCCGACTGGTGGAGGGGTATCTTCAATCGCCTTTACCTGAAGACCGACGGCGACGTCGTCGACGACCCCCGGATCACCGAGCGGGAGATCGACCGGATCGCCCGGATTTTGCAACTCCAGCCCCATGAAAAGGTTCTCGATCTCTGCTGCGGCCAGGGCAGGCACACCCTCGAACTCGCGCGCAGGGGCTACAACGCCGAAGGCCTCGACCAGTCGCACTACCTGATCCAGCGGGCCCGGTCGACCGCGAAGAAAGAGGGGCTCCCCATCCGGTTCCGGGAGGGAGACGCCCGGCGGCTCCCGTACCGCACCGACACCTACGACGTCGTCCTCGTCCTCGGGAACAGTTTCGGCTACTTCGACTCCGTCGAGGAGGATCTCCGGATCCTCACCGAGATCCGGCGCATCCTCAAACCCTGGGGGCGGCTGCTCCTGGACGTCGCCGACGGCGAGTACTTACGCGAGCACTTCCAGCCGAGGTCGTGGGAGTGGATCGACGATGGCATGTTCGTCTGCCGTGAGAGGTCGCTCTCGTTCGACGAACAGCGCCTGATATCCCGCGAGGTGATCACCGACGTCGAGAAGGGCGTCGTTGCCGACCAGTTCTACGCCGAACATCTCTACACCCCCGATGCGCTCCGGCGGCTCCTGGAACGGGCGGGGTTCTCCGACGTCGCCTCCCACGAGATCGCGACCGAGTCGCAGCGCAACCAGGACCTCGGCATGATGGAGCGCCGCCACATCGTCACCGCGCAGGTCAGGAAGGAGTGGTCGGCGGCGAAGACGAAAGGCCGGGAGAGGGCAAAGCACGTCGCGGTGCTCCTCGGCGACCCGGCCAAGCCCGACGCCCTGAAACCCTCCTGCACCTTCGACGACGACGACTTCTACACCATCGACCAGATGAAGGCGGCGTTGCGGGAACTGCCCGGCTACCGGTTCACCTATCTCTGCAAACACGAGACGCTGATCCAGGACCTCCCGAGACTGAAGGGGAAGGTGGACTATGTCTTCAACCTCTGCGACGAGGGGTTCAACAACGACCCGAGGAAAGAACTCCACGTGCCGGCGCTCCTCGAGATGTACGGCATTCTCTACACGGGATCCGGCCCCCAGTCGCTCGCGTTCTGCTACGACAAGTCGCTCGTGCGCGGGATTGCGAAGGAGATGGGGATCCCGGTCCCGGACGCCTGTTTCATCACCCCCGGCGACCGCACCTACGACGTCGGGATGAAGTTTCCGGCGATCGTCAAGCCGAACGCGGGCGACTCCTCCTACGGCATCACGCAAAAGAGCATCGCCCACAGCATCGAGGAGCTCTCCGACATCATCAATTCGCTCCGGATGACGCTCGGCTACGACCGCTCGCTCCTCGTCGAGGAGTTCCTCACGGGAAAGGACATCAGCGTCGGGATCATCGGGAACCCGTCGGGATACAGCATGGTGCTGCCCGTCATCGAGGAGGACTACTCCGCGCTGCCGCCGGGTCTCCCCCGGATCTGCGGCTACGAGGCGAAGTGGCTCCCGGACTCGCCCTACTGGAAGATCACCTCAAAGCCGGCGGACCTCCCCGAGGAGACCGAGAAGGCGATCGTGCGGTGCTGCCTCGCCCTCTTCGAACGCCTGGAGTGCCGCGACTACTGCCGGTTCGACTGGCGGCTCGACGAGCACGGCAACCCGAAACTCCTCGAGGTCAACCCGAACCCCGGCTGGTGCTGGGACGGCCACCTCGCCAAGATGGCGAAGTACGCGGGCCTGACCTACTCCGAGATGCTCGGCCGGATCCTGAAAGGCGCGGAGGAACGGTTCGGGATGGAGCCTGAGCGGGATACGCGGGAGGCCGGCAAGGATCAGCTCCCGTTCGACCTCAGCCAGGAGACGGCCTGACCCGCACCACCTTTTTTGTGCCGCCAGGGAAGACCGCAACCATCAGTATATAATATCCTCCGGCACATAGATCAGTCATATGGCCGACGAGTATCGGACCGCGACGGTCCAGGGCAGGGAGGTTCCTTACGATCCGGAGCAGCTACGTAAGATCAGCGAGCACCCCTGCTACTCCGATAAAGCGTGCCACGCCTTCGGGCGATGCCACGTCCCCGTCGCCCCGAAGTGCAACATCCAGTGCAACTACTGCATACGGGACTTCGACTGCGTGAACGAGAGCCGGCCGGGCGTGACGAGCAGGGTCCTCTCCCCGGAGGAGGCGCTCGATCTCGTCAGGAACGTCGTCAAGGAGTACCCGTACGTGAAGGTGGTCGGGATCGCGGGGCCGGGGGAGCCGCTCGCAAACCCGGAGACGTTCGAGGCGCTCAAACTGATCCACGAGGAGTTCCCGCGCCTGATCATGTGCATCAGCACGAACGGTCTTATGCTCCCCGAGTCGATCGAGGAACTCGCGAAGTACGACGTCGGGAACGTTACGGTCACGCTCAACGCCGTCGACCCGGCGATCGGCGAGAAGATCTACTCATGGGTCGAGTACGACGGGAAGAAGTATCACGGGCGTGAGGCGGCTGAACTCCTCCTCTCCCAGCAGATGAAGGGGATCGAGATGGCGGTCGCTAAGAAGATGTTCGTCAAGATCAACACCGTCTACATCCCCGGGATCAACGACGAGCACATCCCCGAGATCGCGAAGAAGGTCGGGGAGATGGGAGCGTTCACCTTCAACGTCATCCCGCTCATCCCGCAGTACAAGTTCGCCTCCATCACCCCACCGACGCCGAAGGAGAAGCGGGAGATGCAGGATCGGTGCGCCCAGTACATCAAGCAGATGCGCCACTGCGCACGCTGCCGGGCGGACGCGATCGGGAAACTGGGCCAGGACGTTCAGTCCTGTGTCTACCAGCAGATGAAAGATGAGAAGGCAGAATAATCGATTCTTTTTTACCCGGCGGTGCCGCCGGCCATGACGACGATCGAACTCCGCCCCGACCAGCCGTTCGACCTCGACCTGACGCTCGCCTGCGGGCAGGCCTTCCGCTGGGAGAAGGCGGACGGGTGGTGGCGGGGCGTCGCCGAAGGCCGGGCCGTCCGGATACGGCAGGACGCAAACCGGCTCACGTTTGAAGGGGCGGATGAGGGGTTCGTCCGCGACTACTTCCGGCTCGACCAGGATCTCCCGGCCATCCTCTCGTCGATCGACCGCGATCCGGCGATCGGCGCCGCCATCCGGGAGTGCCGGGGGCTCCGCCTTGTCAGACAAACGCCGTGGGAGTGCCTGGTCTCCTACATCTGCGCTACGAACACGAACATCCCGGCGGTGAAACGGCGGGCCGCGCTGATGGCGGAGCGCTACGGGGAACCGGTGGATGGCCCTTCCGGCAGGGCGTATGCGTTCCCGGAGCCGGAGGTGCTCGCCGGGGTTCCGCATGGGGAGTTATGGGACTGTAAACTCGGCTACCGGACGGGCTACGTTCGCGAGGCTGCCGGATATGCGGCGGAGCACCCGGACTGGGCGGAGCGGGTTGCCGCCCTTCCGTTCGAGGAGGCGCGGCAGGCGCTGATGCAGTTAAAGGGAGTCGGGCCGAAGGCGGCGGACTGCGTGCTCCTCTTTGCGTTCGGATTCTTCGAGGCGTTCCCGGTCGATGTCTGGATACGCCGGATCGTGGGGGAGACGTATCTCCCCGATCTTGGCGGCAAAAACTGCACCCCGGCGGAGTACGAGCGGATCCGGCGATTTAGCCGGGACTACTTCGGGGAGTATGCCGGGTACGCGCAGGAGTATCTCTACTGCGCCCGGGGCCCGGCACGCCGCCCGCAGTGATGCTCACTCGTTCCCGTTGCGGATGCGCTCCAGGATGAGAGCGACCGCTGCGAGCAGGGCAAGGATGATGATACCAGCGAGGCCGAGGATGGCGATACCCACAATCGGGATGGGTACCCCGCACACCGAGGTCACGGGCGAGGCGGTGGCGATGGCGACTTTTCCCATTATCAGGGGCGGCACAAATTCCCCGTCGGCACCAGGAGGCCGTTGCCGCGCCATCGTCGTGTTGTAGAGATGCGCCCTCGTCTCCGGGGGCATGTTTTCCAGGAATTCGGGGCAGATCCTCTCATAGTACTCGCCGAGGGATGCGTTCCGCTCCAGCATCCGCTCGTAGATCTCCGCGTGCGACTCGTTGAACGAGTAATCGATGGGGATCTCCCCGCCCGCGGCCGATCCCGGCACGAGAGAGATCGCCGCGAGCAGTGCCAGGAATAGCACGTGGCCTTGCTTCTTCATGGTCGTTATCAGAGGGGCCGGGAATCCGGCAGCCTCCGGCTATGACCAGTGATTGGCGCCCGGGGCATAAAGCCGTTGTGGGGTTCCGACCCGGCAAAACTCGCGATGAACCCGTTATCCTGCATGCCGAGCACCTCCTCCGGCGCACCCTCGGCCACCACGTTCCCTTCTTCGAGGAGGCAGAGGCGATCGGCGAGTTCGAGGGCGTCGCCGAGGTTGTGGGTGACGACGATGCAGGGGATGCCGGTGCTCCTTATCCGATCACGAAGTTCCTTCCGCATCGCTCCTTGAGCCCGCATATCGACGGCGGCGAGCGGTTCGTCGAGGAGGAGGATGTCCGGATCGAGCACCAGCGCCCGGGCGAGGGCCACCCGCTGCCGCTGCCCTCCCGAGAGCCGGGCGACGTTGACGTCCGAGAGATCGGCGAGGTTCATCGCGCGAAGCTGGTTCGTCACAGAAAAAGCGATCTCCGGCCGCGGGACCTTCCGGCACCGGAGGCCGAACGCCACGTTCTCGGCGACGGTCATGTGCGGGAAGAGAGCATAGGACTGGAAGAGGTGGCCGATCCTCCGGTTCTCGGCGGGGACGTCGATCCCCTCCTCGCTTGAAAAGAGCGTCCTCTCCCCGAGCGCGATCTCGCCCGCGTCAGGCGTGAGGATGCCGGAGATCAGGTTCAGCACCGTGGATTTGCCCGCCCCGTTCTCCCCGATAAGGACGAGGGTTTCCCCCCGCCCGACCGAGAGCGTGACGTCGAGGATAAAGTCGCGGAGGTGCCGGACGGCGGAGAACGAGAGCATCAGAGACTCCTCCGGGTCATGATCTTCACCGAAGCGATCACCGCAAACGATATCGCGACCAGGATGATCGCGAGGCTGATCGCGGCATCAAGATCGCCCTGCATGGTCGTATAGATGGCAAGCGGCATTGTCTGAGTTCTCCCCTGGAAGTTCCCGGCAAACATGATCGTGGCGCCGAACTCCCCGAGCGCCCGGGCGAACGAGAGTATCGCCCCGGAGACGAGCCCGCCCCACGCAAGCGGGATGGTGACCCGGAAGGCGACGGTCGCCGGGGACGCCCCGAGCGTCCGCGCCGCATCTTCGTAGAGGCGGTCGACCGCCTCGAAACTCGCCCTCGCCTGCCGGATGTAGAACGGCGAGGCCACAAAGACCTGCGCGAGGATCACCGCGACCGTGGTGAAGGCGATGGAGATGCCGAATTGGTCGAGGTACTGCCCGACCACCCCACGACGGCCGAACGCCATCAGCAGCGCGATGCCCGCCACCGCCGGCGGCAGGACGATGGGGAGATCGGTGAGGGTATCGACGAGCGCCCGCCCCGGGTAGTCGCGCCGGGCGTTCACCAGGGCAAGCGGCGTCCCGAAGAGGACGACGATCGCCGTGCTCACCGTCGCGGTGGCGAGCGAGAGGGAGAGAGCGTCGAGCACCACCGGTTCGGCAAGCGACCGGAGGAACGCCTCCGGCGATATGCGCAGGAAGAGCGAGGCGACCGGCAGCGTGACGAAGAGGAGGAAGATCGCGAGAAGGACGGCGATGAGGAGGGTAAGTGCCGCCCTCCCAAACCGCGTCCGGCTGCCGGAGACGGGGGCCCCATGCTCAGGCAGGGATCGGGTCAAATCCATACTCTGTCAGGATGGCGCTGCCGTCCGGACCCCGGACGAATGCTATGAACGACTCTGCCTCAGCCTTGCCCGGCGACTCTGCAAGGATGCCGAGCGGATAGGTGGCCTTGACGTTGTACCCGGCCGGGATGTCGATCCGCGTCACTTTCTCCAGGTCGTCCTTTGAGACGTCCGACTTGTAGACGATCGCCGCATCCGCCTCGCCGAGCGCCAGCTTGGGCACCACCGAGCTCACCGCTGTCTCCTCGGAGATGACGTTCGCCATCACGGTTTCACGGTATGCTTCGCCGTATGCAGGATCGGCAGCCAGTTTTTCTAACATCTGCCGGGTATAGTCGCCGAAGGGAACATCCTTGGTGCCGATGACGAGTTTTACGCCCGATCTGTTCAGGTCGGCAAGACCATTGATATCTGCCGGATTATCGGCCGGGACGATCAGGGCCAGATTGTTCTCGAGGAATGGGGTCACGGTCCCGTTATCCATGAACCCGCCGTCCTGGAGCGCCTTCATGTGCTTCGTGCTCGCGGAGACGAAGATATCGGGGTTCGCTCCCTGCTCGATCTGGGTGCGGAGAGCCTGCGATCCGTCGAAGACCAGATCGATCCTGACGTTTTCGTTCTCCGCTTCGTAGGCCTTGCCGATATCCGTGAAGGCTCCCGTGAGCGACGCGGCCGTAAAGACGGTCAGGGTAGTCTCTCCCGGGGTCTCCTCCGTGGTCGTGCATCCCGCGACCAGGAGACCGGCGATGATCATGAGGGTTATGGCAACAAGGGTTGCCGGGGTTGATGCTTTCATAATGACACCTTGCTATAGAGGATTGCGGCACGGTATATTTAATTTAGCTTATTTGAGGCCCAAATAAACGATATTTGATTTACGTGCCCGGCGAGTATAAAAACATGTTGTGCTGCCAGCTCCCGGAGCGTGCAATAAAAGAGTCCGAGAGGGGTCTGCCGGCCCGGGGGAAAACAGATCGTCACCCCGGCTATGGCTGACGCGCGGAGGATGGATGATGATTCCGGGTCAGGTACGCCGTCGCTTCACTTCGTCCAGGAGCTCACGGCGGACATGTTCAATCCGCTCGTTCACCATCCGGGCAAGGGATTCTCCTCCGGAAACATCGTAATGCGAAGTCTCCCGCAACCGCATATCTTCGAGCGTCCTCGCCTTCGTCAGTTCCCCGATGACTGACTGTGCCATATTCGAGTATTCCCCGCTGTCGACCTTCTCCTTCAGCCACCGGTAGAGATGGCCCGGGAGCCGCACACCCACCTGCTTGCTTGAGATGTTATCGGGAGACTCCATCTTCCTATTCAGGTACCCCGGCAGGACAATTATATCATACCGTTTTTATTTTTCCAATTAGATACCCATTGTTACCAATAGGTATCATTAAGCAGTGGGAGCGCACACAGAGGGGCATGAGACAGAGCAAGCCGACCGGCCTGTACCTGCCTGACGAACGCAGGCGGACCCAAAAGGCATGGAGATGTGGCATTCCGTGGAGAAATAACCGCATCGTAAACAGGGGGACGGGTGTGTGCGCGGGTTGAACGTGCCCGGGAAGATGCCGTGCCCGCCGCGCGACGCCGGTGATGCCGGAGAGGACGGACCTGTCCCCTGCCCATTCTGCGGGTGCCGGAACCACGTCAAGGAGATCATGACCGCCAACCCGCGGGTCCATACCGTCCATCAATGCCTCAAATGCGGCCACTGGTTCGATGACCGGGGGCCGGCATGCCCCCGGTGCGGCTCCCCGGGGGAACTCCTGGGGAATGTCGACGCTCCCGGGTGCGGCATGTATGCGCAGTACCGCTGCTGCGAGTGCGGCCACGGGTTCATATTACGAATGAATTGTGACGGAGACGCCTGTCAGACCTGACGGCGTATCGGTCCCGGCCCTTCCGTTTTTTCCACCCCGGATCTTGCACAGGGATTTGTATTAAAAAAGTGGATTTACGTCCCGATCGTCCAGCTGCTCATATAGGTCTCCTGCTCGGGCGTCAGCCGGTCGATCGAGAGGCCGAGCGCGTCGAGTTTCAGCCGTGCCACAGCCTCGTCGATGGCGGACGGGACGTCGTGCACACCGGGCGCGAGTTCGCGGCCGTGCTTCGCGATGAACTCGGCGGAGAGCGCCTGGACGGCAAAACTCAGGTCCATCACCTCGACGGGGTGGCCCATGCCCTTCGGCGTCGCGAGGTTCACGAGCCTTCCTTCGGCAAGGACATGGACGGCTTTGCCGCCGAGCACGTAGGTGTCGATGCCGTCCCGGTGGACGGTGGAATCCGCGTGCGACGCCAGCCAGTCGACGTCGATCTCCACGTTGAAGTGGCCGGCGTTCGCGAGGATCGCCCCGTCCTTCAGGTTCGGGAGGTGCCGTTCGGTGAGGATGCTCGTATTGCCGGTGGTGGTGACGAAGATATCGCCGAGGGGAGCAGCCTGGTCCATCGTCATGACCTCAAAGCCGTCCATGTGCGCCTGCAGCGCCCGCCGGGGATCGACCTCGGTCACGATGACGCGGGCGCCGAGGCTCCGGGCCTTCTGCGCGAGCCCCCGGCCGCAGTAGCCGTAGCCCGCGACGACGAACCGTTTGCCGGCGATGAGAACGTTTGTCGTGATCATGATCGACGCAAGCGAACTCTCACCGGTGCCGTGGACGTTGTCGAAGAAGTGCTTCATCGGGGTGTCGTTGACGGCGACGACCGGGAACCTGAGCGCCCCCTCCTGTGCCATCGCGCGGAGCCGGTGGATGCCGGTCGTGGTCTCCTCGCACCCGCCGATGATCGCGTCCAGCACATCCCGCCGCTCGGTGTGGATGCGGTGGATCAGGTCCATCCCGTCGTCGATGGTGATCGCGGGGCGGGCGTCGAGCACCCGGTCGATGGCCGCGTAGTACTCCTCGATGCCGGCCCCCCGGCGGGCGTAGGAGTGAATCCGCTCCCGGGTATCGAGCGCCATCGCAACGTCGTCCTGGGTCGAGAGGGGGTTGCACCCCGTGATGTGCACCTCGGCGCCGCCTGCTGCGAGCGTCTCGACCAGCACCGCGGTCTTTGCCTCGACGTGCAGGGCCATGCCGATAGTCATGCCGGAGAACGGCTGCTCCTCGACAAAACGCTTCCGAATGGACGAGAGCACCGGCATGTACTGCCGTGCCCACGCAATTTTTAGGTCTCCAGACTCCATAAAAACCACCAGACCGGTTATCCCGCCCGGATATTCTCCGGTTTGCCTGTAAAGGTGTCTTTCGTGAGTACTTAAAAGTAGGGGAGCAGCACGGGCTCCAGGGGATAGGGTTCGCCCGAGTGTATGTGCAACCTCTATTGATGGATATCCTCCAGGAGCATCTCCCCTCCCCTTGTCTCCAACCCGCATCTCCTGTGTTCGAACTCCGGCCGCTCGCTCCGCTCCCGCCCGTCGCAAGTCGCACCTGGCGGTGCTCCTGCTCCTGCCCCCGCACCTCGCACCTCCGGTGCTCGAACTCCGTTCCCATGGAACGTCGTTCCTACCGGTGCTCCAGCTCTGTTCCAGAGGGAACATCGCACCTTCGGCCAGTCGCATAGGCAAACCCTCATCATCTCCGCCTCAAAACCACTACACATGGTTCTGACCAAGCGGATCATCCCCTGTCTTGACCTCAAGGACGGGCGGGTGGTCAAGGGCACGCACTTCGTCGGCCTGCGCGACGCGGGCGATCCCGTGGAACTCGCCCAGCGCTACAACGAGCAGGGCGCGGACGAGGTGGTCTTCCTCGACATCACCGCCACCAGGGAAGACCGGGGCACCATTATCGACGTCGTGCAGCGGGCGGCCGACCAGCTCTTCCTCCCGCTCACCGTCGGCGGCGGCATCCGGACGATCGAGGACATGAAGCAGATCCTCCGGGCGGGCGCGGACAAGGTGAGCATCAACTCGAGCGCCGTCGCCGACCCGAACCTGATCTCGCAGGGCGCCGAACGGTTCGGCACCCAGTGCATCGTCGTCGCCGTCGATGTCCGGCGCAACTACGAGACGGCACCGGGAAAAACGCCGATAACCCTCGCCGACGGCCGGGAGTGCTGGTACGAGGTCGTGACCCACGGCGGCAGCCGGGGCACGGGGCTTGACGCCGTCGCCTGGGTGAGAGAAGCGGAGGAGCGCGGGGCGGGCGAGATCCTGCTCACCAGCATGGAGACCGACGGGACGAAGGAGGGGTTCGACATCCCGATCACGAGAGCTGTCTCGGAGACGGTCGGCATCCCGGTGGTCGCGAGCGGCGGCGTGGGGACGCTCGACCACTTCTACGAAGGGTTCACGGAAGGAAAGGCCGACGCCTGCCTTGCGGCAAGCGTCTTCCACTACGGCGAGTTCACCGTCCGCCAGGTCAAGGAGTATCTGGCAGGGCGGGGTATCCCGATACGGCTGTAAGGTCGAGCGCGAACGCCGCGACCGAATGCTCGAGGTCGAATGACCCGAGAACGGCCGGGTGGATCTCCCCGAAGACCCCGACTATTCTCCCGTTGACGACGATATCCCCGCGGCGGCCGTCGAGGAACGCCGGGTCGGCCGACTCGGCGACCGTGTAGGAGAGCGAGAGTTCCCGGCAGAGGACGTCCGCCGCCGCGTATGCCTCCGAGAAGTCGGCCGCCGGGTGGATGCTGACCGCCGCCGCTTTCTGGGAGGTGACGCAGTCCACGACCACGTCGCCCACCGCAAAGAGCCTCTGCGGGAGCTCGCGGTGCTTGTTTGCCTGGAGCATCTCCATCAGCAGGGGAAGGAGGTCGGTCCGGACCACCGTCTGCTCCTCGCTGATCGGGTGGAGCACCCGCAGGGTTCCGGGAGCGGGCTCCCGCTGCATGTTCGTATACAGCACCCGGTCGTTTGAGAGGGTGAACGGGATCGCCTCGAGGTACCCGAGGCCGGTCATCACCGACCGGACCGCTCCCGTGATGGCACTGATCGGGTGCTCCTGTGCAACGGTGGAGGTCGCCGGGAGGGCGGCATCGAAGTTCTCGATGCCGTGGGCGATCGCCACGTCCTCGAAGATATCCCAGTCGTGGAGGATGTCCGAGCGGTAGCAGGGAACGAGGACCCGGACCCTTGAAGCGCCGTCGGGCTCGGCCCCGAATCGCATCCGGCGAAGGAGCCGCGCCATCTCCTGCGGCGTGAGAGAGAGGCCGAGGAGGCGGGAGCACTCCACGACCGAGACAACCCGCTCCGCGGGAGCGAGCGTCGGCATCTCCTCGCCCTCGACGGTGACGGTCTCGACCGTCGCCCCGGCCTCGGCGAGCGCCGTGCAGATGATGTTCACCGCCGTCATCACCGCCTTTCTGTCGGTGCCGGTGCAGTCGAGCAGGATGTTCTTCGTCGCCGCCGTGACCCGCGTCAGCTCGCCGTTGATGATCGGCGGGAAGGAGAGCACCCGGTTCTCGGCATCGACGATCAGCGGGAACTTATCGAAGTTCTCCACCAGGTGAGCGTAGTCCCGGCCCTTCGGGTGGTCGGCGAGCATCTCGTCCATCGTCATCTCCTGCTCGAAGTCCAGCGGGACGAACGACCGGTTCCGGGGGGAGGCGACGTAGCGGAAGGGAGGCTTGACCGTATCGAGGTCGTGGACGCCGATCGCCACCTTGCCGCGCCCGCGCCCGACCGCCCAGTGGAGGGCTTCCTGGAGGGCCATCAGGCTCTCGATCGCCTCTTCGTCGAGACTGACGTTCCGGATCACCGCCGAACCGAGGTAGGGCCGGATAGCGGCAAGGTCCGGGTCGACCGAGAAGGTGATCCCTGAAGGGCGGACGGTGTAGTTCGGAAGCCCCTCCTCGATACCGAGGAACCCGCGCATCGCCCGGGCGACGCCCTCGGGCGAGTAGAGGTCCGGCCGGTTCGGGAAGAACTCGACGTCCACGTGGTCTTCCTCAATCCGCTCGATGTCGGCCCCGATCATCGGAACGCGGTCGATGATCGTCTGCCGGTCGGTGCCGGCCAGCCGTTCCAGGTACCGGTAGGGTAACGTGATTATTGCCATATTACCGCCTCCCGCCGTAGGTGGGCGTCTCCCGGACCCACTCGACGTCGCTCCTGTAGAGCTGCCGGAGATCCCGCAGCCCGAGCCGGAGCATCGCCACCCGGCTGATCCCGAGACCCCACGCGAGCACCGGGTGCTCGATCCCGAAGGGCTCGGTCACCTCCTGGCGGAAGATGCCCGACCCGCCGAGCTCCACCCAGCCGAGCCCGTCGACGTAGACCTCCGGCTCCACGGAGGGCTCGGTGTAGGGGAAGTAGCCGGGACGGAACCGGACCTTCTCAAAGCCCATCTTGGCGTAGAACTCCTTGAGGAACCCCAGAAGGTGGCGTAAATTGACGTCTTCGTCCATGACGATCCCCTCGAGCTGCTCGAACTCCGCGAGGTGGGTGGGATCGATCGCCTCCCGCCGGTAGACCCGGCCGATGCAGAACGCCCTGACCGGCGGCTTCGGGTGCGCGGCGAGGTGCTGGATCGAGAGGCTCGTCGTGTGCGTCCGGAGCACGCACTGCTCCGCCTTCTCGGCGCTCCAGGTGCCGCCCCACCCGGTCGAGGAGGTCCCGCCGCCGTGCTCGTGCATGTCGCGGACGCGCTCGTAGCCCGCCGGGAGCGGCCGGCGCTCGCCGAGGAAGAAGGTGTCCTGCATCTCCCGTGCCGGGTGGTCCTGCGGCTGGAAGAGGGCGTCGAAGTTCCAGAACGAACTCTGGACGATCCCGCCCGACATCTCCTCGAATCCCATATCGAAGAGGATGCCGCGCATCTCATCGATGATGCGCTGGTAGGGATGCACCTTCCCGGGATAGGCGCGTTTCGGGAGTTTCGTGACGTCGTAGCGCCGGAGAGGGAGAGACTTCCACTCACCGGAGAGGATCTGCTCGCGGGTGAGCGTGCCCGCCTCTTCCCGCAGGTCGAGGCCCTGGCTGAGGAGTTCGCGGCCGCGAGGCGTGATCGAGACGGTGTAGGCGACCGTCTCCTCCTCCTGCACGAGCCCGCGCTTCGCGAGATCGGCAACCCCTTCGCCGTCGGCGATCTCGCCCTTTTCGGCGAGCCGGGCAAACGCGGCTTCGTCGGGGCCCGGGGCGGTGTTGCCGGACTTCTGCACGACTCCGTCCCTGATGGCGATCCAGCCCTTCTTGCGCATCCAGCCGATGGCGATCTTCGCAAGCGGGTGGCCCTGGAGGTCGCGCATCGGGATTGACTCCTCGAAACTCTCGAGCACCTGCCGCTCGGGAAGGCCCCTTCCGATGTAGGCCCGTCCCTCTTCCGTCGGGACATACCGGCGGGCGACGTGCTTTTCCACGTCCACAAGCCCCCGATCACCGGCGAGGTTCGCGTACTGCACCACCGCCTCCCGGCGGGTATCCATCTTCTCCGCAAGGACGGCCGCGTCGGCCGATCCCATCGGCCCCAGGGCAACCAGGAGTTTCTTCTCGTTCAGCGTCAGTTCCACCGTCACACCTCCTCTGCAAGATGCTCGACCGCATCCATCTTATCCCGCAACTCCGAAAGAAACGCATTCACGCGCTCCAGCGTCTCCTTCTTGCACTGCCCGCAGGTGAGTTCTCCGCTCTCGCACCGGCGCCGCAGGTCGGCGAGTTCCACGTCGTCCTCGAGCATGTGGAAGAGATTCAGGAGATAGACCGAGCAGGCGTCCGGCTCGCCCCCGAGACGCCTCTGCTCCTCGAGCGTCATCCGCCCGCCGGTCTTCGCCGCCATGACCTTCTTCTTGATCGACCTGTCGGACTCGTAGAACCCGAACGAACTCTCGGCCACGCTGCTCGACATCTTCCCGCCCTGGAGCCCGGGCATGAAGATGTGGTAGGTCGACGAGGGGAGGTAGAACCCGAACCCGCCGTGAGCGATCTCGACCTCGCGGACGGCGTCCTCCACCCGCCCATGCGGAAGGCCGGTGACGTCCACGTGGCCGGCATACTTCTTCGAGCCGGGGAAGGCGCGGTGCACGGCCTCGATAGCCGCCTCGGGAGCGTTCTTCGACCGGACGCTGATATGGTCGCCGCGATCCTCGACCGTGAAGAGCCTGAGTTTGTAGGCCACGTCCCGGGTGAGCCGGATGTGCGGGTCCTGATCGAGGCCGACCGGGACGATCGTCGGCGCAGGGCCGGCATCGAGCTGCGGGAAGAGGATATCGGCGACCTGGGTGATGACGCTCATCGCGTGGGAGAGCGAAGTGTCCGGCCCGAACCCGTAGATCGCCGCGAGCTCCGAGAAGTTCACCTTCGTGGACGCCTCGAACGCGAGGTCTTTCAGGCGCTCGTTTTTGCTCTGGTAGTAGGTCGTGCCCTCGAATCCCAGGGCGTAGAGGGCTTTGAGGTACTCTTTCCCGTACTCGCGGCACTTCTCCCACGATATGCCGCGGACCGCGTGCGCCTCCCGGTCGGCGACGGCGACGTAGCCGTTCCCGCCCTGCCGGACGTGCCAGACGACCTCCTTCATGACCATCAGGTGCCCGAGGTGCGGGAGACCCGAGGGCATGAACCCGGTCAGCACGTGAAACGGGGTGCGGTTTCTGATGGCGTCGGCTACCAGGTTGTAGTCCCGGTGCCCAACGACGATACCCCTGCGCATAAACGACGGTACCTCGGGAAGCCTTCGTGCGACCTCACTGACCGGCTCGATGCCGAACTCGGCAAAGAGTCGATCTACATCAACGGTCTGGTTATTCGACCACGGGTTCACTTCTGAATGCATGTACTGACGCTCACAGTTTTATTCGCGCGAATTCGACGTATCTGATATCGGTGTTATATATGCAGGCAAACAACATCTTCTTTTTGACGCTGTGAGCCAGCCTGACCGAGCGGGAGACGCCGCTCATCGGCGTGGAGGTCCCGGACGGAACGGCGTGAACGAGCATCTCGGAATGGCTCTTCTTCCCGGAGTAGACGCGGAAGTGGTGGCCGAACTTGTAGCCCGTCCGGGGGATGTAGCCTTTCTCCCGGAGATCGGAGAAGACCCGTTCTTTTTCGCGGATCTCGACGTCTTTCCCCGACGCCGCATCGAGGAACTGCTCTGCGGTCATCGGTTCCCCTTCCTGCACGATCGAGAGGCAGTCTCTGCGCATGAGAAAGATCGACTCGACCGGGCGGAGGAGCAGCCGCTCGGGATCAAGCCTCTTGCCGTACCAATCCTCCTCAAGCGGAGTTCCCGGCGGCAGGTGGGCGAGCGCGTAGGTCCCGAAGAGTGTGGCCTCCACCGGCGCCGCGCATCCCGCAGGCTCCCCGACACCGGGGAGATCCTGCACCCGCACCTCGTAGTAGGTCAGCTCGTCCTCGTCGTCGACGACCGCGAGGAGGTACTGTTTGCGCATGTTGACCGCGGCAAGCACGTCCTGGCTCAACCGGTCGAAGTCGACGATGTCGCGCTCGGAGAGGACCCGGATCAGGTACCGGGACTTCCCGGCGCCGGGCTTGTGGCCGCGGCGGAAGACGCGGAAATCCTGCGGGCCGGGCTGAATCACGTATCCTCGCTCGCGGATGTCGCGGTAGACGAGATATCTGCGGACGAAGTTCGGCTGGCCGGCAAAGAGGCCGAGCAGGGCGTCGAAACCGAAGTCCTTCACGTCGATCTTGCTCCTCTCCATGAGGTAGAGCGCCTCTTCGGGAGAGAGGCGGAGGCCGGTTCCCTCAAGCCTGCCGTAGCCGCCCTGCTCGTAGAGCGCCCGTCCTTCACCGCCGAGGCGTACCCAGGTTCCGTCGAATATCGCCAACACGTGCTAGAGCTATTGGAAGTTCACGTTCATTAATGGATTGTCGGGAGCGAACCACTACGCTTTTTGCGTGCCGAACCGCACCAGTGATCGATTCCATGACGGAAAATGTCCGAGACTTCTGGAAGCCGGGGGCGATCCTCGCGGCACTGCTCATCGCGGTGGTGCTGCCGGCAGGGATCGTCTCTGCGACCGAGACCTCACCGGAGGTCGCCTGGAACGTGACGTTCGCGCCGGAGAGCAACAACAAGTTCGACGCCGTTGCGCCGACCGCGGACGGCGGGTTCATCGCCCTCGGTTCGACCCTTGCGGAGAAGTACGGGGGGAGCGAGAGCCTGCTGCTCGTGAAGACCGACGGCGAGGGCAACGAGGTATGGAACGCGACCTTCGCGGATATCTCGCCCGCCTCCGTTGCAGAAACCGCCGACGGGGGTTACATCGTTGCCGCCTTCAACGTATCATCGACGGGATCGGACCAGGACCTCGCCTACGAGGGCACCTCGCTCCTGATCCGGACCGACACCGCCGGGGAAGAGGAGTGGCGGCAGGTCATTCCCGGGATGAAGGTCTCGTCCGTCACGGAGAGCGCCGACGGCGGCTACGCCGCGATCGGGTGGCTCTGGAACTCCCCCGGGTCGGAGAACGAGACGACGGCGGTCATCGTGAAGACCGGCGGTGAGGGGACGCCCGTCTGGAACCGGACGTTCCCCGGCACCGCCGCGAACGCAGGAATCGCGACCGCCGACGGGGGCTACGTCATCGGGGGCACTTCGTCGCCCTTCACCTACGACATCGGCGACGGCTTCCTCATCCGCCTCGATGCCGACGGCAACACGCTCTGGCATGAGAACTACCAGGTCCCGGTCATCTTCGACGTCAAAGAGACCGGCGACGGGCGGTTCGTCTACTCGGGCAACTACTGGTACGGCCTCGTCGACGGAGACGGAGAAGAGGTCTGGCTCCGGAATATGGAGGGGCTGACCGGATACGCCGTCGCTCTGCGGCCCTCCGGCGGGTACGTGGTTGCAGGCACGGATGCAAGGAACGGGGAAGGCTTCGTCTTCGGAACTGATGCGGACGGGACGATCCTGTGGGACACGGCGTTCACCGCTACCGGGATCTACGGGGCCAGCAGTGCGCCCGGCGTGTACACCCTTGCGGGCATCCGGTTCCTCTCGTCCGATACCAGCGCCGCCTGGCTGGCCGGGGTCACGGAGCCGGTGAGCCCCGCCCCGACGGCGGCACCGGGCTTCGGTGCGGCGGCTGCCGGGGCGGCGCTCCTCCTCCTCATCGCGGGGAGGAGGCGGAGAGAGTAAACCCCTCCATCACTCTTTTAACCGTTTTCAGGGCTCACCCTTCCGGAAGTAGAGGAGTGCCCCCGCCCCCGCGATGACGAGGGCAAGCAGGCCCGGGATGAGGTGCGCGTACGGGATGTCACGGGCCACGGGTTTCTGACCGGTATCGGCGGCGACTGCCTGTGCCGCACCGTCTTCGGGTACCGCGGCAAAGAGCGCGTAGGTGCTGAAGTGAGAGACTTCGGCTGTGACGCTCCGGGTCTCCGGGAGGACGGTGGTTGGGACTTCCTCCCAGGTGCCGGCCGACCGATCGTATCGCTGCACCACGAGCCCGCCCTGCACGCTGCCGTTGTAGACGGCGTTCCACTGCTCTTGTGTGAAGTTGAACGAGAGCGTCGCCGGCGGGGAGAAGACAGCCCCCTCCGGCCCGGCGGTGCAGGCGTACCCGGCAAACACGTATGCGCCGGGCACCGCGGGCACGTCGGCCGCACCGATCGCCGCAAGGGTCACCGCGCGAAGCGGGTTGCCGGCGGCATCGGCCGCCCTGACGCCCTCCGCGATCGTGAGGGTCACGATCCCGTCGGCCGAACGGATCCTGGCGACCCGGTCGACGAGACCGGTCGCCCCGAGGTGCAGGCTGCCGGAGTCGGTTTCACCAGGGGTGGGATTCGCCGTCACGGTGGGGGCAGGCGTGGCCGTGGGCTTTTGCGTGCTCCAGCCGGGGTTGACCGGGGCGGAGCCGCCGCCACCCCCACCGCCACCACCGCCTCCTCCTCCCCCTCCGCCGCCACCGCTGCTGCCCGCGGGCTTCTGTGTCGCGGTCGGGGTGGCCGTCTGGGTTGGGGTTGGCGTCACGTTGACCGTCGGAGTCGGGGTTACGGTCGGGGTCACAGTCGGGGTCACAGTCGGGGTGGGAGTTGCGGAATAGACGGTGATGTAGCCGTACTCCGTGTGCGTCGCGCTGGCTCCCGCGTTGTCACAGGTCAGGGAGACGTTGTAAACACCGGGACGATCGTAACGGTGCCGCGTGTCCCGGTGTGGCGATGTCTCGCCGTCACCGAAGTCCCAGAGCCAGGCCGTCGCGTAGTCCGGGGAATCGCCGTACAACAAGACCGTAAGGGGTGCTGGCCCCGACAACGGTTCCGCGCGGAAGCTGATAACCGGCGGTTCCGGGGGACCCACGTGGATGAGATCGGTCTTCGTGACGGTATCGGACCCGAACTCGCTGCTCACCGTGAGCGAGACGGTGTAGTTCCCCGGGATCTCGTAGAAGTGCCACGGGTATTGCGAGGTCGAGGTGTTCCCGTCGCCGAAATCCCACTCCCAGGTGTCCGGGCCGCCGGCCGACTGGTCGGTGAACCGGACGTAGAGCACCGCCCCTCCTTCGGTCGGGTCTGCCGAGAACTCCGCTACCGGAGCCGATCCGTTGAAGTAGATGAAGGCGTGGATGTCCGAGCCCTCTCCACGGCCGTGCTGCCAGACGACCCGATCACCGCTGACGGCAGGGTAGAGCTGTTCGATCGCGGAAGGAAGGACCGGCATCTGCTTATCCTTCCCTGCGGCGAGGTCGCAGATGTAAACGTTCCAGATCCCGCTCCGCCTGTCCTCCCAGGCGATGAGGTCACCATCGATCGCCGGGGAGACCTGCCAGTCGGGATTGGTGGTGATCCTCTGCTCTCCGGCGGCAGGGTTATCGAGATCGAAGAGGTAGATGTCGGGAGCCATGTTCCGGTAGTCCTCCCAGACGATCCGGCTCCCCGATATCGACGGGTAGGTCTGCCGTGCACCGTTCCCGGTGATCTGGCGCCGCTCTCCGTTCCGGATATCGTACGCCCAGATATCCCCGCCCCCGGTGTCCTCCTCCCAGACGACGTACCTCTCCGAGAGCGCGGGCTTCCAGTCGGTCACCGGCGAACAGGAGAGGAAGGTCTCGCTGCCGGTCTCGAGATTATACAGACAGATATCCGTGCTCCCGCTCCGGGCATCGTACCAGACCACATGCTCCCCGTGAACGACGGGCATCCACTGGTCGGCCGGGTCGTCGGTGAGCGCCGTCGTCATGCCGGTCGAAAACCTGAAGAGGCTGATGTCCGGGCTCATGTTCCGGTTTTCATCCCAGACGACGTAATCCCCCGAGACGGACGGGTACCTCTGCCCCGTCCCCCCGCCCGCAACCCTCCGGCCGTCGCTGCCGGGGCCGCTCGAATAGTAGATCGACTTTCCGTTCCTGCCGTCCTCCCAGACGGCCATATCTCCATCGATGTCGGGGTGCTCCTGCGATCCTCCAGCGATACAGACCGCAACGGTATCTCCCGGGGCCTTCTCCCCGGCCATGGCGGGAGATACCAGCAATCCGATAACAATGACGGTACAGACGACAATCAGCGCGTTATATTCAGCCATTCTTGTATCACCACGATGAGAACGCCCCCTTCGTCCCATACGATGGTGTCTGTACGCGCGCCGGGGGAACGGGGCTCCCCGGCCGGCGTACAAACAGAGATCCTGTGGAATTCCGGAGAATCACCAGGATTCCACAGGATAAAGGGTTCGCGCGTTGCAGGATAGAATTATTAATATAAATATCTTGCCATGAACCGGAGCGAGTGGAGAGGGTATTCCAGACTATTATAATAAAAGAGAGATATTAATCGTAGCAGGAGCCGTCGCACAATAGCCGGTAGCACGGCCTCTTTGGAGAAGCACCCCGGGGCGCTCACGCGCCCGCAAGTTCGCGGACCTTCGCGATATTTCCGGAGTCGCTCCGCCGCTCGTCCACCGGCGTCTCGCAGATGAGGGGAAGGCTCCGGACGGCCGAATGACGGAGGATATGCCGGAACCCATCTTCCCCGATCCTCCCGAGCCCGATGTGCTCGTGCCGGTCGAGCCCGCTCCCGAGGTCCCCTTTGCAGTCGTTGAGATGGACGACCCGGAGGCTGGCAAGGCCAATCGTGTCGTCAAGCTCCGTAAAGACCGCATCGACCTCCTCCGCGGTTCGGAGGTCGTAGCCGGCGGCGAACGCATGGCAGGTATCGAAACAGATCCCGACCCTCTCTTTTGCGTCGATACCTTCCATGATCCGCGAGAGATCGTCGCCGGTCGTCCCCACGCTGTTCTTCTCCCCGGCGGTGTTCTCGAGGAGGAGCATCACGTCGCTCTCTCCTGCATCCGCAAACGCCCGGTTGACGGCGGCGATGACCCGCTCCTGTCCCACTGCCGTCCCGGCGCCACGGTGGTGCCCGAGATGGGTCACCAGGTAAGGTATCCCGAGGAGGGCGCACCGCCGGAGTTCCCCGGCAAGCGCAGCGACCGATTTTTCGTAGATCTCGGCATCGGGCGAGGCCGGGTTCGGGAGGTAGGGCATGTGGTCGACGACCGGGCCGATGCCCGATGAACGCACCGCCGCCCTGAAGGCCTCGGCCACGCCGGGGTCGAGGTCTTTTGCCTTCCAGCCGCGGGGATTTCTGGAGAAGATCTGAAACGTATCGCAGCCTGCGTCAAGGGCCCGCCCGACCGCAAGGTCGATCGAGCCGGCGATGGAGACGTGGCATCCCACCAGCACCATACCGTAATTCTCGACCCTGAAGTGTTTAGGCCTTCCCCCGCCCGACCTCGCGGAGCACCGCCGCCCCGAACTCCCGGGTTCCGGCGGTCCCGCCGAGGTCGGGTGTCCGGATGCCTGCGGAAAGCACCCGGTCGACGGCCTCCTCGACAGCCGCCGCGGATACGGGATCGCCGAGGTGGTCGAGCAGCATCGCTCCGCTCCGGATGGCCGCGACGGGGTTTGCAATGTTTTTCCCCGCGATGTCGGGAGCGCTCCCGTGAACGGGCTCGAAGAGGGCGGCACGCTTCCCGATATTCGCGCTCGGGAGCATCCCGAGCCCCCCGACAAGGTAGGCGGCGGCGTCGGAGAGGATATCGCCGAAGATGTTGGTCGTCACGATCACGTCGTAGCGGTCGGGGTGCATCAGGAGGTCGAGGCAGAGCGCGTCGATGTAGCAGAACGTGCAGGGCACTCCCGCACGGGCGGCTTCCGCCGTGCAGGCCTCGACGAAGAGGCAGTCCGACTTTAAGACGTTCGCCTTGTTGCCGACGGTGAGGTGGCGGCGGGACTTCGCGAGGGTGCAGGCGTAGCGGGCTATCCGCTCGCTCCCCCGGCGGGAGACGACCCGGACGGTGCAGGCGCGATCGGGTTCCGTCCACTCGATGCCGGAGTAGAGCCCTTCGGTGTTCTCCCGCACGATGACGACGTCGACCCCCTCGCCCCGGATCGGGCGGACGTTCGCGTAGAGGTCGAGTTCGCGGCGGATCTGCACGAGAACGCTCCGGTATCCGGGGTCGGGCGGGGTCGTGATTGCCCCGAAGAGGATGGCGTCGGCCGACCGGAGGTCGGCGACCGTCTCCTCGCCGCAGGCGCTCCCGGTCCGCTCCCACCGGCCGTAGCCCACCTCGACGTCGAAGAACTCGATATCCGGGCGCACGGCCGTGAGGATATCGCGAGCGACCGGGACGACCTCGCGCCCGATGCCGTCGCCCTCAACGACCGCTACCTTCACCATTCTGCTTCCTCCACGCGGTTGCGACCGCTCTTGCCGCCTCCGCGATCTCCCACGACGACGACCCCCAGTGAACCACCGCGCCGAAGAGGCCGTTCCAGAGGCCGATGCCGGCCCGCTCGCTCCTGCAGCACCGCGCGATGAACGGTTCGGCCGCCACCGATTCAAGCGGGCAGATGTTCTCCACCGTAACCCCCTCGCCGTAGCACTCCCGCAGGAGTTCCCGTGCCGTCAGGCAGCCCGCCACGCGGTCGCCGGGCCGGAGCGGGTCCGCGTCGACGGTGCGGGGGAACCCTGCCGCCCGGCAGGGGTAGACGTCGGCTTTGATCTCGCGGATGTCACGGACGTGGTGCTCGAAGACGACCTCGAGGTCGCCGAAGAGCCCGGTTCTCTCGAGGTCGCCGAGCGTTGCCGAGAGGTGGGGGCGGGGCGGGGTGATGTCGTAGACGTGGATCCGGAGGAAGGCCGAGAGGTCCGGGTCGAGCACGAACGTGGTCTGTTCGCCGTGGCCGCAGAAGACGGTGCACCGGTACCCGGACCGCATCGCTTCCTGTACTAAGAATGTTCGATCCTGAACGTTCACGCGTTCGGGGTAGCGGTAGACATCGTCGCCGGAGGCGAGCACCCGGGCCGAGAGGACGTCGCGCATCAGGCCGGTTCCGTTCGGGTCGGTCTCCACCTCGAGCACCTCGGTGCCGCCGGGAGTCTCCCGGACGAGGTAGCGCGAGAGGAAGTAGGCCCGCTTCCCGCACGGTGTGCCGTTCGCGGAACCGACGAACTTGCAGTGGGGCGGGAAGATCATCGGGACGACCTCCAGTAAGGGACCAGCCCTCCGGCACGGAGGATGGCGACCATCTTCTCCGAGAGCGGGCGGGCGGGGTACCGCTCTCCGTCCACCTCCACCCACCCGCTATCGAGGTCGAAGGCGACGCGGGCGCCGTCGGTGCAGGCGACGGAGGCCTCGATCACCGGCAGGCCGACGTTGACGGCATTCCTGAAGAATATCCGGGCGAACGACTCCGCGACGACTGCGACCACCCCGGCCTCGCGGAGGGCGACCACCGCCTGCTCGCGGGACGACCCGCAGCCCATGTTCCTCCCGGCGACGATGACCGAGCCGGAAAGGCGGGGGGCGAGCGTCGGGTCGAGGTCCTCGAAGACGTGCTCCCCCCAGACCGAGCGGTCTTTCGTCCGGAGGTAGCGGCCGGCGATGATGAGGTCGGTGTCGATGTCGCGCCCGAGGCAGATTGCCGGCCCGGTTCCCTGCATCATGCCACCTCCGGCACGGTTATCTCCCCCGCAAGGGCGCTCGCTGCGGCGGTGGCGACCGACGAGAGGTAGATCTCGCCCCCCACGCCCATCCGGTTCTTGAAGTTCCGGTTGGCGGTGGAGAGGCAGACCTCCCCCTCCCCGAGCACCCCGGCATGCGCCCCGAGGCACGGCCCGCATCCCGGCGATCCGACGACGCAGCCCGCTTCCACGATCTCGGCGAGGACGCCGGCGGCGATCGCCCGGGCGAGCACCGATCGGGATGCGGGGATCACCAGGGTGCGGACGGCCACCTTCTTCCCCCGGACGATCCGGGCGAACCGGGCAAGATCCTCGTAGCGGCCGTTCGTGCAGGTTCCGACGAAGACCTGATCGAGGTGTGTGCCCGCGACCTCCTCCGCCTCCCGGACGGTATCCACCCGGTGCGGAACCGCGACGAGCGGCACGATCTCGTCGAGGTCGATCGCGACCGTCCGTTCGTAGCGGCAGTCCTCCGGCACCTGGGGGGATGCCGTAACCCCATGACCCGCGAGGTAGCGGACGGTAGCCGCGTCGGCGTAGAAGATCCCCGTCTTCGCCCCCGTCTCGACCGCCATGTTCGAGAGGGTCAACCGCCCGTCCATGGAGATCGTCGCCGCCCCGTCGCCCACGAACTCCAGCGCCCGGTAGGTCGCCCCCTCCATCCCGAGTTCCGCGACGCAGGCGAGGGCGAGGTCTTTCGGCTCCGCAGCACCGGAGAGTTGTCCGGAGAGGTCGAGCGCAATCGTCTCCGGGACGCGGAACCACGTCTCCCCCGAGGCCCAGATCGCCGCCATATCGGTCGCTCCCACCCCGGTGGCGAACGCGCCGAAGGCGCCGAGGGTGCAGGTGTGGGAGTCGGCGCCGACGACGATCATGCCGGGCCGGACGACCCCTTCGCTCATCACCTGGTGGCAGATCCCCCCGCCGGCATCCGAGAGCGCGATCCCCGCTACCCGGGCGTACTCACGAAGCTCGGCCTGGAGCGTCGCCGTCGTCCCGGTGTTCGCCGGGACGATGTGGTCGAAGACGAGCCGGAGGCGGTCGGGGTGCGGGAGCCGCTCCACCCCCATCTCCCGGAGCGCTTCCCGGGCGAGGACGCCGGTTCCGTCGTGGGCGAAGGCGATATCGACCTCTCGATCCACGTATTCCCCCGCCGGTGCGCCGAGGATCACTTCGGAGAGCGTGCTCACTGGACAATCCCCTCCTTTGCCGCCCGCAGGAGGCTGCAGAGCACCTCGCGGGTGACGCTGCACTTCCCCTCGCTCTTCTGTTTGACCTGCTCGAGCACCCACCGCGCCTCGTCGTCGGAGAGGTCGAATCCATAGGCCTTCGCGACGTGCTCGAGCGCCCGCTTCCCCGTATGCTTCCCGAGGACGAACCGTCGTTCGCCGCCCACCAGTTCCGGCGGGACGTACTCGTAGGTCGTCGGATCGCAGAGGATCGCGGCGATGTGGATGCCGCTCTCGTGGGCAAAGGCGTTCTCGCCGACGATCGGCCGGGTGCGTTCCGGGGCAACGCCTGAAGCCCGGGCGACCAGGCGCGAGATCTCCTGCAGGCGGGTAAGATCGTAGCGGTCGACGCCGCCCTTCAGCCGCAGGACGGCGAGCACCTGTTCGAGTGCCGCGTTGCCCGCACGCTCCCCGATCCCGTTGACGGTGGTGTGGAGCTGGAATGCACCGGCGGCCGCGGCCGTGACGGTGTTTGCCGTCGCAAGCCCGAGATCGTTGTGGCAGTGGATGCAGAGCGGAAGCGGGGCCGCGTCGAGGAGACGGGTGACGACCGCGTGCGTCTCGAGCGGCGTGAGGCAGCCGACGGTATCCGCGAAACTGACGAGGTTCGCGCCGCGCTCGACGCCGCGGGTATACATCTCGGTGAGAAACGCCGGGTCGGTCCGGGAAGCGTCTTCGGCGGCGAACCGCACCTGGACACCGTGATCGGAGGCGAACTCCACCATATCGAGGGCGCCGTCGAGCACCTCCTCGCGGGGTTTGCGGTACTTGTGCCGGATGTGGAGGTCGGAGGTCGCGAAGAATATGCTGACCATATCCACGTCACAGTCGAGCGCCGCCTCGATATCGGGCTTGAGCGCCCGTGCGAGGCAGCAGACCCGGGCAGAGAGACCGCTTCCGGCGATCGCCGCGACGCACTCCTTCTCCGCCGCGGAGACCACGGGAAACCCGGCCTCGATCACCTCCACGCCGATCGCGTCGAGCAGTTCCGCGATCGCCGTCTTCTCATCACGGGTAAACGAGACGCCGGGAGTCTGCTCCCCGTCTCGCAGCGTTACGTCACAGATCTCGATATGCCACGGTTTCATGGGTCTCACCTTCTGGGCAGGCGCCTTCGATAACCACCGTCCGGGGGCCGTCATCCGGGAGGACGAGAGCCCGGCGAAGCGCCCCGATATCGTCTGCGGCACAGACGACCGGGTTCGCCCAGGCGATGTAGCGAAGGATCTCGGGGACGGGGTGACCGCCGGTCATCCCCATCCGGTTGTTCGCAAAGACGATACAGAGGAGCGGGAGTTTGCGTTCGTAGACGTCGATGAGGGCGTTCAGGCCCGAATGCAGGAGCGCGTAGTCGCCGGTGAGCGCGACACCCGGCCCGGTCGCGGCCACGGCGACCGACGAGCCGAGGCCGTAGGTGGCGATGCCGATGCGGTATGGCGGGTTCATCGCGAGGATCGCGCACCCGGCGTCGCAGGCCGCCCGGAGTTTGCGTTCGCGGAGGATGGCGAGGGCCGGGTGGAACGGGCAGTTCCGGCAGAACGTCCGGTAGCGGCCCCGGGTGGAGAACCGTTCCGGCTCTCCGGCGGGTTCGGGTGGAACGAGCAGCCGGTGCTCCCGGAGGAAGGGGCGGCCGGTCTCGTGGAGCGAGGCGAGCATCTCCGGGGCGGCCGGCGGCGGGTAGACGGTGACGGCACGGGATCTACCGCCCGAGAACCGGTTGAGGGGAGAGGAACGCGACCAGGCAAACATCTCTGCCGTCCGGCGGTCGGCCATCAGCGCCCGGCCGGCCATCGTGAGCCCGGGGTCGGCGAGGCATCCCTCCCGGCGCCGCCGCGGAGCGGAGAGGGGTTCGGGCACGTCCGCACCCAGGAAGGCGGGCGTGACCCTGACGATGGCGACCCTCGAGAAGGTCTCCGACGCCTCGAACGCCGCATCGACGGCAAGGCCGAGCGTCTCGCCGTCGGGCTCCAGCACCGGAACCCGGGCCACCTCGCCGTAGTAGCGGGAGTCCTGCACGACGTCTGAAGCCGCCGCACCGACGTCGTCGGCGGCGACGATGACGACGCCCGACCGGAGTCCCTGGGCGGTGGCGTGCACGAGCGGGTCGGCGCAGGCGTTGAGGCCGACGTGCTTGACGAAGACGGCGGCCCTCCGGCCGGAGAGGGAGTCGCCGAGGGCGTACTCGAGCGCCGTCTTCTCGTTGACGGTGTTCACGGCCTCCGCCAGGGCAGCAACCTCCGATACCGGGTAGCCGGGGACGGCGTAGCAGCGGTCAGCCGACTGCCGGACTGCCCGGGCAAGCACCTCGGCGCCCTTCATGCGTCCCTCCCCGGCGTGAGATCGCAGCCGGTGCATGCCGCACACATCGTCAGCGCCCGGCAGGGGTCGAGCCCGGCCCGGCGGAGGATCCTCCCGTGAACCTCGAAGAGCGAGAGCAGCCGTTCGGCGGAAGGGCGGGGCATACCCGCGAGAGACGCCGCCGGGGTGAGCGGGCGGAGAACCGGGATGACACCGCCGGCGGCGAGGTCTTCCATCACCCGCTCCAGGTCTTCGTCGGTCTCCCCGAGGCCGACGATGACGTTCGAGTAGACCCTCCCCCGCCCGAAGAGCGCGACGGAGGACGAGAGCGACTCCCGGACCCCTTCCCACGAGAGCCCGGGGCACATCTCCGAGAAGAGTTCGGGCGTCGCCGTCTCGATGTTGAACTTCACCTCGGCGACGCCGAGCGCGTGAAGCCGGGCCGGGGTCCCGGGGCAGGGGTAGATCGAGACGCCGATGGGAAGATCGAACGGGCGGAGCGCCGCAACGACATCGATGACATAGGCCTCCTCCTCCTCGATCGAGGAGGCGACGCCGCTCGTGATCGAGACGGCGTCGATCCGGTCGGCGACGCTTTCGACCATGCGGACGATCTCGCCGACCTCCTTCCGCCGTCCGGGAAGTTCCGGCACCGGGCAGTAGCGGCAACGGAAGATGCACGTCCCGCTGACCGTGATGTAGGCCTGGCGGGGGCAGTGGAGGGCGGCAGGTTCGAGCCGGCCGGCGACGGATTCGCCGTCGATGAGGAGGTCTGCCGCGCCGCCTCCCCGGTGAACGACCTCGATGGGGCTGTTATCATCGACGCCGGCCCGGACACGCCGGCCGCCGCCGGGAGAAAAGAAGAGTGAACCGGGCGTGCCGGCCGAGGGGCCCGCGGCGGAGCGGGATACGTATTCGTCCGAAGATTCGCCGGAGAGGCGGACGGAGCCTGTCTCGAGCACCCGGGCTTTCAGCCGCTTCCATTCCATAGCGCCAGCGCCTCCTCGTACCGTGTGTAAAACGGGATCGCCGCAACCGCCCCGATCACGCCCCGGCCGTTCATGACGATGGAGAGACGTTCGTCATCGAGGGCGGCAAGGTCGTCCGCGGAGACCTCGCCCCGCTTCACGCGGCAGCCGAACTCTTCGAGCGGCGAGGGATCAAACCCCCGCCAGACCGCCATCCCGGTCTCGTCCGAGAGGGTGTACTCCTCGAGGAGATCCCGATAGTTCCTGATCAGCCCGGCAGGATCGGAAGTGGCGAACTCGCAGGCGATGGCGACGCAGTTCTTGGTCCGGTAGGGGACGGGATAGAGCTGAACGATGGTGTGGGAGAGGTAGCGTGAACGGTCGTCCTCGACGGCGCGGGCGATGTTGTGCGCGAGTGTCCAGGTGGCCCCCTCCTCGGGGGTATCGGTGTCGTCGATCCCGACGAGCACCCGCTCAAGCCGGGGGAGCCAGACGGTCGAACCCGCGAGCCGCCCTCCGCCGGCAGGGTCGCTCACGCAGCGGACGACGCCCTCCGCACCGGCGCGGCAGACCGACGCCCCCACGCCACCGCCGCCGAGCCCCCGGTAGGTGACGGCGATCTCGTCCTCTTCGACGGCGACTTCGGCGATTCCCGCCGGAAAGACCGAGCCCTCGAGCGCGAGGTCGGCGCTCCCGGTCGAGAGGAGGTAGCGGTTGGTCGACCCAACCGTGCGGACGGAGCGGACGAGCGGGCTCTGCGCGTAGTGCCGCTTCACCCACATCGCGCCGCCGGTGCAGTCGAAGAACTCGACGAGTTCCACCTGCCCGCCGCTCTCGTCGGCCACCGCCACGATCTGAGGATACCGTATCGTATACGGACTAGAGAGTCTCTCCATACAGTCCTGCCGCCTCAACGCCCTTGTTCCCCCAGAGAACGGCACCCAGAGCTCCGATTCTGCCCTTCCGCCCGGTCGAGTCGATGAACCGGACGCCCATCCGTGCCGCCTCCGCCTCCGCGTCGTCGACCGTCAGGAGCTCGGTCTTGACCCTTTTCGCGTAGGGTGATTCTTCGGCAAACGCAATCCCGCGGTAGACGGCGATGCCGGTATCGTTGCTGACCGCTTCGGACTCGATGAAGTCGCGGACGTATTCGAGGAGTTCGTCCACCTTCCCCGGGCGCACGGCGAAGTTCAGGGCCGAGCCGACGCAGTTGGTGGTCTTCTTCGGGACCGCGGGGTTCAGCTGCACGAGGCGCATGTCCAGGTACTCGACCCCCGGGATCGTGCAGCCCTCCGCGCACTTGAGCGCAAGCACCCACGTGGCGCCCTCCTCGCGGGTATCGGTGTCGTCGATCCCGATCGTCACCTTCTCATACAGCGGCGATACGATCCGCACCCGGCAGACCCGGGCGCCGCCGATCTTGAGATCGTCTTCCGTAGGATACTCCGCCCGGATCACGCCCGGCGCCTGCGGCAGGCAGGCGGCGACGCCGACGCCCGCCCCCGCGATGCCCGACCAGGTCGTCACCACTTCGTCCCCGACGACCTCGACCCCCTCGAGCGCCTGGCCGCCGATCTCCTGGCCGGCAGCCCCGAACTTCGCGGGGGATACCCCCAGCCGGGCGAGCATCGTCATCGTCGTGCCCTCGACGTGGCAGGACTCGACCGCGCCCTTCGCCCGCACCCGGTTCGCCGCGTCCCACTCGATCGTCCCCCGGGCCCGGCAGTGCTCGCGGATCTCCGCGAGACCGGCGTTCTGGTCGACCATGGCGAGGAACTTCATCGAGAACAGCGGCCCGAACCGGGCCCTGACTTCGTCGGGTGTGAGCGTAATCATGATGTCACCGAAATAATCGTTAACAAGAATGTCGTTGATAACGATATTTAAGGGGATCGGTTGAAGAGAGGAAGAGGGCAGGCACCGGGACTGTCCGGCCCATAGGTGAACGACATACCAGGATTCGCTTTCATACGTCAAGTTCAGCCATGCCCTCTGGATGGTTTTAAGCGGCGGCTTTTTTGAACCGACGCGTTTCCGGAATAAGGTCGGGCAAACGGGGTCGGCATCATGCTCGCTACCAAATAGATAATGACCGGATTGCCCGGCAGCAATACATCTCGGTCGCGTCATGCGAAAATATTTATACCCCAAACAGTATTGTAACGCGTCGCCACAAAACCACATGAATCGAGCAATAATTTGCTCCTTTTTTTGTTCTGCCAAAAATTACAGAGTCATCAAATTTCAGGTGACGCTAGGGGAAATTGGATTTGAACAAAGCGTATGAAAAAGAGGACGTGGACAATGGAGGACACCATAACCTTGGAGGATATACGCAGTGCACTCCGCACTGAAGGTGAACCCTGGGAGGCCGGTGTTACCAGCCTCTCCGTGCTTTCTATTGAGGAGCAGAAGAAACGCCTGGGAGTGTCGCCACCGCCGGGTGAACCGGATGTCGCTGAGATAGAGCGGCGCTGGCCTGCACTGGAGCAATCGCTGAAATCAGAAGCACTCTCGGCTATCACCGCACCTCCCGCGTACGACCTCCGGAATGTCGGAGGGAAAAATTTCATCACCCCGGTTAAAGACCAGGGAAGCTGTGGTTCGTGTGTCGCCTTCGGAACTGTCGCCACAGTCGAAGGCAGAGTTCGCCTCTGGTACAGTGATCCGTCTTATGCGGTCGATCTCAGCGAGGCACATCTCTTCTTCTGCCACGCTCGCGAAAAAGGCAGGTCGTGTTCAAACGGATGGTGGCCGAACGAGGCGTTAGACGCCTTCAAAAGCAAAGGTGTCGCCGATGAAGCATGCTACAAGTATGAAGACGGGAATGTAAAACAGGACTGCTCTGGCCTGTGCTCAAACTGGGCTGACCGCGTCGTGAAGATCACCGGATACACGGTACTCACGGGCAAGCCCGCCCAGATCAAAGAGTGGCTATCGACGAAGGGTCCCGTATGCGCCTGCCTCACCGTGTACCAGGACTTCTTCAACTACAAAAGCGGCATCTACAAGCACGTCACCGGATCTCAGGCCGGAGGCCATTGCGTAACGATCGTCGGATACAACGACAGTCCGGGATACTGGATCTGCAAGAACAGTTGGGGCACCGGATGGGGGGAGCAAGGATTTTTCAATATCGCCTACGGCCAGTGTGGAATCGACAGCTGGCTTAACCACGGCGTTGACGGCATCGTAAATACCGGGTGGCGGAATAACCGCCGCGTTATCGGGCTGTGGGCCATCAACGAAGACCGCAATGCATGGGTTCACATACAAGGGCTTGGGTGGCGCAAGGTTTCGCCGGATAACGACAACATCTTCTTCAATATGCTGGCCGTTCTGATTGCAGCGAAAGCTGCAGCACGCCCGGTGAACATCTACGAGGAAAATGGCGTCATCAAACAGGTTTACGTGTACTGAGGAAGGGAGCCAGATGACTGTAAAAAAATCCAAACCGGAATTGAGCCTGAGCGAATTCGCGGAGGGAATGCAGAAGGAAAGCGGGGGTGCGTCGGCACCCCGGGACATGCCGCCGGAGAGTGCTCATGAAGCCGGGGGCGCCACGGCTGTGACGCCGGCCCTGGAACCAATGATGACGGGTACGGGAGATGCCGCGCCGTCTCTCCCGGCAGAAGGGGGTGCGATCACCGGCATCGCAGCATGGCAAAACAATAAGAAGGTTGTCTCCCTCTGGTCGTTGAGCCAGAACCGCAATGCATGGGCAGGAATCGAAGGCGTGGGCTGGAAGAAGTTAAGCAATAAATCCGACAGCATCACTGTTGCCTTCACCATGCTGGCGGCCCATGCGCGTGAAAAAGGATCGCTGGTGAGTTACCGGGAAGAAAGCGACGGTATGATTCACGAGTTGTATGTCTGGTGAGTGCAGGACCTGCCGACCAAACGTGTATTGCCGTGACCCCTGCGGGTCAGAATCATGCAAACCCTTTTTTAGAAAGGGATAATCCTGGTGATCGGGGTAAACACGATGATTGTCGATGAGGGGGACCGGGACCATACCGTGACGGTGAAGGTCGGGAGTCCGGTTACTGTCCGTCTGGGCGAAAATCCGACAACGGGTTATCGTTGGGCATTGGTGGATCAAGGAGATCTCGAGGTTGTCGGGGATACTTTCGAGCAAACGGGTGACGCAATCGGCGCTGCAGGTGTAAGAACATTTACGTTTCATGCACCACAGCAGGGTCGATCCCGGCTCCGGTTCAAGAATTGGCGAGAGTGGGAAGGCGAGCGGTCGGTCATCCAGCAATTTGAGGTCACTGTTGAGGTGCAGTAACTGCTTCTCTCGATAGGAAACAGTGCCGATCGGTCGATAAGTAAGGGGATCCAAAACCGCAGCAAAAAAGAGATTTAGAGGTAGTCCGCCAGGACGTCCTTCAGCTCGAACTTGAACGGCCCGAGGCTGCCGCCGAAGTTCCCGGCGCTGATGAACTTCACGCCCGGCACCTTGGTCGCCGCACGGATGCCCTCGGCCATCGCGGTCCTGATCGAGTCCTCGTCGACACCGTCGATGACGATCTCGTAGACGGCCTTGACGCCCTCGGGAACCTTGCTGTTCTCGACCTTATCACGGAGGGTCGGGCAGTAGGCCTCGTTCGTGCTTGCACCCATGAACTTGTACTTGTTGCTCCCGACCTTCGAACCGCTCGCGACGATGCCGCCGGGGAAGGGCGTGATGACACCGCAGACGCCGCTGATGGCGTCGACCGCTGCCTGGGCGGCCGTCAGGGCGGCCATCTGGTTCTCGCCCATGATGAAGAAGTTACCGCCTGCAACACCCTTCACGGCGCCGAACTCCTCCTCGCCGATATACTCGCCCTCCATGATCGGGATGGCCCAGACCGTCCTGCCGCCGACCTCGCGCTTCTCCTCGTAGCCGTCGCCGAAGAAGTGCAGCTTGACCGGGAGTTTCTCCGGGACCTCGGCGACGACGTCCGAGAGGCCGTCGAAGACCGCCGTCGTCGGGGCGGTGAGGATGCACTCGGCAAGGCGCTCCACGACCTGCTCTTTCAGTTTCTTCTTGCTCGCGCAGATCATGATCGCGTAGCCGGGGCGGCCGTCGGGGGTCTCGTCGGGGGAGACGAAGCAGTCGATACCCGCCTCCGCCGGGCATCCGATGGTCGAGGTGGCAAACCCTACGGCCTCCACTGCTGCCTTGTACGCCCACTCCTCGGTGACGGCGGTGATAATGGGCCGCGCCACCCAGGTCGGGAACGCCTCTGCATAGGTATCATCTATAGTAACGCCTTTAGCCTCTTTCAGTTCCATGGATAGAATACACCTCGTTTGCTACAATGTTATGATATGGACTGAATAAGGTTTCTTTTTTACCCGGGCGTGCGCACCGGACCGGCGCCGGGCTCCCTGCGAGGAGACGTTGCACGACGCCCGCGGCCCCGCCAGCCCGCCTGCAGGCCAATCCCGGATGCGGTACAGGGACTGCGGGCACAGAACCGGAACCGGTTTTCGGAGGCGACCGCAGGGTTCCGCACGAAGAGTGAAGAGTCGACGGATACAGAAACGGTTGCCGCTCACACCGCGCAACGCGCATCGGGTCATCCCGATCGAGTGGATGAGCGTCCCCTCCGGTCCGGGTGGCGATCCTGCACGCCCTCAACGCTGCCGGGGCGGATAGACCACCGATTTTCATCAAAAACTCTGATTTAAGATTTAAGGTTTTTGTTTTGCACTCTTGCCCGGAAGTCGGTGTAGCAATAAGATTTTGGGCATCGGGTTAACATGGCAACCGTTTTAATTTATAAAATTTGACGGATAATCATAGTTCTGGAATATAAGGCTGCCGGATTTCAGAAAGTTTATGTATATTCTTTGACAATTCTTTTTATATCGATTTTTAATCGATCAGATCTGGTGCGTGATACCATGGCATTTGCATTGCACATCAATATGGAACGATGTACAGGCTGCAACAACTGCGTGGTGGCATGTCCGGTCGACGCTCTCGAGCTCTACACCGAAGATCCAGCAACCAAGGAGAAGATCTACAAGGTCAGAGACGGCAAGGCCGTCATCCTTGATTTCAACTCAGAGCTCTGCGCCGGCTGCGGCGTATGCGTCCAGGCATGCCCCTATGGAGTCATCAAGCTTGTAGGACCGTGGGAAAGCCGGGCGAAGGCCCGAAAAGTGGAAGCCTAGGAGTGATACTAGAATATGGCACTGTTTCCAAAGTATTCCAAAACCCGGGAAGGCCAGAACGTCATCATGGAGCAGAGGCTCCTGAAGGCGGTCAACAACCTGATCCTGAACGCCGAGACCTGCACGGGCTGCGGCATCTGTGTCGACGCCTGCCCGGAAGAGGCAATCGTGCTCGGACCCGTCGGTGCGACCCGCCGCGGGGCCATCGACTACGCAGAACCCGTCGACGTCAACCCTGAGAAGTGTTCGTATTGTGGCGTTTGTGTCGTCATGTGCCCCTTCAATGCGATGACACTCAAGATCGACGGGGAGGAGCGCCTCCCGATTCTTGAGCAGGAGGGATTCCCCACCTACGATATGGTCACGACGATCGACGAGGAGAAGTGCGATCGGTGCACCATCTGCGAGGAAGTCTGCCCGAGGGACGCCATCAATCGCGACGTCCCCGCATTCGAGGGCGGCGACGAAGCCGGCAAACCGCGCCAGGCTGCACTGCAGACCAAGACGACGTTTACCGTCGACACCGAGAAGTGCGACGTCTGCGGCATCTGCGGCGAACTCTGTCCGAGCATCACCGTCGTTCGCAAGCCCGCGAACCCCGAGACCGGCAAGGTCGAAGGGGATGTCCAGTGGGAAGAGAGCACCTGCGACGGGTGCACGATCTGTGTCGAGGCCTGCCCCCAGGATGCAATCACCCTCGAACGCGAGATCATCAGCACCAAGCTGCCCGGCAAGGTCGACATCGAGCAGGACAACTGCTGCACCTGTACATGGTGCGTCCAGTCCTGCCCGCAGGAGGCAATCACCGTCGAGAAGATCTTCGAGGGAGACATCGAGATCAACCCCGAGAAGTGCCCCGGCGGCTGTTCGACCTGTGTGGAGGTCTGCCCCTGCAACGCGCTCTACCTGCCGTCCCCCGTCCCTGCAAAGGATATGAAGGGACAGGTTGAGGCCAACATCGCCATCAACAAGGACTTCTGTATCCTCTGCGGCGCCTGCGTCAACGCCTGCCCGAGCGAGGATGCAATCGTCCTGCGGAGGACCGGCATCCGGATGAAGGATAAGGAGACTGACCTCTTCAAGACGATCAAGGAGAAATTGCTCACCCCGAGGACATCGAAGGTCAAAGAGACCGCCCCCGGAGAGGTCGAGGTCAAAGTTCTGGGAGAAGCAGAAGAGGCATGAGGGATAGCCAATGGCAGTGAAGAAAGACTATAAGGACCAGAAACTCGCCGAGAAACTTCGGGACAGGAAATACTACATTCCTGACAGCAACCCCGAGTTCCTCAAAGAAGTTGAGAAGATCGGGCAGACGGCCGCCCACATGTGCTACCAGTGCGGCACCTGCACCGGTTCGTGCCCCTCGGCACCGCGGAGTTCGTACCGTATCCGGCTGTTCATGAGGAAAGCCGTCCTCGGTCTCGAGGAAGAGGCACTCACCGACCCGGACCTCTGGCTCTGCACGACCTGTTACAGCTGCACCGACAGGTGCCCCCGCGACCTCGCGCCGACCGACGCGATCATGGCGATGAGGAACCTGGCGTTCAAGCGGGACATCGTTCCGCGCAACTTCCTCCAGACCGTCCAGCTGATCTACAAGAGCGGACACGGCGTCCCGAACAACGACGCGAACCGTGCGGCCAGGAAGAAGCTCGGACTCGACGAGGAGCCTGAGACGACGCACAAGTACCCCGAGTACCTGCCCGGCATTCAGAAGATCCTCGATCACTACAGACTGAAAGAGAACGCTGACAGAATCCTCGCGGAGGGAGAGTGAAACCATGAGCGGAAACAACCACCAGTACGCATTCTTCCTCGGGTGCATCGCCCCGAACCGGTACCCCGGCATCGAGGCGGCGGCCATCCGGACCAGCAAGAACGTCGGCATCGACCTCCTCCCCCTGAAGGGCGCAAGCTGCTGCCCGGCACCGGGTGCGTTCGGTTCGATTGACCTGAACGTCTGGTACGCGATGGCGGCCAGAAACGTCGTGCTCGCCGAGCAGATGGGCATGGATATCGCCCTGGTCTGCAACGGGTGCTACAAGTCGATCTGGGAAGTCAACCACAAGCTGAAGCACAACGACGAGCTCCGCGACGGAGTCAACGAGGTGCTCAAAGAGATCGACATGGAGTTCAAGGGAACCGTCGACGTCTGGCACCTTGCCGAGCTCTACTACGACCCCAAGATCGTAGGCGTCAAGAAGATCGCCGACAGCGTCAAGCGCCCCCTGACCGGCGCGAAAGTCGCCGTCCACTACGGGTGCCACCTGATGAAGCCCGGCAAGGAGCGGCACTTCGGCGACACCGAGAACCCGATGTGGATCGAAGAACTCGTCGCCGCTCTCGGAGCCGAGCCCGTCCAGTACCGCAATAAGATGCAGTGCTGCGGTGCCGGCGGCGGTGTCCGCGGATACGACCTGACACACGCGCTCGACATCACGAACGAAAAACTGATCAACCTGCAGGAAGTGGGCGCGGATGCGCTGACCGAGGTCTGTCCGTTCTGCCAGCTCCAGTACGACAGAGGACAGGTCGAGATCCAGGACAAGTTCGGCATCACCTGGGGACTCCCGGTCCTGCACTACAACGAACTCCTGGGACTGGCTCAGGGCATGAACCCGGACGAGCTTGCACTCGACCTTCATGCCATCGATGTTGAGCCGTTCCTGAAGAAGATCCTGTGAGGTGCAAATACATGGCAGAAGTCAAGAACAAAGAGGCAAGAATTGGCGTTTTTGTGTGCCACTGTGGTACCAACATCGCGGGCACCATCAACGTCGAGGCAGTAAAGGAATACGCCAGGACGATCCCGAACGTTGTCGTCGCCGACAACTACGCGTATATGTGCTCGACCCCCGGTCAGAACATGATCGCGGACGCCATCAAGGAGCACAACCTGACCGGAGTCGTCGTCGCGGCCTGTACGCCCCGTCTGCACGAGCCCACGTTCCGTAACGCGACCGCGGCGGGTGGCCTGAACCCCTTCCGGTTCGAGATGGCAAACATCCGCGACCAGAACTCGTGGGTGCACATGCACCAGCCCGAGGAGGCTACCGAGAAGGCGAAGGATGCAATCCGGATCGCCGTAGCGAAAGCCTCTCTCCTTGAAGACCTCATCCCGAAGAGCGTCCCCGTGGAGAAGGCGGCGATGGTCGTCGGCGGTGGTGTCGGCGGCATGCAGGCAGCGCTCGACCTTGCGAACGCAGGCATCAAGACCTACCTCGTGGAGAAGAGCCCCACGATCGGCGGCAGGATGTCCCAGCTCGACAAGACCTTCCCGACGCTGGACTGCTCGCAGTGTATCCTGACCCCGAAGATGGTGGACGTCTACCGGAACGAGAACATCGAACTCCTCACCTACACCGAGGTCGAGTCGGTCGAGGGATACATCGGCAACTTCGACGTAACCCTCCGGAAGAAGGCTCGCGGTGTCCTCACCCCGGCCGAGGCGGAAGCCCGCGGCATCGTCGGCGGCGGCTGTACCGGCTGCGGCGACTGTGCAACGGTCTGCCCGGTCATCAAGCCGAACCCGTTCGAGCTCGGCATGGCCCCGAGGAAGGCGATCTACATCTACCACCCGCAGGTCTCCCCGCTGATCTACACCGTCGACTTCGACGCCTGCGTCAAGTGCGGTCTCTGTGTCGAGGCATGCGGCGAGAAGAAGGCGGTCGACCTCGATGCGCAGGACGAACTCATCACCGTCAAGGTCGGCACCGCCATCCTTGCCACGGGATACGATATCTTCCCCATCGAGAAGAAATTCGAGTGGGGCTACAAGAACTACGACAACGTCATCACGTCGCTCGAGTTCGAGCGGCTGATCTGTGCGTCCGGCCCGACCGGCGGCCACCTCGTCCGCCCGAGCGACGGCGAGACCCCGAAGCGGATCGCGTTCGTGCTCTGTGCAGGCTCCCGTGACAACACCGGCGTCGGCAGACCGTACTGCTCGCGGTTCTGCTGCATGTACTCCTTGAAACACGCCCACCAGATCATCGAGAAGATCCCCGGCGCGGTGCCTTACATCTTCTACATGGACATCCGGTCCTTCGGGAAGATGTACGAGGAGTTCTACTACCGCATCCAGAACGAGGGTGCGAAGTTCATCCGCGGCAGGGTGGCAAACATCACCGAAGACCCGGTGACCAAGAACCTCCACGTCAATGCGGAGGACACGCTCCTCGGCCGGCCGATCGACATGGAAGTCGATATGGTCGTGCTCGCGGCAGCCATCCAGCCCGCCGCCGAGACCGAGAGGACCCGGAGACTCTTCGGCGTCTCCTGCTCGCAGGACGGCTGGCTCCTTGAGGCTCACCCGAAGCTGAACCCGTGCGGCACCACCACTGCCGGCGTCTACCTCGCCGGTGTCTGCCAGGGACCGAAGGATATCCCGGACACGGTCGCCCAGGCAGAGGGTGCGGCATCCGCGGCATCCATCCCGATCCACAGGGGAGAGGTGGAGCTCGAGCCCTACTTCGCCCAGTGTATCGAGGAGAAGTGTGCAGGATGCGGACTGTGCGTCAACCAGTGCCCCTACCAGGCCCTCTCGCTCGTCGAGAAGGACGGCCGCAAGGTCATGCAGGTCACCGAAGCCAAGTGCAAAGGCTGCGGCACCTGCGGCGGTTTCTGTCCCGGCGGTGCAATCTGGATGCAGCACTTCGCAACCCCGCAGATCGTTGCACAGATCGACGCATTCCTCCTCGGAGGTGAACAGTAAATGGCAGACGAGAACTGGAAACCCAAGATCATCGCCATCATCTGCAACTGGTGTTCCTATGCCGGTGCAGACCTTGCCGGCGGCGCCCGCATTCAGTATCCTCCCGACATCCGCGCAGTCCGCGTGATGTGCACGGGCAGGATCGATCCCCTCTTCATCCTGAAGGCATTCCAGGATGGGGCGGACGGCGTGCTCGTCTCCGGCTGTCACTTCGGCGACTGCCACTACCTTGAGGGCAACTACAAGGCAGCCAAGAGGATGTTCCTCTTGAAGAGTGTCCTCAAGAACATCGGCCTTGACGACAAGCGTCTCAGAATGACCTTCGTCTCCGCATCCGAGGGTGCGAAGTGGGGCATGGTCATGAGCGACGTCGTCAAGACCATCAACGAGCTCGGCCCGAGCCCGCTCAAAGAGTTTGCCAGATAATACACAATAGACAGGGGATGAATAGTAATGGCAATCAGAGTGAATTTGATCACGGGTCGTACGATCCAGCAGGGGGTGTCCATGGAGGCGGGGAAAGAAAAACCCGCCTACACCACCGCCTGCGGGATCATCGAACTCGACCCGGCGGACTTTAAGAAGCTGGGAGCTTTCCGCAACACGAACGTACGCGTCACGAGCAAGTACGGCAGTGTCGTCGTCAAGGCGGTCGATGCAACCCAGGGTCCCCATCCAGGTGTGGCATACATACCCATGGGGCCATGGGCAAACATGGTGGTCAACCCGAACACCTACTCTACCGGCATGCCAACGTTTAAGGGCACACCTGTCGAGGTGGAGGTCGCCAAAAACGAACCCGTCCTCGGCTCACTGGAACTGGTGCGCAAGGGATGCAGGGGTGAACTAGCATGACCAAGACTGTAACCGACGTTATCTGCCCGTTCTGCGGGACACTCTGCGACGACCTCGAGGTCGTCGTCAGCGATGACGGAAAAGAACTCCACGAGGTCTACAACGCGTGCGCCATCGGTGCCGAGAAGTTCCTCCACTCCCAGGCAAAGGACCGTATCACCCGCCCCCGTATGCGGCAGGAGGACGGGTCCTGGAAAGAGATCTCCTACGACGAGGCAATCGAGTATACCGCCCGGATGCTCACCGAAGCAAAGAAGCCCCTGATGTACGGCTGGAGCTCCACGAACTGTGAAGCCCAGGCCGTCGGCTCCGAGATCGGTGAGGCCGTCGGAGCGGTCATGGACAACACGGCGACCGTCTGCCACGGAACATCCCTTATTGCGGTTCAGGATATCGGTATCCCGAGCTGCACGCTCGGCGAGGTCAAGAACCGTGCCGACCGGATCCTCTTCTGGGGATGCAACCCGGCACACGCCCACCCGCGGCACATGTCCCGTTACTCGATCTTCCCCCGCGGATTCTTCACCGGCAAGGGCCACACGGGCCGCAAGGTGATCGTCGTCGACCCGCGTCCCACCGACACCGCGAGCGTGGCGGACGTCCACCTGCAGATCGAGCAGGGGCGCGACTACGAGCTCCTTAACGCGCTCCGCGTGGCGTTCAAGGGCGAGCAGCTCCCCGACGTCGTCGCGGGAATCCCGAAGGAGAAGATTTACGAAGTCGCCGAGACGCTCAAGAGCGGCCGTTTCGCGATCATCTTCTTCGGCATGGGCGTGACCCAGTCGCTCGGGAAGAACCACAACATCGACGAGGCCATCGCGGTCACCCGTGACTTAAACGAGTACACGAAAGCAGCCATCATGCCGATGCGCGGGCACTACAACGTCACCGGCTCCGGCCAGGTCTGGGGCTGGCTCTTCGGGTTCCCCTATGCGGTGGACCTCTCCCGCGGATTCGCCCGTTACAACCCCGGCGAGACGACCTCCAACGACCTGCTCCGCAGGGACGAGGTGGACGCCGTCTTCGTCCTCGGCAGCGACCCCGGTGCGCACTTCCCGTTCAGCTCGGTCAAAAAGATCTACGACCGCCCGTCGGTCGCGATCGACCCGCACGAGACCCCGACCACCGAGGTCTGCAAGGTCCACGTCCCGGTCGCCTTCGTCGGCGTCGAGATCGGCGGGTGCGCATACCGGATGGACAACGTGCCGATTGAGACGAGAAAGGTCGTCGAGCCCCCCGAGGGCATGATGACCGACGAAGAGTTCCTGAAACGCGTCCTTGCGCGTGTCAAGGAGATCCAGGGGGTGTAAGCGATGGCAGAGTATCTCATCAAGAACGGTTTCGTCTTCGACCCGGTTCTCGGGATCAAGGGAGACAAAGCCGACGTCGCCATCAAGGACGGCAAGATCGTCGAGACCACTGCGGTCAAGAGTCCGCAGGTCATCGATGCCTCGGGTAAGACCGTCATGGCCGGTGGCGTCGATATCCACGCCCATGTCGCCGGCCCGAAGGTGAACGTAGGCAGGAACTTCCGCCCCGAAGACAAACTCTTCGGCTACAAGCCCAAAAACGGCATCGAGCGGATGCAGGGCGGGTTCTCCGTCCCGACGACGATCCGGACCGGCTACAACTACGCCCGCATGGGCTACACGACCGTGATGGAAGCGGCCATGCCGCCGCTCTACGCCCGGCACACCCATGAGGAGATGCGTGACACGCCGATCCTCGACCAGGGAGCCTACCCGGTCTTCGGGAACAACTGGTTCGTGCTCGAGTACCTCAAGAACCACGAGATCGAGAACACCGCCGCCTACATCGCCTGGCTGCTTCGGGCCACGAAGGGCTACGCGGTCAAGGTCGTCAACCCCGGCGGCACCGAAGCCTGGGCCTGGGGCCTGAACTGCGAGAACGTTCACGACCCGGTCCCCTACTTCGACATCACGCCGGCACAGATCATCAAGGGCCTCATCGAGGCGAACGAGTACCTGGGCCTCCCGCATTCGATGCACATGCACGCGAACAACCTCGGGAACCCCGGCAACTACACGACGACGCTCGACTCGTTCAAGCTCTCGGAGGGCATCAAGCCGAACAGCAAGTTCGGCCGCGACCAGGTGATGCACCACACCCACGTCCAGTTCCACTCCTATGGCGGAGACTCCTGGGCGAACGTGGAGTCGAAGGCGAAGGAGATCATGGACTACGTGAACTCGCACGACAACATCACCATCGACATGGGTCAGGTGACCCTCGACGAGACCACGACCATGACCGCCGACGGGCCGTTCGAGCACCACCTCACGGAGCTGAACCACCTGAAGTGGGCGAACGCCGACGTGGAACTCGAGACCGGATCCGGGGTCGTGCCCTACGTCTACAGCCCGAGCATCAAGGTCTGCGCCATCCAGTGGTGCATCGGCCTCGAACTTGCGCTGCTCGCGAAGGACCCCATGCGGATCTTCATCACCACCGACCACCCGAACGCCGGGCCGTTCATCCGCTACCCCCGGGTCATGAAGTGGCTCATGAGCACCGAAGCCCGTGAGCAGCAGTTCGACGCTTTCAAGCACAAGGACAAGGTCATCGAGGCGACCAACCTTGCCGGCCTCGACCGCGAACTCGACCTCTACGAGATCGCGCAGATGACCCGTGCAGGACCGGCGAAGTCGCTCGGTCTTGCGCACATGTACGGCGGGCTTGCACCCGGCCTCGAAGCGGACGTTGCGGTCTACGACTTCAACCCGAACGAGCCCTACGCACCCGACGACATCGAGAAGGCGTTCCTGAACGCAGAACACCTCTTCAAGACCGGTGTCCAGGTCATCCGCGACCACAACATCGCCAGCAACGGCAACAAGCGGACGCTCTGGGTGAACGCAAAGGTCAACGAGAACCCGCAGGTGATGCGTGACGTCAAGGAGAAGTTCCTCCGCTACTACACCGTCACCTTAAACAACTACGAGGTTACCGGACACTACCTCCCGAACCCGTACGTAATCGAGGTTGATGCCACAGAGTGAGGAGAGAGAAGGATGGATACCGTTAAACTCACCATAAAGAACCAGCCCGATCTCTACCTCGAGGCCGACACCATCTGCCCCGACACGTTCGCCGGGAAGAAGGCTGAAGAGATCGCCGGCCTCCACGTCTACATCGGCCGCGAGCAGCACCGGCTCGGAGACTTCTTCGAGGTCTCCGGCAACGCCGGAGCGACGCCCGAGGAGACGAAGATCGTCGTCAACGGCGACCTTTCCCGGGTCAAGTACATCGGCATGAAGATGACCGGCGGCGAGGTCGTCGTCAACGGCAACGCCGATATGTATGTCGGAGCCTGGATGCAGGGCGGCAAGATCACCGTGAACGGGAACGTCGATGCTTTTGCCGGAACCGGCATGAAGGGCGGCGAGATCGTCATCAACGGCAACGCCGGGAACTACCTCGGCGCCGCATACCGCGGCGACTGGCGCGGCATGCAGGGTGGAAAGATCACCGTCACCGGCAATGCCGGAAGCGATATCGGCACCTTCATGAACGGCGGCGAGATCGTCATCGGCGGCGACGTCGACGTTCATGTCGCCACCCATGCCGAGGGTGGAAAGATCATCATCAAGGGCAATGCAAAGAGCCGTCTCGGCGGCCAGATGGTGGAAGGCGAGATCTACGTCCTCGGCGACATCGACGTCATGATGCCCGGGTTTGCATACCGCGAGGATGTCGACGTCGATATGGACGGCATCAAGGGACGGTTTGCCCTTTACGAGGGCGACCTCGGAGAGCGCCACCGGAAACGAAAGGGCCAGACGATCTACGCTAAACTCTACCAGCGGATCGAAGCCTGAAACTCTCTTTTTTTTGCGAGCACATATACGTCGTATCGATCGTCGGAGAGCGGATGCGATCGGTATGGAAAACGTAGCACGAAATGACAAAACTTTGCCATTTTTATGTTACGGCAGACAGGACAGAATACGTTTCCTATTCGGAGCAATCGAAATATTTCCAGCAGATATTTAATATCGGACTCGCGATATATATTTGATCATAGACATAAATAGCAATGCTTATATCATCAGAGAAGGTTACTATCATTTTGTCCCACGAGGACGTGCAGTAGTCACCATCAGACACAGTCAGCGATGCTTTTAGTGTTCATTTCACATGCCCGGATTGTATGCACTTAAAGAGGGTAATGGAGGAAAATTATGGCAAAATACAAGGAAACTATTGACCTGTACGATGATGCAGGCAAGCAGTTGAAGAGTGGTGTGCCGCTTGAGAAGATCAGCCCGCTGGTCAACCCGGCGACCAGGAAACTCATCGACCTCACCAAGAGGACGATTGCAGTCAACCTGGGCGGGATTCAGGAAGGCCTGAAGACCGGAAAGGTAGCCAAGGGATATGTCCTCGGGCGTGAGATGAACCTCGACATCATCGGCAACAAGGATGCCATCATCGGAAAGATCAAGGAGATGGTCCAGGTCGAGGAGGGTGACGACACCAACATCCGCGAGTTCGGCGGCGGCAAGCTCATCCTCGTCGAGGTCCCGAAGACCCGTCTCGAGGCCGCATCCACCTACGACGCCGCGATCACCGCAGTCGCATCCGCTGCCACCTTCTCGATCGTCGAGCAGTTCGACATCGGAGCGTTCGACGCAGCGATGGTCAAGGCGGCAGTCTGGGGTTCCTACCCGCACACGATGGACCTTACCGGTGCCAACGTCACGTCCATTCTGTCGATCCCCCAGAACAACGAAGGTCTCGGCTACGCGCTCCGGAACATCCCGGTCAACCACGCCGTGATGATCACCGGCAAGAACGCGATGCAGGGCGCCGCACTCTCGTCCACCTTCGAACAGGCAGGAATGTTTGAGATGGGTAACGCCATCGGACCGTTCGAGCGTGCCCAGCTGCTTACTTACGCTTACCAGGGCCTGAACGCGAACAACCTGGTTTATGACCTCGTCAAGAAGAACGGCGCGACAGGGACCATCGGTACCGTCGTCCAGAGCCTGGTCGAGCGCGCCATCGAAGACAAGGTCATCACGCCGGGCAAGAAGGGTGGGTACTTCCAGTTCTACGACACGAAGGACCCGATGCTCTGGAACGCCTACGCCGCTGCGGGAACCATGGCAGCCACCATGGTCAACTGCGGTGCCGGACGGTTCGCCCAGGCAGTCTCCTCGACGCTCCTGTACTTCAACGACCTGCTCGAACACGAGACCGGCCTCCCCGGCTGTGACTACGGCCGTGTCATGGGTACCGCCGTCGGGTTCTCGTTCTTCAGCCACTCGATCTACGGTGGCGGCGGCCCCGGTATCTTCAACGGCAACCACGTCGTGACCAGGCACGCCGCAGGCGTGGCTATCCCGTGTGTGGTCGCCGCAGCGGCACTCGATGCCGGAACACAGATGTTCTCGCCGGAGAGCACCTCCAAGGTCTACGGCGACACCTTCGGCCAGGTTGACGTCTTCAACAAGCCGATACAGCAGATCGCAAAGGGTGTGTAATAACACAAGGATACCAATGACCGAAGCCATATACCCTCAGGTTCGAATCGTTTCTGCGCGATTCCTCAGACCCGATACGGTGGAACAACTTCTGAACAGGCTTGTTCGGATCGGCGGGATTCTCCGGATGTCTCTTACCGGACAGAATCTTCCCGCCACCGTTCCCTACGGCCCGGCACGGGGGAAACCCAACCCCCACCCGGACCGCAAGGTCATCCGTGTCGGAGACCAGGACGTCCAGCTCCAGGTACAGGTCGGAACCGTAATCCTGGAACTCGAGGACGAGTCGTACATCCCGGCCATCGAGGAAGCGGTCGACGAAGTCTTTGCCGATAAGGACTTCTCCTGCACCGTCCAGAAGGGGCGGTTCATGAAGACCACCCCGACGGTGTCCGACTACGCGAAATACGGACCTGACGCCGACAGAGAAATTCTCGGGCTCGTCGATCCCAGGAAGAAAGGCGGTCCCGTTATCATTCAGGGAAACAAGTGAGATGCCAATCGGAAGAGTAACCCAGGTTGTCGATTGCCGCGAGAGCATGGGGATGGGAAAAGGAGGCGGTCTCGCCCAGCGGGGCACCATCTCCGAGACCAGGTCCCCGGATGTGATCGTGATTGGAATGTCCCCCGGCCGCAGGCACGTGACGAAACCGGTCTGCGACATCACCTCCGGTCTCCGGAGGGAGGGGGCGGAGTTCTCCGTGACCACGCTCGTCCTCAACGCAGGAAGCGGGGTTCCGGCGGATTCGCCCGTCGCGGGTCACGTTCTCGGAGCCTATTTCGGACTGACGGAGAAAGAGATCGCCCAGATCGAGCAGCACAAGGTAGCCATCCTGCATCACGGGAACGTCCGCTCCCATGTGGTGCAGAAAGTCCGGTTCATCCTTGAGCATGCGAACATCAAGGCCATCGTCGTATCCCAGGTCCCGATCGACTTCGAGGATCTCGCAAAAGAGGGAATCAGGACCGCGGCGGTTATGCCGCCGCCCGACCGGACGAAGACGAAAGGCATCGTGATGGATATCGTCAGCGGCGTAACAAGGGGTCAGACACCGGGCAGGGAAAAATTGGCAGAGGTCATTCGTGCCGTTATGAAAGTGCTAAAAAGCCCAACATGAATGAGGTGAAAGAAAACATGGCATACAAGCCCCAATACGGACCGGGTACATCCAACGTCGCCGCAAACCGGCGCAAGCAGATGGACCCCAACCAGAAGCTTGAGAAAATGCGTGACGTAACCGATGAGGACATCGTGCTTATCCTCGGCCACAGGGCGCCGGGAGCCGCCTATCCGACGGCCCACCCGCCGCTCGCCGAGCAGCAGGAGCCCGACTGCCCCATCAGGAAGATCGTAACCCCGACGGAGGGTGCCAAGGCCGGCGACCGTGTCCGCTACATCCAGTTTGCGGACTCGATGTTCTTCGCCCCCTGCCAGCCCTACCAGAGGACCTACACCGAGTGCTACCGCTTCCGCGGTATCGACCCCGGTACGCTCTCCGGCCGTCAGATCGTCGAGTGCCGCGAGCGTGACCTGGAGAAGTACTCCAAGGAACTCATCGAGACCGAACTCCTCGACCCGGCCCGCACCGGCATCCGCGGCGCGACCGTGCACGGCCACTCGCTCCGTCTTGCCGAGAACGGCATGATGTTCGACATGCTCCAGAGGAGCGTCCTTGGCGAGGACGGCATCGTCCGCTACGTCAAGAACCAGATCGGCGAGCCCCTCGACCGTGCGGTTGCCGTCGGCAAGCCGCTCGACGAGAAGTGGCTCAAGGCGCACACGACGATCTTCCACTCGCTCGGCGGCACTGCATACCGTGACGACAAGGAATATGTCGAGTACGTCCAGCGCATCCACACGCTGCGAACAAAATACGGGTTCCTACCGAAGGAGGCCTGATTCCAATGGCAAAGATTGAGAGAACCCAGAAGCTCTTCCTGAAATCCCTCAAGGAGAAGTTCCAGGGCCAGGACGTCCAGTCCGAGACGACCGAGTTCTACAAGTTCAACGGCTACCACCAGTCTCCCCGCAAGGAGGAGTTCGTGAAGGCCAGCCGTGCCGTCGAGATGGACCGCGGCATCTCCATGTACGACCCCGTACGCTGCCACCTGGGCGGTATCCCGCTCGGCCAGCGCCAGCTGATGACCTACGAGGTCTCCGGCACCGGCGTCTTCGTGGAGGGTGACGACCTGCACTTCGTCAACAACGCTGCGATGCAGCAGATGTGGGACGATATCAGGAGGACCGTCATCGTCAACATGGACCTCGCCCACCAGACGCTGCAGAAGCGTCTCGGCAAGGAAGTCACCCCCGAGACGATCAACGAGTACCTCCACGTGCTGAACCACGCGATGCCCGGTGCGGCCGTCGTTCAGGAGCACATGGTCGAGACTCACCCCGGCCTCGTCGACGACTGTTACGTCAAGGTCTTCACCGGCGACCAGGAACTCGCCGACGACCTCGAGCCGCAGTTCGTCCTCGATGTCGAGAAGCTCTTCCCCGGAAAGCAGGCCGAAGCGCTCTCCGCAGCCGTAGGGAAGTCCCTCTGGCAGGCGATCCACATCCCGACCACGGTCTCCCGGACCTGCGACGGTGGAACGACCTCCCGGTGGTCTGCGATGCAGATCGGTATGTCCTTCATCGGTGCCTACCGTATGTGCGCCGGTGAAGCGGCCGTCGCCGACCTCTCCTACGCCGCGAAGCACGCAGGCGTCATCCAGATGGCGTCCCACCTGCCCGCCCGGCGTGCCCGTGGCCCGAACGAGCCCGGCGGTATCGGATTCGGTCTCTTCAGCGACATCATCCAGGCGAACCGGAAGTACCCGAACGACCCCGCAAAGGCCTCCCTTGAGGTCGTCGGTGCCGGAACCATGCTGTTCGACCAGATCTGGCTCGGCTCCTACATGTCCGGCGGTGTCGGATTCACGCAGTACGCAACCGCGGCCTACACCGACAACATCCTCGATGAGTTCACCTACTACGGTATGGACTACATCAAGGACAAGTACAAGGTCGACTGGAAGAACCCGAGCGCAGACGACAAGGTCAAGCCGACCTACGACATCGTCAACGACATCTCGACCGAGGTCGCCCTGAACGGCATGGAGCAGTACGAGCAGTACCCGACCATGATGGAGGACCACTTCGGCGGTTCCCAGCGTGCCGGTGTCCTTGCCGCTGCGTCCGGTCTCTCCGCCTCGATCGCAACCGGAAACTCCAACGCCGGCCTGAACGCCTGGTACCTCTGCATGCTCCTGCACAAGGACGGATGGTCGCGTCTCGGCTTCTTCGGCTACGACCTCCAGGACCAGTGCGGTTCCGCGAACTCCCTCTCCATCCGTGGAGACGAGGGCGCGATCGGCGAGGTCCGTGGCCCGAACTACCCGAACTACGCGATGAACGTCGGCCACCAGGGCGAGTACGCCGCGATCACCGGCGGTGCCCACTACGGCCGCGGCGACGCGTGGTGCTTCGACCCGCGGGTGAAGATCTGCTTCGCCGACCCCGCGCTGAAGTTCGACTTCGCCGAGCCCCGTCGCGAGTTCGCGAAGGGTGCCATCCGCGAATTCATGCCCGCCGGCGAGCGTTCGCTCATCATTCCGGCCCGGTAAACCCAGATCAACTTTTTTTTCCCTAGCGTAACCCAACATGCCTAAAAAAGACATTCCGGCCTATTTTTTACGTTTCGTTGCGATATCGGCGCAACTTTTCGAAACCTTTAATTAAGTCATAAACAACTGTTAAATGAACCAAAAAGGTTTTGAACTCATACTCCGGTGCCATGAGCACCGGAGGAGGATGCTGAATGGAAGAGATCGTATTTGGCATCGGCATTACCGCATTGGCAGGTGCTCTTGCAACCGTCGCCGGCGCTGCGGAAGACACTGAATCTGATATCGGATCACAGGGTGACCCGAACTCGCAGGTTCAGCTGGCTCCGCAGATGGGATATATTCACCGCATCTTCAACAAGGCAGTTGCCGGTGAACCTCCCGCGTACGGCCTATGGGTTGCTCTGGGTGCAGGCCTTGCTTGGGCATTCATGGCGATGCAGATAAACCCGATACTTGCAATCGTGCTCGGGAGCGCTCTCGCGGTCTTCGTGCAGGGCGTGTATGCGACTACCGCATACCTCGGCCGTACTGCAAGTCTCGCCAAGTTCGGACAGCCGGTCTATATCGATATCCTGAAATCGATGACGACCGTGACCATGGCACACGCGTTCGTAGCAATCTTCACCACCGTCGCGATGTGTCACCTGATGATCAGCGCGCTCGGCCACCCCTTCCCGCTCCCGCTTCTCGGGCTCGTCTGGGGTATCGCACTCGGTGCGGCCGGGTCTGCAACCGGTAACCCGTTCTACGGAAAGGAGCGGCAGTACCAGGAGCAGAAATTCGGAGCAGGCGTTCCGATCTCTGCGTCCGGAAACATCGTCCGCTACGCCGAGGCCGGCCAGCGGAACTCGCTCGACAACGGTTTCTTCAGCGCCAAACTCGGCGGCCCCGCGTCGGGTATCTGTTTTGGCCTGATCGTCTTCTTCGAACTCTGGCGTACCGTGGTCTTCGAAGAACTCAACATCTGGGGACCGATCATCGTCGGTGTCGTCGTTATCCTGATCTTTGCCATCATCGACCGCTACATCGAGGTCTGGGCAAGGAAGAACTTCGGCCCGTACACGACCCCTGAGGAGGCATCGTCATGAGCGCACTCGGTGGGCCTAAACAGACGGGAGGCGTCCAGTCCCCGACGGCAATAGGTATCGTCATCAGCATCGTTCTTATCATCGTTGCGCTCGGACTCGCCTACTACCTCGTACAGATGGCCGGAGTGATTGCCCTCGTCGGCATCATCATCGGCGGTGTCCTGGTCGCATTCGGCGTCCACTTCGTCCCGGTCGGCGGTGCTCCCGCTGCAATGGGGCAGTCGCCCGGTATCGCGACCGGTGTCGCGATGCTCGCGGCCGGTGCCGGCCTTGCCGGACTCTTCGGCGGCGCATGGGCCGCTCCGTTCGGACTCGCTGTCGCCCTCGCGGGCGGTGCGGTCGGCGGCGGTCTCCTGATGGCGATCACCTGTACGATGGTCAACGTCATCTACATCTTCGGCATGGGTATCCCGGCAGCATCCGGTAAGGTCGACAAGGACCCGATCACGGGCGACACCTTCCCCGAGTACAAGAGCCAGGGTACCGAGGGGCACGGCCTCCCGTTCATCTCCTGGATCGGCGGCGTCGTCGGCGGCGCACTCGGAGGTCTTGGGGGCACGCTCATCTACCTCGAGCTCCTCGACATCTACCAGGCACAGCTTCCCGTACTGCTGAACGCCACGGTCGAGCAGATCGCGCCCGTCGCAATCTCGCTTGCCGGCATCTTCGCGGTCGCCATGTTCCTGATCAACGCCGTGCTTGCGGCATACAACATCACCGGTACCATCGAAGGGCCGCACGACCCCAAGTTCAAGCGGTTCCCGAGAGCGATCATCGCAGCCGCCGTGGCATCCGCCGTTGCAGGCATCTTTGCGATCGCGCTCCTCGAACTGGTGGGGGTATTCTAAATGTCAGTGAAAGTTGAAGTCGGCGCAGGCGGCATCCCGCACAACCAGGTCCTGATCTACGGTCTTGTCGGATCGCTCGTCCTGATTTACCTGACATACCTGAACACGTACTTCCAGACCCAGTACTTCGCGTTCTTCGGCGGGCTTGCCGCCGTCGCCGCGCTCATCTGGGGTACCGACACGATCAAGCATCTCTGCAGTTACGGTCTCGGTACCGGTGTCCCGTCTGCGGGTATGATCGCCCTCGGGTCCGGCGTCATCGCCGCGCTCTTCGGAGCCACGACCGGTGTGCTCGCACCCATCGTGACGGTCATCATCGCAGCAATCATCGGCGCGGTCGCCGGACTGATGGCAAACGCCGTGGTCAGGATGGACATCCCGGTCATGGTCATCTCGCTGATCGAGCTTGCCATCGTCGGTGCAATGACGGTGCTCGGCCTCGCGGCCATGGCCTGCGGAACGTTCGAGTTCCTCGGCATGATCACCGGCACGGTATCCATCCTCGGGTTCACCATACAGACCTACGAGACATCGGTCATCGGCGGCAGCATCATCGCCGTGATCTTCATGCTCGGCGCTATCGCCATCCAGCACTCCTTCAACGCCTGTCTCGGGCCGGGAGAGCAGCAGGACCGGACACTCACGCTCGCCGCGGAGTGCGGATTCCTGAGCATGATCACCGTCGCGATCATCTCGTTCGCGTTCATCGGCATGTATGCCGCTCTCGTCGCACTGGTGGTCTCCATCATCGGGTGGTTCTACACCTACAGGAAGTACATCGCGCTCTCGAAGCGTGACGCCTACGCATGGCTCGACGCTCAGCCCATTATGGAGCCCAAAGGAGGTGCCTAAATGGCGTACGTTCAGGTACTGCCCGAGTTCGGTCTGGTCGTCGACCCGATGGTCGGCGTTGTCACCACCGCCGGTGTCTCGTACACCCCCGTGCTCGAGCAGGTGACGGAACTTGAGAAGATTACCGACGACCTGGTCGGCATGCTCTCCGGAGAGGGCAACTTCCTGGCATCGTTCCCGAACAGGGAAGGTGTTCTCAACGTCGCCGGAGGCGTGACCGCATTCTGGTACGGCATGGCAATCGGCCTTCTGGTTGCCGGTGTCGTCGTATTAGGACTGCTGTGAGGTGAAGAAGAACATGGTTGAAAAGAAATCACCGGCCAGCGGATGGCCGATCGTTCAGGGCGACTTCCATACAGGAGATGCACAGAGCTGCGTCGGCGTCGTCACCATGGGATCCCACCTCGACGAGCAGGGCATCTGCGATGCCGGAGCGGCAATCGCCGGGTCCTGCAAGACCGAGAACCTCGGCCTTGAGAAGATCATCGCGAACGTCATCTCCAACCCCAACATCAGGTTCATCCTCTGCTGCGGTACGGAGGTCAAGGGACACCTGTCCGGGCAGAGCTTCATAGCCCTGCATGAAGGCGGAGTCTCCGGCGGAAAGATTGTCGGCGCCCAGGGAGCCATCCCGTTCATCGAGAACCTCTCCGACGAAGCGATCAAGCGCTTCCAGGAACAGGTCGAGATGGTCAACATCATGGAAAGCGAAGACATGGGCGCCATCAAGGCCAAGATCGACGAGCTCAAGGCCAGAGACCCCGGTGCCTTCGGCGCGGAACCCATGATTGTCGAGGTCAAGGAAGCAGGCGGTGCCGGCGCGGAGGAAGCGACCGGCGAGGTACAGCCGCTCTCCGGCGAACTGGCACTGGTACACGCACGGATGAAAGTCATCGAGCGGATGGTCACCGACATAGGCTATCGCAACAAATTTGCCGCCGGCGTCTACGCGGGCAAGATCGAGGGCCTCATGATCGGCCTGATCGTCTCGTTCGTGATTCTGGGGTTCATCTTGCTGGGGTGAGATAAATGGCAGAAGAAGTTACACAGGCAGGCCCCATCCGGATGACGGCAATCAACAACATGATGGACTCCATCCGGTACAAGGCGCAGATCCTTGCCCGCACGACCAAACTCGAGTCGGGCATCATGGGCATGGGGATCCTCGGATTCGCGATCGGGCTCATCGTAGCCGTGCTTCTGATTGTGATTCCGGCACTGATGCTGGGGGCGATCTAACATGGTTGAGAAGAAATCACCGGCCAGCGGATGGCCGATCGTCCAGGGCGACTTCCATACAGGAGATGCACAGAGCTGCGTCGGCGTCGTCACCATGGGATCCCACCTCGACGAGCAGGGCATCTGCGATGCCGGAGCGGCAATCGCCGGGTCCTGCAAGACCGAGAACCTCGGCCTTGAGAAGATCATCGCGAACGTCATCTCCAACCCCAACATCAGGTTCATCCTCTGCTGCGGTACGGAGGTCAAGGGACACCTGTCCGGGCAGAGCTTCATTGCCCTGCACGAAGGCGGAGTCTCCGGCGGAAAGATTGTCGGCGCCCAGGGAGCCATCCCGTTCATCGAGAACCTCTCCGACGAAGCGATCAAGCGCTTCCAGGAACAGGTCGAGATGGTCAACATCATGGAAAGCGAGGACATGGGTGCCATCAAGGCCAAGATCGACGAGCTCAAGGCCAGAGACCCCGGCGCCTTCGGCGCGGAACCCATGGTCGTCGAGGTCAAGGAAGCAGGAGGCGGTGCGGCGGAAGTTGCCGTTGCAGGCGCAAACCCGCAGTTCCTTGAGATCGAGGAGAGGCTCAACGCCATCGAGGAGAGGATCGAGTTCGTCGATGCCGAGATCGCCCAGCGCGTCGGAAGAAAGATCGGGCGCGATATCGGCATCCTGTACGGACTGGTCGCAGGTTTGATTGTATTCATGATGTTGTTGGTATTACTGCCCAAATTGATTGGGTATCTGTAAGGAGGATTGACGAATATGTTCAAATTCGAAAAAGAGCAGACGGTACACGACTTCAACGGTACCAAGATCGGCGGGCAGCCTGGAGAATACCCGACCGTGCTCGGTGCATCCATCTTCTACAACAAGCACGAAGTTGTACTGGATGACCACACCGGAAAGATTGACAAGGCAAAGGCAGAGGCGCTCTGGAACCGCTGCCAGGAACTCTCGGATATTACGGGCATCCCGCACTTCATCCAGATGATCGCGGAATACGGCGAGGCCTTCGACAGTTACATCGACTGGTTCTGCAGCATCGATGACAAGACCGCGTTCCTGATGGACTCATCGGCACCCACGGCGCTCGCCCACGCGTGCGAGTACGTCACCCAGGCAGGCGTCGCCGACCGTGCGATCTACAACTCGATCAACGGTTCGATCCTGCCCGAGAACATCGAGGCGCTCGCAAAGAGCGACGTGAACGCAGCCATCGTCCTCGCCTTCAACCCCGGCGACCCGTCGGTCTCCGGCCGTGAGAAGGTTCTGGTCGAGGGCGGCGTCGCCGGACAGGAGATGGGTATGCTTGAGATCGCGGAGAAGTGCGGAATCACCCGCCCGATCCTCGACACCGCGGCAACCCCACTCGGTCTCGGCTCCGGCGGCTCCTACCGTGAGATCCTCGCCTGCAAGGCGATCCACGGTCTGCCCACCGGCGGTGCCTACCACAACATGACCGTCTCCTGGACCTGGCTGAAGCGCTGGAAGGGATCGAAGAAGGTTCCCTCGCAGCAGCTTGCCGGTCTCGAGGGCAAGGAAGGGCTCGTCGAGCAGCTCACCCACCACTACCTCGGCGGCACGGACGGTATGCGCCAGGCGGCCTGGTCTGCACCCGATATCGGCTGCAACATGATTGCAAGCACCCTCGGTGCCGACCTTATCATGTACGGCCCGATCGAGAACGTGGAAGCGATGATCACCGCGCAGGCTTACACCGACATCGTCGTGCTGGAAGCAGTGCGCGACCTCGGCATCGAGCCCCAGGTGGACACCCACCCGTTCTTCAGGCTCATCTAAACCCTACTTTTTTGCTACCCGGTTATTTTCGCCCCGATCTTCCGGAGCGAAGCATCCTTCCGGCGTGAATCTTCAGGTCTCCTGACCGATGAGCGCGTAAAGGCATCGGAAATCAGGTAAGTTCCGTTTTTCGAGGCCGCAGGCCACGAACGCCGTCAGCCGAAACGCCTGAAAAAAGAAGAGTATGCTATCCGCAAGGTGGGGAACTACCCGTCCTGACCACTCACACCAGCTCGATATGTCCGGCGATCCGGAGTTTCCCGCCCTCGAGATAGTGGAGAACCGCCGCATCCCCCGGGAGGTAGACGAGATCCCGCTCAAGCGCAAGCGTGAGCGTCGGCTGTCGCCAGTCCCCGTCGTCCCGCACCGCCTCCACCCGCGCCGGGATGAACTGCATCCAGTGGCCGAGGTGGAGCACCGTTCCCGCCGTGAGCGGCGCCGGCCAGTATTTGACCAGGGTCGCCCGTGCCTCGATCGTCATCCCGGTCCGGATCGCGGGGTCGTCGGAGAGGACGAAGCCGCGGTCGAGATCGTCGGACTCGATGTTCTTGAGCGCGAGCCCCACGCGGTCGCCTTCCGCTGCCCAATCGAAGTCGTCGTCGTGCTTCTGGATCGACCGCACCGTGATTGCCTGCTCCCCCGGATAGACCTTCAGGGTATCGTGTTTCCTGATACCGCCCCGCACCACGCCGCCGAGGATGACCGTCCCGATGCCGCGGACGTTGAAATGGTGATCGATGGGGATGGTCCCCACGGCACCGGCGGCGGGCGCGATGGAGGAGCGGGCATGCGCCGCGCCGAGCAGGAGATCGCGCAGGGCGATCGGATCTTCGTCCACGAACTCGTAGTGTTCGAGCACCGTCCCGCGCAGGAGCGGCGCGACGTCTTCCGGGGTCAGGTAGTTCTGGAGGACGACGTAGCCCCGCTCCACCACCGCCTCATTGAGCATCAGCACCCACTCCCCGAGCATCGGCGTGATCTCGCTCACCACGACGAGAGCCGCATCCGCCATCGATGCGGCGTAGAAGAGCGGTGCCAGCCGTTCGGGATACCGGGTGGGCTCGACGATAGTGACGGTGTCCTCGCCTTTCTTCAGGTTATAGAAGGTTATATCGGATTCCGTGCCCTTCTTCCCGAGGTCTTTTGCGTAACCGGCGGGTCCCAGCACGGCAACATTCAGATTGCCCATATGCCTGATCTCTTGGTTATGCAGGGGTATGAGGTTTGCTCCATGCTCAGTACTCCACTCTTTTTGACATCCGAGATCGAGCAATGTCCGCACCTCCGGTGCTCAAACTCCGGGTATCATCCATCGCCCTTCGCGCCCTTTGCGCCTTCGCGTGAGGTGACGGTAGGCGTAGTGCCGAGATTTCACGCGAAGAACGCGAAGCCGCGAAGCGCACCGGGTCGGAGCATGAGAAGAACTGAAGGGTGCGATGGGCTGAACACCCGGAGTTTGAGCAACCGTCAGGTTGCGACGGGAGTCAATGTTTTGAACACCTGGAGGGCTGTCTAAAACATTTTAGCGAAACACTGGTGCTGCCTGGGGGAGACTATATCCGCGCATCACCGCAATCCTGCACGCAAACACCCGGTCAGGGGGCGGGAACCGGCGCAATAAATCCAAATGAATTTTAATAAATGTAACTTAATTTTATGAGCACATATGCGGAGAACAGCACCGATCATCATCCTGACGCTCATTTGCGCGCTTCTCGTCAGCATGGCCGCTGCGGTCGCTCTCGGACCGAGCGTGATCTCCTTTGGATCGCTCTTCACCTCGGATAACGCGTGGATGATCCTCTGGGAGATCCGGCTGCCGAGGGTGATCACCGCGGCGCTGGTCGGGTGCGGGCTTGCCGTGGCAGGCACGGCCATGCAGGCGCTGTTCCGAAACCCCATGGCCGACCCCTACATCATCGGCACGTCGTCGGGCGGAGCGCTCGGGGCTACGCTCGCAATCGTCCTCTTTGCCGGTACCGGACGCACCGTGCTTGCATTCGCCGGGGCGATGATCGCAACGTTTACCGTCTACTTCATCGCCCGCAGAGGGGGCAAGATCCCGGTCGAGACGCTCCTGCTCTCCGGTGTCGCCCTCGCGACGCTTCTGTCGGCACTCCTCTCCTTCCTCATGTACACCGCAGGGCGGAGCCTGCACCAGATCATGTTCTGGCTGATGGGCGGATTCTGGAACATATCATGGAACGACGTCATCGTCGCTCTTCTCATCCTGATCGGGGGCGCAGGAATCTACCTCTTCGCACGCGACCTCAATATCCTCGCCCTGAACGAAGAGGACGCAACCCACCTCGGGGTGAACGTCGAGCGGGCGAAACAGATCCTCCTCGCACTGAGCGCGTTCGTGACGGGAATAGCCGTTGCAGTGGCCGGGTCAATCGGGTTCATCGGCCTGATCACCCCGCACGTGATGCGGCTGATCGTCGGCCCCGACCACCGTTTCCTCTTTCCCGCGGCCGCGCTTGCAGGTGCCATCCTCCTCGTATGGGCGGACGCGCTCACGCGAACTTTCACGAGCGACATGCCGGTCGGCATCCTGACCGCCTGCTTCGGCGCACCGTTCTTCATATACCTCCTCCGGAGCCGGATGAAAGCATGAAACCGATTGAAATCATCGATATCGACGTCTCCTACGGCGCAAAGAAGATCCTCGAAGCAATCACGTTCCACGCGGACGCAGGCGAGATCCTCGGTATCGTCGGGCCGAACGGATCGGGAAAGACGACGCTCCTGAGAGCGATGAGCAGGGTCGTCGCCCGGGATAACGGAGAGATCCGGCTTGACGACCGGGATCTGGACTCGCTCGGGCACCGCGAACTCGCGCGCCGGGTCGCGGTCGTTCCGCAGGATATCTCGATCGGCTTCGACTATACGGTGCGCGACGTCGTCATGATGGGAAGGCACCCCTACATCGGACGGTTCGCCTCCGAGACGGCCCGGGACGTGGAGATCTGCGACCATGCCATGCTTCTAGCAAACGTCGCACACCTCGCCGGGGCGTCGGTGCACGAGATCAGCGGCGGGGAACGCCAGCGCGTGCTCATAGCACGGGCGCTCGCGCAGGAACCGAAGATCCTGCTGCTCGATGAAGCAACCTCGAACCTCGACGTCAGCCACCAGGTCGAGATCCTCAACATCATCAGGGATCTCGCGGGCGAGATCACGGTCGTAAGCGTCTTTCACGACCTGAACCTGGCCGCATACTACTGCGACCGGCTCCTGCTCCTCAAAGACCGGAAGGTCTACGCCGCAGGAACGCCCGCGGCGGTCCTGACCCGTGAGAACATCCGCGAGATCTTCGGGATGGAAATGCTCGTCAAACCGCACCCGCTTACGGGAAAACCGTACGTCCTGCCGGTATACATGCACCAGTCGAGTGCGGGGGAGAACCGGCGGGTGCACGTCGTCTGCGGCGGGGGAACGGGCTCCGATATCCTCCACCTTCTCCATGCTGCCGGTTTCACGGTCACCTGCGGCGTCTTGAACGTCCTCGACACGGACTACGGGACGGCCATGCACCTCGGCCTTCCCTGTGTCGTAGAGCCCCCGTTTCACGGCATCACCCCGGAATCGCTCTCGGGCCTCAGGAAGTGCCTGGACAGCGCAGACGCCGTCATCGTTACGGCAATGCCGATAGGCAGGGGGAACCTCGACAATCTCCGGGTGCTGCTCGAGTATCCGGCAACGCCCGTACTCTTCTACGCAAGAGACCGGAGCACCCGTATGGAAGACTACACCGGGGGCGAAGCAGGTACGGTGCTCGCGAACCTGGAGGCGCGCGGGGCGCTCCGGGTCGAGGGGGCGGAGGAACTTCTTGCCCGCCTCTCGCGAGACGGCTCCGAACGCGATTGAACCCCGGGCATCGAACCCGCCGGTATGCGCCGAATCGTTCCGGGAAGAGGAAACCTGCGGGCGGCAAACACTTCAACGCCATAGCGGGATTCCGGTTTGTAAATTATTATTACCCCAACGCAAGTGTACTATAGTAATGCAAACCACGCGCCTGATACTCTCTGTTGCATCGCTCGTCGTTCTGCTCCTGCTCGCCGGAACGGCCGGTGCGTCACCCGTGCCTCCCGAAGAACCGCTCGCAACGGCGGACGGCGGTGAACGATCCGTGGCGGTGGCCGACGACTCCGGAAAGACCGTCGTCATACAGGGAATACCGCAGAAAATCGTCTCGCTCGCGCCTTCCAATACCGAGATCCTGTATGCCCTCGGGCTCGAGGACCGCATCGTCGCCGTCACCGAACGCTGCGACTACCCGCCGGCAACAGCCGACAAGCCCAGGGTAGGCGGTTTCAGCACCGTCAACATCGAGAAGGTGATCGCTGCAGAACCCGATCTGATCTTCGCCGCGCCCGCCAACACCGAAGAAGTCATCGACCGCCTGCGATCGCTCGGGATGACCGTGGTCATCCTCGACCCGCAGACGATCGACGGTGTCCTGCACGACATCGAACTCGCCGGAAGGGCGACCGGGCAGGAAGAACAGGCTTCGGCGCTCATCGAAGAACTCCAGGCGCGCATAGAAGTTGTTGCCGAAAAGGCGGCCGAGAGCCGGGTCGAACAGCCGTCCGTTGCCCACGTCATCTGGCACGACCCGCTCTGGGTCAGCGGCCGGGGAACGTTCCAGAACGAGGTGATCACGCTGGCCGGCGGGACCAACGCGTTCGGCTCGGTCGACGGCTGGAGCATCATCAGCCTCGAGGAGTTCATCACCACGAATCCCGACTACATCCTGGTCAGTTCGGGCAGCGGCATGGACCGGGACGGATACGATGCCATCTACAACTACATCATAAACGAGTCCCGCCTGCAGAGGCTCGACGCGGTCAGGAACGACCGCGTTTACGTCATCGACGCTGACGTCGTCAGCCGCGGAAGCCCGCGGATCGTGGATGCGCTGGAAGAAGTGGCGGGCTACCTCCATCCGGACACCGCCGGGCCGGGCACGCCGAAGGCAACCGGGACGGTTCAATCACCGGGATTCGGCGCGATCCCGCTCATCTGCGCATTATCCGCAGCCGTTCTGCTTCTGCGGAAGAGGTAGGCCGGAACGTGAACGATATCGGCTGCTCCACCTGCTGCCTGATGGACCGGACGCATTGGGAGGCGCTCGGCCTCATCTCCGGCCGTATGGGCCGTGCGGAGATCCTCTCCGACGGCCCCCACAATCTCTTCCGGTTCGAAGAGGTCTGCCACTCGTTCGATCTCCGCTACACCGTCCACGCACCGGTCGCCGATATCAACATCGCGTCCGAGAACGAGCGCCTCCGGAGAGCGGCCTTCGGGGTTATCGAGGACCTTGCCGAAGTCTGCGACCGGATCGGCGCCGAACGGCTGGTCGTCCACCCGGGGCACGTCTGGGGAGCAGAGATGCGGAGCGCCGCGCAGGCGGCTCTCGACCGGTCGCTCGACGACCTTGCCGCCGTTCAGCAGGAGGTGAACGTCCGGTTCGCCGTCGAGAATATGGGGGCGTGGGAGATCTGCTTCTTCAGGTCGCCGGAGTTCCTCGACCGCCTTGCCGCCCGGGACCTCGGCTTCGCCCTCGACGTGGGGCATGCCCACGCAAACGGCAACCTGGAGGCGTTCCTGGAGCGGGAAGGAGCAATCCACGTCCACCTGCACGACAACCACGGCAGCCGGGACGATCACCTGCCCTGCGGCAACGGGAGTATTGATTTTCGCCGCGTGATGGCGCATCTTCCACCGGACGCCACGATGGTCGTCGAGCCGAACTCGTTTCAGGACTACGAACGAAGCCTCGAACACCTGAGAGGGGTCTCTCTCTGAACGATCACGGCTCGCGCCCGATCAGGCGCTTCACCGCCGCGAGAAACTCCCGGAACTGCTTCGAGACCTCCGGGCCGGGTGAGCCCGGGTAGGCGTTTGCACCCCGGACGACGATCTTCCGTCCGTCCATATCCATCCGCAGGTGCCAGTAAGTGACGTCGCAGCAGGAGTGGGCGGAGACGTACTCCGGCTCCCACTCCCGGACACCGAGCCGATCGGCGATCTCCCGGAACCGTGCCCATTCCTCCGGTGTCGGCGACGCCTCCGTCACCACCCCGGAGTAGCCGCCGGCACTCGCCCACTCGTAGAGGAGCCGGCCGTCCGCGAGCCTGACGTAGAGGGACGGCCCGGCGCTCCCGCCGATGTAGAACTCGAACGCCGTCGGAGGTGCACCGTCGCGCATAGCAGTACTTCGTTCATTCCGGCGCCTATAACCTTTGCCAAATCCGGGTTATGCTGCACCGGGATACACGGGAGATTCAAAAGTAAACGCGGGTTTGTGCAAAAAAGAGGCGCTACAGTTCCGTTAAATTCGTCCACTCCGCGTTTTCGGGGCTCAAGCTTCGGCCCTAAAGAACCGCCGCAAAGGAAGGGAAAAGGATTGATGGCGGATTATACAACCAGCACGGCCAAATACCCGGCGACCAGAAGACCCATGCAGCAGATCCCGGCGACATCGGCCCGGCCCGGAGAGAGGTCGCGCATCGGCGTCCGCCTGCCGGAACGGTATCCACGCAGATCGATGGTCAGCCCGAGGATCGTGGCTTTCCCGAGCGAGTTCGAGACCAGGGGGATGATGATGGGGAAGAGCCCTCGTATCTTTCCGGCAAGGCCGTTCCCCGGGTTATAGGCGCGGGCAAGCTGCGCCTCGTGAATCCGCTTCCCCTCGAGCTGCAGGCTCGGGATGAACCGGAGCGCGATCAGGAACATGAGGGTGTAGTCGACCGGCATCCTGAGGCGGTCCATGACGTGGACGAGGTCGCGCGGCTGGGTCGATATGACCAGGAGCTGGAACGCAAAGAGCATCGCAGCGAACCGAAGCGACATCGCGAGCGCAAGGTCGATCGCCCCCGCCGTGACAGGAAGCGCCCCGCCGATGACCGGGACCGACTGCGGCACCAGGTAACAGACGATCTCCCCGCTCCTGATGGTGAGAACGGTAAGGGCAAGCAGGCTCGCCGCGAGCGAGAGCAGCAGCGGAACCTGGCGGAGGAGATCGCGGGCGAGCCCGCTCACGATCGCTATGGCCACGACCACCCCGGCAAGAACCGTGAGCATCACGGTATCGCTCGTCAGCACCGCAAGGGCCACGACGACGGCCGCAAAGATCAGTTTGGTGAGCGGGTGGAGGCGGTGAAAGGCGCTCTCCCGGGTGACGTACTGCATAATTTCGGACATGGTTCCTCCTCGTGAATTCCGCTGTCGTGGATGATTCTTCCCAGCTCCATCCTGACGATACGATCCGCATACTCCTCTCCAAGACGCATATCGTGCGTCACCATGACGATCGTGTGGCCGTCCTGCCGCAGGCGGCCGAGGATCTCCATGACCCTCCCCGACTCGCGGGCATCAAGCCCGGTCGTGGGCTCGTCGAGCACGATGACCTTCGGTTTCATGGCGATGACGCAGGCGATGGCCAGACGCTGCCGCTCGCCCCGCGAGAGCGAACGCGGGTAGGCCGTCTTCCGGTGGAGGAGGCCTACCTCGCGAAGAGCCGCGTCGACCGGCTCTTCCGAAGCGCCGGGGTCGATGTTCTTGAGACCGAACGCCACCTCATCCGCCACGGTCTCTGCAAAGAGCATGGTATCCGGGTTCTGGAAGACGAGGCCCACATGGCGCGCGAGTTCCGCTATCGGAACGGTCGCGGCGTCGAGCCCATCGACGGTGACGCTGCCTTCGGTCGGGCGGAGCAGCCCGTTGAAGTGCTTGACGAGCGTCGTCTTCCCGGACCCGTTTTCCCCGGCCACGGCCACGATCTCTCCGGAAGCGACCTCGAGGTCGAGGCCCCGTATGGCCGTGACACCGTCGTAGCGGTGGACGAGCCCCCGGACGGATATGACGGGGACTCCAGGGGAGGCCGCCGGTGCGGGGAGGCGTGCTTCTCCGCCTGCAGGCTGCTCCTGGACGGACTCCTGCATCATCTCCGCGGGAGACCCGACCTTTGCGATCGCTCCGTCCTCGACGACGACCATTCTGTCCGCGATGGCGGCGAGGTCGCCGATCTTCTGCTCGACGATGAGCACGGCGGTGCCCTCGCCGGAGAGCCTCCGGAGGAGAGCGGATACCGCGGCGGTCGCCTCCGTGTCCAGTTCGGCGGTGGGTTCGTCGAGGATCAGGATCTTCGTGCCGAGAGCGATGGTGGCGGCGATGGCGACCCGCTGCTTCTGCCCCCCGGAGAGGGTATGCGGGGCACGGTCCGCGAGATCGGCGATCCCGGTCGCCTCCATCACCTCGCGGAGCCTCCGGTACATCTCCTCCCGGGAGATGCCGAGATTCTCGAGGCCGGACGCAACCTCCTCCTCGACGGTCGTGAAGATGAGCTGGGCATCGGCGTCGTCGAAGACCACCCCGACGTGCCGCCCGATCTCGCCCATGTTCCGGTAGTCCCGGACGTTTCTGCCGAGGATGGTGATCGCGCCATCGAGCGTGCCGCCGTACTCGTGGTGGAGGATACCGGACGCCGCAAGGCAGAGCGTCGTCTTGCCCGCCCCGGTAGGACCGGTGACGAAGACAATCTCTCCTCTCGCTATTTCGAGGCTGATCTTGTCAAGCGCCGGCGTTTCCGAACCGGGGTAGGTGTAGGAGACACCCCGAAGGGAAAGGGCGATCTCCCCCCCGGTCTCAGGACTCATCGACCGGCCTCGGATCCCGTCCCGGAGCCTTCTCTCGGGCTCCCCGCATCAGTGCCCGCGATGCCGGAATCTCGAGCGCCTGCGCGACGGCGGCGTTGACCCCCGCCGTGATCAGGACGATCGGTACGGTGACCGCGAGGAACGCCTCGAGGGTTCCGAACTTGTCAAGAACCGTCGGAGCCACGGCAAGGATGGAGATGAGGATGAACGAGAACCCGCTCGCGAACGTGGCGAGAAGCGTCGTCACCGCCGGGGCGAGGACGAACCGGTCTCTCAGCACCAGGTAGACCCCGAGACAGACGACCGCACCGATGGGTTCGCTGACGAGGTTTGCGGGCGGGAAGATCGAATGGCTGAGAAGTGCACAGACGACGCCCGCAACGACGCCGATCCCGAGCGCCTCACGGAACGTGGGCACGATGAGGATGATGGCGAGGCTGTAGAAGGCGATCACGAGGTTCGATACGATGGGGCCGGGGATCAGGAGGGACATGTACCTGATGATGGCCCCTATGGCAAGGAGTATGCCGACAATTGCAATATCTCTTGATTTCATGGTATCGGTTTCTTACAGGTTCGACGGGCGATCTGACCGGGTGCATGCAGCGGCACGGGCATCGGCGCGGCCGGGAACCCCTTGGCTGCATTACACATCATTGTACAAAATAGTACATTCGTGAATATATATTTTCCGGGAGCGGGAACTCCCGGCGCGGTACGGTCACCGCTGCAAGAGCAGGATCGCCGCAGCAACCACCGCACCGGCCGCCATGAGGGCGGCGAGGGGCGACGATGCTGTCGTCGGCGTTGGGGTGGGCGCGGCCGTCGGCATCGTAGCCGTCGGCGTCGCAGTCTCTACGGGCGATAAGGCAGGCACGGTGGTTCCCGTAGCCGCGGTTCCCGGCGGGGACCCGAGGGTGACGGGGATGGTCGTGTATCCGTGACCGGAGAGATTCCGGCGATCGACGGGCGCTTCCACGGCGTAGACGGTGTATGTTCCGGGATCGAGCCCGGCCTCGCCCGTCCTCCACCGGTAGGTCCAGCGGCCGCCGGCATCGACCGTCACAGCCGTGAAACTCCCCCCGTCCCCCGAACGGACGGGCGTATGCGGATCGTCAAGCCGTCCGCCGTTCACAGGAAGGTTCGGGCCGGTCACGAAGAGGTAGACGGTATCGCTCCCCGTGCTCGTACCCGTGAGCGTCACCTCGCTGCCCGGGTATACGGCGACGGCGGAGGCCGCCGGGGCAGCGGCAAGGGCGAGGAGGAGGGCACCCGCGAGTATCAGGGTTCGGTCAGGCATGCAGTCAGTTCACCGCCATCCGGTCGACCCGGGAGAAGATGAATCTGATCCCGTCAGGGAGGGACGGCGTGCCGGGAGCCGGCATACGCCTCCACGAGGTGCCGGGTGCTCGCCTTCGCCCCGCCGCCTGCGGGGTTGAAACGGGCCCCGTCGAGGGCGGCAACGATCGCCCCGATCGCCCCTGCATGCGACCGGCCGTAACCTCCTTCGAGCACGAGGGCAAGTGGCGCAGGGGTCGCGTCCACGAGCATCCCGGCCAGTGCTCCGAAATCTTCGGGCAAAAGACGGATCGAGCCGAGCGGGTCATCGAAGAGCGCGTCCTGACCTGCCGAGACCACCACGACGTCCGGTTCGAACCACCGGAGCATCGGGACGAATACCTCGCCAAAGACGAGCGCGTAGTCGACGCCGGTCGAACCCGATACGAGAGGCACGTTGACGGTATGCCCCGCACCCGGACCGGCTCCCCGCTCTTCCGGCCACCCGGTTCCGGGGAAGATCCCCGCCTGGTGAACCGAACAATAGAGCACCCGGTCCGAGGTGTAGAACGCCTTCTCTGTGCCGTTCCCGTGGTGCAGGTCCCAGTCCACGATCGCCACCCGGTCGACTTTGCGGAGCGCCTTCGCCGTTGCCACGGCGACGTTGTTGAAGAGGCAGAACCCCATCGCGCAATCGGGTTCGGCATGGTGCCCCGGCGGGCGGACGAGAGCGAAACAGTGCTCGCCGTCGAGAGCCCGCTCCACCGCCTGCCATGCGGCCCCCGCGGCGTACAGGGCGGCGTCGAACGAACCGGCCGTGACGTAGGTGTCAGGATCGAGGTAGCGGGCGCGGCCGGGCGGACACTCACGGCAGAACGAACGGATTCGATCAATATGCCGCTCTGTGTGCACCAGCGCCAGGTCGTCGACCGTCGCCTGCTCCGGGCCGATGTAGCGGGCATCGGCCGGCACCCCCGCGAGGGCGGCATCCAGGCGTGCCTGCGACTCGGGGTGGCCGGGCGCGTCGTGGGCCGAGAAGAGATCCCCCGTCACGACCGAGTAAGGCATGGTGATCGATGGTGGGTTGGCGGTGCATGATATGAATCTTATCTGCGGGGGGGGCGGGAAGCGGCCCGCCGGCAGAAAGTATTTGAAGAGCGGGATGGAATCATCGACTGATAAGACAGAGCCCGGACCGCCTATAGGGAACGAAAGGCGCTGTCGCGAACGCTATCACATACCGAACAGGAGGAACAGGATGCCGAGAGTATCGAACATCGAGATGTTACGGAGAAGAGAGCAGCCCACCTTATCGATCCGAACCAGAGCAAAGGTCGAAGATCTACCCATGCTGATTGGTGAAAGTTACTGCAGAATGGCTGACTATCTGAAGGAACTCGGAGAGCTCCTCTCGGACGTCCCGTATGTGGCATATCACAACATGGACATGCAGGATCTCGATGTAGAGATAGGCTTTCCCGTATCGAAGGTCCTGCCGGAGAGGGGAGACATTCGATCGGGCTCTATCCCGGGAGGTAACGTCGTCTTCTGCATATATCGCGGCGCATATCGGGATATGGCACCGACATACGACGAAATGGCAAACTGGATAGAGAAGAACGGGCTTAAACCTGCCGGCACCGTCTACGAATACTATTACAACGGGCCCGAGTTCCCGGAGAGCGAACTGTTGACGATGATCGTCATGCCGCTGCTGTAAGCCCCAAACACGCCTCCCATCCGGTTCTCCGGGGGAAACACCTCATCCTGTCGCCCCGGGCTGTTGCCGGTACTCTTCAAGGCCCCCCGCACCGGCGCCGGGCCTGCCTGCGCCATCCTCCCGGCCGCCTCCCCACCCCTGATCTCAACCGGGTGCGCATTTATAGAAGGGAACGATAATAGGGACGTATGCCCCCGCTGGGCGTGACCTCCCCCTCGTGCATCTACGCCTGCACCCGGTTCCGGGTAAGGAGGACGACGCTCCTTCCTCGTGAAGAATACCTGCGGATCATGCGGATGAGCATACCGGGGGTGATCGGATATCTCAGCCGACAGGAAGAGTACAGAGAGGACATCCTGGATCTCGCGCACGACTTTTCCGGTGCCCAGCTCATCGAAGAGGCGGTAAACCGCAACCTGGCGCAGTCGTTCCGGCACGCCATGGCGACCGCTCCCGGCGACCTGCACACCCTGACCGGGGAATACCTCAACCGGTGGGACATCGCAAACGTCATGGCGATCCTGCGGGGCACGGTTCACGACATACCCCGGCGCCAGATCCGCGATCTTCTCGTCCCGGCGGGGGAACTCGACGGCACGCTCCTCGACCGCCTTCTTAACTTCACGAACTGCGGCGAGGCTATCGAGGCGCTCCAGGGCTGGCGGCTCTACCCGGTTCTCGCGGAGTACTACCGGATCTGCGGTGAGACGGGCGTCTTTGCCCGGATCGAGAACGAGCTTTACCGGCAATACTACACCGACCTTCTCGGTCTTGCCGCAACCGGGTGCAGCGGATGCCAGGAGCTGATCGGCTACCTCCGGTTCGAGATCGACATCACCAACATGAGAAACCTCCTCCGGCTCCACTGCGCAGAAGAGGCGTGCGATATCGCGACCATCGACCGGACGATGATCCCCGGCGGCCGTATCCCCGTCGACCTCTTCCGAAGGCTCTACGGCATCGAGACGGAAGGAGAGTTCGTCAGCGCCTTTCTTTCGACCGACATCGTCCCGGTTCTCGCCCAGGCGGTGCGCGAACTCCGGCAGGATCCGGATTTCTCAAGCACAGATGCCGCAGAACTGGTCTGGCAGCGATGGCACCGGCGCAGGCGGCCCGTCCACGAGGTCGAAATGGCGGTCACCCGCGTCAGGCTCCACCAGCTGGAAGCCCTCTCCCGGCGGCACCCGTTCTCGGTTCTGCCGGTGCTTGCATACCTCGAGCGGAAGAAGTACGAGGTCGCGAACCTGCGGGCAATCGCACGGGGGAAAGCATTCGGCCTCTTGCCCGAACGGATATGGCAGTATATCGTCCTGTAGGAGAGCACCATGCCGGTCGACGACATCAAACCCACCAGGGCCGGCCTCCTGATCGTCAGGCGGAGGCAGGCGCTCGCAGAGCGGGTACACCGGCTTTTGTCGATGAAACTCGACGGCATGATGCTGGAACTGGTCAAACTCACCGAGCAGGCAGCCCTGAACCGCAGGGAACTCGAAGAGAAGTTCGCCGGCGCACGGGAGATGGTAGCGGTCGCCGCCATGATGGAGGGGGCGACGGGAGTGCTCCTCGCGGCGCTCTCGGTAGAGGCCTATCCTTCCTATGCAACCGGAAACAGGAACACATTCGGGGTGCGGCTCCCGGACCTCGAACCGGTGATGGTGAGAAAGACACTCGACCAGAGGGGTTACGGTATCCTCGGAACATCGTCGGTCATCGACGACGCGGCCGACGCCTACGAGGAACTTCTCGAAGCGATCATCGCAACCGCCGAACTCGAAGGAGGGGTCAAGCACCTGCTCGACGACATCGAGAAGACGCGGCGACGGGTGAACGCACTGGAACTCAAGATCATCCCGGAACTCACGGAGATCCGCCGGTTCATCGAAGACCAGCGCGACGAGATGGAGCGGCAGGAATGGACCCGGCTCCGGCGCATCAAAAAGATAAAAGCAAAGAGGGTAGGGGACCGCTAGAGGTCGCCGGCCTGCTGCCGTGCAAGGCACGCGATCGCGGCGTCCACGATGGTGCCGAGGGCGTCCACGCCGAAGGTCTCGGACGAGAGGACGATGTCGTACGGCGAGAGGTCGTCGATCTCGATACCGTAGTAGTTCCGGTAGCGGGTCGATTCCGAACGCTGCCGGTTCTCGGTATAGACCCGGGCTCCCTCTTCGTCCATCCCGTCACGTCCCGCAATGCGTCTTGCCCGGCAGGAAAGCGACGCCGAAAGCCAGATACGGAGATCGGCGTTCTCGACCATCCTGCCCGAGAGCCTGCCCTCGATGATGATGTTTTCGGCGGCTTCACCGATCTCTTTCTGCCGGGCGTCGATCATCCGGTCGACCGAGGGATCGCTCTCCGCGAACTTCCCGAACCCGGCGAGATCCATGCCGTGCTCCTTCGCGAGCTGACGGAAGACCTCTCCCGCGGAGATGAGGTCGAGCCCGTGCTTCCCCGCGAGGTAGCGGGCGAGCGACGTGGTGCCGCTCCCCGGCGGACCGCTGATGGTGATCCGCATCAGAGCCCTCCGATGTTGAGGGCCTTCCTTATCACCTGGCTGATCGTCAGCGAGCAGATCATATACCACAGGATCCAGGCCGGGACGATCCAGAACGCAAAGCCCGAGAGGCTGACCGCTCCGAGGAACGGCAGCACGATGCCGGTCCCAATGGCAGCCGGTGTGCCGACTTCGGGAAGCCGCAGGAGAAGCCAGAAGAAGATCGGCACGGAGAGCACGAGGATGATCGCCATCGGCGTAAACTGCTGCCGGGAGAACTCGAGCTGGTCCTGCATCATCCGCTCCTGTCTTCCCTGAAGCTTCTTGATCCTCTTTTCGTCCCCGGAGAGCTGGGCCTCCCGGAATTCCTTCTGGAAGACCTTCATCTTCGCCTGCGTCTCCTGCATCTTCTCGTAGTCGATGGTGTACTTCTGGACGAGCGAGGAGTAGAGGCCCGTGATGCTTGAGAGGATCAGGATCATGACGAAGAACGGCACCCCGAGGGTGTCGATGAAGGGGCCCAGCACTACATCCATCGCGTGACCGACCGTCACCCGTATCCACTCGATGCTGTACGAGATGAAGACCAGCATGGTAAAGAGGAGGGCGATCGTCGGGCCGTGCTTCTTCAGGTCCACCATATCAGGTTACCTCAGCACACTCACCAGGTCGTCGATGCCCTGTTCGAGCAGGAAGTTCTCGTTCCGGACGATCTTGATGGTGCAGCCGGTATACATCGCATATGCCGCGCTGACTGCGCGGTTGAACTCCTGGTGTTCGGCGATCGCGCGGTATCCTTCCATGTCGCGGGCCCTTGAGGCGTCGCCGAGCCGGCGCATCAGGATCTGGTCGGGGTCGGTCTCCACCAGCACGACGATGTCGGGCATCAACTCGCGGAGCACCCATTCGGGCAGCCCCGCAAGGAACCCCGTCGGGGTCTTGACGCTGCTGTGGGTGTCGATGATGATGTTTGCATCTCCGCTCATGGCGGCGATTCCCGAGGCGGCCGCCTGCTGAAGGCGTTTCTGGACGTCTTTCTCGAGCTTGCGCATCTCATCGCGATCCGAGACCAGGTTCTCCTTTTTAGCCACCTCAAACATGAACGTGCCGAAGTTGACGGCCTTATACGCAACGCCTTCGGCCGCCAGCCTCTCCATCGCGCCATTGATGACGGTGGTCTTTCCAACACCGGGAACCCCCGTCACGACAACTTTCTTTCCCAACTTTATCACTCCCGTTAGGGTATCATTCGCTGTTAAGATAAATCCGTGCCTGAAAGAGTAATGCCTTTCGGAATTGCTCCATGCCCGGGTGATCCCGGGTAGAAAATGGGTTCTGTGCGGTTTTGGGGGAGAGTGAGAATCAGAAGAGGTCATTCTCAGTCGAAGCGAGCGCTTCGCGCCGCTTCTTCAAGAATGACTCCTCCGGGCTCACTCCCGGTCGAAAAAGGTGCTGAGGCACCTTTTTCTCCAGGAGTAACTCCTTCGGCCCGACCTGCGGGTCGGGCCTACGGACTTACTCTTTCCCAAAGAACCCGCGCATGAACGGGTACATCTCCATGATCTGCTGGCTTGCGACCTCCTCGTAGAGGCGGTAGGTGATACTCACCGCAAGCAGCAGACCCGTTCCCCCGACCGCGCCGATGACACCGAAGAGGTTCGCGACGACCGAGAGAAGGCCGATGAACACACCGCCGATGACGGTGATCCGCGGGATGTATCGGTCGAGGTACTTCACGAGCACCTGCTCACTCCGCCGGTAGCCGGGGATCTGCATCCCGCTTCTCTGGATCTGCCGGGCCACGTCCTTCGAGTCGAGGCCGGCGGTCTTGACCCAGAAAAGCGCGAAGATCGCGCCCCCGACCACCATGACGGTGATATCGATGCCCATACGCAGCATGATCTCCCAGGGAGCGTGCCCGAGATCGGAGAGCCACCACATCCAGTCCTGGGGCTGGTTGATGGGGGCGATATACCACATCAGGCCGTTTACCGGTGTCTGTCCCTGGAACTCGCCGAAGATCGTTATCCCGGCGTTCGAGAGGAACATCCCGATCATCTGGATGTTCGCCTGCAGCACCCGGACGAGAATCATCGGCAGAACGCTCGCGTAGATGAGCTTCACCGGGAACCGCGCACGGGCGCCGCGGACGGCCGTGTGCGCAAGCGGTATCTCGATACGGGTCGACTCCACGTAGACGATGATCATGAAGATGACTATCGTCGTGACGAGGGCGAGCAGATCCGTTCCGAAGTACTCGAGGAAGTTCGCTCCCGAGGTACCTATGGCGAACAGCCTCGGGAAGAACCCGATCGGGAAGGGATCGGTGCCCGTCTGCCAGTTCAGGAACCCGTTCACGAGACCCTGCGAGACTCCCGCAACGATGAAGAGTCCCACGCCCGAACCGACGCCCCACTTCGTGACGACCTCGTCCATCAGCACCACCAGAAGCCCGCCGAGGCAGACCTGGAGGAAGATCAGGAGCGAGACCGTGAGCATATTTCCGCCGAAGAACTGCGCAGCCACCGTCGGGTCGGGCATCATCATCCCGCTCGCAACCATGGGGAACGCTTCGACGATGATCATCACGAAGATGAGCATCTTCTGCAGGCCCATGTACATGACCTGCCCACGTGCTTCGCTGGTATCGATCTGCAGGAGTCCGGCACCCTTGAGCAGCTGCAGCACGATCGACGCGGTGACGATCGGCCCGATACCGAGATGCAGGAGCGAACCGCTCGCACCGGCAAGCAGGGCACGGTACATTCCGAAAATATCCTGTGACTGCGCAGAGAGTCCAAAGATATCGATGTTGGTCAATGAGAAGTAGAGAAGCAGGATAGCAAGCGTCCACATAAGTTTATTCTTGAAGTGGACGTGCCCTTCCGGCCCCCTGACTGCAGGCATCGCTGCAAGGATGGGTTCAAATCTATCCAGCAGATCTCCCATGGTTTCACCTGAAAAAGAAGATCAGACGGTCGTTGCCTGACCGCCCATCTCCTCGATTTTCGTCCGGGCACGTTCGGAGAACTCCCGGGCGGAGATACTCATTTTGTGGGTGACTCTTCCACCGCCGAGCACCTTCTCGATGCCGAGTTCGGCGGCGTCGAGGGCGATGAGATCGCCCTCCCGGGTGGCAAGCCCTTCACGAAGCAGCGCTTCGGCCATCTGGTCGATCTCACCGACATCGAGAGCAGATACCGGCACGGAAGTCTTGCTGATAAAACCGTGCTTACCGTTGGATATCTCGCCCTTCAGGTAGAAGTGAGAGAAGCGGTGATCGCGCTGCCCGGCTCTACCCCGTCCACCCCTGTTGCCGGCGCCACGCCGGTTCTTGTGCGTACCGCCGCCGCAGGTTCGTGAACCCCTGTATTTGGATCTCTTGTTTACGGGCATCTGTCTCACCTCATCTTGTAGAGGAGATCGTTGATCTGTGGGCCATAGTAGCCGAGAGCTCCACCCTGCTGAAAGGTTCGCTTGATGGTTTTATAGCCCTTTCGAGGTGGATGCAGTCTCAGCACCGGTTTGATCTCCACCAGGTCACGGAAACTCGTCTCGCCGTTGCAGAGTGCTGCCGCGAACTCATCGATATCGGCATACGGGGTATGCGCGCGGACGTATTCGTCGGTCAGCTTCTCGTCCCCGGTCAGTCTGCCCCGGGTGCGCAGGAGGGTGGCCAGAGTCCCGGCGTCAACCTCACCGTACGCCACGAAGTCCTTCACCTTGCGGATCATGCCCAGATACGCGGGCGTATCGGGCACGAGGACGCAGTGGTTCACGTGGTGCAGGCGGAGCATCTTCAAGGTGTCCTTGATCTCGTGGTTGGTCTTGACCACGCCGCGCACCTGTACTACCGCGTACATCACTCCGTCCCTCCGATCCGAACCATGTTCGTCTGCTTCAGCGCCTCAAACGTCGCCTTTGCATAGTTGATGGTCGTCCGGGTCTGTCCCCGGTTGAACGCCCAGACATCCTTGATGCCTGCAAGCGTCAGGACCTTCTTCGGGATATCCCCGGTCACGAGACCGATACCCTGCGGGGCGGGCTTCAGCGTCACCTTGACACTGCCTGCCTTGCCGGTCACCTCGATCGGGATCGAGTGAGCGGTCTCGCAACCGCACTCCCAGCTCCCGCAGCCGCGGGAAACCTTGATCAGATTCAGTTTTGCGTTTACGATTGCCTTCTGGATCGCGTTACCGACCTGGACGTCCTTCCCCTGGCCGAACCCGACGTAGCCGTTCCGGTTGCCGACCACCACGACGGTGCGGAACTTCACACGGCGACCCGAGTCCGTCATCCGCTGGACCATGTTGATGTCCAGCACCTCGTCCTCCAGGTCGGGCAGGAGGAGATCGACGATCTGCGGCTCCTTGATCGGCCTGCCGCTCGCGAGCACCTCATCGATACTGGTGATCTCGCCTGCGGCGACCATGCGCCCGAGACCGGTGAGCGGAATCCATTCTTCCTGTACGTATGCCATGTCACACCAGCTCCTTCTTGATGGCCAGAGCCACAGCCTCTACATTCGTTACCAGGTTGCCCGCCCGCTCGGGAGCATACTCCGCGATGTGGGCACCTTTGAGCCGCTCTTCATCGGGGAGGATCGATTCGCCGTAGGGGACGTCGAGACCCGCATCCACCGCTCCCTTGAGAGCGGCAAAGACACGTGCTCCGGGTTTTGCCCGGGCAAGCCCGATGTCGAGGATTCCCTCGTCATACCCCGCGTTCAGCGCCTTGACCGCGAAGAGCATCCCGGTCAGGTAGGCGGCCGGGGTGCTCGCAGTCGATCCCTCGTAGCCGTAGTCGGCGAGTTCGGCCGAGTACGCAGCCACCAGGGTGCGATCCCCTTCGACCTCGGGAACGACCAGCTGTACGATGATCTGCCGGTTCGTCTTCCGGACGACCATTCTCGGTGTTCCCGACGACAGGAGCGACATCCGCTTGTAGTAGTCGGTCTTGCCCTCGTGCCTTCTCCGGAAGGGCACGAAGTATCTTGGGCCGGTTGCCATTATTTCATCCTCCCTGCCGTTATCTCAATCTGAGCCTCAAGATGCGACACACTCCGGAACTGACCTCCGGAAGCCCGCCGGTACATCAGGCGGTAGAGACTCCGGTCGATCGTACCATCTTCGCGCATCTCGCGCAGAGTGCGGCGCTGCGCCCGGATCTTGCGGATCCACGTCCGCTTGCTGGCGTTCCGGGCTCCTGCAGCACCCTTCCTCCGCCCCGGACCTTTCCGGTGGCCGTAGGAACGCTTTGCCATCCGCACGCGGGCCCGGCCGCGGCTGTTCCCTTTTACGGGGTGCGCCCTGATCGCGCCTTCCCCGATGAGCTCGCGCAGGTCGTTTCTGGAGATCGCTGCCTCGATATCGGCCTGACGCTCGGGATCGAACCAGACACGGTTGACCCCGCACTTGAGAATGGCGGCCGCCATTCGCTTCTGGCTGGCGAGATCACTCATCCTCGTTCACCTCTTCTTCTTCGGCTGCGGCCGGGATGCCTGCCGCAGGGGTGAGGTCCTTTGCGTTCAGGACCTTGAGCCCGAGTTCCAGAGCCCGCTCCTGAATCGCTCCACGCTTCCTGTTGCCGACGGATCCGGCGATCCGGACGGCCTGGGTCTCCGGGTTCAGATCCATAAGATCCGCCGGTGTAAAGACCCGTACCTCCGTATAGCCGCTCGGGTGCATGCCGCGAACTGCGGCGGGGCTCCCGTATCCCGGTCGGGGGAGGGCACCCTTCGCCCTGAACTGCCGCCTCTGCTTGTTGTGCAGACCACGCGGACGCCGCCAGACATCTGCCAGTTTCGCTTTGCGGTGAAGGCCCCGCCTCTTGAAGGCAGGCTTGTTGTGCCGGGTGCGGACGCGGATCAGTCTTCTTGTATCGTCCATTGTTTTCACGCCCTCTCGGTGATGTAGATGCCGTCCTGGAACACCCGGGGATCGCGCTTCGTGATCCTGGTCGCGTGCTCGATGTTTGCGGCCGTGTTGCCCACCTTCTCCTTGTCGATACCGGTGAGAGTAACCTCGTCGTTTCCGATCTTGACGGCGACGCCCTCGAGGATCTTTGCGACCCGGGGCTGCTTCTCGCCGAGGAAGTTGGTGATCTCGAGGCGGTTGCCCTGCTGCTTGATCTGGATCGGGAAGTGGCTGTAGACCACCTTCATCCGGTACTCGTAGCCGTCGACGACGCCCCGGATCATGTTCTTCGCATGGGCCTCGAGCGTGCCGGTCATGGCGAGGATCCGCTTCTTGTCGGATGCCGTGGAGACGACGACTTCGCCGCCGTCGACCTTGAGATCGATCTGCGGGAAGCGCATGTCGCGGGCCAGCGTGCCCTTCGGCCCGGAGACCGTGAGCATGCCGCCGTCGAGCGTGACGTCAACGCCGGGAGGGATCTCGACCTGTCGTGTTATTGCCATACTCATTCCCTCCTTTTAGTAGACGTATCCCAGCAGCTGCCCGCCGATCCCTTCGTTTCGTGCCTCTGCATGGGAGATGACTCCCTTCGAGGTGGAGACGATCAGGATGCCGAAGTTCTTCGCGGGAAGATACTGCGACTCCCAGTATTCCATATCAGCCATCGCCACCGGGAACCGGGGGCTGATGGCGCCACACTTATTGATCGTTCCGGAGAGCTGGACCCGGAACTGGCCGCCGCGGCCGTCGTCGATGAACTCGAAGCCGCTGATAAAGCCGTTTTCCTGCATGACGCGGAGCATTGCGCCGAGAAGCTTGCTGGCGGGTTCTACAATAACCTCGCTCTTTCCAGCATCTCCGGCATTCTTGATCGTGCTCATCGCGTCAGCGATTGGATTCAGTCGTGCCATTGTTCTCTACCCCTAGTTCATCTTCTTGAAGCCCATTTTGCTCGCCCACTCGCGGAAGCACTGGCGGCAGAAGTAAATGCCGTACTTCCGTACAAGGCCCTGCTTCCGGCCGCAGATGCGGCACTCGTTCGCGCCGCGGCCGAACTTCCGTACGTTCTCACCCGTTGCAGGCGCTCCTGACTCTTCCGCCATTCCTTACACCTCCACCTGGTAGTGCTCGCGCATGAACGCGATAGCGTCCTCTTTGTTCACCTTCTGGTCGGCCGGCAGTTTCCTGCGCTCGACACTTCTCCGTGCGATCCGTGCGCCCTTGTACTCGAGCACCACGTTGACGTCCATGCCGTAGATACCGATTGTCGGATCGTAGGACATGCCCGGGAAGTCGGTGTGCTCTTCGATACCGAAGGAGACGTTCCCGGTCCGGTCGAACTGCGTGGGTGCGAGCCGCCGCTCGATGATGTTGAGAGCGGTCGTGATGAACTTCTCGGCGTTCTCCCGGCGCAGGGTGACCTTGCACCCGATGGGTGCGCCCTTCCGGATACCGAACGCCGGCTGGGTCCGCTTCGCCATGGTGCGGACGGGCTTCTGGCCGGTGATCTGTTTTACGAGATCCTCCGCCTTGACCAGCCGCTCGCCGCTCTCTCCGACGCCCATGTGCACGACGACCTTATCGATGTAGATATCCTTCATCGCGGTCATGCCGAGGCCTCCAGTTCGGGTGCTATCGCGGACCGGCCGACCATGAAGACGTAATCCTCGATGGTCTCGAACCGCTCGCCGGCCGAGTCGTCCGCAAGGATGACGCGGTTCGGGACGGAACTTGCCGTCCTGATGATCTCGACGATCCTCGCGACCTTGCCGGAGTGTTTACCACCGACGACCATGGCCACGTTGCCTTCCGCGAAGGGGAAGTGGTCGACGATCCTGAACCGGTCTTCGCCGTCCGTCCCGAGGGTCACGACGACGGAGTCCTTTGCCCTGTAGGTGTTGTCGGCGAGGATGTTTGCACCGAACGCGAGGTTCAGCTGCACCTTGCCGCCCTTGATGGTGGTCTTGTTCCGGATCTTGCAGAGCCGGGTCTTTGCAGACTCCGCCGGAATCTCGACGGCGACCAGATTGCCCTTCACGTCGAGCTGGATGCGGTAGTGCTTCCCGATCTTCGGGATCGAGACGATATCGAAGACTCCAAGACCCATCCGCGGGTCTTTGCAGGCCCGTCCGTTGATGAGTATGTCCCGCTGGTGCAGGATCTTTTTGACCTCGCTCGCGTTCTGTGCAAGACCGATGTGCTCGCGGAGCCAGACCCCGACCGGCAGAGCGCCGGCGTTGTGGGGCCCGGGGGCGGTCTTCATGACGAATTTCTGTACTTTCTTCGGGATGTGCCAGGAGCCAGGGGCTACCAGCCGCTTGAGATATTTGGACATTATGCTCCGCCTCCGAGCCTCTCCTCACGTAGTTTGTCTTTCAAATTCAGTTTCGTGATCTGCACGTTCGAGGGATCGACCGGCCGGGGAACCTCGGTCCCGTCCGCCTTCGTCACCATCACGCCGTGCACGACCAGCCGGCACGCCTTCATGTCCACCGCATCGACGACGCCTTCGTCGCCGGCAAAGTCTCCACGGAGCACTTTCACGGTGTCACCCTTGACCACACGGGTTCTCCGGGTGCTGTATTTCCCGCGGAGTTCGGGGGAGAGCGATGCGGAGAGGAACCGGCCCCGGGTGTGGTTCGGTGCGTTGTAACGCGCCTTGCGCTGTTTTCTCGGCTGTTTGCTAACTATGCGTACCATTCTTACCACACCTTACACGATTGTCGTCGCCATTGAGGCGATCTTCGGGAAACGCTCCGCGATCTCGCGGGGGACAGCCCCCTTGATCTCGGTTCCCTTCGGCTCGCCGCGCTCGTTGATGAGCACCATTGCGTTGTCCTCGAACGAGAGACGGATGCCGTTCGGGCGGCGGATCTCCTTCTTCTGCCGGATGACCACTGCCTTCTCGAGTTTCCGCCGCATGTCGGGGGTGCCTTTCTTGACGCTCACGGTCGCGATGTCGCCGATGCCCAGGCAGGGCTGCCGCCGCCGGACGCCGTGGTAGCCGTCGACCGAGACGACCTCCACAAGCCGTGCGCCCGTGTTGTCGGAGCAGACCATCCTGGAGCCGGTGGCGAGGGCGCGCGGAATCTTTGCCTGCATGGCCTTCATTCCTTCATCACCTCGACCACAACGAAGTTCGTTGTCTTTGAAAGCGGACGACACTCCGCGATCCTGACCACGTCGCCCACGCCGGCGTTGATGCAGGGCGTGCTGTGGGCATGGTATCGGGATCTGCGTTTCTCGTACCGCTTGTATTTCTTGACGTAGTGGAGGAACTCACGCTCCACCACGACGGTACCGTTCATACGGTCGCTCACGACTTTGCCGGTAATCACCTGGCCGCGTACCGGCAAAGTGCCGTGAAACGGACAATTTGCGTCCTCACATTCCGCTTCAGGAATGGGGACGTCCAACCCAATGTTTCGTGCCATTATTCATCCTCGTTTATCTGATGCGCATGCCGATCCGCCGTTCCGGCTGCGTCTCCAGGCTCGAACCGTCGACGTCGACGGCCGTGCCGTCGGGGAGCCGGAAGCGGAACACGCTGAACCGTTTCGGTATCTGCTTTTCTCCCCGCCCGGTCAGGATAACCAGGGTATTTCTGGTCTCGTCGGTGACGCGACCGGATACCCCGGCATGATCCGGGTTGCTCGCACGAACGACCAGAACGTCCAGCCCGATCAACTCGTGCCGAAGGACGTTCTGGGGAGAGATCATGCGTTCCTCCGTGCGTTCTGCTCGGTGCGGATGCGCGCAATCGTTCTCCTTACCTCGCGGATCCTTCCGGGGTTCTCGGTGGCACCGCCGGCGCTGACCTTGCCGCGCTCCTGGATCAGTTCGAGGGAGAGTTTCTGCTCCTGCTCGAGGAGTTCGGTGTCGGAGAGCTGTTTCACTTCACGCGCCCGAAAGATTGCCATCTATACTTCCTCCTCGAACTCCTCTCCGGAGGTCTCCTCGAACTCTTCCTCGAAGACCTCCTCACCGACCTCTTCGGGCTCGATGGGTTCGGCCGGAGCCTGCTTCGGCTCGGGCTCGAGGACGTCGAAGGTGTCGGGCAGCCGTGCATCCGGCGGGACGATCTTGACCTGAACCCCGATGGTTCCGAGTTTCTTGATCGCAATCGCGTAGCCCTTCTCGACGATCGTCTCGCTCGGTTCGCCGCAGTGCTTGATGTAGCCCTCGGTGAACTTCTGCGTCCGCGACCGTGCGCCGGTCAGTTTCCCGGCGACGATGACCTCGCAGCCGAGCGCACCGGACTCCATGATCCGGCGGATCGTGCTCTGTCCGGCCTTTCTGAAGTACCAGCCGCGCTCGAGAGCGTTTGCCAGCCTCTCCGCCATGATCTGGGCGTTGAAGTTGGGGTTCTGGACCTGCTGGACCTCCACCTGGGGAGACTCGATCTCGTAGACGGTAGCAAGGTCCTGCGTCAGCTGGCGAACCTGCTTGCCGCCTTTCCCGATCACGATACCGGGCTTCTCCGCAAAGATCGTCACCTGGGTGCCGAGCGGCGTCCGGGTGATATCCATGCCGCCGTATCCTGCGCGCTTGAGTTCCGTCGTGAGGAACTTCTCGACGCGGACGTTGCGCACGCCGTCAGTGATAAATTTCTTCTCGATTGCCATTACGCCACCTCGGTCACGACGATCTCGATGTTCACGGTCTCCCTGCGCTTCGGAGTAGCGCGACCCATCGCACGCGGGAAGAATGCCCGGAGGCCACGGCCGGTGTTGGCGGCGGCGTGGTCGATCCGGAGGTTTTCGACATCAAGGCCGATGTACTCGGCATTCTTCTCGACGGATTCGAGCAGTTTGATGTAGGCCTCTGCCGCCTTGACCGGATACCGGCCGGCGGGCCACTTCGAGAGACCCCGCTTGTGCGCGACGTTCCGGTTGAACCGCTTGAAGGGGATGGCCTTCTTCAGCGCCACCACATCGGCGAGGTATGCCTTTGCTTCGGTGGTGCTCATGTTCTTGATGAACCTGGCAATCTCGATCGAGTGCTTGGGAGAGACGGGAAGTTCGTTCGCTTTTGCGCGAGCGACGTTCTCGCCCTCAATTTTTGCTGAATAACCTGTTCTTGCCATATCCATCACTTCAGCGGTACGTATTTACTCGACCGGGTCGCACCGATACCGGCGCTGCCGTGAGCGACCCTCCTGCGGGTCAGTGCAAACTCTCCAAGGTAGTGGAAGACCGCCTCGGGCTGAATCTCCACCTTCTGGAACTCCTTGCCGTTGTGGATCTCGATGGATCTCCCCACCATCTCGGGCATGATGATCATGTCGCGCAGGTGGGTGCGGATGTTCTCATCCCCGGACCGGAGATCGGCGAGGAGTTTCTCGTGCTCCCTGGAGAGGCCCCGGTCGAACTTCCTGCGTGCCCTGGCCGGCATAAGCGGCAGCAGCTCGGAGAGAGCCATCTGCTGCAGGTCCGCAACGGAGTAACCGCGATAGGTGAACTCCTCGCGGCGCCGCGGCATCCTCTTCTGTGTCTTCTTTGCCATGCTTCACCCCTCACTTCTTCCACTTGCCGGTTCTCCGGGCGGCAACATGCCCTACCTTTCTCCCCGGGGACGTGCCGCGGGCGACGGTCTTCGGCCGTCCGCAGTGCTGGTGCCCACCGCCACCGAACGGGTGGTCGATGACGTTCATGCAGACACCCTTGACGCGGGGCCATCTCTCGGAAGAGGACCTGACGTGGAAATGCTTCTTTCCTGCCTTGACGAACGGTTTTTCGCCCCGTCCGCCGCCGGCAACGATACCGACGGTTGCCATGCAGGCACCGTTGAACCACTTGTTCTTGCCGCTCGGCATCCTGACACCGACCCTGCCGTCGTCGGCCTTGCCGATGACGAGAGCCTGGACACCGCTCGAACGGACGAACTTGCCGCCGTCGTTGGGCCTGGCCTCGATGTTGCAGACGTATGCGCCGACCGGGATCTCCCGGAGCGGCAGGGTGTTGCCGTTCTTCACCGCGCCGCCCGTGCCCCAGGAGACCGCATCCCCGACACCGAGTCCTTCGGTGGCGAGGACGTAGATCTTCTCGCCGCTCTCAAGTCTGGCGAGAGCGATCGGTGCGTGGCGGGCCGGATCGTGCTCGATGTCGATGACGCTCCCGGAGACCAGGACGTCGTTCTTTCCTGCGTGCCGCAGTGCCGCCTTATACCGGTGCGACGGTGCACGGTAGGAGGGGCCGCCTTTTCCGCGGCTCTGTGCTATGATTCTGTGTGCCATCGTCACTCACCTTACATGATTCCCAGCCGGCTGAGAATCTCTTCAGCCGCCTTCGCGTCCGTAAACGTTACAATGGCCTTCTTTTCGCCTTTCATGGTCATCATCGTGCGGACGTTGGCCACTTCCTGCTCGAAGGCCGATTCCAGCTCGCGCTTGATGTCCTGTTTGGTGGCATCCCTCGTCACGATAAACTGGAGTTTGCTCTCGCCTTCGAGCATCATCGTTGCTTTTTCAGTAACGAACGGGTGTTTCAGTATCATGAGAACTCCTCCAGTCTCCGGACTGCAGATTCCGTCCAGACCGTCAGCCGTCCTGCCTGCGTGCCGGGGGCCAGCAGTTCGGCGTTGAGCTGGTCGACCGCCACGGCATCGACGCCCGCAAGGTTCCGGGCCGCCCGGAGCGGTTCGCCGCCGGTGACGATGAGAACGCTCTTGCGCTGCTTGTAGCGGCGGCCACGCATGGTGCCCCGCCCTGCACGGACCTTCCGGCTGCCTTTCGCCCGCTCGACATCAACGTAGACACCGAGTGCGGTGAGCGCCGCGATGACGTCGCCCGTGCGGGTGATCTCCTCGAACCGGTCCTCGAAGACCAGCGGGAGGTCGCCCTCGAAGAGGTGCCCGCGTTCCCTGACAAGGTCGGGGTAGGTGCTGGCGGCGACGGCGGACCTGAAAGCTTTGCGCTTCTCTTTCCGGTTGATCTCTTTGACGAGGATCTTCTCGACCTTCGGCGGATGCGCTGCACGTCCGCCGGTTGCCTGCGGAACCCTGGCTACCCTGCTGCCGTTCTTCAGGCGGGGGACCTGGGCGGCTCCACGGCCGCTGCCCCAGGACTCTGCGGAGGTCCGCATGCCTGCATAGGGGTTCGTTCCGTGCGGCTGGAACCGGGTGCTCTGGAGCGCGAGGACAGCCCGCTTAATCAGGTCGGGCCTGTATTCTTCTGTAAAGATCTCCGGGAGATCGATCTCGTGGGCGATCTCGCCCGTCAGTGTTCGAACCTGTGCCTTCATCGCTGCTCACCCCTGCTGGCTCTGCACGCTGACGAAATTGATCGTCGGCGTGCGGACCGTGTGTTCACCCTGCCGTATCGCGGACCGTATCCGGACCAGCCGCTTGTTCGGCCCCGGGACGGAACCCTTGATCAGCACGTAGGGGCCGCGCACGAGACCGTAGTGCAGGAACCCGCCTGCCGGCGTTATGTCGTCGCCGTCGGTGCCGATCTTCAAGATCCGCTTGTTGAACTCGGTACGCTGCTGGTAACCCATCTGACCCATCTGGGGCACCTGCCACCTGACGTGGTGCGGGTTCCAGGGACCGAGGTTGCCGATGTGGCGCTTCTTGCCGCCGCGGGAGTGTTTCCGCTTCCGGACCTGGACGCCCCACCGCTTGACGGGGCCTTCCGTACCCTTACCGGTGGTGACGGCGGTGACGTCGACGTACTCGCCGACCTCAAGGTTCCCGGAGATCGTGATCTCCTTTCCGAGGATCTCGGCGGCGTAGGCGATCTGGTCTTCGAGGCTTCCGCCGGCGATCCGCATCTCCATCAGGTCGGGGACCTTCTTCGGGACGCCGGTGAGTTCCGTCGGGCGGGTGTAGGCCAGAGCGTAGAGTTCCACGACCTTGCCTTCGCCGACGGCGGCCTTGACGGCTTCGAGGGCGGCGGCGGTGTCATGGTTCTTCGGGACGTTGATCCGGCGGGACAGTTCCTCGTCGAGATCGGTTGTCCATGCTTCGGTCAGCGCGTGCTTACCGTAGGTGTCTTCACCGTATGCGCGCACGCCGGCCACCCGCATGGGCGGAACCTCAACCACGGTCACCGGCACCATCACGTCCTTGCCTTCGGTGGGACTGCTCTTGTGGTCATCGACCATGATGACGTGGGTCATTCCCACTTTGTAGCCTGCAAATCCCTGCACGGCCGGGGCTCCCGTATACTCCGGCCATGAGCCGTAGCGCGGAACCGGGCTTTTTGCCCGCTTTCTCGGGCTGTACGCGAGGGATCCTCTGCGTGGTCTGTTTATCTTCGGCATTTTTCAATCAACCCTTCGTGCGTTATAGCGTGAGGCATCGACTGCAGGCTCGCTGCAGTGCGATGCGTGCGCCGGGCCCCGTGCCGGACGCACCGGCATGGTAAGCCCTCTGGCGAACCCGGATGGGGCGGGATATCGAACGCCACGCCGTTTTGCCGTAGCGTAAGGGAAACAGTTGATGGAGGCAGCGGAACGTGAAGTCACAAAGACATTCGTCTCCGTGCGCCTCGACCGCTCTCTCTGCTGCCGTCCCGGTGTGCACCGGGTGCATTCCAGTCGTCGCCAATAGATCCTGACTCTTCGACGCTCCCGGGAACACTCTTCCCGGAACCGGGCGCGCTGCACTGGCGTTGGCCCAGCGTCTCGATCAGATCCAGCTCCTGTCATCCCGTTGTGACGAGCACAACTCCATATCGACATCGGCCCTCCGTGAGGAGGGTTCGACCTTGTGTCTCTGTACCTCCTGCACGCCCCGCCGCGAGTCCTCAATCCGCACATATGCGATATGAGAACCCATGTCGGGAATCAGAGGCACATACGGTGCCGGCTGCTCCCCGGATCCGGGCGGAATCATGCAGAGCGGTTTCTTAAACATTACTTAAAATGAGATATAAACCTTGTTATCGGATCTTTTGGGATTTTGCGCAAACCGCCTCGTTGCTGCATGCGCGGCACCGGTTCGCCTGGCGAGCGGTCCGGCGGATGAACGAAGGGCTGCAACGGTTGTGTTCATGCTGCGTGACCGCGAGGCATGCTCCTGCAGGGCTCCCGCTCCCGCACGGAGCCCGTGTGCGCGCCCGATGAACCGCATCACCCGAAGTAGAGATCGCCGTCTTTGTTGATATAAATCTCAACGTCCTCGCGAACCTGCCTCCCCCTGAACCGCTCGGGGTTTGCGTCCCGAAGCCTGTTTATGAGCGAGATCGTGTCGTATTTGACCTTCAACCCCTGCTTCTCGGCTTCGGCATAGATGAACTCCGGTGCCTTGAGCAGGTCGAGGCCGCTTTCAAGCGTACAGAGATGCACGGCGTCGAGGGTGTAGAGGAATTCGAGCGTCTCGCGTGCACGCGCTATATTCTCAAGTGCAGCTTTCTCGATGGTGCAGACGTTGGCTTTTGAGGTGTGGATGATCTCCGCAATCTGCTGTTGCGTCAGCCCTTTCTTCCGGTAGCGCAACACTTCCTTCTGGCGATCGGTGAGCAGACCTTGTTTCATCAGATATATATGGACGGTGCAAATTTAAACACTTTTCCTTAACCCCTCCCGTTATTGGACGGAATTTTCGTGGCATTTCAAAACGTTTATATGAGAACTTGGTGATACTATCGTGTTCTCAAATTTTGAGAGGTGTTAAAGTGGTTGTAAAAGTTGGAATTGCAAAACTGGGAAATATCGCCAGTGGTGTAATGGGTGAACTTCTTCTCGATGAGCGCGCTGACCGTGAGGACATGATCACCTTCATGGCGACCTCCGGCACGAAGCTGCAGCCCGAGGATATCGACCGTGTGGTCAGCAATATGAAGGCATGGGGCCCGGACTTCTGTATCGTCGTTTCCCCGAACGGCGTCCTCCCCGGACCCACCCAGGCCCGTGAAGACCTTGCAGCGGCCGGAATCCCCTGCATCGTCATCACCGACGATGTCACCACCAAGAAGGAGCAGTTCGAAGCGCTCAAGGCGAGCAACTTCGGCTACATCATCATGAAGGCCGACGCCATGATCGGCGCCCGCCGTGAGTTCCTCGACCCCATCGAGATGGCGGACTACAACGGAAACCTCGTGAAGGTGCTCGCCATCACCGGTGCGTTCCGCAAGATGCAGATGGAGCTCGACAAGGTCATCGACCAGGTGAAGGCAGGCAAGAAGGGCGCGGACCTCGCGCTCCCGAAGGTCGTCATGACCTCCGACAAGGCGGTCGACGGCGAGTTCAGCAACCCCTACGCGCTCGCGAAGGCCCGTGCGGCCTACGAGATCGCACAGTCGGTTGCAGGCGTCAACGTCAAGGGCTGCTTCATGACGAAGGAGTGGGAGAAATACATCCCGATCGTCTCGAGCGCCCACGAGATGATGCGCCAGGCCATGATCCTCTGCGAGGAAGCACGCGACCTCGAGAAGGGTATGGACGCGGTCATCCGCAAGCCCCACAAGAAGACCGGCGAGATCGTCTCGAAGACCGCCCTCATCAGCAAGCCCGAGTAACCTCGGCACCACTTTTTTTTCGAGTTTGTAGAGTGCGTTACCCGGTAGAGGGTGCGTCGTTTGTCTTCGCCGGGAAGCGGGGCGAGATCGTGGTCTTCAGGGATTATCTCGATATAGGTGCCTCACATAAAGTGCGACGGGTCAAAAGGCTGGAGCATGAGCACCGCTATGTGCGAGTCACGACGGTTCGGAGCGCGATGGTTCGTAACGCGATGGTTCGTAACGCGATGGTTCGTAACGCGATGGTTCGTAAGAACCGGAGCGTGAGCACCTTCAGGTGCGAAGAACCGGAGCGTGAGCGCCGTCAGGTGCGAAGACCCGGGGCGTGAGAAAACCGAAGGATTTCGAGTGCTGGCAACAACGCAGTTAAAATAAAGGCCCTGTTGAGATGCTTTCCACAACCCCTGGATAACACCCGGTTGCCGATAGAGGCGGGTGATGTGGGTCTCACGCGAAGTGCGAGCGCAGCGAGCTTGAGCACCGTAGGTGCGAGCCGCGACCGTCTACAGGACGGGAGCGTGAGAAGCCGTAGGCTTCGAGCCGCGAAGTCGCGAAGGGAGACAGTCAATACCCATCCAGACTTCGCGTTCTTCGCGCCTTCGCGTGCGTCGGTGAGACGTGGATTATCCGGAGATAATTCATCCTCCGGGAGAGGGGTTCAACAAAGCCAAAATAAAGAAAGAACCCCGTGCAGTGGGCCGTGGGACTATCGCCCCTGGGGGGGGGAGGGGCTGACGGGGAGTGCGACGTTCCGATAGGAACGGAGCTCGACCACCGTCAGGTGGGGAGGGGGGCACGCCCCCCCGTCTCCTCACACCGAATGGCTCTCCTCAAAAGCCCCCCACCGCCCGCGCTTCGCGCTCCTCAATCGCACCTGCGGTGCTCAAACTCCTGCTGTTCCAGCAGTCGTTCCCCTCCCCAGGGGGCGGGCGGTGCGTGGCGATATCACCTCGAAAACCGTGTCAGTGTGGTCGCAGAAAAGTGGCAGATGCGGAAAACGAGAGGCGATTCGCGAGCATCGGCCTTCTCAAACACCTTCACCTTCGAAAAGCCACTATTCGTGTAAGAAACTATTCGCCCGGCACCTGCCGCCTCATTGACGGATAGCATCATCTACGGCGAAAAGATCATCATCCGCTCTTCGGTCATCTCCTCGATTGCGTACTTCGGCCCCTCGCGCCCGATGCCCGAACCCCTGACCCCGCCGTAGGGGGCGTGGTCCATCCGGAACGTCGAGATGTCGTTGACCACCAGGCCGCCGACCCGGAGTTCCGCGAACGCCTGCGCGATCCTCCGGGAATCGTGGGTGAAGATGCCCGCCTGCAGCCCGTACTCGGAGTCGTTCGCGAGCGCTATCGCTTCTTCGAAGGTCTCGTAGGGGGTGACCGTCATCACCGGGGCGAAGGCCTCCGTCCGGTTCACTGCCATATCCGGTGTCGTCTCGACGAGAACCGTCGGCGTAACGAGCGGGCCGTCGCGGATTCCGCCGGCAAGCACCTTCGCGCCCGCCGCGACAGCGTCCTCGACCTTTGCTAACGCCGTCTCCGCGGCAGACTCCGAGATCATCGGGCCCACCTCGATGCCGGGTTCGCGCGGGTCGCCGGCGGTAAGGGCACGAACCCGCTCGACGAGCAGCGCGAGCGTCTCCTCATAGATCGGCCGATGGAGGTAGACCCGCTGCACCGAGATGCAGGTCTGGCCGGCGTTCGAGAAGGCGCCGGCAACGATCCGGGCGACCGCAAAGAGGATATCGGCATCTTCGTGAACGATCACGGCCGCGTTGCCGCCAAGTTCCAGTCCGACACGCTTCCTGCCGGCGATCTCCCGGAGGTGCCACCCGACGGCCGGGCTCCCGGTGAAACTCACGCAGACAACCCGGTCGTCCCGCACCATCCGCTCCGCAAGATCGGTACGGCAGGGGACGACGCTGATCGCTTCGGGCGGGATCCCGGCGTCAAGCGCCATCTCACCGAGCATCAGCGAAGAGATCGGGGTGGCCGACGCAGGTTTGAGGATGACGGAGTCCCCGGCAGCGACGGCCGGCCCCAGCTTATGGCAGGCGAGGTTGAGCGGGAAGTTGAATGGCGTGATCGCGAGCACCGGACCGAGCGGGAACCGGCGGAGGCAGCCGATCCGCCCTTCCCCGGCCGCGTTCCAGTCGAGGGGGAGGATCGTGCCGTCGATTCGGCGCGCTTCCTCGGCGGAGACCTCGATCGTCTCCCGCGCACGCACGACCTCGCTCTCGGCGAGGGCACGGGTCTTTCCCGCTTCGAGCATGATCGTCCCGGTAAGCTTCGCGGACCGTTCCCGGATGAGTTCGGCGAGGCTGTAGAGGATCTCCGAACGGCGGTGGGCCGGAAGGCGCCGCATTGAGGAGAACCCGCGTTCTGCACAGCGGAGGGCGTCCTCGACGTCGTCGCTCCCGGCAAGGCAGACCCGGCCGAAGACCTCCCCCGTGTAGGGAAACCGCACGTCCAGGATCTCGGTGCTCGTTCGCCATTCTCCGCCGACCAGGAATCCGCGCGGCTCCGTCATGAGAAGGAGTTAACGCCGGCGCATAATCAACTTTTCTCCCGGAAGAGCGCATTCAGGTCTTCGGGGAGCGTCAGGATGACCGGTTCCAGGTGCAGCCGCTCCATGAACGCCGAGTCGCACATGGAGAAGGTGTTCGGGTTCAACCGTGCGATGATGGAGCAGAAGGCACGATGGCCCTGCCCGGCTTTTCCGGGGGCATCAAAGAAGATCGAGACGTTGAAGGCGTGCGTGCCGAGGCTCCGGTAAAAGTCGACGATACGGAGGATTCCGTCGGCCAGCGGCACGATGTACGGTTCGAGTTCCTCAAGCGTCGATATCGGAAGGATTCCCCGCACCTCACGCTCGCCCAGGGGGACGGGGTTTGCCGACCAGAAGATCTCGTTCTCGAAGAGAAACCGCTCCGAGCAGCGTTCGTGCTCTACAAGGTCGTCCCAGTAGAGACGGCCGTGATCGGCGAGATAGCGGCGGCCGCCGGAGAGGTAGAGGTCCGCAAGGCGGGTGGGTTCCGCATCGGCGATGCCCTGCAGGTGCGGGTGGACGATGCTCGCACCCGCCGACGGGAGGTGATTCCAGTTGATGCTCGCATATCCGGGAGTTCGAGCGAGGGCCTCTGCCGTGCCGGAGATGGCATCGGCGAGGCACCTCGCATCGAACCGGCCGGGCCCGTGATCGGGCGTGATCACCGTAACCACATGGCGTCCGGCGAACGGGTAGAGGTTCGGGAACGTCACGCTCTCCCCGCACCGGAGTCGGCTGCCGTCCTCGAACGTCGGAGTGGAGGAATCTAGAGCATCGGGGCAGAAAGGGCACCCGTCGCGGGATGAAGGCATGGCAGGAGCGGTGTCGATCTGCCGCTCGACCCGGACGGGACTGATCCGGCACCGGATGCCGGTGAGAGACTCCCGACGGTACTGGAGAATCCCCCGTTCCGTCAGGATCTCGCGGGTGGTGAACATTGCCTTTCATACTCCGGTTGGCGCGCCGAGCGTATAAAACCCTGTCCGGACTGCGGATGGTGACGCCGGAGACCACGATGAGACCCGGGAGTACCCGGTCTGAACCATCCGGCAATGCCGTAAAAAAAAGCGATCGTGTTTTTCCGTCTCAGACAATGTACTTGCCGAGGAGGCGGATGGAGTTGGTCATGTCGGGGCCGAGCGGCGAGCCGAAGATGATCTGGGTAACTCCGGACTTTGCAAGGTCTTCGCACTTCTGCTTGACCATGTCGGGGGTTCCGGCGATGGTGAAGGCGTCGATCTCCGCGTCGCCGACGAGTCCGCCGACCGTCTTGAAGTCGAAGCGGCCGAGCGCTTCCTTGATCTTCGCGACGTTGTCGAGGTTGAGGTTGTGGCGCTTGAGGAGGTCGGGCGGAGAGCCTGCGGCGATGAACGCGGCGACGATCTTCGCGGCGTTCCGGGCCTTCTTCTCGTCCATGTCGATGGACATGGCGGTGTAGGCGCCGACGTCGAACTTCTTCTTGTCGACCGCTTCCATGGCCTTCTTGATGATCGGGATGGCGACCTGGAAGTCCTTGGGGTTCGATGCGTTGATCAGGGCGCCGTCACCGATCGTTCCGGCGAGCTCGAGCACCTTGGGGCCCTGGGCACCGATGTAGACCGGGATGCCCTTCTTGCCGGGCAGGGTGACGCCGGTCAGCTTGGCGCCGTCGTAGTCGAAGAACTCCAGGTTTCCGGTCTTCTTGACCTCTTCGCCGGCGAGGAGTTTCCGGATCTGCTCGACACCTTCCTTCAGGTGACCGACGGGCTTGACGGGGTCGATCGCGAGCTTCGGGAGGGTCGAGAGGTCGCCGGGTCCGATACCGAGGACGGCACGTCCGTCGGAGATCTCGTTTAAGGTAGCCATGAAGGAGGCAATGGCTGCCGGGGTGTCGGTGAACGTGTTCATGATGCCCGGGCCCATCTTGATCGTGTCAGTGTTTGCCGCGATCATCGCGAGGGTCGGGTATGCATGACGGTTGTTGTAGTGGTTCGTGATCCAAGCGTAGTCGATATCCTTCGACTCTGCAAGCTTGGTGTAATTCACCACCTGCTTGACGTTGATTGCTCCGGGCACAAATTCAATTCCATATGTAGTCAAGGCTATACACCTCATTGAGTAGTTACGTGCCGGGAGTTATATATATTATCATTTTGTGCTCTCCAAACGACACGTACTGCACAGGTAGTGCAAAACGGAGAGGTGTAAAGGGTTCTCCAGGACATCTGGGGATTCTTCTTCCTTACCCTCCAGGGGGCTTCAGCAGGGGGAAGTTAAACCGGAATACTTAAATAATAGAGTTTCGTGAATGGGCGGGGTCCCCCTTCCCGGAACGTACAGAAATGTATATGTTCGTCCGCCCACATATTCATCAATAGTTTTGGATGATATTCATGCTTCTTTCGCGGCAAAGGTCACTCAGGGCATGCGAAGGTATCAGACGGGGAGTATAATCTCATGCGAGTGCTGACGATAGGGCTGGGCGGCGCCGGCTCAAGGGTTGTGGATCAACTCTACGACCACGACCGGCGCAGCAGAGTCTACTGCATGAGTGCGGTAGCGATCGACATCGACCCGAACTCCCTGCTGCAACTCCGCCACCTCCCGGACCCTGCAAGGATCTTCTTCCCGTGGGTCGATATGTCGGACCGCGCTCAAGTCACGGACGTGATCGACATCGAGGAGGTGATGACCCGCCTCCAGAGTATGGATACGATGGAGATCGATGCCATCCTCTTCTGCTGCGGGCTCGGGGGCAGCGTCATCGACATCGCACCGCTCATCATCGCCGAGATCCGGAAGTCCTACGTGGAACCGATCTTCGCTCTTGCCATACTGCCGTGCCTGGAGGAGGGAAAGCGGGTCTCGGCCAAGGCCGCCGATGACCTCGACGTGCTCCAGGAGATCGTCGATGCCGTCATCCTCTTCGACAACGAGACCTGGTCGCAGAAGATCAAGGCAGCCGCCGCTGCAGCCGAGTCCGAGAACACCGGCGTCATGGGCCAGCTGCGCCAGCTCCCCATAGGATCGGACCCGAGAACACACTACAACATGCTCAACGAGAGGATTGCGCGCCAGATTGGCCTTCTTCTTCGCGCCGGAGAATTCAACGAATCCGGACTCGACGTCGCCGAGATCGTTCTGGATGCCGGGGAGGTCTTGAACACCCTGAAGGGAAACGGTTTCGTTGCGGTCGGCTACGCCACGGAGCGACTGCCGACCGGATGGCTGAACGTTCTCCACCGGCGACAGTCGCTGAAAGACTTCATTCAGGGTTCGCAGGAAAAGGCTGCCCGAATCATCTCCCTCGCCAAAAAAGCGGTCTACGAAGACGTATCGGTTCCCTGCGACCTCACGAGCGCCGACAAGGCACTGGTGCTGATCGCCGGGCCTTCGGCCGAACTCTCGATGAAGGGGTTCCAGACCGTCCGGAAGTGGATCGATCGGAGCATCGCCGGGCTCGAGATGCGGTCGGGGGACTACCCGGTGAAGAACACATCGTTTGTGGGGATCATCATCGTGCTCTCGGGTCTCACCAACATCCCCCGGGTAGAGGAGATCCGGGACATCCGGACGGAATACCGGCTTGAGTGCGAGGAAGAACGATTGAGGGCGGACGAGGAGGCGCGGCTGCGTGAAGAGGAGGCGGCACGGGCAACCGGCGCCGTCCCCGAGATGCCGGACGACGAGGGTGCCCGGGGCTTTGCCTCACCTCTTGAGTCGGCATATCTTGAGGAGATCGGGTACATGGCAGAACCAACCACACCGGAGAAGGATGAGATGATCACGCTCCCCGGCAGCGGCGGGAGCGGCCGGAAGCGCAGGGACGATACCATCGATATGCTCCCGAAAGCCGAGACGGGGCAGGATGAAGGCCCCGTCGTCCTTCCGCCGAAGCAGGGCGGGAGGGAGATCGATCTCACCGGGTCGGCCTCGGTCACCTCTTCGGTGCCCGCCCCGAAGAACTCCACCTTCGGCCTCAAAGGGATCAGTATCGAGAAGACAGGTCCGAAAGACGATGCGATAGCATATTCCACATCCTTAAAACCCGTGCAGCGGCCGAAAGAGGGGGCGCTTTCCGCAGATGCGGGCACTCTGGACCGCGGGATACAGCGGCCGAAAGAAGGGGTGTTCACCGGCGATCACGTTACGCTCGGCCACGGGATGCAGCGGCCGAAGGACGGCCTCTTCGAGGAAGCCGGCCTGCACGTGCGCGAGGGGATGCCCTTGCCGAAGGACGGTTCGCTGGGCCGGAAGGGATTTGCCAGATCCGGCCCTCGCCCGAAGGAGGTCGATCCCTCGCGCGGAAAGCTCGAGGTGATCGACGCGGCCGCCCGGCAGAAGAACCAAAACGAAGAGAAGAAACCGGACGACGACACGGACGACGGGATCACCTGGATCCGGTAGCGTCCGCTATTTTCTCGAATGGTACGGTTCCTGCACCAATCTCGGTTTTGATGGTGTAGCCTTTCTCAATGGCGTTCCCTACCATATTCATACCGCTGAGCGCAACGACGGAGAGACGGTAGGGGTGTTTCGGGAGATTGAACTCGCCGATGCCCCCCCCGGCAGGGAAGGTGAAGCCGCACTCCTCCATCAGGCCGACGGTCACCTCCACCCGATAGCGTGCGGCCGCGGGCACTGCACGGACGTTTGCAAGCGCGACGCCGGCCCGGGTCGTCACCAGCCGGTTGATCGAGGTGAGCCCGGCGGATATGAAGAGGTGGAGCGGGTCGACCGACGTCCCGCGGTAACCGATGAGATCCAGGAATCCGGCGGCGCCGTGCTCATCGACGGCAATCCTGCCGGCATACTCGAGCCTCGTCGGGATGCCCATCTTCTGGAGAACCCCGTCCAGAGTGACACTGCAGGCCGTCATGATCCCGGCGTGGCCGTCGGGTATGCGGGGGTCGGCATCGACGATCCGGTAGGCGTTCAGGAACCCGTAACCCGCCGCCGCCACCTCGTCGAAGGCTGCCGTGACGGCCTGGAGATCCTCTTCCCGCACGAAAGAAAGGTTATAGGCGACGCTGCCCGTGGCGGTCGACGGGTCGAACGTGCTCCGGAAGGCGAGCTGCTCGAGCCTCGATATGATGAAGCCGAGCCTTTGATCGACGAGCGCGCTCTCGCTCTCGGCGATCCCGGCCTCGGTGAGGAGGCGGCCCCGGTTCCCGACCTTCTCCGTAAACCCCATCTCGTCGAGGTACTGGAGGTAGTACTGAACGGCGCGGTCGCTTAAGACGAATCCCCGTTCGGCCATCTTCTCACTCAACCGTTTCGCTCCCAGGGGTTCGTGCGATTCCGCAAGAATCCGCAGGATCTCAAGATACTTCCGTTCCGAACGTATCGACGGAGTCATCGTGTATGCACCGTGCCAACACTGTCCTGGTACCGGCCCTGATAGAGCCGGTCGCCGTTCAACACTTCCTGCAGGATCATCTGCACGATCCGGTCGCCTTTGGAAAGGCGGATCTCCTCTGCGCCGGCGTTCGTCAGGCAGAGCGTCAGCTGGCCGCGGAATCCGGGGTCGACGAACCCGCCGCCGAGGAGGACGCCGCGACGCGCGAGCGAGGAGCGGCACCTGAGGGTTGCCGCGAGGTCCCGCGGGAGTTCCACCCGCTCGATCGAGGGGACGAGGGTGCATGCGCCGCGCGGGAGCACGATCTCTTCGGCCGCGCGGAGATCGTAGGATGCGGGCTGCTGGGATGCACCGTGGTATGGCTCGATGACGAGATCGCCGTCCTGGAGCCGGCGAACGATTTCGCTGGACGAGATGATCATTGTATAGAGTACTGGCACAAAAACGCTTAATAACTTATGATAGAAACCGAAGAGGGGACCCATGGGGTAGTGGACATCCTTTTGGGCTTCGAACCCAAGGACGCGGGTTCAATTCCCGCTGGGTCCGTTGGTTTTTGGGGTGCGTGGTCCACGCACCCGAATATCGTTACATGAGCCGGATGTATGCCCTGTGCGGCTCTCCGACCTGAATGGGTGGAAAGAGCAAGCCGGCATCGGGTACGTCGTCTGCAAAAGCGCGTACCCGGATCCGGTATTCACCCGGCGGGAGTTCCCGGACATGGAGAGAGGCGGTTTCACCGGTCACGGTACCGTCTGCGGTCAGGGTGCCGCACCGCACCCAGGAGAGGCCGCCGTCGTTCGAGTATTCCACGGACTCGGTCACGGTCGCCGCTCCGGTGTAGGCGAGGTCCCAGGCAGCGGTGAGGAGCTCCTCGACCGGTTCTGCACAGGTGTAGCGCGGGTTTGAGAGCGTGAGCGCCGCGGAGCCGAAACCTGTGTTGGTGAGATCCGGAACGGCCGTGACGAAGGTGTCGGGGAGGGCGAGTTCCGCCGCGTCGTTGAACCGTATCCGGGACCCGGGTCCGAAGACGTTGATGTTGCCGTCGGCAAGCACCCTCAGGCGGAACGTCGCCTCCCAGGTCTGGCCGAGGTGAACCGTCCCGATCTCGAACTCCAGGTTCCGGTCGTCGCTCCAGTCATCGATCTGGTTGACGGATCGTTTCGGAATAATCACACAATGACCCGTCTCGTTCTCGACCACGCTCTCGATGACGGTCGATACCCCGTCTTCGTAAACGTAGGAGAATACGTTCCTCCCTTCCCGGTCTTCGCCGTTGACCCGGATCGTGCTGAAGTCGAGGCCCATCGTGGTGTTGATACCGGCTTCCGTCTTGAGGACACCGGCGATCTCGGTGTAAATCGGCTCCAGGGCATCCGGACCCGGTGCGTGGTAATATCTCCCCCCAGTCGATTCGGCAATGCTCTGCAACGTCGATCTCGCGTCACCGGAGAGGCTCTCCGAGTACGAGATCGTGAAGATGCGGATGTTGTTATCCGCAGCGTAAGCCGCCAGGTTCTGCCAGTTCGAGGGGAGATCCCCGTACCGGTAGTAACTCCGGGTCAGTGTTCCGTATTGCTCCGGCGAGTAATAGGTCGAACCCGAACCCCGGGCAAGCGGGTCGCCGTACCAGTTGTAGTCCCCGTCGGAGAGGAGCACCACGGCCCTTACCGAACCGTTGTTTGAACGGGCGACCAGGTGGTCGATCGAGATCTTCACCCCGTGCCGGAGCGGGGTGCCGTGGTCGGGGACGATGCCGTCGAGCGCATCCTTGACCACCTGGAGATCATAGGTCAGCCCGAGATCAAGCGTTGCGTGGTCGCCGTAAGTCTTCGGATACGTATAGTCGTTGTCGATTTCACGCGTGCCGATACCGGAACTGGCGCCGGGGCGCGAGATATACCCCGCTCGCCCGAATGAGACAGTGGCCGCGCGATCATGGTTCTCCGAGAACTGATCCACGAACATCTTCGCCGCCTCGCGGACCGAGTGCATCCGATCGGGATCGTCGTAGAGCATGCTTCCCGACCGGTCCGTGCAGAGCACTACATCGATCGGGTCCGGCTGGAGCGCCCAGCCATCGCCCTTTAGCCGGATCGTGACATCGACCGTGTCGTTCACCGCCACCGTTTCGGGAGAGACCTCCGCCTCCACCGAGAGATAGGGGTAGTTCTCCCAGGCCAGGGGTATCGTCCGGGTGGTGCCGTTCCATGTAGCGGCGACGTCGCACCCACCTTTCGCCGCGGCGCTCCAGCGCGGATCGTTCCGGTCGGTCGTGAACGTGCCCGGGTAGAACCGGACGACAGCGTAACCGTCGTCATCGGTCTCGGCAGAGGATGCGGAGAGATAGGGGGCGGCGACCTGCACGAATTCGCCGGCATCGACGTTTCGGATGGCGAAGGTCACGTCTTCTCCGCCGACCGGATTTCCTTTGGCGTCGATAACCTTCGCACGGAGAGTTGCCGGTCTTGAGCCCGGCACATCGAGGCTCGGCATGGACTGCGGGTTTGCCGAGAGGAGCATATCCGCAGGGGCGGTGTGAACGAACTCAACAATCTGCGATACCGTCACGCTTGCGTTGTCCACGGCTGTTGCGGTGACGGTGATCCTGCCGGTGGTATCCTTCGGGCCGTAGGTGAGGCGGGCGACGCCCGAACCGTTCGTCGTCAGGACGGTGCCTTCCCCTGCAAGCGATGTGGCGACCCGGATGTCCCGGCCGGATGCGGGGTTGCCCCAGGAGTCGAAGAGCCGGTACGTCAGGGTAAACGTGCTCTCGCCATCGGCGGGCTGGTAGGGGTCCGGATCGGCATCGGGACTGATCGAGGCGGCAATTGCGCCCGGAAGTCCGGTGGGCAGCCCATGGATGGAGATGTAGCGGTTTACCCCGCCTGAAAGAGCGGTTATCCGGACAATGTTCTCACCCACGGTTCGGCCGGTTCTGAAGGGCACTTGGACGAATCCCGTGGCATTGACCGTCCGCTCGATCTCGGGCACCGTCGCCCCCCCGTCGTCGATGAAGACGGCATCGTCGCCGATCGAACCGACGCTGAAGCGGACGGCCTCGGTGCCCCGGGTATCGTCCACCGGGTTGCCGTACCGGTCGGCCAGCCCCACGGTGATGACGGTGACGTTGCCCGCGGCCACCTCATATTCGTAGTCGAGGTGCGTGATGCGGCAGGGTGGACCGTGGTCGATCGGGAGGAGAAATGTCCCCTCTACAGCACCGGACCGTGCGATTATCACGGCGACGCCGCTCGTCTTGCCGGGGATGAACGTTGCGGTCGCGGTTCCGGATGCACCGGTGGTGACGGTTGCGGGCGAGATGCGGCCGAAGACCGGGTCGGCCTCGAACGCCACGGTGCAGTTGTCGAGCGGCATCCCGTTCTCGTCGAAGACCTGCACGACTATTTCAGCGGGATCGGCTCCGCCTGCCGCCAGACAACCGGCATCGCTCGATATGATGATCCGGTCGGGACCGGTCGCACCCACCGCAGGAACGATCAGGCAGAGCAGGATCGCGAGGAGTGATACTTTTTTAAAATTCATACTGAGATCAGGGAGCCGTGATCCCATACAATATATATAAGAGTTTTCATTTGATCCCGATCCGGAGGGGGACGTTGAAAGCCCACTTAATCCACCAAAATGTCTAAAAAACAGATATTATAACGTATTTTTCAGTCCTGAAGCGGACAAAAGATCATCCCCGCCCCACAACAATCATATAGTGATACTCCCCGGTAATTTTTACACATAAAAAATTCGTAAAACAATCAAAATAGGCTCAATTAACCAGTTAAAACGTAAATGCACAGACCAAGATATGAGGCGCCCCGGGGAGGGCGGCGAACGTTCCGCGATGGATAAATACAGGTGCGTGCAGGTAACCGGAAGGTGCCCGGGCAGCGAACCCTGCAGGTTATCCTGTGCCTCCGGAGGATGCAGGTCTCGGAAGAAGAGTTCCATGGCCGTCAGGCGCAGGGGCCGATAAAAATAAGGATTGAGCCCTGCAAGGCGCAGGACAGGAGTACGGGCCGCGGGGGCCCGGGGCCGCACCCCACCCGCAAAAAAGAGTTCCGGTGCCTCTCACTGGATGCGTATATACGAGCCTCCGGTCGCCCCGGCAGTTACATTCAGAGTAATCTTTTCCGAGGCGTCATCGGTATCCGGTGCATAACCACGGACCCAGATGATGTATTCGCCGGGCGGGAGGCCGAGGCCCCTCACATTCAGCGTGGATGTGCCGCCTGTCGTCGTATTCGTGGCGGAAAGCGAGTCGAACCTCACCCAGGTGTACTCATTGTCGTTTGAATAGAAGACATCCTCCGTCACGTCGTAGAGACCGGTGTAATTGAGGTCCCAGGCGACCGGGAGGAGCTCGTCGATCGGCATCGTGCCTGTGAACACGAGGTTGTCGATCTCCAGCGCCGCAAAGTTCATCCCGGTGTTGTTCAGGGGTACGGCCGTGATGAAGGTGTCGGGGAGTTCAAGCGAATCGGTGCCGTTGTTGAACGAGATCGTCGAACCCGGGCCGAAGATGTTGATGTTGCCTTCCGTCTTCACCGCAAGCCTGAAGGTCGTCTCCCAGGTCTGGCCGAGGCGCACGGTGCCGATGTTGAAGGGGAGGTGCGGGTTCGACGCGGTCCAGTTCGGCGTGTCGTCGCGGGTATAGCGGGGGATGATCTCATGGTGCCCTGTTTCGTTGTCGACCCAGCTCTCGATGGTGGTCGATACCCCGTCTTCGTGGACATAGTCGAACACACCGGTTCCGGAGGTGAAATTCCCGTTCACCTCGACGTTCTCGAAGACGACGTCCAGTTCGGTATCGACGCCGGCCTCGGTCTTGAGTTCGCCGGCAATACGCTCGTATATGTCAGTGAGATCATCACCGTTCTGAGCATGCTCATAGAATCCGCCGGTCGAGGTCGAGAGTATGTCCATCGTATCGCGGACTGTTGTGCTGGGGTTGTAGGCAAACGTGATCATGTAGAGTTTCACGTTGTTGTCGCTTGCAAACCGGGACATATTCTGGTTGGTGGACTCACCGTCGTCGCAGAAATTATAACTACGATAAGAATGCCATGGGCTATACCATTTCGTGTCGCTCTGCAGCGTTCCGCCGAGGCCATTGTAATACCGGTAATTGTCCGGCTCGAGGTTGCTGCCGCTGAACGTGTAGGCCCATGCCGAATCCGCGGGATACCCCGTCCCGTGCCCAATCGGGCTTCCGTCGTAGTTCCAATCCCCGTCGGTCATGACGACAACAGCTTTGACGGCCTCGGGCCGATCCGCGTTCTCCTTCTGCATGAGAATCGCCTCGTAGATCCCCCGCCGCAACTGCGTGGCACCGTTCGCGTTGAGATCATTCAGGTTTGCGGTTACCGCTTCGAAAGAATCGCCCAGTTCGTTATCCACCGTCGTAGAGGAGGAGAACGAGACCAGGCCAATCCGATCTCGATCGGAACTCATCTGATCGATGAACGTGGATGCCGCTGTTTTTGCTGCCGCCATCCTCGTCGGGCTCACATCAGTATAACCCATACTCCCCGACCGGTCGATCACCAGCACCACGTCGATCGGATCCGGCTGGAGCGCCCAGCCGTCGCCCCGCAGCCGGATCGTGACGTCGACCGTATCGTTCACCGCCACCGTCTCGGGGGAGACCTCCGTCTCCACCGAGAGGTAGGGGTAGTTTTTCCAGGTCAGGACGATATCCCGGCTGACATTCTCCCACGTCGCCCGGACGGTCGCCGTCCCGGTCGCGGTGTCGCTCCAGCCCACGACGTCCGGGTCGATCGTGAACTCACCCGGCCGGAACTCCACGATTGCATACCCGTTGTCGTTGGTAACACTCGAGAGCGCTACCAGTTCCGGTTCCGTGGTCTGGACATAAGGCGTGCAGTTCTTCGATACGATCTCGAACGTAACCGTCTCCCCCCCGACAGGGTTCCCCCTGATATCCATCACCTTGGCCCGGAGTTGCGCGACCGAGTTTCCGTTGACATCCCGGCTCGGCATCGACTGCGGGTTTGCTGTGAGGAGCATGTTCGTCGGATCGGTGCTGGTGAACTCGACGTTCTGCGATATGCTCACGCTCTCGTTCACAGCCGCCGTCGCGGTGATGATGGCCATGCCGACGGAGTCCTCGGGCCCGTAGGTGATCATCACCTGTCCATATGAGTTGGTGTTGAGGAGACGGCTCTCGTACTCATCCGGCTGACTCAACCGTTTCAGTGTGGCGTTCACCCAGAGGCCCTGCTCGCCGGAGGGATTCCCATACTCGTCGAGCAGTGTGTAGGTGAACGAAACCTTCGTCGTCCCGTCGGCCGGAACCGAACCGCTGGACGGAGTGACCTCCTGCGTGATGCTGGCCGGCAGCCCCCCCTCGCCGGTGATGGAGAAGCCCGGGATCACCAGCGGCGCCGGAGGGTAGATAGAGACAAGGTTCTCCCCGGCCACCGTATCGACCCGGAGCGTCGCGGTGGCGTTCCCGTTTGCATCCACCGGCACCGAGATCTCGTCCGTGCCGTTGACGAACGTCGCGCCCGTACCACCCTCGATCTGACCCACCGTGAAGAGCACGGTCTCGACCTCACGTCGGTTATCAATCACGTTTCCGTACCGGTCCTCCATCCGGACGACGATCTCCGTCGTCTTCCCGGCGGTCACTTTCGGCTCGTACCAGGTATTGGCAACCGTATGCGGCGCCGCGTGGTCGATCTGCTGCTCGCCGAACCGGGTCAGGGGTCCATCCACCCCCTCCGACACCGTCGCCGTGATCGTCGCAGTCCCGCTGCGCGTCCCATGCCTGAAGGTCGCCGTGGCCTTTCCGTTACCGTCCGTGGTCACGTACACGGGCGAGATGCTCCCGTAGGTGCCGTCCACCGCGAGATCGACGGCAACACCGGAGATCGGATTGGCAGGAGTGCCGTTTGTGACCAGTATCGTGACGGTCGCGGTCTCCCCACTTCCCGCTACCAGCCACGGCTTATCAGTGCTAAGGATAATATCGTCAGGTATCAGCGCCCCGGCAGGGGCCGCGAGAAAGAGCAGCCCTACCGTCAGGCATGCATACGTCCATCCGTTCATACGTCACCGTATGTCTTCCTGACACACCATACCATATAAATGTTGCCAGTTAGAGGGACGGCTCAAAAAGCCCCTTTCCCTAATCAACCAATAATATCTGCCCAAATTGAACATATATTTCTGCAGAGCATCTCATTGATGAAAGAAAAAATACCGACCCGTCTTCACGCACAAATATCTTTTCTCCATGGACGAATCCGGTCGCCGGGCCGAGGGAGAAATGCACTGCCGGAGCCCGAACCGGGAAAAAAAGGGTTGGGGAACTACAGGCTATCCCGACCGCGTGACCTGCCCCTATTTCGTCCCGCCCGCCTGTGCCGGAAGACCATGACCGCACCGATGAGGGCTGCAGCAGCAACCCCGACACCGGCCACGAGCACCCAGACATTGAAATCCTGTTCCATGACGAGCGGAACGGTGGTCTCGGTTATGCCGAGCGGGATATCGGCATCGATTGAGATGTTCCGGTAACCGTCACAGGCAGCGGTGACGGCATGCACCTTGTTCGTGACGAGCACCGTCTTGAGACATCCCAGGCTATCGGTCACCCCGACGACCTGACCATCGATGACAACGACCGCTCCGGCAACCGGGTTCTGGTCAGGGTCTTGTGCGCGGATGGTCACGCTCGCCCGGTCGTAACCGAGTTCGGCGACGATATCCTCGCCCTGCCCGGAGATCTGGCGCGTCTCGCTCCAGTCCTCGTAACCGGACGCTCGCACCACGATCTCGTAGATTCCTGCATGGATATTGGAGAGCATGAACCTGCCGTACTGGCTGGTCTTGCCCTGCAACGTCCCGTTAAGATAGATTTCAGCCCCTTCGACCGGCTTCGTCGCCTCATTGAAGACCGTTATCGAGACGGGATATTCCGACTTCGAGAGACGTACCGGGAGGAAGACGTCGTCCACCTCGAGGTAGCGGCTCTCCTGGTAGGGCTGGTAATCGGGCGCCGTTACCCTGAAGGAGTACCTCTTCGCCCGTTCCAGGTGGAACTGCAGCCTGCCGTCGGCGTCGGTCACCCCGGCGCGCGCGTTATCGACATACACCTCCGCATCCTTGAGCGGGGCGGAAGTCTCGGCATCCAGCACCTGGACACCCAGGATGTCGTTGGAGAAGAGCAGGCACTGGACCGTTCTGCCGCTGCTCTCCATCTGCACGGTCTTTGAGAGGTCGTGGTATCCCGATGCGCGGATCTCGGCATTGTACAAATCACCCGCCTTCACCGGGAAATTCACGGTTCCGGTGCTGCCGGTGACCTCCGAATCGGAGTAATCGGTACCCGTAACGCGCACCACGCCGCCTACGATCGGTTTCAGGGTTCCCGCGTCGTAGAGTTCGAACGTGAGGGTCGCGTCCTCCCGTATCATATCGACCCCGACACGGGTCGCGTCGTAATCGACGTATTCCACCCAGTTCCGGTAGCCTTTCCGGACGACCTTCAGGTAGAGGTCTTTCTTCCCGGAATGGACGTAGGAGTAGATTCCAGCCGAGTTGGTGCTTCCCACGTAGTCCCCGTCGATGTATATCGAGGCATCGGCAAGCGCGTCATCGGTCTTATCGTCGGCCACGCTGATGCGCAGGGTGACCGCCTGCGCCGAGCAGCAGAGGAGGACGCAGGAGATAAGGATGGCTATAGCAAGACGACTTTTCTTCATGGAAGAGTATTACTGCGGTCGAAAATTTGAGTGCATCGGTTTACACCCACCGTTCATGAGGGATACGTTCAAGTACCATACCTTCCACAAGCACCGGCATCAGCGTCCGGCCGACCTCGATCGCACGCTCGAGCCGCCATTCGCGGTCGGCGTAGATGGTGAAGATGGGATCGCCTTTCCGGACCCGGGTTCCTTTCTTTGCGTGGACAAGCAGGCCCGCGCCGTGGTCATAGGGCGAACCGGCGAGCCGGGCGAGCGTGACGAGAGCGCTGTTGTTCAGCTCGATGACGTAACCGTCCTGCGGCGCCCTGACGTCGAAACAGTACTCCCCGGGAACGATATCTTCGGCCTTCACGGTCGGATCGCCGCCCTGGATCTCGATGATCTGCCGCATCTTCTCGAGTGCCTTGCCGCTCCGGAGGATCTCGGCGGCTGCCTGCGCACCCTGCCCCGGCCCGGCCTTCCCGGCCATCTCGAGCGCGATCCCGGCGAGGGAGAGGCTCTTCTGGATCAGGGAGTTCGGCTCGGTCGCCCCCTCGAGGACGGCGAGCGCCTCGCGCACCTCGAGGTTCGGGCCGATGGTGTGGCCGACGAGCGACTCCCCGTAGCTTAACGCGCACTCGACCCGCATGCCGAGCCGGTCTCCGAGTTCGATGAACTCCCGGGCAAGTTTGCGCCCTTCCTGGGTCGTTGCTATCTTGGTGTTCCGGCCGACCGGGATATCGATGACCACGAGGTCGGCGCCGACGGCGAACTTCTTCGCCATGACGCTCGCGATCATCTGGCCCCGGGCGTCGATGCGGAGCGGATACTCGTAGGTGATGATCTTGTCGTCGGCGGGGGCGATGTTCGTGGCACCGCCCCAGACGATGGCGCCGCCGACCTTCTCGGTCATCTGCTGCACCTCGAGCGCCGGGAACGAGACGGGCGCGAGGACTTCCATGAGGTCGGCGGTTCCCCCTGCGCCGGTGATGGCGCGGGAGCTGGTCTTGGGGATCAAAAGACCGCTCGCGGCGATGATCGGGGCGATCAGGAGCGTGATCTTGTTCCCGGGGACACCCCCGATGGAGTGTTTGTCGACGATGGGGTGCCGGGTGAAACGGAGGTGTTCTCCGGTCTCGACCGTGGCCCTCGTCAGGTATTCCACCTCGTCCATGTCGAGGCCGTTGATATAGGAAGCGGTGACGTAAGCGGTGATCTCGCCGGGCGAGAGGACGTCGTCGACGATATCCCTGACGATATCCATGGTCTCGTCTTTGGTGAACCGGCCGCCGTCCATCTTCTTCTTGATGTGCTCAAGGGATGCCGGCCGCTCGGCGCCGCGGACCTCGACGGGGGTTCCCTCGTCGACGGCGAGCGTGGTGTTCACCGGCCGGTAGATGCCTATGACGCCCGGCTCGATGAGCGACCCGGTGGTGTCGACGTGAGCCTGGGCGGTCTTTCCGGTCGCTTCGTCGACGATCTGGACGCGGTCGCCGTCGCGGACCCGCATGCTCCGTGCGTCGGTGCTGTGGAGGAGAACCCCCCGGTTTTCGATATCGAGCAGTTTCACAGTCAGTTTCATACGCGTAACCCCATCCTGATTGAAATTGAGGTTTTGTACTACTTAAGGGCGGCTGATCGGGGGAGCCTGCAGGTAGTGTCCACCTTAAGCCTGCTACTCTCCACGGATCTGGCGCACCCTATACGAAGTAACACCCTTCCCGCCGGTTAGCGGCAGAGACAGGCCAGCGGTGCTACTCATCTCCACGGGTCGGGATGTGAATACGGCTTTCCGTCCCGTATCCAAAAACGCTCATTGAAACCGGCTGAAAGAAAAAATAGATTTAGTTAGGGTTTAGTCCCGCCGCAGGACCAGGAAGGCAACCGCACCAAGGCCGGCCAGAGCAAGGAGTGCTCCGAATCCGGGGGTCGTGGTCGGGGTAGCTTCGGTGGTCGCGGTCTCGGTCGGGGTGGTCTCGGTCGGGGTGGTCTCGACCGGGGTGGTCTGAGTCGTCGGGACTGCCTCGACTACGTTGAAGGTCGCGGTCGCGGTCGTGTCGGTCTCGATGGACTCGACGGTGACAATGTACTGGTCGGGCTTGAAGCTGCTTCCGTCAACCTCGAACGACCAGGTGTTCGCGCCGTCACCCTGCTGGACTTCGGTTACGCCGGCAACCGAGCCGAAGCCGGAGGCCTCGCTCTTGGTGGTCGGCTGGAACGCAGCGGAGGTGACCTCAATGTTCAGCGTGTCGCCGACAGCGAGGTTGGTCGTGCCGGTGATCGTGAACGTGCTGCCCGCGGCCTTGTCGCCGATCGCGTCGATCCAGATGTTCGCCTCTTCGACGACGAACGTGAGCTTCACGTAGGTGTCGTCGATGTTCGGCGAGTCGAGGGCGGTGATCACCGCGGTCGCCGCATCGGAGGCCTGGAGCCCGCCGATCCGCACCGGGGCAAAGCCGGAGTCAGCCGTGCCGTTGATCCAGCCAGTGATACCGGAGTAGATGTCGAACTCCTTGTTCATCATCGGGTGCTGGATGACCACGAAGTACTGGCCTGCAGTGAGGTCCTGGGTGTTCGTGAGTTCGTACTCGAAGCTGCCGTCATCCTCAACGGTGGCGGACTCATCGGTCAACTGCAGGTTCTTCCCGAAGATCCAGACACGGACGCTGTCGGGGTCGCCCTGTGCAGTTCCGGTGAGCGTCAGGTCGTCGCCCTTCGCGACGACTGCACCGCTCGAGGTCGCGGTGATGAAGCCGGACCGGAGCTGGATGGAAGTCGTGGCGTACTTGGCGTCAGAGAGCCTGGCCTTGTTCAGAGGCTTCGAGACAGCGTAGATCGTGTAGCCGCCTGCATCGAGGGATCTCTGGATGTCGCCGGTGTTCCACTTGAGCGACCAGGTGTCGTCAGCCTTAACGTCCGCCGTGGTGAACGAGGAGGTGACGTTGTTCTCAACCTCTTCAATGGTGTCGAGCTTGACACCGTTGCTGTTGAGGTTCGGGCCGGTCATGAAGAGGTGGACCGTCGTCGCGTTGTCGGTGCAGGTACCGGAGAGCGTGACTTCCTCGCCGATGTAGTAGACACCGGTGCCGGACGCCGTGATGGTTACGTCGCCCTGCTCGATCCTCACCTTGACCTCGTCGTAGGTGCCGCTGACGTCACCCGGGTCCTCAACGCGGAGGGTGAACTGCCGGTCGTCGGTGTTCGTGTTCGTGTCGAACTGGACGGTCCGGGTGCCGCCGGCGTTGGTCACGACGGTCGCGTTGATATCGCTGACCCCGGGCCTGTATGTGACATTGTTAGCAGTAACCCCATTCTGGCCTGCTACGAGGGAGGGGTACTCGCTCACGTCAAGACCAGCCACGTCCTTGATGTACAGGTTGTACATCTTGGCGGATTCGCCGGTGATCGTCACGGTGAAACTGTTGCCGCGAACGACGCTGTCCTTGTTGGACGTGATGGCAAGCGACTTGGTGAGGACCTCGAAGGTCACGGTGTTGGAGTCGAAGCCCTTGCCGTAGAAGTCGCTGCCGCTGGGCCACTTCGCAATGGCGGTGTAGGTGCCGGCCTCGGCGTTCGCCAGGTCGACGGGGTTCACCAGAGCGGTCGTGCCGTTAACTGCGATGGAGTTCAGGAGCTGGCCGCCGAAGTCGGTCGTCACACCGCCACCGGGCAGGGTGACTTCGATGCGCATCGTGGCGCCTTCGTTTGCAAGGCCGTTCAGGTTGTTCGTCAGCTTGAAGGCCACCGGGGTCTCGCGGGTGACGGACTTGCCGTCCACGGACTCCTGCTGGTTGGAGCTAAGAACAACACCGAGCGTTGCGTCGGGGTACTGGACGTTAACGTATCCCGCGGGAGTGTCCGAACTGGGGTCATCCCCAACAGCAAACACATAGTACGGGCCGGTCGTCGTGCCAACGGCGGCGCGAGTCAGCTCAGTGATGTTACCAACGGAATCCGCCTGGATGGTCTTATCGATGGCCCGGTCTCCAAAGTTGGTGAAATGGACCAACTGGTCGGCCTGACCAGAAAGTGTACCAAAGCCGGCGAAATTCAGCTGTTCTTCGCCTACATAGACGGTAGTGCCGGTCTGGGTGACCACACGTGCCGCAGCCGGTGCAACGACCAGCGCAGCCGCGAGGACCATGGCAACAACCATCAGTTTTGTCATACTCTTCATACTATACCTCCATTTGTGATGACATGAGGGAATGTGAACGCGAGGTACTCGACAGACGTCGAATACGGGTTCACCACGCTCTATACTCCGAATCACGGAATATGTCACAATATTTGTGGAACACTTAATATATCCTTTGTGGTCGACCGGGGATCTGGCGTCCCTGAAAGGCACCACAATACTGGAAAACGCCCCGAATGCGCCAGGATCACGCTTCATTCCCGGATCACCGGGGTTCATAGATATACGAGGATAAAAAACTTACTCCGGAAAAAGACGGGAACTCCCGGCCCCGGCGGCGCTCCCTCCTCCCGCCGGCCGCGCGCCGCCCCGACAGCGCCGCGCCTGCCCGGCATCGACCGGCGGGCAATGTCTCGAGCGCCCGCCTCGCCCGCTCCCCGGCCGGCCGCCCCCGACGGCGGCACCACCGGAGCATGTATATATGAGACGGTCTCCAGTGGGGAGCCTTTTCTACCCCGGCCTGCAAACTACTCTCTATGCGGATCATTCGGGCCCCCACGCTCGCACGGGCACACGAACTGGCGGTCAGGACCGTCCTCGAGAAGGGATGGGTGCTGGATACCGAGAACGACGAGGCGACGATCGAGTGCGAGGAACTCGCGCTCGAGGTAGAGTCGCCGGAGAGCGTTCCCATGGCAAGCCCCGCCTCCCGGTTCCAGCAGCGGTTCCTGGACGTCTACGCCGACAACCTCCTGCATGGCTCCGACGCAAAGTTCGAGTACGACTACCACCGGCGGCTCTTCGACTGGGGTGAAAAACTCCGGGTCGCACCTCTGGAGCGACCGGATTGCTCCGTTCAGGAACAACTCCGGGTCGCGCCGGAGGGCGAAGACGTCCACGTCGACCAGATCGACTACATCGCCCGGAAACTCGCTGCCGCCCCGAACTCCCGGCGGGCGGTCGCGATCACCTGGAACCCCGTCGTCGACGAGAACCTCGACGACTGCCCCTGCCTCCAGCTTGTCCAGTGCCTGCTGCGGGACGGGAAACTCCAGATGAAGGTCGTCTTCAGGAGCAACGACATCCTCTCCGCCGCCGGCTCCAACATGTACGCGCTCGTCCGCCTCCAGAAGATGATCGCGGACCGGCTCGGCGTGCCCTGCGGGCGCTACACGCATATCGCGCTCGTCCCCCACATCTACTACCGCCGAGATCTCAACGATATCGAGCCGTTCTGTAGATCAGGCACCGAGATCCGGCCCGTTGCCGAAGTCTGCCGGGCCTGCGGGAAGTGCCCGCGCTCGTCCGGGGCATAAACCCCGGCCGTCACTTTAATTAAGATTCACAAACAACATTTTAGAGCCCAATAGCCCGGTAGTGTAGCGGTCAATCATGTGAGACTCTGGATCTCGCGACAGCAGTTCGAATCTGCTCCGGGCTACTCGAATCTTTTTCTCCGCCTTCAAACCAGCATACACCGGAGGGTGGTATATGGTTGATTATAACCTCGGCTGCACCGTGCGCCTCGACGACGAAGAGACGCTTGCCCTGCTCGCAAGGCTCTACGAAGACGGCGCGATCCGGCACATCCAGGTGCAGGCCGTCCCCCTGCCCCGGCGGCTCTTCCGCGAACGCCTCGGCCGGATCGCCGCGTCCGGCATCCCGGTCGTCGTCCACGCACCCCACCACGGCCACGGCGTCAACCCCTGCGCTCCCGCCGCCTACGACGACCGCCCGCTCGCGGTGATCAAGGCGTATATCGAGGAGGCGATGAGCCGGACGCTTGAGGCCGCCGACACCCTCGGCGCGGAGACGATCGTCCTCCACGCAGGCCGGTACGAGCCGGGAGGCCGTTTTACCGCCGTGGAAGCATTCGCCGACTTCCTCGACCACCACAACGATCCCCGCCTCACCCTCGAGAACCTCCCCGCCGTCTACGCCGGCTACCCCCTCCTCGGAAACACCGCCAAAGAACTCGCGGCGCTAGCAGGCACCAGGATCACCCGGTTCTGCCTCGATTTCCCCCACCTCGCCTGCACCGCAAACTACCGCCGCCTCTCGTTCGTGGATGAACTGGAACAATTTGAAGGCCTCAACGTGGCCCTCCACCACCTCTCGAATATACGATGCGGCTCGATCACCGACGAGCACCTCGAACTCGATCACCCCGACGGCGGCCTCGATCTCGCGGCGGTCTTTGCCCGGCTCCGCCGGCACGCCGCCGTCCCGGCGACGCTCGAGTACAAGGAGGACTCGGCGAACGTCTACGCCCGGCAGGTGGAGGTCTTTGCCGGGCTCTGGGCAGAGTGACACTCCGGGGCGCCGGCAACACGGGACACCTAGTGATCGCCATCCCCACCTTCGCGTCCTTCGCGTGAGGCTTTATCACCATTCATGCACCACGGTTCACGCGAAGCCGCGAAGAACGCGAAGTCAATGTGATTGCTGGCAACTTCCCTTTCGCGGCTTCGCGTCCTTCGCGTGAGGTGTTATCACCATTCATACATCACGGTTCACGCGAAGCCGCGAAGAGGCCAATTCAGTATGATTGTTGGCGATCCGCTTCACGCCTTCTTTGAATGTCCCCGCGCCAAAGTTGATCAGCAGCCCCAGCGGAAGTTGCACCACCCGCAGGTAGGTCAACACCTGCTTGGCATGAACCGGGGCAGTTTTTTCCACAGACTTCAACTCAACTACCAGACAACCATCCACCAGCAAATCCACCCGTAGACCATCGTCGAAATGCATCCCTTCAAAGTCGAAAGTCACAGATTTCTGCCGTTCTACTTGCAATCCCCGCCTTTCCAGCATCCGCGCAAGGACTGTTTCATAGACCGATTCGAGCAGTCCGGGCCCCAGATCTCGATGCAGGTGATAAGCCGTATCAACAACAACCGATGAGACTTGCTCCACATTCATAACTATTACCTTCCCTTCGCATGAGGCCGTCCCAACGTTTATTGCGTGGATTTGGTCTCCTCACCTTTACGAACGACCCATTGATGCTCCGAGCGCATTAAGAGGCGCCGGGCGGGGTGAAAGTATGACCCGGAGCTGCAGTTCATCCACTGACTAAAACTCTGGGTCTGATATTTGAACCGCCAATAACCTCTCATGCCAGCAGCGCCGCGATGATCCCGGTCAGGAAGATCCCGTCGAACGTTCCCGCTCCTCCGATGCTTGCCGTCGGCGCCCCCAGTTCCGCGATATGGTGGAGGTTTAAGAGGTCCGCCCCGATCAGGGTGCCGAGCGTCCCGCTCACGTAGGCGATGATCACCGCCGCGGCCGGGACGCCGCCCACAAAGAGCGAGAGGATCAACGCCGCAAAGAGCGCCGCGAGCGGCGGGATGAAGAACGGCGTCGCAATTCCGAGCCCCGGCACCGGGCGGGCGACGAGTTTCGTTACGACGGTCACGACCGCGACCCCGGCAAGCGCAAGGGCGAAGAGGTGGTAGCCTTCGCTGATCACGACCGACTCGTAGAGCAGGTAGAGCGATATCGCCACCGGGATGAGGGCGCCGCCGACGTTGACCGCAAGCACCGTCCGCTGCGTCTGCTGCGGGATGCGGTAGAGCCGCCCGTACATCACGGCGTAGCGGTCGTAGACCGGCACTCCCGGCCGGCCCTCAAGCGTGCTCACCGGGATGTTGATGAAACTCCCGACAAGCGTCAGGAAGAGAATGAGGAGCGCCTGCCACCAGGAGAACCCGAGCCGCGTGAAGGTCGCACCGATCGCCGTCAAAAAAAGGATCGGAAAGACGATGACTGCGAGGAGAAAGAGAACGAGCAGTCCGAAGAAGAAAAGAAGCATCAGCGGGGAGAAGGGGTTGAAGACGACCCGGTCCATGTGAAGGAGTCGCCCTCCCTTCTAATATATACTACTCCCGGCGGGAGCAGACGATCGCGGCATGATCGTGGTGGTAGGGGTCGAGCCACCGGACGTCCGCGATATCGAGGCGCTTCTCAAGCCCGGTCCGCGCTTCGGCGAGCACCTCCGCCGGGTCGCGCCGGACGTCCACGCTCCGGGTCTTGAGCATCAGGATGAGGTGGCCTCCCGGTTTGAGGAAGACCAGGTTTCGCTCCGCGATCTCGACCTGGTTGGGCTGCGCCACGTCCTGGTAGAGGAGGTCCACCGCCTCCATGAACGGCGCATACTCCTCCGGGCGGTTCGCGTCGGCCATGATCGGGACGATATTTCGCCTACGGCGGGCCACCTCGAGAAGATCCTGCATCGGCCGGGGCGCAAACTCCACCGCGTAGACGGTCTCGACGTAGTCGGCGACATGGGAGACCGTAGTCCCGTTCGCCGCACCGAGATAGAGCGCCCTCATGTCGGGGGTGAGTTCGATCCCGCCGCCGAGGGTGTAGAGCGCCGCAAGCTTGCTCCGGTAGGGGTCCCAGACCCGGTAACCGTCGAGCGTCCGCTCCCCGTAGACCCCGCCCTCGCCGGGCGAGACCAGCACGTTCCCAAGCCGGATCATGCCTCGACCCCCGCATCGTCGATCCGCGCCTGGGCGTCTTTGAGGAACTCCGGCACCGCCTCACCCCGGTAGTAGTCGAGCCGGGCGGCGATGGCGAGTTTCGCCGCGAGCACCCGGGCCACCCGCCCCCGGACGTCTTTGGGCGCGTTGTGGACCCGCCGGTGCTGGAAGATGATCCCGTGCTTGGGCGGCGGCGTCCCGCCCCGGAGGTGTGAGAAGAGAGCCCGCTCCGAGCCGAGGACCTGGATGGTGCTCCCCGGCATCCTCGCGAGCGTCTCAAGCCCCCCTGCTTTGGAGAGGAGCCGGGCCGCGACCAGACCGCCGATGAGAGCGCTCGTATTCGGCATCACCTCATCGGCACGGGCCGAGACCTCCCGCATCAGGCGGCTCCTCGTCCCGGCGAGCCGGTCGATCTCGTCGGCGACGTCCGAGAGACCTCCTCTCGCTCCCTTCCGGATGATCCCGAGCATCTTCTTCGCCGGGAGACTGCGGTATTTCCGGGAGAACGAGGGGTTCGTGACCTGGTACCACTCCGCGGCACGCTCCTGAAGAAGATTGATGACGTTGTCGAGCTCGTCGAGCATCCTGACCATCTGGAGGAGCTCGACGTCCCGGCCCTGGTATGATTGGACGATCTTTTTTCGGGCAAGGGCGATGCAGACGGAACGGAGCAGGTCGACGTACTCCTCCCGGGTCCGGACGACTCCGCAGTCCCGGGCAATCTCCCATTTGATGGGGACAAATGAATCCATACCGGTGCGGAGCGCGGCCGCACGCTCCGCGAGCGCGGCCGGATCGGTGCCGGCGGCCCGGCACCCCTCCTCATCGACGTCCCCGAACCAGTAGCGCTGTAGCATGGTACCGTATTGGGAGGCAGTCGATATAAGAGCGTCAGGCGAGACCGAAGGAGTAGGCCATCACGGGCACCATGATCGCACCCATGCAGTAGACCCGGCGGACGTTGACGAGAGTCGGCACATAACCGACCGCCGTTGCGAGGAGAAGAACGAGTCCCCCGAACGGACCGCAGAGGAAGAGGGAGAGGAGGACGACGAAAGCGATGACGCCGTAGTTGAGGTTCGTGACGTTCACCCCTCCGAACCAGCCGGCCATCGACGATAGGAGAACGGTCAGGAGATAGGCGCCGGCCGCGGCCATTGTGCCCGCAAGGAGGACGGCAGTGGCCGGCGGGATCTCCTCGAGCGCTCCGATCGCCGCCATCACCCCGCTCCGCGTCCGGGATACGGCGTAGAACGCCGCAAGCCCGAGGAAGGCGTTCACGGTGTTCGCGGCGCTGGTCGCAAGGATATACTCCCGGGGGTTGGAGTCGTAACCGACGACCGAGGTGAGAAGTGCGTTCGCCGTGGCGCTCGAGAGGCCGGGGAGCCAGCCGACGAGAGCGCCGGCAGCCGAACCGAGCAGGGAGCCTCGCCGGACTGCACCCCGGGGGAGTTCGATGCCTGTGAAGCGCTGTGCAGGCATGGCCCCGTGCGACGCCTTGAGGAGGACCGCGACCCCGAAGAGCCCGGAGAGGAGGGGCATCAGCACCCCGGACTCGCCGCCCGCCGGCCAGGCGAGGAACGCGTAGCCGAGGGAGAAGAGCCCGAGGATCCCCGAGACGGAGAAGACCGCGAGCGCCCATCCCGGCGACTCGGAGACGACGATGAGGTAGCCGGCGACGGCGAGGATGACAAGGCCGATCCCCCAGTCGATCGCCGGCTGGAGGGCGGGGAGCACCAGGACGAAAGCCAGCGCGAGCGGGAGCGAGAGGGCGACGCCGACGGCGCTCCCGAGGGCGGATATCCGGACGGCCTCCTCTCCCCGCCCTTCGAGACAGAGGGCGTGCGCGGGCAGAACCGCAAGCGAGGTGTCGGCGTCGGGGATGCCGAGGAACGTGCCCGGGACGTTATCGAGAAACGTGTGCGTAACGAGGGTGGAGAACATCGCTGAAGCGACGACTACCGGGTCGAACCAGGCGAGCAGGAGCACCTGGAGCGAGAGGAGGACGCCTGCCATGGTGTTCGCATGGATGCCGGGAACGAGGCCGCTCACGGCGCCGCAGCCGATACCGACGGCGGCCCCGAGCACGATACCGGAGAGCACGATAATTATCGGTTGGAACAGCCGGGGATAAACCAACCGAATCGTCTCCCACGATACAGTCATATTCCACCGGGACGAAGGTTGTAGCGATGAAGATCGCCATCACCCGGCTCGAGAACAAGGCGGCGGGAGACCGCGCCCTCTGCGCGACGTATGGTCACGACTGCTACACGGTCTCGCCGCTCCGGGCGGAGCTACGGCCCGACCGGATCGATACGTTCGTCGAGGCCGTCCACCGCGGGGAGTTCGACTGCCTCTTCTTCTCAAGCGCCCTCCCCGCCGCGGTCGTCGGACCGAAACTCGAGCGGTGGCCGCGGGTGATCGCGATCGGGCCCAGGACCGCCGAAGTCCTCAGGGGATTCGGGATCGAGGCGGAAGTCCTCCCCACGTTCTACTCCCGTGACTTCGCCCCCTACCTCGGGGACTGGCTCCGGGGCCGGACGGTCGGGATTCCGCGGGCCGACGTCCCGAACCCGGGCCTCCTCGACGCGATCGCCGCGGCCGGGGGAACGGTCCGGGAGGAGCGGGTGTACGCCCTCGCTCCCACGGGCGCCGAACTCACGCTTGACGGCGCCGACGCCGTCCTCTTCACGAGCGCCATGTCCTACCGGGAGGCCCGCTGGCGGTCCCGCGACGACCTGCTCCTCGTCGCCATCGGCGAGATCACCGCGGATGCCATGCGGGCCGGCGGGCATCCTCCGGCGGTCGTCGGGGACGGGTCGCTCGCAGGAACGCTTGAAACGCTGAACCGCCACACGGGAGGCAGGTGAGCTCGTTGACCGGCCAGAATGGTTCCGTTCCCGAATCCGGGATCGTCGTCGTCGACAAGCCGCGGGGGCCGAGCAGCCACCAGGTGACCGCCTGGGTCGGGGATATCCTCGGGCGCCGGGTGGGCCACGCCGGGACGCTCGACCCGCAGGTCTCCGGGGTGCTCATCGTCATGTTCGGCGGGGCCGTCCGGCTCGCCCCCGTCCTCCTCTCGCACAACAAGGAGTACGTCTGCCTGATGCGCCTTCACGGCGACGCCTCCCGGGAGGCCGTTGAACGGGCGGCGGAGGAGTTCACCGGCCGGATATACCAGCGGCCGCCGAGAAAGAGCGCCGTGAAGAGGAACCTCCGGATCAGGAAGATCCAGGAGATCGAGATCCTGGACATGGACGGCAGGCTCGTCCTCTTCCGGGTCAGGTGCGATGCCGGAACCTACATCCGGACGCTCTGCGTTCACCTCGGCTACGCGCTCGGGGTCTGCGCCCACATGGAGGAACTCCGGAGGCTACGCTCGGGATCGTTCGACGAGACCGCCGCCGTCACCCTCCACGAACTCGCCGATGCCGCGAGAGCAGCCCGGGAGGGCGACCCCGAACACCTGCAAAAGATGATCTTCCCCGCGGCGGCCGCCGTCGCCGATCTCGCGAAGGTCGTCGTCCGCGACACCGCCGTCGACGCCGTCTGCCACGGTGCGGTGCTTGCCGGGGTGGGGGTCGTCGGGAAGGAGGGCGGGTTTGCAAAAGGCGAGACGGTCGCGATAGTGACAGAGCGCGGCGAACTCGTGGGGCTCGGGAGAGCCCTCGTCGCTTCGTCGGCGCTGAAGCCCGGAGAGCCGGGGTTCGTCGTCGCGCCCACCACCGTCCTGATGCAGCCCGGAACCTACCCCCGCGGCTGGAAGACGCACGCCGGGAGCTAATATTAATAGAATACACCGCCAACTAATGATGCACATCTGGGCTGAGGTAGTCTAGACCGGTAGGGCGCGGGCCTGGAAAGCCCGTGGGGCGTTGAGCCCCTCGGGAGTTCAAATCTCCCCCTCAGCGTTTTAACACAAGGTTGATTCTTTTATCAGATTTTTCACGCAGACTCCCTGCAGATTCCGATCGCAATTCTCTGGATTGTGCCGGATTATCTGCCCGTTTCGCATGAGGACTCGCCGGTCAGGTCCCCTTCACCCACAGGTTAACATACAGAAGAGCTACCGGGGATGATACCATGAAGATCCGGGTGAGCAGGAATGGCCCGTACATCGTGACCGGGAGTGTCCCGCTCATGGTGATGGAGATCGCCAGCGATGAAAGGGGCGACTGCCGTTCATGGCAAAAGGTACGGGAGTATCCCCTGCAGGAAGAATATGCCCTGTGCCGCTGCGGGCATTCGAAGAACAAACCCTTTTGCGACGGGACGCATGCGAAGGTTCACTTTAACGGTACTGAAACTGCCGGGGATGAACCGTATCTTGAGAATCCCACCATCATCAGAGGGCCGAAACTGGAGCTGGCCGATTATGAAGGGCTCTGTGCGCACGCACGGTTCTGCCTGCGGGCAGGGGGGATCTGGAACCTCACGGAGCGGTCCGATATCCCGGACGCCCGGGACACGGCGATAGACGAAGCGTGCAACTGTCCCTCCGGCCGGCTCGTTCTCCGTGACCGGCAGACCGGTGAGACGATCGAACCCGCTCTTGAGAGATCCGTCGTCGTGATCGAGAATCCGGCCAGGGGTGAATACGGGCCGCTCTGGGTTCGCGGCGGGATCCCGATCGAGTCCGCCGACGGAAGGACCTACACGATCAGAAACCGGGTTACCCTGTGCGGGTGCGGGAGATCGCGGAATAAGCCATTCTGCGCCGGGGACCATATCGGGCATTGAGAGGGGGGTTCTCCCCCCGGCAGAGGCATTTTACGACGAGTTCGTCCTGAAAAGGGTATCCCGGGAATCCCCCGCGTCAGATCGACATCCCGACCATCAGCATCGAGAAGAGCACGAGATCGTAGACGGTGTGCGTGATCGCCGACGTCGTCGTGTTCGTATACTGCCGGATGTAGGCGAATAGAATCCCCGCAAGGAAGACCGATATGAGACCGTCCCAGCTGTACTGGAACGCATGGAGCGACGCGAAGAGGAGCGCCGGAAGAAGGATGCCGAACCGGGGCTGGAGCAGACCGCGGATGCTCACCTCCTCGCCGAACCCCGCCGCGACGGATGCCACGATGATCCCGGGGAGCGTGAGCGCTCCGGCAAAGAGCAGGTTGACGGCCTCCATGTCGGTGACCGGAAGGCCGAGCCAGCCCACGAGCACGGCGAGCGCCAGATCGATGAAGTGGAATACGGCGACGAGCACGAGACCCGCACCGACGGCAAAAGCAACCTCTTTCGCCGTCGGGCGGACGAGCCCGAGCCGCTCCAGGGTCTCGCGGGGCGACCGGCGGACGAACGCTCCGGCGATGAAGAACGAGCCGATGAGCGTCCAGAAGAGGGTGTAGGCGTTCAGCGTGACCGACTCCGCGAAGAGATCTCCGGACTCGAGCAGGAGGTCGAGGAACGGCTCCGAGAGGAAGGGCGGAACCCCTGTGACAAGGAGCGGCACGGGAGGGATGAGGATCATGGCGAGGATGACCACGAGCGCGACCGTATGGAGGAGCGAGTCCGGATCGAACGGGAGATACCCTGCAAGCCACCCCCTGAACCGGCGGGAGAGCCCGATGAGGCTTGCAAGCCCCGCAACAAAGACGCCGAGGAGGAGAAGCGCAACCTCCGCGGCCATGGCAAGGTCGACCGTCTCCGGATCGATCTCCTCGGCCTCGAGCATCTCGGCCGGCAGGATTGCTATGACTCCGAACCCCGCCGCAATGGCCGCAAGCCCGGCCACCACGATCAGGAGCCAGAGGACGGCGGCCCACCGGAACGCAGGGTGCCGGGTTCCGGCGAGATAGACGAGCATGGCAAGGATGACGAAGAGCGCCACGTCGAGCGCGGAGGTGAGGAACGCTCCCGCTTCCCCGCCGACCTCCCCGAAGGCCGCAACCAGGAAGATGAGACCGAAGAAGGCGATCAACAGTTCGGGTGCGTACCGACGGAAGAATTCCGGGAACATCGCAATACCTGTCGACCGGCGGCATGAAGAACGTAACTCACCGCCACGCCAGCTTCCCGACGGCAAGCCAGCTCAGGATTCCCGTAACCCCGAGGAACCCCGCCAGCAGGAGGAATATCGCCGGCAGCGGCCACCGGCCGGCGAGGATGGCTCCCGCGAACGGCCCTGCCGAGAGCCCTACGGCGAAGAAGGTGTTGTACATGCCGTATGCAGCGCCCTGCGAGCCGTGGTCGCGGTAGATATCGGCGAGGAGCGGCATTGTCGGCACCAGGGCGCAGCTCAGCGCGATCCCCAGCACGAAGACGGCGACGGCGGTGAGCGGGAGGGCACCCGCCTGCATTGCGGCGACGATCGCACCCCCCGAGAGGAGAAGGCCGCCGCCGATGAGGTAGCGGCTGCCGCCGTACCGGTCGTAGATCCTTCCTGCAACCGGCTGGGCGAGGATGGCCGCAACCGCCAGCACCGCGAAGACGAACCCGATCGTCGCCGGGGACGCAGAGAAGACCGTATGCAGGTAGACCGGGAGGTAGGGGTCGAAGACGCCGTACGTCCCGGAGACCGCGACGATCACGACCGCACAGGCGGCGAGCGGCAGAAGGGCCCCCCCGGGCATCATCGCGGAGCGGCGTGCGCCGCTCTCCCGCCTGCAGGTGCGCACCGGTACGGCGAGGACCGCGAGGCCGACGGAGGCCGCCAGCGCCGCCGGGATGAGGAAGGTGGCGGTGTAGCCCGCATACTCAAAGAGCAGCCCGCCGGCGACCGGCCCGAGGATTGTCCCGACCCCGACCGCCGAGAGCGCGACGCCCATCTTCTCCCCGAGCCGGGCGGGGTCGCAGGTATCGGCGAGGAGGGCAAGCCCCGCCGACCAGGTGGCCGCGGCCGAGACCCCCTGAACAGTCCGGGCGGCAACCAGGTGGGTGATCGTGGTCGAGAAGCCGAAGAGAGCAGTCGCGAGAGCGAGGAGGAGCATCCCGGCGACGATGAGAGGGCGGCGGCCCACCCGGTCGGAGAGGAGGCCCATCGGGATGGAGAAGAGGAGGAGCATGGCGGCGTAGACCCCGAAGATGATCCCGATGACCGATTCGCCCACACCGAGCCGGGGGGCATACTGAGGGAAGACCGGGATGAGAAGACCATAGATCAGCATGTCCATGAAGATGACGAGCACGACCAGCACGAGGATCGCGTCCGGCGATGCGGCGATGCGGTTCCGGAAGGTGCGGAGCCGGTGCGGTTTTTCGGTCGTCATATAGTCTCATCTCCATATCGAGAACTGCTCTCCCCCCGTAGGTTCGCGCCGCCGGGTTATATCGGTTGCAGAAGAAGATTTTGCCGGAACCGCCTCACCGGAATCCGCGGTAGTAGGCAAGCTCGCGGGCATGAGGCCGGAACGCTTCGACGAGCGCCGCCGCTTCGTCGTCGGGCAGAGGGCCGCTCCGGCCGGCGGCGGCGAGCGCCTGCACCTCCGCGGGCGTCGAACAGCCGACGATCGCGACGGTGATCTCCCGGGAAAGGGCATACCGGACAAGGACGTCAGGCGTCACCCCGGCATCGGGGACGAGGTAATTCGACCCGCCGAGCACCTTCATCCCGATGACCGCGACCCCCTGCTCCCTCGCGGTCGTAAGCACTCCATCGAGAAACCCACCGAGCGCCCCCTCAACGGGATTTACTGGCATCATCACGGCGTCGACCGGCCAGTTCTCGACCGCGTGCGCGAGGACGTCCGGGTCGTGGTGCCCCGTCACCCCGATATGCCGGACGACGCCGGACTCCCGCGCCTCGACGAACGCTTCGAGGGCACCGGACGGCCCCTCGATCTCCCGGATATCGGGGAAAGACCGGATATCGTGGATCTGCCAGAGGTCGAGGGTCTCGATGCCCATCCTCTGGAGAGTTTCCTCTAGATCCGTCTCGGCGTCCGCGTGCGCCCGGCTCGCTGATTTGCTTGCCTGGAATACCGGTGCCCGGAGGTCGGGGCGGTTCCGCCAGACCTCGCCGTAATAGTCCTCGCTCCCCGCGTAGGCCTTCGCCGAGTCGAAATAGGTGATCCCCTGACCGAGCGCTTCCATGATGACGGCCTCCGCTTCCGCGTGCCGTCCATAGGTCCTGAGGACACCTTCTCCCCCGAGCCCCACGGCGGTGACCTCCCGCCCGGTCTTCCCGAATCTGCGCCTGCCCGGTGCCTCCATAGAGCCCCCTATCCGTGCCCGGCTATAAATACCTTCAGCCGGGCGGGAGGAAGGATCGAACGCCGGCGAGCACGCGGTGCGACGTCCCGTCGGTGCGGCCCCCTCTCCCCCGAACCCCTGAGGTGTCCAGAGGCGGGAACTCCATCCCGCTCCGGTGCCGGCCGGCCGGGATCGGGCGTCCCGGCGGCGTACTGCAGCCAGGGTATAATGCCGTTTGTTTCGTCTCAGGGGAGCCGTGAAGGACGTACCGGGTCAGGGGCCCTATGGGACAACCCCGATACCGGGGCGGCCGGGCATGGTGCTGCTGCGACGGATTTAAACCACGTATTCCGGTTTTCCTGCGAGGGGTAAAGTTTATTTACGCCAAGAAGCATCGTCCATCACATGAAGAGGATGTTTGGTATCCTTGCCCTCATGGTGATCGCGAGCATCATGATCGCAGGGTGTGTGCAGCCAGCGGGCAACGAGACGGTGACACCCGGTACGACACCGGGACTCACCGAGACCCCGATGGAGACAGAAGAAGAGACGCCGGCAATGACAGAGACACCGATGGAGACCGAAACCCCGATGGAGACGGAGACACCGATGGAGACAGAGACGCCGGCGGCAACCGCGACCACGATGACAATGGAGACGGAGACACCGATGGGGACAGAGACACCGGCAGCAACCGCAACGACCGTTGCCGCAGGTGTGACGGAGACCCCACCGGGAACGCCGGCGGCGGCGGCCGTCGTCGCTGACGAGACCATCTCCATCACCGACAGCGGATTCGTGCCGAACACGCTCACGGTCCCTGTCGGCACCACGGTGGGATGGACCAACGACGCCTCCACCAACCAGACCGTATCGCCGACCGGGCCAACGGGATTCTTCGAATCCGGTCTGCTTGCGCCGGGCGACTCCTATAGTTACACCTTCAACGGCGTCGACAACTACACCTACCAGTCACTGACAACCGGGATTACCGGGACGATCATCGTCACCGCCTGACACCTTTTTTTTGCGCCGGCGGCCGTGGGGGAGACCGCAACATCCCCTTACGTCCGCCGGTATGCTCCGGCCGCCTCGACCAGTCGTTCGGCGAACCCCTCCGGGAAGTAAGCATGGGTATATTGTCCGATCGCGTTCTGCGCGGTAAGCGCGTCGCGGCCGCCGTCGATTCCCCGTCCCCGGAGGAGTTCCAGGGCAAACCGGGCGTCGGGATCACAGTCAAGGCGTGAATAGTGGAACTCGTGGCCCCGGAAGGCCGAGCCCGGGGCAAGGACCGGTGCGGCCCCGGCGACCCGGGCCTCGACGTATCCGAGGGCCTGGATGCGGTCCGTCATCTCCGCCGCCGCCGGGAGAACGCCGGCCATCGGGTAGTCGCCCTCACCGGTCGTGAGCCGGTCGGTGAGGTAGACGAGACCGCCGCACTCGGCGTAGACGGGCATGCCGTCATCGGCCGCCCGGCGGACATCTTCCCGGCACCGGGATGAGGAGAGCGCTTCCGCGTGGAGCTCCGGGTAACCGCCCCCGAGATAGAGGGCGTCCACGTCCGGGAGCCGGTCGGTCATCGGCGAGAAGAAGACCGGTTCTGCCCCGGCCCGCACGAGCCGATCGAGGTTATCGGCATAGTAGAAGCAGAACGCAGCATCACGGGCGACACCGATCCGGACTTCCGCCTCCGGCCGGGCGGGGCTCTCCGCCGGTGCCGGGAGGGCCGGGGCCGACCGGGCGAGGTCGATGACCCCGGAGAGATCGCACGTCTCCTCCACCACCGCGCCGAACCGCGCCATCAGTCCCGTCTCCGCCGCCATCGCGAGCCCGAGATGCCGGCTTTCGACAACAAGATCCTTTCGCCGCGGGATTCCCCCGTAGACCGGGAGGCTTTTCGTCTCCTCGATCATGGCGAGGTGGCGGGGACTCCCGATCCGGTTGAGGATGGTTCCGGCGATCCGGACGGCCGGATCGAACCCCGCGTAGCCCCGGATCATGGCATGGACGCTCCGCGACGCGCCCCCTGCGTCAACCACCAGAAGAACCGGGGCGTCGAGAATCTTCGCGACATGCGCCGTGCTCGCGGTATCGGTTCCTTCGAGCCCGTCGAAGAGTCCCATCGCGCCCTCGACGACGGCGATGTCGGCCCCGGCAGAGGCCCGGACGAACGTCTCCCGCACCCCTGCCTCCCCCATCATGAACGGGTCGAGGTTGCGCGACGTTCGGCCGCAGATGGCTGAATGGTGCGTGGGATCGATGAAGTCCGGGCCCACCTTGAATGGCTGGACGGCAAGCCCCCGGGCGGCGAGCGCCGCCATCAGGCCGCTTGCAAGCGTGGTCTTGCCGCAGCCGCTGTGGGTTCCCGCGATGACAATCACTGGAATATGGCGCATAACGTTCCTCTAGTGTTGAATACCGCAGAAGATAAATATGACCGGGGATAACCAGGGTACATCAAATTAATTTGCCTTACATAAAACAAAGTTGTTCTGCTTGCCTTCGCGGCGGCAGCCACCGGTGATATCATGCACATCATGGAAGGATTCTTACCAAGCCCCTGGTGGGAGATCTGGATTCTCATCTCCCTGCCCTTCGTGGCCATCGGACTGTACCAGCTGAACAAACTCGTGCGGGAGAGGCGGGAAACCCTGCCGCTCCTCGCGGTCGCAGGCGCCTTCGTCTTCGTCCTCTCCTCCCTCAAGATCCCATCGTTCAACGGGAGCTGCTCCCATCCCACGGGGACGGGGCTCGGGGGCATCCTCTTCGGCCCCTGCATCGCCGCCGTCCTCGGGCTGATCGTTCTGGTCTTCCAGGCGATCTTCCTTGCGCACGGCGGGATCACCACCCTCGGGGCAAACGTCTTCTCGATGGGGATCGCAGGCCCGGCCGTCGCCTATCTCGTCTATAAGGCCGGAACCCGGGCGGGTGCGAACACCTACGCCACGGTCTTTATCGCCGCTGCCCTTGCGGACCTCGTCACCTACGTCGTCACCGCGGTCCAGCTCGCGCTCGCCTTCCCGGGGACCGTCGGATTCCTCGGCGCATTCACGGCCTTCGCCGCGATCTTCGCCGTAACCCAGGTCCCGCTCGCCATCATCGAGGGCGCGATCATCATGCTCGTCTTCAAGTACATCGTCCAGCTCAAACCCGAGATCCTCACGCGGTTAAACCTCCTCTCCGAGAGCACCGTCCAGAAACTCCGGGAGGCCGCGGTATGAAGTACGGCATGGAGATCGCGGTCGCCGCGCTCATCGTCATCTTCGCCGCCGTCTTTCTCTTTCAGGACGCCGCGATACAGGCCACCCTCGGCGACGGGGAGGAAGCCTGGGGCGGGGCCGACGGCGAGGCCGCCGGGCTCATCGAAGCCTCCGGCTACGAGCCCTGGATCGAGCCCTTCTGGGAGCCCCCGAGCGGTGAGATCGAGTCGCTCCTCTTTGCCCTGCAGGCCGCCATCGGCGCCGTGATCATCGGTTACATCTTCGGTTACTGGCGGGGCAACAGGAAGGCCGCCTGATTTTTCCGGCAGTCCCGCAAACAGATAGGGGGAGACGCAATGTACGAGGTGCTCGAAGACTTTGCCCAGACCAATAACCTCCGGGAGACAAGCCCGGGGCTCAAACTTTTCATCGGGACTGCGAGCATCCTCCTCTGCGTCTCTTCGCCGGGTCCCGTCGCGCCCCTGCTCGTCGCGGCCTCGATGACCGCCGCCGTCCTCGCTCTTGCAAAGATCCCGGCACGATTCTACGCGAAGCTCCTCCTCGTCCCGGTCTCGTTTTCACTGATGAGCATCGCCGCGATCCTCTTCATCACCGCAGGCGGAACGGTGCTCCTCGAAGTCCCCGATCTGCCCCTCGCAATCACGGCGGACGGCGCGAACCTCGCCCTCCTCCTCCTCGCGCGGGTCTTCGGGGGGATGTGCTCGCTCTACTTCATCGCGCTCACGACGCCGATGACCGAGATCTTCGACATCCTCCAAAGACTCAGGGTTCCGGCCGTCCTCATCGATCTTGCCATGCTCACCTACCGGTTCATCTTCATCCTGATCGAGGAGGCGGGCCAGATTTATCGTTCGCAGGTGATGCGGCTCGGTTACGGCAGGTTCCGGGAATCGGTGCGCTCGTTCGGGATGCTTGCCGGAGCACTCTTCATCAGGACGTGGGAGAGCGGCGAGGCGCTTATGCTCGCAATGGATGCACGCTGCTACGACGGCAGGTTCGGCATGCCCGGCGAGACCCGGCCGATATCGGTTCCCGCGCTCGCGTGCGGCCTCTTCTACCTCTCGGCAGTCCTCGCGGTCTCGCTATCCACCGGGGGCCTGGTAATCATATGACGACACCGCTGCTTGAGGCCGAGAACGTTGCCTACGCCTACCAAAACAGCCCCCCCGCGCTCGCCGGGGTGAGCGTCCGGATCGAGGCGGGCTCGAAGACTGCCCTCGTCGGTCCGAACGGAGCCGGGAAATCGACGCTTCTGTTGATGCTCAACGGGATGCTCCGTCCGGCCTCCGGCGTGATCAGGTTCGAGGGCCGGCCGCTCGCCTACGACAACCGGAGCCTTCGCGACCTCCGCCGCCGGGTCGGGTTCGTCTTCCAGAACCCCGACGTCCAGATAGTCGCCCCGACCGTCGAGCAAGACGTGGCCTTCGGGCCGGTGAACCTCGGCCTCCCCCCCGACGCCGTCCGGCAGGCGGTGCGGGACGCGCTCGGCTACGTCGGGCTCCGGGGCTACGAGAAGCGGCCGCCCCACCACCTCTCCGGCGGCGAAAAGAAACGGGTCGCCATCGCCGGCATCCTCGCGATGCAGCCCGAGGTTCTCGTCTTCGATGAACCGACCTCCGCGCTCGACCCCGCAAGTTCGGAGGAGGTGATGGAACTCCTCGACGAACTCGCCTCCGGCGGCCGGACGGTGCTCGTATCCACCCACGATGTCGAACTCGCCTATCGCTGGGCCGACTCGGTCATCCTCATGGAGCGGGGGGGCGTCCTCGCCCGGGGGGCGCCGGAGGAGGTCTTCTCCGACCACAACCTCCTCGCAGCCGCCAGGCTGAAACCCCCCGCTCTCCTCGACCTCTACAACGAACTCGATCTGCGCCGCGTCATCGACCGGGGTGTCCCCCCGAAAAGCGTGCTCGAGTTCACCGACCGGATCGAGCGGGCGATGCACGGCAACACTCCGGCCAGGAACGGAACCGGGAGGATATACCTCTGCAACGCCGACCTGATCACCGGCGACGAGGTGCGGGCACTCGTGGAGCACGGGACGGTCGAGCACGTCGGGGCGATGGGCACCCGCGCGAAGGAGTTCGCCAACCGGGAACGGATCCTCCTCGACTACACCTACGGCGTCATCGACAAGTGCATCTTAAAAGCCCTCATCGGGGAGAACTCGCTCATCATCACCACCGGGGGCATGGTCGAGCACGTCCACCGCCGTATCGGGGAGTACAGCGCCGAGAGCGGGAGGACGCTCGCGGTGACCCCGGTAGGAGAAGCCGTGAGCCCTCGACCCGGCCGTGAGAGCGTTCCGGAATAACAGGAATCGTAACGTCTTCCGGGAACTCCGTAACCTCGTTAGACCCGTTTTTCCGGCAACCGTCCGCCCCGGGGGAGAAGGTTAATCCGGTGCCGATGCCCGAGGGTACTTCATGATGCTCGAAGAGGTGCTGCACCGGATATCCGAGCAGGCGAAACGGAAGCGGATGAGCCTGCCCGACCATAAAACAAAGATCGTCTGTACCATCGGGCCCGCATCGCGCTCCCGGGAGACGCTCGCCCGGATGATCCTCGCCGGCATGAACGTCGCCCGGCTCAATCTCTCCCACGGATCGTTCGACGAGCACCGCGAGAACATCCGAAATATCCGGACCGCCGCGGAGGATACGGGGCTCCCGGTCACGATCCTGCTCGACCTGCCGGGACCGAAGATCCGGGTCGGCACCCTCGCAGAAGAGCCCATGATGCTCCAGAAGGGCGAGACCGTCACCCTTGTCTCCGGCCCGGCATCGACCGATCCCTCCCTGATCCCCGTCGACTTCGACCAGTTCCCGCAGCTGGTCTCGGCGGGGAGCACCATCTATCTCAGCGACGGGTTCCTCCAGATCCGGGTCGACGAGGTCGGCGAAAGGGACGTCCGGGCGACGGTGATCGTCGGCGGCCCCCTCCTCTCGCGCAAGGGGATGAGCCTCGTGGGCGGCGAGGGGATCCTCGCGGTCAGCGCCCTGACCGAACGCGACCTCGAGTGCATCGAGTTCGGGCTTGCCGAGGGGCTCGACATCTTCAGCATATCCTTCATCCAGCGGGCGGAGGATATCCGGAAGGCCCGGGAGTATGCCGCCCGGTCCGGAAAGTCCATCCGGGTGATCGCAAAGATCGAGCGGCAGGAGGCGCTTGCAAACGTCGACGAGATCCTCCGGGAGGCCGACGGAGTCATGATCGCCAGAGGGGATCTCGGCGTCCAGACGCCCATCGAGGACGTTCCCACGGTGCAGAAGCGGATCATCCAGAAAGCCAACGTCCTCGGCCGGCCGGCGATCACCGCCACCCAGATGCTGATGTCGATGACCGACAACATCCGGCCCACCCGGGCGGAGGTGACCGACGTCGCGAACGCCATCCTCGACGGCACCGATGCCGTCATGCTCTCCGAGGAGACGTCGATCGGGAAGTATCCGGTCGAGACGGTCGCGATGATGGCGAAGATCGCCCGGTCGACCGAAGAGAAGCGCTTCCTCGTCGGGGCCGGGTGCACCCCGCTCGATTACTTCCGGCGCGGAAAAGGGCGCGAGGAGATCACCGTCAACGATGTCGTCTCATTAAACGTCATCGAGGCGCTGGACGCGCTCGGCATCCGCTACGTGCTGACCCCCACCCGCTCCGGGAGCACCCCGAGGAACATCTCCCGGTTCAAGCCCGGGGCCTGGATCCTCGCGTTCACCCGGAACCCGAGCACCTTCAAGTTCCTGGCGTTCTCCTACGGGGTAAGCCCGTTCCTGATCCGGAGCGAAAAGGAATACTGGCACGGGGCGATCCTCGACTCGATCCGGGACTCGGGGCTGATCTCGCCCGGTGAGCGCGTGGTGCTGACCGAGGGGGTCTCTCCCGGGCGCGAGGGAACCGACTCGCTCATTATCCTCACGGTCGATTGAGGGGACGGTCGGGCTGCACCGTCCGGGAATCCTCCGGCACGTAAACCCTATCCCGGGGGAGGGTGAACACTCATCAGGTATGTCGGCGGTCGTTCCGGGAGAACAGGAGGGTATGCTCAAAGAGAAGACCGCACGCCTCTCGGTCGTATCGAACACGTTTCTCGTCGCGGCGAAACTCGCCGTCGGCGTCTCCATCGGATCGGTCGGTATCATCTCCGAAGCGATCCACTCCGCCATCGACCTCGTTGCCGCGGGCATCGCCTATTTCTCGGTTCGCCAGTCGGCCCGGCCCCCCGACGAGTGCCATACCTTCGGGCACGGGAAGTACGAGAGCATATCGGGGCTTCTCGAGGCGGTCCTGATCCTCGCGGCGGCTCTCCTGATCATCAACGAAGCGGCGAGAAACCTCCTCGGTGGCGAGGAGACACTGAACGTCGAGGGGCTCGGGCTCGGTATCGCCGTCATGCTGCTCTCGGCCGGAGTAAATTACTACGTCTCTTCCCGGCTGATGACGGTGGCGAAGGAGACCGAATCGATCGCGCTCGAGAGCGACGCCTGGCACCTCCGGACGGACGTCTATACCTCCGCCGGGGTCGTCATCGGGCTCGTCCTGATCCGGCTGACCGGTCTTGTGGTGCTCGATGCGCTCGTTGCGCTCGCGGTCGCCGCCATCATCCTGCGGGCGGCCTTCGATCTCATCCGGCGCTCGTTCGAAGATCTCGTCGACAGAAGCCTCCCCGCCGACGAGGAGAACCGGATACGGGAGATCATCAGCGAGCACTGCACGGACGTCATCGGTTTCCACCGGCTCCGGACCCGCCGGTCGGGACCGAACAGGTTCGTGGACTTTCACCTGGTCGTCCCGCGAACCGCAACCCTCGAAGAGGCGTACGGAGTCGTGAAGCGCGTGGAGGCCGACGTCAAGCAGGAGTTCCCCCGGACGAACGTCACGATCCGGGTTCAGCCCTGCACCGGTGAGGACTGCTCCGATTGCGGGATCTTCACCACCTGCCCGGAGTGCAACCGGCTCGGGCTTTGCGGGCGGGAAAAAGAGCGGGAGTAAAAGACCGGGGGACCTTACCGCCAGGAGAAGAGGCCGCGAACCTGCATCTCCTCGCTCGCAAGAACGCTCAGCCGGTCCTGCTCCTGTTCGATCGTCCGGACCTGGTCCTGGAGCATCGTCCGGGTTGCGTCGTCGCAGGTGCAGTTCCCGATCAGGTATCCGAGTTCCGCGGCCCGCTCCCGGTTCCGCTGCGCCTCCTCCTCAATCAACCGGGCGGCTTCCGCATCGCCACCGAAGAGGAACCGCATGAACCCATGCCGGGCCCGGATCTGCTCCTCGGCCCGGACAGTCTTCTCGACCGAGTTGTTGATCTCCCGGGCGATGGCGGAGACGTTCTCTCCTATGCCGCCGGTCCGGTTCCCGGCGGCGAGCAGGGCATGGACGGCGAGCCTGACACGGTCCCGATCGGAAGCGCCATCTCCCGGGTGGAGGGGCGTATGCTCCGCAGCCCGCTGCTGCACTCTCTCCCCGGCGGTTTCACTGCCTTCTTCCGCACGGACGGTTCTGTTCTCCTCGATCCTCACCTGCTGCTCCCCCGCGGGCGTCGCGTTTACCGCGCCATACCCGGCCTGTGCTCCCCCCGGGTCGTCGTGGGCGCCGGAAGCGGCGGCCGCGAACCCAGGAAGAAGGAGGAAGACGATCATGGCTGCTGAAACGATGCGTTTCATCGATCCTCACCTCTGGTGGAAGAGAGATCGGGAACAGACGTATATACAATGATTGAACCGGGCGGTTCAACGCTTTCAGAGCAGCAGCGTGAGGGCGATGCAGGCAACGACCGGAACGACGAGATTGTCGTCAACAGGGCTCGCCAGTTCGGCGACGGCCGCAGCCGCCGCGGTCGCGAGAGTTATTGTGGGCGGGACGAGGAGAGAGAGCACGATCGCCGTCGCCGCGAACCCGGCGAGCGTGCCTTCGAGCGATTTGTGATTATAAATCCGGGTTCTGCCGAACCGGACGCCGGCAAGGGTGGTGACGCTGTCGAGGAGCGAGAGCACGACGAGCCCCATGAAGGCGACCTCTTTTGCAAAGAAAGCAATACAGAAGAGGGCTCCGAGAGCGAAGAAGAGCGCTCCTTTCCCGGGGGCGGCGTCGCGCCGCTCGAGGCCCGCGATGATCGGCGAGACGACCGGAATGGTGTAGCCCCGGGAGATGGCGTCGGAGAGGATGAACCCCGCGAAGAGAGCGAGCACGAGGACGGAGAGGACGAGATCGCGGTCGAAGAGGAGGACGAAACCCGCGATCCCGAGACCGAAGATGAGGTGGACGACCTGCCGGAGCGACTCGTGCATCACTCCAGAGGTTGGCGCGGAACCGGTTAAACCCTCTGTCGGCGGATGCGGATCACGGCGGTTAAGTAGCCGTGGGGCGCATAATCTAGCAGGAGGTGATGGATGGAGCCTTCAACTTACACCGGGAAGAACGCCGCCGAGGCCAGGGATATGGACGCCGTGGCGCGATTTTACGTCAAATGCGCGCTCTGGCTCGGGGCACACGATCCGGCGTTCGTGGATGCTTATTTCGGCCCGGCGGCGGTGCGGGACGAGGCGCTCATGGTTACGGTCCCGCCGGACCGCATCGCCGGGTACGCCGCAGACCTCCTTGCCACCCTGGACAGGATCGACCCCGACCGTCTGGACGGTGCCGGGCGCATGCGTCGCAGCCATCTCCGGGAGATGATCCGGGCGCTCGAAGCCCGTGCGGCAATTCTCGCGGGGGAGAGCACCACCTTCGATGCCGAGGTTGAGGCGCTCTACGGAATCGCAGCGACGGGTGACGACCCCGACTGGTACGGTGGCCTCCATGCAGTGCTCGATGCCAGTCTCCCCGGAAACGGCGATCTTTCCGCTCGTTACCGGACGTACATGAACTCGTTCGTCATCCCGCCAGGGGGGCTGGAACCGGTCTTTGCGGCAGCATTTGCCGAAAGCCGCCGCAGGACGGCTGAACGTCTGCTGCTCCCGGCAGGGGAGCGGCTCGAGATCGGCTACGCCGCCGGGGAGCCGTGGGAAGCCTATATCCGCTACCTCGGGGACGGGACGAGCCTCATCCGGGTGAACGCCGATCTGCCGGTCACCGTCGACCGGACACTCGCTTACGCCTGCCACGAGGGCTACCCCGGCCGCCACACGATGCGGGCGATCCGGGAGGCGGCGCTTGTCCGTGCCCGGGGCTGGATCGAGCACGCGGTCGTCACCCTCGCCTCGCCGCTCGCGACGGTCGCCGAAGGGGCCGCCGTGCTCGGGGAGGAGATGATCTTCCCCGCTCCCGAGCGGGCGCGGTTCTTCGAGGAGGTTCTCTTCCCCCTGGCCGGGTTCGAGCCGGCGGGTGCCGAGCTCTTCGATGCCGTCGTTACCGCGTCCGCGGCCCTGAACATCACGGGAAACGCCCGGGTGGCCCGCGGGTACCTCGGCGGTGCGCTGTCGCGGGAGGAGGCGGGCGGGCTCCTCCAGAACGTCCTGCTCCTCGACCCGGAGGCGGCACAGGCGCGTCTTCGGTTCATCGAGGAGTTCCGGGCGTACCCGGTGGCCCTGAACGAGGGTTACCGGGTCGTCCGGGACTACGTCGGGAACGGTGCGGACAGGTGGGAACGCTTCGTCCACGCCCTCACCGAACCGGTGCTGCCCGGCGACCTCACCTCGAACGGCAGTCCCGGATGAACGACCGTGCCTCCTCGTCGGTGATCGCGTAGGTCGCCTGGGCATCGAGCGCGACGACGCGGAGGACCACCGCTACGTCGTCGAGGCGCCGCTTGTGGTCGCCGCGAACGTGCTTTCTCACCTCGCGCAGGGTCTCGAGCGCGGTCGCGACGTTCGCGATCGTGCACAAGGCGCTCTCCCGGGTGCCGGCATCGACAACGGGGAGGACACGGGGCGGCCGGGTGACGGGGACAGGGGTCATGCTACCTATCCTTGCGCTTCATGAACTTGAACCTGCTGGAACCCCTGCAGATAACGTATTAACTAAAAAACCCCAATCTGAATTGAGTATCTCCCTGCCGGAGATCGACCTATGAGCGCAGACGATACCACCAATATACCCGGGCCGGAGGGCTGGAAGGCGCTCCTCGCAAACCCCTACCTTGCCGGCCCCATAAAATTCATCCTCCCGATCGCCATCGCCCTGGCTATTTTTGCAGCGCTCTACCTGATCGAGCCCTACCAGCAGTTCCTCGTCATCTCGGGACTGCTCGCCGCCTACTTCGTCCCCCCGGCCGGGAAGGAGTCGATCATTCCCATCGCGATCGTGATGGGTTACCCCTGGTGGCTCATCACCCTCGCGATCGTTCTCCTCGACGTGGCCGTCTCCCTCTTTGTCGTCTGGAACTTCGACCTGGCGCTGAAGATCCCGCTCATCGGCCGGTTGCTCGAGAGCGGGATGGCGGCGGGCCGGAACTACACCGATACCCGGCCGTGGATCCGGCGATTCTCAACGATCGGGCTCGTTCTCTTCGTCTTTTTCCCGCTCCAGGGGACCGGTGCGATGAACGGGTCGATTCTCGGCCGGCTGCTGGGGCTGGATCAGGCCCGGGTCTTTGCCTGCGTCTGCGCCGGATCGCTCGCCTCCAGCCTCATCATCTCTCTCGGCTCCGACGTGCTCCTGGACATCTACCGGCAGAACCAAGCGCTCGGAATCGGCATCCTGGCCGCGATCGTCGTCGCAGTTCTCGCCGTCTTCACCGGCCTGAAACTGCGCGAGAAACGCCTCCGGGAACGCTCGCCCAGGTGACGGAAACAGCAGAACTTATGCTTTCCGAAACCCTTTCCTTTTTCAGGAAATCCTGATGAGTTCTCACGTATATGCATGCATCATCGCCGCCCTGGCGATCCTGGCCGCCGGTTGCGTGGCGGATCAGCCGGCGGCGAACGCCGCAACGGTCGACGGAGACGCCGCGGCACTCCTCGTCCGCCTGCAGTCCGATATCACTGCGGCGCTCGAAAACCTGGACGATCGCCTGGCGTACGCCGCATACGACCTCGGGGAGACCGATCTCTCCGGCGACGACGTCCACGCGATCCTCGCGAACCTCTCCGCCACCGATCCGTCGATCGTCGACTGTACGGTCAGCGACGCGAACGGCACGATCCTCGCCGCCGAACCGGCGGCGTACCGCGGCATCGAGGGCGCGGAGATCGGTGGTCAGGCCCATGTCCGGCACATCCTCGCGACAAAGCGGCCGATGATGAGCGAGATGATCACGGTCGCGGAAGACATCCCGGCGACGGTCATCATCGCGCCGATCTTTACGAACGAGAGCCGGTTCACCGGGTTCGCCTCCATCGTCTTCCGGCCGGAGACCCTGATCGCAGGCGTCGCCGGCCCGGCGGCGAACGGCACCCCGTACCAGGTGATGGTCATCCAGACGGACGGACGGGTGCTCTACGATACCGACCCAACCCAGATCGGGAAGATGACGTTTGAAGACCCGCTCTACGCCGACTACCCGGACCTGCTCGACGTGGCCCGCAGGGTCACCGGCGAGCGTTACGGCACCGCGGCATACGAGTTTGCCGCCGACGGCGGGCAGGCGGTGAAGAAGGAGGTTGCCTGGACGACGGCCGGGCTCCACGGGGTTGAGTGGAGAGTGGCGGTGATCCGGGCGGTTGAGTGAAGGGGAAGGGTGGAGGCCCGCTCATGGCTCCCCGGCTCTGCGGTCTTGCAATCGGCGGTGACGGTTCGCCGCTCGTGGGCGACGACACGAACGGCGTGATCTACCGGGCATCCTGCGCGGGAGCGAACAATACGACGGGAGACTGGTGTACCCGCGGGAGCGGGGCGGGCTTCCCCCTCCCCCGTCTCACGGCCGCGCCGGGACGCCGCCTGCTTCCCTGAGCAGGAAGACAAACGCCGCCCCCGCTGCCGGATGCCCGGGCACCCGGTCTTCCACCCAGATCCGGCCGCCGTAGCGGTCGATGAGGATCTGCACGAGATAGAGCCCGAGCCCCTCGCCCACGCCCCGCTGCTTCTTCTCGTAGCGGTGAAAGATCTCCTCCTTCTGGTCGCCCGGGACGCCCCGGCCGGTATCCGCGACCGTCACCCGGACGAACCCTCCCTCCGCCGCCTCGACCCGGACGGTTACGGTGACGCCGGGGCCGCCGTGCTTGACGGCGTTGCCGATCAGGTTCGTGAAGACCTCGGGAAGGAGGTCGTCGGCAAGGGCCTGCCGGGGGACACCCTCGTAAGAGAGGCGGATATCCGGGAAGTGATCGATCTCCGCCCTGATGACCGCATCGAGGTCGGTCGGCCGGAGCGCGGGCGGTCCGGTATGAATCTGCCGGATCTTCGAGACGGTGCCGAGGATCTCTATGCTCTTTGCTATGCTCCGCTTCAGGCTCGCCACGTATACCGCCGCCTCCCCCTCCACGAAGTCGGCGAGCAGCTCGGCATAGAGATTCGCGACGTTCTCGGTGTTCCCGATGTCGTGGGTCAGGATATCGAGGTAGAGGTTTGCCTCCCGGTGGGCGGACTCGAGGTCACGGTGAATCCGGGCAAGCTCGGTCGCGTGGTGCCTGATCGCCTCCTCCGCCCGCCTGCGCTCCGTGATGTCGCGGATGATCCCGCTCCGGAAGAGCGGCCGACCGCCCGGATCGAGCGTCACCGTGAAGTGGTCTTCGAGCCAGCGATACTCGCCGGCTTTCGTCAGGAACCGGTACACGAGGAATCCCTTGCCCGAGGCGGCAGCAGCGTTCAGTTTCGTTTCAACCGGCGGGCGGTCGTCGGGATGGATGCGGTCCATGACTCCTTCGATGTCCATCGCAGCCATCTCCTCCGGGGCGAAGCCGAGGATCTCCCTGATGACCGGGCTGATGTAGTCGTAGCGGTCGGCCTGGAGGTTGCGCCGGTAGGCCGCGTCGAGCGAGTTCTCGAGAACCGCCCGGAACCGCTCCTCGCTCTCCCGGAGGGCCTCCTCTGCCCGTTTACGCTCCGAGTCGTCGTAAACGTAACCCTGGGTCTCGATCAGTTCGCCGTCCGCACTGAAACGCCCGACCATGTTCTCCACGACATGGATACGGGTGCCGTCCCGGCGCTTCCGGACCCTGCCCTCGTTCTCGACCTTCCCCTCCTTCCGGAGGCGCGCGAGGAGACGGTCACGATCCCCGGCGTCTTCGTAGAGGTCCCCGATATTGGTATCCAGTGCGTCTTCAATGGAAGCAAACCCGAATATCCTGGCAAACGCCGGGTTGCAGGCGAGTATCCGACCATCCAGTGCGGTGAGGAAGTCTCCGGTGAGATCGTCCTCGAAGAGCCGCCGGTAACGCTCCTCGCTCTCCCGGAGGGCCTTCTCCGCCCGTTTACGCTCGGTGATGTCGGTGAAGAAGGTTGTGACATGTCCCCGTTGAGACGAAAACGCGGTGACCTCGAACCATTTTGAAAGAGTCGGCACTGGATACTGAAACGTCGTCGATCCACCCGTCAACGCCACGTTCCCGTAGAGTGCGATGATTCCGGCAGCCTCTTCGGGAGCGAGAATCTCGGTTACCTTCCGGTTCAGGACATCTTCCCGCGCACGCCCGGTAAACTGCTCGAACGCCCTGTTAACCTCCAGATAAATGTAGTCCACGGGCTTTCCGGCTGCATCGACGACAATCTCGCAGTGAGCATACCCGATGATCGGGTTATCGAGGGCCTGGCGATACCACTCCATGTTCTCCTGGAGAGTCTTCTCTGCCCGTTTGCGCTCCGAATCGTCGTAGATGTAGCCCTGGATCTCGATCAGTTCGCCATCCGCACTGAAACGCCCGACCACGTTCTCCACGACATGGATACGGGTGCCGTCCCGGCGTTTCCGTGTCCGGCCCTCGTTCTCGACCTTCCCTTCCCTCCGGAGGCGCGCGATGACCCGGTCCAGATCCCCGGGATCCTCGAAGAGATCCCGGATATCGGTACCCAGAGCTTCTTCCCTCAAGGCAAACCCGAATATCCTTGCGAACGCCGCGTTGCAGGCAAGTATCCGGCCGTCCAGGGCGGCGATAACATCCCCGGTGAGATCGTCTTCGAAGAGGCGCCGGTAACGCCCCTCGCTCTCCTGGAGGGCGTCCTTTACGGACTGCAGCGCGGCGTTTTCGCGCCGGAGCGCCTCGTTCTCGGCCAGAAGCGCTGCCGTGCGTTCATGAGCCGCCCGCTCCGGCTCTGCGGTGCGCAATGCACTCCCTGGGTCCTCCGAATGTGCCACTATCCAAACTCCCGGGCTGTTGTACTGCTGGCAGTCAGGTTTGCGTTTGCCTCAATTGTATTAATGCTACCTCCCGGGAGCGGGCTGCACGAACCGGGAGAGGCGCAGGGCCATAACGAGTATCTTATGCTCGCACGACCAACGTGAATACGTTGCAGCCTGCAGGGAAAACCATGAGGTCCGAGGAGATCAACGGCAACGCCTTCTACAACGGCGACTGCATCGCGGGGGCAAGAGCGCATATCCCCGACGACTCGGTCGACCTGATCGTCACCGACCCCCCCTACGGCATCAACGGCGACCGGTTGCACCAGCATTACAACCGTGACGAGGCGTTCGTCGTCGACGGCTACATCGAGGTTCCCGCATCCGCTTACGGGGAGTTCAGCCAGAGGTGGATCCGGGAAGCCGAACGGATATTAAGGCCGGGCGGGTCGATCTACATCGTCTCGGGCTACACGAACCTCTACCACATCCTCCACGCGCTGCGCGGGACGCACCTTCGCGAGGTCAACCATATCATCTGGCGCTACACCTTCGGCGTCTACACCACCCGAAAATACGTCTCCTCCCACTACCACATCCTCTTCTACGAAAAACCGGGCGGCGAGCGGACGTTCAACCTGGAGTCGCGCTACGGGACCGGGGAGAGGGGGCCGGACAACGGGTCGCTGAACTACCGCGACCGTGAGGACGTCTGGTGCATCAACCGCGAGTACAAACCGGGGCAGGCGAAGAACAAGAACGAACTGCCGACGGAACTGCTCGTAAAGATGATCCAGTACAGCAGCAGCGAAGGCGATCTCGTCTGCGATATGTTCCTCGGCGGATTTACGACCGCAAAAGTGGCCGTCGGCCTCAACCGCCGGGCAACCGGGTTCGAGGTCTCGAAGCAGGTCTTCGACCTGAAGATCGCACAACTGCGGGATATCCGGCCGGGCTGCCTGCTCCCCACGCTCCGGAAACCGGAGACCGGAGAGCCGACGAACCGGGGCAGAACCTGGACGGACGGCGACCGCGAGTTCCTGGTCTCCCGGTTCGCCGCGCTCATCGAATCGGGCAAGACGAAGAGGAGGGCGGTCGAGATCCTGGGGAGTGAACTCGGCCGGGGCCGGTGGGCAATCGAGAAGATGCTAAAAAAACGGCCAGATTGAACTGCTTGCCACAATCTCTGGATAACTCCCGATTACCAATAGAAGTCAGTGACGTGGCCTCACGCGAAGACGCGAAGAACGCGAAGGAGTCCATCAGTACCCATCCAGACTTCGCGCCTTCGCGTCTTCGCGTGAATCGCCGACGTATAGATAATCCGGAGGTGATTCGCCCTCCGAGGGAGTGGTTTGACAAAGCCCAAAAGCAGGGCGCTCGGACGGGCGGCAACGGTGCCTGAAACCAATGCGGGATACAGACAACGCTAATGCCCTTCAAGACCAACCTCTCCTGCAGCATTCACCACGACGGAAGAGACCGATGGCAACACCCACCGCACGACCGTTTCTCAAGTGGGCAGGCGGAAAGGCGCAACTGCTCGATGCGTTCACCGCGAGGGTTCCGCGGGAACTCGCCGGGGGAACCCTTCCGGTCTTCGTCGAACCGTTCATGGGCGGTGGGGCGGTTTATTTTCACTTCAACAGCACCTTCAGGTTCAGGGAGTGCCACCTCTTCGACATCAACGAGGAACTTGTCCTCGCCTACAGCGTCGTAAAAAACGACGTCTCCGGCCTTATTGAATATCTGCGCGACGTTGAGGAAGAATTTCTTTCAAAAGACGATTCCGGGCGGAAAAATTATTTCTATGCTGTCCGGGACACGTTCAACCGCGAGAGAGAGGAGATCGATTTCTGCAGGTACGGCGAAGCGTGGATTGAACGGGCGGGACGGTTCATCTTCCTCAACAGGACATGTTTCAACGGCCTCTACCGGGTGAACTCCCGGGGCGGGTTCAACGTCCCGTTCGGCAGGTACAAAAAGCCGAAGATCCTGCACGAAGAAGTGCTCCGGGCCGACTCGCTCGCGTTCCGGAACACGACCATCCATCTCGGCGACTTCACGCAGGCGGAGCCGTACATCGCAGAGGACACCTTCGTCTACTTCGACCCGCCCTACCGGCCGCTGAACCGGACGTCGTCGTTCACGCAGTACTCGAAGAACAGGTTCTCCGACGAGGAGCAGAGACGTCTGGCGGAGTTTTATGCACGCTGCGGCGCAAAGGGCGCGAAACTCATGCTGAGCAACTCCGATCCCAGGAACGCCGACCCCGAAGACGGGTTCTTCGACGACCTCTACGCCGGGTATCGTATCGACCGGGTTCCGGCAAGGAGAGCAATCAACTGCGATGGGACGAAACGGGGAGAGGTCCGCGAGATCATCGTCATGAACTACCGCCCGGCGTGACCGCGGGAGTCCGAACCGTCCCAAAACTATAAGGTCTCGCCGGGGTATGCGGCGCTCATGACGTTTCGGGAGATCGACGACGACTTCTGGGAGATCGTCCGTAGACACCTCCCGCCTCAAAAACCCCATATCGGCAGGCCCCGGCGCGACCCCCGGAACCTCTTCAACGGGGTCCTCTACGTCCTCACCACCGGGTGCGCCTGGAGCGACGTGCCGGTGAGATACGGGACGAAATCGACGGTGCACCGCTACCATCTCGAACTCTGCAGACGAGGTGCGTACCAGGCAATCTTCCTCGATCTCCTCCGGTCGGGCTACGAGTTCCGGAAGAAGGAGAGCGCCGCGGCGGGTCTCGCGGCTTCCACAGCGTAGAATATGTGGTTCCAACCGCCTGCGGAATAGCGTGACGTTCAGTATTCCACAGATCTCTTCGCGTTCTTCGCGGCTCGCACCTGCGGTGCTCATGCTCCGGTTCTAACGAACCATCGCACTTCGAAGACCTTCGGTCTTCTCAAGCTCCGGATGCCCCATCCGTCGCACTTCGCGGCTTCGCGCTCTTCGCGTGAGATCTCGGCACTACGCCTACCGTCACCTCACGCGAAGGCGCGAAGAACGCGAACTCCGGTGTCCGGGTGTTACCAACTCCTCGGTACCGAATTTTACGAGGCCGCCCCGCTTAGTGTCGGGTGCCGAAATTCGTGAAGTACTGAGACTTCAAAACCAGAAGGGGATGCATCTCCTATCCCCTGGTGACGTATCCAGATCGGACACCCTCTAAAACGCCCCCGCCACCACCACATAGAGTTCGCCCAGCGGCGCCGGGGGCTGTGCCGCCGTCCCGGCGGCGATCCTTTCCGCCGGGTAGCCGAGGTCCTCGCAGACGGCAAGCCGGGTCTCCGGCGGGAGGGCGGCCGCGAGCGCCCCGACGTCGAAGGCCGGGTCGGCGATGAGGAAGACGACCTTCCCCCGGACGACCTCCTCCCGCGCTTCGGCTATCGCCCGGGCATGATCCTTCCCGTGGGCGGAGACGACCGCGGCTCGCGCCAGCGGAACCTTCAGACGGGCGAACGCGACCTGGAGCGAGGAGATCCCGGGGACGACGTCGCCCGGGAGGTAGCCGAGCCCCGCGAGCATCGGATCCCCGGTCGAGAGGACGACCGCGTGGGCCGGGAGGGAGCGGAGACCCCGGTAATCCTCGATCTCGTTGACCTCGCAGCCCGGCGGGATGGCGTCGCGGACAAGCGCGATCGCCCGTGCGGAGCCGTAGACGAGCGACGCAGCCGCGATGACCCTTGCCGCCTCCGCGGTCAGCATACCGGGGCCGCACCCCACCCCGACGATCTTCATGGCGACTCCCCGATGATCCGGCCGTCGCGGTCGACGATCACGACCCGGACGCGGGGACAGCGGGCACGGAACGCTGCAAGCTCCCGGTGGGCCGTCTCCTCCCAGAGCGGGGTCGCCGAGAGTTCCTCCACCGTCGCGCATCCGGTTCCGGCAAGGACGTCGCGGTTCATGAACTTCAGGATCAGGCCGGGCAGCCCGCAGATGACCGCGTCGCCGTCGACCGCCCGGAGTGCCTCCTCGAGTTTGTTCCCGACCAGGATCGCCTCGTGCTCCGGGAAGAGGAGACGGGAGTAGCGCAGCCCGAGCCTGCCGGTCGTCAGCACGACCGCTCCGGGAGCGCGGGCGATGCGGTCGAGCACCCCCTCCGTCACGTGGTCGTCCCAGGGTTCCACGAACCCGGTCGTCCCGAGGACGGATATCCCCCCGTGCACCCCGACCCGGGGATTCAGCGTCTTCTGCGCCACCTCCGCACCCCGGGGGATCGTGAGGATGACCGTCGTCCCGGAGAGATCCGCCTCCTCCACCGCCTCGTCGATGGAGCGCCGGATGCAGTCGAGCGCCGGAGCGCTGATCGCGGGCGTCCCCTGCCGGTGGCGGGGGGTGTCGCGGGCGAAACTCCCGATGCCCTCGCCGGGGACGAACTGTACCCCGCCCGAGAGGGAGGGAGCCGCCATCACGACGAACTCAAGCCCTCCCGTCACGTCGGTAGTGTAGTCGCCGGCGTCCTTGCGGCAGGACGCCTGCCCACGGTAGCCGTCGACCGGGAGCCGGACCGTGATGCCGCAGGGGAGAGTGACGTCCACCTCCCGAACGGTGTCAAAGGCGAGCGAAAGAACCGCAGCCTTGCAGGCCGCGGCCGCCGTCGTCCCGGTCGTAAACCCCCGGCGAATTACCGATCCGGACGCGGTCAGAACCGCGAGCCCCCGCCGGACGTCGTCGAGACGGTCGGGGGAGCGGCAGGCCGCCACCCACGCATCGGGATACTCGAAGTCAGTAACCGGGTCCCGCATGACCTTCACGCTCGGCATGAATCGTGATGATCTCGTTTATCGCCGCCACCGCGACCGGCGTCCCGCCCCGGGTGCCGGCGTTCGAGACCGACGGCACGTCGATGGTGCGGAGTTCCTCCTTCGACTCCGCCGCGTTCACGAACCCCACCGGGGTCCCGACGACCAGCGCCGGGCGGACCCCTTCCCGGATCATCTCGCAGACGACGAGAAGCGCCGAGGGGGCGTTCCCGATCACCACGATCGCGCCCTCCAGCCGGTCGCGCAGGGCGAGGAACCCCGCCGACGTCCGGGTGATCCCGCGCTCGCGGGCGAGATCCTCGCCGTAGTCGAGGGCGCAGACGACCTCGCTCGCGTGCCCGCGTTTCAGGATGCCCGCCTGCACCATCCGGATATCGACGATTATCGGCGCCCGGCGGGCAAACGCGGCAACCCCGGCCTCGACCGGGTCGCCGGAAAAGCGCATCAGGTCGGCCATCGCAAAGTCGCCGACCGCGACCGAACACCGCTGCCGGATCCGGTCTTCGAGGGTGACGTTGCCCACCCGCTCCCGGGCCAGGTTCCGGCTCGCGCTCGCTATCGCGTAGGCCTCCGGCGTGACCGCCGCGAGGTCAGTATACGTACTTCCGGTGGTATCCCCGGGGCGTGACGATTCCTCTCGCACCATGCTCATCCCTCCAGATCCTGGTCTCTTCTCCGCCGATAAAAACGATCGAATGCATGTCCACGAAGGCGAAGTGGTCTTTGAACTCCCCAAGCGTCGTGATCAAGCGCTCCTCCCCCTTCCGGTAGGCGTTCTTGATCACCCCGACCGGCGTCGTCTCCGGGAGGTGGCGGCGGGCGATGGCGATCGCCGCATCGAGGTTGTGCGGCCTCCCCCTCGAACGGGGGTTGTAGAGGACGACCGGCACCCGCATCCGGAACGCGAGGTCGAGCCTCCGCTCGATCTCCTCCCAGGGGGTCAGGAGATCCGAGAGGCTCATCGTGACGTAGTCGCCCGAGAGCGGCGAACCGAGCCGTGCCGCCGCCGAGACCGCTGCCGTGATCCCGGGGACGACCTCGACCGCGACCGTCGAGCCCGACCGTTCGGCCACCTCGAGGACGATGCTCGCCATCCCGTAGACCCCGGCGTCGCCGCCGCTCACCATCGCGACGATGCGGTCCCGTGCGAGGTCGAGCGCTTTCGCCGCCCGGTCGATCTCCTTGCCCATGCTGCTCCGGACGACCTCTTTTCCGGCGAGCATCGGCTCGACGAGGTCGAGGTAGAACCCGTTGCCGACGACGCAGTCCGCCTCGCCGAGGGCCTTCAAGGCCCGGGGCGTCATCTGCAGCAGGTCACCGGGCCCGGTGCCGACGATGTATAGCCTTCCTCCGTTATCGTGCGATTGCAACAGTGACACCACCATACGTCTGTTTGACAAGAACCAGAACTTTGCGCTTCGCGATCGCGAGAGCCGCGGGTTCCGCGACCCCCGCAAGCCCAATAAGGGAGGCACGTGAGGGCGACGGCGCCTCCTCCGCATTCAGCGTGCCGTCGTCCAAAAATACGAGGTTGCCGCCGAGTTCCGCGACGGCATCAATGAGCCCCGCCTCGCTGCGTTTCTTTATGGTCGTCGCGTAGACGAGCACCTCTTCCGGGCCGATCCCCGCAACTCCGAGCGCCTGCCGGACGGCGGCCGCCACCTCGGCCGCCGGAGCGCCCTTTCTGCACCCGACGCCGACGACGTACTCCCCCTTCCTGACGAGGAGGGAGACACCCGGGGCCGCGAGGACGATCCCGGGGCCGGTGACGGCGTAGAGGGGCACGTCGGCGTCCAGCATCGCGGCGTTCACCGCCCGGGTGGAGTCGCGGTTCACGACATCGCAGCCGGTGCGGGCGGCAATCCCCTCGACCGACTCCCGGCCGCGGGTCTCGGTCGCGGTCGTGATCACCGCTTCAATCCCGAGAGCGGCGAGTTCCCGGGCAAGGTCGTTTCCGCCGTGGTGCCCGCCGACGACCGGGACGGCATAGCGGAGATCCGGCCCGACCACCACCACCGCCGGGTCGCGCCACTTGTCGGTGAGGAGCGGCGCGATCTGCCGGACGGCGATCCCGGCCGACATCAGGGCGACGATCCGGCCATAGCCGGAAAACACCTTCCGGAAAGCGTCCGGGCCGTAGGGAAGGACGTCGGCACCGAGAGCGTCCGCGATCCTGCGGGCGTCGGGGAGGAACCGCTCGAGCGCGATCACGACTGTCCCGGTCATGAGTAGAGGACCGACCTCCCGAACCCGGACGTAGCCGGGTCCACCACTCGCCCGATGACGATCAGCGCCGTCCGCTCGATCCCGGCCGCCCGGGCCTTTGCCGCGATGTCCGCCACCGTTCCCCGGACGATCTTCTGGTCGGGCCAGGAAGCGTGGTAGACGACCGCCGCCGGGGTATCGGGCGGGCACTCCACCCGGGCGAGAACCTCTTCCATCCGCTCGGTCCCGAGGAAGACCACCATCGTCTGCCCGAGCCGGGAGAACTCGGGGATCAGGTCCGATTCAAGCGTCGCCCCCGCCGGGCGGGTGACGACCAGGCTCTCGGAGACGTCGCGGAGGGTGAATTGGGTCTTTAAGGCCGCAGCTGCCGCAAAGAGCGACGATACTCCCGGAACGATCTCGGCCTCGATCCCGCGCCGCTCGAGTTCCGCCATCTGCTCCACGATCGCGCCGTAGAGCGCCGGATCGCCGGAGTGGAGCCGGACGACGAGTTTGCCCGCCCGGACGTGCTCTTCGATGGCGTCGACGATCTCGTCAAGGGTCATCCCCCAGCTGTCGAGTTTCAGCCCTGCGCCCGATCTCTCCACGAGTTCCGGGTTCACGAGCGAACCCGCGTAGATGAGAACGTCCGCCCGCCGGAGGAGATCCATCCCCCGGACGGTGATGAGATCGGGCGCCCCCGGCCCCGCACCCACGATGAAGAACTTATGCATGCGGCCGCCTCGCAAAGAGGATCGAGAAGTAGTCGCTCTTCTCGGGGAGGTCGTCCCCCCGGTAGACCCGCTGCTCCAGCATGAACATCCGCTCGACGAGGACGAACTCCGAGTAGCCTTCCTCCGAGAGGGAGGCCGCGAGCGCCGCCGGCTTCCTGACTTTCATGAAGATCCGCGACTCCGGCCCGTTCCCGTCCGAGACAAGAAACCCGCCGGCCACCGGGACGTTCGCGACCGAGGCGAACGCGGTGATGGAACTGATCCCGGGCTCGGTCGCGAACGTGATCTCCGGATGGCGCTTAGAAATCATCTCGCAGAGCCGTGAAAACGTCGAGTAGAAGTTCGGGTCGCCGATGATCCCGAATACCGTAAGACCGTCCTCTGCGTGCGGCGCAATCCGGTCGGCGTTCTCTTCCATGCACCTTCGGATGTAATCCTCGTCGCTCGTCATCGGGAAGTTGAGGACGACGGCATCGGGCCGGTAGGGCTTCACCAGGTCATAGGCAAGGTTTCCGGGGACAAAGACCGCCGCAGCCTCGCCTAGAAGCCTGACCGCCCGCAGCGTCAGGAGTTCCGGGTCGCCGGGCCCGAGCCCCACGCCTACGAGCATCCGGCACCCCCGACGACGATGTAGACGGGATTGATCGGTTTGAACATCGTCCCGCCGGCGATCCCGGCCGACCGCGAGACCTGGAGGTGGACGGCCTCCTGAAAGATCCCGAGGCGCTGCATGCTTTCTATCGCCTCGTGAAGCGTCCCGACCATCACCGCGTTCACAACGATCTTCCCCCGCACCTGATCGGCGAGGAACTCGAGAATCTCCGGCAGGCGGCGGGACCCGCCGACGAAGGCGGCGTCGAGCCGGCCCAGCCCCGGGAGGACCTCCGCCGCGTCGCCCTCGAAGAACTCGATGTTGCCTCTGCCGGCGCGGGCCGCCTCGGCCCGGGCATACGCGATCGCCTCCGATCGGCGGTCGATCGCATAGACCCGCTCCGCCGTCTCCGATAGAGCGACGGCGATCTTCCCCGTCCCGCACCCGATATCGGCCACCCGGTCGCCCGGACGGATGCCGAGTTTTGCGAGCGAGACGGCCATGACCTCGTCCTGTGTCGGCCCACCCTTCAATCCCATGGCATTCACGTTACCCAGATAAATTTGTGCTAACTTCTATTAAATAGCGCAGTGAGCCGTCTCGTCTTCCGGCTCCGGGCGGCGCGGGACGACGGCGCACCTACGGGCGCTCGGGCGGAGATTCTGGTGCTGCAACTCGCGCGAGGAGCATAAAGGTTTTTGCGCGACAGAAGACATTATGAGTACAATGCTCAGGATAAACCGAGACAAGTGTGGATACTGCGGCACCTGCGTCGCAGTCTGTCCCGAAGATGCGCTCGAGCTGATCGACGCGTACCTCAGCCTTGAGCGGGAGTGCATCGCCTGCGGTATCTGCGCACGGGCATGCCCGCTCGGAGCACTGGAGGTCGTCCATGAAGAATAACTACGATATTCTCGTCATCGGGGGCGGACCCGCCGGCGCTCTTGCGGCGAAGACGGCAGCAGATGCCGGAAATTCGGTCTGCCTCATCGAGAAGCGCCCCGCCATCGGCACGCCCGTCCGGTGTGCGGAGGGGATCGGCAAAGAACTCCTAAAAGAGTTCATCAAGCCCGATCCACGCTGGATAGCCGCCGATATCGAGCGTGCCCGGATCATCTCACCGAACGGCACAGCCATCAGTCTCGAACAGGATAAGGCAGGAAACGAGGTCGGCTACGTCCTCGACCGGAAGATCTTCGACCGTGAGCTCGTCTGGCAGGCGGCCGAGGCCGGGGCGGACGTGATCGTCAAGACCCGGGCGACCGCACCGATCATGGAGAACGGAGCGGTCCGGGGCGCGAAGGTGCTCTCGGTCGGCACGCCGGCGGATATCCGGGCCGAGGTGGTCATCGCCGCCGACGGCACGGAAGCGCAGTTTGCCCGCCGGGCCGGACTCGACACCGTCGTTCCCCTCCGTGAGATGATGAGCTGCGCCCAATACCTGATGACCGACATCGACATCGACGCAGGCTCGACGGATTTCTACCTGGGCAACGAGATCGCGCCCGAAGGTTACCTCTGGGTCTTCCCGAAGGGCGACCGGACGGCAAACGTCGGGATCGGCATCTCCGGCCGCAAGAGCCGGGACGGGTCCCGGGCAAAGGACTACCTGGACCGGTTTGTCGCAAAGAACTTCCCGAACGGTAAGACGATCGAGGCGATCGCAGGCGGCGTCCCGGTCTGCCGGCCGCTCGCCTGCACGGTCGCCGACGGGCTGATGGTTGCCGGGGACGCGGCAAGGGTCGTCGATCCCATCACCGGCGGCGGGATCGGCAACGCCATGCTCACGGGCAGGCTCGCGGCACAGGTGGCCTCCGAGTGCATAGCGGCGGGCAACTGCTCGAAGGAGGCCCTGATGCCCTACGATGCAGGATGGCGGGCATCGAAGATGGGCACGATTCTCGAGCGGAACTACAAGGTCAAGGAGTACTTCGTTACCCTCGACGACGCAAAACTCAACACCCTCGCGGAATCGATCGCCCAGAGCAGCCTCAAAGAGTTCTCGGTCCTGGCTCTCATCAAGGAACTGATCACGCGGAACCCAAAAATGCTCCTCGAACTCAAAGCACTCAGGGATACGCTATCCTGAACGTATCAACTGCTTGTTGAGGGTCTTTAAGGTCTCCGTCTCCGCCTCTTTTTTCGTGAACACCGTGATGACGTCGCCCGGCCGAATACGGACGGTGCCGCTCGGGATGATGAGGTCGCCCCCGGCACGCCGGATGGCGATGAAGACGAAGTCCCGGACTTCGAGTTCGCGGATCTCGTGATCGACGATGGGCGCGCCCTCGTCGGCGACGATCTCGAAGATGGTGCCGCCGGGGATCGAGGCGACCTGCTGGAGGTTCGGGCTCTTCGCCCAGTAATAGAGCCGGGTCGCCACCAGCTCGTCGGGGTTCTCGCTGATCCGGACGCCGACCTCGTTGAAGAGATCGGAGTGCTCTTTCTGGTTGACGATCGAGACGACGTTTCCGACGTCGTAACGTTTCGCGAGCCAGCAGGTCATCAGGTTCACGGCGTCGTCGCTCGTCGTGGCGACCAGAGCGTCGGCCCGGTCGATCCCCGCATCCTCGAGCACCGATTTGTCGGTCGCGTTCCCGGTGATGGCGAGAACGTCGTAGTGCTCCAGGATATCGCTCGCGCGCTCCTCGTCCTGGTCGATCACCACCACGGAGTCGCCGGCGTTCACGGCGATCGCAGTCAGGTTCCGGCCGATTCCGCCAAGGCCGACGATGATCGTGTACATCCATCTGGATTCAACCGTCAGCATTGAAATACCTTGCGAATAAACCACCCTGTGTGATCTGCGGGGTGGACGAAGCGGGGAAGGGTTCGGTTCTCGGCCCGATGGTAGTCGCCGCCGTCGGGTGTCGCGAGATCGAGGATCTCGCGGCCCTTCCCATCCGGGACTCGAAGGTGCTCCGGCCGAAACAGCGCGAGGCGCTCTACGATATTCTCTTCCGCGATTTTTCGATAGCGATCGTCACCATCGATGCCGCCGGGATCGACGATGCCCGGAGCAGGATGAGCATGAACACCTGCGTGGCCGAACTTCACGCCGAGGCGCTCATGGGCCTCCAGCCGGAGTGCGCCTACGTGGACGCCTGCGACGTGAACGCGGAACGCTACGGGCGGACGATTGCGGGGCTCCTCGACTTCCCCTGCGAGATCGTCGCCGAACATCACGCCGACGCCCGGCACAAGATCGTCGGCGCGGCGAGCGTCGTCGCGAAAGTCACCCGTGACCGGGCGATCCGGGAGCTCGAGCGGCAGTACGGAGCGATCGGGAGCGGCTACCCCTCCGACCCGGCGACCATCGAGTTCCTCCGGGGCTACATCCGCTCTCACGGGAGCCCGCCGGCCTGTGCCCGCCGGAGCTGGAAGACGGTCACGAACCTCTGTCAGACGACGATGCAGGATTTCGCGTAACCGGGAAGTTTTATGCCTCCCGCACCCTAACCGTGAGTGATGAACTGGCTCCAGATACTCCTTCTCCTCGTCGCGGCATACCTTCTGATTGCCTACTACATCCGTGAACGAGGGCTGTTTAAGGATCACGTCATGTTCTTCGGCCCGATCCTCGCCATAAAGACCGAACGGGTCGGTTTCTTCGACTGGTTCCGGAAGTTCGGGACGGTGCTCCGGGCTTACGCGACGCTCGGGGTCCTGCTGGTAGTCGTGGTCTCGGCCTTCATGACCCTCGCCCTGCTCGTCGCGGTCCCCCAGTATCTGGTGCATACCCCGGAGCCGACCGGGATCTACGATCCGAGAAATCTCCTTGCGATACCCGGCGTCAACCAGGCGATCCCGATCACCGCAGCCGTCTTCCTCGGCCTCCTCCTCACGATCGTCATCCACGAGTTCGGTCACGCCATCCTCGCCCGGGTCGAGGATATGCGGGTCAAGAGCATGGGTCTCCTCATCGCCGTCATCCCGATAGGGGCGTTCGTCGAGCCCGACGAGGAGGACGTGGAAGCGGCGAAGGGGATGCCGAAGATCCGGATGTTCGGCGCCGGGATCACGAACAACATGGTCTTCGGCCTCGCGTGCTTTGCAGCGATGTTCCTTCTCTTCGGGATGGCGACGCCCCTTGCCGTCCCGCTCGTCCAGGGAGTCTACCAGGACTATCCCGCGGCCGACGCGGGGCTTCCCGGCTACTCGATCATCACGGGCGTGAACGGTGTTCCCGTGGCAAGCCAGGAAGAGATTGCGGCGATCATGGACGGGACGCGGCCGGGAGAGGCGGTCACACTGACGGCCGCGAAAGACGGGGTCGAGAGCACCTACACCCTTACCCTGGATGAATGGCCGAAAGAGCTCGGTGGCGACCGGGACACCGGGTTCATGGGGGTCTACTACTACAACGCTCCCGCTGTGGAGGAGCATATCGGAAATATCGCAGATCTCGGGCTTCTTGCGCCCCTCTACCTGACGATAGCCCCGATCGACGCCTTTATCCAGGGCAACACCCAGCAACTCGCCATCCTGCTCGTCGATACCCCCGAGCAGATAGCCTGGGAGGAGCCGTTCCCCCTCTTCTGGGGCACGGTTCACCTCCTCTTCTGGACAGGGTGGTTCAACCTGCTGGTCGGGATGTTCAACGCCATACCGATCGTCCCGCTCGACGGCGGCTACATGATGAAGGAGGGTGTGGAACGGTTCTTCGAGCGCCGGGGCTGGTCCCGGTACGCACAAAAGGTCGTCGCCTCGATCAGCGGCTTTGTGACGGTGATGCTGATCCTCCTCATCACGATGCCGATGATCGTTGCGGCGCTGCGGTTCGTGCTGGCGATGGGATAACCCTTTTTTGTTCCCCTACCCGCCCAGAGCAGCGCAGGGGGACATTAAGTATACCAGGAACGAAGATCGCCACCAGGCGGACGGTATGATCCCAAACCCCGGCGCACCGCGGCCCTCAACATACTTTGATGCCGATGAGGTTCTTCAGACCGTCGAGACAACCGATAGCCTGCAGGCCATCGTCACCCACGCTACCGATGCCATAGCGGCCCATACCGCCGGTGCTGCGGACCCATCGCCGCCAATAGGCGTTCAATCTTCTCATGAACATTGCGCTCTTTTACGTTGCCGCATCGCTCGTCAGCATCGTATTCGGCAGAAACTGAAGACAGGATCGTTGCATCAAAGAAAAAAAATCAGGGATGGGATTGGCGTTCAGACGCCGACCCACTCGAGTTCCGGAGTGGTGCCTGCCGACCGGACGCCGTACTGGACGAGCGGCACCCACCGGCAGGCGTCGCCGTCGGCACCCACCGTCCAGAAGGTGTAGTGCGCATTCGACAGGTCGCCGGCACCGTTCAGGTGCGCCGGCCCGAACAGGGGCCCGCCGGACCTCCCTGCGGATCTCTCAAGTGCGGCCTTCAGCATGGCGGCGTCCGCGGTGTCGGTCTCTATCCGGGCCATGGTGACGATCCAGAGCGCATCGTAGGTCGCGAGGCTGTAACCGTCGGGATGCCGCCCGAGGAGCTCGCGCATCTTCTGGATGGTGGCCGTGTTCGACGCGACACTCTCCTGGTTCCAGAGCGCCGGGGAGGTAAACCTCGTCCGCTCCGCGAAGCGGGCGGGCTCGCCCGTCACCAGTTCATCGAGGAGGACGTTCCCGTCACACCCGTACCACCGGACCTTCGGCAGGTTCTCTGTCGCGAGAGCCGCCTCCATGATCCTGTCCGCCTCGTCGAGGCTGACCAGGTAGACGGCGACCTTCTCTTTCCCGTGCACCGCGATCGCCTGAGCCACCCGGGCATCGAGGTCCGCCGCCATCGCGCTATAGTCCTCCTGACCCGGCGTGTACCGGGCGCCGTCGAGGACCTTGCCGCCGCCTCTCACAAACGCCGCCGTCGTCAGTTTCTCCAGTTCGTCGCCCCAGACGTCGCCGCGCCAGACCGGTAGAACCGCCTTCACTCCCTGCTCTTTCAGGTAGTATGCCATGACGTCGGCCTGGTAGGTGTCCGGCGGCACGAACCGGTAGACGTTGTCACCCGCAATCGCAAGCGACGGCGCCGTGCTCATGGTGCTGACGATCAGGATCCCGTGCTCGTCGGCATACGTCCGGATCGCCTCCAGTTCGGCGCTGGTTCCGGGCCCGATGACAATCTTCGTCCCCTGCCCTTCAAGCGTCCGGAGTTTCTCCAGGGCGACAGCGGGGTCGGCCTTCGTGTCCTCGATGATTATTCCGACACGGTAGTCCGACCCGATCGAGACAAAGTAATCGTTGATGTCCCCGGCGGCCACCTCGAGGGCGACCCGGCTCGCCTCCCCGCCCCCGGCGTAATCGCCGGAAAGCGGCAGGAGGGCGCCGACGACGATATCCTGAACGGCCTCAGGCCCTGCAGGGGACGTCTCCGACCCCATACACCCGCAGGCAAGGACTGCCGCTGCAAGGAGAAGAAGTACGAATGCTGCTGAAACTTTTCTCATAGGATTTACTTTATGAGACGAAGAATAACCATTTCGCTTTGAACCGCAGAAACACGGCGGATTCGAGCCAAAAATAGCCTTTCAGGAAACATTTTCCCGTGGGCATTAAAGACCGCTCATGCCGGGCGCGTGCCCGACCGACGCGGATGGTACCGGGATGCAGTCGTGTCCAAAAACAGGGAGGAGCGGGCTTACAGCCCCTCGTCCTCTCCCTTCCCGATCAGGTCCCGCGACTTCTTCTGCATCTCCACGTCGATATCGGTCTCGATGCTCTTTACCGCCTCCTCTGCGGTCCGGACCACGTCCCGGCCCGGGATCTCCCCGAGGATATCCTCCGGCGGCAGTTCCGTTCCTTCGGGAACCTCCGCTGCTTCTGCAGTGGCGCCGAGGTACTCCGCTGCCTGCCTGACGACGCTCGAGAGCTCGAACGGGAATATGATCTTCGTCGCCTGGCCCTCGGCCATCTGTTTCAGGGCATCGAGCGAGAGGACCGTGATCGCCCGCTTATCAAGCGGCCGGGCGCCGACCGAGAGGATGCGCAGCCCCTGCGCCTCGCCCTGCGCCTGCAGGATCCTCGATAGCCGTTCACCCTCGGCCCGCAGGATCTTGCTCTGCCGCTCGCCCTCGGCCTCCAGGATGATGCTCTGCCGGCTCCCTTCGGCACGAAGGATCGCCGCACGCTTCTCGCCGTCCGCACGGAGGATCGCCGCACGCCGCTCACGCTCGGCGGCGGTCTGCTCGGTCATCGCCTGCTTGACCGCGCCCACCGGGTCGACCTCCTTGATCTCGACCCGCTCGACCTTGACGCCCCAGGCATCGGTCTCCCGGTCCAGGATGTCGCGGAGGCGGGCGTTGATGACGTCCCGGTTGTAGAGGACCTCGTCGAGCTCCATGTCGCCGATGATCCCACGGAGACTCGTCTGCGCCAGCGCCACCGTCGCCGATCGGTAGTTCATCACCTCGAAGTAGGCCTTCTCGGGATCGATCACCCGGACATAGACGATCGCATCGACGTTCGTCGGGGAGTTATCCTTCGTGATCACCTCCTGACGCGGGACGTCCATCACCTCTGTGCGGAGGTCGAGTTTCTTGACCACCGTGATCAGCGGGACGACCCACCGAAAGCCGGGGTTCATCCTCCCGATGTAGCGTCCCAGGCGAATCTGGAGCCCCTGTTCGTACGGCTGGACGATCACCACGCCACGGGCGAAGATGATGATGATGACGATGATGAGAAAGACCGTGATAAGTCCGGTCCACGGAAATTCTCCGGTAAAAAGCATCTTAACGTACCTCCTTCACGACGACGTGCACCCCTTCGGAGCGAACGACGATAACTTTTCTCCCGACCGGGATCTCTCCAGATTCGGAACGGGCGCTCCACTCCATGCTCCCGAGCCGCACCTTCCCCGTGATCGTCTCCGGATTGACCGGAATGATCACCGTTCCCTCCAGGCCGACGAGCGAGTCCCGGGAGAGGGTCGTCGGCGGTTCATGGCCGGGCGTGAGGCGGCCGTAGAGCCATACGGTGACCGAGGCCGCCACGATTGCCGCGAGGACCCCGACGACGAGGCCCCAGGGCGACGTGAGGATGTCGACACCGAGGAGGAGGAGAACCCCGAGAATGACCATCACCGTCGCGGGGACGGCGATGAAGAAACCGGGCTGGTAGACCTCCACCAGGAGCAGCACCGCCCCGAGCACGATCAGAATCCAGCCGAGAGCGATCCCCTCTGCAAGCATAGAGAGTGAGTCGGCTTTCGGCTATAAAAGTCTGCTGAAGGGTGTTTTCAGCCGAGATCCATCACCGGCGTGATCCGGGGCGGCACGGTCCGCTCCATCGTGAGCGGAACGCCGCCGGGCGGGGCGATGCGGATCAGGAACCTCTCGCCGGGCGCAAACGGCCGGGAGGGATAGATGACCAGGTCGAACTGCTCCCCGGGTTCGAGGAGCGTGTCGTCGTCCGCCTGCAAAAACGGGATCGTGTGCCCCATCCGGACGATCGTCCAGTTCCCGGGCGATACCGGCGCTCCGGCAGTTCTATCGAGGCGTTCGGTTCCTTCGGGGGTGGAGACCTCGACCACGGCGCGGCCGATATCGACGCTCCCCATATCGCCGACGAAGAGACGGATGCTGCAGGAGACCGATCCCATCCGTGACGGGTCGGGCCGATCGCAGACGAGGGCGACGCCGTCGACGGACCGTTCGCCAAGCGCGTAGCCGTAGACCTCGCCGGAGACCATCAGGCATTCCCCGGTCTCCTCGAGGGCTGTGTAGACGAGACCCCCTGGAGGGCCGGGGGGAGCGTTCAGGGCGTGGACCGCAAGCACGGCAAGCAGGATCGCCACGATGCAGAGGATGATCCCTTCGAGCACCGTGAGGCCACCGTCCGCCGAATTCATATTGAATCCTCGTCTGCAGGGGATATATACCCCTGCGTTACGTGCCCGGGCCGTACCGGGCGAAGAACGCCGGGGCGCCGAACGAGACCCAGGCACCGGCGACGGCGGCCCGGAGGTACTGGAAGAGGTATGCAGCGGGAACGGCGTCCTGCGGGACAAAAAGCCCGAACCCATACCAGATCGCCCCGCTCATCAGGATTCCGATAACGTAGCGGGACAGGCGGACCGAACCCTTACCTCTCGCGCACATGCTCCCCGGATGGCGGTCTGCCGCCGCACCGGCCGCGAACCCGAAGAAGAGCCCCGACGCCGTGACCGCGTCCAGGAGAAGGAGCGGGTTGATCGGCTCCCCGGACCGCTCGAGCGCCCCCGCCGCCCAGGAGGCGGGAACCTCCCAGTCCCCGAGGGCCGCGAGAGCGGCAAACGAGGCTATGGCCAGGGCAAGCGACCCTATAAATGCGGCAAGCACCCGCCCGGATAGCGGGAGGGCGACGATCCGGCGGGCCACCGGTTCCTCGAGAGCAAGGAACGCAAGGAGGACGGCGACGCCGATCCCCCATCCCGCGAGGACATCGATCGGGAAGTGAACCCCGAGGAACACCCTCGATCCGCCGATGAGAAAGACCATTCCGACCGCGAAGACCCAGACCCACCCGCGCCGGGCGTCGGCGGCAATCAGTCCCCAGAACGACGCCGACCCCTGGGCGTGCGCCGACGGCAGCCCGAACGACGGGTGGCTACCGAGCGCCCTGACCTCCGGGCTGACCCAGTAGGGCCGGGGGAGGTGGAACGCGACTTTGAGGGCCTCGTTGAGCCCGCCCGTGATCCCCATCAGGAGGGCCAGACGGAGCCCGAGGCGCGCGTCCCAGCACCAGTAGAGGAACGCGATGACGAGCAGGTAGAACTCCGGCTCCCCGAGGAGCGTGAAGAACAGCATCGGCGCTTCGAGCCACGCCGCATGAGTCTGAAGAGCCTGGATGAGAGCGATCTGAACATCCGTCATTCCGTACCCGCATCCCCGCCGAAGTCGACATTCGACAGCAGTTGGGGCATCGCCTCCGCGATCCCGCTGATGATGAACTGGATAGCTATCGCAAGAACGATGACCGCCATCAGTTTCGGGACGACCCTGAGGCCTCCTTCCCCGATGAAGGCGAATATACGGGGACCGTAGAGCATTCCGACGTACGAGACGCCGAGAGCTGCGGCGATCCCGAGGAAGACGGCGATCAGGCTCGACGCACCGGCGGACGTGAGCAGAATCACCGTTGTGATCGTCCCCGGCCCGCAGGAGAGCGGAAAGGCCAGCGGAACGATGGCGATATTCTCCAGGTCGCCGGCCCGGTAGGATTCGCCGCGCGAACCGAGCATCCCGGTAGCCACGGTGACGAGCAGGATGCCTCCCGCTATCTGGAACGCAGGAACGGTTATATTGAAGATCGAGAAGACCAGTTGCCCGGTCAATGCAAAGAAGGCGAGCACGATGAAAGATATTCTAACCGTCGTACGGATGACCTTCCGGCGTTCACCCGGGGTCATCCCCTCGGTGAGCGCCGTAAAGACCGCGGTCGTGGAGGCCGGGTTCATCACCGCGGTGATCGACGCGACCGCGACCAGGGCCAACCCCACAAACCCGGCGATCTCCGTCACCAGGCTCATTCCGGATCACCGCTGTCCGAGTCCATGAGGCCACATACGACCGGCGCGCATACCTACCTTACGGTCTCCCTTCCGTGACCGCTTCCGGGACATGGACCGCGGGGAACGCGTCGAGGAGTTCCCGCGTCAGTTCGGCCCCGAGCGACGGCTGGACTGACTCGAGCCAGAGGAAGAAGCCTGCCATGTGGGGCGTCCGCCGGCTCTCGAACTTGAACCCGCCCGTCTTGTTCGGCACCATCTTGAGGTACTCCTTCTTGCTGCGGGTCCGCAGATAGATGATTGGCCGGTACTCCGGGATGTTTACGGCGAGTATGACCTTCGAGAACTGTTTCTGAATCGTATCCGGGTCGTAGGTTCTCCCCTTGATGCGGATGGGATATCGGGCATCGAGCATCCGGACGGCGGAGGGATAGAGTCCCCCGAAGAGGACTTTCTTCACGATCGGCGGGATCTCGTCCGGAGTGCCGAGTTCCCCGACGCCTTTCTTCGAGGTGACGGTGGAGATGATGCTCTGCAGCCGCTCGTCGTGCAGTTTCTTGTAGTCGAACGGTCGGCGGGGTGGGATGTCCTTGATGGATACCAGTTTCTCATGCTTGATCCGGCGGGTAGGGCTCCTTTTCAGGTCCCGCTGCCGTATAAGGCCTTTCAAATCCTCGCAGGTCGGGGTGGTGAGGAGGACGTTGTCCGGTTCCTTGAGGAGGCGGCGGACGACGGCCGTCCGGGAGATATCTACCGAGGAGATGAGAAGGAACGGCACGGTCGGCTGCCCGTAGAGATAGCCGAAGAGCTGCTTCTTGTAGCGGATCTCCGCCTCGAACTCTTTTAAGTCGGCAGGAGAGGTGATGATCTCTCCAAACGTCAACGCTCCGGTGTGGTCGACGAGCACGAGATCGACCTCGGCAAGGTCCTGCCCGTTTCCCCTGACCTTGATGTCCCCGATGTTCGAGTAGAAGAGCCCGTTCTGACCGAGTTGCGCACGCCGGACTTTTGCGGGCCCGTCGGCACCCCGGGCCACGACGGAGAGGACAAGATCGGTCTGCAGCGAGAGGTCGAGGATCATCTCGTAGACGATCGCCTCGAACCATCGCCCTTCCGCGGTTCGCATCTCGGGAATGTCCTCGGAGAAGAGTTTCTTTCGATCTGCCGGGCGCAGGTGGCGCAGCGCTCTCATGATGATCGCCCGCGTCGGCTGGAGCGAGCTGAAGTTTTTGTCGAGCCACGTAATCATTTGCAACATCCGTTTCACACAGCCGGGTATTGTTATCGTATTGGGGACCGGATTGGGGTCAGAGCACTTCCTGACAGGGAAGTCTATCATCCTATAAGTGCTCATAGAGTTTCCGGTCTCCAGGGCTATGAAATTACGCATGGTCCCACCCCCGCGAGGAGGCTTCGCCGCGCCCGGCCTCGCGGCGGACTCCGGGAGAGGGCGGCTCGATCGGGACGGGAAAAGAGGAGGGTGTCAGGCGCCGTGCAGCGCCCCGGATCAGACCGCCTTGATCGCTTCTTCGAGCGGCATTGCCGGCACGACGTGGGCAACCCCGTACGAGCTGAACGGCGCGGTGATCTTTAAGATGGAGCGCTCGTCCGGCGCCTCGAAGACGGCAACCGACATGTGCCTCCCGATGAGGAGGTAGCGCTGGAGGACGTTCACGTCCGAGGGGAACTTGAAGTGCTTCCAGAGTTCCAGAACCTGATGCGCGTGCTCCGGTTCGAACTGATACCACAGGACAAATAACATCGTCGTCACCGGCTCCCCCATATCACCTCTGGTATAAAAATCCTGCACCGGTGACCGGCCCCCCACCACCAGGGGAGCCCGTCACTCGTAGCGGAGCGCCTCGATGGGGTTCAACTGCGCCGCTTTCCACGCCGGGTAAAACCCGGCAACGATGCTGGTTGCCGTCCCGAACGCCATCGCAAAGGCAACGTAGCCGATCACCACGGTAACAGGGACGCCCGCTCCCGCCGACATGGCGAAGTCGGTGAGGTACTCCGCTACCGTGGCGGTGACGTAGTGGGCGACCGCTATGCTCACGATGCCGCCGGCGATGCTCCCTGCGATCCCTAGGAGCAGGCTCTCATAAAGGAACATCCGGAGAACCTCCCGCTTTCGCGCCCCGATGCTCCGCATCAGCCCGATCTCCCCCGTCCGCTCCGTGACCGAGATGATCATGACGTTTAAGATGCTCACGCTTGCGACGAGGAGGGAAACCGCACCTATGCCGAGGAGGAAGATGTTGATGGCGTCGGTGGTCTCGTAGAAGATCTCCAGGATCTCGCGCGAGTCGAGGACGTCCACGACCTCCTTCCTGCGGTTGATCTGCTGGTCGATGGCGGCCTTCACCCCTTCGATCTCCGAGAGATCGCTGACCTTGACGACGACACGGCTGTAGTCCTGGTTCCCGTGCCGCTCCGTGTACCAGTCCTCCGTGACGATGAGGGCGTAGTCGGGGTTGATATCGATCGCCATCCCCCGCTCCGCCGCGATTCCCACGACACGGACGCTCTCGCCCCCGACCTCGATGCGGCTCCCCGGGTGGAGGTCGAGTTCGTCGGCGAGGAGCGAACCCACCATCACCCCCGACGACCTCCCCTGCGGGAAGATCCCGGCTTCTTCGTCCAGCAGGAACGGGATGTCGGCCGCCGGCATGGCATATATCGTCACGTAGCCGCTCGTATCCCGCACATGCAGCCGGTCCGATGCGAGAATCATGGGGATGACCCGGTGCTGCCCCGCGGCCTTCTCTATCAGCCCCAGGTTTTTCTCGGAGATGCGTGCGGCAAGGGTGTTTCTGGGGTCGAACGGGTCGCCGCTCGATACCGCGAGGTGCGGGGTGACGAGCAAGGTGTCGCTCACGTCGGAGATCATCCCGCTGAAGAGCACCGAGAGGCTGCTTCCCATGATGCCCAGGGAGGCGATGGCTATTACACCGATGATGATGCCGACCATTGCGAGAATCGAGCGGACCTTGTGCCGTTTGAGGTTCCTGATCGCGAGATCGAAGAAGATCATGCCCCGTCACACCTATTTCTGCCGCATCGCATCGACCGGAGCCAGCTGCGAAGCTTTCCACGCCGGATAAAATCCGGCGGCGATGCTCGTCCCTGTACCGAACGCCATCCCGAAGACGATATATCCGACCGCGCTCAGGTCGAAGACCGTGATGTTCTCGCCGAAGGTCGTCCCGGCCGTGAAGACCTCGACCGCGGCGAGGCTGATCAGGTACCCAAAGGCGGTGCTCAGGACGCCGCCGACGATGCTTCCGATGAACCCGAGGATCACCGCTTCGTAGAGGAACATCAGGAGAACCTCCCGGCGTAACGCCCCGATGCTCCTCATGACGCCGATCTCGCGGATGCGCTCGGTCACCGAGATGTACATGACGTTTAAGATGTTGACGGCGGCGACGATGAGTGATATCCCCCCGATCCCGACGAGAAACACCGTGATCTGCTGGTAGATCTCCTCGTACTGCCGGAGCATCTCGCGCGAGTCGAATATGTCCACGATCTCCTCGCGGCGGTTGATCCGGCTATCTATCGCCTCTTTCACGGCATCGATCTCTTCCGCGTCGCCGACCCGGACGACGACCATCGGGTAGGCGTCTTTAGCCCCGAAGTGGCTCTCGTACCAGCCGTCGGTGACGACGATCGCGTAGTCCGGGTTGATGTCGGCGGCAAACCCGCGCTCCGCAAGCACGCCGGCAACCCGGATGCTCTCGTTCCCTATCGTGAGCCTGGAGCCCGGGGCTACGCCGTACTCCGCGGCGAGGTATGTCCCGACGAGCGCGCCCGGCTGGTTCTGCCGGGGATACTGCCCGTCCGCGATCTCGAGCAGGATGGGGATATCGTCCGATGCGACCCCGATGATCTGGGTATACCCGCTCTTGCCGCGGCCGAACTCAACCTCGTCGGCTCCCTGGAGCACCGGAATCGTCCGGTGCGGGTTTGCCGCCCGCCGGATCTCCTCGACCTCGCGGGCAGGGATGCTGGCATCCACCGCCGTCCGTGGGTCCCCGGCAAACGTCCCGCCGATCGCGGTGTGCGGCGTGATCACGACGGTATCGCCGACGTCGGTGATGACGTTCGCGACGAGGAGATTGATGCTGTTGCCCATGACGCCGAGGGAGGCGATGGCGACGACGCCGATGACGATCCCGATGATGGAGAGCGCCGAGCGTATCCAGTGCCTCCGGAGGTTCCGGACCGCGAACGAGAAGAACACTATGCCAGCCTCCCGTCGACGATCCGGATCGTGCGGCGGGCGTACGCGGCGACGTTGGGATCATGGGTCACCATGATGACCGTCTTGCTTTCCCTGTTCTCTTCCGCGAGGATCTCCATGATCGCGGTCCCGGTCTTCGTGTCCAGGTTCCCGGTCGGTTCGTCGCAGAGAAGGAGGTCGGGATCGTTGACGAGCGCCCGGGCGATCGCGACCCGCTGCTGCTCGCCGCCCGAAAGTTCGCCCGGCCTGTGGGTAAAGAGGGCGTCGTCGAGGTGCATCGCCCGCATGACCTCGATCGCCCGGCGCCGGCTCTCCTCCCGGTCGGTGGTGAGGATGATGGGGAACTCGACGTTCTCGACCGCCGAGAGGAGGGGAATCAGGTTGAACTGCTGGAAGACGAACCCGATGCGGTCGCGCCGGAGCCGGGTGAGGTCGTCGTCGCTCATCCTCGAGATCTCACGCCCGGAGAGGTAGATCTTCCCGGCTGTAGGAACGTCGAGACAGCCCATCAGGTTTAAGAGCGTCGACTTCCCGGAGCCCGAGGGGCCCATCACGGCGATGAATTCGCCCGGATCGACGGTGAGGGAGACGCGGTCGAGCGCCACGACGTCGCCTGCCGGCAGAGGATAGATCTTGCTGACGTCCTCGAACCGGAGGATGGGCTCGCCGTTCACCGCCGCCGCCTCCGGACATACCAGAGGGCCGCGAGGCCGGCGGCGACGACGACCAGCGCCACGGCGGCAGCTGCCGGAGCGGGCAGTCCGGCATCGGCAGCCTCCTCTCCCGTGCGGTTCTCGAGCGAGATCGGTCGCTCGACGGAGTAGGGATTGCCGTCGTCGTCCCGGTAGTCGATGACGAGCGGGATCTCCTCCACGCCGGCACCGGCCCGGAACGTCACCTCGAAGGAGGAGATGTCGTCGGGATCGAGCGTCCCGACCACATAGACCCGGAACGGGTCGGTGGGCGTCGCGGGGGCGCCCGGGGAGATGATGACCGAACGGGCTGGTTCGAGCCCCGCGTTCATGACGTCGCCCGTCGCCCGGTAGTTTTCTCCCTCCGCGGCGACTTCAACGTTGGTGACGATGAGATCGGCCTGCCGCCTGTCCTCGCCGAACGCGATCGGCAGCACCAGGTCGGCGGTGTGGGTGTTGATCCCGTTGCGCCAGACCACCCGGAACGTGACGTTCGTCTCCGTGGCGGGGGTCAGGTTGAAGGCGACGGTTCCGGACGCGTCGGGCTCCAGGGTGCCGATGAACGCGCTACCCGGCGTGACGGAGAAGTTAGCTCCCTCGGGGATCACCTGGACACCGGAGGCGACGTTCGGCCGCGGGTTGCCGACTTGAATGGCAACGCCGGCCTCCCTCCCGGCGGCGAAGGCGTCCGGTCTCCCGGCCACCGACGCCTCAAGCGGGGTGCCGTCCACCCGGACCGGAACCGGATGGGTGAGGGTTCCGTTCTCCCTGAGGTCGAGGGAGAACCGGGGATAGTAGGTTCCGTCGGGAGCGTCCGCACGGACGGCGAAGGTGAACGTGCGGTTGAGGCCTGCCCCGAGAGCCCCGACCGAGGGGTAGGGCTCATCCGCCGGGACGACACCGTCCTCGTAGAGGCGGGCGGCGCCGAGCGGGAGGGTGAACGGGCCGGTGTTCAGCACGGTGACCGTCACGAAGCCCGCGTCGCCCGGCATCAGGATCTCCGGCTCGACCGTAACGGACGTCACCGTCACGTTGCCCTGCGCTCCCGCGGCCGGGGAGACGAGAAGGCATGCCAGGATGAACAGGATGGGGATGGAACCAGATTCCACACGAGAGAATGGAGGGAGCCTCTACTTCAACGTTATCCCTGCACCACCGGGAGGGCGGCATAAAACCTTTGACGGCAGAGGGTGATACCTCTGGAGACAACCGTTGCCCCGCCGGGGTTCCGAGGGAAGCATGGGACAGAACAAAATCATCATCATCGGCCACAAGCAGCCCGATACCGACAGCATCTGCAGCGTCATCGGCTACGCCGAGCTCCGCAACCGCGCCGAGCCGGGAAAGTATATCCCCGCCCGGTGCGGGGAGGTGAGCCCGGAGGCGAGGTTTGCACTCGAGACGTTCGGCGCCGAGGCACCGGTCTACGTAGCGAGCGTCGAACCCACCGTATCGGACATACCGCTCGACACCCGGCGCGTCCGCCAGGACGTCCCGACGGTCGACGTCGCCGCCCTGATGGACACCTACGATATGCGGAACATGCCGATCACGGACGGTGACGAGACCCTGGTCGGCCTCGTCAGCGAGTACGGCCTCGCGCGAGCCTATGTGCGGAAGAATCCCCGGGAGCAGCTCTCCCTCATCCCGATGCCGCTCGAGACCCTCGCCCGCATCCTGGACGCCCGGATAGTCGTCCTGTCGCGCGAGACGCTCGGGGAAGGCCGGGTCTATACCGTCATCGACGCCCTGCACGTCACCCTCTCGCGGATGACGCCCGACGACATCGCGATCGTGGGGGACAACGAACCCGCCCAGCTCGCGCTGATATCGGCAGGGGTCGCCGCGCTCATCATCGCCGAAGGAGCGCCGGTGGGCGAGCGGGTGATCGACGCCGCGCGGACGAGGGGCGCCTCGGTGCTCGCGACGACGCTCGACGCCTTCAGCGTCGGCAAGATGATCAGCCTCTCTCTCCCCGCGAGCATGATCATGGAGACCGACATCCCCACGGTGCGGATGGAGGATTCGCTCGAGTATGCGAAGAGCATCGTCTCGAACTCCAAGTTCAGGACGGCCTGCGTCGTCGGGGAAGAGGGGCGTCATATCGGGCTCGTCTCCCGGACGACGCTGATGCAGGACGTCCAGAAGTCGGTGATCCTCCTCGACCACAACGAGTACTCCCAGGCCGTGGACGGGATCGAGCAGGCGGATATCCTCGAGATCATCGACCACCACCGCCTCGGCGCGATCTCGACCCTAAAACCGGTGCGGTTCCTCAACGACCCCGTGGGATCGACCTCGACGATCGTGGCGAACAAGTTCATCGAGGCCTGCATCGAGCCCACGCCGTCGACCGCCGGGCTCCTTCTCTCGGGGATCCTCTCGGATACGATGGTGATGAAACTCTCGACGACAACCCCGGCGGATATCCGGGCGGCCGACCACCTCGCGGGGATCGCCGGGGTCGATCCGGCCGAGTACGGGCCGGAACTGATCCGGAAGGGCATGGATCTCGACGCCCTCCCCAAGGACGAACTCCTCACCCGCGACATGAAGCGGTACAACCTCTTCGGGCGGAGCATCATGGTCTCGCAGGTGATGACGTCGTCGTTTGAGTTCGCAGAGACCCGCGCCGACGAGATCCGCGCCGAACTGGATCACCTGAGGACAACGATGGGGGTCGACTGCTTCTTCGCCCTCTTTACGAACGTCTTTGGTAACGCAAGCGATCTCTTTGCCGCCGGGGACGAAGCCTGCATCTCCAAACTGGATCTCCGGGACCAGCCGGTCCGGCTGGAAGGCGTCATGTCCCGCAAAAAAGATTTCATCCCGAAGTTCGGGCAGATGTTCCGGCAGCTCTAGCATCAAGCCACTTCCTTCGCGGCTTCGTGTGGGGCTGTATTGTTATCCCCGGCAAGTAACTCACGCGAAGCCGCGAAGAGCGATGGGCGGAACGCCCGGAGCTTGAGCACCACAGGTGCGAAGAACGCGAAGATCGGTTTATTTGCGAGCAACTTCCCTTCGCGGCTTCGCGTTCTTCGCGTGAGGCCATAGTGCTGTCGCCCCTATTACTACCCGCGAAGTTCCGTGTATGGGTATAGCAACGCCTCTTCGCATTCGTCGCATGAGGCTCTACTATTACTTACCTACTACCGGCTCACTCGTTCTTCTTCTTGAGCATCCCCGCAGCGTAGCGGGCGAGCCCGTAGACGCCGTCGGTCGAGGGATGGACCTCGACGATCTCGTCGAAGTCGTCGACGGTGATGCCCCGCTTCATCAGGTAGCCGATGTAAGAGAGGAGGATCGACGCCCCCGGAACGGCGGCAGACGCCCCGATCAGCCGGCCGGTCGCGGGATCGACCCGGACCTGGGCAAGCCCCGCCCAGCCTCCCGCAACGTCCCAGAACGATCCGGGGCCCGCGGGCGCGGGGGCCGAGAGGGTGACGCCTCCGTCGCCGTCGCCGGTCGCGGCGAAGGCGTAGTCGTAGCGGAGGCTCATCGCCTGCGGAATGCCCTCGTAGTCCATGACGGTCTCGCGGCCGAGGATGTTCTCCGCCGCCACCACGCCCTCCCTCCGGGCCGCGGGAGTCAGGTAGGGCGGGCCGATGACGTCGCCGGCGGCGTAGACGCCCGGAACACTCGTGCGCATCCTCGCGTCGACGACGACGGCACCGTCCGGGTGCTTATCGAGTCCCTGGAGCATCCCCGAGTTGGGGACGAGCCCGGTTGCGAGCAGGACGGCATCGGCCTCAAGCTCCTCGCCGCCGGCGAGAAGAACCGAACGGACCCGCCCCCCACCTTCGATGCCTGCAACCGGGGTCTCTTCGCGGACGCCGATCCCGGCAAGGTCGCGGAGCGCGGCGGAGCGCATCTTCGGATCGAGATCGCGGAGCAGCCCGTGCCGGGCGATTATCACGACTTCGACCCCGAAGGCGTGGAATATATGGGCAAACTCCGCCGCCACCACCCCGCCGCCGATGACAGCCATCCGGCGGGGGAGATCGGGCATAGCAGGGAGCGTGCGGTAGGTGTAGACGCCGGCAAGATCGGTGCCGGGGATATCGGGGATTGCCGGCCGCGACCCGGTGGCCGCGATGACCGCATCGGCCCGGACCTCCTCGTCGCCGATGAAGACCCGGCTCCCTTCCAGCCGCCCTTCGGCTCCGTAGATCACTTCGACCCCCGCCCGGCGGGTCTCCGCATCGAGAACCGAGGAGAGTTTCTCCTGGACTTCACAGATACGCTTCCGGATCGCCGGGTAAGAGACGGCCGGAACCGAGTCGAGGATACCGAGGCCCTGCTGGGTTCTGGCGGATTCGATGAGCCGTGCAACGTCGTTCAAGGCGCAGATCGTCATGCACCGCTCGTGAAGGCACTGCCCGCCGATGCTACGCTGCTCGACGAGCCAGACCTCCTCCCCGGCCTGTGCGAGGTGCATCGCCCCGAGCCTTCCCGCGGGCCCGCCGCCGATGACGACGATCATGATCTTTACCTACAGCAGTTCGACGCCTTCGTCCATCGGCATCGAGAGAACTTCGCCGGTGAACCCGTTGACCTCGACGATCTTGCTCCCCCCCCTCACCTGCCAGACCGGCACGTAGACGGTCTCGAGATCGACGGTGATGTTGTTCCGGTCGGGTTTGAGGGTCTTCTCCTCGTAGAAGATGGCGTCGCCCTTCTCGTAGCGGAACCGCACCCGCTGGGTGAGCCGGTCCATGACCTCCCGCACGAGCTGCTCCTCCACGTCCTCGCGCACGAGCCGGGCGGAGACGATCTCGGAACCGAACGGAACCGGGCCCCGCTCGATCTCATCGGGGTTGATCTCCATCTTCAGGCCGTTGATGGCGTTGATCGCCCCGGCACCCTCGGCATCGAAGGAGACCAGCCGGTCTTTCACCTCGCGCTCGCCGGTGCTCACGTAGCGGTAGTTCCAGTAGGGGATGAACCGGCACTTCGCCGTCCCGTGCACCCCGGCGATGCCGCAGGCACGCTTCTCGGGCACCTGCACCGGGAGGTGAGGCAACTCCGGCCCCTCCTGCGGCTCCTCCTCCACCGCCGCGGGAGCGGCCTCGATCCGTCCCCGCCGGACTGCCCCCGCAGGCGGGGGAAGATCCAGGATCAGGCTCTGCCCGAGCACCTCCGCAAGCGCGGCCCTGCCCGCGTAGCGAACGAATTCGTCCGGCCCCCACAGGATGCAGTCCTCCGTCTGCACCGCCGAATCGAGGGTGAAGAGCAGTTTCCTGCAGACCCAGTCCTCTTCGCCGGTGCGCAGGCGATAGGTCATCGAATCGAAGTTCTCAATCGTCTCCGGATCGTCCGAGCAGAGCACCACCAGGGCATCCTCGCTCCCGATCGCGGAGAGATCCAGCGGGTCGCCGACCTCCTCAACGTCGTAGGAGGCCGCGGCAAGGATCCGCTTCAGCACGTTCCGGGCTTTTTCCCGAGTCCCACTCTCCATTCATCTAACAATACCACAGGGAGATAGAACAAGTTTTCCCTTCCGGGGCCGGGCGCAGGGATAGCAGTGAGAGAGGGCGTTCAACGGGATGAACGGGATAAGCATACCGCCGGCGGGATGCGGAGGCAATGGACGCCCGGTGCCTCCCCGGGCCCCTGCCGGACGAATCCGCCGAATCAGGAAGGCAACACTTTTTCACCTGCAGGGCAAGAGATCTGATAATGCACGCCCCCCTGAAGTTCACCAACCATCGCATCGAGGAGTACGCGCTCAAGGTGACCTACCGCCCGGAGGATGACACGGGAAAGATCATCTACAACCTCTCGCTCATCGAGAGCCGCGACCTCGAGTTCGCGCTCTCCGTCATGAAAGAGGCGCACAAACGGGGCATCACCATCAGCGACCGGCTCCTGGTCACCGGGCCCGGGGGGCAGGTCGGCGGCTACACCGTGCCGGACGGCCGGCACGGCATCTGCACGATGTGCAGCATCACGCTCGACGCTCTTCTCCTCCAGCGCGGCATCCCGGCGAGCCCGATCGGGGGCGGGATCGTCGAGGTCGACGGGAGGGTTGCGCAGCGGTTCACGAGCATGATCCTCTACCGCGACACCACGCTCGATCCTCTCGAGGTTCTCATCTCCCAGGAGGCCACGTCGATCCTCGACGTCATGCGCCGGGGAAAGGGCAACATCCTCGCAAACATCAGAGAGTGCCACATGGAGGCCGAACAACTCCTGGGGACAGTGCTCGACGAACTTTCGGCCATAGGGTTCTCCGGCATCCTCGATGTCGGCGCCCCGAACGTTCCCCTGCTGGGTGTCCCGGTGAGCCCGCAGTACATAGGCGTGGCAATGGTCGGAGGCACGAACGCAATGGCGGCCGTCCGGGAGGCGGGAAGGCCGGTGGTGACCCGGGCGCTCAAAGGACTGATCGATATCCGGGAGATGGACTATCTGGACGATTACTGACCCGCAGCCTTCGCCCATTCCATGACGGTGGTGATATGCCGCCGCACGAAGAGCGCGAGCCCCGCGGATTCCGAATAGAGAGCGGAGGGCTGACCGTCGGCTCCTTCCATCCAGAGCAGCGCCCGGGTATCGTCCACCAGGAAGACGCCCGATCTCTCGTACGGCAACAGTTTCTCCGCAAGGAAGGGGGTTTCGCAGAGCGCGGCGAGGGGAAGGATATGGAGACAAAACCGGGAAGGCTGCTCGCCTGCCCAGCGCTCGGTGACGATCTCGACCGGCACGGAGTCGGGGACGGGATCGAGCAGCGGGAGGACGCTCCGCTGGAGAAGGTCCCCGGTCGCGAGCAACTCAACGCTCCGTTCCGCACTTTTAAACATTTCTGCGAGGCGGGTTCTGATGTTCTCTTCACCGTAGATCGTCCAGACCAGTTCCCGGTCGCCCCGGCCTTCCCGTTCCTTCTCCCGGTAAAAGGCGTCGAGGGCCCCCCGGGCGCTTTCGGCGTCGCTCTCGATCCGGCGCATCAGGTTCTCGACGCCCTGGTCGGGGGCAACGGCGTCGAAGCGTTTGGGCGTCGTGTGCGAGACGCTGACCAGTTCCTTCTGGACGAGCCGGTCAAGAACCGGGTAGACGGATGCGCGCGGCACGCCGGAGATCTCGTGAACTTCCGTTGCGGTCGCGCCCGCTGTTCTGAGGAGCCCGATATATACGAGGGCTTCGTACTTCGTAAGTCCCAGTGATTTAAGAGATTCGAGGAGAGCGTTCGGAACGTCCCGGGGAGCCTTCATTCCATCATGTATATATATACTGTTTAGCAATAAATGTTGTTGCTACTATAACAACAAGGTGAAGAGATGCGTTGGCAACACCTACCTGTACTGATGCTCCTGCTGGCACTCCTGGTTGTACCGGGGTCGGCGCAGGGCGTCAAGTACCTCTATGGAAGTCCCGATCTATCGGCAACAATTTCCGGCACCAATCAGTTCGCACCGGGTGCCGAGACCCAGATTGCGGTTATCATATCAAACAGCGGCCTGAATACCCACAAGATCGTCGGCTCGACGCTCCTCACTCCCGACGATCAGCCGAACACCGCAAAACTGGTCACCGTGGGGCTCAAGAGCAGCGATACGCCGTTCACCGTCAAGACGGACCCGCAGTTCTTAAGTGACATTGCGGGCGGCGCCTCCGCTACCGCCACGTTCGATGTGAAGATCGCGGATTCCGCGGAGCCGGGCACCTACATGCTGCCGCTCGAGGTGACCTACACCTACCTCGCGGATGCGGAAGAGTACGGGAGCGACGTCCTCCGCTACAACTACCAGAAGAGGACCAGGACCCTGCCCCTCGAGGTGCGGGTCACGCCCGACCTCCAGGTCGAGGTTCTTGACGTGCGCTCCGAGTCGCTGAACGTCGGCACGGAAGGTTACGTCTACATGACCCTGAAGAACGTCGGGCACGACACGGCGAACAAGGCAGTCGCGATGGTCACGAGAAGCGGCGCGAGCCCGCTCATCCCTACCGACGGGAACGCCTACGTCGGAACGTTCGAGCCGGGAGAGACGGTGGACGTGAAGTTCAAGGTCTCGGTTGCCGATACCGCCGAGCCGCAGTCGTACCCGCTGGACGTCGCGGTCACCTATGAGGACTACGAAGGCAAGACGGTGACCTCCCGGTCGGCGACGATCGGCCTCCCCGTCGGCGGCAAGATCGCCTTCGAGGTCGTCTCGCCGGTATCAACGCTCTACCTGGGGCAGAAGAGCATCCTTGAGGTCGTGTACAGGAACTCGGGGGCGGCAACGGTCTACAACGCACAGGCCCGGATCAGCGCCGTCGACCCCTTCACCAGCAGCGACGACACCGCATTCCTCGGCGACCTTGCCCCCGGCGAGACCGCGACGGCACGGTTCGAGGTGAACGTCGACGGCGAAGGGACCGAGAAAGAGTACGGAATCGACTCCGAGATCCGCTACCGCGACGACCTGGACAACAGCAAGATATCCGACACCATGAAGGTGCGGGTCGCGCTCGAGCGGAGGCAGGGCACTATCTTCACCAATCCGGTCTTCCTCGTCGCCGTTCTGGCCGTCATCATCGGCGCAGGGTATTATATATTCGTGTACCGTAAGAAACAGAGATGAACGGGTACTGGGACGGACCCAAACCGGAGCCGCAGGTAAGGACAATCGAGGAGATGCGCGAGGTTCTCGCAGATCCCGGCTGCACCTCCGATCAGCCCCTCTATTTTATGTACCGGGATCTCGCGAAGAGCGAGAGCGACCGGGAGTGGCTCCGGGAGCACCGCATCCGCTACGATATCACCGTCATTCCCGCCCGGACGCTCTGCGGAGAGTACGTCAAGACGAAGGGCCACTACCACACAGAGAACCCGGCAGGAGAACTCTACCCGGAGATCTACGAGGTGCTCGAGGGGACGGGGCACTACCTCCTCCAGACCCACAACGCCGACGACGTGGTGATGATCGAGGCGTCCGTCGGCGACAAGATCCTGATCCCGCCGGGATACGGCCACGTGACGATCAACCCCGGCAGGGAGGATCTCGTGATGGCGAACCTCGTCTCGTCGGAGTTCTCAAGCGACTACGATCCCTACGCGGAGCTGACGGGAGCCGCCTACTACGAGATGGAGGGCGGGGCGCTGGTGAAGAACCCGCGCTACTCCGACGCCCCGCCGGTGCGTTACTGCAACCCGGTGGAGGTTCCGGAACTCGGGATCGAGAAAGAGGTCGGGCTCTACGACCTGATCGGGCGGCCCCGGTCGGTCGCGTTCTTGAACCACCCGGAGCAGTTCATGGAGATCTTCGCCGAAGTGACCGGCGGATGTCTTGCGATGCGGTAAGACTTGCTGGGCGGCGTTCCTGGGCGGGCCTGACCCTCCTCAAGCGCCAGCCCAGCATCGTGCAGCGTTGTCTCACGCGAAGAAGGCTGCCAACACTCATCTGCTGAACTTCGCGTTCTTCGCACCTCCGGTGCTCGAACACCTTTCCTGAAGGGATAGTCATCCTTCGCGGCTCGCATCTTCGGTGCTTGAGCTCACTACGCTTGCACTTCGCGTGAGATAGTCTATGGAGGGTGGCGAGGTCTCACGCGAAAGACGCGAAGCCGCGAAGCCGCGAAGGGAGTAACTCACAACCAAACGGTTCTTCGCGTTCTTCGCGGCTTCGCGTGAGCTAACATATATAAGCGACGATACGGCCTCACGCGAAGCCGCGAAGGAGAGTTGCAGCATCCTCCTACCTAACTTCGCGTGAGACATATACCTTTCAGGTTCCCCGCCGCATCTCATCGAGGATCTGACACGTCCGGCAGATCCTCCCGCACGGCTTCGCACCTTCGCACCTCCGGTGCTCAAACTCCGTTCCCGAAACCCTTCCGGGTTTCTCCAGCTCCGATTCTGACGAACCGTCGCATCCTGAAGGAACGTCGTTCTTCGGTGCTCGTGCTCCCGCCGTTCCGGCAGTCGCATCCCGCACCTCCCGGTGCTCAAGCTCCTGCCGTTCCGGCAGTCGCTCCCCGCACGGCTTCGCACCTTCCGGTGCTCGTGCTCCCGCCGTTCCGGCAGTCGCATCCCGCACCTCCCGGTGCTCAAGCTCCTGCCGTTCCGGCAGTCGCTCTCCACACCTCTCGCAAACCCCGAACCCCATCTTCTCCGCCCCGGGCTTCTCCGTCCTCCGGAGGGCCTCGCCGAGGTTCACGAGCGAGTACTTCGTCGCCGGGTGGCGGTAGGTATAGTCGTCGAGGATGCCGCGGACGTCGCCACGGAGAGCGTCGCCCGCGTAGGGGCAGCCCGCGAGGTCGAACCCCTCGACGTGGAGAAAGGCATACAGCGCCACCTCCCGCTCCGGGATGTACATGAACGGCTTGATCCGGGGAACCATCCCCTCCGTCTCCCGCATGGGGCGGGTGAGCCGCTCCGCATCCCCCCGGAGAGCGTTCATCAGAACCGACTGCGCCTCGTCGTCCAGATTGAACCCGTAGGCGAACTTCGTGACGCCGTGTTCGCGGGCAATCCGGTTCATCAGGGCCCGGCGCAGGACCCCGCAGTAGGAGCAGGAGAGCCCCGTTCCTTTCCGGCCCACGATCTCATCGAGCGTGACCCCGTATTCCCCGGCGAACGACGCCGTCACCCAGGGGACGCCCATGCTCTCGGCGATGGCTCCGGCTCTGGCCGGGTCGCGGTAACCCCCGATCCCCTCGTCCACGGTGATCGCCATCAGCCGAACGTCCCTCCGCTCGCCGAGGAGCCGGTGGAGGAAGAAGAGGACGGCGCTCGAATCCTTGCCCCCCGAGAGCGCCACCGCCACCGTGTCGCCCGACTCGATCCAGCGGTGCTCCCGGATCGCCCGCTTCGCCTTCGCCTCGAAATCGCGGTTGAAGTGCTGCTCGCAGAGGTGCAGCCCCGAGTATCGCTGGAAAAGAATCGCGTCGCGGCGGCACTTGCTGCACTTCATGCTTTCTCGATCATCCTTTTATCACGGCATCACATAAATTGTGTAGAAGATGCCTGTTCCTGCAGAATACGTGCGATCCCTGCACGCCTACGAACTCCGGATCCTGCTCGCCCTCGAACGCCTCATGCGCCGGTACCGCTGGGTGCCGCTCGAGGTGCTCAAGTCGGCCACCAGGTTCTCGGAGTCCGAGCTCTCCTACCGCCTGGGCAGGCTGATGGCCATGGATATGGTCAGGTACGAGAAGACCCCCTACGAGGGCTACGCACTCGTCTTCAACGGCTACGACAGTCTGGCTCTCCACTCCCTCACCCGCCGGGGCACCGTCCAGGCGCTCGGGACGCTGATCGGCGTCGGGAAGGAGTCGGAGGTCTACGAGGCGATGGGCCTCGGGGTCGTCGTGCTGAAGTTCCACCGTGTCGGGCAGCGGTCGTTCCAGTCCGCCCGCGTAAAGCGCGGCTACATGCCGGAATCCGGGCACTGCCCCTGGATCTTCGCTTCGAGCAACTCGGCGAAGATGGAGTACGACGCCCTGAAAACCCTCCATCCCGCCGTCTCGGTCCCGCTCCCGATCGACCAGAACCGGCACGTCGTGGCGATGTCGTTCGTCCCCGGCGTCAACCTCTCGCGGGCGACCCTCGAAGAGCCCCGGCCGATCCTCGACGAGATCCTCGACAACGTCCGCGAAGCCTACCGCCTCGGGATCGTCCACGGCGATTTGAGCGAGTTCAACGTCATGGTCGACGAGGGGCAGTGCTGGCTGATCGACTGGCCGCAGTGGGTGGAGAGCGCCCACCCGAACGCCGGCGAGATCCTCAACCGCGACATTGAAAACATCCTCCAGTACTTCAAACGGAAATACGGCCTTGAATACGCCTTCGACGAAGCACTGGCAAGGGTGGTCGGGTGAAGGTCTTCGGGATCGACATCATCAAAGGCTCGGTTCGTTCCCGTACCCGCCGGCCGGTCTACGCCCTCGCCCGGGTGGAGGACGGCGATGTCCAGAGCGTCGAAGAGGTGACGGGGTTCCGGCTCCAGCGCCTCCTTGCCGCCGAACAGCCCGATATCCTCGCGGTGGACAGTCTCCAGGAGATCGCCGCCGACCAGCGCGAACTCTACGCATTCCTCCAGTCGCTCCCGCCCGCAACGAAACTCGTCCAGGTGACCGGCGGCGAACGGACGGAGAGCCTCGGGAAGGTCGCCGCCCGCTACAACATCAGTTTCAACAAATTCGATCCCTACGCCGAGGCCCGGACCACCGCCCGGGTGGCCGCGCTCGGGGCGGGCGTCGAGGTGATCGCGTTCGAGAACACCACCGACATCGTGGTGAGCAGGCACCGCTCGCCCGGCCGGGGCGGGTGGAGCCAGAACCGCTATGCCCGGAAGATTCACGGAGGCGTGCTGCAGAAAGCCCGCGAGATCGAGGGGCGGCTCCGGGGCGCCGGTCTCGACTACGAGAAGAAGGAGACGAAGGCCTTCGGCGGCTACTCGAGGGTCGCCTTCCGGGTCAAGGCCCCCCGGGAGATGGTTCCGGTCCACTCCTCCCGGGGCGCCGACGTCCAGGTCAGGGTGGCGGGACGGCAGCTCGATCGGATACGGTTCGAACCGCTCTCCGGCCGCCCCCGCTACCTGATCGTCGGGCTCGACCCGGGGACGACCACCGGCATCGCCGCCGTCGACCTCGACGGGAACCTGGTGCTCCTCACGAGTTCCCGGCAGATGACGATGTCCGATATCGTCGAGGAACTTTACCGCGCCGGAAAACCGCTCATCGTCGCCTCCGACGTCCAGCAGATGCCCTACTCGGTCGAGAAGATCCGGCGTGCGTTTAACGCCATCCCCTACACCCCGAAGCAGTCGCTCTCGGTGGAGGCGAAGTACGACCTGACCGCCCCGTTCTCCTACACGAACGACCACGAGCGCGACGCCCTCTCGGCGGCGCTGGACGCCTACCGGAGCCTCCAGAACAAGTTCAGGAACATCGCAAAGAGGGTGGGGCCGGGATTCGATCTCGACGAGGTGCGGGCGCGGGTGCTCCGCGGCCAGCCGCTCGACACCGTTCTTGCGGACCTGCAGGGAGTCCCGGCGGCAAAGAAGGAGGCGGAACCGGCGGCGGAGGCCGAGCCGGAACGCCCGGTCGAGGACGAGCGGGTGATGGCGCTCGACGGGATGGTGAAAAGGCTCCGCAGTTACGTGCAGGAACTGCAGGAGGAACTCCGGGAGCGCGGCCGGGAGGTGGAGCGGCTGCGGCAGAACGTGAGCCGGGCACGCTCCGCGACCGAGCGGAAGATCCGCAGGGACGCGGAACTGGCGGCGAAGGACGCGACGATCGAGAGCCTGCGCGAGCAGCTCCGGGGCGAGCGGCGGCGGTCGCGGCGGCTGAAGAAACGCCTGGAGAGGATGCGGAAGGTCGCGAAACTCGAAGTCTCGGAGGACTACACCCCGCTCAAGGTGCTCGACTCCCTCACCCGCGAAGCGGTGCGGGCTCTCCAGGAGGAGATCGGCATCGCCGGAGGAGACGTTCTCTACCTCCCCCGGACTCACGGCTGGGGCCGCGGCGTGGTGAAGGACCTCGCGGGAACGGGGGTGCGGGCGCTGGTCGTCGGCGGGGAACCGCCCGACCCGCACCTGATCCGGGCCGCCCGGGAGGCCGATCTGCCCCTCCTCCCCGCGGAGACCGTCAGGCCGGAGATCCGCGGCAGGACCGGAGCGGCACTGACCGGAGCTCTCGAGGATGCCGTCGCGGACTGGAAGGAGGAGCAGAAGGAGTTCCGGCGCGAGCAGGAAGCCGAACGGGTCGAGTACCTCTTCAAGGAGTACCGGAGCGAGCGGGAGAAGGAGGTGCGCCGCGGTGGATGAACGGGGCCTGCACCGGCTGATCGGGACGATCATCGCTCCCGAACGGCTCGAGGACGACTGCGCCGTCATTCCCTGCGGCGACCGCCTCATGGTCGCGACCACCGATATGCTCCACGAGACGACCGATTTCCCGGTCGGGATGACCGACTGGCAGGTGGGCTGGATGGCAACGGCGGTCACGCTCTCGGATATCGCGAGCATGGGCGCGGCGCCGGGGCAGGTGCTCCTCGCGGTCGGCCTCGATAGGCCGGAACGCCTTTCCGGGATCATGGAGGGCGCCCGGGACTGCTGCGCGGCGTTCGGCGCCGAACTCGTGGGCGGCGATCTCGACGCCCACCGGGAACTGACGATCGTGAGCACGGGGCTCGGGACCGTCGAGGCGGCGCACCTCGTCCGGAGGCGGGGGGCGCGGCCGGGAGACGTCATTGCGGTCACCGGGCCGCTCGGCGAAGCCCAGGCTGCTCTCGCCGGCTACGACCGGCACAGGAAGGAACTCCTCGAACCGCAGCCCCGGGTTCGGGAGGGACGGGCGCTCGGCCGTGCCGGGGTCTCGGCGATGATGGATATCTCCGACGGCCTTGCGCTCTCCCTCCACGACCTCCTGGCGGTGAACGACTGCGGCTTTTCCGTCGATACCGCCCGGCTCCCGCTCCCGGCCGGCGTCCCGGAAAGCGAAGGTCGCGAGCTCGCGCTCTACGGCGGGGGGGACTTCGAACTTCTCTTTACCGCCCCGCCGGGCATTCTCCCGGTGGCCGGGGTCATGACCCACGTCATCGGCGAGGTCATCCCCGACCGGGGGGTCCTCGCGGACGGAAAGCCGCTCGAACGCCGGGGCTACCTGCACGAGTGGAAGGGTTAGATCGCCGCCCTTGCCCCCATCCGCCGCCACTCCCACAGAATATACGCGAGGGCGAGCACCGCAAAGACGAAGACCACCGCCTCGGTCACGAAAATCCCGTGCATCGGGACGAGGTAGACGGCGGCGGCGTCCACGGCGGCGTGCCAGAGGACGGCAAGGGCGAGGAGCGCTTTTTTACCGTAGACGACGGCGGCGAGCACGAGGAGCGACCAGGCGATGTGCAGGGTGATCGTCATCATCCGCTCGGCGAGACCGGGCAGGATGTCGAGCGGGGTGAGGGCCCGGAGAGCGTCGACCTGCGCCTGGACGGCGGGATCGTCAGGCAGGGGAATCGCTCCCCCGTCGCCGGTGAGAAGGATGTAGGAGACCATGCTCGAGAGCACGAGGAGCGCGACGAAGATGCTCTCGACGCCGCCCCATCCGGTCCCGAAGAGGAGGCCGTTCTCCCGGGTGAGGGGGATCTCCTGCCGCCGGAAGAGGCAGCGGTAGACGAGGTAGCGGCCGATCTCCTCGAAGAGCCCGGCCATGAGGCCGAGGTAGACGGCGAGGACCGCGACGGCCGCGGTCGTGCCCATCGGCAGGACGGCAAAGTAGAGCGGGTTCTGCGTCACGAGGACGAGCGGCGCGTGGACAATCTGCACGATGATGAAGAAGAGAGCGCCGAGGGCGAAGACCCGCCACGGGACGCCGAACCTCCTGACGATCCAGTAGCCGAGTGCGAGCGGAACGGCGATCTCGAGCAGGGCGACGACGGCGAACGTGACGACAACCAGCGGGTCCATTGGGGAGAATATTTTGACTAATTATTTAACAGTTGTCACTGTACAGTGAGGAAAGGATCCCGATAGCTATGAAAACAGAGCACCCGGGGGCGGTCACTGAAGGCGGGAGCATTCCGGGGGGCCGGTTCTCGAACAACTTCGACTTCCTGCGGTTCGCGGCGGCGGCGATGATCGTCGTCGCGCACGCCTACGCACTCAGGCTCGGCTACGTCGGGATAGGGCTGTACGACCCGGTCGTACTCATGGCCCAGGCAGGGCTTGCCGCCCTCCTCGTCACCAGCGGCTACCTGATCGCGGCGAGCTGGGAATCGACTGCATCGCCGCTCCGGTTCGCCTGGAAACGGTTCCTCCGGGTCGTTCCGGGCCTCGTCCTCGCGATCCTCGTCACGCTCTTCGTCATCGGCCCGCTGATGACGTCCCTTCCCCCGGGCGAGTACTTCGCCGCCCTCTTCTCCCCGGCAGGCCTCACCACCGCCCCGTTCTTCGAAGACGGATCGGCGATAGGCCTCTTCCAGGACAACCCGTGGACCTACGTCAACGGCTCGCTCTGGACGATCCCTCTTGAGGTCGCCATGTACGGGATCGTCGCGGCCCTCGGGATAGCCGGGCTCCTGCACCGGTGGGGCGCCATCCCCGCCCTCGCCGGCGTAAACATCATCCTGTGGGCCTCCTGGTTCGACGACCCCCGGATGGCGAAGATCCGGTTCACCCTCTACTTCCTCATCGGGGCTTACCTCTACCTTCACCGGGAGCGGATCGCCTACCGCCCGGTCGTCGCCGGTGCGCTGCTCCTTCTGCTTGGATTCTCGGCCATGACCCCCTACCTGACCGTCGCCGGGGTGATCGCCATCCCCTACCTCACCATCTACGCCGCGCACCTCCCGATTCCATTCTTGAGCACCTTCGGGAGATCGGGGGACTTCTCCTACGGCATCTACATCTATCACTATCCGATTCAGCAGGTGCTGATCCAGGCCACGGCAAACACGCTCCATCTCCCGACGCTCTGCGGAATCTCGTTCCTGGCGACGTTTGCTCTCGCGTACCTCTCCTGGAATCTCGTCGAGAAGCGGGCTCTCGCGGCAAAGAGCCTCGGTGCCGACGACCTGCGGCGGAAACTCCGGCTGCCGTCCCTGCCGGAGTCCCTCACCGCATGGTGGATTGCCCGGAAGTGACGGATGTAAGAACCTCTTCGAGGATCTCGACCGCATCCTCGACATAACGGGGACAGAGCGTCCGGGTGAGGTTCTGCTCGCGTGCCCGGGCAAGCCCTTCGCCGGTCGATATGTCGCACCCGAGGAGTTCGGTGCAGGAGACGGTGCCGTTCTTCCGGACAAAACGCGCGACGAACTCACGGGTGAGGTCGTAGGTCAGATCCTTCGCCTCTTTTTCGCCGGGACCGGTGCTCCCGAATAAGAGCCCGATCGCAAGGACCGCGCCCGATACGGTCCCGCAGGCTCCTCCCGTATGCCCCACCCCGCCGCCGAACCCTGTGGCCGCCCGGAGAATGACCTCTTCGGGAACCCCGGCATCGTCCGCGAAGACCGAACTGACCGCCTGTGCACAGTTGTAACCCTGCATGAAGCGGGAGACCGCCTCTTTTGCCCTGTTACCCATCCGATTCACCTGGAGGTTGATTGTGCTCCTGACGGCTTCAAGTTTCTGCGGCAGGGCCCGCTGCAGGAATGGTTTAAGAACCCACCCGAGAAAGTAGACGTATTACGGGAATTCTTTCCCGAACAGGGGTTCTCCATGAAAAGAACAGCATTGATTATCGCCCTGATCGTCGCCCTGGTTCCCGCGGCTGCCGGGGCGGAGGCTTCCTATCACGGCGTATCGACGGGGGGCATCGTCAACGACGTTGCGATCACCGCCGATGGGAAGTATATGGTCGCGGGGACGAGCAACGGGGGCATCGTCTGCCTGCAACGGGACGGCACCGTCTCCTGGAACGTGAGCGCCGGAAGTTCGGTGGCCGCAGTTGCCGTCGCCGGGGACTACGTTGCCGCCGGAACCGAGGGGGGCGACGTGCTCCTCTTCGACGGGAACGGCGGCCGCTACTGGACGAAGAGCGTCGCGGGATCCGTTCGCGACCTTGCTTTCGCGGGTGACGGCCGGTCGCTCGCGGTGGCGGCCGATCGTATCGTCCTCTTCACCAATCTGGGGAAGGAGGAGTGGAACCGCGCCATGCAGCCGGGCGCCCGCTCCGGCGACACCCGGCCGTACGTTACGTCCGTCGCTTTCACCAACGACGGCAAATTCATCGTCACCGGGAGCAGCAACGGTGCCATTCTCTTCATGAACAGGGAGGGGAAACTGATCTGGGAGGGGCTTGCCCGCAGTGCCGTCACCGCGGTCGACGCCTCCCGTGACGGATCGGTCGTCGCCACCGGGGGCCGGGATCGCGCCCTCCAGGTTTACGGCCGGGCAGGGGGCCTCCCCTGGGCCCTTCCCACCGGTGCGCCGATCCTCGCGCTCGCTCTCTCGGGTGACGGGCGGTTAGTGGTCGTCGGCAAGGAGGGCGGCGATGTGGAGTGCTACCGGCCGAACGACGCCCTCCTCTGGAAGAACCGGACGGGAAGCAATGTCCCCGCCGTGGACGTCTCCCGGCGCGGCGAGGCCGTCGCGGCAGGGAACACAGGCGGAACCGTGTATCTCTGGAACAGCAACGGTGACGTGCGCTGGTCGTTCGATGCCGATGCAGCCGTTAGTGCGGTTGCTCTCTCGGACAACGGCGACTACCTTGCCGCGGGTGCGGGTGAGCGGGCCTTCATCTTCCGGACGGCCGAAGGGCCAGTAACGGCGATAGCGGAAGGGACGGAGGGCGCCACGACCGATCCGGCTCAGGCCGGCGGGGCGGGTGCGCTCGTCGGGCTCCTCGCCGTTGCTGCCGCGGGCGTTGCAGGCCGCCTCCGGCGGCGGTGACCAAGAACAGGGGAACTCCCCTGTTCTGCAAATTTTTACGTAGACGTAGCCTCGTAATCAGTGGCTTTGAGAAACGGCGTTAAAGCTCCATCGGCCATGACTTCCGGCGCGGATGAGCGTGTATCCGGGAGGCAACCTTAATGCCGTCTCACGGTATGAATGCGGGCCATGGCAATGGATTCTGCGGGCCGGGCTGTGTCCGGCATGCTCATTGTGCTGTCTCTGATAGCCTTCGCCATACCCACGGCAGCGGGACAGGAGAACGCGAGCAGTCCGGACTCCGGTGTGCAGGATCTGTACCTCTACGTGGGCTGGAAGGATCTCGTCGAGTTGTATACCCGCGGAGACGCATCCGACGAGCGGGTGGACGGTTATGTCCGGCTTTCGCCCGACGGCGAGGATATCGAACTGGAGGGGGTGCGGTTCCGGGGCACTTCTTCGCGAGAGTTGCCGAAAAAGTCGTTCAACATCCGGTTTAACGAATCTCAGGGGTTCCTGTTCGGCAGCAGCGATATGAACCTGAAAGCCACCTACGCCGATCCCACGATGATGCGGGAGAAGGTCTCAATGGAGCTCTTCCACGTCCTCGGGCAGCCGGCGCCGAGGACGAGGTACTTCGACCTGTACATCAACGACATCTACGAAGGCCTGTACGTTCACGTGGAGCGGGTCGACGGGGATCTGCTCGCAAGCAACGGCCTGAACCCTGCAGGGACACTGGTTGCCGACGATTTCAGGAGCAACTTCGGCCTGTCGGGAGTCGACCGCCTCTCGGTCTTCGGGTATCCCATCGGGGAGCAGGACGATCCGGAAGCATTTCTCGCACAGACCATGGACAGCCGGGGTGAACCGGACTGGGGAGCGGTCCGTGACCTTGTCACCTGGGTCTACCGGACTCCTGCCGGCCCGGAGTTCGAAGAAGGCTTTGTCGAACGGTTCGATGAGGACAATTTCATCGACTGGCTGGCAATCCATTACCTCATCGGCGATGTCGACTCTTTCGGCGACGACTACTGGCTCTACCTGGACACCGGAGATCCGGATGCGGAGTGGAAGGTCATACCCTGGGACAAGGATCTGACGTTCGGTTCGCATACCCGGAGAAGCGCTACGGTCAACGACTATTTCGGATATGAGTCGGCGATAGCGAGCGGCTGGGACAACGACCTGGTGAGGAAGTTCCTCGAGACTCCCGCACTCCGTGAACGCCTCGATCGGCGCATGGCGTTCCTGATGGACGAGGTCTTCATCGAAGACTATTATGCCGGGCAGCTCGCTCTTCACACGGAGACGATCGGAAACAGGCTGAACATCACGCCGGGGGAGGAGGCATTCGCGCTACACCCGCAGAACCACCACGGCGATCTCGGCTACCTGGCGTACCACACCGAAGCGGTGCTGGATTTCGTCCGGCTCCGCTACCGGTTCATCGAAAGAGCGAACACGCCCGGCTCCGGGGAGCCCTATACCGCCTCCGTCGAGGTACCGGCGGAGCCGGAGGAGAGCACCGTTTACTTCACCGACCCCGGCGGATGGACGATTGCAGCCCTCGAGGTCTCGGAGGTGAGGGAGCCGGGCACGATCGCTGCTGCGGTGAGCGGAACGCCGGAAAATCCCGGCATCGACCGGCGCTGGGAGTTCAATGCGGGCGACGCCGACGTCAGCGGCGAACTGACCCTCTACTATAGGAACGACGTCGAATCGTGCTGCTTCCCGATAGAGAACTGGTTCGTCAGCGACGCGGCGGTCGGGGACGACCGTTACTCCCAATGGGACCTGCGGATCGTTCAGGAGAACGAATCCAGGAACAGGACGGCACTCGAAACCTACGTGAACCCGTATTCGAACAAAGCGTCCGCAAACGTCTCGCTACGGGGAACAACGTGGTTTGAGATGGTGCTGCCGGATCGGTAAGAGGAGCCGGAGAGGAACTCCACCCGGGGATAGGCGAGGAGCGCCGCGAAAGAGAGTTACCCCCAACAAAACTTCGCGTTCTTCGCGGCTTCGCGTGAGGTGAAGTGTAGGGGGCAGCGACAAGGTCTCACGCGAAGAGCGCGAAGCCGCGAAGGGGCTACGTCGTCTCTCAAACGAAGGGGCTACGCCCCTTTCGAAACCTCCGGCGACCTGACGGTCGCCTATGGACAGATGCATCTCGCGAAAATAATAATAAAGAACGGATGGACCCGGCGGGATTTGAACCCGCGGCCTCTACGTTGCGAACGTAGCGATCTACCCCTGATCTACGAGCCCGAAGATATGAGATCAGAGTATGATCTCGATATCTAATTTTTCTGCCAGTTCCTTATATCTGTTCCTGATCGTGACCTCTGTCACGCCCGCAACCTCGGCGACTTCGCGCTGGGTGCGCCGCTCTCCGCCGAGGATCGACGAGATGTAAATGGCGGCCGCAGCAACGCCCGTCGGCCCTCTGCCGCTCGTAAGTTCACGCTCGCCGGCCTGCCGGAGGATCTCGACCGCCCGGCTCTGGACCTCACCCTTCAGGTTCAGGCCCGAGCAGAAGCGCGGTACGTAGTCGATCGGGGACGTCGGCAGGAGCTTTAACCCGAGCTCGCGGGAGATGAACCGGTAGGTGCGGCCGATCTCCTTACGGGATACACGGGAGACCTCGGCAATCTCGTCCAGCGTCCGGGGGACGCTGCACTGCCGGCACGCCGCATACAGCGCCGCCGCCGCGACACCCTCGATACTCCGGCCGCGGATCAGGTTCTTGTCCACGGCGTCGCGGTAGACGACCGCGGCGGTCTCGCGCACGTTCCGGGGCAGGCCGAGCGCGGAGGCCATCCGGTCCAGTTCCGAGAGCGCGAACGCCAGGTTCCGCTCGGTCGCGTTCGAGACACGGATACGCCGCTGCCACTTCCGGAGCCGGTAGAGCTGGGCGCGGTTCTTGCTCGAGATCGCGCGGCCGTAGGAGTCACGGTTCCGCCAGTCGATCATCGTCGAGAGACCCTTGTCGTGGATCGTGAACGTCATCGGTGCGCCGACACGGGAGCGCTTCATGCGCTGATCGTGATCGAATGCACGCCACTCGGGGCCGCGGTCGATGAACTCCTCGTCGAGAACGAGACCGCAGTTCTGGCATACGAGTTCCGCGCGCTCGTAGTCGTGGACGAGCTGGCGGCTGCCGCACTCGGGGCAGACGGACTGAACGCTCTCTTCGGTGCGCTTCTTCTCCGTCTCCTTGACCTTCTGCTCCCCTCTCTTCTTCAGGGCCTCGCGCTGCAACTGCAGCTGTTTTAATTTTTCTACTTCAGCCATCGATTATACACCTATCTCGCAAAGATCTTCTCGCCAACCTGCACGGAGCAGCCGTTGTTGCAGAGGACTACGGCATAAGGCGATGATATATTCCCAAATATGTCAACTACCTTCCCTACGGGTTTTAACCGGCGATCCACAGCCTCACCGTAGAGACGGGGCAACTGTGCAGCATCACATCGCAAGATTAACAAGCGATTGCCGCAAACACTTACAGAACGACCGATTAACCGCAAACTGCAACCTCTAGGGGATACTATATCCGGGCGTATTTAGTAACATATATATATTGACCATTAGATTATAAAAAGTTTTTGCTAAATTATAAATACCACATCTCACTTCTGAAGAAGCCGATTTATATCCAGAGAGAGAGTCTCCCGGGATTCCGCCTCCGTCAACCCGGCGCCGAGCGCGACCGCCCACCGCGACTCCTTTGACATCAGATCGGACGGAGCATGCGTATCGGAATCGACCACGAGCCGGCACCCGGCCTCCCGCGCCGCCCGCACCACGTGACCGTTGGTGCGATTATGTCCCCCTCGCGAGGTGATCTCGAGCGCCACCCCGTGCTGCGCGGCCGCGCGCGCATCCTCGATCGCTATGAGCCCGGGATGACCGAGCACGTCTACGTACTCGCACGCGCATGCGGCGCGGTTGGTTCCCGGGGCGACCGGCTCCACCACCGTCTCGCCGTGGACCACGACGATATCGGCACCGAATCTCTTTGCATCGCGTGCAAACGCCGGGATCAGGGACGGCGGGACGTGGGTGAGCTCCACCCCGACAAGCAGGTTCACGCCGTAGCACCGCGCCGATTCCCGGACGCTCTCTGCCGCCTCCACCAGGTGCGCGAGGTTGGAGGCGTCCGCGTGGTCGGTGATCGCGAGCGTCTCGTAGCCGAGCACGGCGGCCCGGCGAACCAGCTCGGTCGGGAGGAGTTCGCCGTCGGAGAGGAGGGTATGGGTGTGCAGGTCGTACATCGCGGTCACTTCCGGTCGGCAAGACCGCTCGCAACCTTCCGGATCAGGTCTTCCTTGCTCCCCTCCCATTCCACGACGATCCGGCCTTCGCGCTCGGCCCACCGGGCGGGATGGTGGTGCTCTTCCACCCGGTGCGGGACCTTCATCTTCCGCAGGACGGCCTCGATCGCGGGGAGTTCCGGGGACTTCACGCCGAAACTTTTAGCAACGCGACGCCCTTCCCGCCGCTCGAGCGTGGTGTCGAAATAACAGGGGTACAGGATGCGTTCAGCGCTCATAGTTGTAAGATCTAGGTGGTTAACCTATAAACAGATCATGATCACAGTACATACCATGCATCACATCGACGTCCATGTGGAGAAGGACATCTACGATGTCAACAACCGCCTGGCAGATGCCAACGCGGCCCACCTCAAGGACCACGGCATCCGGGCGTTCGACCTTCTCGGCGCCATCGGGTCGGGGAAGACCGCCACGATCGAGCGGCTCGTGCCGCTTATCCGCGACCGGGGCCTCCGCGCCGGTGCCATCGCCGGGGACGTCTACGGCGACGACGATTTCAAGCGGATCGTCGCCCTCAACGTCCCGGCCTACAACGCGAACACCGGGAAGGAGTGCCACCTCGACGCCCACCTCGTCGAGCACGCCATCGAACACCTGCCGCTCGACGAGATCGACATCCTCTTCATCGAGAACGTCGGCAACATGGTCTGTCCGACCGATTTCCGGCTGGGCGCCGAGAAGAGGATCGTCGTCGTCAGTTCGACGGAAGGAGACGACGTGGTGAACAAGCACCCGATGATGTTTCGGAGCAGCAACATCGGCGTCATCAACAAGGTCGACCTCGCCCCGTTCGTCGGCGCCAACCTCGATCGGATGGAGGCGGATATGCGCCGCTACAACCCGGAGATGAAGATCTTCCGGACGAACATGAAGACCGGGGAAGGGCTGGACGAGCTGCTGGACGCGATCCTCGCGTGATCAGCAGAGTTAAATATCCCGGTCTCGAATAGTTATAGCACTTTAACGAGGAGATTGCTACCCCCTGAAGGGTATTGCGTCCTCAGCAGAGTATTTCGGTGGTCACATGCAGTGGCAAGGAAGATCAGTACGGAAGCCATCGGGCGGACGCTACCACACCTCCCAGGGCAAGAAGCGAACGGAGATCGGAAGAGCTCCCGCAGAGACGCACATCGGTGAAGAACGCAGGAGAATTGTCCGCACCTTCGGCGGCAACCAGAAGGTCCGGGCGCTCCGGGTAGAATACGCGACGGTCTCGAACCCCGCAACCGGCGAGACCAAAAAGGCGAAGATCGAGACGGTCGAGGCGAACAGCGCCAACCCGAACTACGTCCGGCGGAACCTCCTGACGAAGGGCGCCATCATCAAGACCGAGATGGGGCGCGCGCGGATCGTCAGCAGACCGAGCCAGGACGGCGTCGTCAACGCCGTTCTGCTCGCATAAGACACCCATCTTTTTTACGGCCGAAGATAGTGCCAGCCCTCCGCCTGCCTGACGACCAGCTCCACGATCGCGGACGGGACGGTTTCAACGTAACCGGGAAAATCCTTCTCCGACAGGTTCCGGGAACGGAGAGTGTTCTCGCAGACGACGAACCGCACTCCGCGGCCCGCAAGTTGCGCCATGAGCGCCGCCTGCGGGCCGCCGGTACGTAGAGGTTCCACCCCGTCGGCATGGGCGACCACCTCCACCTCGACACCTGCAAGATCTTCGACGAGGTTCTTTGTGTTCCGCAGCACAAGGGCCGCCTTTTCGCGCTCGTCCAGGTGGACGGCGACCTTCGGCGGGGGCGTCATATCGCCGTCACGCTCCCGCGGAGATCGGCGCTGACGGGCCCTTCTGCCAGGTAACGTTCGAGCGCCTCGATTGCATGAATCTCGAGGTTCTCCCGGTTCTTCCCGTACTTCGGCGGCACACCCTGCCCGGTGACGAACGCCGCGTGATAGACGGCGTCCAACTCGAGCCTTTTGCCGGCCGCAAAGAACTCCTGGATCCGGAGTCCGGGCGGGTTTTCAATCTTGCAGTAGAGGTTGACCCCCATACACCGCTTCACGTAGCCGCCCATCTGCTGGTAGGGATCGCGCGAAAAGGTCCGCTCAAGGTTCTCCTCCATCATCCCCCGGAGTTCCCGGCCGGTGATCTCGGTCGTCGAGACCGGGGGGTTGACCGGGATGATGTCCCAGAGATCATTCATTGTGACCGGGCCGGGCGGCACCGGGGCGCCGTAGCGCCAGCCGTTCGAGAACGCCATCTCTGCACCCGTGGCGTCGATGAGCGCCTGCAGGAGAAGGTTGTCCATCGTGGCCTCAAGAACCGTGTTCCGGTTAAGGCCGGTCCGGGTCTCCCCGACGACCCGGGAGAGGTACTCGCGGTGGGGTTCCATGACCCCCTCGACCATCTCCTCGACCTCCGGGTGAGGCCGAACCTCCTCGCCGACGACGATGAGTTCGTGATCGAACCCCGTTATCCGCCGGTTCTCGACCGTAAGGTCGAGCCGCCCGAGGAAGGAGGCGTGACAGCCCGACTGGATGATAACGGTGTCGTTGACGACCGCCGGCTCGAAGAGGCGGTTGTGGGTGTGCCCCGAGAGGAGGACGTCGATCCCGTCCGTCTCGCGGGCGAGTTTCACCTCCTGCGGGAATCCCAGGTGCGATATCACCACGACGAGGTCCACTCCCTCCTCGTTGCGGAGATGGGCAATGTGCCCCGGGAGTTCGGCGTTGCCGAGAGAGAAGTGGATCCCCTCCGAGAAGGAGTCCGGCATCACCTTGTCGACGATGGTGGCGGCGATGCCGATGACGCCCACCTGCAGGTCGTCGGTCTCGCAGACCGTGTACGGGGGAAAGACCGGGTTGCCGGTCGCGTCGTCGTAGCAGTTGTCGGCGAGAACCGGGTAATCGAGCCTCCCGGCCACCTTCCGGAACTGCTCCGGGCCGTAGGCGAACTCCCAGTGGGCGGTCATGGCATCGAAGGCAAGGGCGTTCAGGACCGGGACGAGCGCCTCGCCTTCCGATTGGACGGCAGGGTAGGTCCCGTGGATGGTGTCGCCGCAGTCGAACGCGAGCACCCGGCCCGGCCGCTCATCACGCGCATCCTCAAGGAGCGCGGCAATCCGGGCATACCCGCCTGCCGTCCGGTACTCCGGCGGCCCGCCGGCATAGAAGAGTTCCTGGTGCGGCTCCAGGTACCCGTGCGAGTCGTTCACCTGGAGGAGCGTGAGGTGGTCGGTCATGGGTGCAGGGAGGAAGATATGTGCAAAAAACTTTTGCGCCTTCGGCGGGATCACATTCTTTTTACGTTCCGCAGACGTCAGTTCTAGTGATGCGCAGGATATACCATCGTTTCCCCCAAGCCATCGACCTCGACTTCGAACTCAACCGGCCGTTTCGTGAGGTCCTTGCCTGCATAGCCCGGATGCACGACACCCATACCACTGCACGGGGCGCCGACGGGCTCGTCAAGGAGCGGATGCTCGTCCAGGTCGCGGACGGACGGACGCAGTTCCTCGACCTCAACGACCTCGCGCCGCTCGCCGAAAAGGTCACCGAGGTGGCGGACTTCCGGATCGACCTGCAGAGGACGCTGCTCACCCCTGAAAAGAGGCTCCCGGTCTCGGAGAACGTTTTCTTCCTCCGGATCGCCGACAAGGGTGCGGTGACGGAGTGTTACGTTGCGAAAGAGGGGCGGCTCGGGGATCTGGACGCGATGGACCTGCGAAAGATGCTCAAGGGTGCCTGCGAGTGAGTGTCAGGATTGCGGTTGCCGCACCGTTCAAGCACATGCGCAAAGACCGGCTGCAGAGGAGCGAGTTCGTCTTCTACATCGCCATCGACCGGAAGTGGATGAACAAGGAGCAGGCAAACCAGCTCCTGGAGCGGGCGAAGGCGGAGGGGCTCATCGCGGTGGACGGAGGAGCCATCCGGCCGCTCTTCGATCTTGCCGAGGTCTCGATACCGCTCGGGTTCAAGCCCACCTCCGACGTCCTCGCAGCGGCGGAGAGTCCCTACGAGGAATTGATCGGGCGGATCGCCGCCGCGACGGAGAAGCCGCCCCAGGAGGTCGTCGCCGAACTCCACCGGATCGTTGCCGACAACTTCGACGGCAATCTCCGGGTGGAGGCGGCGGTGGTCATCCTCGCGAAGAAATACGGGGTGGCATTCGACGACAAACTGCCCGCCCTGGAGAAATCGATCGCGAAGTCGCGATAAAATACCTTTTTTCCCCCGTGCAGGATTCACGCCCGCCGTTCGCCCACTTCGTTCATGAGCCCCTCCATCCACGCGGGGATCCGCACGCCGCCTTTCGGGTACTGGGCCAGGACGTAGGGCTTGATGTCGATGACCGGGCTGCCGTCGACGGCGTCGAGCCCGGTAACCTCGAGAACGTTCCCCCGCCGTGCGTGTAGCGCAACAACGGTCGCGAGCACGGGGTTGGGACGCGCGGGGCTGCAGGTCGAGAAGATCCCGGTCTTCGGGATATCGGTCCTGCCCATCGGGTGCACGCGGTCGACGGACCGGCTCTCCTCCGGCACCTTGTGCCCCCAGTACAGCACCGTGACGTGGGAGTACTCCTCGATGCCGTCGAGCAGCGCGATGCGGTTCTCGTCGATGACGATCTCCGAGACTGCCTCCTTCACGCTCCTGACGTGATCCCTGCTCGCGTCCGGCCCTTCCCGCATCGAGATGCCGTCCCTGTCTGAGACGAGGAAGGGTTCCTGAACGCTGCTCCGGACGAACCCCACGGGCCGCAGGATCATGCCGCCGGATTCGGGCGATGGCGTATGCATGCTCATACGTTGGCACCCGCTCGCACCTTCGGTGCTCAAGCTCTGTTCCTGCGGAGCTTCGCCTCGCGAATAGTTGTACCGGAGGTGACATAGCCCCCATCGCACCGGTGTCCCAAAGGCTATCGTGCATGCCTGCGCCAGAAACCAGTATGGAAGACCTCGAGTCCTGCCGCCTCTGCGAGTGGAGGTGCGGTGCCGACCGGCTCCGGGGCGAGCGTGGGGTGTGCCGCGTCGGCCGGGCGGAGGTGGCGGCGACGATGTGTTCGGGCACCCTCGCGAGTTACATCGTCACCCTGCTCGGGTGCTGTTACCGCTGCCTCCACTGCAACGCCTACCGGATCTCGCAGTACCCCGACCCCGGCTGGCACTACGTCGGCCACGTGCCCGCGGCGGTGCTGGTGGCCGACGCACGGGAGCGGATTGCCGCCTACAGGGGGCCCCGTATTCGGACGCTCGGGTTTACGGGCGGCGACCCGATCATTCACCTCCCCTACATGGAAGAGGTGGCGGCCGAGGTGAAGCGGCAGGGGCTCGATCTCGGGATCGGGCTATCGACCGGCGGGTTTTCGACGGAGGCGGCGATGGAGCGGATTGTCGGCCTCTGCCGGACGATCACCCTCGAGATCAAGGCGTGGTCGGACCCGGTTCACCGCGCCCTCACGGGAGCGCCGGTGGGCCCGGTGCTCAGGAACGCGGAGTACCTCGTCCGCGAGGGGAGAGACCGGATCAGGGTCTTTCGGACGGTGGTGATCCCCGGCATGACCGATAAGGAGGTGGGCAGGATCGCGGCGTTCATCGCCTCGCTCGATCCGGGCGTGCCCTACCGGCTCATCGGTTTTCGGCCGAACAACGTCCTCTACTACCACCCGGGGCCGTCGAGAGAGCAGATGGAGCATCTCTGTTCGGTCTGCCGTGATGCCGGGCTCGAGGACGTCGCCTGGAGCGGCTACTATCCCGAAGCGGTGCCGGACGAGATCGCAGCCCGGGCAGCACGGCTCACCGGTGCATACGGGGGTGACCGGGCTGCGGCGCTCACCGCCGCGTATGCCGCGGCGTGCGGGTGTCCCACCCACCCCCGCGACTGCGGGGCATGCCCCCTCCGTGACCGCTGCCCCGCCACGCTCAGGGAACCCTGGCGCGGCCGGTAGAACAGGGGATAGGAATACGGGGTGAAACACCAACAACGGATCTCAAGAAAAGGTTGGGGGCTGATTTATTCAGCCGCCGCCTCGGGCTGGCTGAAGTATTCTGCCAGGGGCTTTGCACCGCTCTGTTTCACGGCGGCGTTGATCTGAACGATATCGGCGCTGATCTCGTTGCCACGTACCGACTTCCTGCGGCGTTCCCCGTCCATGACCGGGTGGAACCCGACGCCCTTGGAGAGGAGAAGCCTTCTCCTTGACGGGCCGGGAAGGTCGCGACGTGCAGGAATGCCCGTCTTGTCCGTGGCACCGGTGATCTTGATCGTGTAGCCCGCAAAGCCGAGGACGTCTCCGTCGATCTCGTCGCCGATGCGCTTGCCGATGAACCCTCCGGCAGCGGGGCCGGTCGCATCGATCTTATATGAACGCCCGGTCTCCGGGTCTGATAGGATGATTTTGAAATCTGCCATGTTGACGACTCCTTCGAAAGTACCTATACAATTTGAGAATATGGTATTAAAAGACTACCTCTGCAGGGTTAAAGGGAGAGACCCGCACGTTCCCCGAACGGGTCACTTCCCCCAGAAGGGGTCTTCCCGGCGCTTGAGGGTGGTGAACTCCTCCAGGGTCTCGCGCAGGCTCGGGCTCAATTGATCGATCATCTCCCGCTCGATCACCTTCACGTGCCGCTCCGGGATATCCACGTAGAGGTCGTCATCGACGTTGATCTGGCGGCCGACCGTCGGCCCTTCGATCGAGATCGCCACTTCCTTGCCCGCTTCCGCCTCCTGGACGGATTCGTTCTTTGCCTGGATCTGCTTGATGCGGCCGACCTTCTTGCCGTTCGGAAGGGCGAGGCTGGCACCGCTCTGGAGTTTTCCCCCGAGGACCCTGACGCCGACCACCGCCGGGTTACTCTGCCGGAAGACGCAGTTCGGGAGGATCCGGATCTTCGCGGGCATGATCAGCTTCTCGAACTTCTGCCGTTCGAGCTCCTGCTTCTTCTCGTCGCGCCACTCGACGTAGTCGTCGATGAGCTGGTAGATGACCCCGCCCTCGAATATGCTGACGTGGGACATCGCCGTATCCGCGAGGGCATCGACCGCGTCCGGTAGCACGGGGGTGTTGAAGGCGATGATCGCGCTGTAGAGGGGGTCCTTGATCGTTCCCGCCTCGATGACGTCGTGGCGGGTGACCGGCCCCACGGTCGCCCGCATCACCTGGATCTGGTGACCCTCGAGTTCCTTCGAGAGCGCTTCGAGGGCGCCGATGGTATCCGCCCGGATGATGACGCCGATGTCGGAGAGATTCACCTCGATGTCCTGGACTTCACGCCGGACCTGCTCGATCACCTCGTCCCGGTTGCCGCTCCGGACGGCCCGGAGGGGGGAGCCCGCGATGACCCCGTCGAGTTTCGGGGCGGCGACCTTGATGCCCGCAGCGGCGGTGACGGACTTGACCCGTTCGAACCGCTCCTCGATCAGGATCTCACTCATCGGGCGGGGCTTTAGGAGGGAGCGCACTTTCGTCTCGATGATCTGGTCGTTTCCGGCGACCACGATCTCGTCCCCGACCTTGAGATTCCCATCGTAGAGGATCAGATCAAGCGTCATCCCGAGCCCCCGCTCCTCCTTCACCTCGAGCACGGTTCCGGCACCGGGGCCGTCGGCGCTGACCTTGAGGCTCTCGGTCATGTAGCGCTGGGCAAGCCCGATCAGCACCATGAGGATGTCGGGAAGACCTTCCCCGGTGATGGCGCTCGTCGGCACGATGCAGATGTTCCGCGCGAAGTCCGAGACCCGGTCGAACCGTTCGGAGTTGAACCCGAGGTCGGAGAGTTTGCCGACGAGTTCATACACCTTCGTCTCGAGTATCCCCTGGACACGTTCGTTCTGCTGCGCAAACGTCTTCAAGAACGGCTGGTTCTCCTGGACGCGCCAGCCGGGGACGCGATCGACCTTGTTTGCCGCGATGACGAACGGCGTCTTGTAGTTGCGCAGGATCTGGAGCGCCTCGATCGTCTGGGGGCGGAAGCCCTCGTTGATGTCCACAACGACGATCGCCATGTCGGCAAGCGCCCCGCCGCGCGCACGAAGGGTGGTGAAGGCGTGGTGTCCGGGGGTGTCGATGAAGAGGAGGCCCGGAACATTGACGCTGACCTTGCTCAAGGCTCCGCCCATGCGGGTGACTGCATCGATGGGAACAAGCGTGGCGCCGATATGCTGTGTAATCGCGCCTTCTTCGGTAGATACCACGGAAGAGCCCCGGATCCGGTCAAGGAGCGATGTCTTGCCGTGATCTACGTGGCCCATCACGCAGACGATGGGGGTTCTGATCGTTGATTCCTTTGCCATGATAATCACCTTCCGGTATATGCTGGACGAATAAACCCGAAAAATCCCGAGATATTGACCGTTTTTTTCCGAATCACGCCAGAGTCAGGGTGATTCCCCTACCCCCGGGGCGTCGCTCGGCGCCCGGAACACTGGTACGTTATAGAACACGGTGTCTATTAATAATTCACCCCGGCGTCGAAAACGCTTCCGCGTTTTCTCGAACTCTCTTCTCTTCGGAACGTCGCGACTCGAAAACCTGCGGCCTTCTCTAACGCCGTTCCGGTCGGAACGTCGAGACTCGAAAACCTGCGGCCTTCTCTAACGCCGTTCCGGTCGGAACGTCGAGACTCGAAGACCTGCGGCCTTCTCTAACGCCGTTCCGGTCGGAACGTCGAGACTCGAAAACGCTTCCGCGTTTTCTCACGCTCCCTCCCCTTCGGGGAGGTCGCGGATTGCGTGACCGCCGGCGAACCCGGCGGGATATGCGCCCATGGCTCCCCCGGAAGTACATAACGCGGGTTCAGTGAAGAGATACCTTAATCAAATCCGACTGCCAATTGTTATGAGTACCTTGCCAGGGTGGGGTAGTTGGTTATCCTAAGGGACTGTGGATCCCTCGACCCGGGTTCGAATCTCGGCCCTGGCCTTCCTTTGTTTTGTTCGATCTCCTTCGTAAGATCGCTCGCTCGCCACGATTCTGCCAAGAAAGGAGCGTTTGCGGTGTCCCCCGTAGAAAACGGTGCCGGGCGGCCCCGGACCGGCCTTTCCCGGCGAGTTTCCGGCCTCCGGCAGGAAGACTTATGTATACCCGGCCTGCTCATGGGCCCGCCTCATCCCGGATGAGTCGGACGTGACAAACCATGGCGGACGAAGACCGGATCATCGTCCCTCCGGCCCCCCGCGGCAGGGAGAGCCTCACGTGGATGGGCCCCGCGATCATCTGGATGATCTCTGCCATCGCGACCGGGGAACTCCTCTTCACCCCACGGATCGCCTCGCTCTACGGCTATTCCGTGCTCTGGATGCTCATCCTTGCGATACTCTTAAAGACAGCGCTCTCGATCGAGATCGGGCGCTACGCGGTCGTGACGGGCGGCTCGCTCCTCCAGGGGATCAGAAACCTCCCCGGGCCGGCGAACTGGGGCGTCTGGATCATCGTGCTCCCCCAGATCCTCGTTGCGGTCGCGACCATCACCGGGATGGCAGGTTCCGCGAGTTCCGCCATCATCCTGATTCTCCCCGGCAGTTTCACGGCCTGGGCGGCAATAGTCCTGCTGGTCTCGCTCGCTCTCGTCTTCTTCGGCAGGTACCGGGGTGTGGAGCAGGCATCCATCGTGATGGCCATCGCCATCATCGTGGCCCTGGTGATCACCGCGGGCTACGTCTTCCCCGGCATCGTGCCGCTCGCCGCCGGCCTCGTGCCGGCCCTCCCGCCCGACGTCGTCTTCGCCGAACTCCTCCCCTGGCTCGGATTCGTGATGTCCGGGGCCGCGGGCCTCATCTGGTATTCCTACTGGCTCACGGCCCGGGGCTACGGCGCCGCCTACTACACCGTGCACAGGCAAGAAGGGGAAGAGAAGGTCATCGAGGAGGAAGACCTGCCGGACGTTACCCGCCTCTCCCGAAGCGAGAAGGACTCCATGCGGGGCTGGCTCCGGCTCATGGCGTTATCAACGACCATCGCCGCAGGCATCGTCCTCCTCCTGCTCGTCGCGCTCCTCGTCCTGGGAGCCGAACTTCTCAGGCCGGAAGGGCTCCTCCCCGAGGGGCCCGAGGTGACCGCGGTGCTCTCGGTTCTCCTCGGGGGCGTCTGGGGGCCGCCGGGAGCCTGGCTGATGATCCTCGCCTCGTTCTTTGCCTTCTGGAGCACGCTCGTCGCCAACCTCGACGGCTGGACGAGGATGCTCGGTCAGGGGTCGATCTTCATCGCCCGCCAGATGAAGGCCGCCGGGCGGTGGGTCTCGATGCGGTTCTACCGCTCCGTCTACCTGATCGGACTGATGGGTATCCTGCCGCTCGTCTTCGTCCTCGTCCGGCTCGAACCGGTGACCGCCCTCGCCATAGCAGGGATCGTCGAGGCGATCCAGATCCCGGTGGTCGCCTTCATGACGGTCTACCTGAACCGGCGGACGCTCCCGGCCCAGTTCCGGCCATCCCTGCCCGTCGTGATCCTGATCTTCGCCGTGGGGATCTTCTTTGCGGTCTTTGCAGTCTACTACGTCGCGACCGAGTTTCTCCCCTGAACCACGCGAGCGGGGGCGGACACCAGACTTTTATAGTCCCGTGCACAGTCCGGAGCGGAGATGCAACAGCATGAAACAGGAGACGATGATCGGCTACCACGCATCCCACGAACAATTTCCACCGGGCATGCTCCTTAGCCTCGCACGAAAGGCCGAAGCCGCCGGGTTTCGCGGCATACTCTCCTCCGACCACTTCAACCCCTGGACCCCCGCCCAGGGGGAGAGCGGGTTTGCGTGGTCGTGGCTCGGCGCGGCGCTCCAGGCGACCGCTCTTCCGGCAGGGGTGGTATGTGCGCCGGGCTACCGCTACCACCCGGCGATCGTCGCACAGGCGGCGGCGACCCTTGCGGAGATGTTTCCCGGCCGGTTCTTCGTCGCCGTCGGGAGCGGCCAGGCTCTCAACGAGAGCATCGCGGGTGAGGCCTGGCCGGAGAAGCGGGAACGAAACGACCGGCTCCTCGCTGCCGCCACCATCATCCGAAGGCTCTGGGCGGGGGAGACGGTCACGGCCGACGCCCCGGTTCGCACCGTTTCCGCCCGCCTCTACACCCGGCCGGCCGAGGCGCCGCTTCTTATCGGCGCCGCCCTGACGGCCGCCACCGCAGAATGGGTCGGCGGATGGGCGGACGGCCTCATCACCGTCGCGATGCCGAAATACGAACTCGCAGAGGTTTCCAGGGCGTTCCGGCGCGGGGGCGGGGAGGGAAAACCGATATACCTCAAGGTGGACCTCTCCTACGCGCGGGACGACGACGAGGCGCGAACCGGCGCATGGGACCAGTGGCGGGCGAACGTCTTTCCGGCGACGGTGCTCGAGACCCTCCGGGAGCCGGGAGAGTTCGAGGCGATGGGCGAGTTCGCCGAACCCGCAAAGGTCTTTGAGAAGATCCGGGTCTCGGCGGACCCGGCGGAGCACGTCCGGTGGCTCAAAGACGATATCGAACTCGGTTTTTCGCACCTCTACCTGCACAACGTGAACCGGAACCAGGAAGCGTTCATCGAAGATTTCGGGCGCGAGGTTCTCCCTGCACTGACCGGGTGACCGTATGCGGGACGAAGGCTACAAACCCATCGCCGACTACGCCGTCATCGGGAACCTCCGGACGGCGGCGCTCGTCGGGAAGGACGGTTCGATCGACTGGTGCTGCTACCCCTACCTCGACCGGGCAAGCGTCTTTGCCGCACTGCTCGATACCCGGCTCGGCGGCAGGTTCCGGGTCTCCGTCCCGGGGGTAGAACGGGGAAGACAGCGCTACGTCGAGGACACCAACGTCCTCGTGACCGGGTTCTCCGATGAAGCGGGGACGCTCGTGGTGACCGACCTGATGCCGCTCTTCGGGAGCATCAGAGGACGCGGAGGGTCGTTCGCCCCGCCCGAACTCTACCGCATCCTCGACTGCGAGGACGGCACCGTGGAGGTAGCGGTGGAGTGGTCGCCCCGGTTCGATTACGCCAGGGGGACGACCGATATCGAACGGATTCCGGACGGCTGGCTGGCAACCGACGGAAGGGACGACATGGCGCTCTTCGGCATGGAAGAGGGCGGGGTGGCCGGGGAGGAGGGCGGGCACACCCTCCGGGCGACGTTCCCGATGCAGGCGGGAGAACGGCGTGTCCTGATAGCACGGTGGGGAACCGAAGATTTGACCTACGTGCCGGAGCGGGCAGAGGCCATCGTAGAGAAGACCGCGGAGATCTGGCGGGCGTGGGTGCACGGGAGCGAACCCCTCCACAACGAAGAGTGGGCGGACGGCCTGCTCCCGCTGCTCGTCAGGTCGGAACTCGCCCTCAAACTGCTGACGAACGCGGCGACGGGAGCGATCACCGCCGCACCGACGACATCCCTCCCCGAGGAGATCGGCGGGGTACGGAACTGGGATTATCGCTTCGCCTGGATTCGTGACTCGGCTATGACGGCGCAGGCGCTGATCGCTCTCGGGCACGAGAAGGAGGCCGTCGAACTCCTCTCCTGGATGGAACGGGTCTCGGAGATGTACGTCGGGGAAGGGCGCGGACTCCGGATCATGTACGGCACTCACGGGTGGTCCGAACTCGACGAGGAAGAACTCTCTCACCTCGAGGGATACCGGGGCTCGCGGCCGGTCAGGATCGGGAACGGCGCCGCCGGCCAGCTGCAGCTCGAGATCTACGGCGAGCTCCTCAACACCGCATACGAACTTTACCGGCGAGGGTACAGGCCCTCCGGGGAGGAAACGGCGTTCCTTTCCAGGGTTGCCGACGAGGCGTGCAGCATCTGGAGAGAGCCGGACTACGGCATATGGGAGATCCGGGGCGAGCCGCGCCACTACGTCTACTCGAAGGTGATGCTCTGGGTGGCGCTCGACCGGGCGACCCATCTCGCCGACCGATACGGCCTCCGGGGGGACAGGAACCGGTGGGCGCGAAACGCCGTCGCGATCAGGCGGCAGGTGCTTGAACAGGGTTACGACGCAGAGACGGGCGCGTTCGTCCAGTCGTACGGGTCGAAAGAACTGGATGCGGCCAACCTCCGCATCCCGCTCCTCGAACTTCTTCCGTTCGACGACGAACGGGTGGCCGGGACTATCGATGCGACGATTGCCGGTCTCACGGAGAACGGGCTTGTCTACCGGTACCTGGCTGAAGACGGCCTCCGGGGTAAGGAGGGGGCGTTCGGGCTCTGCACGTTCTGGCTCATCGACGTTCTCGCGCTCTCCGGCCGGGTCGGTGAGGCACGAACGCTCTTTGAGCAGATGGTCGAGCGCGCAAACCACGTGGGACTCTACCCCGAGCAGTTCGACACGGCGACAGGAACGTTCCTCGGCAACTTCCCCCAGGCGTTCACCCATATCGGGTTCATCAACAGTGCCATTTACCTTGCCTATGCCGAAGGGAAACCCATCCCGGGGCACGCACCGATAGGAACCCCGAAACACCGTGCGGAACTCGAGAAGACGCGCCGGAGAGGTGCCGCTTTGAGAGAATGAACCATCTATCAGGCAAGACTTCGAAAACCTTCGTCGTTAACGCCAGGTATAATTATCCGGGGCACCATACCGCACACCATGAACAGAAGGATTATCGGCCTGCTGCTTCTCGCAGGCCTCATCGTGCTCGGCTGCATCGCTCCCGGATGCATCGATACGCCGCAAACGACGTCCGGGCAGTCGGCTCCTCCCGCCGGGCAGGAGACCCCGGACCCGGCTGCCGAAGGTGCAGGCAACGTCTCGGCGGGGAACAACCGGTTCGCGGCCGACCTCTACCGGCACCTCGCAAGCGACCCGGAATCCGCGGGCAAGAACATCTTCTTCTCGCCTTACAGCATCTCCACGGCCCTCGCGATCACCTACGAGGGCGCCCGGGGCACGACCGCCGACGAGATCGCATCGGTGCTCCACCTCCCGGTGAACGAGAGCCTCCGGAGAACCGGGTTCGCCGGGCTCGATGCCGTCCTGAACCACGGAGACCGGAACTACACCCTCCGCTCCGCAAACGCCCTCTGGGCGCAGGAGACCTACCCGTTCCTCCCGGAGTACGTCGATACGGCCGCCCGGTGGTACGGAGCGAATGTCACGAACCTTGACTTGGCCGGCGACTCCGAGGCGTCGCGGCAGACCATCAACCGCTGGGTGGAGGAGAAGACCGAGGACAGGATTCGCGACCTTCTGCCGCCCGGCTCGATCGACTCGATGACCCGGCTCGTGATCACGAACGCGATCTACTTCAACGGGACCTGGGTCAAGCAGTTCGACCCCGCCGAGACGACGGAGGAAGAGTTCCGGGTTGCTCCGGGCGAGACGGTGCGGGTACCGATGATGCACCGCACGGACGAGGATGCAATCTACGGGTATGCCGAGACCGGGACCCTCCAGGTACTCGAGATGCCGTATGCGCACGGAAACGGAACGGAACTCTCGATGCTCGTCCTCCTCCCGCGGGAAGACAACCTGACGGTTGCGGAGGAGGCGCTGGACGCGGAGACGCTCGCGGACTTACGGGATTCGATGACTGACCGGCGCGTCAGGGTCGTCTTCCCGAAGTTTACGCTTGAGACGGAGTACAGCCTCCTGCGGGCGCTTGCGGCGATGGGGATGCCGACGGCATTCTCTTACGATGCCGACTTCTCGGGGATGGACGGCACGGATATGCTCTTCGTCAGCGAGGTCGTTCACAAGGCATTCGTCGACGTGAGCGAGGAGGGCACCGAGGCCGCGGCGGCGACCGGCGTCGTCATGAACCTGAAGGCTGCGCCCGGCGAGGACACCACGCCCGTCTTCCGGGCGGACCACCCGTTCGTCTTCCTCATCGTCGAGGAGGATTCCGGCACGATCCTCTTTGCAGGGCGGGTCGCGAACCCGGAGGGATCGTAAGGAACAGAGGTCCGGTGAGGTGGGCCCTTCGCCCCCTCACGCCCCGGTAAGCCGCTCGACGATCGTCTTCTGCATGTAACCGATGATCGGCATATCCGAGCCGATCACCGCGTGCCGCCCGGACCCCACCGCGACGATGACGAAGAAGTCGCGCCCGTCGACCAGTATCGCGCACTCATCTCTCCTCCGGCCCATTACGGACTCGTTCACCGCCGGGGTCTCGAGGAGTTCGAGCACGGCACCCCGGGCCTCGTATATCGGGAGGTTGATCGCGGCATAATCCTCCTTCTTTTGCACGACCACGTAGAGGTCGATCCTGCGCTTGAGCGGTTTTATGGCCGCATAGTGCTTCCGGAGAAACGCCGGATCGTAGCAGAGGATCACCATGCTCTTCTTTACCCGGCGGAAGAGCGAGGCGATATGGTTCTCGATTGCCCAGCCGCTCCTGAGGATGAAGAACGAATCGGGAGGGAGACGCGGTTTGACCGAGAGGCTCTTTAACACCTCGCGGATCTCGTCGAGGGTCCGGATGTAGTCTTCTTTGAGCCGGTCGAAGACCACGTCGATGTCGAGCACGTAGTAGGAGGTGGGGGAGCCTTCCTCAACCGCGATGAAACCCCGCCGGGCCAGGTCGTTCAGGATCTCGTAGATCCGTCCCCGGGGAACCCCGCTTGCTTCGTGGATGTCCCGCGCGGTCGCCTTCTGCAGCCCGACGAGCGTGGAGTAGACGCTCGCCTCGTATTCGTTCATCCCGAGAGCCCGGAGCCCGGGAACTATTTCGGCAACCATTGCACCTCTGTTTGGTTGCAACACACTTATGGTTTGCGACGGGATACGGATATACCGGCGAGAGAGGGTTCAACTCTCCTCGCAAGACTGCCCTTTACCGGAGCAGCCTCCTGCCGGAGGCCAGATCCATGCCGTCAGCGATCCGGTTCCACGCAAAACGTCTCGGAACGCCCGGTCGGTTCGAAGAAGGCCGTTCCGGCAAGGACAAACGAGAGCAGCATAAAAGAGCGATACCACCTGAACAGATACTCGGATGTATCCACCCTCCGAAAGCCGGGAGAGCCATCATCAGCATGTCCCGGAAACGTATCCGGCAGCAACGGACGGCCGGGGTTCGGGCGCGGCTGAACCGGCGCCCGGACCACCCGTCTCCCGGTAAGCCTCCCGGGCAACGGGGGATTGCGCCGTCAGTAACCGGCAAGGAGCGTGGAGATGAGCCGGACCTCTGCCTTTCGCAGGTGCTCGATCGCGGTGGTCTTGCTGATGCCCACCTTCTCCGCGAGCTGCTGGCTGTTGATCCTGCGGGGATACTCGTAGTAGCCGTACTGTTTTGCCGCGAGCAACAGATCCCTCTGTCTTGGGGTGAGAACTGAGAGCGGCCCGTTCCCGGAGAAGGTTGCCTCCTCGAAGACGACGTTTCGGACCTCGCCGTAGGTCGACATCAGGCGGAGGACTTTGTTCAGGTTCTCTGAATCGCCGATGCAGGTGTGAACGAACAGGTCGCGGGACTTGTATATAGGAGCCGTCCAGATGACGTCCAGGTCGAACTCGCGCATCTTCTCCAGCAGGAACCCGTCCCGGATGACGATCCGGAGAAAACAGGTATACGTCCGGCCGTCGGCCTTGAGCACCTCAAGAGAACCGAGAATTTCCGGGAGCTCAAGGTCGCTCGCGGTGTATCCCTCCTTCATCGTGACGTCGGCAACCACCATCTCCCTGCCCTGTTCGAGGTCTACCTTAAGCAGATCGACGACTTTTATCGACTCGACCTTCTCCAGGATCGGTTTCATTGCCCGGTTGAGAACCTCTGCGTCGGCGGGCATGCCCATCAACGGATCCTTCGGGCAGACCTCGACGGTCATCTTGCGCATACATCGTGTGGGACGTCGCCCCCTATAAACACCGTACATATACGGGAGAACCTTGAATCCGCGGGCAATCCAGTATTGATCGATATGAGAGATGCTCGAGAACCGGCTGCAGGGAACCCTGCCGGGAAACCGGACTCCGGTGCCGGTCCCCGCCCGGGTTGCAGCAGGTTCATATCCTGTCCCTCAAAAACACTACCTCCAGCAGACAAGCCATTTATAACGAGGAGAGACGTGAACTGCGCAACCACCTGTAACACCGGATCCTGCCGGTGTTCCAAAGAATCGACGTACAAAAGACAGGCCAACCGCAACATACCCCGCAAAGTGCCGCATATAGAGGAGACCGACCAGGTCTGGATCGAAGCGGGGTTCATCCCCCCGGCAGACTGCCGAGAGGCCGTAGCCCTGCTCCACCGTCTCGCCATGGACGAAGAGCCTACAGCGTCCCTGCTCTCGTCCGTTCTCACGATAACGATTACATCCGGCGAGAGGGATTGTGACTACCGGATCCTCGACCCCGCAAAACTCCGGCGCACCGCCGGGGAGTACGGGATCGAACCCGCCGGCAGGAACGACGGTGAGATTGCCCACGCGGTGACCCTGGCAATCATCGGCGAGTACGGGGCGAGCATACAGGAGGTGCGCCGATGAAGAACCCCTACGAATGGCTCGCCGCCGCCATCAACAACCACACCTGGACCGTCGCCGGGGTCGCCGCCGCCATCTTCATCCTGGCATGCTTCGGGCTCTCGATGGTCTCGATGCAGACCGGCGACGACACCTACGTCGACAAAGCCACCCCCCGCGGCGCACTCCTGAGCCACTACACCGAGACCTACGGCTCCGACGCGATCATGCTCATCTATGAGGCGGACAGCGTCCGGAGCCCCGAGATCCTCAGGTATATCGACCATCTCCAGGAGGATCTCAGGAACGAACGCTACGTCGATACCGTCTCCGGCGTCGTCGACCTCTTGAAACAGGCGAACGGCGGCACCCTGCCGTCATCTAAAGCAGAGATCGACGGGATCATCGGGCAGGCCCCGCCTGAGATGGTCGAGAGGATGCTGCCTTCGGATCTCATGACGATCAGCGTCATCGCGCTTGAGCCGGGCGTCACCCTGGAGGCCCAGATGCAGGTCCTCGGGAACATAGAGTCCGCCATCGCCATATCGGAGCCCCCGCCGGGCCTCGCGGTCACGGTCTCAGGAAACCCGGCATTCTCAAAGGAGATGGAAGAGGAGATGGGGGGGCAGATGGGCGTGCTGATCCTTGCGGCCATGCTTCTCATGGTCCTCGCGGTGATGCTCCTCTTCTCCCACGTCCGCTACAGCCTCCTCCCCGTCGGGATCGTGGCCGTCGGGCTCATCATGACCTTCGGGTTCATGGGCCTCTTCGGTATTCCCGTCAGCATGGTGGTGATCGGGGCGTTCCCGGTGCTCATCGGGATCGGGATCGATTACGCGATCCAGTTTCACGCACGATTCGACGAGGAGATCCGGCGCGGCACGATCCCGGAGGCCATATGGGCCACCGTCACGCAGATGGGCCCCTCGGTCCTGGTCGCGATGTCGGCGACGGCGCTCGGGTTCGTCGCGATGCTCTTTGGGCCGGTGCCGATGGTCGGCGACTTCGGCATCGTCTGCACCATAGGGGTCGTCTCCTGCTACGTCGCGGCGCTCGTCATCGTCCCGGTCTTTGCAATCGCCACCCGCTACCGGCCGAAGAAGGAGGGCGAAACCACCAACCCCACCCCGAAGTCCGGGAACTCCTTCATCGAGCGGTATGACCGCTTCCTCGGCCGGCTGGCCTATACCGTCGCAAAGTACCCGCTCCCGGTTATCCTGCTCTTTGCAGTGGTCGCGGCGGGAGGCTTCCACCTCGACCAGAGCGTTCCTATCAGCGCGGACGAAAAGACGTTTGTTCCCGACGATATGCCGGCCCTCCAGGATCTGGAGAAGATCACCCGGACGATGGGGTCGACGAGCACCATCCCCGTCGTCGTGATCGCGGACGACGTCCTCTCCCCGGATACGCTTGCCTGGATAGATCGATTCGGGGTCTACGAGCAGGAGCATAACGACAAGATCACCGGTGTGACGAGTATCGCAACTCTGGTCCGGCAGTACAACAACGGAGTGCTGCCCTCGACCGAGAGAGAGGTCGACAGCGTCATTGCCCGGATCCCGGAGTCGACCCTGAAACGCCACCTCAACGGGAATATGGAGACGGTGCTCGAGTTCTCGACGGTTAATATGGAGATGAGCGTCGCCCGGGATCTCATCGGGAGGATGCAGAGCGATGCTGTGTGGAACAACCCGCCGGCCGGGGTGACGGTGAAGATAACCGGCCAGCTGGAGATGTTCGCCGCCCTCATGGATGATATCAGCGAGTCGAAAACCTTCATGACCCTGCTCGGGTTCGCCTTCATCCTCGGGTTCATGATCCTCGTCTACCGGAAATTCAGGGCCATCTCACCGGTCATCCCGATCGTCTTCATCGTGGGCTGGAACGGCGCGATCATGTATCTTCTCGGCCTCGAGTACACGCCGCTGACGGCCGTCCTCGGGTCGATGACAATCGGCGTCGCGTCCGAGTATACCATCCTCATCATGGAACGGTGCGAGGAGGAACTCGCCCGGGGCATGGAGTTCCTCGACGCCATCCAGACCGCGGTGCAGAAGATCGGGACGGCCATCACGGTATCCGGGCTGACGACGGTCTTCGGGTTCTCGGCGCTCACCCTCTCGACATTCAACATCATCAGCAACTTCGGGATCGTGACGGTCATCACCGTCGGGTTCTCGCTCGTGGGCGCAATCGTCGTCATGCCGGCGGTCCTCGCGCTGATGTACCGCTACACCGGGCGCTCCCGGGTTCCGGCGGGGGCCGGGGTCCCGGAGTAACCTCTCCGTCGCCCCCCCTTCTGATAAGTCGTCTCTTCCCCTGCGGGGCTCAAGCTCCGGCCCCGAAAACGCTTCGTGTTTTCTCATGCTCCTGCCGTTCCGGCAGTCGCACCCTACGGCCCGTCGCACCCTGCGGGGAAGTCGTTTCTAACGAACCGTCGCAACTCGCACCTGACGGGTGCTCACGTTCGCTCGTGCTCGCACTCCCCCTGCAACGGTCTCCCCGCGCTCCCCGGATGGCGGGTACATCAAGATTTATATAGTACCTCCCATATCCTTCCCCCGGTGATATACCATGACAAATGGAGACCTCTCGGCTCAGGTGTTTGAGCCGGTTGAAGAACTGGCCCGTAATGTCATTCTGTTTCTGCCAAACCTCATTGCAGCGATCGTCATCCTGATCATCGGCTGGATCCTCGGGCGTATCCTCGGAAGGGTCGTTGCCGAAGTTCTCGACCGGATCGGCGTCGACGACGCGCTCCGGAAGACATCGATCGGCCAGCAGATCGAACGTTCCACGATGAGTATAAGCCGCCTCTTCGACCTCATCGTCCGCTGGTTCATCTACCTCATCGCAATCCTCACGGCAGTCAGCGTCCTGCAGATCCCGGCCCTGACGGCGGCGGTCGCGGCCATCGTAGCGTACATCCCGAACATCGTTGCGTTTATCCTGATCCTCGTTATCGGGTTCATCCTGATCGACTGGCTGATGGATCTCCTCCAGAATGTGGGGGAGGTGCAGAGCATCCAGGGCTTCGGATTTATCGCGATGCTACTGCGGGCGTTCCTCTACTTCGTCGTCGCCATCCTCGCGCTCCAGCAGCTCATGCTCGACCTCTCGATCATCTACGTCTTCGTCGTCCCGATCGCCTGGGGAGTCGGGATCGGCGTCGGTGCGGCGATCGCCATCATCGTCGGGTTCGGCATGCGTGACCGGGCGCCGGAGTTAATGGACCGGTTGATGGGCAGAGTGGGAAGAGAATAACCCTTTTTTGGCGGGCTTACAGCCCGCCGTACTTCTGCACGTGCTCCCTGGCACGCCGGTGGCGCGGATCACCGTCGGCTGCAAGGGTGCTTCGGCCGTAGTGCCGCCGGTCCTCCCCGACCGGGCAGACTTTTATGCAGATGCCGCAGGGCGAGATGTGGCGCCGGGCGAGTTCGGCGCTGTTCTCCGCGCAGGCAGCCTTGTCGGTGAGGCCCTCGGGGTAATCCCGCTCATCGAGCGCGCCCACCGGGCAGGCCTCGACGCAGAGCATGCACCGGGTGCAGAGGTTCTCCGCGAGCAGCGGATCGGGCGGCAGGTCCGCCGCGGTGATGACCGAGCCGAACCTGACCCGGGGGCCGTACTCCGGCGTGAGGAGGGTGTTGTTCACGCCGAAGGTCCCGAGCCCCGCGAGGAGGGCGGCGTGGCGGTGCGAGAAGAAGGCGACGGGATTTTTCCGGAGCACCTCGATGCTCCCGTAGCCGTCCCGGGGGACGAAGACCGAGGGGTAGCCGCAGTCATTGAGGAAGGAGGCGAGCCGGTAGGTGTACTGGTCGAGCAGGGTGTTGACGGTCTTATAGAGTTCGTGGTAGTAGATCGACGGGGAGGTCTCGAGCACCGGGAGATGGATGGGAAGGCCGATGACGATCACCGACCGGGCCCCGGGAAAGATCGACTGCGGGTAGAACTCCTCCGGCATCCAGGGCCGGAACGGGGGGTTCTCCCACCGGTCCGTCCCCGCGATCCCGACGAGCGGGATCTCCATCTTCCGGCACCGCTCGAGGACGGCTGCCTTCAGGTCGCTGTTCATGGGTATCGATCTCTTGTGTCCGGCGGGAAAAAACCTTCCTGCCGGCCCGGGGATCAGAACGCCAGGCGGACGAGCCCCATCGTCGCCGCCATGACCACGACGATCGCGATCGCCCACCCGGCAAGCATGCAGAGGAGAGAGACCGCCCGCGGGTACTGGAAGACCCACGCGACAACGGGGGTTCCGTAGAGGGCGATCCCGGGGATCCAGATGACCGGGATCAGCATCAGGGCGCCGTAGCGTTTCAGGTAATCGATACTCCCCGTCTTTGCATCGATCTTCGATAAAAGACCCTGAATCATCCGGGAACGCCCGGCGAAGAGGTCGCAGACCTCGAGGATGCCGATCAGGACGGCAGCGGCCACCGACGTCAGGAAGAGAAGAACGACCGCCGGGTGCAGCCCGAGCGAGAGGCCGACGACGGCCGCGGCCGCCTGGAGGAGGAGGGTCGATCCGATGAGGGCCAGGACCGCCGCGGGGGAGACACCGAAGGCGGAGCCGAGGAGGAACGGAACGGCCAGGAGGAAGAGAAGCACGAACGCAACGGCTCGTGCAACCCGAAACCGGCAGGTGTCCGGGGAGAGAGCCCGCCCGCATGCCTCGATGGCGGCAGCCCTGATCATATCGTATCCTCTGTAGTCTTCCGGGTAGATGAACCTGCGCATCCACCCGCCGGGAGGGGTGGCGGTGTAAAAAGCCAGGTTTTTATTCCGGAGAGTTCTACACCCACGCATATGAGCGAGACTGAAGGTCGCTTTGTACAGGGGCGGTGGGTCGTCGACCCCGCCCCCGCACCGGAGGAGGAACCGGCAACGGAGGCCGAGCCGGCACCGGACGCTCCTACCGTCGAGAAGCGGGTGCAGGAGGCATCGGAGTCGGTCAGGAAGGCAGTCAACGACGTGGTGAACGCAGGCCAGCACCTCTTCGGGACGTCCGAGGGGCACGAGCATATCCAGCAGAGGGCACGGAAGGCAGGCGAGGAGCTGGAACGGGCGATCAGCGCCTGGGCGGAGTCCGCACGGCGGGCCCTGCAGAGAGAGAAAGGTAGTCCCTGACGCGGGCGACGACCTCGGGGTTTCTCGGCAGCATGGTGTGGCAGTAGAGCTCCGGGTGCCGGGCCAGGTTACCGGGGTCCGCGGGGAGGACGTCCATCCGCGCACCCGGGAGGTACGAGTCGGAGTGGGGAACGATCCCGTCGCCGGCATACGTCGTCCGCCACCCGCGGTCCGGGCCGAACTCCCAGGTTTTGCCGGCGAAGGCCGGGAAGAACGCCGGGGTCGCGGTGAGGTTCGCGCCGAGGACAATCCGGTAAGTGATCTCGTCGCGGGTTCCGGCGTCGCGGAGCGCCGCAACAGTCCTGCTCCGGGGGCGGAACTCCTGGACGATGGTATCCTCCCGGGGATCGTAGTCTTCCGGCACAAATACCCCGACAAGCCGCCGGATCACTTCGGGACCCCGCTCGGGGTCGTTGAAGAGTTCGGCCATGGCCGAACCGTTGTTCGGGGGGCCGATCCCGACGAGCTGCCGGACATCCTCCTCCCGTGCAACTCCGTCGAGGACTTCGAGGAGGTACCGGGCGATGCACGTCCCCATCGAGTGGCAGACGATGTCGACCGGGCCGCCGTACCCGGTCTCCTCCCGCTTTGTGTGGATGTAGTCCTGGAGAGCGAGAGCGATCGTCTCCGTCCCGGCGCCCTGCAGCCCCGTATGGTCGAACCTCCAGAAGGGCACCGCGGCCTCCGTGAGCGCCGGGGCAAGGCGGTTCCAGATACCGGGATGGCTCCGCCACCCGTGGACGAGAACGGCCGGACACCGGTGGTTCATCGGGATGGCACCACGTCTCCTCCGGGCAGGCAGGGGTTCATTCATTCATGATCTGACGCCGGCCGCGATGTATGTTTCGGCGGGCTGTTATCCAACCACCATCTTGTTCGCTCTCAGGAAGAAGCCCGGCGGCATCGGGTGATCGAGTTCCCAGGTGATGCTCATCGGCCGGCTCCCCTCGTGGGAGATGTACCGGGCGGTGCCGAGGAAGAGATACGGTTGCGTGACGCCGTCGACCCTGTTGTACTCGCGGACGAAGAGGAGGACCTTGCTCCCCCGGCGTTCATGCTCGATGTAGCGCCGGCCGGTCGGCGAAGATGCCGAAGTGGTGCTCTGGGACTGCCAGTGGAAGAGGGTCTCGTTGACCGCGTAGTCTTTGTACATCGTTGTGGGCGAGTAGTGTTCTTCGGTCTTATTCAGGGTGACTAGGAACACATCGGCCTTTTTATCCTCCAGGTACACAACTCCCTCCCGACTGCCCCCTGCCGGTTTTCGGGTAAGGGTATAATGACCGAGTGCTGCAAAAGCCTGAGCCCGGGTGTACGTAGAGTGGAGTTCGAGGGCGTTCTCGAAACCAAGGTCGACAGATTTTGGTAGGAACTCGATATGTGCTCCGTTGTACTCCAAAAGGTCGCAGATCTCGCGCCGGATTTCATCATATGCGAAGATATCGGAGAAAATCTCTTCAACACCCATATTCTCGTCACGAAGAGACACATCATTGAGCGAGTAGTAGAAGAGTGCCAGCATGCTCTTCTCGCGGTCCGAGAGGGCCGCCGGTGAGTAATGGCAGGGGTCGGAGAGCGCGGCCCTGATGAGGCGGATAACTTCCGGGGAATTCAGTGTCGCCAGCCTGATTGCGGCGCTCCTGGGGAAGAGGTGTTCATCCGTGTAGGTCTCCGGGTATATGCCCGCCTCTGCGGCCAACGAACAGAACGTGCCCTTCCGGTAAATATCGAGAGGCTGCAGGCTGTAACGCTGGAGGAATCTCTTGAATGTAAGGTGTTCGCCGGTCTCATCTTCAAACGAACGGATCTTGCGGATGAGCGTGGCCCTATTCGTGATGTTTGCCCTGATATTTGCAAGAACCCTCTCCTTGGCCTTCTCCTCGAAGTGGATATAACAGCCCTTCGGAAGCGAATAGGAGTCACGAGAGACCTGTTCTACCAGGGTTTTCCCGCCAGGAGAGAGAAGTGCTGAAATCCTCTCACCGAACGGGAAGTTTTTGTTATGATGGCCAACAAAGTCAAGGACCGTCAGGCACTCCTTCCCGTCCGAGAGACGGAGCCCCCGCCCAAACTGCTGGATAAAGACCGTGAGGCTCTCGGTGGGACGCAGGAAGAGGATGGTGTTCACCTCGGGAATATCAACGCCTTCGTTGTAGAGATCGACGACGAAGATGAAGTGGATCTCCTTATCGATCAGCCGCTTCTGGATGGTGGAACGCTCTTCCCGTGAACTCCCACTATGAAGGCAGGCCGCAGGGATACCCGCCTCTTGGAACGCTGCAGCCATATATTCAGCGTGCTCAACGGAGACGCAGAACCCGAGCCCGGTGATGTCGTGGGGATCGGTCGTGTAGTCCTGTACAGCCCTGATGATCAGGTCCGCCCGCTGCTGGTTCCCTGTGTAGACCCTGGAGAGCTCGGCAGGGTCGTAAGTTCCCCGTTTCCAGGGCACGGTATCGAGGTCGACAACATCGGTGACGCCGAAGTAATGGAATGGGGCGAGCAGTTTCCGGTTGATTGCCTCAGGAAGCCGGATCTCAGCAGAGATCTTTTCATTGAAATACTCGAGGATGTCAAGATTATCCATGCGTTCCGGTGTCGCGGTGAGTCCGAGAAGGACCTTCGGGGTGTAGTATGTGAGCAGCTTCTGGTATGAGGGCGCAGCGGCATGATGGAACTCGTCGACGATGATCATGTCGTAATAGTTCGGAGGTGTGATCTTCGGGAGATTTCTACTGTTCAGACTCTGGATTGAGGTGAACAGATGCGCGATCTGCGCAGGCTCGTTCCCTCCGACCAGGAGATCCCCGAAGTTCTGGTCTTTGAGAATCCCTCGGAAAACCTGGAGGCTCTGTTTCAGAATTTCCTCACGGTGAGCAACGAAGAGCAGACGGGGATATTCCCCCGGCCTCTGGACGAGACTCTTGTAATCAAACGCAGATATGACCGTCTTCCCCGTCCCGGTGGCGGCGACTATGAGATTCCTGTAGTTGTTATGCAGTTCCCGTTCCGCCTTCAGCCGCTCGAGGATCTCTTTCTGGTAATAGTAGGGCCTGATATCGAAGACCGGGCGGAAGTCTATCTCGCTCCGTCTCTCCTTCGAGAGAGCACGCTGCAACCGCTCCCGACTCTCCGAAGTATATTCGATGAACTCCGGGTCTTTCCAGTAGGTCTCAAACGTCTTCTCGATCCTCTGTATGATATCATATGAGTCCTGCTCGGTAACCTTGACATTCCACTCAAGACCGCTCGTTATCGCGGGGTTCGAGAGGTTAGATGACCCGATATAGGACGTGGAAAAGCCGTTGTTCCTGTGGAACGTGTAGGTCTTCGCGTGAAGCCGGGTTCTGTCGGTATCGTAAGATATCCGGACGGTGGTGTTCCGGAGGTCTGCAAGGGTCTCGACCGCCTTGATATCGGTTGCCCCGGTGTACGAGGTCGTGATCACTCGAAGCTGACCATGCCTGACGAATTCTTTTAAATCGTCGAGAATCAGGCGGAGCCCGCTCCACTTGATGAACGATACCAGGAGGTCGACACGATCGGCGGTCCGGATCTCCTTCCGGAGTTCATCCACGAGCCCGGGCTCCCCGGGAGACCCGGTGAATAGACTGCTCTGCGCGATAGAGGTCTCGGGACGGGTGGGGGCAGCAACCTTAAGTGCAGAGAGGTGATTGCACTCTACAAGGGCGAGCAAGACCTTTGCTTCGGGCGTGATCTTACACTGTTCAAGCGTCTTATCCCGTAGTTCAGCACCGAGGCGTTCGATGAGGCGGTTGCAGATCAGGACCTGCTCTTCAAGCGAGGCTCCTGCCTCATCGGCAGTCAAAAGAGCAGTTCTGATAATCTTTCCGAGGTATCGGGAGAGAACGGTCTGGGGATCGAAGCGCGCAAGAGGGTCTTTAAAGACTCTCCCTTCCTTTTCCGGACCGGAGAGTTTCGATGCAAGGTATTCACTAATGACCTGCTCGTAGATCCCTGGGGACAGTTCCATACATCCCATTTGGGGGAGGGGTTAAAAAAATGACACTGGTATGTGTCGACCATGTCGTATCGGGTCGAAGAAGGGGTCTAAACCCCCTTAATCAGGGCTGGAAACCCGATCCAGAAGAAACGCCCTCCGCCTAACTCACCTCAACACTGTGCCGGTACGTCCTGCCGACGTCTCCGTCCAGCGTGAGGCTGACCTTCTTTGTCTCCCCCGAGGGGATGGAGATCACCGTCGAGACCTCGTCCCGGACGAAACCCTTCTCCTCATCGATCAGTTTCATCGTCACGGTGACGTCGCCGTCGGCCCCGTCGTTCTGTATCACCGCGTTCACGTTGTACACGAGGCCTTTGGAGAGGCTGACGTCCTTGGTCAGGGAGTCCTCCACGACTTTGGGGCTGGGACCGCCAAGCCCCATGCAACCGGCTGTCAGGACGAGCACCGCAGCCAGACCGAGAATAAGGATCTGCTTGCTCATCAATATGCATTGACCGGAAGGGCCATATAAATATATACAATTCCTCGGGTTACATCAATCGGCCTGACGTGGAATCTCCGGCCGGATCTGGAAGATACCGGAAGTCGCCCCTTTCATAGGCCGTGCGGGGGTTCACCACCCCCGGTACCTCGACCGGATTCTCTCGGGAAGGATGCTCCGCTGGAAGACCCATTCGAAGTAGCGATCGGTCATCCCGGCGATGAAATCCCTCGCGAGTTCCTCCGGCGCCGCGGCACCAAGATATGCACGGGATGCCCAGGCCGCGTCGATCAGGTCTTCGTAGACCGGCGAGTCTCTCCGGCCGTTCTCGATATCTTCAAGGATGCGGTCGAAGAGATACCGGAACATGAACCGGATCTTCTTCTGGTTCTCTATGAGTCTCTCGTTTCCGTAGATGTGCTGCATGTTGAACTCTTTGAAGGCCGCGACGCACGCCGACGCCTCGGCGGAGAAGGCGATGCAGTCGGCATCGTAGCTCCCGGCGATGATGTCGCGGATCAGGACGTCGAGCACTCTCCGATTAACTTCCGAGAAATCTTCCTTCTTTCGCCCGGCAATACCGAAGAGGGCCATGCAGTTCTCGGGGAAGTCATCGAGATCCCGTTCATCGATGACCTCGACCTCGAGAGCGTCCGCCAGGTCGCGGCCGAGGTAGGAGACGCTGTCGGCGCACCGGACGACGCATCCCTCGGGGGTGAGCGGGAGGGCGTCGGCTCCGTCCTCGATCCGCTCCAGTTTCTCCGCAAACGAGTCCCAGTCGGCCTCGCCCTCCACCGTGAGGGTCTGGTCGTGGACCTCGCCGTTGTGGCAGAGAATCCCGTCCAGCACCTGCAGCGTGAGGTCGCAGTCCTCGACGACGTCGAGGAACCGGACGCTCTGGACGTTGTGCCGGAAACCCCCGATACCGTGTTCGGTGCAGAGTTCGTCGAGGAACTTCTCCCCGAGATGGCCGTAGGGCACGTGCCCGATATCGTGGCCGAGGGCGATCGCCTCGATCAGATCCTCATTCAAGCCGAGGGCTCGTCCGATCGTCCGTGCGATCTTCGAGACGAGCTGGACGTGGAGGACGCGGTGGGTGATATGGTCGTTCTCGACCAGGTAGAAGACCTGGGTCTTGTCGATGTAGCGCGAGTAGGCCTTCGAGTGGACGATCCGGTCGGCGTCCCGGAAGAACGGCGGCCGGATGACCGGGTCCTCGGGTTTGCGGCCGGACCGCCTGAGGTAATCGGCGTTCCGGGTCGCCCGGGGCGAGAGGAGCGACTCGCGGTCGGTCATGCTGCCTGCCATACGGTCAAAGATATCCTGCGGGATCTCCATCGGGCATCCTCCGGCAGGAAGTTCTCGGCAGGGAGAGGGATAGGGTTTTCTCTTCCGGTTAGGCCGGGGCCGACGGAGAACCGGTCAGGCCGGGGCCGTCCGGGGAGGGATTCGCGCATGTTATATCCCGAACAGACGTATCTCCCCGCATGGATCCGGAAGTCATCATCCACAACAGCGTGAGTCTCGACCACGCGGTGACGGGCTTCGAGGTCGATCTCGGGCTGCACTACGGCGCGCTCCTGGCCTTCGAGCCGGGGGCGGTGCTCGCGGGTTCGGCCACGGCGAAGACCGGGATCGAGATGTTCATGGACATCGGCGAGCCCGAAGCGGAGGCTGACCGGCACCGGCCCGGGGTCCGGCCGGACGACCCCCGCCCTGTCTGCGTCATCGTCGACAGCAGGGGCGTGCTCAAAAACCTGCTCCACTTCTACCGGAATATGGAGCACACGAAAGACGTCGTCGTCCTCGTCTCGGAGACAACGCCGGAGGATTACCTCGACTACCTCCGCGAGCGGGAGTACCCGTTCATCCGGCGCGGCGGGAGCCGGGTGGACCTCAAGGGCGCCATACGGGAACTCGGGGAGCGGTTCGGGATCTCGCGGGTGGTCTCCGATACCGGCCCGGACTTGAACGACGTCCTGATCCGGGAGGGGATCGCGGATACGATCAGCCTGATCGTCCATCCGGTCATCGTCGGCGAGGGGGAGAAGAAACTCTTCGGCCGGGCCGGGGGGCGGACGGCGCTCGAACTCCGGAAGGCCGTGCCGATGGAGCAGGGGACGGTGCACCTGGTATACTCGGTGAAGAGGTGAGAGGGGCGCTCATACAGCAGGCCGGCTCAAAGGGGTCCGCCGTCATCGACCCCGGCATCCGGCGGGTTCGAGCCCTCCGGCACGCGCCATACGGATCGTTTTCTCACGAAAGAAGAACCCGGCCCGCGGGCCGATCCGTGCCACGCAATACCTGAAGAGGGTCTGCGCGGGCACGGGAAAAGAGTACCGTGGCCTCCACTGATGCACCACCGGGACAGTGGGTTAATCGTAGGACAACCGGGTTTTTTCATCGGCGAGGGTGGGGGCAATCAGGTCTTTCCAGAGTGCCGAGTCCCAGGAGCCGAGATTCGTGTGCGTGGTGAAGTACTTCTCCGGGATAGGGTGGGTCCCCACGACCACGTCCATGTCGTATTTTTCCCTGATGAACCGGGAAAAGTACGCGATCCGTGGACAGGGGGGATACCCGACAACCATGCCGGTGGCGAGGTGCACGACCTCGGCACCGTTGTTCTTCATCTCCTGCGGGACGTACTCGATGTTCCCGCCGGGACAGCCGTTGCAGGTTGCAAACCCGACAAGCTCGACGTCTTTCCCTTTGTAGCGCTCAAAAGCGCCTTCGCGGTCGCGCAGTGCCCGCAGGCACTTGCCCCCGGCACAGGTCCGGTAGCGGTCGCAGATGATGATTCCCAGTCTGATCGGATCTCCCATGGGTATCTCTCCGAGATTCAGGATATTCAGCAACTCTGTCGTTCATGAGGGAAATATGCTGTGAAGAGCATCTGCATGGTGCCGGCAGTGCAATTGCCGTATCAATGGGCAAACGTATACCGGTAACGTTCGGGATACAGCAACGGACGTGCCTATCTGCACCGCGTACATGCATCTTCATACGGTGCACTGTCCGTCAATCACCGCAAGGACGATGGCGTTCAGGATTTGAAGTTCCGTTTTCGGCTCCGTGCTTCGTTCTGCCTGCTTTTGGTTTGAACTTCATGCAGGTATCGGGCCGTCCGGAGGAGGGAGCGGCGTTTTTGTTCACGCTCCGGGAGGCCGCAGGCGGGTGAGAGGCAGGCCGGGGTCTCCCGGCATGAAGCGTATACGCTTATATACTGCCCGGGGATACGGCGTATGGTGCTCTTATGACCAACGGTATTGAATCCGGCGCCGGCTTCCCGGAGACGGGCGGCGCGGCGGGCTCGGCACGCTGGTTCGTGCTGCTCCTCGGGATCGTCGCGATCCTCTTCGGCGTTCTCTTCTTCGTCTACCCCATCCCGACACTGACGTTCCTCGCCACCGTCCTCGGCATCTACTGGCTGGCGAACGGCGTCGTCGTGCTCCTCAGCCTCTCCAGGGATAAAACCGGATGGGGCTGGAAGATGCTGGTCGGCATCCTCGGCATCCTCGCGGGAGTGATCGTGCTCATCTATCCGCTCTACAGCGCCGTCCTCATCCCGACGATCTACGCCATCGTCATCGGGGTGGAAGGGCTCGTCATCGGGGCAATCTACCTGGTGCAGGGATTCTCCGGCGAGGGCTGGGGGACGGCGATCCTCGGCATCATAAGCATCATCTTCGGGCTGATCCTGGTCGTACACCCGTTCATCGCGGCGCTGGCCTTTGTGCTGCTCATTGCAGTGCTTGCCATCATCGGCGGAATCGCGGCGATCGTCTTTGCTCTCCGGATGCCGGGATGACCGGGGGGCAGGTATGGAGGCAGTGCCTCCCCTTCTCTTATCTCAAGCAGAAGCGCATTTTGCACGCTCATTTCGCGGGTAAAGGGCGCTTGTGCTCAACATCCCGGAACGCCGGCCCTGCTGCCCTGTGTTAAGCATCACGATAGTTTAATATGACCTTCCTCAGCACCCGGTCCCGAGCAGTCGTTCTGCCCGGAGGTAGGTATGAGTACGGGGTGGCTTGATGCGCAGGCCTGATGGCGAGGCAGCCCTCGCCTTCCACGTCATGGCGAAACCGACCGGCGCACGGTGCAATCTCGACTGTGCCTACTGCTTCTTCAGAAAGAAGGAAGCGCTATACCAGGAGAGCAACTTCCGGATGACCGACGAGGTGATGGAGGAGTACATCCGCCAGACCATCGCAGGGCATCGCGTGCCCCATGTGACGATCGCCTGGCAGGGGGGAGAGCCGACCCTGATGGGGCTGGACTTCTTCAGGCGAGCAGTGGAAGTGCAGAAGAAGTATGCAAAGCCTAAAACCCGTATCGAGAACACCTTCCAGACAAACGGCATCCTCCTCGACGACGACTGGTGCCGGTTCTTCCGCGACAGCAATTTTCTGGTCGGTCTCTCCATGGACGGCCCCGGGAGACTCCACGACGTCTACCGGAGAGACCGGCGGGGCCGCGGCACGTTCGACCGGGTCCTCAAAGCCGCCCGCCTGCTCCAGAAGCACCGGGTTGACTTCAACATCCTCTGTGCGGTCAACGGCACAAACGCCGATCATCCCCTGCAGGTCTACCGGTTCTTCCGCGACGAGCTCGGTGCGCCGTATATCCAGTTCATTCCCATCGTCGAGCGGGAGAGCGAGACCGGATTTCAGGAGGGGAATAGGGTCACCGATCGATCCGTCCGGCCGGAGCAGTGGGGACGGTTCCTGATCGAGGTCTTCGATGAGTGGATCGGAGGAGACGTCGGCCGGATGTTTGTCCTGAACTTCGACTGGGCGCTTGCGGGATGGCTGGGTAGAGCGGGGACGGCCTGCGTCTTCGGGCCCACATGCGGCCTCGGCGTGGCGCTCGAGCATAACGGGGACCTCTACTCCTGCGACCACTTCGTCGAACCGGACCACCTCCTCGGCAACATCCTCACGACGCCGCTGGTCGAACTCGTCGGCTCGGAGAAGCAGCGGAGGTTCGGGACGGCCAAGCGCGATACGCTCCCCAGGTACTGCCGGGAATGCGGGTTCCTCGCCGTCTGCAACGGGGAGTGCCCGAAGAACCGGTTCATCGAGGCGCCGGACGGCGAAGCTGGACTGAACTACCTCTGCGAGGGGTATAAAGCGTTCTTCTCCCATGCCGACCGCCCGATGCGGATGATGGCCGACCTGCTTCGGCAGGGGCGACCCGCGGACGAGGTGATGCCGATACTCGCGGCAGAGAGGAAGGAGACCGGCAGGACGGCGGCAAAGGTGGGGCGAAACGAACCCTGCCCCTGCGGGAGCGGGCTGAAGTACAAGAAGTGCTGCGGAAGGCGAACAGCGCCCTGAAATGGTGATGGGTTCTGGATCAGAGGCTAATCTCTCATGATCCAGGCAGCCACTTCCTTCTCGTGGTCGACGTAATGCTCGCCGCTGACATCGATCACCACCCGGTCGATGGTCCCGCCCGTAAAGGCGAAGGGTGCGGAGTAGTCCGGCGATACCGGCGACCCGCTGTCCCGGCCGACGCAGAGACCGTCGCCGGTGAGGGCGAAAAATCCGGGCTGGGTCCGGATTCGTCCCTCGCCCACCTTCTTCATGTCTATGTAGAGGGCGAGGGTGCCGACGGCGCTCCCGGTATCGGGATCGGCGCCATCCATTGCGAACTCCGCTGTGAAGACGTGCCGGCCGGCGGGCACGGTGCTGCTTGAGGAGATCTTCTGGATCGCGTCCCCGAGCCAGTTGTAGACGTAGTGAAGCCGCCCATCGGCGATGTAGAGGCTATGCCCGCCGCCGACGCCCCCGTGGGCGAAGAGCACCCCCTGCGCCTCCGGCCCGTCGATGACGGCGCCGGCCGCGATTGCATACGACCGCCCCCTGACACTGACCGCCACCGACTCGGGGACCTCGGCGGTACCCGGATAGTAGACGTAACGGTTCCTGGGCCTGGATGGCTGGGGGCGCGGCGTCGAAATGAGTTCCAGTGCGCTGCGGTCATCAAGCGGCATACCGTTGTAGACCCCTGCATAGTAGAACCAGAGCCCCTTGAGGAGCTCAAGCATGTCTTTCTTCTCGTCTGCAAGGTTCCGCACCTGGGCCCGATCCTCCTCCAGGTTGTAGAGCTCCCAGACGTCGTGTGCGTAGTTGCCCCAGCCGGAGAGGGGCGGATGGACGGTGTTTGCCAGCCACCCCTGGTGGTAGATCGCCCTCTGGCCGAGCATGGCGTAGAACTGGGTCTCCCGGCCGGGCGCATCGGGATTATCAAGACTGGCCCTGAAGCTCTCCCCCTCGATCGGGTTCTGGGTATAGCCCTTCAATACCTTCGGCGGTTCGATCCCCAGCAGGTCGTAGAGCGTCGGGACAATGTCCACGGCGTGGACGTACTGGTGGCGTATCCCTCCGCGGGCGCTGATGCCGCGGGGCCACGCAACCAGGCACATGTCCGCAATGCCGCCCTCGTATCCGGCAAACCGCTTCCAGTACGGGAACGGGGTGTCGAACGCCCACGCCCAGCCGGTGCAGTAATGGTTGTATGCCCCGGGGCCGCCGAGCTCGTCGATATGCGGCAGGTTCGCCTCGACCGTGTCGGGGACGTTGTTGAAGAACTTGTTCTCGTTGAAGGAGCCGCTGGGCCCGCCTTCGGCGCTCGCGCCGTTGTCGGATACAACGACGATGATGGTGTTCTCGAGCTGCCCCGACTCCTCGAGATAGTCGAGGATCCGCCCTACCTGGGCATCGGTGTAGGTGACGAAACCGGCAAACACCTCTGCCATGCGGATAAAGAGCCTCTTTTCGTCCTCGGAGAGCGAGTCCCAGGGAGGGACGAAGTCGAGAGCCGGCCACGGCTGACCGTCCGGCCCGGCCGTTGCCGGCTCACCGTGAGGGTTGATGGGCGATAGAACGGTATTCGCCGGCAGCAGCCCCATCTTCTTCTGGTTCTCGAGGATCTGCTCCCGTATCTTCTCGTAGCCCTCATCGAACCGGCCCCGGTACCTATCGGCCCACTCCTTGAAGACGTGGTGCGGGGCATGGGCGCACCCGGGACAGAAGTACATGAACCAGGGCTTTTCGGGGGCGATCATCTTCGAGTCGCGGACGAACTCGATCGCCCGATCGGCGATATCCCTGGAGAAATGGTAGCCCTCGTCCGGGCGGTAGGGCTGGTCCATGGGGTGGTTGTCGTAGACGATATCGGGGTACCACTGGTTGGTCTCTCCGCCCAGAAATCCGTAGTAGCGCTCGAACCCCCGCCCGAGCGGCCAGCGGCCCTTCCACGAGGACATGTCGGTCTCCTCTCCCGGGGTCAGGTGCCACTTGCCGATGGCGTAGGTGTTCCAGCCCCGCTCGTTGAGCACCTCCGAGATGAACCCGTTCTCAAACGGAATGCGGGCGGACAGCCCCGGAAAACCGGCGGACGCCTCGGTGATGCAGGCCATGTTGTTGCTGGTTGCGTTGCGCCCGGTGAGCAGACTCGACCGGGTGGGCGAACAGAGCGCCGTGGTATGGAAGTTGCTGTAGCGTATGCCCATGTCGGCGATACGCTGCATTGTGGGTGTCTCGATAGGGCCGCCGAATACGTCCATGGCCCCGTAGCCGACGTCGTCCCAGACGATCATCAGGATGTTGGGGGCATCCGCCGGTGCCTGCGGCTGCAGGTAGGGATCCCAATCAGGCACCGAATCCCGGATATCGAGATTGACCGTGCCCTTCCATCTCTCGGACATCTTGCACTCTCCATGTTGTGAGCGCCGTGTCAGGTGCCGTCATGGATTAATCACTTTCGATGTCCGGGTCCTGCCGGAGGATCGCACCCGGGCGGCGGGGCGCCGATGCCGTTTGCTGTTTCGAAAGAGGGGATGTCATCCGCTTTTCCGGATTGCCTGTTATTTGAGGATGAATCCTTTCTGCCTTAATACAACAGATAATCGTTTTCTGGACGATCTGGAAAAAAAGAAGTTTCGAAACGAATATATCCAATCAATTAATTTCTTTAGATGGTTCAACAATGTCAACACGGTGCCTGCTTCTCTTCAGCGGAGGTATTGATTCCGCCGCTTGTTTTTACCATTTTTTGTCGGCAGGCTTTACCGTTACGCCCCTTTACGTTGATCCGGGACAGAGTGCACTCAAAAACAAGCTGGAACACATTTCATGAATTACTAATTGTGAGGGACTCCAATGGGTGAGAAAACAGTAGAGGACTGCGTTAACGAGATTAACAAGTTAGCGGACAAGGCCGGGTTGATCAGGGAAATCTGTGCATATCAGCACAGAAAATATAAATGGATCTCCAGCGGACTATCACTTTCCATTCTCTTCTTCTCGGCGTCTATTGCCTTTTTAAGTATTGCGGATCCTACAATTCTGATTTCGTTATCGCTGCCCTTCCACGCTCAGCAGGACACGAGAAACGTGATTGCATTTCTGGGTTTCCTGATATTTGTCATCTCATTCTCCGACAGGATACTGAACCTGACCGAGACGATGAACAAGAATGAGCAGGGAGTGAAGATCCTTACGGACTTCATAAGGGATTGCCATACGTTCACGGATTCGGGAGCAAAAGATTGCGACGAGACTATGGCCGCCTTGAAACTGGAATCGATAAAGGAGCAGTACGGTTACCTCAACCAGGTAATGTCTCCCAACACGTTATTCAGCAAGACATTCCTGAAGATCAAAAAAGGCTACAAGATGAAGGTGAGGGTGAGCAAGATGCTCGACGGGGATCCCAATATCAGCATAAATAGGCACTATAAGATGAGAATCTGGAACTGGCTGTTCTAAAAAAGCCCGGTATGATGTGTAGGAAGGCGAAGTTCTCATTTTTGGCAGATTTCAGGTGTCACTCTCTTTCGCCCTGTCCGGCCGGATGCGGCAGAGCACTGGAACACCTCAACATTTATCGTTAAGTTCTCCCAGGATACCCGTACAGGCGAGAGAGCGGCAGGAGGTGGTGAGCGGTGATCAATATCAAGCGGCAATACATCGTAACCGACAACGACAGAAAGATCAGGGTCGTTCTTGATATCGAGACCTTCGAGAAGATCGAGGAACTCCTCGAAGACTGCGGGCTCGCGCTCTCGATGGAAGAGGTCGAGGAGGAAGAAACCCTCTCGCAGAGCGAGGCGCTCTCCGCGAGGTGAGGGTGAAATACACTCCCCCAATTGTTCTCGCACCTTTTCGAGGAATAAATCCGCCTTATTGAGCGCACCTTTTCACAACACCGATAAGAAATCCTCACAGACCCGTCGAATGGATCTCTCATCCATCCGCTCGTATTTCTCCCGGGCATCGCTCGAATCCGGCAGCCTCTCGATGCATTCCCTCAGGAATGGATGGCTGTTCAGCATCTCGCCGAGGAGTTCGAGATCGAGATCATGCCCGCCGTGCTCAGGGTCAAGCAGAGCCAGAACGTCTGCATTGTCTTTGACGAGTTTCGAATACTCCCACTCGGGATCGGGCGATCGTCCCAGTTCGTAGCGGAATGAGCGGTCCCATACGGCTTTCAACTTCATGATCAGGAGTGCCCCGCGTGTCGGCACGGCCACCCGGATGTTGCCTCTGACGGGCATGACGGTCGTATGATCATCGAGAAAGTCAAATGCAAGTTCTCCCCGCCCGCCCTCGAATGGGTTCGCCCGCTCTCTTGAGTAAAAGTCGAGTGTGACGGTTTCCGCACCGGATCCCTTCTCAACGGTCGTATGGTGAGTGTATCGCCTGTAACGAAACCCTCCGTGATGAACCAGATGATGCATCAGGCTTCGGCGGGTTCTGCTGTTGGTGACAAGGTCGATGTCGACGGAACCGACGTACGGGTTGTATGCATCGACAGCCCATCCTCCGATAAGGATCGTCGTTGGAGTGGGTGAATCCTCTTCGCGTTCGTTGACCCAGGCGACGATCTCCCGGAGCTCGGCGAGGGAGAGCTCGATGACTTCCTGGCCCGGGTTATAGAGCGTCATATATGTTCACCAGCGCTTTCGTGAGATCCATTGCGCTGTACCCGAATCCTGCAAGGTCGAGCAGAGTCTGTGCAGGAGATACGACAGTGATGCCCTCTTTCTGCTGCGTGTCGGTAAAGATGTCCCTGTCCGGCGCGTAGATCCACGCCCGTATGCAGTTCCGGTTTGACTTGTTAAAGGGTGCTTTGAAGAGCTCGCTGAAGAGATTGAGGTTTTTCCTGTCGAGGTAGAGGTAGATCGCATCCTGGCGAACTGCGTATCCCGTATAGAGCCCGCCGGCCGTGTAGCCCGTAAAGGCGAACGGCACATTCTGGTCGGAGAGCATGGAGGTGATGTCCCTCGCCGCCGGTATCGAATCGCTGAAGGAGGTCGGGATCTCCGCGATGCTCATGTTCTTCATCGGCCGCTCCCAGGCGATGCCGTTCAGGAGTTTCTTCACATCGCTAATCTGGACGTAGCTGTCGTTCTTCTTCGCGATGTTCTGGCTTATGAGCATCTCGACGGTTTTGTGCGCCCAGCCGTAGGAGACACCTTCCTTCAGTGCCAGTTGCCGGATGGATGTGCTCTTCTCTTTGAGCAGGCGGGAGACGATCTTCCAGGATTTTTCGGAAGTGATCCTGCTCTTCGACGGCTTGAACTCGGATTGAAGGGGCGGACCGAGTGTCCGGGGGAGTTTTATCACCCTGATGCCGAGTTCCCGTGCGAGTTGCTCTTCCCGTGGGCGGATGGTTCTGGCGGCGAGAACCAGCTCGACTGGTGGTCGGCCGGGTTCCCTCCGGTGCCAGAGCTCCCGTAAGAGTTGCATTCTGGCAATCGTGTCGATCGACGTGACGTTCAATTTTACCTCGACGAAGTAGAGCCGCTCATCTTCTTTGAATACGATATCCGGCTGCAACGGCAGCTCCGTCTCCATTGATTGATATAGAGCTGCAACATCGTCGGCTCTTGCGTCGGGCGAGAGGCCGAGCGCTTCCCGGATGAACGCGACGACTTCCGGGGATTGATCAATCGGAGTCACGGTTATCACTATATTATGACACCCATTTATAATTATCAGTGATACGTATCGTTGAATTATGATAGGCATATAAATGTATCAGTGATATATGTCTGATTTCCATTCTAGTTCTAGGCAACACGATGCTTTTCACGGCAATAGGAATAGCGTCGCTTTTCGGGCAATCTAATTTATGGACACCAAAAACCCTAACTTCATCATCCTATGGATCCACGAAAACTCTTCATGGACGACCGCCTTACTGTCATATGCGCCTACTGTGGAGAGGCACCTGACACCCGCGATCATGTCCCCTCGAAAGTATTGCTGGACGAGCCTTTTCCGCCAGGATTGCCGGTCGTAGGTGCATGCTCGAAGTGCAACCACGACTTCTCGTTGGATGAGCAATATCTTGCTTGCTTCGTTGAGTGCGTCACATGCGGCACCTGCGAAATAGAAGATCTTCGACGACCGAAAATCAAGCGCATTCTCAGCAAAAACCCCTCTCTGCGAGCCAGGATTGTTGCTTCCCAGAGTAGGGACGAAGAAGGTTATTCGACGTGGAAACCGGAGATGGATCGCGTCCTGAACGTGTTGATCAAACTTGCACATGGTCACATAGCCTACGAGTTCGTTCCCATGTTCGACGAACCCGATCATGTAATCGCCGCTCCGCTGACATGCATGCCGGATGATGAGCGGAAAGAATTCGAAAATGGAGTGCCGCGGGGGAGGATGGTCTTTTCGGAGATCGGCACGAGAGGGTTTCTCCGCGAAGTCGGATCGAAGCTCGGCCATTTCGAACAAGAAGGGGATTGGATTGTCGTTCAATCCGATCGCTACCGTTATACAGCGAAACAATGTGAGGGCGGATTTTTGGTTCGGATGGTATTGAGCGAATATCTTGCGGGTATTGTTGCCTGGGAATCCTGATTCGATCGCAAATAAATATTGAAAGACTCAAATTTGCAACCAGTTTTCAATTTTTCATTGAGATAATGAGCCGTTCCTCTCGGGGGATAGGATAACTCAGCCGTGAGAGGACTCGTGTAGGCATTTGCCAAAGCAAAATCAACGTTTTTCCCAAATAGCATGTTCCATAAACACGGAGGTGTGTCCACGCCTTGCCATTCGCCTATCCCCCCGCCATCACCGTTACGACCTTGCTTGGGATCCAGAATAGACTTACGGATACAGAAACGTTTTCGAAAAGAGACTTGAACCTTCAACAAAAAGCAAAGCCGCTGGGGGGACTTGAACCCCCGACCTGCTGATTACGAATCAGCCGCTATACCGCTAAGCCACAGCGGCAACTGCCCTAGAATATTACACGTCCGGAATTAAAAAGGTATCACCTGCCGGGAGCCTGCCGGTCCGGTCCCGTTCAGGAGTACCCCCGGATGGTGACGTTGCTCTCCTGCTGTGCGGCGGCCTCCGGGGCGGTTATCTTGCCGAACTTCTGCTCGTAGTCGGCGACGCTCTTCGCGAGCACCTCCACCAGGTTCTTCGCGTGCCGGGGGCTGATCGAGACGATTGCCTTCCCCCGCGCCTGGTTCATGCCGGGGATCTCGTGCAGGAAGAGGAACGTGAACTCGTCCTCCTTGTAGGCGATCTGGATGCGGTTGGAGTAGACCGGGTCGAGGTTGCCGGGGATGTTAACCGATATCTCGCGGTTTGCCATACCCTTCTTCTGTGACCCCCTCCGGCATAAGAGTTGGTCTTGGTCGGCCGGGGGGCCGGTGCGGAGCATACCCCGCTAAATAGCGGGAGGGCGTAGTTCCTCTCAAACGGAACCCTGCCAATGACCGACTACATCCCGGTATCCGGCGTCGTCGCCTGCCACATCTGCCCCCGTCGCTACTACTTCGAGCGCTCGGAGGAGCACCCGGAGTTGCCGCGCTACACCGTCTGCAAACAGGTCTCGACGCACCTCGGCGAACTCCTCGAGGCGGAGCAGATCTGGCGGGAGGTCCTCTGCGTCCTCCCCGAAGCGACGGAGGACGTCCGGGAACTCCTCGACGAATGCGTCGCCGCCTGCAGTGAGACCGCGTGGCAGCGGCCCGTCCAGGTCGACCTCGCCGTCGAGTCCGACACCCTCGGCATCCGGGGAAGAGTCGATAAAATCTTCGAGGACGGCACCTTCGCCGTCGCCCGGTCGAGCACCGCCCCGAAGGCCGGGGTCTACGGCACCGACCGGCTCCGGGTCGCCTGCTACGTCGCATGCCTCAAAGAGACGCTCGGCCGCCCCGTCGCCGGCGGCTACGTCGAGTACGTCGCAAGCGGCGTCTGCCGCTACGTCGAGCCCCAGCCCCGGGACCGGCGGGAGATGATCAAGGCGATCCGGGCGGCAAAGAGGGTGGTCGCGGGCGAACTCCCGCCCCGGCCCCTCCGGGCGCCCTGCGAGGGCTGCCCGCACCTCGAGCGGTGCACCGCCGGGCCGCGGCGGCTCTCCGACCTCTTCTGACGAGTCCAGACATAGAATTACGGAAATGACGGCACGGCCTCACGCGAAGAGCGCGAAGCCGCGAAGTGCGACTGCCAGAATGGCAGGAGCATGAGCACCGTTAGGTGTGAAGGAGCGTTACCCTACCTGTCAACCGGTCTTCGCGTGAGTGGATTGTGGAGATAACGATACGGCCTCGCGCGAAAGACGCGAAGGGGACTGGAACACTCATCAACTATTCTTCGCGTCTCCGCGTGAGCCGATAATAGGATGCGCAAAAAACGTCAGCGTCCCGAACTCTCGAGCAGCGTCTTCGAGACGATGTACTCGCCCTTCGCCTCGCGGGTCGTCCCGACGATCAGCCACCGCTCGTCGCCGTGCTCCTCCACGACGCCCTTCGCCTCGACGACCTCCCCCGCGAGCGCCTGGCCCGAGTAGGTGTGGGTGAAGGAGAGGACCCGCGAGATCTCGTCGTGGTCCGTCGCGTAGACCGCCGGGCTGTCGAAGGAGAGCGACGCGTCCGTGACCGTCGCCTCGATCGTCGCCCGGCCGAGAACCTTCCCCGCGCCGGCCGGAACCGCGTCAAGGTTTTCGTAGGCGCGGGTGTAGAGGAGGTCGAAGTAGGTTCCCTCGAACTCGCCCCGGTTCCACTTCCGCTGCTCGTGCAGGACGAAGGCGTCGAACGATATCTCGGGCACCCGCTTGTCGTAGACCTTCCGCCACATCGCGGTGCTCATCGCGGGGATCACCCCCCTCTCCACGAGGTCGCGGAGCCGGCGCTGGGCGACGAACCAGGCGTCGCCGTAGACTACCAGGTCGATGTCGGAAGCGTCGTTCTCGAGGCCGCAGAGGAGCGAACCCGTGCACCCGAACGAGCCCGCCGGGAGGGTCAGGTGAGCGAGGAGCCGCGCCACCCGTTTGTTCCGCGCCGCCACGCCGTCGATCTCCTCCTCGGGCTTGTAGACCCGGGCCACGTCGCAGTAGGGCACCCGGTGAACGCCGTCCAGGTACTCCGGCCTGTGCGCCCGAACCCAGTCGAAAGACTCGGCAAAATCGTATTTATGGTATCGGCGGCCGGCGAGGTTCGTCCGCTCCCCGGCCGCGTCGGGGACGTAGCGGAGGATGCACCCGATCCGGTCGGCGTTGTCGTAGTTCGAGACCGCATAGAGGCAACCCTCGCGGTCCTCGATGAAGTCACGGAGTCGTACCGGTTGCATGAATCACCCCAGGGTCTCCAGGAACGCTTCCACCGTTTCCCACTCCGCGCCCTTGCGCAGGATGCGCCGGGCGGGGAGGTCCACCACCGTGCTCGGCGTCCCGCGGAGTTCCCCGCCGTCGACCAGGTAGTCGTGGGGGACGGAGACCTCTTCGGGACGGGTCGGCGCTATATCGTCGGAGATGTTCGCGCTGGTGGACGTGATCGGCGCATCGAGCCGCGAGATGATGGCAAGGGCGATCTCGTGGTCGGGCCACCGGACCCCGATGAGGCCGGTCCCGCCCGTCAGCACCGCCGGCAGGCAGGACTTCACCGGGAGGAGCACCGTCACCGGGCCGGGCAGGAACCGCTCGATGAACGCCCTCGCTGCATCGTCCACCACCGCGACGGCGTCGAGCATCTCCATATCCGAGACCGCGACCGATATCGGTTTGCCCACCGGCCGGTTCTTGGCCTCGTACACCCGCATCACCGCGTCCTCCGAGAGAGCGTCCGCCCCGAGGCCGTAGACCGTCTCGGTGGGGTAGACGACGAGCCCGTCGCGCGAGAGCACCCGGACGGCCATATCGATCGGGTCCATCAGAACTCACGCCCCCGCACGCGGTTGATATCGAAGACGGCCTTGCCGCTGACGTGCATCACGGCAAAGACCCCGGCCTGGATCGGGTCGGTCACGACCAGATCGGCGTGCGAAGGAACGCTCCCGGCCATCTTGAGCGCGATCACCGGGATGCCCGCCGCCCTGACCCGTTCCACCGCCCGCGAAACCTCGCCGCCCATCAGCGACCCGGCGAGCACCAGGATCGACGCCCGGGGGAGCCGCGCCACCGCATCGACGGCGAGCGCCAGGTTCTGCTCACCGACGAGCGGGATCGTGTCCACCGATATCCGCTCGCCGCGGATGTTGTGGCGGTCCGCCTCGTTCACGGCACCCATCGCCACCTGCGCCACCTGCGCGCCGCCGCCGATGATGATCACCCGTGATCCGAATATCCGGGAGAACGGCGGGTAGATGGTGACGTCGACGACGGACGGAACCCGCGCGAGATCGGCGATGAGTTTGCCATGATTGCCGCACTCCTCGAACTCAAAGTAGAGGTAGGCCTTCCCGGTGTTCGGGCCGGAGGTCAGGATCGACTGCTGGATCATCTGGATGTTCGCCCGGTAATCCGCCATCACCGTGGCCACGTCGCGCAACACGCCGGCCCGATTCTCGGTGATGATCGAGAGGGCATACATTTCGGTATCGGTGGTCATGACCCTCCCGGGCAGAAGATCGAAACGTCCTCCGATCGTTTCACGAACAGGGTATTTCTCGTCATATCCGCGTTAAAAGATAGATTTTGGTCTTATAAGGGTTATAGGTTTTCGGTGCCCCGGCGATCCGCCTCCCCACCGCCGCTCCTCTCCCTCGCCGCAAGAGCCGCCGCGAGGAGGCCGAGCGGGATGTTGAGGAAGTAGAGTATCAGCCGCCAGAGAACGACGAAGAGGCCGAGGAGGTAGGTGGGCACGATCCGGCTGTACAGCGTTGCGGCGCCGAGTTCCGCGATCCCCGCCGCGCCGGGGATGAGCGGGACGGCCGCAATCATCTGGAGGACGCCCTGGAAGAGAAACGACTCGGGAACGGACGGCGGCAGGCCGAGAGCGACGAGCAGCGCCGACGCCGTGGAGAAGAGGAAGACCCAGTCGAGGATGCTGATCAGGATCGCGCCGCCGAGCGCCCGGGGGTCGGCCCTCACAAACCGGGAAGAACTCGCGGCAAAGATCTCGGTCTCGTGGGCAATCCGCTCCACGAGCCTCTCCGCACCATCCGAGCCCGGACAGAACCGAAGCCAGCGTCGGCTCCGGCCGCACCGGTCGAGCACCCGGACGGCAGCGCCGCCGATAACCCGGTTCGCGAGAGAAGGGCGGCGGACCAGGAGGGCGAGCGCGAGGAGAAGGGCGAGGACGAGAAGGAGGAAGGCCGCCACCGGGTAGAGGACGGTTGCGGCGAGGTAATCCCAGAGATGCCGGACGGCGAGAAGGGCCGCAAAGGTGAGCGAGGCAAAGACCGCGAGGTCGAGCACCCGCTCCGCGACGACGACGGTGACGGCGTCCCCGACGGCGAGCCCGGCCCGGGAGAGCCGGTGGATCCGTACGGGTTCGCCGCCCACCTGGCCGGGGGTGACCGAGCCGGCGAAGAGCGAGAGGCTCTGGGTGATCGCGAGGCTGGATAACGGCACGGTGTAGTCGAGGCCGCGGCAGATGACCGCGATCCGCACCACCCGGCAGAGGATCGATCCGGCCCGGAGCGCGAAGGCGAGGAGGAGGGCGGCGACGCCGACCTCCCCGAGGTAGGCCCGTGTTGCCGGCGTGAAGGTCGCCGCGAGCAGCCCCGCGAGGGCCGCGCCGCTGACGAGGAGCGAGAGCGCGATCCAGCGGCGGCGCCTCATGCCCCTACCTCTCCCCGGGGAATACTCGTTTCGTGCCGCACCACGTGGTGTAGGCAACGGCAACCGTGATTATGGTTCCCACGGAGCGGGCTTCAGGGGGTCCGATCGGAACGTCCGGGCGGGCGTCACCGGACGCGGATCTCCCTCGCCACCTTCCGCCCGAGGTCGTAAGCCCGCGTAAGTTCGTCGCCGTCCGGCCGGTAGTTCACCTGGAACCCGCCGTCGATCACCTCGATCCCGGCCGCCTTCAGGGCCGCCTCCGCCTGAGCAACCGCGCCCCCCATACCGCCGTGGGACCCGAACGCGCACCCGATCTTCTTCGTCCCTAACCGGCCGGGCCGTAACCCGCGGAGGTAACTGAGGAAACCGGCCACCGTGGGGAGAACCTCGTCCTGGAGCGTCGGCGACCCGACGAGAACCGCCTTCGAGTCGAGGATCTCCGTGACGACGTCGCTCCGGTGCGTTCCTTCATAACGGCCGTCGGCGAGAAGGCAGAACCGGACGTCGGCGCCCTCGGCCATGACGCCTTCGGCGATCGCCTTCGCCATCATCGTGGTCGAGCCGTGCATGGTGTCGTAGACGATCGTGACCTTGTCTTTCGCGACGCCCCGGCTCCAGTCTGTGTAGGCCTTGAGGATATCGCCGGCATGCGATCGCCAGATGACGCCGTGGCTCGGCGCGATCATCCTGATATCGATCCCGAGGCCCCCGACCTCGTCGAGTTTCTTCAGGACCTTCGGCGCGAGCGGTATGATCAGGTTCGCGAAGAACTTCTGCGCGTGGGCCATCGCCGCGTCGCGCCCGAGCTCGTCGTCGAACCGGGCGGCGCTCGCGACGTGCTGCCCGAAGGCGTCGTTCGGGAAGAGGATGGCGTCCTCGGCGAGATAGGTGAACATCGAGTCGGGCCAGTGGAGCATCGGCGCCTCGAGGAACGTAAGGGTTTTCCCGCCGAGATCGAGGGTATCGCCGGACTTGACGACCCGGATATTCCAGCCTGTGGTGTCGTAATGGCGGGCAAGCCCGGCGCGGGCCCGCTCCGTGCAGTAGATCGGGACGTCGGGCATCCGCCGCACGAACGCCGGCAGGGTGCCGGAATGGTCCATCTCGATGTGGTTCACGACGAGGTAATCGATCTCTCCCGGGTCGCAGACGGATTCGACGCGGCCGAGGATTTCGCCCTCGAACCCGGGGTAGGCGCCGTCGATCAGCACCGTCTTCTCGCCGCGGACGAGGTAGGCGTTGTAGGTCGTTCCCGGGAGGGTGTAGCCGTGGTATTCCCGGAGATTCCAGTCGATCGCCCCGACCCAGTGGACGCCGGGGGCAAGTTCGGTAGCCATCATTGTCATCACCATTTTGTTCGATATAATACGAACATTCCAGTATATCCGAACAATTGATATATCACCCTTTCGATTTTACTCTATGGAGCAGGGGACGAACAGCCGGGGGAGACCCGGACGGCCGAAGGCAAACCTGGAGATAGACCTTTACTCGACTCCTGCGGGTGCGCGGGCGGTCGAGAACCCGGTGCGGCGCACGATCCTCGCAGCCCTCCGGGAACGCGAGCGCACGTTCGAGGAGATCGTCTCTCTCGCGGGCCGGGCGAAGTCGACGGTCTCGGTACACCTCCAGGAGATGGCGGCGGCGGGCGTGATCGGATCCCGGGCAGACCCTGATGACTCCCGGAAGAAGATATTCTTCGTCGCCGGCGACCTCGTCGCGAGCGTCTCGCCGGACGAGCGGGTGGCCGATGCGCTCGCCGCCTATGCGGGGGCGTACCAGGCGGGATCGGGCGACCCGAACGCGTTCTACCGGCTCGCGTTCCGGACGATCCGGGTCTCGCTCATGCAGGAGGGTGTCCTCCTCGACCCCCTCCTCTCCCGGGCCGGGGAGCGGATCGGCGACGAACTCTACCCGGCGGTGGCCGCCCCGGAGACCGGGGCGTTCTGCGCGAATATCGCCCGGCTCTGGGAGGAGCACCGTCTCGGTCGGATCGAGGTCGCGGAGACGGAACCGCTCGTCCTCCTCGTCTACGACTGCTTCGAGTGCGCCGATCTCCCGGTCACCGGGCGGCCCGCGTGCGCGTTCGACTCGGGCATCCTCCGGGCACTCTTCTCCCGCCACTACGGCCGGCCGACGGCGGCGGTCGAGACCCGGTGCTACTCGATGGGATTCAATCACTGCCGGTTCGAGGTGGTGCCGGAGGACGGCCGTAACGGCACCGGGTGATCCTCGCCAAAACGAGGGCCGGCGCAAGCCGGGCCGCGGTGGCGACCGGATAACCGGAGAGCGAAGAGAACCGGTTACCCGACCCTCTTCTTCATGATATTCTCAAACCGGGTGTTGCTGATGGGATGGTGGCTGATGACCTTGCCGTCGTGCACGATGCAGAAGGTTCCAAAAGCACAGGGGGAATTCTGAACGGCATCCGAATCTTCCAGGTCGATCAACGTGGCCTTGAGGTTGAACCTGCTCCTCGCGGACTCGAGGATTGCGTTCGTGTTCTTCTCGGTGTACGGGCATTGCACCGAGCGGATGACGAACAAGCCGTCACGGTACTCCTCAAGATGCTTCTTCATATCCCGGAACCGGGGATCGTTCGTATCCGGACTGAATTTGAGGGCCAGCAGTTCGAAGTCCGGATCCGCCGCATCGGCCGGAACGAATCCCTTCCTGACGAAGATATCTCTGCCGGCCATGAACGGCCCGTCCCGCACGACGACCGCAACGCCATGCATCCCTGCCTCCCTGGCTTCCCGGATGCACTCGTCGATCATGAGGGAGGCATAGCCCTTCCCCTTGAACTCCTTCCTGAACCCGACAAAGATGCAGTGGATAAACAGATACCCATCCGCATCCACGGGGCGGTGCGCATACCTGCCGGGTATATACTCGATCATGCCCTGGTAGCCGTGTTCTTTCGAAACGAGGGCCTTCATCCTCAGGCCTTTCGCGTAGTATTCCCCGAACCAGTCGATCTTCCTTCGCAGCTCTCGATGCTTTTTCAGGTCTTTATAGCCGCAAACGCCGTAATCGACGATGCTCTCCGGCGTAATATCGACAAGCGTCACATCGGCCATGATTTCCGGACCGGCAGTCCCCATCATGATACATCGCTGAGGAACGATAGGTTAAAAGATCGTCTAAAGCCTTCCATCGCCGGGCCTGCCATGGATGTCATGCCCGGCGGATTGGGCGCGACGATCGGAACGGATTTGCCTGGGTCGGCCGATCAGAACCGTTTAACCCCTGGTGCCGGGTCGCACCCGGAGGGAGACCAAAACCGCAGTCCTCGACCCGCGCGGCGCCATGAACCGTATCGAACGATCGACCCCGAAAAACCCGGAAGAAAAGTTCGGAAAACCCATGCGATAGCCGGGGATCGAACCCGGACTAGAGGCTTGGGAAGCCCCTGTCCTACCATTAGACTACTATCGCACCGATACCAATACATGTTGACCCGGGAGCAGATTAAACATTCGGCCCACCCGCCCCCCTGTCGCCGGAAGGGGGCGCGGGCCGCGCAACCCATACGATACCCTTAAGATTCCTCCCGGAGAATATGATGCAGCACGAATACGTGCTGGCTATGGTAAGTCCGACGTGCTCCCGGAAGCACTGCCCGCAAGGGCTCGGGATTACAGAGATTAGTCAGTTAAAGGACTCTTTTCTGGACTTAACATAGTATATCTATCGGAGGTGCATGAATGGCAAGAATGTACGCTCGGCGTCGCGGAACCAGCAGTTCCGTCCGACCCTACCGGAAGGAGGCACCCGAGTGGTCCAACACGGACATAGCAGAGATCGAGAAGATCATCGTCGATCTTCGCAAAGACGGCATGTCGACCAGCCAGATCGGCCTTGCGCTGCGTGACAGGTACGCCGTCCCCGACGTCAAGCTCGCCACCGGCAAGCGCATAAGCGAGATCCTCCGCGAGAAGGGACTTGAATCCGAGATCCCCGAAGATCTCCGGAACCTGATGCAGAAAGCGCTCGGGATCAGGAAACACCTTGCGGAGAACAACAAAGACGTCCATAACAAGCGGCAGCTGCAGATCGCCGAGTCCAAGGTGCGCAGGCTGGTCAAGTACTACGTCAAGTCCGGACGGATGCCGAAGGGCTGGACCTATAAACCGGAGACCGCGGAGATCCTGCTCACCCGCTGATGACCCATGTCGCTTGACGCCGCTGTTGCAAGCCTGGCCGACCACCTGCTCGAGCAGGAGTTCGTGGAGGTGCTGGCGCACCACGATGCCGACGGTATAGCCGCCGCATCCATACTCTGCCACGCCATGTTCCGCGAGGGCGGACGGTTCCGGCTGAGGATCCGCCCCGGCATCACCACGGACGACCTCCCCGGCGACGGCAGCGTGCTTCTCTGCGACTTCGGATCGGCACTCACGGACCTCCCCGGCGACGTCATGGTGGTGGATCACCACCTGCCCCGTTTCGAGGGGGATTACCACGTCAACCCGCACCTCGCCGGAATCGACGGCGACCGGGATATCTCGGCGGCCGGCGCGGCCTACCTCGTCGCCCAGCGCATGGGCGACAACCGGGATCTCGCGGGGCTCGCGCTCCTCGGGATCATCGGGGACGGCCAGACACTCGACGGCCCGAACAAAGAGATTGTGAACGAAGGCATCGCGAACGGGTTCATAACGCCCCGCCGCGGCCTCCGCCTCCCGGGAAGAGGGCTCGTCGAGCAGCTCGCGCTCGCCGTCGACCCCTACCTCCCCGGGTTCTCGGGCGTTCCCGACAGAGCGAGGACGCTCGTTGCAGAGGTCACCGACGAGGACGACATGGACATCGAGTCGCTCCTCACCCGGATCGTCCTCGCGGCCGCCCCGGACGCCTCGGTCTCCGCACTCTGCGGGATCTGGGGAACCACCTACAGCCTCGGCCGGGAGGTGATCGACGAGGCCCTGAATCTTGCCGCCGTCGTCGACGCCTGCGGCAAGGCAGGGAACGGGGATATCGGCGCATCGCTCTGTCTTCGCTCGAGCCACGCGATCCAGGAAGCCTGGGAGATCACCGCCCGCTACCGGCAGGCGGTCATCGCCGGCATCCGCGGGGCGCGCCGGCTCGACGAGCGCGTCGCCCTCTTTGCGGTGGACGACGGAGAAGTCGCGAGCGACGTCGCGGACGCGCTCGCAAACGATTTCGTCCAGAGCGGCCCCGTCTTCGTCATCGGCAGGATCGGCGACCACTGCTCCGTCTCGGCACGCTGCCCCCCGGGCATCGACCTCGACCTCGAGGCGGTGATGCGAACGATCGCGGAGGCATGCGGCGGCCAGGGCGGCGGACACCGTCTGAGAGCCGGCGCCCGGGTCGCCGCCGATCAGGCCGACCGGTTCAGGCAGGAACTCCTGGAGGCGATCCCCGCATGATCCGGATCGAGGGCGTCATCGAGACCCCGCACAGCCTCCCCGGCTGCGTGGCCGCGGCACTCGAACCCGACAACCTCACCCTGATCAGGACTACCGCGATCGAGGGCGGGGTGCGGGCCGAGATCGACGGAACCAGGATCAGGTCGATCATCGCCTCGGTGGACGACTACCTCATGAACCTGGCGATAGCGGAGGACGTATGCGCCGCCGCATCGAAGCGGCGGGTAAGCGGCCTGGAGAGTTCCGGAGTGGAATCAGGATCAAATGGGCTGAAAATTCGATAATAGAGAGAAGTGATACCATGGCAAAGAAGAAACAGGTTGGAAGAAGGTTGGAAGGCTGGAAGGCCAAGAAGTGGTACCGTGTCTACGTACCCGACGCCTTCGGCAAAGCCGAGATCGGCGACGCCATCTCCGCCGACCCCGAGAACATGGTCGGCCGCGTCATGACCGCGACGCTCGGCGAAGTCGTGCAGGACTACTCCAAGTCCCACATCAAGATGAGGTTCAAGATCAACAACGTCGCAGGCGACGCCGCGTACACCGAGTTCGTCGGGCACGAAGTGACCCGGGACTACCTCCGGTCGATGGTCAAGCGGCGGGCATCCCGCATCGACACCATCCACCCGATCGTCAGCAAGGATAAGAAACTCCTGCGGGTGACGGTCGTCTGTCTCACCCTCTCGAGGGCCGACCAGAGCCAGGTCCACGCCGTACGGCAGGCAATCTCGCAGGCCCTCGCCGCCAGAGCGGCCGAGAGCGACTTCGAGACCCTGGTCAAGGAGATCGTCTCCGGCGACATGGCCCGGGACATCTTCAAGGTCGTCAAGACGATCTACCCGATCCGCCGGGTCGAGCTCACCAAGTCCAAACTGGAGCAGGTTGCGGCCGTATAAGGCCCGCCGCTCACTTTTTTAAACAATCCCCGTGCCTTCGCATCCCCTCGCTTACCCGACGGAAACGGCACGAAGGGTATATGCTCTATGACGGGGTATACCCCGCCGGAATACGAGAGGGAGGTGATGGCGGTGATGGTCGAAGGGCGGCATGCGAAGGGCCGGCGGACAAACCGGGTAGTGCTAAACCATCGGGGCCCCGACGAGCGGGAGACGATGGCCCGGGGGATCATCAGAAGGATACTCGTCCAGTTCCACCGGGAGTGGGACGAGCTCCGGGAGAGGGAGAGCGGCAGCGCCCGGGTTCTCGCCTCGAACGCGATGCTCGATCGGTACTCGCACCAGCTCTACAACACCGCGTGCGACATGCGAGGAGTCCTCGGCGAGGAACTCGCCGGAGAACTCCGGTGTCTCTCGGCCGACGTAATCATGGCGGCCAACATCCTCATCATGCTCGGGTGCGGGGAGGAGTGCCGCGAGGAGAGCGAAACCCTCGCGGAAGAGGCCCTCCTCCGGATCGAGCGGTGCCTGGCACTCGTCCAGAAGGGAAAGGGCTGCCCGGCAACCTGGATCTCCGCCGCCCACCGGGAAGAGTAATGACGTTCTGGATCTCACCTGTTCTCGATGATTGCTGAGAAGGTTCTCTTCCTGGTACTGGACGGGATCTCCGACCGCCCCTGCGATGCGCTGGACGGATTGACCCCGCTCGGCGCCGCCCGGACCCCGGTTCTCGACCGGATCGCCGCCGAAGGCGTATGCGGGATCATGGACTCCGTCGCGCCCGGGATACGGCCCGGGTCCGACACCTCCCACCTCGCCCTGCTCGGCTACCCGCCGCAGGAGTACTACACCGGTCGGGGCCCGCTCGAGGCCGAAGGAACCGGCATCCACATGACCGCCGGGATGATCGGGTTTCGGTGCAACTTCGCCACCGTGGACGCGGACGGCCTCGTCACCGACCGCCGGGCCGGCCGGATCTCCGGGACGGAACCGCTTGCAGAGGCCATCCGGGAGAACGTCGACCTCTCGGGTCTCGGTCTCGAGTTCCGGTTCGAGGCGGGCGCCGGCCACCGGGCGGCCCTCGCCCTCGTCGGAGAAGGACTCGGCGACAAGGTCTCCTCGAACGACCCGAAGAAAGAAGGAGTACTGCCGCTCACGATCCGGCCCTGCACCGACGACCCGGCGGACAGAAAGACCGCCGATGCCTGCAACGAGTTCATCCGCCAGTCGGGAGAGATCCTCTACGATCACCCGGTAAACGTCCGGCGGATAGAGGAAGGACTCCCGCCGGGAAACCTCCTCCTGATCCGGGGCGCCGGGAAGATGGGTGCGCTCCCGCAGTTCCCCGAGCGCTACGGGCTCTCCGGGAGCGTCATCTCGGCGGCCACCCTCATCTCCGGGATCGGGAAGGTCGTGGGGCTCGAGCACATCCCGGTGCCGGGGACGACCGGGTCGATCGACTCCGATCTCGACGCCAAGGTGAGGGCGGCGATAGGGGAACTCGGCCGGAAGGACTTCGTGCTGATGAACATCAAGGGCGCGGACGAGGCCGGCCACGACGGCAAAGCCATCCAGAAACGCGACTTCATCGAAGTGATCGATAAGGCGCTCGCGCCGCTGCTCGATCTCAAGGAGACCCTGATCGTCATCTGCGCCGACCACAGCACGCCCTGCTCGGTCAAAGATCACAGCGCCGACCCGGTTCCGGTCGTCATCAGGGGCCCGGGCGTCCGGACCGACCGGACGAACCGATTCGACGAGGTCTCGTGCGCTGAGGGCGGGCTCCACCGTATCCGCGGCCGCGATCTCATGCCGATCGTCCTGGATCTAATTAATAAGAGTCATAAGTATGGCGCATGAAGATTATACCAGGTAAATGGAAACGACAGGAGACCACGACTGGATCAAGAGCTGCGCTCTCCCGGACCATACCGAGCTCCAGGAGAGGACGCTCAAGACCGATCAGGACATCGTCATCGGCGAGCGGTGCCGGATCGATTACGGCCTCTTCGGCAACGACGTCGTGGTCTGTGAATTCAGCAAGATCAACGGCAACATCGTTGCGAGCGGCGACGCCAGAATAGACAACTGGTGCGAGATCAACGGGGACGTCGTCGTCGAGGAGGATGCCTACCTCGGCGAAGGGGTAAAGATCCAGGGCAAGCTGGTCGTCAAGGGCGACCTCGATATCGGGGACAATGTCCAGATCGAGCGCGGGTTCGAAGCGAAGGGCTGGATCTCCATAAGGAACCCGATGCCGGTCATCATCTACATCGTGATGTACCTCGTGGCCGTCCTCGGGATCGAGAAGGAAGAAGAACTGAGTTCCGTCCTCGAAAAACTCTTCGGCGACGACGAGGCCCCCAGTGCCACGCCGCTGATGATCCCGGGCGGCGCCGTCCTCAACATGCAGACGTTCTCCGTCCCGGAGAAGATGGCCGTCGGGGCCGGATGCCGGCTGCACGGGAACATCCGCGCCGGCTCGATCGCCGTCCGGGAGGAGACGACGATCTTCGGGAGTCTTCATGCGCGCGACGGTGCGAGCGTCGCCAGAGGTACGGCCGTTCACGGCGACATCCAGAGCGACGGCGACGTGACGATCGAGCAGGAGGTGCATATCCTCGGGAACGTCTCCTGCAAGCGTCTCACCCTGCACGAGGACGCACGCGTGGACGGGGTCATCCGCGCGCCGGGCGGCATGAAGATCGAGAGGCGGACGGCGTGAAGGTTGCGGAGATCCTCGAGATCGGTGGGTGCCGGCTGGTCGAACCGTCGTTCGCGGACCTGACGGTAGATTCATACACGAACCTGCTGCTCCGGATCGTGCCGGACGAGGCCCGTCTTCTGGTCGACGAGAAGGAGGAGCCGATGGCGCTCGCCCTTCACGACGACGAGGGATGGCACGCCGCCTCGTTCCTCTTCCGGGAGCCGACGCTCGCCGCCATCGAGTGCTTCGAGACGGTCGGCGGCGACATCTACCAGGAGAGCCGGGAGGCATGGCTCTCGGCGGTCCGCGAGTACTACAGTGCGGAACTGCTGGAGACCACGTTCCCCGCCCTCGAAGACCTGCGCCCCGACCGGGAGGGGAAGATCCGCGACCTCCTCGATGAGGTCTGGGGCGACCGTACGGGAACCCCGTGCCTCGACTGCTGCTGCGGGTCGGGGGTCGGCACCGCGGCTCTCCGGGCGGGAGGGGTGCGGGCGCTCGCATACGACAACGACCCAGGCCTTCTCGCGCTCGGCCTCTCGAAAGGGCGTCTCGTGCCCTCCGACACCATGTGCATCGACGCGCAGAAGGCGTCCCGCTACATCGCGCCGGTGCCTCTCGGGGCGGCCTTCATGGTCGGGGAGATCTACTCCTACAACACGGCCCTCTGGAGATCGATCGTCACCAATCTCCTCGCCCTCACCGATGAAGCGCTGATCACCGTCGGCACGGAAGAAGAGGCGGCAAGAGTGCAGGAATGGTGCATCGGACAGCGCCGGGAGACCGAGGTCTTCGAGAACCGGCGTGATCCGCTCTACGACCGGTGGTGCTGCGTCGCGCGGCGGGCATGATTCCGGCCGGCGACCCAATATATATGCCGCAGTACCGCCAACTCTTTTCCCTGCAACTGTAGAACAACCTCCGCAGACCCGATTCGCGGGCCTGATCTTTATTCGAGTGTAACCTGCATGAATACCGCCAAACGCATCTATAACGTCTTATTCATCTCCGTCTTCGCCACCATGCTCGGGCTCGGCATCGTCAGCCCGCTGCTGCCCATCTATGCGGAGAACCTGGGCGCGACCGGCATCTGGCTCGGCATCATCTTCTCAGCCTTCGCGCTCTCCCGGTCGGTCTTCATGCCCGTCATCGGCCGGATATCGGACCGCCGGGGGAGGAAATGGATCATCCTCATCGGCATGTTCGCTTACGCGGTCCTGTCGCTTGCTTACATCATCGTCGACAGCGTCTACTCGCTCACGGCAGTCCGCTTCGCCCACGGCCTCGCGTCGGCCATGGTCGTCCCGATAGCCATGGCCTACGTCGCCGACCTCTCGGAGAAGGGAAAAGAGGGGAGCCACATGGGGAACTTCTCCATCTCGATGTTCCTCGGGATGGGGATGGGGCCGCTGCTCGGAGGATTCCTGAATGATGCATTCGGGTTGGACTCGGTCTTCTACGTCATGGCCGCCCTCTCGGCGTTCGCCACGCTCCTCGTCGGAATCTCCCTCCCGGAGGCAAAACGCGGTACGTTCACGGTTCAGGAAGGAAACACCGTCCCGATGCGGGAGATCCTCATGCTCCCGATCATGCGGGGGGTCATGGTCTTCTCCTTCATCAGCGCCCTCGGGCGCGGAGGCATGATGGTCTTCATCCCGGTCTTCGGCCCGCTCATCGCGATCAGCCCCACCGAGGTGGGCGTCGTCCTCTCCGCGAACACCTTCCTGATGGCGCTCCTCCAGGTGCCGATGGGGAGAGTAACCGATACCGGCAACAAGGTCGCCCTGATCGTCACGGGGTCGGCGATAACAGCGTTGGCGATCGCTGCGATTCCGTTCTCGGGATCGTTTCTCCCCCTGCTCGTGATCACCTCCCTCGTCGGTATCGGGGGCGCCATCCAGCAGCCGGCCATCATGGCCCTGACGGTCGATGCGGGCCGGACGATAGGAATGGGAACCTCGATGGGTGCCTACAACACGGTCTTCGGGATCGGCATGATCATCGCGCCGCTGATGGGAGGCGTCTTCATGGACTACATCGGGATCGACGCCGTTTTCTACGTGGGCGGCGCGATAAGTCTTCTCGGAACCGGGATCTTTGCGGTGATGATGCGGAGGAGCGCCCGTGCAGCCGGCAGGGAAGATATTCCCGGGTCCGGGTAGGCTCCCGGTGACGTCAGACCAAAGACCGACATATGTCTCCAGATGTCGCGCGACACTCCCTCATCCAAGATAAAAAATGGAATTTGCGCTGTAAACATCTCTCCTGTATCAGAAATGTTTATATGTTAGATTCACCCTCATGGGATACGACGACGCGCGGATAAAAAACGCGCCGGAACCGCCACAGTAGATACCTGCAGGGCGACCGGGCGACCTCCCGGGTCCGCCCCGCAGGCCACGGGCAGGGATCTGCCCGACGTATGCGACTCGGTACAACGTCATGGCCTCCCGCAACGATCGACCCTCGTTCCCCGCTTTTCCATCTGCGGCCCACCGTATCACCAGGGCCCGCGATCAGGCATTCCTCGCACTCGTTCTCCCGGTTGGTCTTTCCAGGGAGGTCCTGACCTCTCCCGGCGTCCTGCTCATCGAACTCCTCCTCGTATGCATCGCCTTCGGGCTGCTCGGCGTCTGGCTCAAGGAGCGGGAAGTGGCCGCCCGCATCGCCGGCATGGATGCAAGCATCGAGGGAATCAGGACAACGGGCAGTATCCCGCCCCGCCTCCCTGCAGTCGGGGGCGATCCCGTCTCACGGTTCGTCGAAGAGGTCAACCTGATGCTCGGCGAACTGGAACGTTCCCGGCGCGACCTCCAGGAGAGCAGGGACCGCTACCGCCTCCTCTTCGAGAGCGGGAACGATTTTCTGCTGGTATGCGCCGTCGGGAGGGAAGGGACGCCCTACCGGATACTGGATGCGAACGCGCTTGCCTGCCGGTGCCTCGGGTATACCCGCGACGAACTCTTCGCCCGTGCTCCCGGATCGGTCATCCTCATCCGGAGCGACTTCAAGAAGGGCGACCAACGCCTCCATTCCGCCGACCTGATCCCCCGGGAAGGCGAACGGATCCCGGTCGAGGCGAGCATCCACCGCATCACCCTCGGGGGCACGCCGGCCATCCTCATCATCGCACGGGACGTGACGGAGAGACGGCAGGCCGAGAAGGAACTGATGGACTACCGCTACCGGCTCGAGGAACTGGTGACGCAACGGACAGAAGAACTCCGGGCCGCAAACGAGAGCCTCAAACGCGAGATGGGAGAGCGGGAGAGGATCGAGCGGGAAAGAATGGAGGCATACCGGCAGATCGAGAGGAACATCGAGCAGTTCGCCGTCCTGACCGACCACATCCGAAACCCTCTCCAGGTCGTCCAGGGGATGGCCGACCTCATCGACGACGAGCGAGCGGAGAAGATCCGGGAGCAGGTCAGGCAGATCAAGGCAATCCTCAGACAGCTCGACGAAGGCTGGGTGGAGTCGGAGAAGGTGCGGGAGTACCTGGAGCGGTATCGGTAGGGAGAGGGTTTTGGGCTGTACCCGGCCGGGGTTTGAGGAGCCAGTGAACCTACAGTGATGGTTGAGAATACTGCAGTGCTGTTGATCGCCAATAGACCTGTTGAGACAAGAGAGTCCCAATACAGTGGACCGTGGTGGCTATCGCCACGTGGGGGTGGGGCTGACGGGGAGGGGGGAGCATCCCCCCTCCCCTGTCTCCACGTCGGAATGAATGTCTGTAACCCCCACCCCACCCGCGCTTCGCGCTCCTCCTCCGCACCTTCGGTGCTCATGCTCCGGTCCTACAGCCCGTCGCACCCCGCCCCGGGGGCGGGGGCAGTGCGTGGCGATAAGCGACGTTCCGGCAGGAACGGAGCTGGAGCACCGAAGGTGCGATGTCCGGTGGAAATCCCGTACATGGGCTTTATAATTTCCCGAAACGTGAAACAGGGGGCAAGAGAACTTGAAAAACACAACTGACCGCGGGTTTTGGGGAGGGGGACCTTCTCCGGGCAAGTTCCCGAAAAAACCCTACGGCGTCGTCTCTTCGGCGCACTCGAGTTCCGCGACGATCTCGGCCGCATCGTCCATACGCCGCACGAGGTCCTTGATCTCGATCAACCGCTCGGCGCCGATGAAATGTTCGGCCATCACCCGGGCCATATCGGTGAGTTCGATACGCCCGCCGCGCCGCCGGACCAGCCCGTAGTCGAGGAGCGTGGGGAGGGCGGGCTCCAGCGTCCCGACCATCGTGTGGGTCATCTTGATGATCTGCTGCTCGTCGCCGTTCGAGACCACGGCGTTCGCGACGAACTCCTCCGTGCTCTGCTCCATGTCGTACTCGGGCGCGACCTCCTCCATCTCGCCTCGCAGAAGGCCGACGGCGACCTCCTCCTCGGTCTTCCCGGACGTCCGTGAGTACGACCCCCCGGGTTCCGCCATGATGACCACCCGGCCGAGATCGTGGAAGTCCGGCCGGCCCGCCCGGCCCATCATCTGGTGGAATTCCTGGACGGTGAGCCACTGGATACCCATCGCAAGGGCGTCGAAGATCACCTGGGACGCAGGGAAATCGACGCCGGCAGCAAGCGCCGCTGTCGTGACCACGGCGGCGATCTCCCCGTTCGCGAACCGCCGCTCCACGTCCCGGCGTTCCTGGGAGGTCAGCCCCGCATGGTAGGGGGCGGCCTTCTTTCCGAGGGCGTCGGCGATGACGTGGCAGCGGGCACGGGAGTTGGTGAAGACGATCGTCTGGCCCCGGTAGCCTTTCGACGACCGCACCTTGTACTCCTCGGCGACCATCTGCTTGATGAAGTTGATCTTCTTGCTTCGCTCGACGAAGATGAGATGGCGTTCGAGCGGAACCGGCCGGTCCGCGTAGCGGACAAGATTTGCCCGGAGTTTATCCGCGAGCAGCCCCGGAGCCCCGATCGTGGCCGAGAGGTAGAGGAACTGCGCCTCGGGAGCGACATGTTTGAGCCGGGCGATCAGCCCGTCGAGACGGTGGCCGCGTTCCGGGTCCTCGAGCATCTGCACCTCGTCGATGACGACGGTTCCGATATCCTTTAAGGATCGCCCGGTCCGGAGAGCGTGGTCGATCCCCTCGTAGGTTCCAACCACCACGGGAGCGTTGACGTCCCGGTCACCCGCAGGCCGGGTCTCGGGGAGGTTGAGACGGCTCACCCCGGTCTGCAGGGTGACCCGGACCAGGTGGCCGTAGCGGTCGCGGAACCGCTGGTACTTCTGGTTCGCGAGCGCGACCAGCGGGACCAGGAAGAGCGTCCTCCCCCGGCCTTCGAGGAAGTTCTTCATCCCGGCCATCTCCCCGATGAAGGTCTTGCCGCTCGCGGTCGCCGAGACGACCAGGAGGTGCTGCCCCTCTAAAAGCCCGTCCTGGACGGCGAGCTGCTGGACGGGCATCAGGTATTCGACCCCGGCGGCCTTCGCGAACGCGGGAGGGAGCGGGAGTTCGGTGATATGAGCGGTTTTCTGAACCTCGTGCGCCTCGAGCCGGTCAAAGAGCGTCCGCTTCAGGTCGGGGTGCTCGGGGCCCACCGACGCCAGCACCCGGTCGAGATCGCGGATCTGAGCGAGGAGTTTCTCCAGGTGAACGAGCACCGAGCCGCCGAACTTCCCCAGGTAACCGAGCTCCCGGCGCATCTCGCGCTTTGCGCACTCCATGCAGATCCATTCCCCGCCGTACCGGACGCCGGTCGCCCTGTCGACCGGCGCGAACCGGTCCTCGAGCTGACAGAACCGGCAGATATCTATCCTCGACGACGGGATCTGGAGATCGGCAAGGAACGACTCGAATTCAGGGCTCTTCGCCGCAAGGAGTACCGTGGAACGGCGCAGCAGGGCGATCAGGTCACGGGTAGGGGTTGGCTTGAGCTGTTTGCCGCGACGGCGCATCTTGAAATTCTTCGGCCGCCGGCCCTTCGGGGTCGCAGCCAGGTCGACGAAACCCGAACCTTCGACGCGGCCGCCTTCGACGAACAGCAGTTTATACGTGCCTTTCTGGGGCTGGACGATGACTTTCATGACGGGATCAGGTCGTGGATCGTGTAGGTGAGCCCCACCGTCTCCAGGCGCTTGAGGAAATCGGTAAACTCCTCATCGACGATAAGAATTGCGCACTCCCGGCCGTGGAACGCCGCTTCGACGACCCCTTCCCTTGAGCCGAAGAACATATCCGGCTCGATGCCCGCCTTTCTGAGGGCCACGTAGGATTCGAGGCCGACGGCGCCCACCATCTCGGCGTCCCGGACGGCCTCCCGGAGAAGATCCGTGCTGACCTGCCGGGACCCGCCCCGCTCCACCCTCGGCACCTTGCAGACGTGAACGAGCCCCTCTTCGTGCTGGATGATGCCGTTCAGCTGGGCGACGCCGAGATCTTCTCCCGGTGCCGCGTCCATGGTCGCGAGGCCGGTGGCGCTCTGCTCTTCTCTCGTCGCGTAGAGCCACCCGTCCTGCATGAAGACGCCGACCGTATCCCCTTTCCGGATATCGTCCCGGGCGATGGCCGTCCAGACCGCCACCTGCTGGATGACATCCCGGTTGATGTGGCGGGCATACGCCTCGAGCGCCTCGGCGTGACGCAGGACCCACTCGATCCCGCTCTTCGTCACCTCGTAGCGGCCCCGGCCGTGAGCGGCGACCAGCCCTTCGTCCACCAGCTCCCGGATGTACTCGGAGACGGCTTGAGGCGTCACACCGAGTTTCGCGGCAACCTCCTGCTGGCGGACGGCCGGCTGGTGTTCGGCGATCTCTACGAGAATCTGGAACCGGGTGGCCTCGCGTTTGCTGCGCAGGATGACGTAAAGAGGGTCGTCAGTGAAGTCGGTCAAGCAGCACCATTCCCTGCCCTTTCACATCGAGACCGGGGATCCTCTTCGCCAGCCCCTTGATGAAGGTAGGGCTGACCCCGTATTTTCGGGAGATATCGCCGATGGAGGTGGTCCCGGCCACGATCTCCTGCTCGACCGAGTCCACGATCGTGCGCAGACCCTCGTCGTTCGAGACGGCGATGTGCAGCAGATCCCCGATATCGCCCATGGAACACTGGAAACTGGCCCGGAACTTGCTGTATGTCGCCCGGTACTCCTTTGTCGGTTTCTCTCCGGGCTTGGGCATCCGCCACTGCTCTTCGATCAGGTTTCCTTTCTTGAGAATAGAGAGGCACTCGGTCACCGTCGAGGGGCCGGCATATGTCGCAAGGTCTTCCTCGGTCAGCCAGGCTTTGTTCAGGAGTTCGTAGATCTTTTTATAATCGGCATTATTGAACGTTATGAGAAGAGGAACCAGTTCCACCGGATCGTTAAGAATTTTAATATGTCCCGTCACTGCGATACCCTATTGTTATATGGTGGTATAACTCCATAAATTTTTGCTGAAATCTCAATGCGTACCAGTGGCACAATCATCATCCGGGGCATCGTCCAGGGAGTCGGGTTTCGTCCCTTTGTCTATGCAAAAGCGCGGGAATTTGGGATCACGGGGACGGTCAAAAACCTCGGGAGCGAGGTCGAGATCCATGCATCCGGCGACCGCTTCGAGGAATTTCTGGAAGCCGTTTCCAGAGGAACGCCATTATCTCAAATAGATTCCGTAGATGTCCAGAATCTGCGCGGCGGGAAGACCGAAGGGTTTACCATTCTCGAGAGTAATTCGGGGAGCCTCTCGGGGTTCATACCGACCGACGTCGCCATCTGCGACGACTGCATCGCCGATATTTTCACGCGAGGCGGCCGGTACGAGGGTTACTGGGCCACGTCCTGCGTCAACTGCGGGCCCCGGTACAGCATCATCAATACCATCCCCTACGACCGGGAGCGGACGTCGATGGCGGAATTCCCCGTCTGCCCCGCCTGCGAGAGCGAGTACACCGATCCGGCGTGCCGCCGCCACCACGCCCAGACAATCGCCTGTGCGGCCTGCGGGCCGGGTCTCGCCCTTCTCCGGGCCGACGGAACGCCGGTAGCAGGGGATCCCATCCGGGAAGCGGCGGCCCTCCTCGACGCAGGCTCGATCGTCGCCATCCGGGGGATCGGGGGATTCCATATCGCCTGCACCGAGGAGGCGGCGGGGGTTCTGAAATGCCGCCTCGGCCGGACGGAGCAGCCGCTCGCGGTGATGGCGACCCCGGAGGAAGTCGAACGGATCGCGGTCGTCTCGGACGAGGAGCGGCGGATCCTCCACTCCCGGGAACGGCCGATCATGGTGCTCGAGAAACGGGATCCCGTGTCCCACCCGACGATCTCGGACCTCCACACCATCGGGTGTATGCTCCCCTACACCGGGCTGCACCACCTCCTCTTCGCGAACCTCGCCCACCCGCTCCTCATCATGACGAGCGCGAACCTGCCGGGCTACCCGATGATCACCGATCTCGGAGTCGCTCTTGAGCGGCTCCCGGGGCAGGTGGACTATATCCTCACCCACGACCGCCGGATCGTCAACCGGTGCGACGACTCCGTCGTCAGGGACGGCTACATCATCCGGCTCTCCCGGGGCCTCGCCCCGAAGCGGGAGGCGATCGACCTCGGCAAAGGATGCATCCTCGGCGTCGGCCCGGAACTGAACGCGAACATCTCCATCTACAAAGGCGGCTTCTGCATCACCTCCCCCCACGTCGGAAACGTCAGGAACCCCCAGACCCTCGCCTACCTGCAGGAGACGGCTGAACGGCTCGGCGGGCTCACCGGCGCCCGGTACGACCGGATCGTCCACGACCTCCACCCGCAGTTCCTCTCGACCCGCTACGCGAGGGAGGTTGCCGAAGCGACAGGGGCAGAACTCCTCGCCGTCCAGCACCACCGGGCGCACATCGCCGCCACGACCCGGGAAGAGTGCGTCGGGATCGCGATCGACGGCGTGGGCTACGGCGACGACGCCACGATCTGGGGCGGGGAGGTGTTTGCCGGACGGATCCCCTACCTCGACCGGGTCGCCCACCTCGAGGTCGTCCCGATGCCGGGCGGCGACCTCGCCACCCGGTTCCCGGAGCGGATGCTCTACGGCATCCTCCCCACCCCCGAAGTCCGGGACATCCTGGCGTCACGGGGCTGGAGCGATATCGAGCTCGCCGTCCTCGTCAGGCAGGTGGAGCGGGGGTTGAACGTCGCCGCGACCTCGAGCACCGGCCGGGTTCTCGACGCCGCCGCAGCCCTCCTCGGGATCTGCCGGGAGCGAACCTACGACGGGGAGCCGGCGATGAAACTCGAGTCGGCGGCATACGCCGGGAAACCCTCGGCCTGGGACCTCGAGTACCGGCAGGACGGCGGGTGTGAGGTCCTCTCGACCCGCTCGCTCCTCGCGGAGGCCTGCCGGCGGTCGGCTGCCGGGGGGCGGGCGGACGACATCGCCGCATCGTTCCAGTACAACCTCGCCCGGGGCGTCGCCGCGATGGCCGTCCGGGCGGCCGAAGAGCGCGGGATCCCCCGGGTGGCGCTCTCGGGTGGGGTGGCCTACAACCGGGCGATCCGCGAGACGATCCGGACCGAGATCCGCAACGCCGGGCTCGAGTTCATCATGAATAAGGACTACCCGCTCGGCGACGGATGCATCAGCTTCGGGCAGGTCGTGTACGGCGGGAGCGTGGAGGAGTGAACTCTCCCGTATCCACCGGGTTGTAATCGGACAGACACCCTCTTTTTCTCGTTCGACCCGGCGACGCAGTACCGGGACAAAGGCGGCACGGCTGCCCTGAGAAGCATTCTAAAAGATCCGACACAGAGAGAGCGGAGCGTCACTCGATCCGAGAAGATAACCGGTTCGTTAAAGGCGAAAGAAAAAAGGGTTTAGCCGAAGAGGGCACCGAGACCGGCCATGCCGCTCTCTTCTTCCTCTTCCTTCTTGCCCTCTTCCTCGGCCTCTTCCTCGGCTGCGGGCGCGGCGGCGGCTGCGGGGGCAGCGGCTGCGGCGGGTGCAGCGGCGACGGGCGCGACGGCGGCCTTGCTGATGGCCTCCTCGATGTTCACGTCCTCGAGTGCGGCGACGAGCGCCTTCACGCGGGCGTCCTGGACCTCGACACCGGCCGCGTTCAGGACAGCAGTCACATTCTCTTCAGTTACATCTTTGCCTGCGTTGTGCAGGAGCAGTGCAGCGTAGATATACTCCATAGTTCATTCACCTCTTTTTGAAATGATATTAGCCGAAGAGGGCGCCGAGACCGGCCATGCCGCTCTCTTCCTCCTCTTCCTTCTTCTCCTCTTCAGACTCTTCTTCCTCGGCCTTCTCCTCGGCTGCCGCCGGGGCTGCTGCCGCGGGTGCCGCAGCGGTCGCAGCCGATGCGGCTTTCAGGGTCGCCTCATCGAGCTCGAACCCACGGCCCTGCGCCGCGAGCGCGACGGCCAGCATCTCGCGCTGAGCCCGCCCGATGATCAGGTCGACGATATCCTTCTCGTAGATGCTCGCCTCGACACCCACGTTCCGGGCCTCGCTCACCGCCTTGCCGATGATGGCCGCGACGGTAAGTCTGGTCGGGATGACGGCGTTGACCGAGAGGTTGAACGCCTGCTGGGCAGCGAGTACGATGTTGTTCGCGTAGACTTCCTCATCGATGGCGAGGAGGTCCGGCGTGAAGATGGTCTCACGGTAGTATGCGGCCTGCAGAATGAGGCCGACATCCATCGGCTTGACGCCGAGTTTCACGAGAGCTTCGGCAACCTTCTTGTTGATGACCTCGCCCTTCTTCACGACCGTCTTCGTCTCGCGGATCTTGACCTTTCCGCCCTCAATGGCTGCAGGAATGCCCACCTGCTGGAGCTCGCCCACGATCGGGCCGGGCTTGAAGCTGGTCGGACCCTTCGGGATGACGATATCCTCGGGAGCAGTCTCGCCGGGCTTCGCCGCCATCTTCGTCTTGGTCCGTTCAAGCAGCTTGAAGAGCTTGAAAGGATTCTCGTTCGTGAAGATCAGGGCGCTCTGGCCGTCGGCGTGGTCGTTTAAGGCCGCGACGCTGCCGCCGAGCTCGTTTAAGGCGTGCTCGATCAGCGTGTTGCGGGCCATCTTCACCCTCGCCGTGCCGCGGAGGTTCCGCCGGATCTGCTGGACCTGCGAGGCGGGAATGCCGTACATGTCCACGACGCCGACGAGCGAGTGCTCCTCGATACCGCGCTTGATCTCCTCTACTTCTTCCTTCTTCCACCGGGGCAGGTGGTGCGTATAGAGTGCCATCAGATCACCCTCACTGCCGGCCCCATGGTCGTCTTCACGTAAACCGAGTGGATATTCATCGTTCCGCTCTCCAGGACGGACTCGACCCTCCGGAGAACCGTGTCGATGTTCTCGGCGATCTGTTCGGGCTCCATGCCGGAGGTTCCGACCTTCGCGTGGAAGACCTTCTTGTCCTTCGTCCGGATCTTCACGGAGTTCCTCAGACGCTGAACGATGGGCCGGATGTCCATTCCCTGCGGAACCGGCATAGGCATCCGTCCGCGGGGACCGAGCCTGACACCGAGATAACGCCCGACGAGAGGCATCATTGCCGTCTCGGCAAGGAAGAACCGGTACTCATCCGCCACCTTGCGCGCTTCCCGGGGTTCTCCCCCGAGCCGCTCGATCTCCTCAGGTCCGATGATGAGGTCCACATTCACCTCTTTTGCCTGCGTGGTGATGTCGCCCTTCCCGAGAACTGCGATCTTGACGTTGTCAAAACCGTGCGGGAGGAGAATCGTCTCATCGATACGATTCTTGGGCTGGGACATATCGATATTCCTGAGGTTGACGGTGATATCCACGCTCTCCTTGAACTTCCGTTCCGGAGCCTTCTCCAGTGCCGCCTTCACGGCATCCTGTATACTGGTTTTGTCAACCATCCTTTGCCTCCATAGTACACGACCTCACGATCTTCTATGGTTGTCTGACATCTATGCGACGAGTACGCCGTCGTACTCCCCGTCATTGATGGCCTGGATCATCTCGCGGGGCTTCTTCCCCTCGACGGTGACACCGACGCTCACGCACGTTCCAACGACCTCTTTGACCGCGGACTTCAGATCGTACGAGAGCATGCCATCAAATTTCATACGGGCAATACGGACGGCGGCCTCCAGCGGCAGATCTCCCGCCACCAAAGCACCCGGCTCTGCCGAACCCTTCGAAATACCGGCCTCTTTCATGACGAGCGCCGTCGTGGGCGGAATGCCCACCTCAATCGTGAAGTTCTTCTTATCGTCGACCGTGACCGTCACCGGCACCTGCATGCCGTTGAATTCGGCTGTTTTCTTGTTGATATCGTCGACGACAGCCTTCACGTTGATTCCGAGAGGTCCGAGCGCGGGCCCCAGAGGCGGGCCTGCTGTTGCCTTGCCGCCGGGTACCAATACCTCGACCGTTTCTGCCATACAAGTTCACCAGCTGATTATTCCTCAGGGGAATAGTTGCCTGGGTTCTCTAAGGTCAACGTGGGAGGATTTAAAGTACAGCACCCGGGCGGCACACGGGCCGTTCAGGAACAGGCGTGCCCGGCAGTCGGGAATCGTATCGCCCGCAGTATGGTGGGACCGGCAGGACAAAAAAGAAATTAGCGTTGTATTCTTCAGGAAGCATCTTCCGAGCGTTCCACGACGCGAACGGAGTCGCCGCGGACCGTGATCGGAATGGGAACCATACTCTCGTAGAGTTCGACCGTAATCTCTTCCTTTCCTGAATCGATACGCTTGACAACCGCTTTCTCGCCCTTGAACGGGCCGGCGATGATCTCGACGATGGTGCCCTCGGTGATTCCGCTGACCACCGGTTTCGGCACCAGGAAGTGCTCCACCTCGGAGAGAGCGGTCGAACCCTGCACCACCGCGCGCGCATGAGGGATCAGCTCCACCAGCTGCTCTATCCGGGCGATGGAGTCCGGGCTCTCCACGAGGACATAGCCTTTCAGTTCCTCGGGAACCATGACGGCCATCACGTGGATATCTTTCTGTTCCCGGATCACCTTCTCGATATTGTCGGCTACCGTCCGCTCCTGCTTTGCGGTCGTCTTTATCGCGTATATCCTGTTTGCGCTCTCAACCATATCCATCATTTGGGCAGTACCAGCATGATCTCATAGATGATAAAGCCGACAAGGCCGATGAGCATGATTCCGGCCGCAGCCACGATGGCGATCTTGGAGAACTCGTCGCGGGTCGGCGTCCGTGCCAGTTTCAGCACGCGCCAGTACTTCTTGAAGAGTTCCTCCTCGATCTTGAACGACTTTACTTCCTCCAACGTCTCTTTATAATCCATCATACCGGCTCACTTCAGGAAGTCGATCTCAAACTGTTTCATCATGCGTGGCATACTCTTTTCGTTTCTCCCATATATTTGTGGTGACCGGACGCCGGTGACCACGAGCAGCGTACGCATCTTGCCCTGCATATCGGGGTCGACCTGCGCACCCCAGATGATGCGGGCATCGGGATCGATGCGGTCGTAGACCTCCTGGATGACGCCTTCCGCCTCGGACATCGTCATATCGGGTCCGCCGACCACGTTGACGAGCGCCGCGCTCGCGCCGGAGATATCGACATCGAGCAGCGGGGAGCGCAGCGCCTTCTTGACCGAGTCGGCGGCTTTGTCCTCGCTGTCGCTCTCGCCCATCCCGATCATCGCGACGCCTCCCCGCTCCATGACGGTCCGGACATCGGCGAAGTCGAGGTTGACGAGACCGGGCATCGTGATGAGCTCGGTGATGCCCTTGACCGCCCGCATCAGCACCTCGTCCGAGACCTTGAACGCGGCGTGGAGCGGGAGCCGGGGCACGACCTCCAGCAGCCGGTCGTTGGGGACGACGATGACGGTATCCGCCACCTCACGGAGCCGCTCGAGGCCGGCCTCCGCGTTCTGTCCCCGGATAGCGCCTTCCACCGTGAACGGCAGGGTAACCACCGCAATGGTCAGTGCGCCCTCCTCCCTCGCGGCCTTCGCGACCACGGGTGCGGAACCGGTACCGGTGCCGCCACCGAGCCCGGTGGTGATGAAGACCATGTCGCACCCCTGGACGGCCCGCTTGATGTCGTCCTCGTTCTCGAGGGCCGCTTCCTCGCCGACCTGGGGGATCGAACCCGCGCCGAGACCGCGGGTTCTCTGCCTTCCGATGAGAATCCGGGTATCCGAACGGGTTCTGACAAGGTGTTGCGCATCGGTGTTGAGAGCGATCAGCCGCGCCCCATTGATGCCTTCATCCGCCATCCGGGTCACCGTGTTCGAACCGCCGCCCCCGCACCCGACGACGGCGATCTCAGTCCGGAGTTCCATAAGGAGATCTTCAAGATCCTTGTCGACCTCCGTGGGCTCAGCAAAGCGCTGCTCCTCTCGCGCCCGTGAAAGTGCCTCTTCTACGATGGATTTCATATGTATCTCTCCAATCCCGGGATATGTATCCGCTTCACGCTGGTTGTCTGCACTGCATCGGGTGTGACCATCCTCCCCTCGATCTCGACCGCCTTTCCGGCGGCAAGCATGGCAAAGAGCGGCCCTTTGGGGATCCCGTGTCCGCGCGCCTTCTCGGGGTCGAACCGCACCTTCCGGAGGACGAGGTGATCACCGTCGATAACAGCATTTTCACAGATAAGTAAGAGTTTTACACACAGGGTAGTTATATCACTTGCGAGTCGGGACGACTCGTTTTCAAAGCAGATGAACGTCGATAAAACCTCTGCCGAGCCTTTCGAGAGATGAGCGGCGGGAAATTCATCGAGACCGTTGAGAAAAGCCGATTTGTCTGATTTAATCGTTTCTTCAATCAACTCGGGGGCTATCCGCACCACGGCGGGAGTGCCTTCTCCCCTGAGATCGTGGATGCGGACGCGTGACCCGGGAGCAATCTCTTCGGCGAGATCCCTGACTAGGAGATAGGTCGCCCACGCAAGGCCGGACGCCTCCAGGACCTCCGACTCGGAGAGGAGAGGGAGCCCGGCGTCGGCGAGCATTCGCTCGATCCGCCCGGCGTCGTCTTTAGGGAGGGACTTCCTATCGATGTAGGCCGCCACGGCGCCGCTCGCCTCCTGCATCGTCCGGAGCAGATCGGGATCTACGGCACCGATCTGCCGGGTCGGGACGATGTGCCCGAAGGCTCCGCGGGAGGAGAGAGCGATATCGGTCTGCCGCACGGCGTAATGGGTTCCGCCGAAGCCGAGAAGATTGATCGTCTCCTCTGGCTCCGCGGCGAGGATGCTCTCCGCAACCGCCCTTCCGGCGGCCGGATCGGCCCATTCGGTCGCGGTCGACCCGATCTCGACGAAGAGTGAGGGCGTCGAGAGTTCCGTCGGACCGTGATGCGTCACCTCGTAGGAGACCCGGTAGCCCTCCGGGGCGCGGGCGGCGAGGTTGCCGAGGATTGCGTGCATCCACGCGGGAGCTGCCGGAGCGAGTCTTCCCGGCTCCCCGCCGAGGTCGGCGGTCTCGTAGTTGCCGGTGACGTGTACGGTCAGGGCGGGCATCTGGTGCACGCTCGCGTGCCGGGATATGAACACGATGAGATCGGCATCGACCTTCCCGTCGATCCGGTCCTGGTGGATCAGCCGCCCGTCGACCTCGTAAAACGCCAGCGTATGGCGATCGGCAAGCGGCCAGGGTTTACCTTCCGCGAGCAGCGCACGGAGGTGGTTCCGGATGTTTACCCCTGCTGTGTCCTGTTCCGAATTGATCAGCGCGATCTGCATCGGGTACAATGTGGGTCGCGGGGCTGCTAAATGGTAGTGCTTGACCGGCGCGATAGTAAATCCTATCTCCCTGCAGGCAAACCATGTGGGTACTATGGACGAGGATAAGATACGGAAAGCCTTCGAGGCATACGGTATAGAAGACGAGATTACCTGCCCACAGGCCTTCGAGATCTCGGAGAAGTACAGTATCCCGAAGATGGATATCGCCCGGTACTGCAACCAGCGCGAACCGAGAATAAAGATCCGCGGCTGTCAGCTGGGCTGCTTCAGATGAGCCTTTTCCTCGAGGTCGTATCGGTCGCCGAGGCCGTGGAGGCGGTGCGGAGAATCGCGCCGCCGCCCGGCTGCGAGGACGTCCCGCTCGAAGACGCCCTGTACCGGGTTCTCGCGAGGGACGTCCTCGCCGATATCGACATCCCGGGGTTCGACCGTTCGACGGTCGATGGATACGCGGTCGCCGCGGCCGAGACCACCGGGGCGTCCGAGGCCATCCCGGCGATGCTCCAGTGCCGGGGCAGGATCGGGATGGGGAGCGCGGATGCCGGAAGCATCTTCCCCGGATCGTGCCGGTACGTCCCCACCGGCGGCGCTCTCCCCGCAGGCGCGGACGCAGTGGTGATGATCGAGCATGCCGAGCAGATCGGGGACGACATCCTGGTGCACCGCCCGGTGGCCCCGGGTGAGAACGTGATCTTTTGCGGCGAGGATTTCGGGGCAGGGAAGGTGGCCCTGGAACGGGGGCGCGTGCTGACTCCCCGCGAGATCGGCGTTGCCGCGGCGGTCGGCGCCGACCGGGTCAGCGTGGTGAAGATGCCCCGGATCGGGATCATCTCAACGGGAAACGAACTCGTCCCCGTCGTCGAGACGCCCGGGCCGGGCGAGGTGCGGGACGCGAATTCTTACCTCGCCGGCGCCTTCGTGACGGAACGGGGCTGCCACCCGGTCTACTTCGGGATCGTCAGGGACGATCGGGCGGTGCTGAAGCGGGCGGTCTCTTCGGCGCTTGACCGGTGCGACGCGGTTCTGGTCTCGGGAGGCTCGTCGAAGGACGAGCGGGACAACACCGCGGCGGTCGTCGCGGAACTCGGCGAGGTGCTGGTGCACGGGATCGCGCTGGCGCCCGGGAAACCCACCATCATCGGGACGGCACGGGGTAAACCGGTCATCGGGCTCCCCGGCCACCCGGCCTCGGCCTTCGTCGTGCTCGTCGCCGTCGTCGACCACCTGCTCGCGGCGATGCGGCAGACCGCCGTCTCCCGGCGAACCGTCCGCGCCCGGCTGACCCAGAACGTCCCCTCCACCCGCGGGCGGGAGGACTACGTCCGGGTCAGTCTCGGCAACGGGGAGGCGACACCGGTCTTCGGAAAGTCGGGGCTCCTCAACACCCTGGTGCAGAGCGAAGGGGTGGTGCGGATCCCGGCATCGAGCGAGGGGTTCGAGGTCGGCGAAGAGGTCGAGGTGATCCTGTGGTGAAACGTTACCTCTCGGTGATATCGCTCGCGGAGGCGCGGGAGTTAGTCAGAACCTCTTTTTCGGCGGTTCCTGGCACCGTCCGCGTCCCGGTGAACGCCGGGGCGGTGGGGAGGATCACCGCGGAGCCCATATTTGCCCGGTTCTCGGTCCCCGCCATTCACCTCTCGGCGATGGACGGGATTGCGGTCAGGAGTGCCGATACCGTCGGCGCGAGCGAGCAGCGCCCGGTGACGCTCCCGGACGCGGCGCGGGTCAATACCGGAAACATCGTCCCGCCCGGCTACGACGCGGTGGTGATGATCGAGGACGTCTGGGTCGGTTCGAAGTCCGACGGCGAGACCTACACCGTCCGAAAGCCGGTCAGCCCCTGGCAGCACATCCGCCCGGTCGGCGAAGACATCGGCGAGTCGGAGATGATCCTCCCGAGAGGGCACCGGATCCGGCCGCACGACCTTGGGGCGCTTGCAAACTACGGCGTCACGGAGGTTGCGGTCACGAGGCTCCGGGCCGGCCTGATCCCCACCGGGAGCGAACTCGTGCCGGCGGGGGAGATGCCTCCGCCCGGGAAGGTGGTGGAGAGCAACACCCTGATGGCCGCGTCCGTCCTCGCGGAGGCGGGCGTGGAGACGCACCGCTACGGTATCGTCCCGGACGACTGCGACATGATCCGGGAGGCGGTCCGGCGCGGCGTCGCCGAGAACGACATCCTGTTCGTCTCGGCTGGGTCGTCCGCCGGAACGCGGGACTACACCGCCGACATCATCGCGGATCTCGGCGAGGTGCTTGCGCACGGGGTCTCCATCAAACCCGGAAAGCCGGTGATCGTCGGCAGGATCGAGGGAAAACCGGTGATCGGGCTTCCCGGCTATCCCCTTGCCGCTGCGACGGTGCTCCGCGAGCTCGTGATGCCGCTCGTCGCCCGCTACGGCCTCTTCGTCCGCGAGCCCGAACACGTCGCCGCCCGGCTGACCACAAGCCTCCACTCCGATATCGGGACCGACGAGTTCGTTCTCCTCTCGGCGGGAAGAATCGGCGACCGCTGGGTTGCGGCCCCCCAGTCACGGGGCGCGGGCGTCCAGATGAGCGCGGTGCGGGCGAACGGTTACATGCAGATCCCCGCGCAGAAAGAGGGCGCCGAGGCCGGGGAGACCGTGGACGTCCGGCTCACCGTCCCCCGTGCGGAGGCGGAGGAGGCGGTGCTCGTCACCGGCAGCCACGACCCGGCCCTCGACTACCTGGCCGACCTGGTGCGGCCGCGCGGCGTCGACGTCCACTCCACTCACGTCGGGAGCATGGGCGGGGTGATCGCGCTAAAAAAGCAGGAGTGCCACGCGGCCCCGATGCACCTCCTCGCCCCCGACGGCACCTACAACGTCCATTACCTGGAGCGCTACCTGCCGGACGCCGACCTCGTCCTCCTCTGCGTGGCGGAGCGCCAGCAGGGGGTCATCTCCCGCGAGGGCCTCGGGTTCGAGGAACTGCCCGGCCGGACGTTCGTCAACCGGCAGAAGGGTTCGGGGACCAGGGTGCTCCTCGACCACCATCTTGCACAGCGGGGCATCGACCCGGGCCTCATCCCCGGCTACGAGCGGGAGGCGACGACGCACCTTGCGGTGGCCCTTGCGATCCGGACCGGGGAGGCGGACGCCGGGATGGGGGTCTACAGCGCCGCGAAGGCGCTCGATCTCGCGTTCGTCCCGGTGGCGACGGAGCGCTACGAGCTCGCGATGCACCGCGAGATGCTCGACGACCCGCGGATCGCGGCCCTCGTCGAGACCGTCTCCTCGGATGCGTTCAAGAAGATTCTCCGGGATCTCGGGGGCTACGAGACGGCCGGGACAGGCGTGCTGCGCGAACTGCGAGGATGACCGCCTCCTCGGGCGTGGCGCAGACAAACACCCCCTCTATCTTCCAGGTCAGAAGGCCGAATACGGGTTTCTCCGTCTTGAGTGCAATGGCGATCTCCGAGAGCGTGCCGTAGCCTCCCCCGACGGCGATCACCGCGTCGGCCGAGTTGATCAGGACGACGTTCCTCGCGTGGCCCATGCCGGTGCGGATCACCACATCGAGGTAGGCGTTCCCCTCCCCGGTGTCCGGGAGGATGCCCACGGTCGTCCCGCCGGCCTCTTTTGCGCCCCTGCAGGCAGCCTCCATCACCCCGCCGAGGCCGCCGCAGCAGACGGTCTCATGGTTGCCTGCGATGAGGTAGCCGATGGTCTCCGCCGCTTCGTACTCCTCAACGGAGCAGTCCCCCCTCCCGATGACTGCGATCTGCATGGGGGAGAAGTCGGGGGGTGAGGGGATAAAGGGTGGAGTGCGGATCTTCGGGACACCCGGCATGCCTCTGCCATCCTCACCGCATTACCTCACGCGAAGAACGCGAAGCCGCGAAGGGGACTACCGCCAGCAATCGGCCGAACTTCGCGTTCTCCGCACCTGCGGTGCTCGAACTCCTTTCCCGCACCTGGCGGTGCTCATGCTCCGTTCCTCGAAGACCTCCGGTCTTCTCAAACTCCTGTCCTACAGACAGTCGTTCTCTGGAACGTCGCACCCTTCGGGAAAGTCGTCTTTCGCACCTTCGGTGCTCACGCTCCTGCCCTTCGGCCAGTCGCGCTTCGCGGCTTCGCGTGAGGCTGTATCCTCTCCCCCCATCGTCAATTCACGACACCACCTGCACCTGCTCCTCCCACCCTTCGGGTGCTCGAACGCCATTCGATCTTATGAGTCGAACATCGCGAGTCGCACCTGCGGTGCTCGAACTCCTGTCGTCCCGACAGTCGCGAGTCGCACCTGCGGTGCTCGAACTCCTGTCGTCCCGACAGTC
>NZ_JXOJ01000001.1:116421-203960 GCF_001017125.1 Methanoculleus sediminis | reverse complement strand
TCGCACCTGCGGTGCTCGAACTCCTGTCGTCCCGACAGTCGCGAGTCGCACCTGCGGTGCTCCCGCTCCGTTCCTATCGGAACGTCGCGTCGTGCACACAAACACTTTGTCCCCCAACAACAAACGGTACACCAGAGTGCTGAATATGAGGGATACGAGGTGAAAGAAGTCACCGGCAGTTATAACCCGCGCGAGGTCGAAGCGGGAGTCCAGGACTACTGGAAACGGGAGAACACCTACGCACGCGTCCAGGAACTTCGGAAGGATGGAAAAGCGTTCTTTTTCGTCGACGGGCCGCCGTACACCACCGGCCACATCCATCTCGGCACCGCCTGGAACAAGATCATAAAAGACGCCATCCTCCGCTACCACCGGATGGGGGGCAGAAACATCGTCGAGCGGGCCGGCTACGACATGCACGGCCTCCCTATCGAGGTGAAGGTCGAGCACCAGCTCGGGTTCACCTCCAAGAAGGACATCGAAGATTACGGGATCGCCGCGTTCATCGAGCAGTGCCGGACGTTCGCCGTGACGCACATGGAGATCATGAGCGACCAGTTCCGGCAGCTCGGCATCTGGCTCGACTTCGACGACCCCTACCAGACGATCAAGGAGGAGTACATCGAGTCCGCGTGGTGGGCGCTCCAGCGGGCGGAAGAGCGCGGGCTGCTCGAGCGCGGCCACCGGGTCGTGAACTGGTGCCCCCGGTGCGAGACGGCGATCGCCGACTCGGAGGTGGAATACTGGGACGAGACCGACCCCTCCATCTTCGTCAAATTCCCGATTACCGGGCGTGAGAACGAGTACCTGGTGATCTGGACGACCACGCCGTGGACGCTCCCCGCGAACGTCGCGGTGGCGGTCAACACCGGGTTCACCTACGCGCGGGTGGCGGCGAAGAAGGACGGCCGCGAGGAGATCCTCTGGATCGCCGACGAACTCGTCGAGTCCGTCCTGAAGATGGGCCGCTACCAGGACTACACCGTCCTTGAGCGGGCGAGCGGCAGCGACCTCGTCGGAACGGAGTACACGTCGCCGCTCGCCGGCCAGGTCCCCCGCCAGGCGGAGATCCGGCACCGGGTCGTCGCGGCGGACTACGTCGCACTCGAGAACACCGGTCTCGTTCACATCGCTCCCGGGCACGGGTGGGACGACTACCTGGTCGGCATCCAGGAAGGGCTCGAGGTCTTCTGCCCGGTCGACGCCGGCGGGTGCTTCACCCAGGAGGCCGGGGCGTTCGCCGATATGTACGTCCGGGACGCAAATGATCTCGTCATCGACGCGCTCGGCGACTATCTCCTCGCCCGGCGGACGATCACCCACCGCTACGGCCACTGCTGGCGGTGCAAGACCCCCATCATCTACCGCGCGACCGCGCAGTGGTTCCTGAAGGCCACCGAGATCCGCGAACCGATGCTACAGGAGATCGCGAAGGTGAAGTGGTACCCCGAGTGGGCGGGAAGCGCCCGGTTCCACGACTTCGTCAGGGACTCCCGCGACTGGTGCATCTCCCGGCAACGCTACTGGGGCATCCCCATCCCCATCTGGCAGTGCGAACGGTGCGGCGAGCGAACCGTCATCGGCACCGTCGCCGAACTCGAGGAGCGGTCGGGCGTAAAGGTTCCCGACCCACACCGGCCCTACGTGGACGAGATCGTCATCCCGTGCTCCTGCGGCGGGGAGATGCGCCGGGTCGCCGACATCTTCGACGTCTGGTTCGACTCGGCGGTCGCGTCGTGGGCGACCCTCGGGTTCCCCAGGGAGCGCGAGGCCTTCGACCGCCTCTGGCCGGCGGACTTCATCACCGAAGGCCAGGATCAGACCCGGGGCTGGTTCTACTCCCAGCTCGGGGCGAGCACCGTGGCGTTCGGCCGCGCCCCCTACAAGAGCGTCCTGATGCACGGGTTCGCTCTCGACGCCGACGGGCGCAAGATGAGCAAGAGTTTCGGCAACGTGGTGACGCCCGAAGAGGTGGTGAACCAGTTCGGCGTCGACGTTCTGCGGTTCTACGTCCTCTGGGCGAACGCTCCCTGGGACGACCTGAAGTTCAACTGGGACAGCGTAAAGACCATCCACCGGACGCTCAACATCCTCTGGAACGTCTACCGGTTCCCGCTCCCCTACATGGTTCTCGACTCGTTCGAGCCCGCGGCAGGCGACGGCGGCCTCTGGGACGACTCGTTCGTCCGGGCCAATATCAACGGTATGCCCCAGGAAGACCGCTGGATAATCTCCCGGCTAAACTCGCTCGCCCGGACCATGGCCGAGGACATGCGGGAGTACCACCTCCATAAGGTGACGCGGACGCTCGCCGCCTTCATCCTCGAGGATCTCTCCCGCTGGTACGTCCAGCTCGTCCGGCCGAGGATGTGGCTCGAGGAGGATTCGCCGGAGAAGCGGTACGCCTACGAGACGGTATACTACGTCATGCGTCGCCTGACCGCGCTCCTTGCGCCGTTCACGCCCCACATCGCCGAGGAGATCTACGGCAACCTCCGCCTTGCGGGCGACCCGAAGAGTGTCCATATGCTCGACTGGCCGGAGGCGGACGATCTCCTGATCGCGCCCGACCTCGAGAGCGCCATGGAGGTCATCCGGTCGTTCGACGACGCGGTCGCCACCGCCCGGCAGAACGGGAGACGCAAACTCCGCTGGCCGGTCTCCGAGACCGTCGTGGTCACCGGGAGCGACGGGGTGAAGACGGCTCTCGAAAACCTGAACGAACTCGCCCTGAACCGGGCAAATTCCCGGGCGGTCAGGGTCGTTACCGGAAGGTGGGACCGGATCCTCTGGCAGGCCGAGCCGGTGATGCGGGCGATCGGCCCGGAGTTCGGCAAGGAGGGCCCGAAGGTCAAGGCGCTGATAGAGAGCGCGGACGGCACCGCCCTGAAAACCGCCATCGAGCGGGACGGAAAGGCTCAACTCGACGGCTACGAGATCGCCGAACGCCACGTCACCTTCGCGGAAGCCCTTCCCGAGGGCGTCTTTGCCGCGCCCATGAAGGACGCGACGGTCTACGTCGACGTCACCCTCACCCCGGCGCTGGAGGCCGAGGGATACGCCCGCGAGGTGATCCGGCGGATCCAGGAGATGCGCCGCCAGCTCGACCTGAACGTCGACGACTTCATCGTCGCGGCCGTGGACGTCGCCGACGATCGGGTGGCCTCGCTCATCGCAGAAGAGGAGTGGCAGAAGGAGATTGCCGGGGAGGTGCGGGCGGCAGCCCTCACCGTCGGCCGCAACGGGGAGAAGCCGGCGGAGCCCTTTGCGCTCGAAAAGGACTGGGACGTGGAAGGCGTGCAGATGCAGATCGGCATCTCACGCGCCGGTGAGTGACCGTATCAGGGCCGCGCCCTCCTCCGTGGAGAAGAGGGGCGTCTCCTCCGGTTCCCGGATGCAGGCCCGTACGGCCTCGACGGTCTCCCCCGTCACGGGGTTATACCCCTCTTTTATGCACTCGTCCCGGTAGAGGAGCGTTCCCCGCCGCTGCCACGCCGGCGTTGCCGCGAGGTTGACGCCCCGCTCGAACATCATCTCGTGCATGGCTTCAGACTGCATCCCCCGGAGCGCCGCGGCGGCCTCCCGGGCGGTCATCCCCTCCTCGACGAGGGCGTTCTGGCAGTAGGCGTTGATGTGGTTGCGCCACGCCTCGTTCTGGCGCGAGACCAGATACTCGATCGCAAACTCCCCCGCCGCGGGGATCGTCCGGGCGTCGAACGCAAGGGGCTCCGTGCACCTAAGTTCGATCGTGAGTTTGCTCGCCGCAGCCGCGGCGATCACGGAGTCGAGCTTCTCCACCCGCCCGGAGAACGGCAGCGTCGAGAAGTAAAGGCTGATCTCGTCGGAGAAGGTGTAGGCAAACGCGGGAGAGAGGCCGCTTCCGGTGAGGAGGTAGCGGCAGACCGCACGCATGCTCTCGTTGAAGGCGGGATCGAACGGCTTTTTGAGATGAAGCGCACGTGCCAGGCGGTGGAAGGCACGGCCGTCGAGCCGGACAAAAACAGGGGGGAATATCGTGAGGGTCGAGAATATCTCACGGTCTTTCATATCCATATTCTATCGTCAGGGAGCCCCGGAAAGAGCGGGCATCGCGCTCAGTCGTCTTTTGCCGGCAATTTGAAGAGCCCGGGGATGTGGCGGACGATGACGATATCCCCGACGCTCTTTACGACGCGGAAGGGGATCTGCAACCCGGTGTAACCCTTTACCTCTCCGATCTCGGGGTTGAGCTCGCCGACTGCAAGGGCGTCGACCTTTTTCTGGTCCACATCAAGCACGACATCGTCAACGTTCCCGATAAAGACAGCTCTGTCGGTATAGACGCGTAATCCGAACATCTCTGTGATCTGTGTTCTCATCGGTATCCTCTGAAGGTATATTACTATAAATGATAAAAAGATACTCCTTTTCATGGAAGCGTCGCTACAGATTGGAACCCTGGCCGGGATTCCGGTCAAACTGCACTGGAGTTTTCTTCTGGTGATCCCCCTCTTCGCATGGATCATCGGGAGCCAGATTCTGCTCACGACCGGGTTGATCGAGGTCCTCTTCGGCGTTCCAATCGACACGACACTGATTACGGAGGGGTTCAACCCCTACATCCTCGGAATCGTCGTGGCGCTCGGCCTCTTCTTCGGCGTCTTCATCCACGAGATGGCCCACTCGCTCATCGCGAAAGCGAAAGGAATTGAGATCCACAGCATCACGCTCCTCATTCTCGGCGGCGTCTCCCAGATGGAGGAGACGATGCCGGACCCGAAGATCGAACTGCCCATGGCGCTCGCGGGGCCGCTGACGAGCCTTGCGGTCGGCATCGTCTCCGCCGCCCTCGTCTACGTCGTTGCGGCGATCAATCTGGATCCGGGAGTCGCCGGCGTCCTGATCTTCACCTTCGGCTACCTCGGGCTCCTGAACGTCCTGCTCTTCGGGTTCAACCTCCTCCCGGCGTTTCCCATGGACGGCGGGCGCGTGCTGCGGGCATGGCTCGCCCGCCGGATGCCGCTCTCCCGTGCGACCCGGATCGCCGCCGACGTCGGGAAAGGGTTCGCCGTCCTCTTCGGGATCGTCGGGCTCCTGCTCCTGAATCCTATCCTGATCATCATCGCCTTCTTCATCTACATCGGAGCGAACCAGGAGGCCACGTTCCTCCGCTACAACGTCCTGCTGCAGGACGTCACCGTAGCTGACGCGATGAGCAGCCCCGTCGTCACTGTGGAACCGACGATGCCGCTGCCCCGGGTGGTGGACATGATGTACGAAACGAAGCACCTCGGATTCCCGGTGGTGGAGAGGGGATCGCTCGTCGGGATCATCGCCCTCGCCGACGTTCACAAGATCTCGCCGATCGACCGGGAGGCGATGCAGGTGCGCGACGTCATGACCCGGGACCCGACCACCCTCCTGCCGTCGGCGCCGCTCATCGACGCGCTCCGGATCATAACAGGTCAGGAGATCGGGAGGATTCCCGTCGTCGAGGACGACACCCTGGTCGGGATCGTGACCCGGACGGACGTTCTGCGGGTGATGGAACTGCGGGAAGAAGAGTAGCATAGGAGATGTGAAGGGAGAGTCGGCCTTACGCGAAGTACGAGTCGCCAAGGGGAAGTCGTCAGCACCCGTCTACCGAACTTCGCGTTCTTCGCGGCTTCGCGCGAGGGATCGGCTACTCCATACGCTGCTAACTCGCGCGAAGCCGCGAAGGCCGCGAAGAGAGCACTCTAAAACACCATCACGTCCTCGATCCCCGTCTCCCCGGCGACCTCCCGGAACTCTTCGGGGCTGCTAAAAGGCCGGCGGGCGGCGATCGTCGCGGCCCTCTTCTTGCCCACCCCCGGGATCCACCGGAGCGCCGCGACCGGCAGGGTGTTGACCTCCACCGGGCAGGGGAGGGCCGTCACCGACCGCATCCCCCAGTCGACCACGACGGCGTCGAGCACCGTCCTTTCCGCGAGGTCGAGGGGGATCCCGACGAGGATGGGGTATGAGCCCATCTGCCGGCCGAACGATGGTTTTCCAGGAAGTTCGACGACGACCTCCGGAAGGACGGTGCCGACGGGGAAGACACGGCGGAGCATCGGCTCGTCGAACTCCTTCCGCGCCCACTCCTTGAAGGAGCGGAACCGGGCGTCGTGCTTCCCGAGGGTGTTCTCATCGTAGGCCTCTGTTCCCTCGAACGGCATCAACTGCCGGATGTTCACCCGCCGGACGAGAAGACCGGCGTCGAGCACCCGGCGGAGGAACGCCTCGTTTGCGTCGAACGTCACCGGCGTCTCCCCCGCGAGGCCGACGATGAAGTTCAGGCCAGGAAGGAGCTCGGGGACGCCCTTCGTCCGCTTCCCCCCGACCTCGTTCACGACCTCGATCGCGCGGAAGACATCGTCCGGCATGGCCTTGAGGTTGTTCGCCGCGACAACCGCCGGATCGGCGGTCTCCATCCCGAACGCCGCGGTATCGCCGGGGGTGTGGCCGGCGACGATCGCCTCGAGCGCCGCCCGTGCCGCGTCCTCGTGCCGGGCGATGGTGCCCGGATTGATGTTGTCGATGTGCAGGGTTTTGAGGTCAGGGGCGTTCTCCCGGACGGCCGAGAAGAGTTCTTCGAGTGCTCCGGGGCGCGGAACCGGGAACTCCCCGCCGCCGTTGCTGTTGTAGGCGAGGAGATCCGGCTGCCGGCCGAGCCTGAAGTGGCGGGCGCCAGCGGTATGGAGCGCCGCAACCTCCTCTGCTATCCCCTCGATGCTCCGGTAGCGCGGGAGCCCGTAGAACGGCTCGGTGCAGAACGAGCACCCTCCGACCGTCGCCCGCGAGCACCCGGTCGCGGTCTCGAGTTCGCACATTACGTAGGGGAATGCCGGGTGCTGCGATATGATACCGGCACCCGCTGCAGCCCAGGGATCGGTCAGGGAGTAATCCCCCGTGCCGGAAGGTTCCCCGCCCGAGAGCCAGTTATCCAGCGCGACCGCGGGTGAGCCCGAGAGCGTGACGCCGAACCCGGCGATCGCCTGCCGGATCGCCCTCTTCCCGCCTCCCGGAGCGTAGCCGAAGGCGATCGGCCCGCCGATCGCCGTGGTCGGCTGCCGGAGCAGGATCCCGAGCTGCTGGATCTCCGTCAGGGTCGCGGGTTTCCCGCCGATGTATGCCCCCGGCACCGTCAGGCCGGCGATCATCACCACGAGGTCGCCGCGTCCGTAGCCGGCGGCGAGGGTGGGATCGGCCCGGATCTGGTCGATGGTGACGTAGCGGGCCGCGTATCCGTGCCCGGCAAGGGCACCGGCGACCTCGCGGATGTACGGGGAGATATAGGGCGCGACGCCGAGGCACGCAGGCTCGTCGACGTAGCCGTCGATGATGAGGGCGTTAGTTGACTCTGGCATGTGTTATCTCACTCCTCCCGGTAGCATTTGAACCGTTGCCTCACGCGAAGAGCGCGAAGCCGCGAAGACCATGTGACTGAACCCCCTTGTCCCTTCCCTTCGCGTCCTTCGCGGCTTCGCGTGAGTCTAGATCAATGGTTTACTGGAGGTCATACCCGATCAGGCGCAGGAGTTCCCCCGCCCAGTAGAGTTTCCCCCGCTTGAGGGGATCGACATTTCTGTCGGCGAGATCGAACCCGACGATCCGGACGCTCGCCGCCCCGAGTTCGTCGGCGGCAAAGACCGCCCGGTCGCCGTCGGTGAACCCGCCGAAGTTGTGGACGTGAGGGAGCGGTGCCGCCTGCGTGGTCGCGACGAGCGGCCCCGGGATACGCGGAACCCAGTGGCGGAGGAGCGGGACGTTGTCGCCGTGGGCGTGCACGACCATCACCGTCCCCTGCTCCGAGAGGTCGATGAAGACGTCCGTCGCCCCGTCGAGGTCGGTGAAGACCGCGTCCGGCCGGATACCGTGATCCGCGAGCACCTCCGCCGCCGCATCGGCGGCAAGCACCGTCCCCTCGATCCGGTCGAGTTCCCCGGGGAGGGATGGGGCGTTCCCGCAGACCGTCACCGGCCTCCCCCGGAGGAGCGTTTCAAGCAGCCCGACGTCGTCGCGGTCGGCAAGATCCGCGAGCACCCGGGCGGCCGCCTCGTCCGCCTCGCGCTCGAACCCGAAATACGCTAAAATTGCAGTGTAGTGAGGCTCCCAGTCTGAAAACCTCATTGTCCGTCCTCGTCGTCCAGGCCGACGATGCTCGAGAACCTCTTCAGGATCGGATCGATGATCAGCTCGAGCAGACCCTCCTTCTCCTTCGCCATGGAGAAGTAGTTGAGCGGAATCAGGGCGGCCGCCATCGTGGCGTGCCCGCCGGCCTCGCCGATAGGCCCGAACGCCTCGGCCATCACGTTGCCGAGATGGAGCCTGATATCCTTGTTCCGCGCCGAGATGATGATGTTCTGGTCGCTGATGCCGTAGACCAGCGCCGTGTTCACGCCCTCGAGATGGATCAGCATATCGGCCGCCTGCGGGAGAGCGTCGCGGTTCCTGATGTAGCCGACGTTCGAGAAGAGGTAGCCGCTCTTGAGCCGGCGGTTCCGGATGGCGTTCCCGATGATCTCCAGTGTCTCGAGCGACATGGAGGGAGAGGTGATCTTGTCGAGAAGGTCCGAGTCGGTCAGGGGAAGGAGGAACGCCGCGTAGTTGAGGTCCTGGGGGGTGACGTTCCGCTTGAAGTCGCGGGTGTCGGCCCGGATACCGTACAGGAGTGCGGTTGCCACCGACTTGTTCACCGGGATATCAAGCTCCATCAGGTACTGGGTCATGATGCTCGCCGTGGCGCCGACTCCCGGCCGGATGTCGATGAAGTCGGCGACGGTGGACGGATGCTCGCCGTTCTTATGGTGGTCGATGATGATGTTGACCCGGGTCGACCTGGGGAGCTCGTTGTTCACGCCGGGCCCGGACGAATCGACCAGGGCGATGTAGTCACACTCCTCGAGTATCTGGGGGGTGAGCCGCTCCAGTTTGATATCGAGAAGATTGATGAACGCCCGGTTCTCCTGGTGCCCGATGTCCCCTTCGTAGACGATGCGGCAGTTGAGCTTGTTGCGGCTCGCGTGCCGTGCAATCATCGAGAGCGCCATGGCGCTCGATATCGAGTCGGGATCGGGGTTCAGGTGAGTGACGATGCAGAGCGTCCCCTCCCAGGAGGCGAGCATGTCGTAGAGCCGCAGGGCGAGCCGTGACGAGTGCAGTTTCCGGATATGGTGGATGGCGGTTCTCGCGACCACTTCCTGCGGGTAGAGGACGATATCGGCGCCTTCCTGCTGGAGGAGGTCGACGCTGACCGGGTCTGTGGCGCGTGCGATGACGTAAGTCGCCGGATACCGGTTCTTGACGGTCTTGAGCGCGGTCAGGTTGGCTTCCCGATCGTTCGCGAGGATGAACGCGACCTCCGGCACGGGCAGCCCTTCCATGAAGTTCGGGTCACGGAGGTCGCGGACGAGCGCTTCGTACTTCTGATCGCGAAGATCCTCCACCCGCTTCTCGTCCTTATCGACGATGATGAGATCTTCGTTCTCCTGCTCGAGCTCCTCGGCGACATTGTAGCCGGTGCTCCCGCACCCAAGAATGATGTATTTGATACGTTCTTTCGAAACGTTCTGGACCGCCTCAGGCATGCGTACAATGGTGTAACTTCTCATGGTATTAAGGGATTCCATTTCGGCGATTTTCGGGGAGATTCCATAAAGTTTATACCGCTTCCCATGCAACACTATTAGGTCAGATACATGGGCCTGTAGCTTAGTTCGGCAGAGCGACGGACTCTTAATCCGTAGGCCAAGGGTTCAAATCCCTTCAGGCCCGTCGAACACCCGATTCTTTCCATCCTTTGTACCCGAGATCGATTCTTTGTTTACTTCAGGTTGCGACCGTCCGGTTCGCGCGATCATGCTCCGCAGAGCGGTTTCTCCATTGCGGTCGGGACGCCCCGCCGTCCGGTCAACCCCCACCGGCCTCCGCCCGCGCCGGAGTTTCTCACGGAAGGCCGGTCGTTGCAACGGAAACGGGATCGTGAAGGCACATATATGCCGCTGCTATATAAATCCTGCCCCGGCGGAAAACCCGCAAGAGCGTTGCGCGGGGAGGGGAGACCCGGAGACACCCCGTTCCATACCGCTCCCGCAGTTAAGGCGGCAGGGTCAAAAAAGAGCGGATTCCCGATACGCTGTGCCCGTAGAAAAGGGGCCGGGCTTACCGCCCGATCTTCAGGAGCATCTCCTCGAGCGTCGGGTAATGCGACTCGATCCGCTCGATCGTCGCACCGTCGGCCGCAAGCGCCGCGGTCGTCCGGTTCAACTCCTCTACGGAACGCGCCTCGGCAAGGTACCGGCCGTCGGAGGCCGAGTAGCCGACCGATGTCGCGAACGCCGCCGGGTCGGGAACCCGGAAGAAGACCTGGTAGGTGAGCGACCCGAAGGTCTCCCGGAGTTCGGGCATGGTGCCTTTCGCCACCACCTTCCCCCGGCGCAGGATCAGGACGAGATCGCAGGCCTCCTCCACCTGGAAGAGGTTGTGGGCGGAGAAGATCACCGTCTTGCCCCGGGCGCGGAGATCCTTGACGTAGTCGAGCACCGACCGCGAGGTCATGGGGTCGAGGCCGGAGGTGGGCTCGTCGTAGATGAGCAGCCCCGGGTCGTGCATCAGCGATCGCGCAATCGCGACCTTCCGCTTCATCCCCTTCGAGAGTTCCCCGATCTTCTTTCCATCCGCATCGAGCGCGAGCGAATCGAGGAGTTCGTCGCGCCGCTCCCGGATGGCCGGTTTTGAGAGACCGTAGATCTCCCCGAAGAACGCGAGATACGCGTCCGTGGTCATCGTCTCGTAGAGCCGCGACTCTTCGGGGAGGTACCCCAGGTTCTGTTTCAGGTCGAGCGGCCTTCTGACAACGTCAACCCCGTCGACGACGAGGCAACCCGACGTCGGCGAGATAAGGCCGGCCATGATCTTCAAGAGCGTCGTCTTCCCGGCGCCGTTATGCCCGATAACCCCGAGTATCCGTGCATCGTCGAGGTCGAACGTGACGCCGTCCAGCGCCGGGAAGTCGCCGTAATGCTTGACGAGAGAGCGGGCCGTGATCATCCGGTATCCCTTATGTCTCCGATGCCTACTAATAGGTTGCTGCACAGAGATATGGTTCTCCGAAGCCTTCAGGGATTACCATGAGTCTCGCCTCCTCCATCCGGACGATTGCCGCCTGGGAGATGAACCGATCGATGACCACGATGGGGAGAAGCGTCCTCCCGCTTGCGGCGGGGCTTCTCGTCCTCCTGGTGCTGGTGACGGCATTTGCCGCCCAGAGCGGCGTCCATATGCAGGACGGCATGTACCGCATCGGCATCGACGACCCCGAGATCGCCCGGATCGTCGCTCCCGACAGCCGTTTTACTACATATCTCGATAGCGGGGCGGCCCTCTGGGAGAGCCGGTTCGCGTACGACATCGTCGTCCTGCAGGGCGAGGTCTACGCCGCCGATACGGACAAAGGGCGAGCGGCCTTAAAGACGCTCGAACGCGACTACGAGAGTTACGTCTCCCGCGTGGCCGCCGGAGAACCCGACCTCTTCGCCGCCTACCCGCTCTGGATCGACCTCCAATACGTGAAGAGCGAGATCGACTTCCTGGCGACCCAGAGCGGGCAGCAGGTCGGCGCCCCGGCGGACGCCGGAAGACCGCCGGTCCCCTCGGGCCCGGTCGAAGCGGTGACACCGCCGGCGTCGGCAATGCCCATCTCCGAGGAGACCCTCCGGGAGCACCTCGCCGACACGGGGAGCGGGCATCCCCTCGAGCGCTACACCGGTGTCATCTCGGGCGGTTCCGCCATGGAGCAGTTCAGGACGCCCTCGGAACTCTCCCCACCGCTCCCGTTCGATGCAATCATCCTGGTATTCGTCTTCATCTTCCCGCTCTACTTCACCTCGCAGTTCTTCATGATGAGCGTGATGAACGAGCGGGTGGGAAGGGCCGGGGAGGCCCTCCTCTCCACCCCCGTCCGGCCGGCCGCAATCGTCGTCGGCAAAGCGCTCCCCTACTTCACGATCATGATCCTCATCTCGGCCGTGATCACCCTCTCTGCCGGGGCGCCGATGACCATCCTCCTCCCGCTCGTCCCGGTCATCCTCTTCTTCCTCGCAAACGCCCTGATCATCGGGATGGCCTCACGGAGTTTCAAGGAACTCTCGTTCGTCTCGATCTTCTTCTCGACCCTCGCCACGTCGTACCTCTTCTTCCCGACGGTCTTTGCGAACACCCACGTCATAAGCATCATCTCGCCCCTCACCCTGGTCGTCCTCGATATCCAAGGCGACGGGTTCACCGCCATGCAGTATGTCTACTCGACCGTGCTCTTCTTTGCGACGAGCATCATCCTCTTCTACGTCGGCATCACGAACTTCCGCGAGGAGCGGCTCTTCTCGCAGAAGCCGCTCGCTTCAAGGCTCGCGGACTTCGTCTCGGCCGGGATAAGCCGGGATCACCCGCACCTCTCGCTCTTCCTGCTCGCCGGCTTCACGATACCGTTCGTCTTCATGGCCCAGATGCTGACGCTCGTCCTCTTCTTCAACATCCCGATGCCGCTCTCCCTTGTTCTCCTGACCGTCTCCGCGGCGTTCATCGAGGAGTTCGCGAAGTCGATCGGGCTTTACGCGGTGGCACGGGAGCGGCCCGGGTTCCTGACGCCGAAGAACCTGCTCATCGGTGCGGTCGCGATCGGCTTCGGGTTCCTGGCCGGTGAAAAACTCCTCCTCTTCGCCACGCTCGCCCAGATCACCGAGTCGATCTTCGGGAGCGTCCTCTTCCTCTCCCTCCAGGTGCTCTGGATGCCGCTCCTCCTCCACATCGCGGGCGTGCTCGTCACCGGCGGTTTCCTCCTGCTCTGGGGGCGGCAGGGTTACGGGCCGGGGCTCATCGCGGCGTGCATGGTGCACAGCCTCTACAACCTCTACTTCCTGATGGGGGCGCTCCTGTGAAGACACGAAATATCGGCCTTATCGCGAAGAAAGAACTCCTGGGACTCTCGTCGGAGAAGACGATCGTCTTTGCGATCCTCCTGCAGGTCTTCATCGCGATGTTCTCGTCGTTCCTGATGGTGGGGCTCACCGCCATGTACGACCCGGAGGCGATCGAGGGCTACTCGACGACCACCTACGGCGTCGGCTACGCCGGAGCAGACTCACCCCTCATCGACGAGTTCGAGAAGCGAGACGACCTCATCCTCCACAGGATGGATCTCAGTCAGGCGCTTGCGGCGCTCCGCGAACGAAAGATCTCTGCGGTGGTCTACGTCCCGGACACCCCGCCCGACGCAGAGAAGCCGGTCACGGTCACGCTCTACCTCATCCAGAACGACCTGCAGTCGAGCGTAATCAACGTCAAGGTAAAAGAGGTGCTCCAGGGTTACGAGAAGGAACTCCGGGAGGTCCGGGCCGACCGGATGACCGCCTTCCCGGTCTCGCTGAACTTCCCCGAGTCCGGCGGCGGCGAGAACTTCTTCGAGTTCGTCTACGGCCTCCTCATCCCGCTGCTCGTCCTCCTCCCGGCGATCGTCTCGGCTGCCCTGATCATCGACCTCATCACCGAGGAGTACCAGCGCCAGACGCTCGAGACGCTCATGTCGACACCGGTCACGTTCGCGGAGATGGTCTGGGGGAAGGTTGCCGCCTGCGAGGTTCTGGTTCCGGTTCAGGCCGGAGCCTGGCTCCTCCTCCTCGGGTTCAACGGCATCGCGGTCGATAACGCCGCCGCAATCCTCCTCCACGCCTCGGCGGGTGGGCTCTTCCTCATCCTGCTCGGGGCTCTCGTCGCGCTCCATTACCGCGAACGGACGAGCGCCCAGTTCATCTTCTCGACCGCACTCGTCGTGGTCTTCCTCCTCGTCATGGCCGTCCCATACAACCCCTTAAACCTCATGGTCAGGCTCGCGGTGGACACCGCCGGTCCCGTTCACTGGCTGATCCTCGCGCTGGTCGCGGGCGCGACGGTGCTCCTCGGGTGGGCCGTAACGGCCTACGCCCGCCGGGTCGGGGAGGCAGCCCCCCTGGCCCGGTGAGCGGGAGGGGGTTACGGCGTAGCCGTCATCTCGCCGCATTCTATCGTGGGCAAAATATATATCGGAGGATATGCAATTCAGCCCATCGATGACCCACCTCCGTCACCTCAATACCACCTGTGCAGTCTGCGGCGAGGCCTGCCGGTTCACCATTCCCGAGGCCACGGGCTGCGTCGGGTCGCGCGACCTCGATACCCGTCCCGCCGAACCGCTGCGGTCCACTATCTACGCATGGGTGAAACGGTGCCCGTCCTGCGGCTACTGCGCACCCGATCCGGGCAAGGCCCCAAAAGGAGCAGCCGACGTGGTGAAACTCCCGCGCTACCGGTGGCAACTCGACGCCCGGAAGTTTCCGAATATTGCAAACACCTTCCTCTGCTGGTCGATAATCCAGGAAGATCTCGGTCTTTTGGCCCAGGCTGCATGGGCATCCCTCCACGCTGCATGGGTCTGCGACGACGAGGGGAAGGATGTGCCCGCCCGGATCTGCCGAAAACGTGCCGCCGACCTCCTGCGGCGGGCGAGGGAGAAGGGCGAGCGGCTGGCCACCCTGGAAGGGGCGGACGAAGCCGTCCTCGTCGACCTGCTCCGCAGGGCAGGAAGGCTCCGGGAGGCCCGCGCCGTTGTCGCGGAGACGCTGGAGAAGAACCCGCTACCCATCATCGCCGACATCATGCGGCTCCAGGCCAGGCTGATCGCCGCCTCGGACCGGGGCGCCCATACCGTTGCCGAGGCCCGGCGGTTCAGGCGGCCCGTGCCGCTCTGACCGGCAGATCCCCACCTTTTGTATACTGTTCCGGCGATACTGTATCATGGAGATCACGATCCTCTCCCCCGGCATCTACACCTACGGCGCCATGCTGATCGGCGGTGTCCTCCGTGACGCGGGTCATCGGGTGACGCTCACCCGGGCACCCGCCGTGCCGGCCAATCCGGTCCTGCTCATGAGCCTCTTCTCGACCCAGCACCTCCTCGACCCCGCGATCCGGGATCTGATCCGGACTCACCGCGAGCGCGGAGGGGTGGTCTACGTCGGGGGGCCGGTCTCGGCCGCACCGGAGATGGTGCTCGGGGAGCTCGCCCCCGACGCGGTGGTCGTCGGCGAGGGCGAGGAGACGGTGGTCAGGCTCGTCGAGGAGGGGGTCTCGCCCGATCTTTCGGGGATCGCGTTCCTCGACGCCGGCCGGCCGGTCGTGATGCCCCCTGCCCCTCCGGCGTCGATGGATCGTCCGCTCCCCCTGATCCCGGACGACATCGGGAGCCAGAGCGTCAGGGGGGCGAGCGCCTACATCGAGACCCACCGGGGGTGCATCGGGGGATGCACCTTCTGCCAGGTGCCCCGGTTCTTCGGAAGGACGATCCGGAGCCGGCCGCTTGATCGCATCGTCGAGGAGGTGAAGGCCTTTGCGGCGCACGGGGCGACAAGGCTCTCGGTCTCCGGGGGGACCGGATCGCTCTACGGCTCCACCGGTGGTGAGATGAACCCGGAGGCCTTCATCGCCCTCCTCCGTTCGATGGCGGAGGTGATGGGGCAGAAGAACGTCTCCTCCCCCGACATCCGCGTCGACTGCATCACCGACGAGATCCTGGATGCCGTCCGGCAGTACACCATCGGGTGGGTCTTCTTCGGGATCGAGTCGGGGAGCGAGCGGGTGCTCCGGATGATGGGCAAGGGCGCGACCGTCCGGCAGGTCGAGGAGGCGGTGGAGCGGTGCCGGGCGCACGGCCTTCGGGTTGCAGGAAGTTTCATCGTCGGCTACCCCGGGGAGACGGAGCGGGACTACGAGGCGACGAAGGACCTCATCGCCGCACTCTCCCTCGACGACGTCTTCGTGAGCAGCGCCGAGCCCATCCCGGCGACACCGCTCGCCGACCTCGCGGTCAGGACGCCACGCGATAAGAATCCGGCGTTCGTACCGCATACCGGGGAATACCGGGCGCTCGATCTGACCGAGAGCGAGGCCCGGTGCTTCGACCTGATGATGCATGCCGATCTCTTCCGCCCGCAACTGCGGCTCGTGACCGACGAGGTCTACAACACCTACCTCGCCGAGGCAAGGAAGCAGGGGCGGGACATCAGGGCGGCGACCGAACTCATCCTCCGATACGCCCGGGCGTAAGGTTCGGGCCGGCATCCTCTCCCTTTCTTCTTTTTACCGCCGGACACCGCCCGGTCTACGCGAGCCGGAAACCCTTAAGTATCCTCGAACATCTACTCCCCCGCCTTGAAGGGATAACCTCTTCGAGAAAAACGAGTTGGAGGGAGATACGATGGCTGAACAACAGATGGGATCGGTGCTGGAGACCCGGCCGGGACGGGAAGAGACGGTGAACCTGATGCGTGCGCACGACATCCGGGACATCAAGGTGCGAAACCCGGAAGGAGAGAACCTCGGCGATATCAGCGATGTCGCGATAGACCGCGACAGCGGCTGCATAGCGTACGCCGTACTCTCCTACGGCGGAATCCTCGGATTCGGCGAGAAACATTTCGCCATTCCCTGGGAGGCTGTTCGCACCCGCACCGGGGAGAGAAGCGTTGTCGTGGATGCGGATAAGCGGACGCTGGATAGTTCTCCGGGGTTCTCCCGGGACAGGATGCCGCGCGAGGCGAACTGGAATCTGGTCAGGACATCGCCCCCGGCACGTGCGGCAGCGGAGCCCGCGGCCCCGGTAACGGAGAGGGAGGTTCCGCCGTCACGAGGGGTGGGCACGGCTGCAGCAGCGGCCACCGGCGCAGCAGTGGCAGGCGCAACGAGACCGGTGGAGACCACGTCCCCTGCCGGAGAGAGGGTCGTTCCGACGCCGCCGCCCGTTCAGACGGTCGCACGCGGCTGGGGAGAGCAGCCGACGACGCAGCCCGTCGAGGAGCGGCCGGTGACAACGGAGGCCCCGCCCCCCCGGGAGTCCGGGGTCAAGCCGGTTCACAGGGAGCGCATAGTCGAGACCGCGCCCCGCGAGACCGTCGTCGAGGAGGTCAGGAGGGAGCCGCCGGCCGCGATGGAGACCCGGCCGGTGACGGAGGCCGAACGGTCGCTTATGACACCGGGACCTTCCGCCGGGCGCCTCTCGGCCGCCGGCCTGCAGACCTATCTTGCGGGAATGAACTATCCGGCAGGCAAACAGGATCTCGTTTCCCGTGCCCGGCAGAGCAATGCGCCGCAGAGCGTGATCACGGAACTTGAGAACTTCAACGACCGTACATACCGTTCGGCCGCCGACGTGAGCGCGGAGTTCGGCAGCGAGGCCCGCACCCGGCAGCCGACCGGGATCGAGACGCCTGCAAGAGAGGTTCGCGAAACCACCGTGGAAGAGGCATACGAGACTACTGCCATGAAGGAAGTACGCGAAGAGGCACCCGCGACCCGGAGGACGGTGCCGCCTCGCATCCGCCTTTCCGCCGCCGACCTGCAGGTCTACCTCAAGGGCATGGACTACCCGTCAGGGAGGCAGGATCTCATCACCCATGCCCGGAAGAACAACGCTCCGGATGACGTGATGACGGCAATCGAGGGCTTCTCCGACCGGACGTATCAGTCCGCCGCTGATGTGAGCACGGAGTTCGGCAGGGAGACCCGTGGCGAGCAGCCGACCGGGATGGAGACGCGGCGGGAGGAGACGATCCGGCCTGAAACCGTCACCGAGGAGGTTCGAAGAGAGACCATCGTCGAGGAGCGGCCCGAGACCCGGACGAGAGCGCCTTCCCTCACCCGTCTCTCCGCCGCCGACCTGCAGGTCTACCTCAAGGGCATGGACTACCCGGCGGGCAAACATGAGATCGTCGCCCAGGCACGGAAGAATAACGCCCCACAGGACGTGATCACGACGATCGAGGGGTTCTCCGACCGGACGTATCAGTCCGCCGCAGATGTGAGCTCGGAGTTCGGAAAGATCAGGTGACGGGGAACCCGCCTGCGGGTGGGAGCCGGGAAACACCCCTCCCGGCCTCCCCCGCATGCCCATTTTACGCCGGATAACGCTTCGCCGGTACCCCGGTGCCGGAACCGGGGAACTGTTAAATAGTCACAACACGCATCGCCCGCTCTGCGCGAAGGTGAAGATCGCCTTCGGATGCACGCCAGGGATATGGTGGTTGCAATGGCTGAAACGATTCTGGAGCAGCAGGTGCGAAGGACGGAGGGGCAGGATTTCTTCTCATCCGAAGACGTCGTAGGGAAGCGGGTGAAGAACCCGGAAGGTTATGATCTCGGCGAGATCTCGAGCCTGCGGGTCGGCCTGCCCACGGGAAGAGTGGCGTACGCGGTGCTCAGGACGGGCGGCATGTTCGGCCTCGGAGCGAAGCACTTCGCGATCCCCATCGAGGCCATGGTCTACCGGCCGGGGGACGATGTCTTCGTGGCGAACATCAGCAAGTACCGGCTCGACAACGAACCCGGGTTCTCGGAGGGGGATTGGCCGAGAGAAGCGAATTGGAGCCTGATCGAGTCGAGACGTCCCATGGGCCCCCCGAGCCAGGAGGAGGCCCGGGCCGTGACCCGAACGGAGCCGCCGCCCCGCGAGGTCGTCACGACGGAGCGGGTGGAGGTGCGGGAGCGGGCACCCCGGGAGGAGATGCCGATACGGGCCGAGGAGGTGGAAGAGACCCGGGCACGGACGGCGGTGCCCGTAACGACGGCCCCGTCCCGCGAGACCGTCGTCGAGGAGGTGGAGACCCGGCCGGTGACGGAGGCGCATGCGCCGACGCTCGAGTCCATGATGAAGGCCGAGGACGTGGAGAAGGGCAGGGTCGAGACGGTGGTGCCCGGTGCCGGGACCGCGCCCCGCGAGACCGTCGTCGAAGAGGTGGAGACCCGGCCGGTGACGGAGGCCGAACGGCCCACGACGACGGGGGCGGCTCCCGGACACCTCTCGGCCGCCGGCCTGCAGGTCTACCTCAAGGGCATGGACTACCCCGCAGGAAAGCAGGATCTCGTAACCCACGCCCGGAAGAACGATGCCCCGGAGAGCGTGCTCACGACGCTCGAAGGGTTTCCCGACCGGACCTACCGTTCGGCTGCCGACGTGAGCGCGGAGTTCGGCGGCGAGGCACGCACCCGGCAGCCGACCGGGATCGAGACGCCTGCCGGGGATGTTCGCAAGACCGGGACGGCGGCACCGTCGCTTACGCACATCTCGGCCGCCGATCTGCAGGTCTACCTCAAGGGCATGGACTACCCGGCGGGAAGGCAGGACCTCATAACCCATGCCCGGAAGAACGACGCGCCGGAGGGCGTGATCGCGGCACTCGAGCTGTTTGAGGACCGGAGTTATCGGTCGGCCGCAGACGTGAGCACCGAATTCGGGAAGGTCAGATAACCCCACTATTTTTCAAGAAACCGAACGGGCAGTTACGGGAAGAGTTTCGTCTGGATAGTGTCCCGGTCGCCGAACGTGAGGTGGCGCGCGGCGGCCTTCCCCCGGACACCGGCACGCGCAAGGTCGGCCGGGGAGGCGAACGGCCGCACTCTTCGCAGGCCGAGGATCCGGTCCGCGGCCTTCGGCCCGATCCCGGGGACGCGGAGGAGGTCGCGGCGCGGGGCGAGGTTGACGTTCACCGGCATCCTCCCGGCCGCAAGAACAACTTTCGGGTCGCGGTTTGCGAAGAAACCCCTCTCGTCGAGAGCAGCCCGGAGCTCGTCGGCCGTGATCCCGTAGTCCCGGAGCAGGAAGTCGGCCTGGTACCACCGCTGCGCCCGCCATGCCGGCGTATCGGGGTGCGTTGCGAGGGGAGTCCGGGGGAGGGAGCGGAACGCCGAGAAGTAGACCCGGGAAGGCCGGACACGTCGGTACTGGTCGGCAAGGCAGGAGAGGATCTCCGCATCGGTCTCGTCCGCAGCCCCGACAACGAGCTGCGTGGTGTGGCCGCCGGGCTTCTCCTCCGCCACCCATGACTGGCGCTTCAGGATATCCTGCCGGTAGTCCTTCACCCCGGCGATGCCCCCGAGGCGGTCGGGCGACGTCGTCTCCAGGTTGATGCTGATCCGGTCGGCCACGCGAGCGGCGTCGTGGATATCCGCCCGGGTTGCGCCGGGAAGGATCTTCAGGTGGAGATACCCGCCGTAACCCCGGCGGCGCAGGGTCTCCCCCGTCTCCACGAGGTCGTGCATCACGTAGTCGACGTCCCGGGGGATGCCGGAGCTCAAAAAGAGCCCTTCGACGAGCCCGTCCTGCCAGAGGCGGAGGAAAGTGTCGGCGAACTCCCGGGGAGAGTAACTCACCGGCTCCCGCTGGGTACGGACGGGGCAATAGGCGCAGTCGTAAGCGCAGGTGCCGTTGAGAAGCATCTTGAGCATCCGCCCGCACCCCCCCGTCCGGCGGTTGTAGGAGATATAGGGGGCGACCGTTCGCGGAGCGGGAGCCTGAGAAACTTCCCGGGTCCCGGTTGCGGCCGTGCGGGAGGTGGAAACCGGGGGATCCGGTATTTCCTGCGAGTTGCGGAAATTTTCGAGCGGAACAGGCAGAATTTCCGGAGCGGAAGAGGCCTTTCGGGTCTCGACTGCGACCGGGAGAAGTTGAAGGCACTCGCCCGGGCTGCAGATATCGAACCGCCCGGCAGCGGTGAGATAGGCAAGTTTCTGCTCCGCAACGGACATACGGGTAGCATCGGCCTGCGAGTAAAAGAGCCTGCTCCGCGGAGTGTGAAAGTGTCCGGGGGGCGGTCTCCACTCCCGGGGGAAAGAGATATGGTCTGCGCCGGAATCTATCACCGCAAGGAGAGAGGAGATGAAGGGTCGGCCCGAATACGATGCGGTGGTCGTCGGCGGCGGGCCCGCCGGGAGCACCGCCGCCTGCCTGCTCGGGGAGTCCGGGCACAGCGTGGCGCTCCTCGAGCGGCGGGCGTATCCGCGGAACAAGGTCTGCGGGGGCTGCCTCAGCCAGAAAACCGTCCGATTTCTCGACCGGGCTTTTTCTCTCCCGGTCGCTGCTCTCCGGCGGGAAGGGCTGCTCGACTTCGCCGGGACGGGGTACGCACTCTACATCGGGAGCAGGCGCATCCTCGCCGAAGACCTTGATGAGCCGGTCTACTTCACCGGCAGGGAACGCTACGACGCTTTTCTTGCAAAGATGGCGGCACGGGCAGGGGCGGAAGTCCACACCGGCGCGGAAGCGGCAGAGATCGACCACGCCCGCCGGACCGTCACGACATCGGACGGCGACCGGTATTCAGCCCGGGTCATCATCGGGGCGGACGGAGTTCACAGCCGGGTCAGACGCACCCTCCCACAGAGCGTCGTCGACAGGAAGCGATGGCACAACAACCTCGGGTGGACACTGGAACTTGTAATCCCCCGCAGGGAGGCAGAGGCGCTCGTAAACCAGGACGGCCCGATCCGCCTGGATAACGGCCTCGCGACGCCCCACCTGGCCCTCGGCGCCTGCCGGTGGGGCTACGGGTGGGTCTTCCCGAACAGGGAGGCGATCATCGTGGGGATCGGGGGGCTGCTATCGGTGAACAGGAACGGTCTCCGCAGGGAACTCGAAGCGTTCCTGAAGTCAGTCGGGCTCTCCGCGTTCGCTGACCGGAAACCAGCGGGATACCTCCTGCCGCTCGGGAACTGCATCCCCTCCCCGGCGCACGGGGAGACGGTTCTCGTCGGCGACGCGGGCGGGTTTACGGGCCCGCTCCTCGGGGAGGGGATCTTCTACGCCCACCGGACGGCGGAACTCGCCGCCCACGCCGCCGACCGCCACCTTACCGCCGGAGCACCGCTCGCCGCGACCTATACCGCCCTCCTCCGCCGGCGCCTCATCCCCGAACTGCGGGCGGAGACAGCGCTCCGGAACTTCGTCTACCGCTGCCTCGACGCCCGGATGCACGCGCCGCTCGCGGCGTTCATGCGGGCGACGAACACCCTGGTCATCGACGCGGTGCAGGGCACCCGGTCGTTTCGGGGGTTTTTCCGTGACGACGACCTCCACTCCGGTGTGTGGTGAAAACGACGGGCCGCAGGGCCGGAGTTCGAGAAAACGCTTCGCGTTTTCGAAGGACGACTCCCCCGCAGGGTGCGACGGGCCGCAGGGCCGGAGCGTGAGCACCGCCAGGTGCGAGCAGCGACCTCCCCACAGGAGCGAAGTCCGGCGGATACCATTATCCATCCATACGTTCAGAACGCCGCAGTCATGAACACCCCACGCCACCCCGCCCTCTACGAGGTCAACGCCCGCGTCCTGCTCCGCCGCCTCGGCAGAGAGGCCGGGCGCCGCCTCACGCTCGACGACATCCCCGATTCCCGGCTCGCGGAACTGGCCGGGTGCGGCTTCTCCCGGGTCTACCTCATGGGGGCCTGGGAGACCGGGGAGGCCGGGCTCCGGGTCTCCCGCTCGAACGAGCAGTGGCTCGCCGGGTACCGGTGCCTGCTCCCCGATCTCGACGAGGAGGACATCTGCGGCTCCCCCTTCGCCATATCAGGCTATCTCCTCCACCCCGAACTCGGGGAGCCGGAGGCACTCCCCCGGTTCCGCGACCGCCTGCACCGGCACGGAATCCTCCTCTTGCTCGACTTCGTCCCGAACCACACCGCTCCAGACCACCCCTGGGTGCGGAATCACCCGGATTACTACGTTCACGGCACGGAGGAGGAACTCGCCCGCCGGCCGCAGGAGTTCACCCGGGTGAATCTTCCCGACGGCCCGGCCGTCTTCGCCCACGGCCGGGACCCCTACTCCGGCGGCTGGCCCGACACCCTGCAGCTCGATTACGGCAATCCGGCCTTGCAGGAGGCGATGATCGCCGAACTGCAGAGGATTGCGGGGCAGTGCGACGGTCTCCGGTGCGATATGGCGATGCTCGTCCTCCCGGTGGTCTTCCGCCGGACCTGGGGGCGGGAGATGGAACCCTTCTGGCCCCGGGCGATCGAAGGCGTCCACAGAGAGCACCCGGGCTTTCTCTTCATGGCGGAGGTCTACTGGGATCTCGAGTGGACGCTCCAGCAGCAGGGGTTCGACTACACCTACGACAAACGGCTCTACGACCGGCTCCGGAACGGAGCGGCAAGGCCGGTGCGGGAGCATTTTTGGGCTGACCCGGAGTATCAACGGAGATCCGTCCGGTTCCTCGAGAACCACGACGAGAACCGGGCGGCGGCGGTCTTTCCACCCGACCGCCATCGGGCCGCCGCCGTCCTCGCCTTCCTCTGCCCCGGCCTGCGGTTCTTTCACCGGGGGCAGCTCTCCGGGCGGCACAAGAAGATCCCCGTCCACCTCTGCCGGGAACCAAGGGAGCCGGCCGACCGGGCCATAGAAGAGTTCTACCGGGGGCTCTTGACCTGCCTGCGCCTGCCGGTATTCCGGGACGGGGAGTGGCGGCTCCTCGACTGCAATCCCGCCTGGGAAGGCAACCCCTCCCACGACGGGTATGTCGCCTTCGCCTGGGAACACAGAGGAGAGCGCTCTCTCGTCGCCGTCAACTACGCTCCCGACCGGGGGCAGTGCTACGTCCCGTTCCCATGGGCGGACCTCGCGGGGAAGGCGGTCCGGCTCCGGGACCTCATGGGGCCGGCGCAGTACAACCGGGAAGGGGGAAGCCTCCTCTCGCCCGGCCTTTTCCTCGACATCCCCGGGTGGGGCTGCCACGTCTTCGAGGTCACGGGAGAGTGACCGCTCCCTTCAGGGAGACGGGGGAAGGTCTTCCACCGGGAACTGGACCTCGGTCAGGAGGTCCTCCTCTGGCACCTCGGCAGGGTCGTTGAGGTAGAGTTCCCGCGAGGGGCCGGCCAACGCCAGGCGGCGCTCGCCCATGTAGCCAAAGAGTCGCTCGTAAGCCTTCCCCACCCCGGGGTAGGGGCCCGTGTGGAGCACCGAGACGAACCGGCCGCCCGGAAGGGTCACGACCCCGGCGGCCGTCCCCTCGAGGTTGACCGACCCGGTGATCGGGATCGCCACCTCGATATCCGCGTCCGTCTCCCGGTACTCCTCGTCGTGACAGATGAACATGATCGGCCCGGCAATCCTTGCAGCCGGCTGCCGTCCTCCCTCAGGACAGACGTAACCGAATAGTTCCCCGATCATTCTCGGGATCGCCTCCTGGTAAACACCCCGCTCCCTGAGGCTGAGCGCCCGCACGGCGGGGATATCCTTGATAACAGGTTCGGTAATCGACATACTGAATCCTCCGTTGAACGGGTCCTGCTGCTGTTTGCGCAGGGCCTCTGCAATCGCATGCAGCCGGCCGGCCTCCCGCTCGGTTGCGGCGAGACGCCGTGCGAAGTGCTCCCGGATCGTTGCGGCATCGCCGCGTTCCCGCGCCTCGAGGATGGCTTCCACCTCGGAGAGGCCGAACCCGAGCCAGAGCAGGTTTCGGATACGGATGCCCCGCTCGACCTGGGGGCAGGTGTAGTAGCGGTATCCCGTGCAGATGTCTCTCGCCGCAGGGGCGAGGAGCCCCCGCTCGTCGTAGAGGCGGAGCGCTTTCTGCGAGAGATGGGTGATACGCGAGAAGGTGCCTATGGGAATCTGATCGACCGGCATGGATTACATCCACCTGTTGGCGTCGCCGGGTAATAGACGGTCGGAGTCTCCCCCGGGGGAGAGTTCCCGGCGCCGCGACTCATGGTTGGACGGCCCTCACCACTTCTGGATGAGGGAGAGGAGCATCTTTCGGACCTGTCCGGTCAGTTCGCAGGAGGGATTTATCTCGAGCGCCTTGTCGGCGCACGCAAGCGCGTGCCGGTACATCCCGAGGTGGTAGAGGACACTGCACTTCATGCTCCACCCGGCGGCATACTTCGGGTCGATCGAGAGGACCTGATCGAAGCATTCGAGCGATTTGCGGTACTCCCCGAGCGCGTAGAGGGCGCCGCCCTTCAGGCTCCAGACCCGAACGCTTCCGGGATCGTCGGCGATGGCGCGATCGTAGCAGGCGATTGCCTCCTCGTGCCGGTGCCCGAGGAAGTGAGCGTAGCCGAGATCCGTCCAGGCCGCCACGAAGTGGGGGTCGATCGCGAGAACGCGCTCGTAACAGGCGACCGCATCGTCCAGGCGGTGCATCGCGACGAAGACGCCGCTCCGGTTGTACCAGGCGACCGTGGAGTCCGGATTGAGCTCCACCGCCCGGTTGTAGCAGGCGAGCGCCTCCTCGAGCCGGTTGCGGCGCCGGTGCAGCATCCCCCGGGAGACCCAGGCGGGAGCAAAACCCGGGTCGATCGAGAGCGCCTTCTCCCAGCAGTCCAGAGCATCCTGGTCTCGCCCCAGAAGGTCGAGAAAGACTCCTTTGTTGTTCCACATCTTCACGTTCGCCGGGTCAGTTTCGAGCACCCGGTCGAAACAATCGATCGCCTCGCGAAACCGCCCTTGCTGCGCAAGGGAGACGGCTTTTCTGCTCACTGTGGTATCGGTGCAGGCGCCTTCCCGGTCTCCGGGTTCGCTCCTGCCGAAGAGCCTCTCTGTAATGCTCACGCCGGACATTCCCCCCATGGTCACGCAACTGGTAGCGCGCATATAATATAACCGTTACCCCCGCAACCGGACCCGGCAGGTAGACCTGTCGGGTTTCGGGAGGGTCCTGCCGGGTGTGTCACTCCAAACGACACCGTGCTACCGGAAGCACCCGCGCCACCCGTCCGATCCCTCCCTCGCGGCGGAGCTCGGTATGCACCCGGGCATGGCAGATGCCGCAGAGCGTGATGAGGTTTGACGGATCATCGTTCGTGGGATCGCGGTCGATATGGTGGATATGGAGGTCCTCTCCCCCGCCGCAGACGGTGCACCGGTTCCCGTCGCGCTCAAGCACGGCGTTGCGAATCTCTTTCCACCCCGAAAGACCGTACTTCTCCCGCGCCCGGATGGGAGTCTCGAAGCGTTCGCAGTAGATGAGGCCGCCGCTCCTCACGGCAAAAGCGCACCGGCAGCAGAGCCGGCGAAACCCGTTCCGGGCGGGATCGTCCCCGCAAAGAGGGGGGCGCGAACGATCAAACGCATCCAGGCAGAGTTGAATCTCGGTGCTCACGATCTAAAGAAGGTGGGTCGTGGAACGGGATAAGTGGTTGTCCACCCATCCCGCGGATCACGGCGGCGTCGGGACGGGCGTCGCGGGGGCCACGGACGTCCGGCTCTGGTGCAAAATGTCGCCTGCAGTGTTCCGGATCTCGATCTCAAGCGCTACGCGGTCAAGGGGATCCTCGCGCGGGATGACGATCTCGATGGGGTTCGCACGGGAGATACCCTCATATCGCACGTTCTCCCGGGTCTCGATGGTGGTGCCCCATGAGACGTCACGCTCGATCGTGCAGGTTGCGCTGTAGGTTCCCGGATCATCGGAGTCCGGGACGAACCGGAACTCCACACGGTCGTCGTAACCGGAGGTCTCGCTCCGGAACTCCGTGACTGCCTGCCCCATGGAAGACTGCTCTTCTCCGGTGCACCCGGCGGAGAGGAGCACCGCCGCTATAAACAGGCAAGCGAGAATCAGGCGCATCGTCGTTGTAGTCGTCATTAACTGCCTCCTGTCCGGCACGGCCGCGGACTGCGGCGCGGACAGAGAAGTGTTGGCATCGGGACATAGAAATTGCTTTTGCGAGGGATGCGGCAAGACGTCACCCCTTCTTCTCTTCGCGGTAGGGGATCGGGACGTAGGCGACCGACGGACGGCGGGGCATCGCCTGGGGGAAGAGGTCCATCAGCCGGTAGATACCGGCGGGCATGCCTGAAGTGACGGGGAGCCCGAGTTCCCGGGCCTGCTCGAAGGTGATCGGGTAGTCGTGCGTCCACGTCCCCCCCGAGAGCAGACGCGCGAGGCTGTCCGCCCGTCCGGCGTCCATCTTTTCCCGGAGGAGATCGGCCACGAACTCCCGCATCTGGGTCTGGGCCTTGGCCGCGATGTCGACCAGGATGAACGTCTCGTCGTCGATCTCCTCCGGGGGTTTCAGACGCGGAACACGCAGGAGCGAAGCCGCCGGGTACTCCCCGATCCGGGGGTCGACCGGGCCGAGCACGGCGTTCTCGTCCATCGCCACCTCGTCCGCCGCGAGGCAGATGAGCGTCCCGCCCGACATGGCGTAGTGCGGGACAAAGACCGTCACCTTTCCCTTGTGGCGCCGGAGGGCCATCGCGATCTGCTCCGACGAGAGGACCAGGCCGCCGGGGGTGTGGACGATGAGGTCGATCGGCATCTCAGGTGAGGTGAGCCGGATCGCCCGGAGAACCTCTTCGGAGTCGTTGATGTCGATGTAGCGGAAGAGCGGGATGCCGAGAAACCCGATCCGCTCCTGCCGGTGGATGAGGGCGACGACCCGGGTATGCCGCTCGGCTTCGAGATCCCGGATCGCCCGCAGGCGGCGGGCACGGGTCACCTGCTGCTGGACGACCGGCACCGCGAAGAGGAGAATGACGACGGCGACCAGCAGCACCGTCCAGATATCGGGCATACCGGCACCATGGTGCGCACCCCCGATAAAGAACGTTCGCTTCGCAGGATGGTTCAGGAGAGAAACTCGTCGATCGACGCCTGCCGGGTGCGCCCGCCCTCGAGCGCCGAGAGCCTGACCCCGATAAGGCGGACGGGCTCGCCGTTGAGAAACGGCAGGAGAAGGCCGGATGCGGCCCGCCGGATCGTCCCCGGATCGCTGGTGAACCGCGGGAGCGTCCGCGACCGGGTATGCGTCTGAAAGCCGCGGTACCGGACCTTGACGGTGACGGTCCGGCACCGGAGGCTCTCGGCACGGAGCGTCCCGGCGACGTCGTCCGCAAGTTCGGCGAGGGTTTCCGCGAGGACGGGTGGATCGGCGGTGTCCGCTTCAAACGTCGTCTCCCGGGAGATGGATTTGCACCCCTCCCGGCCCTGAACCTCGCCGTCGTCGATCCCCCGGGCGAGGCGGTGTACCCGGACGCCAGGTCTCCCCATCCGGGCGATGACCTCCTGGACGTCGCGGCGTGCAAGGTCGCCGACGGTCAGGATGCCCATCTGCCGGAGATCCTCGCCGGTCTTCTTCCCGATCCCGGGGATTTTTTCCACCGGCAGGGGGGCGAGGAACCCGGCGACCTCGTCCGGACGGACGACCGTCAGCCCGTCGGGTTTGTCATAGTCGGAGGCGATCTTCGCCACCGCCTTGCCCGGGGCGACGCCCACCGAGCAGGTGAGCCCCGTCTCTTGCCGGATCTCCTCCTTGATCCGGGCGGCGAGCGCTTCCGCTGCCGGGAAACTGCCGGCACCGCCGACATCGAGGTAAGCCTCGTCGATGCTCACCTGCTCGATGCGTCCGGTGTGCCGGGAGAGGATCGCCATGATCTCTTCCGAAACTCTGACATAGAACGGGCGATCCACCGGGAGGTAGACGCCGTGCGGGCAGAGGTCGTATGCCCGCGAGATCGGCATGCCGGAGTGCACCCCGTAGCGGCGGGCTTCGTAGGAACAGGTGCTCACGACCCCGCGGCCCGCACCTCCCTTCGGGTCGGCACCGACGATCACCGGCCTCCCGGCAAGGGACGGGTCGCGGCGGACCTCGACGGAGGCGAAGAAACTATCCATATCCACGTGCAGGACGATCCTGCCGCCGGTTGTCACTCTTTGAAGTCCTCCCGGTTTCTTACGGGAGTGTTGGGAGTCCGGTGGTATAGGGGTTTGGTGGCGCGGGGCGAAAGTGCAGGGGTGAGAGAGGGTCTGCATGGGTGCCGGATATGGGACGGGAGCGGCTTTCCTGGATCATCACAATGGCTATATAAAAACCCGAAAACGGCTCCCTACAACAACCGGGCACGTTAGATCCGTGGAAATACTCCATGCACTGGACCGTGGGGGTATCGCCACGCACTGCCCCCGCCCCCTGGAGCGGGGTGCGACGGGCCATGGGCCGGAGCATGAGCACCGAAGAACGATGTTCCATCAGGAACGGAGTTCGAGCACCGCAGGTGCGAAGGTGCGGGGGAGGAGGCCGGAGGCCGGGCGGGGTGCGACGGACGGGACGTCTGGAGTTTGAGAAGACCGAAGGTCTTCGAGTGGGGTCAAAGGTAGAGCCTTACGGGGTAGAGACAGGGGAGGGGGGATGCTCCCCCTTCGCACCTGGCGGTGCTCAAACTCGCTTCGCTCGCACTCCCCGTCAGCCCCACCCCAATGGCGATATCCCTTGGAAGCCGTTTTCCGGCTTTAGTCTCCGATTCTCAAACTTGCCCGGATCCCCAGGCACCCCCGAGTATAGAGCATCTCTGCAACAGGGATTTCACCCACCAACACCACGCGCCCCGCCCCAACCCCCGCGCGCCTCCCGCCGGCCGGGGCGGGCATCATGGCGACCGGAATGACCGGTAGTGCGAACAAATTACTAAAAACAAGCAGACTTCGTGATATGAATGTGTGGGCTCATAATACGTGGGCGAGTGAGAACCACTCGCTCCACCTTCTCCAGCTGATCGGCAGGAATGTTTGCGATCGCGGATTATGAGGACGTGCAAATAAAAGGGGTTATGGAGTTGTTTACCGCGCCGGGATGATGAGCGAGCGCTCGCCGGCGGGCATGAACTCGCGGATGGCACCCTTCGCGAACTCGCGGCGGGGCTCGGCGAAGTCGAACCTCAGGCTCGGGTCGGCGAAGCAGACCTTCACGAGCGGGCTGTAGCAGAACGCGTCGCCGCGCCCGTAGTGGGAACCACCGACGATAGCGGCGTACTCGCCCTGGTGTCCGACGTTCATCGCGTAGTTCGGGTAGTTCGGGCCACGCAGTTCTCCCATCAGACCGCGGTCGGACTCCATGGAGAGGGAGTTCGCGGAACCGCACTGGTCCTGGAGGTCGTAGCCGAAGAAGCCGAGACGCGACCATCCGTCCTTGTGCAGGAGCATGGAGAGGTACCATCCGTTCAGACCGGCGTTCGAGTTGCCGGTACCGATGGAACAGGTCAGACCGGATGCGGCGGCGATGACACCGGCACGCTGGGAACCGCCGAAGTGGTCCTCCATCATGGTCGGGAACTGTTCGTACTGCTCCATGGCGTTGAGGGTAACCTCGGTTGCGAGGTCGTTGACGATCTCCTGGGTCGGCTTGATCTTGTCCTTCGCGCCCGGGTTGCGCCAGTCGACCTTGTACTTGTCCTTGATGTAGTCCATACCGTAGTAGGTGAACTCGTCGAGGATGTTGTCGGTGTAGGCCGCGGTTGCGTACTGCGTGAATCCGACACCGCCGGACATGTAGGAGCCGAGCCAGATCTGGTCGTAGAGCATGGTTCCGGCGCCGACGACCTCAAGGGCAGCCTTCGCGGGGTCGTTGGGGTACTTGCGGTTTGCCTGGACGATATCCGAGAAGACACCGAACTTGATACCGCCGGGCTCGTTCGGGCCACGGGCACGCCGGGCGGGCAGGACGGAACCCATGTTGACGACGCCTGCGTGCTTCGCAGCGTAGGAGAGGTCGGCGACGGCTGCTTCGCCGGCGCACATGCGGTAGGCAGCGATGAAGGACATACCGATCTGCATCGCAGACCACCGGGAGGTCGTTCCACCGTCGCAGGTCCTCGAGACCGCGGTCGGGATGTGGATTGCCTGGTACATGCTCTTGCCGACTTCGGCCTTGAGTTCCTCGGCCTGCTTTGCGGGGAAGAGCTTCTCGATGTTCAGGAGGAACTGGGGCTCGATGTCGTCTGCGAGCTCCTGGTCGCCGGTGAAGACCTTGACGTAACAGTCGTCGACGAGGCCGGGGTGGGTCTCGACCATGTGTTCCTGGACGACGGCGCCGCCGGGCATCGCGTGGTTCAGGATGTGGAGGTACTCGTTGATCGTCTCGGGAGTGACCTCTTTACCCAGACGCTTCTGCAGGGTCTGGTGAGCAAGGTCCATTCCGACGATGACGGTCCTGCGGATATCGTCCCACATCTGCTGCATCGCAGAGTTGTTGACGAAGTGCAGGTCGTCACCCTCCACAAAGACGCCGGTGCCGGAGACCTCGTAGGTCATCAGCTGGCGCTGGCCCATCGGGATACCGCCAAGGTGGCAGCGCTCGGGGTCGTACATGGCGATGCCACGGTCCATCTCGACGGCGCGGCTCGCCTTCATGAACTCCATCTTACGGGGAGACTGGCGGACACCGTTGAACTTGTAGAACTCGGCGGTCTCAGACTCGACGTCCTGGCCCTGGAACTTCTCCTTGAGAGCCTTCAGGAAGAGCTTCTGGGATCTTTCAATCTTTGCCATTGTAATCACTCCTCTTTCGGCATGAAGCCGTATTTCGTTCTCAGCGAGTGGATGCGCTGGACGTATTCGATGTACTCGGTGTCGTCACGGTAGGGGGTTCCTACGAGCGAGTGGTAGATCGTCGTGTGCGCCTTGAGCCACTTCTGGTCCATGGGCTTGCCGACGGCAACCGCACGGTCGAGAGGCTCGCCGATCTGGTTCTTGACGTACTTGACGATGCCGTCATCGCCGAGGACGTTCCTCTGGAGCATGTCGAACATCATGCCGTCTTCGGCGAGACGGAGCGAGTGGCCGTGCACGGTCGCACCGCGGATGCCGACGAGGGCAGGGTCGAACATCTCGGTCTCGATGAGTTCCTTGGAGTACTTCTCCAGGTCACGCTCGCGGCACTCGACGATCTGACGGCCGGAGAGCGTACCGGGGTCGATACCACGGAAGCGGTACATCTCGGTGTAGGTCCGCTGGTAGGGCTGCGAGGGAGCGTTGAACATCGAGTCCGCGAACTGGATGTAGCGGACGCGGTCGCCGGCCTTGGCACCCTCGGTGGGCTTGACGAGCTTGCGCATGGGGCAGTTGGGCTCCTGCTGCTCGGCGAGCGGGGGGTGAGCCGTCGGGTATGCCGATCCGGGAGCCCTGTGGCCGAGGATCAGCACGATGTCCTCATCCGTTACGGAACGAACCTTCTCAAGCTTCTGGTTGGGGTTCATCTGTTTGCGCCGGTTCTCGGCGACAACCGATGTCCCGGGACCGTACTGGGGCTTGTATGCCATTTTCATTCACCTCAAAGTGATTGATATCTTATCCATTTCCTGTCTTGAATGAGTTACAGCCATATTTCCGGATTTTATGCGCCTCGTGTCACTGTTCCGTCCGGATAACCACCGGTTTCTCCCCATTCCGGGGATCCGTGAGACCGACGAGCGATGTATCGGCGTCCGGCCCATACTTCGCGTAGTCCACGAGCGTCGGGGCGGTCTTCATGAACCTGCCTTCCTGGAGCAGGTAGGGGAACTCCACAAAGAAATCGTCGCAGAGCGATCGAATCTCCTCGATAGCGGAGGCGTCCTCGACTTCCAGGATGACCGTGCCCACCTGGACGCGCAGCGCAATCTCAGCGTCGGCGACGCGGATCGCTTTGCGGTCGGAGTGAGGGTTCGGGCTTCCCCGTGCCGGCCCGTACGGGACTTTCTTCGGGAGGCCGGGCCCGTGGATCATCATCCGGCGGATACCGGCGATGCCGGCAAGCATATTGAGCAGGCGTTCTGCGGTCGCGGGCTTGAGCATCCGTATGGGCACAATCCGGACCTGCGGAAATGCGGCGTTCGTCATTCGAATCTCTGCTCGCTCAGGCTCCGTTTGCGATCTGGTCGATCGGCTTGTTGAAGACGTCGATCTTACCGTAGGTGTCGGCAAAGAGCTTGGAGGTGCTCTCGGGCGAGAACATCTGGGTTCCGGCGTCGAGTGCCGCCGCAGCGACCACACACGGGATAGCCACGCCGTTGGCGTGCCGGGTCACGACGTGGTTGCCGTTGAAGATACCGGGGCCGCCACCACCGTAGATCGAGTGGCTGAAGAACGAGAACCCGACGGCGGTACCCATGACACGGCCGTAGTCGGTGCTCGGGAGACCGGTCTCGTGCTCGAGCAGGTCGTTGAAGTAGAGGAGCGTCGCGGAGACCGCCTGGGCGAACCGTCCGGCACCACAGTTGACGATGGTGGCTGCCATGGTTCCTGCGGCTGCGTAGGCGTTCCAGAGCATGGGGTCCTTCGTGTCGTAGAACTGGAAGTACCCGCCCTTCTTGCCCGGAGCGATGACCTTGTCCTCGATGGCGCGCTCGACCAGGCTCTGGACGACCGTACCAACGGTTCCCGTCTGGCCGTTTGCCTTGACGAGATCATAGACCATGTTGTTCGCGTTCAGGCCCTGGTAGGCGTAGGCGAGCAGCTGGGCGCGCTCGAACGGCCCGACAGCGGATCCCATCTCGAAGATACCGGCGGTCTCGAGGGTGGACGAGAGTGCTGCACCCTGCAGAGCGTTCCTGCCGGTCATCATGACCGTGTGGTTGACGGGGATGTTCCGGAGCGCGTAGCCGATACCCTCGTTGTTCTGGGGGATCGTCAGGATCGACGTGACAAGCGCACCTTCCATGTCCTGCGTGTGGGGGTAGCCGCCCCAGCAGGCCGCCTTGACGGTGGATGCATTGAAGGCGTCGATGTTGAACTGGTCGACGATCGAGAAGGTGGTCGCGGCTGCAACCGAGGTGATCGCGGCGTCGTAGGTGGACGCGTTGACCAGGCGCTTCGTCGGAACCTGGACAAGCAGAAGCTTTCCACCGTTGAACTCCATGATCTCGGTGTCGTCACCCTCCTCGACCTGGATCATCTCCTTGATCTTGGCGACGATCGCGTCCTTGTTCTCCATGATGGGGAGGTCGAGTTCTCTTCCCTTGATCTTGCCCTTTCCAAGCTTGCCAACCTTGAGTGCATCCTGGATGCCGCCGAGGTTTACGCTGATTGTCCTCTTGGTCAGGTCGATGATCTTACCTGTGGCCGGGTTAACCAGCGGGCTGATTCTGTCGAGGGTGACGCCGCTCTTGAGCAGCTTCCCGTCATCAGAATAGAGATCGATTGTTTCCGTGTATTTAGCCATAGTATTTCATCCTTTTACCCTTGTTCAATACGTTCCGTTCATGCAAGGGATCATGACAGTCATCTGTTTTAGATCCCTGAAGGCCGCTACTGCACGTCCCAAAAGGGACTATAAGAGTAGAAGGAGAGCTATTAATAAAATTTGCGAAATAAGGCGGATTTTTTTGCAAAAAGTAATATTAATATCAAATATATTCCCAATTGGATATTTTAAAATCGGGATTCAATAGTTCAAATAATTGAACTCAATCATTAAAAAGGGTTTCTCTCCGCTGCCCGTCAGGAGTTGTCCCCCGGGAAAGAAGGGCTGCAAAAGAGACATATTAAATATTACATAGAACAACACTAATAGCAATAATTAAAGTTACCAGTCCTGAAAAGTATTCAACTGTACCTGATTACCTAGGTAGGACGTAAAAATATATAATCCTACCCTTCTCCGGGGGGGATTTCCGGAGAACCAGATATCCAGACAGTCTTTTCTTAAATATCCATACCAGCGACCAGAAGGAAAAAGGATGTAATTATATACCTCCCCCACAATCAGGCCTATCCAGGACGATGAGAAGGGCATTCCACTTTCCCGCCTCTCTGGGGCTTCCATCCTGCGGTTCCCGCACCACCGACCGGCAGCGCCCTGTGCAGCGACCATTCCGCAATATATCGCGGATCAACCCACCCGGTAAAAAATAACCGGTTTCAAACACCCCGATGTAAAGCCTGTAATCTTTAGTTGCTTACAAATTCGGAATGGTTAAATACAAAACATTACAAGTTATGACAAAACGATCCGCCCGGTGCTCCGCCCGGATGTTTCGTTTCCTCGGGCGAGCAGATCCGCACCATGCCGGAAGGTTCTGCTCGCCGGGCACGGAGAATCCCGGCAGATCCTCCCAGAACGGAGTACCCGATAACGGGCGTTGCCGGGGTTCCCGCACCCTCTGCGGCCGGTCTCCCGAAAACCCGGAAGGCCGGCCTTTCCAACTACATCGAGGCAAAACCATGGCGAACAGGATTACATTGAACATGATCACCCAGCGCTCCATCGAAGAAGGCGTTGCGATGGAAAAGGGCAAAACGACCCCGGAATACTTCGAGGCCTGCTCCATCATCGAGATGCACGACGACGACGTCAGGGCGCTCGGCCTGGTTCCGAACCAGCTGGTACGGGTGACGAGCGAGTGCGGAAGCGTGGTCGTCAAGGCCGTCAGGGGGCGTCAGTCGCTTTACCCCGGCCTTGCATTCATCCCGCAGGGCGTCTGGGCAAACCAGGTGGTACCTCCCCGGACCCAGGCCACCGGGGAGCCGCAGTACAGCGGTTTTCCCGTGACGGTCGAGCCGGTGAACGGCGAGCGGCGCAAGAGTGCGCTCGAGCTCGTCCAGGGGGCTGTCGGCCTGTGGAGAGGTGATCAGTAATGCCAAAGAAGATTGAGAACGTCGGATGCCCCTACTGCGGCGTCTGCTGCGACGACCTTGTCGTGACCGTATCGGACGATGGAAAACAGATCCTCGAGGTGGAGAACGCCTGCGCCATCGGCAACCAGATCTTCCACCACGCGACAGGCAGCGAGAGAGTCAGGCTCCCCCGTCTCCGCCAGCCGGACGGTACCTACAAGGATATCTCCTACGACGAGGCGGTCGACTACGCGGCGAAAGTGCTCCACAATGCAAAGAAGCCCCTGATCTACGGGTTCGGATCGACCAACTGCGAGGGCATGGCCGCCGCGGCCAAGGTCGCCGAGAAGGCAGGGGCCGTGCTCGACAACTGCGCGTCCATCTGCCACGGAAGCTCGTTCCTGGCCATATTCGACAACGGCTACCCGAGCTGCACCCTCGGCGAGACGAAGAACCGGGCGGACGTCATCGTCTACTGGGGCGCAAACCCGGCCCACGCCCACCCGCGGCACATGTCCCGCTACTCGATCTTCCCCCGCGGTTTCTTTACCGGCAAGGGTCACAAGAGCCGCAAGATCATCGTCATCGACCCGCGGCACACCGATACCGCCCAGGTGGCGGACATCTACCTGCAGGTGAAGCAGGGGCACGACTACGACCTCTTCGACGCGTTCCGCACCGCCGCCCGGGGCCACGAGATCCCCGAGGAAGTCGCCGGGATCAAGCGCGAGAGGATCCTCGAGGTTGTCGAGATCATGAAGAAGGCCCGGTTCGGCACCATCTTCTACGGCATGGGCCTCTGTCACTCCGATGGCCGGAACCACAACGTGGACATCGCCATCAGCCTGACCCGTGACCTCAACGACTTCACCAAGTGGACGATCATGGCGATGCGGGGCCACTACAACATCACCGGGCCGGGCGCTGTCTGGTCATGGCAGTACGGGTTCCCCTACTGTCTCGACCTGACGAAGAGGGATATAGCCCACATGAACCCCGGCGAGACGAGCTCCGTCGACCTTGCCATGCGCGACGAGGTCGACGCCTTCTTCAACGTGGGAACCGACGCGGGCGCCCACTTCCCGATCGAGGCGGTCAAGCACCTCAAGAAGCACCCCTGGATCACCGTCGACCCGAACATCTGCATGGCCAGCGAGATCTCCGACCTCCACATCCCGGTTGGGGTCGTCGGGGTCGAGGTTCCGGGCATCGTCTATCGGATGGACAACGTCCCGATCCAGTACCGCAAGGTCATCGACCCGCCCGAGGGCGTCATCAGCGACGAGGAGCTCTTCGAGCGCATCCACAAGAGGCTCTGCGAGCTGGAAGCCGAAGAGGCTGCGAAAGGACCTGCAAAGGCCACGCCGGCCGGTGTCCGCGCGGAGGAGTGAAGCATGAGCGAACTACTGATCAGGAACGGATTCGTCTTCGACCCCCTGCAGGGGATCAAGGGCGACCGCATGGATATCGGAGTCAAGGACGGCAAAATCGTCGAACCGGGCACTCTCAAGAACGCGAAGACGATCGACGCGGCCGGCATGACCGTGATGGCGGGCGGCGTCGATATCCACTCCCACGTGGTCGGGCCGAAGGTGAACGTCGGCCGGCTCTTCCGGCCGGAGGACAAACTCTTCAAGAGCCCCTACAAATCCCCTACGTGCAGCCGCATGGAGATGGGCTCCTCCGTCCCCTCCACGTTCAAGACCGGCTACGACTATGCGCGGATGGGCTACGTCTTCGTCAACGAGGCGGCGATGCCCCCGCTCCATTCCCCGCACGTCCACGAAGAGATCCGCGATACCCCGATCATCGACAACGCCGCGATGCCGGTCTTCGGGAACAACTGGTTCACCCTTGAATACCTCAAGAACAACGAGATCGAGAACAACGCAGCATATACCGCCTGGCTTCTGCGGGCAACCCGCGGGTTCGGCATCAAGGTCGTCAACCCCGGCGGCTCCGAAGCCTGGGGATGGGGACTGAACTGCGTGAACATCCACGACCCGGTCCCCTACTTCGACATCACGCCGGCGGAGATCGTGAAAGGCCTCATCGAGACGAACGAGTTCCTCGGCCTGCCCCACTCGGTGCACCTGCACTGCAACAACCTCGGGAACCCCGGCAACTACGTCGACACGATCGAGTCGCTCAAACTCGCCGAGGGCTACGCCCCGAAGAACGACTTCGGCCGTGAGCAGGTGCTGCACCTCACGCACCTCCAGTTCCACTCCTACGGCGGCGACTCCTGGGGCAACTTCGAGTCCCGGGCAAAAGACGTGATGGACTACGTCAACGCCCACGACAACCTCACCTTCGATATGGGCCAGGTGACCCTCGACGAGACCACCACGATGACCGCCGACGGGCCGTTCGAGCACCACCTCTGCTCCCTCAACCACCTGAAGTGGGCGAACGTGGACGTGGAACTCGAGACCGCTGCGGGCGTCGTGCCCTACATCTACAGCCCGAAGGTCAAGGTCTGCACCATCCAGTGGGCCGTCGGCCTGGAGCTGGCCCTCTTCTCGAAGGACATGATGCGGACGTTCATCACGACCGATCACCCGAACGCGGGGCCGTTCACCCGCTACCCGCAGGTCATCACCTGGCTGATGAGCAGGGCTGCGCGTGACGAGACGATGAAGACGTTCAAGTGGCTTGACAAGACGATCGACGCCACCTCCATCGACAGCATCGACCGCGAACTCGATCTTTACGAGATCGCGCAGATGACCCGTGCAGGGCCGGCAAAGGCGCTCGGCATCAGCAACACCTATGGCGGGCTTGCCCCCGGCATGGATGCCGATATCGCCGTCTACGCCCTCAACCCCGAGAATATGCCCTCCGACCCGACGGATATCGAGAAGGCTTTCTCGCGGTGCGCCTGGCTCGTCAAGGACGGCATCGTGACCGTCCGGGACGGCGAAGTCATCGCGGAGCCCGCGAAGCGGACGGTCTGGGTCGACGTCAAGGTCCCGGAGAACGCGCAGGTGCAGAGAGATATCTACGAGCACTTCCTCCGGCACTACAGCGTGAAACTCGACAACTACTCGCTCTTCGACGAGCACCTCCACAACCCGCGGGTGATCGAGGTCGATACGACACAATGAGGTGATGAGAAGCATGAAGACAGTAACCCTCACCCTGACCAACTCCCCCGAGCTCATGCTTGAGGGGCAGAACATCACTCCGGACAACTTCGCAGGCAAGAAAGCCGCCGAGATAGCTGCCCTCGATGTCTGGGAAGGCAAACAGAAGAGCCCGCTCGGGAAGTACTTCACCGTTGAAGGCGACGGTGCAGCGACGGCTGAAGAGACGAAGATCGTTCTCCGGGGAGACTGCACCCGCGTAAAAAGGATCGGGCAGCAGATGACCGCCGGCGAGATCGTCATCGAAGGCAACGCCGATATGTACATCGGCGGCTGGATGAAGGGCGGGAAGATCCACGTCAAAGGGGACGTCGACTCGTTCTGCGGCATCGGGATGGAAGGCGGCGAACTCGTCGTCGACGGAAACGCCAAGAGCCACCTGGGCTCATCCCCCCGCGGCGAGTGGCGCGGCATGCAGGGCGGGCTGATCCGGGTCGCCGGAAGCGTCGCGAACGATACCGCCACGTTCATCAACGGCGGGACGATCGTCATCGGCGGCGACGCGGACATCCATGTCTCCACCCACGGCGAAGGTGGCACCGTCATCATCAAGGGCAACGCTAAAGGCCGTGTCGGCGGACAGATGGTGAAAGGCGACATCTACGTCTACGGAACGATCGAGAACCCGCTCCCGGGATTCCAGATGGTCGGCGAGGTCGAGCAGGAGGTCGACGGCGAGACCGCCCGATTCGCCCACTACATCGGGGACCTCGGCGAACGCCATCCGGTCTCCAAGGGCAAGACGGTGTATGCGAACCTCTACACCCGAATCTAACTTTTTTTACAGGAACTGCCGGCGCCGCCGGGAAGAGACGATGATATGGGCGTAACGTTATGGTGAGACGGCGCCTCGCGTCAAAACCGCTTGCACAGGTCAGGGAGCTGCTGCGTTCGGCCTTTCCGTGCCCCGACGGGACTGTCACCCTCCCGGTTGCCGGGGCGGCCGGACGGGTGACGGCGAAACCCGTCTGCTCGCTGCTGACCGTTCCGGAAACAGATATCGCCGCCAGAGACGGTTTCGCCGTCGAGAGCGGCGCGACACCCGGGACGGGCGGCGGAAGCCCCGTCCCGCTCAAAAACCCGCACCGGGTGAACACCGGGAACGCAATCCCCACCGGCTACGATGCGGTCGTCATGATCGAGGACGTCGTCGAAAAGGACGGGAACTGGTATACCGACAACCCGGTGCTCCCCGGAGAGCATATCCATCCGGCCGGCTCGGAGATCCGGCGGGGTGAGCTGATCCTCCCGGCCGAACACCGGATACGCCCCTGCGATATCGGGGCGCTCCTCTCCTGCGGGATCGCCATGGTGGACGTGCGGGAGGTGAAGGTCGGCCTCATCCCGACGGGGAGCGAACTGGTACCGGCAGGCGAGTGCCCGGGGCCGGGAGGGGCCGTCGAGAGCAACACCGCCGCTAGCGCGGCACTGCTCGGAGAGGCCGGCGCCACCTGCACCCGCCACGCAATCGTCCACGACGATCCCGTACTGCTCCGGCAGGCCATCACTGACGGCATCCGGGAAAACGATCTCCTCCTGATCTCCGCCGGGTCGTCGGCAGGCACCCGGGATTTTACTGCCGCCATCATCGGCGACCTCGGCGAGGTGCTCGTCCACGGCATCGCGATTAAACCGGGTGAACCGGCCATTATCGGCCGTGTCGACGGCAAACCGATCATCGGGCTCCCGGGATACCCGATCGCCGCCCTGACAGCCGTACGGGAGCTCGCCCTCCCCCTGCTCGCGGCGTGGGGATTTCACCCCCGGCCGGCGGAGCGCCTCCGCGCCCGGCTCGACAGGACGATCACGGCAGATCCCGGCTACGACGAGTTCGTTCTCCTCACCGTCTCGCGGGCAGGCGATCGCTACACCGCGACTCCCCTGCGCCGGGGAGGCGGCACGCAGATGGCATTGGTGCGTGCAAACGCTTACCTGCACGTCCCCGCAGGCACCAGCAGCATCTGCGAAGGCACGGTGATCGAAGCCCTGCTGACCGGGCCGTACCGGGAGGCGGACGAAGCCTTCGAACCCGCGCCGGAGTGTTCGGTGCGGAGAACGGCACTTCCGGTGAAGGACTGCCAGTAACGGGACTCCCGCGCTCAGGTTCCCGCCGTACCGTCGGTCGCGTTTCCGGCCGAACCGTTCCGGCAGCCCCCCTCCTCGCTCTCGCAGGTCTCCGTGAGGGTGCGGATGCGCTCTTCGAGATGCGGGAGATTCTCCTGGAACTCCCGTGCGAGCAGGAACGTCCGGACGGCGTCGCCCATCCCCCGGTGGGCGGCGAGGAGGTGGCGGTACTCCCGCGGGACGGGATACCGGAAGTGCGTCGAGGCGACGGTGGAGTCGTCGGCGGAAAAATCGATGAGCCGGGCGAGGCGGTCGAGGGAGAGGACCTGTTTCATCTGGAAGCGTCGCCGGATCTCCCGCTGGAGGTCGACCAGCACGCACCCGTCGAGCGAGAAATCTGCGGCCCGGAAGGCTCGCTTCTCCATATCCGCAGCAAAAACGACTATCGCCGGGGCATCCCCAGACGAGACGATCGAATCCATGAAGAGCCGAAGATCGGCAAACGCTTTTTTTGCCGTCGTCTTTGCCGCGGGCACCCCGTCGCCCGGGATCCGGTAGGAGTGATCGTAGGGCATCCCGTACTCGCCGCGCCCCATGTTTGCCACGGTCGTCGCGACACCGACGGTCTTGCCGCACTCGTCGGTCACTTTCTTCCATATCTCGACGTCGATATCATAGCGGAACTGCTCGCCGACGTAGCGGACGCTATCTTCCCCTGACCGGTGAACGACCGCACCGATCTCGATCGGCATCATGACCTCCCGACAGGTGCCGTAGACGTACCCGAACTCGATGTCCAGATAGACACGCCTGCCCGCCTCGTCCGCTGCCGGCTGCACCACGAATAAGATCTCTCCGGCGGCAACGAAAAGGTTTCCCGGATGTTCCGTCTCCGGCAAAGGTTTATCCGGCAGGACATAAGCCATTCTATAGAGAAGAGCAGCAGGACGTCCTGCACCCGACGGACATGAAACTCTCCACCATCTGGACCAGATTTCGTATCGGCAGCCTTTGCAGGAGAAGGCTCCCCCGGCGCCCGGAGCCCGGCGCCCTCGACCGGGAGGCGGAAGTGCGTGCGCTCCTCGCCCGCCCCCCGTTCGGGATCACCGACGTCGCGGACGCCGCCCTTTCCCTCTACGACCGGGCGCTGACCCACCGGTCGTACGCGAACCGCGGGGAGTACCCGGCAGCGACGTTCGAGGACAACGAACGACTCGAGTTTCTGGGGAACTACGTCCTCGACTTCGTCATAGCCGACCACCTCTACGGCGAGTACGATCTCCCGCCGGGCGAGATGAACCGGAGGCTCCAGGTGACCAGGAACACGAAACTCGCCGAGATCGTCCGGCGGCAGGGCCTCGGCATCGACGGCGCCGTCAGGCGGCGCGGGCAGCCGCCGACCGACTCGATCGTCGCCGATGCCTTCGAAGCCCTGATCGGCGCGATCTACCTCGACCGCGGCCTCGACGTCGCCCGGGATGTGGTGCTCGCGATCTTCGAAGAAGAGATCGCGGAGTGCGACACCCACAGGAACTATCGCGGAAGGCTCCAGGAGTACGTCGCACGGGAGAACCTCGGCGACCTCGAGTACGCCTTCCGGCAGACCGGCCCCGGGAACTGCCCGGTCTGGGCCGCCCGGGTGACGGTCGGGGGAATTCCGTTCGGAGAGGGCGAGGCAAGAACCAAACAGGGCGCGGCGATGCTCGCGGCAAAAGAGGCGCTCGGCCGCATCGGGAGGGGATGAGATGCGGCCGGCCGGCCGGGACGCGACGGTCGCGGTCGCCCGGTGCGACGACTACGCGCCGGGGAAGGTCGATGCGGCCGTCCGCCGTGCGGTCGACCTCGTCGGTGGCATCGGGAGGTTTGTGTCGCCGGGAGAGAGCGTCCTCCTCAAGCCGAACCTCCTGCAGGGGCAGGAACCGGAACGGTGCGTCACCACGCACCCGGCGGTCGTCGCTGCCGTCGCCCGGCTTCTTACGGAGCACGGATGCCGGGTCGTCATCGCCGACAGCCCCGGGGCGGGGATCGTCTACAGCGAGGCGAACCTGCGGCGGGCATACGCGCGGTCGGGGTTTGCCGCGGTGGCCGAAGAGACCGGCACCGCCCTGAACTACGACACCGGCTCGCAGATAGTACCGTTCTCGGAAGGCGAGGTGATGAAACAGTTCTCCATCATCACCCCCGCCGTAGAGGCCGACGCGATCGTGGTCGTCTCGAAAGCCAAGACCCACATGTGGACGCGGATGACCGGTGCCGCAAAGAACCTCTTCGGGATCATCCCGGGACTCGAGAAACCGGTCTTCCACTTCCGGTTCCAGGACGAGTACGCCTTCGGCCGAATGCTCGTCGACCTCAACGAATGCGTGAAACCCCGGCTCCAGATCGTGGACGCGGTCATGGGGATGGAGGGGGACGGCCCCCAGGCGGGCAGCCCGCGAACGATCGGGGTCATCCTTGCCGGGAGCGATTACGCGGCCGTGGACACCGTCCTCGCGCGGCTCATCGGCATGGACCCGCTCGAGATCGGAAGCACGAGAATCGCGGCCGAGCGCGGGCTTCTCGATCCCGGGACCGTCAGGACGATCGGCGACGACCCGGCGGAGTTCGCGGTCCCGGACTTCCGGAAACCCTCGACCTATACCGGGGGCAGGGCGGGCGTCTGGCGGCGGGTGATGCTCGCCGTCGTCCAGCGGTTCGGGCGAACCTACGCCCCCCGGCCCGGCGTGATCGCGTCTTCGTGCATCGGCTGTGGGAAGTGCGAGCGGATATGCCCCGTGCACGCGATCACCGTCGCCGAAGGTAAGGCGACGATCGATCTGTCGCGCTGCATCCGGTGTTACTGCTGTCACGAGATGTGCACCGAGCGCGCCATCGCCCTCTCCCGGGGCCTCACCGGGAAACTCCTCGCCCGCCTGCTCGGGTGAAGACACCCCCGCCAAAACACTCATGGCCGATCGGAGAAAGAGCAGGGGCCATGTCATGCCCGTTCTGCAACCCGGCCCCCGAGGATATTGTTGCCGCTAACGACCTCTGCTACGCCCGCTACGACATCCACCCGGTGAACCCCGGCCATCTGCTCGTGATCCCCTTCCGGCACGTCGGGAGTTACTTCGATACGACCGATGAAGAGAGGACGGCCCTCGCCCGGCTCATCGACGACTGCAGGAGGATCACCGACCGCGACCGTCACCCCGACGGCTACAACATCGGCGTCAACGTCGGGGAGGCCGCGGGCCAGAACGTCATGCACGTCCACATCCACTTCATCCCGCGCTACCGGGGCGATGCCAGCACGGAGGAGGCGTTCGGGGCGTGATACCGTGCGAACCGGAGTAGCGGCGATCCCCGATATCCGGGCATGGTTTCCGGGGATGTCGTCGTGTCCCCGTGCCCGGCATAGCGGCAGCAGGCATGCACCGGCCGATGCCCCGGGTGCTCATTTGGAATGATTAATTATGCAAGTAGGGCATAGGTACCCTACGAGGGACAATAGTGCAGACGCTGCTCTTCCTAATATTATTCCCCATCCTCGTCGCGTGCCTTTTATTGTTCGTGAAGCGGACGACGCTGCGCTACGCGGTGGTCGCCCTCTCGGCTCTCGCTATCGGCGGGGCTTCGATATACCTGCTTATGCGGTATGCGCTCGAGGGCGCGGTCTATTTCGCCGCGCCGTCGGAGACGGTCAGCCTCGCCATGGTAGCCATCGAGATGGGTCTCGCGCTCTTCATCATCTACATGGGCGCCAAGTTCAGGAATTACCCGGCAATCGCGCTGGCCGTCATCCAGGCGGCGCTGGTGGTATACCTCGAGGCCACGTTCTCGGGGAGCCTTCATGCGGTCAACAACCTCTTCATCGACCAGTTCTCCATCATCATGGCCCTGATCATCGGGATCATCGGGAGCCTCATAGCCGTATACGCGGTCAGGTACATGGAGACCTATCACCACCACCACCCGGAGGTGCGTAACCGGCAGAAGATGTTCTTCTTCGTCATCTTCGTCTTCCTTGCCGCGATGTTCGGCCTGGTCTTCTCGAACAACCTCATGTGGGTCTTCTTCTTCTGGGAGATCACCACAATCACATCGTTCCTGCTGATCGGCTACTCGGAGACCGAAGAAGCGACGAATAACGCCTTCCGCGCGCTGGTGATGAACCTTCTCGGCGGGGTCGCGTTCGTCGTCGCGCTCATCATCCTCGCCGCAACCGAGGCGACGAGCGGCGGCATCGATCTCGCCCGGGTGCTCGCCTCCAGTGATGCGGCCATCATCCTGCTTCCGGCCGCCCTGATCGGGTTTGCCGGGATAACGAAAGCCGCGCTGATGCCCTTCTCCTCCTGGCTTCTCGGGGCGATGGTGGCCCCGACCCCGGTCTCGGCCCTGCTCCACTCGAGCACCATGGTCAAGGCCGGCGTCTACATCCTGGTCAGGTTCTCGCCGGTCTTTGCCGGGACGCTTGCCGGGTTCTCCATCGGCCTCGTCGGCGCCGTGACCTTCGTCGTCGCATCCGCTATCGCGATATCGCAGAACAACGCAAAACTGGTTCTCGCCTACTCGACGATAGCGAACCTCGGCCTGATAGCCGCCTGTGCGGGTGTCGGAACCTACATGCTCGTCTGGGCCGCCATTCTCCTGATCATCTTCCACGCCGTCGCGAAGGCGCTTCTCTTCCTCGGGACAGGGGCGATCGAGCACCGGATCGGGAGCCGGGACATCGAGGATATGGAGGGCCTGATCGTCCGGATGCCCAGGATGGCGGTGATGATGTTCATCGGGATCGCCGGCATGTTCCTTGCGCCCTTCGGTATGCTGATCTCCAAGTGGGCGGCGATCGAGGCGTTCGTCCAGGTCCAGGCTCCCTTCGGCCTGATCTTCATCGCGCTCCTCGCCTACGGGAGCGCCATCACGGTCTTTTTCTGGGCTAAATGGATGGGCAAACTCGTCGCGGTCACCAGGAACCAGGAGCGGGTGGAGAAAGGGTTCTTCGAGGAGTCCTGGGGCCCCCTCTATATCATCACCGGCCTCGTGATAGCGGCCGTTCTCCTCTTCCCGGTCATCTCCTCGATACTGATCGAGCCGTACGTCCTTGCCATCTACGGGGTTACGGCGCTCATGGCGCAGGCGAACGTCGCCATCATGCTCCTGATGATGGCCCTCCTGCTGATCCTCCCGGTCTCGTTCCTCCTCTTCAGGAGAAGCGCGAAGCGCCTCCCGGCCTACATGGGCGGGAGGCCGGCGACGCCGGATCTGCACTTCGCCGGATCGCTCGGCCTGACCCGGGAGGCACAGACCCGGAACTACTACCTCGCCGAGTACTTCGGCGAGGCAAAACTCTTCCTCCCGGGAGCAGTGGTCTGCACCGTCCTGATCCTGGCATCGTGGGTTCTCGCGGGGGTGGCGCTATGACCTGGACCTGGCTGATAGGAGCGGTACTCTTCCTCGTCCTCGCCCCCGTCGTCGGCGGCCTCATCGCGGGAGTCGACAGAAAGATCACCGCACGGATGCAGGGGAGGGTCGGGCCGCCGCTCCTGCAGCCCTTCTACGACGTAGGGAAACTCTTCGAGAAGGAGAGTGTCGTCGTCACGACGGCGCAGAACTTCTACGTTCTCGCCTACCTGATCTTCATCGCCCTCTCCGGCGCGCTCTTCTTCGCGGGAGGGGACCTCTTACTGATCATCTTCGCCTTCACGCTCGCCCACGTCTTCCTGGTGCTCGGGGCCTACGCGGTTCACTCGCCCTACAGCCACATCGGGGCGGAGCGCGAACTGATCCAGCTGATGGCCTACGAACCGATGATCATCCTCGCGGCCGTCGGGCTCTACATGATCACGAACAGTTTCTACGTCGCCGATATCGCCGTGACGACCATACCGGCCATCCTCTACCTGCCCGGCGTCTTCCTCGGCTTCGCGACCATCCTCACGATCAAACTCAGGAAGTCGCCCTTCGACATCTCGACGTCGCACCACGCGCACCAGGAGATCGTCAAGGGCATCACGACGGAGTTCTCGGGATCGACGCTCGCCCAGGTCGAGATCGCCCACTGGTACGAGAACGTCTTCCTGCTCGGGTTCGTCTACCTCTTCTTTGCCTGGAACCCCGTGATCGGGATCATCGCGGTCGTGGTGACGTATCTCGCCGAGATCTTCATCGACAACGTCACCGCACGGGTTCGGTGGCAGGCGGCGCTGAAGAGCGGGTGGTTCGCCGCAGTGATCGGCATCGTGAACCTGGCGATCCTCGCCTATATCCTCGGATATATGATGACTGGAGGTGCATGAGTACCATGGCATTCCTGAAGCGATCACCCTGGATCCTTCACTACGATGCATCAAGCTGCAACGGGTGCGACATCGAGGTGCTTGCGTGCCTCACACCGCTCTACGACGTGGAGCGGTTCGGCATCATCAACACCGGAAACCCGAAGCATGCCGATATCCTGCTGATCACCGGCGGGATCAACGCGCAGAACCGGGAGGTGGTCGAGAACATCTACGAGCAGATCCCCGAGCCCAAAGTCGTCGTTGCGGTCGGCGCCTGCGCCGCAACCGGCGGCGTGTTCCGGGAGTGCTACAACATCGTCGGCGGCATCGACAAGGTTATCCCCGTCGACGTCTATGTCCCGGGATGCGCGGCAAGGCCGGAACAGATCATCGACGGCGTCGTAACCGCGCTCTCGATTCTCGAGGAGAAACGGGCGAAGATGACCGGGGCGGCGCGGATAAAAGAGGATGCGCGGCACGCGGAACAGGCAGGTGAGAGCACATGACAGTAAAAGAGGAGCAGACAATCATCGACGTCGCGCTGGAGAACCTCACGTCAGAGGTCGAAAGGGTTCATGCCGACGGGTACCGCCTCGTCCAGATCGGGTGCACGGACATCGACGGGTCGTACGAGGTCAACTACTCGTTCGATAAGGGCTACCAGTTCAAGAACCTCCGCCTGACGATCGGACCGGAGACGGAGGTGCCGAGCATCTCCGGGATCTACTGGGGAGCGTTCGTCTACGAGAACGAGATGCATGACCTCTTCGGAATCCCGGTCACTGGGATCAACATCGACTTCAAAGGAACGTTCATCAAGACGGCGGAGAAGTATCCGTTCAGCGTCACGAGAGCAGGAGGCGACCGATGCCGGAACGTATAATTGTACCGTTCGGACCGCAGCACCCGGTGCTGCCGGAACCGATCCACGTCGACCTCGTCCTCGAGGACGAGAAGGTGGTGGAGGCGATCCCCTCGATCGGTTACATCCACCGGGGGCTCGAGCAGCTCGTGCAGAAGCGCGAGTACACCGAGTACGTCTACGTGGCGGAACGGATCTGCGGGATCTGCAGTTTCATCCACGCGCTCTGCTACAGCCAGGGCATCGAACATATCATGGGGGTCGAGGTCCCGGACAGGGCACGCTACCTCCGGACGATCTGGTCGGAGTGCTCGCGTCTTCACTCGCACCTTCTCTGGCTCGGGCTCTTTGCGGACTCCATGGGCTTTGAGAACCTCTTCATGAGGTCCTGGCAGCTCCGGGAGAGCGTGCTCGACGTGCTCGAGGACACCACGGGCGGCCGGGTCATCCAGGGCACCTGCAAGGTCGGCGGGGTCAGGCGCGACATCGGGCAGGAGAAACTCGACGAGATGCACCGTGCGCTCGATCCCTTCGAGCAGAACTGTCGGGATCTCGGCGACGTCTTCTTAAACGACGATACGGTGAAATACCGCCTCCAGGGGCTCGGGGTCATCACCAAGGACGAGGCCTACGATCTTGGTGCGGCCGGGCCGACCGCCAGGGGGAGCGGGGTCGCGATGGATCACCGCGAAACAGGCTACGCCGCCTACGGCGATCTCGGCTTCAAGCCGGTCGTCGAGACGGCCGGCGACTGCTACGCCCGGTGCGCCGTCCGGGTCAAGGAGGTCTACGCTTCCATCGACCTGATCCGCCGGGCGATCGAGGAGATGCCCGGAGGACCCATCGACGTGAAGGTCAAGGGAACGCCCGACGGCGAGTACTTCTCCCGCGCCGAGCAGCCGCGGGGGGAGGTCGTCCACTACCTCAAGGGCGACGGGAGCAAGCACCTTGCCCGGGCCAGGATAAGGACGCCGACGCTCGCGAACATCCCGCCGCTCGTGAAGATGCTCCCCGGCGCCCAGCTCGCGGACGTCCCGGTCGTCGTCCTCTCGATCGATCCCTGCATCAGCTGCACGGAGAGGTGAAGTGGGAATGGGCATATTTCAGATGACAAAGACGGTTATCCGGAACCTTCTCGGGGGCCCGGCCACCCGGCAGTATCCGGCGGTGCCGGCGCGGACATCCCCTCTCACCCGGGGGCACGTCGCCTTCGACCCGTCCACCTGCCGCTCCTGCAGCCTCTGCTCGAAGCGGTGCCCGTGCGAGGCGATCCGTCTCGACAAGGAGGCGAAGGTCTGGGAGATCGACCGGATGCGGTGCATCGCCTGCGGCGACTGCGTCGAAGGCTGCCCGTTCGGAAGCCTCACGATGGAGCAGGCCTACCTCCCGCCGGTGGTGGAGCACGTGGTGGAGCGCTACACCATCACCTACGTGAAACCCGAGAAGCCGGCGAAGAAACCGGCCGAAGAGAGCGCCGGCGCGTGAAGTGGGGGGCCGGGACCCGAACCCCCCGGCAAGAACTTTTTTCGAACGCCAATTACAGATCACTCACGCGAAGACGCGAAGGCGCGAAGTCCAAGATAAACTTCTTTCTCCCTTCGCGTTCTTCGCGCCTTCGCGTGAGGCCGTATCACTGTCCCCTACAACCAGCTCTCACGCGAAGTGTGCATCAAGCATTCCATCGGTTTCGTGTCCGGGCATGGATCTGGATGGCACGAAGATGATGCCTCACTTCCTCACCAGCGGATGCACCATGTGGATGATGTCGTAGGTGTTGCTCGGGTAGGCCCACGGAATCGCATCGAGCGTCAGATCGTCCACCGTCAGGCCGTGTTTGATCGCGAGAGCGAAGATGTTGATCACCTCCTCGACGTGCGGCCCGATGAGGTGGGCGCCGAGAACCCGGCGGGAGTCTTCGTCGACCAGGAGTTTGTAGCCGGCGTGCTTCTGGCCGACGCCCCGATTCGTGAACCGCCCGGAGAGGTCGCCGGCGTTGGCGATGTAGGAGATCCCCCGCTCCTTCGCCTTCTCCTCCGTGAGCCCGACGGAGGCGATGGGCGGATTCGTGAAGACGGCGCTCGGGACGACGGTGTAGTCCGCGACGCGGGCGTCGCCGCCCAGGATGTTGTCGACGACGATGTGAGCGTCCGCCACCGCCACCGGCGTCAGCTGCGGGCTTCTCGGGTTCGCATCCCCGGCAACGTAGACCGCGGGATTCGAGACGCTCCGGAGACGGTCGTCGACGACGATCCCCCGGCGGTCGGTCTCGACGTTCCCGGCGGCGGGGTCGAGTTCCCCGACCGCAGAAACCCTGCCGGCGCCGTGGACGACCATATCGGCACCGAAGGTCTTCTCCTCCCCGCTCTTTCCGGCCCGCACGCGGAGGGCGGCGGCGCCCCTCTCGACAGAGACGAGCGGCATGTTCATCTGCACGTCGATCCCCGCCTCGACAGAAGCCAGCAGCAGCCGGTCGACGATATCGGGATCGAATCCTGAGAGAACCCGGCCGCTCCGCTGCAGGATGGTCACCGCCGACCCGGCAGCGGCGGCGACGTGGGCGAATTCAAACGAGATGTAGCCCCCGCCGACGAAGACGATCCGTTCGGGGAGCGCTTCAAGGTAGAAGAAGTCGTCGCTCGACGTCATCAGATCCTCGCCCGGGACGCCGATCGGCCGGGCACGCGCACCGGCGGCGACCACGATGTAGCGGGCGACGAGCGTATCGTCGCCGACCGCCACCCGGTCCGGGCCGGCAAAGCGGGCAACCCCGTGGTAGGTATGGATCCCCGCCCCCCGGAAGCCTTCCTCCTTCCGCCGGGGAATGGGATCGGTGAAGGTCCTCTCAAAGGCAACGAGCTGCGGCCAGTCGATCGCGACCGCGCCCCGGATACCGTTCCCCTGCTGGTCACGGACACGGGAAACCACTTCCGCGGCACCGGCAAGCACCCTTTTGGGGACACAGCCCCGCAGGGCGCACGTCCCCCCGTATTCCCGGGAATCAACGATCGCTACTTCCATCCCGGTCTTTCTGCAATGCCAGGCGATGTCGGAACCGGCAACCCCCGTCCCGATAACGACGACATCGTAATCCCGCTCCATGGTGAGGCTACGGTTGCTGCAGGGCGTCATAAAGGTTTACCCCGGGCGCGAGAAAGGCGCGAGATCAGAAGTAGAGAAGAGAGACGACGCCGACGGCGATGAGGATGAAGACGATCGTCATGACGCTCCCGGGCACGATGTAATCCCGGGTCCGGTAGTTCCCCGGACCCATCAGGAGGGCGTTCACCGGGTGCGTCGGGAGGAGGAAGGAGTTGGAGGTGCAGATCCCGACGAGAAGCGCAAGGCCGCGGGGATCGAGCCCGAACGAACCCGCCATAACCAGCGCCAGCGGGACCAGAAGGACGGTGGCGGCGATATTCGACATGACAAGCGAGAAGGCGGTCGCGAGGACCGCAACCGCGACGAGGATGAGGGGCGTCGGGTATCCGGCGACCAGGCCGGCCGTCTGGTCGGCGATGAATCTGGCTGTCCCGGTCGTCTCCATGGCGATGCCGAGGGGAAGAAGCCCGGCAATCAGCGTGAGCGTTCGCCAGTCTATCGCCCGGTAGACCTCGCCGATCGGGACGACCCGGAGGAGGATCATCGCGAGCACTCCCGAAAGAAGGCTCGTCGCGATCGAGAGCCCGGTGTAGGTGAGGCCGACGGCAGCAAGAAAGCAGATGACGGCGACGGGCGCGCCGCGCTCGCGAACCCCCGCACGCCCCTCGACGGGAGTCACCATGACAAAGTCCCGGTTCGTGGCGAGCGCCCGGAGCCGTTCCCACCGCCCTAAAACGACCATCGCGTCCCCCGCCTGCAGCGGGCGGTCGGCAAGGTTCTGCCGCTGCTCCTCGGTTCCGGAGAGGAGGATCAGCACCTCGACGCCGTAGGTCACCCGGAACTCGAGGTCGCGAAGTGTTTTGCCGACGATCTCTCCATACGGGCGGACAATCACCTCCGCAAAACCCACATTCGGGTCGGCCATCACGTTCGCGGTGCTCTCCCCCGCCCGAACCCACTCGAGCCTGAAATCTTCTATGAACCCCCTGACATCCTCATCCTGTCCGAGAATGCCGAGTTCCTGCCCGGCGGCGAACCGGGTGTAGCGCCATGGGGTGTAGACGACTTCGCCCCGCTCGGCGAGGGAGATGAGATGGAGGTTGTAGCGCGAGATCATGTGCGCCGCCTCCCGTGTCATCCCTACGAGCGGGCTTCCCGCCGGAACCCGCAGATAGAATATCAGGCAGGGGGGGCACCAGGTCCGGATGAGTTCCTCCTGTGGGCTCAGCCGCGCCTTCTCGCGCCGGGGGAGGACCCGGTCGCCGAAGAAGCAGAAGAAGGCGATACCGGCAAGCAGGAGCGGCACGCCGACGGGCGTGACGGCAAAGAGCCCGAAGGGGGCATACCCCTGCTGGGAGAGGAGATCGTTGAGGATGATGAGGGTGCCCGCCCCCACCATGCTGATGGTGCCCCCGAGGATCGCGGCATAGCCGACGGGCAGGAGAAGCCGCGACGCCGGAACCCCGGAAAGCGACGATACCCGCAGGAGCGAGGGGAGGAAGACGGCGGTCGCTCCGACACTCTGCATGAACGCCGAGAGCGAGCCGGCGACGATGGATGCGGCGGCGATGAGCCGACGCTCGCCGGTCCCGGCTAACCCTACGATCGCGCGGGCAATGCGGATCGTCACCCCGGTCCGGTCGAGCCCGCGGCCGAGCACCATCACCGAGAGCATCGCGATGACCGCGCTGCTCGAAAACCCGGAGAGGGCCTGTGCCGGCGTGACGAGCCCGAGCCACGCGAGTGCGAGAGTCACGAGCACGGCGGCGACGTCGACCCTGACGGCGCCGGAGATGAAGAGGACGGCAGTGCCGGCCACCACCAGCAGGGTGAGGAGGACCTCGGTCTCCATCGGGCACCCGGGGGTGAGCGGAGCAGAAAAAGGTGCGGGCGAACGGTCTCGAAACCGGCCGGAGCGTTACTGCCCGTACACGTCGCGGGTGACCCGGTGCGGCTCAAACCGCCCGCGGTGGAAGACCCGGACCTCGACCTCCGCACCCTTCCTGAAGTCCCGCATCAGGAGGTCGTACGTCCGCCGGACGTAGCGGAGGCCCTCCCGGGCAAAGAGGTCGCGGAGAGCCTGCCGGAACCGGATCTCCTGCTCGAGAAACGCCGCCTCGTAAGCCCGGGTCTCCCGGACAATCCGGGCGCACTCGGCATCGTCGATCGGGTTGTTGTAGGACCCGTGCTTGTTCAGACCGCCGATCTGCCGCCAGTCGACGGTGCCCTTCTCGTCGGCCTCCCGGTGGAGCATGTAGGGGTAGACCCGGCAGATGGCGAACCGCCGGTCATAAATGCTGCACCTGCCGCCCTCGAGGAAAATGCAGGAACCGTCCGGTTTCGTCCGGAGGGCGTATCCCGAGACGTAGAACCTCTCCTCCTGATCGCAGGCATCGAACGCGGGCGCCGGGACGACGGCGTCCGGCAGGATCGAGCGGACGCTGTCGGTATCCTCCTCCAGCAGAAAGACGTGGCCGTTGAACTCCCGCGTGCAGCACCGGCCGCAGCAGTCGCAGGAGAACCCCACCTCCCGGATGATCGCGATGAACTCGTCTTCCGGGAACCTGATAAGCCTCTCCCGTTCCGCTTCAAGGGCAGCAATCTGTTCGTCGAACGTGAACGTAACCGGCAGCCTCCATTGTCCCCCCGGCACGAAGGCCGGGACGCTTGTTCAGGTGTTGGACGGGAAGGGGGATATGTACTTCGGCACCCGCCGGTTCACGGTTTTTTCCCGACGGTCGCAACGTAGATCAGGAACTGGCGTTCGCCGTCGATGTCGAGCAGCAGGTTCATCGCCGCGTCGTCGAAGGCGGCGATCGCACAGACCCCGCACCCGACGCCCGATGCCGCGAGGTAGAGGTTCTGGCAGACGTGGCCGGCGTCGAGATGGAGGTAGCGGTAGCCGCGCTCGCCGTAGCGCCACGTCATCCGATCCGGGACGGCAGTCCAGAGGAGGGTGACGGCGCTCTCGAGCACATGCGGCTGGTTCAGGCACCCCGCCGCAATCTGCCGCGCGACGCCGGGATCGCGCGACTCTTCGGCAAGGCGGTGCTCCAGCGCGAGGTAGCGGTAGAGACCCGGCGGGACACCCTCGACCCGGTTGACCAGCAGGTAGGTCTCGAGCGCGTGCCGTGCGCCCGCGGACGGGACGGTGCGGAGGGTGAACGTTCCGTCGACGGCGCGCCTGACCCCCTGGGTGCACCAGAGGAGGAACGCAGTCTCCGCAAGCGTGAGCGGTTCCGCCGCGTAGTTCCTGACGCTCTCCCGCTGCTCGATCGCGTCCCGGAGATCGACGGCAGGAATGACGATATCGTCGGGCGCAGGCAGCGGAACGACCGTCTTCGCCTTCGTGTACGGGACCTCGAGAGGAGGAGGCGGACGGCCGAGCATCTGATCCGACGGCGGCTGGTTCCCGAACTCCGTCCTCTGCATGAACTCTCTTCCCGCTCCGTGCAGGAACCTGGCTCCCGGGGTGAACATGGCGGTTCGGTGGATCATGAGAGAGATAACCCTTTGCCCGGCACACCGCTCGGATTCGGAAACGTATTAGCAGACCGCATCCAACGTAGATCACCACTTCCGAGGCATCTTCGTGATCGTGACCATTCTGATACTCGCCGTCGGCATAGCTCTCCTCGTCAAAGGGGCCGACCTCTTTGTAGGCGGCGGAAGCGGCCTGGCACTGCGGTACAGCATCTCCCCGGCCCTGATCGGGTCCACGATCATCGCGTTCGGCACCTCGCTCCCGGAACTCGTCGTCAGCACGAACGCCGCAGCCACGGGGAACTCCGAAATTGCGCTTGGAAACGTCATCGGGAGCAACATCGCGAACATCGCTCTCGTACTCGCTCTCTGCACCTTCATACGGCCCGGCATGGTCGCCGCATCCGGGGCGTCGCGCTCATCGCTCGTCCGGCACACCATGCTGATGCTCGCCGCGACGGCAGCCTTCGCTCTCTTTGCAATAAGAGGCACGCTCGACATCGTCGCCGGAACGGTCTTCCTCCTCCTCTTCGTAGCAATCCTCGTCATTCTCCTGCGGGAAAGGCGCGAGGAGGGGGAGGTCGAGATCAGGTCCCACGGCTGGGCCGACGCCCTCTACATCGGCCTCGGGCTCGTCGCCGTCATCGTCGGGGCGCAGCTGGTCGTCGACGGCGCCGTCACGCTCGCGGAGGCGTTCGGGATCCCGGCGTTCGTCATCGGCGTATCGGTCGTCGCCGTCGGCACGTCGCTTCCGGAGCTCGCGACCTCGTTCGTGGCCGCCGTGAGAGACGAGGGCTCCATCTCCATCGGCAACATCCTCGGGAGCAACATCTTCAACCTCCTCCTGGTCCTCGGGATTAGCCTCCTCCTCGCCCCGGCCACCATCGGGTCGCCCGTCGACATCATCGTCGTCGTCCTCTTCTCGGTCGCGATCCTCCCCCTGCTCTTTGCCCGTCCCTCCGTCGTCCGGGGCTGGTCGGCCCTCCTGCTCCTCGCCTACGCCGCCTACATCGCCTGGAGCTTCGGGGCGGTGCCGATCGGGTGAGAGGATGTTCAGAACCGTCGTTCTTCGCGTGAGCACCGAAGGTGCGAAGGGGGGTTACAGGTAATTAGGCCAAACTTCGCGTCCTTCGCGGCTTCGCGTGAGTGAATTGGGGGATATCGACAGAACTTCACGCGAAGAACGCGAAGCCGCGAAGGGGAATTTTTCACCTTTCTACCGAATTTCGCGTTCTTCGCACCTGCGGTGCTCACGTTCCTGCCCACGCATCTCGCACCTCCGGTGCTCGAACTCCGTTCCCATGGAACGTCGTTCCTACCGGCGCTCAAGCTCCCTCCCCGCAGGGGAGGTCGCACTTCGCATCACCCGAAGACTTCGAAAATATTCGTAGGTTACGCAAACCTGAAGCATAGGGACGTGCATCTCCCTCTATCGGAAGGTGAACGGATATGTGGAACCGAAAAGCGGTGCTGGTCGTCGTCCTCGGGTGTCTCGTGATCGCCGCGATCATCGGGACCGCCCTCGCGTCGGAGGACGCCGGGAACGAGACCCTGGGAGATCTGCAGAAGTTTTCATCGAAAGAAGAGATCGAGGCGTTCTTAAAGGAACACGCGCAGGGAGTGGAGCACGGTAACGGCTACTCCTGGCTGCCGGGGTCCGGCGGACAGGAGACCGCCATGGACGCGCCTGCACCGACGAGCGCACCGCCCGCCCCGACGGCCGCCCGCGATTACTCAACCACGAACGTGCAGGTAGAGGGCGTGGACGAGGCCGACTTCCTGAAGAACGACGGAAAGTACATCTACGTCATATCGGGCGAGACACTTGCGATTCTCGAAGCGTTCCCGGCAGAGGAAGGAAAGATCGTATCCGAGACCCGGATCGACGGCATCCCGACGGCGCTCTTCCTTGCCGGCGACCGCCTGGTGGTCTTTGCCTCCGGAACGGAAGAGAGCATGACCACCGTGAAAGGGAGCATAACACCCGTTCCCATCCAGCGGACGGTGACGCATGCATACATCTACGATATCGCCGACCGGAGCGAGCCCGACCTGGTCCGGACCCAGACGTTCACCGGCAGTTACTACGACGCCCGGATGATCGGCGACGACGTCTACGTCCTCACGCGGGAGGCCCCCGTCTGGATACGGGACGAGATCGTCCTCCCCGAGGTGCGGACGGACGGCGGCGAGCCCATCCTGCCCGACGTCTACCGCCCCGGAACCCCGCTGCAGAACTACGTCTTCTACACCGCAAGCGCCTTCTCCGTCAAGAACGACAGGGACACCCCCGACGCCGAGACGTTCCTCCTCGGCTACGACACCACCCTCTTTGCATCGCAGAAGAACCTCTACATCGGCTACCGCTACATGGGAACCGCCTATTCCGGCCCGGTCGCCGCAACGATGCCCGACTACGCCGGCAGCCGGGAGGAGACGATCGTCCACCGGTTCGCGATCGGTGACGGAAGGATCGACTACAGGGCTATGGGCAGGGTTCCCGGGCACCTCTTGAACCAGTTCTCGCTCGACGAATACGGAGAGAACCTCCGGGTGGCGACGACCGTCGAGGGCTGGACACGTGAGGGGTCGGTCCAGTACAACAACGTCTACGTCCTCGACCCCGCGATGGAGACCATCGGGACGCTCGAGCATATCGCGCCGGACGAGCGGATATACGCCGCACGGTTCATCGGCGACCGGCTGTATCTCGTGACGTTCAAGCGGATCGATCCTCTCTTCGTCATCGATCTCTCGGACCCGAAACACCCGGGCATCCTCGGGAAACTCAAGATCCCCGGCTACTCCGATTACCTCCACCCCTATGACGCCGACCACATCATCGGCATCGGCAAAGAGACGAGCGAGAACGATTGGGGCGGCGTCTCGGTGGAAGGCCTCAAGATCGCGCTCTTCGACGTCTCGAACGTGAATAATCCGATCCTGATCGACAGCATCGTGATCGGGGAGCCCGGAACCGACTCGGAGGCTCTCCGCGACCACAAGGCCTTCCTCTTTGCGAAAGAGAAGAACCTCCTCGTCATCCCGGTGAGCGAGATAAAGCGGGTGGAGAACCCCGAATCGAAGTATCCCGGCTCCTACGGCACCACGACCTGGCAGGGCGCCTACGTCTACTCGGTGACCCCGGAGGAGGGGCTCACCCTGAAAGGCACGGTCGCCCACGCGGAGAAGGGATCCCCCTACACCTGGGACTCGCCCGAGGCCGTGCGCCGGTCGCTCTTCATGGAAGACACCCTCTACACCGTCTCGGCAAGGAGCGTCGTCATGACCGATCTCGCCGACGGCAGCCGGGTGAACGAGGTCTTCCTCCCCTACCGGTGGGGGGTCTCCCCGCCCCCCTACCCGGTCCGGTGACCGGGAGGACGGTGTCTCCGGACCGCCTTGAAGATCTCCATCACGACCACAACCGACGAGGCGAGGGCGAGCAGTACGAGCCACTCGACCAGGGAGACGGGCTGCAGCTGGAGGACGTCCTGGAGGAAGGGGACGTAGAGCGCGAGGATGTGGATGCCCTGCGCGGCAATGACGCCGGCAATCAGGAAGTAGTTGCGGCTGATGGGGACACGGAACGCGGAGAGGTACTCCGACCGGCAGTTGAAGACGTGGAAGTTCTCGAAGAGTACCACCAGCAGGACGACCAGGTTCCGGGCCGCGAACTCGTCCCACCCGTTTGAGAGAAGCCAGTACCAGGTCCCGAGCGCAACCAGCGCGATGACCGTGCCCGAGATCACCGTCTCCTCGATCATCAGCCGGTTGAAGATCCCCTCCTCCGGCCGTCGCGGCGGCCGGTTCATGACGCGGGGGTCTCCGCCCTCGAACGCCAGCGCCACGTCCTGGATGCCGTTCGTCACCAGGTTCAGCCAGAGGAGCTGGACCGCGAGAAGAGGGAGCGGCAGGCCTATCAGGAGGGCAATCAGGAAGAGGAGGACCTCCGCAAACCCGGTCGAGACCAGGAGGTAGACGACTTTGCGGACGTTGTCGTAGGCATACCGGCCCTCCTCGATCCCGGCGACGATCGAGGCGAAGTCGTCGTCGGTGACGATCAGCGACGCCGTATCCTTGGCGACGTCGGTCCCGGAACCCATCGCGACCCCGATGTTCGCGCTCCGGAGCGCCGGCGCGTCGTTGACCCCATCCCCGGTGACCGCGACGTATGCCCCGCTCTCCCGGTAGGCCTCGACGATCCGGAGTTTCTGCAGCGGCGTCACCCGCGCAAAGACCCGGGCGCCCTGCACCCGGTCGATGAACTCCGAGAACGTCGGGATCTCGTCGTCGCCCAGTTCCGCGCCGGTGACAACTTCGTCGGGGGAGTCGGTGATCTCGAGCTCCCGCGCGATGGCGAGCGCCGTTGCGGGGTGATCCCCCGTCACCATCACCACGTCGACCCCGGCATCGCGGCACCGCCGCACGGCGTCGGGCACGTCGGGCCGGATCGGGTCGATGAATCCGACCAGGCCGAGGAGTTCGAGAGGAGGGAGCTCTGGGTTCTCCGCGGAAACCTCTCCTTCCGCCCGACCGTGAGCCACGGCAAGAACCCGATAGCCACGGGAGGTGAGGCTGTCGAGGTCCTCCTGCACCCGGTCCGGGTCGAGCGGCACCTCCCTCCCCTCTCCCGCGGTCATGGTCCGGCAGAACGGGAGAACGGTCTCGACGGCCCCCTTGACCGCCACCAGAGTCTCCTCGCCCTCCCGATACCAGACGGCGGCATACCGCCGCTCGGACTCGAAAGGAATCTCGGCGACGGCGGGCGCCCTCTCGCGAATACCGGCGGGGTCGAGCCCCAGCTTGTAGGTGAGCGCGAGGAACGCCACGTCGATCGCGTCGCCCCGGTGCGTCCAGTCCCCTTCATCGGTCCGCTCCAGGGCAGCCTCGTTGCTGATCGTCGCGGCCCGGGCCAGGTGCTCCAGCCGGCTGCGGGCGGGACCGGATATGGGGCTCCCCTCCTCGCTAACAACCTCTCCCTCGCCCGCGTACCCGGCCCCGGTGACCGAGAACATTTCGCCCGTGGGCAGGGCGACGACCCGGGCGGTCTGCTGGTTCACCGTGAGGGTGCCGGTCTTGTCGCTCGCGATCAGCGTGCAGCTCCCGAGACTCTCCACGGCCGCGAGGAACCGGACGATGACGTTCCGTCCGGCCATCCGTGACGTCGCGATCGAGAGGGCGACGGTCAGGGCGACAGGCAGGCCCTCGGGGATCGCCGAGACCGCGAGCGCGACGGCGAGGAAGAAGACTTCGAGCGGGGGCACCCCCTGGCCGAGGACGATGATCGCAAGCACCCCGGTGGCGACAAGGACGGCGATGCTGATCTTTTTGGAGAAATCTTCCATGCGCAGGACGAGCGGGGGTTTGCCCATCTCGGAAGCCGTGACCGTCTCGGCGATCTGCCCGATCTCGGTGTTCCGGCCGGTCGCGACCACGACTCCCGTGGTCCGGCCGCTCATGATAGTGCTGCCGGCATAGAGCATATTCAGACGGTCGGCCAGGGGCAGCGAGGCATCGAGGGCATCCGGACGCTTTTGAATCGCATGCGATTCACCGGTCAGGAGCGACTCGTCGACGGCGAGCGATTGCGCCCTGACGATGCGGACGTCGGCAGGAACCCGGTCGCCCGACTCCAGGACGACGCGGTCGCCGGGGACCAGATCCTCCGCCGGGACAGTCGCCTCCCGGCCGTCCCGCCTCACCCGTGCATAGATCTTGAGCATCTGCTGCAGTGCCGTTGCGCTCCGTTCCGCTTTCACCTCCTGGAATGTCCCGATGACGGCGTTAATCAGGATGACGATGAAGATGAAGACCGCGTCAGTGAAGTCGGCGAAGAGGATGGAGATGATCCCCGCAGCAAGGAGGACGTAGATGAGCGGGCTCGTGAACTGGCGGAGGAAGACCTCGAGCACCGTCGGAGGCCGTTTCTGCGGGAGGGCGTTCTCCCCGAAGATCCCGCGCCGCCGGGCGACCTCCGCGTCCATAAGGCCACCGTCCGGCGAGGCGAGCTTTTCGGCCGCATCCTCCGCCTGTAGGGCGTGCCATGCCGTCGTCCGCGACTCTTCGGGGGAGAGGGATGTATCCATACGATCATCTCACGGATCTGCGGTGCAGGGTGCCCCGGAAGAACGGATATGCCCGGCTATGCCGGACGATTCATATCAGCACTGGATGACCGGATGGTGAAGTCTTCCCGTTCGGCGGGGTCTGGAATGCCGTCAACACCGATCTCCCGGAACCTACCGGGGAGGGGATCCGTCGCCCGCATATAAAAACATGCAGACCTGTTTTGAGAGCAGCCTTCTTCCCGGGGATCATGCATGGATCATCGTCAGCATCATCTTGAACCGGGTGACGGCGTGAACCGCATGGGGGATCGTTGCCGGCATGATGATCAGGTTGCCGGCCGTCACGGAGTACTCCTTGCCCGCGATGGTGACGAGGGCCTCCCCGTCGATGACCTGGAGGACGGCATCGTAAGGCGCGGTGTGCTCCGAGAGGCCCTCGCCCTCGTCGAAGGCGAAGATCGTGATGGTGCCGGACTTCGTGTAGGCGAGCATCCGGCTGACAATCGAGCCCGGCTGGTAGGCGACGAGGTCGCGCGGGTCGATGACCTGCTCGGCGAGGCTCTCTTTCTTTGCTTCAGGCATAGGAGTCCGTTCTCACTGCACGGTATTCTGTCTTGCGGCCCGGGGAGAGGCCACATCCTCACCTTTTTTTCATCCGGCCCACAAAATAGTAAGAGACCCTCTGTGTATTACCACCTCATCCTGACCGACAACTGCAACCTCTGCTGCACCTACTGCCGCGGAAAGGCGTTCACCGTCGAACCGCCGGAACAACCCGATATCGCCGTCGACGAAAACCTCCCGATCGACCTCGATATCGATCTCGCCGACCTCTACCGGTTCCTTGAAAAGGACCCCGAGGCCGTGCTGACCTTCTACGGCGGGGAGCCCCTGCTCGCCGCCGACCTCGTCCGCGAGATCGCCCGCGACGCCCCGGTATCGGCGCTGATCCTGCACACCAACGGCACGCTCCTCGACCGTCTCGAACCGGCGACCGCGAACCGGTTCGACACGATCCTGGTCTCGATCGACGGACCGGAGGAACTTACCGACGCTCACCGCGGAGAGGGGACGTTTCGCCGGATCACGAAAAACCTCGACGGCCTCGCGGTGGGGGGGTTTGCGGGCGAACTGATCGCCCGGATGACCGTGACCGAAGACACCGATATCGTAAAGGCCGTCCGCTACCTCACGGCGAACGAGCGGTTCGCCTTCCCGGCCGTTCACTGGCAGATGGATGCAAACTTCTGGAGCGACTACCGCCTCCGCGATTACGCCGCATGGGTGGAGGAGAGTTACAACCCCGGCATCCGGTCGCTCGTCGCGTTCTGGGTCGAGACGATGCGGGCCGAAGGCCGGGTGCTCCGGTGGTATCCCTTCATCGACCCGGTGGAGGATATGCTGTTATCGCGTCCAACCATGCTCCGGTGCGGGTGCGGCCACGCGAACTACAGCATCATGACCGACGGGCATATCGCCCCCTGCCCGATCATGGTCGGGATGAAGGACTACTACGCCGGGCACATCGCCACCGCAGACCCCCTCCGCCTCCCGGTGACGGAGATCGGGGGCGCCTGCACGGCGTGCGATATCCGCGACTTCTGCGGCGGCCGGTGCCTCTACTCGAACATCACCCGCCCCTGGCCGGAGGAAGGCCGGCGAATCGTCTGCGGGACTGTCAGGAACCTCTATTCGGCGCTCTCGGCGGCGCTCCCGGAGGTCAGGACCCTCATCCGGGACGGAACAATCCGGATGGAGGACTTCGCCCACCGGAAGTACAACAGCTGCGAGATTATACCCTGAAAAAAGGTTCTGGAGAGAGCGAGACTTATTCGGCGGCGTCAAGGAGTTCCCGGGCGCCGTCCACCATGGCACGGGCGGCTTTCGCCTTTGCCTTCACGATGGCGTGGTTGCCGTCGTCGAGCGCCGCTTCCGCCTCCAGGTAGAGGGTCTCGGCCCGGTCCGTCCGCGTCCGGGGCTTTTTGACGTCCTGTCCCTCGGCGGCCGCGAGCTCGATCTCCTCCTGGACGGCGAGGAGGTCGCCGTAGAGTTCTTCGAGATGTTCGCGCAACTCTTCGGTCCGGGCCTCATCGTCCTCCCGCTTCTGCCGGCCGCGCTCGCGGAGAGCCTCGCGAGCCGCCTCCTGCCCTTCGATGATCGACTGGAGTTCGTCCTCGACGTCTTTGACCGCCTGCGCGAGCACCTCGGCGAACGCGGTCCTGTCCTCGCGGGAGGACTCGTAGCCGTCATAGGCACCGTACGCCCCGCCGGCCGCCGCGCCCCCGAGGGCACCGCCGATGATGTCGCCGACGTCCCGGTCGCCCCGGATGATGCCGCCGAGGAGACCGCCGAGGCCCGCCCCGGCGACGGCTCCCGCGATCCCCTTCCTGACCTCTTTGCGCTCCCGGTCGACGGTGTAGCTCACCCGGACGTTCTCGCGGTCGACCGTGATCTCCATGTGCCCCTCTTCGCCGGTATGCCGGACGTCCATCCGCGAAGACGCATCCCCGATATTCTGGTGCGTGATCTCGGTGCCTCTGAGCGCGAGCTGCGACATCAGCCGTTCCACAAAATCGCCGTAAAGAGACGATACTCCCTGCCCATAGTAGATAAACGCCATAAAATCACCCGTTACGGTTTCCGATTGTAGAAGATCGTTTTGTATCCAATAAAAACCTTCGCGGACGTCCCTGAAGAGAACGCCGGCACAGTTGTGGCTCACGAAAAGGAGAAGCCAACATTCATCCGTCCGAAGGAAGATTATCTGCAGAGACCCATGACGGCCATCGGACAGATCCTCTGCAGAATCGGGCTCCACCGGTGGGGTAGGAAGCGGGGATACGACGAATACTCCTCGAACGTCATCGAGTGGGAGCAGCGGTGCGAACGGTGCGGTAAGAGAAAGCGGTGGGTCGAGGTGAAACGGGACCGCCGGCGGTGACGGGGCGGCCCTTCCGGAAAAAATTATTTTTTGAACTCTTTGCCCGCAGAGAAGGCCTTCGCGAGGACCTTCCCGAACCCATAGTATTCCTGCCGCATCGAGTCGTAGGCGAACGGCCGGATCTTCTCGATATCGGGCTTGCCGTCCTCACCGAGGACGCTCTCTTCCACCTTCACGTCCAGGATCTCCCCGATGAACTGGGTATGCACCCCGATCTCGACCGTCTGGAGGAGCCGGCACTCGAGGACGACCGGGAACTCCCCGACGTACGGAGCGTTCACCAGGTCGCTCTTCACCGGCGTCAGGTTGGTCGCGGCGAACTTATCCTCGTCACGGCCGGAGACGATACCGAAGTAGTCCGCCTCGCGGACATACTCCGTCGAGGGGACGCTGATCGTGAACTCGCGCTGCCCCACCAGGTTCGTGTAGGTCTGCCGGGCCTTCTGCACCGAGACCGCCACCGACGGCGGACGGGACGAGCAGATGCCGCCCCACGCTGCGGCCATGGCGTCCGGACGGCCGGAAGCGTCATAGGTTCCGATGATCAGGTCCGGATGAGGGTAGAGGAGGGTTCGGGGACCGATTGAACGTTTTGTCATGGCCGTATAGTTCGTCTCCATACCCGGATAACCTTTTCGAACCACGAAGCCGGCACGAGAGAGGACGCCGGGAGCCCGGGGGCCCGGTTACGCGGCGCCCGCCGGCCCCGTCTTCTGCTCCTGCACCGAGCGGTAGAGGAAGTAGCCGACGATGGCGAACGTCGCTATCGGCGAGAGCCAGGCGGGGATGTGGAACCCGAAACTGTCCGCCAGCATGATCGTCCCGAGCACCAGGATGGAGTACATCGCCCCGTTCTTGAGGAAGCAGTAACTCCGGATCCGGTCGACGCCGCGGACGGTCAGCTCCCTGACCACGACCGCCCCGATGCCGTTGCCTATCAGGATGAGCGGAACCGAGAGGGTGAAGGCGAACGCACCGATGACGCCGTCGATCGAGAAGGTCGCGTCGAGGACTTCGAGATAGGCGATCTTCGAGAGGTCCGACATACCGGGTTTCCGGAGCCGGGCCTCCTGCACCTCGGCGTTCTGCCTGAACCCGTGGACGATGAAGAAGGCGGTCGAACCGAGCACGGCCGCGAACCCCATCAGGACGTTGATCTGCAGGGCGAACCAGACAAGGATCGCAAGCAGGATCGAGACGACAGCGTAGAACCAGACGCTCTGCCGGGAGAAGAACCGTTCGCTCCGGAGCCCGCAGGTCTTCTCCTCCACGAAGAGCCAGTGGAAGAAGAGGAAGACGAGGAACGTCCCTCCGAAGATCAGGAGGATCGGGGCCGACTCCTCGATCGCCTCGGTGACCGCGGGATCGCTTGAGAACGTCGCGAGCAGCGCATCGACAGGACCGAGCGACGGGTTCGTCGCCCAGACGATCAGCCACGGCAGGAGCCCGCGGACGACGAAGACCGCTGCGATCAGGCCCCAGAGGAGGAACCACCTGCGGGCCTTCTCTCCCATCGTCGCGAGAACGTCGGCGTTGATGATGGCATTATCGATGCTTGAGACGATCTCGAAGACCGAGAGACCCGCTACGGTGAGAACAATCAGCAGCCAGTCCATTTTGTGTGGTGTATGCTCTGTCGCCGATTGTATATAAGGTGAGAAGACCGGGCCGGCGGATCCGGGTTACGTTCATATACCATACCGGCATGAGTCAGTCGTCGCAACGGAGGAAACGTATATGGGACTTGTGAAGTGCTGCCGCGAGCAGGTGGTCGCCGTCTCGCCGGACACGCCGGCGGTGGAGGTGGCGAGGATCATGGGGGAGAAGAACGTCGGAAGCGTCGTCGTCGTTACGGGAGACAACCGGCCCACCGGCATACTTACCGACCGTGACCTTGCAATCAGGGTCATGGCGCAGGAGAAGAACCCGGGCGAGGTGCGGGCGGGGGATGTCCTGACCCGGGACGTGATCACGTTCCAGGACAGCATGGGTATCTACGAGGCCATCCAGAAGATGACCAACGAGGGTATCCGGAGGATGCCGATCATCGATGACGCCGGGAAACTGATCGGGATCGTCACGATGGACGATATCGTCCGGATGCTCGGGGAGGAGATGGCCGCAATTGCAAAGAATATCGAGAAACAAAGCCCCCCCATGCAGGAAGCAGGCGCTCCCATACCCATGTAGGGGGGCCGACACCCCCTTTTTGGTGCAGGCCGCAGGTTCGGCCCCCTATCCCATGGCGAAGACTACGGCCTCCCCGGACTGGTTCAGCGACCCGTTCATCGCCCGGACCATCTCCTCCCAGGTCGCCCCGGGCGCGAGCGCAAGATCGAGGTCGAGCGCGTAGACCCTGAAAAGGTAGGCTTCGGCCCTTCCGGCCTCCGGGCAGGGCCCCCGGTAACCGAGGGTGCCGAAATCGTTTGTGCCCTGTACGGCGTGGAGCGGCGACTCCACCGTTCCTCCTTCCGGGAACCCCTCGGGGATCAGGGAGACGGCGGGAAGATTCCAGAGAACCCACGCGACTTTTGACGGCCCCTCCTCGGGGCTCGTCGTCGCGAGGATCGCGAGCGATTTGATATTCGGGAGAATCCCTTCGACCCGGATAGCAGGCGACCGGTTCGCTCCCCTGCAGGTGTAATCCTCCGGGAACTCTTCGAAATCCAGGTTGACTACCAGTTTTTGCGTCATGCCAGGCTCCGTCGACACTCATCTTCGAAAATCATGGTATAAAAATGGTGCGTGCGGTCACCGGGAGTACATGGCGACGGTCTCGCCGAACCCGAGGACGTGGCCCCGCATCGCATCGATGAGGTCGTGCTTGCCTGCGCCGGGCGCGAGATCGAGCATGGCATCGAGCCCGTAGACCTTGAAGAGGCAGCGGTGCGTCTCGCCCGGAGGAGGGCAGGGGCCGCGCCACCCGGTGGACCCGTAATCGTTCGTCCCCTGGACGGCATTCACCGGAGCCGTCACGACATCCTGCGGCGGGATACCCTCCGGGACCAGGGGCGACGGCGAGAGGTTCCAGATGATCCAGGTCGTGAAGGAGCACCCGGGTTCGAAGGGGTTCAGCGCAAAGACCGCCATCGAACGCATCTCATCCGTTAGACCGCGGATCCTCAGCTCCGGCGAGAGATCGGGGCCGTCGCAGGTGCTCCAGACAGGAAGTTCCGCCGAACGGAGGGATACGATCAGGTTTGCAATGCCGGGGTTCATGCGAGGGTTTTCGGCGCAGGGCAATAAAAAAGTATCACCGTTAAGCGCTCCACCGCCATACCGCGACTCTCAGAAGAGTCCCATGTCCCGGGCCTGGACCAGCAGTTCCTGCACTTCCCGGTCGGCGATATCGTGCCACCGCTCGTATGCCTGCGCCACCGCAAAGGTGCGGCTGGTTCTGACGTTCAAGCAGACGACGAGATCCGCCTTCCGGGCTATGAAGGTGACGGCGTGGAGAGAGCCGGTGGGAACCGCTACAATGATCTCGCGGGGGGACACTGCCCGGGCAGCCTCGATTGCGGCGAACATCGTATACCCGGTTGCGAGGCCGTCGTCGATCAGGATCGCCGTCCGGTCCTTGATCCCCGGCTCTTCCCGGCCGCCGGCGAATCTCGCTATCCGCTCTTCCACGTTCTTTTTAGCCTTCGCGACGGCAGCGTTCACTTCGGCTTCCGAGAGATCGAGAGCGTTCATGAGAGACTGATTCAAAAAGACTCGCCCGTTCCAGGTCACGGCACCGAACCCGGCCTCCGGATCCCAGGGAACCTGCACCTTCCGCACCACCGCCATCCGGAGCGGGGCCTTCAAGGCCCGCGCCACCTCAAGCCCCGGGGGAACCCCTCCGGCAGGGATGGCGCAGATCACCGGTTCGGCGGCCATCTCCAGCGACGAGAGGGGCGCCGCAAGTTGCCTCCCGGCATCGGTCCGGTTCTCGAAAACGCTCAACCTGTCGCGCATCGCTCTATCCTCAATGATCCGGCCCGAATCCAGCATGGGCCCGCCTTTACTGCGCCAGGATATTAACCTTTTGCGGTGGACGGGCCGCCTGCTCCGGGGAACGATACCAATAACTCTCAAAAGATCGATGATCAACCGAAAGATGATGTGGAGAGAGACAGACCGGAGGGGGCTTCGGTGACAAAAACCGATGCGGTGACGCTGTATACCGACGGTGCTTCACGGGGTAATCCTGGAGACGCCGCCTGGGCATACGTGATCGTGCGGGACGACTCCGTCGTGGCCGGCCGTTCCGGCTACATCGGAACCGCGACCAACAACGTGGCCGAGTACCATGCCGTCATAAACGGTCTTGACGCCGCACGGGAGTTCACGAGCGGCAGGCTCACTGTCAGATCGGACTCGGAACTGGTCGTGCGCCAGCTCACCGGCCGGTACCGCATCACCAAAGAGCACCTTGCCGATCTCGCAGAGGAGGTGCGGCGGCGTATGCGCCATTTCGCGGAGATCGGGTTCGAGAGCGTCCCGCGGGAGCACCCCTGCATCCGGGTCGCGGATCGCCTCTGCAACGAGACGCTCGATGCAAAGAGACGGGGGAGGCGATAGCGGCATGGCTGCGATCGAGTGCATCCCCATCGGCGTCGTCCGGTCACCCTACCGGGATCGGGGCGACGCCCCCCGGCAGGGCCGCCTCGCGGATACCGTCGCGGAGATCCACGTCCTCGACGCCTACGTCCCGGGGCTCGAAGGCGTGGAGCGGAGCAGCCACCTCATCATCCTCTACTGGCTCGACCGGGCGGAGCGCGGGCTGCTCTTCGCGAAACCGCCGGGCGAGACACGGGAGAGAGGAGTCTTCTCCACCCGCTCGCCCGCCCGGCCGAACCCGATCGGCCTCGGGATCGTCGACCTCGTCCGCCGGGAGGAAAACGTCCTGGTGGTCAGGGGGCTCGACGCCCTGGACGGGACGCCGGTGCTGGACATCAAACCCTACTCCCCGGAGATCGACTGCATCCCCGAAGCGACGGGCGGGTGGCACATCAAAAAGTAGGCAGCCCGGCATCTCCGGATCCGGCGACGGCGTTCACCCCCGCCGGCGGGGCGGGCCTCATGCCCGAAAAAGGTTTCCCGGTGGCGGAACGGGATTATTTGCCACCACCTATATCTTTTTGTGGCATTTAACGTTAATATATAGTAGCTCTAGATCCTTCTCTAGAAGGATACTATACCGCAGAGGATACTTCTCATGACTCAGACAAACGAACCCGATAAGGAAACCTGCACCGGGAACTGCTCCAGCTGCCCGTCTACGACCAAGTGCGACGACCCGAGAAACGCCGACGCCCAAAAGGGCCTCCCACCGAAGGCCGATGTCAGCGTCAAGCATGTCGTCCTCGTCCTCTCCGGGAAAGGCGGCGTCGGGAAGAGCACGGTCTCGGCAAACCTCGCCTACGCCCTCGCCAACCGCGGCTTTAATACGGGGCTCATCGACCTCGACATCCACGGCCCGGACATCCCGAAGATGCTCGGGATCGAGGAAGCCCGCCTCCAGTCCTACGACGGGAAGATCATCGAACCGGTCAAGGTCACCGGCAACCTCGCGGTCATCTCCATGGCGTTCCTCCTCCCGGAGCGCAACACCCCCGTGATCTGGCGCGGACCGATGAAGATGACGGTCATCCGGCAGTTCCTCGAGGACGTCAACTGGGGCGATCTCGACTACCTGATCGTCGATCTTCCGCCCGGCACCGGCGACGAGGCGCTCACCGTCGCGCAGCTCGCCCCGAACATCGCCGGCGCGGTCATCGTCACCACCCCGCAGGACGTCGCGGTCCTCGACTCGAGCAAGGCGGCCGAATTCATCAAGAAACTCGAACTCCGGGTGCTCGGGATCGTCGAGAACATGAGCGGCTTCATCTGCCCCCACTGCAAGGAAGAGATCGATATCTTCGGCAGGGGCGGCGGCAAGAAAGAGGCGGAGCAACTCGGGGTGCCCTTCCTCGGCTCCATTCCGCTCGATCCGGAGATGCGCAAGGCAGCGGACGAAGGAAGGCCGTTCATCATCCGCAAGGCCGGAGCCGAAGAGAGCCCGACCTGGAAGAGTTTCGACGCCATCATGCAGGCCCTGGTGGATCAGATCGAGGAATAATATGGATTACTCGAGGATTCTTGCCGGCCGGGGGGAGGGCCTCCCGGTCTTCGCGCGGGTCGTCGAGGCACTCGAGGAGTTCGAGGAGTTCCCCTTCCTGCTCGAACCCATCTACCGCGAGGCCTCGGAACTCGAGGACGACGATCTCGACCGCCTCCGGTTCGGCCTCGTCCGCCTGCAGGTCTACGCCGACATCCACCGCTACGAGGACATGGAGGCGGCGCAGCGGATGAAGTACGTGGCTGCGACGATCGAGCGGGTGCTCTTCGGCAAACTCCTCCTCGAAGGAGAAGAGGCCGGCGGCAAGCAGTGCTGCTGAGGCCGGACATTCCGGAGCTGTCCTTCCCCGGGGCATTCAGGTTCGCGACAGCGTCGTGAGCCGGCCGGTCATTCGCGCTTCGGAACCTCAAACGATGGAGAGTTTCGGACAACCACCCCATCCGGAGTAATTCACCATCTCCAATCAACCCTTTTCCTATGGGCACGTTCACCGATCCTCCCGCTCGCGCGGGTTATGCCACGCTGCCCAGGATGCCTTTCATCCCCGACTTCCAGTAATGTTCCAGCATATGACTGATAATTAATTTCAACCCCCCTTCCGCCGTAAGACGAATACATCTTAAAGGAATGGACGAGTGGCCCGGTTCGTCATATGTTATGGGCGCGTGGGGGTGATCGCCAGCCGCACGCGGAGGCCGCGAAGGGGACTATACTGTCCAGCAACCAAACTGCGTGAGACCCTGGTGCACTTACTGCCCTGGCACTCTGATTCAACGGGAGGGGAATGTGAGAGAAATGCCCGGCCCGAACTCTTACCCGGACACGTCGGTTTCAGAGGGTCCGACCGAATTATGTTGAGCAAAAACTCCACGGCGAGAGCGTTTCCATTATCGGTTGTTGCATAGAGCACTACCGAACCCGGACTATAATAACCAATAGTAATATTTATTGCATGACAGACGGACTTTTTGATAAAAGTAACCGACATCATGACCGATGCTACAAATTAACCCAGAATAAAGAGATTAAAAGGTCAATATGGATTTAAAGGGGGCTGATGTGACAGGTCGGCAGAACAACACACCTTCTGCAGAACGGTCATTGCCGGTTCCGCACAATTACAAGGGTTAAAAATGGCTCAACTGGAACATATCGAAGCAATCGAAAAACGGCTCTGGAACGCGGCAGATACATTGCGGGCGAACTCGAACTACGCGAGCAACGAATACTTCCTGCCCGTCATGGGCCTGATCTTTCTGCGGCACGCATACAGCCGGTTCCTGACGGTGAAAGAGAACGTTGAAGCCAACCTTCCCACGCGTGGCGGGAAGACCCGGGTGCTGACCAAGGAAGACTTCTCCCAGAAGAGCGCCATCTTTCTGCAGCCGAAGGCACAGTTCGACCATCTTGTTTCCCTCACCGACAGCGACGATCGTGCCAGAGCCATCATCGAGGCGATGGAGTCTATCGAGGGCGACTACGCCAGCCTCCGGGGAGTTCTCCCCAAGAGCGAATACCAGGAACTGAACAACGGTGTGCTCGGTCAGCTCCTCCGCACGCTCAACCCTGATGAACTCAAGCATGTCTCCGGGGATGTGTTCGGCCGCATCTACGAGTACTTCCTCACCCAGTTCGCCGACCAGAAAGCCCACGATGCCGGGGAGTTCTTCACGCCGGTCTCGCTGGTTTCGTTCATCGCCAACGTGCTCGAACCCGAAGGCGGTACCGTCCTGGATCCGGCCTGCGGCTCGGGCGGCATGTTCGTCCAGAGCGCCCGCTTCGTCGAGCGCAAGAACGAGAACCCGGTCGATAAGCTCACCTTCTACGGGATGGAGAAGAACGCCACCACCATCCGCCTGGCGAAGATGAACCTGGCCGTCCACGGCCTTGAGGGCGATATCCAGAAGGCCATCACTTACTACGAGGACCCTCACGAGTTGCCGGGCAAGGCCGACTTTGTGATGGCCAATCCACCGTTCAACGTCGATGAGATCGACGCGGACAAGGTCAAGAAAGACCCGCGCCTTCCTTTCGGCCTGCCGGGGGTTAACCAGAAGGGCAAGGTCTCCAACGGTAACTATGTCTGGATCAGTTACTTCTACAGTTACCTGAACGAGCACGGGCGGGCAGGCTTCGTCATGTCCTCCCAGGCTTCCAGCGCCGGGCATGCAGAAGCCGGCGTCCGGCAGAAACTGATCGAGACGGGCGATGTGGACATCATGGTTGCCATCCGCTCCAACTTCTTCTATACCCGCTCCGTGCCGTGCGAACTCTGGTTCCTCAACCGCGACAAGCCAGACGAGTATCGTGATGCGGTGCTGATGATCGACGCCCGGAACATCTACCGCAAGGTCACCCGCAAGATTTACGACTTTTCCCCTGAGCAGGAGCAGAACCTCCTCGCCATCGTCTGGCTCTACCGCGGCCGCACCGACAGATACCTCAATCTCGTGGCCGGCTACTGCCGGCGCATGCTGGACGAAGGGGAGGGGTGTTTCACGGCCCGAAACGGTGACGGCGAGATCGAGCCGCTCCCGTCTTTCATTACCTCACTGGATGCACTGCGAGAGGCGGTGCGGCCGTTCCTCTCGACCCTGCCCGGCGACGCTCCCCACGCCGGGGCACTCAAGGAACTCGAAGATGCGATGCCTGCGTTCAAGGGCGACGTGGAGAGGTTCCAAAAAGCGGTCTCCGGGCAGCGGACGGCGTGGCATGGGCAGAAGACCACCAACGGCGAGCTCAAGAAGGCGGTCGACCGTCTCGCCCCGCTGGCCGAGTGCAGCCGCGACCTGATCAAGCAGAGCGATCTCCTCTACAAACTCGCCTGCCGCCTCATCGAGACCTGCGAGAACGAGTGCAACGCCCGGAACAGCGACGCGTGGGTAGGCCGCGAGATCACCCGCGCCCGGAAGGCTGCCGACGAGGCACGGCAGGTGGCCGTCGAACAGCTCAAGCAGGTGCGCTATTTCTGGCGGCAGGCGCACTGGCTGACCGAACGGTTCCCCGAAGCGAAACTCTGCGATGTCGCAGGGCTGGTCAGACTGGTGGACAGGACCGAGATCGAGGCTAACGATTGGTCGCTGACACCCGGCCGCTACGTCGGCGTCGCCCCCGAGGAGGAGGACGAGAACTTCGACTTCGAGGAGGCCCTCCGCGAGATCCATGTGGAACTGGAAGACCTCAACACCGAAGCGGTGCGGCTGGCGGCGACGATCAAGAAGAACTTCGAGGAACTGGGGATATGACGGTCTCGAACCTGCCGGAGGATTATGGCTCGCTGCTTCTCGAAGTCAAAGAGCGCATTCGCGCCGGCCAGTACCAGGCGCTCAGGGCGATCAACAGGGAACTGATCGGCCTGTACTGGGATATTGGCAGGATGATCGTGGAGCGGCAGGCCGGCGACACCTGGGGAAAGTCAATTGTCCAACAGCTGTCTGGAGATCTGCAAAAGGAGTTCCCCGGCATCGGTGGCTTTTCTGCCTCCAACCTCTGGCGCATGAAGTCATTTTTTGAGGCATATGCCAGCTCTGAAAAACTCGCACAACTTGTGCGAGAAATTGGCTGGGGTCACAACCTGGTTATTCTGCAACGGTACCCGGACTCGCCGGGCCGGCAGGTTCGCCTGATCGGAAAGGATGTCGAGGTGCCTGCCGTATGAAGACGGAGCCGAATGATCGGGGCTCTGACGGCGAGAGGAAGGCACGAGGACGGATAAGGGAGAGCGCTTCTTTTCCGGTCCCCGTAGGCAGAAGTGATCTGCCTGCAGACTATGCCGCAGTACTCGGAGACATCAAAGAACGAATTCAGTCGGAGCACCTGCGGATCACCCTTGCGGCAAACGCGGCCATGATCCTGCTGTACTGGGATATTGGAAAGATTATCCTGGATCGCCAGAAAAGCGAAGGTTGGGGCGCAAAGGTGATTGATCGCCTGGCACACGACCTGAAACTCGCCTTTCCCGATATGACCGGCTTCTCCCCTCGCAACCTGAAGTATATGCGTACCTTCTCCAGGTCCTGGCCTGACCGAGAATTCGTGCAACGCACCATTGCACAAATTCCGTGGCGCAGCAATATTGCCTTGCTCGCCAAGTTGAAAGACCCGGGTCTGCGCGTATGGTATGCCCGGAAAATCATTGAGCAGGGCTGGAGCCGTGAGATACTCGATATTCAGATCGAAAAGCGTCTGCACGAGCGGCAGGGCAGGGCACTGAACAACTTTGAGCAGGCTCTCCCTCCTGCCGATTCGGATATGGCCGCACAGGCATTCAAAGACCCATATCTCTTCGACTTTCTAGGAACTGCCGATCCAAGGAAGGAACGTGAGGTTGAGCAGGCTCTGGTGGATCACGTTCAGCGTTTTCTTCTTGAGATGGGAACTGGGTTTGCCTTTGTCGGGAGGCAGGTCCCTCTGGAAGTCGGTGAACGCGACTTTTCTCTCGACCTGCTTTTCTACCATCTCAAACTGCGCTGTTTCGTAGTGGTCGAACTGAAAGCAGTGCCGTTCGATCCGGCTTTTGTCGGGCAACTGAACCTGTATCTCTCTGCCGTCGACGACCTGCTGCGGCATCCCGACGATAAGAGGACCATCGGGCTGCTGCTCTGCAAGAGCAAGGACACCCTGGTTGTCGAGTACGCTCTCCGGGGACTGACCAGTCCGGTGGGTGTGGCGGATTGGGAGACTGAATTAACCAAGCGCCTGCCGGACGATCTGAAGGGCAGCCTCCCCTCCATCAAGGAGATTGAGGCGGAACTGGGGGATGTGGAGTGAGTCTGAACGAGTGCGGGGAACTCGATAGGTGCAACCGCACCGTCGTCGAGTACGCCCTGCAGTCCTCCATATCACCCATCGGCGTCGCCACCTACCGGACGGTCAGGGAGTTGCCCAGGGAACTCCGGGATCAACTCCCCGGCCCGGAGGAGATCGCGAGGCTGCTGGAGGATGGGGAATGAGGGGTATTTGCAGCTGGACGGATGCGCCTGCTCTTTTTGAGGTGTGGCCTCGCCGGGAGTTTGTGCAACGGTGCGTTGCACAGATTCAGGGGGGCGGCGGTGGTGGCCGGGTCGCTGTCAATGTCGGAGCGGAGGAAACCGATGAACGAGCGGTGCGGGCGGAGGCGGCCGGTATGAGGGACGTTGCGGGGGTGAGGGTTTGAGTTGGAGCGAAACCGAATTCGAGAACTTGTATTCAGCCTCCTCCAAAAATGGCCTTACCAGACCGGCTCGTGTCCGTGGAAGTGGGTACAAAATGATCAACATGGGCGAGCTCTTCGCCAATGATCGTATTGGCGATATTTGTATGGAACTCGTGCCCATGAATGAGAAAGAACTGTCAACGATGCTTGTGGAACCTGGCGACCTCCTTTTCGCGAGGCAGTCGCTGGTCTTGTCGGGTGCCGGCAAATGCTCAATCGTTCAGAGTGCTAACGAGCCCACGACTTTTGAGTCCCATATCATCCGGGTGCGCCTTAATCGACAGATTGCCGATCCGGCATTTTATTACTACTATTTTAGATCCCCAATCTGTCGCATCCGATCGATAGTCACCCAGGGAGTGCAGGCAGGAATCAGAGCGAATGATCTCAAGAAACTGATAGTTCACGTACCTGACATTGCTAGCCAGCAACGTATCGCCTCCATCCTCTCCGCCTACGACGACCTGATCGAGAACAACCGGCGGCGGATTCAACTGCTGGAAGAGGCGGCGCGGCTGCTCTACCGGGAATGGTTCATCCACCTCCGCTTTCCCGGCCACGAGCACGCTGCGATCAACGACGGCGTGCCGGAGGGATGGGAGAAGAAGACGCTGGGCGATGTCGCTCCACTGAATTATGGCAAGGCTTTGAAGCAGGATGACCGCGTGTCCGGCCCCTTCCCGGTCTATGGGTCAAGCGGTATCGTGGGAACTCATGTAAAGGCGTTGGTCCCAGGCCCGACAATCATCGTTGGGCGAAAGGGAAACGTCGGTAGTGTCTATCGGTCTTCCGAAGATTGTCACCCAATTGACACGGTATACTACATCGATTCAAGCCGCTGTTCTTTCCACCTGTACTATGCGCTACAGCACATGTCCTTTATCAACACAGATGTTGCCGTGCCCGGACTGAACCGGAACTTTGCGCACAGCCGTTCAATCCTTATCCCTGAACAGAAGATCTACCGATTATTCGAGGATACAGTCGCACCAATGCATTTACAGATCGATCTCCTGTGCAAAGAGAATGTCGCACTCACGCAGGCCCGCGATCTCCTCCTCCCCCGCCTGATGAACGGAGAGATCGCCGTATGAACCCCTACACCGAGGACACCCTCGTCCAGCAGACCACGGCCGAATACCTGGAGCAGCACCTCGGGTGGGACTCGGTGTACGCCTATAACAACGAAGACTTCGGGCCGGAGAGCCTCCTCGGCCGCTCATCCGACCGGGAAGTCGTCCTGACGCGCTACCTCCGGGAAAGACTGGTCGAGCTGAACCCCGGCCTCCCCCGCGAGGCCTACGACGACGCCGTCCGGCAGATCGTCGCGACATCGGGCACACAGTCGATGGCGGCGACGAACCGCGAGAAGTACGACCTTGTCCGCGACGGTGTCCAGGTCACGTCCCGTAACGTACAGGGCGAGCGGGTGCGGCAGCGCCTCCGGGTCTTCGACTTCGCCGAACCGGAGAAGAACCACTTCCTCTGCGTGCGGGAGTTCTGGGTCCGCGGCGACCTCTACCGCCGGCGGGCCGACATCGTCGGGTTCGTCAACGGCCTGCCGCTGCTCTTCATGGAGTTGAAGAACGTCCACCGGGATATCCGGGCGGCCTACGAGCAGAACTTCAAGGACTACAAGGACACGGTGCCGCACCTCTTCCACCACAACGCCTTCGTCGTGCTCGCGAACGGCGTAGACGCGAAGATCGGATCGGTGACCGGCCGTTTCGAGCACTTTCACGAGTGGAAACGTCTCGCAGAGGACGAACCGGGCGTGGTGGACATGGAGACCCTGCTCAAGGGGGTCTGCGAGAAGAAGAACTTCATGGACCTCTTCGAGAACTTCATCCTCTTCGACGACCCCCTCGGCGAACCGAAGAAGATTCTCGCCCGCAACCATCAGTTCCTCGGCGTCAACCGCGCCATCGAGGCGGTAAAGGACCGCAGGGACCGCCAGGGCAAACTCGGCGTCTTCTGGCACACCCAGGGGGCGGGCAAGAGTTACTCGATGGTGATGTTCACGCGCAAGGTCCACCGCAAACTCGGCGGGAACTACACGTTCCTCGTGCTGACCGACCGCGAAGACCTGGACACGCAGATCTACAAGACGTTTGCCAGGTGCGGCGTCGTGGATAACGACCGCGACCCGTGCCGGGCGGCGAGCGGCGACCACCTCGGCCGCCTGCTCGCGGAGCACAAGTCGCACATCTTCTCGCTCGTCCAGAAGTTCAACCGGGAAGTCGAACCGGAGCAGCCCTACAGCCCGCGGGACGACATCATTGTCATCACGGACGAGGCGCACCGGACGCAATACGGGACCCTGGCGCTGAACATGCGTAACGCCCTCCCCAACGCCAGTTACATCGGGTTCACGGGAACCCCGCTGATGAAAGACGACGAGATCACGCGGCGGGTATTCGGAGACTACGTCTCGACGTATGACTTCCAGCGGGCTGTCGATGATAAGGCCACGGTTCCGCTGTATTACGACGCCCGGGGCGACAAACTCGGCGTGGCCGTAGGCGACCTGAACGAGCGGATCGCCGGGGTGCTCGAAGAACTGGAGACGAATGACATCGACGTGGAGCAGCGGCTGGAGCGGGAACTCAAGCGGGACTACCACATCATCACCGCCGAGAGAAGGCTCGACCAGGTGGCCCGCGACTTCGTGAAACACTATTCGACGGCCTGGGAAACCGGCAAGGCGATGCTGGTCTGCATCGACAAGGTGACCTGCGTGCGGATGCACGGCCTCATCAGCACCTACTGGAAGAAACGCATCGCCGATCTGGAGACCGAGATCGCCCGGACAGCCGACGAGCAGGAGGAGATCTACCTGCGGCGGCAGATCGAATGGATGCGCGAGACCCGTATGGCGGTCGTGATAAGCGAAGAGCAGGGCGAGGTAGACACGTTCCGCAGGTGGAACCTGGACATCACACCACACCGCCGCCTGATCAAGGACGGGATCGACCTGCCGGAGTTCATGCGAAAGCAGCCTCAGTTCCGCAACATGCAGAGAATGTCGCTGGACGACGCTTTCAAGGAGGGAGAGCATCCGTTCCGGATCGCGATCGTCTGCGCGATGTGGCTGACGGGATTCGACGTCCCGAGCCTCTCCACCCTCTATCTCGATAAGCCGCTCAAGGCGCACACACTGATGCAGGCCATCGCCCGGGCCAACCGCGTGAACGAGGGCAAGAACAACGGCCTGATCGTGGACTACTGCGGCATCCTCAAGAGTCTGCGCAAAGCCCTGGCGACGTTTGCAGGAACCGGGGAGGGGAGAGAGATCGAACCCGCGAGGCCCGACGGAGAACTGCTGGCCGATCTCACCGGGGCGATCGGGCTTATCCGGACGTTCCTCGCCGGGCGCGGCGCACCGCTCGACAACATCATCTCATGGACGGGCTTTGCGCGGAACGCGGCCATCCTTGCCGCCAAGGAAGCGGTCAATGAGAACGACAAGACGCGTAAACGGTTCGAGATTATGTGCCGGGCGGTCTTCACGAAGTTCAAGGCATGCATCAACGTAGAGGGGATCAACGCTCATCGAAGTGATTACGACGCAATCGTTATTGTTTACCGGAGCCTGCAGCAGGACCGCGACAGGGCGGATATCTCCGAGATCATTCGCCGGCTGCACGAGATGGTCGATGAAGCGATTGAAACTCGGTCGGGTAGTATTACCGAAGAGACCGTACCGTATGACATCAGCAAGATCGACTTCGACCGGCTCCGGCAGGAGTTCGAACGGAGCCCGGCAAAACGTACAACCGTGCAGGATCTCAAACAGGCCATCGATAAACGACTCCTGCGACTCCTGCAGCAAAACCCGTTACGCACGGATTTTCAACGACACTACGAAGAGATCGTAGCCGGATACAACCAGGAGAAAGATCGAGTAACCATCGAGAAGACATTCGAGGCCCTGGTGCAATTCATAAACCAGATGGGAGAGGAAGAAAGCAGGGCTGTGCGCGAAGGGCTTGACGAGGAGTCACTGGCCATCTTCGACCTCTTAAAGAAACCGGATCTCTCACCCACCGAGATCCGGCGCATCAAGAACGTGGCCGTCGAACTGCTCAAAACCCTCAAAGTAGAGAAACTTCGTATCGATCACTGGCGTGACAAGGAAGCCACCCGCGACGCCGTCCGGCTTGCCATACGCGATTTCTTGTGGAGCGACTCGACCGGTCTGCCTGTGGACTGCTACACTGAAGACGACGTAGAAGCCAGAGCGGATGATGTGTACCGCCATATATACCGTGCTTATCCTGCGCTCCCGTCGCCATTCTACGAAAAGGAAGCAACGGCGTGAACCAGGGAAAAACACTGCGCGGATCGGACTGACCCGGCAGAGAAGAGGCCCGGAAGAACAGACTATCCTCCCAGAAGTTCTGCAAAAAAGAGGTCAGTAGGTCGCCAGGTACCGGTCGAGTTCCCAGGGGTGGACGGTCGTCCGGTACGCTTCCCACTCGGCCTCGGCAACGCTCGTGAGTGCCTCCACGACATGGGGGCCGAACGCCCTGCAGATGAGATCGTCGGCGAGCAGGGCCTGGTTCGCCTCGTAAAGGTCTCCGGGCAGCGTCTCGATCCCGGCGCCTTTCCGCTCCTCGATGGACATATGGTAGACATTCGTATCGACACCGGTCGGCGGTTCGATCTTCTCCCGGACGCCCTCCATCCCGGCGGTGAGCATCGCGGCGAAGGCGAGGTAGGGGTTGCAGGTCGGGTCGGGGCTGCGGAACTCGACCCGGGTGCTGTTGCCGCGGGGCGACGGAACCCGGACCAGGGCCGACCGGTTGCCGGCGCTCCAGCTGACGTAGCAGGGCGCTTCATAGCCGGGGACGAGCCGTTTGTAAGAGTTGACCGTTGGGTTCGCGACCCGGGTGATGGCCTTTGCGTGGCGGAGCAGTCCGCCGATGAAGTGCATGCACGTCTTCGAGAGCTGCAACGGGGCGTCCGGATCATAGAACGCGTTTTTTCCGTCTTTTGCAAGCGAACAGTTGGTGTGCATCCCGCTCCCGCAGATGCCGTAGATGGGCTTTGCCATGAAGGATGCATGCAGGCCGCGCATCAGCGCAATCGTCTTCGCGGCGAACTTGAAGGAGATGACGTTATCCGCGGTATGAAGAGCGTCGCTGTACTTGAAGTCGATCTCGTGCTGGCTCTCGGCGACCTCGTGATGCGACGCCTCGATCTCGAACCCCATCTCGGTGAGGGCGAGGATGATCTCGCGCCGGACGTCTTCCGCGAGATCGGTCGGCGCGAGGTCGAAGTAGCCGCCGACGTCCTGGAACTGCGTGGTCGGCCGCCCCTCGTGCATCCGGAAGAGGAAGAACTCAAGTTCCGGGCCGGTGTTGAAGACATAGCCGTCCTTCGCGGCGTCCTCCATCGCCCGCCGGAGCACGTAGCGCGGGTCGCCCTCGAACGGGCTGCCGCTGGCCTTGTAGACATCGCAGACGAAACGCGCCTCCGCGTATTCCCCCGACCGCCAGGGCAGGAGGGTGTAGGTCGAGAGGTCGGGTTTGAGCACCATGTCGGACTCCTCGATCCGGACGAACCCCTCGATCGACGACCCATCGAACCCGATGCCGCTGGTCAGTGCCTTCTCGGCCTGCTTCACCGGGATCGCGACGTTTTTGGGCATGCCCAGGAGGTCGGTAAACTGAAGGCGAAGGAATCGGACGTTATCCTGTTCGATGCGCTCGAGCATTGCAGAAGTGGCATCACGGGACATGTGGAAGTCTACTTCTATCCAATGAAATAAATATCTATTGACACAAATATTCCCGGGCAGAGTTCTAGAAAACGGCAACAGAACAGACTCACCGAGGTTACCATGTGCGGCATTTTTGGTGTAATGGATAAGAGGCGCCAGATGATGGACGGTTCCGGCATCCGGGAAGCCCTCTCCATGATGAACGAGCGCGGCAGCGGCGAGGGGGCGGGGTACGTCGCCTACGGCATCTACCCGGACTACCGGGACTGCTACGCGCTTCACGTCTTCTTCGACAAAGCGTGCGAGAGCAAAGCGGTCGTCGATGCAACACTGGAGCAGTGGGGAACGATCGAATGCGACGAGGCGATCCCCACCTGCGACCAGCCGAATCTCAAGGCAAACTGTACCCCCTGGCGTTACTTCTTCAGGCCCGACGCTTCCCTTGCTCCGGGAAGCGCATCGCCGGAGAAGGACGTCGTCACGAATCTCGTGATGCAGATCAACGCGGGTGCGAACGGAGCCGAGATCGTCTCGTCCGGCAAGAACGTCGGCGTCTTCAAGGCCAGTGGCTGGCCCGAAGACGTGGCGGACTACTACCGGATCGAGGACTACGAGGGCTACATCTGGCTCGCGCACAACCGCTACGCGACGAGCAACCCGGATCTGTGGGAACGGCCCGACCCGTTCAACCTGCACGACTGGAGTGTCGTGGAGAACGGAAAGACCACCACTTACGGGGCCAACCGGCGCTACGTTGAGAGTTTCGGCTACAACTGCTCGACCGGCACCGACAGCGAGGTCATCGCCTACTTAATCGACCTTCTGACGCGCAAGCACGGCCTTGAGATCGACCTCGCCATCCGTGCGCTCGCCCCGTCATACTGGGACGAGATCGACCGGATGCCCGAGGCCGAGCAGAAACTGAACCGGGCTCTCCGGTTCGCCTACGGCTCCGCGACGATGAACGGGCCGTTCACCGTCGTGGCCGCGAACCCCGACATGATGATCGGGTTCACCGACCGGGGCAAACTCCGGCCGATGGTCGTCGGCGAATGCGGCGACCGCCTCTACATCGCAAGCGAAGAGACGGCGATCCGGGCGATGGAGCCCTGCGTCGAGTCGATCACGAGACCGGCTGCAGGAGAGCCGGTTATCGGGAGGGTTGCCCCATGAGCAGCAACTTCGGAAGCATGCCGCTCCGCTACCGGATCAGCATCGACCGGGAGCAGTGCATGGAATGCGGGCGCTGCGTCGAGAACTGTCCCTACGGCGTCTTCCGGTGGGACGGCAACCGGATCCTCATCAACTCCCGGAACTGCACCGCCTGTCACCGGTGCGTCACCTACTGCCCCCGGGACGCCATCATGCTCCAGGAGCAGCCCTGCGATTACCGGAGCCACCCGGTCTGGACCAGGTCGGTCAGGGAGTCGATCTACAACCAGGCCCGGACGGGTAAGATCATCCTCGCCGGGATGGGCAGCGTCTCGAACCTTCCGATCATCTTCGACCACCTGATGCTGGACGCCTGCCAGGTCACCACGCCCCCGACCGACCCGCTCCGCGAGCCCGTCGAGCTCCGGACCTACCTCGGGAAGAAGCCGTCGAAGCTGGAGTTCCGGCAGAAGCCGAACGGCGACGTCGAACTCTCCACGGAGCTCACCCCGAACCTCATGCTCGAGACGCCGATCATGCTCGGCCACATGAGCTACGGTGCGCTCAGCCTCAACGCCCACGTGGCGATGGCCCGGGCGGCAAAGGAGACCGGCACCTACATGGGTACCGGCGAGGGCGGACTGCATCCCGGCCTCTACCCCTACCAGGACCGGATGATCGTCCAGGTCGCGTCCGGCCGGTTCGGCGTGAACATCGATTACCTGGAGCGCGGCGCCGCGATCGAACTCAAACTCGGGCAGGGCGCAAAACCCGGCATCGGCGGGCACCTCCCGGGAGAGAAGGTGAGTGCGGACGTCTCCAGGACAAGGATGATCCCGCAGGGCAGCGACGCGATCAGCCCTGCACCGCACCACGACATCTACGGCATCGAGGATCTCCCCCAGCTCGTCAACTCCGTCAAGGAAGCGACGGAGTACAAGAAACCGATCTTCGCGAAGATCGCGGCCGTCAACAATAATGCCGAGAACGTGGCGGCCGTCGCCCGTTCCGGGGTGGACGCCATCGCCATCGACGGGTTCCGCGGCGGCACCGGCGCGGCACCGCGGGTCTTCCGCGACCACGTCGGTATCCCGATCGAGGTCGCCATCGCGACCGCCGACAAGGAGCTCCGCAAGCAGGGCCTCAGGAACGAGGTCTCTCTCATCGCCTGCGGCAGCATCCGGGAAAGCACCGATGTCATAAAGGCAATCGCCCTCGGCGCCGATGCGGTCTACATCGCCACTGCTGCGCTCGCAGCGATGGGCTGCCGGGTCTGCGGGAACTGTTACCAGGGCCTCTGCTCCTGGGGAATCGCCACCCAGCGCCCGGACCTCGTGGCGCGCCTGGACCCGGACGTGGCATCGAAGCAGGTGGCGAACCTGATCCACGCCTGGACGCTCGAGATCACCGAACTGATGGGCGCGGCCGGTATCAACAGCATCGAGAGCCTGCGCGGCAACCGCGACCGGCTCCGGGGCTACATGCTTGACGAGGGGCTTCTCGAAATTCTCGACGTCAAGTCGGTGGGAGCGTGAGCAAAATGGCAAAACAGGTCAAGATCGACGCGAAGGGAGTGCATTACACCCCCTTGAACCAGCAGATCCGGAAGGCTATCGAGGACGGAGCCGACGAGATCGTCGTCGACAACGTCCTCGGACAGCGGTTCATCGGCAACGGTCTCCGCGGGAACGCCACCATCCGGGTTAAGGGCGTCGCTGGCGGGGATCTCGCCATGTTCATGAGCGGGCCGACCGTCATCGTCGACGGCAACGCGGAGCACGCGCCCGGCAACACGATGGATTCCGGGAAGGTGGTGATCCACGGGAGCGCCGGCGACGCGGTGGCGCACAGCATGCGGGGCGGCAAGGTCTTCGTCCGCGGAGACATCGGCTACCGGGGCGGGATCCACATGAAGCAGTACGAGACGCAGCGGCCGATACTGGTCGTCGGAGGGTCGGCACAGATGTTCCTCGGCGAGTACATGGCAGGCGGTCTCCTGCTCGTTCTCGGTCTCGACGGGGCCGTGAAAGCCCGGGAGATCGGGAGCGGGATCCACGGCGGTGAGATCGTCATCCGCGGAGACGTGGACGACGCCTGCCTCGCTGCAGGGGCAAAGAAACTGCCGCTCACCGATGAGGACAGGGCACGAATCGCCCCGGTCATCCGGGAGTTTGCGGCCGACTTCGGGCTCGATGCGGAGCCGCTCGTAAAGGCAAACTACACCCGGATCGTCCCTGCGAGCGCAAGGCCCTTTGCCGGGAAGTATACGTGGGAGTGATAGGCATGGAGATGAAGACATTCAAGGACCTGAAGGCGGAGGTCTGGGATACGGAACTCTGCTCCGGGTGCGGGGCGTGCGTGGCGGTCTGCCCGGCGGATGCCCTCCGGTTCGAGCCGGGGAACACCGATACGCCGGTGAACATCGGCTACTGCAAGGCCGAGAACGACGGCGTTCCCTGCGGGGCGTGTTACGCAGCCTGCCCGCGGATCGACCTCGCGGGGCAGGGGAAGATGCTCGGGCCCTACCAGGATATCGTCGCGGCCCGGGCGGTCTTCCCGGTTGAGCGCAAGCAGAGCGGCGGCGCGGTGACGGCGATCCTCGTCAACGCGCTCGATGAAGGGCTTCTCGATGCGGTCGTCACCGTGACGAGAGACCCCTGGACAATGAAACCCTCGTCTGCGGTGATCACCTCCTCGGAGGAACTCGTCCAGCACGCCGGGAGCCGCTACTCCTGGTGGGTGCCGCTCCTTGCGTCCCTCAAGGAAGCCGTGGTCACCCGGAAGTACCGGCGCATCGCCGTCGTGGGCGTGCCCTGCGTGGCGCGGGCGACCCAGGCGATCCGGGCGAGCGACCACGAACTCCTCCGGCCCTACGCGAAGGCGATCCGGCTCGTGATCGGCCTCTTCTGCACGGAGACCTTCGACTACGCGAAACTGGTCGAGGGGAAACTGCAGTCCGAGCGCAAGATCGAGCCCTGGGAGATCCGCCACCTGGACATCAAGGGCAAACTGGACGTTTACCTGCAGGACGAGCGGCACATCTCCATCCCGCTCGCCGAACTGGAGGAGTCCGTCCGCCCCGGGTGCCGGGTCTGCACCGATTTTACGGCGGTGAATGCGGACGTCTCCGCGGGTGCCGTCGGGTCGCCGGACGGTTACACGACCCTTGTTATCCGTAACGACATCGGGAGAGGGTTCGTCGATCGTGCGGTCTGGCAGGGGAGACTCGCGACCGGCAGCGCCGTCGACCTCCCCATCATCGAGCAGCTGGCGGCGCGGAAGGCGCAGCGCCGGCAGGAATAACACTTTTTTTACCGCGCCCAAAATCACGGGCAGTTCGGCTTCCGCCCATCCGACACGATACCGGCAGGTAACGGCGCTTCCAGGCTGTGCACGATCAGGGGGTTCATATAGTATGAAAAATCATACTTGTGTGAATTGTTTGATTTGTGAGGCGAGAGCGTTGCAACAACTTCACAAAGATATACCGGAGCCCGGAGCGGGGAGCGAAACGGCGCGTAACACGGAGCAGGCGGACCGGGTGCCGGATCTCTACTTCCGGCTGATGGCGTTTACCATCCGCATCAGAGATCGCTTCGGGTATCCGGCAGGACTGCTTGCGCGGATCGGGGTCCGGGATGGCATGACCGTCGTGGATTACGGCTGCGGCCCGGGGAGTTACGTCAAAGAGGCGTCCGGACTCGTCGGCGTGACCGGCACCGTTTACGCGGTGGACGTCCACGAACTTGCCGTCGAGGCCGTCTCCCACCGGAGCCGCAAGGAAGAGCTCGCAAACGTCATCCCCGTCCTTGCGAAGGGCTACGACTCGACCCTCACTGATGCGGTTGCCGATCTCGTCTATGCCCTCGACATGTTCCACATGGTCGAGAACCAAAAGGCGTTCCTCGCGGAACTCCGGCGAATCATGAAACCTGACGGCACCCTGATCCTGGACGACGGGCACCAGCCGCGGGAGAAGACGCGCCGGGCGATCCTGGGTTCGGGGTTATGGTCGATCGAAGAGGAGACCGGCGAATACCTGCGATGCCGGCCCCTATAGGCCGTAAACCGAGAACACACCGATGAGGTGACAGAAATTATGTTCCACGATCACCACCGCTGCCACGACCATGGCAGCAGAAAACACATCTTCGGGACGGTCAAGGTCGGCGAACGCGGCCAGATCGTCATCCCGAAAGAGGCCCGGGAGATATTCGATATCAAGCCCGGCGATACGCTGATGATCCTCGGCGACGAGGGTCGCGGGCTTGCCATCGTCAAAGCAGATAAATTCCGCCGGATAGCAGAGGAGATGCTCCGGATATTCGAAATCGAACCGGAGGAGCCTCCGGAGGAGTGAAGAATGGGCTGCTCGAACGCACCACATCAGAAAACCCTATGTCGGCCATAGACGCACGCAACCTGACAAAATCCTTCGGCGATCTCGTCGCTGTCGACGGTATCTCGTTTTCCATCGAGAGCGGCGAGATCTTCGGGCTCCTCGGCCCGAACGGAGCGGGAAAGACCACGACCATCTCCATGCTCTCGACGATGCAGAAACCCACCTCGGGCACGGCGACGGTCAACGGCCATGATGTCGTGACGGAGGAAGACGACGTCCGCAAGTCCATCGGGATCGTCTTCCAGGACCAGAGCCTGGACGAAGAACTGACGGCGTACGAGAACATGGACTTTCACGGCCGCCTCTACCGGATCGGCGCCGAAGAGCGAAGGCGGCGTATCGGTGAACTCCTGACGCTCGTCGGGCTTGCCGACCGGAAAGACGACCTCGTCAAGACCTACTCGGGCGGCATGCGCCGGCGGCTCGAGATCGCCCGGGGACTGCTCCACGAACCGAAGGTGCTCTTCCTGGACGAGCCCACCCTCGGCCTCGACCCGCAGACGCGAAACCACCTCTGGGAGTATATCGCGCGGTTGAACGACGAGAAGGGCATCACCATCATCCTCACCACCCACTACATGGAGGAGGCCGACCGTCTCTGCGACCGCATAGCGATCATCGACCGCGGGACGATCGTCGCGCTCGATACCGCGGAGAACCTGAAAAGCTCAATCGGCGGCGACGTCGTCACCATAGCCTCGTCCGACCCCGATAAAATCGCCGATCTCCTGACTGCCCCGTGGATCTCGGGGATCGAGCGGCACGACGGCTCGGTGACCATCCGGCTGCAGGAGGCCGACCGGCACATCCCCGGGATCGTGACCGCCGTCCACCAGAGCGGCATCGGCATCAACTCCCTCTCGGTGAGGAAACCGACGCTCGAGGACGTCTTCCTGCACTATACGGGGAGGATGATCCGGGATGAGGAGGCGGACGGCAAAGAGACGATACGCATGTTCCACCGGGCAAGGAGGCACTAAGCATGGATATCGTCTATACCATTTGGCTGCGGAACGTCAAGCGCTACCTCCGCTCAAAGAGCAGGATCGTCGGCAGCCTCGGGATGCCCGTCTTCTTCATGCTGGTGCTCGGGTTCGGGCTGAATTCGATCGTCAGCATTCCCGGCATGGAAGAGGGATACCTGGAGTTCATCATCCCCGGCATCGTGGCGATGAGCGTCCTCTTCACCTCGGTCTTTTCAGGGATCCAGATCATCTGGGACAAACAGTTCGGGTTTCTGAAAGAGACCCTCGTCGCCCCGGTCTCGCGGCTCGAGATCATGGTAGGCCAGACGCTCGGGGGAGCGACGACGGCGGTCATCCAGGGGCTGATCCTGATGGTGTTCGCGCTCTTCATCGGTCTCCAGCCCGCCGGCATCGCCGGGTTCCTGGTCGCCGTCGGATTCATGGCGCTGATCGGCGTGACCTTCACCGCGTTCGGGATCGCCATTGCATCGAGGATGGAGGACATGCACGGCTTCCAGCTCGTCATGAACTTCGTGATCTTCCCGATCTTCGGGCTTTCCGGGGCGCTCTTTCCTATCAACAGCCTGCCCGACTGGATCCGGCCGCTGACGCTTGCCGACCCCCTGACCTACGGCGTCGAGGGGATCCGTTATGGCCTCTCGGGCACCGCCCAGGTCCACCCGCTCGCAAGCCTCGCCGTCATGGCCGCCTGCGCCGTGCTCATGACCGTCGCCGGGGCATACCTCTTTCGGAAGATCCGGTCCTGATAAGCGGGTTTGGGGAGATTATCCCCACTCGAAACCCTTCGGGTTTCTCATGCTCCGGCCCTTCGGCCCGTCGCAACTCGAAGACCTTCGGGTTTCTCATGCTCCGGCCCTTCGGCCCGTCGCAACTCGAAGAC
>NZ_JXOJ01000001.1:92514-116360 GCF_001017125.1 Methanoculleus sediminis | reverse complement strand
CCCGTCGCAACTCGAAGACCTTCGGGTTTCTCATGCTCCGGCCCTTCGGCCCGTCGCAACCCGCACAGCCTGCTCGGCTGCATACCCGATCCCGACCGCGATGATCGGGATCATGAGGTAGCGAAGCCCGATCTCTCCCATGTAGGTGCCGGCATCCATCCCCGAGAGGGGCAGGAGGATGATAGTGTCGAGCGCCCAGTTGATCAGGAGCCATATCCCGCCGAGCAGGGCGCCTTCCCGGACGAAGCGGTCCCGCACGCCTCTGAAGTAGACCAGAATGAGGAAAGTCCCGAGCGCAGCCGAGAAGACGAGCAGAACCGACTTGATCAGGAAGATGTCGTAGAGCGGAACACCCTCCGGTGAATAGAGGGAGATCGAGAGGACGAAGGGGAGGAGCCAGGTGAGGATACCGAAACCGACGAGCTTAACGTGTTTTCCCGCATCCATGCTGGAGAATTGCACCTCGACGTAATATACGGATCGGAAATGCACCGGGGTACCGGGGGGCGCAACGGTTTTTCCGGGAGAGAGGTATGAACACCTGCACGGTCGGGAAGATTTATTGTATTGTGGGGGAGAATGCAATCGGCAATCGGGCCGCTGCCGTTGCTCCGGTTTCGGCCGTTATACGCGGAAATCAACCGGTTGAGAGTAAATCTCGACGATTAAACCCACCAGGAGCGGTATTGCACGAACCCCCCGTAGACAGGGTTATCGCAGCGTGTAGCGGGTCCCGTCCCGTATCAACCCCGGGGTGCGCATGAACAACGAGTCCCAGCCGATCAACCTCTACCTCACGCTTGGAAAGGTGGGAGTATTCTCATTCGTCCTGATGAGTGTCTACCAGTCCATGAAGGACTACCTCTATCCGGACATGACGCTCGCGGAGTCCCACATGCACACCGTCCTCTTCACCACCCTGCTGGCCGTGACCGCCGCTTACTTTGTCTTTCGCAAACAGCGGGCTCTCCTCGCGATGCTGGTCGCCGAAGCAAACGAGCGCAGGGTGACCGGTGAGGCCCTGCAAAAGAGCGAGGAGAAGTTCCGCTCCATCGTGGAGATGGCAAACGAGGGCATCCTCCAGATAGACAGCCGCTACATGACCACCTACGCCAACCGCACAATGGCCGACATGCTCGGTTATTCGGTAGAGAGGATGCTCGGTCGACCGCTAACCGACTTCCTGTTCGTCGAGGAACTCGACGCGCACCGGGATCGCATGGTGGCGAGAGAACAGGGTCTTGGCGCCAGGTACGAGTGCCGCCTCAGGCACAGGGACGGCAGCGCGCGATGGGTGCTGGTCTCCGCAACCGCCAGGAAGGACGAGGACGGCAGGTTCGCCGGATCGTTTGCCATGTACACCGATATCACCGAACGAAAGCAGACAGAGGAAGCGCTCCAGCGCCACACAGAAGACCTTGCCCGGCTCCACCGGGAACTCGACAGTGCGAACCGCGAGGCGAACCTCTACCTGGACATCCTCACGCACGACATCCGCAACACCGAGAACGTCGCGAACCTCTATACCGATCTGCTCATCGAGACCCTGGACGGCGATTCACGGACGTACGTGGAGAAACTCCAGCGGAGTATCAGAAAGAGCATCGAGATCCTGGGTAATGTCTCGACGATCCGGCGGATCCACCAGCCGTCCGCCGGGCACAAGCACGTGGACCTGGACGCGGTTATCCACGACGAGATCGCGCAGTTCCCCGAAACCGCCATCCGCTACGTTCCGACCGACCGTCAGGTGCTGGCCGACGATCTCCTCTCCGAGGTCTTTTCTAACCTCATCGGCAACGCAGTCAAGTTCGGCGGGCCCGGTGTCGAGATTACCGTCCGGGTGGAAGACGAAGACGGGTTCGTCCGGGTCTCGGTCGAGGACACCGGCCCGGGGGTCCCGGACGATCAGAAGCGCGAGATCTTCCACCGCTACGAGAAGAGGAGGAGAGGCGTCGGCGAAGGGCTCGGCCTCTTCCTCGTGCAGGTGCTCATCGAACGTTACGGCGGCCGGATCTGGGTGGAGGATCGGGTGCCGGGCACCACGGAGAAAGGGGCAGCGTTCCGGTTCACGCTGCAAAAAGCCGTCCGGGACGAACCGGGGGCTCCAGCCGATGGCGACGTGCAGGGGTGCAGGGTTCCCCTGATCGGTTGAGAGATGCAGGGGGCCGGGCCGGCAGGTCCCTACTTCCCCGTCAGCCTCTTTATCCTCGCGAGCGGCGATGCGCGGTCGAGGAACCTGGAGACGAAGACGGCAAACTCTTCGTCCCAGCACTCCGCACCGGCCTTCACCGTCCAGCCCTGCTTCATCGAGCGGCGGACGTGCTTGCCGAGCGCCACGTCAAAGACCGTCTTCGACCGCAGGAGGTCGACGGCCCGGGTGAACCGGCGCGGGAGTTCGACCACGTAGCGGCCGTCCTCCACGTAGGGGCCGGCGAGGACCTCCTCCCGGACGTACTTCTCGAGGAACTTCTCGGCGTTCTCCCGTGTCGAGAGCGGCGGGCCGATATGCCGGCGCATCACCGGGACGGTCTCGGCCATCAGCTCCAAGAGGAGCATGGACCGCTCTTTCCCCATGCAGACATCGATACGGTTGACCGGGAACCCGCTCCGCTCGAGGAGTTCCCGGATCGACTCGGCGGATTTCCTGAGCTGGGGGACCACCGTATCGGGGGTGTAGTCCGGCGTCGCAAACGTGAAGGAGAAGAGATGCGTCCCCCGCGCGGAGAGGAGACGGGCGAAGACCTCCCGGGTGAGCGGCGGCGACGGCGGCCTGCAGAAGAACGCTTCCGACGGCTCGGCGAGGTAGCCGCGGGCGAGTTCCACGAACTCGAACATCCGCGAGAGCGAGAGCGCCGCCGCCACGTTCCTTTCCGGGTCTACGGGATCGATGACGACGAGCGGATCCTCGAACTCCTTCGCCCCGTGCCCCTCGATGTCGATAACCTCCCCGGGCCTCCAGCAGGCGGCGGCGCGAAGAAGTGGGTGGAACCCCCCGTAGTGGATCGTCAGGATCTCGCAGAGGTAGCCGGAGAACCCTTCGGTCATGTGATCCGAGCCGTAGACCCCGCCCGACTTCGTGAACTGTTTGAAGAGGAGGACGTCGTCGGCATAGCCGCCGATGTGGCCGAGGATATAGCGGGTGTGAAACGGCGTCCGGTCCACGGCGCTCTTGATCTCGGTGGCGCTCGCGACGGCGTAGCAGGGGACGAGATCGATGTCCAGCGAATCGATCGTCGCGTTGACGTAGGGGTGCTCCGCGTACTTCTCGCGCCAGGTCGCACCGAACTCCTCCGCGATCCGGTGCGCGAGGGCCAACCCCTGCTCCTGCAGCTCCTCCCGGGAGAGAGCGGGGTCAAAGAGCATGAAGACGTCGAGATCCCGGTCGCCCCGGACGAAGGTGTCGCGGGCGACCGAGCCCACCATCATCGCCTTCGCCTTTCCCGAACGCTCCACCGCCTCGATCAGTCGTTCTCCCATCGCACGGACGTAAGTCCGCTCTTCGGGCGTGGGGCGGATCCTGTTGAGCACCTCTTCCTCGCAGGGGCACCGGGTCAAAACGCGACCTCCGCAAGATCTTCGTAGATCGAACCGCGGGGCGTCAGCGTGCTCTTCTTGAGTTTGATGCCTGTCACCCGGCAGGTCCCGAGCGGTTCGCGCGGGGTGCATTCCACTTCCCGGCATTGCGAAGGGTGGAACTCTTTTACCCGGGCAAGGGTCACATGGGGGCGGAAAGGACGTGTCTCCCGGGAGAACCCGAGCGGCGCAAGGAGAGCATCCACCTGCCGGGCGAGGGCGGCGCTCTCCCCGCCGTCCATGACATCGCACCAGATCACCCGCGGCTTCCGCGCCGGATTGCAGACCGCGTACCCGACCGTCAGGCTGAAGGGGTCGGCCCGGACAGCCCGGAGCGCCTCGACGACCGGATCGACCTGCGCCGGATCGATCTCCCCGAGGAACTTCACCGTGAGATGGAGGTTTGCGGGGTCGACGATCGCGAGCCGCCCGGACGAGCGTCTCAGGAGCTCCTGGGACTCACGGGCGCGCTCCCGGATCTCCTCCGGCAGATCGATTGCAACGAACGTCCTGACCATACTACCGTACTATCGTGCTTCACCCTACAAAATGGTGATTGTCCGGCGGAGGCTCGAGCGTCGGAACAGAGCGCAGGGCGGCTCGGGTGTCCGGGCGGCGGGGGTTTTTGGGTATCCGCACCGGGGACGCGGGAATACGCACCGGGATGAGAAGCAGCGCTCCGCATAGAATGAGATCTGTTATAACCGTGCAAAACGAAAACATAGTGACCGAATCATCCGGGGGTATTACCATTTCCGATACAACGCAATTCACCGTATACACACTGGAATTCTGCCCGAATTGCGAAATACTCAAAGAGTTCCTGGCCTCCAGGGGCGTCCCTTTCGCTGAATGCGACATGGCGTCGGCCGAAGCGCTGACCGAACTCCGCATAAACGGCGTATTCGTTCAGGAAGCACCGGTCCTGCAGAAGGGCGACGCATTCTATACATCCGCTGATCTCTTCAGCGGGGGCGCGTTCCAGGAAGACCTTGTCGCCGACCTGATCGCGGGGGCATGAGGTTGACGCGCAAGTCGACGCAGGCGACTCTATTTGGGGAGTTCGTTCCGACGTTCCCGAAGGTCCGGACCTCCCGCGGCTACCTCCTCGACTGGAACCGGAACCGGATCGTCAAGCAGATCCTGGAGGAGAGCCGGCTTGTCGAGGTCTTCTACGGCTACGAGGGAGCCGATGAGGAGACGGCGAAGGATATCGCCCGGCGGGTCGAGAGGAAGATCCAGATGCTGGGCCTCCAGTCGCTCTCCGGCCCCCTGATCCGCGAGATCGTCAACATGACGCTCCTTGAGCGCGGCCTCGTCCCCTACCGCAACGTCTGCACCCGGGTGGGAACCCCGGTCTTCGACGCGCACCTCATCGACGTGGGGCGTGGGTTCGAGGCGCACGACAACGCCAACCTCCAGGAGAACGCCGAGACATCCCACAAGAAGAAGGCGGACAAGATCAGCAAGGAGCAGTATCTCCTGCAACTCCCCCCGGATCTCGCAGATCACCACCTCCGCGGCGATCTCCACGTCCACGACCTGGAATACTTCGGAACCCGCCCGTTCTGCCAGGATTGGGACCTGCGCTACTTCTTTTACTACGGCCTGATGCCTGACGGGAACGGGACGAAGGCCTCGGTCGCCGGCCCCGCGAAGAGGGCCGAGGTAGCGGCCCTCCACGCGGTCAAGGCGCTCGGCTCCGCCCAGACGAACTTCGCCGGCGGCCAGGGCTACTACAATTTCCTCACGTTCATGGCGCCCTTCTTCGAGGGGATGGACTACGAGGAGATCAAGCAGTTGATGCAGATGTTCGTCTACGAGATGACCCAGATGATGGTCGCACGCGGCGGCCAGGTGGTCTTCTCGTCGGTCCAGCTCTCTCCGGGCGTCCCGAACCTCTGGCGGGACAAGCCCTGTGTCTACCGCGGCAAGGTCTGGAACGGAGAACAGGCGCCGCTCCGGACCTACGGTGAATTCGAGCGGGAGGTCCGGCTCCTCTTCAAGGCGCTGATGGAGGTGATGCTCGAGGGGGACTATTGGGGCAAGCCCTTCTCCTTCCCGAAACCCGAGATCAGCATCGAGCCCGACTTCCTCGACGAGGACGAGGAGTTCAACCGCGAGCACCCGGATCTTCCCACCTACCAGGACCTCTACCTGATGACGTTCGAACTCGCGTCGAAGTACGGCACGCCCTACTACGACAACCAGATCCCCGGCTACCGGGGCGCCGGAGAAGGGATCTCGTGCTATCAATGCTGTGCCTACCAGTTCTCATCCCTCGCCGACGAGGACGACGAGTTCGAGGACAAACTCTACTTCCGGGAGGGGAAGCACTTCTCGATGGGCTCCTGGCAGGTGATGTCCATCAACTGCCCGCGGGCGGCATACAAGGCGGAGGGCGACCAGGAACGGCTCTTTGCCGAGTTGAAATCGCTCATGGACATCGCCGTCGAACTCTTCCGGATCAAGCGCCGCTGGATGTCGCTGATCCGGACGAACGGCAGGATGCCGTTTGCGATGCAGCGCCCGAAGGACCCGAACACCGGCGAGCGCGGTGCGGTCGCCGTGGACCTCGAAGGGCTCGTCTATACCATCGGCGTGGTCGGGGTCAACGAGATGGTGCAGCACTTCACCGGCCACCAGCTCCACGAGTCGAAGGACGCGTTCCGTCTCGCCGTTCGGGCGATGACCGAACTCGAGATGTACGCCCGCGAACTTTCACAGAAGCACAACATGACGATCGCCCTCGCCCGCACCCCGGCGGAGACGACCGGCCAGCGGTTCGCGGTCGCCGACCTCCTCGACGAGCGGTTCAGGGACCACGCGATCCGGGTCATCAAGGGCAACGCCGAGCAGGCGCTCGATATGCTCGGCACGACGCTCGATCTCCCCATCTACTACACCAACGGGACGCACGTCACCCCGGGAGCCCCGGTCACGCTCACGAAACGGATCGAGATCGAGCACGTCTTCTTCCCGGTCGTCGACGGAGGGAACATCTTCCATATCTGGCTCGGTGAGGCGCGCCCCGACCCCCGCGGGCTGATGGAGATGGCGATGAACCTCTGCCGGACGACCCAGATCGGCTACTTCGCCTTCACCCGCGACCTGACGGTCTCCCTGAAGGAGTACCGGGAACTGAAACCGGCGCGCCCCGACACGGGGAAGACGGCCGGCATCTCCCCGGCGGCCGACCGGGCGGATGCCTGACCGGGATCATACCATTTTCGGACCCCGGACAAAATCTCCTCTATTGACAACCGATGCTACGGGAGGTGTGAAGCACACCTTCAGGGCCACCCGTTGTTATCCCTTGCACCATCACCTCACGCGAAGGCGCGAAGAACGCGAAGGTCGGTAGCCGGGTATGCAACTCCCTTCGCACTTCGCGGCTTCGCGTTCTTCGCGTGAGCTCGTGTGAAGCATCTCGATAGCACCTTTTTTGGTTTTGCGGGGAGATTCAGATATGGACCGCCCGCCATGGGGCTACGGCGGCATATGAGGCCACATATGATCGATCTGACGACTCCGCTCCTTGCGATCGACGTCGGCAGGGGCACCCAGGACATCCTGGTCTACGAGCCCGGCCGGCCGGTCGAGAACAGCATCAAACTGGTTCTCCCCTCCCCGACCGTGGTGACGGCGGCGAAGATCCGGGAGGCGACCCGGACGAAACTCCCGGTCTTTCTGGACGGCTGCCTGATGGGCGGCGGCGCGAACACCGGCGCGATACGAAAGCACCTGGCGGCAGGCCTTCCGGTCTACGCCACGCCGGAAGCTGCTCTGACCCTCCACGACGACCCGGAACGGGTAAGAGGTCTCGGCGTCGAGATCCGCACCGCCCCTCCGGAGGATGATGCGGTGAGGATTCGCACCACCGACTACATGGAGCCGGAACTCCGCGGAGCTCTCTCCCTCTTCGGCGTCGGCTACCCGGAGAACGTGGCGATAGCGGTCCAGGACCACGGCTACTCCCCGCACCGGAGCAACCGCATCCACCGGTTCGAACTGATGCGGGAGCGGCTGAACGCCGGGGACTGGGATCTCCTCTCGCTCGCGAGCGACCCGCCGCTCGCCGATATGACCCGGATGCAGGCCGTCCTGCGCCAGGCGCCGGGGGCGTTCGTCTCCGATACCGGGCCGGCCGCCCTCATCGGGGCGCTCTGCGACCCGCAGGTTCGGCGCATGGCAAAGACCGGGGTGACCCTCGTCAACGCCGGGAACGGGCACACCCTCTGCTTCACCCTGAAAGGACGGGAGATTCACGGCCTCTTCGAGCATCACACCGGCGCGCTCGAGCCTGCGAAACTGCAGGACTACATCAGGCGGCTCGCCGACGGCACCCTGACGTCGGAAGAGGTCTTCGACGACGGCGGTCACGGAGCGGCGGTCAGCAAACCCCTTGCAACCGACGCCGTGGCGGTCACCGGCCCGAACCGGCTCCGGCTGCTTCCGGAGGCTTACCAGGCGGCACCCTTCGGGGACATGATGCTCTCGGGGTGTTTCGGGCTCGCGTATCTCTGGAAGGTCTTCAGGGAGAGGTGAAACTCCTCTCCTCACCACGGGCCCGGGCACCGTCACCCGGGTTCATCATGGCGCGGGCAATACCCTGTCGGAGTCCGGGCGGGCGCTGATCGGGAAGAGCACCAGAGAGGCGAGCGAACCGTTATCCATGGCAATGCTGGATCACCGGTCAACTTCTAAAACCATGTTCACGGTCTCCTGCGTGCCGTAATCGCCCTCGCCGTATCGTTCCAGATACTCCCCGTAATAATCGGATGGAACAAAATCCTTGCGCCGCCGAAAGCCGCACTTTTCGTACGCCCTCGCGGCACGGGCATTTTGCAGCCACGGACGGACGATGAACGTTCGTATGCCGTGCTCTTCGACCAGCCGGTCTATCAGCATTGCTATCACGGCAGGACCGATGCCTTTTCCGGTATACTTTGTTGAGCGGAGCCACATGTCGAGCTCCAGATTTTCGATCCGCCCGTTGTTGCAGGTATGCGAGATCGTCCCGATGATCTCACCCCGGTATTGGATCAGGAGATATTTGCTCTTCCCGGGCACGCTGCCGAAGAAGTGATCCTCTTCGTCCCTCAACTCCGACCAATCAAAATCGTCCTTCTTTGCCAGCATGGACTGCCAGATCTCCGGCTCCTCAAAGGCCATCTCATAGATGAAGCGCCGGTCCGAAGGTTCGGCATACAGCAGCGTAATCCCATCTTTTTCGATGTAGATCTGCCGGTTCGCTCTGTCTTTCTCCGTCATATGGCCATATTCTATTCATGGCAACGAACGGAATATATCTTACTGCTGTAAGAGGGCGGGCGGGGGATCTTTCGGTTATTCCGGGTACGATCCGGGTCTGCATGGTTCTTCTGTGAAAAGAGAAGGGTTGTGGGCCTGTGGGGGACGTCGCAGTCCGCACCTTCGGTGCTCATGCTCCGGCCCTCCGGCCCGTCGCTGCTCGAAAACGCTGCGCGTTTTCTCGAGCTCCGGCCCTCCGGCCCGTCGCTCACCCGAACAGCCCCCGGAAGAACTCCAGGATCCGGTCGAAGAACGACGACTGCGATCCGGCAGACCGCTCCGTCCCGGAACCCTCTTCGGCGGCATAGATGGCCGCTATCTCTTCAAGGCCGAGACCCTGCATGGCCTCGAGGTGCCCGACCGCCGCGGCGACGATCGTGTCGTGATCGACGCCCCGCGCCCACGCCCCGGTCATCGTCTCCGACGGGCGGAGCGTCGAGTTCCCGGTGCCAAGAAGCGCGTAGAGTTCGGGGAGGGAAGACGCTTCCGCCGTCTCCGCACCCCCGTCGCGCCGGATAGCGAGCACCGGATCGGAGAAGCCCGCCGAAGGCACCTCCTGATCGCCGGCAAGCGCGTACGCCTGGAAGGCGAAGATGTTCGGGTTCGACGTCAGGTTGGTGACCAGCCGCTCCTCGGGGAGAGTGAGGTTCGCAAGCGTCAGCCTCCCGGTGCGGGTGACGACCGAGAACTCCCAGACGCCGCGTTCTCCGTCCCCGAGAGTCCGGAACTCGCGTGTCCGGGTGATCTCGTAGACCCCGGTCTCGTCCGGGGGCGGCACCAGAACGACGTAGGCAGGGTTCTCCTCCGTGATCGTCACGTTCCTGGCCTCGACCGTCACGGTGACGGTGAATCTCTCCCCCTCGAATACCGCCCGCGGATGCCGGCCGCCCAGAAGCATCGGCGTGTCGAGGAGCCAGTCGAGGTTCGCGATCTCCACCCCGCTCCGGGTGAGGGCGACGTCTTCGGGCGTCCGGTCGAGGAGCACCCCGATACCCCTGACGAAGAGGCCGTCGCGTGGTGCGGCGACACCGGACAGTGTCCCGGTCTCATCCTCCCCGGCAGTGTACGGCGAGCCGGGGTTGACGATCCGGTGACCGCTCTGGACCAGCGGGCGGTCGCTGGAATAGTGCGCTTTCGCCATCGTCGCGCTCGGCCGCGGTGGGGCAAACCGCTCGAGAGTCGGTATCGGGTTCGTATCTTCCTCGTCCTCCTCGTCGTCGGAGTCGTCGACGTATTCGGTGGTATTTGTTGCATTCAGGGACGGCTCTTCCACCGGTGTCTCCTCCGTCTCCGCATCGACGGTCTCGTTGCCGGTTTCAACCGTCTCCCCGGTAAAACCCGACGGGGTCGTTATAACCGGGGAAGGTGTGGAGGTTGCCGGCGTCGTCTCGGTCGGCTCCGGGATCTCCGGCTCCTCTTCGGCTGGAGGCGTGGTCTCTCCGGTTATCAGAATCTCGGGCTCCTTCTGTGCTGCGGTCTTCTCCTCCGTCTCTTCAGGTGTGACCGGCACTTTATTAACGGCGGGCTTCTCGTCCGATGCATCGGGGGTGCCGTTCTCGTCGGAGCCGGGGAGAGCGGACGACAGGGGAGCGGAGATGCCGATACAGAGCGCCAGAACCACGGTAGCGAGGAGAAGAAACCTCAACGGTGCCACCCTCCGGCGTCCGGGAACTCCACGAACGCGGTTCGCCGGTTCTGCCGCAGGTGGCGCGGGCTTCACTATCCGGGCGGGAACTCCGTTCATGGGAGTCTCATGGAGCGCATACCGGTATAAATAATTTCCGGGTAGGAGCGCGCTCGAAACCTCCCCCACAAATCGCCCCCGGGAGAACTGGCCGGGGGATCACACCTGCCGCCCCGGGACGCTCATCGTCGGGGACGTTGCCGGACTACTTTAAGAAAAAGGTGTTCAGGCGGTCTCGTTCTGCATCAGCTGGACATCGGCGATGTCGTGCTGGCGCTGTGCGAGAACTTTTGCCTTGAAGATATTCTTCCCCGCTTTGCCGATGGCAAGACCCCGGTCCTCGTCCCGAACCTCGATAAGGGCGATCTGCTGATCCTCCTCGTTCGTGTCGAAGTCGATACCGGTGACCTGGGCAGGCAGGAAGCAGTTCCGGAGGAACTGGCCCGGGTCTGCGGAGTACTCCACGACCTCGATGCGCTTCCCCATCACGTCGGATGCCTTCTTGATGCTCGACCCGCTCTTGCCGATAGCGAGCCCCATGTCGCCGGGATTGATCACGAAGATGATCCGCTCGTTGCGGTTATCGACGATGCAATCGCGGCTGCCTGCGCCGGTAAGACTCTCAAACTGGGAGATGAGGCGCATGCACTCCTCAGTCAGCGTGACCTGTGGCATCGTCTACACTCTCGCAGCATTCAGGATATCGGATTCGCCTGGCTCGACTACGGCGAGCGCACTGACGACGTACGGCATGCCGCAGGCTTTGCCGAGCTGGACACTCGAGCCTTCGTAGACGTAGACAGGGATATCGATCTCATTCACGAGATTTTTAACGGATTCCGGGCTGTTCCTGGCCACTACAACAAGTTTGGCCTTACCTTCTTTGATGGATTCCTGGGTCTTGTTCCGACCCAGAAACACGGTACCAGTCTTCACGGCTTTGCGTAGTGAAGCATTAAAGTCCATTATGATTTCTCCTAGATTTTCAGGTTTATGGGTTTTGCGATGAGTTTCACATCACCGGTGCCAAGCTGGATAGGCTGGCCCACGATCACGTTCTCGGTGACGCCGTTTAGTTCGTCCACCTCGTTCGCGATTGCAGCATCCAGCAGATGGTTGACCGTCACTTCGAATGCAGCCCGGGAAAGGACACTCTCCTTCTCGCCGGCAATACCGTGCCGGCCGATCTGCTTGACCTCACCCTCCATGCACATCATATCCGCGACGAGCATGATATGACGGACATCGACGCCGATACCCTGTTCGTTCAGGGTGCTTAAGGCCTCCTGGATGATTGCATTCCGGCCGGCCTCGATACCGAGCACATCGGCGATCTCGCTGATGTTGTTGCTCCGGGTGCGGGAGGTATCGACTCCTTCGACTTCGAAGACATCTTTTAGGTTGGAGCCCTCAGTATAAAGGATATACTCTCCGCCTTCCTTTCTGACGACGACCCGCTCGATATCGTCGATACCCTGGACGATGACGTGCCTGACGTGTTCCGCGAGCTGGAAGAGGTTCTGGTAGCTCTCCCGGTTCTTCGGAGTGAACGTGAGCGCGGCCCTTTTCGGGTCACCCTCGACATCAAAGTCGCGGAAGTGCCGCTTTTCACGCATCTTCCTCGGCCCTGCCTCGAGGATCTCGTCGATCGAGATCTTGCGCCGGTCGCAGACCGCCTTGTTCAACATGACGAGGACCTGCATATTCTCCATGTCGATGGTGATATCCCCGAACTCGTGGAGCGGCGCGGCCTCGATCTGCCAGCTCACCTCGCGGGCGCGGTCGCGGTTGAACGCCCAGTCGTCCAGCAAGTGGACCGCCATCGTGGGGGTGCTCGGCTCGCGCCGGGCGTCCATGATCTCGATCAGGCGGGGGAGACCGAGGGTAACGTTGATCTCGGCCACACCCGCGTAGTGGAACGTACGCATCGTCATCTGGGTGCCGGGCTCGCCGATCGACTGCGCCGCCACGACGCCGACCGCCTCGCAGGGCTCGATCCGGCTCTTCTGGTACTCCGAAAAGACCATCTCGAGGATCTGCTCGAACTGCTCCTCGGTGACATCCTGATCCGCAAGACTCACTTTGAGGTCTTCCCGCGTCCGGTAAGGCAGATCGAGGGAATCGATCCGCTGCTCCATATCGCTGTTCATTTGACCTCCTCCTTTAGCACGCTCTCGATGATACCCTTCACGTCCACCGGGGCGCCGTAGCTGCTCCTTCCGGGGTCGGTTCCGTCCTCGCCGTAGCGGAACTGGATGATCCGACCACCCGTCGTCCGGACGGTGCCGTCGTACGCCACCTTGAGGTCCTGCAGGGCGTTGATCATCCGCCGCTGGAGGTACCCGCTCTGCGACGTCCTGACCGCAGTGTCCACAAGACCCTCACGCCCACCGATGGCGTGGAAGAAGAACTCGGTGGGAGAGAGACCGCTCTTGTAACTGTTGGTGATGAACCCGTGCGCCTCGGCGCCGCGCTCGTTCCGCCTGAAGTGCGGCAACGTCCTGTCCTCGTAGCCACGCATGATTCGCTCGCCACGGACCGACTGCTGTCCGAGACACCCGGCCATCTGCGTCAGGTTCAGCATCGACCCACGCGCACCGGAGACCGCCATTACCACGGCGCTGTTGTCCATCCCGAGGTGCCGGCCGGCAATCTCACCGGTGCGGTCACGGGCCTTGCCGAGCACCTGCATGATCTGCATCTCGAGCGTCTCTTCAAGCGTCCGCCCGGGCATCGGCTCGAGCTGGCCCTCGTTGTAGATCTTGATCCGGCGGTCGACATCGCTGATGGCGCCATCGAGCACCTCGTCGATCTGGCCGTACTCGGTCTTGGTCAGGTCTTCGTCGTCGATACCGAACGAGAACCCTTCGAGCATGATGCCGCGGATCGAGAGCTTCGTCACGTCGTCGATGAACCGGGCAGCCCGCTTCATGCCGTGCTGCCTGATGATCCGGTGCAGGATCTGGCCGTCGAACGCACCGATCCCCTTCTTGTCGATGGTGCCGGAGATCAGGTTCCCGTTGACGATCCGGATGAACGCGTCGTTCTCGCACATCCCGCGCCGGCAGGTCTCGCAGTTCTGGCACGACGAGGCCTTGAAGACCATGTTCAGGTTGTCGGGGAGGACAAGCGAGAAAACCTGCTTGTTCGTCCAGAGGGGGTTGCCGTTCTCGTCTATCCGGTCCGGCTCGGGCAGGTGCTCGACATCCAGGTGCTGGGTGAGGTAGAGCACCTCGTCCTTGCTGAAGTGGCGGACGGTATGCGTCAGGAGGAAGATACCCGAGATGTGGTCGTGGATACCCCCGATGATCGGGCCGCCGGTCCTCGGCGAGAGGATGTTCGACGAGACCGAGACCAGGATCTCGGCTTCGGCCCGCGCCTCCTCGGTCTGCGGGATATGCAGGTTCATCTCGTCGCCGTCGAAGTCGGCGTTGTAGGGGGGACAGACCGCCGGGTTCAGCCGGAACGTCTTCCCGTCCATCACGACGACCCGGTGGGCCATGATGCTCATCCGGTGCAGCGAGGGCTGCCGGTTGAAGAGGACGATGTCGTTACCCTTTAACTGCCGCTCCACCGTCCAGCCCGGCTCGATCATCTCCGCGACCGTCTCAAGGTTCGCTTCGGAGAGACGCATTCTCCGGTTGTCCGGCCGGATGGCGTAGTTTGCGCCGCAGGGCGACCGGATGGTGGGACGCTCGGGACCATTCAGGACATACTGCCGCATCTCCTCGATGTTGAACTGGGTCACCCGGATCGGAAGCGTCATCTCGTTCGCGATGGCGAGCGGTATCCCCACCTCGCCGATCGAGAGGTTCGGGTCGGGGGAGATCACAGTACGGGCCGAGAAGTTGACGCGCTTACCCGAGAGCGAGCCACGGAAACGGCCTTCTTTCCCCTTGAGACGCTGTGACAGGGTCTTCAAGGGCCGACCGCTCCGGTGCCGGGCGGGCGGGCACCCCGCCACCTCGTTGTCGAGGTAGGTGGTGACGTGGTACTGCAGGAGTTCCCAGAGGTCCTCGATGATCAGCTGGGGCGCACCGGCGTCCTGGTTCTCCTTGAACCGCTGGTTGATCCTGATGATGTCCACGAGTTTGTGGGTCAGGTCGTCCTCGGACCGCTGCCCGTTCTCGAGGATGATCGAGGGGCGCATCGTGACCGGCGGGACCGGGAGGACGGTGAGGATCGTCCATTCCGGGCGCGCGACGTCCGGGTTGACCCCGAGAGCCCGGAGATCTTCGTCCGGGATCCGCTCGAGGCGTGCCCGGATATCGGCCGGGGTCAGCTTGTGCTCGACTTTGCGCCCGTCTTCCACGAAGACCTCGGAGAAGGTGGTGGGTTTCTCGAAGTTGATCTTGAGCTGCTGCTCCCCGCAGTGGGGGCAGACCCGCTCTTTCTTGATGTCTTTCTCGGAGACGATCTCGCCCGCGAGCTCGCTGTCCTCGTGGCCGACGATCTTCTCGACCTCTTCGGCCGTCATCAGCAGCCGGGAACACGACCTGCAGGTTACCCGCAGCAGTTTCCGGATCAGCCGGGTGTAGCCGACGTGGATGACGGGCTTCGCGAGCTCGATGTGCCCGAAGTGGCCCGGACAGTCGGCCGCTTTCTGGTCGCAGGTCTTGCACCGGAGACCGGGGTCGATGACGCCGAGGTTCAGGTCCATCAGGCCCTGCGGGTAGGGAAACCCGTCGTCGTCGTAGGTGTCCGCCCAGATGATCTTTCGAACACTCATCTTGCGGATCTCCTTCGGGGAGAAGAGCCCGAACTCGATCCTTCCAACACGTTTTGGACTGGTCATAGTTTGATTGCGCCCCCTCTCTTACACCATATCGTCGAGTCTCAGGCGGGGAGCGATGCCCATGCTCTTCATCTCGTCGAGGAGGAGCTTGAAGGCGTAGCTCATCTCGACTGGGTAGATATCGGTCTCACTGCCGCAGGCAAGACACCGCGTCACCTTCCTCTTCCGGTCGACCATCGCCACCATACCGCACTTCGCGCAGACCCACTGGGTCACCTTGTCCGACTCGTCGAGCAGCCGCTCTTTCAGGGCCATCGCCGCGCCGTGGCCGATCATCACGTCCCGCTCCATCTCACCGAACCGGAGACCACCCTCGCGGGCACGTCCTTCGGTCGGCTGGCGGGTGAGCACCTGCACGGGGCCGCGCGACCGCGCGTGCATCTTGCTCGAGACCATGTGGTAGAGCTTCTGGTAGTAGATGACGCCGATGTAGATATCGGCCGCGAACTGCCGGCCGGTGATGCCGTCGTACATGACTTCGCGCCCGTTGTGCGAAAAGCCGAGTTCTTTGAGCGAACTCCGCAGAGCCGTCTCGCGCTCGCCGCGGAACGCGGTCGCGTCGATCCGGTGCCCCTCGAGCGAGCCGACCTTGCCGCCCAGCATCTCGAGCATATGCCCGATGGTCATACGGCTCGGGACGGCGTGGGGGTTGATGATCAGGTCGGGCGTCATGCCCGACTCGGTGAACGGCATATCCGCCGAAGGCTGAATCAGCCCGATGACGCCCTTCTGCCCGTGCCGGGACGCGAACTTGTCGCCGATCTCCGGCACCCGGAGGTCGCGGGTCCGGACCTTCACCAGACGCGAGGAGTTCTCGCCCTCGGTGATGATGACGGTGTCCACGATGCCGTGCTCGTTGCTCCGCATCGTGACCGAGGTGTCGCGCCTCTTTTCGACGGCGATGAGCTCGCTCGTCGGCTCTTCGAGGAACCGGGGCGGAGAAGTCTTCCCGATCAGCACGTCCTTCTCGCGGACGACCGTCTCGGGATTGATGACGCCGTCGATGTCCAGGTTCGCGTAGAACTCGGCACCGTGCGCGCCGGAGACCTCTTCGTCCGGGATCTCGATCCGGTCGACCTGGCCGCCGGGGTATCGCCGCTCTTCGCCGTCGTAGGTGCGGAAGAAGTGCGAACGTCCGAGGCCGCGGTCGATGGATGCCTTGTTGATGATGAGCGCATCCTCAATGTTGAACCCTTCATACGAGATGATGGCGACGACGAAGTTCTGGCCCGCGGGCCGATCGTCGGAGCCGATCACGTCGGATGTCTGGGTGAAGGTGAGCGGCTTCTGGCCGTAGTGGAGCATGTGCCCCCGGGTGTCGGGGCGGAGTTTCATGTTCGATGCCCCGAAGCCGAGCGCCTGCTTGACCATCCCGGCGCCCATGGTGACACGGGGACTGGCATTGTGCTCGGGGAACGGGACGTGCGCCGCACCGATACCCAGGATGAGCGAGGGATCGATCTCGAGATGCGTGTGCTCGGGAGTGAGGTCCGCCTCATTGATGGCGATGAAGAGGTCTTCCTCCTCTTCGGCGTCGACGAACTCGATCGCGCCCTTCCGCACCACGTCCTCGAAGATTGTCTCGCCGTTTCGGAGACGCTCGATGTCGTCGTCGGTTACCTGCGGCACACCGTCCCTGACCACGATCAGCGGCCGGCGTGCCCTGCCGCGATCGGTATGGATGATGACGTCGTTGTTGAATTCCTTGTAGGATACGTTGACCTCGGAGGAGATCTCGCCGCGCCGGCGCATTTCGCGCATCCGCTCGACCAGTTCCCGCGGGTCGTCCACAAGCCCGATAAGGGCTCCGTCGACGAAGACACGTGACTGTCTCATGCCGTCTCTCTCCGGAGGGCGATGACACCCATATCGTACAGAATGTTCTTCACTTCCTCTTCGTTGATTACGCCCTTGCTGATCTCGACCATCTGGGCGAAGTTCTTCACCAGTCCACAATTCGGACCCTCAGGTGTCTCGCTCGGACAGATCCGCCCCCACTGGGTGGGGTGCAGGTCACGGGCCTCGAAGTGAGGCTGCGAGCGGGAGAGCGGGGAGATCACACGGCGAAGGTGCGAGAGCACCGCCATGTGATCCACCCGGTCGAGGAGCTGCGAGACGCCGGTGCGCCCGCCCACCCAGTTGCCGGTGGCAAGCGGGTGCAGCAGCCGCTCGGTCAGGACGTCCGCGCGCACGGCGGTCCCGATCGAGAGATCGCGGTGACGCATGCTGGCGCGCTCGAGCTGGTACTTCACGTCGCGCGTCAAACGATTGAGCGAGATCCGGAAGAGATCTTCCATCAGGTCGCCGGCAAGTTTCAACCGCTTGTTCGAGTAATGGTCCTTGTCGTCGATCCGGCGCCGATCGAGCACCAGGTCGAAACAGGCCTCGGCCATGCGGCCGAGGAAGTGCGCCTTTGCGAGGCGGACGCCCTCGACCGCCGTCCGGTATCCGGGATCCTCCTCTTTCAAGCCCACCGGCATCAGGTAGTTCAAGTGCGGCAGGAGGTAGTTGTCGAGGACGAACTCCGCACGTTTCCGCTGGTAGTCCCGCGTCTGGTTGGGTGCGAGCTTCTTGCCCACATACATGACGCCGTCGTCGACGGTGTCGCACTCGCTCTCTTCCAGGTTCTGCATCATGAAGGTGAGGATCTCCTCGTCGGTCGAGACCGCCTCAACGATGTCGTGGTCGCCCTGCAGCCCCAGCGACCGCATCAGGTCGACGAAGCGGAGGTGCCCGGCGACCGAGGGGAACGAGACCTCGAGCAGGTTCTTCCTGTTCCGCTCGACGATCACGAGCGCGCGGTAGCCCCGGTACTGCGAGAAGACCTTCGCTACGTAGATCCGCTCGTTGTAGCGCTCGGTGAACTCGGTCATGATCTTGTTCGAGGCGAGATCCTCGAGCGTCATCAGCACCCGTTCCGTACCGTTGACGACGAAGTAGCCGCCGGGATCGAGGGGATCTTCGCCGTGCTCGATCCGCTCGGCGTCGCTCATGTTGTAGAGGTTGCAGGCGGCCGAGCCCACCATCACCGGCAACTGCCCGATGATGGTGACGATCGGGTCCTGCGCTTCTTCGCCCTGGACAAGCGTCATCTCGAGTTGAATGGGCGCCGCATAGGTGAGGTTTCTCAGGCGCGCCTCGCTCGGGAAGAGTTCGGACTGCGATCCGTCCGCCTCACGGACAAGAGGTTTCTTCACCTCGACCTTGCCCAGTTCAACCCATACGGCCTCCTTTCCCTTCCCGCGGGTCTCGATATCGGTCTCGATGATGCGCTGCTCGTCGACGACTTTCTGAAGGTTGTGCAGGAGGAAATTGTTATAAGAGTCTAACTGGTGGCGCGCTACGTGCTCCCGCGCAAAATATGCTCTCGACAAAACACTTCTGTCTAACAGATGGATCAGCTCCCGGCCTCTGAATTTATTTCTTCGGTCTCTTCACAACGAGCCTGTAGGCTTCGGCTCTGCCCGCGGTGCGACTGTCGCGAATGATCCGGATGACGTTCCCGACCTCGCCACCGATAGTCTTCACTGCAGGATCGTCGTGGTAGATTTTCGGCAATTGCTCTAGAGTTATATGGTACGTCGCAAGAAGGTCGGCGACCTCTTCTTCGCCCATAATTTGATGGTCCGGAACCATCTCATGGTTGAGTACGTCGAGTGTTGTGCCCATCACCTACACCTCACCGACGAAAAAGTTGCGTATCAGATACATCACCTTGTTAAAATCCATAGACATCGCCCATGGCAACGGGCCCAAGGGGATTTGAACCCCCGACCACCTGGTTAAAAGCCAGGCGCTCTACCTAACTGAGCTATAGGCCCCGCGCGTACTGCCATCCAGCATTATTACAATGCGAGAATAGTATAAATAACTTACTTGCAGGCGTATCATATCATTCGCAGTCTAACGATATAAACCTTTCAATTATCAACCCACTGCAGACTTACCGGAATGTTTAATGCTCCTCGGACATCCCGTCTATATACGTATTTCCCGGATCAGGGTGCCCCATGATTCCCTCCAAATCTCATGCAGACAAGGCCATATCCGCCATATCATGGGTAACGCTGGGCATCTACCTGCTCATCGCCGCCTCGCTCTCCCTGCTCGCGATCTTCTCGTTCTACGACGTCATCCTCCAGGTAGCAGTGCTCATCCACGCCGAAGACATGACGCAGGGGATACTCGGGGTGCTGCACGCGCTCCTTCTGACCCTCATCATCGTTGAGATTCTGGAGACGGTGACGGCGTATTTCAGGACAAACAGAGTGCTCGTGACGCCGATCCTGATTGCAGGCATCACCGCAATGGTGCGGCGAGTGCTGACTTTCGGGGTCGAACCCCTCGAACCCGTCGATATCGGGATGACGCTCGCGGCGATCCTCGTGCTGACGATCGCGATCGTCTATATCGGGAAGCAGGAACGCGCAGATAGCAACTAGGGGCAAGAAGGAGCAGGGATCCGAAGCGATACCGGACGGGGCGTCAAAACGCTGATTTTGGAAGCGAGAACGTTCAGCGCGCTACGAAAAAATCTTCAAACTGGGTGCGAACCTGATTCAGCCGTTCTTCCTGAATCTTGATGCTCGCCGCCATGCTCTTTATGGCCCTCGTGATGTCCTCGCCCATGCCCGCCCGGGCATCCTTGATGCTGTAGGTCGTCTCAAGGATCTTTAAGAGGCGGCGGTTGATATCGACGCTTTTTGCGAGACGCTCGTACTCGCCGACGATCTGCGGGTCCACACCGGCTTCGCGCGCCCGCTCGATGTCGGCGGCGATGGAGTACCGGCGCGCCAGCACGTGCTCGATGGCCTCGTAGAGCTGGTGATGGGTGGTGGGCTTGAGGATATAGTCCTCGATATAGGAGCCGTATTCGTTCGCCTCCTCGGGCGTGAGAGGTTTGGCGGTCAGCATGAGGACCGGGATATCCCGCGTTGCGGGGTTGGCCTTGATCCGTTCGAGTGTCTCCCAGCCGTCCATCGGCTCCATCATGATGTCCAGAAGCACCAGGTCGGGAGGGGTCGCATTCAGGGCCTCAAGACACTCCTCGCCACTGAAGGCGGTGATCGGCCGATAGCCGCCACGCTCCAGCATGGTAACAAAAACATCGACGATCATGGGGCTATCGTCGACAACCAGTATCGTATACATCATGCCACCTCTCCAATCCCGACTGCTATGTCCAATAACTGTCTCTGTACGGTTGGTAGATCCGCTGACTTATCAATTACCGCCGCGATCAGGGCGGCCTCCCCGACACTCACGATGAGGATTGTAGCGTCGGCCGAGGCAACGGCGACCAGGAACGGTCGCTCTACATCGACGCTGCCGCAGGCCGCCTCTGCCGATGCGAGGATCGTTGCACACATTGCTGCGAAAAGCGACGATGTAAGGTCACCTTCCGGGAAGTGTTTACCCAAAATTCTGCCATCACTGGATACGAGAGCGCATGCGGCAACACCGACAACGGACCGGACCTCATCGATGTGCCTTTGGGCACTCTCTTCCATGAAGGGATGACGGCTCATCAGATTAACCCCGAGATATCTCACTGAGGTATCTGCGTCGCATCATATATGAATATCGAATCTGCATTGCATCGAACCGATTTGCCAACTCGCTTTTACCACGCTCAATAGGGAATCGCAGCCCCTGAAACGAAGAACTCCTGTTGCCGCAACTCGACCGGCCCACGATATAATCGTGAAATCCGGTCATAAAAAAGGTTCCAGACATTTTCCATTCGGGCTTTTCCGAGAAAAAGTATTTCCATCTTCAAAAAGTGCATTTATCTCCTCCAATCAGGAGGGGCAAATAAATAAGTTTATGTCTGAAAACTACGATCTATCCTTGAGACGGTTTTGGATGATCAGGGCCTACACTATCGCCTCCGGAAAAGGGGGGACCGGGAAGACGACCGTCACCGCAAACCTGGGAACAGCACTGGCTCAGCATGGCAGGGAGACGTGTATCGTCGATACGGATGTCGGGATGGCCAATCTCGGGCTGGTATTGGGGCTTGCAGAGACCCCGATCACGCTCCACGAGGTTCTGGCAGGGACGGCGTCAATCCAGGATGCGATGTACGAGGGGCCGTACGGTCTCAAGGTTGTACCCAGCGGCCTCTCGCTCCAGGGGTTCCAGAACGCGAACCCGGAGCGGCTTAGAGACGTGATGTGCGATCTCACCGACCGTTGTGATTTCCTGCTTCTCGATGCACCCGCCGGTATCGGCACGGACGGAGTCGTACCGCTCACCGTGGCAGACGAGGTCTTGCTGGTCGTGAACCCCGAGATCTCTTCGATCGTAGATGCTCTGAAGATCAAGATCCTGACGGAGACAGTCGGCGGTACCATCGGGGGGGCTATCCTCAACCGGGCGATACTGGAAGAGACCGACATGAACCGGAGAAAGATCGAGAAGACCCTCGGCGTATCGATCATCGATACGGTGCCCGAAGACGCAAACGTACGAAGGGCTGCAGCGGCAAAGACACCGGTCGTCGTCAAATCACCAGGATCCGAATCATCGAAAGCGTTCAGAAGAATTGCAGCCACGTTGGCGGGCATCCCCGTTCTGGAGGAGCCGCACAAGGTGCAGGAAGGATTTGTTGAGCGGTTCGCCCGCGCACTATTCAGGAGAGAACCATGATGACTATGGATATTAACGCAATCATGATAGTCCTGCTCTCGGTAACCATCGTTTGCCTGCTGTTTATCATGTACGTGATGTACGTGCGCATCCAGCAGCTTCTCAAAGAGGTCGAGTCATTGACCGGCAGAATGGAGATCACCGGCAGCGAACTGGAACAACTGACAAGAAGCGTCGAGGAGTATAAGAACGCCCGCGGATAGAGATTCTACCCCGCCTCCGCAAAGCGAAGATATATGTGTAATTCGAACATATCTAATAAGGAAGGGGCCATAGGGTAGCCTGGCCATCCTAGGAGACTGGGGGTCTTCTGACCTGCGTTCAAATCGCAGTGGCCCCATCAAACCATTTTTTCTCTGTTCCCGACAGAGTTATCCGTAGCATGAAGTTGACTGCAAGCTGCACGGATTGCCTGATCAGCCGGGTCGAATACGAGAGCCGGCTCTGCATCGACGATCCCCTGCGCGTCTCCGAGATCGTCGATGCGTGCCGGGACCTTCTCCGACGCATCATCGCCGACCCGGTGCCCGCACCCGTCATCGCGAGCCGGGTGCACCGGCTCGCCTACCGGATGATCGGCGACGACGACCCCTACCGGTCATTGAAGAAGGGCAACAATGAGGACGCAGCGGCGGTCTGCCGGAAGGTGCGTGGCGATCTTTCGACGTTCCGCGACCTTGCGCTTGCATCGGTCATCGGGAACACGCTGGACTACGGTTCGAAAGCCCATACCGTCACCGACAACTTCGTCGAGTTCTTCCGCCGGGAGTTTGCGGCGGGGCTGACCATCGACGACACCGCCGGGATCGAGGGGCACGCCTCCCGGGTGGTCTACCTCGCAGACAACTGCGGAGAGATCGTCTTTGATGCCCTTTTCGCCGATTACCTCAAGAAAAGCGGGTCGCACGTCACCTTCGCCGTCCGGGGCGCCCCGATCTTAAACGACGCAACGATGGAGGATGCCGTGGCGCTCGGGCTCGACCGCCGGGTCGACCTGCTCACCCCCAACACGGACGGAGTCGCCGAACTCGGGCTCAACCGCGAGCTTGCCCCGCCGGCGCTTGCCGATGCTCTCGATCGCGCGACGCTCGTCATCGCGAAGGGCATGGCCAACTACGAGTCGCTCTCCGAAGATCGCGACCTCCCTCCCGTCGCCTACCTGATGTCGGTGAAATGCAGCCCGATCGGCGCGGATATCGGCATCCCGGTCGGTTCACGGGTTGCCCTCCTTCGTGAGTAAACCGGCGCGGGTGCCTGTTCAACCACGGGAGGTACCGCCCGCAGGCCGTGAATATATAACCATTTCGGCAGCATATTTCCGGAATATGCATCCTTCTCCCGGTTAAGGAAAGCGTATGAAACCCGGCTTTGGCATTTCGGGAATTATATTCATTTAGATATTTATTGGAAAATAATATATAATTGGTTGAATAGATACTGGAGCGGGGAACTACCACACCCAGCAATCACCAGTCATTCAATTCCATCAGCAATCACCACAGCCAACTACACCACCAACGATGTAAGGGTTCGGTTCGGGGGCACCCGATGCCTCTGGACCAGCGCTCAGCAACCACAAGCGAGATTACACCGGACTATGAAGCCTTCGGGTGTGGCCCCCCACCTCATTCCGTGAGGCCAACCCCACCTCACCTTTTTACTGCCTGCATCGTCCGCGACCCGGGACGAAGCGGTTTTTCCGGGGAAGGCGATACGATCTCACATGAAGAGCAACGGACCGAAGGTGCGAATGCCGACCGGCGGGAGGTTGAGCACCGAAGGTGCGAATGCCGACCGGCGGGAGGTTGAGCACCGAAGGTGCGAATG
>NZ_JXOJ01000001.1:65741-92481 GCF_001017125.1 Methanoculleus sediminis | reverse complement strand
ACCGAAGGTGCGAATGCCGACCGGCGGGAGGTTGAGCACCGAAGGTGCGAATGCCGACAGTTCGTTACGCGAAAGGAAGAATAACGGTTTTCAGATAAGAAAAAACGGAGAGATAGAGGCTCCGCCCCATTCACCCGAAGATCTTGCGGGACATCTCCAGCGCTTCGATGGCGGGCATCTTTTTCCCGGTCAGAAACTCAATCGCCGCCCCTCCGCCGGTGGAGATATGCGTAAACTCACTCTCGAGGCCGAGCCGCTCGATGGCCGCGCCGGAATGCCCGCCGCCCACCACCGAGAACTCCACGGCAGACGCCGCCCTCAAGAGTTCGAAGGTCCCGACGGCGAACTGCTCCTCCTCGAAGAGCCCCGCCGGCCCGTTCACCACGACCGTTCCCGAGCTCGAGATCGTCTCCGTAAGGCTCTCGATCGAATCGCTCCCGATGTCGAGCACCTGGGCGTCCTCCGGGACGGCGCCCAGGGGGTACTCGACCCGCCCGCTGTCTTCGCGGACGGCGACCGAATGCGGTAGAGAGAGCCGGTCACGGTAAGACTCCAGGAGGGCTTTCGCCTTATCGATCTCCGCCCGGTACCCGAGGTCGTCGATCAGCCGGGCCGACGGCCGCCCGATATCGTGGCCCGCCGCAAGCAAAAAGACGTTTCCCACCACGCCGACGACGATCACACGGTCGGCCGTTCCCCGCTCGAGGACATTCTGCGCGACCGCGATCGAGTCGTCCACCTTCGTCCCGCCGAGCACGAAGGTGACGGGACGCGGGGCGCCGGAAAAGACCCGGGAGAGGTTCGCGACCTCCTTCTCCATCAGGAGGCCGGCCACCGACGGGAGCGCGAGCGGCAGCCCCACGATCGACGGCTGGGACCGGTGCGCCGTACCGAACGCATCGTTGACGTACACATCGGCCATCGACGCCAGCCTCCGGACGAGGAGGGTCTTCTTCGCCTCCTCGGGCTTCAGGGTCAGGTTCTCCTCGGCGGCAAACCGAAGGTTCTCAAGCATCAGGACGTCTCCGCGCTTTGCGCTCCGGATTGCATCCCGGGCGCAACGCCCGAAGATATCCTCCACATACGTCACCGGGCGGCCGAGCAGCCGCTCCAGCTTTGCCGCATGCGCCTCAAGCGTCGTGAAATCCTTCTTGCCGGGCCTGCTCTGGTGCGTGAGGATAACGAGCCGCGCGTCCTCGAGCGCCTGCACCGTCGGCAGGTGTTCCCTGAACCGTTTGTCGTCTAAAATCTGGTTTGAGGAGGGATCGATGGGCGAGTTGAAATCAACCCGCAGCATCACCGTTCCCGTCAACTTCCCAGTATCTGCGAGCGTACCGATCTCCACCGGGTATCACCAGTCTCTCCCTTCAGGTGCTCCGTGCCTTAATCTTTTTCAGGCGGAAGAGCTCCTCACGCTCCATCTCATCGAGCCGCATCTTGATGAAGTCTCTGGCCTCGGAGAGTTCCGGGATCACCTTGAACTCGAGCGCGTTCACGCGCCGCTTGGTGCTCTCGATCTCGTCGAGCAGCCTCTTCATGGTCGTCTCGATCTCGGCGGCCTCGATGATGGCCTCAAGCAGATCCTCGAACGCCTCCGCGGTCTCGTCGATGACGGCGGACGTGCCGAGCATCCCGTAGCCGCGGTCGAGCACGCCTTTCCGGACGGAAGACGCATCGATCTCGGGGACGACGACGCCCATGATGTTTTTGCTTTTAAGGGAGATGGCGGGGGCGTCCGCCGTCGAGAAGGCGGCGGCCTTTACCCCAATCGCGCCCTCTACGGTCTCCGCAAGGGCGATCATCTCCATTGCACGCTCGTAGCGCTCCAGCAGTGCGCCGCGGCTGTCTTTCGCCTGCTGCAGCACCTTGAAGAACTCCAGGATCAGCCCATCGCGCTTCATCTTGAGGATGTTATAGCCGCGCTCCGAGAGCTTGATCCTCCTCTTGATGTTGATCAGCTCTGATCGGGTCGGCTTGATATCTCGCAGCGCCATGGACGTTTACCCCTGTGCCTTCTTCCGGTACTTCGGGTGGTATTTCTGGATCAGTTCGCGGTCGATACGGACGAGCTGCTCTTCGGGCAGCGTCGAGAGGAGTTCCCAGCCAAGGTCGAGCGTCTCCTCGATCGACCGGTCTTCGTAGAGGCCCTGCCTGACGAACCGGTCCTCGAAGAGGTCGGCGAACTCAAGGAACATCCGGTCGCGCTCCGAGAGCGCGTCCTTGCCGACGATGGCCACGAGACCCCGGAGATCGTTACCCTCCGCGTATGCCGCGTAGAGCTGGTCCGAGACCTTCTTGTGGTCCTCGCGGGTATGGCCTTCACCGATACCGAGGTTCATCAGACGCGACAGCGAGGGCAGCACGTTGATCGGCGGGTAGATACCCTTCCGGTGCAGCTCACGGTTGACCACGATCTGGCCTTCGGTGATGTAACCGGTCAGGTCCGGGATCGGGTGGGTGATATCGTCGCCCGGCATCGTCAGGATCGGGATCTGGGTCACCGAGCCCTTGACGCCCTTGATGATACCCGCACGCTCGTAGATGCTCGCAAGGTCGGTATACATGTAGCCGGGGTAACCGCGCCGGCCGGGCACTTCCTCACGGGCCGCGCCGATCTGACGGAGCGCCTCGCAGTAGTTGGTCATATCCGTCAGGATGACCAGCACGTGGTAGCCGAGGTCGAACGCCAGGTACTCGGCTGTGGTGAGCGCGAGACGCGGCGTGATCGTCCGCTCGACGGCCGGGTCGTCTGCAAGGTTCAGGAACACGACCGAGCGCTCGAGAGCGCCGGTCTTCTCGAAGTCGGCCATGAAGTAGTTGGCCTCTTCACGGGTGATACCCATGGCCGCAAAGACCACGGCGAACTCTTCGGTCGAGCCGGGCACCTTTGCCTGGCGGGCGATCTGCAGCGCCACGTCGTTGTGGGGCAGACCCGATGCCGAGAAGATCGGGAGCTTCTGGCCGCGGACAAGGGTGTTCGTCCCGTCGATCGTCGAGATACCCGTCTGGATGAAATCTTCGGGCGAAGAGCGGGCGTAGGGGTTGATGGCCGCACCGGTGATCTCGAGCCTCTTCTCGGGCACGATCTCCGGGCCGCCGTCGATAGGCTTGCCGCCTCCGGAGAGGATACGGCCGAGCATGTCCTTTCCGACCGGCATCTTGATCGTCTCGCCGGTGAACCGGATGCCCGAGTCCCTGCCGATGCCGGCGGTGGTCTCGAAGACCTGGACGACCACGATCTCGTCGCTCGTATCCAGCACCTGGCCGCGCTTGACCGTGCCGTCGGCGGTCACGATGTTGACGAGTTCGCTGTACCCGACCGGCTCCGTCTTCTCGACGAAGACCAGCGGCCCTGCAACCTGTGCAACCGTTCTGTATTCCTTCATGGTCACACCGCCCTCATCGCGTCAAATTCAGCTTCCATATCCTTCATGATCTTCGCAAGCTCGGGCTCGTAGTCCCTGATGAACTTGATCTGCGGAAGCTCGTTCTTGCTCCTGATGCCGATGACCTGCTGCGGGGTCGCCCCACCTGTCTGGGCGGTACGCGCGAGGTCGGCGTAGTGCTTGATCGCCTTCATCATGTCGTACTGCTTGGACATCGGGCAGAACGTGTCCACCGCATCGTAGGCGTTCTGCTGCAGGAAGATCTCGCGGATCATCCTGGCCACCTCGATGGTGACCTGCTCCTCGTCGGGCAGGGCGTCGGAACCGACCAGCTGGACAATCTCCTGGAGTTCGGCCTCTTTCTGGAGGACGCCCATCGCCCACGCCCGAAGCGGGTTCCACTCGGGCGAGACCTCTTTGTCGTACCACTCGTTGAGCGCGTCGAGGTAGAGCGAGTAGGAGTTCAGCCAGTTGATCGCCGGGAAATGCCGGCGCTGCGAGAGTTTCGCGTCCAGTGCCCAGAAGACCTTGACGATACGCAGGGTGTTCTGGGTGACCGGCTCGGAGAAGTCGCCGCCCGGCGGCGAGACCGCGCCGATGACGGAGACGGAACCGCCCTCCCCGTTCAGGGAGATGACACGGCCCGCACGCTCGTAGAACTCCGAGAGGCGTGCCGCAAGGTACGCGGGGTAGCCTTCCTCACCGGGCATCTCCTCGAGACGGCTCGAGATCTCACGCATGGCTTCAGCCCACCGCGAGGTGGAGTCGGCCATCAGCGAGACGTCGTAGCCCATGTCACGGAAGTACTCGGCGATCGTGATGCCCGTATACACGGACGCTTCACGGGCTGCGACAGGCATGTTCGAGGTGTTCGCGATCAGCACCGTCCGCTCCATGAGCGGTTTGCCGGTCTTCGGGTCCTCGAGTTCCGGGAACTCCGTCAGAACCTCGGTCATTTCGTTGCCGCGCTCGCCGCAGCCGATGTAGACGACGATCTCGGCGTCCGACCACTTCGCAAGCTGCTGCTGGGTGACCGTCTTGCCGCTGCCGAACGGGCCGGGGATGGCCGCCGTTCCGCCCTTCGCGATGGGGAAGAGACCGTCCAGGATCCGCTGACCCGTGATCAGCGGGATGTCCGGGTTCAGTTTCTCCTTCGTCGGGCGGGGCACACGGACCGGCCAGCGCTGGAGCATCGCGATCTCGGTGCCGTCCTCGAGGACGCAGACGGTCTCGTCGACCGTGAAACTGCCGCCCGAGATCTTCTTGATCTTGCCGCCCTTCGCTCTGGGGGGGACCATGATCTTATGGACGATGTTCGTCTCCTGGACCGTGCCGATGATATCGCCGGCCTTGACTTCGTCGCCCTGCTTCACCGTGGGCACGAACTCCCACTTCTTCTCGTGCGAGAGGCCGGGAGCCGATACGCCGCGCTCGATGAAGTTGCCCATCTTGTCCACGAGCACCTCGAGCGGCCGCTGGATCCCATCGTAGATACTGGTCAGCAGCCCGGGCCCGAGTTCCACTGCGAGCGAGAGACCGGTGTTTCCCACCGGCTCACCGGGTCTGATGCCGGCGGTATCTTCGTAGACCTGGATGATGATGTTCTCACCCTGGATCTTGATGACCTCCCCCATCAGTTCTTCATTGCCGACCTTCACCACGTCGTACATGTGTGCGTCGAGACCGACAGCAGTGACGACCGGCCCTGAAATTCGTTTCAGGACTCCCTGAGCCCTGTTCTCTTTTCCTTTCTCCATTACTTCCACAGATCAACACCCACCGATCTCTTGATTCTCTCTCTCATCGACAGGCCGCCCTCGTCTCCGCCGATCGCGATCACCGTCGGCTTGACGGAGTTTTCGAGGGAGGTGCGAAGCCGCAGGGGAATCCGCTCCATGTCGCTGCCTTTCAGCACGAGGATGCCGACGTCCTTGTCATCCAGCACCTGGTTGATATGCTCGACCAGCCGTTCGTCGGTCTCGGCCGCGTAGGTCTTTCTGACACCCGCGAGCCTGAAACCGAGGATGAATTCACCGGTACCGACAACTGCGATCTCCATTCTACATCACCAGGTAGCCCTGTAATCGCTCACCGGGAAGGCCGGCTTCCTTGCCCCGGGCAAGGGCGCGAAGATTCGCGACCTCGTATTTCTTCTTCTCCAGGTAGACGAGGATCGGAAGGATCGAAAACGCGTACCGCTTCGACATCCGCTCCATCTGGTCCAGCTGGACCCGGGTCAGCGCAACCTCGATCTCGTGGAGCGCGGTCTTGCCCCGGATCTCCTCAAGCGCGTTCAAGAGCGGGATCATCTTCACCTGTCGCTTCAAGGCGTCGATGAACTCGTCCTGGCTCTCGAGTCCCGAGAGCCGCTGTAACTCGTCCACCGTGAACGAACCGCCACCGATCATCAGTTCCCTGAAATCTTCGCGGACATGTCCGGCCCGCAGCCGGAAGAGGTTCTGGATGTTCCGGATATCGATCTCGAGCTGGATGTACTTGAGGAAGATATCCCCGCCCTTGACTCCCGCCTTCGCGTCCGCGATGAGCCGCGCGTAGTAGCCCTTGTAGAGCTCGTTTTCCAGGTGAGCAAACGACCCGGTCTCCATCGCGCGAGGCAGTTCCCGCTCGATGACGGGGTAGAACCGCTCGCCCTTGAGCGCCTCGGCGACCCGCTCCGGTGACTCTTCCGCGACAAGGCGGTCGAGAACGACCCGATCGAGTCTGCCGGCCGGGACCAGGACCTCCTTGATCTTGCCCGGCTGCAGCTTCTGCATCTTGCCGCGCAGGACGGTGACGACGTTCTGGATATCCCAGCGCCGCAGGTAACTGGCGGTAAAGTGCTTCAGGTCTCCCGGAACCAGTTCCAGGATGCTCTGGTACTCCTTGGCGAGGTTCCAGCTCAGGGCCACCTCGACGAGGTTGATTCCGGAGAAGGAGGTGCCGAGTTCATCGATCTCCGACCGGTAGGTGGTCTCGCCGATGAACCGGGTGATCTCAGGCAGGCTCATATTCAGCATGCGGAGATAATCCTCGCGCGGTATCAGCAGCGATTTACGCACCCGCATGCGGGTGCAGGCGTAAATGTACTGGGCCGATCCGCTACTTACCCCTGCCATTTATGAACCCTCCTCATGTAAACAGAATATCCGACGCATCCTTCAAACCGGATTCCCAGATCTCGTCCAGGAACGTGCGGTAACTGTAATCGATCTGCAGTTCGCCGTCGTTGCTCTCGACGATGATGCCGCCGGGAATGTCGACCGGGGCACCCACAGCGTAACCCGAGAACATCTTCAACTGGGAGAGGATCTCTTCGACAACCGGGGAATCCCGCTCGTTTGCATGGACGACGCCCTTCTTGATCTCCTTTACCGCTCTCTTCAGCAGGGCTGTGAGCGCCTTCTCCTGGAACTCGGCGGGCAGATCACCGACAGCGGCAAGCGAGGCCGAATAGACCTGATCGAGGAGCGTCTTCTGGGCGTTCAGGACCTGCCGCTTGACGACGAGGTTCGCCGCCGAGGCTTCCTGGTTGACGATGTGCGTGGCTGCCCGGTCCGCTTCCTCCTGTGCCGACGCCTTGATCCCGGCGGCGCGAGTCTGTGCGTCCTTCAGGATCTCCTCGACGTCGGTCCGGGTCTCTGCCCGGATCGCCTCGACCTCCTTTCGCCCTTTCTCCCGGATCTCGTTCACTACTGCTTCGAGTCCCATGGTTCACTCCATCAGAACAGAAGCAGCAGTGCAACCACAAGACCGAAGATGACGATGGTTTCCGGAATCACAGTGAAGAGCAGTGCGAGACCAAACATATCCCTGTTCTCTGCGGTTGCACCGACAGCCGCCGCACCGATGCCCATCTCGGCAAGGCCGGTGCCGACGCCGGTGAGACCTACTGCGAGACCTGCGCCGACTGCGCTCATTCCTGCCTGCGATGCCTGGATCATTTCAAGAGTCAGTTCTGCTGTGCCAAAATCTACCATTTTCTTATTCCTCCGTAAATTTGGATTTCATACCGAATGGATTGTACTTTTTGCCTCCACCTTTGTAGAACTTGGTGAAGAACTCAACATAGTGAAGACGAATCGAATGCAGACCGCCGCCGAGGAGGCCAAGTGCCGTGTTCAGCACGTGCCCCATCAGGAAGACGAGAATGCCGACGATGATGAGGATCACACCGACCGGTGTGATTGCTTCAAGCTGGGGCTCTATCATCATCCCGATCGAGATGTAGTTGACCACCATCGCGATCGCGACCGATGAGAGGCCCACCGCCACAAGACGGGCGTACGACAATACGTGGCTGACGATCGTCGGAAGTTCGACGACCTCGAGCGCGTTCTCCTGCGCGATACCGATGACTCCCGCCACCAGCAGGACGACGCCTGCCGCGATGGCCACGGGGAAGCCCGTAAGGTCAGGCATCATCGGGATGGGGAAGAACGACCATATGATGAGGAGTATACCCCACATGACTCCGAGCCAGCCGGCATGGGAGATGACCGCCCTTGTCGCGTGCCTGCCGTGGTAAAGCCTCCGTGCGTTGAGTATGCCGAGAACGCGCCCAAGCGTGATGTGCAGGATACCGATCCAGATCGCAATGATCATCAGTTCGACTACCTGCGGGCCGTGTCCTCCCGCGTGCCCTCCGATATTGAGGTGTCGGGAGAAGACCAGCGGCTCCCACGGGAGCGAGAATCCCAGAAATTCACTGTAGAGTACGCCGAAGACGATACTCGAGATGCTTGCGTAACTGAGCACCTTCAAGAGCGCCCTTCCGCCTTCACCCTTCAGGAACTTGCGTAAGCCAAGACTCAGAGCGAGCAGGACGGCTCCGTAACCCACGTCCCCGAGGATCATACCGAAGAAGATGGGAAACACGATGGCTACCATCAGCGTCGGGTCGATCTCGGAGTAGCGGGGCCGCGCGTAGACGTCCATGAGCATCTGTGTCGGCGAAGCGAACGACGGGTTTTCGTACTCCACCGGGACACTGGTATCTTCTTCGATCTCCAGTTCCTCGATGTATATCCTGCCGTTGGTCGCTTTCTCCAGTGCGTCCAGAATTTTATCCGCCCGGTCCTCGGGCACCCAGCCTTCGGTAATGAAGGTCTCCTCCGTGGTAGCAAACCGCAACGGGGCTTCCGCCCGCTCTACGTCAGCCGTGAGTAGTTCATCGCATGCTACCAGGAAGTCGGTATGCCTCTCCCGGATTCCCGCGATCTTCGCGTTGACCCCGGCGATCTCGTCCTCGATCCGCCGGGCCTCTTCCATGTGGGCCTTCAGGCGGTCGGCCGGCGCCCCGGTCTCCTCCGGGACGGGGATCGCCTGGAACCCGGCATCGAGGAGAGTCCGCTCGACCTGCTCGCGGTGCTCGTTCTGCACCACGACGACGATCATGTTGCCGGCCACCTTGTCGGAGAAGTACTTCTCGTTCGGGACGTCGATCTCGACGTCGTGGGTGATGTGCCCGGTAAAGACGGTAAATCGCGTATATCCGCGATAAAATTCCAGATCAAGGGGAACCGCAGTAAACGGTTCAAGTTCCCTCGCGCGCTGCTCGTGCTCCTTCTGCCGCGTCTCCAGCCTCGAGCGTGAACCGACGAGATCTTCCGCCTCCTTCTGGATAACGGGCAGATCCGTCCGGATCATCTCCCTGACCTTCGACGTGGGGAGCTTCGTTTTGACTTCTACGTTCTCGGGGTCTATCCCGCACGCATTCTCGATTGCCCTGACCTTGATGAGCGCCGAAGCCGCGTCGCTCGCCCCGGAAAGAGGGTGACCGATCGACAGCGCTTCAGACGAACTCTCGGGCACGAAGTCTTCGATATGATAGACGTTGTGCCGGTAGAGTTCTCTGATGATAGTGTCGATCTCACTCTTCGGGGCTGCGATGAGCAACCGGCGCATCCGTTCAGGCCTTAACATGCAGCTGCTCCTTAAACCGTGTAACAATAAAGTCTACAGCTTCTGCAAGGTTCTTGTTCCCGGATGCTTTCAGCGCCTCTGCGCGCGCTTCGCCCTCCCTGACAATCTCCGCGTATCTGTTCTGCGCCTGGGCCCGTGCCTCCGCCAGACGCTGATTCCTGTAATCCTCGGCATCCTTCTGTGCCTTGAGGACCAGGTTTTCAGCCTCCAGCTCGGCATCAGAGAGGCTCTTCTTCCTCTCCGCCTGCGCATCACGGATCATCGCCTGATACTCTTCTTCAGTTTCCCTGATGCTTTTCAGGACATCGGTCTTCATCAAACCCTCCTTCTCACGGCGTATGAATATTTGATGAAATTGGGCATATATTTATTGTTGTTTGTCCGCTGAGGATTTTTCCGCTTCCAGATGCTCTACCTCAACCCCGGGGGGCAGGTTTTCAATCGCGACGCCCCCGGGAACCCCGGCAAGCGAGATCCCGGAGAACTCCGCGGACGAGCAGAGCAGGTGCTGCTCGGGATGGGTTCCGCGCCGGATGTCGCAGGCTAAAAGGATCTCCGGGGCGACGGAGACGACCATCGAGAGCCGCTTCGATCCCGGATGGTCTTTCGGGAGGACGACGAGCGGTAGGTGGTAGCACCGGACCAGCTCGAGCATCATGCGTGCCTGCTCGACGGAACCGCCTTCCGGCATGGAGACGGCGACCAGATCGTCGGGATCGACCGCCTGACAGTACTCGTCGTCCGGGGTCTCGATGCAGAGCGTAAACCGTGAGCAGGCTTTCGCCACGAGCAGAAAAGAGCGTTCTCCCCGGATGAGGAGGGGGTCGCCGCCGAGGGGCACGGTTGTCGCGCCCGCCCCGGCGGGGGAGGCCCCAAAAGCGCCGCCTTCAGAGTTCTTCGACATCTTCGGACTGGCAGCTCGGGCACATCGGCCGCTTTCCAACGCCTTTGAACCGCTCGCCGCATTCTTTGCAGCGGTAATTCTTGCCCTTCACTCGATCGTCATCAAACTCGATATCGACCGGTCCACCGACTGTACACATCTGGCATCACCAGGAGAGAGGAGGAGGGCAGAGGATAAAACCCTATCGTGGCAGCCTTGAAAAACCCGGTTCTGCGGCCCTGAGTGTGTTCGTCTTCTTCCGCATCATCCGCCAGCGCTTGAGAAGGAATGCCGCGACGACGAGGGCGAAGAGCGTGTTGAAGAGTGCCCATATGATCGGGTCTTCAAAGTCCGTCCCGATCAGGTTTCCATGGACGATCGCAAAGAGGAGCACGACGTACATCAGCCCATGCACCCATCGCCAGTACTTCGGGATGTACTTCCGGAGTACCACGCCGGCAAACGCGATGTAGAGGAGGTAGAGTGCGGGCCGGCCTGCTCCCGCCCAGAACCCACTCCAGGATGAAAAAACCGGGATAAATATGGCAGGGTTCATCGCCCCGATGAAGAAGGTTACCGGGTGCAGCGTGGGAAGGAGGAGGCCGACGGCGGCGAAGGTATGGTGCACCGAGAGAAACGATCTCCCGAAGACTTTCATGATCTCCCGGAGGAATGGTGTCAGGATGGCTGCGATGGCGAGGGCAAGGAAACCCCACAGGGCGGCGAGACGTGCTATGACGTTGAACGGATCGGTATACGGTGCGGTCAGCACCACTACGGCAACAAGCGCATACAGGGCCAGGACGACGGCTGCAAGAAGCATGCCCGCCCGGGGCAGAGTCATGGTTCCAGAGAACTCGCGGCAGGGGATAAGGGTTTCGCCCGGATGTCCCCCGGCTCCAGGGTAGACATCTTGCCCGTCGCACTCGAAGATCTTCGGTCTTCTTGGGGGTCTGCCGCTCGCGACGTTCGCGCCAGTCGCAACTCGCACCTTCGGTGCTCTTGCTCCCGCCCTTCAGTCGGTCACGTTTCGCGTGAGGTCGTATCGTTACCCTTACTCCGTCAACTCACGCGAAGACGCGAAGGCGCGAAGTCCAGGCAGGTGTTGATAGTCCTTTTCGCGTTCTTCGCACCTGACGGTGCTCGAGCTCCGGTTCTTACGAACCATCGCACTTCGCGGCTTCGCGTGAGACTATATTAAAAGCATGGCTGGTAGAAGCCCCGGCCATCAAAACGCAAAAAGCGGTCGAAAACCCTTCTCAGATCGCAATCCCCACAAGGTGGAGCAGGACCAGGACCAGGGCGCCCGGCAGCCCTGCGAGGGCGCAGATGAGGACCGTCACCAGGTTGATCTGAATGTCGGGAGCGCCGAACCACGCGAGGACGTTGAAGTAATTCAGGAGCCCGAGCGTGATGAGTCCGGCAATGGCGTTGATGACGAGCGTCATGGCCTTCTTCATGAGATAGTAGAGCGCCGCGGCTATCGCGACCGCGAGAAGGATGGCAAGGATCTCTTCCATCATCTATTTACCAATGATCTGCTGGTTATTTAACCGTATTGATGGAATCGTCAGCCGTCCGACACGCCTTGCGTCATTTCCGAGCCCCCCGATACCCGCGAGCATCTCAAAGACATTCCCGGAGAGCATCGCCGTCCGGATGGGTTCGGTGAGGTCACCCCCCTCAATCCAGAAGGGGTTCGAGATCTCCACCGAGAAGTCGCCGGAGAACGGGTTCGCGGTATGGGCGCCCACGACATCGTGGATCCAGACCGCCCGCTCGTCGCCGGGTTCCTTCATCCGCGGGCCGTCGATAAAGAGGTTGTGGAACCCGATGCCGGGCGGTTCGCCGCCGGAACGGACGGCGCTTCCCGTGCTCCCCTCGCCGTAGCGGTAGCCGGTCTTGAGATCGTAAGCGAACCGACCAAGCACCCCCTGCTCCACGAAGACCAGACGGCGGGTCGGGGTCCCCTCCGCATCCCAGGCGGTGCTCCCGAGACCGGGGGCAAACGGGTCGTCGTAGACGGAGATACGCTCGTCAAAGACCTGGTCGCCGATTTTGTCCGCAAGGAACGACCGGCCGGCCTTCACGTTCCGCCCGGAGAGGGCCGGGAGGAGAACCTGACCGAGGAGGCTTGCAGCCGCAACCGGGGAGAGGACGACGTCGTAGCGTCCGGTCTCGATATCGCGCCCCGACAGAGAGCGTGCGGCGAGCGAGGCGGCCTGTTCGCCGACCGACCGGGCGTCGATTTCGGCAAGGAACGGAGAGGCGTCGAACTCGTAACCCGTGGACCGCTCCCGGATCGCCTCGAGGGAGACCGCCGCCACCGTCCGGTCCATGCCGTAGAAGATGCCGCTCGAGTTCGCGACCGCGAGGTACGACCGGGCAAGGTCCGCACCCCCGCCGACGACCTCCACCGGATGCTCAGCCGCGCCCGAAAGGAGATCGCCGACCATCCTCGCCGCATCCTCCACCGCGACGACGAGATCCCCGTCGGCCGAGGAGGGGGTGCCCGTCAGGTCGGCAGGTTTCGGAAACCCGGCCCACTGCTGCGGGGTGGCGAGCCGACCGCTCGCGAGCGCCGCATCCAGGCATTCCTTCCACCGGTCGGGGTCGCTCGTGGCCGAGAACCCTATCCGCCCGTCCTTGACCGTCCGGACGGCCATGTTCCAGGCTTCCGACTCCTCGGCGTTCCCGAGGATCCCTTTCTTGATCTCGGTGCCGACGCTCAGTCCCCGGGCGTAGAAGACCTCGACCTCGTCCGCCCGGCGTTCTCCTTCCCGGAGAATCCTCTCGATCAGGTCTTCGCCGTTCATTCGCCGCGCCCCCCGATGGTTGCATTCTCGAGCAGGAGATGGGGCGCGCCGTCGCTGACCGGGACGCTCTGCCCGCCTTTCCCGCAGTATCCCGGGCTCATCTTCCGGTCGTCGCCGACCAGAGCAATGTTGTGAAGCGTCGAGAGGATCTCGCCCGAGAGCGAGACGTCCCGGACCATACCGGCCTTCTCGCCGCCCTCGATAAGGTAGCCGTACTCCGCGTTGAACTGGAAGACGCCGCGGCCGGGATCGACCTGGCCGCCCCTTGACCCGATGAGGAGAATGCCGTCCCTGCACTCCTCGAGGATCTCGTCGTAGGCCGCGTCCCCGTTCTCGATGAAGGTGTTGCTCATTCGGACGATCGGCGGCGCCCCGTGCTCCGACCGGGCGTGGCCGGGAACACCGTCTCCCACGGCCGCGAGGGTCTCGCGGTTGTGGAGATAAGAGGAGAGGATGCCGTCGCGGACGATCTCCGTGCGCTCTACCGCCACGCCCTCGGCGTCCACGGGGATGAACCCGAACTCGGGGAGGGAGGGATCGTCGACGATGACGAGCCCCTCGCACCCTATGCGTTCGCCGATCTTCCCGCCAAGGACCGATGCGCCTTCGCGGACGAGGTCGCCCTCGCTCGCGTGGCCGACCGCCTCGTGGGTGAAGACGCCCGCAAGCTCCGGGTCGAGCACCGCCCGTTTCGTACCCCCCTTCGGGAGTTTCGCGTCGAGCAGGGAGACCGCGACCTCGCCCGCCTTCCGGCCGAGATCCTGCTTGTTCCGGAGGTTGAACCCGGTGGTGATGTGGTCGCGTTCGCTCCCCATCTGCATCACGCCGTTCCTGGACGCGATGGCGACGACCGAGAACCCGGACCGGACGGCCTCGTAAGAGTACTCGTTTCCGCTCGAATCCAGGAACCGGACCGAGTCGATCCCCTCGGTGTAGCGCGCCCGGGTGTTTCCCACCCCGGCAACGCGTGCCGCCTCCTCTACCCCGGCAAGCAGCCGGGTCTTCTCCTCAAGATCGACGTCCCGGGGATCTTCTTTGAGAGGGGGAACCGGGAGCACGCCGCGCGGCGCGTCGGCAAGGTCGAGATGATCCTCCGTGACGGCCGCAAGGCGCGATGCCGCCTCGACGAGACTCTCGACCTCGCGTTTCGAATCGATATCGACGTGATCGCGGGTGAGGATGCCCCAGCCTTTCGATCCGAGCACCCGGATCACGGCTTTATCGAAAAATGAGGTGCCCGCGGACTCGACCACACCGTTGTCGATATCGACCAGGGTGATCTCGCCCCGTACGCACCGGATATCGTAGTAGCGCACTTCAGCCATAGGTCATCAGACCGGAGAACGCCCGACGTTCGGGTCGAAGATGCCGGTCGGATTGACCGCCATCTTCCGGAGCTTCGAAATAAACCCTTCGCGGTTCTCGGGCACGAGCGCGTTCTGGAGAACCTCCTTGATGTGGTCGACCGGCAAAATCTCGACCATCTCGCGGTAGCGGTCCTCGATCAGAACGTCGTCTAAGTTCGACCGCGGGATGATCACCGTCTTGATCCCGGCTTTTGCCGCCGCCTCGATCTTGTAGGTGACCCCACCGATGGGGAGGACGTCGCCCCGGACAGAGAGCGAACCGGTCATCGCGACGTCCTGGCGCACCGGAATGTTCTCGATGGCGCTGATCACCGCCGTCGCCACGGTCACGGAGGCGGAGTCGCCCTCCACGCCGCCGTAAGTGCCGATGAACTGGACGTGGATGTCCATCTCCCGGACATCCTTGCCCGTGAACTTCTTGATGAAGGCGCTGACGTTCATGATCGATTCCTTGGCGATATCCTGGAGCATACCGGTCGCAACAACCGTGCCGTCCTCCCCCTGGCGCGGCGTCCACTCGGCCATGACGGGAAGCACCGAACCGGAGTCGCTCCCCATCACCGCAAGCCCGTTCACCCGGCCCACCCGGGTGCCTTCCACGACGGCGAGGTCGTAGTCGCGGCTCCGCCGGATGTACTCGTCGGAGATCTGGTCCTCGATCGAGCGGGAGGCCGACTTCGCGGCGAGGACATGCTTTACCGAGGTGAACTCTGTGCCCTCCTGCCGGGCGAGGTCCCCCGCCACCCGGATGAGTCCGCCCATGTCACGAAGTTTCAGGGTCAGGTGGCCCTTCCGGTTCGAGCGGCGCCGGGCTTCGCGGAGCACCTCGATCATGGCGCTGCGGTCGAAGTGGGGGATCTTCCCGTCGTTCTTGACCTCCTGCGCGATGAACCGGAGGAACTTCTTCCGGTTCTCCTGGGTGTCCTCCATCGTCTCGCGCATGTAGACCTCGTAGCCGTAGCCCCGGATACGCGACCGGAGCGCCGGGTGCATCCCCTGGATGGCGTCGAGGTTGCCTGCCGCGATCATCACGAAGCGGCAGGGAACCGGCTCCGTCCTGACCATCGCGCCGCTCGAACGCTCGCTCTGGCCGGTGATCGGGAAAGTACCCTCCTGAAGCGCGGTCAGCAGGTTCTGCTGGGAGTGGGGGGTGAGGGTGTTGATCTCGTCGATGAAGAGCACGCCCCCGTGCGCCCGGTGGATCGCCCCTCCCTCGACACGGTCGTGGGAAGGCGTCTCGAGCCCGCCGCTCTGGAAGGGGTCGTGCCGGACGTCGCCGAGCAGGGCGCCCGCGTGCGACCCGGTGGCGTCGATAAAGGGCGCCATGGTGTTCGAATCATGGGATATCAGGAGCTTCGGGACCATCGCCTCCTCGCGGGGCATCGAATACTTCAGCGCCATGAAGACGAACGCGGCGGCGATGATGCCCAGCAGCCACTGGTAGGTGATGATCGCATAGCCGATGATACCGATGATGAGGAGCATGACGAGGGTGCTCCGCATCTGGATCTTCTTCCTCGCCTCCACCTTGTGGGCGTTGACGATCTGCTTGCCGCGGCCGGCAGGGACGGTCCTGATGATGGGATTATTGTTATCCTCGGGATTCGGGTAGACCATTATGTCCTGCAGTTCCTCTTTCGGGAGGAGCTCGGCCATCGCCTTCGCCAGCATCGATTTGCCGGTTCCGGGGGTGCCGATCATCATCACATGCCTGCGCTGGACCGCGGCCTTCCGGATCACCTCGACGGCGTGCTCCTGGCCGATGACCTGGTCGATGAGATTCGGGGGCACGTCGATATCCGACGATGCGCTCAGCTCGAGACCGGCAAAGACATCCGTCTCCTCCAGATCGTCATACGTGAGCTCGATGTTGGGAATTTCTGTTGTTGGCGTCGAATCCATCGTCGAGTTTACCTCTTTGCTGCACTGGTACTTATATAATTTATTCATCCTCGTTCAAATACTTTCTAGCAAAGGTGTTCCATGAGAATAATCAGCACGGAGCGGTCCCAGGTTCTCGCAGCCCGCATTGCCGAAAAACTGGGGGCCCCACTGGTCGAGACGAAATTTACGCGGTTCCCTGACGGGGAACTGCATCTAAAGTGCGGAGAACTGGACGACGAGACCCTGATCGTCAGCAGCATCGTGGACAACGATATGTTCATGCAGACCCTTCTCGCGATCGATGCCGCCGATCAATCGAGGAACACGCTGGTGGTCCCGTATCTCGGCTACTCCCGGCAGGACAAACGTTTCTCCCCCGGCGAGCCGATCAGCGCCCGGGCGGTCGCACGGGCTCTCTCGACCGGCATCGAGCGGGTCTACGTCGTCAACATCCACGACCCGGGCGTGCTGGGTCACTTCGGCGTCCCGGCGAAGAACGTCACCATCGCCCCGGCCGTCGGGGGATACATCGGCGACCTGCACCTGAAGAACCCCCTGGTTCTCGCCCCGGACGAGGGCGCGATCGACTTCGCTTCGGATATCGCGGCGGTCGGCGGATGGGACTGCGACCACCTCGAAAAGACCCGGCTCTCGGGCGAGGAGGTCAGGATCGCCCCGAAGACCATCGATGCAGCCGGGCGGGACGCCGTGATCGTGGACGATATCATCTCCACCGGCGGAACCCTCGCGACCGCCGCCTGCATGCTCCGGGAGCAGGGGGCTGCGTCCATCCACGCGGCCTGCGTCCACGGGGTGCTCACGAGCGGCGCCTACACCCGCCTGCGGGCGGCGGGAGTCTCTTCGGTCGTCTCCAGCGACACCTACGAGAACGCCTCAAGCTTCATATCGGCCGCAAGCGCTATCGTCACCGCGATCAGGGAAGATGCTCACCGTTGACGGATCACACCTCGAGGGGGGCGGGCAGATTCTCCGCCTGGCGGTCGCCCTCTCGGCGATCTCCGCCGAACCGGTCACCGTGACGAGGATCCGGGAGAACCGGAAGAACCCCGGGCTTGCCCCCCAGCACATCGCCGCCATCCGGGCGGTCGCCGGAGCCTGCGATGCCGAATGCACGGGCCTCTCGCCGGGAAGCCGGGAGATCGCCTTCACCCCCGGCCGGGTTCGCCGGGCCGATCTGGAGATCGACCCCGGTACCGCCGGGAGCATACCCCTCATCGTCCAGGCGTGGCTCCCGGTCGCCCTCGCCGCCGGTGGAAGCATCACCGTCACGGGCGGGACCGAGGTGCCGTGGAGCCCGACGATTGATTACATAGACTGCGTCTTCGCGCCGGTGCTCCGCCGCGCCGGGGCCTCGATCGATATCGAGGTGCTCGAACGGGGTTACTATCCCCGGGGCGGCGGGCGGGTGCACGTCCGGGTGGAGCCGTCCCGCCCGGGCCCGATCGCGGTCCCGGAGGGGGAGGAGAGTGACTGCGGGATCGTATCCTCGTCGGCCGGCCTTCCCGCGCACGTCGCGGAGCGCCAGGCGGCGGCCGCACGCAACCTTCTGGACCGGGAACTCGATCTTTCCTGCACCGTGGCGCTCGATCCCCGCGAGGACGGGACGAGTGTCGGGAGTTCGGTCACGGTGTGGAGCGGGGCGAAGGGTGCCGTCGCGCTCGGGAGGCGGGGGCTTCCCGCCGAAGAGGTGGGCCGGACGGCGGCACGGGCCCTCGCAGAAGAATTCCGCAGCCCCGGGACCGTCGACGTCCACCTCGCCGACCAGCTCCTCGTGCATCTCGCCTGCCATGGCGGAGAGTACAGCACCCATACCCTCACGATGCATGCAGAGACCGCCTGCTGGCTGCTTGGAACGTTCGGGTACGAGATCCGGTGCCGAAAGGACGATACCGTGAGGTTCTCCGCATGATGCTTGTCCTCGACGCCTCGTTCTTTTTTGCGGAGTTTCCGGTCGAGGGGGCGGCCTGGACCACCCCGTCGGTGGTAGAGGAACTCTCCGACACCCACGCGAAGTGCCGCTTCGAGGTTCTCACGGCCGCGGGACTCCGGGTTCGGGAGCCGCGCGAGGAAGAACTCGCAAGAGTGGATGCGGCCGCACTCCGGACGGGAGATAGCGGGGTGCTCTCCGGAACCGACAGGGATATCCTCGCGCTCGCGCTGGAACTCCCGGCCGTCCTCGTCACCGACGATTTCGCCGTCCAGAACGTCGCCCACCGCCTCGGCATCGAGACCCGGAGCATCAGGCAACGGCCGGCCCGGCCGATCCGGTGGCGGTACCGGTGCACCGGGTGCGGCCGGTACTGGAAGGAGCCGGGAGACTGCCCGATCTGCGGCGCACCAATCAAAAGAAAACTTAAATAATCACCCGGAGATCTTTTCTCCATGTCCGCGCTCGAAGAGCTGATCACGAAGGCAAAGGCGCTCCAGGCAGAAGGGCACACCCCCGGCCAGATCTCCGACGAGCTGGGTCTCTCGATGGAGACGGTCACCTGGCTGCTCACCCAGCAAAAGGGTATGGAAGCCCCGAAAGACGTCCACATCGACTGGGCGGCGGTAGGAAGCCACGGCGTGCTCTTGAACGACATGGCGATGATGATGCTCAAACGCTTCCTCTACCTGGCGGAAGGAAGTGTCATACGTGCCGTCGACGACCTCCCCGACACGGTCGTCGGCATCGCGCCGTCGGGTGCCCCGCTCGCCACCCTCATCGCCGCGGAGGAGGGGCTGAAACTCGCGGTCTACCTCCCGGCGAAGCACAGCCGGAGCGAGGCCCCCACCGGGTCGCTCTCGGGCACCTTCTCCGCGATCGCCGGACAGCGGTGCATCATCGTCGACGACGTCGTCACGACCGGGACGACGCTCTCCGAGACGATAGCATTCCTCCGGCAGCACGGGGCCACGCCGGTGGCGGTCTGGTCGCTCTTCGACAAGCGGGGGGCGAGGGAGATCGACGGGGTCCCGGTCCACTCGCTCTTCGTGATATCGAGGCTCGGGTAAAAACCCGGCACTTTTTTTGATACGACCAGAACCCGCTCCGGCGGGAACGACGAAACGGATCGCAACCCGTTCGGGGGATCCGGGCGCGTAAGGGTGGCTGACGGATGATACATCACCGTCGATGGGCGGGGGCGTCCCGGAAAGGCCGGGCGCCATCGACTAATTTATATAGAACCTCTGAACAAACCTAACGAGCAAAGGAGGATTATACAATGCTTGCTGGACAGCCCATCATTATTTTGCGGGACAACGTTGAGCGCACTCGAGGATTCGAGGCGCAGCGCTCGAACATCATGGCTGCAAAGGCAATCGCGGCCGCCGTTCGGACAACGCTCGGTCCCAGGGGAATGGACAAGATGCTGGTCAGCTCCAGCGGTGACGTGGTGATCACGAACGACGGGGCAACCATCCTGCACGAGATGTCCGTGCAGCATCCCGGCGGCAAGCTGATCGTCGAGGTCGCAGAGACTCAGGACGACGAGGTAGGCGACGGTACCACGACCGCAACCGTGATCGTCGGGTCTCTTATGGAAGAGGCGGAGACGCTGCTCGCACAGGAAGTACACCCCACCATCATCGCGCACGGCTACCAGCTCGGCATGGAGAAGGCACTCGCGATCCTCGAGGAACTGGCCATCTCCGTCAGCGCCGACGACCAGGAGGAACTCATGAAACTCGCCGGAACCGCCATGACCGGCAAGTCCATCGAGGCAATCAAAGACCAGATCTCCGGCATCGTGGTGGACGCGGTGCGTCAGGTCGCAAGCAAAACCGACCGGGGCACCTACGCCGTGGACGAGGACGACATCAAGATCAAGAAGCAGGTCGGCGACTCGATGGACGACGCCGAGCTGATCCGGGGCGTCGTCATCGACAAGAAGCGCGTCTTCGAGCAGATGCCCGACAAGATCACGGGCGCCAGAGTCGCCCTGCTCGCCCAGCCGCTCGAGATCACGAAGACCCAGGTGAAGTCGAAGATCAAGATCACCTCCTCCGACCAGATGAAGGCGTTCTCCGAGCAGGAGCGTGCGTCCCTCCGGAAACTTGCCGAGCAGATCGTTGACGCCGGCGCGAACGTCGTCCTCTGCCAGAAGGGGATCGCTGATGCCGTGCAGTACTACCTCGCGAAGCACGGTGTCTACGCCATAGAAGACGTGAAAGAGGCCGACATGAAGTTCGCCGCGAGAGCGCTCTGCGGCAGCATCGTCAACAAGCCCGAGGAGCTCACCGGGGAGACGCTCGGCCACGCCGAGGCGGCCGAGGAAGTCCCCGACGCCGACCTGACGATCATCTCCGGGTGCGAAAACCCGAAGGCCGTCACGATCCTCCTGCGGGGCACCTCCCAGCTCCTGCTGGACGAACTCGAGCGGGCGGTCTACGACGCGGCCCGGGTCATCCAGGACGCCATCGAGGACGGCAAGTTCGTCGTCGGCGGCGGATCGGTCGAGACCGAACTCCAGCTCCGTATCCGCGACTACGCCGCAACCGTCGGCGGCCGGGCTCAGCTTGCCATCGAAGCGTTTGCGAACGCGTTCGAGGTCATCCCGAGGACGCTCGCGGAGAACTCCGGATTCGACACGATCGACAAGGTCGTCGCTCTCCGGAAAGCCCACGCCGACGGCGCGAAATATGCCGGGCTCAACGTCTACACCGGCGAGGTCGTCGACATGTTTGAGGCCGGGGTCATCGAACCCGAGCGGGTGAAGACCCAGGCGATCAAGAGCGCGACCGAAACGGCCATGCTCCTCGTCCGCGTCGACGACATGATGATCACCCAGGCCGGAAGGCCGGGCGCACAATAAGTCACCCGCGCGAAGAGGCCGGGAAGATCCCGGCTTCTTCCTCCGTTATTTCTTCGTCCTGCGGAACGCTCCGTCCGCGGCAGAATATCAGCGCAGTATCCGGGTTGAGACCGAAGGAGAGGAGGGCGGTCTCGTAGGTGTCGCCCGGCTGCCCGCGGTAGACCAGCACACCGCCGTCCGGGATAAGGGTAAACCGACAGAGCATATCTCGATACTATTATAGTCGAAGAGCCTAAATACTCTAGGCTGATTCTGTGCCGAGGTAGTCTAGTCCGGGAAGGCGGTGGCCTCGAAAGCCACTGGTGTTCGGCACCTCGGGAGTTCAAATCTCCCCCTCGGCGTTTTCAGGTTCCTCATACAGGGCCCGGCACGACCCGGTCTTCGGAACCGTTTCCTGCAAACCCGGCATCGTCGCGGATGCGGGCTGTTCCAGGAGAGAGATATTTATGGTCACGGTGAACCACAGTTGATCCATAGCGTTCGCCGTCCGGGATCATCCCGCACCGGCCGATGGAGATCTCCCGTGTACTGCTGCTTTGACGAACTGGACGATGCTGTCGTCATCCTTGACCGGGATAATACCGTTGTGCGGCTGAACCGATCGTTTTGCGAGACGTTCGGGATCGGCGATGACGCTGCCCGCGGCATGGAGATAGGCGACTTCATCGCCTGCCACCTCGCACCGCTCTTCGAGGAGGAAGACTCTGCCGCCCGGGTGCTCGATGCCCTCCGGCACCGGCGGGAGGTAACGCACGAGACCTGCCGGATGCGAACCTCCGCCGGCGAGGTGCGCCGCTTCTCCTTCTCGCGCCGGGTGATGTCCGGCGAGCCCTACAACGGGGAGGGGCTTGCCCGGTTCCGGGACATCACCCCCGAATGTGACGAGGCGATGCGGTGTGCCTGGCAAACGAGGGGGCAGGTCGGGGCCGAGTCGGTCTTTGCCGCCGTCGGAGAACTGGTGCCCTACGGCCTCTGGATATGCGGGCCGGACGGCAACGTGCTCTATCTCTCCGCCTCGTTCCTCGAACTGGTGGGAAGGACGATCGAGGAGTGCCGGCACGCCGGATGGCTGGACTGCGTCCCGCTCGAGGATGCTGCGGCAGTGCGCTCCGACTGGAGACGGTGCCTCGACACGGGATGCCATTGGGATCGCGAGCTACGGATTCCGGATCTCGACGGGGAATGCCACATCATCCTCTCCCGGGGAGCTCCTGTCCGTGACGAGGACGGGCAGATCGTCCTCTGGGCCGGGATCAACCTCGACATCACCGCGAGAAAACAGGCCGAGCGGCTCACCGCCGTCCGGGCGGCGCAGCAGGCAGCCGTCGCGGACCTCGGCCAGTTCGCTCTTGCAGGGGCCGAGCCTCCCGAACTGATGAACGCCGTGGTCCGGGTGGTGGCGGAGTGTCTGGGAGTCGAGTACGCCAAAGTGCTCCGGTACCTGCCCAGAGAAGATCTCTTCATCCTCGAAGCGGCGGTGGGGTTCGGCGGAGTCCGGATCGGTACCGAGAAAGTGAATGGAGGAACCGATTCTCAGGCGGGATACACCCTTCTCTCCCATGAGCCGGTGATCGTCGAAGACTTCGAGGCCGAGACCCGGTTCCGGGGCCCGGCCCTCCTGCGAGACGAGGGGATCCTGAGCGGCATCAGCGTCATTATCCAGGGTGATGAGGCGCCGTACGGGGTGCTCGGCGCCCATACCCGGACCCTGCGCAGGTTCACCCGGGACGACATCAACTTCGTCCAGGCAGCCGCGAACGTCCTGGCACTGGGATTCAAGCGAAAAGCGGCCGAAGAGGCGCTCGAGGAGAGCGAGGAGAAGTTCCGCGAGATAGCGCAGCGGAGTTTCGACATGATCTACACCTGCTACCACGACAGGGGGATCACCTACATGTCCCCGGCCGTGACCCGCATCCTCGGCTATACCCCCGCCGAACTCATCGGCTGCAAGTGCCGTGACTACGTCACCCCCTTATCGCTCGCCGCATGGGATGAGGGGCAGAAGAAGATGGCGCGAGGCGAATCGGTCGAGGGGCTCGAAGTCGAGTTCCGCCGAAAAGACGGGACGACGGCCTTCGTCGAGCTGAACGAATCCCCGATCGTGGAGAACGGAAAGGTGGTCGGCGTCCAGGCGGTGGGAAGAGACATCACGGAACGGAAGCAGACCGAGCAGCTTAACCGGCAGGCGTTCGAGCAGATCGAACGGAACATCGAGCAGTTCGCCGTCCTCGGCGATCACATACGCCAGCCCCTGCAGGTGATCCTCGGCATGGCCGACCTGGCCGACGATCCAAAGACGTCGGCGGTCATCCACGACCAGGTCGAGCGGATCAACGAATACATCAGGCAGCTGGACCGGGGATGGGTGGAGTCGCGGGAAGTTCGCGCGTTCCTCCGGCGGCACGACCGGGGGTGAGCCCGGCCTACCTGTAGCGCCGGGTAAGCGGTTTCTCCGTGACCTGGCCTATCCCGACGTCGCAGTCCTGTATCGCGCCGTGCCCGGAAAAGACCGAACGGATCTCCTCAAGAATCCGCTCAGCCAGTATCCGCGCGTCGCGCTCCTGGTCGGTGTCCATCTCGATGAACCCGGTCAACTCTATGCGGAACTTTTTCACGGCACGCACCCCCGCCTCCCTGCAAAGCCTGCTTCTTTGTTAGCGGTCCCCGAATTTATGATTGCATTAACGGTTTTTTCCATAGCGTAACCCCGACACTCCTCTCCGGAGAAAAGACGGTTCCGTTCACCGGTCCCGGACTGGCTGCGAACCGGAGCGAGTTTTCGCCCTGAACCGGACCGTGCAACGCGGCTCACAGAACAGGGTTAACGGCGTTAACAGAAAACGATAATGATCCCGGCATACCGGACCCTCATCCCGGATACCGGGACGGTTCCCGGCATCCGGCGGGTTCGTCTCCCAAAACGTTTCTCCGGTGGGAAAGGGCGAGGATCGATTCGAGACACGTCTTGCCGGGAACCCCACGTTGAAGAGGGGGTATTGACACAGGGTAGAACGAGGGATGTGCGATGGCATTTGATCTATCGAAATGCGACTTCTCCCGCTGCAGGGGAGAATGTCTCGTCCGCTGCCCGTACGTATCGTATGGAGAGGTCGACGCAAAGGGCGCCATGAAGTCCCTGATAGAGGGAGAGCGCCACCCGATCCTGAAGGAGTGCATTACCTGTGCAGCATGCAACGATTTCTGCCCTCTGGGCGCCGATCCATGGGATCTCATCGCACGGCGGCAGGAAGAGACGGGCGTTCTCGGCATCCCGGCGGACGCAAAGCCGTCGAGCGACTGGCTGACGAAACCGGCGACGGTCATCCGGAGAGGGAAACAGGGCGGCCCGCTGATCTCGGCCGGCGGGATCTACGAGGTGGTGCCCCAGGCAGAGTTCCTCACGGGGCAGGTGTTTGAGGACGCAACCATCATCGGCGGAGGGCCGTATGCGTGCGGGTTCACCGAGACCCATCTCGGCCGGGCGTCCCGGCCGGTGAAGCACCTCCCGCAGTTCATCGAGAACCTCGCGAAAGCGGCCGAAGAGTTCGGGGTCGACGAGATCGTCTTCACCCACGACGCCTGCTACAACGTGGCGACGACCCTTGCAACGCAGCAGGGGGTAGAGGTGCCGTTCCGGCCGGTCCATATCCTCGAGTACATCCGGAACTGGCTGCGCGACCATCCCGACCGGATCACGAACCCGCTCGGCATCAGCGTCGCGGTGCAGGGCGGCTGCACGACGCGTTACGCCCCGAAAGGCGGGGACCGCGAGGTCTGGTCGGACTGGCTCGCCGATATCTTCGAGATGATCGGCGTTACGTCCGTCGAGGAGAAGCGGGCGTATACGGGAGAAGACCGGCTCTGCTGCGGGTGCGGGATCTTCCACACCCAGCACGAGCGTGCGGTCGAGATCCAGAGCAGAAACATCGGCGATGCCGCACAGGCCGGGGCCGAGCAGCTCGTCTTCATCTGCCCGGCCTGCATCACCGTGATGCGGGCGACCTGCCGGAAGATGGAGCTCCAACCGATCTACGTCACCCAGCTCGTGAAACGGGCGCTGGGTGAGGAACTCGGGCCCGCCGGAACCGCCGCGTTCGGGTATCCGGTAAAGTAGCCAGACGAGGTGAGAAGAATGGTGAAGTTTACGAAGGAGATGAAAGAAGCCCTGCGGGTTCCCGGCAAGGGAGGGAGCCTGATATACCTCTGCACGTCGAGCAGGGACGGCAACCCGAACATCGCCGCGATGCGGTTCGTCGCCACGCACAAGGACGACAAGATCCTGATCGCCGATATGTTCCTCTTGAAGACGAAGGCGAACATCAAGGAGAACCCCGACGTCGCGGTCACGATCTGCCATCCGCTCGATGAGGGGCGGTGGTGGGTCTTCAAAGGCAAGGCCGTGGACATGGAGTACGGGTTCCCGCGCGACTTCGACTGGTACGGCGCAAACGCGACGGATATCCTGAACGAGTGGGGGAACTGGAACAAGTTCGAACCGCCGGACGAGGTGCCGCCCGACATTGTCTTCCCGAAAGCCGTCCAGCGCGGGGTCGTGGTCGTGCACGTCGAGGAGGCCTACTCCATCGAGCCGGGGCACGTGGGAGAGAAGGTTCTAACGGGGTGATCGGGATGACGGTAAACCTTACAGACAGGATGAAGGCCTGGATCGAGGCGATGGGCTGCCACCTCTGCGTCGCGACGCCGGAGGGCGTGCCGTTCGTGGTGCTGGGCCGCTACGCCGAGGTGACGGGCAACGGTGAGGTGGCGTTCGCGCTTGCACAGGACGAAGCAAAGGTGATCGCGCCCGTGCTGTCGGAGAACCCCCGCGTGGCGTTCGGCGTCTCGCGCCAGGGCGGTATCCGCGCTGCATACCAGTTCAAGGGAACCGGAGAACTCCTCCGCTCGGGGCAGGCCTTCGACGCGGTTTCGGGGCGGGCAAGAGAGGAGAAGGGGATAGACACGGCAGCGGTGCTTCTCGTCCGCCTGACCGAACTCTACTGCACGAAGCCCGGGTACGAGGCCGGGCAGAGGCTCGACGGTATGCCGCCGGAGGAACTCGATGCCTGGGAGCGGCAGCGCTGGAAGGATGTGCCGAGGAAGAGGGATTGAGGTCTGATGAGCAGCGACGAAAAAAAGGTGCCCAAGCGGTTCCCCTGGATCATCCCCTTCTCGTGCGAGGGGTGCGGCGACTGTATCGTGGTCTGCCCGACCGGCTCGATCGAGCTCGTGGATCTGGGAAAGAAGATCGACAAGGCCTGGATCACAAGCCCGGAGACCTGCATCGGCTGCGGGAAGTGCGCCGATGCCTGCGTCGTCGGCGCCGTGCAGATGACGTCTTACGTCGAGAAGGCGCTCGAGCGCTACCGCGAGAAGACGACGCCGGAGTGAACCGGGGCCCGGCTCTCTTTTTTAGCGCAGAGGCAATGATGGAGTCGCACGCGAAGACGCGAAGGAGCGTAACTCTCAAACAACCGGATCTTCGCGTTCTTCGCGTCTTCGCGTGAGTTAACAGGTACAGGTAACAATACAGTCTCACGCGAAGTGCGCGAAGCCGCGAAGTGCGACTGGCCGAAGGGTGCGATGTTCCGTAGGAACGGAGCAGGAGCACCGAAGGTGCGGGGCAGGAGCGTGAGCACCGTCAGGTGAGAAGTGCGATGTTCCG
>NZ_JXOJ01000001.1:0-65686 GCF_001017125.1 Methanoculleus sediminis | reverse complement strand
ACCGAAGGTGCGGGGCAGGAGCGTGAGCACCGTCAGGTGAGAAGTGCGATGTTCCGTAGGAACGGAGCTTGAGAAACCCGAAGGGTTTTGAAGTGCGACCTCCCCTGTGGGGAGGGAGCATGAGCACCGTTCCTCTAGGAACGTCGTTCCTACCGAGGCTCACGCTCCGGGCGTTCCGCCCATCGCTCTTCGCGGATCGAAGCCTACGGCTTCTCAAACTCCTTCCCCAGAGGGGAAGTCGTTCTTCGCGTGAGATGGCGGTTTATAGAGAGGGGATCACGTGATATCCTACAAAGCCCCAAAGGATTCGAGCAGCACGTCAGGGTTCAGGCCGCCGAAGTGGCGGACTTCGCCGCTCTCCGAATCGTTCACCGTGACCTCCGCCGGCGAGAAGGCAAGCAGCGAGTCCACCTTGAGGAAGTCGTAGCCGGCATCCTTGAGCACCCGGCCAAACGGCCTCCCGTAGTCGGGGGAGGTCTGCGAGGGGAGGGTCGCAAAGACCGGGTCGTAGCCCTCCGCGACGAGGGAGACCGAGCCGTAGTAGATGTTGCAGTCGTTGGCCGCCCCCATCGCCTCGATGCCGGTCCGCTTTACAGGCGCAATCGGCGACCTCCCCGCCGCATGGCTGATCCGGCGGACGTCGTAGCCCTTCTCCTCGAGTTTATGGAGGGTCGCCGTGACGACCCGGCCGGAGATCTGCACCGACCCGACCAGGCTCCGGGTCGGGGCGACGAGGACGTAGAGGTTCTCCGGGTCTATGCCGCACTTCTCCGCGATGAAGCCGGTGACCCCCTCGTCCGGGAGGGTATCCGCCTCAAGCGCGATGATGCCGGTCGTCGAGGTGTCGCGGTAGCCGATCTTTTTGTAGGTCTCTTTCGGCTTCGCCGCCAGCGCCCGCGCCGGACCCGAGGCCATCGCGGAGTAGTTCCCGGCCTTGAGCACCCAGCCCGCCTTCTGCGAACCGAGGCACGCAAGGGCGGGGTGGCTCACGGTGAGGTGCAGGAACGGGACCGGCACGACCCCCACCCGGCCCATGGTTATCGCCGCCGTCGCGAGCCCTGCAAGGCAGGTCATCACGAAGAGCGTGCCCGCCCGGTAACTCCCGGGAACGTTCACGCCGCAGTCGATGCACGTCGCGCCGTTCCCCTGCTTCGCGACCGCCACCCCGAGCTCGTCCCGGCGGTCGATCACCTCTCTCACGGCAGGCATCGCCGTGCGGTTTACGCTGAGCATCGTCCTCACCTATCTCAACGGAGGGATAGGGCACCGATCACTTTAGCGGTTCCCATGCAGGCATGCAGCCCGGTCCGAGGCGTACCGGCAACGACCGGTTTTATGCGACAGCCCGGGAAACAGATAGGGTACCTATGCCGGACAGCACGAACCACAGTTCATCGGCACGCATGATAAACGGCGCCATCCCCGCCGGCCTTCTCTCCGCCGTGCGATCGGAGCGGCCGCTGGTGCATCACATCACGAACAGCGTCACGATCAACGACTGCGCGAACATAACGATCTGCACCGGGGCCGCCCCGGTGATGGCCGAGGCACCCGAGGAGGTTGCCGGGATGGTCGGCGCCGCCGGCGCCCTCGTCCTGAACATCGGGACGCTCTCCGCCACACAGGTCGAGGCCATGCTGATTGCCGGCCGCCGGGCAAACGAACTCGGCATCCCGGTCGTCCTCGACCCTGTCGGCGTGGGGGCGACCCGGTTCCGGACAGAGACCGCCCATAGACTCCTCGATGCCCTCGCTATCGCTGTCGTGAAGGGAAACGCCGGGGAGATCGGCGTCCTTGCCGGGACCGGCGGGAGCGTCCGGGGCGTGGATTCCGGCGGGATCATGGGCGATCCCGTCGAGACGGCACGTGAGTGCGCACGCTCGACCGGGACGGTGGTGTCGATGACGGGGGCGGTCGACGTCGTCACCGACGGAAGCCGGATCTATCTCGTCGGGAACGGCAACCCGATGATGGACCGCCTCTCCGGGACGGGGTGCATGGCATCTTCGGTCACCGCGGCGTTCGCCGCGGTCGCGGACGATTTCGCGGTTGCGTCGGCAGCAGCGCTCGCGGCGTTCGGCCTGGCCGGGGAGCGGGCGGCTTGCGGGGCACGCGGACCCTACTCGTTTCGGACTGCTCTCTTCGACGAACTTGCCGGGCTCGCCCCCGACGACCTTGCCCGGGAAGCGCGGATCGAGGAGCGCTGATGGATTACGACCTCTACGTGGTCACCGACGAGACGATCGGGCGCGGGCGATCCCACGCGGATCTCGCCCGCCTCGCCGTCGCCGGCGGCGCGGACGTGATCCAGCTCCGTGACAAGAGGCTCCCGGGCCGCGAACTCTTCGCGGCGGCCGTTGTCATACGCGAGATCACCCGGGATGCCGGCGCGCTCCTCATCGTGAACGACCGCCTTGACGTCGCCCTTGCGGCCGGTGCCGACGGCGTCCACCTCGGCGCAAGCGATCTGCCCGTCAGGGAAGCGCGGCGCATCGCCCCGCCGGGGTTCGTCATCGGGGCCTCGGTCGGGTCCGTCGCCGCGGCGGTCCGGGCCGCGGCGGAAGGGGCCGACTATGTGGCGCTCAGCCCGACGTTTTCGACCGGATCCAAGGACGATGCGGGGCCGGGCCACGGGCTTGCCGCGCTCTCGGAGATCAGGAGCGCGGTCTCTCTCCCGCTCGTTGCCATCGGGGGGATCACCGCCGGGAACGTCTCCGACGTCATCGCCGCGGGTGCGGACGGCGTCGCGGTGATCTCGGCGGTCGTGGGGGAGGACGACGTCACCGCCGCCGCACGGAACCTCCGCGCCCGGATCGTCGCCGCAAAAGCGGGAAGCCGTTAATCCGCCGGGCAGGTCGGCGGGGAAGCAGGCGTCCGCTGGTGGACGGCCGCCCGCCACCGGCCCCCGGCCTGGACATATACCGTCGATACGTAGAGCGTCTGCCCGCCGAAGGAGACGGTATACGCGAGGACGGCACCCTCCTCCCCGAGAGGCACGATCTTCGGGTCCGTGATGGCGTACTTCGGAAACTCGTTGGGGTTCTCCACGAGATCACGGAGGATCCCTTCCCTGTCCAGGATGCCCCAGGGGCTGACGACAAGGGCTTCCGGCGCGAGATAATCACGGTAGAACTCCACGTCCCGGGTGTCGGCAGCCTCCCAGGCCCGCTTCTCGATATCCAGCAGAACCGCTAACCGGTCTTCCATAAAGAGCACGTGAACGCACGGACTGGTAATAATCGTTTCCCGGGTTCCGCATGCCCGGGGAACAGCAAGATTAAACAGGGAGTCCGTCAAGTAAAACACTTTAAAGTAACTCAAAAGTAAAAGAAATCACTTTAATATCAGTACGGCGGGTACTGAATAGGATCATGACACGGAATGCCATCGCACTGACCACGCTCGCTCTCTTTGCCGCCTTTCTCCTCTTCTGCGCGGCGGGATGCACCACCGTCGCCGGGGATAACGCCACCGCCGAAGACGCCACTCTGCTTGTCTACTCCGGCGCCGGCCTCAAAAAGCCGATGACCGCGATCGGAGAGGCGTTCACCGAGAAGTACGGCATCGGCGTCGAGTACACCTTCGCCGGTTCGGGCGCGCTCATCACCCAGATGGAACTCTCCCGGAAAGGCGACGCTTTCATACCCGGTGGGACGCCCGACTACCGGATCGCGCAGGATAAAGGACTGGTCGGAGAGCCCGGCTACGTCGCCTACCACGTCCCGGTGATCGTCGTCACAAAGGGGAACCCGAAGAATATCACCTCGGTCGACGACTTCGCCCGGCCCGGGCTGAAGATCGCGCTCGGCGGCGCGAACACCACCGCGATCGGCAGAGCCGGCGACAAACTCTTTGAGAAACACGGCATCCTCGACACCGTCGAGAAGAATGTCGTCCTCCGGGCACCGACGATCAACGAGGTGGTGGTGGCGATGAACATGGGCACCGCCGACGCCGCGCTCATCACGCTCGATATGGTGAATCCCGAGACGATGGACAGGATCGATCTGGCGCAGGAAGACGGCCTCACCCTCATCGTCCCGGTAGGGCCGACCACCTTCACGGAGCAGCCTGACACCGCCCGGCAGTTCGTCGAGTTCGTCACTTCCGACGAGGGGAAGGCGATCTTTGTCGACCACGGGTTCCCTGCCTACCCCGACCCGGCGTACGCAGGGGTGGAGCCATGAGCGGCACGGAGTACTCCTGCAGGGCCATCGGAGTCGCCCGGACGCCGTTCACCGACCCGGCCGCCACTCCCATCCAGGCTGCCTTCTCCGCCGCCCGCGGGACGGTGGAGGTCCACCCCGGATTCCGGGACGGCCTTTCGGCGCTCGCGGGGTTCTCCCACCTCATCCTTATTTACCGGTTTCACCACGCCGCCGGTGAGGAACTAACCGAGCGGCCGCTCATCGACGGCGCCAAGGCGCACGGCATCTTCGCCACCCGGCACTTCAACCGCCCGAACATGCTCGGGATATCGGTCGTCCGGCTGGCCGGTATCGACGGGGGAACGATCGCCATCGAGGGCGTCGACCTCCTGGACGGGACGCCGATCCTCGACATCAAGCCCTATATCCCGGCGTTCGACTGCATCGGGGGCGCTTCCTCCGGGTGGGTGACGCCGCAGCACGTCGAGCGGATCAAACAGCAGAGCGCGTCCTTCAGGGTAGAGTAGTTGTGTTCCGGAACCGGGCCGCCCTCCCCCGCCCCACCCCGTTCAAGGCGCTCTTTCTCGCCGTCACGTTTTGCCTGATCGCCTACACGCTCGTCGTCATCGGCGGCCTCGTGGTCTACCCGCCGCTCCCGGCCCTCATTGAGAGCCTGTTCTCCCCCGAGATCGTCTTTGCCGTCGAACTCTCGCTCGTCACCTCGGCGGTCTCCACCGCTTTCTGCGTCGTCGCCGCCGTGCCGGTCGCCTACTCGCTCGCCCGGCTCTCGTTTCCCGGCAGGAACCTGGCAAACACCCTCTTCAACATTCCGCTCGCCCTTCCGCCGCTCGTTGCGGGCGTGGCGCTGCTCATCTTCTACGGTCCCTCGACGTTCGGGAAGATGCTATCAGCCTCGGGGCTCGACGTCATCTACACCCCGCTCGGGATCGTCGTCGCCCAGTTCTTCGTCAACCTGCCCTACATGGTCAGGGTCGCCCGGTCGGCCTTCGAGACGATCAACCCCCGCTACGAGCACGTTGCCCGAACGCTCGGGTGCACCGAGTGGGGAGCCTTCCGCCAGATCACCCTCCCTCTCGCAAAGAGCGGCCTCATCGCGGGCCTGGTCATCACCTGGTCGAAGTCCATCGGCGAGTTCGGCGCCGTCCTCATGCTCGCGGGGGCCACCCGGATGAAGACCGAGACCCTGCCCATCGCGCTCTTCCTGAACATGTCGACGGGGGATCTCGACCTCGCCGTCGCCGCGTCCGTCATCCTGATCGTCATATCGGTCATCTCGCTCGCGGTCTTCGAGCGCTACACCGGCGGGCGGGGGGTGTTCTAGGTGCTCAGGATCGCCGGGCTCGCCAAACGCCTCGGGGACTTCACCCTTGATTGCGTGGACCTGACCGTCGCCGACGGCGAGTACTTCATCGTCCTCGGGCCGACCGGCGCGGGAAAGACCATCCTCCTCGAGACCCTGGCAGGGATATACTCCCCGGACGCCGGGACGATCGCCCTTGAAGGCCGCGACATCACCCGCACCGACCCGAAAGACCGGGGGATCGGCATGGTCTACCAGGACTACATGCTCTTCCCCCACCTCACCGTCGGGGAGAACATCGGGTTCGGCCTCCTGCAGCGGAAGGCCGAAGCCGCCCGCATCGGAGAGAGCGTGCGGGAGACCGCGGCCCTCCTCGGGATCGGGCACCTCCTGGAACGGACGACAGGGACACTCTCCGGCGGGGAGCAGCAGCGGGCGGCGATCGCCCGGGCGCTCGTCCTCCGGCCCCGCGTCCTGCTCCTCGACGAACCGCTCTCGGCGCTCGACACCGTCACCCGGGAACGGCTCCGGAGGGAACTGAAGGCGATCCACCGGGCGACCGGCACGACGGTCGTCCACATCACCCACCACTTCGAGGACATATTCGCCCTCGCCGACCGGGTAGCGGTGATGCAGGACGGCAGGATCGTCCAGACGGGCACGCCTGATGAGGTCTTCCGGAAACCTGCCACCGAGTTCGTCGCCGCCTTCACCGGCATGGAAAACGTCTACTGCGGGGTATCGAGGGTCCAAAACGGGGAGGCGACGATCGACCTCGGGGAGATCGTCGTCCGGACTGTCACCGCGATCGAGGGCGACGTCTGCGTCGGCATCCGGCCTGAGGAGGTGATCCTCTCCCGCCGGCCGTTCGAGTCGAGCGCCGCAAACACCTTCCCGGGCACGGTTGCTGAGATCCGGCAGAACGGCATGTTTTCGCGGGTCGTCGTGGATACGGGGCTGCCTTTCGTCGCCGTCCTGACCCGGCAGAGCGTCGCCCGCCTGGGCCTCGTCGAGGGGGAGCCGGCGAATGTCACCTTCAAGGCTTCTGCGGTCCACGTCTTCAGGCGGTAGCATTTATCCGGTCACCCGGCGCAGGGGCGAACCGATGGATGCCGATGATATCCGGGAAGAACTCGTCTTTGCCGCTCAAGAGGCCGCCCTCGCCGACCGGTTCGGGATACCCCCCGATGCGCTCGTCCCCCTCCTCTTCTCCCTCCGCTACGGGGGCGACTGGAGCTACGCCGCGGAGGGGCTCACCGCCATATCGGCGGTGAAGAAGACTACGGTCTACGATGACGAACGGCTGATCGGCTACTCGCTTGAGGAGACCTACCTCTTCGTCGACCCGGTACTCCTGCACAGGGAGGGAACCGTCTACCGGCTGGAGAAGTGCGGCAGCGCTCCCGCGCGGCTGCTCGTAAAACGGCCCTACCGGTTGCGGCTCGGCGCTCGCCGGATCATCAGGGCGACCGTTCACCCGCTCGAGAGAACGATCCGGGCCGAAGACCTCGGTGCCGCGGAGATGACGTTTACAGGCTCCACCGCCTACGGGATCGATCACGAGATGGAGCACCTCGCCGGGCGCGAGATCCGCGGGGAGGGGCTCCGGACCTTCCGGTTCGGGTGAGGAAGTTTGTGCAACCGGGAGAATAGAACACTATACAACGCTCTCGTAAGACCACACCCCTAAAAGGGAAGATTTGTTGTGGGGAGGCCGGCCCCGAACCGCCCCTTACACCTTCCGAAACAGGTTCTTCTCCGCACCGCACCGGGAGCATGCCCAGGTTTCGGGCAGGTCTCCAAACTCCGTGCGGGCCTCGATCCCCTGGCCGGGCTCGCCGGCCCTGGGGTTGTAGACATAGCCGCAGAGTCCGCACCGGTATGAATCCATCATCTCCTTCACCTCACCGCCCCGACCGGGGCACGGCACCCATGTACCCTCTGAGTGATAAGTACTCCGGTCAGGAGAGCGGGAGATGAAGTTCTCTGTCGGGAAGCCCATCGAGGACGAACGACGCCGATGCGGCGGACGGCCGGCGGACTGTTCTCCCGGGACGAATCGCTCTTCGAGGCGGGAGACGCGGGGCCCTCCGGTTCAGGCGAGAGAGCGATATGCTAACCGGCGCGAATCACCAGAAGAAAAGACCGGATCCGGTCAGGAACGGCTCTCTCCTTACACCTTCTTGAACCGGCTCTTCGGCGCACCGCACCGGGGGCATTTCCAGGTCTCGGGCAGGTCGTCAAAAGCAGTGCCGGGCTTGACGCCGTGGTCGGTGTCGCCAATTGCCGGGAAGTAGACGTAGCCGCACAGAGTGCACCGGTATGAATCCATTCCTTCTTCACCTCTCCCCCACCGGCCGCGAGGGCGGCAGGGCATACGATCTCCTATACACCGCGCAAGGATAAGCACTCCGGTCACGACACCGGGAAGAGAAGTTCTTTCCCCGTGCAGCCGTCCAGAACGATCGAGCGTTCTCCCCGCTCCGAGGCGAACCGGATCAGGTAGACCGGGTAATAAATCGTCTCGAACTCGACGATCTCCGCCGTGGGTTCGAGCCCTTTGAGAATCGTCCGGAGCAACGACTCCGTGACCTTCGCCTCGAGGGGCTCCTCCCGGAGCGACTCCATCGGGAGGTCCGCTCCCCGCCGGAGAGAGGAGAGCGCCGGGACATCCGCTGCAAGCAGGGGCACGTAGACCTTCGTGTCGCCCACCGTCTTCACCTCCGTGATGAGTTTCACATCAGCAAGGCTCTTTATCGCCTTCTTCACCACGCCGGGCGCAAGATGGGTATCGGCCTCGATCTCGGTCAGGGTCGAGCCGCCGTTCGCGAGCCCGGCAACGATCTTCACCGCGGCCTCGTCGAGCCCGAGAAGCTCCGAGAAACCCGGCCTGACCTTCATCCCCCTATCCACCTCGACGATGCAGCCGGTAGGTCCATCAATGACGAATGAAGCCGTTTTCGTCGCTTTGCGGAGAAGCCCGCCGATGTAGCGGACCTCCACCCGGTGGAGCGGCCGGTAGACCCGTTCTCCAGAGACGATCCGCTCTTCCGGCTCAAGGATCCGGAACCGGCGTTTCCGTTTCCCCTTCGCGATATCGAGCGCTTCCTCGCGGAGCAGCACCGGGATCACTGCATTTGCGGCTGCGGTCGGCGCTTCTACCGGCTCTTCCCGGGGGATATCCTCGGGACCACAGGGTTCGGCGCGGGCCGGTTCCGCCCGGGGAGGCCTGGCAGGCCTGGCAGGCTCGATTGGCCGCGCGGGCACGAGCCGGGGCGTCAGCCCCCGGTGTTCGCACAGCCGGGCCCCAAAGCGCATCTTCGTCGCATTTTCCCTCGAGAGTTTGCCCATCACAAAGAACTCCCCGGGCTCGAGATCCGCGAGCTCCCCGGCCTCTTTCCGGGACGGGAAGAAGAGGCTGACCGCTTTCAAGTCGTTCTCGATCGAGAGCTTCCCGAGGATCTGGCTGTTGCACTGCGAGAGGACGTTCTTCGTCACGAGCGACGGCCGCTGGGTCGCGACCAGGAGGCCGAGTCCGCGTTTGCGCCCCCGGCGGGAGATCTCCTCGATCTTTTTGATGGATTCCCCCGACTGGGGAATGAACTTGTCCGCCTCCTCCACAATCAGCAGGAACGGCTGCTTTAACTCGCTCTCAAGGTCGTAGAGAACTTCCGCGAGGTAGGAGACACGCTCCTGCATATCGGTCTCCGAAACGTCGAAGATCACCGCCGTCCGGGAGCAGATCGCGTTCTGCATCAGTTCCCGGAGGTTCACCTGCCCGATATCCACGTCGCAGTCGTCACTGGAACCGATCCAGAGGAGGGGGAACCGGTCCCTGAGCGAGAAGTATTCCCCCTCCGTATCGATGAGGCAGAACCCCACCCGTGCCTGCAGGAGCTGCTCGCAGAGAACCGCGATACCCCAGCTCTTCCCGGCACCCGACTGCGCGATGACGCAGGTCCTTCCCGTCACGAGTTCCTGGGCGTCAATGGCAACGTCGCGGTCGCCGTCCTTTCCGATAACCAGTTCCATCCGTTCAAAGAGATAACAGGATGCCGGGAGTTTTAACGCTTCCTCTTCGTTCCAGGGGGATTTGTTCCGGAAGCCTGTCATTCTTCATCAGCATTTATTCCTGCGGAGCGAGAGGATGACCCCGAAGGCCGAGAGAACCGCAAATGCGAGGAAGATCAGCCGCAGGCTCGCGAGGAACTCCGGGAATATCGCCGGGGTAACGGTCGTCGATCCCATGATGACCGCAAAGACCACAAGAACCGCCCCCATGCTCAGCATCATTCCGAGCGACCGCATCATCGCCACCATCGCCGACGCGCTCCCGTAGTAGCGTTTCTCCACGCAGCCCATGATGGCGGTGGTGTTCGGGGACGAGAAGATCCCGAGCCCCACGCCCAGCAGCACCAGGAGGGCGAGGATCGCGGCGATCGGCGTCGTCTCGCCGAGCAGGGAGAAGCCGAAGAGGCCCACGGCCGTAACCCCCATCCCCACCGAAGCGACGAGCCCGGGCTGCAGCCGGTCGGCCAGGCGGCCCGCCGCCGGGGCGACGAAGACCTGGACGACCGGCTGGAGGAGGAGCAGGGTGCCCGCGGCGACGGGTTCGTAGCCCCGGATGTACTGGAGGTAGAGGGAGAGGAGGAACCCGACCGCGAACGTTGCGCTGTAGTTGATCAGGGCGGCGGCGTTCGAGGCGGCAAAGACCCGGTTCTTCTCAAGCAGCGTCACCGGGAGGAGCGGGTTCTGGCGGCCGCGCTCCACCCGGAAGAAGACCGCCCCGAGCACCACGGCTACCGCGAGGAGCGTTGCGCCCGCGGGGGTGGTCACCCAGGCCAGGCCCAGGAAGAGGCAGAGGATCAGGGCGGAGGAGAGAATCAGGCCCGCGACGTCGAACTGCTCCCGCTGCCGCTCGTTTAAGAACGCCGGGAACTTCCCGGCGTAGAAGAGGACGGGGACGGCGAGGAGCGCGGTCACGATGAAGATGCTCCGCCAGCCGAGGAACTGGGTCAGGGCGCCCCCGAGGAACGGCCCGAGCGAGAGCCCGGCGTAGACCGCCGTCGTATTCAGCCCGATCGCGTAGCCCCGCTCGCCGGGCGGGTAGAGGTGGGTGATCAGGGCCACGCTGTTTGCGTATATCATGGCGCCGCCCATCCCCTGGATGAACCGGAAGACCAGGAGGAGATCCATCGTGGGCGTGAAGATGGTGAGGAGGGAGCCGGCGGTGTAGACCACGATCCCGGCTAAAAAGACCCTGACCTTTCCCTGCGAGTCCCCAAGCCTCCCCGCCGGGAGGAGGAAGATGACCGACGCGAGGAGATAGGCGCTCGTGACCCAGGCAAGCGTGGCGGCGTCGGCGGAGAACTCCCCGCCGATGGCGGGGAGGGCGAGGTTGATCGCGGAGCCCGTGAAGGGGTTTAAGAATGTGGCGACGGTGACCAGTATGAGGATGAACCTTCGCGAATACGGCTTGTTGTCTTCCTGCTCCACGGATACCCCTCGTGCCCCCGGAGCATCCTGATCCCGCTCCGGGTATGCGTGATAAGAATATTCGCGGCGAGCGCAGATAAGAGCACTGCCGCCGCCCGCGAATTACTTTAATGAGAACGGCACCGGAGAGGATATGCCCGATCATCCCCCGGAGACCCGGCAGGATCTCCGCGACCTCTCTATCCGGCTCATTCTGCTCCTCGGCGCGGCAAGCCTCTGCGGGAGCCTGGTCTCGAACGGTGCCAGGAGCGTCACCGGCCCCTATATCCTCCTCCTCGGGGGGAGCGCGGCAATCGTCGGGCTGGTCGCCGGGTCCGGCGAGTTCATCGGGTACGCACTGCGGTCGGCCACCGGCATCTACGTCGGCAAAAACCACCGTTACTGGAGGGCGGCGACGGCCGGCTACGGCCTGCTCGCTGCCATCCCGCTCCTCGCCGTCGCCGGACGGTGGGAGACTGCCGCCGTCCTCATCATCGCCGAGCGGATAGGAAAGGCCGTCCGGACACCGGCCCGGGATACGATCCTTTCCTACGCGACGACGGCCGTCGGGCGGGGATGGGGGTTCGGTGTCCACAAGGCGCTCGACCAGATCGGTGCGGTCGCCGGGCCGCTGGTCATGGCCGCCGCCCTGGCCGTCACCGGCGGCTACGGCATGGGATTCCTCCTGCTCGGGATACCGCTCGCCGGTGTTGCGGTCGCTCTCTTCCTCGCGCAATCGGAGGTGCCGAGACCGGGACGCCTGGAGAGAGAGGAGGAGGGGGACAGGGACAATCTGCCCGGGATCGTGCCGTATGCCGCGTTCATATTCCTCGGGATGGCCGGATTCGTCAGCTTTCCACTCATCTCCTTTCACCTGAAAGCCCAATCGATCGTCCCCGACGCCGCCATTCCCCTCTTCTACGCCGGCGCGATGACGGTCTCGGTCGCCGTGGCGCTGCTTGTCGGGCGGGCCTTCGACCGCATCGGCACCCATATCCTCCTCGCCATCCCGGCTCTCAGCATCGCGACGGTCGCGCTCGCCTTCTCGACCGAACCGGGCGCAGCCGTCGCGGGATCGCTCGTCTGGGGGGCCGGGATCGGCATCTTCGAGCCTGTCCTCCGGGCGTCGATCGCGGAGTCCACGGCACTCGACCGGAGGGGGAGGGTCTACGGGAGCGTGAGCGCGATCTTCGGGACGGCGTGGTTCGTGGGAAGCGCCGTGATGGGCGTCCTCTACGACGTATCGATCGGGCATATCGTCGCGTACGTCGTCACTGTCGAGGCTGCGGCGGTCGCTGCCTACCTCTGGATGTACCGTTCCCGGATCGTGGTGAGGCTCCAGGAGGGGCTCGGGGAGATCATCCCGTAACCCTGCGGCGCGATACCATCCATGCTTTCAGCGCCCCGCCGATCGCACCGCCGACGGCGCCGAGAATACCGAAGTAGAGGGCGAGGGCAAAGAGGAGGACGGCGATCCCGAGGCCGATGAGGGTCCCGACAGGGCCGAGGAACGCCGTCCCGCCGACGACGGCGACGACCGAGAAGATCGCGGCGACGATGAGCCCGCCTAAGAGTCCGCCGAGCGCACCCCTGACCGCTCCCGGGGACCCGAGGTAACCGCCGATGATCCCTCCGACGATCGGGCCCCCTACCGGAAAGAACGGGCTGATGAAGAGCATGAATACGAGGCCTACAAGCGTGGAGAGCCAGAAGGGACCACTAGTTTCCGCCAATCGCACCTCCGAAACGAGAAGAGCCGGGGAGAAGACCCCCCGGCGTTCGACCTCTAATTACCGCCGGATCGCCCCGGCGATGACGCCGCCGATCAGGGAGAGAAGACCCTGGTAGACGAACGCCATCACGATGATGACGAGCGACGTCCCGAGGCCCGCGATGAACCCGAACGCCCCGAGGAGAACCGTGCCGCCGACGAGGAGCAGTACCGCGATGACGATGGCACCGAGGATGCCGGCAAACAGCCCGGCCTTTGCACCGTTCCCTATCCCGCCCCTGACCATCCAGCCGGCGACGAACCCGCCGATCAGCGGTCCGATGACCGGCAGCAGGAAGCCGAGAATAAGCCCCACGAGCCACCCGACGATGACTCCAGTCCAGAAGTTATCCGCCATAACCTTTCATCACCGCCGGGAATTCGGGAACGTGGTATATAAGTGTTGGGGCGGGTGACCGGTTACGGGCGGATCCGGGTTCCGGCCCGTCCGGCAAGCGCCGTCGATGCCTCTTCAAGCGATGCGATGATCGCCCGCTCCCCTCCGGCCTCGAGGAACCCGACGGCCGCCTCGATCTTCGGCCCCATCGTCCCGGGAGGGAACTGCCCCGCCGCGAGGTGGCTCCGTGCTTCGCGGACCGTCATCTCGCCGATCTCCTGCCGGTCCGGCCGCCCGTAGTTCAGGGCAACACGCTCGACGTCGGTCAGGATCAGGAGGTCTTCTGCACCGACGAGCCGGGCGAGGATCGCCGCGGTGTAGTCCTTGTCCACGACCGCCTCGACGCCCCGGAGGGCGCCTCGACCGTCCGAGACCACCGGGACGCCGCCCCCGCCCGCGGCGATCACGATAGCCCCGGCGGAGACGAGCCGGACTATCGCCCGCTCCTCCACGAGGGCGATCGGGCGCGGCGAGGGGACGACACGCCGGTAGCCCTGCCCCGGGATCCGGACCATCCGCCAGCCCTTCTCCTCCTGCAGCTTCTTCGCCTGCATCGGCGTGTAGAACGGGCCGATGGGTTTTTCCGGGCTTTCAAAAGCAGGATCGTCGCCGTCAACCAGGGTCTGGGTGAGCACCGTAGCGACCGGACGGTCGAGCCCGGCCTCCCGGAGCGCCTCCTGCAGCGACTGCTGGAGCATGTAGCCGATCATCCCCTGGCTCTCCGCCCCGCAGACGTCGAGCGGCATCGGCGGGAGGATCTCCTTCGCGAGCTCGTTCCGGAGGAGGATGTCTCCCACCTGGGGCCCGTTCCCGTGGGTGACGGCGACGGCGTAGCCTTCGGCTGCGATCTCTGCGATGTGGCGCGACGCCTTCCGGACGTTTTCGAACTGATCCTCGGCCGTGCCCGTCTCCCGGTGCTGCAGGATGGCGTTGCCGCCGAGCGCGATCACCACAATGTTCCCCGGCACCCCGTCACCCCCGCTCCAGCGTGCAGGTCATGCAGTGGGGGCCACCGTAGCCCCCCGTCAGGTTCTCGAGGTGCAGCGGGCAGACCTCGATGCCGTGCCGGGAGAATTCCGGCTTGTGCGGAAAGACGTGCCCCCCGTTCTTTATCCGGCGATAGTCTTCCTCGGCGTGGCGTAAAAGCCGCCCGTAGCGCCGCGGGTCGCGGGCTGCCTTCCGCTCCAGGTTCGAGAGCACCGTCCGCATCACCCGTTCCCCTTCCACCGCGAGGATGCTCCCGTCCCGGACGCAGAGGACGTTTGCGGCATAAGAGAGTTGCTCCAGGATCGAGAGATCGATCACGGAGAACCCCTTCGACCGGATGTAGTCGTAGAGGGTCGTCGTCTCGCCGGACGGCTCGTAGCCACCGTCCGACCGGTGCCGGACCTCGACCTGCGCCCTCCGGAGGAGGAGCTCCGAGGCGAGCACCACCCCGCTTCCCGCGACGTTGAAGTAGGTGTCGAGGTGCATGTCGATCATCGGGTCGGGCCGGTCGCCCGGGATGAGCGGGTGGCCCGGCTGGTGAACGATGCCGATCTCGTCGAACCCCGGGGCGAAATTGAGAAACTGGAAGACGCCGTCACGGTTCGTCCGATCCCCGGTGCCGACGAGGGCGAACTCCCCCATCGGCATGAAATCGCCGCCCTCGAACGTCCCCGGCGCCTGCACCGTCCCGGCAATCGGGATGCCGAGGATCTCCCAGAGGAACCGGGTGATCTCGGGCTCCCGGGCCCGCTGCCGCTTTGCCGGCCGGCCGACGACGAGACCGCGGGCGGTCGCCGCCTGCTGGTCGCGCATGAAATAGAGGTTTGCAAGAGGCGTCTGCTCGAGGATATGGACGTCCACCCCGCCGCCGGAACCCCCCCTGCCCACGTCGATGACCGGATTCAGGAGCAGGAGAGTGAAGAAGTGCAGCGAGTCCAGGGCATCGGCGTTCTGCTCCATGCTCCGCCGGGCCTCTGCCACCTCCCTCCTGCCCCCCCGGACGGCGACGGTCTCGTGCGCCCAGTCGACGAGCCGCCGACGCACCGCCGGGTCGCGATCGGCTGCATCGAGAACCGTCTCTTTGAGCCGGAGCACCCGAACCCCGAACTCGTCCCGGAGCGTGCGCTGGAGAGTGTCGTGCTCGCGCCGCGCCTCGTAGCGGCTGAACGCCCGTTCGTAGAGCGCTGCATACGGCTCAAGCAGCCCGAAGAACATCTCGATCCCCGGCCGGTGAACGACCACCGTCCGGAGCCGCTCCCACTCCGCCCGCACTCCCGTCGCCATCCGGCTCATTTCTCCCCCCGGAGAGCGGCGAAGAAGTAAGCGATCATCACCCCGACCGCCGTCGCCGCCGCGAGCGCCCAGTTCACCCGGCCGCCGAGGGTGAAACTGATGCCGGCGAAGACGGCGAACGCGAGCATGCCGTAGAGAAGGAGTTTTGCATACCGATGCATCGGAAGAGTCTCCTCTCCCGGAGAACGGATAAACCTGTCGCGGGCCGGGTCCCGGATCCGGAAACCGGAGCAAAAAACCCGGTGTTTGGGTTTCGCAAGCGGCCATACCCGGCCGGCCGGGAAACAAAACCACAAAAATTATCTTTGGGGGAAACAACCAACACTCAACCCTATCCGGCACAGGGAGGTGTTCATGTGAGGATCAGACGGTATAAACCCCCTATCTCGACGACCGCGAAACCGTTCAGAGTGGTGCGGAGACTGCAACGCAACCCTACCTACACCCCGATCAGGATCGGTCCGGTGATGAACGCCGCCGTGCTCGCGGCCCTCTCGGCGACGTCCTCAATGTCGGGACTGACCATCGGGGCCTGTATGCGCCTCGCAGGCTTCTAAAAGAGACAAATTCATTAAAACCGTTTTTTGGAGGGTGTCACAGCCCGAGGATGTCCATCACCCGAAACCCGAAGAGCACCATCCCCGTCCGCAACACCCCGAGGAGGTTGTTTCCTTCGACCGTAGCCGTGCCGTTCCGCATCGCCGCCCTGAAGGTGTCGAACGGCCGGTCGGAGACCATGACCTCCTCCACCGTCGCAACGTCGGTGGTCACCGTGGCGATCGGATCCGGGAAGCCCTTTGCGTCGAACTGGATGACTTTTTTGTCGTGAAACGTGATACCGATGACCAGCACGCCGTCGGGAGACGTGACGTAGAGGTTGACCTTCTCGTCCGCAAACGGCCCGGTCACCCACCCCGGCAGCCGGTCGGCATACTCGTTGTAGGTCAGGGTATACTCCCGCATCGCGAAGAGGAGCTTCACTTCCGCGGGGGTCAGGTCGGCGTTCTCGACCACGAGTCCCCCCGCCGGGGCGGTGAGAGCCAGCGCCGCGAGGAGAAGGACGAAGATCGTCCGGAGGCGCGGGGTCACCGTCCTCCTCCCGCCCGCTCTTCGCGCTCCGGTGCGCCGGCCCGGGGAGCAGTGCTGTACGCGGAACGGGCCCGCTCGTCGCCTTTATAGGTCAGCAAATTGCTGCCGCACATGCCGTCTCCGAGGATGGATGGCTGGTTCTGGTATTTCAGGATATCCATCCGGTCCGGCTGCCGGAGGGGTCCGGGATGCATTTGCCGCCCCGGGCAGTATCCCGGAGACACGGCGGGGAGAGGTGAGGATGATTTGCGCGAGTCCACGGGCGGGCTCACGCATCCCGGAAGGGAAAAGGAGATATGGCGGCACCGTGCATGGAGTGTCAAGGCGCGGGAGCGGATGGCGATCGATGGGTGGGGACGATATCATCGAGGTACGCGACCTCGAACATGCGTTCGGCAACTTCACCGCGGTTCGCGGCATCAGTTTCACCGTCAAAAAGGGCGAAATCTTCTCTTTTCTCGGCCCGAACGGCGCCGGCAAGAGCACCACCATCAACATCCTGACGACCCTCCTCCCCCTCCAGAAGGGCACGGTGCGGGTGGCCGGTTACGACGTCGCACGGGAGCCCGGGAAGGTCCGGGAGGCGATCGGGATCGTTTTCCAGGAGGACGTGCTCGATCGCGACCTCACTGTTGGGGAGACGATGGAGTTCCACGGCCGGCTCTACGGCATCCCCCGGGAAGAACGGCGGCGGCGTATCGACGACCTGCTCCGGATCGTCGAGCTTGACTCCAAACGGGACGAACGGACGAAGAACCTCTCCGGGGGTATGAAACGACGGCTCCAGATCGCACGCGGCCTGATGACCCAGCCGGAGGTGCTCTTCCTGGACGAGCCGACGCAGGGACTCGACCCCCAGACACGGATGCGGATCTGGGACTATATCCGGCAGGTGAACGGGGCCGGGACGACGATATTTTTAACGACGCACTACATGGAGGAGGCCGATATGCTCTCCGACCGGATCAGCATCATCGACCACGGCAGGCTCGTCGTCTCCGGAACCCCGGCCGGACTGAAGAACGCCCTCGGCGAGGACGTCGTCTACCTGGAGACCGAAGACGACGGGAAGGCCAGGGACGCCCTTTCTGGGATCGAAGAGATCCGGTCGGTCACGGAGTCGCCCCGCGGCCTCTCGGTCACGATCTCGGCCGACGGGAGCCACTGCCTCCCGCGAATCATAGAGCGGGTGCGCGGCGCCGGGATCGGGATCTCGAACGTGAACCTGAAAAAGCCGACGATGGACGACGTCTTCGTCCACTACACGGGGAGAGAACTGCGCGATACGGGGGCGTGAACGGATGGCATGGGGGTTCCTTACCGTCTACTGGCGGGAGATGATCAGGTACGTCAGGTTCAGGACGCAGCTCTTCTCGTCGCTTCTGCAGCCGGCGCTCTGGATGGCCTTCTTCGGCATCGCGATGTCCTCGAACTTCGACCGGTTCACGTCGTCGATCCCGGCCCCTGCGGGAGTCATCCCCCTCGACTACCTCACCTTCATGGCCGCCGGGGTGATCGCGATGACGACCCTCTTTACGAGTCTTTTTGGAGGGATGAGCCTCCTCTTCGATAAGAACTGGGGGCTGATGCGGGAGATGCTTGCAAGCCCCATGCCCCGGACGCACATCATGCTCGGGGTCAGCCTCTCGGGGATGACGAAGTCGTTCATCCAGGCGTCCATCATCATGGGCTTCGGCCTCCTCCTCGGGGTGCAGTTCTTCCCGGGGTATTCCGCCGCCCGGATCGCTCTCTCGATCCTCGGGATATTCGCGTTCGTCGGCGCCTTCTCGCTCGGGTTCCTCCTCTTCTCCTCCACCATCTCGATGCGCCTCGAAAGCCCAGAAGGGCTGCAGGGAATCATCACGCTCCTCACCCTGCCGCTCTTCTTCGTCTCGAACGCCCTCTACCCGATCCAGGCGTTCCCGGCGTTTTTGCAGACGCTCTCGATCTTCAATCCGCTGACCCACCTGGTCAACGGAATCCGCTACTTCGCTCTCGGAGGGGATTTCTTCGCCGTCGGCGCCCGCTACACCACCTCCACGGTCGACGTCCTCGGATCGTTCGCGTACCTGGCCGTCTTTGCGGCGGTGATGTACCTCCTTGCCCGGCGGACGTTTGAGAGGGCGGTCGTGACGTAAGGGCCCTGTCGAAATGCTTTCCACAACCTCCGGATAACACTCGGTTGCCGATAGAGGCGGGTGATGTGGGTCTCACGCGAAGGCGCGAAGGCGCGAAGGGAGACTGTCAATACCCATCCAGACTTCGCGTTCTTCGCGTGCGTCGGCATGGATTATCCGGAGATGATTCGTCCTCCGGGAGAGGGTTTCAGCAAAGCCGACATAAGGGTAATCTCCTATGAAGCCGAGAGGATGAGCATGCGGGGAACCGTATACGCGGTGCTGGCCCTCGCCGTCCTCACCACCGCTCTCGCCGGATGCACCGGGGTGCCGGGCGTCGAGCAGACGGAGCAGTTCGACCGGACGGTCGCGGTGGAGCCGGAGAGCGATCTCGTCGTGATCAATCACAACGGGAACGTCGCCGTGAACGTCCGCGAGGGAGAGGACGTCGGCATCACGGCGGTCAAGCGATCCGCCTACGGCCGGGGCGAACTCAACAGGGTCGGAATCGAGGTGACGGAGGGCGATCCCCTCAGGGTAGAGACGGTGCACACCGGGTTCAACCCGCAGGTGAGTGTCGACTACACGATATCTCTGCCCCCGACCGTCGTCCTGCAGCGGGTCGAGAGTTCGAACGGCAGGATCGAACTCTCGGGAGTGCGGGTGGACGAGACGGTGATCCGGACTTCAAACGGCCGGGTGATCGTCGACGGCGCGCCCGGCGGCGATCTCACGGCAACCTCCTCGAACGGCCGGATCGAGATCCGCGGGGCCGAAGGATACGTCACCGCGACGACCAGCAACGCCGGCATCACCGTAGAGGACTGCGGGGGCATTGCAGGTCTCGCGACCTCGAACGGAGCAATATCCGCCGAAATTTCAGCCATCCGGGGAGACGTGACGGTATCGTCGAGCAACGCCGGCATCACGATCCGGTTCGCAGAAGATCTGGACGCCCGGGTGGTCGCCACCACCTCGAACGGCAGGATAGCGGTTCACGATCTTCTGCTCCAGCTCGGAGAGTCGACGGGAACCTCGGTCTCGGGAACGCTCGGCAGCGGAGGGCCGACCGTCACCGTCAAAACCTCGAACGCCGGCATCGACCTCTTCGGGCCCTGACCGGCGCACCCCCCGTAACCTTTTATTTGCCCGGGACAAATCTTCGAACATCCGATGATCCGCCATGACACATCTTCTGTCCTTTACCGTTGAGGGGATAACCTGCGCTCTCCCTCTTGCCGAGACCCGGCAGGTTATCGGCATGGTGGAACTCCGGCCGGAGACCGGGAGCCGCCGCGGGGGAGCGGGGACCATGAACCTGCACGGCAGAACCGTCCCGGTCTACTCGCTCCGGAGACTTCTCGGGCTCGCCGACCGCCCTCCTCTCCCCACCGACGTCCTCATCATCGCGTACCCCTCCCGGGAATGCGTGGCGCTCTGGGCGGACCGGGTGCGCGGGGTGCAGGAGAGCCCGGCCGAACTACCGCCCGAAACCGACGGCACCTCTCCTCCCGGCATGCTGCTGACCGAAGACGGGGAGATCATCATCTACGATCTCGACGCGTTCCTTGCAGCGGAAGAGGCCGCGCAGTACCCTCTGCCGGCCGGAACCGGGGAGTTGACGCCGCCTTACGACGCCGGAAAGGCCGGTGAGATCCTCGCAGAACGGGCGCGGGCGTTCGCGCGGCCGGAAGAGGAGACAGGCGGCGAGACCCCGTTCACGGAACTCCTCACGTTCAGGCTCGCGGACCAGGAGTACGCCATCAAAACGCAGTACATCCGCGAAGTCTTCATCATGCACGAGATCACCCCGGTTCCCGGAGTGCCCGGCTTCATCGCCGGGATCTGTGCCGTCAGGGGAGAGATCATCTCCGTCGTCGATCTCCGCGCGCTCTTCTCGATCCCGAAGCGCGGCCTGACCGACCTCAACCGGGTCATCGTTCTCTCCGACGGGACGGTAACCTTCGGAATTCTTGCGGACTACATCACGGACATCTACATCAGGCCGACCGATCAGTTCTCCCCCGTAGAGCCTGAAACGACCCCCATCGAACAGCGGTACCTTCTGGGCGTCACGGACGGATCGGTGCTCGTCCTCGATGCGGCGGCGATCCTCGCCGACCCCGCACTGGTGATAGACCAGACCAGAAAATAAGCGGTTTTATCCGCCCATTATGGGTAACGAGAGCCCTGGGACGTTATTCATAGGACAGATCATTATTTAACCCCGGGTGTGCATCAATCTATTAAGTCGTCGTAAAAGAGCGAGTGGAACGGAAGTAACATGTTCACATTTTTTTCAGACATGAAAGTCGGGACGAAGATCCTCGTCATCTGCCTATTTCTGGCGATCATCCCGACGCTTATGCTCGGCATAGTGGCGTATACCAGCTCGAGCGGTGTGATCAACGAGCAGATCGAGACGCTGCTCGAGACGCAGGTACACGACGCGCGGGGGTGGACCAACGACGTCTACAAACTCACGCGCAATAAGGTGAACAGCGACCTCAACGTGCTCCACGAGAACTTTTACGCCCGGGGCACTCCGGAGATCATCGACGGCAAACTGGCCCTGGTGGACGGCACCGGCAACCCGTATATCATCAACGACAACTTCGAGATCGTCGACCAGGTCCAGTCGCTGGTCGGCGGCGCGGCGACGGTCTTCCAGGTCTACGACGACAATGCCGTCAGGATCTCCACAAACGTCATCGGGACCGACGGGACGAGGGCGGTCGGGACGGAGCTGACCCAGAACGTCTACGACGTCGTGGTGAACCAGGGGGAGACCTACTACGGAAGCAGGGACCTCTTCGGCAAGCGCTACGTCACCGCGTACGAGCCGATAAAAGACAGCCGGGGAAACATCGTCGGCGTTCTCTTCGTCGGAACGGAGGAGCAGGAGACGCTCGACGTCGTCAAGTCGAGCCTTAAAGAGACGGTCATCGGCAGACACGGCTACATGTTCGTTGTCGACAGCAACGGCCAGCTGCTCGTGCACCCCTCCCGGGAAGGGGAGAACACGGCCGACGAGGAGTATATTCAGGAGATGATCGAGAATAAGGTCGGCATCATCCGCCACCAGGTCGACGGGACGGATATCATCGATGCCTACACCTACTACGAACCGCTCGACTGGCACATCGTCTCGCGTGCCGAACTCTCCGACTTCACCGGGCCGATAGACACCATCAGGAACACGATCGTCGTCGTCGTCCTCGCATCCATCGCCATCGGCGTCGCGATCGCCATCCTCTTCGGCCGCTCGATCTCCGATCCCCTGCAGCAGGTCGTGCTGATGCTCAAAGAGCTCCGCAGCGGGCACCTCTCCGCCCGGCTCAACATCAGGCGGCAGGACGAGATCGGCGTCATGGCCAAAACGATGGACGAGTTCGCCGGCGATCTCCAGACGAACGTCGTCGGGAACCTCAAAAAGATCGCTCTCGGCGAGTACGTCCAGGAGTTCCCGGTCGCCGACGAGGGCGACGAGATCCGGCCCGCGCTCGCGATGATGGTCCAGTCGCTCGACCACCTCCACAAGGAGACGCTCAAACTCACCGACGCCGCCCGTGCAGGCGATCTCTCCATCCGCGGGGATGAGAAGGCGTTCCGCGGCGGCTACCGGATGATCATCGCCGGGTTCAACAAGACCCTCGAGTCGATCACCGAGCCGGTGAACGAAGCGATGCGGCTTGCGCGATTCTACGCTTCCGGCGACTTCACCGCCCGGTTCGACGAGAAGATCCCGGTCGCCGGGGAGTTCGTCGCCTACCGCGACGCCCTCAACACCATCGGAATCGAACTCTCGCGGCTGATGAAACTGATCAGCGAGGAACTCTACGAGGGCGTCTCGGTTCTCTCGCTCGCTTCAAACGAGATCCTGGCGGTCACGAGCCAGCTCGCCGCAGCCAGTTCCCAGACGGCCGCGACGGTGAACGAGACCTCGGACTCGGTCGAGAGCGTCAGGAAGAAGACCGAACTCGTGAACCTGAAGACGAAAGGTGTCTCGGAGAAGGCCATGCGGGCGCTGGAGGTCTCGAAGGGCGGCCAGAAGTCCGTGCGCGAGACCCTCGAAGGTATGAACCAGATCCAGCGGCAGATGGATATCGTCCGGATGAGCGTCATCCGGCTCTCCGAGCAGAGCCAGGCCGTCGGCGAGATCATCGCGACCGTGAACGACATCTCCGAGCAGTCCAACCTGCTTGCGGTAAACGCTTCCATCGAAGCCGCGAAGGTCGGGGAGTTCGGGAAAGGGTTCGCCGTCGTCGCAAACGAGATCCACAACCTTGCCGAACAGTCGAAGAAAGCGACCTCGAACATCCGGGCGATCCTCACCGACATCCAGCAGGGGGTCTCCTCGACCGCGGCCTCGACCGAACAGGGGATACGATCCGTCGCGGATGCGGCCCAGCTGACGAGCAACGCACAGGAGGTTATCGAGGTGCTCGCCCAGTCGATAGCGGACACCTCGCAGGAGGTCATCGAGATCGCCACCTCGATCCAGACGCAGGCCTCAGGAATAGACCAGATCTCGCGCGCGATGGAGAATATCCGGGACGCGGCGCAGAAGAACCTCGAAACCACTCATAAGGCGGAGAAGACCGCCGAGGACCTGCACGAGCTCGGTGCCCGCTTGAAGAGGATCACCCAGCAGTACCGGGTCTAGCACGACCTTCCATGACCGGACCGGACGACGTATTTCGTGCCCGTCTCCTCGAGACGTTCCGCGAGGAGGCGGACGAGTACCTTGAAGCAATCACCGAGGGGCTGATCACGCTCGAGAAGGCCGGGCCGACGCCCGACCTGGTCGAGCGGGTTTACCGGACGGTCCACAGCCTGAAAGGAGCGTCGCGCGCGGTCAACCTCCGGGAGATCGAGTCGATCTGCCAGAACCTCGAGACTGTCTTCTCCCTCGTGAAGCGGGGCGAGTACGTTCCGGGAGTGGACGACTTCGACCTCTTCCACCGGACGATTGCGGTAATCAGGAGCCTTCTCCGGAGAGAGAGGCCCGACGCCTCGCCGGCGGAGATCAACGGGGCGCTCCGGGCCATCCCCGGCTGGAAGGAGACGGCCGGGATCGGTTCTCCGGGAGTGCCCCGGGCCGAACCGGGTCCGGCCTCCCGGGAGAACCACGCTTACGATGCGCCAGGAGGTTATAGCAGCAGCGAGCAGGGAGCTGACCGGGGCACGGTCCGGATTGCCGCCCACAAACTCGACAAACTCACCGCCGGAGCCGACAGTCTCCTCACGACCCGGCTCTTCATCACGCAGCGGATACGCGAGCTCGAGGAGATGATGACCCGTTTCTCTCTCTGGCAGTGGAACCACTCCCAGGCGTTCAACGACCTGCAGATGATCCACAGGAGGGCCTTCGGGGAAGAGAAGGCAGCGATTCCTCCCGATCTCGTTCTGCCGCTCCAGCGGGCGGTCGGATTCCAGGAGTACAACCGCGAGTTCGTGACCAACCTGCAACACGATCTCGCCACCCACCTGCGTTCCATGGAGTTCGACCGGTCGGCGCTCGAGACGAGCACCTCCGAGATATCCGACCTTATTCACGACGCCGCACTGCTCCCGGCTTCGACCATACTTATCCCGTTCTCCGCGTTCGTAAGAGAGTTCTCCCGCACCTCGGGGAAATCGGTCGACCTCACGATCGAGGGCGGGGAGATCGAAGTCGACCGCCGTATCCTCGATGCGTTGAAAGACCCCATCATGCACCTCATCAGGAACAGCATCGATCACGGCATCGAGAGCCCGGAGGCCAGGAGAGCCCGGCAAAAATCTCCCACGGGCTCCGTGCGGATCCGGGTCTTCCCCCGGTCGGGGAGCAGGGTCGGCATCGAGGTGGCCGACGACGGCGCCGGCATCGACAGCAGCGCGATCCGGAGAACCGCCGTCGAAAACGGGGTGATCACGGCCGAAGAGGACGCAACCCTCACCGACAGCGAGGCGATCTGGCTCATCTTCCGGTCGGGGATGACCACGAGCCGGATCGTCACCGACCTCTCGGGGAGAGGGCTCGGGCTTGCAATCGTGGAAGACACCGTCTCCCGTCTCGGGGGGGAGGTGACGGTCTCCTCGGCCGTCGGCAGGGGGACGGCGGTCACCCTGACCGTCCCGGTGAGTATGGCCACCCTCCGCGGGCTGCTCGTCCGCTCCGAGCGGCAGGTCTACGTCCTCCCGATGCAGCAGGTGAAGCAGGTTCTCCGGGTTCGCCCGGACTCCCTGGCCGTCTCCAGGGGCCGGCCGACGATCCTTCTATCGGGAGAGGCGATCGAGGTCATCCGGCTCACCGACGCCCTGGGCATCCACCCGTCCAGTCCCCACACGGAGGAGGAGCGACCGAAACCCCTCGTCATCATCGCATACGGGGCCGGGCAGATCGCGTGTCTGGTCGACGAAGTGATCCGGGTGCAGGAGATCGTCGTCCGGCCGCTCGGCAGCCAGCTCACCTCCGTGCGACGGATCGACGGGGCCGTGATCCTCGGGGACGGACGCCTGGCACTCGTGCTCGATCCCCTCGAACTGATCCAGGACGCGATGCAGACGGAGCGGTCGGTATCGGCATCCACACTCCCACAGGAGGCGGATCGGCGGGTCATGGTCGTTGAGGACTCGGTTACGTCGCGTGCCCTGCTGCAGGCGGTTCTCGAGGGGGCCGGATATCAGGTGGAGACCGCTGCCAACGGGATCGACGCATTCGCAAGGCTTAAGCAGCATGAGTTTGATATGGTCGTTTCAGATGTTGATATGCCTCGGATGAACGGTTTTACGCTCACTGAGAAGATACGGGCCGAAGGTGGGCAGCTTGCCGGGATCCGGGTGGTGCTGGTCACTTCGCTCGATTCGCCCGAAGACCGGGAACGGGGAAAGGCGGTCGGGGCGGATGCATATATCGTCAAGAAGAGCTTCGAGGCAGAAGAATTTCTCAGGATAATCCGGCGCCTGATGCGTCGCCGCGACGGAGAGATCCAGGAGCGATGATATGGAAGGAAAGCACGAAGGAGGAACGAAACTGAGCGTTCTGGTGGTAGAGGATAGCAGGACGCAGGCCGAATTCATCCGCCACGTTCTTGAGACGGAGGGATACGACGTCACCCTGGCCGCCGACGGCACCGAGGCGATACGGCGGATGGAGGCCGGTATGCCCGATATCGTCCTGACCGACATCATGATGCCCGGGATGGACGGGTACGATCTCTGTCGCCGGGTCAAGCGGGATTTCCCGGATATGCCCGTTATTCTGGTCACCAACCTCTTCGATCCCGCCGACGTGCTGAAAGGACTTGCATCGGGCGCGGACAGTTTCATCGTCAAACCCGTCGACCCGGAACATGTCCGTTCCCAGATCGAGGCCGTCATGCGGACGCGGGAGATGCCCGAACCCAAAGATTCTCCCGCCCAACTGGAGATCCCCTTCGCCGGCAGCACCTATACCATCGCCGCAGGCCGGCTCAAGATTTTAAACACCCTGCTTTCGACGTATACCGTCGCGGTGACGAAGAACACCGAACTCCAGGAGGCGCAGGAGCAGCTGCACTCCTTGAACGAACAACTCCAGGAAGCCGTCGCGGATCTCTCGCGCAGCAACGAGAGCCTTGCCGCCGAAAACCAGGAACGGCGACGCGTGGAGAAAGCGCTTGCGGAAGCCAACAGGAAACTCCAGCTCATGGCAAGCATCACCCGCCATGACCTCTTGAACCAGCTCGCGGCGCTCTGGGGGTATCTCGACCTGGCCCAGGTAATGCGCGAGCGGGAACCGGCAAACGCATGGCGCCACGTCGAGAGCGCTGCCGAGATGGTCAACCGGATCAACAACACCGTCCGGTTCACGGCCGAATACCAGAAGGTGGGGGCAACGGCTCCAACCTGGCAGGAGATCAGGTCGCTCGTGGGGCGGTCGGAGAAATACGTCTCGACAGGCAAGGTAACCCTTGAGAACGCCATTCCGGCGGGGGTGGAGATATTCGCCGATCCGCTCATCGAGAAGGTGTTCTCGAACCTCATCGAGAACGCGCTGCGTTACGGGGAGACGGTCACCACCATCACCTTCAGCCTCAGGCAGGATGGAGAGACCTACACCATCCTCTGTGAGGACGACGGCGTGGGAGTTCCAGCCGGCGATAAGGAGAAGATATTCACCTACGCGCACGGCATGAATACCGGACTCGGCCTCTTCCTCGCTCGGGAGATCCTGGCCATCACCGGGATCACCATCCAGGAAACGGGAATCCCCGGGAGCGGAGCCCGATTCGAACTTCTCTGCCCGGCAAAAGTGATCCGTGCTCCCGACCGGCAGACCGGATGAACCGAGATCATAACCGCAGGCTCCCCTCATGAACGTCACCGACATTCAGACCACGTTCGTATCCGATACGCGAAACCGCATCGCCATCATCGCCGGGCTAGCCGTGCTGACCCTCGGCGGGAACCTGCTTGCCATGGTCCTCGGCGCACCGGAAGGGCTTCTCCCCCTTCCTTCCCTCCCGCTCACCATCCCGATCATCCTCGCGAGTTACTGGTACCCGCGGCGGGGCATCCTCTTCTCCGTCTGCTTCGCATCCATCTACGCCGTCACGACCTACTTCCTCTCCCCGCCGGCCCCCCTGCTGGCTTACGCCATCCTTCCCCGTGCGATCCTCCTCGTCCTCATCGGCGGCGTGGTTGCGTTCCTCGCAACGAAACTCCGTGAGTCCGAGCAGCAGATGAACCAGATCATCGAGTTCCTGCCCGACGCGACCTTCGCCATCGACCGCGAGGGGAAGGTCATCGCCTGGAACCGCGCGATCGAGGAGATGACCGGGGTGAAGAAAGAGGCCATGCTCGGCCGGGGGGACTACGAGTACGCCGTGCCCTTCTACGGCGAGGCGCGGCCGCTGCTTGCGGACCGGATCCTCCAGGGCGATCCCGAGGCAGGGTATCCGTCGGTCAGGAGGAGCGGCGACGTCCTTGTCGCGGAGATCCACACCCCTCTGCTCAGGGGCGGACGGGGAGCGCACATCAGGTTCGCGGCGACCGCGCTTCTCGACCGGAGCGGACGTGTCACCGGGGCGATCGAGTCCATCCGGGACGTCAGCGACGAGGTCATGACGGAGGCCGCGCTGCAGAACGCCGGCCGCCAGCTCAACACCCTTACGGGGATCCTGCGCACCGACCTCGCGAACCGGCTTGCGGTCCTGTACGGGCATCTCTCGGTGGGCGTGATGAAGTTCGACGATCCCGAGATCCTCTCCTTCATCGACGACCTGAACGATGCCGCAAACGGGATCCGGCGACAGATCGAGATCTCCCGCGAGTTCCGGGATCTCGGGACGTCGCCGCCGGCATGGATCCCCGTGCAGCAGGCCATCGGGAAGGCAGCCGCCACCCTCTCCTTCGGGGACGTCTCCCTCGATCCGTGGACGGAGCGGCTTGAGATCTTCGCTGACCCCCATCTCGCGACGGTCTTCACGCACCTCTTCGAGAACTCGCTCGCTCCGGGGGCGAAAGCGAGCAGGATCGTCGTCACCTACCAGTTGCGCCCGGAGGGGTGTGCAATCATCGTCGAGGACGACGGGACCGGCATCCCCGACGCGGAGAAAGAAGATCTCTTTGCGCAGAAGGCGGAAAGCTACGGGCACGGGCTCTTCCTCGCCCACGAAATACTTGCCATCACCGGGATCGCGATCCGCGAGACCGGGACGTTCGGGACGGGGGCGAAATTCGAGATCCTGGTGCCGTCCGAGGGTTACAGGATCGTCTGAGGTGAAGGGAATGATAACCGCTGTTCTTCCGGAACTGGACACGAAATCGACCGGAATCCGAACGGAGGTCCGTGAACTGACAAGCGCGGAGTTCTCCGCCGCGGACGAGGTCTGGCGCGAGTACCACGGCACGGCCGGCGATCCCGGACGGGATCGGATCTTCGCGACCTTCCTTGCAGGGCAGATCGTCTCTCTCGCCCGGTGCAGGAGGCATCCCGGCGGCCTGGAGGTCGACGGCGTCTTCACCCCCGAGGGCTGCCGCAACAAGGGGTATGCCCGCACGACGATGGCCGCTCTGGTCACCGCCTGCCACAACGACGACCTCCATATGTACGCGGTCGAGAGCCTCGCCGGGTTTTACTCGGAGTTCGGGTTCATCTCGATACCGGAACGCAACCTCCCTCCCCGAATCCGGGAGCGTTACACCTGGGCCGCGGGGAACATGGAGGGCGCCGAAGTCCGGCCGATGTTCAGGAGAGCCGGGCTGTAACCCGGCACCTCGTGAACTTCCACCGCACTCGCACCTCCGGTGCTCAAGCTCCGTTCCCTTCGAGAAAAGGGAAGTCGACTGGTTGACCTTTTGAGAACGACCTCAGCCATTTCAGCGAAGTACTGAGACTGTATCGTTATCCCCGGCAAGTAATTCACGCGAAGAACGACATTCATCGCACCTAACGGTGCTCAAACTCCGTTCCTGACGAAACGTCGTAAGTCACACCTCCGGGGCCCAGGCTCCGGCCCTCTGGCCCGTCGCATTCGAAGATGCTTCGCATCTTCTCGAACTCCTGCCGTTCCGGCAGTCGCATCCTGCGGACAGTCGCCATTCGAAGATGCTTCGCATCTTCCTGCGGACAGTCGCCATTCGAAGATGCTTCGCATCTTCTCGAACTCCTGCCGTTCCGGAAGTCGCATCCTGCGGACAGTCGCCATTCGAAGATGCTTCGCATCTTCTCGAACTCCTGCCGTTCCGGAAGTCGCCACTCACGCCCCGCCGCCTTCCTCCTCGAAGTAGTGCAGCGCCTCGGGAACCTGTTCGCGAACCCGCCGCAGGAAGTGGTTCGCAAGGTCAGGGTCGGCCACCCAGAACGAGTGCTGCATCGCCCGCTCCGTCTCCTTGGAAAGCCCGCCTGCCCGGCCCATCTCCGCTCTTATGTCGTGGACGGCGTTCTCGACCTCCTCTTCGCTCTCCCATTTCAGCACCGATATCGTTCGTGCCATCGCTCTTCACCTCACGGCGCTGCCGTATGGGGGGAGGTTCTATTTCAGGTTAACCCCCCGGGAGGGTTGAAAAAAGTGGTCAGGCTTCTTCCTGATCGAGGAGCATCTTTTCGGCTTTCTCACTGGCGAGGGCGCTGTTCCCGGCAGGGTCCTCGAGGATGACCGTGAACGGGAAGGCCACCTCCCGTGCGGCGGCTATCGTCTCCATCATCCTGATTGCGGCCGCCCGCTCGTCTTCGCTCTCGGGGTTCGCGAGGATCGTCTCCACCGCCTGCTCGAAGCGGTAGAGAATTCCCTCGATATTGGTGACGAAACCCTCGCAGGCGGTGCCGGGTTCGACCGCGAGGCCGAGTTCCGGGATCTCGATCTTCCCCGTCGTGCTCCGCGCCACCCGGATGGCGAGGTCGCCGGGCTCCTCCACCCGCACCGTCCACCGGACCGGGTCGCCCTCCCCGAGGATGATGGTGTCGGTGTGCCGGTAGCCGCAGGCTTCGCAGGCGATGGAGACGAGCAGGAGGTCGGGAAAGTGGGGGATGTCAAGGCGGTGATGGACGATCCGGATCTCGCCCCCGCAGGCGGGACAGGTTCCCGGATGGGACTCCCGCACTAGAGGCCCCCGCCGATCTTCTCGCGGGAGACCTTGACGGACATCGGGGTGATGAGGACGTACTTCTGCTCCCCAAGGCCGACGATGTCGCCGTTCACGTCCTTTGCGACGTCGCGGAGGTCCTTCAAGACCCGCTCGAACGTCACCTTGTCCATCTTCAGCCGCCCGATATCGACGATGACGATATTGCCGTTATAGACCTCGTCTTTGACGCGCGGGGTATCTTTGAGGTCGGCGATGGTGGCGATCTTGATGTACATGGATGCCGGTTCTTCGTCGCTCGATCCCTCGTAGGAGGCGAGATCGAGTTCCATGTAGTCCTCTTCGTTTCTTGCCGGACTTTTGCCGAGGATGCTGTCAAAGAGTTTTTTAACCATAGAAAAATTGAGGAATGAATTTTATTTAATAGTATCCATTATTTTCTCCGTCAGACCTCCAGATTCCAGAGATCGTCCCCGACATAGTGGATGCTTTTAACGGACTTGCCCTTCTCCTGCCGCTCCATATCGGCTGCATCGAAGAGCGCAATCCCCACGGCAAGCGGTTTTCCGTGCCGCTCCTCGACGACCTGCACCGGGTGCCCCGCACGGATGTCCGCCGAGATCGATACGATCCCGGGGCGCATGGCATCCGCGCCGTTTGCGACGAACCTGACCGCGCCGGAATCGACCACCACCCGCCGCTCGGGGATCGGGTGCTCGACGAGCCCCCGCAGGGTCGGGAACGCCCAGTCTTCGGCCCCCATCAGGAGGGGCTTTTTATCGATGAGATAGATCCCGACGGGAGCATCCGTCTCCACCCGCTCGATCCTGTCCGACCGGAAGAGGTCGGCCGATGCCCCGATCTCGTCCGTGAGTCGCTCGAGAAGTTCGCTTATCTGTGATTTCCGGATGACGTGGCGCTTCTTTACGGTAATCTTTGGCATGTGTCGAAACCTCGAGGTGGCGCTGACTCTCGCGCAGCAACGCGGTTATATTTAAGTAGCTTCCTCACTCAAATATATTACTCCAGAATGGACGGCAAAGGGTAATCATATGACGCCAAGACCGTTGGATATTTTAGATCAGGTACTGAATCGTCAGCCCGTCATCATCAGCCTGAAAGGTGGGAGAGAGATCCGGGGGATCCTCCAGGGATACGACGTTCACATGAATCTGGTACTGGACAAGGCAGAAGAAGAAGTGGACGGCGCGGCGCAGAAACTCGGCACGTTGATCGTCCGCGGTGACAATGTGATTTACATTACCCCTTCAGTCGAATAACATTAGGTGAGAGAGAATGTCAAAAGGCACACCATCGATGGGCAAGCGGCAGAAACGCACTCACATCGCCTGCAGGCGATGCGGCAAGATCTCGTTCCACGCACAGCACAAAGTCTGTGCGGCCTGTGGGTTCGGCAGAAGCCGGAGGATCCGCAGTTACCGCTGGACGGAGAAGAAGGCAAAGGTACCGACGCATTAGAGTTGCATCATGTGTGGTATCGTTGGCATCGTCGATGCTGGCGGTGTCTCGTTTCCGCTGTACTACGCCCTGTATGCTCTCCAGCACCGGGGGCAGGAGAGCGCAGGGATCTCTACTTTTGAAGGCACGACCCTGTACACCCACAAAGCCCAGGGGCTCGTTGCCGAGGTCTTCAACAGCCAGACCCTGCAGGATCTGCGGGGCAACGCCGGAATCGGACACGTCCGCTACCCGACAACCGGGTCGAAGGTCCCGGAAAACGTTCAGCCGTTCAATTTCCGGTACCGGGGGCTCGATCTCTCGATCGCCCATAACGGCAATCTGGTCAATACGGTCGAACTCCGTGAGGAATACGAGCGCCGGGGGCAGATCTTCTGCACCACGACCGATACCGAGATCATCGGCAACATCATCGCCGATGCGCTCCGGACCTCCAAAAGTATGGAGGATGCCGTCCTGCTCTGCATGCGGCGGCTGCGGGGCTCCTACGCCACCGTAGCGCTCCTGAACAATACCGTCTACGCCTTCCGGGACCCGCTCGGCATCAAGCCGCTCTGCATCGGAAAACTCGACAACGGTTACATCGTCGCGTCGGAGAGCGTGGCGATCGATGCGCTGGACGGCACGTTCGTCCGGGACGTGCGTCCCGGCGAACTCGTCCGGATCGATGAGTCCGGGCTCACCTCCGTTCAGGTCGCGACCGCGAACCGGAGGGCCTACTGCATCTTCGAGTACATCTACTTCGCCCGCGCCGACTCGGTGATGGACGGGACGCTGGTCTACGATGTGCGGCGCCGGATTGGGCAGAAACTCTACGATGCCAGGCCCATTGAGGCGGACGCGGTCTGTCCGGTCCCCGACTCCGGGATCGCGTACGCCGCGGGCTACGCCAAGCAGTCCGGGATCCCGTTCCTCGAGGGGCTGATGAAGAACCGTTACATGGGCCGGACGTTCATCATGCCGACCCAGCAGCAACGGGAGCGGGCGGTCCGGATCAAACTCAACACCGTCCGGGGAAACCTGAAGGACAAACGGGTGGTGCTCATCGACGACAGCATCGTCCGGGGGACGACCTCCCGCCGGATCGTGAACATGATCCGCGACGCGGGGGCCGAAGAGATCCACCTCCGGGTCGGCTCCCCGCCGATCATCGCCCCCTGCTACCTCGGGGTGGACATGCCCACCCGCACGGAGCTGATCGCAAGCGGCAAGGAGGTCGAGGCGGTCCGTAGGAGCGTCGGCGCGACGTCGCTCACCTACATTCCACTTGAGGATCTGGTGGAGGCGATCGGGTGCGGCGAGCGGAACCTCTGCACCGGGTGCCTGACGGGGTGCTACCCGGTGGAGATCAACGGGGAGAAGAGCTGCCACTGTGTCGTGGACTACGTGGCCGGCACCCACCAGTCCGATCTCTCGACCTTCAGGGCCGGGAAGGAAGAGACGTAAGCCACTGTTCCGGATCACCGTCCTCTTATTTTTCCGGCATGCGGGGATAATATGTATCCTGCTGGTTCAAAAGAGCCCGTACACGTTTTGCGCGGTTTACAGCCCCTATTCCGGGCGGATCGGGTGTAAATGTGCGTCCCGGCCCGGAAAAAGAACCCTTATGGTGCAGGAGACGGATAACGAAGAAAAAGATGCAAAAACGCGAGAGAGTCTCTCATAGCGAGGGATGGATTTGAACCATCGATCTACGGGTTATGAGCCCGCCGGGATTTCCTGACTACCCCACCTCGCTTCCGACCTGTGAGGTATATACATTGTTTTTCGGGAGATATATATCTTTGTGCGGGCCGGACCGGTGCGAGTTCCGGGCGGCGGTGCCCGGCGGGAGGCTAATTATTTAATATGAGCGAACGGCATACCTCCGTCATATGGAAGGAGAGAGGCCGCTTGACGACGAACTGCAGCGTCTCCGGGAAGAACGGCTCCGGAAACTCGAAGAACGGCTCACGGGAACGCCGGGCGGCGTCATCGAGGTCGCCGATGGTACGTTCCAGACGATCCTGCAGGAACACCGCGCCCTGGTCGTCGACGTCTGGGCGGAATGGTGCGGCCCCTGCCGGATGGTGGCCCCGGTCGTCGAAGACCTTGCGCGTGACTTCGCCGGCAGGGTTACCTTCGGCAAGTGCAACGTCGACGAAAATCCCAGAATCGCGTCGAGTTTCAGCATAACGGCGATACCCACGCTCCTGTTCTTCGCGAACGGGATGCTGGTCGACCGGGTGGTCGGCGCGCTCCCGAGAGAGGCCGTCAAAGCACGGGTCATGCGGGCGTTCGGCACCGGCTAAAGGAGCGCGCCCTGCCGGCACCGGAGCCACTCGGAGAGCCGTGCGGCCATGATGAAGTCGTTGCGGGAGAGTCCGCCGATGGCGTAGGTATACCAGGCGACGTCCACGTACCTTGCAGCGTGGATGCCGAGATCCGGGAGATGGTTCTCTCGCGCGGCAAACCCGGCGACCTCGTTGAGGAACGTCACCGCTTCATCGAACCCTTTGCAGGCGAACCGGGCGGTAAGCCGCCCGTCTTCGAGCGACCAGTCCGGGACTTCCGGCAGGAGGTCGGCGATCTCCCGCCGGGTCAACGGTGCCGTATCCGCGACATCCGGGACGATCGCTTCAGACGAAAGATCCATACTGATCCCTCATCGGAGAGGACGAAAAAGGTTATTCTCCGGAGCACCGGTGCTTGAAGACTTTCAGGTTGCTTGAGCACCGATAGGTGCGAAGAACGCGAAGGCTGCGCGTCCTTCGCGCAAGACCGTATCGTCATCTACACTAATAACTCACGCGAAGCCGCGAAGAGCGCGAAGACCCGGTTGGTTGAGAGTTACACTCCTTCACACCTAACGGTGCTCATGCTCCTGCCATTCTGGCAGTCGCACTTCGCGGCTTCGCGCTCTTCGCGTGAGACCATGGTTGCCGTCCCGGTACATGCAAGAAATTTCTATAATAAGATGACACGGTGCACTAGCGCAACTTCCTGATCAGGAACGCAACGTTCTCGGCGAACCGCCGGACCGTTCTCATCCCTTCTTCGTCGCCCAGGGCTTCCCCCGGCGTTCTCCCGAAGACCATGTTCCAGTAGGTCGAGCCCGGCACGATCATGTCGTTGATGAGGTAAAACATCAGCAGTTCCTGGAGCGTGGCGGTATGCCCGCCTCGCCGGGCCACAGCGATCGGGCCGCCCACCTTCCGCGAGAGGAAGGAGTCGGACGCCATCGAGACCATCCCGATCCGCTGCAGGGCCGCCGTGACGTCGCCGCGGGCGGTGCCGAAGTAGACCGGGGTTCCCACGATGAACCCGTCGGCCTCCCGGATCTTCTCGATGATCTCGTTCAAGCCGTCGTCGAGGGCGCACTCCCCCTCGGTGCAGAGCCCGCAGGCGGTGCAGGAGAGGATATGCTTCTCCCCGAGCAGGATGGTCTCGGTCTCGATACCCTCGCGCTCGAGGACCTTTGCGCACTCCCCGAGCACCTGTGCGGTGTTCCCCCCGGGCCGGGGGCTTCCGCAGAGCAGCACAACGCTTCCGGTCGACATCTCACACCTCGATCAGCCGGTAATCGGCATCCCCGAGCCCAATGGCAGCCGCATACTCGAACTGGTACCTGCCGTCCGTGTAGTCCCAGATCCCCTTAAACTTGTCTTCCCCGGGAGCGAAGTTCCCCGCAAGCTGCGTCCGGGAGAACCCCTGCTCGCTGTTGACCAGATCGAAACTCGCGTGGTCGATCGCGACCGGGTCGGTGGAGGCGAGGATCCCGATATCGGGGACGACGGCCGCGTCGCTCCAGGAGACGCAGTCGCAGTCCGGGGTGATGTTGAGGAGGAAGTTGACGTAGCCGACCCTTCCGGATTTGCCGCGAACGGCGCCGAGGGCGTACTCGCAGAGCCGCTCGATGAACGGCCGGATCTCCGTCGTCCAGTCGAACTCGATCGCGCCCGTCGGGCAGGCACGCATGCAGTCGCCGCACCCGACGCAGTGCTCCGGGTTGAGCACCGCCCGCCCGTCGGCGAGGGTCATCGCCGCCTGCGGGCAGACCGTGGTGCACTTCCCGCACCCGCCGCACCGCTCGATCTCCACGAACGGCCGGCCCGCATGCTGCTCCGCCTTCCCCGACGGCGGGGCGCAGCCCATCGCCAGGTTCTTGATCGCGCCGCCGAACCCGGCGAGGTCGTGGCCCTTGACGTGCGAGAGAACGATCATGCTGTCGGCGTCGAGGATGCTCCCGGCGATCCGGACGCGTTCGAAGTGCTTCCCCCCGACGGCGACCTCCCTCCAGTAACCGCCGGAAAGGCCGTCGGCGATGATGACCGGGGCGCCGGAAACCGCGTAGGCGAACCCGTGCTCGATTGCGGTGACGGTGTGCCGGACGGCGTCGGCCCGGCTCCCGGCATAGAGGGTGGCGGTATCGGTGATGAACGGGTGCGCTCCGCGCTCTTTTATCTTATCGACCACCTGCCGGGCGAAGAGCGGGTGGACGTAGGTGTCGCACCCGCGCTCGCCGACGTGCAGTTTGACGGCCGCAAGGTCCCCCGGCCGGATAGCCGCGTCAAACCCGGCCGCATCAAAGAGGCGGCGAATCTTCGCGGCTTTGCTCTCGTGGTGACCCCGTGCCCTGATACCGGCAAAATAGACGTCTGCCATCGATCCATGCTCCCTTACGGGTACTCTCCGGCTGCCGGGGGATAAGAATTGCGCCGGGTTTCGGTGCTTCGATAAAAGTTCAAAGGGTGGAGAGGAAAGAACCTCTCACACCATCTCCATACCCTTCAGCCGCACGCCGGGTTCCTTCGTCACCTCGCCGACAACCCGGGCTCCGGGGAGGATTGCGCGGATTGCGGCGACGCTTTTCTCCGGAACAACGAAGGCGTAGCCCATGCCCATGTTGAAGGTGCGGTACATCTCCGTATCGCTGATCCCGCCGGCCTCCTGCAGCCAGGAGAAGATCTCCGGGACATCGAGAGGGTCGGTGAAGGAGAACCCGTACTCCGAGAGCCTCTTGAAGTTCAGGAGGCCGCCGCCGGTGACGTGGCACATCCCGTGAACCTCGCAGGCCTCCGTCACCCGGAGCACCTCGGCGTAGATCCGGGTCGGCGTCAGGAGTTCTTCACCGAGGGTCTTGTTGTTCGAGAGACGGGTCTCGTAGGATCCGCAGTCCTCGACGACCTTGCGGGCGAGGGTCAGGCCGTTGCTGTGGATGCCGCTCGAGGGAACCCCGACGATCAGGTCGCCGGGGACGATCCCCTCGCCGGTGACGACCTTCTCCTTCTTCTGAACCCCAAGACACGTCCCCGCAAGATCGAGACCGTTCACGAGCCCCCTGAGAGTTGCGGTCTCGCCGCCGACGATGTTCATGTTCGAAAGCCTCGCTCCCTCGTTCAGTCCTTCGCCGATCTGGGCCATCTTCTCCGGCGAGAGCGCGTCGGTCGCGATGTAGTCGACGAACGCCACGGGCTCGAGGTTCATCACGTAGAGGTCGTTGACGTTCATCGCGATGCAGTCGATCCCGACGGTGTGCCAGTCCTGGAGGGCGTCCGCGACGAGCATCTTGGTGCCGACGCCGTCGACCGCGAGCGCGAGGACGTACTGCCCGAAGTCGATCAGTCCGGCGAAGTGCCCGACCTTCCCGAGCATCGAAAAGTCGCCGGATCTCCGGTAGGTGAGGGAATCGATCAGCGCCCGGACCGCCCGGGCCTCGAGGTCGATATCGACCCCGGCTTCGCGGTAGGTATGTTCTTCAGCAGTCATCCGAGTTCTCCGATAAGCGGAATTCATCGTGCAGCACCTGCAGGGCGCGCTTCCCGTCCCCGCCCTTCACGACGAAGGAGACGTTCACCTCGCTTGAACCCTGCGAGATCATCATCATGTTGATGCCGGCCCGGCCGATCGCCGAGAAGATCCGGCCCCCGGTTCCGGGCGTGCCGGCCATCCCCGCACCGACGACCGCGACCGCGGCGACGTCCCGGTCGTAGGTGACCTCCCGCACGATGCCCTGCTTCGCTATAGGGTTGAGGGCGGCGATCGCGGCGTCCAGGTGCGACTCGTCGATGATGAGGGAGATGTTCGCCTCGCTCGAGCCCTGTGAGATCATCATGACGTTCACCTCCCGCTCGGCAAGCGCGGAGAAGATCGTCTTCGCCACGCCGGGGCGGCCGACCATCTGGGCGCCGTTGATGTTGACCAGCGCCACCTTCTCGATCAGGGCGATGGCCTTGACCACCCGCAACTCCCGGTGCTCGTCGCGGAGGACGAGGGTGCCGGGGACTTCGGGCTTAAACGAGTTCTTGACCCGGATCGGGATGTCCTTCTGCATCGCGGGCTCGATAGAACGCGGGTGGAGGACTTTCGCGCCGAAGAAGGAGAGTTCCATCACCTCGAGATACGAGATGTCGTCGAGCACCCGGGCCTCCTTGATGATCCGGGGATCGGAGGTCATCACCCCGTCGACGTCGGTCCAGATCCAGATCTCGTCGGCATCGATCCCGGCACCGACGACGGCAGCGGAGTAGTCGGAACCGCTCCGCCCGAGGGTGGTGATGACGCCCTGCTCGGTCGCCCCCATGAAGCCCATGATCACCGGGACGGAACCGGCGAGCAGCGGGGCGACCCGGGCACGAATGTTCCCTTCGCTGACCGGGAGGGCGCGGGCGTCCCCGTGATTCCCCGTCGTGACGATCCCGGCCTCGGCACCGTCGAGAACCACCGAAGCGATCCCGCGCTGCCGCAGGGCGGCGCAGACGATCGGGGCGGAGAGCCGTTCCCCGAAGGAGATGATGTAGTCCCGGGACCGGGGAGTCAGTTCCTTTAAGGTGTGCACCGCGGTGAGGATGTTCTGCAGCCGGGTGAGCCGGTCGTCGATGACAGCCGTCACCTCGCGGGCATGATCGGGAGCCACCTCGTCAAGGAGCCGGGTGTGCCGCTCCCGCATCGCCGCTAGAAGCGTCCCGATCCGGGGCGGCTCCTTGCTCGACACGACCTCATCGGCCACCGCGATGATCCGGTCGGTGATCCCGGAGCATGCCGATACGACTACCGCGACCTCGTCGCCTGCGCTACGATGCGATTCCACGATATCTGCGACCCTTCTGATACAGTCCGCCTCTCCGACGGAAGTGCCGCCAAATTTCATTAAAAGCCTCATTCTGGCTCACTAGTCCCCTGCAATTACTTTATGGTATTATACAACGCACCGACTAATAAGATGCATGTAGACGAGATTGTGGACGCGCACGTGCTGGTTGTCGGAAGCGGCGGCGCCGGGGTGCGGGCCGCCATCGAGGCCTCCCGGTACGGCGACGTGGTCATGGTCTCCAAGACCATCGCCGGCAAAGGCGGGTGCACGACGATGGCGGAAGGCGGCTACAACGCCGTGCTGCGCGACCGGGACTCGGTCGACGTCCACCGCGAGGATACGCTGAAAGGCGGGGCGTACTTAAACGACCCGGCACTCGCGGACGCGCTGGTCCGCGAGGCGCCGGAACGGATGGCCGACCTCGTCCGGTGGGGCGCCGTCTTCGACGTCACGGAGGACCGGCAGGTCGCGCAGCGGCCGTTCGGCGGGCAGCGGTTCCCCCGGACCTGCTACGCCGGGGACAGGACCGGTCACGAGATGATCATGACCCTCCTCGACCGGCTCGACGCGACCGATACGCACCTCTACCAGGAGGTCTCGGTCGTCGACTTCATCAAAGACGAGAACGGGGCGGTCGCCGGCGCGATTGCTCTCGACCGGGACGGGGACGTCGTGTTCTTCCGCTCCGACGCGACGGTGCTCGCGACCGGCGGAGGGACGCAGGTCTACGATATATCCACGAACTCCGCCGCCGGGACCGGGGACGGCTTCGCCATGGCCTACCGGGCGGGGGCTGAACTGATCGATATGGAGATGGTCCAGTTCCACCCGACGGGTGCCGTCTACCCCTACGACGCCCGCGGCCGCCTGGTGACGGAGGCGGTCCGGGGCGAGGGAGGGCTTCTCCTGAACGCGCGGCGGGAGCGGTTCATGAAGCGCTACGATCCCGAGCGGATGGAACTCTCCACCCGGGACGTGGTTGCGCGGGCGATCGCGACCGAAGTGCTGGAGGGCCGGGGGACGAGCCGCGGCGGGGTCTACCTGGACGTGACCCACCTCCCGGCGGAGACGATCGAAGCCCGGCTCCCGGTGATGCTCGAGCAGTTCCTCGCGTACGGCGTGGATATCCGGCGGGAGCCGATGGAGGTCGCTCCGACCGCCCACCACATCATGGGAGGGCTCCGGATCACCCCGGAGTGCCGGACGACCATCCCCGGCCTCTTCGCCTGCGGGGAGGTAGCCGGCGGAGTGCACGGCGCAAACCGCCTCGGCGGGAACGCGCTCGCGGACACGCAGGTCTTCGGGAAGCGGGCCGGGGAGTTCGCCGGGAAGGCGCCCGCACGGAGCGGCCGGATCGATCCCGCCCGGATCGATGAGGTGACCCGGATGCTCGACGGTTTCTTCGAGGGTGCGATAAGTCCCGTAGACGTCAGGAAAGACCTGAAACTCACGATGTGGAACCAGGCCGGCATCTTCAGGAACGCCCCCGACCTCCGGACGGCGCTCGGGCACGTTCGCCGGCTGGCGGACAAGCGGCTCTGCGCCGCCTCGACCGCGAACCTGCTCGAATGCTGCACCGTCCGGAACATGTGCACCACGGCGTCCCTGATCGTCCGGTGCGCCCTGCTGCGGCCGGAGAACCGGGGAGCCCACGTCCGGCTGGACGCCGACGTGGCGACCGATCCGGCGACGTCGCCGTTCTCCCACACCTACGTCTCGCTCACCCGGGAGGGGATCGAGCGGCGGGAGGTGGCGGCATGAAGACGATCACCCTCCGGGTCTCCCGTTTCGACCCCGCCGTGGACGCGGAGCCGCACTTCGAGGAGTACACCGTCAGGGTCAACGAGGGCGCCCGGGTGCTCCACGCCCTCCACGCCGTCCGCGACGAGCACGACCCGACGCTCGCCTACCGCTACTGCTGCGGGTCCGGGCAGTGCGGGAGCTGCGCCGTCCGGGTGGACGGGAAACCCGTCCTCGCCTGCATGGAGGAGGCCCGCGACGGGATGACGGTCGAGCCGCTGGCCCTCCCGGTCTTGAAAGACCTGATGGTCGACCTGGAGCCGGTGATAGCAAAGATCGCCCGGATCTGCCCGGCTCCGGACGCAGCCCTCCCGGCACGTGAAGAGATCGAGGCGATCAAGCCGCTCCGGGACTGCATCGAGTGCCTCTGCTGCGTATCGGCCTGCCCGGCGCTCCAGGTGACGGATTTCGCGGGGCCGACAGTGCTCCGGCAGGAGATGCGCCTCGCCCTCGATCCCCGCGACTCGGGGGACAGGATCACCGATGCCATCGAGAAGGGGCTCTTCTACTGCACGACCTGCAAGCGCTGCACGGAGGTCTGCCCGAAAGATATCGAGATCCCGGGCAAGGCGATCGAGAAACTCCGGGAGATCGCGAACCGCCGCGGGCTGACCCTCCCCCGCCACCAGGAGGTGGCGCGGCTGGTGCAGGAGACCGGCCGGAGCGTCGAGCGGACGCAGCCGACCTTCCTCGAAGAGGTGCCGGAGGTGATCGAGCCCGACGGCCCCGTCCGCGGCGAGGTGGGGTTCTTCGTCGGGTGCATGTTCAACGGCCGGGTGCCGCAGACGGCGCTCGACGCGATGGAAGTGATGAAGCGCAACGGCATCCGGGTGATCGTCCCCCACGACCAGGTCTGCTGCGGCTCGCCGCTGATCCGGACGGGGCAGACGTCGTTCCTTGACGACCTGAAGAAGAAGAACATCGAGGCCTTCGCCCGCCGCGGGATCAAGACCGTGATGACGATCTGCGCCGGGTGCGGGGCGACGCTGAAGAACGATTACGAGACGCCGTTTACGGTGAAAGACGTCACGGAGATCCTCACCGAGTACGGGATCGAGCCCCCGGCGAAGCTCGATATCAGGGCGACCTACCACGACCCCTGCCACCTCCTCCGCGGCCAGGGGATCAGCGAGCAGCCGCGGACGCTCCTCCGCGAAGCCGTCAGGGAGTTCGTGGAGATGCCGACGCAGTGCTGCGGCGCCGGCGGCGGCGTCCGGTCGGGGGTGCCGGAGGAGGCAAAGGCCCTCGGGGCGAAGCGCGACGAGTGCGTGAAGGCGACCGGCGCGGACGTGGTGGTGACGGTCTGCCCGTTCTGCGAGTTCCATATCGCGGACTGCACGGACGTGCCCGTCAAAAACCTGACGACGATCCTGCTCGAGGGGTACCGGAAGAAGGACGCGGAGCGGGAAGGATCTTCATAATACTCTCTTTTTGGTGTAACCCCGGACAGCCGCCGGCGAGATGGTCTCCGGCGATCCGGGGAGGGTGAACAGGGACAGAAGAGACATAAACATCCCCCGTAACCGGTACAGAACACGAGATGAGATCGTGCCGGGGTTTCCTGGAGGCTTCGGTCACCGGGAACGGCTGTTGAAAGAAGACAAACATCTACGGGACAATTGATATACTGAGGGACCGGGGTGCATGCAATTAATGCTGTGCCCGGTAAGACTCTACCAGAGGAAGGGAAATGCAGATCGCGAATGCTCCCGACGGCACCATCCGCATCGACGGAAAGGTTGTGACCTCACTCGATCGTTTTGTGGCCTCGGTGACGAGCATCATCGAGTGGTATACCCGCTACGTGATCGTCAGCGGGTACGTTGCAATCCTTTTTGGAAGAGCCAGAGGTACGGAAGATATTGATATTTTCATCGATTACATGGATTACGATACGTTCCGGCCATTTTCAGAAGACCTTCTGGCGCAAGGGTTTTACTTCCTGAATTCCGACGATATCGAGGAGATCTACTCGATGCTCTGCGACAGGCTTGCCGTGCGGATTGCCGGAGCCGGAAGGATCATCCCGAATATCGAGATGAAGTTCAAGAAAGACGACTTCGATCGTTATGCGATGTCCAGGGCGAAGACGGTAGAGTTCGACGACATCCGGTTCTTCGTATCGCCCATCGAGCTGCAGATTCCCTACAAACTCTATCTTGGGAGCGACAAGGATATCGAGGATGCGGTCTATCTCTGGGTGTTGTTCCGGGAGATGCTGGACAGCGAACTCCTGCGATCGTTCATGGAGCGCCTGCAGGTCCGGGGGGAACAGTATGGAATTGAAGTTTGACCGCGAGAAGAACAGGCAGGAGCGGCTGGCCTTTGTCCGGAGACATGCCCTCCGGGTCAGGGAGGTCCCAAACGAGGTGTGGAGCCGCGAGCAGGCCGACCTGATCGACGCGTTCTTTGAGAATGCCGAAAACTTCGCTCTTTCCCGGTCCGAATACCTCCGGATGCACCAGGCTGCCCGGCACCGCCCCGAACCGGTGCACGGCGACGGGTAACTTCAGGCTGGGGGAACAGGTCCGTTTCCAGGTATTGGTTCAAATGTGTTCCATGTGGAACAAAATGCGTCCATCCAGATCGCTGCTCTCCTGACCCGGGTCACCTGCACCTCCGAAAACCTGCCGGGGATTCGGACATTTCATGTGACGCACTCGCGACGGATGAACCGGCGTAAACCGATGCTCCCTTTTGTTGTTTGCTTCCCATATATGCCAGCGGGTGAACGTGCGCCCCAAAAGCCGGCACGACGCCCGTCCTTACACCGGCGGCGGACCTTCTCCTCACCTCTCCAGCGGCCGAGACCAGACGTTCATGCTCTCGAACCCGCCGCAGATGTTGGTGTTATTGACGAGGGTGCCCCCCCACGCGTACCCCGCCCGGGCAAACACGGCGTTGATCGGGTAGGAGAGAGCCCGGGCGATGGTGAAGGCGGTCTTCATCCCGGCCGCCCGCATCTCCTCCTCCATCCGCAAAAGGAGGAAGCCCGAGAGGCTTTTGCCCCGGAAATCCGGGTGCACGGCGAAGTCGGTCATCTCGACGTTCTCGTCCTCGCGGTAGATCTCCGCCGAGGAGGCCGCGGCAAGCCGGCCGTCTTCGGTGCGGACGAGGAAGTAGCGGTAGTCCCCGGCCATCGTCTCCCGCAGGTAGCCGGGATCACCGATGGGGAACGGGTAGGTCGCAAAGACCTCGCCGTAGAGCGCGGCAAGGTCGTCGGCGTCGTCTTCCGCCGCAGGGGCGCACGTCCAGCCGGGCGGAAGGGCGGCCGGATGGGCATCGCCAGCCTTCTCCCGGACGGCCGCGAGGACCGCGGCGACGTCACCCGACTCCCGCCGGCGTTCCGCATCAAAGAACTTCGCCGCGAAATACCCGTCCTCCCTGCCCCGGAAGAATCCCGGAACCCGTGCCTCGACGACGTAGCCCCGGGAGATGAAGAGCGGGAGGGCGGAGGCGGGCACCTTTGCAAATATCTTCGAGTAACCCTCCTTCTGTGAGAGCGCATCCAGATCGTCGAGGATTTCTGGGAGGTCGGCGGGCGAGAGGTGCATCACGTAGATGCGGTCGCTCAACCGCCCGTGCTGGACGAGAGTGCCGCCGATCGTCGTGACGGTGTCAGGACTCATTTCTCCGCTCGAACCGCTCGGTGTTCTCCGGGACGAGCGCAGTCGTCGGGTCCTCGTCGGAGAGGAGTTTGACGATCCCGACCGCCTTGGACTCGTCCGCGCCCTCGAGTTTGAGGTACTGCCCGCAGGTCGCGCACTTGCGGTCGCACCAGACCGGTTCGTAGGAGTCGGGCTCGCGGTAAGTGGTGATCACCCCCTCGAAGTTCCGGAGCACCACCCGGTTCGTTGCCCAGGAGATGAGGTACTGGGGCATCACCGGGATCTTCCCGCCGCCGCCGGGAGCGTCGATGACGTAGGTCGGGACGGCAAACCCGCTGGTATGCCCGATAAGGCTCTCGACGATCTCGATCCCCTTCGAGACCGGGGTGCGGAAGTGGGTGAGCCCCTCGGAGAGGTCGCACTGGTAGAGATAGTAGGGGCGGACCCGGTTCCGGACGAGTTTCTGCACCAGGGTCTTCATGATCCGGGGGCAGTCGTTCACCCCCGCCAGGAGGACGGTCTGGTTGCCGAGCGGTATGCCGGCATCGGCAAGCCGGGCGAGCGCTTTCTGTGAGGACGTGGTGATCTCCGCCGGGTGGTTGAAGTGGGTGTTCACCCAGAGCGGGTGGTGACGGGCGAGCATCCTGGCGAGGTCGTCCGTGACCCGGTAGGGGAGGACGACCGGAACCCGGCTGCCGATCCGGACCACCTCGACGTGCTCGATGTCGTCGAGTTCGGTCAGGATCCAGTCGAGGCGGTCGTCGGGGAGCATGAACGGGTCGCCCCCGGAGAGGAGGACGTCCCGGATACCGGGGTTCTCCCGGATGTAGTCGAGGCTCTCGAGGATCTCGGTTTCCGAGGGGACGGAGTCGACGTCCCCGACCTTCCGCTTCCGGGTGCAGTGCCGGCAGTACATGGCGCAGACGTTGCTGACCAGGAACAGCACCCGGTCGGGGTAGCGGTGGGTGATGCAGGGGGCCGGGTGATCGGCGTCCTCGGCAAGCGGGTCTTCCATGTCGTCGGGCTCGACCTGCAGCTCCGCCGGTGACGGAAAGCACTGCATGAAGATCGGGTCGTTCCAGAGATCCTTTGGATCGATGAGCGAGAGGTAGTACGGGGTTATCCTCAGGGGGAACCTGCTCGCGGTCTCTTCCAGCTCCCGCCGCTCGTCCTGCCCGAACGATACGCCGAGCAGCCGCTCGAACGTGGAGATATCGGTGATCGCGTGCCGGACATGCCACCTCCAGTCCCGCCAGACTTCCGCGGCGGCACCTGCATCGATCCTTTCTGCTATCTCCTGCTGGTTGGTTGATAAAATGGCCATTCGCAGTTCCTCCGGGTCACACTGTACCGCCAATCATATATAACAGGATCGATCTCCCCGTAAAATGCGCAGAAATCAAAAATGTGCCCTAAAAATCAGGATCAATGGGCGGAGCAGCGTGGACCGGAGGAGGTCAGTCCTGTTCTTCGCCGCGATTCAAGAGCATCATGCTCGTGAAGACCCCGGAGAAGACGACCTGCATTCCGGCAAGGAAGAGTGCCAGCGCCCAGACGGCGTTTGCGATCTGGAAGAGCGGGCCGAACCCGGAGGCGGCCCAGTCCCGGAGGATGGCGAGCCCGACGAGACCGCCGCCGGCCATCAGCAGGATCCCGGCGAGGAGCTCCCGCTCGAGGTTGTGGTAGTTCATGAGCCGGGAGAGGAACGGCCCCGCCTCGCCGTAGCCCTGGACGGCCGAGTAGACGGCGATGTTTATCCCGGCAAAGAGCGCCTGGAGCCCGCCGACGAAGAAGAGGGCGGCGAGGATGAAGGAGTGGATGAACGAGGTCTCGACCTCTCCCCGGAAGGCGAAGATGACCATCAAAAAGAAGCCGAAGATCGTGAAGAGCAGCCCCGGAACGGTGACGAAGGGGATCGGCCGGTAGAGGAGCATGAACCGGACGTGCCGCCAGCCGTCGGAGAAGCTCTGCAGTTTCGAGGGAGCGACCCGGGCGGAGTAGGTGATCGGGACTTCGTCGATGCGGAGATTGGCCTTCGCCGCCTCGATGATCATCTCGCTTGCAAACTCCATCCCCCCGGTCTTCACATTCATCCGTTCGAGCGCCTCCCGCCGGAACGCCCGAAACCCGGTGTGTGCATCCGATATCCGGATGGAAAAGACCCGGTTGAGGAGCCAGGTGAGGAAGGGGTTGCCCACGTACCGGTGGAGGGCGGGCATCGCCCCCGGCCGGATCTCCCCCCTGAGCCGGGAGCCGAGGGCCATGTCGGCGCCGGCATCGAGCAGGGCGAGGAGCTTCGGGATCTCGAGGAAGTCGTAGGTGTTGTCCGCGTCCCCGATGACGATGTACCTCCCCCGGGCGCACGCGAGCCCCGCGAGGTAGGCGTTGCCGTAGCCCCGCTTCTCCGGCCGGACGACCCTGGCCCCGAGGTCCCGGGCGATCGCCGCCGTCCGGTCGTCGGAGGAGTCGGCGATGATGATCTCGCCGTCGATCTCGAGATCGGCAAAGACCGTCCGGATCTTAGTGATGCACTCGCCGATGGTGGCCTCTTCGTTGAGGGCCGGGAGGACGACGGAGAGGGCGGGGGTATCCATTTTCTGGAATAGTATCGGGCTTTCGCCGTATAGAGTGTATCGATTGGGGTGTGGGGTTTGGGGGGTCGGCGTCCTTCGCCATCCGGGCGCTTTCGACCGATACTGCTGATCCTTCACACGTCGAAGGACTGTCCGGACCGGGCACGGTCGAGACATGAGCCGACACTGTCATCCCGTCGGACCGAGGAACATTTGCTCCCTTTACCGTTCCAGCCATCGCAGCCTGAGCGCAACCGGACGGCTCCATGCTTCCGGTGATGAAAAGAGTTTTATGTATGATCAGCACCTATCAGGATTCAATGTCTGCTACGGAGAACATACCCGTATCGGAAGAGACCTATCATCAGATCCTGGATCTCAGGCGCCCGGACGAGACGCTCAACGATACGCTCGCGAGATTGGTGGAGAGCGTTAAAAAACAACGACTCACTGATGATATCGAAGAAGCCATGGCTCGCAATGAGTTCGTGGAGTTAGACCTGTGACATTCCGCCTCATGGTGGATAAGCGTGCGCTTGATTTTTTAAATTCTCTCGACGCCAGAGATCGACGGGTTATCAAAGCCAAACCGAGAATCTTACGGGAGAATCCCTATCCCGGTTCGGATGGGGACAAAGAGAAACTCCACACCAATAAAAAGCATGAATCGTACCGACTCCATATCGCACGTACGTTCACCGTAATCTACAATATCAATTCGGACGAAAAACTCGTTTATATCACCCACATCATGCCCATTGAAAAGGCACATCGAAGATACGGGCGCATTTAAACTCCCCGGCGGCAACCGGGACACGAGGTAGAACAGCCCGAGTGTTGTGTTGAATAAGTCCGGTCACCCGACCACAAACGTAAAGATGACGGATGCCCAGACCGGACCACCGGCGCTTACCGACGGCCTCAAGTGGGTCGTTGACTAGAAAGTAGTATACTTATGGGTCAACGTTCCTTTGTGAACCGGGAACGTGAACTGCAGTTCCCATCCAATTATAGCGCGGAGACCCCGTCTTCAACCGGGGAGAGGCAGCCCCGTCAGAGAGGAGTTACCGGGTAGGTTCGCTATCGAGCATCTCCTCGACCACCCCCGGGCGACATTCATCGAGGGAAGCATCACCGACCTCGATCTGCTCGTGGAGACGTGGTGGCCCGGGAGGCCGGAGCGATGGGAGGATCTCCTCCCGGTTCACTCCAGCGCTCAGTCGTCACTCCGGGAGGAGGCGGTCCCGGAGTATCATCCGAACCAGATCCCGGTACCGGTTTACGATCGGAAGGTCGTCCTGAAGCACCCCGTAGACTTCGTCCAGGTTCAGCCGGCAGTAGAGGTGGACCAGAACATTCCGAAAGCCCGCGAGGTCTGAGAGCCGGACCGCGAGGTCTTCCGGGATCAGCCCCTCGTCACATAAAATCGCGAAACTCTCCCGGTAGGTCTCGGGCCGCCTGGAGCTGGAGGCCGCGACCAGGTGGTTGGCGATATCGATCGATGCCTGGATGCTGACGAGGAGTGCGTGCAGCACCATGTTTCGTTTGTCCCGGTCGATCCTGAGGTCTTCGAGGGTGATGGACCGGTAGCGTTCCCAGTCCAGAGCTGCCTCGTCCAATTCCCGGAGGTGACCGAGAACCCCTTCGTCCATGATCATTCTCAGGCCCTCGTGAGCAGAACCCGGTCGAACCAGTCGAGCGTCTCCGCATAGTCGAGATACCGGGAGAGCACGCCTGCCTCGTACCGGACCCTACGCTCTCTGTCGCGGGAGAGCACGAGTCTGCCGCTCTTGATGACCTCGTACTGGAAAGAGACCGGGGCGGTGTTGAGAACCTTCACGTCAGCCTCAAAGCGGTAACAAAACCCCCGTTCGAGCTCCCGCTCGACCCGCCGCGCGAACCGCATCGCCTGGTAGGGGGCGGGCTCACCGGTGACAAGGATTGCCACGTCCACGTCGCCGAAATCCCCTCTGCAAAACGTTCCGAAGACATACCCCACCTCTATCTCGTCAAACCCGGCGAGGATCATGCGGATGGTGCGGAGAACCTCTTCTTTCTCTCCGGCTTTTAGCAGGTGGCGGCGTCTCATAGCATTGTATCTCTTCCCGCATCGCATATCATTCTTTCCTGCTTATTTGCCGGGGCATACCGGACACTCCGGAGGATGTACGGCGCGAGAGCCGGCTTGACGGTATCGCGGTCAACTCTCCTCCTGAAGAGATCTTCGAGGAAGAACTTGAGGTCCATATACGCATCAAACGAGCGCCCCCTTTCCTTGAACTCGATGAGAATATCGATATCACTCTCTTCGCGCTCTGTTCGAAACCCATCGGGTTGCTCAAACTCCGCTCCGCGAAGCGTCGTTCCTACCGGACCATCGCGCATACCCGATCATATTTCTGTTACCCGCCGATCAGGATAACGCTTTTCCCCGGGTTTGCCGGTCGCGATGAGGGAAGGGCACAAACGCTACACCGGGACGGGAGACGCCCGGCAACGATCCACCTGATAGGCACACTGCTCCCGACCGGCGACAATGAGTCATCTTTAACCATCCCAGAGCCCAATTCTGACGTAACGAACCGGAGGATTACAGGAAGATGCGGATAACTGTCGTCGGCGGGGGCTACGTCGGCCTGGTCACGGGGGCCTGCTTTGCCGAACTCGGGCATACCGTCGATATCGTCGAGATCGATGCGAGGAAGGCGGTGGCGATCAACGCCGGGCGTGCCCCGATCCACGAGCGGGGGCTCGATGCGGTTCTTGAAAAGCATGCCGGCGAGCGGCTCCGTGCGGGGACGGACTATGGTCCGGTGACGGAGGCAGACCTCTCGTTTGTCTGCGTCGGCACCCCGCCGGCGGCCGACGGGAGCGCCGACCTCTCGATGGTCGCCGCCGCGAGCCGGTCGATCGGGGAGGCGCTCCGCGGCGGGAAGGGCTCGCACACCGTCGTGGTGAAGAGCACCGTGCCGCCGGGGACGACCGAGAGCGTCGTCGTTCCCGAGGTACTCGAACACTCCGGCCGGGACGAGATCGGGTTTGCGATGAATCCGGAGTTCCTCAGGGAAGGGCGTGCGATGGAGGACTTCCTCCACCCGGACCGGATCGTGATCGGGAGCCGGGACGACCGTTCCGGTGATATGGTCGCCGCCGTCTACCGTGGGCTTTCTGCCCCGGTGGTGCGGTGCGGCCTCACCGCCGCGGAGATGATCAAGTACGCCTCGAACGCTCTCCTCGCGACGAAGATCTCGTTTTCAAACGAGGTGGGAAATGTCTGCAAGCGCCTCGGGATCGACGTCTACGAGGTGATGGAGGGCGTCGGGATGGATCACCGGGTCTCTCCGCACTTTTTATCCGCCGGCGCCGGGTTCGGGGGGAGCTGCTTCCCCAAAGATGTCTCGGCCCTTGTCAGCCTCGCGGAGTCGCTCGGCGAAGAGCCCGCGCTCCTCCGGTCGGTGCTCGACGTCAACGACCGCCAGCCGCTCCGTCTGGTGGGGCTCCTTGAGGAGAGGATCGGCAACCTCGCGGGGAAACGGGTCGCCGTCCTCGGCCTCGCCTTCAAGGACAACACCGACGATATCCGGGAGTCCCGGGCGATCCCGGTCATCGCCGAACTCCTCCGGCGGGGGTCGGCGGTCGCGGCGTACGACCCGCTTGCTGTATCTTCAATGCGGCGGGTCTTCCCCGGCATCGACTACGCCGCCTCGGCGGCAGGCGCCCTCCGTGGGGCCGACGCCTGCCTGGTGATGACGGAGTGGCCGGAGTTCTCCGATCTTAACGGGGAGTTCGACCTGATGAAGTCCCGGATCGTCATCGAGGGGCGCCGGATCCTCTCCTGCGACGGGAAGGAGGGGATCTGCTGGTGAGCGGGAAGATGTACCGCAAATCGTCCCAAAAGTGCCTCGCAATTAAAGATCTACGTTGCTTAGAACAGTCATATGCGTACTTTCGATAAACCGAGCGCTGTTCTGCGCCATACTCCTGATGCGGCTTCCCACCGGGAGCCGCACCCTCGTGCCTAACGGTGCGGAAGGGTATTCCGAAAGCGCACTCCCGGGATGACCGTCATGCATACTTTTCTGCCACCCCTTCCTGGTGCAGGTGGGGATCCGGAGATAACTTCGCCGGATGATGCGCCAGTCCGGCGAAACTATTTATGTTCACCATACAGAGTGAAATTGAATGAAACGATTTGTGGCCGTCGCGCAAGGGCGTGTCCAGCGAGTCGGGTATCGAGAGCACGTATACAACGAGACGTTCGAACGGAATATCTCGGGATACGTGAAGAATCTCGATACCGGAGAGGTCGAGATCGTTGCAGAGGGGAGCGAAAGCGATCTCCGGGACCTCATCAACGAGATCAATATCATACGTAGACCCATTGCAGTCAAATCGTTCGCCGTCAGATGGGAAGAAGCAACGGGAGAGTATGCCGATTTTGAGATCATCCGGGGGGACATCCAGGAGGAAACATTCGAGCGGATGGATTACGCCGGAAATGCACTGCACAGCATGGATACAAAGTTAGACCGGATGCTGGATAAGCAAGACCAGATGCTGGGCAAGCAAGACCAGATGCTGGACAAACAAGATCAGACTCTCCAGATCGCGAGAGAGACGAAGGAAGAGATTGTCGGCCTCCGGAGTGACACCAGAAAACACCTTGATGATGAGTTTGGGGAGATCAGAAAGGAACTCGTCTCTATCAAGGATGCGCTTGCCCGGGCGGGCATCCAGGTCTAAGGTACTCTCTCCATCCCGCACCGCTTGCCCCCGGGCCATGAGCGTTGTTGCGCCCGGCTCCCCGATCCCCCCCTCTCCTCCATCGAGAAAAGAAGTTTGTTACAAACCGCGCCCGAAAACGCGGGGTAGTTGACTCACCGTAATCTACAACATCGATCCTGACGGCGATCAGGTTCATAACCCATCACGTCTATCGAAAAAGCATATCGAAGGCATGGACGCATTTGAACTGCCCGGGGCAAATCCCTGTGCCATATCGGCCGTAACCTGGTACCGGGTGCTGCTCCGGGACCGCCTCTTCCCGGAGTGACGGCCGGGGCATACTCCCGGCGTCCCTTCGGCTGCGCGTTATCCCCCCGTCCCTTTCTCTCGCGGAATATCGCCGGAATCGTTTGATTACCCCCACGGCCGAAAGAGAACCGTTAATAGTGCCCGAAGTCAAAATTCTTGGTGAGTAACCATGATCACGTCCCTGCCCGCCGACCGGATCCTCTCCCTCTCCGGGGCGGCTCGTGCCGGTGAGGCAGGGGCTGATCCTCAGGACGAGGAAATTATCGACAAAAATGGAAGGGGATGGCAATTGTTCCTCGAATTAATAATTACGGCGTGATCGCGTGAATCAGGAGGAAATACGAAAGGTTGTAATCCCTGCAGCAGGATTAGGTACACGCTTTTTGCCAATAACCAAAGCGCAACCAAAAGAGATGCTGCCTGTCGTTGATAAGCCCGTTATACAGTATGTGGTGGAAGAAGCCCTCTCTTCGGGAATTGATGACATTTTAATTGTAACAGGACGGAGCAAGCGGGCTATCGAGGATCACTTTGATAATTCTCTTGAGCTAGAGAGGGTCCTTCTGAAGAAAGGAGATACAGATCTCATACAATCGATCGATGAGATATCCAATGTTCCGGACATCCACTATATTCGCCAGAAGGAGCAGCGAGGTCTGGGGGATGCAATACTTCATGCGCAGAAACACTGTGACGGTGAGCCTTTTGCTGTGTTACTTGGCGATACCATCACCATCCCCCATGCAGGGAAAGAACCCTGTACTGCTCAGATGTGTAAGGTGTTCCAGAAATATCAGAAGGGTGTTATCGCCGTGGAAAAAGTCCCGAGAGAGAAGATCCACAGTTACGGCATAATTGAGGGCACCCCTCTCGAAGAAGATCTCTATTCGATCCGGGACATCATAGAAAAACCACAGCCAGAACAGGCGCCCTCAGACCTTGGAGCAATCGGCAGATATGTACTGACCCCAGATATTTTTGACCTCTTAAAAGAGGTCAGACCAGGTTATGGGGATGAGATCCAGCTTACCGATGCGCTGCGGCTTCTTAATGAGCCAATAGGCATGATCACCACTTGCAGGCGGTACGATATCGGCGATAAGATCGGTTGGATGAAATCAAGCATAGAGTTAGCATTAGAGCGAAAAGAATTCAACCAGAGTCTAAAAGAGTTCCTGAAAACCCTTCTCGAGGAGTGATGCCGGTGCTGTGGAATGCTGAAAGCGAAGTCGATGGAATATTGGAGCGCCTGGGAGATCGATCCCTTGAGGACAGAACCATTCTCATTACAGGGGGAGCGGGATTCATCGGATCCTGGCTCTGCGACACCCTGATCAAACAGAACGCCCGGGTTATCTGCCTTGACAACCTCTCAAGCGGCCTCAAAGAAAACACCAAGCATCTCCTTGGGAAGGAGAACTTCTGTTTTATAAATCATGATGTTTCAGAACCGCTCAGGATTGAAACAAAAGTCGACTATGTCATGCATCTCGCCTCTCGTGCGTCTCCCCTGGAATTTGAGAAGTACCCCCTGGAAATTCTAAAATCAAACACCCTTGGGCTGATGAACGCGCTTGAAATTGCACGCCGCGACGAGGCCCGGCTGCTTTTCACCTCGACGAGCGAGATCTACGGAGAGGCAACGGTTTTTCCCACCCCGGAAACATACCGTGGATATGTCAATACCCTGGGGATACGCGGGTGTTATGACGAGGCAAAGAGGGCAGGGGAGGCACTCTGTATGGCCTATCTCCGGCAGTACGATCTGGATATCCGGATCGTAAGAATATTCAACACCTACGGCCCGAGGATGCGGGCAGACGGGGTATATGGCCGGGTCATTCCACGGTTTATATCGCAGGCGCTGAATAACGAACCGATAACGATATTTGGAGATGGTTCGCAGACAAGAAGTTTCTGTTATATCACCGATCAGGTAGAGGGGCTGCTGAGATATCTCACCGCAGACAGCCTGAAGGGGGAGGTGATCAACATCGGCAATCCCCATGAGTATTCAGTGCTGGATCTGGCAAACCTGATCATAACAATGACCGGTTCCAATTCTCAGATCGAGTATCATCCTCTGCCACAGGACGATCCGACACGGAGATTCCCCGACATCTCAAAAGCACAGGCCCTCTTACAATGGCACCCACGCGTCAGTCTGGAAGACGGCCTGCATTCGGTATATACCTACTACAGGGGATGCTGTGTTGTATAACATGCACTTACCATCCGGGGAAAATTGCGGCGCCCAGTTGTTCACCACGGCACGGAAAAGCGCTTACAACACACACTAATGTCGTAGTGAATATATCAAGAGCAGTTGCTAATAGAGGGAATCGGTTTAAAGCAAAACATGCGACGCAGCACATTTTCCATAAAAATATATGGTCACAGCACAATTATTTCTAATAACTTTATACATATGTTAGATGTTTCGATACAGTAATTCGTGGTGAAGGGGTACTATGAAAAATGTGATAATTACCGGCTCCAGTGGATTGATTGGTAGTGCTTGTGTCGAAAAATTCCTCAAGGAAGGGTGGAGTGTAATCGGGATCGACAACTTTGCCCGGGAAAAACTATTTGGGACAGATGCCGACACTCACGGTAATTTAGACCACCTGAGAGATGAAAAAAACTTTACACTCGTTGAAGCGGATATAAGGAACAACGAAGTTGTCATTCCCCTGATCAAGGATGCAGATGCCATTGTGCATCTGGCAGCGCAACCTTCACATCCACGCTCTCTGGAAATCCCGATGGAAGACTTTCAGATAAATGCATTCGGCACCTTGAACCTCCTTGAATTAACCCGTAAATACAATCAGGAAATCCCCTTTGCATATATGTCTTCAAACAAGGTCTACGGAGACTATCCCAATTACTATAACTACATTAAGATTGAAAATGACGCCTATAAACGATACGAGAACACTGCACTAGATTCATTCGATGAATATCTCCCAATTGACGGTTGTGGCCACACGCCGTTCGGGGTGTCAAAAGCTGCTGCAGATCTGTACTGCCAGGAATACGCAATAAATTACGGGATGACTACGGCAACATTCCGCGGAGGATGCCTTATCGGACCTCATCAGAAGGCAGTTGAGATGCATGGATTCCTGGGATTTTTCACGAAACAGATCCTGCTCCAAAATAAGTTGTTCGTCTACGGTGGGGGATACCGGGTCCGGGACAATATACATTCCAGCGATGTCGCGGATGTCCTCTATCATTGGGTAACCAGACCAGAACCATCGCAGACCGGAAAATTCGGGAAAACTTATAACCTCGGCGGGATGCGTGAGAACTCTGTGTCTATTTACGAAACCATTGCGGCAATAGAGGCGAAGTCCGGACTTAAAGCCGATTTCGAAGAAGCTCCCGAACGGGAGAGCGATCATCTCTGGTGGATCAGTAATATGTCGCGATTCAAAAACGACTACCCCGAATGGAGTGGACCCAAAAAGAATCTAGACGATATATTTAATGAACTCCTCCAGAATTGGATCGACCTACTTCATCTTGATATAAAACTTCAGAATCCCGATTATTTCAGGGAGCTCCGTAAATGAGAGTTCTGATAACCGGAGGGGCAGGGTTCGTCGGTTCGAATCTCGCAATTGCCTTGAAAAAAAACTCCCCCTCGTCGACGGTTATTTGCTTTGACAATCTAAAGCGGAGAGGCTCCGAATTGAACCTTTCCCGACTAAAAGAGGCCGGGATAGAGTTTATCCACGGGGACGTGAGGAATGCCGAGGACTTTCAGGCTATTCCGTCCTTCGACCTGATGATTGAATGCTCAGCAGAGCCCTCCGTTCTCGCCGGCATCAACTCGTCTCCTTCGTACGTTCTGAACACTAATTTAATGGGCACAATCAATTGTCTTGAAGAAGTCAGAAAGAGTCATGCGTCCATGATATTCCTCTCCACCAGCAGAGTGTACCCCTATCAGCGGATTAATAGTCTCACATATATCGAAGAGGACACCCGTTTTCGTATCGCGGAAAATACGCACTTTGATGGAGTTAGCACTTCCGGAATTAGCGAAGACTTCCCCCTCCAGGGGCCCCGCTCAATATACGGGGCAACAAAATTGTGTTCAGAGTATCTCATCCAGGAGTACATCGATTCATACGGAATCAAGGCGATTATCAATCGATGCGGACTGATTGCCGGGCCCTGGCAGATGGGGAAAGTCGATCAGGGCGTAGTGATGCTCTGGGTTGCCTGCCATCTTTTCGGGAAAGATCTCTCATATATCGGGTATGAGGGTAAGGGAAAACAGGTTCGGGATGTACTGCACATCGATGATCTCTGTGATCTGATCCTACTCCAGAGTAAGCATCTGGAAGAATTTAACGGGGAGATCTTCAACGTTGGGGGCGGTCTGGATAACAGCGTCTCACTCCAGGAGATGACCGGATTATGCAGGGAGATAACTGGTGAAACCATCCCTCTCGGATCGGATCCACAAACGCGCCCGAACGACCTGATCTGGTATGTCACAGACAACTCGAAAGTCTCCAGATTCTTCAACTGGATGCCGAAGAGAACTGTGAGAGAGACGATGAGAGATACGAAGGAATGGATCTGTTCCAACAGAGAACTGTTGCACAATATCGTTTAAGTGGGTTTTGAATGAGCGATCAATACTTCGTATCATGCGTCGTTCCTGCAAGGAATGAAGAGGGGAACATAGCGGGGGTAATTGATGCACTGTCTACGGTACTGAGTAGTGCACATAATATTGCCGATTATGAGATCGTTGTCGTCGATGACAACAGTACCGACACTACCGGCATGCTGATTGATGCTTTCGCACAAAAAGACAGACATATTCGCCCTGTTCACCGGACGAGCGCTCCCGGGTTTGGCAACGCAATTAAAGCGGGCATGGCAGCAGCAAGAGGCGATATCGTAATCCCGTTTATGGGGGACCTCTCGGATGACCCTCATGATATCCCACGCCTCGTTGAACGCATTCACGAGGGATACGACATCGCCTACGGTTCGCGTTTCGTTGAGGGGGGAGAACTCAGGGGTTACCCTCAGGCAAAGATGATTGCCAATCGAGCCTTTAACAACCTGGTTCGATTCTCCTTTGGAATACCCTACCGTGACATAACAAATGCATTCAAGGCGTACCGGAAAGAAGTGCTGGATGCAATCGGTATCGAGAACCTCGAATCCAGTGGTTTTGACATCACAGTCGAAACCCCGATCAAGGCACATATTCTCGGCTTTCAGAGCTCCGAGGTCCCGGTGTCCTGGTCCGATCGGACAGCCGGAGAAGCAAAGCTAAAATTGTCCCGGAACGGCACGGTTTACGGCAAGCGGTTCCTGAAGTTATTCTTCTATGGGAACCTGGTAACCCTAAAGGACATTTTACATTACTTTGTGAAGGGATCATGGATCGGAATCTTTCTCGCCGTCATACTCGGTATCTTTCTCCTCGCATTCCTCTTTACGCTGACGGGATTTTCCGAGATATTCCATCTCCTGATCAATACATCCGGGCCCTGGATCCTTCTCTGCTGCAGTGCGATCCTTGTATCCTTCTTTGTGCGAACCTGGCGCTGGAGTGTCCTCCTCCGAAGTGCAGGGTATGTTTATCCCCGGGATACCCTGTTCAAATGCCTTATGTTCAGCTGGTTCCTCAACTATATCGTTCCAGCGCGTCTAGGTGACGTTGCCAGAGGTGTTGCCCTGAAAATGACAGCCAAAGCGCCCCTAGGAATGACGCTGTCCACTATCGTTATCGAGCGGATCCTTGATCTGGTAACCCTCGCGCTGTTCCTCCTGATTGCCTCAGGATTATTCTACAATGAATCTTTTGTGTATATCGAAGCGGGAGTTATTGTGATTGTCGCAACACTTCTTTGCCTCCTGCTCGTCATCTACAAATACGACCAGAAGATTGTTGCACTATTTGAACACCGAATTCCCTCGATTCGGCAATCGGTCGCCCTGCTGAAAGACGGGTTGGACAACATCTCCAGAAACCCGCAGGCAATGGTGCTCTGCTTCGCTCTTTCAATTCCAGTGTGGTTCCTTGAAATTGTGAGCATTTTCTTTGCTGCAAAGAGTGTCGGTTTCGAACTGCCTTTCGCATCAGCTGCGATAGCAGGTGTAGTGGCATTCACAGCCCAGGCACTGCCTGTGACACCCGCAGGTCTTGGGATCCATGAGGCATCGATCGTAGGTATTCTCTTACTTTTCTCGGTCCCAAATGCAATAGGCCTCTCTATCGCCCTCATCGATCACTTCGCCCGGGGGGCGGTCATCATCATCTTCGGATTGATTGCGACGGTGCATATCGGATTTGCATCGCGATGGTTCTTCAAAGAAAAACAGGACGTTCAAGAGAGAACGACATTTGAGGGTGAATAATGAACTCTTGTCACGACATCAATAAGACAATCTACCGCAGGCGGTTTGAAGAGGATGTACAATTCAGAATAGAGATGTACAACGTGTTATGCAAACACTTTTTCCAGAAATATATTCCACACGATGCAACAATCCTTGAGATAGGTGCAGGTTACTGCGAATTCATCAATGCAATACAAGCGAACCGCAAGATTGCCATCGATGTTAATCCAGACACCCGTACATACGCTGATGATTCGGTAGAGGTCGTCATAACTCAATCTACCCAATTAGATTTCATAGGTTCCGAGAGCGTCGACAGGGTATTTGTGAATAACTTTTTTGAACACATCACAAAACCGGATATCGTTAAAACACTTCAAGAGGTACACCGAATACTGAAATCGGGGGGGGAGATCTTGGTTTTGCAGCCTAATATCAGGTATTGTGCCGGTGACTACTGGATGTTTTTCGATCATATAACTCCTCTTGACGATCGGAGTATGTTGGAAGCACTTGAAATTGCAGGCTTTTCAGTAGTGGAATGCATTCCGCGCTTTCTTCCCTATTCAACCAAATCCAGACTGCCGAAATCGCTGCTCGGGCTGAAGTTTTATCTCAACGTTCCGTGTTTATGGAGGTTGATAGGGAAACAGGCGTTTATACGAGCAGAAAAACAGGATATTTAGGGTGAAGTCCGAATGAAGACAAGCGTCGTCGAGATATATTCTAAGATCAAGCCAGCGCTAATTGAGCATAAATATTTTTTTTTGTACTTGATGTTAGGGGTCTGGACATTTCAACTATCCTCGTATTTACCAAATTCCGGATTAGATCCGTCATGGCTCATTGGCAACAACTGGGCACATGTAAATAATTTTCAATTTGGAACAGACATTGTTTTTACATATGGTATACTTGGATTTCTGGCGCATCCATTAATATTGGAGTATAATCTATGGAAAGTAAGTATGATCTTCTCAGTATTAGCAAATTTTTTATTGATTTTTTCATCCTATTTATTGCTAAGAGAATTTAGCGCAAGGTGGTACCATTATGTTTTCTTCATCCCAATTTTACTCATCATCTTACAGGTTACTGCACCACAATGGAAGATGCTAATATCGCTATCTTTGTTCCTCTATTTGATCCTCGCTCAAAAAAGCACACCAAGAATTCACTTACTGTATCTTAGCGCCATAGGGTTCGGTCTGGCCGTACACTCGCTTATCAAGTTTGATATGTTATGGAACTCGCTGTACCTTATTGTAGCATTTTGCAGCATAGATTTTATTGCAAAGCGCAACATAAAACAAGGAGCAATCCTCACAGTTTCCTTTATACTTTCATTTTTTGCCATCTGGCTCACAATGCAGCAACATCCTGAAAATATATTGCCTTATCTGATAGGAGGTTTTGAACTTACAAGAGGATATTCGGAGGCGATGGCAACAGCAGGTTCTTTGTGGAACGTGATCGCTGGATGCATATCCATCCTATTCATAATAATGGTAGGCATATACTTCTTTGTTCACAAAAGAACAGATCTCATAATATTTTTCATCATGATAGGGTTCATATTATTTTCAGTATTCAAATCCGGATTTGTGCGCCATGACCACCATGTTCTCATATTTCTTGCGGTTTATGCATTGATTTTAGGATTTATTTTAGTTTTACTTACGAGAGAGCTGAAAGCGTCGAAAATAAAACCATTCATGACTTTTGGTGTAATTCTTTGTCTGGCAATGATCGGGAGCTTCGTGGCCTCCATTTGTATTATTGCCCCCTGGGCACCCCAAGCGAATGTTATTTCAAATGCGCCGTCAACTGAACTATCGCTCCGTTTAATGAGCGATGAAACGCTTTTTGACAATCTGGTGGCATCTCGAAAAGAAAGCATTAGGGATGTTTATCCCTTAGAAACCATATTGGTCGATCGAATCAATAACCAATCTGTCGATATTTTTCCATGGGATGTCGCATTGTGCTGGGCATATGATCTCAACTGGTCCCCAAGGCCGGTGTTCCAATCATACACTGCATACACCCCATACCTCGACGCGATTAATAGTCAGCATTTTGTTGATGATGAAGGATCGCCAGAGAATATCCTCTACTTCTATAGTTCAATCGATGGAAGATATCCCCTCTTTGAGGAACCAAAAACATTCCGAACAATACTCAACAATTACTCATACGTAGACCAATCTAACGGGTTTATCTTACTGAACCGCTCACCGAGACCCGTGGACGATGCAGAGGACATAGATTTAAAAACGGTCAAGATGGGAGAACCCATTGACATCCCAGAATATAATGGCAAAGTATTTGGGCATATCGACGTCCAATATACTCTTTTTGGGAGTCTTATGAAAACAGTATATAAGCCAGAACCGGTTTATGTTCAGTTCCACTTAAAGGACGGAACAACATCACAGTGGTACCGGTTTATTCCAGATAATGCAGTCAATGGACTCTTCCTATCCCAGTATGTGGGCGACGCAGATACTCTAGCATGGATTTTCCAGGGCCATCTGATAAACGACATTCATACTATTACAATCAGAACCGATCATCCCGAATACTACGAAGATACAATTCAGGTTCACTTTGTCGGGTTACCTATACAATCCGATCAGGGCGACTTTATGGATCCAAACTCTAAATCAGTCAGTTTTTATGGACTCACTCCAGATATGAAATCCGCAAGCGGAGGGAAAGCATTAGAGGCTTCTTATAATAGAAAGCATGTGAACATAAGACTTGGTTCAGAATCGATGCCGGCGATATTCGAACATCCCCAGGGCCCCACCGGGACGACCATAATCTACGAGAACATAGATATACGCGAAGGATCCTGCCTCGAGTTCAGCATAGGGATCGATGAGGGCGTTTGGGATAAGCCGGAGAGTGACGGGGTAACCTTCGAGATACATCTCCATGACCCCATAGCCAACACCACGCAGGAAGTTTTTTTCTATAGACTTGACCCGGTACATGTCACAGAGGATCGAGGATGGCACCACTTTGCGATACCGTTAGAAGAGTATCCTGCTGGGAATGTCAGCGTACTGTTCATAACTCGACCAAACGGAAATGCCGCTTATGATTGGGCGTGGTGGGGAGACCCAAAAATTGCATGGTAACTTCATCTACTCATATTATGTATCTGAAATTTTTACAGACACCCAGGAGGATTCCCAGAGCCGCGTGCCAAGTGGACGGAAAGTCACCAGGGGTACCACTCCCCTACACATAAGGGGAACTGCAACCGCAGACCTCTTTTTGAGGAAGAACAGCCGATTCGCAAGCGGTAAATACCATGGAACATCAACAATTTAACTAATTAATCATCAGGTGAGCATGTTGCAGTTACGGCACATTTTATTGATTCTCATTGCGCTGATCGTCATTCCCCAATCGGTTTCCGCGTACCTGGACCCCGGTGTCGGGAGTATGATCTGGCAGCTACTGGTCGCAGTCGGGTTGGGCGCAGCATTTACACTAAAGATGTACTGGCAGAAACTCAAAGACCGATTCAGACCCAGCCCCGCTAACCATGAAGACTAAATCCGGGGTTCTTCCCAGTTCCTTCAGAGATCCCGATGGCTTCCTCTTTCGACGCGAGGGCGTACTGTACCGGCAGATCAACGACTCCTGTCGAGAGGACTATGACTGCCTCATGCAGTCCGGCCTGTATGAGAGACTCGTCTCCAGGCAGGGCCTGATCCCCCACAAAGAGGTCGATATCTCCCCAGAACAGCCCGAAAACGCGTACATCGTCATCCAGCCCGAAGAGATACCCTTCGTCTCGTATCCCTACGAGTGGTCGTTTGGCCAGCTCAAAGAGGCTGCACTGGTCACCCTGGATGTCGAGCGGATCGCGCTGGAGCACGGGATGACCCTCAAGGACGCCAGCGCCTACAACATCCAGTTCCACAAGGGGAGAGCGCTCTTCATCGATACCCTCTCATTCGAGCGTTACCGGGAAGGAGACCCCTGGGTAGCATACCGGCAGTTCTGCCAGCACTTCCTTGCGCCGCTGGCGCTCATGGCCCACCGGGATATCCGACTCGGCCAGTTGCTGAGGGTCTACATCGACGGCGTCCCCCTGGATCTCGCGAGTTCTCTCCTGCCGGGGCGGACCCGGCTCAAGCCGGGCATCGCCATGCACATCCACATGCACGCAAAGAGCCAGGCAAAGCACGCGGATACCCACGAGACCATCGAGCGCCCGAAATTGGCCAGGAACGCCCTGCTGGGTCTGCTCGACAGTCTCTCCAACGCCGTCAAGGGTCTTTCCTGGAGGCCGGCCGGGACCGAATGGGCCGACTACTACACCGAGACAAATTACTCGGCGGCCGGGTTGGAGCACAAGAAGAAACTTGTCGGCGAGTTCCTGGATCTTGCCCAACCCCGGTCGGTCTGGGACCTCGGAGCAAACGTCGGGGTCTTCTCCCGCCTTGCAAGCGAGCGGGGCATCCCCACCATTGCGTTCGACATCGACCCGGCCTGCGTGGAGTTAAACACACTCGAGATCCGGAAAAACAACGAGCAGAATCTTCTCCCCCTCATGCTCGATCTCACGAACCCAAGCCCGGGGATCGGCTGGCAGAATGCAGAACGGGATTCGTTGATCGGACGCGGGCCCGTGGACATGGTCTTCGCGCTTGCCCTGATCCACCACCTCGCCATCTCCAACAACGTCCCGTTCGAGAGAATTGTCGGGTTCTTCGCGGAGATCACGGACCATCTCGTGATCGAGTTCGTGCCGAAGGAGGATTCGCAGGTCAGGAAGCTGCTCGCGAACCGCGAGGATGTGTTTGGCGATTACTCACAGGACGTGTTCGAGGAGAGGTTTGGGGAACTGTTCACTATCATCAGGAAAGAGCCTATCGAGGACTCGTCGCGGGTCCTCTATCTCATGAAGATCAAATAATCCAGGGACTCAGAGATGCACAATTCCTTACTCCCTTTATGAGGCACATTCGATGACGATAAAAGAGAGATTTCAAGCCTTCGGACAATTATTGAGGGGGATCCCCATTGGATGGATACTCCCCGTTCTGGTCGCCAGTTACCCCATTGTCTATCTCTATTCGCAGAACGTTCAGATCGTATCCTGTTCGCAACTCGTTCTTCCGTTGAGCATCGCCTGGGCGGGCAGCCTTATACTCTGGGCAATATTTAGCCTGATCACAAAAGATACCAAAAAGGGAGGAGTAATCTCCGCTGTATTCGTTGTATTCTTCTTTGCATACGGACACATGTTCGATTGGGTGACAGCCGTCAGTGCTCTTGATCTACGACACAGACATTTTCTCCCGATCACTCTCTTTATCGCCGGATACATTGGCTATTTCATTGCAATAGCAAAGAAGCCAGAGCTCCTCAAGAACGTCTTCAAGGTGTCATGCGTAGCGGTTGCGTTTTTGTTGGTCGTGAACATTGTGCCCATTATCCCCGCGGAACTGCAGAAAAGTCAGATGAGTATACACCAGAGCAGTAACTCTACCGGATCAACTCCCGGGACGACAGGTTCAGTAGCAGATTACCCCGACATTTACTACATTGTACTGGACGAATATTCTAGTTTTGAAACTCTCGAAACGGTATGGGGATATGACAACAGTGAGTTTAAGGATTTCTTGGAGTCAAAAGGGTTTTTCGTAGCCGAAAACAGCAGGACACATTATACAAGTACAATCGTCGTTGTCCCAAGTATATTGAATATGAAACCTATTACTAATTTACATCATGTTAATGATCGTCTGGAATTGATCTCATTGATAAATGATAATCAGGCGATGAAATCTCTTTCGAAAGAAGGCTACACAACAGTTGCAATTGGAATGCATACTATTAGCCCAGATATTAATATACTCTCGGATTATAGGTTCGATTATCAAGACTGTTCAGATAATGAACTCTTTATCGATGGATTTCATTGGATATTAGTTGATATGACTACGATTAGACCATTTTCCTACATATTCGAACCTCAAATAGTTGATAGAATAGATAAATTAAGGATTTCAAGACTTTACGATTTAAAAAAATTAACTGAGTTATCTGAGGTCCCGTCACCAAAATTTGTGTATGCGCACATATTGCTTCCGCATGAGCCATTTATTTTTGACAACGAAGGGAATAAAATAGACTGGAACGATATCTCAAATTATCGAGATAAGAACATTTACCTAGAGCAACTGATTTTTACAACACGGAACATAGAAGTCATAATAGATTCGTTACTCAAACAGTACCCAGAAGATGACCCGCCGATAATAATTATCCAATCAGATCACGGGTTAAGACATCATGACGGAGTATCGGAGTACATGCCAGAAGATGAACCATATAAGGTTCTAAACGCATTTTTACTGTCGCACTATGACTATCAGGGTTTGGATGATAACATACCACCTATCGAAGTGTTACCGTTAGTTATTGAGCACTACATTAACAAGACAGTACAACAGTCAGGTGATTGAAGTGGATTTACAGGATCAGCGTTATCGAAGATATTTGATACATATTTTTGTAGTGCTTGTTTTCTTAGCCTATTTAGCGTCAGCTAATTATATCTTCAGCCATCTGCTCACTGTCGATGGAGAGGCAGAGGTACATAATATCAACATTCCAGAAGAAACCGGCAACATTAGATATTATATTGACCCCATTCAGATACGCCAAATTGAGTGGAAGGGCATCATAGCAATAAATGGGTGGGCCTTTATTGAGGGGGTTGACGCCTATAATTATAGCACATATATTTTGTTAAAAGCAGATACCAAAGAGTATGTATTTGATACCAGTATGGAAATGAGGCCTGACATTACTCAGCATTTTGCGAGCCTGCAATTAGATCTAGATAAATCTGGATTCCATTCAAACATTCCCCTTGAACGTATACAAGATGAAATGTACCAAATCGGGATCATAATCTCCCGGAATGATGCTGATAGCATATCCTACACTCTCACTAATACCTACATCATAAAAAAAGGGAGATACATTGAAATGGAAAAAAGATGACATGGAAATCAATATCAGCGGCGGTCATCTTCTAACCCTCCAGATGAGGTGATCCTAAAATTATAAGACTCCCCAGATAAAATCGGGAATCATGGTATTCCGGGAAATTGACGATGATCTCTGGGAGATTGTCCAGAAATACCTCCCCCCAACAAAGCCGCATATCGGCCGACCCCGATGTGACCCCCGCAGGCTGTTCAACGGTATCCTGTACGTTCTGACCACCGGATGTTCCTGGCTCGATGTCCCGACGAAATACGGTACGAAATCGACGGTTCACCGGTACCACCTCGAACTCTGTGAGAAAGGGGTGTATCAGGCGATCTTCCTCGACCTGCTCCGATCCGGGTACGAGATCAAGAAAATCGATCTCTCGCACTGTTCTACCGATACGAAGGATATCCCGGCAAAAAAGGGGGATCGACCGGCTATGATGGCTATAAAAAGGTAAACGGGAACAAGCTGAGCGCTCTGGTCGATCGAAATGGTCTCCCCCTTGTCTGCACCCTATCATCCGCAGTAAAAATCAGGTAACGTCTCAGATCTTCTG